>CAVZQK010000001.1:0-675265 GCA_963777355.1 uncultured Chloroflexia bacterium
ATATCTTTTTTGATACCTTGCTGCAAAGAAACAGTCAGCAATGGATTATACGTACAGAGATCAGCCAGGCGTTGCGCCTTCTCTAGCTGAGTTAGTGCCCGCGCCGTCTGTAATACCAGGCGTTCAGGAACAATGCCATGCTGTTCATCAAAAGCACTGGCAATCGCTTCCAGGAAGAGCAATGCACCACTGGCGCGTTCAATTTGGGCAGTCATAAACGCATGATAGCGCTCATCAGCATCCACTTGCAGCAAAGGCTGATAGATCTGCTGGAGAGCGATAACATTCTGCCTGACAATCTGGTAGTTGCTCATCTGAGGAGAAACAAACTGTTGAGCAATATTTGCGTAGTAGACCAGACTTTGCAAGCGTACCTGCAAGTCTTGCACCTTGCGCTGATCCTCAGGCACAACAGCAAAATTTTGCAATTGCTGAGCGGTAACACGGCTCACCAGGGTTTTTGGCGAATGATTATCCCCCTGAGCAACAGCAAGCAAGAGAGGGCCGGGTTGATAGTCACGGAAGTCGAGCGTTTCTTTCAACTGAACGAGGGGGAGCTTCTAAACACAGTATCAAAAGCCTCTAAGCGGCGCTCGACCTCTTTTTTTCAGAACAGGATAGAGGGAATCAGTAAATATATAGCGCCTGGCGTTGACATCGACAGAACGCCCCCAACTCCTTTCTGTTGCCAACCACGACCCTATCGAACGAGGCAATCAGTTCTTGCTTAAGCTGTTGAGCGTTATCCTGGCCCTGGCGTAGAGTATAGACAGTATCGCAGAAGGGGCAGCGCAGAGGCCGGCTCAAATCCTGCGAAGTATCACTTATCTGAGCGGGAGCAGGACATTTTGGGCAGGCGAGCACCTCGACAGCCGCGTGGCGGGGGCCAGTCATAGCTGCCTGTTCATTGATTACGATTGGCTCTAGCGATGACGGAAGAGGCAAGACCGCCGCATTTTCAGCCGCCTGTAGTTGCAGCGTCCATTTCTGCTTGAGCATATCATAGGTTGGTTGGTCGATTCTTCCCATCGATACCTGCACATCCAAAGAATTGAGGATAGTGAGTATCTCTTGCTTATCCATAGCTCCCTATCTCTAATTAACGCACGATTGGTCGTTGCTCTAAGCGCTGCACGCGTTCAGCAAGGGCATCGATGCGTGTATGGGCTTCAGCCAATTGTAGCAGCAGATCGCGGCGCACGCGCTCGGCTTCATCTGCTGCGCGAAAGGTAATCATAGAACCACAGGGAGTACACACAACAACATGCATTGTCTGAAGATTAAGGTAAAGGGGTCCTGATTAAGCTTCTCCAAACATTCCTTGTAAAGGGTGTCAGAATGGCCCGACTGAGAGTAAAGTGGAGATCGGCCCCTTGAACTTCACGGTGGCAGATCCAACAGGTACGCACCACGCGCCAATTATTTAACAAGGTCTCCATGCGCTCAATGCGATTTGTATCGTTACAGCGCCGGAAAGCTTGCAGAGCCAGAGCCAGGTCTTCAGCAGCGGCACCAGGATCACTATCTTTCTTCAGCATGGCCTCATAGAACAAATACATACCTTCGTGGAAAAAATAACGCTGATCGGAGCGCTCATCATGGCCGTTACCCGACCGACATAGGTATAAGTCAAGAGCGGATCGCGGATAATAGCCAGGAATTTTGTGCTGGCCAACTTATGAGATCGCGAAGACGCATCACATCATCCACCGCCTGCAGAATCGGAGCCCCCACCAGGCGACAATCCAGCTCGGCATAGAGCGGCTCTTATGCATCATCTGATGAGGCGGACCACCGATTGGTTCGATCTCGACCAGGCTGAAAAGATGGACCAGGTGCTCAACGAGCCGGGATTTTGTGTTGTCAGATAGCGGTACAACAGTCCATTTGCGGCCGCCCGCGCCGCCAGAGCCTGATTGCCATGTTCATTAGCTTTTTTAGATGCATCCTCAAAGAGATCAGCAGCCTTGCTAAAGTCTTGCAACAGGACACCTTTTTCAAAGGCCCGTTCGTACAACTCTTGCTCATCCAAGCCAATACCGATTGTGTGTCGCACTTTACCAAAGAGCGAGCTCATCTCTAGATCTCCTTTCAGAAGCAATACAGTATTTTCCTCGCTACATAGCTGGAAAAATCCCAGGCTCTCCTTAGAATTTTTGGCTGAACAAGAGACAATCCAGTTCATTATAAGAGGTTCGACCAAACAGGCCAATGCGGCAAGAATCATCCATCTATCTTCATAGACGTAGAAGCTGCTGTCTATCATAATAGCCGCTTTGCAAAAAAAATGGAAGGGGAGATTTCTCCAATGCGCCTCAACAGAAAGAAAGAAGGGCTAGAGAGAGAAGAGAAGAAAGAAGAGTAGGAGAGGTAACATTCATAACTAATGTTCTTTCACAAAGGTAGTCTGAGGAAAATCTTCAACCACAGGTTTCGCATGCTCCTGGCTTCCGCGCAAAAATTCGTAGATAACAGCGCCAAGAGCAGCGCCACAAAGAGGAGCGAGCACATAGATCCAGGAATTGGCAAGGGCCTCACCACCGGCAAAAAGAGCGGGAGCCAGGCTGCGCACAGGATTATACTGCCACCCGATAACGAGTTAGCCATCAGGCCAGAGACAATAATCGTAAAACCAACCGTTATACCACTATCGGAACGTTTGAAACGCTTATCAGTAGCGCTAGCCATACTCACCATCATCAAGAAAAACGTCAGAACGACTTCCACACCCAGGGCAGCAAAAATGCCAATTTTTGGTATATTTGCGCCATAATGAGCAGCGACGGCTTGATCAGGAATAAAAAGTGCGTGACAGCTAACAGCGAGGAGGCCACCCAGAGCCTGAGCCAGCCAGTAAGGAAGCACATAGCGCCAGGGGAAGCGCTTTGACAAGGCAAACCCGAAAGTAATTGCGGGATTAAAATGCGCAGAAGAGAGATAGCCAAACATATAGACCATAGCAGCAATCGTTAAGCCAAAGGTCAGATGGACCAGAAGAATACCAGCAAATTGCGTTGTATCGCCTACCATATCTCTTGCACCACAGCCGAAGAAAACGAGCGCGAACGTCCCAAAAAGCTCAGCAGCATATTTTCTCAGCATAACCGACTATCCTTTTCATGCTGTTTTATCCAACATAGCAAGCAATAGAGGCAAAAAGAGTAAAGAGCCGAGAATTTCAAATAGGCACACCAGCTTTCCTGATCGTGTGCGTATGAGACCTATCTTTTAGGATAGTTCTTATACGTATGAAATAGGGGTTGTCGGTTCACAATACTAAAGATTTTTCGTCGTACCAGGAGTACCATCGTCACCAGTAGAAACGTACTGTTTGCTATGATATTATATGGGAAGATAACAAATTATGGTGGGCGCAGGTAAGAGATTTAATCTATTATGATGGGGAGCCTTACTTCTGACCAAACAGCATCAATAGCTATCTTTGGGAGCTATTTCTGAAGTTTTGATAGACAATCTATCAACCTTATCAGTACCAATTATTACCTACCTATTGTCGTTTTAAACCTGATGCGTTCCTCATAGAGAATACAAAGCATATTGTTATCTATTCATCTGTCAGAAGGAGACAAAGGCAAATTCTAGTTAGTGGTTATCCAATCCCAACAGCGACTCGCGACGCTGGAATGATAAAAGGAAAAGAGCAGTTAAGAGCGTTGGTACATTCATACCAACTTACGAGAATTGAGAGGTCATTCTAGCAGTTTGCCTGCGTGATAATGAGTGGTACAATGCATACGAAACCAGAGTATCTATATATCGGCTCCAGGCAGTAGGGCCAGCAGGCGCAGGAGTGAGCCTCGTAGTGATCTGCCGCTTCATGTCCCTTTTTAGTGACAGCAAAGGGGTTGAGTGGGAGAAAGGGGTAGAAGCACGCGCTATTTCTCGTCTCTAGGCAAGCATATATTCAAAATACTTTTGACTTGCTCAATTTTGAGTAAGAAAGGAACGCCAGACCTCATGAATACGGACCAGCAAAAGGCACGCGATTTGAAAGCGAAGGGTACACCAGGCGTCGCCACGCTCCCCGCAAATGAAGACCGGGATACTTTGCTGCACTACTACTATCAAATGGTCTTAACCCGTCATTTTGAAGAAAAATCGGGAGAGATGTACAACAAGGCACGTATCGGTGGCTACTGCCATCTCAATCTGGGAGAAGAGGCCACAGTAGTGGGCTTCTGCGCAGCCCTGGGACCTAAAGACTACATCTATACCAACTACAGGGAACATGGCTATGCCCTCTGTCGTGGCATTTCTGCGCAACAGTGATGGCTGAGTTATTCGGGAAAGAGACCGGTTGTTCGCATGGTCGCGGTGGTTCGATGCACCTGTTTAGCATTGAACATCGCTTTATGGGTGGCTATGGAATTGTCGGTGGTCAGCTTCCGTTAGCTACAGGTGCGGCCTTCGCGATCTCGTATCGTGGTACCAATGAAGTGGTTGCCTGCCAGATGGGAGATGGCACTACCAACGGTGGTCCCTTCTATGAATCCTTGAACCTGGCCAAGATTTATCATCTGCCCATTATTTTCTTTATCGTCAACAATGGATATGGCATGGGGCTACGCACAGAGACAGGGTTCGGCGGTGCCTGAGCTCTACCGCAAAGCGCGAGCCTTCAAATGTATAGCGAGCGTGTTGACGGAACCGATGTGTTGGCAGTGCGAGATGCTATGCTCCGTGCGACCAAGATGGCGCGTGAGCAGCATGAGCCTAGCCTGATTGAGGCAATGAGCTATCGTTTCCGTGGTCACTCAGTCGTTGACCCTGATCGCTATCGGGAGCGAGAAGAAGTTGAGCGAACCGTGCGCAGCAAGATCCGATTCAACTCTTTGCGAAACGCTTGAGGATGCGGGTTACTCATGCCAAGCAGATTGAAGAGATTGATGACACAGGCACAACGTGAGATCGACGAGGCTGTCCAGTTTGCCGAAGAGAGTCCTTATCCCGCCAGTTGAAAGACTTCATGACTATGTATATGCAGCAGATGATGCATTGAAGGGAGACAAATAGATGGCTGAGATCACTTTTCGGCAGGCGCTCCATGATACACTCCGTGAAGAATTGTTGCGCGATGAGAATGTTTTTTTAATAGGCGAAGAGATCGGAAACTTTGAAGGGTTCGTACAAGATCACAGCCGGTCTTTTGAAAGAGTTTGGGTCAAAGCGCGTAGTGGATACGCCTATCGCTGAGAATGGCTTTGTTGGCATGGCGGCAGGGGCGGCAATGCTGGGATTACGTCCAGTAGTTGAGATTATGACCTTCAACTTCATCATTCTAGCGATGGACGAGATCGTAAACCATGCGGCAAAAATCTACTACATGTTCGGTGGACAATGCCCCGTTCCGATGGTAATTCGTACCCCTGGCGGTGGTGGTCAGCAGCTCTCCGCCACCCACTCTCAGAATCTCGAAGCCTGGTTTGCCCATGTTCCAGGCCTGAAGGTAGTGGCACCTTCGACCCCCGCGGATGCGAAAGGCCTGTTGCGCACAGCCATTCGTAACAACAATCCCGTCATCTTTTTTGAAAATCTGGTCTTTATAATATCAAAGGCGAGGTTCCAGAAGGAGATTACACGTTCCCTTTGGCAAGGCAACGTAACCAAAGAGGGCTCGGACGTAACCGTCATCAGCTACTCTCGCATGGCCTCGGTGCATTAGAGGTCGCCCAGCGTATGGAGCAAGAGAGGTATCAGCGTCGAAGTTGTCGATGTACGCTCGTTGCGTCCCCTGGATAAGGAGACAATCATCAATTCAGTCAAAAAGACCAACCGGGCAATTATCTTCGAGGAAGACTGGCGCTCTTATGGAGTTGGTGCTGAGATTGCGGCGACGATTCAGGAAGAGGCCTTCGATTATCTGGATGCGCCTATCAAGCGTGTGGCCAGTGTTGAAGTGCCATTGCCCTACTCCAAACCTCTAGAGCTGGCGGCCCTTACCGGAGCAAAGCAACTGACAGATGCAATCGACGAGATGGCCCCCCGTCGAAGGAGATTTAGTCATGCCTGAAGTAAATATGCCGCGCCTTAGCGATACCATGCAGGAAGGAACGATCACGCGCTGGCTAAAAAAGCCGGGAGACGAAGTAAAGCGCGGTGATGTTCTGGCTGAGGTAGAGACCGATAAGGCGAATATGGAGATTGAGGCTTACGAGCACTGGCATACTTGAGCAGATCCTGATCAAAGAAGGAGAGACAGCGCCTATTGGTCAGGCGATTGCGCTGATCGGTTCGGGTCAGAAAAAGCGCTCAAAAAGCGACTCCAGCACAGCCACAGGCGTCTTCAGCACAGGCCCAGACTAGCACATCTCAAGCTGAGGCATCTGCGAATAGTGCGGCAGCGATCAGCAAGAATTTTCAGCCTCTGACAGCGCAGAGCGAGAGTCTTAGCGTGGGAATATGGAGAACCAGAACGGTCTGCGTATCAAAGCTTCGCCTCTGGCACGTCGTATCGCCGAAGAGCACAATATTGATCTGCGCCAAATCCAGGGCACAGGTCCGGGTGGGCGCATTGTACGCGACGATCTGGGCAGCCATATTGAGCGGCAGACGACAACCAGCGCACCAGCCGCAGCCGCAGTACAGACGATTCCCGAAACACCGCCACAGGTCGCGCAGGCGGCACCGAGTCTGCCAGCGAACGCGCCGGATGACGAAGTAATCGATCCGACGCAGATGCAGAAAACAGTGGCACGCCGCCTGACAGAGTCGAAAACGACAGTTCCGCATTTTTATGTTACGTAGCGAGATCGATATGACCGACGTCCTGGCAATGCGCCAGTCGCTGAATGCCAGCGCAGGCGAAGATGGTATTAAGGTCAGCGTCAACGACCTGATTGTAAAAGCCTGTGCCCTGGCCCTGGAGAAATTTCCCGAGGTGAATAGCTCCTGGAAAGAGAACCAGATCATCCGCCACAAACACATCAATATCGGAATTGCGGTAGATGTGCCAAATGGCCTGGTTGTGCCAGTGATCCGCGATGCGAATATCAAGGGCGTGCGCTCGATTGCCAGGGAAGCGAAAGCGCTCATTGAGAAGGCGCGAGCCAACAAGCTAACGACAAATGACTTCTCCGGGGGGACCTTCTCCGTCTCTAATCTGGGAATGATGGATGTGACTGACTTCACCGCAATCATCAATCCACCGGAAGCAGGGATTCTCGCAGTGGCCTCGACGCGCAAAACATTTGTGCCGATAGACGGTCAACCCGTTATTCGCGATATCATGGGGGTAACCCTTTCAGCCGACCATCGTATTATTTACGGTGCAGGCGTGGCCCGCTTCTTGCAGGAGGTGAAACGCTTGCTGCAAGATCCATACGCACTGCTAGGATAGACTAATTTTAGCCACAGGAAGTAAAGAAGAGAAGGCTATCTCCAACGAAGTAGCCTTCTCTTCTTTTTCTCTTCAAGCAGCCACACGCGGCGGTGGTACAGGTTCTTGTGAAGCAACTGCATCAGCAATCCAGCTTTCAATTGCATCCTGACCTTGCTTTACCGCTTCTTCATACGTCTTACCATACGTCCTCCGCCCATCCCTTGCTACTTTCATAATACGTATCATACCATACAGTATAGCTCTTCTTTCCAACTGGAAAAATAAACAAGGAAACGAACACTCAACAACATTACTCAATTTTAAGGAGAAAAAATCGGATGGTTCATCTAAATCTCAGTGCTGACCAGGTTCTGACTACCACACGCTCTGTGCGCAAACGCCTGGATTTCTCGCGTCCAGTAGAAGAAGAAGTTTTGCGTGAATGCCTGGAGATCGCGCTTCAGGCTCCCTCCGGGAGCAACAGCCAGCAATGGCAATTTGTGATTGTGACTGATCCTGAAAAACGGAAAGGGTTAGCTGACCTTTATAAGCAATCATTCACCGATTATTACAAGCAACAGATTGCTTCCGGACGCACGCAGAAGATGGAGCGTTCGCGTAGGGCTACACAGATACGGATCGGTGAGTCATCGAACTATCTGGCTGACCATCTTCACGAGGTCCCAGTCCATCTGATTCCGTGTATTGCTGGTCGGCTGGAAAATTTCCCGGCGGCGGCGCAGGCAGGGGCATGGGGTTCGATTTTTCCTGCCACCTGGAGTTTCATGCTGGCAGCACGCGAACGCGGACTGGGTACCGCCTGGACCTCGCTGCACCTGGTTTATGAAAAAGAAGCGGCGCAGCTATTGGAGATTCCCTTTGAGAAGTTCACACAGGCGGCCTTGATTCCCGTAGCATACACACTTGGTGGTACAGATTTCAAACCGGGTGCCCGTGAACCGCTTGATCCAATTCTGCATTGGAATAAATGGTAGTTTCAGCATCTGGAAATTTTCCAACAACCTCATTTCTAGAAAAAATGAGGTTGTTTTTTACGCAAGATCAGTTTAGGCCGATCATTAGTCATTGAGTTAGCACAAGCTGAAACGAGGGAGAATAAATACCACGTATAAAGAGTAATAACGATATCGGAGAGGCATATGACAGAAAAGCAAAAAACATCTGAACTGATTCTCGTGGTAGAAGATGATGCTGATATTAGCTGTTTTCTCTTGCATCTTTTAGAAGAAGAGTATCAAGTTGTGCTAGCAACGAATGGGATACAAGCGCTAAACCTGGTCCAGGGTCTGACACCTGCTCTCTTTATTTTAAATTATCATCTCCCCCATATGACTGGCATTGAATTATATGATCGACTTCATGCCCTTGAACCATTGCGCTCAGTGCCAGCAATGATGTTGAGTGCAAACCTTCCCTATGAAGAGATTAAGCAACGAGGGATTGTCGGCCTGAGCAAACCAGTAGATATAGATGAATTGATGAATATGATTGAGCGGCTCATATCCAATGCAAAAAGGAGAGTATAAAACAAAAATCAGGAAGAAAATAAGCAAGGCTTTTTTACTCAGGAACGGCGATCCCTACGAGCAGAATATTGACGATCCTCTGAACAAACTGTTTGCTGGCGAGAGGAAAGGGATCGCTACCATCAAAGTATTGAATAAAGACATACTGATAACAGGGGCCAAGCAGGCTAGCAGCAATATCGAAAGGATCAAGTTCTTTTTTTATGCGCCCCAATTTCTGCTCGGCCTGGATATAGAGGGAGATACGGTGATAGATATTTAATGGTCCCGCTTTTTGCTCATGCATCCATTGGCGATGGCGTGCTAAAAGATCCAGATCAGCAAAAAGCGAGATGCTGAGTGGCAACAGCTTTTCATAATAATTAATTATTGCCTGAGCGATATTTTCCAAATTCTCCTGTACGCTCAGTTTGCCAGCCATCTCTGGTGAGACAGCTTCCGCGACTTCAGGTAAGTAGGTTTGTATAACCGCCAGGAATAAATCTTCTTTCGTGGCAAAATGCTTGTAGAGAGTGCCTTCTGAGCAACCCGCCTCACGTGCAATCTCCCTGGTCGTCGCACGCGCCAGACCTTTCTCCTGAATAACCCGTTCCGTTGCCGCCAAAATCTGTTCTCGCATATTCATCGCCATTCCCTTTCTCACAGGTTGCCCTCATCTTGCTATGAGAGCAACCCCTCACTACATCCATTAGAACGCATCGAAAATCAGCTCGGCAAACAATGTGCGAACACGTTCTTAGAAAGCCTGAATTACTTTGAGGGCTTCGTCGATATGCTTCTCAGGAGCAAACTGCGAAGAGAAGATATGACGCACAATCCCTTGCTTATCAATCACGTAAGTAACACGGCCTGGTAGGAGGCCAAAGGTGGCAGGAACGCCATAGAGTTTGCGCACCGCACCACTGCTATCACTCAAAAGAACGAACGGAAGCTTCTGACCGCTAGCAAATTGCTGATGAGCATCTACGGAATCCGAACTCACGCCAATCACCTCAGCACCTGCGTCTTTAAACACCTCGTAACGATCTCTAAAAGCACAAGCTTGCGCTGTACAACCGGGGGTATTGTCTTTTGGATAGAAGTACAAAACAATCGCTTTCTTGCCCAGATACTCTCCAAAATGGACCTCACTCCCATCCTGAGAGAGTAATGTAAAGTCCGGAGCGGCCTCTCCCACCTGAAGTTTGCCCTTTTTTGCTGTCTCTGCCATATTATACACCTTCTTTCAAATTCTTTTTAAGGAAGTGAACACTCACTTCCTTAATTTAGTATAGTGAGTAAACGCTCACTTGTCAAGGATGAAAAGAAAAGAGGTAGGGCTTTTGGGTGGTTAGATCGAGGGCTGGCATACCAGCCCTCTACAGAATCTAAAGAGGCCGAATGGGGGCATAGTCAGATCGATTCATTTTGATTTGCGATTCTGGCTTATACAGTGGTGCCGCGCCTTGTGCGGGAGAAACGCGCCAGCAATGCATCAGCATAGACGGAGACCACTGGCAGCCGCACCTCCACTCCACGATAGGCCTGGACCATAAGAAAGACCCAGAGCAGGCCACCCACCAACAAAAGAATACTTACGGCACACCCTATTAGGGGGCTAAGCAAAGCACCGAGTAAAGGAATATGCAGGATTAACTGCAACAAAATGTAGACAATAAAAATTGGACCAAAGACAGTCACTGACTGAGCAGCCGAGAAGCGCACGAAGCGGTTCTTGCGCTCCGAAAGTAAGAAAAAGAAACCACCTACCCAGGCAAAAAGATAGCTCAGTAAGGCAGCCAAACGAGCATTGATGCCAAACACAGAGGTATCATTCACGCCACCACTGCGTTGCCGGCTGCTGGTCGCGCTGAGAGGAGGTTGATAATACTGCTGTTGCTGCTGGCCGGGACCGTAGCTCTGTTGCTGTTGGCCAGCATCATATTGCTGTTGTTGAGCGCCTGATTCAGGGCCGGCACCAGGCTGCGCTTGCCCATACCACTGAGCGTTATATGGATCATCTTTAGGATTTACCGATTGCGGTGGCGTATAGCCTGTATAACCGCTGTATTGTCCAGAAGAATCAGGATTCTGGCCCTGGTTCGGATTCACACCCATAATCATGCCTCTTTCTCATGCTACATACAAGTCTTACTATAATTACGCCCCAAAGAAAGAAAGGTTGAAGGAGCCGCTTTAGTATATCTCATAGCGACTCTCTCCTGTGCTTTTCTCCCTGGCAAAGTCTCATGCTCTCTCTGTGCTTCTCTCCCACCTTATCATGGAACAAAATGGCAGACCAACAGGTGATAGAATAGATACTATCATTAGTCTGAAAGGAGTTTCTTTATCTTGACCATTCACGATAATCAAGCACAGAATGTGAGCGCACCAGGAGGAGAGCACGGACAGTTTCATGGGGAAGTAATACAGGATCAAAACCTGAACTCGTCGGTGATTGTTCTTTCCTACACTGATCCGATTGATCCTCGTCATAATCTCGCCATCAGGATTGCCCCTGAACTGGGCAGCAACCTGTTTTCTTATACAGTTGGCGACTACGAACTGATTTACTGTGACCGCGAACTTTTAAAGCAGAAGCAACCCACAGGAAATCTGGTCCTCTGGCCCTTCCCTAATCGTGTGCGAGATAAGAAATATACATATCAAGGCAAGGAATATTCCCTGGCCGATGTGCCACGGATGCCCGATCCAATGCTCGTTCATGGACTGGTCTATGACCGCTCCTGGCAGTTTTCACAGCCGATAATAGAGCGGGATAAGGTCCACGTGACCACATATGTTGATATGGGGCCTGATTATCCCTATTACGCAGCATATCCCTTCGAGAGTCGCCTCTCCCTCACTTATACATTGAACAATCAGGGAGTTGCGATTACCTATACTGTTGAGAACAAAGGCCAGCAGACACTGCCCTTCGGCTTTGCACTCCATCCCTACTTTATGGTCATCTCAGGGAAAAGTGATACGACAGTCAGCCTTCCCGCCGATATTGTTATGGAAGCAGATAAGACGCTCCTGCCTACAACGCGCCTTCTCGATGTGAAGCAGATCATGTATGCCATGTTCGATCTACACGAGGCGCGACCTGTTGGAGTACTCAAACTCGATCATGTCTACACAAATCTTACGCCTGGCGAAAACGCGGTCATCAACTACCAAAAACAACAGATCCATCTGACCGCCTCAGCAACGGCAGATTTTACGCACATGGTCATTTACACACCACCCACCGATGACCCATATTTTTGTCTAGAGAACCAGACCTGCGCTACAGATGCGATCAATCTTCAGGCTCGTGGTCTCAATCAGATTGGACATCTCTTAGAAGTCTCGCCCGGAGAACAAAGTAGCGGCACAATTTACTATACGCTCTCCTTTGATACGACAATATAGCGCCACCCTTGTTTGGAGAGAGGTGTACAGCAAGAAATTGGCCGAGGTGGTAATAATACTTGTAGAAGTTATCACCTCCTTTAGAGCTGAGGTTGTACAACCTCTTTCAGAAGAAAAATTCTCCTTCCCATTCTAGTAAATATCCATCCATCTAGTGATACTTATTTCACCTGATACACGACTTTTTTGCTACTCCCGTCCCAGAAACATTGACGATTATCTATAAGCAGCTATACTAAAAATAGTGGCATAACCAGCAAAAGAACGCGAGCGAGAAGATTGATTAATACGTGAGGGAAGAATGGGCACAACATCCACTCCTACTTGTCTGCATTGCGGCAATGCCATTGATAGGCCTGATAAACCATTTTGTAGTAAGTGTGGGCAATACTGGGCATTGTCAACGCGTGCACATTCAAGGCTCTCGCCTCTGCCAATCCAACTTCCTACATTTACAGATCAGAACGAAACTGCCACCGGTCCTTTAGCACCAGGAGTTTCTGCTAGCAGTTGGTCTCAGATGAAAAATGACCTGTTACGCGTCAGTATGCAGATGCAACAACAAGGTATTTTTCCCGCTGATGAACCGAGGGAAGCGAGAAACACCTTCTCCCAGTTCAACAAGCCACTCTCTACTTCGCCGCTGACCTCTGAAGAGTTGCGAGAAAAATTGCGTATGTTACAGGAGAAGATGCAAATTCGCACCGAAGTTCAGGAAAATAGAGGATTACCAGGCCCAACGCTCGAAGTAAAAAACGCATCTTCATCCCGCCTATCTCCCGTAGTACTCCGGGCCGCACTAACCCAGGATGAGCTTTTGCATAAATTACGAGGGTTACGCGCCCAGGCTTCCGAAGACCAGACCTACACATCTCCAGGTACAGAAGACGCTAACCTGGCCGAGATTGCCCCTGTCTGGCGTTATCAGCTTGAACGTATCCACAAAAGCATTGATTTCTTAGTCAGCACTCAGGGAGAGCCTGAACGTGAGCGTGAAATACGCCAACACCTCTCAGAAGCGCTACGACAACTCGACGTAACACGGTCTTATCACATAACCCTTGTGGATTACGCGGAGAACGGCACAAGTGTCTTACTCGCAGCACTCCTGGGGGAAGACATCTTTTTACGACAATTTGGTATACACAAGAGCGGCATACGCATTGTAGTCCGCAGTAGCCAGCAAACAGAGCAAGAAAAAATGTATGTCCATTTTCAAGATGAGAGCCAGCCCGCCAAAGCATTTTTTCGTAAAGAATGGCTTGAAGTCTGGTCAGACCCGGACTATCTGTCGCCAAAGCCCTCCCAAACAGCCATTCACTCACTTGAATTCGCGCTCCATACCTCGCTTCTGCCTCCCGGCAGCCTCATTGTTTTACTCCCTCAAGGAGAGCTTTTCAAAGCGCAGTTTGAGGCTGACATTGCTGAAACTGATGTATTGATACTTGTAGTAGATGGAACACGGCCCAATTATGGTCCAATGCGTCGTCTTGTCGAGCAGATCCGACCTTACCTCCTCCAGGAGCGCTCGCCCGACCATAGTGCACGTATGTTTTTTCTTGCTGCAACCTATCAAAATCGTATCGACACCACGGAAGATCTTGAAATCACGACCAGCAATCTGCGCTCGCTGCTGCCATTTCTGCCTGCTCATTATGAACACCATCATCATCATGGAGCAGGCAAAAACTATTTTTTCTACCCGCTCTGGGTAATGGATGCCTTTTTCGCCACCTCTGGTATGAAACAGCGGGCGATTGCTCCCGATCTCCAGATCGAGAGCCAGCAGTATGTCGAACGCTTACAGGCTTCGTATGAGAAGATACAAGGACTGTTTCCAACGCTCCCTCCGACATGTGAAGCCACGACCTTTCACGAGATCTCTTTTGAGCAGCATGAGGCGATGTTGCGTATGAGCAATCTGCCAGAATTAAGTCAGGATCTAGGAGATTTTTTGCGAGATGTGCGGCTGCGCATTCAGTTGAGCTATGCACGCAATGCAATTCAACGTGCGCTCCAGATGCTTGAAGACTTCGCCTGGGAGCAGCTCCGTCCCCACTATTCCGTACCGACCTATAGTCTGGAGACGCTAGAAGAGGTCCTGAACACGCGTGAACAGAGGCGCAAAGTGGAGAGGCGTCACTATATTACACAGCGTATTACAGTGCTTAAAAATGCCTGGGAAGAGGCTCTAGTACACTTCGAGATGGCGACATTGAACAGCGAGAAAGCGCCATCTCGCTTTCATAACTGCCTGGAGCAGGCACACAGTCAGGCGGTAAATGTTCTTGTCGAACGTATCCGCCAGGGTCACTTTGATTCTTATCTGGAGCATAACGGATCTCCGAGCGCACCTACCTGGTCCATTGATCATTTAGGGCACGAAGTCCATCTGCGCAGACTGCTGGGAAAGATGCGCAGTGCTCTTCATGTTGCTCTTGAAGCAGAGCTTGAGCAGGCGGCTCAAGAGCTTGCCCAAACCTTTTTACAAACATTACAGAAGAGCAAAATGGCTCTTTCACCTCTACTTCGTTCAGTTAGGGTGTTTGCTTATTTGTGTAATGTTTGTAAAAAGGTTTGGGCAAGCTCTTGAGCTGCCTGCTCAAGCTCAGCTTCAAGGGCAACATGGAGAGCACCGCGCATCTTTCCCAGCAGTCTGCGCAGATGGACTTCGTGCCCTAAATGATCAATGGACCAGGTAGGTGCGCTCGGAGATCCGTTATGCTCCAGATAAGAATCAAAGTGGCCCTGGCGGATACGTTCGACAAGAACATTTATTGCCTGACTGTGTGCCTGCTCCAGGCGGTTATGAAAGCGAGATGGTGCTTTCTCGCTGTTTAATGTCGCCATCTCGAAGTGTACTAGAGCCTCTTCCCAGGCATTTTTAAGCGCTGTAATACGCTGTGTAATATAGTGACGCCTCTCCACTTTGCGCCTCTGTTCACGCGTGTTCAGGATCTCTTCTAGCGTCTCCAGACTATAGGTTGGTACGGAATAGTGGGGACGGAGCTGCTCCCAGGCGAAGTCTTCAAGCATCTGGAGCGCACGTTAAATCGCATTTCGTGCATAGCTCAACTGAATGCGCAGCCGCACATCTCGCAAAAAATCTCCCAGATCCTGACTTAATTCTGGCAGATTGCTCATACGCAACATCGCCTCATGCTGCTCAAAAGAGATCTCGTGAAAGGTCGTGGCTTCACATGTCGGAGGGAGCGTTGGAAACAGTCCTTGTATCTTCTCATACGAAGCCTGTAAGCGTTCGACATACTGCTGGCTCTCAATCTGGAGATCGGGAGCAATCGCCCGCTGTTTCATACCAGCGGTGGCGAAAAAGGCATCCATCACCCAGAGTGGGTAGAAAAAATAGTTTTTGCCTGCTCCATGATGATGATGGTGTTCATAATGAGCAGGTAGAAATGGCAGCAGCGAGCGTAGGTTGCTGGTCGTGATTTCAAGATCTTCCGTGGTGTCGATACGATTTTGATAGGTTGCAGCAAGAAAAAACATTCGTGCACTATGGTCGGGTGAGCGCTCCTGGAGGAGGTAAGGTCGGATCTGCTCGACAAGACGACGCATTGGACCATAATTGGGCCGTGTTCCATCTACTACAAGTATCAATACATCAGTTTCAGCAATGTCAGCTTCAAACTGCGCTTTGAAAAGCTCTCCTTGAGGGAGTAAAACAATGAGGCTGCCGGGAGGCAGAAGCGAGGTATGGAGCGCGAATTCAAGCGAGTGAATAGCTGTCTGGGAGGGCTTTGGCGACAGATAGTCCGGGTCTGACCAGACTTCAAGCCATTCTTTACGAAAAAATGCTTTGGCGGGTTGGCTCTCATCTTGAAAATGGACATACATTTTTTCTTGCTCTGTTTGCTGGCTACTGCGGACTACAATGCGTATGCCGCTCTTGTGTATACCAAATTGTCGTAAAAAGATGTCTTCCCCCAGGAGTGCTGCGAGTAAGACACTTGTGCCGTTCTCCGCGTAATCCACAAGGGTTATGTGATAAGACCGTGTTACGTCGAGTTGCCGCAGCGCTTCTGAGAGGTGCTGGCGTATTTCACGCTCACGCTCAGGCTCTCCCTGAGTGCTGACTAAGAAATCAATGCTTTTGTGTATACGTTCAAGCTGATAACGCCAGACTGGGGCAATCTCGGCCAGGTTGGCATCTTCTGTACCTGGAGATGTGTAGGTCTGGTCTTCGGAAGCCTGGGCGCGTAACCCTCGTAATTTATGCAAAAGCTCATCCTGGGTTAGTGCGGCCCGGAGTACTACGGGAGATAGGCGGGATGAAGATGCGTTTTTTACTTCGAGCGTTGGGCCTGGTAACCCTCTATTTTCCTGAACTTCAGTGCGAATTTGCATCTTCTCCTGTAACATACGCAATTTTTCTCGCAACTCTTCAGATGTCAGCGGCGAAGTAGAGAGCGGCTTGTTGAACTGGGAGAAGGCGTTTCTCGCTTCCCTCGGTTCATCAGCGGGAAAAATACCTTGTTGTTGCATCTGCATACTGACGCGTAACAGGTCATTTTTCATCTGAGACCAACTGCTAGCAGAAACTCCTGGTGTTAAAGGACCGGTGGCAGGTTCGTTCTGATCTGTAAATGTAGGAAGTTGGATTGGCAGAGGTGAGAGCCTTGAATGTGCACGCGTTGACAATGCCCAGTATTGTCCACACTTACTACAAAATGGTTTATCAGGCCTATCAATGGCATTGCCGCAATGCAGACAAGTAGGAGTGGATGTTGTGCCCATTCTTCCCTCACGTATTAATCAATCTTCTCGCTCGCGTTCTTTTGCTGGTTATGCCACTATTTTTAGTATAGCTACTTATAGATAATCGTCAATGTTTCTGGGAAGGGAGTAGCAAAAAAGTCGTGTATCAGGTGAAATAAGTATCACTAGATGGATGGATATTTACTAGAATGGGAAGGAGTATTTTTCTTCTGAAAGAGGTTGTACAACCTCGGCTCTAAAGGAGGTGATAACTTCTACAAGTATTATTACCACCTCGGCCAATTTCTTGCTGCACACCTCTCTCTAAACAAGGGTGGTGCTATATTGTCGTATCAAAGGAGAGCGTATAGTAAATTGTGCCACTACTTTGTTCTCCGGGCGAGACTTCTAAGAGATGTCCAATCTGATTAAGACCACGAGCCTGAAGATTGATCGCATCTGTAGCGCAGGTCTGGTTCTCTAGACAAAAATATGGATCATCGGTGGGTGGTGTGTAAATGACCATGTGCGTAAAATCTGCCGTTGCTGAGGCGGTCAGATGCATCTGTTGTTTTTGATAATGGATGACCGCGTTTTTGCCTGGTGTAAGAGCCGTATAGACATGATCGAGTTTGAGTACTCCAACAGGTCGTGCCTCGTGCAGATCGAACATGGCATACATGATCTGCTTCACATCGAGAAGGCGCGTTGTAGGCAGGAGCGTCTTATCTGCTTCCATAACAATATCGGCAGGAAGGCTGACTGTCGTATCACTTTTCCCTGAGATTACCATAAAGTAGGGATGGAGTGCAAAGCCGAAGGGCAGTGTCTGCTGGCCTCTGTTCTCAACCGTATAGGTAATCGCAACTCCCTGATTGTTCAATGTATAAGTGAGGGAGAGGCGACTCTCGAAGGGATATGCTGCGTAATAGGGATAATCAGGCCCGATATCAACATATGTGGTCACGTGGACCTTATTTCGCTCTATTATCGGCTGTGAAAACTGCCAGGAGCGGTCATAGACCAGCCCATGAACGAGCATTGGATCGGGCATCCGTGGCACATCGGCCAGGGAATATTCCTTGCCTTGATATGTATATTTTTTATCTCGCACACGATTAGGGAAGGGCCAGAGGACCAGATTTCCTGTGGGCTGCTTCTGCTTTAAAAGTTCGCGGTCACAGTAAATCAGTTCGTAATCGCCAACTGTATAAGAAAACAGGTTGCTGCCCAGTTCAGGGGCAATCCTGATAGCGAGATTATGACGAGGATCAATCGGATCAGTGTAGGAAAGAACAATCACCGACGAGTTCAGGTTTTGCTCCTGTATTACTTCCCCATGAAACTGTCCGTGTTCTCCTCCTGGTGCGCTCACATTCTGTGCTTGATTATCGTGAATGGTCAAGATAAAGAAACTCCTTTCAGGCTAATGATAGTATCTATTCTATCACTTGTTGGTCCGCCATTTTGTTACATGATAAGGTGGGAGAGAAGCACAGAGAGAGAGCGTGAGACTTTGCCAGGGAGAAAAGCACAGGAGAGAGTCGCTATGAGATATACTGAAGCGGCTCCTTCAACCTTTCTTTCTTTGGGGCGTAATTATAGTAAGACTTGTATGTAGCATGAGAAAGAGGCATGAATTATGGGTGTGAATCCGAACCAGGGCCAGAATCCTGATTCTTCTGGGCAATATAGCGGTTATACAGGCTATACGCCACCACAATCGGTAAATCCTAAAGATGATCCATATAACGCTCAGTGGTATGGGCAAGCGCAGCCTGGTGCAGGCCCTGAATCAGGCGCTCAACAACAGCAATATGATGCTGGCCAACAGCAACAGGCCTACGGTTCCGGCCAGCAGCAACAGCAGTATTATCAACCTCCTCTCAGCGCGACCAGCAGCCGGCAACGCAGTGGTGGCGTGAATGATACCTCTGTGTTTGGCATCAATGCTCGTTTGGCTGCCTTACTGAGCTATCTTTTTACCTGGGTAGGTGGTTTCTTTTTCTTACTTTCGGAGCGCAAGAACCGCTTCGTGCGCTTCTCGGCTGCTCAGTCAGTGACTGTCTTTGGTCCAATTTTTATTGTCTACGTTTTGTTGCAGTTAATCCTGCATATTCCTTTACTTGGTGCTTTGCTTAGCCCCCTAATAGGGTGTGCCGTAAGTATTCTTTTGTTGGTGGGTGGCCTGCTCTGGGTCTTTCTTATGGTCCAGGCCTATCGTGGAGTGGAGGTGCGGCTGCCAGTGGCCTCCGTCTATGCTGACGCATTGCTGGCGCGTTTCTCCCGCACAAGGCGCGGCACCACTGTATAAGCCAGAATCGCAAATCAAAATGAATCGATCTGACTACGCCCCCATTCGGCCTCTTTAGATTCTGTAGAGGGCTGGTATGCCAGCCCTCGATCTAACCACCCAAAAGCCCTACCTCTTTTCTTTTCATCCTTGACAAGTGAGCGTTTACTCACTATACTAAATTAAGGAAGTGAGCACTCACTTCCTTAAAAAGAATTTGAAAGAAGGTGTATAATATGGCAGAGACAGCAAAAAAGGGCAAACTTCAGGTGGGAGAGGCCGCTCCGGACTTTACATTACTCTCTCAGGATGGGAGTGAGGTCCATTTTGGAGAGTATCTGGGCAAGAAAGCGATTGTTTTGTACTTCTACCCAAAAGACAATACCCCCGGTTGTACAGCGCAAGCTTGTGCTTTTAGAGATCGTTACGAGGTGTTT
Organism: uncultured Chloroflexia bacterium; assembly: GCA_963777355.1. Taxonomy (GTDB): domain Bacteria; phylum Chloroflexota; class Ktedonobacteria; order Ktedonobacterales; family Ktedonobacteraceae; genus DATJHM01. The sequence goes on from CAVZQK010000001.1 coordinate 19,729, forward strand.
AAAGACGCAGGTGCTGAGGTGATTGGCGTGAGTTCGGATTCCGTAGATGCTCATCAGCAATTTGCTAGCGGTCAGAAGCTTCCGTTCGTTCTTTTGAGTGATAGCAGTGGTGCGGTGCGCAAACTCTATGGCGTTCCTGCCACCTTTGGCCTCCTACCTGGCCGTGTTACTTACGTGATTGATAAGCAAGGGATTGTGCGTCATATCTTCTCTTCGCAGTTTGCTCCTGAGAAGCATATCGACGAAGCCCTCAAAGTTATTCAGGCTTTCTAAGAACGTGTTCGCACATCGTTTGCCGAGCTGATTTTCGATGCGTTCTAATGGATGGAGTGAGGGGTTGCTCCCATAGCAAGATGAGAGCAACCTGTGAGAAAGGGAATGGCGATGAATATGCGAGAACAGATTTTGGCGGCAACGGAACGGGTTATTCAGGAGAAAGGTCTGGCGCGTGCGACGACCAGGGAGATTGCACGTGAGGCGGGTTGCTCAGAAGGTACCCTTTACAAGCATTTCGCCACGAAAGAAGATTTATTCCTGGCGGTTATACAAACCTACTTACCTGAAGTCGCGGAAGCTGTCTCACCAGAGATGGCTGGCAAACTGAGCGTACAGGAGAATTTGGAAAATATCGCTCAGGCAATAATTAATTATTATGAAAAGCTGTTGCCACTCAGCATCTCACTTTTTGCTGATCTGGATCTTTTAGCACGCCATCGCCAATGGATGCATGAGCAAAAAGCGGGACCATTAAATATCTATCACCGTATCTCCCTCTATATCCAGGCCGAGCAGAAATTGGGGCGCATAAAAAAAGAGCTTGAGCCTTTCGATATTGCTGCTAGCCTGCTTGGCCCCTGTTATCAGTATGTCTTTATTCAATACTTTGATGGTAGCGATCCCTTTCCTCTCGCCAGCAAACAGTTTGTTCAGAGGATCGTCAATATTCTGCTCGTAGGGATCGCCGTTCCTGAGTAAAAAAGTCTTGCTTATTTTCTTCCTGATTTTTGTTTTATACTCTCCTTTTTGCACTGGATATGAGCCGCTCAATCATATCCATCAATTCATCTATATCTACTGGTTTGCTCAGGCCGACAATCCCTCGTTGCTTAATCTCTTCATAGGGAAGGTTTGCACTCAACATCATTGCTGGCACTGAGCGCAATGGTTCAAGTGCATGAAGTCGATCATATAATTCAATGCCGGTCATATGGGGGAGATGATAATTTAAAATAAAGAGAGCAGGTGTCAGGCCCTGGACCAGGTTTAGCGCTTGTATCCCATTCGTTGCTAGCACAACTTGATACTCTTCTTCTAAAAGATGCAAGAGAAAACAGCTAATATCAGCATCATCTTCTACCACGAGAATCAGTTCAGATGTTTTTTGCTTTTCTGTCATATGCCTCTCCGATATCGTTATTACTCTTTATACGTGGTATTTATTCTCCCTCGTTTCAGCTTGTGCTAACTCAATGACTAATGATCGGCCTAAACTGATCTTGCGTAAAAAACAACCTCATTTTTTCTAGAAATGAGGTTGTTGGAAAATTTCCAGATGCTGAAACTACCATTTATTCCAATGCAGAATTGGATCAAGCGGTTCACGGGCACCCGGTTTGAAATCTGTACCACCAAGTGTGTATGCTACGGGAATCAAGGCCGCCTGTGTGAACTTCTCAAAGGGAATCTCCAATAGCTGCGCCGCTTCTTTTTCATAAACCAGGTGCAGCGAGGTCCAGGCGGTACCCAGTCCGCGTTCGCGTGCTGCCAGCATGAAACTCCAGGTGGCAGGAAGAATCGAACCCCATGCCCCTGCCTGCGCCGCCGCCGGGAAATTTTCCAGCCGACCAGCAATACACGGAATCAGATGGACTGGGACCTCGTGAAGATGGTCAGCCAGATAGTTCGATGACTCACCGATCCGTATCTGTGTAGCCCTACGCGAACGCTCCATCTTCTGCGTGCGTCCGGAAGCAATCTGTTGCTTGTAATAATCAGTGAATGATTGCTTATAAAGGTCAGCTAACCCTTTCCGTTTTTCAGGATCAGTCACAATCACAAATTGCCATTGCTGGCTGTTGCTCCCGGAGGGAGCCTGAAGCGCGATCTCCAGGCATTCACGCAAAACTTCTTCTTCTACTGGACGCGAGAAATCCAGGCGTTTGCGCACAGAGCGTGTGGTAGTCAGAACCTGGTCAGCACTGAGATTTAGATGAACCATCCGATTTTTTCTCCTTAAAATTGAGCAATGTTGTTGAGTGTTCGTTTCCTTGTTTATTTTTCCAGTTGGAAAGAAGAGCTATACTGTATGGTATGATACGTATTATGAAAGTAGCAAGGGATGGGCGGAGGACGTATGGTAAGACGTATGAAGAAGCGGTAAAGCAAGGTCAGGATGCAATTGAAAGCTGGATTGCTGATGCAGTTGCTTCACAAGAACCTGTACCACCGCCGCGCGTGGCTGCTTGAAGAGAAAGAGAAGAGAAGGCTATCTTCAACGAAGTAGCCTTCTCTTCTTTACTTCCTGTGGCTAAAATTAGTCTATCCTAGCAGTGCGTATGGATCTTGCAGCAAGCGTTTCACCTCCTGCAAGAAGCGGGCCACGCCTGCACCGTAAATAATACGATGGTCGGCTGAAAGGGTTACCCCCATGATATCGCGAATAACGGGTTGACCGTCTATCGGCACAAATGTTTTGCGCGTCGAGGCCACTGCGAGAATCCCTGCTTCCGGTGGATTGATGATTGCGGTAAAGTCAGTCACATCCATCATTCCCAGATTAGAGACGGAGAAGGTCCCCCCGGAGAAGTCATTCGTCGTTAGCTTGTTGGCTCGCGCCTTCTCAATGAGCGCTTTCGCTTCCCTGGCAATCGAGCGCACGCCCTTGATATTAGCATCGCGGATCACTGGCACAACCAGGCCATTTGGCACATCTACCGCAATTCCGATATTGATGTGTTTGTGGCGGATGATCTGGTTCTCTTTCCAGGAGCTATTCACCTCTGGAAATTTCTCCAGGGCCAGGGCACAGGCTTTTACAATCAGGTCGTTGACGCTGACCTTCACACCACCCTCGCCCGCGCTGGCATTCAGCGACTGGCGCATCGCCAGGACGTCGGTCATATCGATCTCGCTCCGTACATAAAAATGCGGAACCGTCGTTTTCGACTCTGTCAGGCGGCGTGCCACTGTTTTCTGCATCTGCGTCGGATTGATTACTTCGTCATCCGGCGCGTTCGCTGGCAGACTCGGTGCCGCCTGCGCGACCTGTGGCGGTGTTTCGGGAATCGTCTGTACTGCGGCTGCGGCTGGTGCGCTGGTTGTCGTCTGCCGCTCAATATGGCTGCCCAGATCGTCGCGTACAATGCGCCCACCCGGACCTGTGCCCTGGATTTGGCGCAGATCAATATTGTGCTCTTCGGCGATACGACGTGCCAGAGGCGAAGCTTTGATACGCAGACCGTTCTGGTTCTCCATATTCCCAGCGCTAAGACTCTCGCTCTGCGCTGTCAGAGGCTGAAAATTCTTGCTGATCGCTGCCGCACTATTCGCAGATGCTCAGCTTGAGATGTGCTAGTCTGGGCCTGTGCTGAAGACGCCTGTGGCTGTGCTGGAGTCGCTTTTTGAGCGCTTTTCTGACCCGAACCGATCAGCGCAATCGCCTGACCAATAGGCGCTGTCTCTCCTTCTTTGATCAGGATCTGCTCAAGAATGCCGGTGTCGTAGGATTCGATCTCCATGTTTGCTTTGTCGGTCTCTACCTCAGCCAGAATATCGCCGCGCTTTACTTGATCTCCAGACTTTTTCAGCCAGCGTGTGATAGTTCCTTCCTGCATGGTATCGCTAAGACGCGGCATGGTTACTTCAGGCATGACTAAAGCTCCTTCGACGGGGGATAATCTCGTTGATTGCATCGGTGAGCTGCTTTGCTCCGGTAAGGGCCGCCAGCTCTAAAGGTTTGGAGTAGGGCAATGGCACTTCAACACCGGCCACACGCTTGACCGGCGCATCCAGATAATCAAAGGCCTCTTCCTGAATCGTCGCCGCAATCTCAGCTCCAACTCCATAAGAGCGCCAGTCTTCCTCGAAGATGATTGCCCGGTTGGTCTTTTTGACTGAGTTGATGATTGTCTCGCTATCCAGGGGACGCAGCGAGCGTACGTCGATAACTTCGACGCTGATACCGCTCTCTTGCTCAATACGCTGGGCGGTCTCTAATGCGACAGAGGCCATGCGTGAGTAGCTGATGATGGTTACGTCAGAACCCTCTTTGGTTACCTTCGCTTTGCCAAAGGGAATCGTGTAATCTCCATCTGGAACCTCGCCTTTGATGTTATACAACGCCAGATTCTCTAAAAAGATGACGGGATTGTTGTCGCGAATTGCTGTGCGCAGCAGGCCCTTCGCGTCCGCGGGCGTCGAAGGTGCTACTACCTTCAGACCTGGCACGTGGGCAAACCAGACCTCAAGATTTCTGGGAATGGGTGGCGGAGAGCTGCTGACCACCACCGCCAGGGGTGCGAATTACCATCGGAATGGGGCATTGTCCGCCGAACATGTAGTAGATTTTTGCCGCATGGTTTACGATCTCGTCCATCGCTAGAATGATGAAGTTGATGGTCATAATCTCAACTACTGGACGTAATCCCAGCATGGCTGCCCCTGCCGCCATGCCAACAAAGCCGTTCTCAGCGATAGGCGTATCCACTACGCGCTTTGACCCAAACTCTTTCAAAAGACCGGCTGTGATCTTGTACGACCCTTCAAAGTTTCCGATCTCTTCGCCTAGTAAAAAAACATTCTCGTCGCGCAACAATTCTTCACGGAGTGTATCATGGAGCGCCTGCCGAAAGGTGATCTCGGCCATCCTAGTTGTCTCCCTTCAATGCATCATCTGCTGCATATACAAAGTCATGAAGTCCTTCAACTGCCGGATAAGGACTCTCTTCGGCAAACTGGACAGCCTCGTCGATCTCACGTTGTGCCTGTGTATCAATCTCTTCTATCTGCTTGGCAGTGAGTAGACCCGAATCGCTCAAGCGTTTCGCAAAGAGTTGAAGCGGATCTTGCTGCGCACGGTTGCGCTCAACTTCTTCTCGCTCCCGATAGCGGTCAGGATCAACGACTGAGTGACCACGGAAACGATAGCTCATTGCCTCAATCAGGCTTGGCTCATGCTGCTCACGCGCCAGCTTGGTCGCACGGAGCATAGCGTCTCGCACTGCCAATACATCGGTTCCGTCGACGCGCTCGCTATACATGTCGAAGGCTCGCGCTTTGCGGTAGAGCTCAGGCACCGCTGAACCCTGTTCTGTGCGTAGCCCCATCCCATATCCATTGTTTACGATAAAGAAGATAATGGGCAGATGATAAATCTTGGCCAGGTTGAGGGATTCATAGAAGGGACCACCGTTGGTAGTGCCATCTCCCATCTGGCAGGCAACTACTTCATTGGTTCCACGATACGAGATCGCGAAGGCGGCACCTGTTGCTAACGGAAGCTGACCACCGACGATTCCATATCCGCCCATAAAGCGATGTTCAATGCTGAAGAGGTGCATCGAACCACCGCGACCACGCGAGCAACCGGTCTCTTTCCCGAAGAGCTCAGCCATCGCTGATTGCGCAGAAATGCCACGACAGAGGGCATAGCCATGTTCCCTGTAGTTGGTATAGATGTAGTCTTGAGGTCCCAGTGCAGCGCAGAAGCCCGCTACTGTTGCCTCTTCTCCCAGATTGAGGTGGCAGTATCCACCGATACGTGCCTTGTTGTACATCTCTCCCGATTTTTCTTCAAAATGACGGGTTAAGACCATTTGATAGTAGTAGTGCAGCAAAGTATCCCGGTCTTCATTTGCGGGGAGCGTGGCGACGCCTGGTGTACCCTTCGCTTTCAAATCGCGTGCCTTTTGCTGGTCCGTATTCATGAGGTCTGGCGTTCCTTTCTTACTCAAAATTGAGCAAGTCAAAAGTATTTTGAATATATGCTTGCCTAGAGACGAGAAATAGCGCGTGCTTCTACCCCTTTCTCCCACTCAACCCCTTTGCTGTCACTAAAAAGGGACATGAAGCGGCAGATCACTACGAGGCTCACTCCTGCGCCTGCTGGCCCTACTGCCTGGAGCCGATATATAGATACTCTGGTTTCGTATGCATTGTACCACTCATTATCACGCAGGCAAACTGCTAGAATGACCTCTCGATTCTCGTAAGCTTGTATGAATGTACCAACGCTCTTAACTGCTCTTTTTACTTTTATCATTCCAGCGTAGTGAGTCGCTGTTGGGATTGGATAACCACTAACTAGAATTTGCCTTTGTCTCCTTCTGACAGATGAATAGATAACAATATGCTTTGTATTCTCTATGAGGAACGCATCAGGTTTAAAACGACAATAGGTAGGTAATAATTGGTACTGATAAGGTTGATAGATTGTCTATCAAAACTTCAGAAATAGCTCCCAAAGATAGCTATTGATGCTGTTTGGTCAGAAGTAAGGCTCCGTATCATAATAGATTGAATCTCTTACCTGCGCCCGACATAATTTGTTATCTTCCCATATAATATCATAGCAAACAGTACGTTTCTACTGGTGACGATGGTACTCCTGGTACGACGAAAAATCTTTAGTATTGTGAACCGACAACCCCTACTTCATACGTATAAGAACTATCCTAAAAGATAGGTCTCATACGTACACGATCAGGGAAGCTGGTGCGCCTATTTGAATTCTGGGCTGCTTCACTATTTTTGCTTCTATTGCTTGATATGTTGGATACAACAGCATGAAAAGGATGGTCGTTATGCTGAGAAAATATGCTGCTGAGCTTATTGGGACGTTCGCGCTCGTTTTCTTCGGCTGTGGCGCAAGAGATATGGTGGGCGATACAACGCAATTTGCTGGTATTCTTCTGGTCCATCTGACCTTTGGTTTAACGATCGCTGCTATGGTCTATATGTTTGGCTATCTCTCTTCCGCGCATTTTAATCCCGCAATTACTTTCGGGTTTGCTTTGTCAAAGCGCTTCCCCTGGCGCTATGTGCTTCCTTACTGGCTGGCTCAGGCTCTGGGTGGCCTCCTCGCTGTTAGCTGCCACGCACTTTTTATTCCTGATCAAGCCGTCGCTGCTCATTATGGCGCAAATATACCAAAGATTGGCATTTTTGCTGCCCTGGGTGTGGAAGTCGTTCTGACGTTTTTCTTGATGATGGTGAGTATGGCTAGCGCTACTGATAAGCGTTTCAAACGTTCCGATAGTGGTATGACGGTTGGTTTTACGATTATTGTCTCTGGCCTGATGGCTAACTCGTTATCGGGTGGCAGTATGAATCCTGTGCGCAGCCTGGCTCCCGCTCTTTTTGCCGGAGGTGAGGCCCTTGCCAATTCCTGGATCTATGTGCTCGCTCCTCTTTGTGGCGCTGCTCTTGGCGCTGTTATCTACGAATTTTTGCGCGGAAGCCAGGAACATGCGAAACCTGTGGTTGAAGATCTGCCGCAAACTTCCTTTGTGAAAGAACATCAGTTATGAATGTTACCTCTCCTACTCTTCTTTCTTCTCTTCTCTCTCTGGCTCTTCTTTCTTTCTGTTGAGGCGCATTGGAGAAATCTCCCCTTCCATTTTTTTTGCAAAGCGGCTATTATGATAGACAGCAGCTTCTACGTCTATGAAGATAGATGGATGATTCTTGCCGCATTGGCCTGTTTGGTCGAACCTCTTATAATGAACTGGATTGTCTCTTGTTCAGCCAAAAATTCTAAGGAGAGCCTGGGATTTTTCCAGCTATGTAGCGAGGAAAATACTGTATTGCTTCTGAAAGGAGATCTAGAGATGAGCTCGCTCTTTGGTAAAGTGCGACACACAATCGGTATTGGCTTGGATGAGCAAGAGTTGTACGAACGGGCCTTTGAAAAAGGTGTCCTGTTGCAAGACTTTAGCAAGGCTGCTGATCTCTTTGAGGATGCATCTAAAAAAGCTAATGAACATGGCAATCAGGCTCTGGCGGCACGGGCGGCGGCAAATGGACTGTTGTATCGCTATCTGGCAACACAGAATCCCGGCTCGTTGCATCACTTGATCCATCTTTTGCGCGGCCTGGTCGAGATCGAACAGATCGGTGGTCCGCCTCATGAGATGATGGCAACTGAGCCGCTCTATGCTGAGCTGGATTGCCGTCTGGTGGAGGCTACGATTGTGCAGGCGATGGATGATGTGATGCGTCTACGCGATCTGCATAAGTTGGCCAGCACGAAATTCCTGGCTATTATCCGCAATCCTCTCCTGACTTATGCCTATGTCAGGTCAGGCAACGGCCACGATGAGCGCTCCGATGAGCGTTATTTTTTCCACGAAGGTATGTATCAGTTCTATGAGGCCATGCTGAAGAAAGATAGTGATCCTGGTGCCGCTGCTGAAGATCTGGCCCTGGCTCTGCAAGCTTTCCGGCGCTGTAACGATACAAATCGCATTGAGCGCATGGAGACCTTATTGAATAATTGGCGCGTGGTGCGCACCTGCTGGATCTGCCACCGTGAAGTTCAGGGGGCCGATCTCCACTTTACTCTCAGTCGGGCCATTCTGACACCCTATACCAGGAATCTCCTGGAGAAGCTGAATCAGGACCCTTTTACGCTAAATCTTCAGACAATGCATGTTGTTGTGTGTACTCCCTGTGGTTCTATGATTACCTTTCGCGCAGCAGATGAAGCCGAGCGCGTGCGCCGCGATCTGTTGCTACAATTGGCTGAAGCCCATACACGCATCGATACCCTTGCTGAACGCGTGCAGCGCTTAGAGCAACGACCAATCGTGCGTTAATTAGAGATAGGGAGCTATGGATAAGCAAGAGATACTTACTATCCTCAATTCTTTGGATGTGCAGGTATCGATGGGAAGAATCGATCAACCGACCTATGATATGCTCAAGCAGAAATGGACGCTGCAACTACAGACGGCTGAAAATGCGGCGGCCTTGCCTCTTCCGTCATCGCTAGAGCCAATAGTAATCAATGAACAGGCAGATATGACTGGCCCCCGCCAGGCGGCTGTCGAGGTGCTCGCCTGCCCAAAATGTGCTGCTCCCGCTCAGATAAGTGATACTTCGCAGGATTTGAGTCGGCCTCTGCGCTGCCCCTTCTGCGATACTGTCTATACGCTACGCCAGGGCCAGGATAACGCTCAACAGCTTAAGCAAGAACTGATTGCCTGGTTCGATAGGGTCGTGGTTGGCAACGGGCAGAGTGGGAGTTCTGTCGATGTAAACGCCAGGCGCTATATATTTACTGATTCCCTCTATCCTGTTCTGAAAAAAGAAGTCGAGCGCCGCTTAGAGGCTTTTGATACTGTGTTAGAAGCTCCCCTCGTTCAGTTGAAAGAAACGCTCCACTTCCGTGACTATCAACCCGGCCCTCTCTTGCTTGCTGTTGCTCAGGGGGATAATCATTGGCTAAAAACTCTGGTGAGCCGTGTTACCGCTAAGCAATTGCAAAATTTTGCTGTTGTGCCTGAGGATCAGCGCAAGGTGCAAGACTTGCAGGTACGCTTGCAAAGTCTGGTCTACTACGCAAATATTGCTCAACAGTTTGTTTCTCCTCAGATGAGCAACTACCAGATTGTCAGGCAGAATGTTATCGCTCTCCAGCAGATCTATCAGCCTTTGCTGCAAGTGGATGCTGATGAGCGCTATCATGCGTTTATGACTGCCCAAAATGAACGCGCCAGTGGTGCATTGCTCTTCCTGGAAGCGATTGCCAGTGCTTTTGATGAACAGCATGGCATTGTTCCTGAACGCCTGGTATTACAGACGGCGCGGGCACTAACTCAGCTAGAGAAGGCGCAACGCCTGGCTGATCTCTGTACGTATAATCCATTGCTGACTGTTTCTTTGCAGCAAGGTATCAAAAAAGATATCACTGGCGTCCGTATCTTTCAGGCCGCTGTGGCTGCTTATGAAGTTGTTACACGCACTCAAAGTTGCCAGTTTTCACCTTTTTATCGCCATTTAATGGCATATGTAGAGCGTCTGGCGCACGTTCAGGATGCTGACCATCTCCTCTGGTTGCTGCTCTCTGTGAGCCGCGTGTTTACCGCACGAGCCGGTGAAGCTCCTCTGCCGGTTGTAAAGAATTGGCAGTGGTTGGAAAGTGCGGTCACACAAAATCGGCATACGGGAGCCCTGGGTCTGGGCGGAGAGCAGAGCGAGGTCAAAATGCATTTTTTTCATCCCTATTGGGTGGCACGTCTGAATTATAGCGCTATCGATGGGAAACTTGTTAAGAAGGGCAATGCACGCGAAGGATTGCTGCTTGTCGATGCAACAAGTGTCAATGCGCCGCTGGTTGTGCCGCTCATTGAGCGTAATGCCGCTCTCTTGCCTGTGCAGGAAGGGTTGCAGCACTTTGATCTTTTGGAGAAACAAATTGTCTCTCTTCCGGCTTTGATGACGTATACAATGGCCGAACGTGCTATGAAAGCCTACGCCGGACTGCCTCATGTAGGCCTGCGGGTGCTTTCTAGTAAGATGATTGGCGTGATCTATCTGCCCGGTGCCGTTGTTCAGTATCGCCAGAAACAAAAACAGCGAGAGCAGGTGTTGAGCCTGGCCTCTCTGATAAATCAGGAGATACAGATGAGCCTGGTTCAGACTTTGGAGTTTTTGCGTATGTATTTGGTGTAGTTGCGATTCTTTGGCGATAGAGCAATCAACAGAAGGGCAGATTTTATGGGCTTAGTACATGCTTTTATAAATTGGGGCATCCGTCTTGTTGATAATACTGAAACTGATGTTCGGCGTATCGGTCAGCGTCTGGGACATATGCCTCTCTCCTGGCAACAGACGATTAAGATGTATCCCTCAAAAAATGGTATCCTCTGGCGTCTTCCTGATCCGGAGGTGCCAATGGCGAGTTCTTTTCGTCATACTCAGGCTCTGCTGGTCTCGCGCAATGAGCAGGTGATGCTCATCAGAAATGGGATTCTACAGGGCAGTATGGAGCGCGGCGTCCTGCTTTTGCCCGGTCTCTATGATCTACGTCGTCTGCAAATGCGCGAGCAGATAGAAGTGATCTGGGTGACGACCCGCGAATTGCGTATGAATTGGGGCATTGCCGATGTCATTACGCGAGATCGTATCAATATCGGTGCGAGCGGTTACTATACTGTGTCTGTAAGCGATCCTGAGGCTTTTCTGCTGCATGTTGCCGGTCATGAACAGGTCTATCGCGAAGAACAATTAAATGTGTATGCTAAACCGGAGGTCAGTGCTGTCTTGCGCGACCTGATCTCCCGCATTACTGTGCTTGAGTTTCAACAGGCCCATGCTGAATTTAATGAAGCCTGCCGCGAGAAGCTGCGGCCAATCTTTGAGCGCTGGGGTCTGGAGTTCCTCGGATTGTCCATTATCAATCAGAATATTCCTCCTCAGTTCCTGGCTGCCGCCGAAGCACGAACGCGTATTACAATGGAAAAAGAGAGCGAACTGGCTGGCGCACAGTTTGATTCTCTGATTGCCGACTATCGCGCACAGGAGGCTCTCAAACGGGGCCGTACTCAGATCGAGCTGATGCAGCAGCAGCAGGCGATTGGCTTGAGCCCTCTCGATCTCAAGCGTATCGAAGCCGCCGAGATTGCTGCCTCTACCCCCAGTCAGGGAGCATTGCTGGATGGCCGTGCTCAGCTTATTGGACAGCTTTTAGGGCAACCGCCTGTTGCGCCACCTAATCCTTCAGGACCAATTACCATTAATGGCTCGGTTGCTCCTGATTCCTTCTCATTGCCACCTTCTCTGCCTGCCGGTCATTACAATAGTGGTCCGCTAAATGCTGCTAGCATAAATCCACCCTCTCCGCTGCAAGGCGCAAGTAGTGGTCCAATGACGCGAGAAAAGATTCAGGAGATGATTGATAAACTCGATGAACGCCTTCTCACTGGCGATATCTCTGAGCAGAAACATTCAGAGATGTATGCGCGTTTGCAGAAACGTTTGCAAGAGCTGTAGAAAAAGAATGAAGCCATTGTCACGAAGACGATGGCTTTAGTACTACTCACTATCCATGTTCCCCACCCAGGGCTCTTCCTCCGCAAAGAGGCAGGGGCGACTGTTGATTTCTGTCTGTATTCCCTATTGCATCTTCACTTGATCTTTTCGTTTTTCCTATTGTATAATTCCTCAGCGGTAGCAGGCGGGGTCTTCTTTCCCGGCCCGTTTGAGGGTACTGAAACGTTAGAAGGCACTGATACCATTGGGCGTACCCATGCCTGTTGGACCATTGTAACCCATCGCTCCTCCTGAACATAGGTAAGCTTGTTTGCAAGTACCATTGCTCCCACTCGTGACGGTATGGAGAGCGTATGTGTGAGCGTAAGGATAGGCAACTGCATTGATGGATCGGCTATTGCCTGCCAGTGCATACGCTCCTGCGATGATCGGCGAGGAGGCACTTGTGCCACCAAAGACGAGCCAGCCACCGACGCTACCATATGTGTCGTAGACTGCAACTCCTGTGTTTGGATCAGCTACTGCCGCGACATCTGCCACTGTCCGATTTTTGCAGCCACGATCCATTTGCCAGCGCGGCTTGCTGATATATGCACTGCATCCGCTGCCGGTGCCGTTCCAGACTGTCTCACTCCAGCCTCGCGCTTTGCTGCTGTCAGGAGAAAGTGAGGTTCCACCAACTGCTGTGACGGTGTTATATGCCGCTGGCAATTCGACACCGTAGCCGCTATCACCTGCGCTTGCTGTGATTGCTACTCCTGGCTGATTATAATCGTGGGCATACAGCAGGGCGTCGCTCCAGTCCTCATTCCCACCATAACTATTGCTGATTTCGTTGGCCTTTAGACGAGCTCCGGTCTCGACGGCTTGCCCCAGGTTGCCGAAAGAGGCATCGTTTGCCTCTACCAGGAGGATATGACAATTCGGACAGACGGCGCTGACCATATCCAGGTCTAACGAAATCTCCTCTGACCAGCCAATATCTGCGCCAGGATAGTGCTTCCCACCATTTTGATCAACTTTCTTAAAACATCCATTGGCTGTAGTACAGGCCGGCAGATTGTACTGAGTGCGATAGACGGCCAGATCGCTTTCTGCCGTAGGATCATCTGCGGTATCGACGATTCCAACCGTCTGTCCTACACCGGCTTTCAGCGAAGGAAGCTGGTATGCATTTTGTAGACTGAGTGGTCCATACCCCTCTGGGATAAACCTGGTCTTTGAATGTGGCTGTAAGAGCTGCTGAAGCTGCACACGAATCGCCAGGCAGTGTGCATACCCCTTTGGCGCATTTGAGCAGACATCTATCTGCTTGGGAACATTTGCCGCCGGCGCTGCATGTGTTATAGTGCCTCTACTACTAAGCATAGTGCCAAGAACTATGAGAAGAATAAGACTCATGAGAACAGATATTTTTTTCACTGGGCGCTCCCTTTTTAAAAAAGATACGTAGTATATTTTGCTGCTATTAGCCTGAACTAGCTCTTCTTGAGAAATTTGCGCTCAAGTCTTGCTCCGCTAGTACTTCCTTCTCTATCTGCTGGATCTGTAAGGATGCCAGTCCTACCCCACTCTCGTAGGGCAGATCGGCTTGCCCGTCTCCTGCTCGCCGTACGCACACATCTCGTAGGGCAGATCGGCTTGCCCGTCTCCTGCTCGCTTACCACCATCCCGCTGGATGTCTCTCCTTCAAAAGAAGGCGTCAGAGTACTACGAGGCTAAATAGCCCTTTTTGCGAGGGAAATGACTCCCTGTTTCCCTTGCTATGATCTATAATCGGTTCCTTTGCTGATCTCTTTAGGGGTGTATAGCCCGGAAATATCTTTAGCGAAAAGCTTCCCTAATTTCCTCTATAAGATGTTGACTTCGTAATCCCTCTGGCTGCCACTTTCCTACCTATGAAAGCGGCCACGATCCTCTTCCGGCAAAGAACAGGATTTTTGGGTGAAATATCCCTAAACAGCCTGCAAGGGGCGTTTGTTAAAACGTGCTGGCTCAACAGTATCTTGCCTTCGTCAAATATGCGGTTGTGGAGAGGGGGGACGACGATCATGGCAGACGGAGAGCCAATGATGAAGCAATATTCATAATGATAGTAGCAAAACATTGGTTGTTAGCAATAAGAAGGAGGCTAGTTTGAGCATGCTTCGTCAGCGTAGTTCGGAACAGATCCGCGTTGATGCTATGAAGGTGGCGCTACGTAAAGCCACCTCTGGCTGTTTTTCCTGTGTTGACAGTTACCTGGCTCTTGCTCAAGAGCATGGTGCCACGGAGGAAGAACTGCAACAGACGCGTGATGCTATCTATCGGGAGACGGGGAAAAATGTTGGGCGGCGAAAACTTCTGAAGCTGTTGACTGCTGGTGGTCTGGTTGCAACTGGCGGTGCTCTTGCGCTAAAGACGGTTGGTTTGCTCTCTAGCCATGCCGCAGTTCCTGCTCACTGGGGAACTGATAGCGGTTCGCAGACTTGCTGTTCTATGCCTCAGGATTTTTATATTGGCCGTCTTGGCTATGGTGGACAGCCCCTGGGTGATGCCTATTATTTCAATCTGAATGCCGCTCGTGCCGCCGGCAATGGCCGCACTTTTGGCTACTGGGGCATGGTCGGACCCAATCTGCGACCTGCTGGCATGACTCCCTATAATTGGGGCCTGCAACAGGCGACGAATGCCTGGAATGCCTGGAATCATGGCCCGAACTCTCAATATGTTGGCGCTATGACCGTATTTGGAGATGTCGAGCCTGGCTTTGGTGGCTGGGCCTATGGTAATTATTCGCAAAATCAGCAGGTGGTGAGCGGTTTTTTAGATCAGCTTTTCAAAATTACTCCACCTCGTACCTGGCCCGGTCTTTATGTTAGTAGTTTCTACTGGAATAATCTGCTTGGTACTGCTTATCGGCCTGTCACCGATTTTGTGCTCTGGATCTGTGGCTGTAATACTTGTGGAAACGGGATTTGTAGCCCTTGCAATGTCTCTTGTAATACTCTGCTCTCTGTACAGAATAAGCTCGGCTCGACTGTGGTAAATGCTACTCTTGGCGGACGAAAGGCTGTTGCCTGGCAATACTGGATTAGCGATTGTGGCTGTGGTGACTACAATGTTATGACACAGAATGCCTCCTCTCTTATCCCTGTTCTTGGTTCTACAACCTATTATGCCGCCTGCTAAATGCATGGGAGTGTGAGTCTTTGTGGGATGATCCGGACTGATTTGCAGTGATTTGCAATAAATTTTTTAAGGTAGATGTGAGTACGAGAAGAAAGAAAATGAATCAATGGATAGTATAATGAGCAAACAATGGACCTTTCAAAGTCCGGGAACACAGCCTCCTGCACGCCGAGGAGGTTCTATGGCCTATGATGCTGAACGCGATCTGACTCTCCTTTTTGGTGGTGGTGGTTTCAATGATACCTGGACCTGGGATGGGGCTATCTGGACCCAACTTTATCCTTCACAGGTTCCCCCACCCCGTACAAGTGCCTGTATGACCTATGATAGTCAACGAAAAAATATTATTTTGTTTGGCGGCGTCAGTACCGCTGGTCTACCACTAAGCGACACCTGGCTGTGGGATGGAACTACCTGGACACAATTGCAGTCTCCTCGCTCCCCGACAGCACGCGTTGGAGCCGTTATGGCCTATGCTGAAACCCAACAGGCAGCCGTTCTCTTTGGGGGAGAATCCTTGGGGAAACGTGTTGGCTTCCTCCTGAATGATACCTGGCTCTGGAATGGTACTCAATGGAATCAATTGCCTCTCTCCTCTGCTCCCCCCGCACGTGTCGGCGCGACTATGGCCTACGATGCTGCGAATCAGCAACTTGTTTTATTTGGCGGTACAACTGGCATTGGTGCCTATAGTGATACCTGGCTCTGGAATGGACAGGTCTGGCAGCAGCGCTTTCCTGCGACTAACCCCACGGCTCGCTCCTGGGCTACTATGGTGTATGCTTCAGCTCTTCAACAGGTTATCCTTATTGGCGGTAGCTCGATCACGACGAATCCCGCACTCAGCGGCTTACATGATGTCTGGTTGTGGAATGGAACTACCTGGAGCCAGCTCAGCGATGTCTCGACACCCGCAGGTGGATACCATAGCGCAGCCTATGACGATACCCAGCAAGCACTTGTCCTGTATGCCAGTACGAGCGGGAAGCTCTATCCCCCTGATAAACAAGGCCACAGTTCGCAAATAAATATGAATGCTGCACCCGTTCTACAGGGTGAGACCTGGATCTGGCATGTAGGTTGATCTCCTGTTTTCAAAGTAGTGTTGACGTTTGTTCTTTATGGAGCTCATTCCTGCTACAAGAAATGAGCTCACTTCTTCAAATGCAACGCTGTCCTGGCGAATGACCAGAAAATCAGGAGTATGCCACGGGAAAGTTTTGCGCCCAGAGGGGTGCGATATTTGCAAAGACTCAAAGAGCGGAGGAGCACCAATTTCTCGCATGTGTCACACGACGCGTACCGCCGAGAGGGAGCAACGGGAACACAGCGACGCACTCTCCACCGTAATGACGTTACTTCTTCTCTGAACCGGCAAAGACGGCAGTGAGACCCAGAGCAATGTAAATACTGCCCGTCACATAGCGCTGAATACGTCGAAAGCGTGCGCTCCTTTTGAGAAGTGTTGCAAGCGTCCCAGCGAGCAACCCATAAAACGTGAGGCTGCCGAGACCCAGAACTGTAAACAAGCTTCCAAAGAGGAGAAATTGTACCGTGACCAGTCCACGAACTGGATCAACAAATTGAGGCAAGAAGGCTAAGAAAAACAACGCCGTTTTCGGATTTAGCAGTTCCACAGCCATTCCCTGCAAGAACATGTGAGGAAGAGTTTTTGGCTCTCTCCTTTCTGTCTGATGGGGTTCATCTCTTCTTAGGAGCGTACGAATACCTAAGTAGATGAGGTAAGCAGCTCCAAGATATTTCACAACACTAAACGCAAGAGCGGAGGTCATGAGGAGTGCGGAGAGTCCAAATGCAGCTGCTGTTGTGTGAATGAGATCGGCAACTCCAATGCCGAGGGCTGAAATAGCTCCAACTCGCTTTCCTGCATCTACACTGCGCGTCATGATAAACAACACAGCGGGGCCAGGAATAAAGAGCAATCCGAGAGCTGTCAGCAAAAAGAGTGATAAAGTTGTCCACGTAGGCATCCGAATCTCCTCCTTGCGTCTACAGGTTGTTCCATGCGACGTTCTTTACGTATCAGAGAGCGATGAGTCTTGAAAGAGTTGGCAAACAGCCTCTTTCTGTTCGCAAGTATACACTCCCACATGCACGTAGGCAAGGTTTGATAGAACCATAGTATTCGACAAACGACAACTTTTTCTTTTGTTTATAAAATATTCTCCTGGGATTTTATCTGCTATATATATTTGATGCAATAAATAAACTTCAAAGTATTGAAATATAAGCAGCATTGTTTTATAATGTTATTAGTAACAGTAAACAACAATAAAGAATGTTGTGTAACATTGATACATAAAATGTAGTGCAATATTCTTTCCCCAGGGGAAATTGTAAGCATTGCCAAATAAATGCTGGCTTTTTATCACAGACATGGGAAAATGGAAGTTGGAAGAGGGGGATGAAAAGATGGCTGAAGAGTGGGAGGGGCAGTTAGACGAAGGGCAACAGTCTCCTTTTCATGCACAAGAAGCTGCCTCTAAAAATGGTCCAGACGAACAGGTTTTTTCCAATCGCGCGTCGAATATGCCTGCATTTCTTCCTTCGTTCATTGGGCGTGAAAAGGCGTGTGAGATGGCTCGTGCTTTGTTACTTAAGCCAGAGATACGCCTTTTAACTTTTCTTGGTGCAGGTGGCATCGGGAAGACGCGCCTGGCTGTAGCTGCTGTGAATGAAGAAGTACGCTCCTGCTTTGTGGATGGTGTTTATTTTGTCTCCCTGGTCTCCCTTACACATGTGCAACAGGTCTTGCCAACAATTATGCAGGCTCTGGATAGACAAAATACTAAAGAGCAAGCAGCTATAGATATCCTGATCTCCACTCTCCACGAAAAACACATATTGCTGTTACTTGATAATTTTGAGCATGTCATTGAAGCAGCGATAGATATTACGCTCTTGCTCAAAGCTTGCCCTCATCTCAAAATAGCCGTGACGAGCCGTTCTGTCCTTCAGGTGCAGGGAGAATATGAGTTCTGGATTCCACCACTAACGCTTCCTGATTTGAA
This sequence comes from uncultured Chloroflexia bacterium, assembly GCA_963777355.1. Lineage (GTDB taxonomy): Bacteria > Chloroflexota > Ktedonobacteria > Ktedonobacterales > Ktedonobacteraceae > DATJHM01. Next base: position 37,923 of record CAVZQK010000001.1, read on the forward strand.
ACATCTGCCTCCACCTGATAGACTTTTTCACTATACTGCTATTGCGCTTTTTATCGAGCGAGTACAGGCGGTAAAACCTGATTTTTTCCTGAATGAGCAGAATGCTCCTATGGTTGCCGAACTCTGTGTTCGCCTGGATGGTCTGCCATTGGCTATAGAGCTAGCCGCTCCACGCCTCAAGTTGCTCTCTCTTCAGAATCTTTTGCTGCGCTTGGAACAACATCTACCAGTCTTAACTGACGGCAGCCGAGATCTACATGAGCGCCAACGGACGTTGCAGGCTACCATGAAATGGAGTTATGATCTTCTCTCTCTTGAGGAGAAGAAACTTTTTTGCCGCCTTTTTGTCTTTGTCGGTGGTTTTACTGTAGAAGCTGTTGAAACAATCTGTCAGGTGAATAACGATCTCTCGCCTGATATCCTGGATCTGCTGAGTACGTTGCTTAATGAAAGCCTTATTTATGCTAGCGAATCGGTAAATGGTGAGCCTCGCCTGCTGCTGATGGAAACTCTTCGCGCTTATAGCCTGGAATGCCTGCCTGCTCATGAAGAAGAAGTTATTAGGAGGCAGCATGCCGTCTATTTTTTACGCTGGTTGGAAGAGAGAGAGCCTGAGCTTTATAAACACGATCAGGTTGTAGTTCTTGGCCGTGTTGAGCGTGAATTGGCTAATCTGCATCAGGCGCTACAATGGTTTCTTCAGCAAGAGGAGTATGAGCAAGCTCTTCGCCTGGCAAACGCAACAGGGCACTTCTGGATCTTGTGTGGCTCCCTGATGAGGCGTGAGTATTTTTTTGAGGGGAAAGAGTTTCTTGGCTTTGTTATGCCATTGCTGGAGAAACAAGCTATCTCTGATTATATACGGGCCAATACGCTTTTGCGTTATGGTGTCCTGCTGAGCTTCTTAGAAGAACTGGAACTGGCCGAAACTATTGGGCATCGTAGCCTGGCTTTGTATCGTCGGCTTTCATCTGTTTCCGGCTGTATGCAGACTTCCTGGCTGTTAGCTCACTGTTTGCAGAAAAGAAATCGCTATGCGGAGGCTCGCGTTTTGACTGAAGAGGCTTTCCAAATGGCTACTCAGTTACAGCATGATTTCTCAAAGGCCTTTTCTATGAGACGGTTGGGTCTACTCTCTTTTTATACAGGAGAGTATGTTCAGGCCTCTCTGCATTTTGAAATGTCTTTAGATCTTGCCAGGAAGATGCAATCTCCCTTTTTCCTGGCCGAGCTTTCCAGGCATCTGGCCGAAGTGTGTTATGCTCAGGGTAACTATAAAAAAGCTCGCCACTATTGTGAGGAAAGTCTGTCTCAATCTCGGTTATTGGCTATTACTTGCAATATTGCCTGGTCGCTGACTATTCTGGCAAGTATTGAGTGGCGCGAAGGAAATACTTCGGAGGCTCTTCACTATGCAAAGGAAGCTCTCGATGAGCATACAATTGTCGCTGAGCCAGAGGGTCTTGTATGGACAACGCTGTGGCTTGCACGGATTGTGGCCCATCGCCAACAAACTGATCTTGCCTATGATTTAACTGAAAAGGTTATGGTGACTATAAAGGCTGAGCATGATCTCTGGTATGCTGCCACTTTTCTTGAAATGTTGGCGGATGTGGGGATACTTTTGCATGAGCTTCGCTGGACCGCCTTACTCTGGGGGAAAGCTGTTGCTCTACGAGAGGAAATTCATTCTCCCCTCTCTCCTGCCGCTCAAATAGACTGCGAAATGGCTCAGACTCTTATACGCAATGATCTGAGCGAATTTACCTTTGCTCTTTTATGGACAGAGGGCCGACGCCTGGGGATTGCTCAAGTGCTCGCCCTTCGCTCTAGTATTCTCAATTCGTTGCCCCATGAACTCCTCGCTTCCAGCGAAGAACCTGCAACACCCCTGAAAGGCGCTTTAGCGAGTTTAACCAGACGGGAATTGGAGGTGCTACGCCTGCTTGCCTCTGGTCTGAGCAATGCTCAGATTGCTGAACAACTTACTATCAGACGCGTAACTGTGAATTCTTATCTTCGTGCAATTTATAGCAAGCTCGCCGTTTCTTCACGTACTGCGGCTATGCGCTATGCAATTGATCATCATCTCCTTTAATGGCGCTTTTTACTGGTTGTACTCCTATTTTTTAACGTATGGCTGCAAAATTGATTGTATGAAGAATTACATATATTTAGACGATGTAAATCCAAACAGTTCTTGCTAAGATAGAAGGAGCATACCATATTTGATAGATCGCGTATTTATCAGAGCGTACTGTAGCAAGGAGATTGCTTTTGTTAGCCTTTCTCTCAATGCTGTCAGCTTCCACTGCTGGAACGTTAGGAGATGCATCTCGTTGCTCTGCTTATAAATTGAAAGGTGAATTTTTTGTGTGATGGGGCGAGTGTTTAACAAAACCTCATAGTTGTAAGAGGGGGGATGGATAGATGGTACAAAAAGGTACCAGACGAGAACATATTGTCAGTGTTGACGTTGAAAATATAGCTGAGATAGTACGAATTACGAAACGACAACAATTGGTTATGGAGTGTATGGGTGGCCTCTTTCCGCAACAAGACGATCTCTCCTCTCGTTGTTGTATCCTCGATATTGCCTGCGGCCCAGGGGTATGGGCGTTAGAGACTGCGTTTACTTATCCGCAAATGGAAGTCGTTGGCATTGATCCAAATCGCACGAGTATCCTCTATGCCAGGGCGCAGGCCCAGACGCAGTGCTTGCAAAATGTCGATTTTCAGGTGATGGATGCCTTACATGGCCTGGATTTTCCTGACGCTACTTTCGACGTAATCAATATGCAGTTCGTTGATACTTCTATTCCTGTCACTGCCTGGTCGGCTTTTTTGCGCAACGCTCAAAGGGTGCTGCGACCCGGCGGCAGTATAAATATTACTACGACGGTACTTGTGGTAACTAATAGTAAAGCCTATGAGGAGCTGCTCCGTCTGAAGGCTCTTGCTCTCTATAAAGCTGGCTATAGTGTTGCTGATAACGGCTACTATTCCGGTATCGCTGCTATGCTCAGCCAGACTCTCCACTACGTTGGCTATCAGCAGGTGCGCCACCGCGCCTACGCTATAGATTTTTTCAGGGGGACAAAGGCTTCTGAAGAAAATTATCCGAATTTTTTGGTCTGGATACAATTAGTTAAGCCCTTCTTATTAAGAATGGAGGTGGTGACTGAAGATCGTTTTGAAACTCTCTATCGAGAGGCAACGATTGATCTTCTCTCGGATAACTACTGTGGTATGTGGCATTTTCTGACTCTTTGGGGCTCTCTGCCTTCTGGATCTACTCAGCCCGAATAAACAGAAAATGTTTGAGAATACGCTATTGTTGCTGTATGGTTAGTAAGTGGCAAAGGTAGGTGTGATGTCCAGGAATATATGGTGGTGGATTGAAGAAGGATATGGTCCGTTCGCGGTGGGTGAGGAGGGATATCCCGATGTGGGGCAGGTCTGCCGTTTTTACCGCGAACGTAAAGGATTGAAACCGATCAACCTTGCACATGAACTGGGCATGACTGATGTGGCGGTACGTGGGATGGAAAGTAAAAAAACTGGCCTCGATTTCAATCTCTCTCCGTCGCCGTCTCGTCTCTCTGCTTACTATTCCTCCTGTTCTGATGGGCTTAGACTCCCTGCATGTGGCTTCCCCCGATACTCTTTGCTGGTGGTTGCAAGAAGGCTTCCCTGCCTTTCTCGCAGACCCCTATGGCTATCCTAATCCCGGCCAGGTCGTTAAGTACTATCGCGAACAGAAGAAACGGGGCAATCCCTCATGGACTCAGATCGGTTTAGGTGTGGCGTTGAATATTTCAGATGTGGCGGTGAGAGGTATGGAAAATAGCAATGAATCTCTGGATTCAGTTTCACGTCGGCGTGCTTTAGTGTTTATTCTGGGCATATCCCCTGCTTTGCTCGGCCTCGATGGCTCTCATTATGTTCCAGAGATCCAGGAGGACCGCTTTACAAGACGCACAGGTGAATCCTGGCATCTGGAAAAGGTCTCTATTCATCGTTTTCGTCAGTCCCTTCCCTTTTATTGGAATGGCTACTATACCAGCGAGTTGCTAAATCCCTTAAAAGAGATCTCTGAACTGTTACGCGATCTCAGCGCTACCTTACTTGAGGCTCGTGGCGCTCAAAGACAGCAAGGCCTGGATCTTCTGGTAAGGTACTATCAACTTGCCTCTACGATAGCTCGCGATCAGTGTAATTATCAAGCAGCTTTCTTTTATGCCAATAGAGCAGTGAAATTGGCCCGCTGTTTGGGAGATAATGAGCTTCTGGCTTCTTCGTTTCTGCGCCGGAGCTTTATTAGCTTTGAACAAGAAAATATCGAGGCAGCATTGATAGATTTAAACTCAGCGTGTCCTTATGCTCGCTCGTCTCGCTCATCTCTGAAAGGCCTTGTCTTTCAGGTCGCTGGCCATGTACAGTCCCACCTTGCTCGTGGCATGAGTGAACAAAAACATGCATTGGCTCTGTTAGATGAGGCTGGCCGCCTTGCTTATGCCGGCCCTTACGAAGATGATGAGAATTTTATTCGCTTTAGCGCCGATTGGTATCATGTTGAGAGGGCAGAGGCTTTTCTGGCTTTAAGCAAGCCAGATGAAGCTTTGTCTGAATTGGATGTTGCTGCTGGCAGTATGGTACAGGATGCCCACGCTAGACGTTTGGCTCATCTTAACATTTATCGTGCAAAAGCTCATATTCATAGAAATGAATTGGCCGATGCTACCGCTTATGCTCTAACTGCCCTCACTGTCTCTAGCGCTATTCAATCTAACATTAAGGTCTCGTTGATCTTTGGCTTGTATCAAGAGTTAAAGCGTAGTACCTACGGTCATAGCCCGGATGTCGCCCGTCTCGGTTTATTATTAAGGTCCTATTAATCACTTGTCTACCCGCAAGCAAGGGAACAGGCAGCAATGTACAATAATTGAAAGAGGTACATTCTACTGTTCCTTTTGCCTCTTTGTTTTCTCAAGGTCAACTACCCCAGCTGTGAAGCGCAGGGGCTTGCAATGGCGTTAGCCCATGAGAAACGGAAGGACTGTCTCGTTTCCTTTGACCGCAGGTAGCATTTTGGGAAAAGTTTTACCTCCTTCTATCGCGAAAAAAGATTGGTTACGGTATGTATATAAACTACAAGATTTTTCGAGAAATACACGATGTGAGAAGGAGGTATATGTTATGCCTGTAAGTGAGGTCGCGCAGATTAGAAAACAGATTGAGCTGGAATATGAAGCGGCACATCGTTGGGAGAAAGATTATGCTGCCGTTTCTCGCCACCTGTTCATCTCTGCTCGTATGAGCCGTATTGCGGAATATCATTCTCTTCTGGTCGCTCTTGTTGGCGATCAGGAGGCAATTAGTATTGTTTGTGAGACACAGACGAAGATACTTGGATAGGGAGAATAGGGTTATGGATAAGGTGTTATGTGATGAAGAAGGGGTGTCGTCAGATCCGGTTTTGTATGCTTCTTTACAAAGTACGATTAGGCACTATCTTTCGGGCTACCTCCATCAATTTCTTATCACTTATGGTGATGGCTTGTTACCTGTGCCTTTAGCTCTGGAGAGCATGTGGCATGTTCTGAATGTTCCCTCTTGTAGCGGCGATTGGGTCTGTGATATGGCCTATCAGAATCCTTTAATGGAATTGGTCGGTATTGATCCGGACCCACGACGTATAACGTTTGCCCAGGCTCAGGCCGAAGCTCAGGGTATCTCAAATGCCACTTTCCTGGTTGGTAATCTGGAAACGCTCGCTCCGCCTGATCAGTACTATGACCTGATACATATTCGTTTTCTTGCTGCTCTCGTACGTCAGAAATCCTGGGAGCGCGTCTGTGCCAATTGGTGGCGGCTCTGTCGCCCTGGTGGTCTGGTCATGTGGACGGAGATGCATATTCCTGAAACGAATAGCCGCGCTTTTACTGAATGGTGCGATTTAGTCGCTTTGTCGATTGAACAGGAAGGCTTGACTGCTACTATTCTTCCTCATATTCCTCAGTTACTGAGTACTGCTGGTTTCCAGAATGTGCAGCAGGAACTGTCGACTATCGATATCTCTAGCAAGACGCAGTTGCACAAACATGTTTGCATGCATATCTGGGATATTCTTAACTTTGTGCAATGTACTCTTCTTTTCTCTCGTGTTGCTTCTGTTTCTACCCTGACTGCCATCTATGAGCGTATGATTTAGGATCTCCTTTCTGAGCAATTTCAGGGCTCCTGGACCTTTGTTACCTATCTGGCTACAAAGGAAGCTTGAACGGCTACCCGTATTGGTAGGACATAGGTAAGGACACGATTGCGCGTGCACGGTTGGCCCACGACCATCAAAAGCTGCCACGCACGCGCAATCGTGTCCTGAATTGCAAACCTCGCCACCGAGGGGTTGCAAATCCCGGCAATGATGATGACCGATGAGCCTCTCAAGCCAGTGGAGGGAGATGTTCACCCCTGTTTGACAGATACTGGCAGCCATCAACGGCTCGGATGGCAGGATTGGTCAGCGAGAGCAGCCACACGAATTGGCTCCACTCGCCCAGGGCTGTTGCCAAAGAAGCGATTAGTTCAGAAGAAGTGGTTCAACTGCGCTGATGATTGTATGCGCCTCCATGTGATCAGCGTTCAAGAGCACAATAATACTGACCTTCTGCGCTGGATATTGCCGAATCAGCGAGCAGAAGCCCTGAGTTCCACCTCCGTGCATCCGAAAGCCAGGAGCAAGAAACCATCCATATCCATACTGCCAGGAATTCCCCCACATAGAGCCTTGCCCGTGTGGTGTAAACATCAACTGCAACGTGTGTGCAGAGACCAGTGGACACGCGAACATCGCGTCACACCACTTTTTGAGATCCTGCACTGTTGAGTACAGTTCTCCAGGTGCCTCCTCGAAAATGCTCAAGCGGTCATTGTCCGCATGGACCACTTCTCCATTCTCAATGGTATGACCATAGGCACGTCCGAGATTAATCCGACGAGGCCGATCCAGGCCAGTATTGGTCATGCCGAGCGGCGTGAGCACATAGCGTTTCATCAATGCGTCGAACGACAAGCCGGTCACTTGTTCCAGAAGATACCCCATCAAAATGAAGCCAGTGCTGCTGTATCTCCATCCTTCGCCAGGCTTGAACAATTGGGGCAGCTTGACGAGATACGAGAGTAGATCTCCGTGTTCATCTTTGAGCTGTTGCATCTCAAACCGCAGATTTGGGACATCGTAAATATCCTGTAAGCCAGACGTATGGGATAACAGATGGTGAAGTGTGATGTTCTGATCGAGCACAGCTAATTCAGGCAGATAGTGGCACGGCTTTTCCTGAAGCGAAATCTGCCCATATTCAGAGAGCACTAGCGCAGCCATTGCAATAAACATCTTGGTCACCGAGGCGATATGAAATTTGGTTTCAAGGACGTTGGGCACATTCAATTGTCTGCTTGCAAACCCATACGCTTTTTCAAAGACCACATTTCTGTCCTGAGCAATCAGAAGAGCTCCACTCAGACGATGCTCTTTCTCAACCTGTTCCAATGCCTTTGTCAGCCTTTGTTCACTGATCATACAATCCCTCCAGACTCTGGTGAATATGTGATGACCAGAATCTTCTTTTCTTTCATTGTATCGATGAATCCTGACATCTTGTGTCAAGAAGACTGCAACAGAGCTAGACGCATCGGTCATCTTCACTGCCGGGATCTGTAAGCCCTCCGTGGAAAAGTCCCTCACCCCGCGCCAATTTGAGAAAGTTGGCGCGGGGTGAGGGTGGCTCGTGGGTCGGGCGCTTTTGTGTTACAAGATCTCCTGCCAAGATATTGCTTCACAATGTGCCTGGGTGGTGGCCCGCCTTCCTGTCCATGTGGTTACGCTCTTGAAGTTTTCTGAACTGGCGAGAGGCGTGCAGTCCCCCCACAAAGATGAGAACCCCAGCCCCGATATGAAGCAGGTTGGTCGCGTTCAGTTCGCCTGTGGGCAGATGGATAACGACCCCTTGCAGCAGCGTACTGCTCACATACCCGCTGAGGAACGTGGCGAGGAATGAACTCAGGGTCGTGACGGTTCCCAGGGTGGAGAAGACGCGGCCCACCATCTGCTCTGGCGTGACAAAGAGGACCAAGGGTCCAACCAGCACCTCGGCCTGCATCGTGGCGATGCCAATGAGCGTGAAACCCACCAGGTCGATGATCGCCTGATTTGGTACGGTTGAGACGACGACCATCACCCCAGCAAAGAGGAGGGCGCGAGCATAGACGCTGGTCGCTCCGAATTTGGCCGCCGCACGATCAACGAGCAAGGTCCCCACGATGCCCCCAATGGCTGGCACAGCGCTGAAGAGGCCAAACAGGCTCATGGGCACATGGATATTCTGGGTGATGTAGAAGAAGGCCAGGACGCTCACAATGCCCCATCCAAAGGAAAACAGGCTCTCGGTCAGCAGAAGAGTGCGGAGCTGGAGCTGGCCCCCGATGAATCGCAACCCCTCGCGCAGTTCCGTCAAGACGCGCCGCAGTGATGTGGGTTGGGCTGACGCGCGACTTTCTGCCGCAGATACGCGCATGCGCCCGACCAACACCCAGGAACAGGCAAACGAGGCCGCATTCAAGGCAATCGCCCACCCGGCTCCCAGGGAGACGTAGCAGATGCCGGCACAGGTAGACCCGATGGCCCAGCTGAACACGCCAGCCCCGACGGTCAGCGCCGAAGCGCGGGTCAGCTGCTCTTGCGGGACCACCTCTTTGAGGATCGCCTTGGCCGCCGGAGTGAAGAACTGACTCAGAGCACTGACGGCTGCCACCACGAGATACATGATGGTGAGCTTGACAGCGAGTGGTAGCGGGAGCGGTCCACTGATCGGCAAAAGGGAGCACACCAGCACGGCCCGCAGCGCATCCATGATGCGCATCGTCCGTTGTTTGGGCCAGCGGTCCACAAATACACCAGCGAATAGGCCGATCAGCAGGGCCGGAAGCGCGGCGGCCAGCACCACGCCGCTGACAGCAAGGGGGGCCGCGCTCTGCTTCTGGAGTAGCGTACCGACCCATAAGATGAGCATCATCGTGAACAGTACATCGCCAATCAGCGAGATCGTCCCACCAAGCCACAACAAGGTGTAGTTGCGATTGATGAGCAGTGCGCGCTTTGGGAAGGTGCGCAGGCGTTTGGAAAAGTGAGGAAACATAGGAATCCTTTCACACGCGACATCCGCGTTGAGATACGAGAAGGGTTCAAGCGTGTCTCAAGAGGGGGTGCGGTGCGAAAAAGAGGGGGAGAGGTCCGGGCAGGGGAAACAATGGGGAGCGCTTGCCTCTCCGCTTACTCCTCGGTTCGCGCCGCATGCGGCGCAAACACACCGGCAGAGTGAGCAAGGACGCGTATGAGGCAGGTCAGGGAGAGGTGAAGTGGTTTCATCATGGCTGTATCACGATCCTTGTTGTTAGCTGTTTGAAAAGATGCTTGGAGCTTAGCACAGAATGTTCCCATCTGTCAAATGTCATTGCACATAGATCTCCCGTCTCTGACGGAAGGAAGGGCCAACTCATCAACACTTAGCGGGGATTTTAGAGGGGGTAAAAATGTTGGGAGTGCGTATTCAATATTTCTGGCCCATCTTTCATTGGCCCAGAAGACAGAGTACCCAACAGCACTTTACCTGCTGAAGAGTTACTCTGTCCTCTCGCATCATTGAGCCTGCGGAAGAACCAAATATCCTTCACAACACCTTGACACCTGATAGACCTCAACCGGCTTAGAAGCGTGAAATGGGACCAGGATATTGCTTCACAGAAGCGGCCTACATGGGGGTAAAATCATATCTCTGATCGAGCGATCTCAGTGGGTCACAATATGCACATTCTCAATTGGAATGAGACGATTTTGCTGCTTGGGCGATACTTTAATATGTGTTACACAAGGAAGCGTAAACTTGAAGCAACTTCCCTCTCCAGGAATGCCATTGCTCTCAACCCAGATTAATCCATCCATTGCTTCAACAAGCTGTTTGCTCACATACAGACCCAGACCTGTCCCTCGCACTTTTCCGGAAAGATCCCGTTCGAGCCGGACAAATTGTCCAAAGAGACGCGGAATCTCTTCAGGTGGGATGCCCAGTCCACGATCTTGCACGCTAATACATACTTCGGGGGATGGATGATCTCTCTGCACCGTTTTTCCATAGAGCGAGGCCTGAATGTGGATTGGTGTCTCCGGTGGCGCATATTTGAATGCGTTGGAGAGCAGGTTGCGTAAAATCTGGCGCACATATTGGTCCTGGGCATGAACTACGAGATGTTCTGGTATATCTATCTCTACTGGATGCTCTTGGAGCCGCCTGGGATCTAAGCTGGTAATAACTTCGTAGACGATATCTGCAACATATAAATCTTCAAGCTGGAGGTGGGTTTTCTCATTTGCTACCTGGATGGTATCGAGTATATTGTTTGTTAAAAGCTGAAGCTCTTCGCAGCTATGCATGGCGTTATCTACAAATGTGGCTTGCATCTCCGTGTCAAGTTTGCCGTTATAGTCACGTAACAATTCTAGATAACCGTAGACCGCTGTGAGTGGTGTGCGTAGCTCATGGTTGACGTTGAGGATAAACTGATCTTTAATCTCGTTTAATTGCTGCTGTTTCTCATAGATAACTGCAATCTGCATATGCGCATCTTCGGAAAGGTCGATCACGTCCCGTAATGAGCTAATTAATAAGCCAACAATGAGTAATGCTCCCATCCCTACACCTAAAGACATTAATGAATCAAACTGGCTATAATGTCCTTGCAGCGATACAAGATAATAGAAAAAGATAATAAGGATGAAACTTCCCAGGCAAATTAAAACTCCGTATCTCTTGAAGATCCAGGCCGCCATCGCAATAGGAATGGCAAATACGCTGATATTGCTTACACTCACCGCTGTGGTAGATAACATAAAGTAAAGAATAATGGTGAGGAGTGCGCATAATACCGTTAAACTAATGCGTACTTTATAGGGAAGTTCGAGCAGGATTTTTGGTAGATTATTCAGCGTATACACAAACTTTTCCTTCCTTTGTTTGGTCGAACTACAAACAGAAGGGGTGTCATTTTTATTTTTTTACTCATTCTAAAGATACAGATAGGGTGTAGGAATGAGTCGTCCCTGGCGAGAAAAGGGTCCGATGAGATTAGTGATCCTGGCAATTCTAACATAGAGAGAGCTTTATTGACAATAGTTCATCTGTTTGGCTGTTTGGTGGTAAACAGGGGCTTTTTCTTTTTGTCACATCTTTGTGACAATTTTGCCATAGTTCCTTCACTTTCCTTCTCTATACTCATTAGTAAGCGGTGCGCTATTATTACGGTCTGTGCTATTACAAAGAAAGAGCATGCACAATGCAGAATAGAGAACAGTCTTCTCATCAGGCTTTCCAGGAATATATTGGCTATCAATCGTCTTTTACTGCTAAAACTGATCCCCCTCTTTCCGTGAATGATGACCAGTTTCAACCTTCTGGCTTTGCAGATCCGCATATGCCCCATGACCAGCAGTTTTCTTCCTATAGAGGCCCTGCTCAGGCTGCTCCTGAGCACTATAGAACTCAGGGGGATACTTTACCTGCCGTCCTCTGTTATGTTGGTCTCTGGTTAACAGGCCTTCTGTTTCTGCTTTTTGCAAAGAAAGATCGTTTTATTCGTTTCCACGCTATGCAGTCTTTGCTCTTCTTCGGAGCTGTTACTGTACTCTATATTCCTCTCATTTCAATTATGGCCCATGATACTCCTTTTCTGTTTGGCTTTGCCGTTTTTGCCTTTGTCATTATGAATGTTGTAGCGGTTGTTGCCTGGTTCGTTGGCATGTTTGGCGCTCTCCACGGCCATCTGGTGAAATTGCCCTTTGTTGGCGAGTTTGCCGAACGCTATGTCAACCACACTGCCTCTGTGAAGTAGCAACTTCTACTATTAGATGCGACCTGTCTTTTTAAGGATGAGAAGAAGAACAATCTTGTCCTTTTCTTCTCGTCCTTTTTGTTCTCCTGCATCCTTCCTCTATCATTTGGTCGTACTATTATAATATTTTTGATGGAAGGGAATTTACGGTTATTCTTATATAACCTGGGATACCGCGTTATACGTAAAAAAGTATGTATAAAATGTACATAGAAGAGGCCCCTCACAAGCGAACCAGGCAGACACCATGTTCTTCGCTTTGTGACAGGGACAGAGGTTGTGGAGTATATATGGATACCTGGCAGCGTGAATCTGCTTCTTTAGCAGCAGAGAATGAGATCTTTTTTTCAGACACTTTTTTGCACGAACAGGGTAGGGAATGCGCTCGTCGGATTTCACCGCTCGCTGGCTCTCAATTCATAGCTACGTCGGCTTTTTCGCCTCCCTTCTCCAAACACGTCTGAGAGAGAGGAGAATAAGCTGTATGAATATGTTGAGCATAGTCACCACAATACGCAAATGCTTCTGTCAGAAGTAGAGCGCTTACCGTATTTTATGCATACAGATATACAGCATCAGATTGCGCAGCAAGCGGTTCGTACTCCTGGTATGCTCGCAGTGATCTCTGGAGCATCCTATCTGACTTATGCCCAGCTAGAACGACAGGCCAACCAGCTAGCTCATGCATTGCAACGACGGGAAATAGGCGCGGGCGTCTGCGTCGGTGTCTATCTCCCGCGCTCTATCGATCTCCTCATTGCTCTGCTTGCAATCCTGAAAGTTGGTGCTTGCTTTGTTCCGTTAGAAACAACTTCTCCCACTTCACTTGTGCTTGCCCATCTGGAGGATTGTGCCGCTCCTCTCCTCCTTACCCACCAGCAGCCTCGCAAACAGCTTGCTCTCTATCGTGGCGATGTTCTTTGCCTGGATCGCGATCAATTTCTCTGGATTGGTGAGTCAAGTAGTGCTCCTCTTCTCCCTTCTGGCGCTGCACAATCGGCTTTTTTGTTCTATACTTCCGACTCATCTATTTTTGAACTCATTGGCCCTCTCTGCTGTGGTGGTACGGTAACTATTTCAATATTTTCAGGCCGTCTGAATGGCGGCTGCGCTTTGTAGTCCCAACTCTTCAGTTGAGGTCTGCCGCATCTGATATTTGAGCACTTTCCCGCTCACGGTTAATGGATAATCATCTACAAACTTGACGTAACGAGGAATCTTTAAAGTGGGCGATCTGCCCCTTGCAAAATTCTCGTATCTCTTCAAGAGACTCTGCTCTCCTGGCTTGAGCTTGATCCAGGCGCAGATCTCTTCGCCATATTTGGCATCGGGTACGCCGATTACCTGGACATCAATGATCTTGGGATGCGTGTAAAGAAATTCTTCGATCTCACGCGGGTAGACATTTTCACCACCCCGAATCACCATGTCCTTGATGCGCCCGACAATATTGATATAGCCTTCGTTATCCATCGTTGCCAGATCTCCGGTATGCATCCAGCGTGCCCGATCAATGGCGGTGGCTGTGGCTTCGAGGTTATTCCAATATCCCAGCATAACGCTATAGCCACGCGTGCAGAGTTCTCCTGGTGTTTCTAGAGGAACGACTTTGCCTGTACCGGGATTGACGATCTTGATTTCCAGATGAGGATGGACAACGCCAACGGTGCCGACACGCTTATCAATCGGTGCGTCAATTCGTGTCTGCGTGGAAACCGGGCTGGTTTCGGTCATACCATAGCAGATCTCAACTTCTCTCATATGCATCTGGTCAATGACGCGGCGCATAATCTCGGCTGGGCAGGGAGAACCAGCCATGACGCCGGTACGTAAACTGGTAAGATCAAAGGTGCTGAATGCAGCGTGTCCTAATTCAGCAATAAACATCGTGGGCACACCGTAGAGGGAGGTACAACGTTCTTCCTGGACTGCCTGTAAAACTGCCAGAGGGTCAAACCCTTCGGATGGATAGACCATTGTTGCACCGTGGGTAATACAACCCAGATTACCCATGACCATCCCGAAGCAGTGATAAAGAGGCACTGGAATACACAACTTATCCTCATGCGTTAAGTTTTGCAGTCGCGCAACGAAATAGCCATTGTTGAGAATATTATGGTGACTGAGGGTTGCGCCTTTGGGGAATCCAGTGGTACCGCTGGTATATTGAATATTGATCTCGTCGTCACTCTGTTGTTCACGCTGGTTGCTTGCCAATACTTCATCACTCACACCGCTTCCCATTGCCAGAAGTTCATTCCAGGTAAACATGCCAGGCACTTTCTCTTCTGCAAGACGAACAACAGCCGTCAGTTCAGGAAGCGTAGCTGATTTGAGGCTGCCAGGTTCGCAATCGTGTAACTCAGAAGCCAGGCCATAGAGCATTTCAGTATAATTGGAGGATTTGAATTGGGCTGCGGCTATCAGGACACTACACCCTGATTGCTTGAGCGCGTATTCCAGTTCTTGCAAGCGGTACGCTGGATTCAGGTTAACTAAGATGGCTCCTACTTTACTGGTCGCGAACTGAGTCACACACCATTCTGCACAGTTCGGTGCCCAAATACCCACGCGCTGACCTTTTTGAACACCCAGATGGAGCAGGCTTTTTGCACATTGGTTGACGTGGAATTGGAGTTGCCGATAGGTCCAACGAATGTTCTGATGGCGCGAAATAAGGGCAAGGTTATCAGGATAACGGTTCACAGTCTGATCAAATTGATCGCCAATGGTCAGACCCAGGAGTGGAATCGTGCTGGTGCCACTCGTATAACTCCCTTGTTGTACTTCCTCTGCTGAAAAACCAGTGTGTACCTCTGTCATTGTGTTCTCCTTTGAAATAATGACTCCTCATGCATCTTACCTATTTTCTTGATACAGATGTATATCTTCCTCGCCTTTGAGATTCTACCTATTCGCATTTCACTGCCTCATTGTATCTGATGAGAAGCTGATGATGCCACTAAACGGATCGAAGAAAGAATATATCATCTGTGAGCTCCAGTTTCAAACGTGCACGCTTGAGCAGTTTTGCTTGATGGTCAGGTAAATTGTGAACGACGGCGCAGCGGCACAAAACGTGATAAACAATGGGTCAAACGTCCCATGACAATGGTCTTCTTCTGTATTATCCTCTCAAAAAGAAGCGTTCTGAGAAGGGAAAAGATTTCATGTCTTTATCGGTTCTCCGTGCCTATTTTCATCGACATATCCGTGGTTCGTCCCCACAATTCGTCATTGATCGCACCTCTGCGTTTAAGAGGATGGGATGGGTGTCCTGGTCACCTGATGGAACTGCTATTGCGATGAGCACTCCTGAAGGAGTCCAACTTCGAGATGCCCATGATGGAACTCTGCTTCATCAGTGGGAAGGCGGACCGGCATTAGCCTGGTCTCCCGATGGCACTGCTTTGGTTGCGCAGTGGTTACCAGATGCAGAGCATGTGATGCAGTGGACCTTTCAAATTTGGGAGAGAGCAACAGGTGAATCTCTTTGTACCTATCGCTCATATTGTGGCGGTTTCGTCTATGCCTTAGCTTGGTCACCTGATGGGACTCGTATCGCTCATAGTACTAGCAGTGATCGTGAAGGACAAATCTACCTTTGGAACACTGAAACTGGTTCTCCGCTTCTAGAATACCACGGCCATTCCCACAGTCACGATGTGCACACGCTATCCTGGTCGCCTGACAGCGCTTTCCTTGTTTCCAGAGACAGCGATGGAATTACCCAGGTGTGGCAGAGTGCTGATGGGACACTCGTCCATCAACTGACTGAGCACGGATCTAGTTTGAGTGGCAATGCTGTCTGGTCTCCCGTTGGACATACCATTGCTACGGATGGTATTGCTTTAACTATTTGGGATGCACTCACCGGCGAGATGATGAGCAGGTACCGATCTGGCGGTCGTCTTTCCAAAGAAGCCTGGTCTCCCGATGGGAAGTTGCTGGCATTGATCGAGGGAGATCTCATTACTCTTGTGAATAGATGGACTGGAAAGCAAGAGCGGGTCTATGGCGGGCACTTGAGAGATAAGCCCTTGCTCTTCGTCCCTCCTAAAACGCTCTATGGTCCAACCTCACTCTCCTGGTCACCTGATGGGACGCGTATCGCTTCCATGGATGTGAGAGGCCGTGTGCATGTCTGGCAAACCTCTGTTCCATTTCCCTGGCTGCCTACGTGGAGGAGGGACAAACGTCTCGACACTTCTCCTGGAGAGGACGAAACTAGACCCAGGTACAAGGATAGACCCAGGCACAAGGAAAGGCTACTCACCTTGCTCTTGAACACGGAGTATAGCTCTGGAAACCTGACGGTGATAGTTCATGCCTATAAAAGACGCCGTTCGTTTCGCCCCATCCCCAATCGCTTTGAGCCCGGTTGGAAGATACGAGGCCAGCCTGAAACCTGGTTCGTCGAATTGGACTGCACGCTCAAGAATAGTGCCAACTATGAAGTCTACGTCCGAGGACAGCTAAAAGAAGTCTTGCCAGATGATGCCAAGCCGGATGGGGCCCGCACATTGAGCCAAATGGAGCTTTTTTATCCACTCAGTGATGACGACACACGCGATATCGTTGCTGGCAGCAATTTTGCTGTCCGAGGAAAACCAAGTATCATGATCGAAGACACAAGAGAGAGCAAATTATTCTTCAAACTCGATGAAAGCATGAAAATGCAGGCGATGGCATTTTCTCTGCTTCTCTCACACACTGGGTCAGGGCCCTATCAGGAACAAAACTCCGCTCTTTATTGTTGATGTGTCTCGCGCCTCTCTAACAAGCTGATGAAGTATATGATCGATAGAGAGCTGAGAAAGTGCTACCCTGCGCCAAAAAGGCAACTCAACCCTCTTTATATATGACAAATCATTACAACAACATTCTATTCATAAAGAGAGAAGGAACATATGGCGAAAACATATCAAGCCCCACGGTTTGTCCGTGTCACAAATATTCTAACTTTGACCCTGCTACGTGCAGGCGTCAGGCTGATCAGGACCCGGAAACTATCCCATGTATCTCCTCACAGTACGTGGACGCAAAAGCGGACAGCCACGTACAATTCCCATAGTCACCATTGAGCGCAACGGAAAACGCTATGTAGGTTCCGTCTATGGCATCGTAGATTGGGTGCGCAACCTGCGAGCAGCGCGAGAGGCCATCCTTACACGTGGACGTCGCTCTGAAACTGTCAATGTCATAGAACTGCCCAAAGAGGAGGCCGCCCTCGTGCTGCAACAAGACATCAAGGCTGGCAACCCCTTCGCTCGCTTCTATGGCGTTAGCGCAAACTCTTCGCTAGAGGATTTTGAGCGTGCAGTACTCACCCATCCGGTGTTTTTGTTTGAAAGTAAATAGTGCGTTCTTAGTGGTGGCTTAAGCAGGAGAGAACAGTATGGAATCTTTTGAAACCTATCGTAGCTACCTCTTTGCCATTGCCTACCGTATGCTTGGTAGCGCGATGGACGCTGAGGATATCGTGCAGGAAACCTATCTGCGTTACCAGGCTACGCCGCCGCAGACCATCCACTCGCTCAAAGCCTATCTCACCACTATCCTCACTCGCTTATGCATGGATCAACTCCATCTGGCACGCCGGAAGCGAGAGCAATACGTAGGTCCCTGGTTACCAGAACCGATCCTCACCGAAGAGACTCCAGACACCGCTAATCCCGAAAAGCATGTCGAGATAGAGGAGTCGATCTCGCTGGCGTTCCTGGTCCTGCTGGAGCAACTCCAACCCTTCGAGCGAGCAGTCTTCCTGTTGCGCGAAGTCTTCGAGTACTCTTTTCCTGAGATTGCCGTTATGCTTGAAAAGAGTGAAGCCGCCTGTCGCCGCTCCTTCAGCCGGGCGAAGCAACACCTCGTTGATCGAAGACCTCGCTTCCCACCAGCTCCCGAAACACACAGGCAACTGCTCACGAGCTTCTATGCCGCAGTACAAAGCGGAGAAATGCATCTCCTGACGGATCTGCTCTCCGAAAATGTGACCCTGTGGGCCGATGCCGGTGGAAAGATCAAGCAGGCCGCCTTGCGTCCGATTTATGGGTCTGATGCTGTGGCACGCTTTAGCCTGGGAACGAAGCGCTTCTGGCCAGAGAATTTTCATGTCGAGATAGAAGAAGTCAACGGTCAAGCTGCGCTTATCATCCGTGCCGCCGATCAAGTATTCTCCGTTCTGACTATTGACGTGGAGCAAGGGCGTATTCAGACGATTCGCGTCATTGCCAACCCGGAAAAACTCGCGCGGCTCTGAAGAGGGAAATCAGCGACAACTCTTCTTAGAATGTGCCATACTTACCATCATAAGTATTTCTGAGAAGAGTTCCAACCGCGCTGTTATGCAGAAAGGATACGCGAATGCCTGCTTTCCCTCTCATTGATGCCCACGTCCATCTCTGGGACCCTGCCCACTTTCGTATGCCCTGGCTGGACGAGGATGAATTGTTAAATCAGCGTTATGCCCTGTCCGAATACTATCAGCACACACAGGGCCTGACCATCGAAGCAATGGTTTATGTTCAAGTCGATGTCACTCCCGCCTATGGCCTGCTCGAAGCTCGTTGGGCCGCAGAGCGAGCCGAAGATGATCCTCGCCTGCAAGGAATCGTCGCCTGGGCACCTCTTGAGGATGGCAATCAGGTCCGCTCTTACCTGGACGCCCTGCTGAAAATTGATCCTCGCATCAAAGGCGTGCGCCGTCTGGTGCAAAGCGAGCCAGATAACGCCTTCTGTCTTCGTCCCGCCTTCGTCCACGCCACTCAACTCCTGCCTGACTATGGCCTCTCCTGTGATATTTGCATCAACTATCGCCAACTTGACAGTACCATCAAGCTTGTCCAGCAATGCCCAGACACCGCCTTTATGCTCGATCACATAGCTAAACCAGACATCAAAGCCCACATGAACGAACCCTGGCGTCAACAAATGCAGGAACTCGCCTCCTACCCCAACGTCTCCTGCAAGCTTAGTGGCCTGGTCACCGAGGCCGATCACCAGCACTGGCAACCCGCTACCCTCGCCCCCTACGTCGAACACGTCCTCACCGTTTTCGGCGAAGACCGCGTCGCCTTTGGTGGTGATTGGCCCGTTGTCCTGCACGCCTCCAGCTATCAGCGCTGGGTCGAAACCCTCGACCAGCTCACCTCCCATCTTTCAGACACCGCTAAACAAAAACTCTGGGCCGAAAATGCTCGCCGCTTCTACAGACTCAGAAAATACTAATCTCGTCAGCCCCGCTTCACGAACACGTTTGCTGATCAAGAAATATGATATGTATACGTGGTAACGGCAATATCTAACAAAGAGAAAATTAGTTTATAACGTCAGGTGATAAAGAAAGGGATCATCTATGCCATTTGTCCCACAAATCGTATTCCACGGGCCAGCTCTGGAATTCGACTTCCCAACAATGCAGGTTGGGATCGCTGAATATTCGGAAGGACCAACAGGTTGTACAATTTTTCTCTTTCCAGATCGTGCTGCCACGAGCATTGATATCCGAGACGGTGGTGCAGGAACCATCGGAGACTATGAGCGCAATCATGCCATCTGTTTTGCTGGTGGCTCACTGGCAGGATTGGAGGTGGTCAGTGGAGTTACCGCCGCCCTGTGGGAACAGTGGGGACATCCAATTGGTCAGTATGCTGTTGGCTGTGGAGCGATTATCAATGATTATCGTCGCCGCAAGAATGCTGTCTACCCTGATTATGCACTTGGCCAGGCTGCCGTGCACGCCGCTCGCACGGGCTATTTCCCATTGGGAGCACATGGAGCTGGACGATTAGCAAACTGCGGCGGTCTTTTTGGCATTGAGCGAGGTGAGCCATCTGGACAGGGTGGAGCTTTTCGGCAGGTTGGGCCAACGAAAGTAGCCGTGTTTACCGTTGTGAATGCCTTTGGCGTGATCTTAGACCGTAGCGGACAGGTCGTTCGCGGCAACTGTGATCCTCAGACAGGAAGCCGGCGTCATCCTCTGGAAGAAATGGAAGAATGCTTAGTACGGAATGAACCGATCCTCTCTCCTTTTGGGAACACCACACTGACCCTGGTTGTGACGAATCAGTGCCTTTCTCCATTTGCCCTTCGCCATCTTGGTCACCAGATCCATACCGCGATGGGCCGTGCCATCTATCCCTTTCACACAGCGCAAGATGGAGATGTCCTCTATGCAGTGACAACGAATGAAGTCGAGAATCCCGCCCTGGGTGGCATCGCTTTAGGCCTCCTCGCCTCTGAACTTGCCTGGGACGCAGTATTGGCAAGCGCCCCTGGACCGAGCGAAGAGACAAATAGCGTTATACAACTTTGAGCACCCGAAACCTGAGCAAGTTAAGCCCTGAACTTACTCAAGAAACATACTTTTCCCTGTACCAAACTGCCAACGTAGTACGCAGAAGCAAAAGAAATACTAGTTACAATCCGCTAAAGAAATCCCGCTCTCTGCCGATAGTGAAGAGTAAGAAACTCTTTTGCCATCTTGCCAGCACTCAAAACACATCCCTTTCAGCTTTCTTCGTGCAATCTGGAAGTGAGCATTCGTTCCATTCCATACGCGTTTCTGCATAGAGCTGATAAAGCTGTAACGTTTCTGTATAGAGATGGCAAAACACAATGTAGCGTTTATGCAGGCTTAAATCTAGTTCACAGGCGGCTCGTGTAGCGTTTGCATAGTTGTAGGGAAGATTTCTGTTGACAAGTCCTGTGTTTTTCTCTTTCATAAACGCCAACGGCATTAATCTTTTGCGAGAGAGAGACGTTTGCAGAACGCTTTTGTATCATATTCAGCAGAAAGATGTAGGGTTTGCTCACAAGAACGTGTAGGGTTAAACTGGCTTGCTAGGCTGCTTGTGCATACTTTGTAGGCTATGTAGGGTTAAACTGGCTTGCTTCATTTTTACTTTGCAAGACTAACTCTTGGGAATTCAATTGTAATTTGGAGGGAGATATGCTTATCACTACCCGCTTGTTCATTTCCGCTGTCTCCATAGTAAGCGCAGAATGATAAGCAGCCCGCCGAGCGCAAGTAAAAAGATCGTAACCAAAAGGAGAAGCAGACCATTCTGCCAGGGTGAACCTGCCTGACCTGTTTTTCCTATCTGGTCAGTGGACGCAAGGGCTGGTGGAGGATAGACGCCTGTAATTAGAAAGTGAGGACTGCCACCAGTCATATAGCTCTGCATACGTTGCCGACCAGGGAGGTCGAGCATGATGATCTGTCCATTCTGCAAGGCAACAAAGCCTAGTTGACCGTCGCTGGTAATTGCCACCGCCACCGGGACTCCTTCTACTGGAAAGACCCGCAGAAGTGGATTGGGCAATTGCCCGTTCTGCATCGCTTTTATAGGCAACGACATCAACCCGCCGATGCTGTACATCAGGGACATAGACCTCATGCGTTGTTTCGTCGAAGTCCATCGATCCAAACATCCCATGTAACAATGGCGCTGTCACCTGGTTTTTGTTTAAATCGATTACGACAAGGCTTCCCTGCTGGGTTGTAACATAGATCTTGAAGTCAGCCGGTGGTGCACTGATATGGCGGGGTCCTGCGGCAATAGGATACGACGCGAGCTGTTGCCCATCTGGATCAAAAATCAAAACTTGATTCGCTGTGGCAATACAAAGTTGATACAGGCCAGTATGGGTCGGAAAAACACCGCCATCCAGCGCTGTTGTTAAACCATAGATAGGACCAGAGACTGCAATCGTACGAAGCAATTTACACGTATTCGGATCAAATGCTCTCACGTGTGAATCGCCGTTCCCGGCCACAAAAAAAGCATCTTCCTGCGTCGAGAGTATCAGCAGAGATGGCTGACCCGGTACATGGACCTGGCAACGAATTTTTCCTGTGCTAGCATTTAATACCAGAGCGCGATTCTGCTCCGGTTGTGCGATGAAAAGCGTGCTTCCATCCGAGCTAAGTTGAGTCATCGCGGGGGCACTATCCAGGTGTAGCGTACGCGCAATTCGTTGTTGCGCAACATCAATAACGCTAATACCCGGACCCCCGCCTGCTACATAAACAAGGTTAGGTGCCCCACCATCCGCATATGCTATGGGTTGGTTGAGAAGAAGGCAGAAGGTGAAAATGACAGAGATCGCTATTTTATAGTTCATAGAAGCGGCATGTTCCCCTCCTGCAAATAAATTTAGGAACGTATGTGCTTTTTGACTTGAGACTAGTATAGCATATCCCGTCAGGCTCATCTTGCCCGTGTTTTACCGGAGTAGCAGCGCTAATCATAGGCCTGGAAATAAACCATTTTGTGAATTTGTTGCTATGATTGAAAGCGGAAGCAGAATCTATGCCAGGAGATATTGTAAAAAAACTCTGGTTCTGCTAAATTAGAAGATGATAAAAGGAATACATGCTGCAAAAGCTCGTGATATGCTTACAGCATCGCAATATTTGTGTAGGGAGGATACTGTATGACGACAGAAGCACATAAGGAAACATTGGGATTTCAGGCAGAGGTTACCCAACTGCTTGATCTGATGATTCATTCTTTGTACAGCAATAAAGAGATTTTCCTTCGTGAATTGATTTCCAATGCCTCAGATGCGATTGATCGTCTACGTTTTGATATGCTCTCGGATGAGACACTTCATGAAGAAGACGTTGAACCGCTCATTCGTGTCTCTTTTGACAAGGAAGCACGCACGATCACAATCTCTGATAACGGTATTGGCATGAATAGGGCCGAGGTTGTTGAACACATCGGCACGATTGCAAAATCTGGTACGCGCGAGTTTTTCAGGCGCTCACCGGCGATCAGCAAAAAGATGCGAATTTGATTGGACAGTTTGGTGTAGGCTTCTATTCATCCTTTGTTGTGTCAAAGAAAGTTACTTTGACCACACGCCGTGCTGGCCTGAGTCCCGCTCAAGGCGTGCTCTGGGAATCCGAGGGCAAAGGCGAGTATACTTTAGAGTCTGTAGTGAAAGCCGAACGCGGTACGGAAATTGTCTTCCATTTGCGCGATGATGAGGACGATCTCCTTGATGGATATCGCCTACGTTCCATTATCCGCAAATATTCCGATCATATCGTTGTCCCGATTATGATGCCCTCAGATGATAAAGAAAAGCCCGGCGATGAACAGGTAAACCGCGCCTCCGCTCTCTGGACTCGCCCGAAAAGTGCCATTACCGAAGAGGAATATAACGAGTTTCTATAAGCATATTGCTCATGATTTCACCGATCCGCTAGCTTATGTGCATAGCCGTATGGAAGGTGCCTATGAGTATACCCTTCTGCTCTTTATTCCTTCACGTGCCCCTTTTGATCTCTGGTCTCGTGAACGCCATAGCGGCGTGAAACTCTATGTGCGTCGTATCTTTATTATGGATGATACCGACAAGTTAATGCCAAATTACTTGCGCTTCGTACGCGGTATCGTCGATTCAAGCGATCTGCCTCTCAATGTCTCTCGCGAATTGCTTCAACATAATCGCATGATTGATACTATTCGCTCAAATGGCGTTAAAAAGGTTCTCGGTCTGCTGTCCGACCTGGTGAAGAATACCCCTGAGAAGTACGAGACGTTCTGGAAAGAGTTTGGTCGCGTCCTCAAAGAGGGCCTGGCTGAAGATCCAACCAATAGTGAAGCGATTGCCAAACTCTTACGTTTTGCCTCGACAGCCTCCACTGGTGAGAAGCAAGATATCTCTCTGGAGACCTACGTTGCACGTATGAAGGAAGGTCAGGATAAGATCTACTTCCTGGTTGCTGAAACCTATGCTGCTGCTAAGGATAGCCCTCTTCTGGAGATCTTTAAAAAGAAGGGCATTGAAGTTCTGCTTCTCTCCGATCCGGTAGACTATCTGCTCGGAAATGAGCTACACGAGTTTAATGGCGTTCAGCTTCAATCAATCTCGAAAGGTTCGATTGATCTGAGCAAACTGGAGGATGAGCAGGAGAAAGAGGATCAGCAGAAGAGTGCCGACGATATGAAGGATCTGCTGGATCGCCTCAAAGATACGCTCAATGAACGGGTCAAAGAGGTTCGTGTAACGACGCGCCTGACCACTTCGCCGGTCTGCCTGGTGGTAGATGAATACGATATCGACCCCAGCTTGCAGCGCCTACTGAAAGCTTCCGGCCAGCCCGTCCCAACCACTAAGCCAATCCTGGAGATCAATCCACATCATCCCATCATTCTGAAACTGAAGAACGAGCAGGATGAGAAACGCTTTAGCGATTGGGCCTACGTCCTTTTAGATCAGTCTGTTTTGAGTATCGGTGAGCAGCTCGACGATCCCATTCACTTTGTCTCGCGCCTCAATGATCTGCTTGCGCAACTTGGTTAATTGTTCTTTGTAGTTTCTTTGACGAAAAGAGGCATGTTTCTTCTCATAGAAACTGCCTCTTTTTTACCCTAGAGCCTGGATAGAGAGAATACTATTCAATAATTGTCTGATAGTATCTGACTTGCGTTTTTGTTGTCTTGTGGGGCAAGAGGTTGAGGTGTGAGTAGGACGTCCCCAAATTCTGCGATGTGTCTTCCATATTTCTGTCTACGGAGGTCTTAAGCTGCAATGCGTATTGCCTGTTCTTATCGCGCTCTGCATTGAGAATCCCGTCAGAAAATCCCTCGGCGACTTCTTCTTACCAGTATAGTATAAGTAGGAAAACAAAAGCAAGAACAAGCGCCTACAGCGTATATGGAAGAAGTCCCTTTATTTAATTCACCAAATACCATGAATATGTCAAGCGTATGTCCTGACAAAATAACGACATGGTAGCCGAGGTAGTGTGTTTTCGTGCGATCTTCGCTTGTACTCGTTGAGTGTTGGAGGCGCATAAGAAAGGGATAAGGATTATGTCTCATTACGATGACTAAATCAGCTTATCAGAAGTCGGCAAGCGTATTGCCGGCTCAAGTAGATAGAAACGTTTGCTAGAGAGAAACTAGGGAAGACATAAATTAAAAAAGTCTTCTCTAGTTTTTTGTCGTTTTTTGCTGCTAGTTCGAGAGCCGAGTATCTGTCTTCTTAGCATCATATAATTTCGTAATAGAGAGAGTTGCGATAAAAAGAAAATGCTGAGGAGGTCAAGTATGCAAATACAAAATGAGGACAGTGTCCGGATGTGTGCTGTCACGATCTCACGTGAGTATGGAAGTGGCGGTGGGGAAATTGCGCATCGTCTGGCGGAACGCCTGGGCTGGCATCTTGTAGACCATGAAATTGTTGTGCGTACGGCTCGCGAGTTGAACATCAGTGAGGCGGAGGCTGAGGATTGGGATGAAACCTCGCAAGGGGTAGTTGGGCAGCTTTTAAGTAGTATGCGCCTGCTCTATCCTGCAACCTTTTCTATGCCGCTTGATATGCCTGTAGAGACAGATGCTCAGAGCTATAATGAGGCTTTGGAGCATGTTGTGCAAGCCGCCGTAAAGACAGGTCATATGGTGATTGTTGGTCGCGGTTCTCAGGTTCTCCTGGGAGATAGACGCGATGTCCTTCATGTGCGTATTGTCTCCTCTCTTGAAAAGCGTATTGCCTATGTTATGCAGCGTGAAGGCCTTTCGCGCAACGAGGCTCAAACGCGTATTCGTATGAAAGACTCTGATCGCGCACGTTACTTGCAAAACCAGCATCATCAGCAGCCGGAAGATGCCCATTTATATGATCTGGTCGTGAATAGCAGTGTATTAGATCTTGATTCTATTGTTACTATGATCCAGTTTGCACTGCAACAAAAAGCTACACGCCTGGATCTCCTCGATGAAGCCCTGGGCCCTGGTGCTGGCCAGGTTCGCTATGCTGGGCATCCTGGTGATATTCGACCTCCTGCATCGGATGAGAGTATACCCCATTAGGTTATAAGGCAAAACCAGAAATGTGCGAGGATATGGGGAGATAAGAATCTCCCTGCCTATTTACGCGCTTTTTGTAACATCCATTACGCCTGTGCACAGAAATTTTGCCTTTAGCTTCTTGAGCTGATTATAATACACGCATATACACCCCCAGGGGTCGTTCACTCCGGATGAGATTATGAGGAACAATCTTCCTGAAAATAGGGATTGTTCATCTCGTTTTGGGTCCGGGCGTTTTCTCCATTGGAGTATGCATTATGTCTATACCTGCTGCCCGTGTTTCCACGTTTGGCACAACCATTTTTACTGAGATCAATGTGCTTTCTCAGCAATATAGTGCGCTCAATCTGGGCCAGGGGAAGCCTGATTACGATACGCCACCGGAAATAATTGCTGATCTGGTACGATCTGTTCAGGCCGGTCAATTTAATCAATACGCACCCGGACCTGGTACTCCCTCGTTGCGCCAGGCCGTCGTCGATCATGCTGCCCGTTTCTATGCTATGGAGATTGATCCTGCTTGTGGTGTCATTGTGACGGCAGGAGCAACCGAGGGCATTATCGCTGCTGTTCTGGGACTGACTGATCCGGGCGACGAAGTTATTTTACTTGAACCTTTCTATGACTCTTATCTCCCCAGCGTGATTATGGCGCACGCTATCCCGGTCTGTGTCCCTTTACATCCTCCGACCTGGACCCTTGATCTGGATGAACTGCGCAAAGCATTTAGTAAGAAGACTCGCGCATTGATTTTGAACACCCCTCATAATCCCACCGGGCGCGTCTTTACTCATGAAGAGTTGACGTTGATCGCAGAGCTCTGCATCGAACATGACGTCACAGTTATTTCTGACGAGGTTTACGAGCATCTGCTCTATGATACTGCCCAACATATTCCTATCGCAACGTTGCCGGGTATGTTTGAGCGTACTGTTACTATTAGTAGCGCTGGCAAATTGTTTAGTGCCACTGGTTGGAAGATAGGTTGGGTCTATGGACATCCTGATCTGGTAGAGGGTGTAGCACGCGCTCACCAATTTATCACCTTTGCTGTTCATCATCCGACTCAAGAGACCGTTGCTCATGCTCTGAACCTGCCTGATAGTTATTACGAGGGTTTTAAAGAGATGTATACGCGCAAGCGCGATATCTTGCTTTCGGCTCTTTCGCAGGGTGGGCTTCCCTGTCTGACGCCGCAGGGTACCTACTTTGTGCTGGCTGATTTTACCAGAGTATTTCAGGGGACGCCCCTTGAGTTTACCCATTACCTGATTAAAGAGATCGGTGTTGCCTGTATTCCACCTGAGACGCTCTATACTGCTGAACATGCCCATTTCGGTAGCAACTATGTGCGCTTTGCATTCTGTAAAAGCGATGAGATGCTCCAGCAAGTTGAGCAGCGTCTACAGAAGCTAAAATCTCATGCTTGAGACTGCTATTTTAGCTACTCTTTTTGGTGCCTAAACCTTTTGCCAGTGAACTGCGTGATATAGATAGATCGCTTTTCAGCAAAGAAAGACGCTAGAAAGAGGAAGAAACGTGGGTATGCCTCCTATTACAAAACTATTGCCGCTCACCTTTACTGCGGCCTGGAACAATACAGGGGAGGATTCATCCTCTGTCTATATTAAAGCAGCAGCGCTAGGTGTTGTGGCTGGTATGCGCTCGATGTTGCCGTTTGCCCTGCTTAATTGGACAAAAGACCAGAGTCAGGAGACTCTGGATGAGGCGACTGTTGAGCGTGTCCTGAACTCTCCTGGTGTGCAGTTTTTAACCAGCTCAGCCGCTCTTGGAGAAGTGCTGGGCGATAAGTTGCCTTTAACTCCAGATCGTACCAATCGCGGGCCCTTTGTAGGTCGTCTTGTCATTGGTGCTCTTGCGGGTATGACGCTTTGTCGTCGTTACGATCAGTCTCCTCTCGTTGGAGCCGCTCTGGGTGCTGCCGGTGCTGGTGCTGGAACTCTGCTTGGATACTATGGCCGTTTGACATTAGCGCAGGCAACGGGTGTTTCTGATACGGTATGGGGGCTAACAGAAGATGTTGTAGCTCTTGGCCTGGGACTGTTTGCCGTGCGGAAGAAGTAGCGTTTGCGCAGGAGTGTGGCAGAGTTACGTGCTCTGCCACACTTCATTGGCTAAGTCTAAGCTTACTCTTCAATCAGGGTGTGCTATTTGTTCTCCTCACTGGCTAGCTTACATCGTAAGGCTTTAGTCCACTTTGCCCAGTGTAACTGGTTGATTTGTGGCAGCGGCCTCCATAGTAGCAAACATCAGGGCCAGCGTGTAAAGATTACGCCGCCCAGAACATTCAGGCTCTTCTCCTGTCTGGACTGCTTCGACAAAAGCGGCAAGACTACCATGTCGGTCAGTAGCTGGGATTTTAGGGAGTTCGACTATTTCGGCAGGTTTGCCAAGTGGACGTATTGTGACGGAATCGGGTATACTACCGCGGCTGGTCCAGATGATCTCTCCCTTTTCGCACTCCATATGCCATATGCCAGCCCAGTTAGTGGGTTCACCGGTACTGACCCAGCTTCCGCGATAACTCACAACAGCCCCTTGATCAAAAGTAATTGTGGCTGCTCCAGAAGCGGGATCGTCGTAGAGGCTCCAGGAAGGATTCCAGGTCGTGCAGACGACGCGGCGTGGCTCCTGAGCGAGAATCAAGCGCATCAAGTCGAAATGATGGATCGACATATCCATGAGCAGGGGTTGTGGAATATGATAATGCCGATTGGTCTCCCTCGGTGCAGAATTGCTATATTGCCGGAAGTCGATGTTGACCGCTGAGATAGGTCCTAATGCCTGGGTACTCACCAGCTCGACTACCTTGCGCACCGCTGGAAAGTAGCGATAATTCTGGCTAATCATAAGAATGAGCTTGTTTTTTTCGGCCAGCTCGACTACTTCTTGAGCCTCTTCAACGGTAGGGGCAAACGGTTTTTCTAAGAGCACATGTTTACCGGCATTCAGAGCTGTGCGTGTAACAGGGATATGACCTGGAAGGCTGGCAGTGATGAGCACGGCATCGGCAGTATAGGCGGCCAGAGCCTCGTCTAAAGTAGCAAAGCAGCGTTCTTTTGGCAGCTTCAAATTTTTCTGAGCCAGGGCAAGTGCTTCTGGCACAACTTCAACCCAGGCCACAGTCTGTATATCTTTATTTTGTGCAACCACGTCTTTTGCCCAGTTACTTCCCCAACCACCTATGCCAACATGAATAAGACGTAATGTCATTGTTTCTACCTTTCTTTGATTGAGAACGTATCTGAGATGCATTCAGTTTTTGCTTAGGGTAAGATAACTTGAGATAGCTTCTAAGCGATACCGTTCTTGTTTATTATTGAGTGACTTTTTGATTATTATATATCAGGAGACGAGCAAGTGTTATGTCTATAATGGCCGTAAATGAGAAGGAAGCATCATAAAAAGGATGGAATGATATGCGTAGGCAGAGATGTTTCTGGTATTTTCTTTTGCTCCTTTTTCTTATAGTGTTGGTAGCTTGTCAAGATGGAAACGATCCTTCAAGAATTACTGCACAAGGTAATATATTACAGGTGCCCTTGCCAACCAATCTAGCGGTTTCTAGTAAGTTTCCAAGTACCGTACAAGCCACCTTTTCTGGAGCTGAAAATGGTCAATTTCATCTCCAGGGAGATGGTATTACTTCTAAGTTGCGTCATGGTCATCTCGAATTTACGATTTTTCTTTCTGATGGTACGCGCTCATTTTTTATTGCTTTTCATGGGTATACGGGACCTCGTGCCTATACCTTGCTTAGTATTGCAAATGGTGGAGATGTGCATCTTGCTTTAGGAAGAGGGCAACCAACCTGGGATCTTTCGCTCCACCAGACTGCGACTTGTCGTTTGCTTGTGGAGAGCGAGCTGCCAACTGATGATATAGAAGTTCATCGAATGAAAGGTCAATTTTCCTGTCCCGCCCTCTACTCGAATGATAGTGGCTTCACTCAGAAATCGGTTGCAATTAGCCAGGGCATATTTGATGTTTCCATTATCGTTGAGAGTTAAGTGCTGTTTTTTATCTCTCCAGGAAAATTTTTCTATGGTATCCCTATACAGTTATTTATCGGCAGAATGAGAAAGTTCTTCAGGGTGCTAATAAGGAATGTCACGCGTTCTGAGTGCGGTAAGCAAGCAATGTCGTACATTCTAAGTGTATGGAAATATCCTTGACAGACTTCCCTTGTTACTAGTACTATTTATCTGATAGATAAAGACAACGTTGTCTCAGCCGCAATATTCGTTTAATTGTTCTCTCTTAGCAGAAGAGATGAAACCTGAAAGGAGGAGTATCCTTTTTTGTTTGTTTTATAGGCTACATTCTCATCGTATCCTCGTTTTACAATGCCGTGAAATGGGTAGGAAACATTGATATGTACATTGGCAATGTAAGGTGTTTTCTCAATTGTACCAGTTCAAGTGTTCCGACGAAGGAGCAGTGATATGCGAAATCATTTCAAGGGTTCAAAGATGTTCTCATTGGTAACATCGTTCTCCTTGCTTAGTATTCTGCTTTTGTTGGCCGCCTGTGGTGGTTCCTCCAGTAACACCAGTGGAAACGGCCCGGTCACAATTACTGTCGCTTTTCAACAGTTTGGTCCTCCTCCTTATTTTGAGGCTCAATGGTGGCAAAAGGTCAAGCAGCAGGTTGAGTCATCTAATCCCAATATCAAGGTGAATCTGGAGCCCATTGTTGCTGACGAGGGTTCTTATTATACAAAGATCGATCTGGCAATGCGTTCATCCAATCCGCCGGACCTTGTACGCGAGGATAGTTTCCTGGTGAGTTCGGATGTCACGGCAAACTATCTTGCCCCTCTCGATAGCTATCTCAGTTCCTGGCCCGACTACAAAGCGCAGTGGTTTCCTAGTATGCAGAGTATTACGACCTTTGGTGGTCATAATTACGGTGTTATGGACGGAACCGATGTGCGCTGCATCTGGTACAACAAAGACATCTTTAAAAAAGCCGGATTGCCTACAGATTGGCAGCCGAACACCTGGGCCGATATTCTTTCTGCCGCTCGTACCATCAAGGCTAAAGTACCAGGTGTGGTACCGATGAATCTCTACTCAGGTATTCCGATGGATGAAGCTTCGTCTATGCAAGGCTTTGAGATGCTGCTGTATGGGACGAAGAATACGTTGTACAACTATCAGACGAATAAGTGGGTTGCGCCAAGCCAGGGCTTTACCGACGCACTGAACTTCGTCAAGCAGGTCTATAATCCTTCCAATCTATTAGGGCCGACCAACGATATTGCTCTGAGCACTCAAGCTGGGAATACGGTTGGTCAGCAATTATTGCCTCAGGGCAAATTAGCAATTGATATCGATGGTTCCTGGGTGCCTGGAAGCTGGTATCAGGGCGGAGCCGCTCCCTGGAGCAACTGGCAGAATGTAATGGGTGTGGCGAAAATGCCGACCCAGTTCGGTCAGGACCCGAAATTTGTGACGCTTTCTGGTGGTTGGGCCTATTCAATTGCCGCGAAGTCTGCTCATAAAGCGCAAGCCTTTGCCGTTTTGCAAGCCGCCTTTAGTAAAGATCTGCTGGGAAATTATGATGTTCAAGATGGTCAGATTACTCCTCGTAAAGATGTAGTCGATCTCCCTGCCTATCATAATGCTCCACTTAACCCCTTCTTCACAAGCCTTGTTGCCTTTACGCAGTTCCGTCCCGGTTTCCCTGCCTATCCAAAGATCTCAGTTGAGATTGATACGGCTATGCAGCATGTTATGTCCGGGCAATCACCTGCTGATGAAGCGAATGCTTATGCGCAGTCGGTGCAGCGAATTGCGGGAGCGAGCAATGTAGAAGCTGGTCCCTGATCAGAATCTGTGCTCAGCGGGAAATGCCATGTGCATTTCCCGCTTCTATGCTTGTTCTGAGAACACTGCTAGCCAGTATTACATGCTGACTATAGTGGAAGATCTGTTTGTGAGGGAGTAGATTTTATGCAAGTGAATGCTCCAGTCGAAGCCGTTGAATTGACATCTCCACCATCACCCAGAAGGCAAAAAATTAGCAAACGGACGCGTACGGGTTTTTTCTTTATGATACCCGCCTTTCTGGTCATTGCCTTTTTTATGCTAGGTCCGGCGCTGTGGGCTATTTATGTTTCGTTCACGAATATGGCCCTGACCGGCGTGGGAGCGCAATCGCCCCAGTGGAATGGTGGTCAAAATTTTGTACAGATTTTGCATGATAGTGAGTTCTTCAATTCTTTCCGGGTTTCGTTGATCTACCTGGTCTGTTCAGCACTGATCGGGCAGGCTATGCTTGGTCTATTGCTGGCGTTGTTGATGCGCAATCGCAATAGCGTTTTCAAAGGCGTGCTTGGTGCAATCATCATCTCTGCCTGGGTAATTCCCGATGTGGTTGCTGGCTTTATCTGGAGTTCTTTTCTGGCAGGTGGGCCACAAAGTGTGCTTAGTCCTGGCCTATTGAACTCTGTATTCATGATGTTTGGTTTACCGCAACACGCCTGGCTGCAAGATGCTCCTCTCGCGATGGTGATTGTAGCGAACATCTGGCGTGGAACCGCTTTTTCGATGTTGCTGTACGCCTCTGCTCTGGAAGGTATTCCGGCAGAACTGCTTGAGGCGGCTTCAATTGACGGCGCTGGCATTCTTGCACGCCTGCGCTATGTAACCTTGCCGCTGATTAAAGGCTCAATTGCAACCGATCTCCTTTTGATTACCCTTGCCACGCTCTCTGATTTTACGCTGGTCTATGTTTTAACAGGCGGTAGCAATTTTAATGTAGAATTGATGACAATTTATCAATATCGTCAGGCCTTCCAGTTCTATCAGATTGGCTATGGGAGCGCGATCTCACTGCTTATTATCGTCGTGGGAGCGATCCTTTCCTTGTTGTATATACGTGTATTACGCCTGGATATTTAGCTGATAGCTGAAAACTGTTTAGCAGCCATAGTGCTCATGGCAGATCCTTTCTAAGCAATGGAGGTAGGTATGGCGATTATTCGTCGTTTTGTCTTGCCGTCTTCTATCTATCTTGTATTGATAGTTGTTGGCTTATTCTTTCTGATCCCTTTTGCCTGGCCTGTTCTTGCCAGTATTAATTCAGCCGCTACGCTGGCGGTAGTCTGGCCTGCCCATCCCAGCCTCGATAATTTCGTCACTATCATTGCCAATGGTCTGGTAGTACAACCTTTCTCGAATAGTTTAATTATGGCGGTGAGTACGATGATTCTGGTAGTCATCCTTGCGGGTCTGGCCGCCTATCCGCTCTCACGCTATAGTTTTCGTGGTAAGAGTACGCTGATGTATGCGATTCTCTTTACCAGTGCTCTGCCAGTTCTGGCGCTGATTACACCTCTCTACGCTATGTATACCGTACTCAATCTGGTAGATACGCTCCAGGGTGTCATCCTTTTCTTTGTTGCCAGTGCTCTGCCCTTCAGTATCTGGCTGATGAAAAACTTTCTGGACTCGGTGCCATTTGAGCTAGAGGAGGCGGCCTGGATTGATGGAGCCTCAACGATCAGCACTTTCTGGTATATTATTCTGCCTCTGGCGGCACCGGGAATCGCCGTAGTGGGCGTCTGGAGTTTCCTGGGTGCCTGGACCAATTTCTTTATTCCCTTAATCATCCTCCAGAGCCAGAATCTGATGCCCGCCTCAGTCCATATCTACACCTTCTTTGGTGCTTATGGGCAGGTCAATTATGGACAACTCGCCGCCTATGCCATGCTCTATGCCTTGCCTGCCGTGGCGCTCTATACGCTGGTCTCGCGCTTTTTTGTTAAAGGTATCAGTGGTGGCTTGAAAGGCTAAAGAGAGGGTCTTTCGTCCCGATTAGAAACCAAACTGTATGGCAGAAACGTAATAGGACTATCCCTAAAGGATAGGTAAGTGGGATAGGCCTTTCCGCCTGTTTTTTACGTGTAAGAAGGGACGTTTCTGCTATGTGGATGCCGAAAATACTGCAAGAATCCGTGCGAAAAATTGCCGGGAAGAGAGCAAATAGTTCAGCCCAGGCTATGGAAAAGCGCCTGGCAAAGCCACTACTGCTTGCATCCTTATTGCAAGGAGCGGCTTTTGTGCCTCTTGCATGGTGGGGGCATCGAAAGAGTATTCCAGCGCTTGATCTTGCCATTACCCATTTGCTTCAGAAAAAGCGGCCAGCGGCTTTGCGTATAGCTGCTAATGCGATCTCGGCAGTTGACGATCATGTTTTTTTGAATATTCTCTCGCTGCCTACAGGCCTGGCGCTCTGGAAGATGCGCTTGCGGCTAGAAGGCGCAATGGTCATTTTTTCCACGATGGGGAGTAATGGATTACGTTTTAGTATGCAGCATCTCGTCAATCGTCCGAGGCCTGATCCTCACCTTGTCTGGGTAGAAAAGAAGTCAAAGCGCTCAAGTTTTCCCAGTGGGCATACGCTTGCCTCTACCATTTATTGGGGCTGGATACTTATCCTGCAACGTCTCTTCCTGAAAAAAGTCTCTGCCTGGCAACGTACTTTATTGATATCTCCCATACTTCTGATTGGCTTAACCGGGCCATCCCGCGTCTATCTGGGAGCACATTGGACGAGCGATGTACTTGGTGGCTATCTGCTGGGTGGCTCCTGGCTTGCTCTTATGTTTCGTCTCTACCTGAGATTACGTGCCAGGAAAATTTTGCTGTAAGATAAGCCAGTCGTCTCAGTTAAAAGCAGAGGCTTAAGCCTTAATATGGGGAAGGGCTTTGTGATGCTCCTTCCCCGTGTACTTATTGATTGGATCGGAACAAGACTTTTCGGTGCTATTTCTCTTTGCTGAAAGCTGCATCGAAGGCTACATTTGAAGGGGTAAAGTCAGAACGGCGCACAAATGCGAGAGCATCTTGTGCTCCCCATTCGCGATCCATGCCGGAGTCTTCCCATTCAATTGAAAGTGGGCCCTGGTAGCCGATGCGGTTGAGCTGGCGGATAATCGCCTCGAAGTCAACATCGCCGTGACCGGGCGAGACGAAGTCCCAGCCGCGTTGTTGTTCACCAAAGTTGAGATGAGAGCCGAGAATGCTGGTGCGTCCATTTAGCTTCCGTTTCGAGTCCTTTACATGGACGTGATAGATGCGGTCCGCGAAGGTTTCAAGAAAGGCTGCCGAGTCTAAAAATTGTGGTACCAGGTGGCTCGGATCGAAGTTGATGCCGAATTCGGGACGATGTTTGATTGCATCCAGCGTCTTTTGGGTGGTGACGAAATCGTAAGCAATCTCGGTAGGGTGAACCTCAAGGGCAAATTTTACCCCTTCCTGAGCAAATACGTCCAGAATGGGATTCCAGGTTGCGGCAAAGCTCTCGTAGCCGCGCTCGATTTCGGCAAAGTCATTGGGGGGAAACGAGTAGAGCATGTGCCAGATACTAGAGCCAGTAAAGCCAGTGACGATCTTGACACCGAACTTCGCGGCGGCGCGTGCTGTATCCATCATCTCCTGGGCGGCGCGTTTGTGGACACCTTCCGGTTCGCCATCGCCCCAGACATAGGGTGGGACGACGCCCTTATGGCGTGCGTCAATTGGATCGCAGATAGCCTGACCGAGCAGGTGATTGCCAATCGCGTACCATTTCAGGTTGTAGCGTTTGAGGAGTTCCTGTTTAGCCTCGATATAGCCAGGTTCTTTGAGGGCACGTTGGACCTCAAAGTGATCACCCCAGCAGGCCAGTTCCAGGCCATCAAAGCCCCAGGAGCCTGCTTTTTTTGCCACTTCTTCCAGCGGCAGGTCTGCCCATTGACCAGTGAAAAGTGTGACAGGTCTCGTCATTGTTTCCTCCTTAACTTCCAATTCGACTGTCTTTCATTTTATCACACCGCATCATACCCCTTTTTTATCAGGGATGAAGCGCCTGCAAATGCTCCTGTAAATTCGTCAACTGGTGGCCCATGCGTTGGAGCTTGGTTTGCAGGTAAGTCAGATTGTTTTCGGTGGGTGGCGTTTCCAGGGCCACGCGTTCAACGAATAAGCCTCCCTCTCGTAGTGCCTGGATCTTTTCGGGATTGTTTGTCAGGAGACGCACATGGCTCAGGCCTAGTTCGTGCAGGATCTCTATTGCGCTGCTGTAGTCGCGGGCGTCGATGGGATAACCGAGGCGTGTGTTTGCTTCAAGCGTGTCGTAGCCTTGCTCTTGCAGGAGATAGGCTTGCAGTTTGGCAGAGAGGCCGATGCCGCGTCCTTCCTGGGGAAGATAGAGCAGCAAGCCACAGCCTTCTTGTGCAATAGCCGCCATTGCGGCATGGAGTTGGGCCTGGCAGTCGCAGCGTTGCGAGCCGAAGATGTCTCCGGTCAGGCAGGCCGAGTGGAGACGGAGCAGGGGCGCTGGCTGTGCCGTCTGGAGATCTCCCAGGACGAGGGCGAGATAGGGCTGGCGCGTAGCGATCTCCTGGTAGTGATGCAAACGAAAAGTGGCGAATGCAGTTGGGAGCAAGACCTCGCTGATAAAACTTACCTGGTGTGCCTGGCGATAAGCGATGATGGCTTCTAGCGAGATGTGAGCAATACCTGTCTGCTGGATCTGTTCTATTATTTCATGTGTCAGTACTGTACTCATTGCCGCTCCTGGTTCCAGGCCAGCGATACAGAGCAGATCTATGGCGGCTTCTGGGTAGTCTTGTTGGACGAGAAGACCGCCTGGTTGTACGCGTATGGGTCTCAGCAGACCGGGGCTTAGCAGGTCAGAGGCGCGTGTGAGCGGATCGACTAGTGCTCGCAGTGTTAAGGCAGAAGAGACCTGCTCTGTAAGTGTTTCGCGATTAGTATTGAGTGTAATGGAGATAGACGAATCTGGCTGTTTGTGCCAGGTATCTAGTCGTTGTAGGGAGGCGGAGGAGATCATAGCGTTCACTGCCAAGAGCCGCATAAATAGTTGGTCCTGCCAGGAGCTGAAACGTGCGGATGGTCTCGCTGTTCACAAATTGCGCTCCCTGACAAAGAATGCCACTTTCAGGGCGCGTAGCATCTGTTATTAGGATTAGATGGCCTTGACGCAGTATAGAGGCCGCTTCAGGAACTGTAAGCTGGATATTTTTTGTCTCTTGTTTCATAATATTTCTTACTTTTCAAAAGGTCTGATATGTATCTGCAAGGTCGCCTTCGATGAGTATATCTTCGGCGAAGATTTGTGTACGGATATTTTTGAGTTGTTGGGCCTTTTGCATAGAGGCCAGGCCAGTTCCGCCAATCGGTGAAGGAGCGGACAGTCCGCCTATCAGCTTTGGGGCGATAAAGGCGGCGGCATGGTCGATCAATCCCAGATCAAAGGCATTGCCCAGGAGGTGTTCACCCCCTTCAAGGAGTATATGCATTAAACCTCGTTCTCCTAAAAGCTGTAAGGCTGCGTTCAGATCGACCTGTCCAGTGCTATTTACTGGCACACTAAGCACAGCAGCCCCGGTTTCTTGTAGTCTTTCCCTTTGTTCAAGTGAGCAGGTTTCGCCAACGATCACCCAGGTTCCCGTCGCAAGCTCTGGTTGTAAGAGCTTACTTTGGAGAGGAAGCTGACCATGCGTTGATAGGGTGATGCGAAGTGGTCCTGAGCGTGCTGTGCGCTGATACTGGCGCTGCTCAGCAGTCAGGCGTACTGTGAGTTGGGGATTATCCTGGTGGACGGTGCCTGAGCCAACGAGTACGGCGTCGACGCGATCACGCAGATTATGGACCCAGACCCGCGAGTCTTCTCCGCTAATCCAGTAGGCATCTCTTGTACGTGTTGCCAGTTTGCCATCCAGCGTCATGGCCCATTTGGCAGTAATATAAGGACGTTTCTTTGCCACGAGAGTCGCGAAAGGTTTCACGATCTCCAGTGCCTCACGCTCTTCAATGCCGCTAATTACGCTGATACCGGCATCGCGGAGTTGCGCAATACCTTGTTCACAGACCAGCGGATTGGGATCGCAAGCCGCAACAATCACGCGGCGAATTCCAGCTTTGATGATGGCTTGAGTGCAAGGTGGGGTGTGAACAGTAATGCAGCATGGTTCAAGTGTTGTATAGAGATCCGCTCCATTAGCTTGTATACCTGCTTCTTGCAATGCGTGAATTTCCGCATGGGGACCATAGGGTGGGGAGGTAGCTCCCCATCCTATAACCTGGCCCTCACGAACGACGACTGCGCCCACCGAGGGGCGTGGGCTGGTACGTCCCTCGACGCTGTGAGCCAGATCAAGGGCGATGCGCATAAAGTGCTGATCGCTCATATTGGCTCCTCATCAATGTGCAGGCTGACGTGTTTTGGTGCGAGCATAGTTTTTGCTCGGCGTCAGGATAATGGGTTGTAGTTCCTCAGCCTGGAACGAGGCATGTTGTCGCTCTTCCGAGACAGGACCATAGAGCGTTGTACGCTGTTGGGGAATACGGTCTATAGAGCGAATAATCTCCTCCATCTGGCCTGGAGGAAGTTCCTGGCCAAATTCGCCGCCTGCTGCACGGGTAATACTCTCGTTCATCAAGGTACCACCCATATCATTCACTCCAGCTTGTAGACAGGCTTTGACGCCTTCGCGGCCCATCTTGACCCACGAGACCTGAATGCTATTGATGTGGGGATAGAGTACGAGCCGTGAGACAGCGTGCATCAGTACAGCTTCGCGGAAGGTTGGACCTTTGCGAGCGTGTCCCTTCCAGTAGATGGGAGCCTCCATATGTACGAAGGGTAGAGGGACGAACTCAGTAAAGCCGCCAGTGCGCTTTTGTAGGTTTTTCAGGCGCAGAAGGTGCCTGGCCCAGTGTTTGGGTTGCTCCATGTGACCATACATAATCGTCGCTGTAGTGCGAAAACCAACCTTGTGAGCGGCTTCCATGACCTGGAGCCACTGATCGGTATTGATCTTATCGGGGCAGAGAGTAGCTCGTACCTCGTCGTCCAGAATCTCGGCGGCGGTACCGGGGAGTGTATTCAGACCAGCCTCTTTGAGCTGTGTGAGGAAATCTTCCAGGCTCAGTCCCAGCGTTTGAGCTCCCTGCCAGACTTCAAGAGGTGAGAAGGCGTGAA
Source organism: uncultured Chloroflexia bacterium (assembly GCA_963777355.1). Lineage (GTDB taxonomy): Bacteria > Chloroflexota > Ktedonobacteria > Ktedonobacterales > Ktedonobacteraceae > DATJHM01. The sequence continues at coordinate 76,715 of CAVZQK010000001.1, forward strand.
TATGCATCTTTGGGAGGACGGCTTTGATAGCTCGACACATATTCAGATAAGTCTCACCAGTATATTCGGGATGAATACCGCCCTGCATACAGACCTCAGTGCCGCCGCGCTCCCAGGCCTCTTGAGCACGTCGCACAACCTCATCCAGAGCCAGATCATAAGGGGTACCGCGTAAATTCTCGCTGAGCTTGCCCTTAGAAAAGGCGCAGAACTGGCAGCGGAAATAGCAGATATTCGTGTAATTAATATTGCGGTTCACCACGTATGTCACGACATCGCCCTTGATGCGCTGGCGCAGGAGATCAGCCGCCTGACAGACAGCCGTGAAATCGTCGCCACGCGCCTGAAAGAGGCGGACAATTTCAGCTTCGGTCAGCTCTTCAGCGTTTGAAGCTTTATCTAAAAGTTGCTGGATGGGAGCAGTGTTTGCTTTATCTTTTAATTTACTGGTCACCAGGGCCAGATCTTGCTCCTCAATGGGGATAGTCGCGCCAGGAGACCAGGGATCGACGCGGGCATAGCCGTCGCTATCGCTAGCATGGAGGAGGGGTGTCAGCAGTGCGGGATCTTGCCAGTGTGCGGCATCCTGGACATAGGATGGATAGAGAGCCAGGCGCTCGACCAGGATCTTACCGGTTGAGGCGGTCAAATCTGCCAGCTCGGTGAGATGGGGCCAACGTGCTTCAGGGTTGACGTGATCGGGCGTGACTGGAGAGACGCCGCCCCAGTCGTTGAGGCCAGCGCGAATCAATTGAGGGTAGGTGCCAGGACTGAGATTAGGTGGGGCTTGAATGTTCATCGCTGGCCCGAAAATAATACGTGTTACTGCCAGGGTCCAGAGGAGATCATCCAGATCGGGTTCAGGAGCATTAGCCATTTTTGTATCGGGTTTGGCGCGAAAATTTTGGACGATAATCTCTTGAATATGTCCATACTGCTGATGAAGTGCTCGCAGTGCCAGCAAGGCTTCGATCCGCTCCAGACGTGTCTCGCCAATGCCGATAAGGATACCTGTGGTAAAGGGGACACGTTGCTCGCCTGCCAGGCGGATGGTTTCCAGGCGCACTGAAGGACGTTTATCGGGAGAGCCATAGTGAGGGCCGCCGCGTTGAGAGAGGCGGTCAGAGATGGTCTCCAACATAATGCCCTGTGAGACCGTGACTTTGCGCAACATCGCGATATCTTCAGCGTTCATTACGCCGGGATTGCTATGAGGAAGCAGGCCAGTCTCGCGCAGGACCAGCTCGGCCATCTCTGCCAGGTAGGAAAGAGTTGTTTTATGACCAAAGGTCTCCAGTTCGCGTGCGGCGACCTTATAGCGCAGCTCCGGTTTATCACCAAGTGTAAATAAAGCCTCTTTACATCCTGCCTCGGCTCCAGCGCGTGCAATCTCCAGAATTTCGTCTCGATTGAGATAGGCGCGTTGTCCACGGACAGGTGGGTGGGCGAATGTGCAATAGTGGCAGACATCGCGACAGAGCTGGGTGAGCGGGATAAAGACCTTGCGAGAATAGGAGATGCGGTTATCATGAGCCTGATCGCGTAGCTGAGAGGCTACAGCGAGCAGCGAAGAGAGATCGGTCACTTCAACCAGGGAGCGTGCCTCTTGTGCTGAAGGGAGCTGTCCCTGCAAGGCGGCAGTAAAAATCGACTGAGATTCCGGCTTTAGCAAATGTGTGATCCTTTCGGACGATCAAGAACGGGTGATTGCTGTACGTATGAAATGTATACTTCTGGCGATTAGAACAAGCGACCATCATCCCACCATGTAGCATCTCACCGCCACTGATGCTTCCTTGTTCCAAGAAACAACCACGTATAAGTAACAACTTCAAGTATGCTGGATGTATTCCCTTCTTTTTAGGATAAAGAGGTGAGAAGCACCTGCTTATCCTAAATCACCTTCTATTATTTGGTACTGGATGAATGAAACAGAGCGGCAAATTATTTTTAAAAACGCTACACAGTATACATAAGCGGCCTGTGGCCTGATATCAACGCTACATTGAGGGTCAGATTAGAGTTAATAGAACTATACATGTGCTTCTTTCTTTGAGAAATCGTACAGGTATTGTTAACGGATCTCCCAATTAAGCTGAAGCATGAAGCGGACAAATGTGTTTTCAAGATGATTTAATAAATGAGTTTGCTCGAAAAAACTATACAGGCCATACAAACTATACACAAGTGGCCTGTGGAGCGGATGAAACCTTGCACAGTTTCCTACATAAAGCCTACATTTTTTTGTATGTGTGATAGAAAAGTGTTTTGCATGTTACTACCTCGCTGAAGATGAAGACAAAGGAAGCATTTTGAAGCTGATGAAAGATTGCAAAAGGTTCCTATTTCTGTCTATCGGCAGGATTGGAGAGTTCTTTAGTAGTGGTGATATCCTGGGTTGGGTCTTCCTCAATTGAAATATCTTCAGCAGGGATATTCTCTATACACCTGCTCTTGAGATATTGTAGACCGTGAAGAAAATGAGTACAATTAAGAACGTAGTTTCTACAAAATAAGGAGAATTGTGCTCATGGGTGTTGACTCTCTCTTGCCGATCTTTGATGGACATAATGATACACTGACGCATCTAGATGGAGTGGAGGGCGGGAAGAGGCGGAGCTTTTTTGTGGAGAGCGAGGAAGGGCATTTAGATTTGCCACGTGCCAGACGGGGGGGATTGGCTGGAGGCTTTTTCGCTATTTTTGCTTCTGACTCTTCATTGGGGCAGAGTATGAGAGAGAATTTGGTCATTACGGAGACTGGATATGAGGTACGTCCTTTGCCTGCTCTTGATCCCGTCTTTGCGCAAAAATATACGCTTGCTATGGTTGCGCGTCTTTTTCGGCTGGAAAGGGAGTCGCAGGGGCAGGTGAAAGTTGTGCGTACTGCTGACGAATTGGAAGAATGTCTTCAGAAGGGCATTCTGGCAATTGTCCTGCATTTTGAGGGGGCAGAGGCGCTTGATCGGGAGCTTGACGCTCTGGAAGTATTTTATCAGGCGGGGTTGCGCTCTCTTGGTCTGGTCTGGAGTCGGCCCAACGATTTTGGGTATGGGGTGCCTTTCCGGTTTCCACATACGCCTGATATAGGGCCAGGGTTAACTGAGGCGGGGAAGAGATTGGTGCAGGAATGTAATCGTCTGGGGATTTTGCTGGATCTGGCGCATTTGAATGAGCGGGGTTTTTGGGATGTTGCCCGGCTTTCGGATGCGCCTCTTGTTGTGACGCATTCGGCTGCTTATGCACTCTGCCCCTCTACGCGCAATCTCACCGATCGCCAGTTAGAGACGATTAAAGCTTCAGGCGGGATTGTTGGGTTGAACTTTGACGTCGCCGACCTGCGTGAGGATGCACACCAGGACCCGAATACACCTCTGGAAGTGATGATTTCGGCATATTGAGTATCTGGTGGAGCGTCTTGGCATTGATGGTGTTGGTTTTGGCTCGGATTTTGATGGGGGGATTACGCTGGCTCAGGAATTGGGGGATGTGACAGGATTGCCGAAGTTGATGGCGGCGTTGCAGGCACATGGCTATGACGAGAAGTCTTTGCGTAAGATCGCGTATGGGAATTGGGTTCGCGTTCTGCGGCGGACGTGGCGTGCTTAAAGCTGTTGCCGTGCGGTGATCGTCTTGATTTGCGAGGCTCTAAAGAGGGAAAATGGGTGGTGGGCGAGGCGGACGGGGACAAGCCACCAACTCCAACGAATTCATTTTATGGGGCGAGAGAATCGCTCGGCGAGGCGGACAGAGATCAAGACTGTCTTTTACCCACAAAATTAATCGTTCTCGTGGATCAGCTTCCCAGGCAGGTCGGCACGGATGAGCTATACTGCTTTCTCTCGCCTCTTCGGACCGACAAAAATGTTCGTTTGGATAAATTAATTTAAAGGTTAATGCGATGGAGCAAAGGCATCGCATTAACCCACTTTTCTGATCGCACTATTATGCCAATATCAAGGTCCCGCTTGTGCTCTCTCGCTCCCCTGTCCCTTTGTCCGTGGCGGTGATCGTGATGGAGTAGGTGCCTGTCTGGCTGTAGGCATGATTGTCTTTCACCAGCAGGGTTCCTTTTCCGCCTCCCGGTTGTACCTTGCTGTTTGTTCCATCCCCCCACTCGATAACTATCCTGAGCCCCTGGGTTGAAATGGTTCCCATGATCGTTGCCACGGTACCATAAAACAGGGGGCCGGTTTTGGAAGTGATCTTGCCAGAACTGATAGTGAAGGCGGGAGGGAACATTGCGACCCCGGTCCCTGCGATGGGTCCAACGAGAATACTTGAGAGAGAGACCGTGATCGTCCAGATAGCTGTCTGGCTGTAGGTATGCGTTGCGTTCACCTGATAGGCTCCGTTTGCAGAGGAGGTGACTCGCACGCTGGTCGGAGTTGTATTATCCCCCCAATTGATTGTGCCTGTCAAAGGATCGTTCGGGAATGGATCAGTACCCACTGCGATGACCCCACTAAAGGGTTGTCCAACTTTGTACTTGATGTTCTTGACGTTGATCACGTATGGTGGAACGGCGTTAATAATGCCAGTTCCCGATACGCTTTGTTGAAACGCGGTAATCGCAGCGGTCACGGTAATGGTATACTTGCCTACCTGGTTATAGGCGTGTGCTCCTGCTATCTGGAAGGTTCTTCCATCGACGAAGGTATAGCTCGTTGGCGCTGTCTTATCTCCCCAATTGATGGTGGCGGTGATAGGGTCTCCGGGACCCAGGCCATCATTGCCTGTCGCGACCACTTGACTCATGGCTTGTCCAACTTCGTAGACGGTAAACGGGTGCTGATAGGGTTGTACATTGAGGGTGAGTACAGATGGAGAACCAGCCTGAGTATGCACCTGCTGGATATTGGCAAGTGCATCACTGGGCGTGGTTTTTGATGCCGAGACGGTTGTGCTACTACATGCAGAGAGCAGAAACAGCAGCAACGCAGCAGCAGAGAAAAGCACTCTTGCTTTTTGAGAGAAGTGAAACATTTTCTAGCTCCTTTTGATAGATGATATTTAGTATTTTTACTTATATTTTTATCTGCTCTTCTCTCCAATCCAAGAATGGGAAGAGAGTGCAAGTATCCTATAGACAAATGAGACATTTCTTGATAACTTCTATCAGGATGATAGATACCAATCTCCATGAGTGGTGACACTAGAGAGTCTTCATAGGCGTGATTTTGTTACACATGAAATCCTTTTAATATTGATGGGATTGGTTTTGGTTCGGATTTTTGTTGTTGCAAGATGTGGTGTATCGGTCATTAGTCTTGTATCGTGTTAGAGGCATGGTATAGGTGAAAGGAGAACAAGATTATGGCAATAACAGAAAGCTCGGTTGCGGTGGGAGTTTTTGCGGATCTAGAGCAGGCAAAACAGGCGCTGGCAGCTCTCAGGCAAGCAGGATTTGGGGAGAATGAGACGGGCTTTTTGAGCCGTGCGATGACGGCGACAACAACTGAGGATGTGGTCTCTGATGCGGCTTCGGGAGCGGTACGCGGAGGCGTTGTTGGTGGAGTGTTGGGCGCAGCGGCTGCACTGTTGATTCCTGGTTTTGGTCCGGCTGTGGCTGGCGGGATTCTGGTGGCAACTTTGGGCGGGGCGGCAATTGGTGCGGCGGCGGGTGGACTGGTAAATTCCTTGATGAGTATGGGTGTAGTCGAGAGCGATGCCCGTGCCTATCAGCGAGAGCTGGAGGCGGGACGTACTATTGTCACCGTCAAAACCTCGACGGGTCTGGAAGATGCGGCGCAGGTTATGCGCACACATGGAGCAACACACGTTAAAATACATGAGAGCATTTATACTACCAGCACGACGCATCGCTCTTTGAGCAATCCGGATGATACGCCGGATGATACTGGTGCCAGTGCCGAACTGCGCTAAGGAGAGAGTGGGATGTTCAGGAGGGAGAGATCCTCTCGCGGACCTATTTGAGAGAGGAATGGGGGGAAGAGAATCTTGGGAAACAGACAGGATTCCAGGAAATTGTGCCCAAGCGGTCCTCACCATCTCTGCATCAGCTTAGCGTCAGGATACAGCACACTGTATTGAGGGTGGTTGCCCAAGTTGGTCGGCTTCACCATCCGTCCTACCAAGAGCTCCCGAGGCCGCTTTTGGAAGGGGAGAACAGGGCTCTACTTTTTCTTCTGTATTGGGTTGGCAAAAAAGTGTCTGGGAAAGAGGGGCGGATGACCACAATGAACACGCTTCCTATATGCTAACGAGGCGCGAATAATTCCATGTAGGTTGTGTTTTAATGCACTAAGGAAGAAGAAAGAAGTTAATGAGCAGGCGATCTCATATCGCCCTAGGGTTGCTCCTCGTCTTTTTGTCTATAGAAAAAGTTACCAGGCGTATGCTTCTGGAGCGGCCCCACCAGGACCAGGGAAGATGTTATCCAATCTGTCTTTGATTTCCTGGGTAATGTTAATATCAAGGACGTGGAGCATGCTATCGAGCTGCTCATTGGTGCGCGGTCCGATAATTGGGGCTGTGACCACTGGATTTGAGAGCAACCAGGCAAGGGCGATGTTCGCGGGTTCTTCGCCCAGCTCTTTACAGTAGTTTTCGTAAGCCTCTAACTGACCTCGCTTCTCCTCAATCATCTTTTGTACCTGGGGCTGTGTGCGCCGTCCCTGTTCAGATTTTTTAAGGACGCCACCGAGCAGGCCGCCACCGAGAGGACTCCAGGGGATAATTCCCATGCCATAGGCTTCACAGGCGGGGATGACTTCAAGCTCGATGGTACGGGCATTCAGATTGTAGAGGCTCTGCTCAGAGACCAGGCCAAGGAAGTGACGGTTGTGGGCAAGCTCGTTTGCACGGGCGATGGCCCAGCCAGCAAAGTTGCTGCTGCCGACGTAGATAATCTTGCCCTCTTGTACCAGTTGTTCCATAGCCTGCCAGATCTCCTCCCAGGGCGTATTGCGGTCCAGGTGGTGCATCTGATAAAGATCGATATGATCTGTCTGTAAGCGGCGCAAGCTGGCCTCACAGGCAGATTTGATATTACGGGCAGAGAGGCGGGACTGATTGGGCCAATCGCCCATATCGCCATAGACTTTTGTGGCGAGGACAACCTTTTCCCGTCTGTCGCCGCCCTGGGCAAGCCAGCGACCAATGATCTGTTCGGTCACGCCCTCGCCTTTTTTCCAGCCGTAGACATTGGCGGTATCAAAGAAATTGATGCCCTGCTCCAGGGCGCGGTCCATGATCTGGAAGCTATCCGGCTCGGAGGTGAGAGGGCCGAAGTTCATTGTGCCGAGGCAGAGGCGGCTTACTAGCAGGCCGGTGCGGCCAAGATGTGTGTATTGCATAGTGCAGTATCCATCACGTACTTCTTGCAAGGCGAGAGAATCGCTCCGAGGTGGACAGGAACAGCCGGTCCCTACCTGGTTTACGGGCGAGAAGGGAGTTCTAATGAATGATATTAAGTCATTTTTGTCGCTCTTCAAATGTGTCTGGAAGAGAGACCATTTCATTCCAGAGTCTTTCTTTTAGGTGGTATATGTTAAAAGTTTCGTAGTATTATTTGTCAAAGCGTAATGGTAGGGTAGAGCCATCCAGCGAGAACACCGTTGGCGAGCAGGAGACGGGCAAGCCGATCTGCCCTACGAGAGTTCGTAAATATTGACATAGTAGTACACGATTGATTGGCGGTTTTTGTTACACGGCGTCAATGCTTTGAGGCTGAAGCTCTTCCTCGCTGAGAAGAGGGTTTTCGGTGGTGTCGAGTGGGCGGAGGTGGCGCATTTCTGGCCAGAGAAGGGCGACTGCGAGGACAACCAGAATTGTGCCGATGCCTCCACCTACGACTGAGATGATAGGGCCAAAAAGCTGGGCGGTCAGACCGGATTCAAAGCCGCCGAGCTGGTTGGACATGGCGACAAAGAGATTGTTGAATGCCGAGGCCCGTCCGCGCATCTCGTCAGGTGTTTTCGTAAGCAGCAATGTGCTGCGAATAACGACACTGATATTGTCGAAGCCTCCCAACAGGAAGAGCATTGCCAGCGAGAGCCAGAATGAGCGAGAGAGGCCAAAGACAATGGTCGCAATGCCGAAGCCGATAACGGCCAGCAAAAGTGTGTGCCCGGCCTTTTTGAATGGTGGCAGGTGTGCAATCGAGAGCGCGACGCAGACCGCGCCGATGGATGGTGCTGCGCGTAGCCAGCCGAGGCCCTCTGGTCCCACATGCAGAATATCTTTGGCAAAGATCGGGAGGAGTGTTGTGGCTCCGCCGAGAAGGACAGCAAAGAGGTCCAGAGTGATGGCCGCCAGAAGGATTTTTGCCTGACGAATAAAATTGAAGCCGTCAGCAAGGGAACGCAGGGTAATATGCTCTTTTGGGCCGACGTGGTGCTGTTTGGCGCGAATTTGTAGAAGGAGCAGGGCGAAGATCAGGGCGGCTGCGGCATTAAAGGCGTAGACAAAAGTTGCGCTATGAAGAACGCCGATCATTAAGCCGCCAAGAGCGGGGCCAACGACGGATGCGAGTTGCCAGGAACTGCTGCTCCAGGTGGCCGCGTTGACAAATGCTTCCTCAGGAACAATCTGGGCCACCAGCGTTGAACTGGCTGGAGCATTAAATGCTTCGGCGGTACCGATAATCAGAAGGCAAGCATAAATAAGGAGAAGCGGTCCGTGCAGAAATGAGAGCAGCGTCAGGCCGAGGGTGCCGATGGCCAGGACGAGGAGACTGATGATAACGATGCGTTTGCGGTTATACTGGTCGGCGACCTGTCCGGCAAGCAGCGAGAAGAGAATTACTGGCAAGACCAGCATCAAGCCAACGATGCCTAGAACCAGGGCAGAGCCGGTGCGGTCATAGAGGTCCCAGCCCAGGGCCACACTGACCATCTGCTCACCAAGCACGGCGACAAATGTGCCTGCTAGCAGGAGACGGTAGTCACGGTAGCGCAATGCTTGATAGGGATCGTGGGGACGCGATGTGTTCATCAAAACGAGTAAACCTTTTTTGTGATGGAGAGGCAACTTCGAGGCCTCTATTATGAGATAACACATTTTATTGGGAAAATATTTAGGGGTGAGGAAGATTTTGGGGATATCTGAGGTTACGAGTACTTTGATTACGGTTGTAAGAAGCTGGTTTGAGGGAGTAAGGGCAGTTGCCACTCCCTCTTTCAAATTTTCAGACTGGTAGCTTCAAAAGGTTCCAGAAAGCCAGGTCTGCAACAAAGGCCACAGCAGCCAGAGTCAACAGCACGTAGTAGATGCAATTGATCCAGCTCCATGTATGTACACGCCATATCAGAAGAGCACACACAAGCATACAAAGCGTCAAAGTTGCTGAAACGAGGCCGATAACTACCAGAATGACGAGCAGTGGTGGTACGCCAAAGATGAGCGCATCGGTGCCTCCCATGATCAACAAGAGTAATCCAACAACGAGGGTTATATCAAGTGTACTAACGATCCAACCTAGCCAGAGGGCCACAGTAGTAGTGACATTCCCAGCGTCAGATTTTTTGGTATTTGAGTCTCATAGCGCGCAAAAGGCGGAACGGCCAGCAGAGCAGTACTATCAGGAAGAAGAGCAGGCATACAACCAGCATTCCCAATTGGAACATTGTCGCTTCATACCAGGCAGTTTTCGTGAAGCCCTCATAGGGAACATTATCAAGGAACATTGTCGTGCCTTGATAAGTGCTACGGAATACCATAGTTCTCTGACTTATCACATCCTGGAAGACCCAGGGTTTCACCTCCCACAACGTACTGGTTGCTCCATTCATTGACACAGAGATGCGTCCATTGCCAAGATCGCTTACACTAGAAGAACTAACCAGATTGATAAGCTTAAAGTAGCTCGTCTCGTTGCGTCGTGTTGACCAGTAATCACCCACAATCTGGCTGATACGGGCATGATAACCGGGCAGTGGTTGAGATGACGGTTGTGTGCTGGAAACTGGAAAGTAACGATCCATGAAGGCTTGTAGAAGGGTATCGCGTACAGTACCGCCATTCACTCCATTGAAAGAGACGAATAAACCTATATGCTGTGTGGGGATCAAGGCCATCAAGGAATGAAACCATTGGGTATCACCGGCATGTGCAAGCAGGCGCTGATTATTAATATGTTGCTCATAGAAGCCATACGCCATGCCAGAGACGCGGGGATCGTTGCTAAATTGCTGTTGCTGCATCTGTATGGAAGTGGCTTCTTGTAAGATGCGCTGATTGCCAAAACGTCCATTCTGTAAGTGCGCAATCATAAAATTTGCCATATCGGTTGCAGTCGTGCTCAGCGAACCAGCGGGAGCAACCTCGATTGCCTCAAAGGGGTTTGCGCTATAGGTTCCATTCGTATAGGTATATCCCTGCGACACATCTGGTGCCAGTTGATCTGGTAGGGGCTGACGGAAACTGCTGTGCTTCATACCCAGCGGTTGAAAGATGTGTTGCTCGATATATTGATCAAAGGGCATCCCCGAAACCTGTTCTACAATGTAGCCAGCCAGGGTTGCTCCGTAGTTGGAATAGGAAGTGATACTTCCAGGAGGGCGAACACGGGCGGGAAGATGACTGGGAAGCCATTGACTCAGCGGCGTCAGGTCGCCTATGCGGTCAACGAAAATGCCTTTGGGCTCTTCCTCGAAACCAGCAGTATGAGTCAACAGGTTTGCCAGAGTGATTGGTTGTGGATAGGTGGCTGGAATTTTGAAGGTCTTGAGGTAGGTATTGATATCAGTATGCAGATCTACTTTGCCTTCCTCGGCAAGCTGCATGATAGCAGTCCAGGTGAACATCTTGCTTACTGAGCCAGCGCGGAACAGGGTAGTGTCAGCAACAACTGGCTGCTGTCGTGCAATATTTGCATCCCCATATCCCCTGGCCAGAAGCAGATGCCCATCCTTGACGACCGAGATCGTTGCACCAGGGATATGGTTCTCCTTCAATTGTGCATTTAGCACCCCATCCAGGAAATTTGCAAGTTCCTGAGGGTCGGCCAGGACAGGAGTTGATGTTGTGGTCGAGGGGGTATATACGTGTGAGGCAGCAGAAACAGGAGAAGCGAGTGAGAGTGATAAAAGAAGTGTGAAGATGAGAAGCAGAGATCTTGTATATCGAGTCTGACTTATTTTTTGTAAGATTGACAGCATAAACATTTTCCTTTACTTAAAGTAATGCAGAATTTTCTCTTGCATGGAAAGTATAAGCCTGGTAAATGACCAAAATATGACCAATATGTTACAGAAGTGTTGCAAATACCTGTTTTAGACAGACTTGAGGCCTCAAATGAGCTATTGAAACTGCGGTGGTTGTAGGGAGGGGTGCTCGTTCGGGGATACTAGTTTGAGTGGTGTGGAGTTGGGTGTATGGATTGAGGACTGGACAGACGATGTTAGACTATAGCAAGAGGAGAATCCCCCATTGGTAAAATAAGGGTTCTTTCTCTGTTGTGCGACCACCTCAGTTCATGGTAAAAAGAGGCTGTATGGTTGTCATTCTGGAGAGGAGAGGTTTGCCCATGAGTACACGCGATCTTGGTACGCATATTGTTGAATTGCACGATGCAGGAACATTGGCAATCACTGGCGAGGGGACTCGCCTGACTCTGCCCCCTCACGAGGCGTTGGAGCTGTTGGATTGGCTGCATCGTCAGCGTGAATTACTGCACAGAGCGGCTCAGAAACAGGATGCTAGAGAGGAAGCGGCATGGGAGAATGCTGTGCCGGAGGATGTTGGTGTTCCGTTAGAGGAGCGCGACGCTCCAGTGGATGAGCCATAGGCGAGGAGGACGGGGACGAGCCGGTCCCTGCCTGTTATAGAGGGGGAGGCGGACCTCTCTCCTCGACACTTTTTCGAGGGGGGAGAGGAGCGCTGGGCGAGGGGACACGATTGCGCGTGCGTGCGAGGAGCCGCTGCGGGGCGAGAGGAGCGCTTGGCGAGCAGGACACGATTGCGCGTGCGTGCGAGGAGCCGCTGCGGGGGGAACGCTGCCTGCACGCTTCATCATGTCCCTACGAAAGCCCGTTCTGCCTGCTTTCTCCCAGAGAGAGGGGTTCTCATCAAGGAATTTCGTTGTTTTTGCCTCTGTTTTCAAAATGTGTCTGAGATAGAGATAGCTTCTGTTCTGAAAATGGATTTTCGTGTCTGTTTTGTTGTTGCGAGGAAGGGTACGTGCGGAACCTGTATCCTTCCTCGCAAGCAGTTTATTTTTTGCCCTGTTCGGTAAGTGTCTGGACTATCTCTCGGAGCAACTGGGCCATGCCGTCAACTTCTTGCACAACAATATTGGCATGGGCTAACAGCTCTGGTAGCGTATCGGCATGTTGCACGACGATAGATATGGCGTCCATTCCCTCCTGGCGCAAGCGCTCAATCTCTAAAATTGCATCCAGGTCGGTGCGGTCATCTCCGGCAAAGAGCAGGCCCTGGACGGCGAACTGCTCGGCGAATGTGCGCAGTGCGCGGCCCTTGTTGATATTGAGAGGCGTTTTTACTTCAACCACGCGCTTCCCCTCGCTCAAACGCATATTGGCGGCATGAGCTGGCCCAGTCAGGCGGTCCAGGATGGTCTGGCGTGCCTGTTCAGGGTCGGGCGAGAGACGATAGTGGATCGAGCCGCCGATGCGTTTACGGTCAACAAAAACACCGGGGAGATCGGCAAGCTGCTGCTCGGCTAAGGTGAGCAACTGGCTACCTGGCTCGGCATAGACCATTGCCTCTGGCGAAATCTGGATTGTGGAGCTTGTTGGTAGACCGTTGCTCCATTCCAGGCCATGACTGCCGATGTAGGTCAGCCCTTCTAGATTAATCATGGCTGCGCCGCCTTCTATAGCGCGCCCGGTCATGATTGCGACGTGGGCGTACTGGCGTGCCTCTGCTAGTAGTGCTTGAACGCCGGGAAATAAACGCGCCTCGTCCGGTGTCGGAGCAATCGGACTGAGTGTACCATCTATATCAAAAACCATACCGAGTGGCTTTCTGGTGAGTACTGCTTGCCAATTTTGCATCTTTCTGCTTCCTTTTTCCTGATTTAGCGTTATGAGACACTTTCCCCTTTTATTCTAGCAGATTTTTTGTCTCTACCTTCAGCAATGGGAGCAAATTCGAGGACGCGCTGGTTAAAAATATCCAGCACAAAGAGTTCTCCGGCTGAATTGAGCGCTACATCTCCTGGTCCCTTAAAGCCGCTGGCGCTGGTTGATTTGTTGTTTTGCGTGAAGAGGGTTTGACCATAGAGACGTATTGCCGCTGGACCGTTGTGGGTAGTTTTTGTGCGAGGGGCAAAATAGAGGACGCGGTTGTTATTGCGGTCCGCGACATAGAGGCCGCCTTTGCCATCAAGGGCTATGCCTGTGGGCTTGAAAAGAGAGCTTGCATCCGGGTTGCGCAGGCCGCGATTAGGGAAGATAGATCTGGAGGCGAAATCTGCCTGGCCATAAACGAAGTCTGCCAGGGCGCTTTTGAATGGATAATGGACAACGCGATTATTGCCGCTATCAGCGACGTAGAGGCCGGTAGCGTCTACGGCAACGGCGCGGGGACGAAATAGACCTGTCTGGCCCTCGCCCGCGTGGCTTAAGCGAAAATTAGCGAGAGCGCCCTGGCCGTAGATGCGATCTGCTTTTGTGCTGCCAGATGGGTAGTGCAGGACGCGATTATTGCCGCTATCGGCAACATAGAGGCCAGTGCTATCCAGGGCCAGGCCTTGAGGCTGGTAGAGGCTAGAGGCGCTCAAACCGCCCCCGTTCGGATAGCGTTCAAAAAAAGTGCTCTGACCATAGACCCTGTCGGCAATCGTGCTTCTGGCGGGATAATGCAAGATCCGGTTATTAAACATATCGGAGACATAAAGACCATCTGGGCCAACGGCGATACCATGAGGATAATTCAGGCCTATGAATGAGGTATGTGGCCTATCAGCTATAAAGCTTGCTTGCCCATAGATGCGATCTGCACCGGGTCCGTTGCCCCGGTTATTGCTGCCTGGGAAGTGCAGGACCCGGCTGTTGCCATAGTCAGCGACATAAAAGCCGCCGTAGGCGTCAGCAGCCAGGGCAGCAGCGTTGCGCAGGGTATCCGGGCCTGGGGGATGAAGGATACCGGAGAAGAAATTCGGCTGTCCATAGACGACCTGTGCAATGGGGACGTCTGCCGCAGTGGCGCGATGGCGTCCCAGGAGACCAGGCAAGAACAGTCCTGCAAGAAAGATACTACTGATGACAAGGACCAGACAGCCCTTTCGCCAATTGCCCATAGCAACTCTTTCAAGGAGTGCCCAGACCAGCGGCGAGCCCGATAAGAACCGCTTCGCGCTGGGAATGGACCTCCAATTCTTGATAAATGCAGCGCTGATGAGTTTCGATTGTGCGCTTAGAGAGGTGCAGAGTATCAGCAATGGTACGTGTTGGCAGGCCCTTCACCATCAGTTGTAACACAGTAAACTGAGCACCACTGAGAGCCTGGACCTTTTTTCGTGCCTCGGTAGTGTCGGCCTGCTTCTGCTGCTGGAACCAGGCCTCCTTCTCTAGAAGATGCAGGCACCAGGCGCAGTCCTGAGCCAGCCGTTCACAAAGGGGAGATGGTAGAATCATCTCACTGGACTCTGCTTCTACTTTACATTGTAATGAACCGTAGATATATTTGTCCCATTGCACCAGGAAAGGGCGGCACTGAGCAAGATAGGGGACCATTACGCTGGATTGTGCTGCTTCCTGTACATGGAGGAGGAGTTGAATAGTAGTGTGTGAAATGCGGGCGACCTCATCTGCAAATTTTTGGGCCTCATAGTCATTATTCCCGTAGCTGCATTGGCTATATTCGACCAGACAGGCTAAATAGTAGGTATAGAGTTCATATCCGCTCTGTGGAGCAAAGATTTCTGAGGATACCTTTTCAGCGTGCACTATTTCTATCCTGCGCATGGATGCCACATTCTCCTCCCACATTTTCCTCCATCCAAAGGAGCGATCTCGTTTGAACTTCCTGTTCTGCAAAGAGAGATCATGAAGCGAACAGAGCTATTTAAACACAGGTATATAGGGAATAAAGAGAAGTTTTGGTTGAGAAACGGTTAATAAAGGCTGAAATTGTAGAAGACCGGTGCAGGTTCCTTTATATTTCATTTTGATCGGTAAAATTGCGTAAGAAGATCACGTAGATTTACGCATGACAGTTGTGTTTGCATCCTGTAGTCTTATTGCGACTTCAAAAGAAGCAAATTCTCTATCTGAAGCAGAAAAGATAGCAATGCAATTAAAATTTTCTTCAAAAAAATATAGTCTCTCTCAGGTTTTTATTCTTAGCAGTCCTGCTGTCGCCTTGATTGCGCCTCTCCCACTAGAGGATGTGGTTCTCCATTATCGGCAGTGGCTCCTTCTTGAAATGCAGCGCAACAGGCTGGTCAATACGTCAGTAGTCCTGGAACAGTATCGGAAAGAAGCCATGAAGCCGTTGCTTGTGGATGGACGTGAGGTGCACCTGTTTGCGCCCTTTCGTGAGCAATATTCTGCCCTGAAAACCTTTACCTGGAGGCAGCGATGCTTTCTGGTCCTCCTGGGGCTGGCCTGTTTGTTTGGGTTTGTATTTCTTGGTTTGCATATGGCAGTGGCCTTGCTTGCTATGCTCACTTTCCTCTATATGAGTGATCTGCTGGTAACTTTTTTTTTATCTGTGCGTGCATTTGATGCTTCTACTGAAGAAACAATTACCAACGAGCTTGTGTACGCGCTTAGTGATGCCACCTGGCCGCATTACACGATTCTCTGTCCGCTCTACCATGAAGCTGAAGTCGTACCGCAGTTTGTACAGGCGATGCAGGCATTAGAGTATCCACGGGACCGTTTGCAGGTGCTTTTTTTGACCGAAGAAGATGATGCTGCTACACGTAGGGCCATTGAGGATATGCGCCTGCCCTCTTACTTCTCGACAGTGATCGTGCCGGATGGCAGTCCCAGGACAAAGCCGCGAGCCTGCAATTATGGACTGCTCAAAGCGACAGGCGACTACGTAGTGATCTACGACGCCGAAGATGTGCCTGATCCTTTGCAACTAAAGAAGGCGGTCCTGGCCTTTGCTCAGCACGGTGAGAATATAGCCTGTGTACAAGCCAGGCTCAATTTCTATAACACCGATCAGAATATGCTCACGCGCTGGTTTACGGCTGAATACTTGCTCTGGTTTGATCTCATGCTTCCAGCTTTACAGAGGCTAGGAGTGCCTTTTCCGCTGGGCGGCACCTCGAATCACTTTCGCGCTGATCTCTTGCGCCGGTTAGGGGGCTGGGATAGCTATAATGTGACGGAGGATTGCGATTTAGGCTTACGCATGACCTTTTATGGTTTAAAAACGGCGGTGCTTGATTCAACGACCTTTGAAGAGGCCAACTCGGAGGTACACAACTGGCTACGTCAGCGCTCACGCTGGATCAAGGGATATATGCAGACGTATCTTGTCCATATGCGCCAGCCTCTGGTCTATCTGCGCTCCGGACGTTGGGCCGAATTTCTCTCACTTCAGCTCTTTGTGGGTGGTAAGACGGGAGTTTTGTTTGTGAATCCTGCAATGTGGCTTTTACTCCTCATCTATATCGGTTTTGCGCATAGTGCTACAGCGCTCTATCATACGCTTTTTCCTCTGCCTGTATTCTACATGGGGATTATCTGTTTAATCTTTGGCAATTTTTTCTATACCTATATGCATCTGATTGGATGCATGAAAAGAAAGCAGTATCATCTCGTAAAATGGACCCTATTGATTCCGCTCTACTGGGCGATGGCGAGTGCGGCGGCGTTTCTGGCGCTACAGCAGCTTCTTTTCAAGCCGCATTATTGGGAGAAGACGCAGCACGGTCTCCACTTACGTTCGGCGGGTGCGCTGCCAAAGATTACTACTGTTGCGGAAGTAGTCGCGCCTTCTGCTTTGCTTCAGGCCCACGCAGAAACATTCTTTGTTGATGCTTCAGCGCTTCGTGTCTCGGCACACTCTTCTCAGCCAATAGAAGCGGAGGAATAGAGAAACGCATGGAGCGAGAGATTTTTTCACCATCCGAGCCGCTTTTACCAGAAGTTCTCGGACAGTTGGAGCAGTTGAGGCAGCGGCGGATCGGCCTGCAACCTTCGGGGAGGACACCCTGGTATACGGATACCTGGATGCTTCTGACATTGTTGCTTTCCTATATTGCCAGTCTTGGCTCGTTCTTTTATTTCTTTCGGACGCACCAGATTGTTCTGTATGGTGATGCCTACGCGCATATGTTGATTGCGCGGCGCGTCTTCGATAATGCCACACCGGGGGCGGCGCAGCTTGGTGGTGTCTGGTTGCCTCTGCCCCATCTAGTCATGCTGCCCTTTATCTGGAATAATTTTCTCTGGCGTCTCGGACTGGCTGGCTCAATCCCTTCGATGATCTGCTATATTGTAGCCACCCACTATCTCTTTCTTGCGATGCGACGTCTGACCAGAAATAGCCGGGCAAGTTTTATCGGCTCACTGGCCTTTGTACTGAATCCGAATGTCCTCTACTTGCAGACGACAGCACTGACTGAAATTGTGCTGATTGCCACACTGACGGCCTCGTCTTACTATTTTCTGGTCTGGGCGCAGGAGGATCGCTTAAACGATCTGGTTCTGGCGGCTTTTGTCTGCTTTCTGGCCACGCTGGCCCGCTATGATGGCTGGTTTCTTTTTGTCGCTTTTGTATTGTTGCTTGGACCTATGAGCAGGTTAAAGCACCATTCCTGGCGACAGATCGAGGGAAATCTGCTGATTTTTAGCTGTATGGGCGGTCTGGGAATAGCCCTCTGGTTCTTGTGGTGTAAGGTAATCTTCAACGACGCGCTCTACTTTCAGCATGGTCCATTCTCTTCAGAGGCGATGCAAAAAGCGCTACTAGATGCGCATGAGCTATTTACCTATCACGATCTCTGGCAATCCTTGCGCTACTACACTATTGATTGCCTGCAAAATGTGGGGCCATTGTTGTTCTTACTGGCGGTCAGCGCGGTGCCGATCTTTCTTGCGCGTCAGCGCATTTCTGCACAGTCATTGGCGGCCCTGGTCTTTCTGGCCCCATTCTTCTTTTATGTCATTGCGCTCTACACTGGTCAGGCGGCAATTTTTACGCCCGGCGCGGTGCCTGCGACGATGGAGCAGCAGATCTATAATGCACGATATGGTGTTGAAGTTGTTGCGCCAGCGGCATTGTTTCTGGCAACGCTCGTCAGCAATATGCCTGCTGGCCGCTGGCATCTGCCGGGGCAAATCCTCTTATTGGGCATTATTCTTGTGCAGACAGTGATAACGGCCTGTGGTGGAATTATCGCGCTGCAAGACGGTCAATATGGTGTCTCCTGCTCACGTACCCATCCCATTGTGATCTTTCTGGCGCAGCACTATAACGGCGGCAGAAATTCTTGAAGATCTCTATGATACAAAGATCGATGCCTTAAATCCAGAGGCAGGCATCGACTTTAAAGAGATGATTTACGAGGGCTCTGGTCCATTCTGGCAGCACGCGCTGCGTCAACCTGCAACGATGGTAGATTGGATTATTATCAATCAAGCCGATCCACATGATCTGGTAGCGAGAAAGATCACACCTGCTTTTAATACAGAATATACGCGTGATATTGAGGAGGCAAACGGCTTGAGCCTCTATCATCGTCTTGGCCTGACCTTTCCGACGCGCCCGGTGCCCACCTTTTATCTGACACAGCATACACACTGCGATCCTGCGCCACAATAACTTTTTTCTTAATGGGGGATGTGATGAGACGTTATGGGAATATGCACCTGATCGCAGGTATGGCTGTGCTGGCTGGAGCGCTGACTGTGCTGCTAATTGTGATTCTGGCCCTGACTCCACAGATACAAACAATGGCAGGCACGCCTCCTCCCGTCTCTGGAGACGACTGGCCGACGTATCTGCATGACATTGAGCGTACTGCGAGCAGCCATGAAACCGTGCTCTCACCTGCCAATGCCGCGCAGCTAACGCGGGTCTGGTCCTTTAAGACAGGTGGTGGAATTGCCGCTTCACCGGCAGTGGTGAATGGCACAGTCTATATTGGTTCCTGGGATGGATACGAGTATGCCCTGGATGCGGCAACTGGTTTTTTAAAGTGGAAGACCTATCTTGGTAGGACGCGTGGCAATTGTGATCCGGCTGTACTTGGTATCACCTCTTCAGCAACAGTGCAGAATAATGTCGTCTATGTGGGTGGTGGCGATGCCTATTGGTATGCTCTTGATGCCTATACTGGTACAATACTCTGGCGTTTATTTACCGGTGATAATAGTCTTACGAGCGGCTTCTATAACTGGTCTAGCCCCCTGATCTATCAAGGTAATGCATATATTGGTATTGCCAGTAATTGTGATAATCCCCTGGTGCAGGGACGTTTACTGAAAGTCGATTTGCAGAGTCACCGGATTGTGGCCGCTGCTAAGTTGGTGAATGATAAAGAGGTTGGTGGTGGGATCTGGACCTCGCCCTCGCTGGATACGCAGACGAAAACCATTTTTGTAACGACAGGGACCCAGAATCAGCTCTGGCAGAATCTGACCCAGTCTATGGTCTCGTTGGATGCCGGGACACTGAAGGTAAAAGGTTCGTGGCAGATCCCCCCTTCTCAATCTGGTGGTGATTACGATTGGGGGAATTCGCCTGTGCTGATGACGGATGCTTCGGGACGGAAATTGGTGGCGGGAACGAATAAAAATGGGTTTACCTATGCTTTTCTCCGCGATGCTATCTCTGCTGGCCCGGTCTGGGAGCAGCAGACCGGGCTGGGGGGTGAATGTCCGCCCTGTGGCGAGGGGAGCGTTTCATCTGGTGCTTTTGCGGAGAAGACGCTTTTTATGGCGGGTGGCAATACGACGATCAATGGCATTGGCTATCCAGGGGCCGTGCGGGCTATTGACGCGACGACGGGCAGATATAAATGGCAGCATGGCACGCCTTATCCCATTATTCCCGCGATTGCGTATACCAATGGCCTGATTATTGATGGTGAAGGGGCGACAATAGAGGTCCTGGATGCAAAAGATGGCTCGCGTCTGTACAGTTATGAGACTGGGAATACGCTCTATGCGCCGCCTGCGGTCTCGCATGGGCAGATTTTTATAGGTTCGCTGGATGGCAACGTCTATGCCTTTGGCTCTGAAAGGAGTTCGGATCATATCGCCCCTCTTGCTCCGTGTGCGCAAGGCTGGTCCTGTCTCAATATTGGCTCTCCTACGTTTAATGGTTCGGCAACGTTTGCCCATGCTGCCTGGAATATTACTGGTAGCAGCGCGGGATTGGCTGATGTCTTTGACCAATTTCAGTTTGCCAGGCAGGAACTGAGCGGTGATACTGAGATTGTGGCTCAGCTAACAGATTTTACGAATGGAGGTGCGACAGGCCGGGCAGGTGTGATGTTTCGTCAAAATTCTGGACGTGGCTCTCCGTTCTACGCAGCTCTTTTTAATGCCCAGGGCGAGGTGAGCGTCTCCTATCGTACAGCCCTGAATGGTGGTATCACGGCAACGCGTCCGTTTCTGTTACCAGGGCATCCAACTTTTATTACAATACAGCGTTTTAATGATCGTTTTCAGGCGGCGGTTGCAACGGACGGCAACAATTACACGCTCGTACCCGGAAGTCTCGTTACCCTGGTATTGCCGACGCGACTTGCAGGGGGTCTCGTACTGGCGTCTGGGAGTAATGCTCATGTGAGTAGTGCTAGCTTTCAGCATATTTTGTTGCGCAGACCAACATTACAGCCACAGCCTGCGGAGCCACTTTCTGCCTGCCCGGATGGTTGGTATTGTGCCGATGTTGGTAACCCTGGCGTTGTGGGGAATCAATTGTTTAGCAATGGTCTCTGGACCGTGCAAGGCGAAGGGAAAGATATCTGGTCAACGCATGATGCCTTTCATTATGTCTGGCAAAGGTTTTCGCAGAACAGTACGATTCAGGCCCATATCACCCATCAGCTTCCGAGCGATAGTCTGGCTAAAAGCGGCTTGATGTTGCGCTCAAGTACTGATATGGCTGCTCCCTATTATGCCGCCTTTTTCACGCCTAACAATGGTCTCACCGTCCAGGCGCGTTCTATTCAAGGCTTAAATGCACGTATCGTCACCGCAAATACAGGTATAAAAACACCCGCTTATCTCAGCATTGCGCGTTGGAAGAACATTTTTACCACCTATCTTTCTCCTGACGGTGTGACATGGACGCCACTGAATGGTTCAAGTCTGACGATAGATGTGCCTGGTCCTATGCTTGCCGGTATGGTTGTAACGTCTCACAAAGATGGCACGCTGGGCGGGGCAGACTTTGACGCTGTTCAGACCTCAGCCAGCGCTATTCCGGCTCCAACGGCCTGTCCAGAGACCTGGCAATGTGGGGATGTTGGCTATGCCTCACCCAGGGGAGTGCAGTTGTTTGACGCTCACAACAAGATCTGGACGTTGCAAGGTGGGGGCTTTGATATCTTTTTAAAAGAAGATCAGTTCCATTATGTCTGGCAGACCGCTATTGGCGATAGTGCTATTAGTGCTCGTGTGGCTTATGTCGCTGATAGTGAATTTCCAGGTAACCCATATGCTAAAGCAGGCGTGATGTTGCGACAGAGTCGCGATATGGCTTCTCCCTATTATGCCGCCTTTGTGACGCCGCAGAATGAAGTGAAGGTGCAATATCGTGAGCAGCAAGGGCATGGAACCGGAGAGATTACCCTGCCTGACAGCTATAAGGGGGCATTATACTTAAAGATAATGCGTACTGGTGATCTCTATACTGCTTACATCTCTAAAGATGGTGATGCCTGGTCAGCCGTGGATGGTTCCACAATGGATATCCCTATGGGCGATACACTTTTGATGGGTCTCGCCGTCACATCGCATGATCCGGGGGCTGTGCGCGAGGTCACTTTTAGTGATCTAAATGGCAGTAGAGCGTTTATTATTATGCAGACTATAATTACTATAATGGCCTGCTTGTTTAATCTCTATCAGGATCGTTTTTAGAGAGCCGTCACGGTGTACGGCGAGAGGGGTGGCAGGCGAGCACGGACAGAGATGAACAGCGTGTCCCTACGAGGTTGCGAGAGCAAGCTTCGAAAAGTGTGCCATCAAGATTGACAGAGTAATACGATAGTCAGATTAGCTGGTGGAGAGGAAATTGGGCATGAGAAGATTGGGTTATTCTACTCGTAACAATTCTTTGTTGATCTGCCTACTTCTGTTTTGTTTTCTTGCAGTTGCTAGTTGCAACTATATAGTAGCGCAGAACAGGATACGTGCGCCATTAAAGCAGATACCAGATCGTTATGCGCCGATTCTTTCGCCTTTCGCTTCTGCTTTTCCTCCTGCTCATCCCTTACTCTGTCCCTTGCAAAAACCTCCTGTATCTCCGCTTGCGTTTGTGCGAGCGAAAGGGACCCAATTAACCTATCAAGGTCTGCCCCTCAAACTTTATGGATATACCTTCTATCCTGACGTCATTGGTGGGGCAACCGCGTGGCGTCAACCAGAGTTTCCCCGTTATATCGATCATATCCTGGATATGGGGGCTGCTGCCGGACAAAATATGATTCGTCCAACCGATTTTTGGGACCGGAATTATCGTACAAATCAGCAAGAGAATGCAATTATCTGGAAGAATCTGGACTATCTTGTCTGTGCAGCGCAGAGACGTGGTGTGTTTGTGAATATGGATGTCTCGGCTTTTGCCTGGTTTCTGCTGAGCAATGGCTATGCAGCTTTCGATGCAGCAAACTGGTCAGCTTTTTTGTCCGCCGTTGGCATACATTATTCTCTACAACCAGTGATCGCCCTCTATTCGATTCTGGGTGAACCAGCAGCCCCGAAAACGCTTGCGCAAATGAACGCCCTCGTGAATTTCTATCGTGCAACCACCACCGTATTGCACATTGCTGATAGTAATCATCATCTGATTACTGCTGGTGGATTTAATCATATGGAGGACGAGAATCCCGCATTGCCCTGGTGGCGCTCAATCTACGCATTGCCCTCGAATGATATTGGTGCATTCAAGATCTACTCACAGCGCGACCTCGATTTTACAGCGACGATTGCTGCTTATGGCAAAACCATCGATAAGCCCATTCTTAATGAAGAGTTTGGTCTGCCGCAAAATATGGGGGATGCTTTCTACTCTGGCGCGAATTATAACAATGTGCGCATGAGTCGAGCAGCATTTTTTGATGCCGTATATACGAGGGGAGAAGCTCTTTCTGTTGCGGGTTTTATTTTCTGGAATCTGGGCTGTGTGTTAAAAACGGCAGGATACGATATTAGTCCAAAGACGCCAACGGTCTGGCAAATGATAAAAAAACATGCTCCACGGATACCTGACGGGTCGATTAATGAAGCTGCATTGTGTTAGTGCGATTTTTCTTATGCTAAGAAGGCTCCTACCAGAATATACCTGGTAGGAGCCTTGTCTCTTTGAGAGAGGAGTGTAAAGACTAGTAGTCTTCGCGGCGATGATGATGGCGAGGCCGCTCTCCATCCAACTCCTCTTCCAGGCGTTCTTCGCGACGCTCTTCCTGCCGTTCTTCGCGGCGCAGTTCTTGAACTTCCCGTCGCTCCTCTTGCAACTCCTGTTGCATGGAAGGATTTCCTTGATTATAACCACCCTGATTGTAGCCACCTTGATTATAACCACCACCGCCATACGGGGCATTGTTATAGTTTTGCCCATAGACAGCCTGCTGTCCATATTGCTGAGCATGGCGCTCGTGGTTATCAATCATATGTTTGGCTACCAGAGCGGTTAAGCCGATCATGCCCGTAGCCAGGACTGGGTGGCTGAAAATGCGCTGGAGAACATTTGGTTGTTCGCGTCCCAGGCGCATAAATCCCTGTGCCAGGGAGAAAGGATTGTTAGGATCAACGTTATAATGTTGTGGCATGTGTTGCGCAAGGGCCATACGCTGGTCATAGGGCATCTGCCCAAAATGCTGCTGGAAGATCTGTTGTTGCAGATCGGGTGGCGCATTCTGCACAAATTGTTGCAGATTATTCGCTGCCTCGTTGGGATCGATGTTGTTGTAAGAACCTGTGTCATAGGCCTGACCATACTGCTGATAGGTCTGATTGTTATTATCAAATGGCCACATTAACCTGTGCTCCTTCCCTGCTATCCCTGTAGCAGCCAACATTCTTGATCGATGTCTCTGCCTTTTCCATTCTATTTGCACTATTAAGAGATAGTATGCGATTTGTATGCATCTATTGCTTCCGCCGACAGATACATCCACCTCTCCCCACAAATTCGTCGGATTAAGCAGCGACACTGATACTTCTATGGGCCTCTCAAATGAAGCGCCGCAGTCAACTTAACATATTTCTTGTGTTATTGTCAAAAGCTATTGTACAGATTATCGTTTGATGCAAGAGAGCCCCGCCAGGCTCTGTATGGCTTTGTGCAAGCTTCTTATACTACATCACTACTCAGGACCAGCCGTGCTCCCCGGCGCTGCATCTCAGCTAGTTCGCCATTAGCAAGGGCATCAAAGTTGATGGTGGGATGTTGTACAGCGCTTGTACAGTCTTTCAGAAAATACAGTTTGTGCAATTGTGCGGACTGTTCTCCCAGGTACGTGACCAGTTGGCGCTCGGTCTCAAGGACGCAATGCGATTTGGCTTCACCAGCAATATAGACGCGATCATGCTTCATTACGGCATCTAGCAAAGGGAGATTCAAACTGCTCTCTGGATCGGCTGGATCAGGAATCTCTGCCCCGAAGATACCATAGTATTCAGTGCGGCGTGTGAGTCCTTTGACGATATAGGTTGGCTGTGTTTGGCGGGCGGCACTGTGCCAGGCAATAGCCTCGCTAATGGGGGCCGCCAGCATATTGCCTAAAGTCCCTGCCATCGTATGGAAAGGCCAGATCATCAAGTCTTTTTTTGCCTGTCTTTGTAGCTGCTGAAGATAGGTGCGGGACCAATCTGGTTCGATGATCGGCTCCCATTTTCGGGTATTGACATCTTCGGTGTTAATTGTTGTATAGGGCTGCGGATGCTCTCCGGTTTGTGGATTTTGCCACCAGGAGCGAAAAAAGATATGGTAGGGGAGATGGGTGTCCAGAGAAGCATAAATTGAGGTAATCTTGTGGGCATTATGATAGAACCAGGTCAGCAGCCGCCCCATGTCCTGCTGTGAACCTGGCACATACAGGGTACCAGTGGGATCGACGAAATCATGCTGGTAATCTACGAGAATCAGAGCGATTTTTTCGCTATCTTGTGCAGCTTCAGAAAATTGAGCCTTTCTACCCGCCTCTGCAAAGACCTCCAGGCGTGCCGCATAAGGGCCGCGAAAGACGTCTTGTGGATCGAACAATGCCATGCTGTTATTCTGTGCCATGAAACTTTCCTCCTTATTGATTGTTGATTGGAACTTTTCACTTTCTTACAGGATATCATCTCTTGTTTTTCTGCTGTCTCAAGTTAGCCGTTTCTTGCGTGTTATAAAAGGATGAGATGCGAGAGATGAGCTTTCGATAGCATGGCTGTATGCTAATGCGATACGATAGAGGGGAATTTATGCAGCAAGATGCGTTAACGGTGGGTGAGCAAAGCCTGCCTGTTGCAACTTCAGCGATTATGATTGCCAATCCGACTTCTGGAAGCTATGCACAGAACAAGGATCAACTTGAGGAGACGCTGATATTTTTACGTGAGCATAACTGGCAGATAGAATTGAAGCTGACAGAGGCCGCCGGTGATGCGACGCGCCTGGCTCGTGAAGCTGCTGAGCAGGGAGTGAATGTTGTTGTGGCTGTTGGTGGGGATGGCACGATCAACGAAGTAATTCAGGGCCTGGCGGGGAGCGAGACCGCGTTGGGTGTGCTGCCGTTGGGGACTGTGAATGTCTGGGCGCGTGAGATGGAGATCTCGCTGGAGGCCGCTGAGGCCCGGAAGGTCCTGGTTGAGGGGCAGATGCGCCGCGTTGATCTGGGAAAGGTCAATGATCGCTACTTCCTCTTGATGGTTGGCATTGGTTTTGATGGAGAGGTTGCCCAGGCGGTGGAGAAGAAGTTTCTCAAGCGCCTGGGCGTGGTTGGTTATGTGTTGGCAAGCATCTGGATTGGCCTGAGCTTTCCTAGTTTTGTAGCTTCTGTAAAGCTGGAGGATCAATGGGTACGCAGACGCGTCTTGCATATAGTCGTTGGTAATACGCGGCTTTATGGAGGGGCTGTTAAGTTTACCTGGCAAGCGAAGTGTGATGATGGCTTGCTTGATGTTTGTACCGTGAGACGTCGGAACCATTTCTGGCGTGTGATAGCCATGCTTGATTTTCTCTTCAATAAAGAGCAGCGCTCACGTATTGTGGATTATCGAACGTGTGCTGAAATCGAGATACGCACACGCAAGCCGGTGGCGATGCAGATTGATGGTGATCCGGCAGGGACAACGCCCGCAAAATTTCATGTTGAGCCAGAAGCACTCAAAGTGATTGTGCCGCAACATATTGTGAATGAACTCTTCAGCAAAAACGTTGTACTTTCTTCAGAAAGGCCTTTATAAGAACGACCAGACTTGTACAGTATGATCGTCGCTTGCCGAGGCAATGCGTTTGCTATCTGGCGACCAGGCAAGCGAGTTCACAATCCCAGTATGTTTCCGATACGTAAATACCGTTGTGCCATCGCTTACTTTCCAGACTTGCACAATCTTATCTGCGCCGCCGGACGCAATATACATACCATCCGGAGACCAGCGTATGGTTTTGATTGTCGTCGTGTGCTGCTTATAGGTATAGACAAGGCGTTTGTCTGCAACATTCCAGATCTGCACGAGCGCATTGCGGCCTCCGGCAGCAACCTGCTTGCCATCCGGCGACCAGCTTAGAGAGAGCAAGCCTTCAGCGCCGCCGTTATCGGTTTGACCATATGTTACCGGCTGACCACCGCTCAGGGCATTCCAGATCTGTATGATGCCGTCATAGGTCGCGGTAGCAAGGGAGCTATTATCAGGAGACCAGGCGAGGGCATAACAGGCATTGAAGGCGGTCCAGAGATAGGTCTGAAGCAGTCCGCCGTTTGCCGCATTCCAGATTTTTATTTTTCCATCTTCATAGCCAGAAGCGATATGTGCACCATCTAGCGACCAGGAGACGCTATCTGCAATGCTGCCATAGCCTGGGTAGATAGCCACATTAGTGCCATCTAGCGCATTCCAGACCTGAACAGTCTGGTCATTGACGCCTGCTGAGAGGCGTTTACTGTCCGGCGACCAGGAGATTGCAGTGATGCCATAGCCATAGAGGTCAGCCGCGTGGCCGTGGTAGGTGTAGATGAGTTTGCCCGTGTTGGCGTCCCACGTTTGTACCGTCTGATCTTTGGTTACCGCAGAACTTTCAGTTGGGCTTCCAGCTCCGGAGGCGATATATTTGCCGTCCCGCGACCATGACACCGCTCGGACGGCGTCTATATGTCCATTGTAAGTGAACGTTGGCGCAGGGGAGCCGGGTGATGAAGTAGGAGTCTCTTGTTGCGTTTTAGTCGCAGCCGCAGAAGGAGTCGGTGTTGGATGATGGGTAGCGGTGGAGGTGGGGAGGGAAGGCGAAAGCAGTTGGTGAATTGGAGATGTGGGTGTACAAGGCGATCCCGCCTGCTGTCGCGCCAACTGCTGCCACGCCAACCAGGCCTGCAACGAGAGCACGGCGGGACATAGTTCTCTGCATAGCTGGAGGCGTTGCGGCTTGTTGACTATCTGGTGGTACTGGAGTGGTTGTGCTGACATTTTGCAACAACGCAGCTGGGGGTAGAGCTGCCGCTGGTAGAGCAGGTGGTGTCTGCTGGGAAGAAGCGGTTGGCTGACCAGTTGGCAAAGAGGGCTGATTTATTAGTAATGTCTGTCGGGCACTCTGAGTCGTTCCAGTTTGTTGAGGAGTTTGTGGTCCAGCGTTTAGTGGGGGAGAAGAGAGAGCGGCGAAGGGAAGCCAGGCCTGTTCAAAGGCTGTAGCGAAAGCTTGCATAGTCGCGAAACGTTGTCGTGGATCTTTTGCTAGCGTTTGCAAAACCACCTGTTCCACCTCAACAGGCAGTGTAGGGACGAAGGTACGCAGAGGAGGCGGCGTATTCATCAGATGCTGGATTGCAATTTCGGTGGTTGTGCCTTCAAATGGGCGTCGGCCAGCAAGCCACTCGTATACCACGATACCAAAGCTATACTGGTCGCTGGCGGCGCGTGTCTGGCCCTGAATTTGCTCTGGGGCCATATAAGCAATGGTCCCGCTAATCCCCTTGCTAACACTCGCCGATTGTGAGCTGTGGGCCACGGAAGAGATACCGAAATCCGAAAGCAGCACAGAACCGTCAGCATTCAGCAGCATATTCTCCGGCTTAACGTCGCGATGGATCAGGCGTTGTTCGTGGGCATAGTGTAACGCCGAGGCAATCTGTTGCACATACTTTCTCAGCATAGCGGGTGGTACCTGTGTACCTTTGGGATAGCGATCTCGTAGCGTTCCCTGAGCAGCATAATTCATAACCAGAAACGGGATATTCTCGCTACTGATACCAAAGTCGAGCAGAGAGACAATGTGGGGATGTTTTAAACGTATCGTGCGTGCCTCATTAATAAAGGCCTTCAGATCTTCGCTCTGGGTGAGGCGGATGTGGAGAAGTTTGAGTGCGGCCTGGGAGTGATCGCGCACCTGTTCGGCGAGATAGACATTGCCAAAGCTGCCTCCACCCAGCCAGCGCAGGATATAGTAGTCGCCTATTTGTTTGTGGATATATTCTAGATAATCTACCATCTCTCTCTCTAATCTTTATAGAACGTAGTGATTGATGAAGTACTATTCTTATTCTATCAAATAACGCCGTAAAACGCATTTTTTTGGGGGCTATTTGCTTTTTGCGTCAGTCTGTTATTTAACGTTGATATAAAAGTCTTTGTTGTTTCTTCTATCTGTTCATGAGACAATATCTTCCGCAATGACGACTTATCCTAATAGAACAATAAAAAGAAGGTGTTTCAATATGTCTCAGCATTTCTCGGCATTTCCTAAACGTTTCCTTGCAGCTTTGCGGGCTATTGAATCTCTGGAGCCTCACAATAGGTATCTTGGAGCTTTCATTTTTGGCTCACTCGCGCGTCTGCAAGCGACGGAACAGAGTGATTGTGACGTGCAAATTATTGTCGACAAAGATAATTCTTGTACTAACATCAATCATCCTTTCATTGGAGGAGTTAAACTTGATCTCACTTTCCTCTCTCTTGAACAATTGAAAATGAGAACTCAGCGTGAGATAGAGCACCGTGAACGGATTCCTATGATTGCGGAAGCACTGATTGTGTTTGACAAAACCAACCAACTCTCACTTCTACAAGAGCAGGCAAAGCAGGCACAGCCTATAAAAACTCGCTCTGAAGAGTTTCAGTTTCTCCAGTTTATGTTCTTTCATGGAAACGATAAAGTGGAAAGGAATTTAGAGGCAGATCCTGTTACTGCTTTGCTGGTAATGCATGTTGGCCTTAATGAGTTTCTCAAATATCATTACCAGATCAACCAGAAATGGTGGGTTAGCAGCAAAAGACTCCTTGCTGATTTGCGCCAGTGGGATCTTCCCTTAGCACAACTCTTAGAGCAGTTTGTGGCAACGTGTGAAGTACAATCCAAATTCGCCTATTGGTCGGCCATAATCGATCATATCTTAAAGCCTCTAGGAGGTCGTCAACCGATTGCCGAAAATAACTGTAATTGCTCGGTATGCCAAGACGATCTTTCCATGCTTTTTTCTTAGAGGCGATGATTAGTATAAAAAGAAAGAACTCTCAATAAACAGAGAGTTCTTTCTTTTTAGTATTTTATTAAGAGTTGTTTTAGCGACCAATGCGGCGGTAGCGAGCCTCAACGAAGGAATAGAGGCCATAAGCGATAAGCCCCAGGGCTACGATAGCGAGCAAGAAAGGTCCGTAGGATTGATGAGAAAGCTCTTGTAGCGCAGTATCCAGGCCCTTTGCTTTTGCCGCATTATCAGCCAGTGCGGCAACAATCAGGAAGATACCGACAATAGTCATGACTACACCGATAGCTCCATACCCAAAGCGTCCTAGCGTGATTACCAGATCGCGGGCTTTTGCACCGATGCCGGTTAAGCTCAGTCTGCTCTTGAAAGGAGCCTTGTAGGCTTTATAGAACAGATAGCCAGCGACAGCCAGGACAACCAGGCCGCCGATTACAACCAGGGCCTGTCCAAAGGGTTGTTTGAGAACCAAAGCTGTCCAGTCCTGGGTGCTGGTGCTTGTACTCTTACCAGCATTTCCCTTACCCGTGACGAGTCCAAAGGAACCGAAGGCCAGAGCTGCGTAGCTGACGCCAACCGCAGCGTAGCCGATGCGTGCGATAATCCCTTTAGCATCCCTGCCCTTGCCCTCAGTATCAAAGATTGCCTGAATGAAGCACCAGATCGCAAAGCCGATCAGACCAACCGTCATCAGGATGAGCAAAAACTTGCCATAGCTCAGACTGCTAATAGTTTCAAGTGCTCCCCTCTGATCCGTTGCTTTTCCACCATGACCGACAGCGAGTTCTACCGCGAGCCATCCGATGATAAGATAAACAACGCCCTTCACGGCATAACCTACACGTGCCAATAAAAGCAGCCATTTATTATTAGCAACCTGACGAGCTTGATTACTCGTCTGATTTGCGGCCCTTCTGGCAACATTGGTTGGAGAGCTCATGTCTCTACCATCCTTTCTTTGTTCGCACCTTCTTTATAGTAAGGCTTTGTTGTTGGTTATAGAATATTTCTTCTTTAAAAGATGAATAATTACCAGGGCTGAAACTTCGCAGAGTTGTTATGGTATCTTGCTTTCACTATTGAAAACTGCATCTATTCGTATTACGGCCTACTGAGCCGCAAAGGATACAAGCTCTCTTTCTTCTGGCGGAGAGGTTGTCCGCAGGCGAAAAAACGAGGAGAGGATGTTTCTGAAGAAGAAGACCTTTCGCCCTCTCTTCTCCATGTGGTACGGTAAAAGGAGATGGGAACCGCCGGTTGGTTATGCGACGATCCAGGAGATTGTGTCGTGATATAAGCGGATCTCGTTTGATCTATGTGGATCTCTAAGGTGCATCGTTCCTGTTTTTGTGATAGAGGAGAACTGAGCTATGGCGACGTTACAACCACTTACCCAGCGTCCCAGCTGGAAGGCGCTTGAGGAACATTATGAGCAGGTGAAGAATTTGCACTTGCGACAGCTCTTTGCCGAAAATCCGAGGCGTGGTGAGCAGTTCACGCTAGAGGCTGCGGGCATCTATCTGGACTACTCGAAAAATCGTCTGACGAGCGATACGATCAAACTTCTGCTGGATCTGGCAGAGTCCGCAAACCTGCGTGAGCGTATTAACGCGATGTTTGACGGTGAGAAAATTAATATCACCGAGAACCGCGCCGTCCTGCACGTCGCGCTCCGTGCTCCACGCGATGCAGTAATTAATGTAGATGGCGAGAATGTCGTGCCTGAAGTGCATGCCGTGCTGGATAAGATGACGAACTTTGCCAACCGTGTGCGCAGTGGTGAATGGAAAGGCTATACCGGCAAACGCATCCGCAATGTTATAAATATCGGTATCGGTGGTTCGGATCTTGGCCCATATATGGCTTATGACGCCTTGAAGCACTATGCTGACCGCGAATTGACCTGCCGCTTTGTCTCAAATATTGATGGTACCGATATCGTTGAGGCCACTCAGGACCTTGATCCAGAAGAGACTCTCTTTATTATCTCTTCTAAAACCTTCACCACCCTCGAAACCCTGACAAATGCCCGCACCGCTCGCGATTGGGCCTTAAAAAAGCTGGGAAACCAGGAGGCCGTCGCAAAGCACTTTGTTGCCGTTTCGACCAACACCAAAGAGGTTGAGAAATTTGGCATCGATACCGACAATATGTTTGGTTTCTGGGATTGGGTAGGTGGCCGCTATTCGTACGATTCGGCGATAGGTCTTTCGCTGATGATCGCGATAGGTCCGGACGCCTTCCGAGAGATGCTTGCCGGTTTCCACGAGATGGATGCCCATTTCCGCACCGCCCCGCTTGAGCAGAATCTCCCCGTCTTGCTGGCCCTGATTGGCATCTGGTATAACAACTTTTTTGGGGCTCAGACCGTCGCGATTCTCCCTTACGACCAGTATCTAGATCGGCTCAGCGCCTATTTGCAGCAGTTGGACATGGAGAGTGATGGGAAGCATGTCGATCTGGATGGCAACGTCGTCAATTATCAGACAGGACCAATCATCTGGGGCCAGCCCGGCACCAATGGTCAGCACGCCTTCTATCAATTAATTCACCAGGGCACAAAACTGATTCCGTGCGACTTCATCGGCTTTTTGCACACGCTCAATCCAGTTTTGCCGCATCATGATCTCTTGATGGCAAACTTCTTTGCCCAGACCGAGGCCCTGGCATTTGGCAAAACCTCGGAAGAAGTCGCCGCAGATGGCGTTCCGGCCTTCCAGGTACCGCATCGTACCTTTGAAGGAAATCATCCAACGAACACACTATTGCTGGATCATCTCAGTCCCGCCTCGTTAGGCAAATTGATTGCGCTTTATGAACATAAAGTTTTTGTTCAAGGTACCATCTGGCACATTAATTCCTTTGACCAGTGGGGTGTCGAGCTGGGCAAGGTCCTGGCGAATCGGATCATTCCTGAACTGCAAAGCGACGAGGAGCCGAAATTGGCACATGATAGTTCAACCAATACACTTATCCAACGCTATCGCCTGGCGCGAAAACAGCCTTAAACGGTTGTTAGCAAAGAATGTTTGAATACCATCCTGACTGTCTTTAAATAGAGGAGAGTGACGTCCGGCGAGAGCGTAGTAGTCGAGGAGGAGACGGGCGAGAGCGTAGTAGCCGAGGAGGAGACGGGCGAGAGCGTAGTAGTCGAGGAGGAGACGGGCAAGCCGATCTCCCTACTGGAATCTTGAAGACTGGGGGTGACATAGGCAAAAGCTTGATAGCCGTTTTCAAGACCAATAAGCACATCGTTCACCACGAAATACGGCACAGCAAACAGAGCCGTATCGCGTAATGCCTCGATCAGGAAGGAATAGTCTTTGAGATCACGTGTCGTGAACATGGCAAAGTCCGAGCAGTGTGCCGCAAAGGCTTCCGCATCGTAAAAACGAACCTGGACGCAGTTGGTGTAGCGTTCAAGCACTGGCTGAATGACTGTGGCAGTAAAAATCGCGCGTTCTTGGCGCGACTGCCCCAACCAGGCGGGAGTGGCAGTCATCATCATGAGAATGGTATAGGGTGTTTGAGTCATAAGGCTTCTCTGGTTTCTAGGGTTGTCTTTCGTGTGGCAGGAGCGTGGTGATCATCTCTTCCCCGTGATTGACCAGCAGGGAGAAATGTCCGTCATGTGGGTAATACGTTGCCTGGCACTGCGTAAGCTGATCTGTTATCGCTCGTCCCGCAGCCACTGGCACATCTTTATCCTGTTCGCCGTGCCAGAGGTAGAGCGCGGGCAGTGTGATCGTCTCAAGTCTGAATCCCCAAGGTCGCCGCACCACCATGCCATCGTAGGCTGGTCCTTTCGCTCCCTGAGCAAAAGCTTCGACGAGGGAGGCCGCGAAGAGGTCTCTGATCGCCGTCTGGGCCAAACAGCGTCTGTCTGCTTCTGGCCAGCTTTTCGTGAAACGGAGCAGTGACGATCTTGCGTGCCCCTCATCGCGAAAGAAGTAGCCTACAAGGGGAAGCAGTAGCCAGGGAAGCAACGCGGTCAGAGGTGAGAACGCATGGGGACGGTGCCATTCCCCAGCGGCAATTCCGCAGGCCGTTAACCGATCGGGAATTTTGTAGGCACAGGCTAACGCATACGGCCCTCCGCCAGAGACGCCGAGAATGGCAAAGCGTTCAATCCTCAGGTGATCGGCCAGTTCAATCACATCATCGGGCCAGTCGAGCAGACAGCGCCCCCTTTGAAATTGAGATCGTCCCATGCCTGGTCGGTCAATCCCAATGAGACGAATCCCCATCTTCCTCGCTTGCTCGGCCAGCAACCGCGCTTCCAGGCGAGAATCGGCTCCACCATGAAAATACAAAAGGGCACGCCCTCGAGGTGCGCCGTACTCTGCATAGGCCAGAGTTCGTCCATCGCGAAGTTGCATGCGTGCATCAACGGGTTGAAAAGGATCAGTTTTCGGCATACGTATCCCTTCCCTGCACTACGAGAGTGATCATTGATATTCTTCCTTTCTGATGCTGGGCCACGGATAACCCAGTTCCACTTGCGCGTAGCTACACGCTCGCCTGATCCGCGCAATCGCTGGACTGACCTTGCCAGCGGCTTTTTGCTTTTGGTAAAATCACTTTACAGGAGGAGGAAGAGTGGAGCAAGTACGCAATTTTATGTAACAGACACGCAGAATGGAGCAAGAGGGACATGCCACGGGCGAAAAAGACCAGCATCTGCCCGATTGGGGGATCAGGGGCAGGAGGGAAATGGATGTTTTGGATCACCTATCACCTGCTCAGTGGTCCCAAACGCTTTGGGGAACTCCAACGGCTTCTTCCTCAGGCCAGCCGACAAATGCTCACCACCCAACTGCGAGAGTTAGAGCAGGTGGGAATGATTCATCGGCAGGTCTATGCCGTGACGCCGCCGAAGGTGGAGTACCAGCTTTCAGAACTGGGGAAAATGTCAGAGCCGATTCTCCGTCAGTTATCTGCTTGGGACCAGTGGTACAGCGAACAGCAAGATGGGTCGATTGACTGGTTGGTCAGTCTGGGGAGCAAATGGAAAATCGGGATCTGGCATCACCTGCTCAGTGGTCCCAAACGCTTTAGTACCTTGCAGCATCTCCTGCCTGGGGTGAGCCGACGCATGCTCACCCGAGATTGGCGTGAATTAGATGTTCATTTTTATCTTTCCGAATTTCTTTGCTGTTAGATTTTTGTCAAACCGACCAGACTGAGCAAGAAATTCAGGCAGCCCTGTCGATCAGCCTGGACGGCTGTCCCGTTGGTTGCTGCAAGTTTGCTCCAGCGTGCCGCATCCTGTTCGTTATTCAGGTTTGCAGGCATCAGTTGCATACGTAGATGCTCTTTGGGACGTAGAGTAATCACCGGTTTGACCTCAGCCTGATAGCCGGGCAGTGTCTGCGGAGTAAACTGCTGAAGGATATTAATCAGAATGATCTTCGCTTCAAGCTGGGCAAAAGGCATACCAATGCAGATGCGGGGACCTGCGCCAAAGGGGAAATAGGCTCCTGCTGGAATGTGCTGCTCCTGGGCCGGGTCCCAGCGCTCTGGACGAAAGACCTCTGCATCCTGCCAGATATCCGGGCGGCGATGCATGACCCACTGGCTCATCATTACCATCGTTCCAGCAGGAATAATCTCTCCATCCAGCTCAAGATCTTCTTTCACCGCGCGTGCCTGAATCCAGGCTGGTGGATAGAGGCGCATCGATTCTTGCATGACCCATTCGGTATAGGGCAGCTTTGCCATATCTTCAACCGTTGGTGCATGACCACTCAACACACTTTGCAGCTCATTGAGCAGTTTTGTGCGTATCTCTGGATATTTTGCTAGCAGATAAAAGGTCCAGACCAGCGCATTAGCCGTTGTCTCATGTCCAGCAGCGATAAATGTGACCATATGGTCGTGAATTTGTTTGTCGCTCAATGCCTGGTCGGGTTCCTCGCCCGTGTGAGCCTCGAAGAGCATCGAGAGCATATCGCCCCGGTCCCGCTTTTCGTTGCGGCGCTCGGCCAGTAGCGTATAGATCAGCATATCCAGCCGTTGCATCGCTGCTTTGCGCTTGCCAAATGAAGTTAGAGGATTATCGATACGCAGATTAAAGAGCGTCTCCAATACATCTACCTGTTGACCAATCATATCGTTAAAGGTACTGCCGATATTGTCGAGCTGGTTGATGAGATCCAGGTCGAAGAGACATTTACCGACGATGCGAACTGTCAGTTCCTGCATCGCGCTTGACATATCAATCGTTTCACCGGGCTGCCAGGTAGCCAGGAGCTCGTGGGTATACTGCTGCATAATGTCCGCGTAATTCTCAACGCGTTTCTTATGAAAGGCTGGTTGGACAGCACGCCGTTGCTGCCGATGCTTTTCGCCATCCAATGAGAGGAGCCCCTCGTTAGCAACGCTAGCATCGGTATTGTTACCGTTGCTCTGTGCCGCCCCGGAAGTGAATTGACGTGGATGTTCTACCAGGACATAGCGTACATATTCTGGTTTTGAAAGCAGGACAAAGGGTGAGCGTCCGATGTATATCGTCGCGATATCACCATACGTTCTCTGAACCTCTTGTAAAAATGCCAGCGGCTTGTTTCTCAGTGAGAGTAAGTTCCCGATAATAGGGAGTGGTCTGGGGCCGAGTGGTAACATTTTTTGTGATGATACTGGTGGTTCCTGGATGGTTGTTGCCATATGTTTTGTCTCGTTCTATGCCAATCGTGACGGACTATGTGACTAACTACGTAGAAGCTCTATTTACAATAAAGTTTTTCTTGTTTGCAGACACGGAATTATTATATCAAGGCTGTATATACTCTGCCCTATTTTGACGCTGCTCAGTGCTAGAGTGGGTAGTGGGGTTGGGCATTTACCTGCTAGCGAGAATGCCATCATCACTGTTTATCCTCTGATATGTTTTCCATACAGATCGAAAACCCATATGCGGCCAGAAGCCGTTGGCCCGTGGATTATCCCGGCTATACCATAGCACATAGGCATCGATCTGAAATTGCAGAAAAGCTTTGAGTACCTCTTCAACCAGCAAGCGTCCAACACCCAGGCCACGTGTCTTCTCGCTGACGCAGACATTATTCAGATAGCCATAACGACCAGGGGATGTGAGACCAAATCCTCCACCATGATGAGAAACAACGAGCAGCTCGTTTTCTGCCATTGCCACCACTTCCTGGTTGTGCTCTATGACCATCACCAGAGGAGCGCCATCCTGAACAGATTTTCCTTTCCATATCAGGGCCAGACGTTCACGCAACGCTATTTCGAGGGCCGGAATCAGGCGCACAAAGGGCGTAAAGGAGAGGTGAAAGACCATCTCTTCATGGTGTAAGCGTACAATTGCCTCCTCATCCTCTCTTCGTGCGAGGCGCGCATGATACTCAGGTGAAGCTGGATGCTTGCTGGGAGGCAACGGTTCCAGAGAGCGTAACGCCATGATATTATCGGCGAGAAAGCCTCTGGCGAAGAGCGCCGGTTCTAGCCACAGGTCGCTGTCTGGCCAGCGCATGAGATCATGGTGCGTCTGCTGCTTTTGCCAGTAGTCTGCAAGGGCATCCAGGAGTACCTCTGTTACCGGAAGCGCATCGGTCTCTGTGGGGGCGGGTAACGTCCAATACTGGCAACTGCCGTTGCGTGTTGAAAAGAAGGCGACCATCTCCTCATCCGGTTCCATCTCCCACATTCGCGGAAGTGCATACCCGCGTACATTCCCTTCCGCATTATGCACCACCAGAGCTTTGTCTTCCTTCATGCTCAGTTGAGCTTTAAGCATCTTTTGTAGCTCAGCTCGTGCCCGCGTCAAGTGTAATCGAGGATCAAGCGCATCCTGTCGCTTATTCTGAGCCAGCATCAGCTCAATAATCTGTGGTATATCATCCGCACGCAGTGGTTGAACGCTTATTCGCTGCCGACGCATACGAATCTCTCCTTCTAGCTGCTTCCACAATAAAGACCATATCTGCATATATTGTAAAGCATAGCAGGGTTGTTCAGGGAAATAGTAGGCAGCTTATTGTATTTGCGTTTTCTGTCTGTTCGCGCTGGAAAGAAGTGATCAGGCTCGTCTTTTTATTGAGACATTGCTGTAGCGAGCTAATGTACGTGGGCTCCACATGATGACTACGATAACTGCTACGATTGTGGTGATCAGGCCCGTCACACGTGGATCGTAATGCGAACCGTTGATCGGAAATAATTGCCAGGTGAGATCGATCATGGTGTGGAAGAGGGTTGCGACGAAGACGCTCTTGCCTGTGTTGTTGTAGAGCCAGACGATGATGACACGATAGGCCACCGTGCTTAGGGACCACCAGGCAATAAACTCCAGTGATCGGTGTACCTGTAGCAGCGGGACGTAATGCCAAACGGCCCAGCCCAGCCCGAGGAGAAGCGCTCCCCCAAGCGCGCCAAAGCGCTCCTGCAAGGGATCGATAGTATATCCTGACCATCCCAACTCTTCACCTAGAGCCCCAATGAAGAATGCAACAAACAAGGCGAGGAGCGTTCCCACTGAAAACGATGGGGCTGGCAGCGGCACTCCCATCAGGCGTATTGCCCCATACGATAGGACCATGATGCAAGGCATGAGAAGGATGATTGGCACATACCAGATCTTTGCTTTGACCCGCTTGAAGTCGAACGCTCTCCAAAGCCATTCCTTCACGCCTGCGGACTTGTTCTCTCGGTAGATCAAAATCGCCGCCACCGCTCCCGGACATACGAACATGAGCGCACTTACTGGGAGAGCTGGTAGCAACTGAAATGAAGTCAAAGTTCCAGCCAACCAGAACGGAAGAGAAAGAACGAAAACCAACAAGAAGAACCTCAGAGGTGACTTGCGAGGCGAGGTTTTGAGAGTGAAAGAATCCTCGGTCATAGGAGCTCCTTCGCGCATCAACATATAGAAAGCAATGCCAACACTGGCGAACTGGTGCTCCAAGTCCAGTCTTAATACAGAAAAGATCATCTCTAACGAACAGCAAATTAACTAAATACTTGCTGTTCGTTAGAGTATTTTTAAGTTGGGATGAGAATGCCGCGACCTCGTAGTTTGCCGGAATTGAGATCGTGAATGGCGTCCAGCGCAGCATCAAGCGGATACATTGCTGTATGGAGTGTGACTTTGCCTTGCCTGGTCAACGTCATAAGCTCGGCGAGATCATTATAGGTGCCGACCAGGTTGCCGATAAAGTTGATTTCAGTTGAGATAACGTCGATAGTTGGAATGTTGAGTTTGCCGCCATAGCCGATGACAAAGTAGCTGCCAGCCTGGCGGATCATGCCAATGCCATCTTCGATAGCTCCGCCTTCTCCTACAAAATCAATAATTACCTCTGCTCCCTGTCCCTCAGTAATCTCTTTGACTTTTTTGACCTGCGAACCATCCACCTGGACCGTGTGTTCAGCACCCCAGGCTCGTGTCAATTCCAGGGCCGCAGGCGAACGATCAACAACAATAATTTCAGCCGGAGTGAGTGCTTTTAAGCACTGAATGCCGATATGCCCTAAGCCGCCAGCTCCAATGACTACCGCTTTTGTCCCCGGATAAAGCAGCTTTGCCGCCTTTTTGACGGCGTGATAAGCTGTTAAGCCAGCATCAGCCAGGGCGGCGATATCTTTTGGTTCCAGGGTAGGATCAAGTTTGACCACGGCTCGCGCCGTTGTTTTGAGCAGGTGGGCCATGCCACCATCAATGGAGATACCGGGAAACGCTTGATTGGCGCAATGCATATCGTCACCCGCGCGACAGGCCCGACACAGTCCGCATGTGATAAGCGGATGCACAATTACTGTATCGCCCACCGCTACATTGCTGACTGCCGAGCCGATCTCCTGAATCCAGCCTGCATTCTCATGGCCCAGCGTATATGGGAGAGTCACATTTGACTTTTCTTTCCACTGGCCTTCAATAATATGGAGATCAGTGCGACAGAGACCTGCACCACCGATGCGTACGATAACATCGTGAGGTCCGGTAATTTTTGGCTCTGCGACCTCCTCAACCTTTGGTGGTTGCTCGTATTGGTGTACTCGAACAGCTTTCATCAGATAAACTCCCCAATATTCAAATCGTCCGTACCCTCAAAGCGAGAACCTGGCAGACCCCAGGTGCGGAAGAAATCCCCAGTGGCACGACAGAGGGCGACGTTGACGTTGCTACCGGTGGTAATCAGTGCCTGGCTACGGCGACGAGCACGATGAATACTCTGGCGTAGCGACATCGTTCCGCCAGAGAGCGCGACGAGCGGTGTATCCAGCGTTACTGTCTGATGTTGGGCGAGCATGGCCGCGTGTAATGCCAGTAGGGCCTCGCGTGCTTGAAAGGTCAGAAAGGTAATGCATTCGCTCTGCTTGCCAACGCGTGGTGTATGCTGTACCGCAAGTGGATCAGCCTCAATATCGGGGATGAGCAGCCCTTCATTGTCAAGTGAACCCACGTCTCCAATGCGCAGACGCAACAGCTCAGACAGCCGTAGACCGCTGCCAATCAGGGCGAGGAGGATAAACTGTTCAAGGCTCTGCTGCTCAGAAAGATCTCCTCCGCCTGACTTTTCGACGAGTGGACGCCAGGAGACAGGAACTCCATTGAGCCGAAACCAGAGTTTTGCGCCCATTGCTAATCCTGAAATCTGGCTAGCGGTATACCCGCGTAAGGCCAGGGCAAACTCCGCCAGGGCTTGTTCTGCAATAGTAGGATCGGCCTGTGCCTGTGCGCACAGCTCTTCAAGATCTCTGATGCCTGTAAAAGTGCGGAAGCGCTCCAGACTGGCAACCGAGGTGCGTATCCAGGACTCTTCTCGACAGCGCCTTGCTAATATCTCTGTCATATGCTGAACGGAGGGGAGGGTGAGCAGCTCACTCTCCCGCCGACCAGCCAGAATGCGTGCTGGTTTCATCTTTGACCTCGCGCATTAATCAATTCTTGTAGTTTTTCTCCCAGAAAGTGATCGCGTAAAACAACTTTACAGGAGCTAACGCCGGGAACAGCTTCGACGCGCCGCCTGATCTCATGCCCGATGCTGGTGGCAAATTTGGAGGGACAGAGCGGACTTGTCAGGTGAAAATGCACGATCACTTCTCCCTCATGCTCCTCAACGTCGTCCAGCAGACCCATCTCTGTCAGAGAGCGACGAATCTCCGGATCGCGTGTGGCACCCGCCGCTTTGCGGACCGCTGCAAGATCAATCGTCATCGCGACACCGTCCCGGCTACACCCGTAGCGGTAGCTGCATGCGTCTTCTGATACTCGCGTTTGCGCTGCGCAATCTCGTCATTCTCGATCTGCTTCAGCTTGCTCTCTCTATCGATGTTATAGAGTCGTGCAATATTTCCCCCGATAATTTTCTGTTTGGTCTCAGGAGTGAGGTCCACGCCGTATTCTTGCTTGATATCTTCTGGTAGCTCAAAGGTCATGAACTCATCCAATTGCCACTGGGGATACCAGATGGGGAAATCGGTCCCGTAGATAATGCGATCAGGTCCGATCCAGAAGAGCAGATTTGCCATGATCTCTGCAAAATAGCGTGGACGACTGTGAATAAAGGCCAGGGCTACGGCCAGTGAACCGTAGACGTTTGGGCAGCGCGTGGCAATCCAACAAAAATCGTCCAGGCGGGGTAGACCAACATGGTCAATAATGAAATTAAGCTCAGGATAGAGCCATGCTGGTTCGTCAATATCGCGTACGTCAAATTTTTGCAGTGAGAGC
This sequence comes from uncultured Chloroflexia bacterium, assembly GCA_963777355.1. Taxonomy (GTDB): domain Bacteria; phylum Chloroflexota; class Ktedonobacteria; order Ktedonobacterales; family Ktedonobacteraceae; genus DATJHM01. The sequence continues at coordinate 118,158 of CAVZQK010000001.1, forward strand.
GGCTCAACGGCAGGTCCTTTGTGGAAGTGCATATTTTTGATGCCCATCTCAATACATTTCTCGTAGAGAGGGAAGACCGTGGGATCATTTGCGCTCCAGCCGCGTGACTGCCCGCGCCATTCAGCGGTGTACCATTTGAAGCCTTGCACTCCACAATCAGTGATCTGCCGTTTGACCTCGTCAACCGCATCTGGCATGCGTGGATCAACGCCGCCAAGAGAGATAATGCGTTCGGGGGCACGGTCACGCATCTGCATGTTTTTGTCCGCAGAGCAAAATCCTTTATGATAGAAGTCCATCAATACTTGCGTTGAGAGGATAGACATATCGGCATCCCCTTTGATGAACATCTCTTCAAGATACCAATCGGGATCTACCTTGCGGAATCGTGTCTCATAATCCATCGTCCAGCGGGGATCGGGCGGATTAAATCCTGTATGGAACGCATAGAAGGTCTCAATAAAGGCATCCCCAAAGCGGTTTTTACAATTTTCCTTGCTGGCGTCCCAGAAACCGGTGTGTGCATCGAAAACGAATGATCCGTTCTTCATTGACCGGTAATCCTTTCACTGCCACTTCTGGCGAGAGAGAGTGGGCGAATACATGCACAATCCTGAACGAATAAAATAAGTAGCAAATACATGAGGAAGTTGTACTACAGGGGCAAGACCTACACGGGTCGATACTACGCTTCATTGCGATCGGTGACGCGAGTGGGATTCAGGCAACATAAAATGTATACCATAAAATACGGAACATATACAAGGCAGAGAGTGAGGTTCTCAAAAATCTTGATGGGCAAGAAATTCATTGCAAGCCTGTGTAACTTCGAGTACTGTACTTGCTTGCAATGCGCTTTGGACAAGCCTCTCTAGCTTGTTTGCTGAGCTTCTGCTTAAGACCTCTCGTACCGCGCTCAAGGCTGTGGGCGTCATACTTAATTCGTCGATCCCCATTCCAATCAGGATAGGGGCAATGCGTACATCGCTGGCGATTTCCCCGCAGACTGCGACAGGTTTGCCTGCCTGTCGAGCTGCTGTTGTGATGCGCTGGATCAGACGCAGAATTGCCGGTTGCAGCGGATTATATAAGTAAGCAACCTCGCTGTTCGTACGATCACAGGCCAGAGCATATTGCAGCAGATCATTGGCTCCAATACTAAAGAAATCGGCTTCTTTTGCCAGTTCGGGCCCCATAAGCGCCGCCGCAGGAACCTCAACCATGATCCCTACGGGAACCTGGTGTGTGGGCAATTTTACCTGTTGTTGTTGCAACTTCTTATAGACACGATAAAATACAGCGCGTGCGTGGCGCAATTCTTCTAAGGTAGTAATCATAGGGAACATAATATGCAGTTCTACATCTGTGTTTCCGGCTGAGCGCAGAAGTGCGCTGAGTTGTACCTCTAACAGCTCTTCGTGAGCCAGGTGAATGCGGATGCCACGCAGACCAAGAGCGGGATTCGGCTCTTTCTGGAGACCGATGGCGGCCTCTAAGGCTGGAAATGGCTTGTCGGCTCCTGCATCCAGTGTGCGTACAACAATTGGCTTGCCCGCTCCCCCGTTTTCTCCAAGAAATGCCCGAAAGACCTGTTCATAGCGCTGTCTTTGTTCCTCTTCGTCTGGCAGAGTCTGAGAGCCGCCGAAAAGAAATTCCGTGCGGAGCAGACCAATCCCCTCGGCTCCCCATTGGCGAGCGTTGGTAGCCTCAGCCGCGGTACCGATATTTGCCAGAAGATGAATTTGCCTTCCTTGTACAATGAGTGGTTTTTGTGTCTCCTGGGCTGATTGTAGTTGTTGAATTCGCTTGTTCTGTTGTGCCGCAATGCGCTGGCGAAACTGATGCTGTATCTCCGGGGTTGGTTTGATATAGAGAAGGCCCTGTTCTGCATCCAGGCCCAGTTGGTCACCATTATGAATGGTCTGTAATGCAACCTTATGGATACCTGAAATTGCTGGAATGCCCAGGGCTCGTGCAATGATGGCTGCATGGGTAGTTGGACCGCCCTGGATGGTGCAGATACCAAGAACGCGCTCTGGAGTAAGCTGCGCTGTATCAGAAGGGGTGAGATCGTTTGCCAGAAGAATGACTGGTTGGTCGAGCGAAGACAGGTCCTGTGGTTGATCTGCTTGCACTCCTAATCTGCGCAAAGCACGTCCTACCGCATCGCGTACATCGACTGCCCGTGCTGCCAGCAATGCAGTGTCAAGTTGCTCCAGTATCTGCGCCTGCTGTTCGCCTACCTGAGCGAGAGCGCTTACCGCAGAGATCTGTTGCTGAGCAATCCGTGTTTCTGCCGCATCTCGTAGGGTTGGATCTTGTAGCATCAGCGCCTGCGCCTCAAAGATTCCCCCTTCATCCAGCCCAATCGTTTGTTGCACCTCTTTTGCCTGGTCTAGTAGTTCTTGTGCGGTTGCCTTGAGTACGGTACGTAGCAGTTCTTGCTCACTGGCTACCTGCTTTTCAGTGATTGGTTCTATTTTTACTGCTTGCAGTGAAAGGGCATTGCCTGTGTAGAGAAAAGCTGGCCCTAGAGCGACACCTTGTGAGATGGCAATCCCGTGCCAGGGCTCATGGGCAGACTGCGGTGCTACAGGTGTTTTAATTGCTTGTTGAGAGGCTAGATCAGGTCGCTGCACACTTTTAGAAGGTGCTTCAGATGCCTGTGTTGTTTCGTAAAAATTTGCTTTAACCAGTTCGCTGATGACATCAAGTACCTCCTGGGCCTCATCCCCACTTGCACGCACAACAATCTGCTCTCCCTCGCGTGCGCCCAGCCCCATTATCTCCATAATGCTGGCCGCGTTGGCCCAACGGTTTTTGCTCTCTGTCTGGATCTGAACCTGGGCCTGGAAATGGGTGGCTGTCTGCACGAGGAGACTGGCGGGCCGTGCATGCAGCCCTGCCGGGTTACGTAGTGTCAGATGGGTTTCCAGGTAAGCCCCAGCTAGCGCTGGCGCTGGTTCAGAGGGCGAGGCAAGCGTCTCACTTTCTTCTTCTGCCAAATCGCTGAGTGGTTTTAACTGTTTTAAACGCTTGACTGATGCCGTCTGTTCAGCCGCCCGTTTGACCTGGGCGAGAGAATGGCCGAGAGAGGCTTCGATAGCCGCCGCGACACACCCTTCCACTAATGGCGCATAGCTCAAAGCAACAGGTTGCTCCGAATTGCGCATCTCCAGAGCCATCTCGGCAGAGAGAATCGCGCTACCCAGATCCATGAGGAGGAGGACGCCGTCGGGATTCTCGACCTGCTGGATTGCTTCAAGAATCTTGTCCGCCGATGTTCCCAGGATATCATCTAGCCCACCTCCTGCGGCTGCCAGAGGTGTTTTCCCCTGAGTGAGCTGCTGAGCAAGCTCGACGACACCCACAGCCAATTGGGCACTGTGAGAAATAATGACCAATCCTACGGTCATAGCTAACTCCTCCTCTTATCTTATGTGGAGTGTATCAGTCCACTGTCAGTCATCCTTTGCCGTGATCTCCGCCAGACTGCGCAGAATCAGCCAGCTTGAAGTCGCGCCAGGGTCCTGGTGTCCGATGCTTCGTTCGCCGAGATAGCTGGCACGTCCTTTTGTCGCAAGAAGAGGGATAGTTGCCTTCATCCCCGCTTCTGCGGCCTGGGCCGCGCTCCTGGTTGTTTGCGCAAGCGATGCGCCTGCTTCCTGAGCTGTTCTGGCTGCTTCCACAGCGGGTGTCAGAGCATCCAACATAGTTTTCTCGCCTGTATGAGCCTTACCACGTGTGGCAACACCGCCTAAAAAAGCCTCCAGGAGAGCCACTATATCGGCGCTTTCAAGCGTTGTCTTGCCAGGAATAGCTGTTGCGGCTCGCAGAAAGGCGGTCCCATACAGTGGTCCACTGGCCCCTCCCACCGTTGAGACCAGTGTTGAACCAACAGTTTTTAACTGTGCCGACATATCCATACTACTCATAGAAGGTAATTTCGCTCGTACTGCCTGAAAGCCGCGATCCATATTTGTCCCGTGATCGGCATCGCCTATTGCAGAATCCAACTGGGTCAAATAGGAGGCATTTTCGTGCAATACCTCCGCGATCCGCTCCAACCAGAGCTGCATATCCTCAGTGTTCATCCTGTCAAATCTCTTCCTTATAATAGATACCTGATAGACACCTTCTTATTACATGCCCCAGCGCAATCCAGGTGTCAGCACCGGTGCATCCCAATATTTTATAAGTTCATCATCCAGTCGTAGAAGGGTGATTGAACAACCAGCCATCTCTAAAGAGGTGATATAGTTTCCGACCAGCGAGCGAGCAATCGTAATGCTTTTGCCGTCCAGAATGCGCTGAAGAGCATCAAATACAATATAAAGTTCGATGAGAGGGGTTCCGCCCATGCCATTCACAAAGGCCAGTACCTGTTCGCCAGCCTTGAGGCCCAGATCTTCAATAACAGGGTTAGCCAGCATCTCTGTAATATCGGCAGCCTGAGCCAGCTTCACGCGCCTTCTGCCAGGTTCGCCGTGAATGCCGATGCCAATCTCCATCTCGTCCTCACCCAGATCAAATGTCGGTTTGCCTGCCGCCGGGACCGTACAGGAAGTCAGGGCCATACCCATGCTACGTCCCTGCGCATTGACCTTACGTGCCAGAGCAGCCACCTGTTCGAGGGGAGCACGCGTCTCGGCTAACCCACCAACGATCTTTTCCAGAAGCACCGTCACTCCCACGCCGCGCCGCCCTGCAGTGTACAGACTATCCTGGACGGCCACATCGTCGTTGGTGACCACGCTTTCAACCTTGATTCCCTCGGCATCCCCCAGCTCAGCCGCCATTTCAAAGTTCATCACATCGCCTGTATAGTTTTTGACGATATGTAATACGCCCGCTCCCCCGTTTACCGCGCGTGTGGCGGCCAGCATCTGATCGGGCACTGGCGAGGTAAAAACTGCCCCTGCACATGCGGCATCCAGCATACCCACAGCCCACAAATCCACCATGCATAGGTTCGTGCCCGCTGCCACCACCAGAAATAATGCCAACTTTTCCCTGTATCGGCGCATCTTTACGCACAACGATTTGCTGCTCAATATCAACGCGGAGCAAGTCAGGATGAGCCGCTAGCATACCTGACAAGGCTTCTTTGACTACATCTTCGGGGTTGTTGATTAGCTTTTTCATCGTAAGTCCCTTTCTGAATGTATCAGGTACATGCCTGGATCTTCCGAGCCGTTTCCCTTTTCGGAAACTTGCTCTTGTCTTTTCAGTGTAACGATACGGGGAAAAGCCGTTCGTAAATACTGGCAGGTTATGCCTGGCTTTGTGCTTGTGGCTCCATCATAATGTGCTGACGCTGCATCGCGGCCCGAAACGCGTGGGCCATCTCTTCTTGTTGGGTGCTGGACCATTTGAGCTCTTGAGCCATCAATTCGGCCACATCGTCTACGATGTTGAGACCCTGATGACGATCTTCGAGCGTAATCGACATGCGACGTGCGAGGACATCATAAGGAGTCATTGCCATCTCATGCTGGCAGGCGTAGATGACTTCAGCTTGAATATAGGGCAGCTCAGCTATCAGCGCCGTTGCCAGCGCAGGATTTTGCTCTACCAGATCGAGAATTGTCAGTGCTTCCGAACCGTAGCTATGGCCCAGATGTTTAATCACCGCCTCATTCAACCCCAATGTATTGCCACGTTGCTTCAATTCTTTTTGTACTATCGGCCACGCTGCACTCCCCTGTAGGGGCAAGGAAAGCGTTGGATGTATAGGCTTCACACCGTCTCGACGATTAATCACATCCATTGTATCCTGTGCCATGCGCCGATAGGTCGTCAATTTGCCACCAACGATTGAAACCAGGCCCGATGGACTTTGTAACACAGAGTGCGAGCGTGAAAGCTTCGCTGTCGAGGTGTTGCTGCTGCGCGGCTTCATCAGTGGGCGGTATCCTGCATAGGTACTGATGATATCTTTCTCGCTCAGGTTAATATCAAGGTATCTATTGAGATATTTCAATAAGTAGGCGACATCTTCAGAAGTGGTAGTGGGATGGTCCAGATCGCCAGTCCCGGTGTCGGTTGTGCCGAAGATCACGCGGGATTCCCAGGGGACAATAAAGAGGATACGCTTATCCTCGGTCTCAGGGAGCACAATTGCGCTATCACCAATCTGAATATCGTCTTTTGAAAGGACCAGGTGGACGCCTTTGCTTGGCTCAATCTGAATCTGTGGCTCGGTACCTTCTAAAAGACTTTCTACCTGTTCTGAGAAGACGCCCGCAGCGTTGATGACGTGACGAGCACGAACAGTCACGCTCTGCTTGCCCAGGGTATCGCGTACCTGAGCTCCGCATACCTGGCCATTCTCGCTCAAGAATGATTCGGCCTCACAATAATTTACAATTGTTGCCCCATATTGGGCCGCTGTACGTAACACTGCTATTGTCAACCTGGCATCATTGGTCTGAGCATCGTAGTAGACAAAACCCTCTTTTAAGCCTTTTTGTACCAGATTGGGTGCTTGTTTCAAGACCTGTTCGCGGGTTAAATGGTAGTGGCGTTTGATATTGTATCGCCCGGCCAATCCATCATAAAGCCAGAGTCCAATATTCAAAAGATAGTCCAGGCCAATGCCACCGGGGGTCGTAAAGGGCATCCCGACAGGATGCTTATCGCCCTCATAGATTGGCAAGACAAAAGGGACGGGATCTACCAGATAGGGAGCATTTTGTAGGAGCAGTCCGCGCTCCACAAGCGCCTCGCGTACCATTGCGAAATCGAAGTTTGGCAGATAGCGAATACCGCCATGTACCAGCTTCGTTGACTTGCTGCTGGTGCCGCTGGCGAAATCAATTTTCTCGACCAGAGCGACCTTGTAGCCACGTGTTACTGCATCGAGGGCAACACCTGCTCCCGTGATGCCGCCGCCGATTATCAGTACGTCAAATTGCTGTTCTGCCAGAGTGGAAAGGTTGTTGCTGCGTGCAGCTGAAGAGAGTGGTTGCATAGTGTGTGTGAAGAAGATACGCAGCCCTGAGAATTTCCAGGTTCAGAGGGAAAGCAAGCCGTTCTCAGCTCTGCGTATCTTCATCCTTTCGTGGATTGCTAAGCGAGCAAGTTATTGCGTTTAGTAATTATCAACGGCTGGCTCGCGAACGGCTTCCCCCATTGTGACCGTGTCGCCAGATTTGCCAAGATTTTTGGCTTCTATGACTTTACCAATAGTAAAGTCATAAATAAAGGCACCGGCAACACCGCCCAGGAGAGGCGCGACAATCGGTATCCAGGTATACCATGTCAGACTGGCACCACCACTAACGATGGCCATCCAGAGACGAGGACCAAAGTCACGAGCAGGGTTGATTGCATAACCAGTATTAAGACCAAACGAAGCACCTATTGCAAAGATCAGGAAACCGATAATCAAAGGATTGAGATTTGCCTGAACCGGCTGATTGCGTCCATCTGTAATCGCGAAGATCAATCCTACCAGCAGTGCAGTTCCCACGAACTCATCGCAGAAAGCTCCAAACACACCCACAAATGGTTTAGGGGAAGTATAGAAGACGCCACCAACCGCGTCAGCAACGTTCTTGGCACCTGTTGCATGGACGATTGCGCCCTGATAGACGAAGTACAGGATAAGGGCGGCAATAAATGCGCCCAGGAGCTGAGAGCCCATATAGGGAAGCACCTTATTCCAGGCAAATTTGCCCCGAACCGCCAGGGCCAGAGTGACCGCTGGATTAATATGGGCACCGCTGATTGCGCCGGCTACGTAAATACCGAGCATAACAGCAAAGCCCCAACCCAGGGTAATTATAACCCACTCGTTAGCGAAAGGTGTAGCAGCACCATTTGGACCCAGGGTATTGAAAAGAGCAAACGAGGCGACACAGCCATCGCCGAAAAGAATAAGAATCATCGTGCCCATAAATTCGGCCAGGCACTCTCCAAGTGTTCCGGCGAGCGCCGTTGGTCGGGCGGAAGCAGTTTGCGTTGCCATGAAAGATTACTCCATTTCTGAAAACTAGTGTAGACGCACCTGAATGAAGCTAAAAATGTATTCAGGATGATCTCGTTTAAGCTATGAACCAGGATAACCAGACAACAGGTTGGGCTTCGTGATTTTCTTCTATAAAGAGGAAAAAGCAGAAAGATAACGGTGGGGGCGAGGATACACAATTTTGCTTCCTCGCCACCGGACAAACTAGGCTTTGTACCAGTTGAGCGAGCGTTCTACCGCACGTTTCCACTCTGCATAGAGTGACTCACGCTGATCTTTGCTCATCTGCGGCTCAAAAGTACGGTCAATTGCCCACTGTCTTGCCACTTCTTCCTCGCTCTGCCAGTAGCCCACTGCCAGACCTGCCAGGTAGGCCGCTCCTAGCGCGGTAGTCTCTGCAACTTTCGGACGTTGTACTGGTACACCCAGGATATCGGCCTGGAACTGCATTAAGAGATTATTGACGACGGCACCACCATCCACACGTAACGCTTTCAAGTCAACATTGCTGTCTGCAACCATTGCTTCCAGCACATCGCGTGTCTGATAGCACATCGACTCTAGTGTTGCGCGTGCAACATGAGCGATACTAGATCCGCGTGTGAGACCAACAATTGTGCCTCGTGCGTTCGGGTCCCAATAGGGAGCACCCAGGCCCACAAAAGCTGGTACCATGTACACACCGCCGTTATCAGGAACTTCAGCCGCCAGTGCCTCTACATCAACGCTATTTTTGATCGCACGCAGCCCATCACGGAGCCATTGGACTGCTGCGCCGGTGACAAAAATACTGCCTTCCAACGCGTAGGTGACCTTCACATCTGTTTTGTTCCCAATGCCCCAGCCCAATGTTGTGAGCAGTCCCCTCTGAGAAGGTATACCTTTGCTGCCTGTATTCATCAGCATGAAACTGCCGGTACCATACGTATTTTTCGCCATACCATCCTGGAAACAGGCCTGTCCAAAGGTTGCCGCCTGCTGGTCACCTGCATCGCCGGCCATCGTAATTGGTCCGCCGAAGAACTCTGGATCGGTCTCGCCGAAGATTCCACTGGAAGGCAGTACCTCTGGTAGCATCGAGCGCGGAATGTTGAGCTCTTTGAGGATCACATCATCCCATTCTCGATTGTAGATGTTGAAGAGCAATGTACGAGATGCGTTTGAATAATCGGTGGCATGCACACGTCCCTTAGAGAGACGCCACATTAAAAAGGTGTCTACGTTACCAAAGAGCAGTTCGCCGCGTTCGGCCTTCTCTCGTGCTCCAGCAACGTTATCCAGAATCCACTTGACTTTCGTGCCTGAGAAATAGGCGTCTGTGACCAGGCCGGTCCGCTCACGAATCTCTTTGTCGAATCCTTTAGCTTTGAGTTCATCGCAGATCGGTACAGTGAGACGGCTTTGCCAGACGATGGCATTGAAGACCGGCTTGCCTGTGGCTTTCTCCCAGACCAGAGCTGTTTCGCGTTGATTGGTGATTCCCAGGGCTGCGATGTCGGCGGCAGTTGCTCCGGCTTGCTTTAATGCCTCTCGCGCAACTGCGAGCTGACTGGACCAGATATCTTCTGGATTATGCTCTACCAGGCCGGGAGAGGGATAGATCTGGGGAAACTCTTGCTGTGCTACGCTTACAATCGCTCCATCGTGATTGAAGACAATTGCGCGTGAGCTGGTTGTGCCCTGATCCAGGGCCAGCACATACTTCGCCATGAGTCGCTCTCTTTCTGCTGGACGCAGCGTTTTGCGTCCTACTAAACAACGATGTACCGCTCTAAAAAATAGGCAGCAATGCCTATCAGGGGAAAAAAGTATAGCACTCCCTGGAAGCCGTTAAGAGAAAACAGCCCCTGGTCTTACTTCCTTCTTGTCATTCTATTTGTAATATACACCTGTTCAGTGGTAATTCTGGCCGCTTCTTTACTGCCTGAGAGAAGGTGTAATGGGATCACGCTGTGCTAAGACCATAATTCTGGCCGCATGACGGCCACATTGCGGGCTCCCGCGTGCAATATCGCTTGTATCTGAGCTAGATTGGTGATGAGACCCGAACCGATAAATGGTCGGGGGAAGGCTGCAAGTTGTTGTGGTGTGAGATACGGAATGACTGGAGCCGGTGCGATATCCAGCAGATCAATGCTTTCCTTATCTACCATCGCTAGCGCACTTGCTAGCCCGGAAGAATCGACTGCAAAGATCCGTTGAATTGTTTCCAGGCCAAGCTCTTTTCCTAATCCTAATGTTTTCGGATTATGAGAAATAATGCCTGTAATGCGGAAGCGCTCGGCCAAAAATTGTAGCCCGGCGGTGTCAGCCTGGATGCCATCTACGGTGTCAACATTGACATAGACCGCATAGTCGCGGCGGCTCGCTTTCTCCAATAGCGAGCTGAAGTCGAAGAGACTGCAATGGCGTAGGACAATGACCCTGGTTCCTGCCTGCTCTAACACCTGTCCAAATTGTACGCGATTCTCTACGATAGGGACTACTTTGTGTAGTACTGTAGGATCGAGCAACGAGTTGTGCATGTGCGTGATCATATGTACCCTCTTATGATCTTGCTGCCGAACTGGCTAAAAAATAACAAAGCCCTAAGCCCCCCTTGACGAGGATGCTCAGGACTTTTCATTTCACTGTCCCTGGGCGTTTTCTATTCTGCCAATGAGCTACCATTATCTTACATGCAAAGATTTTAGTATCCTTATATCATCTTTGCTGCGATGAAAAGAGTCGATATACTCTTATCTGCATGGCCGCTATCAATTGGTATATAATGATAATACCCACCGCGTCCAACTTTGTCAATAGCAGATCAACAGTTTCAATCGTAATCGCGGAACTCATTGGAGAGAAGCACCTGTTAGGTAGGGATGATAGAAAAAAGATGATTAAACAAGAATTTTTGCGTCTGGCCCGCCTGTATCCTGTAGCCGCAGCGATTAAGGCTCCAGAAGATGTCGAGGTCGCTCTCGCCTCTGATGTCCGCCTCCTTTTTATGTTAAAAGGCAATGCTTTCCAGTTAGCCCCTATTGTAGAGCAGGCTCATAGGCAGGGAAAAGGGATTGTGGTACATGTTGATCTGATTAGTGGTGTTGGCAAGGATCGTTCCGGGATTCAATATTTGCGCCAGATAGGTGTGGATGCGATTATTACAAGTAGAGCTCCTTTGATCGCTGCTGGTCGTGCGGAGGGGCTCACGACTATTCAGCGTCTTCTGCTGGTGGACGATAGTGCCTTTGAAAGCGGCGTGAAATCTGTCTCCCGCGCCGCGCCTGATCTGATTGAAATTTTGCCTGGTATTCTCTTCCCTGATTTCGCTACTCGTTTACAGCAGGTTCTGCCAGGTCCTTTTATCGCTGGCGGTTTTATTCATTCTTCTGCTGAGGTCGCTCGTGTTCGCGCTGCTGGTGGCATTCTGTGCAGTAGTAGCCAGTATGAGCTCTGGTCTGCCAGATAGAAGAAGTCTTCTTTATTTGCTCTTTCTTCACCAAATTGTCCTCTCTGCTACGTGTTATGTTCAGGAATTATTATTTTGTCAGCCATCATTTGCAAGATAGGCGACTTGCGACGAAATGGTGGTAGGTGAGCTGGAGACGGGCAAGCCGATCTGCCCTACGAGATTGTTGTGGGGGGAGATGGAGACGGGCAAGCCGATCTGTCGTACGAGAGTGTTGTGGGGGGAGCAGGAGACGGGCAAGCCGATCTGCCCTACGAGAGTGTTGTGGGGAAATGTGTTTATAGCGTATTTTTCTGGGGATGAGGAGTATGCCTGTAAAAGAGAAGTTTCCTTTTGATATGCGGCAAAATAGACCTGTAACGGGTTCAGAACGGCGCAAAGTCAGGCGTGAAGCGTGGAACACCGTGTTGCAGACGATCTGGCGCTCACTTGTGCGCATTGATCGTTCACAATTGACGATAGCCACAGCCTTGCGCAGTAGTTTTGGTATTTTTTTGCCGCTTGCTCTTGGGGTTGTGACTGGTCATGTGATCGAAGGGGTCTCTCTTGCTGGTGGCGCGGCTACCGTTGGTTCGGTTGGTCTGGCCTATACATACCGTGCTCGTGCTCGCACAATGCTCTTTGCCTGTATGGCTGTTGCTGTCTCGGCTCTTGTCGGCGGTCTGGTCGGTCCAAATACCTGGCTGGCGATTCTCATGATTGGCCTCTGGGGTTTTGGGGGAGGTCTCCTGGTCGCTATTAGTCCAGCGGCAACGATTATCGGGCTTGGATGCAACTACGGCTTTGATTCTTCTCTCACATTTCAATCTCAGTCCTGTCAATGCCATCGCGCAGGCCGCCCTGATGTTACTTGGTGCACTCTTTCAAACTGCCCTCGCACTGATTCCTTCTCCCTGGCTGCGCTTTGGTCCTGAGAGTGCCGCTATCTCTACCGTCTATCAAACTCTGGCAGATTTTGCCCTGAACCCGGAAGATCTTTCTACCGCTCGTCAGCTCAATAATTCCCTGGTGAAAGTTGAAGGCATTGTCAGCGATAGTCCACCCCAGAGCCGCAAAGGCCGTGTCTTGCGGAGCCTTTTCGCACATGCTGAACATATTCGCATGGAACTGATTGTGCTGGCCCAGGTTCGCCAGTGTCTGCTTACCCCAGATCAGCAAGAACACAACGATCTGGAGGAGACCTTGCAAGCACAGATGCAAGCAATCTCTGATATTCTGAGCGGTATTGCCGAACGTTGTAAACGTGTGCTTATCGTTCCCGATTCTTCTGCATCTTATCAGCAGATAGATGCCGCCATTGCTCGCTTGCGTACCCAGGAATATTTTCTCTGTGAGAGCACAACTCCCAGACAGGTTGCTATCTATTATATGGCTCTACGTAAGCATTTGCACCATGCCGAAGAGGAGGCCATGCATTGGCAGCATACGCGCCGCCGTGTCTCTCTCCTTTGGGAGATGCCCCCTCAGCCCAGATTCCAATTGCATGATCCCTTAAATACGCTGCGCTCCAATCTGACGCTGCGCTCGACTGCCTGCCGCCATGCTATACGTCTGGCTATTGTACTGGTGCTCGCTACCGCACTCTATCGTTTCTCCCCTTTAACTCGTGGCTACTGGGTCCCGCTTACGGCCCTGTTTGTCCTGAAGCCGGATTTTCGGACCACCTTTGTCAATTCCTCAACACGTTCTATTGGTACAATTCTTGGTGCGGTTTTAACCAGCGTCGTGGTCGTGTTGCTGCATCCCGCCTCGGATCTGCTGGCGGTGCTGGTGAGTCTAATGGCTTTTTTTGCCTTCTCCTTTTTAAACGTCAATTACGCCCTCTTCTCGCTCTTTATCACTGCTGAGACCGTGTTGCTGCTCACCTTTGTTGATCCTCAGCCTGCGGTAGTAGTGCTCTATCGTGCGATTGATACCACGCTGGGTGCGGCTTTTGCTCTGCTGGCCTATTCGCTCTGGCCTACGTGGGAGCGCAGTCGTGTTCATGAGAATATGGCGGCTCGTATGGAAGCGCTGCAAAAATATTTTATTGCGGTAATGGATGCTTTTATCGACTCTGCTCACTGGAATCCCGACCTGATTACACAACGCCGTCTGGCAGCCCGCCTGGCACGCTCCAATGCTGAGGCCTCGGTTGAGCGTGCCTTGAATGAACCAGTCCAGTACCGAGGAGATGCAGATGCCCTTCATGGCCTGCTTGTTGCGATGGACAGTGTGGCGAAAGGGATTCTTGCCATAGAGGCGCTGTTGTTGGATGAGAAGGGCCATAAGCCGCGCCCGGAGCTTGAAAAGTTTAAGGAAGAGGTTTGCACAGCTCTAGAAAAGTTGAGCGTTGCTATCCGTCATACCGATCTCTTTGATGTGCCTGCCAAGATAACATTGCGCAGCCTTGAGCAATACAAAAAGGCCGCTGAGGCGCGTGGAGATGATGTTACTGATCTCAATATGCTGATTTTACAGAGCGGGCGCATTGTAAATGGTATCAATGTCATGAACCGTCTGCTCTCGGTCCATTCGGGAACGCACAGGCCACGCCCCTGCTGTTACCGTCAGGTGAGAGCGAGAGATTTCTCGCCCTCACACAAAAAACTACTTTTTCTCAACCAGGTCTGTCGGAATAACATTAAATTCCATTGTACGGGCAATCGTGCAGATCTGTGGGTCCGCGCTGACAATAGAGATCTCCTGTTTCAACTCACGGGCGTAATTTTTCAACAGTTTCCAGGCGACGTACCCTTTCAGATTGGTCCCTTTGAAAAGAACAAGTGAGATGTTTTGAGCTGGTGCGGTACTCAGGCGCTCACGAACTGCTGTAATATTCTCATCGCGGCCAATGTACAGAATAATTCCCTGGTCCAGTCTCTCTTGTGTCATCATGGCATTTTCCCCCAGCAGTTTCTCTGCTTTTTACTGTTTCCGACCTTCACACCTATCTATTCTTTATCAACGTACGAAAAGCGGTAAAATAAAATCCCCTCCGGTGATATTCGTCACCGGAGGGGATTTTGCTTGCTTGATTTAGGGTACCAGATTTATGCTGCCTGAGCGACTGCTACAGTCTCAACGTTCAGATGGTCGCCGTCCAGGAACAGACGTACGGTCTGACCTGCTTGAATGGTACCATCCAACAGGGCATCTGCCAGGGCATCGTCAACATAGTTCTGAATTGCCCGGCGCAGAGGGCGAGCACCATACTCCTCGTCGAATCCTTCGCTCAGCAAGAAGTCTTTCACCTCTGAGCTGACCTCCAGATCCATTTTCTGCTCACCCAGGCGTCCACGCACCTGTGCCAGCAGCAGATCGACGATCTGATACAGTTCCTCTTTGCCGAGGGACTGGAAGACGACGATCTGGTCGATGCGGTTGATAAACTCTGGCCGGAAGGCCCGTTTCAGCCCTTCCATCGCCTTCGAGCGCATTGCCTCTTGCTGCTCTGTGCGAGCATCTTCATCGCGCTTCGCTGAGAAGCCGATGCGCATTGCCCGCTTCAGATCGCTGCTTCCGGCATTGCTGGTCATGATAACGACGGTATTCTTGAAGTCAACCGTGCGACCCTGACCGTCCGTCAGACGACCATCGTCCATCACCTGTAAGAGTGAATTGAAGACCTCTGGATGGGCCTTTTCAACCTCGTCCAACAGGATCACGCTATACGGATGACGCCGTACCTGCTCCGTCAACTGTCCACCTTCGTCGTATCCGACATAGCCCGGAGGACTCCCGAAGAGACGTGCCACAGTATGTGGCTCCATATATTCGGACATATCCAGGCGAATCAGATGCTCCTCACCACCAAACAGTTCAGCAGCAATAGCTTTGGCCAGTTCTGTCTTCCCAACACCGGTTGGTCCCAGGAACAGGAACGAACCAATAGGCCGTTTGGGATCTTTCAATCCCGCCCGCGAGCGGCGAATCGCTTTTGCAACCGCGCTAATCGCTTCGTTCTGACCAATCACGTGTTTGTGCAGATCAGCTTCCAGTGTCAGCAGATTGTGGCGTTCGCTCTCCAGCATCTGATTTACTGGAACCCCGGTCCACAGCTCTACAACCTGCCCTATCTGCTCAGGTGTGACAAGGAGCTGTAACGAGCCACCCGTCTCATTCCGCGCTTTTTCCAGCTTCTCCAGGGTAAGCAGTTCTTGCTGTCGCAGCATGGCCGCCTGCTGATAATCCTCAGCACTTGCCGCCGCCTCTTTACGATTCTGGATATCGGTCAATGCCTGTTCCAGATCAGCGATCAGTGTTGGCGTGACCAGCCCTTTCTCGCTTGCATCCAGGCGGAGAGCCGATGAAGCCTCGTCCATGACGTCGATGGCTTTGTCTGGCAGGAAGCGATCAGAGATGTAGCGATCAGAGAGCTTGACAGCCGCCTCAAGCGCCTCATCCGTAATGCTGACGCCATGATGTCCCTCGTAGTATGGGCGTACCGCTTTCAGCATCGTGATGGCCTCATCCTGAGAAGGTTCGTCAACCAGCACTGGCTGGAAGCGCCGCTCCAGGGCCGCATCCTTCTCAATGTGTTTGCGATACTCGTCCAGGGTTGTTGCACCGATACAGCGCAACTCGCCTCGTGCCAGGGCTGGCTTCAGCATATCCGAAGCGCCAACCGCCCCTTCTGCCGCTCCCGCGCCAACAACCGTATGTAGTTCATCAATGAAGAGAATGATTTCAGGCGCTTGCCGTACCTCTTCGAGAATGGACTTGATACGCTGCTCAAACTGGCCGCGCATCATTGCTCCTGCTACCATGCCGCCGATATTCAGCGAGATGATACGCTTGTCGCGCAATGTTGCGGGAACCTCTCCGGCGTGAATCTTGCGGGCCAGGCCCTCGACTACCGCCGTTTTGCCAACGCCCGGCTCACCGATCAGGACTGGATTGTTTTTCTGCCGACGACCCAGCACCGTGATCATCCGCCGGAGTTCGCGTTCGCGTCCCGCCGCAGGATCGATCTTCCCTGATGCAACCTCGGCAGTCAGGTCACGACCATATTTGTCGAGCGTCGGCGTCTTGCTGGCTGTCGCCTGGCGCTGGGCTGTGGCCGTACCCACTCCATTAGCAGAGGTGGTACCATTTGGTGTAAAGCCAAAAGGCACTCCGCCCTGCTCCCCCGTCTCCCCCATCTCGCCAGTCTGTTCAGCCGCAGCATTCATAATTTCTTCGACGCACTGCTGACAGAGGTAGTGCTGCTCGCGACGACCATTGACAATCTGGTCAACACGGATACGGGCGTCATTTATCTGACAACGTTCACATTTCATATCTATTTGCTCCTCCTACTGATTTTGAGGGGTAGAGAAATTCTTTTTGCGAAACCACCGGGCGTAGAACCGATGGTAGGGTAAATATCTATGCAATCTTTTCTGTCGCTGGCAGTCAAGTTCTTTAACTGCTAATCAGGATATATAACGAAGGCCGTCAATGAATTATTCCCGGCTAGCTCCTGGTTTTGAAGGATAGGAAAATTCTTTTTGCGAAGCCATCGAGCATAGAACTGATGATAAGATCAAGAACCATGCAATTTTTTTTGTAGTTAGCAGTCGAGAAATTCAATTGCTAACTACCCTATATAACGAAGGTCATCAATGAATTATTCCCAGCCAGAGAGGAATTTCTGGAAATCTTTTTTTGCTTCTAGAGAAGATGTACAGTGCCTCTTTTGTATGCGATAATGCCTCTGGTCGAACCAATTTCAGCCTCTAAATCTGTGCAATAATGGCGAAAGGAAGTAGTTCTATGAACTGGCTAAACGAGCCTCCACAGTGGACTGAGCAGGGAGAGAGTATTACTATGCGCTCGACCTCAAAGACCGATTTCTGGCGTGTCACCTACAGTGGTGTTATCATGGATAACGGGCATTTTTATTATGAGCGGCGAAGCGGCAATTTCCGAGCCGAGGTTAAAATCAGCGGCGCATATAATAGCCTCTACGATCAAGCTGGTTTTATGTTGCGTCTTAATGAGACGCATTGGCTCAAGTGTGGCGTCGAGTTTTTCGAGGGCCGACAGCACGCAAGCGTAGTCGTCACACGAGATTTCTCGGACTGGTCGATGGTCCCATTGCCGCAGGATGTTGGACCTTTCTGGCTCCGTCTCTCCCGCCAGGGGACGACGATTGAAGTCTCTTACTCTCTTGATGGGAGGAACTACCAGATGCTTCGCCAGGCCTATCTCACCTCCGTTGAGACTCTCGATGTGGGCCTGTTCTCTGCCTCTCCTGTTGGAGATGGCTTCTCTGTAAATTTCGAGCAGTTTAACATCCAGCCCCTCCTGGCTTCTTCATAGTTATGAAGCTGATTTCGCTGGTGCGCTGACGTGTTTAAATATACTTCGATATTCTGGCGCATGAAACAGTTTCCCGGTCAGCACATCTCGCTCTTCAGAGGTGAAGACACGAAAGAGACCGACAGCTAGCAGGGCCCCAAGTGGCGGAGCTACACAATAGAGCCATTGCGCCGTCCAGAGTCCGCTCACCAGTGCAGGCCCAATACTACGCGCAGGATTCAAGCTTGTTCCTGAAATCGGTGCTTCTAGCCAGACCATGCTCGCTACTAGTATCCAGTTCATCAAGGGGGTCCAGCGCATAAGCTGCTTGCTACTCACAAATAAAAAAATCAAGAAGACCAGCATACAGGTTAAAATTGTCTCTGCCCCAAAGACCTGCCAGAGCGGATAGCCCGTCCCTGGCAGTGTCATACCATTCGTAACATCAGCGGCATAGTGTCGCCAGACCAGAACGAGCAGAAGTGCGCCAAAAGTTGCTCCTAGAAATTGGCTGACTACATAGCCCAGAAAATCCAGCCGATGCATCTTTCCATGTACCCAGAAGGCCAATGAGACCGCTGGATTAATATGTGCTCCGCTTAGTTTACCAAGTGGTGAGATTGCCATTAGAGAACCGCTGCCGGCAAAAAGAAGACCCGTAATAAGTCTGCGTGCACTTGCATCGGGAAGGAGCGTTGCCAGAGGAAGATGTTGGCTAAAATCAAAGACCACCGCACTGAGTCCTACAAAAATTAGAAAGGCTGTGCCAAGAAATTCTGCTCCATATTCTTGCCAGTGCAGCTTGCTCCAGAAAGACGAAGGCATCTATAGAAGGTCCTTTCGCTTTTATATTTTCTAGCAAGAAAAATATAAAAAGAGCAGGATGCAATGCAACCCGCTTATCATCTCTATTAAGCAAAAAGCTTTTTAGGCCGAAAATATTCCCTACTACGAATGTAGGCTAAAGCTCAGTCAGACCTACCTGGGCCAGTAGATGTTTCAAGCGCAGCAGCCCCAGGCGCATACGGGCCTTCACAGTCCCAAGTGGCAGGGGTACATGCTCAGCAATCTCCTTATGCGTCAGGCCCTGAAAATATGCTAGCTCGATAACCTGCCGTTGCTCATTGGAAAGTTGCTGAAGTGCCTTGCGTACCTGTGCCCCCTGCACCCCTCGCCAGGTCTCATCCCAGGCATCGGGAAAGGCCAGCGCATCGTCATAATCTACCTCAAGTAAGGAAACCTGCTCTCCCTTGTCCCGCCAATTCACGCTGCGTAAATAATCTATTGTGCGATGATGAACAATTGCAATCAGCCATCCACGTACACTCCCACTCTGCGCCGAATAGCTATTGGCACGACGCCATACCGCCAGAAACGATTCTTGTAGTAGATCTTCCGCTATCTGGTGGTCTTTGACCATGCGATAGACCAGAGAGTACAGCAAACGGCTATAGCGATCATAAAGTTGCTCCATTGCCCAGGTTACCCCAACGGCAATGGCGCGTATCAAAGCTTCATCGCTAATATCATCACCTGGCAAGCGTTTCGTGCCATTTTGAGTTATTGGTTTCTCATTGCTTCGTTTCGACCTCTGATTGAACATCATTTTTTGCCATTCTTCAGTTTATTATAGTGCGCCTGTTAGTATGTTCCAGTCTTATAATCGTTCCCCATGTAGTAGCAGTAACTGG
This sequence comes from uncultured Chloroflexia bacterium, assembly GCA_963777355.1. GTDB lineage: Bacteria > Chloroflexota > Ktedonobacteria > Ktedonobacterales > Ktedonobacteraceae > DATJHM01. The sequence goes on from CAVZQK010000001.1 coordinate 137,539, forward strand.
CAATCTGTTTTCTCTTTTATTCGTGACAGGCGTTTGATGTTCCTGTTGCCGAGCTTTCCTGTTGCGACTATCTGCCCTTTCGGTACTCCTTGACTGGCGCTGGGACCTGGCTCTAGACTGATGGCGGCGATATCGTAGCTGCTGATATTGCCTGGATAATTGATGGATGCGATTCCGTGTACGACATTAAAGAGTCCAATACTTACCGGCTTCTGGCAGTGGAGGAGCCAGCCCTGGTAGACCTGTCCTCCTGTCGTATCTGGCAAGCCATGCATTGTTACGAGTGTACTCTGCTGGGTGGGCAGATACACTAATTGCCCATTTGCTTCAGGTGCTGTTGTTGTGCCTTTCATCATATAGGTATGGACAACAACTACGGGCCGTGCTGCAAGATGAGCAAGTTGCTGCTGAAGTGAGAGGTTCCACGCTGTTAGGCCGCTGGAGATGGCAAGCAAACAGATAGCGGCGGCGGCTAGCAGGGCTGTCGGCCAGCTTCGTCTGCGTCTTTGCTGTTTTCTCTCCAGTCTCGGTTGTATCAGAATTGCCTGTGGTTCTGATTCTACCGCTGCCATTATGCGCCCCTTCAGCGCCTTAGATGGCTCTTGTAGGGGAGCGGTGGCTGGCAAGAGTTCGACAATAGTTTGTAGTTCCTGGATGATTTGTTGGCAATGTAGACATTCTGCCAGATGTTCCTCTATTGCTCTGCGTTCCTCTTCTGAAACAGCATCAAGAGCATAAGCACCAGCCAGTTTTTCTAATGCTTCGCATGTCATAGATTGCTCCGTTATATCTTTCTTGTATAGGAGTACGTTAGCAAATGCAATGTAGATTACCGCAATGCTTCGACAGCAAGAAACCACCTTCTTGCTCCTCAGAAGGCGTAGGGTTGCACTTGTCTCTGCCAGCTTATTATATGATTGGTTATTCAAGGTCGTCTAAGATGTTCCTCGTTTCTTGTTCTCTCCAATCCCTTTTGTCGATAGGTAGCTATTTCCCTGTGTAATACGTTATTGTTCAGTATCTGGATTACTTTTTTGTGCGAAGAAAACGCATGCCTGGGCGCTCTCAATGCGAGAGTGCCCAGGCATGCGTTTGCTTCGCTGTTTGCTGAAACCTGTTAGTGTGAGCTTATCCCTGCACACGCTTAGTTCCAGATACCTGTAATTGCTGTCGCGCTGGCAGCATTGTTCGCTGGTGCCAGACCATACATGTCTTCGAGCGTACGCAGAACGCTATAATGATTGATATTCAACGCACTACTACCCACCTGTACATGTTCTCCCACAAAGAAGGTCATAATCTGGTTCGGATTGCTCTCAACGCCATTGGTGGTATCCTCTTCATCGCTGGTGACAATCAAGAGGCTGTTATGTGTTTTTGCCCATTGTGCATAGCCGTCCAGATGTTGTTGGAGCCAGGTATCCCCCTGCTGAATGCTGCCATCATGCATATCGTCTTGTAGATTTGGTACTACAAAGCTGACCGTCGGCAATTGGGCATAAGTTGCCGCTGTGCTGGGAAAACTAGCAAAGGTGAGATTTGTTTTGGGTCCACTCGTCTCACTAAAGTTTACCCAGGGATTGTGCTTACGGGCGTAGAGTGCGTTGATCCCTAAAGGTGTGTCGTTACAATCGGTAAACCCTGCTGAGGGCATACTCTCTGAATAGCCCGCAAAGGTATTGCCGGAATCAAGTAATTGACTCCCCAGGTCCGGCTTGGGGAAAACCGTAGATGAGCTACATGAGTCGTCGGTCTTTCCCTGATTGGAGCCGGAATACAGCTCAAGATAATTTGGCTGGCTAGGATGGGTGAGCGCATGGGAGTTCGTGAAGAGCATCCCTTGTCCTGCCAGTTGATTGATATAGGGCGCACCGGTATTTGGTCCGATGAGTTCCGCATAATCCTTATTCTCTTCTATGACTACGACCACATGATCGAATCGTGGCAGAGAGGATGAGACCGGACTACTTGTAGCGGTTGGCGTTGTGGCAGGTGTGCCGATGCCGGTTGGCGTACTTGTCACAACAGGTGTGCCTGTCGTACTCCCTACAGGTGTATCTGTTGCTCCTGGTGTGCCTGTGCCGCTACTGGCCAGCCACTCTGTGCCGTTGGGGAAGAGAATGTTATCCTGGGCGTTGGGATCGCCCCATCCGTTGTAACAGGTATTGCCGCTGGCACAGGTGCCGTCATCAATTGCCGAGCTATCGCCTTCAGCAATCACGCGTCCACTGCCATAGGTGCTGCGTGCAATAAAGACGTTGCTATTGCCAGGTGATGTTGTTCCGCTGGTGTAGACGACGCCAACGACGTTTGGATTGTCCGTCGCATTAATCGTTTCTGTCGTCCCTTCATTAATCAGACTGGTCGTGCCTGTCCCAAATGGTCCCTGCAAAATAGGATCGCTCAGATTTGGATCAACATGGGGGTAATCTTGCTTTATTGTGAGGTCGTCAAACTGAATACCAAAGGGATCGTTTCCTGCTCCGCTATTGTTCATTAAGTCGTTCAGGACATGGAGCGAGTCGTAACCATCGTTATTGCGATCACTGCCTTTATGATCGGCAATCATAAAGAGCCCGCCACCATTCTTCACAAACGTCATAATCGCAGTTTTTTCGCTGCTGCTAAATAGGCTATTGGGTTCGGGCAGGATAAGGGCGTTAAAATGGCTTAAATCAAGGGCATTGCTACTGGAACCATAGCTGAGCGCGCTGGTAGAGGTCTCCAGACTATAGCGTCCGCTCTTTTGCAGTGCTATCCCCCAGGAGCTAATGCCCCCGGTCCAGTCAGTATCTTGCTGGGGATTAGGATTTTCTCCCAGAGGATCGGGCTGACTGGAGCTAATGACCCAGTCAGCATTCCCCGCAGTCTCCGCGTGTGCGTTATCAAAAAGCACATGATAGGGAGTTGACGAGAGCGTATCCGGATCGATGGGATGAGCGTGTGCTGGAGAAAAGAATGGCACACTTAAGAGTAGACAAGCCAGCATCGCTAGCAGTGAGAGGAGGACTCGTTTTGCGTGCGATGTACGTAGAAAAGACGGCATACAATATTCTCCTTAATGCATCTCTACTTGGACTTTTTGGACTTTTTCGTTTTTCCTGTTGTATAATTCCTCCTCAGTGGGGGCAGGAGGGGTATTCTTTCCCGGCCCGCTTGAGGGGACTGAAATTAATAACAGAGTTTACCTTCCAAAGGGGCCAGTATGGCCCCTTAGAACAAACGTAGCCCCTCTTGTTTTTCCTGTAAGTTTGTCCACGCAAAAATTGCTAAAGAAAATCTCTTACCTTATCGATACTGTATGCAGGACCTTTTTTATTATTCTCGTCTTTTAGTTATCGGGGTGTTGTTGAAGCGAATCTAGTACAGCAGCGATTTCGTGGCGTACGCGATCATTGCGCGTCATCTCGCCCTGCACTTTTTCCCAGCCATGCAGGATCGTCGTATGGTCACGTCCCCCCAGCGCAGTACCAATCTGAAGCAGAGAGGCATTCGTTTCTTCGCGCATGAGATACATAGCAACCTGGCGGGGCCAGACAATCTCTTTATCTCGCTGCTTCCCTCGTAGGAGTTCGGGGCTGACACGATAATAACGGCTGACCCCTTCCAGGATCTCAGCCGCTGTTATACCGCTCACGGGCGGCTTTTTGTCTTTATATAAATGCTCCAGCGCTTTGATTGCTACGTTGACAGAGAGTGGTTGGTCATTCAGGGTTGCATAAGCGAGCACGCGGTTGAGCGAGCCTTCCAGTTCACGGACACTATTGGACTCAGGGCGTGCAATATAATCGATCACTGAGTTGGGGATGCGAAAATGCAGCGAATCGGCTTTAGAGCGCAGAATGGCCAGACGATGTTCATACTCAGGAGCCTGTACGTCGGCAAGGAGTCCCCATTCAAAACGTGAGCGCAAGCGATCCTGGAGACTGTGAATGGCTTTGGGTGGCCGATCACTGGTTACGACAATCTGTTTACTGGCGTTATGTAATGTGTTGAAGGTATGAAAAAACTCTTCCTCGGTTGATTCTTTGCCTGCTATAAATTGGATATCGTCAACGAGCAGGATATCTATCTGGCGATACCTGGCGCGGAACTCTTCGGTTTTCTGAAAGCGAATAGCGTTGATGATCTCATTAGTGAATTTCTCTGAGGTTGTGTAAAGCACGGTAAGCCCTGCCGCCTCGCCTATATGTCCAACGGCATGGAGGAGATGGGTCTTGCCAAGTCCGACCCCGCCGTAAAGAAAGAGCGGATTATAAATATGGCCTGGATTTTCTGCCACTGCAAATGAGGCTGCATGGGCTAACTGGTTGGATTTGCCCACAATAAACGTGCTAAACGTATTGCGTGGATTTAGCAAGCCCTCTCCCGGCAGGGCCAGTGGACCTCTAGTCGGGGGCGTAAAAGTTCGCGGTGCAAGCAACTTACTGCGCTGCTTCTCTTCTTTGAATACAGGGAATACAGGGGATTCAGGTTTTAGCTCAGGAACAGAACTGTTTTTTAACGGTCTATCTGCTTCTGGCTGTGAAGGTGGTTCTGGTAGCAATTGCGGCTGGAATGCGCCCTCGCGCTGCGTTTCTGGCTCGTTTTTTTCAGGGCTGCGATGCACGCTTGCCTGTCCCGGAGCCGGGGCAAGCGAGTTCATAGCCGCCGTAAGCGTCTCCGCAATGCGCTTCTCGCGCTGTGCTGCTGTATGCCGTGTGCGCAGGAGCCGTTTGTGGGGTGCGAGACCATCGCTGTTCCCTTCGGGCTGCTGCTGATGATCTTTTGCCACTACAAATTGTACGTCTATCTGCCCACCGATGATCTCAGTCAGAACCGTACGGATAATCGAACTAAAGCGCCTCTCCAGATATTCACGTGCAAAGGTTGTAGGCACACGGATGATGAATACTCCATCCTGAAAAGAGAGTGCGGAGGTACCCTGAAACCAGGCGGTAAAAATGGTCGGGCTGACCCTGGTTTGTAGGCGCTCTATGGCAGATTGCCAGATTTGTTTCGCATTCACGCACGCTCAGCCTTTCAGGGGAGTTTTTAAGCACATGTCTCAAGCCTTCTTAGGAGGCGAGACTGGTTGGCGAAATGTAATGGTAGCATTAAATTACAACGGTGTAAAGTCCCTCTTTCCAGTTTTCGAGAAGAAGCATCATTATTATTATGAGAATAGACCGAAAAAGTACGGATTTGAGAACTGGTTCATAGGTTTTCTCTTTTTTATAACGTATACTGAGCCAAAGAGTAGGGAATGCGATATATATACTATGGTTGATACGTTGATAAGTATGATAGTTTAAAAATTGCCGCATCGGCCTTTTTCTAAAGAAGCATTTGTCCTTTTTCTCTGAAGGGGAGTTGGTATGCCTGTTGTTGAGAGAAATCATCGCCACTATAGCCAATTTAGGCGATCTTTGAGGTCCCTGTCTCCTTTCATTGGCGGGTACCATTTTTCAGGAATCGTTATCGCGCTGTTCTCCTGTGTGTGGCTTCTCTCTTGCTCCAGTGCCAGTACTTCATCAGCTTCAGCTTCTCAGCCTCAAGGAGCGCCGAATCTCGTCCAGAGCTCTTTAAAAAGCTTGCATTGGTGCAATCAACCTATGATGATTTTCCGTGATGAAGGTGCGGCTGCCCTTTCTACACCTGGGGTGGTAACACCAGGAACGACACCTACTGCTATCAGTACACCAGGGACGATACTAGATTGGTCCCAGGTTCGACAAAATCTTGGCTTTAGCGTGTTTCTCCCTGCTTCTTTAGCTGCTGGCTCTTGCTTAATGAGTGTTTATGGGACGGTACATGACCCAATCTTTGGCAGTAGTTTTACTATAGCCTATCTGTTGCCGGACCATACCTCATTGAGTCTTTCAGAAGCACCGGTGCATACTGGTCATACGAACTTCCAGTGCAGCGTCTCAAGTGCCGGTTTGCAGGGTCTCAGCGCAACCCCAGGCCCGACAAAATCTGCTCTGGCAATGCAGCTTTGTTCAGGTATGCGCAATACTACCAATATCGTTTTTTCTGCTCAGTGGTCACTGGCAGCATTACAAAAATTCTTTCAGAATTTACAAGCAGATGTTGACTGGCAACCTGCTGACTAGGTTGACTGGCGCGGAGGACGGATAGGCTCAGCCATGTACGGAGACTGTGCTACTCTCGACGCTCATATCGTACTCTGATATAATGAACAGAAGTTTTGCGTCCGCACGTTTTTTTAGAAAAGCATGTGAATCTGCAAAATTGCAAGCTTACAACCTTGCTAAATCATGGGAGGAAATTTCATCATGGATAAGTGCCCCTTTTGTGGAGCCGATACGCGGCCTGGGGATAATTTTTGCTTGAATTGTGGCAACCGCCTGCTTGCAACGACTCCCTCACCTTCTTCTCCTTCGCAGGCGCAGCCGTCTATGGGTGAGGCCACGATTGCTGCTTCCGAAAATTGGGGGGGGATGTCCGGCTCTGATATGGGAACTCTCGCCGCCGGACCTTCGTGGGGGATGCCCGACGAGAATGCTCATACAGTTTTCGCTTCTCCAGAGCCATCTTCGTTCCGTACGGAATCGGCGGCCCCCTCGTCCCCTGACCATATTGAGCAGCCTGCACGATTTGTTCTCCGCTCAGATAGCGGTGAGGTCTTGCAGGAATATCCCCTCGATAAGCTTGAGATTACTATTGGTCGCGCGCCGAATAGTGATATATTGTTATCGAAGGATAAACTAACTTCTCGCCGTCATGCCACTGTTCACTATGAAAATGGTCAGTATGTCTTGCGCGATGAGCGTAGCGCGAATGGTACTTTTGTCAATGGGCAACAGATTGAGGATATGGCTCCTCATGTGCTTCGCGAAAACGATCATGTAGGTATTGGCGAACATGAACTGCTCTTCCGCTCTTTCAACTCTCAATCGTCCCCGGATGATGTTGCAGATATGGCAACCGTGAATATCACTCGCTCGCCCGATGGTGATTTTACCTGGCGCACTCATCCCGATGAGCTTGCTACTGTAGCTACTTCTAATGATGACTATGGTACTCATTCTATAGAGCCAGAGGAAAAACCGGCTGAACCAGCCATTTCTGCTCCTGAGCCCGCACCTATTGCGGCGGTTGAGCCGCCTCCCGCTCCCGTTGCTCCCCCTACTCCGGTTGCAGCACAGAGTGTTCCGGTAATGCCGTCATTTATGAGTGCACCGTCCTATCCGCCTATTACGCCTATCGCGCCAACGCCGACACCGGAAAAAAGTACACCTCGTGCTTCTGAAGCGCCCGCATCTGAGTACATGCCGCCTTCAAGCTATAACAACAATAACGATGCGGGTATTACTTTTAATCGTCTGACGAGTCTTCCTCAGCCTACGCTTCCAGATATTGGCGCATTGGTTGCGGCTCTCTCTGCCCTGGATGGTCAGGTGACTGCTTTACAAGATCAGCTCAACGCCTCACAAGAGCAGATGCGTAATCACGAAGCCGAAGTGGCTCAGACTGCCAATCAGCTCCGCGCTGGTGTGCGCCGTGTCTCCGAACGTATGGATAATACTATTGCCGATGTCGCTCGTAGCCGTGAGGCTCTTGCCTGGTCAGAACTGCTCCAGCTTATGGAGGATGTGATGTCCAATCCGCGCGATATTGAGTATGTGACAAAGCTGGCCCGCAAAGCTCGCGAACTCAATAAGGTCTTCCAACTGCATCAGAATGTGTTGAGTACGATGGCTGAGTGTAATAGCCTGCTCCGTAGCCTGATCGGCGAACGACCAGGACAAGGATGAAGTGCCCTTTCCGCTTAGTCGAGCATCCTGCTGGCAATGGTATCTCTATGCCAATTGCCAGCAGTCTCGATCCCTCTATTCGCCGCGTACCTGACTGGAACTCTTTCTCCATGTCGCCTTTTCTGTCTGGATGCCCTATAATCTCTAAAGGGGCGGTCCTACTGTCCTCTTTTGTTCTGAATACGAGGGGATACCTGTGCCATTTAGCCAGGACTTTTTCATCGCTATCATACTAGTTACTGGACAATTACATGCACGAAATTGCTGCTGCCAGGGACGCTGAAGCTCCTGGCTTCGATTCCTCCTCTTCATTTGATGCTATTGTTATCGGCGCTGGCCTCGGTGGCCTCTTAAGTGCCGCCCAACTTCTCCAACGAGGGAAACGCGTGCTCGTTCTGGAGCGTCTTCCTCATAGTGGTGGTCGTTTTACTGCAAAGACTTTTCAGGGTGCTCAGATAAGTACTGGCGCGGTTCATATGGTGCCCTTTGGGAGTAGTGGTGTGCTCTCCCAGATGCTACAAGCACTGCATGTTCCCCATCGCCTCTTTGATGCCGATGTCTTTGGCTCGTTCCATGTTCATGGTAAGCAGTATCGCTCTCGTGGTCTGCTGGGCGTTGTCCGTTTTCTTGGTTTGCGCCAATCCCTCTGGTTTCTGCGCCTGGGCTACCTGATGTTTTTTCGCTCGCTTCCTGCTAATGAGCAACGCCTACCGTTTGATCTCTGGCTTGAGCGGCAAATTCCTGTCTCACGTACTCCTCAATTAGTGGCCTTTTTCAAAAGTATTGCCCGTTTCGCCTTGAGCCTTGAGCTGAGTCAGGTCAGTACCGCAGAGGTGATTCGGACCACGAAAAATATGTTTCTCTATGGGGCTCCGGGCATTGTGCAGGGAGGATGTGGCGAACTGACGCGGCAGCTTGAAAAACATATCCTTGCGCAAGGTGGTCAGATACGCCTGTCCTGCTCTGTCGAACAGGTCTGTGCTTCTGATGGCCAGGTGACCGGCGTCCGTGTGAAAGAGAAACTGACAAATACCGAGACCGTTATTCCCGCCTCAATTGTGGTCAGTGATATAGGCCCTCGCGCCACCGATGCCCTGCTTCATAGCCATCGTGTGACGCAGAGAGAAGTCCTACAACAACTCTCTCAAGATCAACGGTCTGAGCACGAGGGATCAGCCGCTGCTGCCTATGACGTAAAAGAAGCTGTGGGCTTAAAAGTTCATATTCTCAGTGATGTCTCGTTGATTCCTCATAAAGGCATTATGTATTGTCTGGATACGCAGCGTATTGCTGGTATGGTGCAGCCTACCAATAGTGATCCACAGATGGCTCCCTCTGGCAAGCATCTGCTCATTAGCCATCAGGTTATTCAGAGTAATAATATTGAGGAAGAGCGTGCTCTGGCCCTGGCCGATCTGCGCTTTCTCTTCGGACCGACCTTTGATACACAGTGTCGTATCCTGACTATGGGGACGTATCGCGGCGAGTGGCCTGTGAATCGCAGTGTGCAGGGCGAGGATCAGCAGACGGAGACGCCTGTTGGCGGTCTTTACCTTGTTGGTGATGCGGTAAAACCTACTGGCTATTTGATGGTTGAGGGTGTTGCACAGAGTGTCAATTACTTTCTAGATCTTCTCGATGCTCTTGATCAAGAAGGTACAGCGCCAGGTCCCATTTCATCCGCTACGGCTCGTCGCTCGAATGTGATAAAGCCGTCTTCTCGTCTGAATGCCCTTCGCTGGTTGTGGAAAGCGCCTGGCAATGCAGATAGAAAATGATAAGCTCTGTGGAAAGCTTCAGGAAAAGCTACCAGGAGATCGTAAAAGGAGTTGTTTTTTTATGGATTATATGGATGTGCCTGCGGTTGGTGCTCCTCATTATCTTATAACCGGAGGAACGCCGCTGCATGGGGAGGTGGTGATAAGCGGCGCAAAAAATGCTGTGACGAAGATGATGATTGCTTCTCTCCTCACGGTTGAACCTTGTACTCTGCGCAATGTGCCGCTTTTGGGGGATATGTTTTTAACCAGTCAGCTTTGCCAGGATATCGGCTCGCGTGTCCAACTGATGGATCATACGCTCTCAATCAGCACTGAACAGATTATGCGTACCGAGGTCTTAAGTGAGGTCGGGAAGCTGAATCGCATCGCTGTGTTGCTCATTGGTCCAATGTTGCATCGCTGTGGAGAAGTGACGATTCCAGCCCCCGGCGGAGATCGCATTGGTCCACGCCCGATTGACTTTCATCTGGCCGGTCTACGCCAGATGGGCGCAACTATTGAAGAGCGGGATGGACAGTATTTTTGTTCTGCCAGCAAGCGTTTGCATGGAGCAACTATAGCTCTGCCTTTCCCTAGCGTTATGGCAACCGAGAATTTTCTGCTTACGGCCTCGCTGGCAAAGGGCGTGACGATTATCGAGAATGCCGCAAACGAGCCTGAAATTATTGATCTGATTAAGCTTCTGCAAAAGATGGGCGCGATTATTGAACTGCGCGTGGATCGTCGCATTGTGATTGAAGGTGTTGAACGCTTGCATGGAGCAAGCCACACTCTGCTCAGTGATCGCAATGAGGCAGTCTCGCTCGCTATTGCTACGTATTTGACAAAAGGCGATGTCTATCTACGCCGTGCGCAGCAGGATACTCTACTGACTTTTCTGAATACGCTCTCGAAGATGGGCCTGCGTTTTGAGATCGATGATGAGGGCATCCGCTTTATAAGCGAAGAGAAGACTCCGCCCGCTATTTCTCTGGAAACAGATGTCCATCCCGGTTTTATGACCGATTGGCAGCAGCCTTTCACTATCCTCTTGACGCAGGCGAACGGGATGTCTGTGGTTCATGAGACTATCTATGAAGACCGCTTTGGCTATACCAGCGCCTTAAAGGGGATGGGGGCGCATATTGGCCTCTATCCTAAATGCCTGGGAGAGGTGCCGTGCCGCTTCCGCGAGAAACAATATATGCATAGCTGTGTTGTGCGAGGTCCAACGCCCCTGAGAGGGACCAGACTCTATATCCCGGATATTCGTGCGGGTTGTTCGTATATTCTGGCTGCTCTCTGTGCCCAGGGAACTTCTGAGGTGTATGGTATTGAACATATTGAGCGTGGCTATGAACAATTGGATATGAAGCTGCGTAACCTCGGTGCCCAGATTGAGCATATTCATCGCGAACCTGCCTATGAGAACGTTGCGCCATCACCTCTTCAGGAGACACGCTAACCTCGTCTCTCTACAAAGTTGGCTGGTCCTTTCAACAAAGGAAAGGACCAGCCAACTTTGGGAAGGTTACCAACTTGCGCGCACCTCTCGTACTTGTTCAGGGGTGAGTATCCGGAACATAATAAGCAGGTTCTCCAGATCATACTCAAGGCCCATAGAATGAAGCTCCTGACGAATACGTCCCAGAGAACTAATCTGCATGGTGGTTATCATCCCGTAGCTGACCAGGCTGGCGGCGAGGAGTTGGTCAGGGGTAAGGAGTTTAAACATTAATAAAATTTCGCCTAGCTGATAATTGAGATCTACACCGCGCAACATCCGTTGGACGTTTTGTGCGACTTCCAATCTGTTCTGAGGAACAAGGTGTCCCTCAAGAAGCACGCTTCCTAATGAGCGTGTCGCTCTCCCGTTGAGGACCTGTGGCTGAATCTGCTGTGATGGTGCTGGCATCGGTGGCAGGCTCTGCAAGATGTCTAGTAACATTGCATTGCTTGGAGGATTATTCGTGTCAAAGGTAGCCTGTTGACCAAGCGCGACTTTAATCTCTGCCTGGGCCTTTTCTAAAAAACGCTTGTTGTTCTCGATCTCTTTATAATGGTTTATCTCGGTTGTGTGCTGGCTGGGCGATTTCTGTTCGGGAAAGGATATGTCCTGGTCAATGGTAATGGGGGCCTCGCTCTTTCCTTCTCCTTGCGTTTCTTGTTCAGATAGATAGAATTCTGCTTTGTGGTTGCTCTGTCTGCTGTATGACCTTATCAGGAACTACAGCAGATGATTCTTGTACCGGCCTGTTTGGCGTTGGTATGGGTGGTTCTGGTATCATCGTGGCTTTTATTGGTCGGCCAGTTTCATAGGCCGGCTTCACTGCTGGTACTTCTTGTGATATTCTGCCTCTTACTGCTTGAGGGGCAGTTTTTATGGCTGGTATCTCTGTCTGGCTATCTGTCCGCGCCATTTTTGCTGTGTTTGCTCTCGGCTCTTCTTTCTCTCTCTCTAACTGGGCGGCGGCGGTAATAGAAGCCAGTGAGGGGAGTGTTGTCGCTGGCTGTTGGGCGTAATTTGTGCGAGAGAGCACGTCGGGTCTTTTGCCGCTCTCGGTGTTTACTGAATTACTGACGCTGCGCTCGCCTGGAAGATCCTGAATAGGCGATGCCCGTAGCGTATGCGTGCTCAGATTATCTGCCTGAGTTTCAGGTTGTACAGAACTCCTCTGTATGGAATTGAATGTCGGCGCTGTTTGCGCAAACGCCTGGTCCATTGGGAGCATCGCTGGCGCAGGCTGCTGGATTGGTGGTATGACCTGTTGTTGTACAGGCGTTACAACCTGTTGCTGTTGAATGGGAGGAGCCTTTGGCATCTGATAAGCCGGAGTGTTGCTCGTATTTTCTAGAAATGTGTTGCGCTCCTGGACCATGCGCGAGAGTTGGGCCAGTCCGGATTCCCATTGCCCTTCTGGTCCCGCCTGCCCGTTTGCTAAGCGCTGCAAGACGGTTGAGCCCGTTGCCTCGTTTGTAAATGTTGGCTGCTGGGGTGCTGGTGCATTCCCTTGCATCTCAAATGGAGGCGGATTTTCAGGTGCAAGTGTTGATGCTGTCGTTCCTTGAGGAGGACTCCACGCACGCTGGTTGGGATAGAGTACAGCCCGTATTTTTTCAGTATAACTCTGCTGCCCTGCTGCGTTAGCCGCACCCATATTCTGCGGGGCTTGCTGTTGTGCCGGTGTACTGCTGGCTCCCATGTTCTGAGGGTAAGGCGTTTGCTGTTGCGTAGGTGCGCTGGCCATATTCATATTTTGAGGATAAAAATTCGCTTGTTGTGCGGATGCACTATTTGCTCCCATTGTTTGAGCGTAAACCGGTGGCGCTTGTACGGGAGCGTTGCCCGCTCCTATATTTTGGGCATTTTGCGCATAAACTGGCTGCTGTTGTATTTGCGAACCAGCCATTCCTATATTCTGCGAATAAGAAGGTTGTTGAACAGGCATACTGCCGCTACTAATGTTTTGAGAATAAGCGGCCTGTTGCTGACTGCCACTGCTGCCCGACGTCATTCCTAACGGATAGGAGGAGGACTGAGTGGAGAAGTTTCCTGCATTCCCCATTGTCTGTGCCGAGGCCTGGCCCCTGCCCATTGCTTCTCCGCCCGAAAATCCTGGCTCACCAGTTGGAGACATCAATGGTGCCTGATTACGATATGCCGATGAGAGTTGCTGGGATGAACTTTCGTTGGAGCGTCCTCCCGCATTGCTATTGGCAAAATGGGTGCTAGCATTGGGCGCTGGCTGGGTGGCAGCACGCGGTGGACTACTCTGGCCCGCTGTGGCCCTGAGCATACGCGGCGAGGTGTTTGTTGACATACTGCTTCCCCCCACTGGCACACGCGCTCTTATCCCGTCCACGAGGCTCATAATTCCCATCATGCCATCTACTTCCAGATCAACCATTGTCGTAGTATGTTCATCCGGGTCTTTGGGTCCATAATTGGCAATATTGGAGCAGTGGAAGGTCATAACTTGCACGCCTCGTCCCCGCCTCTGGGTATCCAATGCTACCCAGAACTCTCTTCTCGCTGCCGCTGCTTGAGCCAGATTCACCAGGACGAGCCGAATAGGTTGGCGTGCAATCGCATCAAATACTTCTACCGCCGTACGTGCTGTGTGACATTCATAGCCAGCTAACTGGAACTCGCTAATAAGCAGTCCTGTGAGTTGCTGATCTCGTTCAAATAATAATATATGGGGTCCACCGGTACTGATGTTCATCGGTTAATTTATCTCCACTGCTTGCACGCTTTCTGGCTGAAATTAGAAGATAGATTACATAACTTGGGCTTTGTTTATGATAATCCTTGCTCCACGCTTCCTCCACAATCTTTTCTCACATGAGGAATGTAGCCACATTTGACGGCAAACTCTACTGACATCGCCGCCAGTATATCATACAAGAGAAACGCTCTCCTAATGCACATGACTATTGCCGCATATCCTACGCTGTTAGCTTATAATAAGATCGTAAGAAGGTAAAATTTTTTGCCTCGACCATTACTTTCTGGTAGGTCTGCCTCTCTTTTCTGGCCTAAAGCATCCTGGTATCCTCAGTTGTGCTGGTCATTATGAAATAACGTCGGCTCACGCTCAAACGTCGGCTCACGCTCACAAAAAGCGAAAGCAAGCGTGAAAAAGGTGTGAAGAAGAATTAATGTCTGCTTGCTATAAAGACGCTTTGGAGGCCGCTGGAGCGCAGTGAAACACGCAGAAAAATCACCCTCTTAACTTCCCACCAGAAATATGCTATAATGAGCGTATACCATCTGGCAGATTACCGAGTACCCGCAGTGTTTTCAGTAGTTCGGGGAACGTTTCCTGAGTTCTGGACAATGTCGTCTATGTTCGTAGAGCGACATGAGAGAGGACAATTTGAAACATTGCTGGAGCATCTCTACGATGCACTCTTTCAACTTTATCTCGGCGTTTCCAATCTATAGATTGGTCACAACTTTGAACAATTCTAAACCGATATATCCTCCATTATGTAGGAAAGGGCTGGTTCTCGCACGCGTCTGGTCGAGCAAGAAACTGGCTTTTTTGATCTTACAGCATCTATCGATATCAGGCGGGAAGGGGAGTATGTGGCAGGTGGGACTTGGTTGCCCCTTACGGCGATTCTCGCTATACAGATCATGTGCTGCATTCCTAGTTGTCTGGCGTAGAAGTAGTTTACGAGCATAGCGTATCTCTTTATCTCTAGATAAGTGCATACACTATGATTCACACAACAGAGAGAGGGTAAACCATGGATCTGGTGAAGCGGTTGGAAGAATATCGAGATCGCGAACGCGAACTCATGTGGGAAGGCACTTTTGCTCAGTACTTTGAAATTGCCTCCAAACGGCCAGAAATCAGTCGTCTCTCGCACGAGCGCATTTATCATATGATTATGGACGGCGGCGTGGAAACGACTCGTACCGGCGATCAGCACTACAAATTCTTCAACCAGGAGATCTTTGGCATTGAGAAGCCATTGCAACAGATCGTTGACTACTTCCATTCCGCTGCCCAGCGTCTAGAAGTGCGCAAACGTGTACTTTTGCTGATGGGTCCCGTTGGTGGTGGTAAGTCTACGATTGTCTATCTGATTAAACGCGGCCTGGAGGCCTATAGTAAGACTCAGGCGGGTGCGGTCTACGCTATTAAAGATTGCCCCATGCACGAGGAGCCGCTTCATCTTATCCCCGTCGATCTGCGTGCCGATGTAGAGAAAGAGTTTGGCCTCTATATTGAGGGTGACCTCTGCCCGCATTGCCGCTATATGGTTGATACGCAGTTCAATGGCCGCATCGAAGAGATTCCCGTCAAGCGTATCGCCTTCAGCGAGAAGTATCGCGTCAGCGTCGGTACCTTTACCCCTTCAGATCCAAAAAGCCAGGATATCAGCGAGCTAGTAGGCGGTATTGACCTTTCCACTATTGGTGAAGTCGGCGTGGAAAGCGATCCCAGAGCTTATCGATTCGACGGCGAATTAAACATCGCAAACAGAGGAATAATGGAATTCGTCGAGATGCTCAAGTGCCAATCTGGCGATTCGCTCATCTATACACATTCCGGTATTCGTAGACTCAATTCCCTGGCTGAATCTGAACATCCTGTTGGAGAATCGCGCGAAATCGAACTCCAGATTGCCAGTAGCGTTGGTATCGAATTTGCTGCACACCTCTATCGCTCTGGCCTGAGTAAGACGAAACGCCTGACAACACGCCGAGGCTTTGTTCAAGAAGGAACGTTTGAGCATCGCGTACAGGTGGTGAACGAGAATGGCGTGCTGATCTGGAAACGTCACGATGAGTTAGAGATCGGCGACTGGGTTGTCTTGCAAAAAGGACAGAACCTCTGGGGCCAGGATATGGCTTTCCAGTGGCTTTCTACACGGCCTGCCCACGCTCTGACTATCCAGGTCCCTGAGCGTATGACTCCCCAACTTGCGCGCTGGCTCGGCTATCTTATTGCTGAGGGCGATGTTCGCCCAGATGGTACGGTACGCTTCACGAATAGCGAAGAGGAACTTCGTACTGAGTATAGCCACCTGACGCAGCAGCTTTTTGGCATCACGCCGCGTGAGTATAAAAACGCTATTCAGTTGAATAGTGTTGCTCTGGCTGACTTTTTGCACTACCTCGGCTTTAAAACCGGCGCTTACAAGAAAGAGATTCCCTGGTCCGTCCTCCAGTCCTCGCGTGAGTCTATGCTGGAATTCCTGGCTGGCTACTTCGCTGGTGATGGTACAGTTAATCTGCAAGGTAGACTCTCCTGGACTACTGCTTCAGAGGACCTCTCTCGTCAACTGCAAGTTGTTCTGCTGAATCTCGGCGTTATCTCACGTCGTGTCAGAACGCGCAGCCGTTCTTCTGCAAAGAGTGCGTATCGTGATTATTGGAATGTAACGGCCAGTGGTGCTGATGCTGATCTGCTTGCTTCGCAGATGCGCCTGCTTCCTCAGCGCAAGTTGCTGGAGTATGAGCGCGTCTCAGCAAACGTTAAACGAGATGGACGTGCTGATCTTATCCCCAATACTGTCGGCTATTGGAATACAATCTCTCAGGATTTGCAGCGTGCGACTGTTGCCCAGGCCCAGGCTACTGGCAGCTATCGTGGTGTAAATTATCAGGGAGCAAGCCAAATTCTGGCCGAGGATTATACAAATCTTCATATGTTGCGCACCGGCACAAATGTTTGCACACGTTCGATGGCTGACAAAGTATTGCGCAAGCTTGATGGTTGGGTCGAGCCTCCTCCGGGCCTTTCCGCTCTGCTCAATCCCTCGCTGTTCTACGATACGGTGGTCTCTATTGAAGATGGTGAGGCCGAATGCTGGGATTTGAATGTCCCCGGTTCTAATACCTACATCTCGAATGGACTCGTCAATCATAACTGCGATGAGAAGTTCCTGTACGTTCTGCTTACTCTGAGCCAGGAGCAGAATATCAAAACTGGACGCTTCAGCATGATCTACGCCGATGAGGTCGTCGTCAGCCATACCAATGAGCATGAGTATCAATCCTTCGTCGGCAACAAGAAGTCTGAAGCCTTGCAGGACCGCATTATTCTGGTGAAAGTCCCCTATAACCTGCGCGTCTCTGATGAGGTGAAGATCTACGAGAAGCTGCTGAAGCAGAGTGCTCTCCAGAATGTCCATATCGCTCCCTATACGCTGCGTGTCGCCAGCCTGTTCGCTATCCTGACCCGCCTGGAACCCTCGAAGAAGGCCGGGATGAGTCCGCTGAAGAAGTTGAAACTGTACGATGGCGAGGATATGGAGGACTTCAAGCAGAAGGATGTACGCGAATTGCAGGAAGAGGCCGTGCGCGAAGGCATGGATGGCATCTCTCCACGCTATGTCATTAACCGCCTCTCGAATGCTCTGGTGAAGCCGAATGTCGCCTGTATTAATCCCATCGATGCCCTGCGCGCTCTGAAAGATGGTCTGGATCAACATACCAGTATCACTCGCGAAGAGCGTGAGCGCTACGTGAACTTTATTAGTGAGGCGCGTAAAGAGTACGATGAGATCGCGAAGAAAGAGGTCCAACGCGCCTTCGTCTACTCCTACGAAGAGAATGCACGTACGCTGTTGAATAACTACCTCGATAATGTCGAGTCGTTCTGCAATAAGACGAAGTTGCGCGACCCCATCACCGATGAGGAGATGGAGCCGGATGAGCACCTGATGCGCTCGATTGAGGAGCAGATTGGGATCTCGGAAAACTCGAAACGTTCTTTCCGCGAGGAGATTCTTATCCGTATCTCTTCCCTGGCTCGCAAAGGCCAGTCCTTCGAGTATACGAGCCATGAGCGCCTGAAAGAAGCTATCGAGAAGAAACTGTTCGCCGATCTGCGCGATGTGGTCAAAATTACTACCTCTACCCGTACTCCTGATAAAGAACAGTTGCGCAAGATCAACGAGGTCGTTGACCGCCTGATGAAGGAACACGGCTACTGCCACGTTTGTGCAAACGAGATCCTACGCTATACTGGCAGTCTCTTGAACCGTTAAGGTCCAGGTGGACCTGGAACAACTTACTGCCTGGCTTTCGAGCTCTTTCAACCCGAAAGAGCTCGGACCATGCATGTTGTTCCTCTGGAGTCCTTCCTGTGGCTTATTGGAAAAGAAGGAGCATGATCTATGTCTGTTTCTCAGCATGATTGGTCCTTGCATCGTAAAGGGCAGATTGACCAGGAGCGCCACAAAGAGAAGATCCGGGAGGCGGTGAAGAAGAATCTTAGCGATATTGTCAGCGAGGAGAATATTATTCTCTCAGATGGCAAAAAGACGGTGCGCGTCCCTATCCGCTCACTGGACGAGTATCGCTTCCGCTATGATCCAGGCCGCCAGCAGCACGCCGGACAGGGCAATGGCAAGAGCAAGGTGGGCGATGTGGTCGCTCAAGAGCCAAAGCAGGGCAAAGGGAAGAAGGGGGAGGCCGGGAAGGATGCAGGCTACGATTATTACGAGGCCGAGATTACGATGGAAGAGCTGGCCGCTCTGATCTTTGAAGATCTGGCTCTGCCAAATCTTGAGGAGAAGCGCCAGCAGGAGATGGAGACCGAGGCGGTCCGTTTTACCGATGTGCGTAAAAAAGGCCCGATGGCCAATCTCGACAAAAAACGCACAATCATGGAGAATATGAAGCGCAACGCCGCTAAAGGTGAGGCCAAATTCGCCGATATTAAGTCTGAAGACCTGCGCTTTAAAGTGTGGGAGCCGACGATTAAATATCAATCTAATGCCGTCGTTCTAGCAATGATGGACGTTTCAGGTTCAATGGGCGAATTCGAGAAGTATATTGCCCGTAGCTTCTACTTCTGGATGGTCCGTTTCTTGCGGACCAGGTACAACAACGTCCAGATTGTCTTCATCAGTCATCACACCGAAGCCAAAGAGGTTACAGAGGAAGAGTTCTTTCATAAGGGTGAAAGCGGCGGCACCCAGGTCTCGTCGGCCTACGAACTGGCGCTTCAAGTTATCAAAGAGCGCTACAACCCGAATGACTGGAACATTTATCCCTTCCACTTCTCCGATGGCGATAATCTGCCCTGGGACAATGACCGCTGTGTGCAACTGGTGAATAAGCTCATGGAACAGTGTAATATCTTTGGCTACGGCGAGATCCGCGAAGGCCATTATCGCTCGCCCAGCACATTGATGTCGGCTTATAACAAGATTAACGATAAGAAGTTTACGGCTGTGACCATCTCCGATAAGAAAGAGGTCTATCCCGCTTTGCGCAAGTTCTTTGCCTTGCGAGATCCTGTTCCTACGCGCTAGTGTCTCATCTTCTGTGCGCCTCAATTCCGCTTTCTTGCTCTGCATTGAGACGCATTAGCTTTCATCCTCTCGCTTGCTTCGGCTGTTCACGTTAGAGCAACGAGAGGATACCAGGAGTCGTGTTATGACGATAAATGACAAAAGCGATATTGAACGTTTACGTGATGCAATTGATATTACCTGGGAAGAAGCGCGAAAGTTTGGCCTTGACCCTTTCCCCACTCACTTTGAGCTGGTCCCCGCTACCATTATGTACGAATTTGCTTCCTATAGTCTGCCAGGTCGCTTCAGCCACTGGACGTATGGGAAGGCCTATCATCGCCAGAAGATGCAGTATGATTTTGGCCTGAGCAAGATCTATGAGATGGTGGTCAATACAAATCCGAGCTACGCCTTTCTGATGGATATGAATAATCTTCTTCAGAATACTTTTGTCGTCGCTCACGTCTTCGGCCATACCGATTTCTTTAAAAATAACGCTTACTTTCAGCACACTTCACGTCGCATGATCGATAAGGTCAGTATTCACGCCGAGCGCATCGCCAAATACGAGTTTGACCACGGCAAAGCTGAGGTGGAGCGTTTTCTGGATGCCGCCCTCTCGATTCAAGAGCATATCGACTATAATCTTCTGTTGCGCTCAAATGAGCCTGTCTCGCCTGGAAAGTCTCCTAAGTCGCTTGCGACGGCCTATGATGATATCTGGGGTATTGAGGACAAACAGAAGAAGGCAGAGGAGGAGCGGGAGAAATCCCTTACGAAGCCGCCCAAGTTTCCGGAGAAGCCAGAGAAAGATCTTTTGCTTTTCTTAATGCATCATGCTCCACAGCTTCAACCGTGGCAGCGCGATATTATTGAAATAGTGCATTCTGAGATGTTGTACTTTATACCCCAAATGCAAACAAAGGTCATGAACGAGGGCTGGGCCTGTCTGACTGGAGAAAGTCTCGTCCAGACTGAGCGCGGCCTGCTACGTTATGACGCACTGCATCGCGTTCTAGAGCAGGGTGAAGCCATCTCTGTAGGTAGTGGTGCTGGTGCACTGGATGCTGTGACTGATCGCCATATTCGCCGCTCTGCCCAGACCGTTCGTCTTCGTACGCGCCGTGGCCTGGTCCTGGAAGGGGCTGAACAGCATAAATTGAGTATTGGTCCAGATCAGTGGCTGGCGCTGGAGGATGTCCGGGTTGGTCAGCGTATTCCTCTAAGCGTTGGTGACAATATCTGGCCTGCCCAACTTGTACCTATTGTTGAGCCTGCTCGTGTTGTTCCTGCAACTGTTGCCGATGTTGCTCAACATGCGGGCGTTGGCGTCAAAACAA
Organism: uncultured Chloroflexia bacterium; assembly: GCA_963777355.1. Taxonomy (GTDB): domain Bacteria; phylum Chloroflexota; class Ktedonobacteria; order Ktedonobacterales; family Ktedonobacteraceae; genus DATJHM01. The sequence continues at coordinate 158,164 of CAVZQK010000001.1, forward strand.
TTTATCGCTCATTAAGCGGCAAAACCACCTTTGCAAGAGAGCGTATAGAGGAGGCGATCCAGAGCACAGGCTATACCTCCGGTAATGCCGGTAAACCAAGCTATGGAAATCGTCTGCCACTTTTGTCACCCACGCATGTTACAGAGGACTTTGCAGAGTTCCTCGGCTGCCTTGTTGGCGATGGCAATATTCATACCGGCAAAAATGCGATTGGCTATACAACTGGAGACCGTGAACTGGCGGACCGCTATGCTGCCCTGGTGACCCGGTTGTTTGCCATTGAACCCTCGGTTTTCTGGGATAGCCGCACCAGCAATGGCAAAGGTGGTCGCTGGCGCGTCGTGTTTTATTCAACGAATGTGCTTGAACTCTTGCAGGCTCTCGGTATTGACCTCTATGCGAAAGCTCGCCAGAAGAGTATTCCAGAGGTGATTCTGCGCTCTCCAAAATCTGTCATGAGTGCCTTCTTGCGTGCGTACTTTGACTGTGATGGCTGCGCCTCGCTGACGGATGGTCTGATTCTCTCCACTTTTAGTGAGAGTATTGCCCGCGTGTTACAGATTGTATTGCTAAATTATGGCATCCTCTCGCGCCGCTATGGTGTTAATATTCGCATCAAAGGCCATTCGGCGCGTGTCTTTGCGGACGAGATCAACTTTAATCTGGCGAGAAAACAGACAAAGCTTGCTCACTATCTGGCAAGCCATCGCTGGTTCTTGAAAGAAGATCCAACCGATGAGATCGTGAGCGTTGAGCGCTCTGTTGCCGATGTGTACGATATCACCGTTGATCGTTCACATCGTTATGTTGCGAATGGCATGCTGCATCATAACAGTATCTGGCACTCGCGTATTATGAGGCAGCTTGGCGAAAGAGGTGTGATCTCCGACTCAGAAACAATCGAGTTCGCTCAGCTTCATTCGGGTGTTCTCTCTCCATCAAAGACATCCCTCAATCCTTATTATATCGGCTTCAAGATGTTAGAAGATATTGAACGCCGCTGGGATAGTCCAACCAGGGAGGAGCAGGAACGCCTGGGCCGCAAACCGGGAATGGGCAAACAAAAGATCTTTGAAGTTCGTGAGATGGACAATGATGTCTCATTCTTGCGCAACTACCTGACGGAAGATCTGATTAGAGATCTGGACCTCTACCTCTATAAAAAAGAGGGTGATGAGTGGGTGATCGCTGAGAAAAATTGGCAGAAAGTCCGCGATGGCATCGTGAACAGTATGACTAACTTTGGCTATCCCTATCTCGTGGTCGATAATGGAGATTATCGCGGGAACCGCGAACTTTATATCAAGCATCTCTACGAGGGCCAGGATCTCGATCTGGTCTATGCTGAAAAGACCCTTCAGCATGTCTTCTTGCTCTGGGGCCGCCCTGTCCATCTGGAGACGGTCTACGAAAATAAACGTATTCTCCTCTCCTATGATGGTGAGCGTAGTACGAAGAGTACCCTGGAAAAATAACGTCTTTGTATGTGCGAAGGGGTAGGCTGGTAAAAAACTATCTACCCCTTATCTCCTCGCTGTGGTCCCCACGCCAGCTTTTTCTCGAAAAATACTTCCTAAATCCGTAAAGATATCGATTGACAGGAATCCAATTTTCCTTTATACTATAGCCTATAAGCCCGAATAAAGATGAATAACCCTAAATATCGATAGTTTATCGCATTGAAGTGGAGGAGATGTGGCGCAGGTACCTATTTATACTATTGGACATGGAAATCGCTCCCTCGAAGATTTTGTCTCCCTTTTACAGTATTACCAGATCCGCTACCTGGTGGATGTACGCTCTCAACCCTATTCTCGCTACGTCCCTCATTTCTCGAAAGCTGTTCTGGAACAGGCACTGTATAAGCACAATTTTCACTACCTCTATCTGGGCGATATGCTGGGAGGTCGCCCCGTAGATCCATCTTGCTATAGTGATGGCAAGGCCGATTATCTTCAGGTCCGCGAAAAGCCCTGGTATCTACAGGGCATTCAACGCCTGCATATTGCCTGGGAGAAACAACTTGCTATTGTGGTGATGTGTTCAGAACTCAAACCTCAGGAGTGCCACCGTGGCAAATTGATCGGCAATTCTTTACTAGAGCGAGGAATTGCAGTTTCTCATATAGATGAATTCGGTCAGCTACGCACTCAACAGGAGGTCAATATCCTTCTTACTGGTGGTCAGCCGTTGCTCTTTGAAGATATCTCTCCTATTGAACTGCATAGCAAAATTGGTCGCGCCCGCAAAAAGGTACATCCTCCCCAGGAGGATCTGTAATTGAAACCGGTTGTTGTTACTATCGGCGTATACGGCTTTACTTCTGAGCGCTTTCTAGAGCAGTTGCTTGCCAGCCATGTTGAGGTATTTTGTGATCTGAGAAGCAGGCGTGGCATGAGGGGCTCTGCATATGCTTTTGCAAATAGCAAATATCTTCAGCAAATGTTGCAAGCACACGGTATTCGCTATCTGCATATCAAAGCTCTTGCCCCTGCTATAGATCTTCGTGAGATACAGAAACAGGCAGATGAGCAGCAGCGAGCCCAGAAACGGACTCGCGCACAATTAGCTCCTGCTTTTATTGAAACATACAAACAGGCAAATCTGGCGAATTTTAATGCCCATAGTTTCCTGCAACTCTTAGGTGAGGAGACCAGGGTTCTGGCCCTCTTTTGCGTTGAGCGCGAGCCTGCCGCCTGTCATCGTTCTCTTGTCGCGGCCCGTCTGGTCCAGGACTTCGATCTCTCGGTAATCCATATTTTCCCCTGATAGCGTACTGTTTTTGGGATATGTTGGGAGGAGTTACTTCTTGGAGAAGGTACTTATTGTTGCAAAAACACATGTCTATAATGGTTTGTGGTGCGTTGGCGCTCTGGGACTCTCTTCAAATCAGAGCTTGCGCTTGCTTACGCAGTTGGGATCTTATCAACCACAGGATACGTTTTTTAAGGTTGGTCAGGTCTGGGAAATAAGCTGGCGGCGCGAGTATCATACGCAGCCACCTCATGTTGAGGATGTACGTGTGCTTGAACAAAAATATGTTGGTCTACAAACAGATTTACGTGAATTATTGCAGCGTCGTGGCTGCTTCTGGTCCGGTTCACCAGAGAAGCTGTATAATGGACGTCTTGTCCTTACTGGTTCCGCCGCTTATATTTGCAGATCGATGGGTCTTCCCACACAGAGTACGGGCTTCTGGCAACCTGATACCGCATTGCATCTGAGCTCCTTCAGGGGGCGACCTTATTACTCTCTTGAGTACGAACAATCTACTACTCACACCAATGGTGTGCTGCGTCTTCCCTATGTTGGCGAGGTTGAACCTATCGCAGAGATACCCGCCTCGGCTTTAATCCGCGTCTCTCTAGCTCGCTGGTGGAAGAAGTACGAAGAGGAAGAGAAGAAATGTTATCTTCAACTCTCTGGCTGGTATCTCTGAAAGAAACTGACTTCTCTGAATCATAAATCTTTCAGAGATAGACATTTTTACCAAAAACGCTCTTCTTTCCAGGGATTAGCGCGATTGTGGTAGCCACGCTGTTCCCAGAAGCCAGGGCGGTCCTCTTTCATAAATTCCAGACCATCAAACCATTTGGCGCTTTTGTAAGCATACAGTTTGGGCACAAGGAGACGTACAGGTCCACCGTGTTCCAATTCCAGGTCCTGGCCATCATGTTTTACTACAATCATGACATCATCATCGTCAAGATCGCTCAAAGGGAGATTGGTGGTATAGCCGGTCCAGGAGTGGGCCAGAACAAACTTTGCCTCAGGCGAGGGTTGCGCACGTTGTAGGATCTCGCGGATATGTACCCCTTCCCAGGTATTATCATAACGGCTCCAACTCGTAACACAGTGGAAGTCACTGGTCATAGTTGTACGAGGAAGAGCCAGAAACTCGTTCCATGTCAATTCAAAGGGATGAGCTACGAGGCCACTAATTTTCAACTTCCAGTTCGTAGGAAGTTGGGATGGTGTATTCTCATAACTAAGAATCGGCCATTTTTTTGTCAGAGATTGCCCTGGCGGCAAACGATCCAGTCCATCGGGGCGTTTCTCTAGCTCTTGGGTCCCTTTTTTACCAAACAGGTTCATAAATCCGCTCCTTAGCAGAGTAGTATAGCTGATGAATATATACCTCTGATAACGGATTTATTTATATCTCTATTCCTTTTTTTGAGGCGAGTTTGCTCACAGGCGAAAATTTCCGCAACGCCTGTTTCGTCTCATGCAACACTAGTAGGCTGCCATCGGCTCCCTTTCTCACCTGTGGGTCGGCTCCCCGATGGGGTCTCGGACTGCCTCGCCCAGATTACTATGTACCAATCTACGTAGTTGTCGTTCTCTTTTGTGCATCTTTACTTGCTATTGAACGTACATGGTATAGATATAGACGCGATTGCCGTGTGCTTTACACATGAGGGAGTGCTCTGATGATTATTCTGCTCCTGGCTCTCATTGCGACACTTGTAATTATGGCGATTTTATCCGCCGGACGCCTTCTGTTTGGGAGGCGCGAAAAATTTGAGATGCGCAAGTTTGGGCCCTGGTTTCTTCGCTATTTTATTTTCAACTTTATCTTTTGTCTGGCGATTCTGTACTTTGGTCAGCCTGCTCTGACCGGACCGTTTGGCGGTTGGCAGTGGTTACTCTGGCCACTTGCCTTTAGCTGTATCGGAAATCTTTTTACCTTTATTACTCCGGCCTTTGGTATGCTGGAGGGTGCTGCTATGGCTAGCCAGGGACTCCGTGGCCGCTCTAGCTCTGCTTCCTCAACCAGTCAGCGCAACTATTCACGAGGGGCTGTGGCTGCTGGTATCTTCGGTCTCGTCGTGGTGGGCGTAGTGGGCATCGTTGCTCCTCTGCTCATTACGGTTTTTACGACCTGGTTCGATGTAAATGCAAAGGCCCTGGCCGCGATTCCCCAGGTTCATATGCAGACTTCCTCAAATCTGCCGCCAACTGACCCGAATCATATTGTCCTGGTAAGCCAGAATGTGGCTGCCTATGAGGGCCAGCAGGTGCTTGGTTCAACCGGACAGAATCTTGGTTCTGCCTACAGCATTGATCCTACAACCTATACCCTGCAATCTATTAAACATCACCTCTACTATGTCGCTCCCCTGATGTATAATAACCTGTTTGTTAATCTCTCCAGTCCAACGACTCCTGGTTTTGTTGTAGTAGATGCGGAAAATCCAAAGGCAACCCCCACTCTGTGGACCGACCAGGTGAAAGCTGGTTCATCAATTGGCTATCTTCCTGGCGCACTTTTAAATCAGGATCTGTTGCGCCACGTCTACTTGAGCGGTTATACTTATGGCCGCTTGCTTGATCCAACTCTGGAACTGAATGATGATTTTAAGCCGTACTGGACGATCTCACTAATGCAGCCTATTCGCGGCTATGTTGGCGATGATTTGCGCGAGGTCCTGCTGGTCGATGCGCATACGGGCGCGATTACGAAGTATACTCCACAGACTGTGCCATCCTGGGTGGATCGTGTTCTGCCAGCTGATACCGTTACTCAATACTTACAGTGGTGGGGTCTGTATCATAGTGCCCCCTGGTTTAATCCTTCCGGATTGGGACAGCAGAAACCTGCAAGTGACCCTCAATTGCTCTATAACAGCGTCGATCAGCCGGTCTGGTTGATCCCTATCACATCCGCCTCAGCCAGTGATAACTCCAGTACCGGAGTCTTTCTCTATGACACTCATAAGAATGAGGGCACATTTTATCCTTTGAGTGGTCTGGGTATCGGCGGAAATGTCAGTAATACCTTTTCTTCAACGCATTCAAATATCAAAAACTACACAGTAGATAGCGTTCAGCTCTATCAGATCTACAATACGCCTACCTGGGTGGCGATCTATGTGCAGCAGACCGATAGTGGAGATATCTTCCAATCGGTGGGTATGGTGGATGCCCATGATCTGAATGGAGCAAATGTCCAGTTTGAAACGACGCTTTCGCAGACGCTCACAGACTATCAACAATGGCTGTCGGCGCAAGGTGCCGGAGGCGGTGGCGGCACGGTTCCCAGTGGCGGAACGACGCAGACGGTGACTGGTAAGGTGCTTCGTGTCTCTGAAGTGACGCAGGGCTCAACGGTTACTTACTACTTGCAAATTGCTGGTCAGTCAGACATTTTCAAGGCCGACCTCTCGCTTTCTCCAAAATTGCCCCTGGTTCAGTCGGGCGATACTGTGACCGGAACCTACCTTAATACTGGTGGTACGCTGCTGGCTTTCCAGACCTTTGATGATACAAATATCACGCTTGGCACGCCAGTTGCCGGAGCAACTCCGGCCATTACACCTACACCTGCTGTTAAGAAAAAATAGGCTCCTTGCTTGTTGCTCTGTTTGTAAAAGGGATGTTGACAGATTCTGGCAACATCCCTTTTGTTCAATTCTATTTGCTTAAATTTTTGTACCAGGGTTTGCTCTAGGGCTGAAGCAAGGCCATAGGCCATTTTTGTAAGGTTTGTAGGATAGAGTGAAAAATTGTCTGTAGGTGGCGCTATACCTCTCGCCTTTTGTACGGAAAAACAATTCCCCATCCGTTTAGCTTGTGATATGATGCGCAACAGATACAGTGCGTATTCATCGTTTGTTTCGCATAAGGAGTGGAATCTGATGGCCCACTATTTTACCCGCGAAGAGGCTGATGCTCTTTTACCTCAGATCGCGGTCATCCTACGCACTATTCAAGACGAGCGTCGCCAGCTACGCGCCTGTGAAGTGGATCTCGATGAGCTGGCCGTTCAGGCAATGGGCAATGGTCATCATTTGCAAGGACGCATCGCTCAGACCCAAAAAGCTGTTTTAGAGCATACTCGTATTTTGCGCACTGCTTTTGAAGAGTTTCGGACGTTTGGTTGTGAACTGAAAGATCCCGATACTGGTTTGATTGATTTTCTGAGTCTTCGTGAAGGCCGCGAGATCTATCTTTGCTGGCAACTTGGAGAGGAACCGCACATTGCCTTCTGGCACTATCTTCATACCGGCTTTGCTGGCCGTCAACCGTTGGATTAGAGAAAATGTTATGCCTACTATTCAAGACCTTTTGACCTCTGCTACCTCGCTGCTCAAAAAGGCTGGCTATGAGAGTGCTCGTTTAGAAGCTCAGATGCTGCTGGAGGATGTATTGGGCGTTGATCGTGCTACGCTCTATGCCTATCCAGAGCGTGAGGTTGCGGAGGACCAGGCTCAACAGTATCGTGCTTTTATTGCACGCCGTGTCGAAGGTGAGCCGGTGGCTTATCTCACTGGACATCGCGAGTTTTACGGCCTGGATTTTCTGGTGGATCAGCGCGTGTTGATTCCTCGTCCAGAGACTGAGCTGCTTGTTGATGTGGCCCTTACGGTGGTGAGAGAGCGCCTGGATCAGGGGAAAAATCCCGTTGTGGCGGATATCGCTACTGGTAGTGGTATTATCCCAATTACTCTGGCAGTTGAGGAACCCAGGCTTACCTCTCTCTACGCCAGTGATATCTCCTCTGATGCCCTGGCTGTGGCACGCCAGAATTGTGAGCTGCATCATGTGGAATCGCGCGTCCATCTTCTTCAGGGAGATCTGTTGGCACCTTTGCCCGAACCGGTAGATCTCCTCACCGCTAATCTACCCTATGTTGGAACCGATGAAAAAGATTTGTTAAGCGTAGACGTTTATAATTATGAACCTCATCTTGCGCTCTTTAGTGGCCCACATGGGCTAGATCTTTTACAGCGTCTCTGTGAAGATGCTCGCCAGTCTGGTATGCTAAAGGACAGGGCGGTCATCCTTTTGGAGATTGGTTTTCGCCAACGTGAGCCGCTTGAGCAGTTGTTGCATGCATTATGGCCTCATGCAACCGTTCTTTGTAAGCAAGATTATGCAGGGTGGGATCGGCTGATGCAAGTGTATCTGTAAATTGTCTTATCAGCATAAAATGCTGTTTCTCTCCTTCTCAGGGGGTATGTCTATGGTTCTAGCGAGTAATGTTCAAGTGTATTTTCTGTCTTCATTGCCTTTTTCTCTTCCCAATGAGCTTTCATTACTGCTGGTCAGTAGTATTTGTGCTCTGCTCCTCTCATTTCTTCTGACGCTGGTAGTGATTAAGGTCTCCCACACGTTTGGCTGGTTGGATCGTTCTACTGCTGAGCGTACGCGTATTCATAAGAAGCCTGTACCTCGTCTGGGTGGGATCGCTATATTTCTCGCGTTTGTGGTCGTCTCTCTGCTCTTTTACGCGACAAATCCAGAACTGGATGGCATGGAGATGACGCGCTATATTTTGCTTCTGGTTGCCGCTACACTGATTGTTGTTGTCCATGCTTATGATGATGTCAAAGGGCTGAAGCCGCTGACAAAATTACTGGTGCAGACGCTGGCTGTCCTGATTTTGTTGGGTCCCTGGTTTGTGGATATGAAGTTTCATGGCATCTTGCTCTTTGGCTTTAATAATCCTCTCCCTACCCGTGTCCTGGTCCCCCATGCCGGTCTCGCCTGGTATCAACAACCAGAACTGACGCTCTTTATTCGCCCGCCCGCCCATCAATTGCCCGTTATCTCCTGGCTGGTTATTCCGGCTGTCCTCTTTACCTGGTTCTGGATGGTTGGGATGATGAATACGATTAATTTTATTGATGGCGTCGATGGGCTGGCGACTGGCGTGGTCGCGATTACTGGTGTTTTTATTGCAGTGATTAGCTGGACCTTGCAGCAGCATACGATTGCGATTCTGGCGGCAATCTTTACCGGGGCCGTGCTTGGATTTCTGATTCTCAACTGGAATCCGGCAAAGATTTTTATGGGTGATAGCGGCTCGCAGTTTCTCGGCATTATGCTCGCCTCACTCTCTATTCTCGGCGGAGCAAAAGTCGCTCTGGCATTGATGGTGCTGGGTATCCCTATCCTTGATGTCTTTGTTGTATCGATAAATCGTATCCGCCGCGGTCAGTCGTTTACTCACTATGATACAAAGCATTTGCATCATCGCCTGCTTGCGACTGGCTTAAATGCCCGTCAGATCTGCTACGTCTTTTACAGCCTCACTCTAGGCTTTGGATTACTTGCACTGGGATTGCCGCGCATCTATAAAATTCTTGGTATTGTCCTGGTTGCAGTGATAATGGCCGCCTTGATTATCTGGATCGATTATCGCCAACGTCGGCGTGGGGTGCCGATTAAACTGGATGACGCTGATGCGGTTGCAAAAGAGGTTGTAACCACAGAGGGCGGAGAGGATGTTCATGCTGCTACTATTCAGCAATTTACGCCCTATCCGCCCGTACTAGAGGCTGGTTCTCAAGATCAGCTCTCTAGCGTGTTGCAACCTGATCCATCGCATGAGCGTGCGCAGTCTCCTCAATAAACAGGCGTTTGAGGAAATGTCCAGTGTAGGACTGCTCGTTTTCTGCCACCTCTTCCGGGGTTCCCTGGGCGATGATCTGGCCGCCAGCATCGCCCCCCTCTGGTCCGAGATCAATCAACCAGTCGGCACTTTTGATGACATCCAGGTTATGCTCAATGACAACAATGGTGTTTCCTGTATCGACCAGACGCTGTAAGACATCGAGCAGGCGGTCTACGTCGGCAAAGTGCAGACCTGTAGTTGGCTCATCGAGAATATACATAGTACGCCCTGTGGCTCTTCGTGAAAGCTCTGTCGCCAGCTTTACACGCTGGGCCTCACCGCCTGAAAGGGTGGTCGCAGGTTGTCCGAGACGCATATAGCCAAGTCCCACATCGTTCAGCGTCTTCATTTTATTGTAGACAGAAGGAACATTGGAGAAGAACTCAACTGCTTCTTCGACAGTCATATCCAGTACTTCAGAGATACTCTTGCCTTTGTAATGGATCTCCAGGGCTTCACGGTTATAGCGTTTGCCATGACAGACTTCGCAGGGAACGTAGACATCGGGAAGGAAGTTCATCTCGATGCGTACAATGCCCTCACCTTTACAGGCTTCGCAGCGACCACCTTTGACGTTAAATGAGAAACGTCCAGGAGCATAGCCGCGGATTTTTGATTCTGCTACCTGAGCAAAAAGTTCGCGGATCGTGGTAAAGGCATTGGTATAGGTCGCAGGATTTGAACGCGGTGTGCGTCCAATCGGCGACTGATCAATATCAATTACCTTGTCCAGGTGCTCCAGGCCTTCGATGCTCTCATGCTCACCGGGTCGATCATGGGCCCGGAAAAAGGTATGTGAGAGCTTCTTGTAAAGAATATCGGTAATTAATGTGCTTTTGCCTGAGCCTGAGACGCCGGTAACGGCTACAAATTTGCCCAGCGGAATATCGACGGTCACATCTTTCAGATTGTTCTCGCGTGCTCCTTTAATAGTAAGCACGTTTCCATTGCCAGACCGTCGTTCAGCGGGTGTCTTGATCTGTTTGCGGTGTGAGAGATAATCTCCGGTCAATGAGCCGGGATTGGAGACGATCTCCTCATAGGTCCCTTCCGCCACGACATGGCCGCCATGCTCACCCGCGCCAGGACCAATATCAATGATATGGTCGGCTACGCGCATCGTATCTTCGTCGTGTTCGACTACCAGCAAGGTATTGCCCAGGTCGCGCAGACGAATTAGCGTTTTAATCAGCCGTGCATTATCGCGCTGATGGAGACCAATGCTCGGCTCATCGAGAATATAGAGTACGCCCATCAAGCCTGAGCCAATCTGAGTTGCCAGGCGAATACGCTGGGCTTCACCACCAGAAAGACTCATCGCCGCTCGGTCCAGGGTCAGATAGTCCAGGCCGACATCGATCAGAAACTGGAGACGTGCGTGAATCTCTTTCAGGACCTGGCGTGCGATGATGCGCTCGCGTTCACTTAACAGGCCAAGCACGAGAGGGCCACTGGTATCTATCTTTGCCAGTGGATCTCCAAGCAAGGATTCAGAAGATGTAGCGCTTTTGCCGTTTTTCTTTTTGCCGTTACTGGCCGCGACTGCTTGTAGCTGCGGGATGGCCTGGGTCTTCTGTTCGCTCTCAAGTTCTCGGAAAAAACGCTGTGTGTGCAGAATTGGCAGGCGGGTAACTTGCACAATGTTACGGCCACCTACGGTAACGGCCAGCGCCTCTGGTTTCAGCCGGGCACCGTGACAGACCGGGCAGATACGGGCCGTCATATAGCCCTCGATCTCTTCACGAATGCCATCACTATCTGTCTGTTTATAGCGCCTGTCCAGATTAGGGATAACACCTTCAAAGTGGACATTATAATTGCGTGTATTGCCATGCTGAGGAGTATAACGAATGGTCAATTGCTCATCTATGCCATACAGGATTTTCTGCTTGATATCATCGCTTTGTTTGTTCCAGGGAGTATCAAGATTGAAATGATAGCGTTCTGCAAGCGCTTCAAGGGTCGCACTATGCCACTGGCTGCCATTGACGACTTTACTCCACGGCGCTATTGCTCCATTCAGAATACTCGCTTCTGGATGAGTCACGATCAGTTCTGGATCAATCTCTTGCTGTGTACCCAGACCAGTACAGGCGGGACAGGCCCCATGCGGACTATTGAAGCTGAAGGTTCGAGGAGCGATTTCTGGTAGACTGATGCCACAGTAGACACAGGCGGCCTTTTCCGAGAAGAGAATCTCCTGACCATCAACGACTGAGACCAGCACGACACCGCTGCCCAGCTTTAATGTTGTTTCCAGCGAATCGGCGAGCCGTTGCCTGAAGGCCGGATCAACCCCTTCATGAATCTGGGTCTCAGCCGTTTCAGCCGCATCCCTGCTCTGTACCTCGTAGATAGCTGAAGTCTCCGCAACCTTGCGTAGCCCGGATGTCTCTCGCTCAGTTCCGTTGCTACTCTCTTTTTTGCCTTTGCGCAAGATCAGGCGGTCAACAACGACCTCGATAGTATGTTTTTTCTGTTTATCCAACTCGATCTCGTCGCCCAGGTCGAGAATCTGGCCATCAACGCGTACACGTACATAGCCGGAACGGCGCATATCCTCAAAGATATTCTTGTACTCGCCTTTACGGCCCTAAATCAGGGGAGCGAGCAGCAGGAGTCGTGAGCCTTCTGGCAGCGTGAGAACGGCATCCACAATCTGTTGCAGCGTCTGCTGACTGACTTCTCGTCCACATTGAGGACAGTGCTGATGCCCGATGCGTGCATAGAGCAGGCGCAAATAGTCATAGATCTCTGTCACGGTGCCTACTGTTGAACGCGGATTATGGGTGGCTCCTTTCTGATCGATGGAGATCGCGGGCGAGAGACCATCAATATGGTCAACATCGGGTTTCTCCATTTTATCGAGAAATTGGCGAGCATAGGCAGAGAGGGACTCTACATAGCGGCGCTGTCCTTCGGCAAAGAGAGTATCAAAGGCCAGGCTGCTTTTTCCTGAGCCGGAGAGTCCAGTGATGACCACCAGCTTATCGCGAGGAATGGTCACATTAATGTTTTTTAAGTTGTGCTCACGGGCACCGCGTATTACAATTTTATCCTGGGGCATAGCGCTTTTAACCATCCATCACTGAAAATTTTTGTTGCCGTCATACATTTTTGTCTGCTAGCCTGTTTGATCTTAATACTATTTTTTAGTGCATAAAAGAGCAGGTATTCCGCGTTCCCGATAGAAGATACAAACAAACGTTCCATGTTAAGGTACAATACTGTTTTCCTGTCGTCAAGGGGTAATAGGGAAAAAACGAGGATGCGGAACCTCTTCAGCAAAAATTACTTTGGAAAGGGGGATTTCGGACCTCTGTAGGTGAGCGCCAGAGCTCTCTATACGGTTTTCTCAACACCATCCATCTTTTTTGTTAGCTCACATCTTTCTCTATAGAAGAGAACACCGCCAGGATAGGTCTTATTTCCTATTTGCCGCGCATAATCTTCTTTTTTGTTATGGCTGGACCGCCTGGATTGGTTGCTGAAGAGGGTTTTTTTCTCTGCTAGCAAATTGCTTGCTATAAGCGCATCTACTTGAGCTGATAACTCGTATTAAAAGAGAGTTAACCATACGGAATGCAGTACAAACCATGTACTATAGAAAGAAACATTGTATTGCAACTGGGAAATACAAAAATATGCTCTTTCAACAACATCTGTTGTCTGAAATTAGTAACTTTTTTTGATAGTTATACATAAAATGCAAGTCCGATCTAGCGAAGGAGGATGATTAGTATGTTAGCTGCTCTGCTCGTTGTGGCTGATGGAGTCACGGTAAAAATTGGTGACAATGTCTGGAACATTGGCCTTAACTTTATTCTCTACCTGATAATTGCCGCAATTGTTGGTCTTATTGCTGAAGCAATTGTTGGTGGACGGCGTGTACCTTTCGGTTTTATTGGGGCAATTATTGCCGCAGTTATTGGTATCTGGCTGATGACGCAAGTTATTAGTATTCAGGGCATCGGTGATATTACCCTCTTCGGTGTTCCTCTTATCAGGGCTTTGATAGGCGCAATCATCTTTGTTGCTCTCTGGCACTTGCTGACTCTGGCCTTTGTACGTCGTCCGTACCGTCGCGCAGTCTAACACTTGCTACTCATTGCAATTAATAGAACGAATCTCTTCTTAAGCCGGGTTCAGCAGGACCTGGCTTTTTGGACTTTCTTCAGCGTTCCTCTCTTCAGACGTAACTTCTCTCTTTCTTCAGCGTATACTAAATACATAGTGAAATTGACCTCTTGCTCTCATGTTTTTGTACCTGGAACCGATTATAGTAGGTAGTACCACTTTCCTATGTGCTTGCCTGTTACGGCTGAGATATATGCTTGTTTGCTTGTAGATGTTTCAGTACCCTCAAGCGGGCCGGGAAAGAATATACCTCAAGCCACCAAAGATAAAGTATTCTACAACAGGAAAAATGCAAAGGTCAAGTGGAGATGCATTAGGGATAAGTAGAGAGTGTTAGATGACAGAACGAGCCTATCATTGACAGGCTGCTGGTATGTGGGGAGAAGATATGCGTGGAGAGTTGAACACTGAGAATCGCTATCGGCTGGTACGTGAGATTATTGAGACGTTGGTTTTGACAACTCTGATGTTTCTGCTTATAAACACGGCTATTCAGAACTATGATGTAGATGGCCCAAGTATGGAACCTCGCTTACATAATCAGGAACGTATTATGGTTGATAAATGGTCATATCTCTGGCATCAGCCTGCTCGTGGTGATATTATCGTCTTTATTGCTCCCCCAGAACCACAGGATTATTATGTCAAGCGTGTCATAGGAATTCCTGGTGATCGGATCACGATTTATGATACAACAGTGATTGTAGATGGTGTAACGCTGAAAGAGAGCTATGTGAAACCTGAGAATCAGGGAAATCTGGATATGCTTCATCCTATTGAGAATATGCTGGTTCCCGCTGGTGATTATTTTGTTCTGGGCGATAATCGTGCGAATAGTTCAGATTCCCGTGTCTGGGGGTTTGTGCCTGTTAAGAATATTGTTGGGCGTGCTACTCTGGTCTATTGGCCTTTATATGAGGATAATTATGGTTTACTGCCAGATTATTCTGCGGTTTTTGCTCATGTCCATCAGCCTGTTCAGAGAGCGGCGCTATCTGATAAGCATATCTTGAATTCTCGGTAAAATTGGTGGCTTTTGCATCGATCCAGTTTGTATTGAGAACCTGGCCAGATAGTAGTGTCTTACTGTTACAGGTTGATATCTCTCATATTTAAGCGAGAGGTATAGGCAGTATAAGGTGTATTGATGGATATAGAATTCGATTTTGAGAAGCGCTACCGCCTAGTGAGGGAGATCATTGAGACCGTGGTGCTCACCGTTTTGATGTTTCTGGTGATTCGGTTAGCGGTGCAAAATTTTAACATTGATGGTCATAGTATGGAACCGAGCTTTCATAATGGAGAGCTCATCATTGTAGATAAATGGTCCTATTTTTTTAGTTTGCCAAAGCGTGGGGATGTGCTGGTTTTTGTCGCTCCCCCGGAGCCCACACAGGACTACATTAAACGTGTCGTTGGTTTGCCGGGAGATGTAATCACAATCCAGAATAATGTTGTCTATGTGAATAATCAGCCGCTCAATGAACGCTATGTGAGTCCCGCCAATAATGGCCCTATTAATAACAAAGTTTTTCAAAATATGCTTGTACCTGCTAATAGCTATTTTATGCTAGGGGATAATCGTGCAGGGAGCAGGGATTCTCGTGATTGGGGTTGTTTGCCAAAACAGAATATAATTGGACGGGCATCGGTAATCTACTGGCCTTTAGGGCAAGATAATAGCGGTCTGTTGCCGAGCGCCTCTTCGGTCTTTCAGCATGTGTCTGCTGGATCACCCACGAAATCGACCAGTATCTGTCCGATTATGTATCCACCAGTTTCTGCTTCGACAACCCCTTCTAGCTCAAGTGATCATGTGAACACATTATTAGTACTTGCACTGCCTGCGTGTTCAATGGTTTGGCGTAGGCGCAAGAGAACTTGAGAAAGTGATCTTGATAAGCTATGCTAGGAGAAAGCTTATTGTTATGACTAGATTGCTCAGTTCTGGTGAAGAGAGTTACCATTGTTTACTTGCTCATAGAAAGACAGAAGGTATTAAAGGAAATACGTAGTGGATATAGAATACGATTTTGAGAAGCGCTATCGCCTGGTGAGGGAGATCATCGAAACCGTGGTGCTCACCGTTTTGATGTTTCTGGTGATTCGGTTAGCGGTGCAAAATTTTAACATTGATGGTCATAGTATGGAACCGAGCTTTCATAATGGGGAGCTCATCATTGTAGATAAATGGTCCTATCTTTTGCGTCCGCCTGTACGAGGGGATGTGCTGGTTTTTGTCGCTCCCCCTCAGCCTTCTCAGGACTACATTAAGCGGGTGATTGGTCTGCCAGGAGACGTAATCACGATCCAAAATAATATCGTCTATGTGAATAATCAGCCGCTCAATGAACGTTACGTGAGTCCCGCCAATAATGGTGCGATCAATGATAAGGTTTTTCAAAATATGATCGTACCAGCCAACAGCTATTTTATGTTGGGTGATAATCGTGCAGGAAGTTCAGATTCTCGTGCCTGGGGCTGTTTGCCAAAGCAGAATATTATTGGCCAGGCCTCAGTTGTTTACTGGCCGTTGCGGCAGGATAATAATGGTCTGCTACCAAATGTTTCTTCGGTCTTTCAACATGTTGCTGCTCCGCCTCCAACAAAATCAACCAGTATCTGTCCAATTATGTATCCGCCGGCCCCTGCTTCAGTGCCTCAGCCAGATTTAAGTTCTGGAGTGAATACGTTATTGATCATCGCCATGCCCGCCTTTTCGGTAGCCTGGCGACGACGCAAGAGGACTTCAGTGGAGCATAAAGCCAGTTAAGCTAGGCTAAGATTGGAGCTCCCAGCGTAAGGGTCATTTCTCCGTTCTGGAGTTGTAGGTTTTGGATGGGATGTTTGAGTTTTGCTTGAGCGCTTGAGAGGTGCCGATTAATCATTGCTGTCGCCTCATCTGGCGATATGAACAGGCCGAGCAGGCCCCCTATCTGCACGTTGGTTGCTTTTAACTGACCATTGACGAGTTGTGGTAGCCCCTGTATGCTACACGGCTGCCCTAAGACCTCAAGCTGGATTTGTACTCCCTGAGGAGTGATCGTCCCTTTGGGATTTTTAACCGGGTCCGAGGGAGCGAGATTCACTGCAATCATATTGGTCAAGAAGTTATTATTGACAGAGACAGGACCAGGCGGCAGGAGCACTGCTGCTTCTGGTATCTGATTGACGGCGTCGCTCATTGCATTGTCGAGCTGTGCCTGAACGTAAGGCCGGACGATAAAGACAAAACCAGCTCCTAGAATAAGTGCCAGGAGTACAAGTAAAGTTAATACACTGACAAAACAACCAAGTGGGTTACGCTGTTTGGAGGGCCGTCTCTCTGAATAAGAATCTGTACGTGCTTGTGTCATTCTCTTTCACCTTTTTTGCCATATTGCTGAGAAACCATCTCAATGTAATAACGGCCCTACCCACGGATATGTTTACACATATTTATGCGCTTTTTAACGTGAGCGTTTTAAAACTCGCGTTGCAAGATTGCGTCCATCGAAGCGATGATGGTGCTACGCATCTTCTCATCGCTCTGGATTACCTGGCTTACTTGCTGGATGAACTCTTGCTCCTGCTCGGCAGGTAATGTGTAGCCGTATTGTTGATGCACCGCTACTGCGGCGGCGCTGTGTATCTTCTCTTCATTGCTCATCTGCCGTGGTGGTAAGCGCTCGATACGCTTTTCATCTGTCGTTCCCGGTGGACTCTCTCCCCGCAGTGGTGCAAGTCCATTGGCAGCGAAAGGGATAGTTGTCCCTATCAGGTGAGCTGAATGTGGCGTTGCACGTTCGACATGCACAAGCACTGTCTGTTCTTTTTCGTCTAGAGAGACGATGGTGCCTTCAAGATAGATCACTTCTGGAGCGCCCCAGAAGACGCTTTCTCCAACATGGAGGATCATAAGTGCTCTCTCCCATTCTACTAATGTATACGTTGCCTATGAGATACTCATTACTGTATACGCTATGAGGGATACTGAGTTCCATACGAAGTTTAGTAGTGAGCATGCTTATAGTCAGGCGCGAACTTAAACACCTCTCGTGGCTGATTTTATTTGAGAGGTGAGCAGGAATGAAATATGGGGCAAGGTTGTTATCAAAAGTAGATCTGCACTTCTATGCCCACTCTCTCTTCTGATGAGTATATGCTCTAAAGAAATTGTGCTCCATTCATATCTCCCTCTTTTTTTATGAAAACTCTTGAGATGAAGAGAATGTGCAAAATATCCTGCTGTTGTACTGGAGTGGAAGATATGCTATTTTAATGGAGGATTTTTACTGATTTTATCAAGTATGAGCTTTGTAGGTATTGTGCGCTTAAGAGGCGCGTGCTGCTGCCGCTGGATTTGCTGAAGAAGATGAGGTATCGCGTCGAGGCAGGTAGATAAAGAAGGACGCATAGAGAAATTATGCATGAGAAAAGTTTAACAACCCTGGAGTTTCCTGAAAATTCTGGCGAAAGTGGCACGAGAGGCGGCCTTTTCGGCCAGCAAAGAATTGGTGATGGAGCTGGAGCCGACTTCTCATCTGGAGGAGGCACAGCGGCGTCTGGCCTATACCTCTGAGGCCTCTCGCTTGATTGATTTGAATGCCGATGTGAGCGTACATGGTGCCCATGATATCCGCCAATTGCTGATACGGGCTGAGCGCGATGGCGTGCTGGCTCCGGCTGATCTGGTGGGAATTCTGGAGACGGTTCGCAGCTCTCTCTATGTGGCCCGCCTGATTGAAAAACTCGACCCTGAAAGTTTTCCGCTTTTACGTGTACTGGGAGCCAATATTCCTCAGCGTCCTCAGATTGCCCGGCGCATTGAGGAGACGGTCAACGACGATGGCGAGATTCTCGATACGGCGAGTCCAACCTTGCGCAAGATTCGTTTCGATATTCGTGGAGCTAATCAGCGCTTGCAGGAGCGGCTGCGCACACTGGTAAATGAATTTGGTAATGCTTTACAAGAACCAATTATCACGTTGCGTAATGATCGCTATGTGATTCCTGTGCGTGCAGAAGCTCGTAGCCAGGTACGCGGTATCGTCCACGATCAGTCCTCTAGTGGGGCAACGGTCTTTGTCGAGCCAATGGTTGTAGTAGAACTTAATAACCGGGTTCGTGAGTTGCAAATAGAGGAGCGCCAGGAGATTGAGCGCATTCTGCGTGTCCTTTCTGGTGAGATTGGGCGTGAGGCTGAGCCGTTGAAATGGGCGGTTGAACTGCTGGCCGAATTTGATTCACATCTAGCAAAAGCACGCTATGCTCGTATGACGCGCTCAACTGCTCCACGTCTGAATGACCAGGGGCGTATTGACCTGCGCAACGCTCGTCATCCTTTGCTAACGGGGAAAGTAGTGCCGATTCAGTTTCATCTGGGGCAAGACTTTTTTATGGTCGTAATTACCGGTCCAAATACCGGTGGTAAAACGGTATCATTAAAGACGGTTGGTCTGCTCACGCTGATGGCGCAGTCTGGCCTGCATATCCCCGTTGATGAGGGCTCTGAAATCGCGGTTTTTGAGGATATCTTTGCCGATATCGGTGATGAGCAGAGTATTGAGCAGAGCTTGAGTACCTTCTCATCTCATATGAGCCGGATTATTGAGATCCTGCGCAACGTTGAGGAGGAGCAGCAACGCTCCATACCCGATATTCGAGGCAAGTTATCTGAAACCCTGCTGAAGCACGATCAGCAGCAGTCACGTGTCCTGGTTCTGTTCGATGAATTGGGTGCTGGCACAGACCCTAGTGAGGGTTCCGCCCTGGCCCGTGCTATTCTGACCTTCTTGCTTGAGCGCCACGTCACAACAGTTGCTACCACCCACTATTCAGAGCTGAAAGCTTTTGCTTATGAACAGCCAGGCGTTGTGAATGCCTCGGTTGAGTTTAATGTCGAGACGCTTTCACCGACCTATCGTTTGAGTATCGGTGTGCCGGGACGTAGTAATGCGCTGGCTATTGCGAGCCGACTTGGTCTGGATGAGCGTATTATCGAACGTTCTCGCGAGTTCCCTGGGCAGCGCCGGGGTGCGCATGGAGAATCTGCTGGAGGGTCTGCAATCCGAGCGCAAGGGCGTGGAGGATGAGCGTTTTCATTTAAATATGGAACGCGTAGAGGCCGAATACCAGCGGAAACAACTGGAAGAGGAGCGCTTTAAGCTAGAAGAGGAGCGTATCCGCATTCTCAATGAGGCACGAGCGCAGGCGCGCCGAGAACTGGAGCAGGTGCAGACGCAACTGGCGAAAGTCAAGATCGATGTGAGCCGGGTGAATATGACGCGTGAACGGCTGGGTGAAGCTCGCCAGTTGACGCGAAATCTGGAGGAGAAGGTTCATTCCATTCCTGAGCCCCACCGACCTAAGAAGGCCGAGCCGGTTGAGCGGTTAGAGGGTCCTTTACGGATTGGCGATGCGGTTCGCGTGTTGAGTTTTGGTCAGAACGCTGAGCTGGTTGGACTCTCTGCTGATCGTGGTGAGGCTGAGGTCCTGATGGGTTCAATGCGTTTTCGTGTAAATGTTGACAATATTGAACGTATCAGCAAACGGAAAGCTGCTACTGAAGAACGTACTGCTAGCATTGTGGTGCCTCACTACGAGGACCGTCCTTCTGTTTCAACACAACTCGATATGCGCGGCTGGCGTGTTGAGCAGGCGCTGGAAGAGTTGGAGACGTATCTGAATGATGCCGCAGTCTCAGGAATGTCTTCGGTACGTATTGTGCATGGCAAAGGGACCGGTGCTCTCCGGACCGCCGTTCGCGAGCAACTTGCCCATCATCCTCTGGTAAAGTCGTATGCCTCTGCTACGCCACAAGAGGGCGGTGATGGGGTAACTGTCGTAAAGCTAAGTGCTTAATTCAAAAAGGTCTCTCATGCCAGGTGAGGGACCTTTTCTGTTTTTTAAGAATCCTGTGAATTATATCTTTGAGATCTGGTTTGCCCTGATCTTGTTTTAACTTGTACATGCTTTGAAAGGATAACAGAGAGGTTTCTCTTTATGTCTGAGCAATATACTGAGCAGTTCCCCGAAATCGCTGCTGAATTGCTTGCAATGAGTGAGCGTGACCAGGCGATGCGCCTTAGTAATCAATGGGATGCTACTGTAGATGAAGTAAATACACAGCGGATGAAAGAGATTGTCGCTCAGATTGGCTGGCCCACACGCTCAAAAGTAGGCCAACGAGCAGCTTCTATGGCGTGGCTACTGGTCCAGCATGCCGATCATGATCTTGCTTTTCAAAAGTATTGTCTTGGATTAATGTCTGCTCAACCCGCCAACGAAGTACAGCCTCGTAATGTGGCTTATCTGGAGGATCGCGTTCGTGTAGCCGAGGGGAGACCGCAACTCTACGGCACACAATTTTATACGGATAGTGAGACGAAACTTGGTCCGCGTCCGATAGAAGATGTTGCCCATGTCGATGAACGACGTGCTGAAGTTGGTATGGAGACACTGGCAGAGTATACAAGAATAATGGAACAACTCCAGCAAGGCAAAAAAGCGTAGAGATTTATTGTACATTATCCAGATGATGCTGCAAATATGTGTATTCTTTTCTCTAGCAAGGGAAGAATACATATGGTACCCTTTGGATGAGAGAGGCGCTTAACTGCGTCCAAAACGGAATTTCTTTCTTTTTCGTACTACATAGGTAAAAGATCTGCGATAAACAAATAGTGTCCAGATCTTGAAAAATTTAGTGCAGGAGGTATCTAGCAAAACATGGATCGGGATAAAGTATTGGATAATGCTCGTGGTCTCGGCGCACGTGGTTTACACGCAGGCTTTAATGAGCTTGGTGGCTTCAGAAAGTTTATTTTGCGTGGGAACGTTGTGGATCTGGCAGTTGGCATAATCATTGGTGCTGCCTTTACTGCTGTTGTTACATCCTTAGTCTCTGGCATTTTCATGCCCTTGATTGGATTGTTTGGTATCCACAATTTTGCAGATCTGACTTATCCAGCCTCTAATGGAAATGTTTTTAGAGTCGGTGCTTGTGATTAATGCTATAATCACTTTTCTCATCACAGCGGCGGTTGTCTACTTTTTAATCGTGCGTCCAGTAAATGCATTGCGGGATCGGTTTACGCCTCATCAGGAGCCAGCTACTCCTACGACGCGGGAATGTCCTTTCTGTTTGAGTACCGTACCATTAAAGGCGACACGCTGTGCCTATTGTACTGCGCAATTGTCACCTGCTGAAACTCCTTCTGTGGGTGAGCGACCTTAGTAAGCACATGCGAAAAGTTTCATGGATAGGTTTGCATGTGTCATCCGTATAAGGGTATACTGCATCTCGGTATTACAAAAAGCCTGACTATGTATGCGTCGTAGAAGCTATCGAGCAGAGAAAACCGAATACGTCACGGTTAGGGGTTTGACCAGTGTCTAGGGGAGCAGGCACCAGGTGGGCATTTGCTTTGGAGGGTATGTAACGCATGTGTACCTACAAGGAAAATGGCAAGAGAACAAGCGCCTGAATACAATGGAGTATACTATATCTGGCAACCCCCATAGTTTGTCTTATATACTGAGAGACGAAGAGAGGACTGCTTATGTCATCAACATCCGAGTCTATACGCCTGGAAGATTATATCCGCGATATAGAAGATTTCCCCCAGAAGGGCGTGCTCTTTAAAGATATTACGCCTTTATTACAGGATGCCACAGCTTATCGTGCAGCAATGGAACGCCTGGCCGCTCATTATGCTGGTGCTGGTATCGAGATGGTTGTTGGGGTAGAGTCGCGAGGCTTTATTTTTGGAGCGCCTCTGGCTTATCTGCTAAACTGTGGTTTTGTGCCAGTTCGGAAATTCGGAAAATTGCCGGGTCCAACGGCAAGTGTTGAGTATGCTCTAGAATATGGCACAAATATTGTTGAGATGCATACCGATGCGATTAAGCCGGGTCAACGCGTGCTGGTTGTCGATGATCTGCTGGCAACAGGTGGCACTGTCTCAGCGGCTATGGAGCTGATCGAGAAGATGAATGGGCATGTTGCAGGGATCGCGTTTCTGGTCGAGTTGACCTTCTTGAAGGGGCGTAATCGACTGCAAGGCCATGACGTCTTTGCACTCATCAAGTATTAGTATGTAGCTGAAATGAGTACAACTGGTGCTCTGAGAAGACGACTTTTAAGATCCATACTTGCGTTGTAGGCAAGGGATGAGTAGCAAGAAATGCTCATCCCTTGCTTACACTATGCTAGTCTTCCCAACCCAACCATGTTGTTTTTTCAGCAATAGGTTGTGGTACTCGTTCTGTATGCGGTATTGCAGGATAGCCGAGATACAGGATGGAGACGATATGATCCTCTGGAGAGAGGCCTAGCCAGCTTTTGACCTGGGGATCGTAGGCGGCGTCGCCTGTGCGCCACATTGCCGCCAGCCCTAGCTCTTCAGCAGCTAAGAGCATATTTTCCACTGCGGCTGCGACTGCTTCGACGTTCTCGATATCTATGATATTGGCCTGTTTTGGTGACTCTGAGGCGACTATGATAAGCACGGGCGAGCGTAGAGGTTTGTTGCGTTCTTTGCTCAGTTGTGCCTGGGCTTTTTCGCTACTGGTGTCATCCATGCGTTTTGCCAATGAGTCTGCCATCATAGTGCCAAGCTCTTCACGAGCCTTGCCCGCCAGCACGAAGAAGCGCCAGGGTTCCACTTTGCGATGATTGGGGGCATGGGTGGCGGCCTCTAATAGTTGTTCTATCTGTGCCCGTGTCGGGATCTGGTCGGTCATTTTGCCAATACTGCCTCGACGTTGGATGGTTTCAAAGATGCTCATTTGAATTATCTTCTTCTCTTCCTTATTTTTGCAGCTTCCTCTATTTCAATGTGGAGAGATATCATTCTGCAATGAGCTTATTATATCTCTCATGCTGAGTAGTCCTGTAGCTCTCTCGTGGGTAATTGCTGCTTTTGCATAGCCCTATTTCACTATATGCGCTACGACGCGTCCTTTCTTTTAGGACTTTTGGACAGGACTTTTGGGGGTCCTGCTTTGCTTGCATCCTGGTTGGCTTGTATATAAAAGATTTGTGCATTAAAATGCATTTATATAATATGAGAAATTTGCTTCGCAGAAAGATAGAGATAGTGGAAAGCAATATTCATACTAATCGTGTAGGACAACAGGTTGGAGACTATCGTCTACTCCGTTTGCTTGGCGGCGGTGGCTTCGGTGAAGTCTATCTGGCGGAGCACATGCGCAATCATTCACAGGCTGCCGTGAAAATCCTTCAGGCGCGTCTGACGGGTGGCGAAGAGCTCAAGGCATTTATCAACGAGGCTCGTACCTTTCGCTTAAAACATCCTCATATCATCCCCTTACTTGATTTTGGTATCGCTTTTGAGGATGTGCCGTATCTGGTAATGGAGTATGCGCCCCAGGGGACGTTGCGTGAACGACATCCCGCGGGAACACAGGTCCCTCTTCCTACCGTTGTTTCTTATGTCAATCAGGTGGCCTCTGCTCTCCAATGTGCGCACGATCTCTATCTCATTCATCGCGACGTTAAACCAGAAAATATGCTGGTGGGGGCCAATGGAGAAATTTTGCTCACCGACTTTGGTATCGCGGCGGTAGCGCACAATTCTTATACCTTGAATAGACAGCAAGAGGGTATTGGGGGAACGGTGGCCTATATGGCTCCTGAGCAGATTGAGGGGAGACCGCGCCCTGCCAGCGATCAGTATGCTTTGGGCATCCTGGTCTACGAGTGGCTCAGTGGCAAACGGCCTTTTCAAGGGACACCAACAGAGGTTATGATGCAACATATTGCCGCCCCGCCCACATCTTTCTCTCAACTAACTCCCCTTATCTCCCCTGAGGTAGAACTGGTGGTGTTCACTGCATTGGCGAAAGATCCCGGAAAACGTTTTGGCAGTATCCAGGCCTTTGCAACGGCCCTAACGCAGGCCAGCCAGCGGCACCAGCCTTTCCCACCATCAATGCAATCGTCATATCCGACGTTACTCCCGTCTCCATCTGAACAATCGCCTTATTCGACGTTACCCCCGTCTCCATCTGGACAATCACGGTATCCGACGCCATCGTCGTCTCCATCTCTACAGCCGCAGTATTCGCCGCCGCCACCACCATCGTCGGCGCAATCGTCGTATTCGAGCCGCCACCACCGCCGTCGGCGCAATCGTCGTATCCATATCCTCCTCCTTCTTTCTCACCGCTGTTTCTATCTGTGGAAGACAAGACCGAGGCTACACCTCCCGCTTTTGAGATATCTGCCAATGGTGAGCGCGTTCCTCATACAACATTTGCTACGCCGTGGAGGAATGCGGAGTTGTCTCAACGACCTCGGCGCAAAGGTTGGTCCTGGGGACGCATCATGCTAGTTATGCGTACTGGCATTGCTTATTATTTCAGGCGGTACTACGTTTGCGTACTTCTCTTTGACAAAATGGCGGAAAGTGTCCAGGTTAATATACAGCGAGGTGGTATTCCGCCGGTAGCAACGATAACGCCAACAATAGCGGCCACTCCTACTGTTCCGGATCTTCAGACCGATCCTGCCGGGTATTATACGTGGGTCACAAGCAAACAACCAGCAGATGTACAATCTTTTGTGGACGCAACGCAGGGATGGGATACGGCCAATGGGTGTACTTTTGTGAATGGGAATTACCAGATCAATGCACAGCCACAAGCAGGAGTCGTTATATTCGCATCTTGTATGGCACAAAAGACAAACTTCATTGATTTTGCTTATCAGGTAGATCTGACGATGACCAGGAGCGAGACGGCTGGCCTGATCTTCCGAAACAATTCCGTGGTGGGTGCGGATTATTTCTTTGAAGTGAATGCGGATAATACCTACTTTCTTAATGCTTCCAACGCCGCGCTGAGTGCACAGAACACGCTCGTTCCCAGCGGCCCTACCTTTTCTGGGCAGCCTACAAACAGGTTGGCTGTTATCGCACGTGGTCATGAGATCTATCTTTTCATAAATGGACACTTTTTAGCGCATACCAGTGATGCTACGAGCAGTTCAGGGCAGATAGGACTGTTTGTTGATGCCCATCCCAGTGACCAGGGTGGCGCGATAGCAACTTTTAGCAATTTAAAAGTATGGAAGTTATCATAAATTATCCCACTACTTAGAATATCGACAATGTTAGCCATTACTTGAGGATTACGAAGACAAAATTTGAACAGTGATGCACAGCTTCTGATAGACGTGTTATAATAAATTGCAATAATTGCGATAGAAAAATTACTCGTTCAATAAAAAAAGAGGATGTTGTGCCTACAAAAAAACAGGAGCGCCTTGCCCTCGTCACGCGCCAGGTGGAGCGCCTGGAACGACGTTTGAATGTATTAGATGCGCTCAATTTGCGCTGCTGGCAGAATAAATTGCTGGACATTTTTATTGGGTTTGCCTGTACAGTCATTGCAATACGATTTTCCCTTCTGGCTGCTGGTGTCTGTATTATTATTGCGGTAGCTATTTTTTTCTCCTTGCAACGTACACATAGCCGTGTGCGCAAAAGTTTTCTGCGTCATAAATATCTGTCGCATGTCTATGAAGTGCAGCTTGCGCGGCTGAAACTGGCCTGGGATGAACTGCCTGTGACCTCGACCAGTGCTGAGCCGGGCGAACATCCTTTTGAGGTGGACCTGGATATTACTGGTGAGCGTTCGCTGTTGCGTCTGATCAATACTGGCGTTTCTCTAGAAGGTGAGCAGTGTCTACGCGACTGGTTGCTGACGCAGGTGCCAGATCTTGATGCGATTCGTGAGCGCCAGGCATTAATTCGTGAGATGACGCCTTTGAGACTGTTTCGCGATAAGCTCATGCTGAACTCGCTTTTCGCGACCCGCACATCAATTACGCAACTGGAAGGCGAGAAGCTGGTGCTCTGGCTCAAGGCAAAAGGTCCGGCTGATACCTCTCTCTCGGCGTTGCTTGTACCTACGGCGCTTTCTGTGTTTGTGCTCATCTCCCTGGGACTGTTTGTGTTTCTCCATGCGACTCCTCTAAGCTGCGTTCTTGCGCTGCTTTTTTCGGCTGGCTGGTACCTGTATAGCAAGAAGGATCGAGGGACGCTTCAGGTTGACGCTTCCTATGTGCTCAACAGGTTTGGGCAATTGCAGATGATTTTCGAGTATCTTGAAAAATATCCCTATGCGCAGCAGGAGAATCTTAAACGCTTGTGCGAACCTTTTTTTCAAGATCCGGATAATCGTCCCTCGGTACTTTTGCGGCAGTTGTCGAGATTGTCCAGGATGACGATGTTTGAGAATGCGGATGTCCTCGGTATCCTGGTGAATGCGATTGTGCCCCTTGATATCTATGCAGGCTACTTTTTGCAGAAGTATCGAGCCAGGATTGAGAAGGTGCTGCCTGGGTGGCTGGAGATCTGGTATAAGCTCGAAGCCCTTTCCTCGCTGGCAAATTTTGCCTATCTCAACCCTGAGTATGTCATGCCGCAGTTTTTGAATGAGCGGCAGGTGCAGGAACAGCAGGTGCTTTTCCGGGCGCGTGAGCTTGGTCATCCACTTTTGGCCGCCGGGAAGAGGGTAGTGAACGATTATACGATGGAGAAGCAGGGCACGATTATGCTGATTACCGGCTCGAATATGGCCGGAAAAAGCACCTTTTTGCGCACGCTGGGCGTCAATCTCTGCCTGGCTTACGCCGGTGCTCCTGTGAGTGCTCGTTCGCTGGAAACAATCCTTTTTGAGCTGTATGGCTGTATCAAAGTGACGGATTCGGTAACTGATGGCTACTCCTATTTCTATGCAGAGGTACGCCGCCTGCGTGGTCTGTTGCGCAGATTAGAGGCGGGGACGCGCTATCCGGTCTTCTTTATGATTGATGAGATCTTCAAAGGGACGAATAACCGGGAACGCTTGATTGGTAGTACTGCATATATTCATACGCTAGCTGGCAAAAACTGTGTGGGCGCAATTTCGACGCATGATCTGGATCTGGTGAAACTGGCGGATACCTTGCCGCAGATTTGCAATTATCATTTCCGGGAAGATGTGGCGAATGGGCGAATGGTTTTTGCCTATAAGCTGCGTGAGGGGCCATGTCCAACCACAAATGCCTTGAAGATCATGGAGATGGAAGGCCTGCCGACGAGCTACTAGTTTCAATCCTCAACAGGTTCTAGGAAATTGCGGTAAAGCCCATTCATCTCTGGGCAGATGAGAGTCAGGATACCGCATACCGCATTGTAGTGCAACACACGACTTTTCCAAGTAGGTCGTGTGTTTATTCACTAGATCCTTGAAGGGGGATAGCGAAGGATGAAGTCGCTACCTGGGTAGCGGCTTGAATGTCTTGTAATAAAAGATGCGTGATCCCTTCTTGATAGGCCCATGTTGCTTGCTCCTGGAGCTGGTTGACCAGGGTGGCAAATGGGACGGGAAGTGTGGCAAGCTGGTGAAGTTCGTGGGGTTTGGCTGGAATGCCACCGGATTGTAGGGCTGTTTGATAGGAGATGGTATCCAGGTGCCAGAGAGCGCAGCGTGCAGAATAACGGGTTAGAAAGTAAGATGCAATCTGAAGGCCCTTCAAGTCGAAATCTCCACTGTAGAGCAAGTGGGCTGTTGGGCCGTTTTGTAGGAGCAGGTCGAGCAGATTGAGAGCGGCAGCGCTGGGCCAGCCAGAGGTGCAGACGAGTGTTGGGTAATGAGGCTCTGCTGAAGTTGTTTGGAGCTGGGTAACGATCTCCTCGAAGACCTGCGGATTCTCCATGACGTAGATGGTCTGCCGGGTTGGCATGACGCTTTGCCAGGCCTGGATCTGACGCAATGGGAGCAGCAGAATACGCGGTCCGGCTGCCGGGATGAGCGGGTCTGCCTGCCCCGATAGATCGGAGGCGGCTTGCAGCGAGAAGACGGCGACAGAGGAGGAGATGGTATCGACGAGCAGTCCGGCCTCCTGGTAGAGTTGAAGTTCTTGTGCGCGGCCCTGTTCTGCGGATTCTGCTGGTTGGGTGCTGAGATCGTTCAGGGCTTGTAAGAAGAGGCGACCAGTTGGGCTAGCTGGATCGAGGTTGTGGGGATCGCCGCTGGTGCGTTGGGCGAAGATGGCCAGACGTTCTGGATGCTCGCTGTCAGGGAGATTATTGAGGGCGTTGGCGACAGAACGGAGTATAGTGAGTTGGCGTTCTTGCTCTGCTATATCGCTATTTTTGTAGCGGGAATAGAGCCAGTTCTGGCCGTGCTGACCTGTGCTGAGCCATTGTCTCGCTCGTGATAACGCTGGTTGAGCTTCGGTCAGAGTGGTGAGGGTCTGTTGAAAGCGGTCCTGATGTTCTTGTCTGGCCTGGCGCTGGGCTGGTCGTGTAATCAAGGGATCTTCAGGGAAAAAGGCTGTCAGGAGTTCTGGCAGCGTGCAGGAAAAGCCGCTCTGTTGCAGGGCACTATCTATATCGCGCAATTTCAGGCGTATCTCTGCTTCAAGAGAAGGAGTTTTGCCGAGAAAGCTGGCGAGATTGCGCCGTTCTTCCTGAGTGCTCTCATGTATGATGATCTGCCCGCTGACTGCTCCGCGCTCAAGATATTTGCTGCGGAGCAGGTCCAGGGTGCGTGTCAGGCCTGCTTGCCTGAAGAAGTCTACCGCTCTTTGGAGCCGGATGGATTCCTGGTTTTGCATAGCGTTACTCTTCTTACTCTTTTACTCTTTCTGCCGGGGTGGGATGGAGAGGTCCTGGGCATTGCTCCAGAAAGAGGGCGAGGCGGTGGCGACGGGGCTGCCTTTTTCGTGCAGCATCAGGTAGCGCACGCTGGCAGGAATGGTTGTGCCTTCACCGCTCACCTGGGGACCAGTCATAATCCATTGAAAATCCTGCGAGAGGAGAAATTCCATAATGCGCTGGGTATTGGCTATGCTGACTTTATCGAAGGCTTCGTCGAGGGAGAGCAGGCGTGGAGCACCAGGGGCGGCACTTTTGTAGAGGGCACCGAGGGCAGCAAAGAGCGGGACGTAGAGGGCGAAAAGCTGCTCTGCGCCGCTACGTGTGCCTGCGATGCGGTCTGTGAGGCGCTGGCGTTGACCGCCGTTGACAGGAGTGACGTAGACATCGAAATGGAACCACTCGCGATAATCAAAGACCTGTTCCAGAGCCTCCATAAAGTTGACGTCGGGATTCTCTTGCTGGCGCAGGCGCACGGTTTCGATCTCGCGGCGGAAGGCGTTCATGAGCGTGTGATTCTCTTCCTGCGTCAAGCTTTGGGCCGGTTTGCGCAGAAGCCTGTAGTGCTGAGCGAGATGGCTGCCGAAGCGGGTCATATTGTACTCCGAAGGTGGCTTCCATTGCAGCGAGTAGTGCTCACCAATCATCGGCAGATTGCTTAGAACCTGGTTGATCTGCTGGACCCACTCCTCCGCCTCTAGAATATGGGTGCGGATGGCTTCGGCGATCTCCTGAAGCAGGAAGTTTTCAAAGAGCTGGCGCTCCTGTTCTTCTAACAGGGTACGCTGCATCTCGATGCGTTCGCCGAGCAGGCTCATCAGTTCAACCGGGCGGCTGCGATTCTCATGGAGAAAGATGATATTGCCCTGGTCGTCGAGTTTCTGGTCCGTATTCGAGCAGGATAGATTGTTCGTGGGTGAAGGTTTTTACGAGCGCATTATAGGCATCGCGGTAGGCATATTCCAGCGATTCTTTACGGGCGAGAATCTCATTCTCCTGAAGCCTTGTGCCGAGGAGAAGCTTGATAACCTCTTGATAGTCCTCCTGATTGGCTGCTTGCATGGCGCGGTGTAAGAGCGTGTCTGGATAGGAGGAGAGGAGGGAGAGGAGGGTTGTTTGCTTCTCATGGCTCTCTTGCTGAGCGGCTTGCAGACGTGTCTCGGTTTCAGAGAGTGTAGAGGTAAGATTTTGTGTGCGCTCATCGGCTCGTGCGTAGGTTGTTCTGGCGGTGTCGAGCTCGTTTAAGAGCGTTTCGCCACGTTCGCGCAGTTGGCGCAGGCGCTCACTGATCTCGGCGGCATCAGCAAAGGAAGCCATGCGTAGTAGTTCGTCGAGTTCGGCCTGGACTTGCATGACCTGAGCCTGGATGCGGTCATGGAGGCTGGCGGTATTGTTCTCGTTCTCTCTAGCTCTGGCGAGAGCAGCACGGATCGTCTGGCCCTCTTCGATCTGATGGGCCAGACTGACGAATTGGGTTTGTAGATTCTGGCCTTGCTGCTGAAGGTTGTTGGTTGCCAGGAGGGCTTTAGAGACGGGTTCGGCGCTGCTGACGAAGAGGCTGGTGCCCTGGCTTGCGCGTTCGAGCTGGGCTGTGAGAGTATTGTAGATCTGGCGAGCGTCCTGTGTCTGCTGACGGGCCTTCTGGTATTTTTCCTGATTGCTGGACATGGTCAACTGTGCCTGTTTGAGGGCGGCATAGCGCTCTTCAAGCTGGCTTTGTTGCCAGGGTTTACGCAGGAGGGTGCGCTGTTCTTGCAGATGGGCAATCTGACTTTCAAAGGTGGCGATACGGCTGGTGAGTTGCTGAACCTCGTCTTCCAGGCGCGTCTGTTCTGCCAGGAGGGCATCCAGTTCGCGCTGGCGAGTGCGCTGGCGGGTTTCGGTGCCGATGAGACGGGCGTTGCCCTTGCTGACCTGTCCAGTGAGCAGGCCATGAGTCCAGTAGCCATCATCTCTTAAGTAGTAGCGGCCATTATGGGTCAGGTCAGTGTAAAGATAGGGTTGCAGGACAGTGAGAATATGTTCTGCCATACTTTGCCACTCATTGGTCTTTTTGCCAGGTTGCGCATTGCCTGCTGGATCGAAGCGTAGCAGGGTAGAAGTCTGAATGCTGCTCATAAGGTTTTTGGGGATAGCGGCCACATCCAGGAAGCAGTCGCTGAGACCTGCATTGACAAGGAGCGTTCTGGCAGGCTCTCTCTGGGAATAAGGCACCACAAGGGCATCGAGTAGGCCAGCGTCTTCGAGAGCGGCCTCGATGCGTCCAGCTTCGTCTTCGGGAGTATCAGGCGTAAAGTCAAGCAAAGCATACAGCGGTCTGGCCTGGATGTTCTGCTCGGCAAGCAGAGCGCGGGCGGCGCTGCGGCGCGAAGAGCGCGGGGGAGTATATTCTGGTTCGGCCAATTTCTGCTCGTAGCGAGATTTGATGGTGGCAAGCTCTGGGATTTTGCCACCTGCAAGTATCTGGAGTTCATTCAGTTCGCCCTGGGCCTCATCGACGGCCTCAACGAGATCCTGATCCAGTGTATCTAGCAACTGGTGATAGTGCTGGATCGCGCTAGCCAGGCGTTCGACGATAGCACTGCTCTGACTCTCATCAAGGAGTTCCTCTTCTTCTAGCAGCGGGAGGTCATCGGTGCTCAGGGAAGGTGTGAAGAGGTCTGTGGCTGAGAGGAAAGGTGTTAATGCAGCGTTGAGTTGGCGCTGGGCGGTGGAGGCCTGTTCGCGGCTGGACTGGAAGTGGCTACGGGCTTCATCCAGTTCTTGAAAGCGCGTGGTTTCTTGCATACGGGCATATTGTACCTGTGCTTCGGCTTTGTCGCGCTGCTGATGAAGAGTCTCTAAGCCACGTAGCCAGGTGATACGTTCTGTGGTGGTAGGGCTATTGAGTGTGGCGATTACCAGGGGCAGGCTCAGATTTGTTTCTGTTGTGGGAGAGAGGGCGGCAAGGGTCTGTTGGGCCTCCTCTAATTGGAGGGCAATTACTTCCCATTGGGCCTCTTCTCTGGCTGTGGTGAGCAGGGTGTGGAGCTGGTTGAGAATAGTACTCTGCTCTTCAGCAAAGCGAGCTTGCTGGCGCGTGAGGCGCTTTTCTTGATCTTGAATCCCCTGACGGGCAGAGGTGACGCTCTGGGCTTGCAAGTGGAGTTGAGCCTGGTTTTCGCGCAGACGTTCGCGAATGGTAACGAGGCGGGTAGCGACTTGCAGACCCTCGCTGGCCTCCAGAGCTTTGATCTGGCCTTGAAGCTGATACTGTTCTTGCTGGAGCGCCTGAGAGGTGCTTTCTGCGCGTCCACGTTCGTTGCTGGCCCTTTGTAGATCTTTGCGGATCTTGTTGACCTGTTGCTGGAGTCCCTCCTCAGAGACCTGCGCAGCGAGATAATCGCACGAACCTTGCTGCGCTCTTACGAGGGCGAGGCGCTGGCGCGTGCGGTGAAGATGTTCGGCGGAATCAAACGCTTCTTGAATACGCTCGATCTCGCTCTGAATGGTATCGATGCGCTCGATGGTCCCGATAACATGGGATGTGGTTTCGCTTGAGATCTTGCGCAGCGACATTTTCAGGTAGTCATGAACCTTTGAAAAATTGAGTTCGCTACTGAGATTGGGGCGGCGCAGGACAAGCAAGAGATTAATCAGTTTCTCGAAATCTTTGACGTCGTGATAACCGAAAAGGTAGCGAGCGACCTGTTTTTCGTATTCGGCCTGGGTGTCGCAGATAATGCCGTGACCTTCGAGCTGTTGTTTGAAGCGCAGATGATCGTAGGCGCGTTTCTCGCCTTTGTTGCCTGTTTCGTAGAGGGTATTCAGTTCATAGCCGAGGCGCGAACCATCGGTAATCAGGAAGCGCAGGGGGCGGATACGATCAGTTGTATTGGCGTTACCCGCCAGACTGACGCCGATGGTGAGGAAGCGGGCGCTCTCGCGGTTGCCGTTCTCCCAACGCTGTTGGATGTCGGGAGCGATAGGCGGCTGGTCGGGATTGCACCATTCAAATTCCAGGGCGATATAGGCTGTTCTACGCTCAAAGTTATAGGGTGTGGCCGATTCTGAGCCGCCGAGGACGTAGTATTCGATATGGCGTTCGCGTCCACCAAAGGTGTCCAGGCGGTTTGGGCGGAGGTCGCCGTCAAGTCCCAGGGGAAGAGCCGCAGTGAGCACAGTGGATTTACCGGATGCATTTTCACCGGCCAGAAAGAGTCGCCCGTGAGGAATCTCAAAAGATTGCTGCCCGTAGAGCCAGAAATTTGTCAGGATGATACGGCGCAGGCGGTAGCCCTGGGGACCACCGGCGATGTTTTGCAGGAGATCGACGAGACTACTGGCCTGACCATTGAGCTGTTTTTCACGCGATTGGTGATTTTCATTCCATTGAGTAAGATTATCAAAGGTTGTTTGCATATATTTTTCTATTCCTCTCTCTCTCCCCATTCCACACAACTGGCTACTCTATACCTGGTAGGGTGGGACGTGTTGCTTTACTACGTGATTTACTACGTGGGCGATTGGTGGTTGGTGCTGGCTGCTCTCTTTTTTCATAGGTGGCGCTGAAGCGTGCGGCGAGAGGCAGAATGAAGATATTGCCGTTCTCGTCGGGGCCGCGCAACATGCCAAGCTGACGCATCTTGCGAGAGACATCATTGAGCAGGCTGGAAGAGCTTTTACTGCGGGCATCGTTGCCCCAGTTATCGCCGAAACGTTCGCGCACGGCAAAGAAAATTTCGCTCAGATCTTCGCTGGTAAGATGCAGACAGCCATACTGGTCCGGTGTGGTCCAGGGGGCTGTACTGCTCAGGCGTTCGCGCAGGGCTGAGCAGAGCAGAAGGACGATCTGATCGAGTGTGCCATAAGGCGTGAGTGTGCTGGTTGGCCCGGCTGAACTTCCCAGGGGCCGAATAATACAGGCATAGTGGCGCTGAATATCGAGCAGCCAACCAAATGTTTCAAGCAGTTCAGTGGCGATTGTGTCGGCATGGCTGCGCAGAGTCTCGAAGGCTTCGGGATCGTCGAAGGCGAAAAGCGCTGGTCCCAGGAGCAGGGTGCGCCATGCTCGCATCAAGGGCGGCACGCTTTGAGCAATGGTAAGCAGACCTGGCTGTAATGGTTGCAGTTGAGCTGAGCTTTCGGCGACGGCTCCGGCGTCAAGGGCCGCGACCAGCGAGCGAGCAACGTCGGTAAACTCGTAAAGGACATCGACATTGCCAGTCTGATCGACCCATTCGCGGGTCTGACCATCGACGAGTTGGAGGCCGCCGAGATCTTCCAGATAGTGGAGAGCACGCTGGATACTGTAGCGGTCTGCCTGCCGGCGGAAATCCAGCAGCGTCGTCTCCTCTTCTCCCTGAGAGGATTGCTCCTGAATTTGGTCGGCTAGCTGGGAGAGAAGAAATTGTTGGTCGTTGCCGCGTCCGCCGAGTTGACGGTTTTCTGCGTACCAGAGAATCCAGGTCAGGCAGGCAAAGTCTTTTGGCTCTTTCAGGCGCTCATAGAGGTAGCCGTGGGTGGCGTTACTGCTATGGCGCACGAGACGAATAAGGGTGCTGGTGCGCTGAATACGCCAGCCTGTGTACTGGTTGTGCCAGGCTTGCAGACGACGATAATGATGCTGCACGAGGCGAAAGAGATCGCCATGCTTGGAGGAGAGCAGAATATCTCTTTCCAGCAGAACGACGTGTGCTTTCAACAGGTCAGCCGTCATCGTTGAGCGCTGGAGGCCGTTTTGCTTGCTGGATGCGAGCGTGTTTATTTCTTCCGGCACGCCTTGTTCTGGTAGTGAATGATGAAGTTCCTCCGGTGGGCGCTGTGTCTCTGTCATTGTTGTTGCTCTCCTTTGCTGGTGGTATGCGTGGGCAGAGAGACAGCGTGCAGGCGAGCGAGGCGGTAGCGGGGCAGGATCAGGATGCCGTCGCTGGCGTGCAGAAGGGCAAATTCGGTCTCATCTGGATTACGCAGAACAACCACCGTGCCATCTTGAGCGCGATACTGGTTGGCGCTATTGCCCAGGCAGCTATCGATAATAGTCGTCAGAAGCGTGCGGTCTTCGGGCGTGAGTTTGCCCATTGTGCCGATATCGACCTCTTCGTCTTTGAAGAGATGCTGGAAGCGTGCGCGTTGTTCCTGTAGTTTTTGTTCATGGTTGGAGAGCAGATTCTGGATCAGCGTGCGATTGTCGATGATAGGATCTTCCATTGGCGGGTCGCCGCGAAAGCCTCTGCTCACGGGGCGCAGATAGACTTGATTAGAGATTGGTTGCTGCCAGGGACCGGTAGTCTCCTGTTCGTAGAGCGCACTTGCTTGACCTGCAAGACCTTCGGGAAAGTGGAGTGGTTGCAGATTGGCGAAGGCGATAGAGAAAAGCTGCTGGGCGTTCTCGCCATTGCTTGCCCTGAGCAACTGCTGGGCCAGGGCATTGAGTTGGGTGGCATAATTGGCGTTAGGACGTGCGGTGGCGGCGAGAGCGGCGGCCCTGCGCACAACTTTATCGACTTCGGCGAGGGCGTTGCGGCGGAACGAATCGGCATTTTTGCCCTGAGAGAACCAGTTCATCATAGCCTCAAACTGGTTGCGTACCTCCTGTTGGAGATCTTCAGGGGTTGGCTGAAGCTCGTTGGTCAGGCCGGGTGGTTCGAGATGGGCGGCAACGATCTCAATAAAAACTGTTGCGCGTTGAGTTCTGGTCCAATCATCGAGCAGCTCGCGGATACGCGGTCCGTATTGGGTGAGGGCCTGAGCAAAGCCATGCACATAGGCGACGACGGCGCTTTTATAGGTCTGGAAAGTGACGATATCGGCATGGGTTTGTTGCGCGGCGCTTAGCATATTGGCGAGATATTGTGCGGCCTCGCGAGCCATCGTGTTCCAGATCTCAAAGGCCTGTCGCCATTCTTCGGCCAGTTCGCGCATATGGGCTGGATCTGGTTCTGTGGCGGCTTGAAGTGTTTCATCGATAGATTGAAGGGCCGACCAGAGGCGGGAGAGATCGCCCTGACGAAGAGCGCCGTTGCTGGCGGTAATGCGTGTCTGTTCGGCCAGGAAGGTTTCGATAGCGATAGCTTCTGGCGTAGCTTGATAGAGCAGGGCGGGCGAGAGAAAGCTGGCAATAGATGTTGCACGGCTGGAGTCGTAGATCGTCGTGAGATTGCCCCATTCTTTGAGCGCGGCCAGATCGTTCTGACATTGCTCCAGGGTATATTCCGGATCGAAGGCCTCGCGTATCTCGTCGCGTATCTCCTGGGCGGTTAGCTGGTAATGGTAGAGATCGCGGTGCTGGTGTAGGAATGTTCCCATGATGAGACGATACCAGCGTACCCGATTAGAGGTGACAAGGTAGCTGAAGATGGGCAGGCGTTCGGTCAATTGAAATGCTGATTGGGTAGTGATAGTTTCAGTAGAAACATTCATGCCGTAGCAACTCTTCCTAAATACCTTTTGAGTGTTCGCTAATATAAGAATGGTTGAGATTATAGTTTCACAGTTACTTATATGCGCGTATTCTATCATATGCTTTTTGACCTGTCACCTTATTGTGCTAAAGATAAGAGAAAAATCTAGCAGATATCAGTAGGTGAACGCTACAAACTATACACACCCTACAGAAGCAGCCTGGAAAGCCTTTCTCCCGGCCCCATTTGGAAAGGGCCGCAAAAAAGGCTCGCTGAGAGACCCGCTCACTTCGCAGAGGAAGCGTAGGGTCGGCTGTTGATTTCTGACCGCCTCGCCTACCACCGATCTCGCCCTATAGCACGTTTTGTCGCCAGGTGTCCGGGAGAGAGGGGATGAACCTTCAAAGGAGCAAAGGGGTGGTAGGGGAGTAGGAGACGGGCAAGCCGCTCTGCCCTACGAGAGTTTCCCCCTCCTGTTTTCACTGTTTGATGTTTGTAGGCGACCAGGGTTAGAGATGGTAGAGCTTCTACTTCTCTCTATCGGCACAATAGGAATTTACTGAATAGTAGAATGAGAGCGTGTTGAATTTAGGATAGTTGTGTGAGTACTTTATAAATTATTTAAGAGAGCAGATGGATAGTGTTCTAGTTGTTGCTGCTTAGTTGCCTGGCTTTTTCGTAGGCCTGTTGGGCCTCTTTTTTTTGCCCAATTGCTCAAGTGTGAGGGCTTTGCTGTTGTAGGTTTCGATAGAATTGGGATCGAAATGGAGCGCCTCTTGGTAGCGTTTGAGGCTGTGGGGGCAAGGCCTTTGTTTGTATGCAGATAGGCGTTGTTTGGGTTAAGGCTAATTGCTTGTTCGAGGAAACTCCAGGGCTTCTTTGTAGCGTTTGAGGGCGAGAAGAGCATGAATTTGATTGTTATAGGCATGCTTATTTTTTATGAGATCAAGGCTAATGACCAGCTCATCAGCGCGTAGCATTTCTTGATGATGCTGGAGTGTATCAAGTATGGTACATCTTTCATTTGCCGATATGGGTCTGGATAGAATCGGGATTGAGAAGAATCGCTTGCTCATAAGAGGCCAGTGCTTCCCCATAGCGTCTGAAATCCTGTAAAGTATAGGTCTTGCCAGCATAAATATGATACCAATTCGCAATCTGTCGTAGAAAGAATGGTGGCCTCCCTCGTTTTCATCTCACCGACTCCCCTGTTTTTCCGCAAGATTCGATCAATGTTGCGGCGCACCAAAGGGAATGCTGCCCCCTCGTGCTCCGTCGGTTGCTCAAAAGAGCACTGGCGAGACCGCCAAACAGGTATTCAGATATTTGCGGCAAAGAGCAGCGGCTGGTCAGCCGTCGAGGACCGCAAGGTGCAATTGGCGCAGGCGTGCGGGATCGGAAATGATCGTGATCGCAGTGATCTTGCCTTCTCTGATTGAGAGATCAAGGATGCCGAGCAACCGCCCGTACGGGGCCACAACGACCCCCACTGAGCCATTCACCAGAGCCGGTTGGGTTGCCTGGGCATGTCCAGCAAAGTTTTTCGCCACAGCCGCTGCACCATGAAGCTCTCCTGGTATGCCCGCAGACAGGGACAGGTGATCGCGCCGGAGCACCACATCTGGATCGAGCACAGCCAGCAGTGCGTCGAAGTTCCCTTCGCGTGCGGCAGTGAGAAAGGCTTCGACCACTTTGCGGTTGACGGTCAGATCTGCATCCGGCATGGGAGCTTTTGCTCGCACTCGGCGGCGGGCACGGCTGGCAAGCTGCCTGGCCGCAGTCGGCTCGCGTTCCACAATAGGCGCGACCTCGTCGAAGGGCACGGCGAAGATGTCATGCAGGACAAAGGCGAGACGCTCGGCAGGAGCAAGCGTATCGAGCACCACAGCAGCGCCAGACCTACCGAATCAGCCATTTCCATCTCTTGCTCCGGGTTGACCTCTCTTTCACTGCCTGTCACTCCTTCGGGCACCGAAGTATCCAGCGACTCCTCTCGTCGCGATTTCCGCGCATGCAGCATGTTGAGGCACACCCGCGCTACCACCGTTGTCAGCCATCCGCCCAGGTTCGAGATGGTACTCGTGTCGGAACGGAAGAGATGCAGCCAACCCTCCTGGACGGCATCCTCCGCCTCAGCAAGTGAGCCGAGCATGCGGTAGGCCATCCTCGCAGACGAGGGATGCTCTGCCTCGAATTGATCAGTCAGCCAGTTGTGTGTATCTCTCATCGGTCACATTTCCTCTGTTTGTTTTGTCATCTCTATGACACAGGAAACCGAGCCGATGTGACAGGGAGACGCACTCCCCGATTATCAGCCGACTGGGCGACTCTGTCAAGATCAAGCTGCGTCAATGGAGGGTGCTCTCCACCAGCCAGAGGATACGCATAACGAACCAAGTGTACAAGTGAAAGGAAATATTCCTATGAAAGTAATGATTTCCCATACCAAAGTGAAGCCCGACAAGCGCGCCGAAATCGAGGCGGCAAGCAAGCGAGTGCTGGAGGCGCTTGAACGAGAACGTCCGCAGGGTTTTCTGTATGCCGTCTGCCCGCTCCTCGACGGGGAGACCTTTGTCACCCTCACCGTCACTGACGACGGGGTAGGCAACCCTTTATTGGCCTTGCCGGAATTTCAGGCGTTCGCGGGGAACTTCAAGACCTGGGTAGCTGAGCCGCCGACCTCCGAACAGTTGACGGCAGACAGATCCTATCGGTCCTTCTAAAGACCCAGGAGTCGAGGATCTGGCGAGTATGACCGGCAGCCGCAGTCTCGCTCGCCAGATCCTCACGGCGATCTCCGATGACCAGTAGTGCGAGAAGACGTGCCCGAATGGAGCGTTCATCTGCGTTCGCGTGGCTCGTGAAGCAGAGTTGCATCCCTGTGCTGATCTCGGATGGTGTTGAGTCGTTTGGATGGATGTTTGCTGTATCTTCTCAACGGTTTGCTGAAGGACCTGCGTTTTCTAAATCTCCTGGGGATTGGGAATAATCGGGTAGGAGCGAGAAATTATGGGTATAGAGCCCAAGACGAAAGGGAGAATGCCGGGTGAAACGTTCACATGGGAAGATCTAGCCAATCTTTTCGTTCAGGCAAGTTATCGCGAAATTGATCGATAGCAAAGGTCATGTCGCGAGACGTTTGTGTGTGCAGAATGTCGTTCAGGTAGAGAAGCCTCTGAGCTACTGAGTCCACGCGGAAGCACCAGTAGAGGGTCATCAAGGGGTTGATGAAGAGTTCGCTGTTCGCTGTGCGTTGGGTTGTCTGAACGTCGCCGAAGAGTCCCTCAAGGGCAGAGAGGATTGAGGTCGAGACGATGCTGGGATGAAACGACATGGTCTGAAGAACGGCCTCGGTTGCCTCACGATAGCGCTGAACTTCGGGCATCTCTTTTGTCAGGCTCCAGGTTCCCAGAAATCCGTTGTTACGGATCAGGTCAGAGACAGCCTCCAGGAAATAGGCGTGACAGACACCATGAAATGTATCGATGCCAAAGCCCAGGCAGATCAGTAATTTTGTGTCGAGCGGGAGTTGGTGGACAGCGGCGAGACTGGCCATATCTTCTTCGGGCGTTCCCAGTTCCGGTTCGTCTCCACGCATCAGACTATCGGTGCCGCCGTCGACTAAAATGATGGTATCGACGTGCAAGAGATCTATCAGTGTCTGATAAGCAACCAGTAGCGGCTGAACGCCAGTCCGATCAAAGCAGTAAATGGAAATCTTTTCCCCCTGTGCCACAAACCACTCGGCAAGATATTTTTCTGGGAAGTAGAGATTCTTGCCTGATGTATCTGCGGTCACTTCCATGAGGGCGGGACTCAGCCTGCGACCTGTGGTTGTGGAGAGAGGAGAGAACGATAGATTTGCCAGATGAACCTGTTTCCCCTGGGAGCGCAGGCCGAAATAGAGTGGGAGGCCGCTAAAGATATCAAATCCGCCGCCTGCACCAGCGAGAAGAATAGATTGAGATTTTTCAATTTCATGAAAGAAGGGAAG
The DNA here is from genome assembly GCA_963777355.1 of uncultured Chloroflexia bacterium. GTDB lineage: Bacteria > Chloroflexota > Ktedonobacteria > Ktedonobacterales > Ktedonobacteraceae > DATJHM01. The sequence goes on from CAVZQK010000001.1 coordinate 198,733, forward strand.
CGTTAGCATTGCATTTCTCTCTCTTTTATATCTTTGTCAGCAGGCGAGAAGAGCTTTTATATGGTAAGTATAGCATTTTTCGTTTCTCGAACGTGATTGTACCAGGAGGTTTCAATGCTGGCTTATTGCTGGTTTTTATATTTGTTGAGTAGACGGGGCGGCAGAGCTATGAGAATGCGGCAGCGTATATGCAACCAGGTGGCTGGTAGAGCGTATCGATTGTGGGAGTTAGCTGATTAGCGAGGAAAATGTATGTTTGAGATTATTGTGGCGACGCTTGCGGACGCGAGCCGGATTGTCGATCTGTTTGAGGCGTATCGGGATTTTTACCAGCAGAAGCCAGATCGAGCGGGGGCTCTGGCGTTTCTTGAGCAACGTTTGCGGGAGGGGTCGGCGACGATTTTTCTTGCCGTTGAACACAAGTCAGGATCTTCTACTGATCTTTCTGCACCAGCCGGTTTTGTTCTGCTTTACCCAACGTTCTCTTCTTTGGCACTCAAACCTTTGTGGATTTTGAGCGATCTTTTTGTTGTGCCAGAGGCCAGGAGGCATGGCGTGGGTCATCTGCTCTTAGAGCGTTCGCGAGCACTGGCCGAGGAGACGCAGGCTGAAGGGCTGATGTTACAGACGGCGCAAGATAACTATCGGGCACAAAGTGTCTATGAATCACTGGGATGGCAGCGTGAAACGATATTTCTTACGTATAACCTGTTTGTCTCATAGCCTCTTTAGCGAGAAAAAGAGGCAAAGCACGCTGATTGGGGGTGAAGAATTCAGCCAATCAGCGTGCTTTGCAGGAGAGAAGGATTATTTAAACGCGAATATCCTTTCGTTTTAAGCAGATGCCAATGACAAGTGTTAGAACAATCAGGAGAGCGACCAACGCACCCCACGAGAGCAGTAAGCGATGTATTGCATCTGTTTTGGTATAAATTGAGTAGAGAGTGCTATGGTAACTATAATCATTGCCAAAGAGTTTATCGTTGCCAATGCTCTCGGCATGCAGACCAATCGAAGAACCCAGAGAAACCATTGCCCAACGCGAGGGAAAAACCGTTGCGAGAATTTGTGTAAACCAGTCTTTCAAAGGGATAATCGCGCCAGAAAAAATTACCTGTGGGAGCAGGATAATAGGTACAAAGCTAATGGCGCGGTCATTATTGGGGGCAACTGCCGAGATAGTCAGGCCGATCATCAGACCAGTGAGCGAGGTAAGGGCCAGGGTAATATACGTTTCTAAAATTGGTGAGAGGAAAATGCCCTGTTGTAGAGGTTCACCAATCTCCACAACCAGCGTGAGAATAGCGCTTTGAAAGAGGCAGAGCAGTCCCAGGACCACAATTTTCGAGAACATATAGGGTAAGATTCCCAGATTTACCGCCCGTTCGCGTTGATAAATTGCAGCTTCTTTCACAATCTCGCGTGTGCCGTTAATACAGCCAAAGAGGATCGTCGCAAAGGCCATAATAAAGAGCGCCTTTTGTGCATCGGCCCCTGGCCCTGGCAAGAGAAAATCTTGTAGAGCGTGTGCCTGGTCGCCTTTTGTCTTTGCATAAGCTTGACCAGCAGTATTTGTCTGCAAAAAGGCGACCACCTGTGAACAATCTATCGTCGTGCTACTTTGGGCCTGGGGAAGGGCCAGAGGACCAGATGGAGTGAGTATCTGCGTACTACAGCGCACAAGTTTATTGGCATCGAAGACCCCGGTACCGATCTCAAAGCGCAGCATCAGCACGAGCATAAGTGCAATAATGGGGGCCTGTAAAAGCAAGATCAGCAGATTCCCGGTATCATTTTTGAGCAGTTCGAGATAGCGTGTAGACAATAGCAGAAATTGAGACCAGCCATGTCCATGTCTGGTGTGCATCTGCTTTCCCTGTGATTTCTGGGTTGTGGTGACTGCCTCGTTGTCTTGCGCCATTTCCTGTATTGGTTTGGCAACATAGCGCTGATAGTCTGCGGACGCCAGAAAGCGTTGCCCGGCCTGTTGAGGAATATCAGGAGCTTCTTTTGTAGCTTCCAGGGTGCTATAAATCTCGGCAAAATCAGTCTTATGAAAATACGCCTTTGCATCATTTGGTGGGCCAAAGTACGCGAGATGTCCTCCCTGTGCCAGGAAGCAGACATAATCGCACGTATTAATATTATTAGTGGCATGCGTAACCAGAACAATTGTGCGACCTCTATCCGCGAGACGGCGTAACAGCATCATCATTTTGCGATCCAGGCCCGGATCTAGTCCCGAAGTAGGTTCATCCAGGAAGAAGACACTGGGATTGGCCAGCAATTCGAGGGCAATAGAGACCCGTTTGCGTTGTCCCCCCGACAGCTTATTGATGAGCAAAGTTCGCCTCTCGCTCATTTCTACATCTTCGAGTACTTCAGCGATACGCCACTCGATCTGCTCTTGTGTGAAGTCGCTGGGGAGACGAAGGCGAGCCGCGTAATAGAGTGCGCGTTCTACCGTGAGGTCACGATGGACAATATCCTCTTGTGGCACGTAGCCCAATAGTGTTTTAAAAGCCGCGAGATTATGGTAGTAGTCGATGCCATTATAGAGAACGCTCCCATCTTGTGCAGGTCTCAAGCCGTTCAATGCATCCATAAGTGTCGATTTACCAGCTCCAGAGCCACCGACCAGGGCCACAAACTTGCGTGGTGGGATAAGCAGCGAGATATCCTGCAAGAGAAGAACCTGATTATTGCCACGTTTTTTCAGATGGTGTGCAGTAATCTGAATCGTATTGCTCTCGTCGTAAGGTTTTAGCATGGTGCCAGTAAAGGTCAGGCGATAGGGGCCAATGCGAATCTCGTCTCCAGTGTGCAATATCTGGCTATTGATGGGCTCACCATTGACATACACATGATTTGTGCTATTCATATCATTTAAACGGTAGCCATTGTCCAGTTTTTCGAGCAGAGCATGGTGGGCTGAAACCTGGGGATGATTCAGAACAATAGTATTTTCTGGTATTCTGCCAATCGTCAGGCGGGAACTATTCATTACTATTGGTTCCATCTCGAAGGGAAGAGCGGCTGTATGGCCCTTCCCATCCTCAAATGTCAGCGTTATCAGCGTGCCATGTTCATCGCCGATACGAAAAATATCCCCATTGAGGAGCGTTTTGCGAAATGCTTGATCGCCGCGAACTAATTGCCCTTGATACCACAAACCATTCAGGGTTTTCTGACGTGAAGGATGGGGATGGATCAAGACCCAGTGTTCGCCCTCGCGTATAAGTTGAGCATGTTTTGAAGAGATAATGGGGTCTGCAATTATGATCTGATTATCTCTATCGCGTCCAAGTGAGATCTCGGCTTTATTCAAAATATGAGACTGAATGTCGCTGTGTATATTGCTACTCACGACTAATCTAGCCTGGGTACTGACACCGGCAGGTGCTATTATGGTTTCTGAGGGGGACAGAGTGGCAGGTATATTTTTGGGTACCAATGGTTTACTATTTGGTATAGACAGTGGAGCATTATTTGGGATGGGAGGCACTGTGGCGGCGTGTGCAGCCGTGTGTAATGTGGTGGATAGTTCGGCTGTTGGTTTTATGAGCGTCTGCTCTGGAAGCAAGAGTTCTGTTGGCTGTGTTGTGTATGATACCTCTGGTAGTAGCAGAAAGACGAATGAGATGAACTCCCCCAGGAAAACTTCGCTATTATGTTCTAACCTACCTTGTGAAAGATGTTGTTTGTTAACAGTGATATAACTGCTTTGCGAAAGATTTTCTATGATCCAGGTATCATTTTGCTTATAAATACGCGCATGTTGCCTGGAGATACGAGCTTCTGACATAACAATATCACTCTGCGGTTCGCGTCCAATTACTATTGATTCTTTCCGAATCTCTATATTTTTCTGTATGAGAGGGCCGCTAAGAAACTGAATTGTCGCTTTTGGTTCTGGTTTCTGTGCTTCTTGTTCTCTGTTCCAATGATACTTTCCTTATAAAGAGATATCCTAAACTATACAAAAGGTAGGCAGCGTTTTAAGTATGTGATATATGACTTAACTGGCCTGTTTCCATAGTATACGTTATCAATTGTTGAGAAAAAAGTAGATATCAAATGGAACATGAGGAAAAGAAAAAATGGCATACAGAGCAGTCACAAACGGGTGCCTGTATGCCATCCGGACCGATGGAAGAGAAAGAAGAAGTATTATTTTGTGCTTATCGCAAAGACATGGAGATTACCCTGATTGACGTTTGCCGGAAGGGTAACGCTCTGGATCGTCTTGCCAGCGTGTAGAGTGACATCAGTATAGAAGATGTCTGTCATAAGTGCTTGCATCCCGCCATTCGGTGTATTGCGGTAAGGCATCACTGTAACCACTTTATCTGCTGGCAGTGGGGCGATATTGGCACCATTCAGCACCCAGTCGCTGAAACCGAGAGAAAATTGCTGCGTGGAACCATCGGTATAGGTGATAGTAGCCGTGCCAGTAGAGGGGCCGAAGCCGGAAGATCCCAGGAAACCCAGAGTAGTTGCGCCCTGGACAGGAGTGACAGGGATCACCTGTCCCTTCGCCACGACACTATCAGGCATACCGGCAGGGACATTAGGCCAGGAGAAATTCATGCCATTAAACGGAAGAACCTTTCCTGGAGTGACACCGGCATTCTGAAGAGCCTGGGCCGAATAGCTATAGTTGACGCTATCAAAGTTTGCGACACTGCCATCATTGCTAATTGCGGTATTGTTGAAAGGGAGTGGGGTAGCTGGAGTGGTTGTGCCGCCACCAGTAGTTGTGCCACCACCGGTGGTTGTACCGCCACCAGTAGTTGTGCCAGGTGTGCAGTTGAGCGTAACAGTACCGTTCATGAAGGCCACCGTACAGGCCTGTCCGTTGATAGTTGTTGAGCCCATGCAGCCTTGAATAGCCGTGCCATTAAAATTACAATTTGGAGTTGTACCAGTACCCGTGCCAGTACTGGTACCCGTGCCGGTCCCTGTGCCAGTGCCAGTACCCGTGCCCGTGCCGGTACCCGTGCCACCCGTCATAACTGTATTAATCGGTTGGCCGTTTAAGGTTGCGCTGATTGTGACTCCGTTGCCATCCTGAACGACTGCCAGAGGATCGGTGACGCCTAGCAATTTTGTGCAGTTGAGATTGTCAGCACCGAATGAGGCGACAAAACGTTGCGCAAGGAAGTTGAAAAGGTTATTTGCCGCCGCCGGATCGGGAGAGGCAGAGAGAGCCGTTATTGGCGCATCTTTCACTATATGAGGTAGACCTGTGTTCATCAGGTTTGTGCAGTATGTATTGGTGCTGGCTGCTGCTTGATTGGCTGCGATAGGCTGATCGACACCAATACGATAGGCGTTGGTTTTCGTCATATCAATCGCGCCATTATTCAGGGTCATAGGGTCTCCGGCTGGTACCAGCGCAATAGGTGCAGCCTGATGTGCCGCTGCCTGTAACTCGTTCAGCGGGAGGGCCGCCACCATATGTCCTGGATCGGCGAGATCAGGAGCTTGCCAGGCGGTACAGCCGAGGGAGCCATCCAAAGCAACATCCAGAAGACGGTTATCACTGGCATTGTTCAGAATTGTGGCACCCTGTAAAGCGGCGGCGTTAGCTGCATTCATCTGTGCAGTCTGGCCGTTTGCAGTGGCAAGATAGGATGTTGGGAGATTATCGCTCTGATCCTGGTCGACTACCGCGAAGTCCCGGACTGTAGGGCAGGCCATACCATCTTTCGCAGTACCCAGTGCTGGAGGTGTTAGCTTGCCTGCTTGTATGGCTCTGTTGGCGGTGCGGAAGAAGGCAGGGGCGTTACAGTAGGCGAACTGCCCAAATATCGTACCATTGGTGCCATTGACGCAACGGCCCTGGGCCAGGCTGCCATTATTATTCATTAACGCCAGCGTGTTGCCGTTGAAGCCGAACCAGAGGGCAACAACCGCATTAGCAGGGAGAGTGGGGACGACGGGGGCGACGGCGGGTTGTGTGCCTTGATCGATAACCAGCGGGTTGTAAATACTGATCTGGCCGGTTGCTGGATCAATGACGCCGGCCTGGACAAAGGCCGTCTGGTTGGTATTTGCTTCATTGCAAACGCCATTTGCAGCGTTTTGTGCAACGAGCTGATAAGGAGTGGCTAATCCCTGGGCAGTAAGAGGTTGAGGTGGAACAATTACGGCACAATCCATATTAGTGCCTGCCGCGTGGGAACGGATATAAGGCGCTATAACAAAAATGATACTGGCAGTAATAATAACGAGCACCGTAACGCCAATACCGATGAGGGAAAGCGGGGAAAACCGCTTGTTGCGTCGTAGCATTTTACCTAAATCGCCCGGCTGAGGCATTGATGGGCGTGTTAAGGTTTGCATACTCTCTAAGTGTCCTCTCTCCATGAGATATATCCTACGGGTCTAGAAAATAAGTGAACCTGTAGTGACAATATATCCTGCTAATGGGCATATGTACTTCTCTTATAGGGAAGTACGTTTTCACAGTAAGTTATCTGGTGTACACAGTTTATCTTCAGAGGCCAGAATACATATGCATAGCTAGATGGAATATGCTGGCTCTCGATGATACCAAAATTTTCGTTTCGGCTATTAGAGAAGAGGTAGTCACAAAAGTCAGTTGTGAACTGATCCAATTATTTTTAAAATATAAAGATGAATGACTCTATGAGCAATAGTAGCACGTCAGGTAGGAAGATAGTTTAACCAGCGGGGAAATTAGGAGGGAGGTACTATTTTTCGGTTAAGATATCTGCTAAATGGTTAAGAAATGCATCTCTGCGACGATTTTACTTTCTATTTGAACTGTATCAATATGTATAATCGTGTATAACTGTATGAAATGACATGAAAAAACCTGCTACCTTTGTCGGTAATGGTGTAAAGGTTTAGGATAGAGGCTTTTGGAGACAAGAGGGATGAACCACACTCTCTACCTGTGAGGCAAGGGCGAGCGTGGTTCATTCCTGGGGAAGATGTACGGGTTCCCCTGGTATTATTCCTGTGTTTTAACGGTACCCAACAGATTGCCCTCAACGCCGATGGAAGGGAGTAACTGGGCCTGGGCCTGTGTCGTGAGGGGTAGACCCCAGAGTTTGATGAAGCCAAGCGCGGCATTGTGATCGAATTGATCGCCAGATTCGTAGGTTGCCAGGCCAAGACTGTAGAGAGAGTGCTCGGATTTGCGTCCGACAATTGAGCAATGACCACGGGCAAGCTTGACGCGTACAGTGCCGCTGACGAAGCGCTGCGTGCTCTGAACATAAGTGGCTAGATCCTGATGCAGTGCGCTATACCATTGACCATTGTAGATCAAACGGGCATATTCAGGGACGACCAGCTCTTTAAAGCGGGCCTGATCGCGACTGAGTGTCAGCGTCTCCAGGGCATTATGGGCGGCGTGCAGGACTACCGCAGCCGGAGCCTCGTAGATTTCGCGAGATTTGATACCGACGAGGCGATTTTCAACGTGATCGATGCGGCCAATACCGTAGTCGCCAGCTTGTTTATTTAGGGATTCAATAAGTGTGACGCCATCGATCTCTTCGCCGTTGAGCGCGACAGGGATGCCATGCTCGAAGGTCAATTCGAGATAGGTTGGCTCGATCTTATCAAGGGCATCGGGATTTTTTGTCCAGCCGTAGACTTCTTCGGGCGGCTCGGCCCAGGGATCTTCCAGAATGCCGCATTCAACGCTGCGTCCCCAGAGATTCTGATCTGTAGAATAGGGGCTGGCGTTGGTCACTGAGATGGGGATATTGTGCTCGGCGGCGTAAGCAATCTCGTTGTCGCGGGTCATGCTCCACTCGCGGACCGGGGCGATAATCTTCAGATCCGGAGCCAGCGTGTTGATAGAGACGTCGAAGCGCACCTGATCATTGCCTTTGCCAGTGCAGCCGTGGGCAACAGCAACCGCGCCCTCCTGGCGAGCCACCTCTACGAGCAAGCGTCCGATCAGAGGACGAGCCAGGGCGGTTGCTAGAGGATAGATACCCTCATAGATTGCCCCGGCCTGAAGCGCGGGCCAGACGAAGTAGCGCACAAAGTCGGCCCGGCCATCGACGACCAGAGCTTTCACAGCGCCAATCTTTTTCGCGCGGGCCGAGATCGCCTCCATATCGCGCTCACTGCCAACGTCAATCGTCAGAGCGATCACGTCAAGGTCATATTTTTCTTTAATCCAGCGGATAGCGACGGAGGTATCCAGGCCACCCGAATAAGCGAGAACTGCTGTTGCCATAAGAATTACACTTCCTCCAGAATTTGGATCTTCTTGCTCCCGACGAGCTGTTGGATTGCTTGCTTGAATAGTGTGGCACGTTGTTGCCAGATCGTCTGTGCTTCAGCCAGGCGTTTTTCGCTGAGGTCAAGGCCAATATTGCCCGCACCGCCTAGATGATTGCGTGCGTGCAGGCGTGCGACGAGCTGTTCCTGGCTTTCAACGGGCAGCGATTCGTGACGATCTAATTGTGCCGTAACTTCTTTGCCGACGATGCGATAGGCATCGCGGAAAGGGATATTGTCGCTCTTCGCCAGCTCATAGGCGCGGTCAGCGGCGAAGAGTTCAAAGGTACAGGCAGCGATCAGGCGTTCAGTATTGACCTGTACATTGCTGATAACCACCTCACAGATCTCCAGGCTCTCCTGTACCAGGTCCAGAGCCTCCATAAAAGGACGCTTGGTTTCCTGATAGTCCATATTATAGCCCGAAGGGAGACCAGTGATAATGCCCAGAATTTGTTGTTGTAGCGCAAGCATAGTCTGAGTGCGAGCGCGGACCAGTTCCATGACGCCGAGATTCCGCTTTTGCGGCATAATGCTGCTGCCCGTACAGATCTCTGAGGGGAGGAGAAAGAAGCCGTATTCAACAGTTGAAAAGAGCAGGACATCCTGAGCGAACTTGCTCAGATCGAGCATAATCTGGCTCAAAGCCTGCACGATAGCGGCTTCAATCTTGCCCCGGCTGTTCTGGACATAAATGACATTATTCTGAACTTTGGCGAAGCCCAACTGGTCGGCAACATCCTGGCGGTCTATCGCGATAGGGACGCCGTAGCCAGCGGCAGAGCCGAGCGGCGACTGGTCGTTAAGCGTATAGGCGCTAGAGAGTAGTTGCTCATCGTCCAGCAGGGATTCCGCGAAGCTCGCAGCCCAGAGGCCCATCGAAGAAAGCATCGCTCGCTGCATATGGGTATAGCCGGGCATCGGTACGTCTATGTTGGCCTGGGCAAAGGTAAGCAGAGATGTACAAAGGGCAAAGAGTTTTTTGCCAATAGCGTGTAGCTGCTCTTTGGCGTACAGACGCGTATCTAAGAGCACCTGATCGTTGCGTGAACGGGCGGTATGAATCTTCTTCCCGGCAGCCCCTGTAGAGGCTGCCAGAAAATTTTCAATACTTGTATGAACGTCCTCGTCCGAGGGTTTAATCTCGAACTCGCCACGGGCTTCCAGGTCCAGCACCGTCTGCAACGCCTCTTGCAGAATCTGATGTTCCTGTTCACTCAAGATGCCGATTTTTTGTAGCATTGCGATATGGGCCAGATTGCCCCAGACGTCATGGCGAATGAGACGGGCGTCGAGGAGGCTGTTTTGGGCAGCCTCGAAGCGCTCGACTTTCTCGTTCAAACCATAGCCCTTCTGCCATAGTTTGGTCATTGTTAAACCTCTTCTTGTAGAATGCCTGCGAGCTGATTGCGCCGGGCGATCAGTTCGTAGGGGATGCCGCGCAGATGAGCGGCGGGTGCGCACTCTTTCTGATTGAAGCTGGCGCTGTTGATCGATCTGACATCAGGGAAGAACAGGCCGCTTGTAGAGGAGCGCGTAAGAATATCGATATTGCCTTTGTAGAGTTCAATGATATATTCGCCGCTCACCGCCTCTTGCGTAGAGGAGATAAAGGCATCGACGGCCTTCTTGAGCGGCTGAAACCATTCGCCATGATAGACCATGCGGGCCCACTGGGCATCCATCTGGCGTTTCAGTTGAATCTCTTCTTTCGTCAGGCAGTACTGTTCGAGATCCTGATGAACCTTGATAAGGATATGGGCGGCGGGAGCCTCGTAGATCTCGCGCGATTTCAGGCCCATAATACCATCCTCGAAAATGTCGATCTTGCCAATTCCGTTGGCACCGCCCAGAACATTCAGCTTTTCGATAATCTGGTCCAGGGGCAGGGATTCACCATTCAGGGCAATGGGCAGGCCGTTCTGCCATTTCAGGGTAATCGTCGTGGGCGTATTTGCGGCACTGGCGGGTGGCTTTAACCAGAGCCAGATAGAGTCGGGCAGCTTGGTATCAAGGCCGATGCCACCGCTGGCAATAGAGCGGCACCACATCGTCTTATCGTCTCCGCCCGCGATCAGTTCATCAACCGGAATACCGAAGTTCTCCATCAGAAGCTGCTCCTCGCCGCGAGTCAGATCGAAGTCGCGCACAGGCACGAAGACCGAGAGGCCGGGGGCGAAGAGGCTAAAGACATTATGCATGCGGTACTGGTCATTGCCCTTGCCGCTGGAGCCCTCCATCAGGGCATCACAGCCGAGCTCAAGCGCTTTCTTGGCGACAATTGACGCGATCAACTGGCGGGTCATCGAGGTAGAGACCGGATAACCATTGTAATCAGAGTTTGCCTGGATCGCTTTTGTCAGCCAGTGCTGGGTAAATTCTTGTTTTGCATCCAGGATAATCGGCGTAATCCCCAGCTTTTCGGCGCGTTCGATACCCGTCTGAATCTCCTCTGCACCCTGGCCCACATCGACGCTAATGGCATAAAGCTTTTTGGCGTGATACTTGTTTTCGGCCAATTTGACGCACAGAGTAGAATCCAGGCCACCGGAATAGGCCAGAGCGATTGTTTTGCCCTGGGGGACATCGACGGAGGCGACTTTTTGCAGCGCGAGGTCAAGGGCGCTGCTGTGACTGACAGAGGTCTGATTGCTAGTTACCATCGTGTGTTTGCTCCTTCAACGGAATGTAGATAAGAAGGAAGAGGGTAACAAAAAACTCCCGCTCCCTTCTCTGAACATTGAAGGGACGAGAGTCAGGTACACTACCCTGAACACCCGTGGTGCCACCCTAATTGTCTTTATCAGCTCTTTATTGTGAGAGTGAAAAGACCACTTTTCTCTGGTTTCTGCTGCATGGGAACCTGCCCATCAGCCCTACTTGTCTGCTGCATCTTTTAAGGGATGGAGCAAGCTTTCTTCGGGCAACCGCTCACGAATGCGTTCTGAGAAGCCATGACCATTCCGAACTTCCACTCTGCTTCGGATCGCTGTCGGTTGTGCCTCTCGTACTACTTTCGTTCAACGCGGGACAGTCTGGTTATTTGTCTGTACTTTAGGTACGCTATTTAGCATAACAGCCATGAGAGAGAATGTCAATAAAAATTTGGGAGTATTTGAAGAGGGTCAGGTATCAGGTTTGAGGTAGCTGGATGGTATCTGGTATTGCCAGGCGTTGAATGCCGGGTATGAGTGGTCGGCCCTTTACTGGCACTATTGAGATGATAAGCGCACTGACATTATCACCACCGCCAGCATTCAGCGCGGTTTGGATCAGTTCTCTCAGGCCAGGCGAGGATGGAGAAGTATACGTGTTCCATAGGTTTGTTGCAGCGAAAACGCTATCTTCGTTGCGGCTCCTGCGTTTGCCAGGATCAGAAGCTATGCCTATCGTATAAGTGAAAGCGGTTCGTTTTGGAGTAGCCAAAGAGCGGTTATCTCCTTCATACAAGTATAGTTTGTTCTGTGGAAAAGTATACATGGAACCTGGATGTTATGGTAAAATATGATCAACGATTGAGCATATTTAGAAGAGCAAGGCGAACATGTTGGAGAGGTCAGCATAGTCAAAACTCTGAGGAGTGGTCGTATCGATTTCAATGACCTGACCACCGAGAGCGAGAGGAGTATGATATCCTTGCAACATTCGCTCTTTGTTTTGTTCCCAAATTTTAAATCGCTGTGACAGATGTGTGCCCAGCGCTCCCTCTCGTGCCAGGAAACGCTCCAAGAGCACCCTAACATCCGTTTTGCATTAAATCTGAAATGGCTCAAAATCGTGTGTTTGTTGCAGTTGGAGAAACTCGGCTCTTCCTACTCAGAAAGACCAAAAGAACATTCAACAATCAACTGTTGTCCTGCGGCTAACAACGAACCAGTCACGAAGTAGAGCATGAAAAGTTGCAGGTCCAGAGTAAGGGAGGGCGTCCGTTCGTTTGACAGGAAGCGCATCATAGAGTGTTTCGTAAAGGCCATCTCGATCAAGACGGGGAGTTGTACATCTGCGGCGAGTCGTTTCGCCAATGTGGTCTTTCCAGTGCCAGGAAGGCCGTTAACAATAATTACAAGTGGTTTTCCCATAAAGATCTGCTTCCCTTACTTCCTAAAAAACGTTTTTCAAATCAGTCATGAAGAGCATATTACTCGATCTCTCTCAGTATGGAGAGAGTAAAGCAGAATTTGTATAAGCGTATGATAGAGAAGAGAATGCTAGCAGATGACTCATTTGGTGATGATTACCTATGCCGAAAGACAGAGCTATTTGTAACAGTAGTGATTCCTCAAGCGTGATAAAAATATCATATGTTTTAAGATAAATTGTTGATTGAAAGAGCTGTTTTGGGAAAGCAAGGGTACAAAAAAGGAAAAATAAGAGATGAGTGTAATGGTGTTGTGGTGCATGTCAAAGAGAAGAAGCATGGCTATGGAGATTATCGGAATATTATCACTCTAAGCTTGTGGGGTATTGCTCTGGCTTTACATGCTATTCTCATTCCGAAGCTGGTAAGCGAGCTTTATAGCGATTTTAAGAAACGGGGCAAATAAAAGCTAGCGCTATTTGTGCATATCTCTTACGATAGCCTCTCTCGTTTCATGGTCCAGATCGGAAAGATTGCGATCTGGACCATAAGCCGTATCTGAATAGAGAAAGGCCCCTTTTGAAAGATTATGTCGTTGCTTGCGCAATAATCTCATCGTCGCTGACTTGATTTTTAGCCGAGGACTGGCCGACAAAGAAGAGCACTACACCTATGATAAGCGAGAGGAGTGCGATACCTCCGATCCACAACAGCCACTGAAAATTGCTTATTAAGCCGGTAGCCCAGGGGTTAGTGAAGATCACAAAGACACCGACTGCACTGGCAATTGTGCCCAGGACCGCGCACAGGTAGAAAACCCAGTCGGGAGCTAGCCGTGCTCTCGTAAAAGTATCGTGATATTTCCTGCGGATAATGATCACATCCACGAACAGGATAACCATCGAGACACACCAGATTACGGTAACAGCCGCCTGAAGGATATCGTAAACTACCGTGGAAAGATCGGCTGGCTTCAATCCTGTATGCAAGCTGTAAGGCGCAATCAGGAAGGCCAGGATCGTAAAGAAGGCTGCAATCACACTTTGTACCAGTACCGCAACCCAGGGGACGCGGTTTCTGTTGACTTTGCTCATAATGGTTGGCATACGCCGGTCAAGTCCCGAAACGAACAAGAGGCGGCCAAAGGAATAGTTGTAGACAGCGGTGTTAAACAGGAAGAAGCCGATAAAGATAATATTGACGATCAGGCCCAATGCAGGACCAGCAGGGCCAAAGCCGCGTGTCACCGCTTCAGCGATAGCTGATGGGCTACCCTGATGGGTGAGGGGGACAGCAGTCATAACGCCGAAAGTGCCAAGCAAATAGCCCACAATAACGACCAGTGAACCCCAGAGTAGATAGCGTGTAATTGAGCGCGTATTGGTGATCTCAACGCCCATATTGAGAGGAACCTCTACACCGAGCAGACCGAGAATGACCGTTCCATAAAAAGTAGCTGTAGCATTTGAAGGAAGCCAGCTATGTGCGGAATAATCGACACCCGTATGTGCGGCACTCCCGTTAATCAGAGAGATCAGGCCGGCGATACCTACCAGTAATATCGCACCCCCATATGCAACGAAGATACTATTGACGGCGTTCTGCGTCACACGGAAACGGAGGATTGAGAGCACAAAAGAGAAGATGATGACCAGGATAATGATTAAGCCTTGTTGCCACGGCTCGGTTAGCCAGCTTGCGTTGATCTGTTGCAAGAGGGCCACAACGCCATCGCCAGTCGCAATCATGACCAGAATGCCGGGCCACCAGGAGCAGAAGCCAGCAAAGAAGCCCATAAAAGCACCAAAGGCTTTATGCGTCCAGACATAGATCGAGCCTTCACCTGGGAACATCAGGCCAAGCTGACCGGTGACAATGGCTCCTGGAATCAGGAAGGTGAGGAAACCGAGAATCCAGTAGATATAGCTCGACGGACCGGCTCCGCCTGCGACAACTGCCGAGTTGCTCACGAAGAGCACGATAGCGACAAAGATGGCTATCATATCAAATGAGTTCAGGACTTTAGGAAGGATGCCACCCGCGATACGTTCAGAGCGTAATGTTTCCCCACTCTCTCCCCCTGATGCTGTAATGTCAGGTGTAGACATAGTCCCTGCCTTTTCTAAATCGTTGCCTGCTTTAAAAATAGCATCCATGTTCTAGAATACATACAACTTATATAATTTATATAGTATGAGAAGCAGAAATGCAAGGGGAGAGGGATCGGTGTGAAGCACGATCTCTAGCTGTAATGACGGGCGAGAGCGTTGCATTCACGAGGCAAATGCATGATTGTTTTTCGAGGAGCAGTTTGCTATACTGCCCAAACAGGCGCGAGTATTTCTACAAAAGCAAGAAGTTCTATACAACACGACAGGAGAAGAGCAGAGCATGACTATTCAAGACGTCGTACAACGGGCAAAAGATGAGCATATTCGGCTGGTGCGGTTTTTATATTGCGACAACGGAGGCATTATTCGTGGTAAGGCGACCCATGTCAGTCAGCTTGCCAGTAGAATGAGTGAGGGGATTGGGCAGACGCTGGCGATGCAGGCTTTTACGGGTGTGGAGTCGCTGGCCTCTGTCGAGGGGATGGGACCAGTCGGCGAATTTCGCCTGGTGCCTGATCCAGAGACGTTTGTGGCTCTGCCGTACGCGGCCCATAATGCTATGGCTTTTTGTGATATGATCCGCACTGACGGAGAGCCGTGGGAGGCGTGTCCGCGCACGTTTCTGAAGCGTATGATTGGGAGACTGGCGACTGAGGGGATGCGTGCAGAGGCGGCGGTTGAGCATGAGTTTTACCTGGCGCGTGAAGATGAGGCAGGGATCTATATTCCGGCGGATAGTAGCCTCTGTTATAGCAGTATTGGTCTGGATGAACAGGCAAAAGTGATCGATGCCGTGCTGACGGCCCTGGAGTCCGAGGGACTTGCAATTGAGCTATTTCATACCGAGCTTGGACCTGCGCAGCAAGAGCTTTCTATTCGCCATGCCGATGTCTTGCGTGCAGCCGATAACGTCTGTGTAGTGCGAGAGACGGTGCGGGGAGTGGCCCGCTCTTTTGGTTTGTATGCAACCTTTGCGCCCAAGCCCTGGCTGGACCAGGCGGGGAGTGGTGCACACATTCACTTTAGTCTCTGGGGAACAGAGACTAGCGAACATCCTGGCCGCAATCTCTTTTACGATGCGACTATGCGTGGTGGTTTGAGCCAGACTGGTCTTTATTTTGTCGGCGGCGTTTTACAGCATATTCGTGGCTTGCTGGCGTTGACGTGTGGCAGTCCAAACTCGTATCGCCGCCTGTTGCCGCACTATTGGAGTTCGGCCTTTGGGGCGTGGGGATTTGACAATCGCGAAGGGGCCGTGCGTGTCCCCTCAGTGTTTCGTGGGCGCGAGGCGGCTTCGAGCAATATCGAGCTGAAGAGCGCCGATCATAGCGGCAATCCTTATCTGGCGCTGGGTGCGTTGATTGCCGCTGGGCTGGATGGTATCAAAAATCACATTGAGCCAGGAGAGCCGCAGAATATTGATCCGGGGAATTACAGTGATGACGAACGGGCGCAGCGGGGGATTCGTCGTCTGCCGACCACCCTCGATGAGGCTCTGGATGAGTTGGAGCGTGATCAAGTCTTGACCGAGGCGCTAGGTCCTTTGCTGGCAAGATCATATATTGCTGTGAAGCGGAGCGAGGCTGATTTCTTTAAAGAGAAGTCCCCCGAAGAAGAGACGTTGAACCACTTTTACAAGTATTAATTCGAGCGTGATAAATCTTTCCCTTGACTTCTCATAACTTTCATTACTATACTATCCGTGAAGGATATATCCTTCACGGATATAGAGAAAGAGAAGTAGTATGCAGGGGAACAATTATGAAGAGTCATATCCAGAGGCATTTTGCAGGTGAAAGCGAACTGACCCAGGTCATAGATTTGTTATTGGCAGCACGCACCGGGAAGTTTTTGTATCGATATCCGACTTTCTGGCGACTGGAGCTCTTGCTTACCTCGCGTGTATGGGAACCAATACGTGATGCGTGTGTCTGGCTGGCTGAGGATGACACTTTTACGGGTTTTGCCTATCTCTGGCGGCGGGAGCGTGAAGCCGCTCGTTGTAGCTTTGAAATGTTCATGCGGCCCGACGTCTATGGTGCTGAATTCTATGCTGAAATGTTGGATTGGGCGCAAGGGCGTATAAGGGAGTATGCAGGCGAGTTGGGGAAGGATGTTGCGCTTGGTACACGCTTGAGTAAGGATGAGGTCGGGCTGGTCGCCGTGCTGGAGCATAATGGCTTTGCTCTGGAAAGCGATTGCGATCTTTTGATGCGTGCTCCTGTTCCCTCTCAAGTGCCTGAGCGTGTTTTGCCATCTGGTTATACGCTACGCCCTCTTAATGGTGAGGCCGAAGTAGAGGCGTACGAGGCCCTTTTCGATTTTACCTCGGTCAGTCGTGTACATCGGTTGCGGCTTTTGAATAGTCCTGAGTATTGTCATCTGGTGATTGAGGCACCTGATGGGGCGCTTGTGGCTTATTGTGAAGGGTCGATCTATCGAGAGGAGTGGCGACGGAGTGGTTTGCGGATAGGCTGGATAGATTATATAGGGACGCTTCCTGAACAGCAGCAGCGAGGTCTGGGGCTTGCTGTCCTGCTCGGTATGCTTCGGCAATTTCAGCGATGGAATGTTGAAACGGCGATGCTCACAACCATGTTTGAGAATAAATCGGCTCAGAGCGTGTTTCGCAAAGTGGGCTTTCAGCCATATGAAGCAAATATTTGTGGATGGCGCAGCTATTCTGCTCATAGATAAGACTGTGTATTTGTATGAATTAATGGAGTGCATATTGTATGGCTGATTCTCAGCATTTTAAGCTTCTTATGCAAAATGTTTCCAAATGGAACACATGGCGAGAAAAGCATCCTGAGATTATGCCCGATCTGAGCGAAATCCAGGTACATGGTGCTTTACAGGGGAGATTGGACTGGCATGGTATTAATCTAAGTGGTACAGATCTTCATCGGGCAGATCTTCGTTATGATATTTCCTTGCGGGAAGCTAATTTCCACGATGCTAATCTTGAATGTGCCAGATTGGATGATATTAACTTCTACCAGGCCAACTTTCAAGGCACTCGGCTTAAGCAAGCCTCCTTCTGGTTTATATGCTTCGATCAGGTTAACTTTCAACAAGCCCAACTTAAGCAAGCCTTATTTAGCTCTGTAAGCATGATCGCAGCCAATTTGAGTGAGGTGGATTTACGTGAGGCTTTTTTTGAGGAGCGGGTACTTCTTTGCAGAGCTAATCTCGTGAGGGCTGATCTGCGCGGCGTAGATCTGAGAGAAACTAATCTAAATGGTGCCGATTTGCGTGAGGCATTGTTGGATAGGGCAATATTGGATAAATGTGAGATGTTGCAGGTTATTCTAGCAGGGGCCAGTCTGCAAAATGCACAGGTGCGACATGCTGATCTGCGCGAGGCCGACCTGAGTGGGGCTTCACTTTGCAACGCTGATTTCAGCTATAGCAATTTGAGCGAAGCCAATCTCAGTGGAGCGGACCTGCGTGGTGCAAACCTCAGCAATGCGGACCTGAGCAGTGTATTTTTGATTGAGGCTGACCTACGAGGTGCAGACCTGAGCCATGCAGATCTCACCGATGCTTGCCTTATTGGAGCTAATAGGGGATAACATGGAACTGAACAACAAAAATAATATTACTTTGATTTATGATCCACAGATCTCGTTAGCGGGGATGTTGTTAGCAGAAGCGTTCTTCGCCGATGCTTTTAATCAGTATGTTTTCCCTGATCCTGAGGAAAGACGTCGCGTCCTCTCCTGGTATTTTACCAAGTCGGGCCAGAAAGCCCACGTGCTTTGAAGCCGGGGAGGAATGGCCCTTCCTTGTTTCGGGTGGATTGGGATGTGGCACAGAGGCGGGATCATCCTACGCCAGAGACGCATCGAGTGCACGCCTGAGACATTCGGCAATCGGGAAGTGCTCCTCTTCGCTTCTCTTCTTCAATTGCTTCTTTTGTCCTTTTGGAATGGAGATGTTTGTTCATTCCTTTGGCATTGCTCTTTTCTCCTCTTGTCTACCACGTCATGATGAGGTATGATATGATATGAAACGAGCTGAGTGGAGTGGAGGAAAGGAGCACTAGAGCATTGTTGATCTACGAGTACAAAGTCGATGGCACCAAAGCGCAATACGCCGCCATTGAAGAAGCCATTCGCACCGTCCAGTTCATTCGCAACAAGTGCCTTCGCATCTGGATGGATGTGACTGGCACCACTGCCAACGATCTGCAATGGTACTGTGCCGTCCTCGCTAAGTATTACCCCTTCGCGATGAACCTCAATTCCCAGGCGCGGCAGGCTGCGGCTGATCGGGCCTGGAACGCGATCTCTCGTTTCTACAAAAATTGTCGTGAGCACAAGCCGGGGAAAAAAGGATTTCCTCAGTTTCAACACGATAACCGTTCGGTAGAGTACAAAGTGACCGGTTGGAAACTGGATCTAGACGGCAAACATCTCACCTTCACCGATGGCTGCGGCATTGGTCGCCTGAGACTGATCGGAACCCGTGACCTCGCTACGCAACCATGTCTGGCGATCCAGCGTGTACGCATCGTGCGACGCGCCGATGGCTATTTCGTCCAGTTTGGTGTCAAGCGTGAGCACCGTGTTGAGCACGGCCCAACGGGCAAACAGCGCGGCATTGATGTCGGCCTCAAGCTCTACTACACCGATTCCAAGGGCCAAAGCGTCGAAAACCCCAGATATTACCGCCGTGCCGAGAAACGCTTGAAGCGCCTGCACCGCCAGGTCTCGTGCAAAAAGAAAGGCTCGGCCAACCGCAAGAAGGCCCGTAAACGGCTGGCAAAAGCCTCTCTCAAGGTTCAAAGGCAGCGTGAGGATTTCGCACGGAAGACGGCGAACGCGCTCATCACCTCTAGCGATTTGATTGCTTTTGAAGACCTGAAGATAGGCAACCTCGTGAAGAATAAGCATCTCGCCAAAAGCATTCATGATGCCGGGTGGGGCGCATTTCTCCAGTGGGTGAAAGCGTATGGAGCGATGCATCAGATCCCTGTCATAGCCGTCGCGCCCCACTTCACCAGTCAGAACTGCTCTGGCTGTGGCACAAAGGTCAAGAAGTCTTTGAGTGTGCGAACGCATATTTGTCCTTCCTGCGGTCTGGTGATGGATCGAGATGAAAATGCCGCTCGAAACATTCTGCAAAAAGCCGTCTGTACCCTGGGGCACAGGGAAACAGGCCTGCCTTCGGGCGGGTAAAACGCTTCTGGACATCTGGCCCCTACTTGCCACTCGTGAGAGTTGGGCAAGCAAGTCGGATGGTCGAAGGAAGAATTCCCCTGCTTTTAAGCGGGGAAGTGTCAATGAACGGCGTTTATGTTACGGTTGAGCCGATCAGAGGCGTTGCCGTCTGGACCCCTCCTGGTTTTCATCAGAGAACGCCGGAAAGGGTAAAACAGAGTGGCCTGGATCAGATGCAGAGACAGTTTGGTCCTGAAGCGTATCAGCGTTTTACCCGCGTCATGAACCGCCTTGCACATTTCAGCTCACAAGTAATACAGCCCACTCACTGGTATCTTTCTCTGATAGGGGTCTCTCCCTCTTCTCAAGGTCAGGGAATTGGAGGAGCATTACTCGCTCCGATCCTTCAGCAGGCTGACAATGAAGATATCTTTTGCTCTTTGGAAACCCTTGAAGAGAAGAATTTTTCTTTCTACCAACAGCATGGTTTCCAGATCGTTGTCACGGATATCGAGCCACAAAGCCAGTTGCGTTTCTGGATAATGAGAAGATCTCCACGCATCAACTCCTGATACATACAAAAGTATCCGCTTTTTTGCTAAAGGTTAAGAACGACAAGCACTGCCCCTACCTGTTCACAAGGGTGAGAGAGGATCTTTCCCTCAAACCTCTTCTTGTGATATTCCCGTCGAGTGAATATAATAAAAGCGGTAAGCTCATGTAACGTAGCGATTACAATGATCTATTTTATATGCAAACAAATTATGAAGGCCGAAAAAGAAGTACTGTGGTGGAAGGAATACTAGACAATGTCTACCCAACCCGACCCGGCTAATCCACGTCGAGAGCACCCTAGCACCTATTTTGTACAGAATCGCTCGAACCAGGAAGAATACTCTCGTCTGCAAGTCCAGGACCAGATGCTGACCGCAAGTATGGGTGGAGTACTAGCAGAGCAGTCCACCATTTTTCAGTCTGTGCTTGATGTAGGGTGCGGCAGTGGCAATTGGCTCATTGAAGTCGCTAAAGCCTATCCAACGATCTCCCTTTTGAGAGGGATAGACATAAGCAACAAGATGATTGAGTATGCACAATCACAAGCGAAGGTGCAACAAGTAAGTGATCGTGTAGAGTTCTGCGTAATGGATGTGTTACGCTTTCTCGAATTCCCTGATGGCTATTTTGACCTGGTTAATCTGCGTTTAGGGACGAGTTATCTGCGTACCTGGGATTGGCCAAAAGTCTTGCAAGAATTTCAGCGTGTCAGCCGATCCGGTGGGGTTATTCGGATAACAGAATGTGATGTAAAGATCGAGAGTAATAGCCCGGCTCACACGCGTCTCAATCAACTGTTTGTGGAAGCAATTGGCAAGTCAGGGCATCTTTTTCACGAGAAAAGTGATGGTGTTGTGCATGAACTCGTGCTTCTTATGAAGCGATATGGACTCCAAGATGTGCAAACTCGTGCCCATGTGCTGAACTATCGAGCGGGAACTAGCGAAGGGCAACATTATGCCGAGGATCTACGGCTGCTCTTTAAGACGATTGTACCATTTCTGCAAAAATGGACGCAGTTTCCTGAAGATTATGACGCTATCTATCAGCAGGCGCTCCATGAGGTACAGCAACCGGGCTTCGTAGCGACATGGAGGCTGTTCACGGTCTGGGGAAATATGCCTTGAGCAAGATCTGAAGCAGAGCGAAGCGAAAATCTCCCGAAAATCTCTAAAGAATTGGCAGAGCACAGTTGCTCTGCCAATTTCAGGTTTAACCCGTATTTCTCACTCCAGCGGCAATGCCGTTGATGGTGAGCAGGACGGCGTAGGTGAGGCGGGCGCGTTCCTGCTCCTCAGCACTGGCGTCTTCCTGGGATTGAGCATCGAGCATAACTGGACCACCGAGAGAGCGCAGACGGCGCAGCAGGTCTACCTGAAAGTAGCTCAGGGGATCGACGTAGGGATTGCGCCGCCGGATCAATTCTTGAAGGACCGGCGAGGCATCCAGCAGCTCTTTTCCGCCTACGATCTTCACAATCATATGCTGGGTGCGCTCGTATTCCTGCTGAATCTCCTGAGAGATACGCTCACGCAGCGGGACGTTGGCGACGAGCATCGCGTAATGTTGGGCAATCTGCATGTCGGCTTTGGAGAGCGTCATTTGCAGATTGTCGAGGAAGGCTCGCCAGAACGGCCAGGATCGATACATCTGTTGGAGCTGTTCCAGATGCTCTGGCCTCTCCTCTATATAGGCCTCAAGCGCTCCACCGACGCCATACCAGCTTGGCAGCACATAGCGACTCTGCATCCAGGAGAAGACCCAGGGGATGGCGCGTAGCTCTTCGATGGCGCGGCCAACCGTGCGGCGTGCGGGGCGTGAGCCGATATTGAGCCAGCCCAGTTCAAGGATGGGCGTGGCCTGCTCGAAGAAGCTCAGGAAGTCGGGATCATGGTAGATCAGGTGGCGATAGCGTTCGTGCGCCTTCGCTGAGAGCCTATCCATAGTCTCAAGCCAGGCCTGGTTGGCATCCGGGTGAATCTGTTTTTTGCTAATTTCACCCTCTGGGACGCTGGCCTGCATGACTCCAGCGATGACCAGCTCCATATTGCGCAGCGCGATCTCGTGAAGACCATATTTGAATGAGAGCATTTCGCCCTGCTCAGTGATGCGGATGCGCCCATTGACGCTACCGGGAGGCTGGCCCAGGATGGCTTCGTAGATGGGGCCGCCGCCGCGACCAATGGCACCGCCTCGGCCATGAAACATCGTAATATGAATATGATGTCGTTGACCCAGGTCCGCCAGTCGTTGCTGTGCTTTATAGAGCTCCCAGCTTGAAGTCAGGATACCGCCGTCCTTGCTGCTATCAGAATAGCCGAGCATAACCTGTTGTTGCTGCTGACACTGTTGGAGATACTTTTTGTAGGCGGGATGGATAAAAGCTGTTTCTAGAATGCCGGTGCAGGCGTCCAGATCGGTAATGGTTTCAAAGAGCGGCACAATCGGGAGATCCTGAATCCCCGCCTCTTTACAGAAAAATTGCACTTCCAGCAGGTCGCTGACGCTACGGGACATACTGATAATGTAGCAGGTGACGGCTGCTTTGCCAAATTCTTCACGAGCCTGGCGGATGGCATGAAAGGTGTTTAAGATATGGCTGGTATCGTCGCTCAACTGGAGGCCGGGCCGCGTCAGGATACGAGGATCGTTAAGCAGGTTTTCCAGAATGCTGAGGCGTTGCTCCTCGTTCAATGTCGTATAGTCTTCTTGAGAAAGACCAGTGACGCGTAGAAGTTCAGCAAGGGCGGCGGCATGGCGTTCGCTATGCTGGCGAACGTCGAGGGGGGCAAAATGGAAGCCGAAGAGCTCCACCTGGCGAATCAGCTTGCTCAGCTCTCCCCTGGCGAGTTCGCGTTCTCCATCGTTTTCGAGACTGTTTCGTACCAGGCGAAGATCGTGTAAAAGTTCCTCTGAGTGGTGATAAGCAATGCTTTCTGCTGTTGCTTGTTTGCTGGTAGTAATAAACCCGGTATCGACTGAAGTCGTTGTGGCGAGTGTGGCCCCCAGGCGTTTCCAGGTGAAGGAAAGTTTGCGCCGATAGGGCTCTAGAGCGTTCTGACTGCCCAACTCGCGATCATAATCCGGCATACAGCGGGCGTCGTGCTCCAGCGATTTTTGTAACGCGGAAGTGATAGAGGCGTGATGGAGCGATTGAGAGAATTCACCTGCAAGTTTCTCAATCGTTGTGCGATAGTGTCCGATGACATAGCCACGCTGGAGGCGTAGCGCATTAAGAAGCGTATCAGGGCCAATAAAAGGATTGCCATCCTGGTCGCCGCCGATCCAGGAGCCGAGCCGCAGAAAGGGCGGAATATGGACGCCGGGATAGGACTGCTCCAGCAGTTCTTCAAATTCATTGTACAGGTCCGGTAGGGCATCATAGAGAATTTCGTCGAGATAATAGATGCCCATTTTGATCTCGTCCAGCGGTTGGGGACGTACCTGGCGTACGGCATCGGTTCGCCAGAGCAGATCAATCGTGCCAGTAAGCTCTTGTTGCCACTTTTTCTGTTCTTTGGGTGTCATCTGTTCGGCTTGATCGTGTGCCTCTAATAAGGATGCAAGATGACGAGATTTCGTAATCAGGCTGCGCCGTGTGGCCTCGGTGGGATGGGCAGTGAAGACCAGATTAATATTCATCTGATCGAGGAGATGCTGGACGGCGTGAGCGTCGAGCTGATTTTTTTCTAAGAATTGAATGAGCGCTTCCAGAGAGCCACGTTGAGCAACTCTTGTTGAACTAGTCTCGTGAGCGCGTCTACGCCGAATGCGATGATATTGTTCCGCTGTATTTACCAGGTGAAAATAGACCGTAAAAGCACGGATAACATCTATCGCCGTATCCAGATCACAACTACTGACCGTACGAGAAATACTTTGCGTAAGTTGAGCGATTTCAGCGTGAATAGGTTCACTCTCTTCTGCGCTATTTGTTTGTAAAAGGGCAGTACACTCGCGTAGACGCTTACAATCATTGCGCAGACGCTCAACAGTAAGAAAGACCTCATCCCCCTCGTGACGCTGAATAGCCTGACCCAGGGCGTTGCCCAGGATGCGGATATCCTGGCGAAGGGGTCCATCTTTCTCGCGACGATTATCAACTTCAGGCATTGTTTTATTCTCCTGACCCTTCTCAGTTCTGGGTAATAGCGCTCATGGCCTCTCTTACGCAGACTCATCGTCGGGTTTGCGCTGCTTCTTATTCTACCATATGCAGGGGGTATACAAGAGACTTTCATCTGACACCCTGTATAACTCCATTGATGGCAATGACGCGCTCGTCAGGCTGACAAAAATCAAGAAGAAAACCTCTGATGCTTCGTTTCTAAAGTCTTTTCTCGCTTAGTATCTCTTCTTTCTTTTGATATACAAGTGGTTATCCTGGCAATGTTTGTACAATATGCACAAACATAGAGAGCGAGGGTATGGTACATTTACTGTATGAATCAGTTCAGATGAAATGTATACTATGAGGTGAATAAGCTTTAAATTGGCGGCAAGATCATATCTACGCTCTTATACCAGGCTCGCTCTTCCTTGAGAGTGAGATAGCGTGGAAGGAAACGCGCTATCTCCCCACTGGTTCTCATGCCCTTCCTGTGCTATACTAAGGGTACGGGGACTTGTTGTCTAAGGAAGTATCGTTGAAGAAGGAGCAGAGGCTTGTGGCTAGAGATGCTTGTTCTAGATGCTTTCTGAGTAAATGAGAGCATTGAAGTATGACGATAGCTTATGCGGCTGGCTCGAAAATTGATCATTACGAGATAGTGCGTTTATTAGGATACGGCGGAATGAGCCGTGTTTTTCTCGCAAAGGATCTCAAGAACGAGGATCAGCTCGTTGTTCTTAAATTTCCCAATGAGGATATGATCGGCAATGTGGCCGTCTTTGAGCGCTATCGCCGCGAAGCAGAGATTGGCAGCTTGCTTCATCATCCCCATGTGCAGCATATGCTGAATACCGATGAGGAGCGCAGTGAGCATTACCTTGTCGTTGAATATATTCAGGGTCGTACGTTGCGGCATGTATTTGAAGAGCGTGAACAAAAGCCTTTTCCCCCTGTAGAAGCGATTCGCCTGGCTATTCAGATCTGTGATGCCCTGGCTTATTGTCATGAGCATGGAGTGCTCCATCGGGATGTAAAGCCAGAGAATATTATGATTCTCGAAGATGGCTCGATAAAGATTATTGATTTTGGTGTGGCGCTGCTTGAAGGTGCACGCCGTGTGACCTGGCGAGGGCTTTCCGGAACGGTGGGCACTCCTGATTATATGTCTCCAGAACAGATCAAGGGCCAGCGCGGCACCGCCAGTTCGGACATTTACGCGGTAGGGGTGATGCTCTACGAGATGCTTTGTGGGCATACGCCTTTTGAGGGTGAAAACGTCTTTGCAGTCATAAATCAGCATGTCTCGCAAGATCCGCCAAGTCTGCTGGATTGTAATCCCAGCATTTCTCCAGAGCTGGTTACGGTAGTTATGCGGGCCGTGCGCCGTGATCCAGAGAAGCGCTATCAGAATATGCGGAATATGCTGCATGATCTGGAAAATCTCAATGAGGTAAAGCCAGTGAATTATGTGCCCGATAAACCAGGGGCTGGCCGTTGGGGACACGAGTTTATGTATGCTGGAATGATTATCATCATTATTCTCCTTGTGATTATCGCGCTAGGTGTTGCGGCTCAGTTTGCGCATCACGCCGTTCACTGAGTGCTTGAAAAGCGTTGTGCAGTTTATCCAGATTTCAGTGTAAAAAAAAGCGCAAAAATGACATACTGGTCTCAAGAGTGTAGTTATTTTTTACATAAAGAAAACTTGTTTGCTATGACCCTCTTATGTTATACTCTGTCAAACAGGTAACATCGCTGTTCCATCATGAGCAGAGCAGCTCCCCTTTGTTTTAACGTGTTTCCGAAATGCATTCACCGTCCACCATTTTAGCCCTATCAAAAGGGACCCAACCAAGTTCACTCAAACGATTTTGGCAGTCAGTGTATGATTGTCTCTACGACGGCTCCAGCGCAGGTGCCTCCTTGCAGTGAGAAGACCATGTTTTTTGGGAGAGCAATCTATGTATACAATGCACAAGCACAACGCCATTGATTCTGCGGGTTTGCAGTACCCTCTCTACGATGGGCGCTGGGAACATGACGCCTGTGGTACTGGTTTCCTGGCTCAAGTCTCCGGCCAACCCAGTCACTTCATTGTACGCACTGCACTTGATGCCCTTGCACGCCTGACTCACCGAGGCGCTCAGGATGCGGAAGCAGAAATAAGTGATGGCGCTGGTATTCTGACCCAGATTCCCAAAACGCTGCTTTGCGAGGAGTTAGCGCTTCAAAATATCTCTCTTGCTCAGCCAGAGGACCTGGCTGTGGGGATGATTTTCCTGCCCTCTCAGGAACGTTCCATAGCCTCTTATACTGAGGCTCGCCGTCTGATTGAAGCGTCTCTTGTGGAAGCCGGCCTCTCGTTTCTTACCTGGCGTACACCTCCTATAAATGCGAGCGTTCTTGGCAGTAAAGCTCGCCAGGTTGCTCCGGATATTGCTCAAATTCTGCTGGCTCGTCCTGCTACTCTGGCTGTCTGAAGACTATGAGCGCACGCTGTATTATGCACGCCGTTTATGTGAGCAGCGCCTGCGCGAGGCCCATATCGATGATTGTTACATTGTCTCTCTTTCGAGCATGACGATCATCTATAAAGGACTTCTTGCCCCCAACAAGTTAGATCGTTTCTACCTTGACCTTGCCGATCCCCGCTACACAAGCGCACTTGCGGTATTTCATCAGCGCTATAGCACCAATACGTTTCCTGCGTGGCCGCTGGCCCAACCAATGCGTTTGCTGGCCCATAATGGTGAGATAAATACAATTCAGGGGAATCAGAACTGGATGCAGGCTCGTGAGAAGTCTCTCTCCTCTCCTATTTGGGGGGACAAGATTGGGACATTGTTGCCTGTGCTGACACCGGAGGCAAGCGATTCCGCCCGCCTGGATATGGGTCTTGAACTGCTCACATTTTCTGGACGTGATCTCCTGCATTCGATGCAGATGTTGATGCCGCCAGCCTGGGAACAGGATACTCTGCTCTCTGAGGCCGAACGGGCCTGGTGCGAATATCATGCGGGCGTTCTGGAACCCTGGGATGGTCCTGCGGCCCTGGTCTTCACGGATGGGCGCACGGTTGGAGCCGCGTTAGACCGCAATGGTCTGCGTCCCGCCCGCTATACATTGACGGTTGATGGTCTTTTAATGGTGGCCTCTGAGACGGGTGTGTTGCGCAGAGAGCCGCATGAGATTGTTGAACTTGGCCGCCTTGGACCTGGAGAGATGATCGCGGTAGATGTAGAGCGTGGAGTCATTCTGCGCAATCAGGAGATCAAATCAGCCCTGGCGGCACGTCAACCCTATCAAGCCTGGGTTGAGCAGCAGATGACCTACTTGAGCCGCCTGGCAGAAAATGTAGAGCCTACACATCAATTGTTGCCTACTGAAGCGTTGTTCGCTCGTCAGCAACTGTTTGGGTATACACATGAGGATGTGGAGATGGTGCTTCGGCCCATCCTTGCTGAACATAAAGAGCCGACCTGGAGTATGGGGGATGATGCGCCTCTGGCTGCGCTTTCACAGCAGGGCCGCTCGTTTTCGGACTATTTCCGTCAGCGTTTTGCCCAGGTGACGAATCCGCCTATCGACCCTCTGCGTGAGAAAGTCGTGATGTCGCTGGATGCCTATCTGGGGAGACGGCAGAGCCTGTTGACAGAATCTCCTGAGCACGCGCATCTGATGCATCTGCATAGTCCATTGTTGACAGAGACAGAGCTTTCTGTCTTGCGTTCGTTGCCCGATCCCCTCTTCCGTGCGCAGACACTGCAAACGACGTTTAGCGTTGCAGATGGTCCCGCTGCCTTCGAGCAGGCGCTCTCGCGTCTTGAGGAAGAGGCGGCTCGTGCTGTTGCAGATGGCGTGACGTTGTTGATCTTGAGCGATACGGCTGCCTCGCTTCAGCAAGGTCCTCTCCCGATGGTAATTGCTGTTGGTGCAGTCCATCGTTCATTGATTGCTCGTGGTCTGCGTACCCATGTCTCGCTTCTCTGCGAGACCGGGACCGTTTGTGATGTCCATCAGGTTGCCTTGCTTCTTGGCTATGGAGCTGAGGCTCTCGTGCCTACATTGGCGCTGGAGAGTGTGCGGGCCCTGGCTGGTGAGCGCAAATTGGAGCATCTCACTGCTGATGAAGCCGTTGATACCTACCTCTATGCTATTGAGGAAGGTTTGCGTAAAGTGATGGCGCGTATGGGCATTACGACGCTGCGAAACATTGTTGGTGCGGGTCAATTCGAGATTCTTGGTCTGGCACCTGAAGTTGTGCAGCGCTGCTTTGTCGGCTCGGCCCTGATTCCGGGGAAGATCACGTTTCAGCGTGTAGCCGAACAGCTTATTCAGCATTTCCAGAGCCTGGCAAATACGCCGGATGTGGGCGAATCTACTTTGAAGCGCCGTAAGTTGAACGATCAAGGGCGCTTTCGCTTCCGTCGCGACGCAGAGTATCACGCGTTTAATCCCCTGATTATTCGTGCCTTACAAAAAGCAGCTCAGAGCGGTGCGCTGGAGGATTATAAGCAGTATACCTCGCTGGTCTATCATCGTCCGCCAACGGCCCTGCGGGACCTGCTGAAGTTGAAACAGACGGCGTCTATTCCTCTGGAGCAGGTGGAGTCTATAGATGCTATTCGTGCTCGCTTTGTCGTTTCAGCAATGTCTGTCGGCGCTCTGAATCCGGAGACGCACCGGACGATTGCGGCGGCGATGAATAGCATCGGTGGGCGCAATAATACTGGTGAGGGTGGCGAGGACGAGAACTGGTATCATGAGACGCTTGAGGGCTATCCGGTGAGCAGTAAGATCAAGCAGGTCGCATCTGCCCGCTTTGGCGTCACCACTGAATACCTGGTCCGTGCCGATGAGCTGGAGATCAAAATGGCTCAAGGCTCGAAGCCGGGCGAGGGTGGTCAGCTTCCGTCGGCGAAGGTAACACCTTTGATTGCTCGCTTGCGCCATACAAAGCCTGGTGTCCCTTTGATCTCTCCGCCACCGCATCACGACATTTATAGTATTGAAGATATTGCCCAGCTTATGTATGACCTGCACCAGGTCAATCCAAAAGCTCGTGTCGGCGTGAAACTGGTTTCAAGTATCGGTGTGGGGACAATTGCTGCTGGTGTCGCAAAGGGGCATGCGGATTATATCTTGATTAGTGGGCATGATGGCGGAACGGGAGCCTCGCCTCTTCAGTCCATTAAGCATGTGGGTATGCCCTGGGAACTTGGCCTGGCGGAGACGCAGCAGGTGCTGGTGCGCAATGGTCTGCGGCGTCGCGTCAAGCTGCGGGTTGATGGTGGTTTTAAGACCGGGCGTGATGTGTTGATTGGGGCAATTCTGGGAGCCGAAGAATTTGGTTTCGGAACCGCTGCCCTGGTCTCGCTTGGTTGTGATATGGCCCGTCAGTGTCATCTGAACACCTGTCCTGCTGGTATTGCGACGCAGCGCGAAGACCTGCGAGCAAAATTCACAGGGCGTCCCCAGTTCCTTATCAACTATCTGACACAGGTAGCGGGTGAGGTTCGTGAACTGCTGGCCCAGCTTGGCATCGCACGCCTGGATGATCTGGTTGGCCGGACCGACCTGCTGGAGCATTCTGAAGAGAGCGATATCGATCTGAGTAGCCTGCTGGCCTCTATGCCTGTCGTTTCTTCTCCCATAGCCTCTGCTCCTATTCCGCCATCATTGTTGTCTGATGAGTTGCTACAAGAGGCAGAGCAGGCTTTGAATGGCGAACGTAGCGTGTTGACACAACATGTTATTCACAATGATGATCGCACCATTGGAGCCAGCCTGGCCGGAGAGATTGCTCGTCGCTATGGCAACAAAGGACTCCAGGGGGTAAGCATTACCTGCAATTTCCAGGGTTCAGCCGGACAGAGCTTTGGAGCCTTCAATGTGCCAGGGATGCGCCTGATTTTGACTGGTGATGCAAATGATTATGTTGGCAAGAGCATGACTGGCGGTCAGATTATTATCGCTCCACCTGTCGATGCCTCGTTCGCTTCTCAGGAGAATACGATCTTAGGGAATACCGTCTTATACGGAGCCACAGGCGGTTACCTCTTCGCTGCTGGTCGGGCCGGTGAACGCTTCGCTGTACGTAACAGCGGTGCGGTAGCGGTTGTAGAGGGATTGGGCGATCATGGCTGTGAATACATGACGGGCGGTATGGTCGTTGTGCTGGGCGAGACGGGTCAGAACTTTGGTGCTGGTATGTCTTCAGGGGTGGCTTATGTGTTAGACAAAGAGGAAGACTTTCAGATACGTTGTAATCCCGAAATGGTCGATCTCCAGCGTCTGCTAGATCCAGGGGAAGTGGATGCTCTGCGTACGGTAGTTGAATGGCATGCTCGTAAGACACATAGTAAATATGCGGAGAGCATTCTTGAACAGTGGGAGCAGCTTCTACCCAGTTTCTGGCGTGTGCAGCCGAACAATACGACGCTATCGGCCTGCGATTTTGTTGAGGCTGGTGAGCACGAGGTCGCTTTACTGAGAGCATCTCACTAACGTTTAAATGCATCTGGGCGGTGTTTATCACCGCCCGTTTCTTTTTATATCACTCCTCTCCTGCTACCAACCCTGCTGCCCATTTCCAGGAAAGCATCTCTGCTCCCCGTTCCTCATCTTTAAAGCGATAATCATGTTTACGAATAAGTTCGGTTAATTGCTGTTCAAGACGTTGCAGGCAGACGAGTTGTCCCTGTTTCAGACGGGCTAATTCTGCACTGCTGCTTTCTGCGCAGGCTTGAGCGAAGTGGGCCAGACAGAGGCCACTGGAAGTGAGAAAACGCTCATAGAACTCTTCATAAAGCAGGATTTTCCGCAGTGTATCAAGATAGCGCTGTTCGGCTTTTTGTTGTTGGAGACAGGCGGGACAGGGGGGACGTTCTCGCTGTGGGGTGGGAGCGTCGAGGAGACGTCGCAGAAAGTTTCCCGCCGTTGGTGAGGAGAGCTCTCCTGCTCTCTGAATTTGCTCTGTTGTGTCGGTAATAATATCTCGATAGGCTTGTGCCAGGGGCAGACTGGCACCCATGCGAGCCAGCTTCCAGGTATGTGTATGGCAAAATCCGCGAGACTTACGCAGATCCTCACGTATTTCGACATCGGTAAAGAGCTCATATTTCCAGGTTTCCAGATAACGCCGGGTGCTCTGCTGGGTTGTGCGGCAGATGACGCATCCTGTTTGCAAGCAGGCCTCAAAAAGAGCCTGGTATTCATGTGTTTTTTGCATTCCTACAACCTTTTCCTGTCTCGTTCGTTTATCAAAGAGAGGGTACCTGTTTTTATCACATTATCACTTTTTTGTGTACTGATGAACACTTATTATCACTTCTCATAAATGGATACGAATGAGCTCGTTTATTGATTATTATTCTGTACTAGGGGTTCCCCCAGATGCCTCTGCGGGGGTTATTAAGGCTACCTTTAAAAAGCTCGCTCTGCAATATCATCCTGATGTCTATAAGGGACAGGATGCCGATGAACGTATGCGGGACTTGCTGGCCGCCTATCAGACCTTGAATAATCCTGAGAAGCGGCGACAGTTTGATGCACGTCGTTCTGAGTATATCTATGATGATCGAGCCTCTGATAGCTCTCAGCAAGAGCAGGCGGCAGGTGTTCGGGGAGCAGGACATGCCTCGGCGCATGTACGCTCTGAAACAGCTTCGCGTGTGCGCCGGGATGGACAACGCCGCTTTCTCTTTCCCAAACTCTCCCCAGAACAGCCCGCCTCTCTTGATCTTGTCGATGGCCAGTATGAGCTATCAGTCGAGCAAGCGAGAACACTTTTGCAGTCTGGGGTATTGCGCGGCTTATTGACGAAGCCAACGCGGGGAGCCTATATCTGCCATCGCTGTCATCATCATTGGAGCGTTTCCTCTGAGGGGGGCAAGAGAGAACGTCCGCGTTTCTGTCCGAAATGTCAGGCGCTGGATTGGGACGAATATCTCCTCTTGCGCTGTGTCCATTGCACGGCGGTTTTTGAAAGCGAGCAGATTCGCTATGAGATTGGCTCTCTCAGCTATGGCTCTGAGCAAAAAGGCACAGAAGGCCGCCTCTGTCCCCCCTATGAGCTTTTTCCCCTCTGTCCTCAATGTAGCCGCTCTCACTGGTGTCCTGCCGAAGATCAGCGGGTCGCGCTCTTACGCGCAGAGGTGGCGCGTCACGCCGCGATCCTGCGGGCAATCTGGTTTCTGGCGGCGGTTGTCGTGGTGATTATCGCTGTGCTTGTTTTCACTGGTCATGTGTAACATCTGTCTTTGATTGCTAAGGGGCTTTCTGTTAAAGAAGATGAGCAGTATCTGGCATGGATGCCTGCTTTCCTAGAATGCTCGTTGTTTGAGTAGAGAGGGAAGAGGCTAGTTGACCGTTTGAGGAAAGTAATGCTAGAACTTTTACAGATATGGCTTGTTGTTGAAGTCCTCGGCCTGCTATGTTTTCCTCTCACGTTTGTTGTTTTCCATAATCTCCCTGATCGCGGTTGGGCCTTCAGCGGTTTGCTACCTTTATGCATGTTATCTATAATGCACAAGGCGTCACTATCTACAAAGTTCCTTGATCTGGTCCTGGCTACCCTCAAGAAGCTCTTATTTTGCCCATACTCTATTTGGGCCCATGAGCAGATAGACAAAACTTGCCTTTGATAAGGATGTATCAGCATTCTTATCAAAGGCAAGTTCTCGCGATATAGTAATTGGCAAGGCTGTGTGCAGGTGAAGAGACTGTCTGCTCTAGCTAATTGTTATCTGAGGCTTCTACTTTTACCGCACTACCATTATTGCCGTTGTAGAGAATATCAACTTTAATCGGCTGGTTATTGTTGATGGCCTGGGGATTGTTCAGATTCTTTAATTCGGTATTGTTATTGATCTGAGCGGTAAAGACCTGGCTACCAACTTTGAAATGCAGAACATTGTCTGAGCCAACTGTGTTTGTTGTGACGCCCTGGAAGCTGACGGTGTTCAGATCGTTGTTCTGTTGTGGGTGGTCGTTGTCCAGGGTTTTTAGCGAGCTGGCTTGAAAACTTCCATCCAGGTTGGTAATAGCTTTCACTTTGACCTGTGTGCCTGTATTCAGTGGAACATTCACATCACCACGATCAGTATTTTGTGTGAGGCTCA
The DNA here is from genome assembly GCA_963777355.1 of uncultured Chloroflexia bacterium. GTDB lineage: Bacteria > Chloroflexota > Ktedonobacteria > Ktedonobacterales > Ktedonobacteraceae > DATJHM01. The sequence goes on from CAVZQK010000001.1 coordinate 232,146, forward strand.
TGCTCAACGTGCTTCCATTGGGCATAGACACTACAGCAGAATTGCTTGTGATGCTCTGAATTTTGCCAATGAAAGAGATGGTACCCTGTACGCTTGTTTGCTGAGTTGTACCGGTTGTAGCTTGAGGGGTTGTGTTCCCCGGCGTCGTTTGGTCCTGGCTCACTGGATCGCTTGAAATGGAATAGGTGTTGTTATTCTGCGTGACCTGGAAGCCATAGCTGCCGTTGATATGGCTCTGAAGATCTGCAATCTGCTGATCGGTTAAGCCACCAATCGTAAATGTTTGCTGTTGTCCATTGAGATTGCCCTGTACCGTAACGGTATGAGCGGCAGTGTTGACGGAGAGAACCTTGCCTGAGACGTTTAATGCCCCGCCACTTGAGCTTACTCCCTGGCACGCGGCAAACAACATGAGGGCGCACGCACTAAAAAAGACGACGATAGCCATACGTACGCGACTTCCCTGTTTTTTTGCCATTGTGTTGCTCCTTTTTGTTTTTCTCTATAACGTAATTTTTTTATATTAAAATTCTATTGCTTAGGAATGAGTATACGCATCTTTGGCTCACTTCGCTATGCTTTTGCACACCTTTTTTCTGTGAACTACTTCATGATTCAAAAGAGGCAGGAGATGAAAAGAAGATGAATTTATGCAAGCACACTGAAATTAATACTCTGAGCCAGGATTTTGTCTGTGCAAGCAGCCGTACTGGCATAATAGATTTCGAACTTTCCAGTCCCTTTTGCTTCTGCTGGCATATAGGAATAGGCCGCACCATTTGAGCCCTGGAGCTGAAACTCAAAATGGCTCTGGCTGTTATCACCCCAATACCAGAGCAGACATGCCGCTCCAAGTTGGTTGCCAGTATGGACCTGGAAGGTCACAAATATCTTTTGATGGAGCTGAAAGGTAGTTGCTGGAGTGACGATCTGAGCGGTGGTCGTATTAATGGTATTGCCGAGTTGCGTTCCGTCAAAATACTTTTGGCCGCTAAGTGTCAACGTGGGCGTTGGGCTGAGTTCAATGGTTGGGTTCAGGACTGGAGTGGAGATGGGCGCTTTCTGTGGTGTCTGGAGGCTCTGCTGATTGGTGTTTACTCTATTGCTGGTCTGTAGCAGTGTCCTGGTGAAGATGAAGACAAGGACCAGGAGGAGTGTTCCTGTGCCTATACATGCGCCAGAAATCATGAAACCCAGGCGTGGAGTCAGAAAAACAGCCTTCTTTTGAGGGCTATAGGGGAAAGTACCAGTACCTGTTGAGAGTATCGCTGCTGGTTCAGTATACTGGGCTAGCATGTTTTTGTTGCTCTCCCAGGGCATACTCTGCTCAGTTGCTGTATGTATGAGAGGAAAGGGTGGTTCTTTTCCAATAGAGGAAGGTGTTGCACTAGCTGTTTGCCAGGCTGTTGGCTCTGAAGGCGCTATAGCAGCATTCAATTTGCCGTCTGATTTTCCTGGTGTAGGTGCACCACAACGTGGGCACTGCGAACGTGTTGGAGAGAGTGGCATCTCACAGCGTGAACATCTCATCGTATTGTTTCCCCTTTATGGATCAAGTTCCTTTGTCCCAGTTATCAGGTGATACCACCTGGCTATCTTTTTTTAAACGTTTTTCTTATAGTGTAAGTAATGCGCATAGGAAATTTGTCTATTTGTTACCAGGTTACACTTTTGTTTATCTCAGAAATGGCCTTAACCTCTTGACACTACTGAGTAGCCCAACTACAATACCTTATATTGGGCGCTATGCGTTTCCTGATGGAGAAGGTTGTGGATGCTTTTGTCTGCTTATCTCTTTGCTATTTTTTATCTGCTGGCTTGCCTTCTGGGGGCGCTCTCTAAAAAAGACTATTTGTGCGCTCTTTGCCAGAGAAGGTCTTTGTGCTAGAATTGTCGATTGGGGACAGGATGCAGGAAAAAGAAGTGATACAAGGATGATGATGTTGAAAATGTACTCTCGCAATATGCCTCCCACTTACAAGATCGTTTAAAGCAGATTCTTGCCGACGGCTCTATTCCGACTGAGGAGAACAGGGATGGGTGGACGCTTTTAAATGCGCTGATTGCGAATATTGAGCCTGACGATCTCCTGTTAAGCATGTATTTCCTCCAGGTGGGCCAGCAATTAGCGGCGCGTTCCGAGAAACTGGATCTGCGTCTACGGGCTCTCCAGCAGATTGTGGATAGATTGCAGACTGAACTGAAACTGCTCTTCCAGGAACAACCACTTTTGCTTTTCGAGGTAACTCAGCATCTGTTTCATCTTCACTCTTCTTGTATTCTCGTTCTTGCTCAGGGCTACCAACAGACCGCTGATAAAGTGGCTTCGGCGTATGTGAGTAATGCGCAGCAGTTGGAGCGTCGTTTGCAAGCCTTGCAGCGTATTAATGGCGTCAGTAATTCGGCGATGGATCTGGATCAGACGCTGGAGGTAACAGCGCAGATTGTGGCAGAAGAGCTCAATATTCAGCTCTGCTCGATCTTTTTTTATGATGACTTCCAACGGGTCTTGACGTTACGTGCCACAAATGGTCCTCGACCACTCGGAGGGATGCATTTCACCTTGAGACTGGGCGAAGGGTATAGCGGTTGGGTTGCGGATAAAGGGCGTCCGCTTATTGTGCATGATGCCTTTCATGAGAGCAATTTTGCCAGTGAGACGCAGGCGTATACCACAGAATATCATGGTCTGATAGCCCTGCCCATCATTTTCTTTGGAAATGCAGAGCGCCTGATTGGCGTGATAAGTGTCCAGTCGGTGGAGCCGCGTGATTTCTCAAAAGATGAGATTAGCTTTGTGGAGGTAGTGGCAGGGATAGTCGCAATCAATATAGAGAATGGGCGTTTGTACGAGCAGACGGATGAGCAATTGCGCCGTAAAGTCTATGAGTTAGGCACCATTCACCGCGTCTCGGCCAATATTGCTTCAACGCTCAATTTGGATGAGGTATTACAGTTTATTACGACGCAGGCCGTTCATCTTTCGGGCGCGGAACGTTCCTGTATCTTTGAGTTAGATCCTGACCGACGTCGTCTGCATGTCCTCGCTCACTATGGTTTTGATAATGAGTTAATGCGTAATACCTATATTGGTGTGGGACAGTGTTGTGCAGGTCGTACTGTACAGACGGGTCGCCCTAGTATTGCGGTAGATTGTTTTCATACGGATGAACATTGCTTTATTCATAATGATCCTTTGGTCTCTTCAGAAATTCATTCGGTGCTCTGTGTGCCTTTGAAAGCGAAGCAAAATATTCTGGGATGCATCTGCATCTATAGCAATCATCGCCATCTCTTGAGTCCCGAACAGTTGCAGATGGTAGTAACATTTGCCAATGAGGCGGCGATTGCAATTGATAATGCGCGTTTGTATGAGGAGACGCGGCGAGGTCTTGAGTTGAAATCGGTGCTGCTGCGCGAGCTGCATCATCGGGTAAAAAATAACCTTGCCACCGTTGCGGGTATTCTTCAGCTTCAGCGTCGTCGTACAAAGTCCTCAGAAGTGCGCCATATTCTGGCGGAGAGCGTGAATCGTGTTCAGGGGTTGGCGGCCACGCATGATCTTCTCGCTCATGAGGATGTCAGCGAGGCGAGGCTGGACGAGATCTCACGCAAGATTGTCGGAGTCGCAAATGCAAATATGAGTCCACCAGATAAACGCATCACTTTTCAAGTGGAGGCCGAGTCTGTGGTTATCCCATCGCGGGCGGTGACGATTCTAGCCCTTGTAATCAACGAAATGGTCTCAAATGCCATTAAACATGGTATGGTGGGTCGGTCTGAAGGTACAATTACTCTGCGAGGTAAAGAAGAGGATGGTATGGTGATAGTGCAGGTCATTGATAATGGAAAGGAACCACTCTCAGAACCACCAGTCGAGGAGCCAAGTGAAAATACAACGTTTGAAGGCCTGGGTCTTTCTTTAATTAAGCATTTGATTGGTGATCTGGGTGGGCGTTTTACGCTGCGCCGTGAACTTGTGGAAAATGTTGCAATAGCCAGTCATGACCGGATTTCTGGAGAAAGCGGTGAACAGGAGCAGACGATTGCGGAGATTCGTTTTCCTCTGGTACGTCGGAGTCGTGCATAAGTAAATGTGGCGCATACTGACTGACGTAGTTAGTTATGCTTTGTGAGTGGTAGAGAGGTGATTTCTATGGAAGCCCCAAAGCGCATCCTTGTTGTTGAGGATGAGCATGCAATTCAACAGGTTCTGTGTTTCTTTCTTGAACACAATGGCTTCGATGTGCGTGGAGTTTTAAATGGGCAGGATGCCATCCGCGTGATTCCAGAATTTTTACCTGATTTAATTGTCCTCGATCTGATGATGCGCCCGGTCTCAGGTTGGGAAGTCTTAGAGTGGTTGCATACTCAGCAATTTACGCCCGGTATTCCCGTGCTTGTGCTAAGTGCCCTGGTAAATTTGAAGCAGCAGATGCATGGCTTCGAGCAAGGTGCGGTTGAGTACATTACAAAGCCTACCCAGCCGAGTATTATTGTTGAGCGGGTGAATGAGCTCCTTTCGATGAGTATAGAGCAGCGCTTGAAGTTGCAGCACAGACGTCTTGATGAGCAACGCAAAACGTTAGAGCGCTTGTATGCCCCTCCCTCTGATGAGTTTGTCTATTAGAGAGTATACCCACGTTAAGGTTTTGAAAGGGCCGGAAGGCGATTTCCGCACTTGCGGCAGAAGCGATTATTGGATGGATTGTGTTCTCCGCAATGTGCGCATGGATTCATGGAGAAGCCGCAACGTGTACAGAAGCGATCCTGTCCCTTATTCATGTAGTGACAGTTGCGGCAGGCGAAGAGGGCCTGTGGGGGAGTACTTCTAGGAATGGCTGGAGTCATAGATACTGCTGCTGATGGACGGTAGTTGTGGGCAGGTGGATTCATCAGCAATGATCGTTGCAAAGCTTCAGCCATATCGCTGGCGCGTTGATAGCGTTGTTGCGGATTTTTCATGAGCGCAGTCAGAATGATATGTTCAATGGCCGGGGAAATATTGGGATTAATGCTGCGAGGTGGCGGGGGAGACTCATAGATATGGCTATGAGCCAGAGCAGGATAGCTCTCGCCGCGAAAGGGAGTGCGACCAGTCATAGCCTCGAAGAGCATCACTCCCAGGGCATAGATATCGGCCCTATTATCGATGGGGCCACCCTGGCACTGTTCCGGGGACATATATTCTGGAGTACCAACGCCAGCACCAGGATGAGTCAAGTTTAATTGTGTGCTGGCGAGTACTTTAGCGATGCCAAAATCTGAGAGGATAGGGCGTCCTGCGCGGTCCATAAGGACGTTGACGGGTTTGACATCGCGATGAATAATGCCCTGATCATGAGCATAGGTGAGAGCATCGGCCAGTTGATTAAAGATGCGTACAGCGTCGACGGCATCCATAACCAGGCCCTGGAGTTGAAGTTGATCGATGCGTTGTTTCAGTGTCCCGCCATCAATTAATTGCATAACGATATACAGATGCCCATTTTGCTCATTTGCGTCGTGGACAGTGACAATGTTGGGATGTGAAAGGCGTGCGACGAGGCGAGCCTCCAGATTAAAGCGCTCTACAAAATTCCGATCAGATGCGTACCAGGGTGGAAGAACCTTAATTGCAACATTCCGTTCAAGGTTCTCCTGATAGGCCTTATATACTCGTGCCATGCCACCCTGGCCCAGTGTGCCCAGGATTTTGTAGTTGCCGAGGCTCGCACCTATCAGTTCATCTTGTTGCATACTTTTTTCGTCCACAGATACCATGTGCGTAGAAAGGCATTTGTATGCGCACATGCTATTGTGGCACGATTCCTCTCTAGCGATGCAATACATTTAACTTTTTTGAGTACAGCCTGTAGAAGAAGAGTGGGCAGCCGGGGAAGAAATGTTTGTAATTCCTCCCAGCGGCTGTCTTATCGTTACACTGTGTTATTTTCTGGCGAAGGCCAGAACAGTTTGACCAAGTTGGATGTGGTCTCCCTCTTGCAAGGGATAAGTCTGGTATTTGTTTACAAGTTGCCCATTCACTTTTGTGCCGTTGGCGCTCCCCTCGTCTTTCAAGGCATAGTTGCCGTTGCCGAGATTGAGAATGGTCGCGTGCAAGCGTGAAACGGCCAGATCTTCCAGAAAGATGTCGCTTTCTCGGCTACGGCCAATACTGAGTGATTCCTTACTGATCTGGTAGACACGGCCAGGTTCTTTGCCCTCTTCTACGCGGACCATGCCCATCCCTGTCTGAGGACCGGAGGGACGTAACATTGTTTTGTCGCCTTCAGGGCCGCCAAAAACAGTAGCGTCTTGCTGTCCGCCCCATTGATTATTTGGCTGAGACCAGTTTTGAGGCCCTGAGCCCTGAACTCCCTGATACTGAGGTTGTTGACCCCAGGGATCAGGCTGAGCAGGGGCGGGTTGAGCGGGCTGACCCCAGGCTGGGTTAGAGCCTGCTGCTGGATAAGCGTTTTGGACAGGAGCAGGTTGGCCCCCCCAGCCTTGAGGAGCTGCCTGCTGTTGACCCCAGGGATCAGGCTGAGCAGGGGCGGGTTGGCCCCATGCGGCTTGTGGATCTTGAGGCTGTTGACCCCACCCACCGGGCTGTTGTCCAGGCTGAGGCTGCTGACCCCATGCGGCCTGTTGTGGATCTTGAGGCTGGCCCCATCCACCGGGCTGTTGTCCGGGTTGAGGCTGTTGACCCCACCCACCGGGCTGTTGTCCGGGTTGAGGCTGTTGACCCCACCCGCCAGGCTGTTGTTGGCCCCATGCGGCCTGTTGTGGATCTTGAGGCTGCTGACCCCACCCACCGGGCTGTTGTCCAGGTTGAGGCTGTTGGCCCCACCCGCCGGGCTGTTGTCCGGGTTGAGGCTGCTGACCCCACCCACCGGGCTGTTGTCCAGGTTGAGGCTGTTGGCCCCACCCACCGGGCTGTTGTTCCTGTGGTGGTGATTGTCCTTGCCAGCCGCTTGCTCCAGGTGTGGGTGCACCTTTTGCACCTTTTTTCTTTCCACCTCGGAAAAGATAGAAAGAGACAAGGGCGAGGAGAATAGCCAGAATGATCACGGCTCCAAGAATGAGCGATGGACTTATCAACCCTCCACCCAGTGCAAGTACAATCGATAGTATTTCTGTCATAGTTGTTCACCCCTCTGATCGTAGGGACGGTCTCGCGTCTCTCTTCGCTCCACAGCCAGAGCTGTGTGGAATACTATTCAACCTCGTCAGTGAAACAAGCTGCGGAAGCAGCGCTCAGGACAATTGTATCATAGCACATCCTGGATATGAGCTTGCGGCCACCCGATATCTATCGGGTACGCTTTTCGTACCCCTACCGTGCGCATTTGTAGCCTGTTATTTGCTCAGTTGGCCGCTCGTGCTATCACTGATTGCTTCATGGTCAACTGATGGTTTTGAGAGCAGCTTATTTACCCTATCGCAATTCAAAACGTACTTCAACACTGCCAAAACGAAGAAGGTCCCCATCTTTAAGACCTCGCTCCTCATGTGGCGTCAAGGTGACACCATTCAAGCGGGTCTTATTGAGTGCGTTGAGATCCTCGACGGTATATGTGCCCTGTTGATGTCGTATGTAAGCATGCCGTCTGCCAACCGTTTTATCTGCCAGGTTGATCTCTGGAAAAATGCCCAGGGTAGGGTCCTGGCGACCAACGACCATCAGATCACCTCGTAATGGAATTGGTTGTCCATTGGAGAGAACTATCAGTCGTGCCTCTTTTTGTGGAGGTTGCGGTGGTACATTTTGAGATCGTGCTTTATTGTCTCCGTTCCTGACACCTTGTTCAACCGGTGGCATATCTCGGAGACGATCTTGCAACTGCTCAAGAGCATTGATAAACTCGCGCGGAGTTGTAAAGCGTTCTGCTGGTAGTTTTGCCAGGGCTCGCTGCATAAAATCGTTCATTTCGCTGGGTAGATCAGGACGCAAGCGGCAGATAGATGGCACCTTTTCATTCATGTGTTTGATGACGATATCGACGGCGGTTTCGCCGCGATAGGGCGGTTCTCCGGCCAACATTTCAAACAAAACAATAGCGACAGAGTAGAGATCAGAACGGGTGTCAGCTGAACGCCCACTTTCGGCTTGTTCGGGCGAGATATAGTAGGCAGTCCCCATAAAGACGTTCGACTGGGTAAGCGTGACGGTATCGCGACCTCGTGCCAGGCCAAAGTCAGTAATTTTTATCATATCTCTGGTATTCACCAGAATATTTTGTGGCTTGATATCGCGATGCACAACATGTTTTTTGTAGGCAGCCTCCAGTCCTTCGGCAATCTGTCTCGTATAGTTAAGCGCCCGCATTGGGTCCATCAGAACCTCTTTCAGCATATAATACTTCAGATTCTGACCATCAATATAGTCCATTACGATATAGGGTATGCTATTGTCATTATCGTATTCAAAAATACGGACGATATGGGGATCATTGAGTTCTTGAAGAATGCGTGCCTCGCGCTGGAAACGAGCCAGTAGTTCGCCATCGTTGGAGAGCTCCATGTGCATTATCTTCACGGCGTAAATACGATTATCCTCTAGATCACGTGCCACATACACCGTAGCGAAGCTGCCTCTTCCTCGTTCATCAATGAGCTTATAGCGACCTTTGATGACAAGACCAAGCATGTCGCTGTTCATGGTTTGTGCGCTCCTCATTTTTAAGGCTACTGGTTGCGGCTACATTATACACTATCCGTTTATGTGTGTCATTATTGTAGAAGGGAGTTCTCTCCTCTCTCTCTGTTACTTGCGTTCTCTTTTCTCCCTGACTTGCGTTCTGTTTTCTTTCTGGCGGTCTAAGCTGCCTGCCTGGTTTAACAGCGTTATCCCTTGATAGAAAAACGGAACAGGTGACAAAATACTTACATACCAGGTACGGAATCCTGATACGGTTTTACATTTTCTACTCACCTATATAGGTGGATTGCTGCTTTTCGGCAGCTCTAGACCTACCCTTGAGTGTTTATGCGCCTCTTTTTATACGTATGAGTAGGCGGTAATGTTATGCGTTGTAAACGTATAGCAGAATAGTTTTTCCCTGTCAGATATTTTTCAAGTCCCAAGCAAAAATTAGGAGGAGCCGGTATGGGTATGCATTCTCAACCCGCAGGAGTCCTTTTTGACATTGATGGTGTTCTGCATGTCAGTATGCGTCCAGTTCCGGGCGGAGCTGAGACGCTGCGCTGGCTTGCTGCTCATGGTTATCGTACCTGTTTTGTAAGCAATACAACGACGATGACGCGTGGGACGCTAGCGCGGCGGCTTCAGGAAATAGGCCTGCCTGTCTCTGAGGAGCAGCTATTGACTGCGCCGGTGGCGACAGCGAATTATATTCGTCAGCATTTTCCGGATAAACGCTGCTGGGTCTTAACAAAAGGGAATACAGCAGAGGATTTTGCCGGATTGAATCTGGTTGAGGATGCTGCTGATGTTGTAGTGATTGGTGGAGCTGAGGAGCTCTTGAGCTATGATGCAATGAATCGTGCCTTTCGGATGTTAATGGACGGGGCAGCACTTTTAGCAATGCATATGAATCTCTACTGGCGTACGAGTGCTGGCCTGCAACTGGATAGCGGTCCTTTTGTGCGGGCGCTTGAGTTTGCCTCCGGTAAGCAAGCTGTGGTGCTGGGAAAGCCGAACGCGGCCTTTTTTCAGCAAGCCCTGCGTCTGCTTGATCTTCAGGCGGCAGAGGCACTCATGATTGGCGACGATCTGGAAAACGATGTTCAGGGGGCACAGCAGGCGGGCTTGCGCGGCGCGTTTGTTTTAACCGGCAAGCATGCTGCTGATTCTCCCCTGCTGGCCCATATTCAGCCAGAGGTAACATTATCCTCGATTGCCGCTCTGCCAGACTATTTGTCAGCATTCTCATAATGATTGCAGTATCCTCAAAGCGGACCACAGAATGCAGAATGCAGCATTCGGCCCCCAGCTCTCTCCAACGACGAATCTGAAAATGTCTAGTGGATTTGCACTAGGAATATCTGGCTACGCTGGCCGATGAGCCCCAGCGTAGCCAGGAACAGATTACGCCTCTTCGTATCTGCCGCCCAGATGTTGGGCAAGGAAGTGTTCGGCGGCAGCGTAGAACTTGAGACGGTTTGCAGGTTTGGCGAAGCCGTGACCTTCATCGGGGAAGAGAAGGTATTCGTAGTCGATCCCTTTTTCTTTCAGGGCAGCGACGATCTGTTCTGATTCTGCCTGTTTGACGCGTGGGTCGTTCGCTCCCTGGGCGATTAAAAGAGGGATCTTGACCTGGTCGACTTTAAAGAGCGGCGAACGGGACTTTAAAAATTCCTCTTCTGTCTCGGGATTGCCGACGCGCTTATGAAAATTTGCCAGGAAGGTTGACCAGTAAGGCGGGAAGGCTTTGATGAGGGTCAGCAGGTTGCTGGGTCCTACAATGTCTACCGCACAGCAGAACAGATCTGGCGTGAAGGTTGCGCCGACGAGCGCGGCGTAGCCACCATAAGAACCGCCGTAGATGGCAACCTTCTCCGGATCAGCGATTCCCTGCTGAATGGCCCACTGGACGGCATCAACCAGATCGTTATGCATATTGCGGCCCCATTCATGGTCGCCAGCATTGAGGAAGTCTTTGCCATAGCCAGTTGAGCCGCGATAGTTGACCTGCAAACAGGCGTAGCCACGATTTGCCAGCCATTGTGCCTCTGGATTATACCCCCAGTGATCTCTGGCCCAGGGACCACCATGCACATTCAAGACAAGGGGAAGTTTGCCTGCCTGGGCAGCTACGGTCTGGTGAGATACCCATGTACCGTGAGACCGTCTCTGGTCTGGAAGCTGATCGGCTCCATCTCTGCCAGTTTGTATTGGCTGAGGCGAGGCTGGTTGTCAAAGAGAAACGTAGCGTTTTGCTCTTTGCGATGGTAGACATAATAAGGGACTGGACCATTATCGATGATGAAGGCGACAACCCAGGTTTCGTCGTCGTCACTGCGGCTCGTAATAGAGAAGTCTCCCTGGTGAATATCGCGGATGCGATCAAAGTCTACCCGAATGCTCTCGTCGAGAACTTGCCAATCGTTTCTATCCCTGGTAAAGGCCACCGCCTGAATCTCGTAGGTATCTGGATTAATCATTACATTGCTTACATCGTACTGAGGATCTTCCGCGATAACTTTAAGGTCATTCGTTGCCAGATGTAATTGAACCAGACGTCCGGCGTTGGTATTGCGCGAATCTTCCATGATAGAGAGATTGACCATCCTTGCTGAAGCTGAGAGGGCCGCTATTGGAAGAATCGTCTGGACCCCAGGTAAGGATAGTGCGCCATTCGCTCTGCTCGTTGTCTCTTACAAGGAGCTCATTGCCGCCATCGGGAAGCGCAGTGACAGCGCCTCTGACTTTGAATTGGGTATCGGTGACCCATCCGGCAATGTTGCCCGGATTTTTTGCGGCCAGCGTCAGTTCGCCATCCGTCAGATTCAGGTGGTAGACATCGTGAACCTGGGGATTCTCCTTATTCATGGCAATAAGCAGCTCGTTGGGGAAGTGTTTGTCATGATTAAGAATTTGCACTTGCACATCTGTAAATGGTGTCAGATCGCGGGTCGCACCAGTTTCGATGTTAGTGGCATAGAGACGCCAGTTTTCGTTGCCGCCGATATCTTGAATATAGAGGATATGCTTATTATCTGCGGCCCAGAAGTAGAAGCGCACGCCGCGTTCTGTATCTTGCGTAATCGGACGATAGTTATTACTCTCAATTGTGCCGATCCAGACATTAAGAACATTATTAACCGGAGCGAGATAGGCAAGCTGCTTGCCATCGGGCGAAATACGAGGTCCAGCCTTTTCAGGATTGCCAAAGAGGATCTCGCGGGGGATAAGCTCAACAGGTGGTGTTGTCATGCGTTTGATTGCCTTTCAATCTATTCGCAAGTCGCGTGGTGTTCTTCGCACGGTTGCACAGATGTCTATTATTCTTTTTTCTTTCTTCGCCTCATTATATCATCCAACACGTTTTTCAGAGAAAAGAGTACCCCGAGTGCGTTCTGCTCAATCTGGGTTGGATGATCGCGACTTTTATCGTTGTCTGTTTCCTCCAAGAGATTCCTGTAGACGCGAGTAAATATTCTGTAGCTTACGACACTGGTGGGAGCATGATACACCGTCTCCCACACATTGTATTATCTTATGAGCAGGCTTATTGGGTTTTGTAGTTCAGCGAGACTAACGGGGCCAGATAGATGTGGTCGCCATTGTTGAGGGTGACGCGCTCTACGCGTTTGCCCTGATAGACGATCCCATTAACGCTTTCCGCGTCCTCCAGCACCCAGCTTCCCTCTACAAGCCGCAATTTGGCATGGAGACGTGAGATGCGCTGATTGGGCACAAGAATATCATTGCTGCTCAGCCTCCCAACCGTCATCAGCGACTTGTCGAGCTTGTGTTCGCTTACTGCCTTGCCGTCAATTTCGACCTGGATAAGCGCAGACGGCATAGCTTGTGGCTGAATTGGATTCTGTGCGGCTGGCTTAGCAGGCCAGTTTTGTCCATAGGGCTCATTCTGCTTGTAAGGTCTATCATATCCAGGGCGCGGCTCACCTTGCATTGCCAGTGCCAATTCCTGATCCGATGGGCGGCGCACGAACGCTGAGCGCAGTATCGATTTCTCGCCTGCCTTCTCAGCACTGTAGCGGTTTTGCTCGTCAAGCAGCTTCGCAAAGATCCCGCCCTGGCGCTTCAGATCCTTGAAATTGCCACGTTCTACAATGGTCCCATTTTTGAGGACAATAATCTCCTGCACATTGCCCAGGGTACTCAAGCGATGCGAGATGGTGATCACTGTGCGGTTTTCGATGAGTTTATCTAAGGCGTGCATCACCTCAGCCTCGGACTCGACATCGAGCGAAGCAGTTGGTTCATCCAGCACCAGAATAGGCGCATCACGCAGAATAGCGCGTGCAATAGCCATGCGCTGGCGTTGTCCGCCTGACAGGTCCTTGCCTTGCTCTCGGACCAGGCGCTCATATCCTCCCAGCGTATTCATAATCATATTGTGAATGTCCGCTTTTTTCGCGGCTTCAATAATCTCCTCATCGCTGGCTCCCGGTTTGCCAATGGCGATATTCTCGCGAATCGAACCCTCGAAGAGTACTGAGTCCTGCAAGACCATGCTCACGTTCTGCCGTAAGACACGCAGAGGATACATACGGTTATCTACACCATCGATCATTACTGAACCCATGCCCTGCCCAATCTCATAGAAGCGCGGAATCAGCTTGACGAGCGTTGTTTTGCCGCCACCAGAGAGTCCTACCAGGGCCACTTTCCGCCCCGCTTCAATGTGCAGATTTAGACCCTTGAGCACAAGCTGCTCTTTTGTATATCCGAAGGACACATTATTGAAGATAATATCCCCGCGCAACTTTTGCGGTCCATTATACGCGGAGACTGCCTGCGAATCCGTCACTTCCGGTGCCTGGTCCAGGACCTCCTGAATGCGCTCCGCTCCTGCCCCTGCACTGCTCGCCAGATTCGAGAGCTTCGAGAGGTCGCGCATCGGCTGGTAGAGCATTTTAAGGAAGGTTAGAAACAGGATCAGTGTCCCTACATCAACGCTCTCAGCTACGATGGTCAGTGGTCCAATGGAGACCGATTTGCCAGCCGCAACGTAGCCACCTACGCCAAGCACCAGTGCGGTTCCGATGAAGATAAGAAACTCGGCGATTGGGGCAAATTGCGCTTGCAGGCCCGTTGCCTTTAAGGCCGAGATGCGATTCTGGTTCACATACCCACCAAATCGGACCGCCTCGCGCTCCTCGCGTGTGAAGACTTTGATGACGGTCAGGGCGTTGATATCCTCTGTGGCTACATCAGCCACCTGCCCGGCTGCCTTTGCTGCAATCTTGGACTCAACTTTGATCCTTCGTGTGTAGACCAGGATGACTACAAAGAGTACAGGGGCGATGGCAAGGGCAATAACGGTGTAGGATGGTACGAAGAGCAGCATCACTGCCGCAACTCCTCCCAGCGTGAGCACGGCTGAGAATAGGTCTACCATCCCATCGGTCACAAACTTCTCAATATCGGCAATATTGCCCGTCACGCGCTGTACCAGGTCGCCCTTTTTCTGTTTGCCGTGCCAATCCAACGAGAGGCGTTGCAGGTGGTCAAAAAGCTGATTGCGCAGACGTGCGGTGAGATTTTGGGCGATATAGGTGGCGAGAAACAGGTCTAGATAGGTCAAGAACGCACTGATCGCACCAAAGATTATGAGCATAATGATCGAAAAGATGATCACGCCAAAGGTTGTGTGGTGGGTCAGCACCGGATGAGAGGCTGCGTTGATATCTGTCGGCGAGATTGGACATTCCGTTACTGAAGGCGGCAGGGTTTGTCCTGAGACAGGGTCAATCAACGATGGATCGATTTGTGGCGTATCAAAAAGATCAAGCACAGGATTGAGAAAGGGAAACGTGCAGGCTGGATCGTTGCCTGTGTTGCTCACCTTGCTCGGTATAAATTTTAAGGGGAGCGCGGTGGCAATATCCGCGCCAACCTGCGCAACCGTGACCAGAATCGCCACTGCAAAGAGGAGACGATACCCCTTCATGTTGCGAAACAGAAATTTTATCAGGTCCACAGAACTCTCCTTCCTGGCTTAATTGCCAGGTGTATTGATGCCAGCCGCGTCGAAATGAAAGATGACCATCATGGGTCTACCACCAACATCTGCTTGCGGCGAGTAGACATCTTGTGTGGCCTGATCAACATAGATCGTGTGTGTTCCCTTACCAACGATGTAATTTCCTAGCTTGCGTATCTGGTTATTGCCCTCGTCGAAGACAGAGATGCCGCCACTACAACCGACGAAGAGCAAGTGCAGAGGACTGTCCATGATGACAATATCGGGTCCGGGTGCCAGTGGCAACAAAGGACCGCTGATGTTCGTTAGCGTGCGCAGATTCACGCGTGTCAGGTTCTCGAACAGTTGTGGAGATTGCGCAGGGTCCACGGCAGAGCAGACAATAAAGGCGATCTGCTCCTGTTGATCAATATTCATGCCATGCGGTATGCCGCAGGTACGAGGTAGTTGCAGCCGTGCCACAATTTGCTGTGTGACGGGATTGATTTCTTCGAGTTCGCCTGTTCCGCCAGGAGGGGTATCGGGATTGAGCACGCTCTGATCGGTGAGCTGCTGTGACGTGACGAAGATGCGGTGCAAGATGGGATCATAATGATTATGCCCAACATCATAGCCAAACTTCGACAGGGCAGCATCCTCCGCTGGTAATTTGGGCTGATGGCCCAGGTTGATGCGGCTAACCGCATTGTTATGGAGTATATTAATCGCCAGCACTGCCTGATTATCCAGTGGTACATTCCCATTGGGATTGCTGGCAGGGGGCATTCCGGGATCAGAGACGAAGACTTTATGATCAGTAGGATCATATTCAATGGCATCGGGTCCGTCATTGGTAGCAAGGGAAATCGCAGTGGCTTTGAGCGTGTGCTCATTGATGGAATAGACAATACCATCATTCCCATCAGCCGCAAAGACCAATCCCAGATCCGGGGCCGCCACAATGCCTGCGACCTGTGGTACATTGACTCTTCCCACGAGTACATTGCGTGTTGTATCAAGAACTCCTACATACCCATCGAACTGACTGTCTTTATCTGCATCAAAGGCATGGTTAAACTGGGCGTAGACATCCGGCCCTGGTCCGCCGTGCGCAAAAAAGAGCAGCTTTGTTACCGGATCAAGGGCCTGAAAATCAAACCCGTCGAAGGGAATAGAAACACCAGGGGTAAGCGGCGTTTCCTGCTTAGGCAGGTCTCGCGCGTTAGCAATAAATCGCGTTGGCAGAGAGGACGGCAGGAGTACGTCCTTCACAAAAACAAATGGCGAGATACGCTGGGGGTGGAAAACCTGGAACAGAAACTGACTCAAAATCAGCAGCACGATACCCGCACTGACTATGCCTACCAGCGTGGCAATGACTGTTCCCGCTTTCAATCTTCCAGGTCTTGGCGCGGAAGATGGTACCATCAAATCCTCCTAATGTATTTCCACTTGACCTTTTTGGGTTTCGTGGGTGGACTACCCTTGCTGGGTGCGGCAGGAGCAGATGTCCTTTCTCGACCCGTTTGAGGGTACTGAAACTAGTTACAAAGGTTTTGCTCTCACACTCTCATCTGTTTTTAATATACCAGAATAGCAGGGCATAAACTAGGAGTCTCTACATCAATTATCTGTTTGCTGCATCACATTTTCAAAATTGGGTTTTTGCGCAGGCTCCATCGCTGCCATAAATATGTCCGAGAGAGCGGATACATTTGAAGAGTGAGAGGATCGCTCGGCGGGATCTTATTTCGCGCCTCTCTGTTGGACGAGATGGGTGGTAGGTGAGCTCGGTCAGAGACTCCAGAGGGGGCACAGTCAACAGCCGACCCTACTGCTCTGACACACTTCATCTGAAGGGGAAGTCATCTGGGGAGGAAGAGATGAAACTGTACCCAGCTCGCCCGCAAGAAGAGGTAGGGAGCGTGTTTATCTGCGGTTGATCCCGCTCCACGCTCACCAATCACCCTTCTTCCTTCTTTAGCAATTCCGTCACATGAACAGTGTCAGAACCCTACATGCGGGAGAGGGGCTAACCAGGCAAACAAATTTCGCACCCTACGAGATGGTGGCGGGGCTGGTCTGGAGCATTTCGCGGTAGACTTCAAATGTCTGACGGGCGATCTGACCCTGGGTGTAGTTTTCGATGACCCGCTGGCGTCCACGTTTGGCAAGCTCAGCGTAGTAATCGGGATCATCCAACAACTGTTTGACACGTTCACTCAGGTCTCTGGCGTCCCCTTCTTTGAAGATGAGTCCAGCATCGCCGATCACATAGGGTATCTCGCCGCTATCAGAGCCGATCACTGGGGTCTCGCAGGACATCGATTCGGGGAGGACGCGCCCAAATTGCTCTTTCCAGTTTGGTCGTGTGAGCGAGGGCAGGATAAAGACGTTGAGCTGCTCCATCTCCTTTGGCACTTCATAGGTGGGTACACCTGGTTTGAAGATCACACGGTCCGCTACCTTTAGCTTCGCCGCTTGCTCTTCCAAAACGCTTTTCATCGGGCCGTTGCCGATAAAGACGGCCTGGCAATAGTCAGGAAGATAGGTCAGAGCTTCGACCATCAGAGGCAGACCTTTCTCTTCTTTGAGGCGTCCAATGAATCCCAGGGTGAAAGGCTCGTTGTCTTTGCGCGGTGGACGCGGTGCGCTGCGCTTGTAGATGTCGGTATCGAAGCCGAATTGCGGAATGACGTGGATGGTGCCGTTGAAGCCTTTGCTGCGCAGGACTTCTTCGGCGGCACGATTCCCGGCAAGGGCGGCGCTGGCATGTTGATAGTTATAAAGCTCGATCTGGCGGAAGGGGGGCGGATAGTCGCGGTGGAGATTCTGCCAGGTGAAGAAGAGGGCCTTTGCCTTCAAGCTGCCAGCGAGACGCATGGCCTGGAAGGTGGCGAAATTATAGGGCTCTTCGTCGATATGGACGATCTCAGGCTGCACCTCGCGCATAATTTTGCTCAGGCGCGGATAGTAGTGCA
This sequence comes from uncultured Chloroflexia bacterium, assembly GCA_963777355.1. Taxonomy (GTDB): domain Bacteria; phylum Chloroflexota; class Ktedonobacteria; order Ktedonobacterales; family Ktedonobacteraceae; genus DATJHM01. The sequence continues at coordinate 249,727 of CAVZQK010000001.1, forward strand.
GGTGAAAGTTGCCGTTGAGGGCCATGGGGGTAACGATCATCTCATAGCCACTCGTGTAGAGACGTTCCAGAACCTGCTTGCTGCCGTCGTCGCTCTGCCAGTAGGGCGGCGTAACAAGGGTGAGCTCTATGTTTGGACACTTGGCCAGTTCTTCCAATTTTCTTTGTGAGGTCCCGCCTACCAGGGCCTTAGATAGCATGAGTACACGCATCTACTTATCTCTTTCTGCTCATCTTCATGGCACGCGCTCGTGTCTCTTCATAGACTTTGAGGGTCTCGCCTGCGGTTTTTTTCCAGCTAAATTTTGTGGCCTGCTTTAATGAACGCGCTCGCAAGTCGTTCGCAAGCGTCTGGTCGGTGAGGACACGAGACATGGCCTCAACGAGGGCCGAAGTGTTTTCGGGATCGATGCTCAGGGCGGCATCTCCTACGACTTCGGGGAGGGAGGTTCGGTTTGAGCAGACGACGGGGGCACCGCAGCTCATGGCCTCTAGCGGGTCAAGTCCGAATCCTTCATAGAGGGAAGGGAAGACAAAGAGGCTGGCCCCGCTGTAGAGGGCGGCTTTATCCTCTTCTTCTACAAAACGATAGATGATCTGTCCGCTCATACCCAGGTTGGCCGCGACAGGACGCGGATCGGGGAAGAGGTCGCCCTTCTGCTTATCGGGATTGCCCGCGATGAGCAGTTGCAGGTTGGGATCTCCTACCTGTTGGTAGACATGGGCGAAGGCTTTGACAAGTTGAGGGACATTTTTGCGCTGGTCCAGGCCGCCCAGGTAGAAAATATAGCGTTCGTTGAGTCCATAACGCTGACGAACCTCAGCCAGCCTGGCCGGGTCCTCAACGGGCCGGTACTTTTCAGAAGCGGCCTGATAAATGACGCGAATCCGCTCTTCAGGCAGTTTAAGAAGCTCCATAATATCTTTTTTTGCGTGCTGCGAGATTGTGATAATCATATTGACGTTTTGCGAGGCACGGGCCACCATCTTCATATAGGTTCTAACTTTCCCGGCTGGATGATAGGCGGGAAGGCGGAGGGGGATGACATCGTGAATAGTGACGATGGTCGTGTTGCGTGGGACGAGCGGTGGCGCGAAATAGGGAACGTGATAGAGATCGACACCAGCTTTATGGGCGGCGGCGGGTCCGGTGATCTGTTCCCAGAGGACCTTCTCTATATTAGGTTTATTTCTGCCTGGTCCTGGGACTGGCCGCACCTCGTAGGGAAGATGCTGTATCTGCGCTGGAAGCTTGATAGGCTGCGGACCGAAAAGGAGATAGTCATTGTGCGGCTCAATCTCTTCCAGAGCACTTAAAAGATGCGTAAGATATTGTCCACTCCCCGTGGCGGGAAATTGAAAAAAAAGACCATTGAAACCAATTTTCATAGAGTGTTTTCCTTGTTAGCAGTAACGAATTGTGTAAAAACCTTCTCTCCATTGGACAAATTTTGATAGATATGTAACATTTTTTGTGCAGACGCCTCCCACGTATACTCTCTTGCCCGTTGATAGCCTTTTGCGCGGAGCTCTTCGCGCATCTGTTCGTTCTCTAGTAAGTTACTGATAGCCGTTGCTAGCTCGTCAATGTTATGAGGATCGATCAGGAGCGCTGCATCTCCTACGACTTCGGGCATGGCAGAGACATTGGAGGTGATAACGGGTGCGCCACAGGCCATCGCCTCGATGAGTGGAATGCCAAAGCCTTCGGCGAAAGAAGGGAAGGCGAAGACATCTGCCATACTATAGAGTAGAATAAGCTCAAGATCAGTGACGCGACCAAGAAAACGGACCTTTTTCTCCAGTTTCAGCTCTGCAACGAGCTGTTTGGTCTCTTCATAGAGCCAGCCCTGACCACCAGCTATCGCCAGCATTGCCGGGCCACCTTTTTTCTGTTGAGCCTGGTAAAAAGCCTTAATCAGCCCCATATGGTTTTTACGCGGTTCCATTGTCCCCACACCAAGCACAAGAGGATACTTCAGACCAAATTTATGCTGTGTGGCGCTTAAAAGCAGAGGGTCGGTGCGGCGGTGAAATTGGGGGCTGACACCGTTGGGAATAACAATCATCTTCTCCGCTGGCGTCTGAAAATGTTTGCTGAGCGTGCGGCTGACTTCGCCTGAGACCGTAGCAACGACGTCCGCCGAGTTTACCGCTTCTGGAACAACTTTGCGCAGATAGTCGGCAAGTGAGGGAACGGCGTATTCAGGATGTTCCAGAAAGGCCAGGTCGTGAACGGTAACAACCTTTTTCACCTGCTTGCCCAGGGGCGGCAAGACAAAATCGGGTCCATGATAGATATCGGTTGGGCCTGAGAAGAGCGTTGCTGGAAGCGGCACGCGCCAGCGATACCAGAGTACATTCAGATAACGATCTGGCAGAAAAATGCTCCTGCCTCGGACATTTTCTGCCTCTGGAAAAGGATGTTCTGACGAACTCTGCCCACTTGTAAGCAGGGTATACTGATTGCTGCTATCCTGTTGCAGCATAGCTCCCACCAGATTGCGGACATAGGTTCCTATGCCTGCCCCCTGGCGGATAGCGGCAGTATAATCAATAGTAATGCGCATACAGTTACCTCCGCACTTTTTTCTAAGAACGTGTCTGGGATCGAGTACATATTCGGCAAATACCACCCTTAGCGCAAACCCGTTCTCTGAGCCCGGCTAGCCCGGCGGCCAACCAAGTAGACGTCCACCCAGCAGATGAAAGTGCAGATGCAAGACGCTCTGACCGGCATCGGGTCCAACGTTGGTCACAAAACGATACCCACTCTGTTCGATACCAAATTCTTTTGCCAATTGATTGGCGACGGTGAAGATCTGTGCCAGCAAAGCCCCATCCTCGCTGGTCAGGTCTCCCATCGAGTCGATATGGCGCTTTGGAATCAGCAAGATATGCTGCGGAGCCTGAGGGTTGAGGTCTCGAAACGCGACAATCTCTTTATCCTGGTACACGATAGTACTGGGAATTTGCCCTGCGGCAATTTTACAAAAGAGACAATTTTCCATAAACCTCCTTCCCTGTTCCCATTTCTTATTGTAACGAGTAATAGCGCTTATGAGGAACGCCATTAGGACGGTTTTACCACGCTTAAGCGGGGATAAGGGAAGTGCCTTGCGCTCTTTCCTTCTTCTAATAAAGAAAGGCACAAGGCACCGGGCCGGTTGGCTGGCTATTCTACTGCTTCGTGCTGTTCGCTTTGTGCTTCATGAGCACCAACAGTGCTTTCTGATAAGACCTTTGCTTCGGCAGGCGTCTCTTCAGAGGGCATTTCTTCAGAATGTCCCTCTTCTGAAGCGGCTGCTTTTGCTTGCTGGTTCTCTTCGTGTTGTTTGCGCTGTTGTGCCCGTTGCTGCCGAATAGCAGCGAGCTCTTCTTCATGGAAGGTCGGATCGTTATATTGTGGCAAATTCATCTCCAGGCGGATAGCCTTGATGGCCTGGTAGATAATTCCTGGTTTGAGATTTAACTCGTCGGCGATCTTTTTATGGACGCCTACCTGCGGAACAGGTAAGAATGGCAGGTAGGCAGCTTTAATCTTTTCTAGCTCCTCGTTGCTCCCTTTATAGGTCTGGATCTCCCACCAGCTTGGTATATGCTGTTTGTCGCGGAGGTCCTTGATAATCTGCTTGACGGCTTTTTTAGGAATACTCAGCTCCTGCGCAATTTGTGTGCGTATGCCATCAAACTCGGCAGGAGTGGCGAGCTCAATATAGCGATCCTCCACCTGTTTGCGCTGTTCCTCTGTAGGAGTAAACGGTTCTGGTGGTGGAATTTTCTCGCGTTTTGGCTTTGGCGGAGCTGGCGGTTTGGCATGGGCCTTTGGACGCGGCTTTGGTTTATATTGTGGATGTGTGCCATCCTGTCCATTGCCGTCCGGGCGTGGTCCACGCCCACCTCTATTCTCCGTTAGTGGCTGTCTTGGTCGACCGCCAGGACCACTTGTTCCAGGGCCGCCGGGCCGGAAATTGTTTGGTCGATTGCCTTGATAGGTACCGGGACCCTCATTCGGCCCGCCGGGCCGATAGGGAGTGGGGCTGCGTCTGCTCTCATCTCTATAAGCAGCCGGGCCACGATTGAACGACTCTCGGCGTCGCGCGTTCTCCTCAAATTGTTCTGTTGGAGGTGCTGATTGAGTGCGTGTATCGTCAGTTGGACGTTGATTTTCCCTTAAGTGAGCGGGAGGGAGTATTTTAGGACGTGGCGGTGGTGGCGGTTCTGGCTCAGCGATTTTTACATCATCGAGCCTATCCAGCCACTGATTAGTCCCACTCTGTACATGTTTTGGTTTGGGCGGCGGCGCGACAACTTTAGGTTGGCTGCTAGCGACGGCACCCTTGTTACCTGGCGGCGGCGCATTTTTTGCCGCCAACTTCTCTTTTCTGGCTTTTTGCGTACAATCTGGGCAAGTTACTTCTTTAGCATTAGCCGACTGAAACCACTTGCCGCAGGTATTGCAGCGCATTTTAACTTTGCTGCTCATGCGCGAACTCCCCTGTACCGAGAAAGAATTTGACTTACGTCATACGTCGGAATGCTTTTCTATTCTATTCTTATTGGGAGCTTCTGTCTAGCCCTGTTTCATCGCGTTTCATGGGTTTGTGGGGTGGGAGTGAATTCATCGAGTTCCTTAATCTACTGTTCTTGCAAAAAGAATCTCTCGACGTCTCGGATATTTGAACTCCTCTGAGCAGGTGGTAATGCATTCAGAACCATCTTCCCATATCCTTTGGTGTGCAGACGTGTGTCGAGAATAGCCATCACCCCCCGATCCTCGCGCGAGCGCAACAACCTGCCTATGCCCTGCTTGAGACGCAACACGGCCTGTGGAAGCACATAAGTGCCAAACCAGTTTTCTCCCGCTGCCTTCATATGCGCCACGCGTGCCTCATGAACCGGGTCGTCGGGCGGATCAAAAGGAAGTTTATCAATCACGACGAGCGAGAGGGCCTCTCCAGCGATATCTACCCCTTCCCAGAAGCTTTTTAGACCGAACAGCACTGAGCCCTTCCTCCTCACGGAAACGCCTGGTGAGCTCGATGCGGGTCATGTCTCCCTGCTTTAAAAGTGGATAAGGGAGGTGCGGAGCCATAAGATCGTAGGCGCGATCCAGCATACGTTTGCTGGAGAAGAGCAGGAAGGCGCGACCTCGTGAGAGCTTCACCAGTCGATACATCTCTCTGGCAATGGCCAGCATATAGTCGTCCGATCCAGGCCCAAAGGTGGGGGCAGGTAGGTCACGTGGGATGTAGAGCAGGGCGTTGCTTTCATAGTCGAAGGTCAGGGGCAAAATCCGCTCGATGACCTCTGGACGCTCAACTGGATCGAGTCCTACGCGTTTACGGAAATAGCTAAAGTTTGGCCCTTTCTCTTCCGGCTTCAATGGATTGGGCGTGCCGATAGTTGCTAACGTTGCTGAGGTGCAGATAACGTTACACTTATCAAAAAGCTTTTCTTGTAGCCACGTGGTCACGTCCAGCGGGGCGGCTGAGGCCTGAAGAATATTGCCCTGTCTTGATCCTTCTACGCGGTCAACGTAGTAGACAAATTTAGCGGTGTTGGCAACTGAGAAGACCTGGCGGACGTTCTCTGAAAGATTCTGCGTGCGCTTGAGCAGTTTGTCATAGAGCTGCTCGTCTTTTTCTTGCATATTCTTTGGTCGCTGCTTACGCAGGGAATCCGCAAGATCACCGATGACGGTTGCCAGGCGTAGCCCTTCCTCCAGGGGTTCCTCCAGGTTGCAGCGCCCTTTGAAGCCGGGCTGCGCAACTTGCTCCAGGCGGCTCCAGACTCCGCTGGCGGTTTTAATTACTTCATCTTGCAAGCGCAGCAGGCTGTGATCTTTAAGCATCCGTTGAGCGAGCAGGGTGGTGATCTGGTGAGGGCTGACAGTAGTCGTAAATGAGCGCGTCGCTTCTTCCTCTAGATGGTGTGCCTCATCCAGAATTATTACATCTCGCTCTGGTAGGAGAAAACCACCCATCGCAGCATCGATAAGGAGCAGTGTGTGGTTGACGACGATTACCTGAGCTAGCGTGGAGCGCTCACGCATCTGGCGTACGTAGCAGTCCGCGTAAAAGTTGCACTTGCTCCAGGCGCACTGGTCGCTATCGGCGTTGACGCGCCCACGAATATCGCCAGGGAGCTGGAAACCGAGTATCTCGAAGTCACCCTGAAATTCCGATTCTGGATCACTCGTTAGATCATAGAGGCGCTGGAAGTCGCGATTTTTCGTGAAGTTCTGGAAGCCAAATTTCTCTGCCTCTAGACGATCAAGACAGACGTAGTTGCCGAAGCCTTTGACGAGGGCGGCTTCAAAATGTTTGATATGCTTCTGGATAAAGGGAATGTCTTTGTAAAAAAGCTGTTCTTGCAGGGCTTTATTGGCTGTACTGACGATGGCTATCTTGCCAGAGCGGACCGCGGGTATCAAATAAGAGATGGTTTTCCCTGTGCCTGTCGCCGCTTCTATTATGGCCGGAATATTCTGGGTAATGGCCTGAGCAACAACGGCGGCCATCTCTACCTGTGCCGGACGCTCTTCATAGCCAGGGAGACGCCGCGAGAGAATACCACCCTGGCAGAGGTCTTCGGTGATCAATTTCTGCAAATGCAGATCATTTGCTGTTGCTGCCTTTGGCAGTTTTTTCTGGTTGGGAGCAACAGGCTTACGCTCAGGCGCAAATAGTTCTGCCTCTTCTGCAACTGTACGGGCGGAAGAGGATGCTGTTTCCCTCTGGAGTGAGTCTGGCGCGGAAGGTTTCTGGCGTAGCTTTGCTAGCGGAAAGGGTATGGGCGCTGTTTCTTCTTCTGGCGGCAAGTTTAATCTAGGCGTCTGCGGCGGCGCGGATTTTTGTAGCAAGAGAGGGGCCGGTGTCTCAGGTACCTCAACGCTGCTATCTGCTGGCTCCAGCATTGTTTCTTGCGCCTGGAGGGAAAGCAGCTTTTTGGCGCGACTACTCGGCGCTGTTGCCGGGGCAATTGTCAGGCGTGGCTCGCTCGTATTTTTGACGCTAAAGCCCATGAGGGCGCTTAAGTAGTTATCTGAGAATTGCATTACATGGGCGAAACGTTCTTCTGCTTTGTAGGAGAGCGCCTGCATGAGAACCCGCTCGACGGCGGACGAGATTGCCGGATTAAATGTGCTGGGCAGGGGGATGGCGTCTCGCTCTTGCTCGGCTTGTAGCTGTTCGCGGTTGCTGCTCTCATAAGGGCGACGGCCACAGAGCCATTCATAGGCCATGACCGCCAGGGCATATTGATCGCTGGCCGCTTCTGCTTTGCCGCGCAACTGCTCAGGGGCAGCATAGAGCAAGGTAAGATTATCATCTTCTGGGATAGCCGAGGTGTTGAGCGCAAATTCTGCCAGAACCAGATCGTTGTGCTGAGCACCGAAGATATGGGCAGGTTGCAGATTGCTGTGAAGGATGCTGTTGACATGCGCATAGTGAAGAGCGCTGGCAATGGGCGAAAGCAGCTGTTTTACTTTATCGGGAGCCAGTTGTGTTCCCTGGCTTATACTCTGTCGGAGCGTTTCACCGGGGATATATTCTGCAACCAGGTAGCCATGCTCATTGTCGAAACCAACCTCGTTGATGCGTTCAATATTGCGGTTGGCTAGCTTCTTGAGCTGTTTGCCGCGTACCAAAAAGGCTTCTTTCTCCTCTAAAGAGGTAAACGGCTTGTTGATCCGTTTGATTGTAAGTTCTTTTGCGCGTTTTTTTGAGCTATAGCCTTTATAGTAAGTACTTGTAGAACTTACATGGAGCAGTTCGGTAATGGTGTAGGTCCCGATCTGCCGTAGCTCTACCTCTGCCATGAATTGCCTCACTCCCCCAGATAGATACGAACACATGTTTTTTTGTTGCATGGGCAGTATAGCACAGGATAGGCCAGCGAACAATGGAGATAGGCTCTCTCCCTTCTCAGCTCTCGCAACTTTGTAGGGACGGCTGTTGACCGTGCCCCCTCTGGGGGTCTCTGTCCGCGCTAGCCTACCACCTCTCTCGACGTACACCGCGACGGCGAGACGGCTCTCCCAAAATGTTCTAATTTTTCGAGAGTACTTGACAGTGAGGAGATATTAGTGTATAAAGTACACTAAGTAACATAGCGGTTATATTTTCATGTATATTCCTCAAGTACTGATAGTATAGAACGCAGTATTTATTTTGTCGAGTGCCAAAAACAACGAGAACATTTTATTCTACTGAGTGCAGTATACGAAAGAGACATGGCGATGGAAGAGCAAGCTATAACGGTTGTAGAAGGACAGGCGGGAACCCTGGTTGACGAGAAATATTATTCATCTGAGGCCGCCACTCATCAGTATGATGCGAGCAAATATGAGCGTCCATCGGTGACGGTTGATGTTGTGATGATGAGCTTGCGCCAGCGGGATCTTCAGGTGCTTTTGATTAAGCGTCGTGCCTGGCCTTATGAGGGGATGTGGGCGGTTCCTGGCGGCTTTGTGAATATTAACGAATCGCTGGAGACGGCGGCGAAGCGCGAGTTGCAGGAGGAGATCGAGATCCAGGATGTCTACCTGGAACAGCTCTATACGTTCGGTGATCCTGGCCGCGATCCACGCACGCGGGTTATTACTGTTGTCTATTTTGCTCTGCTAGATTCAGAGCGTCTCCAGGTGAGGGCCTCTGATGATGCCTCTGATGTAGGCTGGTTCTCGGTCTATGATTTACCACCCCTGGCCTTCGATCACGATAAGATTCTCGATTACGCGCTGAATCGTCTGCGTGGGAAGCTGGAATATACGACGATAGCGTTTAGCCTTTTGCCTGAACAATTTACTTTGCGGGAGTTGCAGCGCGTCTATGAGATTATTCTGCATCGTCGCCTGGATAAACGCAATTTCCGTAAGAAGATTTTTCGACGGGAATCCTGGAAGATACGGGGAATAAAAAGATGGAGGGGACGCATCGCCCGGCCCGGCTCTATAATTTCAATCCTGCCGCCGAACATAAACTCTAATTTTTGCTCTGTATAGCCAGACCCCCTCTCTTGTAACTGAAGAGAGGGGGTCTGGCTTTTTTCCTATAGCTGATTGAGGCGGGCGGTGCAGTAAGAGATCTGGGCTGTGTTCCAGCCGATACAATCAATGCGGGTGCCAATCCCCAGATTCAGCAATGTGCCCTCTGTGGTCAGGGGCAGATTGCGATGTGGGTCCCACAGAGCTGGCAATGCCTGGGCCTGCGAGGCCCGTTCTGGTGAGAGATGGATCGGGTAGAGCCGACGTGTGCAGACATCGAAGATGTAGCGTGGGAAGTGCAGAACCTCGCGCCGCCAGACTACATGATCGACTTGCGTAGAGATAGCCTCGCTGTTGCTGTCTTCATCTTCCTGTTCGCCATTTTCTGTATTTTCTGTATAGAGCGAACGAAGGAGCGAGGCAAATTGTTGGGCTTGTTGCGGACTGAGCGTTATACGTTCGACATAGCGTCCACGTGGATTGAGCACGGCCAGGATCTGTGAGCCCTGGTGGAGAAGTTGCCGTAGCAAACGTGGCGGATCAAGCAGGTAGGTTCCCCATTCCTGAGAGACTATCGTCTCGCCTTGTTGCTCGTGGCGGCAATGCCAGACCTGAAAGATGACGCGCTGATTTTTATATTCACACTGGCATTCCTGCCATGATGGATAACCTCGTCGCTGTATTTCTCGGTGGACATAATTCGATAGTCCAACGAAGACACCGGCAGTAACACCTAGAGCGAGTCCACGTATGAGCGTTAAGTGCTGCGTATCAGTCGCTTTACTCATGGGTTTGCAACCTCCAGCAGATCAAGTAGTTCGTCGAGTGAATGAATGAGTAGACAATCGACAGTGCTTTCCTGTAGCTTCCTTGTCCGGTCAAGCAAGACGGGTGTGATGCCGACAGCCCTGGCTCCCAGGACATCATTGACGTACATGTCTCCCACGTGCAGACTGTAATCGCTAATAGCATTGGCGCGTTGTAATGCGAGCTCATACAGTTGAGGGGCTGGCTTGGCGTGGCGCGTGACAGCAGAGATCAGGAGACAATCAAAGTATGGGGTGAGATGGAGCTTCTGGAGAATCGGCCCCAGGTCTCCTCCCCAATCAGAGATAACACCGAGGGTGTATCCATGCGCTTTCAGTGTCTCCAGGGTCTTAATGACGTCTGGATAGATTTCCCAGCTGGTATGGAGCGAAAATTCTTCATTAATGCGCTCTGCCAGTTGGTAGAGTCTGGCCTCGTCGTGCTCCTCCACGAAAGGACGCAGGAGCTGTATGTAGTATCCAATCCAGAAATCAGTGATCGTCTGTTCTTCTGCCCAGAGCCGTCGATTGAGCTGCGTCTGACGGAAGAAGTAGGCTTCCGCTTCCTGCATCTGCTGCAAGACTTGCTCAAGATGGATATGCAGATCCAACTGTTTGCATACTTGCAGACAAATTTCTGGCGTTGAGGGGTAAGGTCGGAGCAGAGTAAATCCTGCGTCAAAAAAGACTGTACGTATTGATTGTGGCTGTTCTAATGGCATTCTAAACCTGTTCTTTCCCGGACGGTAATAAAAAGTCTAGCATGCTCTCCCTGTTCCTGTCAATATAGCTGCATGCCTGGTGTACTTTTCTTATACCGGTCTTTTGCTCTTCAAAAAGAGGCGATTGCATACTTTTTAGTACGCAATCGCCTGATTCTTCGTGCGGCTCTTCTCAGGCGCTTACCTGGTCCTGAGAGAACATGTTCTGGAGTTTGTCGGCCTGGTCAACGGAGATCAGGTTGTCGATGAATTCATCGATGTTGCCGTTGAGGACGCCGGGCAGATTATGGCGGCTCAGGCCGATGCGGTGATCGGTGACACGATCCTGCGGGAAATTATAGGTGCGAATCTTTTCGCTACGATCTCCACGCTGAACCTGCGAACGCCGGGATTTACTCAGCTCTTCCTGTCTTTTGGCCTCTTCCATATCCCAGATACGGGCTTTAAGGACGGTCAGGGCCTTTAATTTATTCTTGAGCTGCGATTTCTCGTCCTGACAGGTGACGACCAGCCCGGTTGGCAGATGCGTGATACGTACGGCTGAGTCGGTGGTGTTGACGCTCTGTCCGCCATGCCCTGTGGACCGGTAGACATCGACGCGAATGTCGGTATCTTTAATATCTACTTCAATCTCATCGTCGGCCTCTGGCAGCACGATTACCTTCGCGGTTGAGGTATGGATGCGCCCATTTGCCTCGGTTACCGGGACGCGCTGCACACGGTGCGTGCCGCCTTCGTACTTCATACGGCTGTATGCGCCCTTGCCTTTGACGACAAAGGTAATATCTTTGACTCCGCCCCCCTCGGTATCGTTGGAGTCGAGGATCTCAATCTTCCAGCGTTTTGTATCTGCGTATCGACTATACATGCGGAAGAGCTCTCCGGCGAAAAGGGCCGCCTCGTCTCCACCTGCTCCGCCCTGAATGGTGACGATGGCATTTTTCTCGTCCATGATATCTTTTGGCAAGAGGGCAATTTTGACGTCTTCGAGAAGCTGCTCTTTTTGCGCTTTGAGATTCTCAATTTCGGCAAAGGCCATCTCGCGCATCTCGCCCTCTTCGCTGTTATAGATCTCTTGTGCTTCGTCGAGTTGCTTGTCTACCTCGACGATCTCGTTGTATTTATGAACGACATCCTCAAGCTCTGAATGCTCTTTTCCGTAGCGCTGGAGCAGATCGAGATCTTCAAGCGCTTCTGGCTGAGCCATAAGTTCATTTAATTGATTGTAGCGCAGCGCCAGGCTGGCAAGTTTTCCCATTAAGTCCATGATTGATAACGCTCCCGATATATCATCTAATGTCGCCCATTCGTCCAGCAGTGATACAAGGAGAAATGTTCTTAACGTAGCACATTGCAGGCTGCCTAAAGGCAAGGACGAGCTGAAATAGTAGCATGTTGAGCAGCTTTTTTTACGAAGAAAGCTGTACGCTTGTTTGAAGGCATAAGGTGGGGATCGCTACCCGGCGGCAAGCAGATAGCGCTCTATTGTTGCACGTTGCCCTGCTTGTACGGTCAGTTGACAACGTAAATATAAGCTGTGGCTGATGGAAAGAAACTGTTCTCTCATACTTGTAATTATAACATACATTCTGGTCTTCATCTCACTAATAAAAACGAAATTTGTGTAAAGGTTATTCCTCTTGCCCCTCGAAAATGTGCCGGGAGGGAACCCGGTGGTCCCGACTGTTAACGAATTTCACAGTCAGATACGCGTTCTCGGCGTATACTATGACCATTGGTGTGATGTCGTTTTATCTGCTGATGTTGCTGCTCTTGAGAAGAAGGGGATCAGCTATGCGTTTCTGTTTTATTTTAGAAGAAAAATATGTGCAAAAGCCGATGCCAATGGTGATTGCAGACCAGTTGGAGCAGTGGGGACACGAGATCGATGTCTTGCAGCCCTATGCAGCGGTGACTAGCCTGACCGATCTTTCTCTGGCGAATTATGATGCCTATGTGTTAAAGACGGTCTCCGATGGCCCTGGCCTGACTATTCTGGAGGCGGCGGAGGCGGTGGGGATTCCTACGATTAATAATTCACGCGCTATTCGCCTGGTGCGCGATAAGGCTGTGGCGGCGGCGTATGCGAATGCACGCGGTCTCCCGGTTCCTCTCACCTATTTTGTCGGCCATCCACGGGCGCTGGTGAAGGTCCCGACAGACCTCTATCCGGTGGTGGTGAAGCCGAGCAATGGGACCTCGTTGCAGGATATTCACCTGGTGCATACGGTGGAGGAGATGGCCGCGTTGCATCTGGATGAGACGACGCACTATCTCGCGATGCGCTATGTCGAGAATACTGGCTATGATATCAAGCTCTATGTCACCGGCCAGGAGGTGCATGCCATTACAAAAGCTTCGCCATTGCACGGGGAGATTGAGGAGCACGAGATCCCAGTCTCACGGGAAATGTTGCGGCTGGCGCAACGGGTCGGCCAGGTCTTTGGCCTGGATCTCTATGGCGTGGATGTGCTGGAGACCGCGCAGGGTCTTGTGCTGGTGGATATTAATGATTTCCCTAGTTTCTATGGCGTGCCTCGCAAGGTGGCAGCTATCTCGGAGTATATTCTGCATGCTGCCTACCGTTGTCGCCGTGAGCGCGAGAAGGTTGCGGGTCGCCGGGCGAATCTCCGGGTAATCCCAGCGAAGCCGAAGATGTTACACCGCCAGGATGCAACACTGGTGCCTGCTGAGATGATGCGTGATAGTACTAGCGTAAAGCGCGTGAAGATAAATTAGCCCTGTTGTAAATGGGCGAAGTCGTTCAACATAAAGAGGACTCTGCGCTCTCCTGAAGCACGGATAACGGTAATAGACGTATTGGCGCAGGGGAAGAAGAAACTCTTTTTCCAGTCCCAGGGCCTCGGCGGCATAGGCGTTGATGGTACCACCATGAGCGAAAATCAGGATACGCTGGCCGATATGGCGTTGCACAATCTCGTTGATGGCGCTAACGACGCGTGCCCGAAAGGCTTTGGATGATTCTGCATCGCTGAGCGCATCCCAGCTCCCACTGCTTCCAACCAGGCGGATAATCTCTTCCTGCCTCTGGTTCAGGGCGCGGGTGAGCATCTCCAGGTTGCCTCCTTCCTGTACATTGGGTATCTCGACAATGTTGCCGATCCGCACCTCCTGGATCTCTTTAACGATAGTCGCTTGCAGACCTAGATGTTCTAACAGAGGGGCGGCGGTCTCCTGGCAGCGTCTCAAAGGACTGCTATAGGCGGCGGCAAAAGAGAGGTTTTTAAGCCGTTCTGCAAGGGCGTGGGCCTGTTGACGGCCAATTTTGCTGAGAGGGAGATTGTCATAAATACCACTGGGGATGATTTCATCGGCTGCGGGAATCGCGTCACCATGACGGATCAGAAAAAGTTCAGTTGCCTGAGTACGGCGTAACAAAAAGGGATCGCTCGTTTGCATATCTATCCTTTTGTATTTTCAAATTTCGCTATTGTATCAGAGAGAAATTGGGCAGGCACTGTCTTGTGCTCAGATGCCTGCCAGCTTCTTTCTCTGCTAGTATTGTACCATTATTGATTGCTTTCTTTGTGGGGATGCGCCTCCGGGCCATGTTGCAATTGTTGCACAACTGAGCGTGCCAGAGAACGTTTATGTACCTCGTCTGGTCCATCAACGATATGCAGCGTGCGACCATGTGCCCACATCGAGGCCAGGGGGAAGTCTTCGCTGAGGCCTGCGCCCCCGAAGGCCTGGATCGCTCGGTTGACTACGTTGGTTTGCACTTGCGGAACAGCAATCTTAATCATCGCGATCTCATTCATTGCTGCCTTCTTGCCTAATGTATCGATCATCCAGGCGGTTTTCAGGGTGAGTAGACGCGCTTGCTCGATCTCTATCTGCGATTGGGCGATCCAGTCCTGAATCATGCCCTGTTCGGCAAGCGGTTTGCCAAAGGCAATGCGACTGCTGACGCGCTGGCACATGAGCTCTAAAGCACGCTGAGAGACTCCGATAGAACGCATACAGTGATGGATGCGTCCAGGTCCCAGACGGGCTTGAGCGATAGCGAAGCCATAGCCCTCTTCGCCCAGCAGATTCTCCGCCGGGACATGGACGTCTTCAAAGAGTAGTTCACAGTGGCTTTCGTTGTCAATATAGCCCATGACTGGCAGATTGCGTACAACGGTAAGGCCGGGTGTTTCTCTTGGGACAAGGATCATGCTTTGCTGGCGATGCCGTTCTGCGCCTGGATCGGTCTTGCCCATGACGATAAAGATCTTGCAGCGGCTACGCATTGCACCGGAGATCCACCATTTGCGTCCATTCAAAATATATTCGTTGCCGACGCGCTTAATGGTCAATTGAATATTGGTGGCATCTGAGCTGGCGACATCCGGCTCGGTCATGGCGAAGGCTGAACGGATCTCGCCTGCTAACAGCGGGACAAGCCAGCGCTGTTTCTGAGCTTCGGTGCCAAATTGTGCGAGGATCTCCATATTGCCCGTGTCAGGGGCGGCACAGTTAAAGACCTCGGAGGCCCAGCTCACTTTCCCCATAATCTCTGCCAGTGGGGCGTATTCCAGGTTCGTCAAGCCCGCTCCATGCTCCGCATCGGGCAAAAAGAGATTCCATAGTCCTTCAGCTCTGGCCGGAATTTTAAGATCATCAATGATCTCTGCATGATGATGTGGATTGCCGGATGCCTCGATCTGCGCGGTGTAGGTCTGCTCGTTGGGGTAGATAAAGCGGTCCATAAATTGTAGCAGGCGCTGTCGTAGCGTCTCTACTTTTTCTGAATAGGCGAAATCCATCAGGCTACTCCTTTGCTAGCGGTGAACTCTTCTGTTGCATCCTACCACATTTTCCCTTCAGGTTGAGACTGCATAAATAAGTAGACAGAGGTCCTTTATCTTGTATCCAAATGCCATTACCCTTCGTATTGTGTGTAATACTATTTATAGTAGTCACTCAGATTTCAGCAGGATAAGGGCTTCGAGGCAGAACCCGCTTGTATCCTACACCGATTGGTGGAAATAGTGCAGGCAAACTGAAATTTGCAAACCCAATTATACTTCTCTCTTTTCAGAGAAAACAGTCGATATACAGGATATGGGAATAGAAAAGACATTCTTGAATGTTTTCAAAAGTGAGTTGGCAATCATTGTGAAAGACTGCTAGACACAGCAATTGTTGGTATGATATAATTCTGGCAGTTGGACAGCGAGATTGCTAATAACGCAAAATGTGGAGTACCACATCTCTCTATAAAGAGGAGCATATAAAATGAAATGTGAACGTTGTCAGAAAAATCCTGCCCGCGTCCGTGTCGATGAGATGGTCAATGGGCGACGTGAGCCGCACTATCTTTGCCAGTCGTGCGTTGACGAGCTTATGAGTGCGATGGGGCAAGTGGGTGGCGTTGATGATCAAGGCCTGCCTTCAAGTGGTGCTCCCTTCGGCTTCTTCGGAAATAACACAAATTCTTCTAAAAATTCTTCCTCCATTCCTGGGGGACGTAATAATACCGCTACCGCTGAGCGGCCAACTCCAAATAGCAAAACTCCTACCCTCGATCAATATGGCCGCGATCTTACGGCTGAAGTCGCCTCTGGCAGAATTGATCCTGCGGCTGGCCGCAATCGTGAGCTACGGCGCATGATTACGATTCTGGGCCGTCGCCAAAAAAATAATCCAGTCTTGATTGGTGAACCAGGCGTTGGCAAGACCGCGATTGTTGAGGGGCTGGCTCGCCGTATTTATGAGGGCAATGTGCCCCCTAATCTGCGCGGCAAACGTCTGGTGACTTTAAATATTGGTGGCATGGTTGCCGGTGCGATGTTCCGTGGTCAATTTGAGCAACGTATCAAGTCTATTCTTGAGGAGTTGCGCAATGCGCCAGAGGTGATCGTCTTTATTGATGAACTGCATACGGTTGTCGGTGCCGGTGCTGCCGAGGGGGCTGTGGGCGCTGGCGATATGATTAAACCCGCCCTGGCCCGTGGAGAGTTGCGCTGTATTGGGGCAACTACGCTGGATGAGTATCGCAAGCATGTAGAGAAGGATGCTGCCCTTGAGCGTCGTTTCCAGCCGGTGCTGGTCAATGAGCCTTCGCTTGAAGAGGCGATTGAGATGCTGAAGATTGTGCGCCCGAACTACGAGGCCCATCATGGCGTCAGTATTACCGACGAGTCTATTGAGGCTGCCGTCAAGCTTTCTGATCGTTATATCAATGATCGTTTCCTGCCGGATAAAGCGATTGATGTGATGGACGAATCCGGCTCTGCCTTGCGCCTGGAGGCTTCGGAGAAGGGGATTATTAGTCCGACTCTGGTCGCTGATCTGGAGAAAGAACTCTCTGATATTCAGGGTCAGAAAGAGGCGGCGGCCAACTCTGAGGATTACGAGCGAGCGGCTCTGATGCGTCAGCAGGAACTTCAGGTCCTGGGTAAGTTGGAGCACGCGCGAGGCCAGGCAGATAAAGCTATGACTTTGATGGTCACTCCAGAAAATATTGCTGCTACGATTGAGCTATGGACCGGCGTCCCGGTGAGCCAGATGTTGGAGAGCGAGCGCCAGAATCTGCGTGATCTGGAGATTGATCTGCGCAAACGCGTGATTGGTCAGAACGAGGCTATCGGCGCGGTGGCAAAGGCTATTCGTCGTTCGCGTGCTGGTTTGAAAGATCCAAAACGCCCGATTGGCTCATTCCTGTTTCTTGGTCCTACTGGCGTTGGCAAGACCGAACTGGCTAAAGCCCTGGCGGCAGAACTCTTTGGCGGCGAGGTGAACCTGATCCGCTTCGATATGTCAGAGTATATGGAGCCGCATACCGTTGCGCGTCTTTTCGGGAGTCCTCCGGGCTATGTTGGCTATGACGAGGGTGGTCAGTTGACCGAACAGGTTCGTCGCCGCCCATATAGCGTGATCCTCTTCGACGAGGTGGAGAAAGCTCATCCAGAGGTCTTTAATGCCCTCTTGCAGATTATGGATGATGGTCGTCTGACGGATGGTCAGGGCCGCACCGTTGACTTCAAGAATACTGTGGTTATTATGACCAGTAACGCTGGCAGTGCCGATCTCAAACGTGCCGCACGCATCGGTTTTTCGGCGAAACGTGGTGAGGATGACACCCTCGATGAGCAGCATGAGGCGATGCGCTCGAAGGCAATGGATGGTCTGAAACGCATCTTCCGTCCAGAGTTTATCAACCGTATCGATCAGATTGTTGTCTTCCACTCTTGGGCAAAGAGGAGCTGCATACCATCGTCGATCTGATGTTGGGCCAGGTCCGGGGCCGCTTGAATGAGCAGAAGATAGAGCTGGTGATTAGCGATGATGTGCGTGACTTTCTGCTTCAGGAAGGCTATGACGAGGAATATGGTGCCCGTCCTTTGCGCCGTGCCATTCAGACCAACGTCGATGATGCCCTGGCAGATGCCCTGTTAAATGGTGTGATTACCAGTGGTCAGCCAGCTTACCTGTCGATGCAGGATGGCAAGATCTTCGTCTCTTCTCAGGAATATCAACCAGTCGTCTAAAATATTGAACCGCTTGCTCCAGATCATCTGATCGATGATCTGGAGCATTTTTTTACCCTTTTTTACTGTAACAGGACCGATTTGTTCTGTATATCTTGACGTAGCAGCGGGTTGTTGCTACTCTGTATTTAGAAAAAATATCTTCTATTGTAGAGCTAATTATTGGAATGATAGGAATATAGATATGCATACTCGTGACTGGATACGCATCGCTGCGCTCTCTCTTGGGGTAGCAGGACTTGGCTGGGCTGCTAAGAGTTTTTTGCCTCCGGCTTTCTCTCTTGAGTCGCCGCTGGTTGTGCCTGCATCTTCGCTACTTCCTGCTTCTTTGCCAGAGATCGATGTGACCTTTTTGCCCTGTGGTTTTGTCTCCTTGCCCGAATTTTTGGCGGTACGCGGCTCTGCCTCATTTGCTCAGCGTAAGATCAGTCATAGCGCCGTTCTTATTCGTCATCCCCAGGCGACTTTTCTTTATGATACTGGCCTCTGTGCGGATATTTACTTATTTCTAGAAAATATGCCGCTTGCATTCCGCCAGACGCTGGGGCGCTTCTCCTTTGAGCGTTCTCTAGGGAGTCATCTCGCCGCCCAGGACCTGGAACCTCGCGACCTCTCTTTTGCTTTTCTCTCACATCTACATTGGGATCATGTGAGTGGTATTCCCGATATCCCTGGTGTGCCTTTGCGTGTCAACCGCGTGGAATATGACGCGGCCCATAATGGTTTGTTGGAGGCAAATAACGGGCTGGTGCAGAATCTGCTGGGCGATGCCAATCCTGTTGAGCTGTTTGATTGTGTCGGGTCCGGCCTACGAGGGATTCCGCTCTAGCCTGGATCTTTTTGGCGATGGCTCTGTGATCGCGGTTCCTCTGCCTGGACATACAGCAGGGAATACGGGCCTGTTTATTAACCGGGCGAACGGTTCACGCCTTTTCCTGTTGGGAGATGCGGTCTGGCTGGCGGACCACTATCAGCGCCCTTCAACGGTCCACCCTTTCTTGTGGTCTCAGATAACCAGCGATGATGCCACGGCGCGTCAGACCATTCTTTCGCTCTACCATTTTGCTCATCGTCATCCAGAGATCCCACTTATCGCCATGCACGACGCAGGCTTGCAGGAGGCCTTTATGCGCCTGGAACGCTCGTATGTGCAGCAAATCATTTAGTTTTGCTTCGCCTGCATCCTTCCCTCATAGCTGCCAGGTAGCACTCCAAGCCAGCGTTGAAATGCTTTACGAAAGGCGGCCTTAGATGCGTAGCCAGACATACTAATCACCGTTTTGAGCGGTAGCTTTCCTTGAGGAAATTCTCTTTATGGACACGTAGACAATGATGCAGCAGCTTGGGGTAGGGCAGTAAGCTATAAATCGAAGTGCCACAGGCGACATTTCCGTTAATGCTCCCATGAAATGGGGCTGTACTATCGAAAGTGTGGATGAACCGCTTAATGGGGCACTGGCTGAAAATTGTTGTGTGCAGCAAGATAGCTAAAGGCGGAATTTTAGTTTTTCATATGATTTTAATCTTCCACCAATCGCTGTCACGCTCTGAGGTCTTGATTCGGTGGCAATTAGCACAGCGAATTTCACATTTTGCTATCTCAGTTTCGAGAGAGGTCCAACTATAACCTTGTGTGAGTAGACGCGATATGTTGTCTCGTTTGTGTTCACGTACATGATCGAATTCAAGAAGGCGGATGTCTGCCTCATTACAGTCAATACAGGGATGGGTCGAGAGATAGAGATGCATCTGCTGATAATTTTTGTCTCGCTGTAAATCAGATTGAGTATTTCGCCAGCTTTTGTAGCAAGTAAAAGTCTTAATTCGATGACAATTAGCACACCGGATCTCACATTTAGCGATTTCGGCCTCGATAGTAAGCCAGCTATATCCTTGTCTAAGTAGATCAGATATCTCTCCTGATTTTTGTCCACTAACATGATCGAATTCGAGGACACGAATGTCTTTTTGATTGCAGTCAACACATGGATGTGTAAAAAGATAGAGGTGAAGTCGAGATTTGTTTTCTCTGAGTATTTGGGCTTTGTTGCGACGAGTACGGTCCTTATAGATCTGTTTATTATTTTGATAGTGAGATTTACTTAGTTCAGATTGACAATATTTACAACGTGTTGTGCGTATACCGCGCTTCTTGTATTTCCAATGAAAGTCTTCTTCAGTATCGCGTTCTAGCCCACAGCAAGTGCAGATTTTTTTCATAACTAATACTCCTTTCCCTCTTTTATTATTTTATCCCTGTGTTCAAGTAAGATAATTAAATGTCAAATATTCTGTTCAGTTTGGTTTTGCCTAAGAAGAAGGTACTTGCAGTATATATGCTAAGTAGGGAGGTATTGAAAAAGATATTATTAGGTAGGCTTAATTAAGACAAAAAGAAACCTTTGAATATTTAACATTCAAAGGTTTCTTTTAGAGCGGAGAGGGTGGGAGTCGAACCCACGGAAGGATTACTCCTTCAGAGGTTTAGCAAACCGCCGCACTAGGCCACTATGCGACCTCTCCGTACGTGTTCCTTCACAAAAGCGATTATACTCGTGCCTGCCCTATCTGTCAAGAGTTTTTCGCAGAACTTTCAACCACCCGCAATCCAACTTCTGCTTTTTAGCTCTGCTACCGTTAAAAATAAATTCCCAATCGGTAATAGCATCTTTGTGGTGTATCAGGTACTATTATATAGCACAATGAAGTTCTCAATTCCCACAAATTGACACTACCGCTAAAGATTTGTTATAGTCCGTCTATAGTGCTGCTAGAAGAACTCATGCATATACGCTTTTGTTCTCGTAGAGAGATATACGGATTTATCTTATAAGTTTCTGGTAGAGCTGGTATATTTTTGTTAGGGTGGATGAATAGTTTATGGTTGATTATCTTACCTCTCATGCTAGAGAGTCCTCTTTGGAAGCATCCGCTCTTCTTGGTACTATTGAATTCTTCAGAGTAGATGCATCTAGAAGGCTAGAGAAAGACCGCAAATCTGCACTTGGACAATTTTTTACTCCTGCTCCGGTAGGACGTCTCATGGCGTCCATGTTTGAAACGTCTGCCTCCACTCTCAATATCCTGGATGCGGGCGCTGGAGTTGGTTCACTTTTTGCTGCTTCTATTGCCCATATATGTACCCAGGATAATCCCCCTGACCATATTCATGTAGTCGCCTATGAAGTTGATGAGATGCTCATCACATATCTTCAGGAAACTGTACACCTTTGCCAGTCTGTCTGTGAAAAATCGAATATCGTGTTTACTGCGGAAGTGCTACAAAAAGATTTTATTGTGGACTGTGTAGAACTGTTAGGTGAAGCACCCCCTGCTCAAGCAGGGGGCTTCGACAGTCGCCGGGGGAGGCGGGTTCCTCACCGGACGGCTGTGGGACCCTTCCGGCCCCAGCACGTTTTTTCTTTGCCTTCTTTTCTCGTTTGACTCCCAAAGGAGTTTCAGGATGCAGGTATCTCGCCAGGATGTTACGCGCAGCATTTTCATCCCGGTCCAACTCACAACCACACTGCGGGCAAGAATGCCATCGGACCGTGAGGTCTTTGGGGACCAGGGAGCCGCAGCCGCTACAGGCCTGGGTGGTGTTGCGTGGGGAGACTTTGACGACGGTGCAGCCAGCTTCTTCCGCTTTGCTTGCCGTCATCCGCGTGAAGCTTCCCCACGCCGCATCCAGAATACTCTTGTTGAGGCCGCCTTTGGCGGCAGCCCCATTGGGCAGATACTTCTTGCTTTCCTCGTCCTGCTTGGGCTTGGGCTTCGCGACCATATTCGCGATCTGAAGATCTTCAAAGACGAGGGTGCCATATTCGTTCACCAGCCGGCGCGAGGTCTGATGCAGGAAATCTTGGCGACGGTGGCGCGTCTTGCGGTACAACACCGAGAGTTCACGCTTGGCCCGGTTGCGCCGATGGCTGCCACGTGTGCGCCGCGAGAGCTGCTTGTGTGCTTGCTTGATCTGTTCCTCGCTGGCACGAGAGATGCGTGGGTTGTCGATGGTGGCACCGTTGGAAAGCACGGCATAGCTTTTCAGGCCCACATCAATGCCTACCGCCTCCGTCGAAGGGTGAAACACGGGAGAGGGATCAAAGGCGTACTCCACGCTGAACACGGCGTACCATTGGTCGCCCTCGCGCTTGATGGAGCAGGTTTTGATCGTGCCTTCGATGGGACGATGCACGACAATCTTGATATGACCAATTTTGGAGAGGGCCAGCCGCAGCGTCTTCTTCTCCCACTTCTCCCCCTGCTTCTTCTTGGGCAAGCCCACCAGGTCATAGCCGCCTTGCGGATAGGTGAAAGAGTGATACCGGCTATTGGACTTGAACCTGGGATACCCTGGGGTTTGGCCCTCACTCATGCGGCGAAAGAAGTTCTGCATGGCCTTGTCGTGCCGTTTGAGCACGTCTTGAAGCACCTGAGAGTAGATCTCTTGATATTCTGGCCGCTCTTCCTTGATCTCTGGCAACTGGTCGGCCTGCATCTGATAGGAGATGGAGACGCCACACAGGCGGTAGGCCTCACGGCACTCTTCCACAGATGCGTTGTAGAGTTCTTTGCACCGGCGCAAGGTCCACTCCAGTTTGCCGATCTGCTTGCGTGTAGGATACAAGCGGAATTTGTACATCTTGTTGCGCAGATGAGGGTCTTTCTTGGGGCGTGGTTCGCGCTTCTTACGAGGCTTTTTTTCGCGTGCCATAGGGCAAGGCTCCTTTCTCTGCAAACAAGAGGGATAACGGGTAACAGGAACAGTATAGCTCGGTGTGAGAAGAGAGGCAATAGCCAATTGGTCTTGTACTACAAGTACTCTGTGAGAAAAGGCGATCATTCCCCACCCAATCCACCGAAAGAGGAAGGCCCTTCTCTCCCCGGCTTCAAAGCGCGGGGTCTTACGGGCCGTTCGATAAAAATAATTTATTTGCCTTGACCCATACTCAGCCCTCCTTTAATCGCATCATACTTAATCCTCCTTATAGAAAGATCCAAACGAAGTCAGAAACAAGAAAAATATTGCAACGTCTCGGCATCGAACTGAATTTCCTGTGCAGAGTAAGCTAGATGAACTGATTAAAAAGGAGTTGTTAGTAGCTATGGGAGGTAAGGAAACAGGCGAAGAGCAAATGGATGATCCTATCTTGGCAAAGAAGAAAATAGAAGAAGGTCTGCAATGGTAGAATATTTAAAAGATATTTCGTGGGAAACGGAGGTTTGGGTAGCAGAAGCTCCAACTCATCTCATCCACTTTAATGGTGAAAGATTTTTAGGACCATACGAGACGACAGAATAAAAATCGCCTATGATTTCATGGATTTTGCATAAGTAGCTTGTTCATGATGCCAGAATATTTTTCAGAGAAAGAGATGTATATAGAGGATGAACGTTACTAGCCATACACTCAAACTGTACCATATTTATGAGCGAGACGAAGAGGTATCCCTCCCAACCATCGTTACCGAACGCATCCAGTCCATGCTCTCTGACCCGGATGAATTCACCACGCCCACTTCAGCTCGCTGCTGGCTCTACCGCCGCATGACCTATTCACGAACAACCTTTATTACCGATACCGCCTTAAAGCGTGCGGAAAGCCATTGTATCCTCGTTCCCGGTACACAATTCTGGCAATACGTACACGAAGCCGAATTCCACTTTGCCATCAGCGACCATCCCCCTCAAGCAGATCTCTGGTTTCTTACCCCTGCCACTCTGGTTGGCCCTGCCCTGCACGAAACCGCAAAAGCGCATGGCAGCCCCGAAGTACTGATTGTTGAGCAGTTTGTTTTTACTTCATAAGAAAAATCCCTCCGCAGAGCTAAAATTTTAAAAAATCTGTTGACAAGAGAGACGAGTTATGAGATACTAATAAGGTCGAAATAAAGAGTACTTCTTTGAAGAGACATGTGTAGGGGCGTAGCTCAATTGGTAGAGCAGCGCTCTCCAAAAGCGAAGGTTGCGGGTTCAATTCCTGCCGCCCCTGCCCACAAAGCCCTTGATCTTCAAGGGCTTTTCTTTTTGCCCTTTCCTCTCCTTTTGTCTGTATTTCCTCTTTCTACTAGTAGTGGAATAGACAATTTTTGCTAGAAGGCTTGTAAATCGACTCAAGAACAGGTACTATATTCTCAGATCGAACTTTAGCGCACCTGTTGAGCGTCTCCTTTCTTCTATCTAATCACGTTCCTGGTGGTGTTCTCACTTTCTTGTTTCTGCTTGCAAGTGCGCTGAGGCTCTTTTTTCATCTTCACCCCATCACTCGCAAGCATCTCGCATCCCTTCTTCTGATCTTTCCAGTTCTCAAGCATTGCTGGGGATCATGGAACTCGCCACGAGTTGCTCACTCACCTGCCAGAGACGCTGCCCAAGTGTCTGATCATAAGAGCTTTTGGAAGACTTTTTCTCCTCACCATTCACAAAACACTTCCCTGTTACCCCTTCTACCTGGGGAGAGGTCGCGAGGTAGATCTCCGTCTGAGCGCCTTTCTCTGCCGTCATAACAAACGGCGTCGAAATCTTTGTATACAGGGCGAGAAAACCTGTTACTCCTGCATTAAAGTTGTCACCGGTCATTTGCCCAGGACTCATTACGTTCACCGTAACCCCTGTTCCCTCTAGACGACGAGCCAGCTCATACGTAGAGAAGATCATCGCCAGCTTGGCCTGAGCATAGCTGCCCATCATTGTATAGCGTTTCTCCCCTTGTAGATTGTCAAACGCAATGCTACCGATTCTATGCAACTGGGAACTAACATTGACAATTCGTGCTGGTGCGCTCGCCTTCAACGTCTCAATTAGCAGCTCGCTCAACAGGAAAGGTGCCAGATAATTGACGACAAATGTCACTTCAAATCCCTCGGAGGTTATCTCACGAGAACTATGCATGGCACCCGCATTATTCACAAGCACATCTAGATGCTGATATTTTTGTTGAAACTCTGTCGCCAGATGGCGTACATCCTGAAGCAAACTCAAATCTGCAATCAGCAGATCAACGTTCTCATTCCCTGTCTCCCTCCTGATTTCGGCCTGAGTCGCCTCGCCTTTCTCTCGATTGCGACCAACCAGTACCACTGTTGCGCCTCTGTTTGCCAGTTCTCTGGCTGTGATTTTACCCAGCCCTGAAGTACTACCTGTTACCAGGCAAATCTTTCCTCGCATACTCATCTCAGACATTTTTGTTCATCCTTCTTCGAGAGATCATCTCTCGCTCTTTATAAGCTGTTTTGCCAGACCCAGAGTGATCTCACCTATTTCTCTTGCCTTCGCTTCATCCCCATTCTGGACCGCTTTCCAGAACGCGACCTTCTGCTCCAGATAGCGAAGATGCTCTTGCTTCTGAGCCAGTTCTTGCTCCAGTGCTTTTTTCTGCCCTTCAAAGAGCGCAAGCTGTTGCTCGGCAGCCGCTTGTCCGTCTTTGAGAAGCGCAAAATACGTCCGCATATCCTCAATCGACATACCGGTTGTGCGCAAGCAAGCCAGTGCCTCAATGTTCCGCACATCT
The DNA here is from genome assembly GCA_963777355.1 of uncultured Chloroflexia bacterium. GTDB lineage: Bacteria > Chloroflexota > Ktedonobacteria > Ktedonobacterales > Ktedonobacteraceae > DATJHM01. The sequence continues at coordinate 275,252 of CAVZQK010000001.1, forward strand.
TCAACGGTATATCTCCGATGCCCACTACTCCTGTCTCGCTCTACCTTATCGAGTAAACCGATCCGTTCGTAATAGCGCAGCGTATGTTCGCTCAAACCACTTCTCTGCACCACTTCCTGAAGCGTAAAGTGGGGAAGCGTCTTCGTCTCTGTATTATTCACCATAGGGACAGTATGCACTACCTGGAGCGCTCTAGGTCAAGAGCCCACCGTCTCTTTTCTGGCAATTGCTCAGAAATTCCTGAGATGGCTCCTACTAAAGAAATCGTACCTTCCGTCAATAAACAGAAATGACCACCGAAACGGCCTCTGGAGCGCTTTCGTAGGGACGGGATGGTGAGTATCGACCAACTAGCGCAACCACCCTGCAATCCCGTCCTCTTCCCCAAGCGATCCTCTTCCCCTGCATTTCCCCTCTCCCCAAAACGTGTCCGGGTGAGAGGTAGGGAGGGCTGTTGACCGTGCCCCTTCTGGGGGTCTCTGTCCGCAGCGAGAGGGGCTTTTAGAGGAAGGGAAAAAATAGCAGAAAGTGTCCAGGCAATCACCCTCAAGAAATCTCTGCATCTGCCGATAACCTCTTTAGAGGCTTCTTTCTTCCCTTCGCCCAACCAGCGTATCGAGAAGAAACGGGAACACCTGACACAGCTCTTTTCCCTTGTCAGATTAACCAGAAAGGTGTAGTACTCTGTCAATCTTTCCTTGTAGGGAAGATCGGCTAGGCCGTCTCCAGCTCGCCAACGATCTTCTTACTGGATGCGTCTCCCCTACAACATTGCTTTGACAGCCTGGTAGGCTTTAATCCAGGTCCCATGCGGCAAGTGTCGGGGTGTATACGCTGAAGGGTTTTTGCCTGCAAACTTTTGTAATTATTCTTCTGGCAGTAACGTATGAAGCTCTCTCCGTAAAAGTTTTCCAGCGGAGTTTCTCGGTAGTTGGTCAACAATGTAAATTGTCTTGGGTTGTTTGTAACGGGCAAGATGCTGCCGGGCATGGTTGTAAAGTTCTTCTACATTGATGGTTGTCCCCTCGTAGAGCTTGACGAATGCGACTGGTACCTGGCCCCATTCCTGGTCGGCCTGGCCATAGACTCCAGCCTCTTCTACCGCGGGATGACCTCGTAGTATGCTCTCGATCTCTGCCGGGTAGACATTTTCTCCACCGGAGATAATCAGATCGCTGCGTCTATCCAGCACATAGAGGTAGCCTTCGGCATCGAGATAGCCCAGGTCTCCTGTTGTGAGCCAACCATCCTGTATGGCCGCCTGTGTCGCCTCTGGTCGCTCAGCATAGCCGCTTGTGATCGATGGTCCTTTCAGACAGATGACGCCTGTCTCGCCTGGGGCAACGCTTTTCCCTTCGTGCATGATGCGCAATTGTACGGGAAGCAAGGGGCGTCCAGCGGAACCAAGTTTGCGTATGGCATCGGCTGGAGATAACGTGACCGCCTGAGAGCAGGATTCCGTTAAGCCATACGTCTGTACCACAGGAATATCACGTTTTGCACAATCTTGCAAAAGAGGAAGGGGAGCTGGTCCACCTCCGAGTAGCACACAGCGGAGCGTTGCTGGATAGCGCCCATCTTGCTGCTCCCGGTCAAGCATAGTAAGCATACGCTGTAGCATAACTGCGACAACGGAGATAATCGTGACACCATCGCTCTGGATCGCTTCATTGACCCGTCCGGCATCAAATTTTTCCAGCCCGATCACGCTGATACTATTGATGACGCTGCGAAAGAGGATCGAGAGGCCACCAATATGAAAGAAAGGCATACAGGCCAGCCAGCGATCCTCGGGCTATGACCCAGATTAAGGGCAGACCCGATGGCGTTCCACCACTGCATCCCGTAGCTGATTAAAACGCCTTTAGGCGTACCCGTCGTACCAGAGGTGTAGAGAATGGCCTGAATAGCATTCAAGTCAATAAGCGATCTCAGGACCACCTCTTTTGTGGGCGCGTTTTGTAGAACGACTTCAGCCTGCTCTGGAGCCTGTTCGCTTGTATTCAAAAGGAGGGTTGTATAGGTAAGCTGCGGAAGCTGTGCTTTGATCTGCGCACTGATGCTTTCATGCTGAATATCAGTAATGAGCATTGTTGCTCGTACATCTTTGAGCTGCCAGCAAAGTTCTTCTCGCGTCAAACGAATGTTGAGCGGTATCAGAATTGCGCCAAGCTTCGTCAGAGCATGTACCAGACAGACCAGGGGCAGACCATTCGCGGCCAGCAGTGCAATGCGCTCTCCTTCGCGGACTCCAGCTCCTGCGAGTTGATATGCCAGCTGCGTTGCCTGCCGTTCTAAAGTCGAGAAGCTCCAGGCTATCTGCTCAAATTTGATAGCCAGTTTCTCAGGATTATTCTCAGCACAACGCGTGAGCCAGTTAGGTAAGAGCGTATCGTTAGTCGTCACTTTAGTCGTTCTCGCTTTGCATTCTTGCATTTGTACTATAGAGAGCCAGCGCCGTTCTATCCAGGGAGACGCCGAGTCCAGGTTGCATAGGTACCGCCAGCCTTCCCTGCTGGATGCTTAGCTTCTCTATAAGCAGATCGTTTTCTAAAAGTTCCAGCGTCGCCAGACCACACGCTAGCTCAATAGCCGGACTGGCTGCGACGAGATGCAGTGCTCCTGCCAGCCCTATGCCTGTTTCGATACTGCTGGTAATCACACAGGCAATACCCTGGCTTGTGGCTTCATCAATGATCGTCTGTGTATTGCGTAGACCACCGATAAGCTGCGGTTTGAGAATCAAGATTTTAGCTGCTTGTGCCGTGAGAATGTTTCTTGCACTCTCCAGGCTCTCGACTGCCTCGTCGGCGGCAAGTGGGATGCTAGTCTCCCGCTGCAAAGCACGCATACCTGCTCTATCTGCTGCTACCAGGGGCTGTTCTACATATTGAATATGATAGCGTTCGCACTCTTTGAGGATACTGCACGCTTGCTCAAAGGTCCAGCCCTCGTTAGCATCCAGTCGCAATTGTGTGCTGGGACCGATGGTTTCACGTATATGCGCCACGCGCTCAAGCTGCTCTCTCTCGTTCCCGACCATTTTCAGCTTGATACAGGAAAAGCCTTTCTCTATAGCCTTATGTGCCTGGACGATTGCCTCTTTGAGGGACCTTGCCCCGATGACGGCGTTGACCTGTATATCTGTTTTTATCTGTCGATTATCTGATTGGAGGAGTTCTGCTATGCTCTGTCCCGTACTTTTGCCCAGGATATCAAATACTGCCAATTCAAGTCCACTCTGTACCGTTGCTGGAAGAGAGGAGGGATTTTCATGAAGGAGCGCCAGCACTGTGGCAAGCGTCTCTCCCTGGAATTGCCGAACCAGTTCTGGCAGGGCTTTAAGCGCAATTTCGAGGCTCTCGCCGCTAAACTCTGGTAGAGGAGCAATCTCGCCTATGCCGTGCAGATTGTCCTCTGTGCTAATCTCCAGGATTATCCCCTGGCGCAGGGTGAGCAGACCATGTGCAGTGGCAAAGCCCTGGCGAAATGGGATAGCATAGGGATAGCAGCGTATACTCTTGATACGCTCTGTCTCCCTGCCTGTATCTGATTTTTGCCATACTTGCATTCTGTCTTTCACCCTTTGCCTGGTTGTGTTGAGAACGTGTTTTAGGGTAGCTTGCACCAGATAATTTTTGAGCTTAGCTTACTAGGTGCAGCCCCATTTTTAAGGGAGGCGAGGAAATTTGCTGAAGTCGGGTTTGCGCTTCTCCAGAAAAGCGTTTTTCCCTTCTTTCCCTTCCTCGGTCATGTAATAGAGCATAGTGGCATTACCTGCCAGCTCTTGAATACCAGCCAGACCGTCTGTGTCGGCATTAAAAGCTGATTTCAAGAAGCGCAAGGCGATGGGACTTTTCTCTAAGATCTCGCGGCACCACTGGACGGTCTCTTCTTCCAGTTGCTCTAATGGCACGACGGTATTGACCAGGCCCATATCCAGCGCCTCTTGAGCAGAGTACTGGCGGCAGAGATACCAGATCTCACGCGCTTTTTTATGACCGACGACTCGTGCCATATAGGTCGCACCCCAACCGGCGTCGAAACTGCCGACGCGCGGTCCGGTCTGACCGAAGCGGGCGTTGTCGGCGGCAATAGTTAGATCGCAGAGCAGATGCAGGACGTGTCCACCGCCAATGGCATAACCTGCGACCATCGCAATCACTGGTTTAGGGAGGTACTTAATGACCTTTTGCAGATCGAGCGCGTTCAGCCTCGGCACTCCATCGTCACCAACGTAGCCGCCCTCGCCACGGATGCGCTGATCGCCGCCTGAACAGAAAGCTTTCTCTCCCTGACCGGTTAAGATTACAACACCGATCTCAGGATCTTCTCGGCAGATATTGAAGGCATCAATCATCTCTGAGAGCGTCTGAGGACGAAAGGCATTGCGAACTTCGGGACGATTGATCGTGATTTTCCCGATCCCTTCGCCCTTTTCAAAAATAATATCGCTGTATTCACGGACATTTGCCCATTCAACGGACATCGTTTTCCTCCTTGTTTATAGTATGTATGTTTATTGAAATGGCTGTTCTCTCTTTTATCGTAGCACGTTTCTACAGAATGCGCACACCGAACGTGTGAATTGCTCAGGTTGTTCTAGATGAATGGTGTGACCAGCATCGGGAATGATCTGTAGCTGTGATTGTGGAAGTTTAGCAGCCATGTCACGCGCTATCTGGCAGAACTTACTATCCCGCTCACCCGCTAAAAGCAATACCGGAATATCTAGATTGGTAAGTTGACTCTGTAAAGGAGGTTGTTCGCCGGTTCCTACACCGCGCAGGCTGTTTGCTAATCCCTGACTGCGGTTGTTGAGTCGTTGTCTACGCTGCGCCTGCCATTGCCCCTCTGAGAGACCGCGTTGGCTGGCAAACAGAGGGATCTGCTCCCAGTAGTTGACGAAAGCTTCTACTCCCTCGCGCTCAATGCGTGCGGCCAGGGCGCTATCGCTTCTTCTGCGTTCCTCTCTCTCTTGCGGCTTTGCCAGACCTGGCGAGGCGCTTTCGAGAATGAGTGCGCGGAAGTAGCGAGAGTAGGCGCTGTAGAGGGCGATACGCCCTCCCATCGAGTAGCCAAGCAGGATGGCCTCTCCTGGCTCTACCGCAAGCTGTTGGAGCACAGCCAGGATATCCGCCTGACAATGTTCCATGCTATAGCGCTCAGGATCGGCTGGTGCATCCGAGTTTCCGTGACCGAGCATATCAATGGCAATTACATGCAAGCTATTGTTCACAAACTCTTGGAGCAGCTTGCCCCAACTGGCAGTACTTCCGGTAAAACCATGTAAGAGCACGAGCGTTCCCGTTGCGTTTTCGGACGTGCTTTCCGCTCTTCGACTCCCATATGGACACCATTGACCAGGAGACGCTTGCTGCTCATAGTCCCGCCTCGGTCAGTGCTTGCTCGACGCTGTGCCAGAGCTGGCGGTGCATTTTAACGTTGCTTTCGCGCTCAGTTGGCACTTCGATGACCTGCAATCCACCCAGCGTGATCCCTCTTTGGATGGCTTTCCGGTACTCTTCCCAGGTCTTGATGCGCGTGTAGTCACCGCCATACATCTGGATCGCCAGGCGGAAATCGAGTCCGGTGGGGGTGCCGAAGAGCTGTTCAAAGTGCTCTGGATGGCTGGCTTGAGGCAGAAATGAGAAGATGCCACCGCCATCGTTATTGACCAGGACAATCGTGAGATTGAGCTTGTGGAGATGAGCGGCAAGCAGGCCGTTAAGATCATGCAGAAACGAGAGATCTCCAATGACCAGCACTGTTGCGTCCTTATGTGTGTTTGCCGCGCTGGCTCCCAGGGCGCTGGAGACCACGCCATCAATGCCATTTGCGCCGCGATTCCCCATAATGGTGAGAGGATGCTCGCTCTGCCAAAAAAAGGTATCCAGATCGCGTACTGGCATACTATTGCCGACAAAGAGCGTCGTCTGTTCTGGTAATAGTGCCGCTAACTCAGGAAAGATGCGGCCCTCAAAAAGAGGCTCAAATGTCTGCATCCTGGCTTTGAGCGTTTCACGTGTAACCTGATCTATACGTTGCCAGTCCTTGAGCCAGGTGCTCCAGTCTCTATCGGCAGAATCGGGCCACGCTCTGCTCAGGCTGCTACAGAAGCGTACCGGATTGGTGTGGATAAGTTCGCTGGCGAGTTGCGTTGGTTCATTCCAATCGCCCTGGCCATCGACAACGATTTGTGGACAGGCGGAATAGCGTTTGAGATAGAGCAATAAAGGTTTCGCGGTTGGCATGGCCCCAAACCGTAAAATGATTTTCGGTTCGAGGTGTGAGATAACGCGTTCTAGACGGAGAAAGGCGTCATAGCTGGCAATGATTTGATTGGTGTTGTGAGTGCCGCTGCGGAACTGGCTGAGTGTGTCAGCCAGGATAGGGTAGCCGAGCTGCTGAGCCAGAGCTAATAGTGGCCCTCTCAGTTCTGCTTGTACACCAGGGCCAACGATAATCAGTCCAGCGGCTTCGTGGGAGAGGCGCTGGATTAGCTCATGGATAGCCGCATCTGAAATCTCTCCCAAAGCGGTCTCTGTTACTGCTATATATGGCTCTTCCTGAGCTCTGCCCTTCCAGGCCGCAGGATCGCGTCTCTCTGGTGCTGGTAAGGATTGACCTGTGAGCGGCTCAGGCGTGAGCGGTTCCCGAAATGGCATATTCAGGTGAACCGGTCCAGCGGGGATTGCTCTGGTCAGGGCAAGTGCGCGGTTTGCAAGCGTGCGGATATAACGCAGATGTTCGTTTGTTGCTTCCGGAAGGGCAACCTCTACAAACCATTTCACATGTGTTCCATAGAGGCGATTCTGGTCGATGGCCTGCGGTGCGCCGGAATCGCGAAGCTCTGGTGGACGATCAGCGGTCAGCACAAGCAGGGGAATATGTGTCAACTTTGCTTCAACGAGAGCAGGCAGAAAGTTTGCCGCCGCTGTCCCTGAGGTACAGACAAGCGCAACTGGCTGCTGAAGACGCTTCGCCATACCCAGAGCAAAGAAGCTGGCAGAGCGCTCATCAATATGCATCCAGACGCGTATGCCTGTCTGAGCGGCAAAGGTTATTGCCAGAGGGGTTGAGCGTGAGCCAGGGCAGATGACGACGTTGCGTAGGCCCGCACGATAGAGTTCATCGACAAAGGCTCCCGTTGAGATGTATGCTGGCTGCGTGGTTTCGGGTGATTCAATGAATATATTCGACATGGTTGATCTTATTCCTCAACGCCCAGTCCACGTAGCATGACCTTTAGTTTCAAGCAGGACTCGGCATACTCACTCTCAGGTTGAGAGTTGGCAACGATTCCGCATCCTGCGAACAGGGTTGCTTGCTCTTTTTCGACGAGGGCGGAGCGCAAGGCTACCGCGAACTCACCATTCCCGGCTGCATCGATCCAGCCCACAGGACCGGCGTACCAGCCACGATCCAGCCCTTCAAGGTCTCGTATCGTTGCCAGGGCTGCCTCACGAGGAAAACCGCCCACCGCAGGTGTTGGATGGAGATCCTCTATGGCTTCCAGTATGCTCTGTCCTTCCCGTAGTTTTCCTATAAGTGGCGTCTCCAGATGCTGGATATTCTTGAGACGCAGCAACTGAGGCGTAGCCGCTACCCAGACCGTTTCACAGTGACGTTCCAATGCCTCGCGGATCACATTCACAACGATGGCATGCTCTTCTATGTTTTTCGCGCTCTGTGTTAGCTCTGCTCCTAACAAGGCGTCTTCCTCGGCAGTTGCACCTCGTGGGGCAGACCCCGCCAGGGCCATCGCTTTGATCTGACCGTCCTGGGTTTGTAAAAGCCGTTCAGGTGTAGCTCCAATAAAGGTACGCTCACCGCGCTGAAAGGCGAAGACATACGCGCCAGGATAGCTTTTGCGCAGACGTTGTAAACTTTCTGCCAGGGCAAAATGGTGTTCGCTTTGTGAGATTTGCACGCCTCGTGCCAGAACGACCTTCTTATAGTCGCCGTTCTCAATCATATGCACGGCACGTTCTACCAATGCCTTCCATGCATCTGCTGGCATGAGATCGTGGATGCTGAAATTTCCATGTACCAGATTTTCATCTGCGCTTTCATCGGAAATGGTATTCTGGAGTGCCTGTTCTATCCGCAGAAGCTGGTGCAGGTTTTCCTGGATAAGTTGCTCTTCGGTATCGCTTGCTTTTACCAGGAGATTGAGACTGAGTGTGGCATGACCGCTGTTTGTCGTGTAGAGCAGGTGGGGGAGAATGAGCAGGCCATCGCCAAATCCTTGCCAGATCTCTGTTCCAGGTCGCTCTGGATCGAAGGCAAAGCCACCAAGCAGGAGAGGACCATTGCTGCCAGATTCAGGCGCAGTATTCTCGATAACGGCATCAATCTGTAAATTGTTCCAGCTTTCCGCTGCCTCGTGAAAACGCGCGGCTCCATGCGTCTCGATAGTTTTTGCTATCTCTGCTCCCACAAAGGCTTTTTGCTCAGCCGGCTGCTCCCAGTAGAGAAGCTCTTTCAGATGTAACGCCAGAAATGTTTTATAGACATGCAAAGCAGAATAATTTGATAAGGTATAAGTAAAGCTAACCAGAATTTCTCGTTCCAACAGGGTCGCACGGTGAATAGCCTGCTGAAAGAGATGATGCAAATGTGTTTGTGTTGAATGTACTGTTGCTAATGCAGCCGGCAATTCCTGCTGCTCATTAAGAAAAACTATATCCATGAAAACCTCATCTTGGAAACGCGGGATGGCTGGTATTGTGCCTGTAGTATTATAGCACTAGATGTGAAGATGGACCACTTGGGCTTCCCTGGCCCCTTGATACCTCACTCTAGCCATTTTCCTTGCAGCGAATCCAGAGGGGTTGGATGCTTTCTATAGGTTGATCGAAGAGGCCCATGCGTCCTTCAAGGCGGAAGAGTTGCTCAAAGTCTTCGGAGGTGAAGGCTTTACGAAGGCGTGCTGCATAGGAAGTGACCAGGACCTGTAAATAATGTTCGACATCGTAGTCTCGCTGGTTTGCCAGTTCTTTTTTACTGAGCTGGACCTTTGGCTGTGCTCCCTGTTTTTTTGTGGCATTGGTTGTCTCGCTTTGCCAATTGTTATCGATAGAGCTTTCGTCGCTTTCTTCGGGGAGCCAGAGAATCCGTTTGTTGCGTGCTCTATAAAAGCGCACACGTTCGCCGGGATACCACTTTTGTCGTCCGGCGCTCAGCAGCGCTTCATATGCTTGCTCTTGATGTTTACTGCGTTGAGCGAGGTATTCTTCTGGCGTTTTGGAGAGCCGCACCCTTGTTGCGAGGTCTGAAGCCGGAAGTTTGCGCTCTCGAATCGTTTGCGCGGTTGCGAGATAGAGTTCGCGCAAGCCAGGAATGTCTCCCAGCATCGTCAGAGGCAGGGCTTGACGCAGAAAGCGTTCACCGAATGGCTCGACTCTACTGGAACGCATAGCGACGCCGTGGACAATAAGTTGCTGGTCATAGGTGAGGAGCGCATAGTTTTTTGCTTCGTGGCTAAACATAGCGCGATAGCGTCCCTCGTACTCTAAATGGATGCCTGACGGCAGGTCTGCGCCTATCTCTTGTACCAGCGCTCGCTCCTGTGCCTCGCTCCAATCGGGAGGAACAGCGAAGTAGACGCCATCGGTATCAGCTTCAATCAGGGCCATACCGCGCTGGCGTAGCGCCTCTAAGACTTGTGTCAGGATGGCGCGTCCGCGCCGTGTGACCTCGCTGGCGGCGTGGCTGTCGGCGAAGATGGCCATATCACCTGCGCCCATATAGCCATAGGCAGCGTTGATAAGGATTTTCATCGCCGCCTGCGTGGCGTCGTGATGATTGGCGGCAACAGAGCCTGCTTCGGCTGCTTTTGCTTCGGCTTTGTGGGCGAGGCGGAGATCGGTCAGGCGTCCGAGCACATGCAGAAGGACATTGAGCCGATCACTTTTTGGGCCAATCTGAAAGGTACGCATCAGGGATGGATAGAGGGAGGCAACATCGGCTTTGACGACATGTTCGGCGATTCCAGCAGCGAAGAGATGGACGGCCCCGCCTTCGTGAATCTCTATCGTGGCATTCTGTCGGATTCCCTGGTGGGGAAGAGCCGTTCCCGCATGGACGTAGCTGCGCACAAGAATTGGTTCGAGAATACCCATTGCTGGTCCCGCCGAGGCGAGCCGCTCATAGCGCCGGGGGGCCATACTTGCCAGCGCAAATGGTGCCCCCATCAGGCGTTTTGAGAGGCCATCAACCTCCTGTACGTCATCCAGTGCGTACTTTCGTACCAGCTCAGGATTTTTCTGATAGGTTGCATAGATGGCACTCCCTTCGATATAGACACGCGTATCTGAAGCAATACCAAAGTAACGCGCCACTTCTTTCAGGCCATGCCCTGGCATGTTTCTGACAACGAAGTCATGTTTTCTTACCGCATCAAGCGTATCAATCAGCTCGCGCCCTGCCACGCTGTACCGTGTGCGATTTCGTGCTTCAGGTCCAATCGCCAGCGTCTCCTGGCGGTGCTCAAGCTGAGCCGGGCCACCCTCGCGTGCAATGTGAATTGGGACATCCTGAACGAGGGCGCGATGTTCAAGAAAAGGCAGATCAAAGCCAAAGAGATTGTGATTCTCGATGATATCAGGATCGCGCTCCCGGATAATCTCGCACAGACGGCGAATTAAGGCTTTTTCATCATCGCTATTCTTTGCTTCTAACACCGTAGCCAGTCCGCGATTATCAAGAATGGAGACCAAAAAAATACGTCCATGATGCGGATCAAGGGCGGTTGTTTCGAGATCAAATTGGAGGCGATGCAGGTCTTCGTAGTTGAGATCGCGGAAGTAGACGCGCCCGGTCTGCATGAGATACTGCTCAACCGGGCCAACGCGGTAGTAGTCATCCTGAAGCTGGGTCAACGTTTTTATCTGCCGTTCCAGGCGGCGTGAGGCCCCGTAGCAGAGAGCATGTTCAAGATCACGACCATCGCGTGAGAGTAATAAATAGCGGTATGATCCCGCTTCGCCGTCGAGCTGTTGATATTTGATCTTTGCATTACTGCGCTCATCTGCCGGTTGGAGATCGCTTTTAAGGTGTTCGAGATCATCCAGATGCATGGCGAATAGCCAGGGGTAGAAACGCTCAATGTTGCGTTTCACCTGCCCATCTTCTCGTCGCCATACAATGGCTTTGCCCTCGCGATTGGCCCAGATAGAGACAATGCCGGGGGTCGGGTCCCAACCAAAGAGATATTCGTCTTCAAGCTGAGTACGGGTCTTTTTGATCAGCCCGAACGCGGATAATGACATGGTATGCCCTGACTATTCCCTTTTAAAAGCGAAAAGTACACAAGAACGTTTTTTCTAATCGCTTTTAAGCATATCATGCCCTGCTTTAGAGCGCAAGTATGGCCGAATACGCCTTGCACCTTCTAATCGCTAGTATGAAACACTTAGACGTAGTATGATATGCCTTGAAAAATAATGTGAGGATTGATTGTTTTATGGCCTTGAAGACTTCGCCTATGTTTACTAATCCATTCTGGCAGGAGAGCTTTCCTGATCCCTTTGTCCTCAAAGTACGCGGACGCTATTACGCTTATGCGACAGAGAATGAGCGCTCTCCAGGGTCAGATGCCTGGGTTTTCCCTATTCTGACAAGCGATGATTTTGTCCACTGGCGCTTCTTGGGCAAGGCGCTGCGCTCATTTGGTGCGCCGTTTCATAGCTATTGGGCACCTGAAGTGACGGAACATAATGGCCGCTTTTATCTCTATTACGCGGTTCATGCTGCTGAAGAGTTCCTGGGGGCCATCAGGGTCGCTGTCGCTGATCGTCCTGAAGGACCTTTTGTCGATAGTGGGCGCGATCTTACGAGCGAGCTGGTTCCCTGGGCGATTGATCCGCATGTCTTTCGAGATCAGGATGGCCAGTGGTACCTTTTTATGACTATTGAGTACCTCGATGACCCTTCTGGCTTTGTAGGAAGTGGCAATGCTGTTGTACGCCTGCTTGATCCATTGACCGTTGCTGGCCCTCTGACGCGCGTTACTTCCCCCGCCCACGCCTGGCAATTGTTTGAGGCGAAACGTCCAGAGAAGAATGGTATCGATTGGTATACGGTGGAAGGTCCAGCCGTTATGCGCCACCGAAATCGCTATTATGAAATGTATTCCGGCGGTTGCTATTTGCGAGAGAACTACGCCGTCAGCTATGCAACTTCAGTAACACCGCTGGGGCCGGATGGGATGCAGGATAGTTCGTGGCAGGATTGGCCAGGTAATCAACAACAAGAGGTGCTGCTTAGCGTGCGTAAAGATCATGTCCTGGGACCAGGACATAACTCTCTTGTCTTGGGGCCCAATAATGCTGATCTGTATATGGCTTATCACGCCTGGCCGCCGGAGATGACTGCTCGCCGTCCTTTTCTGGATCGGCTCTTCTGGCATGGAGATGAGCTTTGGACACCGGGACCTACATACTTGCCCCAACTTGTTCCAGCGCAACCTGCTCTCCGGGAACTCTTTCATGGTCCTGTCATAGACTCTTCCTGGCAGCAGATCAGTGGCGATTGGTATCTGGCTCCGGGGGAAGTGATTCAGAATGACCCGTCCTCGGCGCTTTCTCTCTTACATCAGCGTATTCCTCTTGAGGAGAACTGGCTGCTGGAGATACATATGCGCTTGTTGGAAGGGGATGGCTTTTATGGTATCCTGCTGCGTGGTGAGAGCGATATGACGATTGCCCTTGCTTCAACGGTGAATCATCGCCTGGTAATCTGGGCCTCAACCTCTCAGGAGGAACCGTTGCATGTGCTTCCCCTCAAGCCTGATTTTGATCTCCAGGCCTGGCACCGTCTGCTTTTAAGCCGTTCAGGGGCTTTACTATGTGTACATCTGGATAGTCTTCTGCTGCTGGAGCTACCAATTTCTCAGGCTGCCAGCTCATTTGCTTTATGTACAGAGAGCTGTAGCGTTGCCTTTACAGGGATTACGCTTACTCATCATTTCCGTGATGAAATTCTCGAATTCAGCCTATACTCCGGACTTTCTTGGCTGGTGTCTGCCCGCTGCTCTGGCTGGCGATCTTGCCGATTGGCACATTCAGGATGGTGCGCTCATTCAATCTTCAGTCGAAGCTGGGAAGCATATGCTGCTCAAGGGGGCTGCTCAAAACTGCTATGAATTTGGCGCAACAATCAGGCTACTTCAGATTGTAAATTCTGGACCTTCCGCTTTTGGTCTCTTGTTATGGAATAAGCAAGAGAGCATAGAAATCTCTCTGACACAGACCTGGACAGAATGGAAACTTCTGATTGAAGATACAAAGGCTGTTCCGCCGTTGAAGAGTGAGCTTGTTTTGCCTCCTGATTTTGATCCCCAGCAATGGCATACGCTCCGTCTGCTTGTAAATGATCGGCAGCTTGATCTCTATCTCGATGGCCCTCAGGTATTGACGTTAGGGTTAGCTGGAGGTGGGCATCGCTGTGGTTTGCTAACACGCGATGCCGCCTGTGCCTTCGTAGGTGTCTGGCAGACCGGATTTGTGTTGTAGAGTATGCTTGCTTGCTTTCAACCTTTGGGGCGGCTCTCTCGTATATTAAGGAGATGCTTTGACTGGATGTTTTTTTATATGAGGGATGCAATCTCTATCTACCTGCTAATTGTGACAAGAAAAAGCAGTCAAAAACGTTTGGCTTGAGTGAGGAATTTCGCGCATGAAATCGTGTGAATGCGTTTTTCAAAGGATTTGCCATTTTTCGCGTATTGCGTCATCCTGCTATGTTACGCCTCTGGTTGGCTCAAGTTATCTATCTCAGTGTGCAATTTACCGCAAGCTATGCGATGATTGTGCTTATTACTAATCTCACCAGATCGACCACAATGGTTGGTTTTGTCATTATTGCGTTGAGTCTGCCAATTTTTCTTTTAGGCGCTCCGGCTGGTACTCTGGTTGATCGTATAAACAAGCGCACGGTGCTCTGGGTGAGTAACATTGTGCGTGCCGTAGCAACTATCCTGTTTGTGCTGGCCTTGCTCTGGAATCCCCATGTTTATATTGCCATCTATCTTCTCGCCTTTCTTTTCTCCCTGGTTGGTCTCTTCTTTACCCCCGCTGAAGGTGCAATTATTCCCAGTTTTGTGGATGAGACTGAATTGTTGCCCGCACTCTCACTCTACAATCTCACGCTGAATATCAGCCAGGCGATTGGCCTCTTGATCTTTGGTCCACTGGCTTTAAATCTTTTGCCAACAATCACGCTCCCTTTGGGGAACACCCACCTGGTTCTGACTTCGTTTGTGATGCTGTTTCTTGCCGTTACCTTGCTTTACCTGATAGCCGCAGCTCTGACGGCTCGTTTGCCCGCGGATCATCCGCGTGCCGCTTCTACGGGAAAACTTTTGGGAAATGAGCATCAAGATGGTCAATCTTCTGATCCAGCGAAGTCTGGTGGCAACTGGCGGCATATATGGAGCGATTTGCAGGATGGCTGGCGACTGGTGAGACATAATCCAACGCTGGTGGATGGTCTCTGGCTGGCCTGTTTTGGGAGCTTGATTATGCTTTCGGTTGCTGAACTGGCAACAACCTTTGTGCAGCGCCTTTTAATGCTTCCCACAAGTTATACAGCCCTGGTATTTGCACCTGCCGGTATTGGTTTGCTCGCTGGTGCGGTACTGGTGACAGCGGTGGTGAAGCGGCTCGGCTCTACACGTACAATGGTTGCTGGCATGCTGGCAACTGCTGTTGGTTTAGCGATCCTACCATTGGCAACGACGTTGACGCGATTGGTGCAGCCTCAGCACTGGCAGAGCAATCCCCTCTTTTTAGTGATAGTAATTGCTGCAAGTATTGTTGCCGGCGCAGGCCTGGATCTGATTATTGTACCATCGCAGACCGTCGTGCAGGAGCAATCGCCTGATGAGATGCGTGGCCGCGTACAGGCGCTCTATCAGGCGCTGTTTAATGGTGGCTCAATTCCCGTCGTTTTGTTTATTGGTGTGATTGCAGACCTCCTCGGTATCACAACGGTTATCTATGTAATGTCTGCCTGTTGTCTGCTGGCTATCGGCGTAACCATTTTCCGCTCGCGCCGCCGTGGCGCTGATGAGCAAGAACAGGCAGAGCCGGCTACTACTGATTCATTTGCTACTTCAGGAAACAATCAATGAGATAAAGCATACTCGTACTCTTTTTAGCCGTTGCCCTGGCTGTGTGCATCGAGCCAGGTGCTCAGCATCTGGAGTAGTGTCGGAGTGACTGGATCGTGCAGGAGGCAGTGATAGGCATCTTTGAAGATCTTGCTTTCGACATCCCGACTACCGACATTGTGGAGAAATAGTTTACTGCCTGCCGGATGGGCGACATAATCATTTTCTCCCTGTAGCATTAGCAGGGGGAGAGTGATCTGGCTGGCGCGTTTCTGCATCTGTTTAAGCCAGTTGGTGATGGTGAAAAGGAAGCGTATACTGACGTGTCGAATGAAGAGAGCGTCTGCCCGTAAGCGGTCATTAAAGGCGGCTTCGCGGCATCCCTGGTCTTCATGGCCTGTAACGGCGATGAGTGGGCGTGTGGGGGTAAAAAGAGCCCTGGTTGCCCGCCAGATCTCTGACAGGGATGGTTGGACAATGGGTTGCAGGACAGGTGAGACCAGGACCAGTCCTGAAATCTTCTCTGCTGGTTGGCCCTGGTAGGTTGAGGTAAGATAACCGATGGAGATAGAGGAGCCCATACTCTCTCCAAGAAGAAAGATCGGGAGATCGGGCCAGCACTGTTTTGCCCACTTGATCGTACAATTGATATCTTGTAGATAAAGCTCAAAATTGGCAATATCGCCGCGTTTGCCATGAGAGTGACCATGACCTCTGAGATCTGGAGCGACGACAACTGTGCCCTGATGGCAGAGAGCGTCAGCCAGAACGTCATAGTAGCCGCCATGCCCACCCAGGCCCTGGATACAGATAAGCACACGTTCAGGTGTGCCGCTGTTCCAGCTGTGAATATAGATCGTATTGCCATCCTGCGTAATCTGTGTTGTTCCGATCTCTTTGCTCATGCACTTACGCCGCCTTCTTGGTTATCTCCGGACGATAATCTTCGTAGATTTCATGTAAGGTCGCAATAAAGATAGGCCGCATTAGCATAAGGAGCGTCCAGGTGAATCCTTCCGCGACGAGCGGATTTGAGAGATGCATAATGAAAAAGTAGAGTGGGGCCGCCACAGGAGCCTCGACCAGCACCGAAAGGGCGAAGGCAGCGGCGATCATTTTCCAGCGTTTTTGAGGGATACCAATGCTAATCATGACCGAGCGTAGACCTGAGTGATTGTCAACGATGGCCGCATAGGTGGCAAAAACCAGACGGACATGCCAGAAAAGCATGGGTATGAGGAGAACTGCTAGCGGTGCATAGGACCACCAGTGCCAGTAGTCGGAACCTTTCCCCAGTATCCATTGTAGGGGCGTAAAGATTCCCCAGAAGAGAAGCGTCGTAATGGCATTTGCCCAGATATAGCGAGGGAAACAGCGGATGGTAGCTGGGAGAATGCGGGATGGGATGATTGGTTGTCCAGCATCTAAGGCTTCAATGGCAAAGACAATCGCCATATTACCCAGCGTGATGGTGATCCACGGGAGAGCCGTAGCTACCCAGGCTGCTAATGTGCCTGGCTGACTGCCTACAATCACTGCAAGTAGAGGGGGGATTTCAAAAAGACCTACCAGGGTAAGTAATCCTGCAATATCTTTCCGGCAGATGCGTATGCCAGCAGCGACATAATAGACAGCCTGACGCCACCAGGGATAGTAGGTGTAGGGGGGTGTGGTATTGCCCCCTTCTTTGACTTGTCCAGCAGGAACTATTACGGTTTGTTGTAAAGACATACGATTCCAATCTATTTCAGTTATTCACAGGGAGTGTAACGTCGAGAAAAAGTAATGTCAAGTCCTTCAGGTACAATAGTGGCAATTTTTGTTTGTTATTTCTCACAGTATCCCTGTGAGCTTTGGATTAAAACTGCTTGTACAGCGTATTGGTCTTAGCAGGATTAGCCTTTTTTATAGAGTAGAGGGCTACTGATTATGCGTGTTTTTTGTTCATCAATCAGCTGATCATAGTAATTTAGAATAGTTTGAGCGACGTAAGGCCAGGCATAGGCATGCACTTTTTTGAGCCCGGTAGAGATAAATTTCTGGCGTAAATTCTCATTACGTAAGAGTGTTGAAGTGGCCTGAGCGAGCTCTTCGCTATTACGCGGTGTTGAAAGTAAGCCATCGATTCCAGGTCTGATGACTGTGGCATATCCAGGAATGTTTGAGGCAACAACCGGCGTACCTGAAGCCATTGATTCCAGAAGGACGATGCCCATGCTTTCTCCTCCAGTTGCAGGAGCGCAGAAGACATGCGCACTACTAAAATAGCGTGGCAGTTCATTATCGGTAATGTAGCCAGTAAAGATTACATCTTTCCAGCCATGCTGTTGAACGACGCGCTGAAGTCCGGGTCTGAGTCTACCATCTCCTACAAAAATAAAGCGCGTGTTTGGATGTTGTTCTCGGATTTGAGGAATGGCGCGAATGAGGAATTTTGCGCCTTTGCGCCGTTCAAATCGGCCAACAAAGAGAATATTCTGCTTCCCATCCATAAATTGGGGAAGGGGGAGAACCTGTGGATTGAAGCGTTCTAAATCAACACCATTGGGGATAATCGTGTAATCAGCGGGAAAGTAATGGGAGGCAAATTGGTATGCTGCACTGGAGACAGCAATTCGACCTGCTAAGCGTCGAAAATAGGGGCGTAGAAATGGAGTCGCAGAGGCGTAAGCGAGATATTGTGTTGAAGTCACCTTTGGATGGACGAACGCATGGAACGTACCAACTGTAATCGTATTAGAGAAGCGTAGCGCGGTAAGAGAGAGCCCTGGTACAAGGGGCTCATGGATATGTAATATATCGAAGTGTTCTTGTTTTAAAACATTGCGGACCTTCCAGGCAAGCGTAGGATCTATAGCGACCCGTGCAATAGAACCATTGACTGGCACAGGAGCGGTTTTTCCCATACTATAGAAAATGTGGTCATCTAAAAGAGGATTAATTGTCCTGGTTGCAGGAGCGAGGACACGGACCTCGTGGCCCATACTGGTGAATTGTGTTGAAAGATGCCTGATATGCTCACGGACTCCCCCAGGATAGCTCCAGTCATACGGTGAAACTATGCCAATTTTCATCAGAAATCCTTTCTGGATACCCATAGGTCTTCAGGCTATGGGAGGAAAGAATGCTGCCCGAAGGCAGAGCGGTTTTGTGTGGGACCGCTCAAACCCACACCACGCAGGTTGCCCCTTGTGGGTCATGCATTTAGTAAATGATGTATAACTTTTTGTGTATGAATTGTCAACGCTCTACATTGCCATATGGCTATACTACGTTTTTTGCAGAGAAATGCAAAGAGCTCGTCTATGGCTGAAAGAGCCTTATTTTCAAATGATAGGCGATGCATTCTTTTCTGTCAAAGGTTTTTGCTGTTTCTTTCTTTTAAAGTACCGCGTTCCTGTTAATTGGGGTCTGGATTTGGTGTTCTTACCCCTTACCTATTTAATGCCACCCTGGCAAATTTTCTATTGGCTACAGCTTGCGGATTGTGGAATATAGTATACTGTTAACTGCCTACTTATTGCCGTAACCAGTTGCAAATCTTTTATGGGGAAGGTGATAGAAACTCTCCTGGCAAAAGTCTTGCTTCTCTTCGATGTTTTAAAAAATGTAGAGGAAAGAACGTTTTATGGCTTCTCGTGTTTCTGTTGGTCAGAGCAAGGCCGATTTACATATGCATACAAATCTTGGCGATGGCTGGGCCAGTCCAGCTAGAATTATTGAGCAGGCAATCAGCCGAGATTTACAGGTGATAGCGGTCACAGATCACGATCATCTTGAGGGGGCGAAGCGGGTAGGTGAGTTACTTGCGCGCTATGAGCAGCCCCCTTTTCAGATGATTACAGGCGTAGAAGTAAGTACACGGCAGGGCCACTTACTGGGTCTTTTTGTGGAACGTGCCCCGAAAGCCCTGCGTTCTGTCGAGGAGAGCATTGAAGCGATTAAAGAGCAGGGGGGAGTTGTGCTTATTCCTCACCCGCTGGGCCGTCTGGTGCCGAGTCTTAGCCGCAGCAAGATCGACGAGCTCTTGAATAAGGGCTATCCGATTGATGCAATTGAAATCTATAATCCATCACCGGCAAATGCTTCAATGCGTTCAGCCGTTTCCCTGGCAAATCAGCAATGGGGTTTTGCGGAGACCGGTGGGAGCGATGCCCATTTCTGGCAACATATTGGCGCTGCTTACACGTTTTTTTCCGGTACAACGGCTGAAGATGTACGGTTGGCGATTCAAAATCGCACCGCTCGTGCTGGCGGGCAGGAGACGCCGCCTGCCCATTTGCCTGTGGGCGTCTATGTTGCGCAATGTGCCTGGAGCTGGTTTGTTGATCCGCCACGACGGGTGATGCGTTCGTTAAAGTCGCAGTAGAAGGGTGGACGCGATAGCCAATATTTTCAGGATGAGAGGCAAGAGAGCGCTTGGAAGTGCAGCCTTTCAAGCACTTTCTTACCTCGTCATAGCGCTTTTTAATGGTCGGGCCAGATTGGCGCGAATGCTAGCCATTGTTCGGGGTGTGCTCGAATAAATTGTTCCATTGTCTCACTGACTTTGTGCAGGAGATATGAGGTATCCTGACGTTGTTCCTCCGTCATTTCGGTAGTAATAGGTACGCATTGGAGCTGAATTCTGGTAAGAGAGGTACGTATAGCAAATGCTCCTACCAGCTCTGCTCCTGTACGTTGGGCGAGCATGACCGCTCCGGTTTGTAGCTCTGCTGCTGTATCAAAGAAGGGGACGCGGGCTGTTTGTCCCTGGGAACCTCTATCAGCGGTTAGAACCACAATCTTATTGCTTTTGAGCCTCTGGATAATGGTGCGCAAGGTAGAGGGGGTGCCGAGAGGGACGAAATGAATACCCTGGCTACCACGCAGGCGCAGCATAAGATCGAGTAAGCGCTGGTTCTTGAGAGCTTCCACCGGAACTGTTACGTCATATCCCTGATATGCAGCAGCCTGGACAATGTGATCGAAAGGTCCGTAATGTGCAGTAAAGGCAACGATCCCTTTACCTTTTGCCAGGGCTGCATCAATATGCTCAAATCCTTGTGCCTCTGTTATTTGTGTATATCTGGTTGGCGTAAGATGCGGTAGGACACAGACCTCGATATAATTTCTGACATTATGTTGAAACATCCCTCGTACCGTTTTGCGTAGTTTTCTGCGGCCTTGTTTTGTTGTTTTTATCTCATGACCCAGGACGTGGAGCATATTCTGGTTTGCCTGCTTCCTGGCTTTCTTCGCTATGCACCAGGCAAATGTGCCTATGGCTAATCCCAGATAGGCGCGGAACCAGGCGGGAATCCACGGGAGAAGAAGCGTTGCCAGCCGTAATACATAATACATAGAGTATCCCTATTATTTTTTCTTTGTCAGCGTTTCTTGTGGCCAGAAGGGGCGGAACATATACCATTGCGTTGGCCAGGCCTGAATCATAGCTTCTTGTACGTTGTATATTTCTTGTGTGAGGCGGGCAATTTCGGCGTTTTTTTCTGCATTCCCTTTATATTCACGAGGGATAATGGGGGGAAAGATACGTAGGAGATAGCCCTCTTTATCGCCATACCAGAGATAGCCTGGAATGATAGCCGCTCCGCTTTTGAGGGCCAGGGCAGCTGGTCCAGCAGGAACGTATGTGGTGCGTCCGCAAAAAGTGACGGGTACCCCCTGCTCGGCGCTTACTGGTCGGTCAGCAACAATAGCTACCACCTGATTCTGCTGAAGGGTGCGTAAAATCCTGCGCATAGAGCTTTCCATAGAGATGACGTTCATCCCTTTGTCTCGGCGCTGATCTTGAATAAACTGATCCATGCGCGGATCATCAAAGTTTTCCACGATAATCGAGAATGGGATGTGTTTCGCTGCAATTGCTCCGGCGATATCCCAGTTCCCGAAATGGGCAGTGACGAAGATGATGCCTTTTCCTCTCTCCTGGGCGAGCTGTATCTCTGCCAGCCAGCCTTTGCCACTATCGCTGATGTCCTGGACGTTTTTCTCTATCTGATCGACGTCGAGATGGGAGAAATGCAAGAAGTCGGCGGCATAGCGTCCGTAATTTCTCCACGAGGCATAGGCCAGGTACTGTACACGAGGATCTTTTACTGGTAGCCCTGTCACTTGAGCCATATTTTGCAGGGTAACCAGCCGTTTTGCCCGCCAGCCAAGATAGCTGCTCACTCCTAGCAATCCTCCCAGGATATGTCTGACTTTGCGTGGTGTCCGGCCCGCGAGTGTGCTTCCGCCACGCGCAAACCAATATGCTGCTGACACTACTTTGTTGCCTTTCGTTTTGCGATCCTCTTTTTGAGAGTCTATTATCCGCTTATCAATAAAAGAGGCATACCATCTGAATCTGAGGCGCGTGGTATGCTGCTTTATTTTATCATGTACGATCCGTTCAGATTCAACTTGCAAGGGATATAATACTATAGTTATGTCGGTTTGTGTTTACCTAAAAAACTTTGTTTCTGTGCTGCATAAGTTAAGACGAAAGGAACTCGTATGCTTTCTCCTCGTGATATCGAAGCAGCGGCTCAGCGCATTGAACCCTATATTCGCCAGACGCCAATGCTTCAGTTAAATCTGGGTGAGTGGGGGAGCCAGGCTCAGCTCTTTCTGAAACTGGAGCAATTGCAGCATACTGGCTCGTTCAAATTGAGAGGTGCGATAAATCGTCTGCTCTCTCAGCAGGTTCCTGCTGCTGGCGTGATCGCCGCTTCTGGTGGCAATCATGGTGTGGCAGTTGCTTATGCGGCGAGACAGCTTGGTTATCCAGCCGAGATTTTTGTGCCAGAGATCTGCCCACAAGTGAAAATTGAGCGTCTGCTGAGTTATGGCGCTCGTGTTGTTACGGTTGGCTCTGTCTATGCCGAGGCCTTGCAGGCCAGTGAGTTTCGTGCTGCGGAGAGCGGGGCTCTGGTTATCCATGCCTTTGATCATGCCGAGGTGGTTGCTGGTCAGGGGACTGTTGGTCGAGAGATAGATCAGCAGGTTGCTGACCTGGATACTATTCTTGTGGCAGTTGGCGGCGGTGGGCTGATCGCCGGGATTGCCTCCTGGTTTCAAGGGAAGGTGCGGATTATTGGTGTCGAGCCAGAGCAGACATGTGCGCTGGCTAAGGCTTTCGATGCTGGAGAACCTGTCGATGTGCCTGTCAGCGGCATTGCGGCTGACTCGCTTGGCGCTCGCCGGGTAGGAAAGATCGCGTTTGAAACTGCCAGCCACTTCGTTGAACGCGTACTCCTGGTAAGCGACGATGCTATTCGTTCTGCTCAACGCACGCTCTGGCAGGACTTGCGTTTGATTGCAGAGCCTGGAGGTGCAACTGCTCTGGCGGGCCTTCTTTCTGGTGCGTATCAGCCCGAACCTGGTGAACGTGTTGCAATAGTTATTTGTGGCGCAAATACGCAACTTGAAACATTTTTAGCGTGAGAATATGTTTAACTCTCTGCGTGATCATTGGTGAGGTTGTATAGATCTCAGGCGAGCTAGAAAAGGGGCGCTTTATTATGACGAATATGGTTCAAAAGTGGCATCTTCCTGTATCCCCTGTGCAGCTTTTGCAGGATCAAGTTCATCTCTGGCGTGCGTCTTTAGAGGTCTCGCCTTCGACTCTTCAGGCATTGCTTACAGTCCTCTCAAAGGATGAGCGGGAGCGTGCGGCCCGTTTTCGCTTTTCGCGCGATCAGCAGCATTTTATTGTTGCTCATGGGATCTTGCGTAAACTGCTGGCCTGCTATCTCCAGATTGATACAAGCTCGCTTGTTTTTGTAACAAATGCTTATGGCAAACCCGCTCTTGATCCTGCTTTTCATTCTGCCGATCTGCATTTTAATCTCTCGCATTCGCAAGATATCGCATTATTTGCCTTTTCTTATAGACGAGAGCTTGGCGTAGATGTTGAGTATATGCGTAAGGAGGTAGAGTATGATCAACTGGCTCGTTTTTGCTTTTCTGCTTATGAGCAACAGATCCTTTCTTCGTTGGTGGGGAGCATGAAAGAGGAGGCCTTTTTTAATTGTTGGACGCGGAAAGAGGCCTATATTAAAGCGCGAGGGTTGGGACTCTCTCTCCCTCTTGCTCTTTTTGATGTCTCGCTTCTGCCATTGGAGCCTGCGCGTTTGCTTGAGAGCCGCGAGTCCCCAGATGAGGTTTCTCGCTGGTCTTTCTGTGCGCTTGCTCCAGGTATGGGTTATGCAGGTGCTCTTGCGGTTGAGGGACACGATTGGCTCCTACATACATGGGATTGGTCTCTGGTTAGTGAATAAGCGTCCAGACAGCAGCTGTATGGGGCTCAGCGCCAGGAATGATATCAGTTGTTGTTTCATCTATTGCTATTGGTAGGTAGATAGCAAAAGTGCTTCCTGCTCCGGGTCTACTCTCGACAGCGATGTGTCCACCGTGCCTCTCGATAATTTTGCGCGAGATGTAGAGGCCTAAGCCTACTCCAGGTTTTATGCCAGCCTGGGGTTCGATACCAGGTACACGATAAAACTGCTCAAATATCTTCTCTTGCTCCTCTACGACAATGCCAGGTCCTTCGTCTTGAATGCTGATGATCGCCTGGTATCCTAATTGTTGTACGCGGACAATGATGGTGCTGCCTTGTGGAGAATATTTGCGTGCGTTGCCCAACAGATTGAGCAGCACCTGGCAGAGACGACTTTCATCTACTTCAGCCATCAGAGGCCTTCCTTTGACTTCGCTCATGAGTCTGGGTCCGGCGGTACCTGCGGTATATTCCTGTAAAATCCGCTGGCATAAGGCTACTAGGTCCTGACGCTGGCAGTGTAATACAAACAGATTGGTTTCGATGAGAGAGGTATCGAGAAGATCCTGAACCAGCAACTCGGTTCTTTCCAGGGCATGTTCTATCTCTTGTAATCCTTGCACCAGGCTTTCTGCTGGTACCTGTCTGTCTACTTGCTGTTGTAATAATTGGGCCATGCCTTTCAGGTTGCTCAGTGGTTGTTTGATCTCATGTGCGACAATGCTGAACAGCTTTTCTTTGGTCTGATTCGCCTCACTTAATTCGCTTGTCCGTTTTTGTACCTGATATTCTAGCATATTCGCGTGCTGCGCGAGAGCAATCTGTTGCGTGACGACCTGGCGATGGAGCTGATAGGTCTGGATGGCTCGTTGCAGGGAGGCAACAAAGGTATCTCTATCGATAGGTTTCTGAATATAATCGTAAGCGCCTCCTCGTAGCGCTTGTATTGCCAGATCATGCTCACCATGACCAGTGATAAGAATTGTGGGCGTTGCTGAACGTACCTTTTTAATCTGGCGCAGTAATTCCAGACCATCCATACCAGGCATTTTGATGTCGCTAATAATTGCGTCATAATCATTATGACTAATCTGCTCCAGAGCGCATTTTGCTTCATTGCAGGTATCGATATTTATACCCGCAATGCGTAAATGTAATGTTTGTGGTAATGCTTGCAATAAAGCACTATCGTCATCAACGAGCAGAATATGGGGTGTTTCTGTCATTTTTGCCTACCGTTCTATCATTATTGAAATTTTATGTGTTTGTCCATTGAGTGCTATTTTCTGTCTATTAGCCACTTCAGACTTTTCTTCTCTCTTTTTTACTGATACGTTGCGTGCTTGCGTAGCGTTTCGCCCTGGCTGAACTGGCTAGAAGCATTAGTCTACCTGATATGGTGCTTTTTACTGCTTGCTTGACAATGATTATAGTAGTGTTCATACAATGAGGGAATAGATGCATCTAGGTGATGATTTTTTGCTCTCACTACTATAACGTATCTTGAACCAGATGAGTTGCCTGTAAAACCAGTTTCTCTTTTGAAAAGGAGAAGTAGTGTATGCCTGTACATATTGTGGTTGATAGCGCTTCGGATCTTGATTCTGCTCGTGCTGCTCTGTATGGTATTACGGTGGTTCCGCTGGTTGTTTCCTTTGGTGATACCGATTATCTTGATGGTG
Source organism: uncultured Chloroflexia bacterium (assembly GCA_963777355.1). Taxonomy (GTDB): domain Bacteria; phylum Chloroflexota; class Ktedonobacteria; order Ktedonobacterales; family Ktedonobacteraceae; genus DATJHM01. The sequence continues at coordinate 300,318 of CAVZQK010000001.1, forward strand.
TAGACATCGATAATCGCAGTTTCTATGAGCGTTTGCAGGCGAGCCCGGTTCTTCCGCAGACTGCAGCGCCCAGTAGTCAGTCTTTTCTGGAAGCATATCGCCTGGCAATTGAGAACGGGGCAACCGGTATTCTCTCGCTGCATATCTCCAGTGCTTTGAGTGGCACCTTTAGCGCGGCATGTGTAGCCGCCGGGATGCTAGCGGAAGAATCTGCTGTGCCGATAGAGGTAATCGATAGCCATACGGTGAGTAGTGGATGTGCTTTGCCCGCTATTCTGGCGGCTGGCTTGACGCATAATGGTAGCGATCTGCCAATGATAGCGGCTTTTGTACGATCACTCTGCGACCATTCTCGACTTTATTTTCTGGTAGATACGCTGACCTACTTACAAAAAGGCGGACGTATTGGCAAGGCCAGCGCTCTGCTTGGTAGTGCCCTCGATATTAAACCTATTCTGACATTAGTAGATGGAGCGATTGTACCTTTGGAGCGCGTTCGTTCGCGCAAAAAAGCGCTGGCCCGCCTACAAACATTGCTTGCCTCTGCGGCACCTTTTTCGCATATCGCCCTCGCGATTTCTGATGAGTTATATCTGGAAGAATTTCTCTCGCTGATTCGGGATGTCCATGACGGCCCTCTCGAAGTCTTTATGCTTGGCGCGGCTGTTGGTGTGCACGTTGGTCCACATGCAGGAGGCATCTTCACGTTTTCGCAGTCTGTCTGAGCTATTCTTCTCTTTGTTAGCTGAGTTGCCAGACCATTACATTGCTAAACATAATCTGTGTATTGTTGGTACCCTGACCGCCGGAAGCCATAATTCCCAGCATCCCGTGACTGGATGTAGTGTCTTTCACTGGTCCAAAGATATGTTGATTATTGACATAGAATGAAATCTGATTATTTTGAGCGAGCACTGCGATGGTGTTGCTCTGGCCTGTTCCTGTATGGAACGCTGCAATAGCCTGCAGAATCCTGCGGGTATCCTGCAATAACTTTCGGAGTTGCCTGGGGTCCAGCTTTAGAAAGAAAGCTATATTTTCCACTTTCAAATATTTCAATAGAATAGGTTGCCCCGGTAGTTGTATCTTGCCTGAAGGAGATACCGCCAGAGCTAAATTGTTGTCCCATTTTATTAAAAGTCATCTGTACTTGATAAATAAAGTTATGGTAGTCTGTGGCATGAGCAGAGCAGATCGCTGATGAGTTTACTGGTAAAGCTATTTGATATGAGCCATCAACAAAGTTACAGGGAGATCCCTCATCCCAATGAAGTTGATTTGTGATTAATGGATCATTTATGACCGCTGTGCCATTGGCTGGGTAGGAGGCGCTTACTGTGGGCGTAGCGCCGGTAGGGAGATAGGAGGAAGTGGATGTACTCTTTTGGATGCTACTACCAGATCCTCCTGGATGGACGGGTGTAGTAAAATAGAGTACTCCTGCGATACTACCTCCTACGAGCAGAGCGATAAGAAGCAGACTTATCAATAGCCAGGTCTGAGCTGAGAATCCCGGTTTCCTTAGCTGTTCTTTTCCAGCGGTTATCCTTTTTTTGCTGACCTCTACGCTATTTACCGCTGGTTTATGCTGTGGTGGTTTTGGCAGATTAGGGCTAGTTGGTAGTGCCCGTGAAGCCACATAAAAAGTATTGATATCTGCATTCATCTGTTCTAAGGTTGATATTCCTGCGTCGAATTGCGGAAAAGCGGTCTTGTTTTGTGTGTTTTGCGGTTCAACAGTCTTGTCTGTTAGCCGGGGTATGACCAGGTGTGGGTCTGGCATCTGGCTCAATGCTGGGGCTGGGAAATGGCCTGTGTTTGTGGCAGGGAGTCTTGATTGTGTCGAAAGAGGGAGGGGCGTATTGCCAAAGGGTTGATAGCTTTGGGATGAAGGTGCTTTTACCTGTGCAGGCTGTTCTGCTGCTTGAGGTCCTACATTCTGGAAGGAAGCAATCTGGTCTCTCTGGGCGAATTGCGGATTGCGGTACATTGATTGTGACCCGTATTGGGCTCTCATATGACCATTTGTTTGCCTGATATCATTCCGGCAGGCCTGCTGTAATTCCTGGGCGAATTCGATGATACTACCAAATCGCTGGAGCGGATTTTTTGCGAGAGCTTTTAACACAACGCGTTCGATCTCAGGCGAAAGTGTAGGTATTTTTTCGCGCAATGAGGGTGGTGTCGCCAGAACTTGTTGTGTGGCGATTTCGGCTACTGATCCTTGAAATGGTCTGTTGGCCGTGAGCCATTCGTAGACCATAACTGCGAGGGCGTACTGATCACTGGCTGCGCGTGGTTGTCCTTGCACTTGTTCTGGAGCCATATAGGTCACAGTACCGGACATATCTTTTTTAGGACGGGCGTTAGAGTGAGGTGCGATTAATGCAAGGCCAAAATCACTCAGCAGCACCTCGTTATTGGCTCCAATCAGTATATTCTCCGGTTTCACATCGCGGTGGATGAGTTTATTGGTATGGGCATAGTGGAGTGCCGAAGCGATCTGGGTTATATAAGGGAAGAGCGTTGCTGGCGGTAGTGGTGTGCCTCGCAGATAGCGTTGGCGTAAGGTGCCGCCGGGCGCATAGTCCATGACCAGAAAAGGGACCATATCGCGCACACCAAAGTCCAGCACGCGAATAATGTGTGGGTGAACGAGGTGAGCGACCAGACGTGCCTCATGAAGAAAAGCCTCTGTATTATTTTCTGTCAGGCGCAGCTGGAGCACTTTAATTGCCGCTTGCGTGCGCAGATGAATATGCTCTGCTAGATAGACATCCGCAAATCCGCCCTGCCCTAGTAGACGTATAAGGCGATAATTGCCCAGTTGTTGCCCTACATAAATTTCCATCGTAACTCTCTTTATTATAGTAAGTATGAGAACATGTCTGAGATGAGCATACCTACTACATGGTGTAGCGCTAGTTTGAGACACGTTCTAAGATGAGCATAGATAGTATGGTGCTGGTTGTCGTGCTATTCCGAGAAACATGCGCATCTGTCGCTATTATAACAAGGAAGCTCTAGCCTTACAATCTACTATTATCTTTGGTCCTATCTCAGGGGTGGAAATGGTTAAGAAACCTGTGCTTTTTTGTTTCTGAAGAGCTGTTTGTATGAATGAGGGAGTGAATGGATTCTCGTTAGCCTATTTCATTTTTGAGAAGCAATGCACTTTGCTACATTCAACAAATATCACAACAATAAAAACGACGCAAGCGGCTGTACATGCGGCTTGCGTCGTCGTCGTATATCTACGGGGTGCCGAAGGGGGGACTCGAACCCCCATGCCAGTTAAGGCACAACGCCCTGAACGTTGCGTGTCTACCAATTTCACCACTTCGGCTTAGTTGTCTCTCGGACGTGCTTAATAATAGCCTATCTTTTCTCTCTTGTCAAGCGTTTTTACATGCTTTTTGTCGCCTGGTACGTGATATAATAAGGAGTATTCCGCCCGGTTATTTTTTTGGATTCTTTGTGCTTTTTCTGGGCGGATTGTTGTGTGGGGCGTGAAATGAAATAGCACAAAGTTTTTTTGTTGCTTTTCCGAGTTTTCTATGGACTATACCTCTGCGCCTGTACGCGCTGCAATTGATATCGGCAGTAATACTATTCACCTGGTGGTTGCTTATACAACGCCTACTTCTCTGACTATTCTCGCCGATGAGGAAGAGATGGTACGTATTGGCGAGAGCGTGAATGCGACTGGCTCTATCTCGCCTGAAAAACGTGATCTGGCAATTACTACACTGCGCAAACATCTCGCCATTGCACAAAAGTATGCTGCGTCTGAGCCTCTGCTGGTGGTTGCTACCGAGGCCATTCGCCAGGCCAAAAATAGCCAGGAGTTTATCGCAGATGTGCTACGCGAAACTGGTCTTGAGGTTCATCTGATAGAGGGAAATGCCGAGGCGACGCTGACATTTTTTGGTGCGACGTATGAGCTGCTGCAAGCTCCCGACCATCCCGCCGACGTTGGCGTCCTCGATCTGGGTGGCGGAAGCATGGAGCTCGTAATGGCGCACCAGCAGAGTATCTCCTGGCGTACCTCTGTGCCTATTGGCTCAGGCTGGCTGCATGATCGTTATCTCACAGCTGATCCGCCGACCGCTGACGATTTAGCGGTTGCTCGTACTTTTCTTGCTACCTACTTTCAGGGCATGACAATCAAGGAAATCCCGCCCATGCTCATTGCGACAGGTGGTAGCGCCAATTCTCTCTGGTATCTCGTCCAGAAGGCTTTTCCTGAGAATGCAACTCCCTGGCAACTCTCACTTGAGCAACTCTCACATGTTGAAGAATTGCTGAGCAGATTGTCGTTTGAACAGGTTGCCGAACGGTATCAACAGTCGCCAAAGCGGACAAAAGTGCTTCCGGCAGGTCTGCTGATTATTCAGGCGCTGATGAAGCGTCTTGGCCTGAGCGAGATTCGCGTGAGTCCTCATGGTATACGCGAAGGTGCCTTGCTTGCGTTTGCCCGTTATGGTGAGCGCTGGCTGGAGAAAGTCACTTCAACCGGTGAGGCTGCTGAGGAAGAAGATCTTGAGAGCGCCGGCTCAAATCGCTCGGACGACGATCAGGAGCAGGAGTTTGCGCAAGAGAGTTTCGCGAAATCTGGTCAAAATTTGCTCTTTGAGCGCTTAAAGAAGATGTTAGAGTGGCGTTCTGACGTTTTGAAACATGAAGATGTCGAGGCGGTCCATAAGATGCGTGTTGCTTCGCGTCGTTTGCGGGCGGTTATGGATGCCTACGAGGTGATTGGCAGGCCGAAACAATTTAAGAAGGCGTATCAGCAGATAAAAGCAGTTGCCGACATTCTAGGACAGGCACGAGATACGGATGTGATGATTGAAAATCTCTCTGCTCGTTTGCGTCAAGCAGATGCGACTGAACAGGCTGGTTTGCACTGGCTGATTGAACGTTTGCAGACATACCGCGAGCAGTATCAGCAGAGGCTAGAAGCTTTTCTTGCTGAATTAGATGAGCAGCAATTAACTCAGCAGATCTCAGCTTTTCTTACTCATGGAGGTACTCATAATGGCAAAAGCTAAACCTGTGCTTGGTCTTTCTATATATTCTTCTACCACTAGCAATGCTCGTATTATTGCCCGCACGCGCCTTGAGGAGTTAGCTTCCTGGGATCAGTATGTTGCGTTTCCTTATGCTGTTCATGAGCTCCACAATTTGCGCATTGCCGCGAAACGTCTGCGCTATACGTTAGAGATTTTCGCCGAGGCTTTACCGCCAGCATCTGAAGCCGCTGTTCATGAAGTTGAGCAGATGCAGGAAGAGTTGGGTTCACTGCATGATAGTGATGTGCTGATTGCTTTGTTGCGTCTCTGCCTGGGAAGTTGGGATGCTGGTACCAGCTATGCCTCACTGCTTGCTCATGCACAAAAGGCGGCGGCGAAGGGCCGGATCTTTGTCAATCCTGATCTTCTTGCTTGCTTACTTGCTGCGGCGGCCCCCTCAGCGCAGGAGCGTGCAGGATTAGAACTGCTTTTATCGACCCTTCAGAAGGGCCGCAGTAAGCAGTATGCCGCTTTTCGTCGCCATTGGCGGCAATTGAAGGACCGTAACTTTTTCCATGAGGTACTTGCTATCCTTGTGGATTAGTGGTACAAATGGAATAGAGCAGCTTTTTAGACCGGTACTTGCGCTATTTTTTGTAGGATATTTTTGTAAAAAAGAGTCGTCTCATTGTTGGATTCGGATCTGTTCTTTTTTATGATAAGCTATATCTCTGTTCCACTACAGTTTCAATATGTTCTTTCTTGCCGCAAGAATGGAGTTTTTGTTGCATTCTTCTGTTTAAGTCACCTTTGTAGTCTGCTCTATCTACTCAAAAGTTGCTCTGTGCCAGGGATTATTTTTGCCACATGATGAATATATCGATATGTTTGATTGTTGGTGCCTGCGCTGATGATGCTAGGAGGAATTCCGAATGATGACGTCAAATCCCCTTGAGGAAGTAGCATGGTGGCAGAATGCTCATCCTACTCAAGAAGAATTGTATTTAAGCGGGGGATTGCAGGTTGAAGATTGGCCTCATGCACGCCAGGTTATGTATCTCTCGGCTCAATTATTTGAGGCAACCGCTCGTCTGCATCATTTGGATGAGCGGGCCAGGCGACTATTAGAACGAGCGGCCTTTCTGCATAATACTGGAATGATGATTGAGGCTCGACGCCATCATAAACATTCGTTTCGCTTGATTAAAGAGACAAAGTTGCCTGATTTTTCTGATGCCGAACGCCATGAAATTGCTTGTATTGCTCGCTATCATCGCCGTGCTCTTCCCAGTACAGATCATGAAGAGTTTGCGCTGCTGAGCCGTGCAGCACGAAAGCGGGTCTCTATTCTCTCGGCACTGCTGCGCGTGGCTGATGCTCTTGATTACCATCATGATGGCCGAATTTTGCGCCTGGATCTGGATTTTTCTGCTTGTGACGAGACAACCTGGGTGATCCTTGCCACTGTGCGTCCATTGGCTGATCTGGATATAGAGCTTGAGCAGACGCATGAAAAGTCAGATCTCTTCGAGCGTGTTTTTAAGCGCGAATTGCGTATTAGCATGCAACATGGCTAAGTTTAGTACTCATGCTCATGTGCGTTGGGTGAAGTACTCGATGAGATAGGGATCGAAATGCTTTTCGACCAGCTCCGTCATTTCTTCACGCGAGCAACGCCCATCGACTTCAAAGATGGGCAGGTGCAACGCTTCTGCCTGCCGCCTGACGTAACGCGCGAGCTGGCAGTCACGCGCGATGATATTGCGTCTCCGCTTTTCAGGATCGCTGCTCTCGTTATAGACCCCGTGCCGGACCTGGCGTCGAGCCAGTTCAGCCCATCTCTGATATCTCCCATGCTCACAAAAGGAATCAGTGGGAACGAGCCAGATAGCCTGATGCAGGCTAGAGAGATAGGGGGCCACATCCTCAGGAAAAAAGTTCCCCTCAGCAACAATCACATTGTCTTTCGGCAGCACCAGGAGGTCTTCAAGCACGAGAGAGAAATCTTTACTCCAGGAGGTCATCGCTTCTTGCACCAGCGCTTCGACTGGCCGCTCTATCCAGCGCTGGTCCATACTCATGTTCAAAAACGCCATAGCTTCAGCATCTCCCGCTGCGACTCGTCGAGTAAAATGATTCCTTGACCAGGCATCGAGGTGATAATCAAGAAAGACGTAGCTGGAAGTAATCGCACGGCTGATGGTGGATTTTCCAGAGCAAGGAGATCCCCCAATCCACAACACATGTGGCAGAAGCTGTTTGGAAGAAGATGGTGTGATCATGTTTTCCTCCAGAGAAACGTGTATCCTTTCGCATCTCGAAAATGAACCCATCCGAAGGATACGCCCAAACAGGGAAAAAAACACTGGCCTTTTGCACGATGTGTGGTGGTTGACGTTTCTAGTAAAATAGAAGAGAGGACGTGCAGGGCTCGTTGCTACAACGCGTGAAGCACCCGCTGGCGAAGCAGCGCAAACCCGGCCCTTCCATCCATTGTCGTTTGATCAGCTTTCATTTCGTCACCTGTCCCTCACCCTGTCCGTTATTGATCCATCAGGTTAACCCGGCTTGGACCGCATCTTTGTCTCGTTCGACAGGTCGCCAAACCGATAGAGGTCAAGAGCGATTTTATGGTCCTTCCGACAAGTCTCCAATATGTCAATAGAACAATTTGTTCAACGTGAGTTCTGGATAAGCTCCAGCCATCAAGCAGCCAAAAGAGGCGTGTGCATCCAAATGAAGCGAAGCCAAAAATCATCGACAGCACAAAACAATTCGAGTACATTCATTGCCAGATCCCTCCGATGGTGGATAGAAGTTGTTTGTCTGACTTCTCTACTCACTCATCGGAGTGTGGGATCTCCTTATCCAGAACTCACGTTGTTCAGGTTTGCTTTAAAACAATCGCTGCGCCACACGTTTCTTCTGGTCGTATCCAGATTGCTGACTGCTCTCCTGCTTGATAGGTGTATCCAGTGTTGTGTGCTTCAAGATATCGACGTGCTTTATCAAGACTTTCTACCCCCAGAGTCATACGATAGAGGCTCTCACCAAATTGTTGAAGGTGGGTTGTCAATCCTCTTTGCTCAGAATTGAGAGGTGCTGCAAGAGATTCAGGTTCTGCCAGCTCAAAAAATTGTGTGCCATTGCCTAATGGAAATGCAATAATCTGTGCTCCCCAGTATGTCTCCATCTCCGCTGCTTCTGGTTGTAGGCCATAGATATGTTGAAAACGCTGGCTTGCTTCTGCCAGATTTTTGACTGCAAGCGTAGTGCTGATAACTCGGATTGCACCGAGTGGGTGGATAGGTGGCGTTATGCCTCCTGCCAAGCGACGTCTTCGCTCTGCACCGTGACTATCATGTTGAATCAGGAAGGGATAGCGTTGAGCGAGGTCAGGACGTTCGATATCTGTGCGTATCCAGCCCCGTGAGCTCCCATCGACAGCTTTTAGTTCTCCAGGCTGTGGTCCAACAAGCTGGATACCGCGTTCTGCCATTGCTGTACTATCTTGATAGAGAGCATTGGAGGCAAAAACACAATTGAGATACCCTTCTCCCTGCTTCAGGCGGAGACGCATACTCTCCTGAGCCTCTTCTGGAGTGTGTATACCGATAAGTTCCAGATAGGTATCACCAATTACGATAATTCGGTTGGCTGTTCCGCCTTTTGGATGGTTTCCGCCGCCGCTGGCGCTAAGTCCTATCTGATCTTGAAACTGTTGTGTTGCTTGCTGAAGATGCCTGGTGCCGATGATAACATGATCTAATCCGGTAAGCATAGTATTCAGGTTTCCCCTTCTGTTATGAGAAAAAAACCGACTGACTCTCATTGTCCCTTGTAGGACTTCAGAATGTCAATCGGTCTCTCTCTTTCACCGGTTGAAAGAAAATTTATTTGTGCACTGATTTACGCTGTATTAGCCGCGCGTGCGAGCCAGTTCACGCCCTCCACGGTCTCGACGTCCAGGAGGCAGATTGCGATTGCGGCTGAAGCGATCCAGGCCCAGTTCGCCTTTCTCCCAGATGACGAGCATCATGCTGGCGTTGAAAATGGATGAGTAGGTTCCGCTGAAGATACCAACCAGCAACGCCAGGGTAAAGTTATGGACACTGGTCCCGGTCTGGGTAAAGAGCGTCAGGGTAAGCAGTGTAATGAGCACAGTCAGCGAGGTATTCAACGAGCGTGACATCGTTTGTATCAGGCTCGCATCTACCACTTGCTCGAATGATTCTGTGGTACTGCGCTGCATATTTTCTCTGATACGGTCAAAGACAACAATGGTGTCATGCACCGAGAAACCGACTACTGTTAATACCGCTGTCAGGAACAGGGAGTCAACCTGGACGGCAAACAGCCAGCCCAGAATTGAGAAGACGCCGAGGAGGACCAGGACGTCGTGCAAAAGTGCTATTATTGCGCAAGCCCCGTAGCGCCAGGGTTTTGCCACTTTGCGAAATGAGAACCAGACATAGAGCAGAATCAAGACTGAGGCCGCTAATACAGCCAGGAAAGCGTTTTGTGTGGTCTCACTTGCAACCGAAGGTCCCACTTCAGAGTTGCTATTGACCATTGTGTAAGGGCCACCTGCGGCCAGAATCGCTCCCTGAAGCTTGGGGATATCCTTTGTCTGCACCGTTGATTTCGTCTGGATATCTATGGTTTGTGTCGTTGTACCTTGCTTGATATCATCGACGTTGACAGGAATTGTGGAGGGATTGGCTGCTGCTGTCGATGTGCTGGTGGCAGTCGCTTGTGGCGTAGCCGTAGCCGCCGCGCTAGTGGTAGCTGTGGCCAGTGGCGTGCCGGTTGCTTTTGTGATAGAGGCAGACTGTGGCGTGCCGGTTGCTATTGCTGTCACCTGAGGTGTTGGGGTAACCACTACCGAAGGCGCTCCTTTAGACGGATCACTGGTCTTAGGGAGATTGCTTAATGTCGTTTGGATATCAGCAATCTGGGGCGTGGTTTTGAAGCCCGTAACTGAGACAAATGTGATGGTCTTCCCGTCTACTGGCACATCTGAAAATTTGACGTTTACACCGCTATATTTCGTCTGCAAGGCTTGCTGAACTGCGCTTTCAACATTGGTATCAAGCCAGGTGTTCATCCGAATATAGAGAAGCTGATCTGGCTGAGTTTGCTTGCTTTCTCCCAGGGTTATATTTAATGCCTGGAGATTGAGCGGCTTAAGCCAATTTTCTACAGTATTGGAAGAAGTAATTTTTGTCTGTTGTTGGAGTTCAATAATAGAGCCACCAGCAAAATCGATGCCGACGTTGAGTCCACGCACAATCAGTGAAATCGTGCCTGGAACGATGATTAGCAACGAGATAACGAGAAAGATAAAGCGATATTTAACAAGCCTGAACACTGTAGCTCCTCTTCTTATACCGCGCTGTTGCGATGTGCCAGGGAGGCCGTGGGAATTGCGTCCGACGGTAACCCAAACAATGCAGGATGATTAATTACTCCAGTCGGCACAAGCAGATTCAGGAAGGTACGTGTGACGACAACGGCGGTAAACAGACTGATGATGACGCCGAGAAACAGGGTCGTTGCGAAACCAACAATAATGGTTGCGCCAAAGTTCGTACCGAAGGCATACAGGACGCCACAGGTAATGAGTGTGGAAATATTCGAGTCACGAATAGAAGGCCATGCTCGTTTCCAGCCAATCTCGATGGCAGAAGCCAGAAGCCTGCCTGAACGTAGCTCTTCTTTTACCCGCTCGAATATGAGTACGTTTGCGTCAACAGCCATACCGATGGAGAGAATGAAACCGGCGATACCGGCCAGGGTCAGGGTGACACCAATCAGCTTGAAGATAGCAAAGGTGAAGATGGTGTAAAGAATCAGCGCTATATCCGCCAGGAAGCCTGGGAGGCGATAGTAGAGAATCATGAATAACATAACGATACTTAAACCAATAACACCAGCCAGTAAACTTCTATTGATGGAATCCTGTCCTAGTGTGGCTCCAACCTGTTCTTCACCCGCGATATTAAAGGCGATTGGCAGCGCGCCGTATTTTAAAACATTGACTAACTGATTCGCACTGGTAAAAGTAAATTGTCCGGTAATCTGTCCATTGCCCGGAATCTGGCTCTGAATTTGGGGAGAAGAGATGACCTGTCGATCAAGTGTGACGGTGAGATAATCACCAACATGGTTGGCGGTATAGGTACTAAGCTTGCTTACCGCTGCTCCCTGCATGGCGAACTCAATCACATAAGCACTGGTCTGAGGATCTTGTCCAACCTGAAGCGATTTTGGATTGAGGTCTCCACCTGTAAAGAGCGGTTGCCCACCTGGATTGTTTGCTGTATAGTCACTTGGATTCAGCGTGGTTCCTGCCTGTAAACTCGTGGTACCGGTATCCCAGAACTCTAGCTTGCCAGTCTTTAGCAAGGAGTCGATAGCTTGTTGCGTGTTACCACTATTGAGTCCGGGCAACTCGACGGAAATACTTGGTTGTCCATTTGAAGTTTGTACGCGGATGATAGGCTCATTCACGCCAAGACCACCATTTACGCGCTGTTCGATTTGCGTGCGTACCGCTTGCATGATCTGATCTGTGACATTCTGTCCTGGTTTTGGTACCATCAAGACGCGTACGCCGCCTTGTAGGTCAAGCCCCTCTTTAATAGTGAATGGGTTATTAATGCCGTGCCAGGGTTTGCCGTTGACTGGATTAGGCCAGAAAACGGTGTATGATGCCCCGATGGCCAGCAAAATAATGAAGAGGAGGAGTGTGAGTGTTCCTCGCCGCATGTGTTCTATTCCCTCTCACTCAAAATTCTTATAGAAACGAAAAAATTACGTACAAATCTGACGGCCCATTTTCCCCTGGCGTATGGTAGCATGCCTGATAACTTCTGCATAGGGGTGCGAAAACGCCATTTTAGTACTTGTGAGTATAGCATAGTTGCCTACTATTGCCTATCCTACTCTCTATATACGGCCCGTTTTGGTAAATGTGGCAAGTTTGCCCCATCTTTCTCTGTGCAGAAATAAGAGAAAGTTGTTGTTCCTTTCTGCATAGCTGTAATCGTACAATGGAATATCAGGAGTTTTTTCTCTGTTTAAAGAGAACTGGTTTCGTATCGACTCTTGTGGTCTGCATTTCTCTCTTATTTTCTCTCTTCATTAGGGAATCAAGGAACTGAAGCTTCGATGGATGATTTGACCATAATACCTACTTCTCCGTCCGCGACCTCTTTTTCTCAAGGGCCGCAGCACGTGGTGATGGATATACGTGAGGTTACGAAGAGTTTGCCGCTGGGTCGCGAGCATATTGCTATTCTCAAAGGGATTAGCTTTCAGATTTTTCAAGGCGATTTTGTCTCGATTGTAGGCCCTTCTGGATCGGGTAAGAGTACCTTGTTGGGGATTATTGCTGGCCTGGATACGCCTTCTACCGGGCAAGTCCTTGTCGATGGTGTCGATATTACGCATATGTCAGAGAGGAAGCTGGCCGAGGTGCGTAATCATAAGATAGGGATGGTTTTTCAAGCCTATAACCTTATTCCAACGCTGACTGCCCAGGAAAATGTGGAGATTCCTCTCTACGTTGGTAAGCATCGGGGTTCTCCCTCAAATCGGGCGAAAGAACTTCTGGCTCTTGTTGGTCTCTCACATCGCCTTTCACACCGTCCCGGCCAGTTGTCAGGGGGTGAGCAACAGCGTGTCGCTATTGCCCGTTCGCTGGCAACCGATCCGGCGATTGTGATTGCTGACGAGCCAACGGGGAATCTGGACGCGAAGAATGGTGAAAATGTGCTCAATCTGATCGCCACGTTGCGTGCTCAGACAGGCAAAACTTTTATTATTGCCACACATGATAGCATTGTGGCTTCCCATGCTGACCGCGCTATTCGCATTGTGGATGGCTTAATTGCTGAGATTGTTCCGACTCACTAGGGCGCGTCGTCACATTCTGAAAAAATACTTATGCATTTAAATATTTCAATCTCACAGGGGGAGGATCAAAAAAGGAATCTCCATCTCTTCGGGTGTTAATCCACCATGATGACCTTGAAAATGCATCTCAAATTTGCCTTCTTCATACCACCAGACTGTCTCATACTTGTAAGGGAGGATGACGACGTTGCCTATCCGCTCTAGAAACAGCGTGGAAGGAGCCTCCATGCCAAAGAAGTGCTTATCAATCAATTCCTGCGTACGATAAATTTCAGCTTTGCCTGCAAGTTGGCGCTGAAGTTCGTTGATAGCCTGTTGCTCGTATTCTTCTTTAACGTAGAGAAACATATCGCGCGCCGAGCCTGCTGGAGCAAGGATTCGCCCTTTTTGATTGGTTTTCAGATAGCGCTCTATGCGCGTTATATGCCTGTTGAGATAATAGGTTATACGTGGATTCACCTCAACTTGTCCGTGATCGGCGGTCATGATGAAGAGCGTATTACCGCTTTTGCCTCGTACACCTCGATAGAAAAGCTCCTCCATGAGTGTAAGAAAGTGATAGATGGTTTCATCGGTCTGACGTGCGTAGGGTCCATAGTGGTGGCAGGCTACGTCGATGCGATCAAAATAGAGAAAGTAATAACTGGGAGCTTTGTGTGGTGATGTGAGTAATTCTATCATCTGTTCAAGGGCATCCTGAAGATTGGTGTAGGGATGAACTTGCGCACCACGAAAGACGATATCAGAGTAGGTTGAGGGTGTATATGCCTGGTATTGAAGAATATGGGAACGTACGCCCTGGGCTTGTAGGTGTTCATAAAATGTATGTGGCGGGAAAAAGGCTGTCGCCGGTATGCCGCTACGCTTGATTGTGTCGCGTGCGTATTTGTCCCCTGCAAACGAGAAAAGGAGCGGTGAGATTACTTCGTCAACGAGTGGCTCGTAGTAGCTCCATTCATAGACACCACTTTGACCGACGTTTAAACCAGTATGAATGCAGGTTACATGGGCGGCTGTGGTGGAAGGAAACTGAGAGGTAAGTTTTGAGGCAACCCCATCTGCCAGGATAGTTTTGAGAAAAGGGAATTTTTCAGCATGGCGCTCGAAGAGCTTCCAGCCAAAGGCATCAATAAAGAAAAGGACAACATTGTCGTATTTCTGTGGGAGGGTGCCGAAAACATCAGTGGGGAGCTTGCTCTCTTCCTGACCAGTAAGCAGATAAGTAATAGTCTGAGGGATGTTCGCAAAGCAATAGGAATCGTAGCGTGGCCTGATAAAGCGGTGCGAGAATTTTGAGCCATTCACCGTATTCACTGAGGCTGAATTGAGCATGCTTTTCCCTGCTTCCTATCGAGTGGTTGTGAGCTATTTGCATTGAAATGAATAATTCCTGTGAGTAGTATAGCATGAAAGCTTGTGTAATTAGCACTCAATTTCTGCAAGCATTTTCATCTCTTACTGTTGCGGTTTTCTTTAGACAGGGGAATACCCAATCTCTTCTGAAGGATAAGAAGCAGCCTGATTTTTGTAGGGCTGCTTCTTGTTGTCTTCTTAGCGGAAGAGGGATATAATTGGAGAAACCTCTTCCGGTGAATGGCGCGAGACTATTAGAAGTGTAGGGAAATACGATGTATAGCTTTCCAATCTGTAAACAGTGTGGGCAAGCAATCGTTGGTCGCTATCTGACTGTGTTGGGAGCGACATGGCATCCTGAACATTTTCTTTGTGCCGCCTGCCATTTACCAATTACGGAGACGAGTTTTCAGCTTCACGAGAATGCCCCTTATCATACTGCCTGTTATGAACGTGAGATCGCGCCCCATTGTGTCTATTGTGGTCTCCCTCTTATAGGTGAGTATCTGGTGGATATGTGGGGTCAGAAGTTTTGTAAAAAGCATGAAGGGCAATATCCACATTGTTCTTTTTGTGGTCGCCTGGTTCCCGGCGGTCAGCGGGAATCGCTCACAGGGCGGGTGCGCTGTGACATCTGTCGCTCAAGTGCTGTTGAAACAGCAGAGACGGCAAAGCCAATTTTTCGTGAGCTCATTCAGTGGGTAAGCAGTCAGGGGCTGCGCTATTATAATCTGCGTTTAAGCCTGGAGCTGTGTGGACCGGAAAAACTGGCTCAGTATCTTCAGTCTCACACGCAATCCCACTCGCTGGGAGCAACCATGAGTACGACCTATATGCAAGATGGCCACGTGCTGCGCTCAGAGGTTCGAGGCGTAGCTGTGCTCCAGGGTCTACCAGAGACCTTATTTCGTGGCGTCACTGTTCACGAACTTGGACATGTCTGGCTGGTGGTTCAAGGCATTCACCAGCTTCCTGCGCGGGATGAGGAAGGCTTTTGTGAGGTGCTGTCTTATCGCTATTATCAAGCACTCAATACGCCAGAGAGTAGCTATCATGCCAGGGCTATTGAACGCAACTCAGATCCGATTTATGGTGCTGGTTTCCAGTATGTAGCCAGGCTGGAGAAGAGGTATGGTTTCGCTCGCCTGCTCGAAGTGCTTCAGAACACAAAAAGGTTGCCTCCTGCTTAGATAGAGCATAGCTGTATTTTTGTCTCTCACTTGAAGGAATATTTTGATGGGTAGGTTCGATCCTTTTTACAATCCCCGCCATTTTCAGGAAACTGATAGTTAGAATCCAATCCGACCGGAGATGAGAGGTTTTGTCTCCCTTTCTTTGTTTGTGAGAACGCATAAGCCCTACCCAAATGGGTAGCTTGCTTGCTTATATGAGCTTTTGCATGTATGCTTGTGTTAATAACATTTGTAGCAAGACCTTGATTAGTTATTCGCATTTATAAGCTAACCATTCAGAATAACGTTCCTAGGTCGGTCATCAGGAACAACGTTTGTTAGGATGACCATCCGTAGGAGGCCCGATTGATCTGCCTCATTCTCGGCTATGAATCCGCTCCAGGCCACTATCTGGATCGATCAATCGGGCCTCCTACGGGCCATCTTATGTATTCTACTGACCCACCCTGTGGTGGAAATATCTATGTTTATGATATACCCAATAATCGAAGAAGAAGGATCAATCTTATGCTGAGACCTTTCAATCGCCGTCAGTTTCTGAAATTTTCCGCCGGAGCCGCCGCTGTAACCACAGTTGCCGGAGCGGCTGCATTTGCTCTAAAAAAGACCTCTAGCGCCTTTGCAGCCGCATCGTTGGTCGGTTACTGGAAATTAGACGAGGGAACTGGTTCGAACGCCAGTGATGCTTCTGGCAATAATTTTACTGGAACGCTCCAAAGCGGAGCCACATGGACAAAGGGGCAAGTTGGCTCCCATGCACTTAGTGTCAGTGGCGCTAACAATAGCTATGTCGATATTCCCGCCGCCGTTGTCAATACCTCCTCTAGCTTCTCAGTTGCCGCCTGGGTCAAGGTCAGTGCCGTTGGCACAAATTATCAGACCTTTGTCAGCATCGATGGCGGCCATGTCAGCGCCTTTTTTTTGCAGCTACGTGGCGATAGTGGTCTATTTGCTTTTACCCGCTTAACCAGTGATTTACCTCGGCAACGGCCATCGTGGCCTCGGCAGCCATTCCTCCCGTACCGAATATTTGGTATCACATTGTCGGCGTCTATGATTTTAGTGCTCAGACAATCTCTCTTTATGTCAATGGGAGTCTACAACAAACACTACCCTATACCAGTGGTTGGCAGGGGAATGGGCATACCGCGATTGGCCGTGGCATGTACAATGGTCCCGTCGATTTTGTCAATGGGCAGATCGATGATGTGCGTATCTACAATGTCGCGCTTACTCCCAAAGGCGCTACGGATGTTGCTGCGGCTGGCTACTGGGCCTTTGATGAGGGGACTGGCTCTAGTGCTGCCGATGCAACTGGCAACAGTTTTAATGCCACATTACAAAGTGGCGCTAAATGGGTCAGCGGCAAAGTTGGCACCTCTGCACTGAGCCTGACTGGAACCAGCTATGTTGATATCCCCGCCGCTGTTGTCAATACTGCATCTAGCTTCTCGGTCTCCGCCTGGGTCAATCTCAACAAGCTCGGTGGCTATCAAACCTTTGTCAGTCTCGACGGAAATAATGTCAGCGCCTTTAGTTTGCAATTGCGCAGCGACACTGGCAAGTTTGCTTTCGCCAGACCAGCCAGCGATTCCGCCACTTCCGCCGTCACTTCCGCCGCTGCCAGCACTTCCGTGTCTTCCGGAACCTGGTATCACCTCGTCGGTGTCTATGATGCTGACTCACGGACAATCTCGCTCTATGTCAATGGGAATTTGCAGCAGACGGTGGCCTATACCAGCGACTGGCAGGGTCGTGGACACACGGCGATTGGTCGCAGCAAATATGGCAGTAATTTTACCAACTTTGCGAATGCCCAAATCGACGATGTGCATATGTACAATATTGCGCTGGATTATACCGCTGTCAATACCTTGTTCGGTTCTTCGCCAGCCTCCACTCCATCCTTGACGGTGCATGTCAATAAATCTGGTCCAAGTATTAGCCCTCTGCTCTATGGTCTCATGTTCGAGGATATTAGTCATTCTGGCGATGGTGGCCTCTATGCAGAGCTTATTCGCAATCGTATTTTCCAGGACAACGCCAACTCTCCAGACTACTGGTCCGTTGTTAACAGCACTGGCGCAACTGGCAGCATCGCCCTTGACACAAGCAATCCAGCCAACATTGTTGCGCTGACAACCAGTCTGAAATTGCAAATTACGCAGGTCGGCGTTGGTCAGCGAGTTGGCGTTGCCAACACCGGTTTCTGGGGTATTCCAGTGCACCCCAATACCACCTATCAAGCCTCTTTTTATGCGCAGGCCGATGCAACCTTTACCGGTCCCCTCACCGTCTCTATCGAGAGCAACGATGGGGTAACCACCTATGCAAAGGCCACAGTGAGTTCTATCAGTACCACCTGGCAGAAGTATTCGGTCACGCTCAAAACCGGCAATGTGACTGCCTCCTCTAGCAATCATTTTGTGATCAGCGCTGCAAATATTGGCACGATCTGGTTCAATCTGGTCTCTCTGTTTCCGCCAACCTGGGCAAATCGTGCCAATGGATTGCGCCCAGACTTGATGCAAATGCTGAATAATACCCACTCGACCTTCCTGCGCTTCCCCGGTGGCAATTATCTCGAAGGCAATACCAGCGCCGACTTCTTTCCCTGGAAAAAGTCCCTTGGCGACCTCTCACAGCGTCCAGGTCACAGTGATCCCTGGGGCTATCGCTCAACGGATGGCCTGGGTTTGTTAGAGTATCTGACATGGTGTGAAGATCTGAAACTGTCCCCCTTGCTAGCCGTCTACGCAGGCTTTGCGCTCAATGGCACGCACGTCCCTGTCGGCACTCCTGCCTTCGATCAAATTGTGCAGGATGCCCTTGACGAAATACAATTTGCTATGGGTAGCACCAGCACAACCTGGGGAGCGGTACGCGCGGCAAGCGGTCATCCTGCGCCATTCAATATCCAGTATGTCGAAATAGGCAATGAAGACTTCTTTGACTCTTCCGGTAGCTATGATGCCCGCTTTGCTGCTATCCATGATGCTATCAGATCTGCCTATCCCAGCATCAAGTTGATTGCAACCACAGGCGTCAACAGTCGTGTACCCGATGTCTACGATCAGCACTTCTACCCGTCGGCTGCCCAGATGGTCAATAATTCGGTCCTCTACAATACCTACAACCGTACCGCCCCGAAGATTTTCGTAGGAGAATATGCTGCTCAGGAAGGAACTCCAACTCCCAATCTCAATGCTGCCCTTGGTGATGCGGCCTTCTTGACCGGTCTTGAACGCAATTCGGACGTGGTTGTGCTCTCGTCGTACGCGCCTCTCTTTGCCAACGTGAATTCGCTCAACTGGAACACCAACCTCATCGGGTACGATGCGCTCAAGAGCTATGGTTCACCCTCTTACTATATGCTGGGAATGTTTGGTCAGTACCACGGGAATGCCGTTGTGCCTACCCAACTCTCTGGCATTGGTGGCCTCTACTTTGTGTCAAGTAAGAACACAAGTAACGGGACAATCTATATCAAAGTAGTCAATCCGGGCGGCTCAACGAAGAAAGTGCGTGTTGTGCTCAATACTGGCAAAAACGTGAGCACAACAGGAAAGGCCATAGTGCTCTCTTCCGGTAGTGCTGGCGACACAAACACTTTGAATAACCCAACAAAGATTGTGCCCGTAACTTCCAATTTGAGCGGCCTGAGCTCCTCATTCAATTATAGCTTTACCCCTTATTCTATTACCGTACTCACTTTTACCGCTTCATAAAGAGATGAAAGGTAGAGGATAACATCGTTTGTGAAAGTAGGTACAACCATTCAAATGCTCCCTTTTTGAATGGTCGTATCTACTTTCACAGAACTGGCAATACAACCTCCTGAAATTGCCTCTGCATCGCCGCATCTTGCTCAATATATGTAAATACGATAATTAAATGGAGATAAAATACGACAATTATCTGAGCATTGCAGCGGCCAGAGCCTGTTGCGCAGAAGAAACAGAACAAGATAGTTGCTCTGCAAGAGCAACTTATGCTCCCTGAGTTTGGTGCGACCGGATAGGGGCATGGCAATTTGCTGTTATTCGGAGCTACTATATACATACGTCCTATCAAATAGCAAAACACAATAGTTTTGGAGATGGAATCCATGCATATGGTCGTCCTCGCGTATTTGAGGACCATGCCGAGTTTTATCGTGTGTTAGCTGAGCAAGTTCGGACGTATGAGGCTGCATTTGCAGCTCCCTGGCAGTTCAATTTACCAGATGATTTTGTTCAGAAGAAGCTCCTGGGCGTGGTCTGTTTTTCCCTGGAAATCACGCGCCTGGATGGGAAGTTTAAGCTGAACCAGAATCGTCCTGAGGTGGATCGTGTCCATGTCGCCGAAATGTTAGAGGAGGATGCGGAGACTCGCTCCGTCTCTGAATTGATGCGCAGAAGAGAGTAGTCCTCTAGAGGAAGGTTATAATGGGGAAGAGATTATTAGATCAGATCCTGGTAATTGATGTGGAAGCAACATGTTGGGACGGACCTGTGCCAGAAGGGCAGAAGAATGAGATTATCGAGGTGGGTATTTGTAGGCTGGAGGTTGCATCTGGTCTGCGCCTGGAGAAGCGTAGTCTCCTGGTACGGCCTGTGCGCTCACAGGTAAGCCCCTTTTGTACGCAACTGACGACCTTGACGCAAGAGCAGGTGGCACAGGGGATTTCGTTTGCGGAGGCCTGCGCTCTTTTGCAAACGGACTATCTGGCAAAAGAGCGTGTCTGGGCCAGCTATGGGGATTATGATCGCCAGATTTTTGAGCGCCAGTGCCAGGCTCAACAGATCGTCTATCCCTTTAGTTCGCGCCATCTCAATGTTAAGACGCTATTTGCACTTCAACGCGCACTCTCCAGTGAGGTCGGGATGGAAGGGGCTCTGCGTCTCCTGAATCTTCCTCTGGAAGGAACGCATCATCGTGGCCATGATGATGCCTGGAATATTGCGCATATCCTAAACTCTATATTGCATCCTCAAGCCGGATAAGTTCATTTATTTCGTGGATTGTTCCCTGAGGCTCTCAGCATATCTACGAAGGGCTAGACACTTGTATCGCCGGTCCCCACGAGGTCACATGATCGGGCGTAATTACGATGACCGGCAGGTTCTCTAGGGACATACTGCGGTATTGTTGATAGCGATTGCGCAGGAGCTTGATTGCATGCGCGTGCATCTCATTGTCCGCCTCGATTAACTCTGCCGAGCCATGAACGAGGACATAGCCAAGCTGGCTCCAATCGTCGTTATACTGGTCAATCAATAAGGATGCCTCGTGCCGGGCTTCGATGTTGCGGACGCGGCGCAATTTGTGGACGGTTACGTGCTTGGGCTTTTCATCCAGAGGCGTGTAGAAGTATTGGCCATCGAATGCGAAACAAACGGGGACGAGGTGAGGGCTGCCTTGCTCATCTGAAGTCCCCAGGCGTGCCACACGCTGCCTGGTGACGAAGTGGCTTTCATTCTCATCAAGCTTGCTGCGTTTTGTCATGAACCTGCTGCTTTCTCGCTATTCGACCTGCGACTCTAAAATCCCTTTTGAGAATATCTTATCCAGCTCAGAATATCTATGTCAATGGAAAAAGAGTGAGCGATACAATAGAAAAAAGCTAGCATGAATCATTTTATTTTTGCCCGGTTGTCGGAACATTTTCAGAGTGATAAAGTAAGATCGCAAGCCAGACAATAAAAATTTGTACTGCACGTGGAAAACTGTCAGGAAAACTGGCAATGGATTTCCGGCTCAGCGATTTCTTCTTGGGATCGACGCTTCCAATGATCTGGGTACCCTGTTCAAGGGTGCTGGTACGTTCACGCACTTTTGCGGTCAGAGTATATTGTGCCGAGTTGTAATTGATATCAAAGGATGGGGTAAAGTTTTTTTTTGCCCGTGCGATAATACGGTCCTGTTCTTCAAGGAGAAATGCACCACTGCTCTCTTCGCGATACAATTTATACTGTTTGCCCGCGTAAGTCAGTTGTCCACCCTGTATCAGCCATGCCTGGGTGATATCAGCAAGCTGCTGGCCATCGACTTCGACTTTGTAGTCCTGTGAAAACACGTTGTGGGGGGTAAGTTCAAACGTCGCCAATGCCGTCTTCTCCTCTCCTGTGTCTCTGTTACTGCTAACTGTAGCATATTCACTGAAAAATGTATAGATATTTCTTCTTCAGAGGAGTCTTCCTGAATCGGTGTAGTAAACAGTTAGCTACCAACAGTAAAAAATCTTTTTCAGAAAAGCAAAGAAGAGGAGAAAACAACGTCTCCTCTTCTTTGCCTCTTTTTAGACGCCGGTCAGGGCAATCCTGTTAGAGGAGATTCTGGCTCTTTAGCCAGGTTTGTACTGCCTGCTTAGTTGCTTGCGCAGGAGACATACCACCATTCTGAAGGTCTAAGATCTGTTTTTGCAAGCTCAGACTGACATCATTGCTCAGCTTGGGAGCTAGAGGATTCAGGGCATCGGCGATCTTTGGATTGGCCTTGAGAATGCTATCGCGCACGATTGGTGCCGGATTGTATTCTGGGAAGGCGGATTTGTCGTCCTGGATAACGACCAGATTCTGCTGGGCAATAGTTACATCGGTAGAATAGCAGAAGTTGAGATCGTTTTGTTTATTCACCACAGACTGGAAGCCAACCCCATAATCAAGCGTAGAGGTAGATTTGAAGCTTGACTGTGTGATGCCATATGGCTTCAGGAAGTCGATCACATATTTACTGTCTGGTGGCAGAGCCAGAGTCAGACTTTTTAATTTGGGGGTGAGCTGGGAAATAGTCGTGATACCTAGTTGCTGAGCACGGTCCTTACGGGCGCAGATCGCGTAGGTGTCGTTCAGATTGGGCGAGAAGTCGAGCCAATCAATATTGAACTTACTTGCGTAATTCGTTTTGACCGTCTCATAGTCCTGTTGTGGATTATGGCTGGGTGTCAGTTTCAGGGCATCCAGACCCGTCGAGGTGAACTCTGGATAGAGGTCGATATCGCCATTTTTGATGCCACTCAGAACGAAATCGTTCTTGCCTGGCTTGATCGGATCTATTTTGAAGCCAGCTTTAGTCAAAAGCTGATTATACATCTCAGTCATGATTTTCCCTTCCAGGTCTTCCTTGCTTCCTAGCTTGAGGGTGACTTGAGATGCTCCCGTAGTGCTGCCTGTCGAGGTGCTGCACCTGTACGAGGCGCTGCCACAAGCGGCTAGAATGAGGAGCGGAATAATGGCGAAGAACGCCAGGTATTTTGCTCCGAATGTGCGGCTGTGTTGCATTGTATGCATACTCCTTAAATGATAGATAAGCACGTAAAAAAGGGTCTGGCACTTTCAGGCAGTAGCCGTCGTAAACTGATCCTGAACACGGAGACCGGCAGGTGTCAGAGCACGTTGGAGCTGGCCCATCAGTACCTCTATCAATAATGCCAGCGCTGTCACAGGCAGCGCTCCGGCAAGGATAGCGGTGGTATCAAATTTATCGACGCCGTAGAAAATATATTCACCATAGCCTCCCGCACCAATAATGGCGGCCAATGTGGCTGTAGCAACAATCTGTACGGCGGCTGTGCGGACTCCCGCTGCTACGACAGGCAGGACGAGCGGAAGTTGAATGCGTCCAATGATCTGCCTGTTGGTCATCCCCATCCCGCGCGCCGCGTCAATTACCGCCGGATCAATTCCTCTCAGACCGGTATAGGTGTTGAGCAAGATCGGCGGAATGCCCAGGATGATGAGAGCAATTAGCGCAGGCTTGAAACCTGTTCCCAGCACAGGTAAAGCGGCAATCAGAAAGGCGATGATAGGAATGGCACGGAGTAATCCGCTAAGATTTACTGCGATGAATGCCAGTACGGCAT
The DNA here is from genome assembly GCA_963777355.1 of uncultured Chloroflexia bacterium. GTDB lineage: Bacteria > Chloroflexota > Ktedonobacteria > Ktedonobacterales > Ktedonobacteraceae > DATJHM01. The sequence continues at coordinate 323,639 of CAVZQK010000001.1, forward strand.
TGCGTGCGACAAGAATACCCAGGACGATACCAATCAGCATGGCAATCAGAATTGAGAGAGCGCACAGCTCGATATAGGAAAGCGTGTGCCCTGGATAGTTATTGTTGGGATCAGCAATAAACGCGATGAGATCTTGCATGATGTTATGGCCCCTCTCTTCTCTAGGATGTGGCTATCGCACTACGCCCTCGATTGAGCACTGTCTGAAGGGCGAGAAGTAAGAGGTCTGCAACAATGGCGAAAAGGGCCATTAAGATGCCACCTGCGATGATCGCATTGGGATAATAAGGGGTGATATTGTTGAAGATGAGATCCCCTAGTCCTCCCTGCCCGGCCAGAGAGGCCAGCGTCGCTATACCAATGGTGGTAACGGTGGCGATGCGGATACCTGCGATAATTACTGGTAGGGCCAGAGGGAGGGTGACGCGCTCGGAGTAGTTGCCAGCGGCTCATCCCCATTGCCTTGCCAACCTCTAACAAAAGAGGATCAACGCCTCTAATCGCCGCTGCGGTATTGCGCAGTAGCGCGAGCTGGGTATAGCAGATGAGAGGAATGATGATAGCGATTGGGCTCAGATGAACAATGGTAATAAGTATGCCAATGAGGGCAACTCCTGGGATGGTATACAAGAAGTCTGCGATGGTGATCGTAACCGCATACCAGCGTGGTCGGCGTGCGATAAAGATTCCTAATGGGATCGCGATAATCAGCGATATGATCATCGCGATAGCTACAAGGTAGAGATGTTGTAGGAAAAGGTTCGGTATGCTTTCTGGATCAGTAAGATCGTAGTTGTAGGGATTAAATAGGTACTTCATGCCGTCTTCCTCCGCTTCTGCATCTACCTGTTAGATGGCTGTCTCCTCAGGTACATGCGCTTTCCCCGGTAGCTGTGTAATTTTCTGGTTGATACTATTAAGGGTAATATAGCCAAGCGTCTCCTGGGTATGCTGGTTATGGACTGCGAGGGCTGGTGCGTTCGTTTCCAGCAGTTTGAGCATGGCATCCAGAAGCGTTCCCTCTGCTTCGCTCGTGGGCAGGCCATTTGCCTGTCCATTACCCAGAGGATTGCTTTCTAGAGCATCAACGACTGGCAAGTATTGCAACTGGCGCAAGATGTTGTTTGCTCCCACAAGTTGTCCAACAAAGGCGTTCACTGGATTTGCCAGCAGATCTATCGGTGTACCAAGCTGGATAAGTTTGCCCTCTGAAAGTACAGCAATCTGGTCGCCGAGCTTAAAAGCCTCTTCAATATCGTGTGAGACGAAAAGAATCGTTTTTTTGACATCGCGTTGGATGCGTTTGAGCTCATCCTGCATACGTGCACGGGTGATGGCATCAAGCGCACCGAAAGGCTCGTCCATTAGCAAGATAGTTGGATCAGTTGCCAGGGCGCGGGCCAGACCGACACGTTGCTGTTGCCCGCCTGAAAGCTGACGGGGGTAACGTGTGCGATATTCCTGCGGTGGCAGTCCCACGAGATCCAACAATTCGTCCACTCGCTCTGACAGCTTCTGCTTATTCCAACCACCCGCGATTTCAGCCGTAACACGGACATTTTCGGCGATGGTCATATGGGGAAATAAACCAACTTGCTGAATGACATACCCAATACGCCTGCGTAGCTGGATAGGGTCTTCTTGCAGCACATTTTTCTCATCGATGAGAATCTCGCCTGAACTTGGTTCAATCAATCTATTGACCATGCGCAAGAGGGTGGTTTTGCCAGAACCAGAGGTGCCTACCAGCATACAAGTCTGCCCGTCTGGTACCCCGAAACTTACGGCATCAACCGCAGGTTTACTGGCTCCTGGATAGTGCTTCGTGATCGCATTGAACACGATTTTGTCCATGCATAATACCCCTTTTTCTTAAAATACAGCGAGAAATCACTTATTGAGAATTTACCTGCTTTACCATTTTTACAAAAAAATAGAATTCCCGCGTATTTGTACTAGAATAACTATGATTTTAGCTTCCAGTCGTCTAGTGTAATACGTTACAAAGTGGGAAAATGTCACCGGCGTCTCTCTCTTTGCATCTTTTGCTTGTGCTTTGCAAGCAATTTTTCTGCGGTCTAGCTACGCATAGTTAGATGTTAAAGAGATATATGTGCCTCTTCCATAAGAGAAAAAGCTTTCTCGCTACCTTTTTATTCCAATTTATAAGTAATGCTCATGAATTCAATAATAGAATGGCATGAATAAACGTAGGTCAAGAGTCTGGAGAAGCCTGGACTTTGCAAATTCTTGACAAAGGTCACGATGAAATACGTAAGAAGGAAGGTTGGTTTATAATTGCTCATGATAGTCGCCATATTCTCGGTTGTCGCTCTGTTTTGTCGCTCGTGGTGCATCCTGGTGATCTTGTAGAAACGTTCTTCTGATCAGGCGTTCAACTTCTCTCACCGCAGGAACCCCTATGAATTTGCCCTTATTCATGCCGCGATTCCAATTGTTGCCTGTGCTATTACTGTTGCTGCTACTGGATGTACCATTGTAGTTGTAGTTATAGCTGTAGTTATAGCCATAACCGCCTTGCTGAGAGGTAAAAAAGAGATCCCCTACGCCGTCAGCTTGCTCAACACGCGTAATTGGCCCAATGTCTTTTTTGCTATAAGAGTCTACAATGGTGTTCCGTCCGGTAGTCAGGACAATAATGCGCTGGTCTGTAATGGCATAAAGGGTATTTTTCAAAGGGAAGCGCAGCGTAATCGCGCAAATGGTGTAAATCAAGCTCAAGAGAAGAAATGTTCCGCCAATGATGGTCAGGGGAAGCCCGGCATCAAAAAATTCTAAAACTGCCAGAAAGATGATTCCCGGTATCAGAAGGGCCAATCCTATGCTCCCAAAGATGGCGGCGAGGATGGTAAAGAGACGTGTGGGCGCTGGCCGATTGCGACTCTGCGTCGAAGGCTGACCAAACCAGAGCAGTTCTTCTCCCTCTTCTAGTTCACGCTCCAACACGCCTTCCATGTTTTGTTCTCGTGGATTTGCCTGTTGTTTCAAGAGATATTCCTGTTGCTGCATCGTAACGCCTTTTTTCTCTGCTTGCTCTTTCCTTTTTACAATGGCTTGTAGAATACTTTTTGATTATAGCCTAAAACTCAGCTGAGAAGGGCTTTTCCGCAAAGTATTTTTTTGTTACCGTTTATCTTTTTATGAGTTGGTGTGTCAGCCTGTCTCGCCTATCTTTCTATCTGTACAATCTGCCTCACCACTCTCAAATTATTGTCTCTTCAGTAGAGTATTTGGAGAATTGCATGCCTCGTAAATTCATGCAAGTGTCGGCCCTCGCCCTGGTTGCTTTATTAATTGTGGGCGTGGCGATCTTTGGCTTCTCCTATCTGACCCATGAGCGCGACGATCAGCGCGTTCCTCTACGTGGTCAGACTGTCCCTCTTATTCAACGTTCTCATATGTTGGGGAGCGCTGGTGCGCATCAGCAGCTCAAGCTCTCGATTGGCTTGCAGGTGCGCAATCAGACGCAATTGAACGCACTGCTGAGCAATATGTATAACGTGCATTCTACGTTGTATCATCATTTTCTCACTCCTCAGCAGTTTGCGGCTGAGTTTGGTCCGACGCCTGCGCAGATTCAGCAGGTTGTGCAGTATTTGCGTTCACAGGGTGTAAGCGTAGATGGTGTTGCGCCAAATGGTCTTTTTATTGATGCCAGTGCTGATGTGGCAACGGTTCAAGCAGCTTTTCAAGTCAAAATTAACCAATACCAGCTTGGGCCTCGTACTTTTTATGCCAATGCTACTGCTCCATCCCTACCTGCTTCCGTTGCTTCGCTCATCCTTTCGATTGGTGGTATGGACAACAGTGTGCAGATGCATCCTCTGTTTCAGCGTGCGGCTAGCTCTGTCGTACAAAGCAAACAGGGTATCCAGCCTCTGGCCGGTTACGCCGCGCCGGATCTGCTTGGCGCTTATGATGCGAACCCACTCCATCAAGCCAATATTCAAGGATCAAGCCAGTCAGTGGCCGTCTTTGAGCTGGATGGTTTTCAACAGAGCGATATCGATACTTTTTTGAGTAAAAATAATCTGGGAACCCCCAGTATCACTACTTCGCTTGTGGATGGTGCGACAAATACCGCCGGGCAGGGTGCTATTGAGGTGGAACTGGATATTGAAGTGATCGCAGAGATGGCACCCAAAGCATCCCAGGTTGTCTATATCGGTCCAAATTCTACGCAAGGGGTTAATGATACTTATAATCAGATTGTCACCGATAATAAAACTCAGATCGCTTCAATCAGTTGGGGTGAGTGTGAGGCGCAATCTGGTAATGCGGAACTACAATCTCTAGATACGATCTTTAAACAGGGAACCGCTCAGGGGATAACCTTTTTCTCGGCGGCTGGCGATTCTGGAGCCTACGATTGTAATGATACAAATCTGGCTGTCGACTCCCCGGCGAGTGATCCCTATGTAACAGGTGTCGGTGGCACAAACCTTCAGACAAATAACGGTACTTATGGCAGTGAGTCTGTTTGGAGTAGTCCTACAGATACACAGCGCAGTCCAGAGGGATCTGGCGGCGGTGGCGGTATCAGTTCGTTTTTTAGCGAACCCGCCTGGCAGACAGGTCCTGGTGTGCAAAATCAGTATAGTAACGGTAAGCGCGAGGTGCCTGATATCTCTGCGGATGCTGACCCACAGACCGGTTATGCGGTCTATTGTACGGTATCGGCTGCTGGCTGTCCAACAACCGGTGATATCGTGGTCGGTGGGACCAGTGCTGCGGCTCCGCTCTGGGCTGGAAGCATGGCTTTGATGAATGAGTATCTGCAAAGTCAGGGCCATACACGTGCCGGTTTCCTCAGTCCTACGCTATATACTCTCGCCAGTTCGCAGCCTACCTATCCAGCCTTCCACGATGTTGCCAGTGGTACTAACCTCTATTATCCCGCTACTGCAAATTATGATATGGGGAGCGGTATCGGTTCGCCGGATATCTATAATATTGCGCGTGACCTGGCTAGTGGAACAACGACGCCAACTCCCTCACCGACGCCAACGCCGGTGACACCGACACCTGTTCCTACTACTCCTGCCACCCCCGTACCGACTGCAACTTCTGCTCCTGTGCCAACACCACAGCCAAGTGCTACTGCGATACCTCCTTCTCCTGGCTCTTCTCTGATTCAGAATGGAGACTTCGAGAGCGGTGTTACGGGGTGGCAGGAGACTTCATCTGGTGGCTATGAGCTTGTGTCTGGCAAAAATCCTCACGCTGGTCAATATGGCGCGTATCTGTGTGGCTATGGAAGCTGCAATGATGTCATTTCTCAAAGCTTTTCTGTGCCTGCATCTGTTGGCTCTCTCAATGTAAGTTATTGGTGGTATGGTACGACAAACCGTACCGCACAGAGTTGTCGCGATGTTTTCTCTGTAACGCTTGTTGCTAGTAATGGAAAAGTGGTCCAGCGGGTTCAGCAGTCCTGTAATACGGCTGCTCATTCTCAATGGCAGCAGAGCACTGTCAATGTGGGTAGCGCCCTCTCTGCCTATGCTGGCCAGCGTATCACGCTTGTCTTTTCCGCGAGAACAGCTGCTTCCCAGCAGACAAGTGCCTTCTTTGTTGATGACGTAAGTGTTGCCTGAATCTGAAGATCAGGCAATCTACTAACTTCAGACTTTATCAAGTGAGGGGCCGCCTTCCACAAAGAAAAGCTCCTCTCTTGATTTTTTGCGTCTGCTTGCAGTCTTTTTGCTGGGGATTAATTTATTTCACGTTGACCGTTAGCTCCATTCCTGGGTGTACGGTACAGAAAAGATGAAAGGTGCCTGCCACGTTGAAGGGGGGCGTCGTATAATTCTGACCGCCGCTGATGTTCTCGTTAATAGTTGGTGCTCCCTGCTCATGCTTGGGATATTGTGAACCACTGATCCAGCTTCCATTCGTGATCACATGAATTTCGCTCGAAATCATTTTTCATAATAACATTCTGGCCCTTCTTAATAGTGACAGCCGTTGTCAGAAAGACACTATCATCCATGTGGACTGTATTCGGGGTATCAGGTGTTGTGTTACTCTGACAAGCAACGAGAAGTATCGTTAAACAGCTCAGAAGAGCCAGAAAAATAATAAGCCTTTTCATAAAGATGCGCTTTTCTCCCCTGGAGATCAGAGATAAATACAGTTCTGACCTCACGGTAACAGATGATCAAATTTCCATTAGTGCTCTGTCAGTACTCAATGCCAGGTAGCCATGCCCCGACGAAATTTCCGTAGGGCAGATCGGCTAGGCCGTCTCCACCTCGCCTCTCGCCCTCTCGCCGCAAATCTTGACCTGCTTACATCGCGACCCCGACGAAATTCCGTAGGGCAGATCGGCTAGGCCGTCTCCACCTCGCCTATCAACCTCTCGCAGAATATTACTACTCTTGCAAATGCGCTCTAACAGAGCATCAGTATAATGGAGAGATAGTGTTTGTAGCATTAGGTAGCTACCTGATTTTTTGTGGGAAGTTACCTGATATTGCAATCTCAGGGTGTGTTTGGGTGAAGCAAGCCTTTTGCCACGTGCAAGCTGCTTCCAAATATATTCTTATGGGTGTCTCCACTTGACCTTTTCGTTTTTCCTGGTGTCGCATTCCTCAACAGTGGCGGCAGAAAGGGTCTTCTTTCCCGGCCCACTTGAGGGACTGAAATTAGACATTCGCCCAGCCTATCAGGTAGAGTTGCGTGCCATCGCTAATATCGGCGAACTGGGTAAAGGGGCCGCCGCTGAGCGAGCCGTAGCCCATGCCGTAGCGCTGAGTGGCAGGGTCATAGCTCTCTAGCGCGTAAAGGGTGCCGTCAGGGGAGACGTTGGACCAGCTATACTGGCTGTATGGGCAGAGACTCTGTGTTCCGCTTGTATCGGTGGTGAGGCGCGTGATTCCGGTACCATCCATGTTGATTTTCCATAATCCATTCTGCGTTTTGTCGCCCACTGTGTTTTCTACGAGGAGCAAGAGCGTGTTTTTGCTGATGGCCCGGATCGTTGTAATTGCCTGTGTGGTACTTGTGTAGAGTGTACTACTTGTACCACCTATGGTGGGTTGGCTGCTGATGGTGCTTGGCCCATTGACTTGCATGGGAATCGATCCCTGTCCTGTGCAGGTGGCGAGTAGTAGCTGGGTGGCGTCATAACTGCTATCAAAGCTATCACAGGTATGGGGACCAGTGACAACTTTTTGTAGCTGGTTACTATCCTGTTTGCTTCCTTTGCTGATATCGAGAATAGAAATATCCTGGGTGGGAGCGTCTGAGTTGGGTGTGAAGCCAACCATATAGACATGCTGATTATCAAGCCAGGTTCGAGCCATATAGCCATGTGTAGCCGTGCCTATCAGCTCGCTCTGAATGTTCCCATTTGTCAGATCAAGGAGATACGTGGTGGGTATACGCTCTCCTGAGGTGAAAACTGCCTGTTTTGCATCATAAGAGAGTTGCGTGCTGTAAATACTCGCTCCAGTAGGTGCGCAGTAGAGCGTCTGTAGCTCTTGCCCGTCGATGCGTACCAGGCGCAGTTGCGCTTGATTGGCTATTTTTACGGTAAAGAGTATCCACTGGTCATCCTGAGAGATCTGGGCTTCTGTGATCGAGAGATGGGGCATTTTGATGATTTCTATGCCATTGGTCGTGACTGCCGTCGCGGCACGTCGTTTGAGGGTACCAAATGTTGGCTGATTATTAGCATATTCGTTGACGATATAGATGACGTTGGCCTGGTTACCGGTGACTACGGGTGTGACAAGCGCTGCCCGTGCGCTGCCTGCTGCTGGACATGCTGTACTTATCACTGGTGCTGTATTGGCTATGCTTGTGGTCGTGCTATTTTGCCCTGTGCCTTGTACTACAGGGGTTGGTTTGCTTGAGTGTGCTGGAAAGATACCCGTTGCATAGAGGACACTGCCGAGGCTGATAAGCAGAATCAGGATGATAGCGAGCAAGAGGGCAGGCAGAGGCATGTGCTTTTTTGCTTCTGTCGTTGAAGAGGAATAGCTCTGTTGGAAATTGTTTTGTTGGACGAGCTGCTGTTCAATTGGTCCTCTCTCCGGCCATACTCGATTTGGCACAACCTCCGAAGGTGTCACGGGTATTGTTGCATGTTCCTGGCTTTGAGGTGTTGTTGCGTCATCTGTTCTATTCTTAATGCTTGCTTGAGACTGTTGCTGATAGGCAGGCGTTTTCTGTGGCTGCTCTGAGAGCGGGAAGGGCCAGCTGGAAGTGATGGTTTGGTCTGTCAGGTGCAAGCCAGGATCTTTGTCGGTAATCTCTTGCGCCAGTTGCAGCGCCTGCTGAAGATCTCTGGCATGCTGATAACGCTTGTTGGTATCTTTCTCTAAGGCTCTCATCACAACCGCTTCTATCGCAGGAGAAATACTGGCATTGCGTGCCCTGAGTGGCTCTGGTTGATCGTGTAGATGTTTCATGAGCAAGCTAAGATAGTTGTCAGCACTAAATGGTCGACTTCCTGCCAGCATCTCATAGAGGACGATACCTATAGCGTAGATATCGCTACTCTGCGTAGCTTGCCCCAGGATCTGTTCTGGTGCCATGTAGTCAGGTGTGCCAGTGATTGAGTAGGTGGCAATACTGTTGCTATCCTGGGCAATAATAGATGCCAGGGAGTCTGGTCCAGCTATAACTTTGACCAGACCAAAGTCCGAGAGGAGCAGCGTCCCATTCGCTTTGAAGAGCATATTCCCTGGTTTGATGTCGCGATGGATGAGACCGTGTTCGTGAGCGTATTGTAGACCCTGTAGGACCTGGCTTATCAGGCGTATTGTCTGTTGTACTTCAACGGGGTGCTGCTGTTGCAGAAAATCACGGAGCGAGCCGCCAGGCATATAGGGGATGACGAGATAAGCATGTTCGTTTTGTTCGCCGTAGTCATAAATAGGCAGAATGTTGGGATGGTCCAATCGTGCCAGAACGCGAGCCTCGCGTGCAAAACGGCGCAAGAAGTCAGCTTTTTCACTTTCTTGCGCTTGAAAAAGCTTTATCGCTACCTGGCGCTGTAAGTGGATATCTTCTGCCAGAAAGACAGTCGCTGTTCCCCCATATCCCAGGGGACGCAAAATCTTATAATGCCCCAGGGTCTGACCAACCAATTCCTCGTGTGCCATGTTTTTTCTCTCCAGTAGCGCCTGCTCTGCTTTTTTATGAGATGGTGATGCGCTTCCACTTTTCTCGTATAGAGAAATAAACGTGGAGATATGCTATTTCTCTAACAGAGAATGTGTTCTTGTGCATACAACCTGCCGAGAGGAAAGAGCTTGCCTGGTCTCTGCATAGGCTTCATCTGGCTTAAGGATTTAAAATGTATGCGTGCTATCGTTTGCGGCCTGTTGCTGCTCATTTATCGGTTCAAGATTGACTACAATGGGTTCCTGCGAATTTCGGACAATTACCCATTGAGATGGCTCCAGTCCTGGATTAATCTCTTGATGTGGTACAAAAGGCGGCACATAAATAAAATCTCCCGGCTCAACATCCTCGCTGAATTCCAGGTCCTCTCCCCAGCGTATCCTGCCATGTCCTGAAACAACGTAGATCACGGTCTCCAGCTCGCCGTGATGGTGTTTTCCGCTTGCAATCTGGGGACCAACGACGGTGATTCCGGCCCATAGACCCTGCGAACCCGCAAGCTCACGAGAGACGGCGGCTGCACGCTGCATCCCCGGCGTCTGAAGCGTATTTGTGTCAAACTGTTGGGGTTTGATCACTTTGACCGCTTGATATCGTTGCTCTTGTTCGCCTGGCTGGTCTGGTTGTTGTAAACTCATAGACGTCCCTTCTGATTTTTTTCCTGCCCTCTGCTTTTCTTGCTAAATGTAGAGTAATTATAACATTTATGCCTTGAAACAGAAGTGGATCTGGGATGGAATAGCTACCAGGAAGCCGAAATAAGCTCTTGACATGGCATCAGCTTTGATGTATTCTTGGCTCAATTAAAAGAATAGTGAGAAACACGCTGACCAGGACTAGTAAACGTATTGTTGCTGAAGAGCGAGCCGCGAGAGTGTAAGGCGGTACAGTGTCTACGCCGAACCCACCTGGGAGTGTCAGTGAAAAACTGACCGGGTATCCTCGCCGTTATATTGGGGAGCGGCTTTGTACGTTTTTCTATCATAATTGTGTATTGGTAAGAAATAGAGCCGCATAAGAGGAGCGCGTTATGCTATGCGCTCAACTAAGGTGGTACCACGGGTTCATGATCTCGTCCTTATATGAGGGACGAGGTTTTTTTTATGCCAATTTCTCTCTATCTGCTGAGCATATCTAACGTGGTAGAGAAGAAAAAATAGCGAATGACGAGGATGATTTATGGCTAATGAGGAAAAGTTTGTAGAGGATATTGTCGATCAGGAAGACAATTTCTCTAAGTGGTACAACCAGGTTGTACGGAAGGCTGAACTGGCTGATTATGCGCCGGTTCGCGGCTGTATGATTATTCGTCCCTATGGCTATGCTATCTGGGAAAATATTCAGCGGCTGATGGATGCTCGCTTTAAAGAGACAGATGTGGTCAATGCCTACTTCCCTCTGCTGATTCCAAAGAGTTTTTTGGAGAAAGAGGCCGAGCATATTGAGGGTTTTGCGCCGGAGGTGGCCTGGGTGACGCGCGGGGGCGGAGAAGAATTGGAAGAGCCGCTCGCCATTCGCCCAACCAGCGAGACGATTGTCGGCCATACCTATGCAAAATGGATTCAGAGCTATCGCGATCTTCCTGTTCTTATTAATCAATGGAATAACGTTATGCGCTGGGAGAAGCGTACTGCCCTCTTTTTGCGTACCTCGGAGTTTCTCTGGCAGGAAGGCCATACCGCCCATCGCACTCTGGAAGAGGCGGAGGAGCGCACACGGATGATGCTGGAGGTTTATCGTGCCTTCGCAGAAGAGGACGCGGCTATTCCGGTTATTGCTGGCCGGAAATCGGAGAACGAAAAGTTTGCTGGGGCCGCACGTACCTATTCTATTGAAGCGATGATGGGCGATGGCAAGGCCTTGCAGGCAAGTACAAGTCACAACTTCGGGCATAACTTTGCGAAAAGCTTCGATATTCAGTTTCTGGATTCAGATGGACAGCGCAAGTATTGTGCAACGACGAGCTGGGGGGCTAGCACACGTCTGATCGGTGGCGTTATTATGGTGCACGGCGATAAAAATGGCCTGATTCTGCCGCCTCGCCTGGCTCCTTACCAGGTCGTGATTGTACCGATCTGGCGCAAAGAAGCTGAGAAGGCTGCTGTGGGCGAACTGATCGGGCGCGTCACGAAGATGCTTAAGGGCAAGGTGCGCTTTAAGTTGGATGATAGCGATAATACGCCGGGCTGGAAATATAACGAGTGGGAGATGCGCGGCGTTCCGGTGCGTATGGAGATTGGACCACGCGATGCACAAAACAATAGCGTGATGCTGGTGCGACGCGACAATCGTGCCAAAGAGCCGATTCCCGTTGATGCTCTTGAGGCGCGGCTCCCAGCATTGCTTGAAGAGGTCCAGCGTGGTCTCTATCAACGTGCTCTGGAGTTTCAGCAGCAGAATACGCATACGACTGAAAGCTACGAAGAGTTTAAAGAGATTATCGCAGGAAAGCGCGGATTTGTGCGTGTGAAGTGGGCTGAGGATACTGCTGCTGAGCTGGCAATTAAGGAAGAGACCAAAGCTACGTTGCGCGTTATTCCTTTCGATCAGCCAGAGGGCGGCGTCCAGGGGAAATGTTTCTATACTGGTAAGCCTGCAACCTGTGAGGCGATCTTCGCCCGGTCCTATTAAAGACACGCTGTCAATTTTTTCTGGAATGAGCGGCCTGATCGCTTGTTCCAGATGTTTCCGGAAGTGGTTGATATTCTATGGTGCAAGCGGAAATAATTATTCGTAAAGCTCGTTGGGAAGATGCCGGGGCTATTGCTTCTATAGCTCGCCAGGTAGGTTGGTACGAGCGAATTACTAATGAGCCACCGGCTGAGACGGTGCGCCAGGTCTCTGAGCGCCTGGCACAATGTCTGCGTGAGGGGACGCATACGGTGATGGTCGCGGAAAAGACCGGTGATGGAGTCTCTGGCTACATCTCGGTACACTGGTTCCCGCACCTTGCACATGGCATTGATGGCTATGTCTCTGAGCTTTTTCTTCTTCCTACGCTGACTGGATTGGGTGTCGGTGGCCGCCTGCTTGATGCGATTAAAGAGCAGGCGCTCCAACGGAAATGTAACCGCTTGCTCTTGATGAATCGCCGTGTGCGCGAATCGTATCGGCGGAGCTTCTACGCCAAACATGGCTGGGAGGAACTGCGCGATGCAGCCTTTTTTACGCTTGATATTCCTCAAGAGCAAGAGGAGTACCGCTAGTCTCGGTGTGTCTCGCCGCTCGTAATCTCATGCTATACAATCAATTGATTGCTGTTTTTCGCGGGTTGTGGAGAATGTCAGATGCAAGAACAATCATTACATCCACGGGGATTTCGCTCTTGTGCCAGAAATATAGGTATCAAGGATGAGACGCTAGACTTCACGGTTATCGCCTCGGATGTGCCTGCGGCTGCGGCTGCCATGTTTACGCAGAGCCGTTTTAGTGGCGCTGCGATCCTGGTTGGACGCGAACATGTCGCAAATGGACAATTGCAAGCTTTTGTGATCAATAGTAAAAATGCCAATGTCGCGACTGGCGAAGAGGGAATCGCCAATATTCGTGAGGTAGTTCGTCTGGTCGCTGCTGAACTGCATATTGCCCCTGAAGATATTCTCCCCTCTTCAACGGGCGTGATTGGTCATCAGTTGCCTATAGCACGCATGCTTAGCGGGATGCGCGGTTTTAGCCAGGAGATGCAGATTGGACAACTAAGTCAGGCGGCACGGGCGATTATGACGACTGATACCCATCCAAAGATGCGTACCTGTCGCATCGGCAATGCGATTCTGGTAGGTATGGCCAAAGGCGTGGGCATGATTGAGCCGAATATGGCGACGATGCTAAGCTACTTTGTTACCGATGCTCAAATCGAAGCCGCTGAATTAAAGCAGTTCTTGAAAGAGGCTGTGGACCTGTCGTTTAATATGGTCAGCATCGACACTGATACAAGCACAAGCGATACTGTGGCAATTATGGCGAATGGCCTTGCAGGAACCGTGGACCTGGCTGCGTTTCGCCAGGCGTTGCAAACGATGGCTATTGAGCTTGCCCAGGAGATCGCCCGTGATGGCGAAGGGGCCACAAAGCTGATAGAGGTGACGGTCTCAGATGCTGAATCTTTTGCCCAGGCCAAACGTGTCGCGAAATCTATTGTCAATTCGCCGCTTCTCAAAGCTGCAATCTTTGGGACCGATCCCAACTGGGGCCGCGTGGCGATGGCAATTGGGAAATGTGAAGAGCAGACAAATATCGTCCCTGAAAAAGTGACGATTGTCTTTGGTGATATCCCTGTCTATGAGGGCCGCGCCCTCGGAGAGGAGAATCTGCCCGCGCTGAAAGCGTACATGAGCAATCCCAATGTTGTGATTCGCGTCTCTCTTGGTCTTGGCACTGCTCAGGCCACGGTCTGGGGCTGCGACCTTTCCTATGAGTATGTGCGCATCAACGGCGAGTATACAACATAGTTCCAGTGCTTTTTCAGATCTCAATGAGAAGACGGTGCCCTCGCGAAAATCCCGTAGGGCAGAGCGGCCAGGCCGTCTCCTGCTCGCCAACCACGATCTCGCCGCGTGTTTCTAAAGGACAGAACTAAGCCGTCCAGCCGTCCAGGTAGATCTTGTTCTCTCAATTTGCCTATGTTATTATATCGGGGCTATGTTCCCAATCACATTATCGCTGTCGCACGGCTTGAGTCACAGAGGTGAGACATGGAAAAAATTTATAAATATCCACGAACTGCTCACCTCGTTGGTTCGGGCATTCAGCGCGGCGATGAGGATCTTTCCGTCATCCCTGTCTCTATTTTGACCGGGCGACATGTTGTGGTCGAGGAGAAGATGGATGGCGCGAATAGTGCGCTAAGCTTTAGTCGTGATGGTCGCTTGCAGCTTCAAAGTCGAGGACACTATCTGATCGGCGGACCTCGTGAAAAACAATTTCACCTCTTTAAAACCTGGGCCTCGCGCTATACCAGCGAACTTTGGGAGGTGCTCCGTGAGCGATACATTTTGTATGGCGAGTGGTTATATGCTAAACATACTGTTTTTTATACGGATCTTCCGCACTACTTCATGGAGTTTGATATTTACGACAAAGACACAGATGTGTTTCTGAGCACTGAGCGGCGCAGAGCCTTTTTAGCCGCTCTGCCTTTTGTGGTTTCGGTAGATGTGTTGTATGAGGGACAGGTGAACAGCTCGGCGCAACTTATTGCTCTGCTTGGCCCTTCACATTTTATCAGCGAGAGCCACGTGGAACGTCTGCACACGCTTTGCCAGGAAAAAGGACTTCATAGCACTCAAGTGCTCAAGGAGACCGATACCAGCCCTTTGATGGAAGGTCTCTATTTGAAGGTAGAAGAAGCCGGCGTAGTACAGGAGCGCTACAAGTATGTACGCAAAAGCTTTCTGCAAACGGTCTTTGACTCCGAGAGCCATTGGCTAGATCGCCCACTCCTGCCTAATTGTCTTAAACCAGGGACAATACTATTTTAACGATAGTGGGGAGAAATATGCAACAGAATACACTGCTTTTATGGAGTTTTCCCTACTGTCCTACCGCGCCTTCCTGGCATGTAGATTGGGAGAGTATTGAGCGCCAGTTTCATTGGATACGCGCTATGACTGGTGTGAAGCAAGATCCTATCTATCATGCAGAAGGCGATGTATTGATTCATACCAATATGGTTGCCGAGGCGCTGGTAAGCCTGGAGGCATGGAGAGACTTATCACCAGAACTGCGCACATGCGTCTTCGCCGCTGCATTATTGCATGATGTTGCCAAGCCTCAATGTACGCGTATTGAAGAGAATGGTCGTATCAGTTCGCGTGGTCATGCGCTTAAAGGCGAGTCTATGGCGCGGCGTATAGCCTGGAGTGGAGAAGAACTGCCAGGTCCGCTCCCTTTTGAAGCGAGAGAGCAGATCGCCCGCTTAGTTCGTTTTCATGGTCTACCGCTCCAGTTTTTGGATAAGCCGCAGCCAGAACGTGCGGTTATTGCAGCCAGTATGAGCGTTCGCCAGGACCTTGTGGCGCTGTTGGCAGAAGCCGATGTGCGAGGAAGAAGCTGTGCTGATCAATCTGAACTGCTAGCACAGGTAGCGCTGTTCCGTGACTTCTGTAAAGAGCAGAGGTGTTATGATCACCCCTATCAATTTGCCTCGCCACATAGCCGCTTTGTCTATTTTCATAGTGAACAGAAGCAGCCCGATTATGCAGCTTACGATGATACGACATTTGAAGTCGTGCTCATGTCAGGCTTACCGGGCGTGGGGAAGGATACCTGGATTGCTCAGCATCTTGCTGGCTGGCCCGTTATCGCGCTCGATGAGATACGCAGACGCTTGCAGATTGCGCCGGAAGAGAATCAGGGAGCAGTTATCCAGGCCGCGAAAGAGCAAGCACGCGTGTACATGCGCCAGCAACAATGTTTTGTCTGGAATGCTACTAATGTGACGCGTATGCTGCGCGAGCAACTTACCAGCTTTTTCGTCTCCTATGGGGCGCGTGTGCGTATTGTCTATCTCGATGCGCCATTGGAAACGATTTTGCGCCAAAATAGGGACCGTACCGCCAGGGTTCCTGAAACTGTGATCAACAAACTCCTGCATAAACTTGATGTGCCAGATCTCACAGAGGCACATACTGTGTTGCTGTATCCTCAAATCGGGCCATAAGAATCGCAGCCTTCTCCTATTTAATAATAATGACAATCGGGAGTAGCGTGAATGAGTCGATACTGATCTGCTGGCTTGCTCCATTTACATATAATGCCGTGGAAGCTCCTCCATCCAGATTGAGTGCGGTCTTGAGAGAGAGATCAGAGCTGGCAAGCTGGTCGGCCAACTCATCAAGGGTAAAAGACTGATCGGGGCTGGCAATCAGAAGCATTCTTCCCTGGTTATCAATGGCGACGACGCTGCGACGCTGCGAAACCGAATTGGCCTGGAATTGTGTGCGTTGACCGTCAATCATCAGCATCGGCGAGGACTGCGTGGCCTGCTGGAGCTGCTCTGAGTTGGGATCATAGGGTTGCTGTTTGAGCGAGCGCAGACTGACGTTGCCATGTGTATCGACTGCAAGCATACCGCCAAAGTCTGCATAAGAGGTGCCGACTGTCTGCCCGTCTGAGATTAAAAGACCGGTGGGCTGGTTATTTTTGTCGAAGTAGCCACCGTTCATCATTGCTATGGCCCCCGTCTGCTTCATCCAGACGCTGAGTGCTTGCGGTTTATCAGAAGCATAGCCGATACTAAGGTGCACTTTCTTGAGGTCCAGCCGCGTGATTGCTACCGTATCTTCGTCCTCGCCCGGACTTTTCCAATGCTCAAAACGAATCTCAATGCCAGGGGCCGCCTGTTTCCAGGTATTTAGTTCCTGTGAGCCACCCTGATTCTGTGACGATGTGGCATTGCCTGGCCGGGTAACTTGAATAGAGGCACCGGGAGCAGCAATACTACATCCTAATAGGGAGCCAATCAGGAGACAGAGGGCGAGACAAGCCATGCGAAAACTCTTTACTGGCATGCAATAATCTTTCTGTTAGGACTTTTTTTATCCATCTTTGAGGGCATAGCAAAACCTTTTGCAGTATAACAAACACGGATACTCGCTTCAAGCCTACTGATCTGTAAGAACGTGTCTGGAATCAGTCTTCTCTTGTGAACGATTAAGATTCTTTGAGACACGTTCTTAAATTTATATGTTGAAATGGAGCAAGGGTGCTGGTTGAAAAAATATTATCCCGCCTTACATTGTTGTGTCGTCAGGTCGCATTGAATATTTCCATGCACAAATTTTTGCGTTAAGAGGGAACTACTGGCGGCTTTCACTGGTCCTTCTGGATAGCCAAACTTTTTCAGACCCTCATTTTTATCAAAGTAGGTGAGTAACAGGCCAGAAATGCTGTATCCGGAAGCGATATAGTAGCGTCCCTGGTTGCCAATCGGAATCGCATTTGTGGGTTGGTCCTTGACAAAGTAGTTCCAATCAGCGGCGTAGGGGATTGGCTGATTGTTGAGATAGGTAGTGCGGGGCGAAACCCAGGTATAGGAGTTAAAGCCCCAGTTCATAAGATCTCGCATATCGGTCCACCAATCTGCGGTATTCATGGTAACCCCGATCAGATGGTGATTGTTGCGTACAACCGAGATGACCTGGATAAAGTCGTTCACACCGTCATAGCCGGGTTTGCCTGCATCAACACCTGGATACCACCAGAGAAATTGATTGCCATTGATGAGATCATGGGTCGCATGCTCGCCTGTCTGCGGAATAATATATTCTCTGGTGCCGCTGATCTGATGGATGGCAGGTATGCCCAGCGTGAATTTTCCGATGATCGCCAGATCATGGGCGCTGGAGTAATGGTTGTTCATGAGCAGACCGTGTGGATTCATGTAATGGGTATCATGCATACCAAGCTGGGCTGCGCGGGCATTCATCCTGGCAACAAAGGTTGGCAGGTTACCTGAGAGCCCATCGGCAATAACAATGGCGGCATCATTTCCCGATACCAGGAATAGTCCATAGAGCAGATCGCGTAATGTATAGGTTTCGCCTTTTTTGACTCCCATCACGGAGCTGTCCGCTGAAAGCTGCTGGTTGAGATCGTTTGCGATGGCAGGGGTGATCGTAATTTTCTGATTGAGATTGCCCATCTCACTTGCCAGGGCGGCGGTCATGAGCTTGGTTGTGCTGAGCATGGGCAGATGCATAAATGCGTTGTGCGCGTAGAGCACCTGGCCCGTGTCTGCATCTAAAAGATAGGCTGAAGTGGCGTAGACCGGTGGCGCTGGATGGTCGCTATTGGGTGGCACAATGACGAGATCATGGCTGGTATCCAGCGCTTTTTGACCTGTTTCTATGGGCACGCTGCCAATATGTGTGCCGCCATTGGTGATGATACTGCTGCTTGTGCGCGGTTGTACTAAGATATTGTGGGCGATGAGCGGCAATAAGATCAGCAGCAGGACGATTCCGCTCCCAATTAGCACAAGGGAGAGAGGGCGACGATGTTTTTGTTGTGGATAGCGTATCGGTGGCCTGCTTTGTGCCCCTTTAGGGCGGGTGCGCTGCTGTGAGATGGGCGGTTCGTAGACCGCTTTGCGCTTTCTCTGAGCCACCATAATTCGATTGGTTGTTGGCTCCTCTTCTTCCTCTATCATTCTGCGGCGTTCTGGCGGTGTTAAACGCGGAGCCGCACGCCCCACCGGCCTCGGTCTTTCAACACGGGGCATCCGGGTAGACGTTTCTGAAAGCTTTTCTTTGGCTGTCTGGCTAGAAGAATAGTGATGAAGCGGTTTTTCTATGCGGGCCAATTTTGCCGAGGTGGAGGGAGAGATAGTAGCAGGATCGAGGTGAAGCGAGGCCCTGCGGATTTTAGGATGCTGGGGCTCCTCTTCGCCATAATATTGCAGATCAGATTGTTGCTCTGGAGCCGCTCTCTTGCGCCGCTGAGGCTTCTCCTGATCGACCTGGTGCTCTACTTCTTCCCCGTCATCTTGCGGCGTTCTATACATGCCTATCCTCTTCGCTCTTTATCGGTGCATGTGCATAAGTCATTTTAGGCAATCCATGCATTTACACATATTTCTTTATAGATAATAATTACTTCCTATCTTACTTAGCATGTGCGCCATTGTCAACTCTGTGAGAGCGAATTAAGCCTGGCTACCCGGATGTCTTATACATGCTTTCGCTCTTTAAAGATTACGGTTTTGCTGTTCCGCTGCTTTACTCGACGCTTTCCAGCTTTTTATGCTGGCATACTGTAGAAGGTTTTGTGAGGACCGATCCTGAAGGTAGTCGGTCCTTTGCGCTTCACTCTCATGCTTCTTTTCGCAGAGAAAATTTGCCTCGCTTAAATGTCACTTGGTTCTTCGATCCAGCCGTGCTCTTCGCGGAAGTTCAGTCCCTGATCTTGCGCCTCCGGGGCGGTCAGGTAGGGGAGGAGATGCCCGATTATTGGCTGATTTGCTTTGTAGCGTTGCAGATTCTCCCACGCACGTTCATGCATCATATGGAGCGCTGCAAAGGGATCATTGAGGAGACCATCCAGGTAGTGATGAACGTTCAATGCCCGTTGCTCTTCCTCGCGTGGCAGCTTTTTCCCCATATAGAGGCGGGTTAGATGCAATATATCGTCCGGGTGTACCAGGCCTAGATGCTCTCCCTGTAGCATATACCGCATACCTTGTGCGAGCCGAGGATCAAGTACTGCGACGTTCATTTCGGTATCGTCCCGCATCCCCCGGTTATTGAGATTACCTGAACCAACTGTAGTCCAGACGTCATCGACAATTCCTACTTTCGCGTGCACATAAATCGGCCTGAAGCGTTCTGTGTTGCCCTGCCTGGTCGAGGTTGCCAGACAAAATGCCTGAATACGCCCCTCTTCGTCTGCTTGAGGTGCTTCTTCGCGCAGACGTTGGATGCCTGCATCGCTAAATGCTCTCCCCACATTTGGATGATCCGGGAGGATGATTGAGAGCGAAGCCCCTCTATTCAAGGCTTCACCCAGCAGACGGATATTCTGTTCCATTTCAGGATTATCACTACCAACGAAGGGGATGTCGATGCCGATGAATGTGTGCAGCCACAAGTACTGATTTTCCAGGTAGACAAAACGCTGGATATTGCTGAAGGCTCTGGCGTAGAATTGGGCAATCCCGCGCACTATCTCTGGCTCGAAGTGATAGGTATGTTCCGGAATCGTGCGGGCGATCTGGACGATGCTCTGCGTCTCTACTGGCGCTGCAAACGGGTGCTCCGGAATCAGGAGCTCTTTCTTCCAGCGATGGCGCTGCACCAGATCATTCCAGCGCTGACGAAAGTTGTACTCAACATCGCCTGCCGCCGGCCCTTCAATAATAGAATGGGCGTCGTGCCAGGGATAGGGAGTATCTTTGCCGTCTTCGGTGCGGCGCAAGGGCGTCGTGAAGAGGTGGGCAGGGGTATCCCAGCGGTCAAACTGACCTTTGTACTCGATGAAAAGATCGACTCCTCCCACAAAAGCATATCCCCCGTCGACGATGCTGATTTTCTGGTGTAGAGACTCTACGGGATGATGGAGGATACCTAGTGCACTGTCATCCAATAGGCAGGTAACGCCAACGGCCCCTAACTCTTTTTGTGATTGCGCAGGAGAATAGTGTGACAGCAAATTGGTCGACTCCCAGAGCAGGGATTTGACTTCGACTCCTTTTCTGACTGCATATCCCAGGACCGCTTGCACAGAGAGATCATTCGTCATCCAGAACTGGAGATCTGCATCGCTAAAGCCCTCTGCCCGCAGTTCTGCCACCAGCGCCGCGCGTTCCGGACTGCCCTCTGCCCCGGCCAGATGATCATCGCCACGTACCATCTCCATCCCAGGTGTCAGGCCCCAGTTTGCCAGGTAAATATAACTGCGTGCGGTGATGAAGCGGCGGCACATCATAAGCATTGCGTTGCGTCCATCCACCAGAAAGTTCACCCGCGAATCTCGTCGTACCGGCGTATCGCCGGTTGCCCACCAGTCTTGCTGGCTTCTTTCCTCTATTGGGTTGTTGTGCATCTCAATCCTCCCTGTTATGTTTAGTCAACCTGAGATCACTTACCTCTCTACTTGGAATACTTGTCTTATTGCATAAATGGAGACAATCTTTAGTTGTATATATTTTCTGATTTGGGAGGTAGCTTGTCATGAATATGATACAATCCCTGGTGAATGGAGGACGATAGGGCGGCTGTCAGATGGTTCTGCTTATTTCTGTCTATACATGAGAAGAAAGAGGAAAGCTATGGAACTGCCGACGATAAATCCCTTCCTTGCTGGCAACTGGACCCCTGTACGTGAAGAACAGACGATTGCGTCTCTCAAGGTTATTGGCGAACTCCCCCCTGAACTGGCCGGAACCTTTCTGCGTATTGGCCCTAATCCTCAATTCAGGCCTCTCGGTCAGTATCATCTTTTTGATGGAGATGGGATGGTCCATTCGGTACAGATCAGTGATGGACAGGCACACTATTGTAATCGCTATGTGCGTACTGATAAGTTTCTGGCAGAGCAGCAAGCTGGTCGCGCCTTGATCGGCGGACTGATGGAGATTGGTAAGATTCCTAATCCAGAGGGGATTCCTTTGAATGTGGCGAATACTTCGCTCGTCTGGCATAATCAGCGCTTGCTGGCTCTCTGGGAGGTTGGCTCCCCTCATGAGCTTTCTTTGCCCTCTCTGGAGACTCTGGGACCCTATACCTTTCAGGATCAACTCAAGACAGCTTTTACTGCGCATCCCAAAGTTGATCAGCGTACTGGGGAGATGATGTTTTTTGCCTATACTATGGCTACTCCTCCTTATCTCTACTATGGAACAGTCTCCGCCGATGATTTTAGTCCTCAAAACTGTGCCTATCGAACTTCCGCTGGGCGTAATGATGCATGATTTTGCCATTACCGCTAACTATACGATCTTTCTGGATCTGCCTCTGACTTTTCGCCTTGAGCGCTTGCTGGCGGGTGAGCCGCTATTTCAATTTGAGCCAGAACTGCCTGCGCGTTTCGGCATCCTGCCACGATATGGCGATAATAGTACTGTTCGCTGGTTCGAGCTCCCTTCCTGCTGGATCTGGCATACAGTCAATGCCTATGAAGATGGGGACGAGATTGTCTTGCTCGCCTGTAAAGCACCTTCGACCAATCTGCTGACTCTTCCCCTGGGACCAGAAGGCGGATCAGCGCCTGCTAGCTCTGCTGATGTTGCTCATATGCATCGCTGGCGCTTTCATCTTGCCAATGGCAGTGTACAGGAAGAGGCTCTTGATGATCAATCTTGCGAATTTCCACGCGTCAATGATCGATTGATCGGGCAGCCGACGCGCTACGGGTATGCCGCGCTTCAGCCAGAATCGTCTCTGGAAAGTATCGGCGCTTTTGAAGGGCTGGTGAAATACGACTTTCGCACTGGCCGCTCACAACAGCACACACTCAAACCTCACCAGTATTGCGGCGAGGGCGTCTTTGCTCCTCGTCCTAATGGGAAATCTGAGGATGATGGCTGGCTTTTAACGTTGGCACACGACTATAACGAGAATCGTTCCGAGCTGCTTCTATTCGATGCTCGCCATCTTAATGCCGCCCCGCTTGCACGTGTCCTGCTCCCTAAACGTGTGCCCTTTGGCTTCCACGGACTCTGGGTTCCAGACCTTTAACAGAGAAGTATCGAGCCAAACAATTCAGCGTCCGCTCTCTTTCTGAATAGAAGATAGCTCTGCTGCTCTCCGCGTAGATGGTATGAGTGTAATGCCTACCATCTACCCAGGAACTCATGAGTCAAGCTATACTCGTTCTGCTCGCTTACTGGCAACATGAAATTTCTGAAGCTACCTTCTCCCCAATCCACCTCTTTGTGCATTGGGGAGAAGGTATTGGGACATTTCTGCCCCATATGCTATTATACGTATAGAAATATGCATATTTCAAGTGGAGGCGTGTTCTTCTCCATTTACTTTAATTACATAGATAGCCTGACATATAAGCTCAGCCGCTAGCTTATGAGAGAAAAGACCCGTATTGATGAGGAGATGATAGAGCCCTGGTTGGTGCCCATCGCTGCCATAGTAGCGCCGGAGGTAGCTGTCCTGCTCATAGTCGCGTTTTTCTATCATCTGCTTTGCACTCTCATAATCGAGCTGGTAAAGTCGCATAACGTTTTCTATGCGATGGGGGAGAGGACAGTAAATGGAGATGTGCAGGGTATGAGGGGCGTTATGAAGCAAAAATTGTGAGCCGCGACCCACAATAACGGCATCCCCTTTGCTGGCACTCTCCAGGATGACTTTCTGGGTAAAGTGGAGATATGCCGACTCCTGCGTACTTCCCGCAATGCTGATATTCCTGAATAGCGTTGTATAATTGGCTGAAAAAGGGTTGCTCGAACGAATAGCCTGTAAAACATGATCGATCATATCAGATGATTGTTCATCCTGCTGCTCTACATGCTGCTCATCAACCCCCAGCTGCCCGGATACTTCGTTGATGATCTGATAATCAATATATTGCAGGCTGCTCGTCTCTGCAACCAGGCGGCCAATCTCTGCCCCGCCGCTGCCAAATTGACGCGATATGGTCACAACGACTGAGCCCTCAGGCGGATTGCCGCTGGGAAGTGGCTCTGTTGCCCAGAATGTCTCTGGTAATAGGGTGGTCTCTTTCTGTAATCCGGCTGGTTTTGGCTGCGCTCTTCCGCGAAACAGATGTTCCATGATGAAGGTCCTTGCTGTCCTATCTATCCTAAAACGTGCTTGAGGTAAATACAGTTTTTGCTTAGAATGAACTGGTTTTAGACACGTTCTATCTGTTGCTGGTTGTTTTTGCTGCTATCGTACAACCTGGCTTATGAAGTTGCAAGCAATCGGACTCCTTGTTCTGGCGCTGGCTCATATATTATCCGCCAGTTTGAATACTAATACTGTTCTCTCCTGGGTTAAGAAAGATGGCGCGAATTGCTCTCCTCTCTGTTTGCCAGAGCATGGCTCCCCTGTTTGTATCTAACAGAGAGACCTGCTCCTTGCTACATGCCTGTGCTCTCTTTCCCTCACAGCTGCTTATAAGCAAACGTTCGTTTTTTTCTGCAAGCAGGTCTACCTGCTCACTTTGTTCTGGTATCTGGTAGCGCCAACTTATTTTCCCTTCTCTGCTGGCTAGTGCAAGAATTGCGACGGTTTTGCTTTGTGCCGCGCTCTGTAAGCTCACGTAGATCTGTTTGCCATCGTTGGCGCTTATAATCTGCTGAAGAGTTCCAGGTAATTGTTGTGTCCAGAGCAGTTGTTGCGTGGCCGCGGTATATGCCTGAAGCTGCTTCCCAGTTCCTACCAGTACAATCTCGCCTGCTGTGAGAAGCTGAATGCCGGGTGCGTTATTTGGAATTGCCTGGCTCCATAAGAGATTTCCGCTCCTCTGCTCGATGCTGAAGAGCTGCTGCTGGGTTGCGATGATGATCTGTCCACTGCTAGTTACTGCCATGTGTTGTATTTGTAGGCCCTTTTCTGATGATCCTGACGGTACCGAGCGTTGCCATTCTATCTGTCCGCTGTTCGCATCCAGGAGATAAATCCTGCGCTGAATTTGCCAGATAAGCTGATTCTGCTGGATGAAAAGTCTTTCATTTTCTCCTGCTTCAGACTGCTTGCTGCTCGGTCCGAAAATACGCCAGTCGATGTTTCCCGTCTGCTGATTGACGGCTAGCAGTTGGGCTGTTGTCTCTGTGTTGTCTGTGCCTATAACCGGCAGACTACTGATATAGATATAGCGCTGGTCAGCTCCTATAAGTGTTGCCTGTTGTTGTTCTTGAGGCTGAACGATGGTTCTTTGCCAATTTAGTTGTCCATCTGCCCGCGCAAAGCTTGCTAGCATAAAAAGATGCGCAAGCGCGTTGGGATAGCCAGGATCGTTTGCTGCAAATTGGTAGCGCTGACTTTTACTGGCTGTCAGTGTGGTAAGCAAAAGAGGGGATTGTGCTTCAGCCGTTGCAAGTCCAAAGTTGCCTTCACTGGCAAATGTCTGCCACTGAGATCCGTCCGGGCTGGTAGCCTGGAGCCATTGCAGATGTTGCCCCTGTTGCTTGCTGATGCTGCCTGATACATCGACTTTTATCAATGTTCCGCTCTGGTCAATTGGCTGTCGTTGGAGACTACCGTCGGCTGCGTTTATCTGGTAGATTCCTGCCCCGTCTGTGGAAAAAATCTGACGATAGCCAATAATGCTGCTGAGAAGCAGAAGCAGGCCGATACTTATCAATAGCAAGAGACGCTTCCCGCTTTTTCTTTTCTCTGCTATTCGTTTGAGAAGATGATGGCCACTTTTTTGCAGTCTGGCGCAAAAGATTTGCCAGACGTGTTTGCTGTCAACTACGCGTGGAGCCCAGAGGAGAAGCAGGCCAGGCAGACTTAAGAACCCGGCGAGAAGTATCAGGTATGGGCCTGCTGGCAGAGTAGTGAGTGCGGTAATACTGTTATTCGCGCTGCCAAAGAGGATGATTGTTCCGTCTGCTATCTGGAGCAGGGCAGGCGCTGTCTGGCGTACGTTATGAATAGTTGTGTCCCAGCGCAGATTGCCGGTGCCCATTGCATAGGCGCTGATATGCTGTTCTTCTGTGCTTTCCTGATGTTGGATGATGATGTTTTGTCTGCTCTGATCAATAAGCGGCGTGAAAACGCGACTGCTGTCACCGCTGGTAAATCCTGCTCCTAGCTGTTGCGTCCAGAGCTGTTTTCCTGTGCTTGCGTCAATCGCATAGAGCCATGCCTGCTCCTCTATCCTGGGAGTAGACCAGCGTATGCCTGTGGCGTAGATGATATCTCCTCGCTGCATGTCCTGGGCCAGGCTGGCCTGGTAGAATTGCGCTGTTGTGAGGCTACCATTGCTCTGCCCGGAAAATCTCCAGAGTGTCTCTCCTGTATCTGGATTTAACTCAGAGATACCCTCTGCTCCTGCTGTAAATAGAGCGCTTGCCGCTCCGTTTTTTGCGCTGAGGAGCGTACGGGCAGTAATCGGCATCTGCCAGCGGATCTGTCCATCGCTGCTATTAAGCGCAAAAATTGTCTGCTCGCCTGCAATATAAAGCGTACCCTGGTCGAGTACAAGGGGAGGCGCATAATCCAGGTTCGTGTTGAGCTTTTGTGTCCAGATCTCTCTGCCGTCTTGCAGATTATAAGCCACAATTTCGCCCGTCAGGGCTGTTTGAACACTATAGACCGTTGTGCTATCGCTGACCGGCTGAAAGCGATGGGCCCCTTTTGTCGGGAGATGGGCCGCTTTTTGCCAGAGGAGATGTCCATTGGCCTGGAATACCTGGAGTCCCCTCTTCTTCACTGCTGATGACCTCTCGCGCGCTTGTCGTACTCAAATTCGCCTGACTCTGAGGGATATTCAGCCCTGCTTCCTGCCTTATACTTGCCTGCCCACTTCTAAAACGGAGCAGCTGATACCGTTCTGCTGTGTTTTTCTCCTGCACGGCAACCTCTACCTGATCTTGTTGACGAATTGGGTTACTGAACCAGGTTTCTACTACCTGGTTTCCCAGATTCTGCTGCTGAAGAATAGTGCCGTTGTTTGGATTAAGTGCATATGCATAGATATAACTGCTAGTGAGGTTGTGTGCGAGGAAGATGATGCTACTGCTGAGAACGAGGAGCAGGACGATGCTTAGCAACAGTTGAGAGCGCTTGATGGGCCGTTCCTGGTCCGTTTTGGGCGTGGTGACTTTGCTTCCCAGCTTTTCCTGAGATGAAAGAAGTTGCTCTTGTGTATTGAGCTCAGACTCTCTTTCAGGCTCGGCAAGAGGAGCTAATTTTTTCTGGGGCGCTTCAGGAGGAGCTTCAGAAGAAAGCTCTTTTGAATCTTTTGTATCCTCGGTTGTTTGTGCTGCTACGTTTCTCTCTTGCTCTATCGCTAGTTCTTGCGCTGGTTCTTTCTGAGGTTGTTCCTGAAGCTCTGCGGAAAGGGTGGGAAGTTTAGCGGTGACACGGCTTTTTTTGTGTGTTCCCGGAGGAGGCGCTGAGGCTATTGTTTTCTTGCTGTGACTCTGTTTTTGGGCTGAGCGCCTGATTTCTTTTTGCCCGTGTGTTGCTTCTTCTTCTGGCTGGCGTGCTCTGTCTGCTCGTGAGACGCCGATGATGGGGCTGTGTTGCTATCGGGCATGTCCTGGCCTTTCTCCTGGTGGTTCTTCGGATTTTTTTACTATAGCAGACTCTGGCATAATCGCAAAATGATTGACAGGCAAAGCTAGAAGAGTACTATAGTGTAGCTAACAGATATGTTCAATGTGGGAAGATGGTGCAGATAGGCCATATGGTGAGCAGATAGCTGCGCTCAATGGAAAGATAATGCAGATAGGGAGATAGAGTATGCGCTCTCTCAATTTACATCAGTTGGCGACATTTCAGATGGTCGCCAGGCACTCAAGTTATGTACGGGCAGCCGAGGAGCTGCACTTCAGTCAACCTGCTGTCTCAGCGCAGATCCGCTTGCTTGAAGAGTCGCTGGGCGTAAAGCTTTTTGATACGATTGGGCGCAAAACGCATCTGACACGGGCTGGCGAGGAACTCTATCTCTATAGCCAGAAGATTTTTTTTCTGATCGATGAGACGCTGGATTTTATGGAGGCTTTGCGCAGTCCTCACTATGGCCGTCTGGGTATCGGGGCCGATACGACCTTTGGCACTTATGTGATTCCCGGCCTGCTCGGCAAATTTCATAAACTCTACCCCAATGTGCAGATTGAACTGGAGGTTGTGAATCCCGCGTATCTTATTGAGGCATTGGTGAACAATCGGCTGGATCTCGTAATTATGGGAAATTATCCTGTAGATGTGCCTGTATCTGTTGCGCCCGTGCTCTCAAATGAGCTGGTGCTGACAGCTCCTCCTACCCATCGCCTGGCGGAGAGACGGGCTGTGCCTTTTGTGGAGCTATCGCGTGAGTATTTTCTCGTGCGTGAACCCGGTTCTGGAACGCGAGAATCCCTGGAGCAGGCCTTTCACGAAGCTGGTATTCCACTTCAAGTTAGTATGCAGATGGGGAATAATAGCGCGATTAAGCAGGGTGTGGCGGCTGGCCTGGGTATTGCTCTCCTCTCGCGTGTCGCTCTTGATATCGAGCTGGAGACGAAGCGCCTGGTGATTCTCGATGTCGAAGGCTTTCCCCTACTTCGTCAGTGGCGTCTTGTCCATTTACAGCAGAAGCATCTCTCGGCAACCGCCCGTGCTTTTAAAGCTTTTCTCCTTCAGCAAACTGATACATACGTCCCCTTAGCTCCTCGTGTACGGCGAGGTACACGAACTCGTCGAAAGGATGTTCCCTTATGACTGATTCTCTGCACAATCCTCTCTGGTCTCAATTGGTGATTTCTCGTGATTTTTTCGTTCGCCGCTCGGAACTAAGTGTGCCTGCTCATAGTATGAAAATGATGGCGAAGGCTGTAACAACTGAGGCCGATCAGGTGATGTTTGATCTGGAGGATGGCTGTGCCGTCTCACAAAAGGTCGCCGCTCGCCAGACGGTAATTGAGGCCTTCAAGACGCTGGATTTTCGCCAGAAGAATTCGCGCTTTTCGCCCTAATAATGTACGTACGAAATATTTCTATCGCGATCTTATCGAGATTGTTGAAGCTGCGGGCCAATATATCGATGTCGTGGTCATTCCAAAATGTTATGGGCCAGAAGATATTCTTTTTGTAGATCGTTTTCTCTCTCAAATTGAAGAGAATATGGATTTTGAGCCAGGCCGCATCAAGCTGGAGGTGTTGATCGAATCCGCTGATGCCGTGCTCCATGCAGAACAGATCGCGAAATGTTCTCCCCGTGTAGGTGGTCTCATCTTTGGTATGCTCGATTACGCTGGCGATATCGGTGCTCAAGAGTCGGGCAGCGAACAGTTTTTCTATTATAACTATGCAAAGGCGAAGACTATTGCGGCTGCTCGTGCTGCTGGCATCACGGTTATGGATGGCATTACTCCTGCGCTCCGTGACCTTGATGCCTGCCTGCGCGATGCCCGCATGGGCGCACGTATGGGCTTTGATGGCAAATGGGCGATCCATCCTGAGCAACTGGCCCCTATTCATACCGCCTATACGCCAACCACTGAAGAGATTGCACACGCCCAGCATATCCTTGCTGCCTATAATCAGGCAGATGCACAGGCTGGCCGAGGCGCGATTATTATTGATGATCAGATGGTCGATGCTGCTACATTGAGATTAGAATGGAAAAGATTAGCTATCGCCCATAAAGCTGGTATGATAGGATAGAAGCTATATCTACCCATCTAAAATCGATATGAGCCAAAAACCAATATGAACCTAAAAACCGTAGGGAATGCGCTCGGCGCATTCCACTGCTCGCCAGTCATCTGATTAG
Source organism: uncultured Chloroflexia bacterium (assembly GCA_963777355.1). GTDB lineage: Bacteria > Chloroflexota > Ktedonobacteria > Ktedonobacterales > Ktedonobacteraceae > DATJHM01. The sequence goes on from CAVZQK010000001.1 coordinate 352,676, forward strand.
CCCATAATGTTGATGTACAACTCACAGATTACCAGCGTGGCCTCTTCTTCACCGATTTGTTTTGACAATTGCTGATGATACCTATCAACACGACGCATACGTGTATCGATAAATGCGTGTTTTGCAGTCCCTGATGCAAAACCTGAGAAGCCCAGGCGCATCGTTTCATACTCTTCAGCAATTTTTTTTCGTAGTTGTGCAACTTCACTCTGGCTCATAGAAGAACCTTTCCTGCTGGGTCTCGGCGCTAAAAAGCTCTTAAATCTGATCTGCTTATTTCTATATATACTCTATGGTGAGTAATATTTGCGATAATGCTACGAGAAACAGTGTCTTTGCGTCATACTAAAAGTGGCTTTTTTATACAATAAAGGTAGTTTATCTTGAAAAACGTGACAGAATGCGAAATTAGCTTGTTTTTTTAACCATTTGAAGATAGGATCGCGCAATTTACAAAGAAGACTACAATTCTATCAAAGGTCAATTGTAGGATAAGCTGCCCCGACGAAACTCTCGTAGGGAAGATAGGCTTGGCCGTCTCCGGCTCGCCAGATGCTGGTATCCGTCAAAGGCAGTCAGGTACGACTTGTAAGGGGTTTTATAATGAACTGGCACCTTCCCAGATAAGCAAGAGTCCCAGACCAATGAGCAGTAGACCACTGCCCACAAGAATGCCCTGATAAACCCGCCCTTTGAGCCACTGCCGACTGCGACTAACGATCAGGACAATACCAAGCTTGCTCCCCACCAGCAGGAGATAGAAGCCAAGCAGGAAAATGCTGACGCTCGCGACTCCGCTTGTTCGGGCTGTGCGAATCAGGAGCTGTGAGCCTACGGTAGTCCAGAAGATATAAGGATGAGGATTGAGGGCATTTGTGGTTATTGCTCTTCCCAATGCCCGGAGGGGACTTTCTTTTGCCGCTATTGTATCTTTTCCGTTGCTGCCCTGTCTCTCATTAGACTGCTCGTCTTGTTGCGACCTGCGGCTTGTTTTCCAGACAGAGAAGATCGTTTCGCCGCCCAGGTAGAGCACAAAGAGCCCGCCCACGATTCCTAACCATCCCAGGACTGCCGCTGGAAGATGGCTTAGCACAAGGATGGTAAGTAAAATAATCGGTAAATCACTCAAAAGGGGCGCTATCGCTACCAGACTCCCCGCTCGCCAGCCACGTTGTAGCGTCTGGGTAATCACCAAGCCCAGCAGCGGGCCAGGACTGATCCCAGATGCAAAACCATAAGAAATGCCGAGCAACAATGCGGGTAATCATAGTTTCCTAAAATTTGTACCTCTTCTTCTATCAAGAGGGGGAGAGAGAGCTCTTTTTAATGCAGAGCAGCTCTTTTATTGTATCTGATTTGCAAGCTCCAGAACCAGCTTAATTTTGCTCTCCCTCTGCACAACGCTTCTTGTCTTCGAGAAGAGAAACTTACTGCTTCTTTTTACCAGGTTTATAGATGCAGCTTCTCGGTATTTTCCAGGCGGTGTTGAATGAAGCGCAAAAATTCTCCTGGCTTGAATGGTTTGGGGAATGCCTGCAACTGGCGTACTACTATCTCCTGGTACACTGGCTCATGGCTAACTAATGAGCTTAGGATGATTGTAGGAACCTCTTTAAAGCTTTTTTTCTTGCACAATTGATCATAGAGTTCTATCCCATTCATGCTAGGAAGCTGATAGTCGAGCAGTAGAGATCTGGCAGCACATTGTTGATAATCTCTACTACTTCTTGACTCTCTTCAACATGAAGGACGAAATAGGTGGGTATTTGCGAAAGTATCTTTATTACTAGCTCCGCTGTAAAGCAATTGTCTTCAACGAGAAGAATAAATTTCATCACTCACTCTCCTTACCACTTCTATAGAATTTATAGAGAAATAACAATGGAAGAAGTATAATGGATTTAATAGCACTTTGTCTACAATAAAAAATTAAAAGTAAGTTAGGAATTATTAGATATATAGAAATATTTGTATGTATGATTATTATATTTTTAAAGTTTGATTGTGCAATAAAGGCTTTGCTGTTTAACTCTTCTTTTGCGTAAGAAAAGAAGTTGTGTGTTGTCCGTTATAAGATACAGGCTACTATAGAAAATATCCTATTGAGCTCGTGCAGGCGATTGATTCAGGCGTATACTTTCAGTATGATGCAATAGGGGAACTCATTTGGAATTTATTCGACTGACTACTCAGATATGTGTAAAACCAGGATAGAGGGAAAACGAGCAGAAGCGGTAAAACGTCTTTCCCTCTCTAGATGTGTTGCTCAGAGTAGGTGTGGCAGCAGCGCAAGAGGGGCAACGGACATAGCTCCAGCATCCACAGGGAGGATAGCAGCCGTGATCCAGCGTGCCTCCTCAGAAGCCAGAAATAAGGCAGGCCAGGCTACATCCCAGGCAGTCCCTTCCTTACCAAGCAGGTTGGCACGCCGCCGCAGATCGCGTCCTTCCTCACCCCCTGCTGTTCCCATTGGTGCATAGACATGTCCAGGGACAAGGCAGTTCACACGAATACCGTAGGAGCCGAAACTGTAAGCCATATCTTTGGTCATGGCGATGATCCCCCCTTTAGAGGCGGCGTAGGCTCCTGCACCAGATGCCCGAACTGCTGCCATCGAGGAGATATTGATGATCGCTCCCTGCTTTGATGAGCGCAAATATGGTAGGGCAAACGTGCTTGTAAGCATGACACTCTTGAGATTGACATCCATAACACGATCCCACACTTCTTCGGACACCACACCAATTGGTCCCCCCTGGGCGATAGCGGCATTGTTGACGACGATGTCAAGTTGACCGAAATGTGCTGCAACCGTCTCAATGGCAGCCTTGCACGTATCTGCATTCGAGACGTCGGCCTGGACTGCGATAGCCTCACCCCCAGCCTCTTTGATCGCCAGGCACGTACGCTCGGCATGTTCAGATACAAGATCTATAATGCCAACGTGCGCTCCCTGATCTGCAAAGAGCAGGGCAATTGCCGCGCCTATTCCTAACAAAGATGAGGCTGATCCGCCGCCGGTTACAATGGCAACCTTTCCTGCCAGGCGCGTACCTTTTTTACTACTCATATGCTCACCTGATTGTTCAATCATCTTTTTTTCTCCATCTTTTCTTTGCGGATAATTCTGGGCATTTCACCACAAATGATATTGTAAAAAAGGTGATGTTTTCCGTCACCTTACTCGCTTGAAGCGTCGGCGAAGATTTTTCTCATGGCGGTAAGCCCTGTGCTAGCGGCTGGCCAGCCAACGTAGACCGAGAGGTGGATCATGACTTCTTCAATTTTGGCGGCACTGATTCCAAGATTCTTGGCTCCAAGCAAGTGATTCTCCAGCTCAGGGCCACGATTGAGCGCGGTAAGCACAGCCACAGTGATGAGTGAGCGTTCCTCTATGGCAAGACCGGGACGGCTCCAGATGCTCCCAAATACGTTTTCAATCAGGAGTGTCCTCCCATAGTCATTAGAAGTAAGCTCTTTAGGCGGCTCGTTCTTAAAAAGCTGGCGCAGGACTTCTACACCAGCGTCAAATTTTTGCGAGTTATCCATCTCTATTACTCCTTCTTGTACGCTGCCTCTAACAGAAGCAGGCGTACAAGTAGCAAATTCAGAGCTCTGTTTTGCACTGTATGCAATTGCTAAGCTAATATGCTCGGAATGTGACTGGAAAATTGTTGACTACAAGGTTGATGCTTGTCACGACTTCTATCGGGACGTCCTCGCGCCGCAGATCTCGTAGTTGTTCCAGTACCATTGGCAGGACAATCTTCGCTTCCAGACGTGCCAGAGGAGCACCAATACAGAAGTGAATGCCATGACCAAATGATAGGTGTTGATGACCCTTACGCTCTATGTCAAATCGGTTGGGATCTGCAAATTGAGCGATGTCACGGTTGGCTGAAGCTATCCAGGCCAGGACGGGCTGGTTCGCAGGAATATGCTTTCCTGACAGCTCTACGTCTGTCGTGGTCCGACGAAGAAGGAACCAGACTGGTGGTAGGTAGCGCAATCCCTCTTCTATTGCCATTGGCATCAGCGCCGGGTTGTGACGCAGTTGTTCCAATGCTGTAGGTTGATCGGTCAAGCAAAGGAGGGTATTGGTGATCAAACTGCGGGTGGTATCCTGTCCCGCGGCCAGCAGCACGACACAAAAACTCACCAGTTCTCGCTCACTCAAGCGCTCGCCATCAATTTCCGCAGTGCTCAAAGCAGTGATGAGATCTTCTCGTGGTGAACGACGGCGCTCCGCCAGCAGGTTAGAAATATAGTCATACAGCTCTTGCTGCATGAGAGGTATGATGCTCTTTTCTTCGGGTTTCACATTCTCCTGGGTTACCCAGGGTCGAAAGGTGCTCCAATCTTCCTCTGGTACGCCTAGCATCTCTGTAATCACTCTGGCGGGTAAGGGGATGGCAAGGTCTTTCGTAATATCCATTTTTCCCTGTGTGCGTACCCGGTCCAGTAGTTCTTGCGTAATCTGGGTGATACGTTCTGACATGCGCGCTACTGCTCGTGGCGTGAACGCGAGATTGATCAGGTTACGCAATTTTCGGTGATCTGGTGGGTCCTTCGTGACTAACGTGTCTCCTGTGATGGTGCCACTCAGCTCTGCTACGTAGGAAGAAAAACGAGTATAGTTGGTAAGAACTTCTGATACATCCTCGTAGCGGAAAACCTGCCAGGGGATCGTGGGATCATTCTCGTCATGCGCAACAGGTTGCTGATTGCGCATCTCCTCAAACCAGGCAAACGTCTGTGGAAAGTCGGCATCGCTGTGAGGAAGCTTTTGCATGAATGAATGTGAATCTACATGGGATGGCTGATGTTCTTGTGGTTCTTGCATTTATCAACTCTTTCTGTTCAGATCCTGTGAGTGATTACCACTATTGAGAAACTTCCTTTGATTTGTTTATAATCTCCTTGTGGCTTGCTGCTACTTAAGCTATCTTAGCGGCAGTATAGCATATATCGATTGATAAATACAATATTCTATTGTCGTTTTACCCGTTTTACCTCTGCCCAGGTTTATACACGTATCAGTGCTCGATCTATTCCGCACAAAATACGCGTTGGATGAGGCCGAAAAGATCCCACATTCCCCTGGTGAGACGCAAGCTTCACCAGGGGAATGCCGAAGTCACGGCTTTCGCAATGGGGTACTTCAACTATAGGTGACTTTTGAGGAAGCGAATAGCCAGAGGCCATGCGTCTGCTGCCGCCTGTTCGTTGCCCATACCATGTACAGGATTAATAAAGGCGTGGCCCGCATCGTACACTTTTATGGTGATATCTTTGCCCGCTTCTTTATACATGCGCTCGATTTTGTCTATCTGCTCCTGGGGCACGCTCTGGTCCTGGCTTCCGTAGATAGCAAGCACGGGCGCATTGACTTTTGCTACCTCTTCTGGAGTGGGATCATAACCCGCACCGTAAAAAGGTACGACAGCAGCGAGATCAGGATAGCGAGAGGCCACTGTATAGGTCATAAATCCACCAATACAGAAACCGATCAGCCCTATCTTCTTTGGCTCGACATTGGGCATGGCTTTTACTGTCTCTAGCGCACCAATGATCTCAGCCGTTGCCCGATCTATGTTCTCCCAAATCAGCATAATCATACGCATGGCGTCATTTGGTTCAGTCGCAATCTTTCCATGATACAGGTCAGGCACAGCTACGACAAAGCCATCGGTTGCAAGCTTATGGGCCAGGTCGGTAATGTGTGGCTCGATACCCCACCATTCCTGAATGAGTACGAGACCTGGATGCTGAGCGTCATCATCTGGCTGAGATATAAAGGCGTAGGCTCCATTGCCATTTACTGGTAGATCAACCTTCGTTGTACGTACTACTGCCATAAAATAATCTCTCCTTTTGTTCTACGTGTCTTATCAGTCGCTGCTGCCGAGTTTTTCTCTGGCAAATTGAATATTGCTTGTACAATACAATCAATCAAGTTGTACTGCGCATTCTTCTCTTATGCATTATAACTTATTGCCAGGTAGACTTGTGCAACCTTTCCTTTTTACCAATTCCGAACCCATCGGCAAAACTCTGGAATTAGTAGATTTTTTACTTGACAGACGGCAGTGCGTACGTTTACACTTAAAGCAGCAAAAGAAGATTTTTTGAGGAGTCGTCCTGTTGTGATCTGGCTCCTGACTTTTTTTAGAAGGATGATGACCTTGTTGGATAGGAAGCACTCACAATTTATGTGTTCTCTGCTTACCTCTCACTATGGAATGCCTATGCGTATGCAGGTTATTCCAACAGGTGTCGCTGTCCTTTCTGCCAGACGAATGGTACTCAGGTGAGTACCGCATCTTAGAACCAGCAAGAGGGGCGCAAGCGACAAAGCTTACGCCCCTCTTTTTTCGTCATAAATTCGTCATGAAATGGCCCTGTACCAGGGCAGATTGGTAGATAACCTATGGCCACATATGATTCTTTGCCTGAAGGCAGTTTAGTTCCTGAACGCTATTATGTGACAACCGCGATTGACTACCCAAACGCTCCTCCGCATATTGGCCACGCTCTGGAGAAGGTTGCCGCCGATGTCCTTGCTCGCTATCACCGCCTGCTAGGCTATGATACCTGCTTCAGCATGGGTGTCGATGAGAATAGCCAGCATGTGGCTCGCGCCGCGACTGAGCAGGGACGCGATGTGGAGGTCTGGCTTGATACGATGAGCAATGCCTTCTTGCTGGCCTGGTCAAAGCTGAATATCTCAAACGATGTCTGGATTCGTACTACCGATGAACGCCATATTCAGGCTTCTCTGGAGATGTTTCGCCGCGCTCAAGCGAATGGGGATATCTATCTCTCTAGCTATTCCGGCTGGTATTGTCCCAACTGTAATAACTATTATGCTACCGATGAGCTGGTAGCTGGCCGTTGCCCCAATCATCCGACGATTTTTCCTGAATGGCTGGAGGAGGAGAATTACTTCTTTGCCCTTTCAAAATATACTGATCGTCTGCTTGCGTATATCGAGGCTCACCCGGATTTTATTCTGCCAGCTTCGCGCCGCGCTGAGGTGCTTGGCTTGCTGCGCCAGGGTCTGCGCGATTTCTCGGTCTCGCGCCAGTTGCGTCCTAATACAAAGCAGTGGGGTATTCCCTTGCCGGATGATCCCAAACATGTCATTTATGTCTGGTTTGATGCCCTGACAAACTACCTGACGGCTGTGGGATTCCCGGATGATGAGGCGCAGTTCGCCCGCTTCTGGCCCGCCGATGCCCATGTAATCGGTAAAGATATTACCCGCTTTCACTGTCTGTACTGGCCTGCAATGCTGCTCTCAGCAAACTTGCCCTTGCCGAAACAGATCGCTGTGCATGGCTTTTTGACTCTGGAGGGTCAGCGCATCTCGAAGACGCTGGGCAATACTATCGATCCGGTTGAGCTGGTTGATAAGGTCGGTACCGATCCGGTGCGCTTCTATCTGACACGCAATCTTTCGTTTGCGGCTGATGGCGACTTCTTGCGGGCTGGCTTGTTGCGCTATTACAACGATGAGTTGGGCAACGATCTCGGCAATCTGCTCAATCGCGTCGTCTCGATGATAAAACGCTATCGGGGGAGTCTTATTCCTACTCCTGGCGCTCCCGGTCCTTTAGAATTGGAGCTGCAACAAGTCGCTGATGAGGCTCGTCAGAATGCTGAAAAAGCTCTGGCTGCCTGGGAGATTGGCGCGGCGGTTACTAGTATCTGGCATTTTGTGCGCCGGGCAAATCAATATATCGAGCAGAATGCACCCTGGCAGTTGGCGAAAGTGCCTGCACAGGCGGAACGTCTGGATACTGTCCTCTACTCGGCTGCGGAGGCTACGCGCCTGATGGCGATTTTTCTGGCTCCCTTTATTCCGGGTTCGTGTGATCGTATTATGGCTCAACTTGGCCTGCCACCTGTTGCCTTTGGAGCCTGGGCGCGGACGGGACGCTGGGGGAGTGCTCCCTTAACGCAGGTGGTGCCGGGTCCGCTCTTGTTTCCCCGTATAGAAACAACGGCGACCACGGATCTTTAAGGTCTTTGAGGAGTATGAAGGAGAAGAGCGATGTCAATCATTGAGGTGACTGGATTAGCCAAAACGTTTAGAAGTCGTGAACGCGCCCCCGGCCTGGCTCAGAGTTTACGCTCTCTGGTAGCTCCACGCTATCGTGAGCGTGAGGCGGTAAAACCTTTGCATTTTACCCTCGAACCTGGTGAGGTGCTGGCTTTTATTGGCCCAAACGGTGCGGGCAAGTCGACAACTATTAAAATGTTGACTGGTATTCTCTTCCCTTCGGCTGGCGAGGCGCGTGTCCTGGGCCTGACTCCCTGGCTGGAGCGCCAGAAACTGGCATATTCGATTTCCAGTGTCTTCGGCCAGAAATCTCAGCTCTGGTATCATCTGCCGCCGCAAGATACTTTCGATCTGCTGGCCCGCATCTACGAGCTAGAGCCGCGTGCCTATCGTCAGCGCCGCGCTTTCCTGGTCGAGGTCTTTGCTATTCAAGACTATCTGCGCACACCTGCCCGCAAACTTAGTCTGGGAGAGCGTATGCGCTGCGAATTGGCTGCTGCTCTGCTCCATAAGCCGCAATTGCTCTTTCTCGACGAACCAACTATTGGCCTGGATGTCATTGCGAAACAACGTATTCGCGATCTTATCTCTCAACTTAATAGGGAAGAAGGCGTAAGCGTCCTGTTGACCTCTCATGACGCAGGTGATGTTGAACATATCTGTCGCCGCGCTATCGTGATCAATCACGGCGAAATTATCCTGGATACGCCTGTAGCCCAACTGAAGCGCGACTACTTGAAGCGAAAAACCATTGATCTCCTCCTCGAAGGGCCGGTGACACCTTTGATTTCTGTTCGGCCTGAAGATGGTGAAGTGTCTCTCGCCTTTGAGCTGGCAGATCAGTCAACCAGGAGCATACGCGTCTTGCAGGCGCAGGGGCATAGTCTGAAACTGGAGATTGATCTAACTCTGATGCCTCTGGAGCCGCTAATTGCCGCGCTTATGCAACGTAGCCATATTCTGGATATGACAATCTCCGATCCTCCAATGGAGGAGATTATTGCCGCTATCTATACGCAGAAGCAAGTAATAGAGCCTACTGAAGTGTTTTAGCTCTCAGATAAGGAGCGTTTCTCTATGGATATAGCTATGCAGCGTCCCAGCCGCACTCTCTTTCAGCGTTGGGGATCAGCCTGGAGCAAATATAGCGCGGTTTTCCGCGTGAGCCTTGCCAGCAATCTTGCCTATATCGGCGAGGTGGTATTCCGAACTTTGCTTCTCGTTGTCCTGGTGTTTGTGCTCAGTCAGCTCTGGAAAACGACTTTTGCCAATCGTGGAGCACGTATGGTGAGTGGTTTCACTATCGCTCAGATGGTCTGGTATCTGATTGCTGCTGAAAGTATTGCTATGTCTATGCCCGCCCTGGGAAGACAGGTCGATCAGGATGTGCGCACGGGCCAACTCGCCTATCAACTCTGTCGCCCATGCAGCTATATTCTCTATAACTTTGCTCACTATCTGGGAGAACGGCTGGTCCGTTTTGCGCTGAATTTTGTCATTGGAGTCCTACTCGCGCTGCTTATGGTTGGTCCAATACCATTTAGCTGGCAGAGTCTGTTGGCCTGGCCGCTGTTTGCGCTTCTGGCAATCAGTATTGAGTTCGTTGCCTACTTTGCTATCGGCCTCTTAGCTTTCTGGCTGGAGGAGACCCAGATCTTTACGTTCATTTTCAGCCGCCTGACATTGATACTGGGCGGTGTTATGGCTCCTTTGGATATCTTTCCGCAGCCTTTGCGCTGGATTGCAGAACATCTACCCTTTAGCGCTATTCTCTATGGCCCTGCTCGCACGCTGGTCCATTTTGAAGCGGGGACTTTTCTCAATGTGCTGACTCTGCAATTGGTGACACTGCTGCTTGGCGGTTTTGTCTTGTGGCTTATCTATCGTCAGGCCATGCGCTATGTCAATATAAATGGAGGGTAGCTGGATGCTTCGTCTGTTGCGCGTCTGCTGGAGTACGCTGATCTTCATCCTGGCATATACAAAGGCCAATATTCAGGCCGCCCTGGAATATCGTGTCGCCTTTCTTAGCCAGGTGCTGATTATGCTGTTCAGTGATTGTCTCTGGCTTTTCTACTGGTGGACCTACTTTCACCAGTTTCCTTTAACGCACGGTTGGCAGGCTACCGATATTGTTCTCTTATGGTCGATCACGGCCTGCGCCTATGGCCTGAGTGACGCGGTCTTTGGGAATTGTCGTCAACTGGTGCCGCTCATTATGAATGGCGGGCTGGACGCTTACCTGGGTATGCCGCGCAATGTCCTGCTCCATGTCTCCATTGCCGCCACGCATCCCGCTGCCTGGGGTGACATTTTGTTTGCTTTGGGAGCCTATCTCTTCCTCTTACATCCAGATCCTTTTCATATAGTACTGTTCTTTGTTCTGGTGCTACTTGGAGCCTGTATCTTTACGGCCTTTTCAATTATCCTCTGTGCTCTGGCCTTTTTTCTGGGAAACACAGAGGGCCTGGTGATGCAGACACCCGCAGCCTTGATTACGTTTTGTACCTATCCTATGGATATCTTTCACGGGGTCGTCAGATTGTTGCTCTTCACCGTACTCCCAGCAGGCTTCATTTCGTTCGTGCCAATGCAGTTGCTCCATCGCTTTACCTGGCCTCTGTTTGGCGGAATGTTTGCTGTCACTTTTTTGTTTGTGCTGGCCGCTTTTGGCCTGTTTCACCTGGGCCTGCGCCGCTACGAGAGCGGCAGTCTACTCGGTATGCAGAATTGATTCTTTTGGCCTGAAAGAGCCGAGAGAGATACAAATATCCCATTTCTATTGAAACATTTAGTATCAATGCCTATACTGGGAGGTGCTATTACCTAGAAAAGGACAAAACTATGAGCGAGAGCCAGGAACAGAAGCTTCTCCCTTTACGGATCTTTTATTCCTACGCGCAGGAAGATGAGGCTCTGTGTCAGATCTTGGAGAAACATTTAAGCCAGTTGCGCCGCGAGGGGAAAATTGCTGAATGGTCGAGGCGCAAGATCGTTCCAGGTAGAGACAGTGCTCACGAGATTGATGCAAATCTGCTCTCCGCCTCGCTCATTCTTTTGCTCATCAGCCCGGACTTTTTGGCCTCTGATTATTGTTATGGCCAGGATATGCAACGCGCCCTGGAGCGCCACAAGAGCGGCGTTGCTCAAGTGATCCCTCTTCTATTGCGCCCTGTCGATTGGGAGAAAGCGCCTTTCGCACACCTGCAATATCTGCCGCGCAATGGACAACCGATTACTCTGCGGCCAAATCAAGATGAGGCATTCCTTGTGGTTGCTAGAGATATCCGTCGTACAATAGAAGCATCCTTTCAACTACAGAAACATCAACACCTCGTGTTTCTCCTGGTTATTTACATCAGCAATCCTCTACCAAACCCAATTCTGAAGAGGCTCACCAATAATCGCTTCGACAAATTCAAGGCATTTTCTTTATAAATATGATATTCACGCTGATAAAGTGTGACAGTTGCATGGGCCCCTGACGGTGAGCGTATTGCTTCTGGTGGAGCTGATCAATATTGTGCATGTCTGGCAAGCTGCTACAGGACAATCATCTTCTTACCTATCGGCATCCTAAAGACTTTATACCTAAGGCGGTGAGCGTTGTACGCTGGTCTCCGGATAGTAAATACATTGCTTCTGCTGGCTATAATTCTGCCAGGATCTATGTATGGGATGCTCTTTCTGGAAAAATATGATAACATATATCAGGTCATTCTTTTGTTCTGCCATGCAATTTATTCATTGGCATGGTCTCCCGATGGTCGCTTCTATTGCTTCTGCGAATCTCGCTATTCTTTGAACCATTAGCCCATATCTGGGATGCAATATCTGGCAAGTTGATACTGAAGATCAAGGCTCCTAGAATAGTAAATGGGGTTTACCAGGTATGGTAGTCTGGTCTCCTGATGGTACGCGGATTGTGGCGTAAGGCGGGAAAAATACTTATATCTGTAATGCAAAGATAGGTAAGATACTTCTTACCTTTACTAAGGTACATCGAATGTCCTATGTCCTGGTCTTCGGATAATCAATGGATAGTTCTATGGTAGGCAGAAAATTGTTGTCTGGAATGCGATTACTGGTATGGTTCTCCTCTCCTACGAAAGCATATAGGTACTATAAGAGGCTTGGCGCTCTCTCCCGATGGCAAGTATGTCGCATCTGCAAGCGAAGATAGAACAGTGCATATCTGGGAATTATTAACAGGCAAGCAACGACTGATATATACAGGCCATAGCGACCACGTTACCGCCGTAACGTGGTCTCCTGATAGCACCCGTATCGCCTCAGCCAGCGCCGACAAATCCGTCCACGTCTGGCGCACGCTTCTTGATGAATAGCTTGTTTTTTTGCAAAGCTGTTACAAAAAATTCAGCAAACTATCAATAGTTGAATAACACCGCCTGGTAAGTAGCATTCGCATAGGGATTAGAGCAGTACATCTGGAGGTTTGTCGTGTACCGTATCCCCTGGTGAGGGATAGAGGAAAATGTAGCGGTTCTTGGCAATTCCTGCCCGGCGTTCATTGTGATACTATCTACAAATGTTCCGCCATCTGCTTTTATTGTATCTCCAGTTGGTGATTCAAGCGCTAGTTGACCGCTCATACTGCTACAAATTTCACCATTATCGGTAATAGTGAAGTCCCAGGCCATTGTCTGGTTAGTTGTATTCAGGTTGACATCATTGAGTACAACATTAAACTTATCATCACAGTTGGTGATACAAATGAACTGGTAATTCTTTGTGCTCGTTGTAAGCGATCCCGCTGATGGCTGTGCAGGACTGGTGACGGTAGCACCCAGGGAGGGAGCGGGTGTTGCTGGTGGCGTTGGAGTGGCTACAACGGAGGTAGCATTTGCTGCTGCACTCTGCGCTGTCGGCGTTGCCATGACGACCACATTCGTAGTCGCTTTAGATTGCGTTTTTGTAAGCAGGTAAAACGTCGTGGAAGCAAAAATTGCTACCAGGACGACTAATGTCGAAAGGATGATAATCATCACTTTATTGCGCTGAAAGAAATTGTTCGGACGCAGCTTCTCGTTATAGTTTGCTCGATTCTGTTCGCCATACCAGTTCTCGTTGTTATCCCTCATGCCTATTCCTCTTTCTGACTCAATGGCGCTTCTCTCTCGCATGATATGTTTTGAAACGTGGCTAAGAATAAAACTGCAAAAGAATACTATGCACTAAAAAAGGCTAATACATTTTGCAAGCGCCGTCAAGGAAAATGCTCACTGTATTACTATAGGGCTAATTAGCTTGTAGAATAACTATTCTACAAACTTTGCTGTATGAGAATGCCTTTAGTTGTGAAGAGTCTGTGGTGCGTTTGAAAGCCGAGATGCTGGTAGACACGAACAGCGTTGTTGTTGTCAGCAAAGACATTGAGAACAATGAAATCAAAACGTTGCGCAAGTAAGGTTGCGACGAGTCTGGCGGTAATCGCTGTTGCATATCCCTGCCTGCGAGCTTCCGGCGCGGTCAGAATTTGTCCGAGCACTGCGATCCCATACCGAGGGACCAGCGCATGTGTGCCACCTGCGGCAATAATCCGTTCCCCTTCATAGACGCCAAAATACAGCCCTTGAGTGAAGAGTTTCAGGAGAAAATGCATTTTCAAGATGTTCTCTATATAACTTCTGTAATGCCGGAAGATCTGCAACAGTGAGCTGTTTTACTTGGGAATGAGGCAGATGGATTTGGCGCTGAAATGTGTCGGCGTTGATTGCCATGCGAAACATCGCTCTCCACTCTGTCTCCGCTTGGTAGTAAGATTGGAGCAGCGAGAGATGACTTTCTTGTACTTGAAGTAGCGCCTGCTCAGGTAGCTCAATCTCTTTCAGGAGCGCCGCAACTCCCTCTAGATGCCCAAATGGTGAGAGCACGTGTCCAATGATAGGATGGCGCAAAATCAGGCAGATTGCGCGTTCAGCATCGTTATCTCGCGCTGCGACGGCGAATTGACTATAGCTGCGGAGCGGTGGCTCTAGATCGGCTAACGCAAAACAATTCCAGACGGGGTCCTGTGAGAGGATTGCATATGCTTCGTCATTACTTGCATTTTGTGAGATCTGCCAACTTACAAGAGGTGAAGCCATTCTCTTCCTCCTTGTGTACATTCCTTTTTCTATGCTTAATAGGATATTTCCTAACGAGGACCGCTGAACTCGCAGAAGAATTCTTCATACGTCTCTACCCGTTCAAATCCCAGCCGCTCATACATCACGATTGCCGCCCGGTTATCAGCTTTTACATTTAGGCCGATATGCTCAATTGTCTTCAGCAATTCCCGGCAAAGGGTTGCACAGACCGCTGTTCCCAGACCTCTCCCTCGATAGTCCGGGTGCGTGGTGATGTTGCCCAGTGTGGCAGCTTTGTATTCTGGCGAATAGACGTGAATTCCTGCAACGCTTACTAGCTTCTCTCCCCGCCATATCCCGTAGTATTGTCCCGTCTCAAGCATCCGCGCGTCAAACCAGTTGCCCGGATAACTTTCTTTATAGAAGGCTAGAATGGTTGCCAGATCTTCTCTCTTCAGCGCTTGAACATGCTCTTGTGGTGCTGCTTCTAACCGTTCCGTGTGATGCAAGGCATATTTATAGTGCAGGCCGTGGGACTCCATGCGAAAGTCTGTCTGCAATATTGCTCCATATTCTGGGAGAAGATGGGCATGGAAGCTCTTGGGGAGTAGGTGTTTACTGGCTTTTAGGAGCGCCGCCCCCTGTTCTCTTCCCATACAGAGAAGCGTTGGAAGTTCTACTCCTGTATAGAGGAGGAGCAATTGCTGAATCTCTTGCTGGTTTTTGAGACCGTACCAGGTTGTATAGGGCCAGAAAAAATCGTCCAGGTCGCCCAGTTCGTAGAGACGCCGCTCGGTCTCCCGACAGAGAAAACGGGCAATCTCGCTCCTGTTGTGCAGGCTCTGTACTGGTTGCATGGAGGTGTCTTTCCTGCCTTTCTTTTGTATTCTTTTGTCTTTCCGCTTACGCTCCTGGGATGTTTAGCTCTTGAGCCCCCAGGGTTTTGCGCGCTTGCGTGCTTTCTGTGCCTCCTGGGGATTGCCCAGCAATTCATACACTTCGGCTTTGAGATTCCAGGCCAGGGCATAGCTCTTATCTTGCTCTGTTGCTTCATTTAGCGCATCCAGAGCGGCTCGATTATGCCCAAGTTGTAACAATGCCTCGGCTTTGTTACACCAGGCAATGGCGCTGCGCGAATTAATGAGGAGGGCCTGGTTGTAGGCCTCAACTGCTCCACTAAAGTTACGTAGATAGGAATAGGCATTCCCCAGACCGTTCCAGGCCTGAAAGCTTTTTGGATCATGGGTGAGCGCCTGTCGGTAGGATTCAAATGCCTCTTCGGGCTTGTTGAGACCCAGTTGCGCGTCGGCTTTTCCATTCCATGCCGCGATATGCTTTGGATCAAGATTAAGCGCACGCTCGAAATGGACCAGCGCTTGCTGGTAACGCTGTAAGCAGTTGAGCGCGACTCCTGCACTGACCCAGACGACTGCATTATCTGGCTCTATGTCGATGGCGTGTTGATAAGCCTCAAAAGCTCGCCGATAGTTTCCTTGATCGTAGAGGACGGTGCCTTTGCCGTTCCAGGCGTGCAGATTACGTGGGTCCATGTTGAGGGCCTCTTCGTAAGCTTGCAGGGCTAATGAGAATTGTTGCTGCCGCCGATATTGATCCCCTTCCCGACACTTTTCACGTACGCTGCCGGTGTTGATTTTTCCTTTCGGCACTGCCTGGAGCGATGCTGCGCTGTTTTTGCTGGTGAAGATGTTGAGTTGCTGGTCTGATGCGTTGGTTCTGCCACGCACCGTTGCACCCGTACGGCTATGATTCGTATTGTTCGTGCTATAGCTATTGCTGCGCACTCTGGTCGCTGGCCGCCAGACGTAGTCAAAGGCCTGCGCAAACTCTTGCATGGTATTATAACGATCTTCAACATGCGATGCCAGCGCTTTGTGCATGACTCCATCCAGCGCGTTGGGAAGCTCCGGATTGAGCTGCGTGACCGGGGGGGGCGCGTTGCCGAAAGGATCGAGTGGGTGATACCCTGTGAGCATCTCATACAGTACGATGGCACAGCCGTATTGGTCGCTGCGTGGATCAACAATTCCACTGCTCTGCTCTGGTGCCATGTACCCTACGGTTCCCCGTACAGTCACGGTTTTCCCAAAAAGCGCCCCTGGCTCCAGGGAACGTGCTATGCCAAAATCGGTAATGACCAGGCGGTAATCCTCCTGGTGAATTAAAATATTCTCCGGCTTGATGTCTCGGTGAATAACCGGGCGTGGCCTCGTATGCGCATAGTATAACGCACTCGCAAGCTGATGAAAGTTTAGCATGATCTCCTGGGTCGGGAGGGGGCCATCGGCCTGGGCTAGCCTGGTGCGTAGTGACCCTGCTGTGTACAGAGGCATTACGAGAAAGACGCTTGGCCCATCTTTTCCATAATCCAGTATCGGCGCTATATTTGGATGGTCGAGCTTCGCT
This sequence comes from uncultured Chloroflexia bacterium, assembly GCA_963777355.1. GTDB lineage: Bacteria > Chloroflexota > Ktedonobacteria > Ktedonobacterales > Ktedonobacteraceae > DATJHM01. Next base: position 369,254 of record CAVZQK010000001.1, read on the forward strand.
GCGATTGTTGCCTCTCGCAGAAAATGGTCTCGCTCTCCATGCGTTGTTTTACTGGGTAACAGCACCTTGATTGCTATCTCGCGCGAGAGATTCTGATCCACTCCACGAAATACTGCCGCATAACCACCTTTGCTGATTAATGCCTCTACTATATACCGCCCCATCAGTGCAGTGTTTAACAACGGCAATGCACATGCTCTACAAAACAAATCACTGTCCCGGTTTTCGTATCCGCAGTCAACCTGATCGGCGCAGCGTCGCATTCCCTCCTCCGAGTCGTAGCGACACCTGTTTCTGGTGCCTATTTGCTCTGGGTACCCCGCTGGTACCCACCCTTTTTGTGCAGGGTGACGCTTCCCGTTCCCTGTGTTGCCTTCTCTTTTTCTCCCGTGTACCTTGTCTTGTCTCGCAAACTCGCTTGTTATAAAAAGAGGAGGCATCTTTCTTTGCAACCCTTTCTAAGACCCTTCCATCACTTCACTCTGTATAGCTAGATGCATGAGCATTCCTATTGCACCTGGTTCCTTGCTTGTTGCTCTAATGATCTGGCCCATTCTTGACAGGTGTGTGCTTCTTGCTTTCTCCCTAGCTTTTCAAGCACAACGGCTTTGTTATACCATGCGTCTGGCTCTTCCGGGGCAAACGATGTGGCCTGGTCGAGGGCTGCTAACGCTTCATCCATGCGTCCTAGTGCAAAAAGCGCAAGGCCTTTGTTGTTCCAGGCCGCAATATAATGCATGTCAACCATCAATGCGCGGTCAAATGCAACGATTGCTTCCTGGTGACGCTTCAACTCATGCAATAAACTTCCCTTATTATACCATGCGGATGTTAATCCATCATCGTATTCCAGGGCATGGTCGTAAGATTCCAGGGCATCTCTATACATATGCATTGCTGCAAGGACGTTTCCTCGATTATACCATGCTCCTGCTAATGTTGGATCAAGCGCTAATGCCTGGTCATAATCGCTCAGTGCCTCGGCAAAACGTCTGAGATCTCTCAGGTCGTTTCCTTTGTCAAACCAGGCGGTGGCGTTCTCTGGATCAAGCTGGGTCGCTTTCTCATGCAGCGGTAAGGCGCTCTCTGGACTTTTCATTCGCCGCAAGATGTTGCCTTTGGTATCCCACAACGCGGCACGGCTATGGTCGAGGTCAAGGGCTTTGTTGATCGCAATTAACGCTTCGTCATATCTTTGCAGACTGTAAAGAGTATCTCCCATCGCTTGCCAGACGACGCTCTGTCTGGGATCAAGTACCAGGGCACGATCAAAGGCGATGAGTGCCTCTTCCGCGTTTCCTTGCTCCGCTAATGACATGCCTTTCCCACTCCAGGCATAGACATAGTGCGGATCGTAACGCAGTGCCTGGTCATAACACTCCATCTCTTCTGCGTATTGATGTAATTCGTGTAAGGCTGTGGCACGGGAGGTCCAGAGCTCAGGGTCATTTGGCTTTAAGGAGATAGCGTGATCATAGGCTAATAATGCCTCTTCCGCCCGGTTCATACCTCGTAATGTTGCCCCTTTTCCGCTCCACGCATCCACAAGGACGACATTTTCTTGCGAGGCTATTTCATAGGCTTCAAAGGCCTTGAGGTAATCTCCACGCTCGTAGGCAAGATTTCCCTCGGCTAGCCAGTCTCGCTTCCTGCCTGCTGCATCTTTGAATGGAGGAGGGGTATGAGGGTTTATTCTCTCTCCGCTGACGGCTGGGATTGGAGCTGTAATGACTTTTGGCCCCTGGGGAATGGCTATGCGGAGTTGGGTTGACATATCCTCGTCAACTATCTGCTGATCTCACTGTGCTTGTAGATCCCTATTCCGCTGCTCGCCTGGGCTGCCTGCTGCATTGGCTGGATATAGCTCACTTCTGCTTTCACTAGAAATGCTACTGGCCCATCCTGTCCATAATCGATGACTTTGATGCTGCCCGGCTCATGCACGTTCGCTGAGAATGCCGCTGCTAATTCGGCGTCCTGCAAGAAATTTTCTCGTTCTTCCTCGCTACTCTCACGAGGGATTAAGGCCCGTACTGTGACGGGTTGGTTGTATGGTATATCGTAACCGCGCAATGTGACGGTTCCCCGATCTTTACCGAGGAGCCTTTGAATCTCGTAACGCTCTTTTAAAAGAACGCCCTGGAGAGGGATGCCACAACGTTCACAGAAGCGAGCATTTTTAAGATCTCCATCCCGATTTTCTTGGCCACAGCTTTGAGCGTCTAAACACTTCCCCATCGTGGTCCTCCCGTCCTACACATCTAAAGAATAAGGCTTTTTATTGTAGTCCCTACTGTAACGAATGTTAGCCTCCTTTGTCAATATAAAAGATCTCATTTTAAACTTCGTACCAGAGACGTTCTTCGGTGAGAGCTCATTTCCTCTCGTTTTGAGACGTTCTTCTATCGCAGTATATGATCCTATCTATAATGCATCGCTTATACACAAGCTCAGTGGCGATAAGACCTCTGCATGATCTTATAAAGAATCAGACGTTTTCTGTTATATAATAGAGGCAAGACAATCCACTTTATCGTAATGGAGGAGCCCAGTGCTATCTGCTCTCTCCTGGCCGGTTCTCTCCTACTTCTATTAAAAGGATCTACAATGACTGCATACAAAGATGTATTTGAGGCTCGCTCCTCTCTTTCAGGAGTACATGGCTCCTTTGACTACTTTCGCCTGGAGGCACTGACTCAGCATGGTGTCCAGGACCTCGAACGCCTTCCCTTTACGGTCAAAATTATCCTGGAAAATCTTTTGCGCCACGCTGGCGGTGAACTGGTTTCTCAGGAAGATGTCCTCTCTCTCGCCGCCTGGAAGCCGGGGAACGCTGCGACAAGTGAGGCTGAGTATCCCTATATGCCCGCTCGTGTGCTTCTACAGGATTTTACTGGCGTCCCCGCCGTTGCTGATCTGGCGGCTATGCGCTCTGCTGTCGCCCGCATGCATGGTGATCCCCAGAAGATTAATCCCCTCGTTCCGGCTGATCTGGTTATCGATCATTCGGTTCAGGTGGATCTCTTCGGCTCTACTCTCGCGTTTGCACGCAATGTTGAGCGAGAGTACGAACGCAATAGTGAACGCTATGCGCTTTTGCGCTGGGGCCAACAAGCCTTTGATAATTTCCGTGTGGTTCCCCCCGGTACCGGTATTGTCCATCAGGTGAATCTTGAGTATCTTGCTTCGGTGGTGATGCAGAAAGAAGATGCTGGCAAGATGGTTATTTTCCCGGATACACTGGTCGGTACCGATTCTCACACGACGATGATTAATGGTCTGGGTGTGCTGGGCTGGGGCGTTGGTGGCATTGAGGCCGAGGCGGTTCTGCTTGGTCAACCTCTCTATCTTTTATCCCCTGAAGTCATTGGTGTCCGTCTGACGGGTGCCCTCCCCGAAGGGGCGACTGCCACAGATCTTGTGCTGACGGTGACGCAGATTCTGCGCAAACGCGGCGTTGTGGCGAAGTTTGTCGAGTTTAGTGGCCCTGGCTTGAGTCAACTCCCTCTGGCTGATCGGGCGACGATTGCGAATATGTCTCCCGAATTTGGCGCTACGGCAACGCTTTTCCCTGTTGACTCGGAGACGTTGCGCTATATGCGTGATACTGGTCGTAGCTCTCAATTGGTGGACCTGGTGGAACACTACACAAAAGCCCAGGGCCTTTTCCGCACCGATGATACTCCTGAGCCTCTGTTCGATGATCTCATCAAACTCGATCTCGGTACGATTGTTCCCAGTCTGGCTGGTCCCCGCCGTCCGCAGGATCGCGTGGCGATGCAGGATGTGGGCAAGGTCTTCCGCTCGGCCTATTCTGATCGCTTCCAGGAAGCTGAGCAGAATCTCTCGACGGAGAATGCTTTGCTACGTCTGTCAAATGAGGGTGGTGAGGCTAATCCTTCCCCTGTAGAGACGCAAGAAGCGGAAAAGAAGCAGGTTGCCGCCTCCAAAGAAGGTGCCCCGGCCCACACTAATGGATATCATATCCGGCCTGGGATACCAGTGGACGTTGCAGGTAGTCAGACTAATCTCTCTCATGGTTCGGTGGCAATTGCTGCAATTACAAGCTGTACTAATACCTCCAATCCTTCGGTGATGATTGCGGCTGGCCTGCTCGCCAAGCGTGCTGTCGAGCGTGGCCTTTCGGTGAGTCCAGCGGTGAAGACGAGCCTGGCTCCCGGCTCTCGCGCAGTTGTTGATTATCTCGATAATGCGGAACTAACTCCCTATCTGGAGGCTCTGCGCTTCCATCTCGTCGGCTATGGTTGTACAACCTGTATCGCTGAGGGCACACCGGTACTCCTTGCCAATGGCACTACACGACGCATCGAGCAGATGCCAGACGCTGGCGGTGTCACACTATTTGCTCCCAATTCTGAGGGTAAATTGAGCACGGCGCGGCAGGCTGAGATGATAATTCAGGGTGAACGCGAGTGCGTCTCGCTTGTGCTGCAAGATGGGCGCACGTTGGTTTGTACTCCAGATCATAAAATCCTTTGTGCTGATGGTCGCTGGGTACGCGCTGACCAGCTCGAACTCGGCCAGGACCGCGTTGTGGTTGGCCTTGAGGCACCATTGGATGAACCTTGTGATGACGAGATTGGTTACACGCTGCACGCGGGTAGCCTGACGTTTACGATGGACAACGAGCACGAACGCCTGCGCACACTGGCATTCGCACGCCTGCTCGGCCATCTGCTGAGCGATGGCTCAATCAGCCTCCTGGGCCAGGGTCGGATGCACGTTGGACAGGCTATGGATCGCGAGGCGGTTCTGAACGATGTTGAACTGCTTACCGGTTGTCGTCCTGCCGCAACCCGCTACGACCAGAGGAAGTGGACCATTGTGCTACCAATGTCACTCACGAATGCTATCAGTACGTTGCCCGGCGTGCGTACTGGACGACGTATTCACCAGGCACCGACGCTCCCAGCATTCGTCCTGGAGGAAAATTGCCCTCTCTCGGTTGTTCGCGAGTTCCTGGCTGGACTTTTCGGGGCAGATGGTCATGCTCCTGTCTTGCATCGTTGGGGGAAGAGCGAGGAGGAGGCAACGCTTGAGCCGCCTGCCTATTCTCAAAGTACTATCCCGGAGCATGTGCAGGCCCTCAAGCTGCTTATGGGCAATGTGATCCGTTTGCTGGCACGCTGTGGCGTGGAAACCAATGGGGCCAGTATCCGCGAGTATCCTACGCGTCGAGCCTCTTCCTCCTATCCGCAGGCGCAGGATGGTATCCCTCGCCTGGAGGTTCGCCTGGAACTTCCTGATGGTCTCTCGTTCGTGGAGCGCGTGGGATTTCGCTATTGTGTAGATAAGACCTTGCGGGCCAGTGCGGCGGCGGTCTACTGGCGTCTGGTTGATCAGATCCATCGCCAACGTCTCTGGATGGCGGAGCGTTTGGAGACGTTGCATCAGGCGGAGCAGGAGTTACCGTTCTCACGCGCACGCAAGATAGCTGCTACAGCTCTGATGGAGCGCGAGCCAGTGGTCTTCCCTCACTACTCTTTCTTGGAGGGACATGACCGCTTTTCACGGCTTCCACAAGCTGCGGCCCGTAAGTTCCAGCCATTGCATCGAGATGCCTGCGACTTTCCATCGCCTGTTAAGCTATTCAATGAGATTGGCGTTCGTGAGTGGTTTGCACCATTGCATTCTCGCGCAAATGCAGAGCCCGCGAAACGTTACTGCATGGAGAAGGATGCTCTCACTCTGCCAACACTCGCGCTCCAGGTTGTAGAGCGACGACCAGCAGGCAGAAGAGCAGTATTCGATCTGGCGGTGAACGACCTGCACGCTTTCGTGGCTGGTACGGTAGCTGTCCACAATTGTATCGGAAACAGCGGCCCATTGCCTGAAGCGGTGGCCGAGGCGGTCCAGGAAAATGATCTGGTGGTGGCGGCTGTCCTGAGTGGCAATCGCAATTTTGAGGGCCGTATCCATCCTCAGGTCCGCGCTAGCTTCCTGGCTTCCCCCCCTCTGGTCGTGGCCTATGCCCTGGCTGGTACGGTTGATATCGATCTGAGCAAAGATCCTATCGGAACAGATGTGAACGGCGAACAGGTCTTTCTGCGCGATCTCTGGCCAACTCAAGAGGAGATTCGTGACACGGTCTCCAGGGCGGTTACTCCAGAGGTTTTCTCGAAGAATTATGCCCATGTCTTTGAGGGCGATGAGCACTGGCAGGCGCTGAGCAATTCGACTGGCCCGATCTTCGAGTGGGAGGCAGAACTCGACCTACATTCAGGAACCCCCCTTCTTCCAGGGTATGCCTATAGAACCTGCCCCTGTGAAAGATATTCGCGCTGCTCGCGTCCTGGTGATGGTCGATGATTCGATTACGACTGACCATATCTCTCCCGCTGGTAGCTTCGCCGCTAATAGCCCGGCTGGCAAATACCTGCAAGAGCATGGCGTTGAGCGCCGCGATTTCAATACCTATGGCGCTCGTCGTGGCAATCATGAAGTGATGGTGCGTGGTACCTTTGGCAATATTCGCCTGCGCAATCGCCTGGTGAATGGCAAAGAGGGCTTCTACACCGTCCATCTGCCCGATGGCGAGGAGACAACCATCTATGATGCCTCGGTTCGCTATCAGCAAGAGGGGACGCCTCTGCTGGTGCTTGCTGGAAAAGAGTATGGCTCTGGCAGCTCGCGCGACTGGGCGGCAAAAGGTCCTTTGTTGCTGGGTATCCGTGCCGCTATCGCTGAAAGCTTTGAGCGCATTCACCGCAGTAATCTGGTCGGTATGGGTATCCTGCCGTTGCAGTTTAAGCCGGGTGAAAGTAAAGAGTCTCTAGGCCTGACTGGACATGAAACCTTTGATATCGAAGGGATCGAGCAAGGCTTGAAGCCCCGCCAGGAGGTCACGGTAAAAGTCACTCGCGACGATGGTTCTAACTTCTCTTTCCAGACTATCGCCCGCCTGGATAGCCCCATCGATGTTGTCTACTACGAAAACGGTGGTATCCTTCTCACCGTCCTGCGCAGACTTTTGAAGGATTAGCGTAGTAATCTCTCGTAAAGCAGCTCGGCTTGGCCGCTTCTTGCTCGCTAACTACGATCTCGCCGGAGATTGGCTTTATTGTTTGAAATAGTTCAAAAGAGCTACAGATTTAAACTGTGGCTCTTTTGATGTTTTAGCCGCTTTTTCGTCTTTATTTGCAGAATACTTTTTGTATCTATTCTCTTTGGATCGCGTTCAGGCAGTTTTTCATCTCCCCATTTTTGAAAGGTTCCTAAAGAGATATGCTACAATAATGTTTGCTAGCAAAACCTATTGAACATGTATTCATGATACGTTGACTCAGTATCTCTTGTTTTGTATACTACTTATGCATACCAATAAGCAAATTTAAAATGGGATTCGGCCTGGAAGGAATCAGACAGCATGCAAGGTGAAGATAAATACATAGGCAGACAGATAGGCAATTATCGCATAGAAGAGGCGTTAAATAGTGGGTCGTTTGGCACGGTCTATCAGGGGGTCCATATTTATCTCGCCAATCGCGTCGTGGCCATTAAATTGATGCATTTTAATCATCTCGGTTCCGATGAAGAGCGTGAGAGCTTCCTGCAAGAGGCAAGTTACCTGGAGATGCTGAAACATAAGCATATTCTGCCTATCTATGATGTCGGTGTTGACGAGGAAGGTATCCCTTACCTGATTGCTGAACTGGCCGAGCGCGGTTCTCTGCGCGATCGCCTTGATGAGAAGCCGGAGGAGCTGTTATCTCTGGATGAGGTTCTGGATATCGCTACTCAGATCGGCCAGGCGCTCCAGTTTGTCCATGAGCAGAATATTGTTCATCGCGATCTGAAACCTGAAAATATCCTTTTTAATAATAAAGGTGAGGCCTTGCTGGCAGATTTTGGTATCGCGGTCTTTTTGGAGACGACGAAAACGATGTATGCCAATGTTATTGGCTCCCCTCTCTATATGTCTCCTGAACAGTTTGAAGGCCTCGCCAGTCCTCGTAGCGATCAGTATGCCCTGGCCTGTATTCTCTATGAGCTCGTTACTGGTCATCCCCCCTTTGTTGCCAACCATGCTCTGGCTATTGGCATGAAGCATCAAAAAGAACAGCCTCACCCTCCTTCGCTGTTTAATCCCGAAATTCCTGCCCATATGGAGCAGGCGATTCTACGCGCTCTCGCCAAGAATCGCGAAGACCGCTTTCCTGATGTTACCTCTTTTGTGACTGCTTTGTTGACAACGACGACAGGTACTTTGCAGAAGACGCGTGAGCAATGGCTGGATCAGGGCTATTCGTCTTTTAATACGCGCCGCTATAAAGATGCCTACTCGGCCTTTGAAGAGGCTGTGCGCCAGGACCCTGCCTACGCCGATGCCTATGAAGGCATGGGGAGTGTGCTTTTTCAGCTTGGCCGCCTGACTGAATCGCTCAAATGCTTTGAACGCGCTGTTCAGCTTGAACCTCGCTATGCCGTGGCCTATTGTGGGATTGGCAATATCCTGGCTGAACAACGCAACTATGAAGATGCTCTTCGCCATTATGAGCGTGCCGTCCAGCTTGATCCAAATCTGGCTGATGCCTATGTTGGTATGGGGGGCGCACTCTATTATCAGGGGATGTATCCTGAAGCCAATCTGGCCTATGAGAAGGCTGTTACTTGTGACTCAAACAATATTGCCGCCCATGAGGGGATGGGCTGGTCCTTGCAACATATGCGGCAGTATGATGAGTCTATCCGCGCTTTTGCTGAGGCGATAGATCTCGATTCTGAGAATCTCTCAGCTCATACCGGCCAGGGCCGCTCGTATTATCGCCTGGGTCGCTACCAGGAGGCGATGGATTGCTATAATCGGGCCATTAAGATTGATCCAAACTATGTACAGGCCTACGATTTTAAGTCCGATGTCTATTTCTATACCCACCGCTATGAAGAGGCTTTGGCTTGCTATGAGCAGGTGATTAAACTCAATCCTACGATGGCCACTGGCCACGATGGCCGCGGCTGGTCTCTGGTCCGTCTTGGCCGCTATCAGGAAGCGATTGCACCCTTCGATAGCGCCATTCAGATCGATCCCGATGATGCCTCGGCCTGGAATGGCAAGGGCCGTGCTCTCTACGAGACGAAGCAGTACAAAGATGCTCTTGCTTGCTATGATCAGGCGATTCAGATCAATCCCCGCCTCGCTAATGCCTATAACGATAAAGGCAATCTTCTCTATGATTTCCAGCGCTACGAAGAGGCTTTGCTGGCGTATGAACAGGCTATTCAGATTCAGCCTAAGGTCGGAGCCTATCACTATAATCAGGGTGATGCTCTCAAACTGCTAGGCCGTACTACCGAGGCTCAAGACGCTTATAATACCGCTGCCGAGCTTGGTTACGTCCCCGCTTGAGCGGATGTAAGAAGTATGTGTTACAATAAGTATATGAGTAGTACGCTGACGTATATCTCCAGACCTGTCTTACAACGTATGCGGCGCATTCAGGCCCAAATCGACCAATTGAATCCAGATGCTGACCCGCTTGCTTTTCTTGTTCCAGGTTCGCCCCAACCTCGCGGTGATATTATTGTGCTGCCTGGCTCTTTTAATCCGCCAACCGGGGCGCATATCGCTCTGCTGAAAGAGGCATATACCTACATTCGCCAACATCGCTCTATTCACCTCTATGCTGCTTTTACGAAGCGCACGGTGAACAAAGAATCTGTGGAACGCCCTCTGTTGCTGGATCGGGTGATGTTGCTCCAGCAGGTGCTGCGCCGCCTGCCGCATACGGGTATTCTGTTGCTCAATCGCGGTCTCTATGTTGAACAGGCCCAGGCGATACACCAGACATTCCCTGCGGTTCACCAGCTTTTTTTTCTTATGGGCTATGATAAGATTGTGCAGGTGTTCGATCCTCACTATTATGAGGACCGTGATGCCTCTCTGAGAAAGCTTTTCTCGCTTGCTCAATTGTTGGTCGTGCCTCGTGGCAATGCTGGTAATCAAGAGATTGAAGCTCTTTTGCAGCAAGCGCAAAATCAGCAGTTCGCGCAGTTCGTTCACCCTCTCCCTTTTAGCCATGCCTACCGCGATGTCTCTTCAACCCGTGTGCGTGAACAAGAGCAGCTCGGTGGCCTGGATACTCCTAGAGAGGTAAAAGCGTTTATGCGTAGGACGCGAGCTTATGCTCCCCCTATCCGCACACGCGACGGTTCAGAGATCGATTATTATGCTCAACGCGTCTCCGCTCTCAATACTCTTATGCGGAACGGAAGGTAAACCGGCTGGCTCCTATCTGAATGCCGTCTCCGGGACGCAGGATACATGTGGTCATCGGCCTCCCATTTACAAAGGTCCCGGTTGCCGAACGATTATCTGTTAGCTCAAATCTGCCATCGTCCAATTCACGCAAGGTCGCGTGAAGCCGACTCACCGCTAGATCCTCTAAAAAAATATCGCATTCGCGGCTCCGTCCAATAGTCATGTTTGGCAATAATTCAATACTCTGTTTATTGCCTGTGTTCTCGTTCTGTTGCTCTAAGCGTGCCACGATGTGCGCATGAGGATTGGGCGTTTTCCCTACGTGCGACTCTTTCCCTCTTGATGAGGCAAGCTGAAAGGGCCGCGTTCCTTCGTTGGCGTAAAATATGATGCTGGTATGTCCAAATAATAACTGGTCCCCATTGTTGAGCAACTGCTCCCGCACTGGTTGACCATTTACTAGACTGTCGCCGCTCCCATGATCATCTCTCAAAATATAGCTTGACTGCATACGTAAAATGCTCGCTTGCTTGCGATGCACTGCGACGTCTTCCAGGAAGATGTCACATTCGCGGCTCCGTCCAATGGTGGTGCTGTCTTTCCATAGCTCTATACGCTTACCGAGGCCATTCCCTACGTGGATTACGAGATAGGCTCCCGATGCATTATCTTGTAACATGTATTCCTCTCTATTTCTCTGTTTGCATACTGAGAGGGATCAGTTTTGTTCTTGTTTACTCTGTAGCTCCCGTTACGTGAGTATAACGAATTGAAGCAAGGAGTGTCAAGAATGAGGGCTATTTGAAAAAAAGCTTGCTATCTGCCAACCCGATACTTGCTGAAAATAGCGTGAAAGTGCTCTCCTCGTGTGTCATAACACCTTTCTCGCGTTGTATGATACATAGGAAATATACTGGGACCCGGTTCCCTCTGAGCTCTCGATCTTCTCTTGATAGTGCTAAAAAAGGAGCTTCCATTCATGGCTATCTCTATTGGCCAACAGATCACTGCTGATTTTGATGTTCCTGCTCAAATGCGGGATGGGACTATTCTGCGGGCAAATGTCTATCGCCCTGCAAGCGAAGGCCAATGGCCGGTATTGCTGACTCGTCTGCCTTATGGCAAGGATTATCCTCTTTCAAATTCTCTGATGGACCCCGCTCAGGTGGCCCGCCGTGGCTATGTGGTGATTGTTCAGGATACTCGTGGCCGTATGACCTCTGAGGGCGAATGGGACCCTATGCGCCATGAGATCCTTGATGGTGCTGATACTGTTGCCTGGGCTGCCTCTCTCCCCTATAGTAATGGTGTGGTTGGCATGTATGGCATCTCCTATTTTGGTTTCACTCAGTGGGCTGCTGCTCTCGAACAACCTTCCGCTTTAAAAGCTATGGTGCCTATGATGACCTGGAGCGATCCGCTCAATGGCGTGCTTTTTCGCGGCGGCGCTCTTGAACTTGGTGCCAGTGCTTACTGGCAACTTTCTGTGGTGGGAATGGATGTCTTGTTTCGCCGCTATCGCTCCGATCCCGATCCTCGCAATCTGGGTACCGCTTTGTATATGCTGGTGAAAGATATCGATGCTCTCGGTCCTCAAGGCTATGCTGCTCTCCCTCTGCGCGAGTTTGCTCCTTTACGCCGTACTGACGTCGCCCCTGCCTTTTTTGAGGCCTTCGAGTATCCAATGGATCGCAAACAGACCGATCTCCTGACGATTCATGGCAAACACGAACGCGTCCAGGTTCCCGCCCTGAATATTGCTGGCTGGTATGATATCTTCCTGGAGGATACAATTGAGCATTTTCGTCAGCTTCGTACTCAGGGGAGTACTCCAGAGGCCCGCCAGAGCAAGTTGCTTGTTGGCCCCTGGACGCATGGTGGCATGATGAATCCTGTCGGCGATATGAACTTTGGTTTCGCTTCTTCCGCCGCTTTGATCGATCTGCGCATGGATCTGGTCAGCCTCCAGCTCCGCTGGTTCGATTATTATCTCAAAGGTATCGATACCGGTTTGACTAGTGAAGCTCCTATTAAGCTCTTTGTTATGGGCGCTAATGTCTGGCGCGATGAGCAGGAATGGCCTCTGGCTCGTGCTGTCGAAACCCGTTACTATCTCCATAGCGGCGGCCATGCACAGACGCTTCTTGGTGACGGTGTACTCAGTACTGCAATACCAGAAGAGGAGGTCCCCGATCAGTTTCTCTATGATCCTTCTACCCCTGTGCCAACTCATGGCGGTGCTCTGATGATGACTCCTGAGTTTCGCCCTGGCCCCCTGGATCAGACCTCTATCGAGAGCCGCGATGATGTTCTGGTCTATTCAACTCCTGTGCTTGAGGAGGATCTGGAGGTGACTGGACCTATCTCTGTACACCTCTGGGCTATTTCAAGTGCCTCTGATACCGATTTTGTTGCCCGCCTGGTTGATGTTCACCCCGATGGCTTTGCTCAGAACTTGACCGATGGTATTATTCGCGCCCGTTATCGCTCTTTTGCTCGCGACGGCCAGGTTTCGTTGCTGGAGGCTGGTCATACCTATGAGTATGAGATTAATCTGTGGGCGACGAGTAATCTCTTCAAAAAAGGCCATCGTATTCGCCTGGATGTTACAAGCAGCAATTTTCCGCGTTGGGACCGCAATCCCAATACTGGACATGAGTTTGGCGTTGATAGCGAACTGGTTGTTGCGCAGCAGACGATCCTGCATGACGCTGCACACCCCTCCTATCTGCTTTTGCCTGTCATTCCCGCTTCCTGAAAACTCTCGCTCGGCAGAGGGACGGCGGTTGACCTGGGGGTCTCTGTCCGTCTCGCCGAGCGATTCTCTCGCTTTAATGGCTATGCCATAAAATAACTATAGTAAGTAAGAGGCTGATGGTGACCAGAAGCAGGAAGATACTTCCCAGAATTACCAGCCCTATCACCGGTACCTGCTGTAAACGCGTGATCGTCGCTTTAAATGGTGTACTGGTGGTGTCGCTCAGCGCTGGCTCCAGGGCGACTTTGGCGCGAAATGTACGTGAACCTTTTTCCTCAAATGGCGGAACTTTTTTTCCCTCGTGCTGTTCTTCCCTGGTTGCCACCTGAACCGTGGTTCCCGCATGTGCTTGCAGTGGCTCCGCTTCTTCACCTGTACGTTCTACTTGCTCCATTCCTGGTAGGGAGACGGTTGTGGTCTCTCGCTGTCTGTTGAATGCAACTCCCTTTATCTCTCGCCTGGCTACCAGTATTTTGTTGTGGCGCTCACTTGTCTGCCCTCGCCAGGCCTGTAAGACGATATCATAGGATTGTGCAAATGCCATAATGTTTGGATATCGTCTGCTCTGGCTTTTTTGCCAGTGCTCGCAGGAAGACTTCATCAAGCTCAACTGGCAGAATCGGTGTGTAGGTACTGGGCGGTATCGGCGGCGTGTGATGGTGATGATGGAGCAGTTGCGCGGCGGTCCCTTCAAATACGGCTTTTCCTGTCATCAATTGATAGATCATCACTGCTAGCGCATACTGGTCAGCGGCTGGCCCTACATGTACTGAATTGGCGAGCGAGGGATCATCAAATTGTTCTGGTGCCATATATAATGGCGTCCCCACCGAGCGATGCATGGAACGGCTGGCCCGGTAAAATGAGGCTAACCCAAAGTCCGATAAAAGTAAGTGGGGTCTTCCTTGGGGGAAAATACTGCTCAGGTGGGCCTGCTCTGTCCCTTTGAGTGACCCTTTCTCGACACGAATGAGAAAATTTGTCGGTTTGATGTCTCGATGGATGATGCCGTGGTCATGGGCATTTTGTAAGGCTGCCGCTGCCTGAAGGAGATAATAACCTGCTTCTTCTGCTGAGATCGGCCAACCAAAACCAAATTGTTGTGTACGCTTTTGTAACCAGCTCCACAGTGAACCTTCTTGAATATAAGGCATTACTAGATAGGTAATAGGTGCTCCGCCTGGCTCTGGAGTCTCTTCCCCAAAGTGGTAGAGCGGTAAAATATGTTCGTGTTCTAGCTCGGCTACGGCTCGCGCTTCTCTCTCAAATCGCTGGGCCGCCTGTCTTCCTTCGGGAGTATTGGGCGCAGATCGTAAATCTCCACATACGACTTTAATTGCAACTTTTCTGCCTATTCTGGCGTGTTGTGCTAAATAGATATCTCCCATTCCTCCACTCTCAACGAGCCGCACCAGGCGATACCCTCCAAGAGTCTTCCCCACCAACATGTTTATCATGCCACATCCCTCATAACAAAGTCTCACTCAGGCGCTCTTTCAACCTTCTCGACTTTTTCCTGCTACTGCTTTCTAATAATAGTATACATGAAATAGAGAAAACATCTGAGCGAGCAGATGCAAGATGCATGCTGTTAGTACATATGTGCCATCGGGTAAATGTGTACACTTTTTTACGTATAGCGCTTCTTAAGAATTCCGCGCACTTTCACCTGCCCTGCAAAAAGTGTCCGGAAGAGAGGTTTCCTCTCCCCCGGATACTTTTTCAGCTCTCATGGAATGTTGGGGAAAGGGGTTCCGGCTCAACAGAAACACAAGACCAAAGAGATCGAACCCTGTTTTTCCCCTCTCCAAATGTGTCCCCAAAGCGGCCTCTGGGGCGATTTCGTAGGGACGGGATGGTGAGGGTCGACCAAGCTTGCGCAAGAACTTTGCAATCCCGTCCTCTTCCCTAATCGACCCTCTTCCTCTCGATTTCCCCTCTCCCAAATTCTGTCTGGAAGAGAGGGAGAGGAAACGAGGTCCCGCTCGCTCTTTCTCTCGCCCTTCAATGTGTCCGGGTGAGAGGCTCTGTTTGCCTACTGGCCGAGTTGCCGTAGTGTGTCATAGGCTGTCGCTGCTAACGTTGGACGCTCTTGAATGATCTCTCTGAGGGTCGGGATTGCATCATACTCTTTGTATTGTATGATGAGCTGACAGGCAATGCGTACAATGTTTTCTCTTCCATCATGTAAGCTTGCTCTCGCTATTTCACGACTTTTCGCATCTTCTCCCGTTGGATCAAGCTGTTTGAGCGCCTCTAGCGCTTGCGTTCGTACAAAGGGATCAAAATCTTCACACGCTTGCTGCACGACGGCGCGGGTGGTACGGTCTCCTAGCCGCCCTAGTGCTCGTACTCCCGATCCATAAACAATACTTCCTGGTATATCTTTATCCCCTATTGGCAGATTTTCTGTCCGTCTCGGTAGCGTACTTCTTCTGCTTCTCTCTACTGTACGCTCTAGCATTCTCCTCAGTGGCCCGCTCGCTCGCTGATCTCCCATCTGCCCAAGCGTATCGTTATAGACTGCCAGGCGTTGAGCTTGCTCACGGTTTTCTGGACTTTTGACCTGCTCTATGTATTCCAGTAATGGCGCTATGGCTCTCGGCTCTCGCAGTTCTCCTAACGTTTTGACTACGGGTACCTGGGCCTCTTCTTCACTATCGTTCAGTGTTTTCAGCAACACATCCCGCCCCGGTCCTGCCATCCAGCGCTCGACGTCGTTCATCATTGGCAGACACCCATAGACTGGCTCGATGATTTTCGGATCTTGTAACGTCCCTCGCGAGATCTCTGACCAGTAACGCCCTAGTAGTAAGCCCAGACGATGAATTGCTAGAACGTTGCTCCAATGCGGCGTACTTCGCGCCCCTGCAAATAGTGCCTGCGCGAGAGGTGGCAATGGCCTCTCGAAGATGGGCGGCAGCTTCTCGGCCAGCGCCCCCGGCGGAGTCATGCTATCCTGTAATACCTGGCTTACAATCAAGGCGGCCTGCTGCTTTAAGCGTGTATTGCCTTGTTTGCTGCCGGATAGGTAGTCTTCTAAAGGTAGTTCACGATAGAGGGGAATCGCTACATAACTCTCTAGCCCTGAAAGATTATCTAGCCCGCTTGCTAGTAGAATATCATGAAAGTATGTCTGCTTCAGCACCAGACAGTTTTCAATTACGTCCACTTTTGCCCAGCCCTGAGCAGTTTTTAAGGCGCTGATAAGCTCTTGTACCGCCTCTGCTGTCCCTTGTTTTACCAGTGCCGCTGCCGCATAGAGCGAACTGTTGGGGTCGCTGGCAAGCTGCCCTAGCTTTTTTACGTTCTCTACTTTACTATCTTTGCTGCTTTTGCTGCTCATGCCTCTGAAGAATCCTAGCGCTTTCTCTTCTTCGCCCGCGATTCCACTTTTGTAGTTCCCAAGCATGAGGATGCTGTATCGCCTTGCTCTCCCTTGCATTGTCTCTGCCGGGTTGGCTGAGGGGGGGAGATCTTGTGGATCACCTTGATCGATGATTTTGTACCATACGGGAAGCAGGTTGCCCGCTCTGTCAATTTCAAAAAGATAGGGGATGAGAATCTCTTGCCATTGTTGGACTGAGCCAATATTTAGTAAGGGTATCAGTTCTTCGGCTACTTCGTCAGCGCTTCGCCCGTTCCAGCGCAGACCGGTGAGCAGTCTGGTGATCTCTGGCCTCAATAGGTTGAGTCGCTCTTTGATCTCTGGACTCTCCTCATCGATTTTGCTGACGGGACGCCGCGCCGCCAGGTGTTCGACGCTTCCGCTTCTCTCTATCGCTTGTGGACTCAGTGGTATTGCCGGTTGTACATCTTTAAATGGCGTTGATCTGGCTTCGTCAGCGGGGGGTGCGTCTGACGTTTCTTCAATATGCAAGAATCCACCCTCTGCCGTCGATGTCTCAGGCTTCAGGTCGTTTACCCCACCCAGGTCCGTTTCAGACATACCGCGTGACCTTTCTCAGAACATGCCTGAGTGTAGCTGAAAATCCTGCTTTTTTCGCCCAGGTTTCAGACGCTTTCTCAAGCTTTATCAAGGGTTCTGGTCCATTGTACCGTCCGGTTTCTCCACGGTCAAGGGGACGCTTTTCTTTTTCTCTCTCCTTTTCGCTGCTTTCTCTGCTCGCTTCTTCGCCATACGACTATACTGGATAAGAATTGGCGTCTGATCTGCTTTTTAAGGAACGGTGTATGAGAATAGAGAAAGGCTTGCAGACGCTTTTGCAGCTTGTCTGTAATCTGCTTGGGTCTGGCTCTGCCTGCCTGCTGCTGACGCGCTCTGATCCTTTCTTCCGCCATCCATTACTGGCGTTTCTTCCTGCTGATCTTTCTCTCTTTGCTCATGATCCTTCTCTGGATCTGGCTTTTTTGCAAGATGAACGTCTACTCGCTCTGATGGATCTGGCTCTGGCCCGCGGCGATCTTTCCTGCTACGATTTTTTGCCGGATTCAATCTATTCTAGCATTGCCCTGGCCCCTCTTGCTGTCTCTTCTGGCCAGCTTGGCCTGCTGCTTCTTGCCGATACGCGCCCCCAGGCTTTTTTATCCGGTGAACAGCTCTTGCTCTCTCAATTTTCTCCCTTTGTTGCTCGCCAGGTGGAATATCTGCTCAGTGATCTTTGTCTCTCTTCTACCTCTTCTTATGTCTCATTCTCTTCTGAGCAGGAACTGGGCACTTTTCTCTCTCTGATGAACCATGAAATACGTCTTCCTCTTACTGCTATTAAAGGCTATGTCGCTCTGCTTCAGACGTATGGTTCTGCAAGTGCCTTCTCTGACGATGCCTCGCTTTCTTCTCCCGCATCTCCACCGCCTCTCTCGCTTGCTCTGCAACACCAGTATTTGCAGGTGGTTCTTGACCAGGTAAATCACCTGGAACTGCTGCTTGGCGATCTACTGGATATCTCCCGCTTGCACTATGGCCGCCTCGCTTTCCGCCAACTTCCTGTGGATGTACGACAACTCTGCCAGCATGTGATATCGTTTATGCAACATCAGATGGCGCAGCAGCAGCCTGGACGGTATCGTTTCTCTTGCCATTGTGCCCCTGTACCTCTTATCGCCCTGGCTGATCCTGCTCGTTTACAACAGGTTTTGCTGAATCTCCTTGAGAATGCTGTGAAATATTCTCCTGCCGGTGGACCTGTAGAACTTTTTGTTTCTAAGCAAAATTCTTCTTCACCGACTGGTTCTGCTATGATCTGTGTGACGGTGCGTGATCGCGGGATCGGTATCCCTCTCAGTCAGCAACCTCTGCTCTTTCGCCCCTTCTCTCGCGGTACTCAATCTTCCTCGCTCAATCTGCCTGGCTCCGGTCTCGGCCTCTATATCTCCCGCCTCCTGATTGAGGCAATGGGTGGTACTATTACTCTACAAAGTAGTGAAGGGCTCGGCGCTCGGCTGACTTTTTTTCTTCCGGCTATGACAGAGTAGGGCTGCTGGAGCGCTTTCGTTTGTGGACCTGTCCCTCGAATGGATACATCTGCTTTCTAAGCTGCTTCGCTGTTTCTTGCCTATTGCGAAATAAGGCCGGGTTTGCTATAGTGTGCTTGAGATAAAACACGATTTCTAGCGACAGAGGAGAATTTATGCGCGTCGGCCTACTAGAGGACGATCTGGCTATTCAGGAAATGCTCTTGTTGGTTCTGCAAGATGAGGGCTATCTGGTTTTGAATTTTCCTGGCGCTGAAGAATGCCTCGAAGCTCTCCATGCTCGCGATTTTTCTTCTGTGCTTCCTCTCCCTGTCGATGTGATGATTATCGATTGGCGCTTGAGTGGCGTTACTTCCGGTACTGAGGTGATTACTGAATTACGCAAGAATTCACGCTTCTCTCTCCTCCCTATTATTTTAACTACTGCTGCAACTTTTAATGATCCAGATGAGCTGCACCATCTGCATGTCTCACTTCTGGAAAAGCCTTTCTCTGTTGATGAAATGCTCTCACTTATCAAAAATCTTACCCGGCATTGATGAATCCTACACTTGCTGCCAGAAGTTTTATTGCCCTTTCAGATAATGAGAAGTATCTTCCTTAGTGCATCTCCACTTGACCTTTTCGTTTTTCCTGTTGTATCATTCCTCCTCAGCGGCAGTAGGAGGGGTCTTCTTTCCCGGCCCGCTTGAGGGTACTGAAATTAGAAGATTAGATGAGGTTGCCGAATTTTCTCAGCTTTCTTTCGCTAATCTTAAAATCCCCCCCATTCTTACTGCATATTACAGGCAGTAGAGCATAAATGGCGCTCATAATCTGAGTAAGCTCTTCCTGAATATTAGAAAAGGATGAGTCTACCTTAGAGCAGGCTGAAACTTTTTATTGCTGACTTGTTCTTGGGTATTCTACCTGTTATGCTGTACTCATCGAACGTTACTTGTAAGATTTGCAACACATGATCACCATTTTTTAGTCACTTCAGACAAGTTGCATTTTGTTTGATGAGAAATCAACGTATTTTTGTTTTCGTCTCTCTTGCTTTTTTGTGTGGAATACGGTCTCCTAGTTTTTGATCTTTGGATGTGTTGAAGTAACTTTTTTGCTCGCTCCGCTATGCTAAAGAGAGTGGGTGATTTTCAAAAAGTTGACTCTTCTGTATCCGAATCACCTGATAAGTCGTGTCTACATAGAAGCAACCAACATTCCCGCGTTGGATAGAAACATGGGAGTGCGCTGGTAAGCCGGGGAAGAGGGAGTTTTTGAAACTCTCAATTCACTACGTTGTTTATCTTGTCAACGAGGATATTGTCTGGAACTTTTGTAAGTGAAGAGGAGAAAAGGACATGCAGACACAAAAAGGTCGAGGCCGTGGTTTTGCGTCTATGAGCGCAGAAAAGAAACGCGAAATTGCTAGCAAGGGCGGCAAGGCCGCTCATGCTCTCGGTACTGCCCATAAATGGACAAGCGAAGAGGCTCAGGCCGCAGGTCGCAAAGGTGGCTCTATTAGCCGCCGCCGCTCGAAATATAGCGTTCAGGTCTAATTTGCCGTCTCCCAAATGCGCATTTCCCCAAAAGGGCTGGTGTTTCTCGCCAGCCTTTTTGCTTTCTCTCCACTCTTCCTGCTATAGACGCTTTTAGATGTATTTGCTAATTCAAACGTTTTGTGCTATAGTAGCTGTAGCTGTTTTCTCTCTTTTGATCTGCTCTGGTTGCTGTGTCGATGTGGTAAGAGGTGAATAAGGATGTGCTTTGAATTTTCTACAGAGGTTTTTGCCTGGCTTGAAGATGAGGCTCCCCGCTTATGTACTGAAAGTGAGCAGAAACACGAGCTTATCCATCTTTATTTTCATTTTTTTGATGCCTTTTTTCATGATTTTGATACCGCTCAATCTACTCTTCTCCAGGCTATTCAATTGGCTGAGGAGCTCTCCGAGTTCTCCTGGGGCCTGTTCTTACGCCGCAATCTGCTTCTTTTCTGGCTTCATTATGATCTCTTAAGCCTGGCTCTTCTTGAATCTTTTTCTCTGCTCTCTCTGCTCGCTGACGAACGCTTGCATGGTTCTCTTCATCTTCCCTACGCTTGCCATGATATCGTTGCCTGCTATTCTCTGCTGGACCCTGTTGGCTACTATAAGGAGATTATTGCGAATTCTCAGGAGGTCCTGTCTCAGGATTCTGTTCCTGATGCCGTTGCTACTGCTGCCTATCGCCATCTTATGCTCGCTTCTGCTGCATCCCATTTCTTACGCGAAACTGAACACTGGGTGGCCGTTCTGCAATCTTACTCCGACTCTTCTGATTTTGCCTGCGATTTTGGCCTTGCCTACGAACGCTTAGAACTCTGGCCTCAGGCGAAGCTCTATTATCTCGATGCGGCAACACATACCTCTTCCAATGCATATCTCTTGCCCACCCATTGTAAGGCCCTCTTAGGGGCCGCACGCTCTCACTGCGCTTTGCATGAGGTTGCCGAAACGGAGTGCTTGCTCTCTTGCGTGCTCCCTCTTCTCTCTACTCTCTCTTGCTCTCTCTTGCTGGCCCGCCTCTTTGAAGTTGAAGCTCATCTGGCTCTTGCTGATAATCTGCCGGAACGCGCTGTCTCTTTCTTCTCTCAGGCTGCGTATATCTACCTGGAGTTCGCTCTGCACCGCGATGCTGTGCTTTCTGCCCTCCAGGCCGCTGAGCTCGCTCGCTCTGCTCATCTCTCCGATTCCGCTCACGCTCTCTCTTTGGCCTCTCAGGCCGCTCGCATGCTGCCTTCCCTGACGCCTGATCTTGTCCAACGCTTCACTGCTTTCTCGTGCCAGCTTTTCCCCTCTTCGTCTGCTCTGTTGCTCTCTCCCCAATCCGTTACTTATAAGCAACTGAGAGACCGCGAACTGGCCGTTTTGAAGTCCTCTCTGCGCATCTCTCTCGCCTGCGTTCATCCGCCTCTGGTTTCTCTACTGCTGCTTCTGCTGGCCCACGCCCATCTCAAGCTGGAGAGTGATTTTCATCTCGCTGTCAGTTATCTGGTCTGGCATATTATTCTGGAATATACTTACCGCTCATCCCTTCCTCTCGATGATTCTGTCGCCTTGCTTATTAGGCTGCGTAATGAGCATGAGCCAACTCTGGTCGATGGCATACTCCGCGCTTTGCTGGTCTCTCCTCCCCCCGGCTGGCTCACTCAGCTCAGTGAGGAGCTTTCTGCAAAACGCTTACAGACCTTGCTGCGTTCTCTGCTCCATTTTCTTTCGGCTACTTGCTCTTCTTCTCTCTTGCAAGATATTCTGATGGATAGAAGGTAACGCGTTTTTCTGGTGACAAAAGGTAAACCTTGCTGGTAATATAGGGAGTATCACATTCTTTGAGAACTATCTAAGATTGTACCTGGAAGCATTGCAGTCTCTGCTTTCTTCCCCTCTTGGCGTAATTTTTTATTGGAGGTTCTATGAAAAATATTGAAATGACTGTAGAGGGTGATAAACTCATTATTGTTGTGGATTTAAAACAAGAGTTTGGCCTCTCTTCCAGCGGTAAGTCGATTACTGTGGCCAGTACCGAGGGCAATATCGCCGTCCCTCAACGTGAGGAGATCAAGATCGGTCTCAACATTTATAAACCCCGCCCTCGCTAGTATCAGCCTGAAAAATCTTTTTAGCTGCTTTTTAGGCACACTGGCAGGTATGACTTTTAGCCGCTATTCCGGGGACTTTTGTCTCTGTTTCTCTCTCTTCTCTCTGTCTATACTATCTGTGTGACGAGGGGCACATAAATCAGGTGGTGGTTGGGCACTCTGGTTTATTAGGATGAACAAATTGTGGTAACATGTGGTCAGGGATATGTGCCCTTGTTCACCCGCTTGAGGGAACCTCTTTCGTCTTGTCTGCGTTCGATAAAAAGAGAAGGGAGTGCGCAGTTGCCCATTGCCTGGGTGCTGCCTACATGAACCGCTTATGGGAGCTCGTGCCGTAAAAAAAGATGATCAGGGAGAGAAAGTGCATCGCTCTAAGCAGATTACTCCTCCTCCTCAGGCGAAACAGATGATGGAGATTGAGGCGCGCCTGGAGGCAATGCGGGATGGTGAGGCTCGCATTAAACGGATTGAGGCGCTTCGCGCACAGGTGAGCTCTGGTACCTATCAGGTGAATAGTCAGGCCATTGCCGAGAAAATTGTGGCCACTTCTCGCGTGCAACGCCTGTTGGGGATTGACCCTGATGTCGTTGATGAATTTCGCCTCGCCGACGAGTAATCTCTCTGGCTCTTTTGCGAGAGTACATTCCCAATGTGCTCTCTTTCTTGATAGCTTGCCAGGAATGGGACACGGTTTTTCTCCTCTCTCGTTCATTATCATAGCAGGTCGTCGTTTTTATCCGTGTAAAACGCTTTGCCCGCTTAGGGGTTTCTCTGCAAAAAATCTTCTACGACCTGCGTATATTCCTCTGCACAGCGCAGATGTGCCGCATGACCTGCATCAAACAATTGCAGTTGCGCATGAGGAATCTGTTCCTGAAGCTGATATGCATATGCCACCGGAACGACCCGGTCTCGCTTTCCGTGCATAATAAGTGTCGGACATTGTATCCTGGCTAGCTCCTGCTTGCTGATAAGTTCTCCGCCCTCCGCCAGTAGCTCTTCTTGCGCCTGTACATATATCTCAGGCAAACGACGCCAGTAGGGTTCTCCATGCAGCCTCGCCAGTTCTTCCTGCCATTCTTCTGAGAGTGGCCGTTCGAGCAACCAGTGCCGAATCGCCGTAACATCGCTGGCCTGAAGTCTGGCCTGCGCTCCCAGAACCGCTAGCGCCCGCACTCGTTTAGGATGCAGCACCGCTAGCAGTAGTCCAACGATGCCCCCATCGCTGAATGCTACTACCTGCACCTCCTGGAGATCCAGATGGTCAAGCAGCGCTTTTATCTCTTCTACGTCATCTCTGTAATAGCTCGTTGTATATCCTGTCCTCGGCGTGGATTTCCCATAGCCATG
Organism: uncultured Chloroflexia bacterium; assembly: GCA_963777355.1. GTDB lineage: Bacteria > Chloroflexota > Ktedonobacteria > Ktedonobacterales > Ktedonobacteraceae > DATJHM01. The sequence continues at coordinate 392,636 of CAVZQK010000001.1, forward strand.
CAGATGCGGAGCCACAATGTTCTGCCTCTCCCGGAATTGCGGAATCTGCCCTGCAAAGTCACTCTCCGCCGTCCCTGCAAAGCCATGCAAGAGGAGGATGTTTTTTAATGGCGTCGCTGTCGTGATATGCGCCGAAAAAATATCGTAATATAAGCTAATATCTCCATGTAAAAAATATGGCATCTGTTCTCTATCCTGAAGAAAAATCTACGACCTTGCTGACTGTGGTCTAGTGTAGCACATTGCGTAGGCAGGTAGGGACCGCTGTTTACCTCGCCCTCTCTGGGGGTCTTTGTCCGCCGCGAGCTGGCTTTCTGTTTTCTGTTTTTCTGCTTTCCTTGACAGCTTGTATACTGATGCATATACTAATTGCGGTGTTTTCCACTTCTATCTGCTCAGGTCTCTCTAGCCCATCACCACAAGGTGAGTAAAGGAGCATTTTATGAACTCCGATGATAGCCTGTCTCGTAATGCTTTTTCCCCGTCCGGCTCTGAAGAATTGCTCGATCAATCTCTGGCTCCTACTGAAGAGGTTGTAATTCGTGCCTCAAAGCTGAATAAGTATTTTGGGGATAAACATGTTTTGCAGGATGTGGACTTTGAGGTCCATCGCCGCGAGGTGGTGGCGCTTATTGGACCTAGTGGCTCTGGCAAAAGTACGTTGATTCGCTGCTTGAACGCTCTTGAGAAGCCGACAAGTGGCGAAATTTATATTCATGGGGATCGCTTGAATCCGAATCTTTCGGTGAAACAGCTGAGCGTTATGCGCCGCGATCTGGGTATGGTCTTCCAGAACTTTAATCTCTTTCCGCATATGACGGTTTTACAAAATGTCATTGAGGCCCCTTTGCTGGTTCGTAAGATGCCTAAAGATCAGGCGATGACTCTGGGAGCCGAACTATTAACGAAGGTGGGCCTTTCTGAGAAGCGCGATGTCTATCCCAGCCGCCTCTCCGGTGGCCAGAAGCAGCGGGTGGCAATTGCCCGCGCTCTCGCTATGCAGCCTCGCGCCCTCCTCTTTGATGAACCTACCTCGGCCCTCGATCCTGAACTGGTCGGCGAGGTCCTCAAGGTGATGAAGGATCTTGCCTATGAGGGCAGTACGATGGTGGTGGTGACTCACGAGATGCAGTTTGCGCGTGATGTCTCTGATCGCGTGGTCTTTATGTCTGATGGCATGATCGTTGAACAGGGTGACCCCGAAGCGCTGTTTCGCCACCCTCAGCACAAACGTACTCAGGCCTTTCTAGAGCGCGTTCTATCTACAATGCCTTGATCCCTGCCCTGTACTCTTTTCTACAAGACGTTCCCTTTATGCTTTCTGAGACCCGGCAATGACCTTTTTCTGGTTTGTTTGTGTCGTCTCAGATATATCGGAGATGGTGAGGATTTATCTATGGATCTGGCTGTTCGCGCTTTCCCGGCTCTCCTTCTTGGGGCTGTGAATACTGTGTTCTATTGTGTCGCCTCTTTTCCTCTGGCTCTGCTCCTGGGTCTGCTCCTCGCGGTGATGGCAAGTTCCCGTATTACCTGGTTTCGTGTTCCCGCACGCACGTTTATCGAGGTGATTCGTGGTACTCCTATGATCGCCCAAATTTTTATTATCTACTATGGCCTCGGTGCCTTGCTTGGTCTTTATGGCCTGGCTGGCCTGATTAATGCCTGGACGGCTGGCATCGCCTCTCTGGCTATTAACTACGCCGCTTATGAGGCTGAAGTCTTTCGTGCCGGTCTCCTCTCTGTCGATAAGGGCCAGACTGAGGCCGCGTATTCTCTTGGCCTGACTGGCAGTCAGACTTTCTTTCGCGTCGTTCTTCCCCAGGCGATCCCTTTTATGATCCCGCCTTTCGTGAATGATTTTATTTATATGCTCAAGGATTCCGCAATTGTGAGTGCTATCTCCGGTACTGAATTGACCTCTGTCCTTACGTTCTGGATGACCCGCAATGGTAGCAATGTTTTTCCTCTGTATCTGATTGCGATGCTGCTGTATCTTCTGCTAAGTCTGCCAACATCGTATGTTGCCCGTCTCTTTGAACGCCGTTTGCGTGCAGCGTTGTAGTCGAGGGAGCGAAGTGTATGTCAGAGATCTATAAAGGACAGATAGCCTCTCAGGTCGCCGCCACCGAGTTGCAAGCTCATGCTGAATCTCGTAAGCGTACCTGGCTGCTTCTGCTGGATATCGTATTTTACGTCGTTGCGCTTGTCCTTGTGTTCGCGTTTTTCTATTATCTCTATACCTTTCGCCAGCTTCTGGTGTTGTACTTGCCCGTTTTTCTGGATGGTACACGCGCTACGATTTTGATTTCGCTGGCAAGTGCTGTGCTGGCGGTGATCTTCGGCCTGATTGGCGTCGCTGGCCGTCTCTCTCGTTTCCCTGTTGTGTATTGGATTGCAACTGTCTATGTGGAGGTGATACGTGGTACTCCTATTCTGGTACAGTTGCTCCTCTGGTATTATGGCGTTGCGACTGCACTGAGCCAGATGGGGATCGATCCCTATCGCATCGTTTATTCGCTCGCTACCGCTCTTCAGATGAATAGTCTGTTTCAGGACCCCAATTTTGATCCCTACCTTTTTGGCATTATCGGTTTAAGCTTTAACTACGGCGCTTACCTGACCGAAGTCTTCCGCTCTGGCATCCAGTCCGTGGAGAAGGGCCAGGGCGAGGCCGCGCTCAGCCTGGGCCTGAACTCCAGCCAGATTATGCGCCATGTCATCTTTCCGCAAGCTATCCGCGTCGTCATTCCACCCTTTACCAATAACTTTATTACTCTGGTCCAGGATAGCTCTCTCCTTTCAATCATTGGCCTGGTAGAACTGGAGCATCAAACCTTTGCTATGGCCCTGCCCCAGGTTAACCCTGACAATAAGATGTTTGTCTTCGTTTTCGGAGCCCTCTTCTACCTGATTCTCTGTTATCCGCTCTCGCTCCTCGCCCGCTATCTCGAAGCGCGTATCGCCAGAGCCTATTGACCCCGTCCCAATATGGGAGGCCCCTTCTGGACCAAGTTTGGGAAACGGATGGCAAAGGGTCTCGCCGAATGAATCTGTGGCCCGCAACGAAACGCGCGTAGGGCAGATCGGCTAGGCCATCTCCTGCTCACCGCGCGTTTCTCTCACCTGGTAGCAACGCCGTAGGGACGGATGTTGATCTCTGACCGCCTCACCGAGCGATCTTCCTCATCGCAGATGCATCCCAGCTTTTCTGTGGTAGTTACCTTCTTTCCTATGTGCAAACTACCTATTCTCATGTTCAATCAGACTTGCTTTCTTACCAGTCTATAGGGTATACTCTCTTGAGAGGATGATTTTGTGTCCCTAAATTTGCTAAAGTATGGTGTTCCTATGCAGGAATCAGACATTCGCGGTAAGAAAAAAGGCCGTTATATCCCGAAATACTACGTATTCCGGGGCTTCCACCTGTCTACTTGCTACCCCTGACCTCTCCTCACCTCTTGCTACCTGGCTTCCTATATCCTGAAATAGTAGCTAGCTCGCTTCATGTGTGATGCGTAGTGTTTTTTCTTGCGATTTTTCCTGTTGAAACAACAGCTCTGTCTAGATTTTTTTGTTTACCTATCCCTAAAGATAGGTATTACCATACCCACAAGCAAGGAAGCGCAATTTTTATATTACGGTTGTTTGCTCTCTCGATTGGCGGATCGAGAGGAGTGGGTTGGTTTTTCTCTGTCCCGCCCTACCGGAAAGGTTTTTTATGAGTAGCGATGGACTACTAAAGGCCCTCAACGATTCTCAGCGCTATCTAGATGTGGTTCATAAACCCCAGTTAAATGCCAGTGAAGCGGAATGGTTGATTGAAACAACTGTCAATAACTTTGCGAAATATTATAATAGTGGCTTTATCGAGTATCGCAAATCGGTGGCCGAGGCTGGCGATTTTGCAGCGGTTGAGTGGACCGGTCATGGCGCTACGTTTAAAGATGTACTTGGTCGCGAGTATATCGATTGTCTCGGCGGATTCGGCGTCTTCAATCTCGGTTGGGCGCATCCAAAGGTCGTGAGGGCCGTTCATGCACAGTTAGAAAAAAGTCCCTTACCTACCCAGGAGCTACTTGATCCCTTGCGGGGTATGCTCGCCCATCTGCTGGCTGAGATTACTCCCGGCGATATTCAGTATAGTTTCTTTGTTGGTAGTGGCACTGAAGCGGTTGAAGGTGCCATGAAGATGGCTAAGCTTTATACGCGTAAGAGCGGCTTTATCGCTGCCGTGCGCGGTTTCCACGGTAAGACCGCTGGTTCGCTCTCTTTGACCGGAAAGGCTGCTTTCCGTCGCCCTGCACTCCCTCTGCAAAATAACATTTATCACGTTCCCTATGGCGATGCCGATGCCGTTGAGCAGCAGCTAAGCATTGCTCGCGAGGTCGGCAATGATATCGCTGCGGTGATTATGGAGCCGATTCAGGGTGAGGCCGGCGCTATTGTGCCCCCTGATGATTTCTGGCCGCGCCTGCGTCAGATCTGCGATGCTTATGAAGTTTTGTTGATCGCAGATGAGGTCCAGACTGGGATGGGACGCACGGGAAAACTATGGGGCGTCGATCATTGGGATGTTGCCCCCGATATTATTACCTCGGCCAAAGCGCTTGGCGGCGGTGTTATGCCTGTCGGTGCTTTTATGGCAACTCCAAAGGTCTGGAGTGTCTTTAATAGCAATCCTTTCATCCATACCTCGACTACTGGCGGCAACCCTCTGGCCTGCGCCGCAGCTATCGCGGCGATTAATGTGACGCTTGAAGAGGATATCCCCGGCCAGGCGGCTGAAAAAGGTGACTACTTTATCGCTCAACTGAAACAGATTGCCGCTCGTCATAGTGATGTCTATACGGATATCACAGGGAAAGGTCTGCTCATCGGTCAGCACTTTATTGATGATGACATTGGCTATGCAGTTGCCTCTGGTCTGTTTAAACGTGGTGTGCTTATCTCCGGTACCCTGAATAACTCTCGCGTGATTCGCGTAGAGCCGCCAGTGGTGATTACCCATCAAGAGATTGATACCATTCTAAATCGCCTTGAGGATACCTTGCAGGAGCTGCACTCGACGCTCTCAACTCCCTCTGCCTCTCACGAGCCTGTCTCTGTGCTGAACTCTGTCTCCTCTGGTGAGGCTGTTCCTGTGAGTAGCTCTGAGGTCGCTTAGTCAACGACGTATTGAAAGGCAAGAGTATGCACATTATCGTACTCGGTGGTGCGGGCGCTATGGGCCGCATCACTGTGCGTGCGTTGACTGAATACGCCGATGTGGATCAGGTTACTCTGGCGGACTATAGTGAGGAGCGTGCCCATGAGGTGGCCTCTTCGCTCAATTCTGCAAAAATTCAGGTTCGCCGTGTCGATGTCACAAACGAGTCTGAGTTGCGCTCCCTTCTGCGTGGGGCCGATGTGATTCTCAATGCCGTAGACTACGTTTTTAATATGCCCGTGCTCCGTGCCTGTATTGCTGAGCACGTGCATTATGCTGATCTGGGTGGCCTCTTCCACGTCTCTCGTCAGATGCTGGCTCTGCACGAGGAGGCGCAATCGGCTGGCATTACGGCCATCGCTGGCATCGGCGGCACTCCCGGTATCACTAATATGCTCGCCTGTGCCGCCGTTGAACGCCTGGATTCAGTGGACAGTATCCAGGTCCAGCTCGGTTGTGCCGACTCAACTCCCTCTACCGCTCCACTTGTTGCGCCTTATTCTATTCGTACTATCCTCGATGAATTTACGAAAGAACCTCAGATTTTTCAGGATGGTACCTGGCATGCGCAGCCGCCTCTGAGCGGGCAGGAGGAACTATTGTTCCCTGATCCTGTTGGACGTGCTACCGCTATCTTTTCTCTGCATTCCGAATGCGCGACTTTTCCCCTCTCTTTTCGTAAGAAAAATGTAGGCTATGTATCATTTAAAATCGCCTTCCCTGGTGATTTTCTGCATAAGCTTAAGTTTCTTGTCGATCTTGGTCTGGGGAGCGCGGACCCTATCTCTGTGCGTGGCGTCTCTGTCGCCCCTCGCGATGTTCTGGCTCGTCTTCTGGAAGCCTTTCCCGCCGAGCAGGTGGAGCCGCAGGATTGTGATGTGCTGCGTGTGGTTACAAAGGGACTGGCAAGCGGTGTTCCAACTGAAATTATGAATCAGGTCTTTGTCTTGCCCTATAAGCGTTGGGGCGTCAGTGCTGGCGCTCTCGATACTGGCGTCCCTCTGGCAATTGCTGGTCATCTTCTGGCAAATGGTGAGATCACTCGTCGTGGTGTGATGGGTCCAGAACTCTGTGTTCCCTTAGAACCCTTCTTCCGCGCGCTAGCCAGCTATGATATGCATGTTGAAACTAATGTCCTGGTTGGTGAGTAGTTGTGCTCACTTGCAATCTGATAAAATGATACACAGAGGCGCTTTCCCCTGTGTTCTTCGTAGCAGTTCTATTGTTTTCATGCGCATATCGTCTGTCTGCCTCAGTGCTGTTGCGACAACATGTTATTTTATTCATGCGAAAGGAAGGCTCAGATGGCCGAGTACAAATTGCTTATTAATGGTGAATTGGTCAATAGCAGTTCGGGCCACGTTATTGACGATACGAATCCGGCTAGTGGCGAAGTGATTGCCCAGGTGCCACAGAGTTTCTGGAGGATATGAATTGCGCCGTGGCTGCTGCTCGTGAGGCTTTTGATGATGGCCGCTGGTCTCGCTTGCCTCATGTCGCTCGTGCGGCTACTCTGGAGAAACTCGCATCTCTGGTTGAAGAGCACACGGCAGAACTGGCAGAACTGGAGTCCCTGGATACTGGCAAACCAATCAAGCTTGCCCGCGATAGCGATATCCCTTTCGCTGCCGATAATCTGCGTTTCTTTGCCGGAGCCGCTCGTCACCTCTCCGGTTCTGCCTCCAGCGAATATACTGGGAGCCACACGAGCATTATCCGCCGCGAACCCATCGGTGTCGTAGCCCAGGTCGCTCCCTGGAATTATCCCTTTATGATGCTGGCCTGGAAAATTGGTCCAGCCCTCGCCGCCGGAAATACTGTTATCTTTAAACCTTCTCCCGAAACCCCATTGACGGCCCTTAAACTTGGTGAACTGGCTCTGGAGGCCGGGATTCCTGCTGGTGTGCTCAATATTCTTGCCGATGGCCCTGAGATTGCCCCTTCTCTGGTGAGCCATCCCGATATCAATATGGTCTCAATCACTGGCAGTACACGCAGCGGTAAATACGTCATGCAGGCCGCCGTTGATACTGTGAAGCGCACCCATCTAGAACTGGGTGGTAAAGCTCCATTTATTGTCTACGATGATGCCGATCTGGATGCCGCTACCTCTGGTGCCGTCGTCGGCGGCTATGTCAACTGCGGCCAGGATTGTACTGCCGCAACTCGCATCTATGTGCAGGATAAGGTCTATGATGCGTTTCTTGAGTCTTTTGTGCAGAAGGTAAAGCAGATCCGTGTCGGCAATCCAAAACTGGAAAGCACCGATATGGGCTCTTTGATCTCGGCAAGACAGCGCGATAGCGTTGAGGGCTTTGTCGAGCGTGCCCTGCATAATGGTGCCAATATTCTTACAGGCGGCAAACGCGCAACTATCGCTGGCCTGGAGCAAGGCTTCTTCTTCGAGCCAACCATCATCGCTGAGGATCGCCAGGACGCGGAGATTATCCAGTCTGAAGTCTTCGGTCCCGTTGTCGTGGTCTGCCGCTTTAGCACAGAAGAAGAAGTATTAAAGAAGGCTAACAATGTCGTCTATGGCCTGGCCGCCTCGGTCTGGACAAGAGATATCTTCAAAGCCATGCGCGCCAGCAACGCCCTCCAGTTTGGCACCGTCTGGGTGAACGATCATCTACCACTCACCCCTGAAATGCCTCACGGTGGCTACAAACAGAGCGGCATTGGCAAAGATATGTCAATCTACTCTTTTGAAGAATACACCCAGATCAAGCATGTCCTGGTAGAACTCACCGGCGAAGCCCGCAAACCCTGGCACTACACTATCTTCGGCGACGCCGAATAATCCAACCCGGTTTCATCTGCCGATCTTACTCTGGCCCCACAGAGGGCAGGGCCGGCTGTTGACCGTGCCCCCTCTATGGGTCTCTGTCCGCGCTAGCTCACCCACAGAGGGTAGGGTCGGCTGTTGACCGTGCCCCCTCTATGGGTCTCTGTCTGCGCAAGCTCATCCACAGAGGGTAGGGTCGGCTCTTAACCGTGCCCCCTGTGGGGATCTCTGATCGTCTCGCTCTCGCTCCGCAGACGCGCGTAGGGTCGGCTGTTGATCTCTGACCGCCTCGCCGAGCGACCATCTGTAATTTCGTTTAAATTGATGCCTCAAAAACATCACTCCTGAGAGAAATAAGCATTAGACAGCGCTTTGGTTCTTGCGTATACTTCTTTCTACAGACCAGTCATCTTCTATTGCTCTCGTTTCAGGAAAGGAAAAAAGATGTCTCATCCCAATCAGCAAGACGCCGCTCAGGAGAAAATACGCCAGGTCCAAACCAACTTTGGAGCCGCAGCCGCCGACTATGTCACCAGCAAAGTTCATGCCAGCGGCCAGGACCTTGAGTGGGTTGTGCAGGCCGCCGCTCTCACCGGAACAGAGCACGTGCTTGATGTCGCAACGGGCGCAGGCCATACCGCTTTTGCTCTGGCCCCCTACGCTGCTGAGATCGTCGCGCTGGATATCACCCGCGAGATGCTCGCTGCCGCCCAGAAGTGGCTACAGATCGGCACCTTTACAATATTCGCTTTCTCGAAGGCGATGCTCGTTCTCTGCCCTGTCCTGATGCATCGTTTGATGTCGTTGCCTGTCGCCAGGCCGCTCATCACTTCCCAGCTATCCGCCAGTGCGTCCAGGAGTGGGCACGCGTCCTGAAACCCGGCGGCAAGCTTGTGCTGGTCGATTCGATCTCTCCTGAAGAGCCCGATATCGACGCTTTCCTGGAAGAAATTGAGTTTCTGCGCGATCCTTCACACGTACGCTCCCATCGACTCTCCGCATGGCTCACTTTGCTCAATGCATCTGGCTTTACTGTCCAGACCTCTCGTGAGTTTGGTATCTACCTGGACCTGCCATCTTGGACGCAACGTATGCGCACTCCATCCGCATCAGTAGAAAAGATTGAGCAGCTTTTCTCGACAGCCTTACCCGCTACACGTGAACGTCTGCGTATCGAGAAGAAAGACGATGCCTTCGGTTTTACCCTCCCAACAGGCCTAATCCTGGCCCACCGCTCCTGACCTTTTGAGCAAGGCACAACCGCTTAGCCCAGTTTCTGAACTATCGTTTCTAACCAGGCCGCCAGTTGTGCCTTGCTCTTCTTCCCATTAAATTGTAGAAAGATGAACTTGCTCATACTAAAAAACATATCATAGAGTCTATTCATCTAATTTTCGGTTGACATTATGATAGCGCGGCTCAATATCCTGATATGCGTCCCAGGCTTCCTGAAAGTCTTTTGTTGCTCGTGTTAAAACAATCCGATCTCCTGTGACCTCAATTGCTATCTCATCGTTTTCATGCAAGTGGAGCGCCTCGACTACTGCGTCTGGTAAAGTTACCGTGGCTGAATTTCCTACTTTATACAATTTTACAATATGCATCAATGTTCTCCTTTTTAGTCAGTCTATACAACAGTGTATACGAGAAGCCATAGCAGATTAAGTAGTCTCTTTCTTTTTGCTCTGCACTGGAGAACGCTGTCAAGCGCGATCTATAATACTACTAGTCTCTATGTAAGAAACTATGGAAAAGCAATTTAGCAAGGTTAATAGCTTATGAAGCTCGGCTTATACTGGTCCTATGCCCTCCGCTCACTCCTCCGGGGTGGACAGCGCTCGCTCTTAGCCGTTTTTTGTGTGGCTGTCGGGGTGATGGCGATTGTGGCTTTACAACTGGTGGGTTTAAGTATCAATCAGGCACTGATCGGCAATATTGTCCTGGCCAATGGCGGCGATATTCGTCTCAATGCTGCTATCTCTCCTCTCCGCCCGAAAGATCTCAGCATCTTCTCTCAGCTTTTACAGCAGCAGCGCATTACGGCCTACGCGACAACCTATGATACTGGCGCGAGTATTACGCTCTCTCCAAGCCATGTGGAACGCCTTGACTTGCTTGCTGTCTCTGCAAATTATCCTCTGGTCGGCCAGGTCAATCTGCTCTCTCCTGCGCAAGGACGCCCTCTTTCTCAGGTGCTGACCGGAAATCAGGTTGCTGTGAGTTCACGCGTCTTTACTGCGCTTGGCGCTCATATTGGTAGTACCTATCGCGTCAGTACGTTCGATGGCCGCCTGCTCTCTGTTACTGTGGCGGCCCAATTTAGTGAAACTGGAGCATTGCGCGGCTCTCTGATGCTCATCTCTCAGGCTACTCTGAACGTTGTTCCCGCCTCTGATGGTACCATCCTCCCCGCTCAGTATTCGACGGTCTATATGACCCTTCCCTCAGATCAGCTTGCTTCTGTGAAATCTTTGCTTTCTCGCCAACTCCCAGGTCTGCGTGTGATTACTGCTCAGGATCTTTTAAAGCAACGGGCACAACAGGTTGAACAGATTCAGCTTTTCCTGCGTATTGTTGGTCTGCTCGCTCTCTTTACTGGCGGTATTGGTATTGTGAATACGATGCAGGTGCTCTTGCAACGTCGTACATTAGAGATAGCAATGCTGAAAACCTCTGGCTATCGCCGTAGCGATCTCTATGCTCTGTTTGGTCTGGAGGCGGCTCTGCTAGGCTTGACTGGTGGCATTATTGGCTCTTTACTTGGGATTGGGGCTAGCTATCTTGTTCGCCTGGTGATGGAGAATACTTTCCAGGTCGATCTACCTATTGTTCTTGCGCCTTTTACGATCTTCTCTGGCCTCGGCATCGGTCTGGCGACGGCCCTGATCTTCGGCTTGCTCCCTATTATTCAGGCGGCTCAAGTTCGCCCTCTGACGATCCTGCGTGGACTCTCTGAAGGGCAGGATCGCTCGTCTCGCTGGCTGACTGCTGGTCTGGTGCTGCTCTTGCTCTTGCTTTTTGTGCTGCTTGCTACTACTATTCTTGGCGATCTCTTGACTGCTCTGCTGGCGGTCTTTGGGGGCGCTGCTGTTATCCTCGTGCTTGCTTTTGGTCTGGGCCTCCTGGTGGTGGCTATCTCTCGTCTCCCTGTTTACGAACGTCCCCGTCCTCGTATGCTTCTCTGGGTGCTGGCTGCTCTCCTGGCTGCTGTCGTGGCTGTTTTGTTCTTTCTCCTGCTTGCATGGTTCGGCCAGCATCTGCATACTTTTGCCAGCCAGCGGGGACAGGGTACATTGGGCATTTATGCTCTGGTGGCTCTGGGAGGACTGGGTCTTGTGCTGCTCGCTGCCGCCCTGGTTTTTCTGCTGGCAACGCTGCTGGATGCTCTCCTTATGTTCACTCCTCGCTCGTGGAAAACACCTCTGATGCTGGCCTATCGCAATATTGGCCGCCAACGCGTCCGCTCAACTACGACGCTGACTGTCCTTTTTGTTGGCGTCTTCGCGATTGGTCTGGTGCTTGTGCTTGGACAGGGCATTAAAGATACGATTAATTCTACTCTCAGTTCGCTCTTTACGCGCAATGTCTTTGTTATCTCAACACCTCGCCAGCAATCTATTATCTTGCAGCAGCTTGCTGAGGCGAAAGGTATTGATGCTACGAAAACTCAGCGTAGCCCTGTTGTCTCTCGCCTCTATCCGCTTTTTGTGGCTGGTCGCGATATTACGACGGTGCTTGGCTCGTTTCCCCCTCGTAGCCCCATTAGCAAGAGTGATGTCTTAAATGGTTTAAGCTCGCTTCAGGGCTTTGTCTTGAAAGATGGCCCTGCCGCTGTTCCTTCTCTCGTTCTTGTTACAGGGCGTAATCTTCGACCTTCCGATAGCGGCAGCTCGAATGTGCTGGTCAATACCCGCTTACAACTTACTCCTCTCAATCTCCATGTGGGTGATAGCCTGATTGTGCAGAGTGCCGATGGCTCTGTCAGTCGCCAGTTGACGATTGTTGGTTTCTATGACTCCTCTGACCCTACAAAAAATCAGAACTTTGCTGCGATTTTTGCAGATGAGCAGGTGGCTTTACAACTCGGTGGTTCCAGTACTCTGGAGATCTATTCTCTGAAGGTTGATCCAGATCAGATTCCTGTCTTGAAACAGCAGTTGCTCCGTGTTCTTCCCTCTACGCTGATTATTAGTGTGGTTGATATTGATGCTCTGGTCAACCAGGTCCTGAATAATCTGGTGCTGATGCTTTCAACGATTGCTTCTCTGGTTATGCTTGCGGGTATTCTGCTGATTGCAAATGCTGTGGCTCTGGCAATGCTTGAGCGCCAACGCGAGATTGGTATGCTCAAAGCCCTCGGCTATACCAGCCGCTCTGTTCTGGCAACTGTGCTGATTGAACATGGCCTGCTTGGCCTGCTTGGTTCTGTGGTGGCAATGCTGCTGGTTGCTGGCGCAATAACAGCACTGAGCCAGTTTGTCTTCTCTGTCCCCCTGAACTTTGGCTTTGGCTTTATCCTACTTATTATTATCCTGACCGCTCTTCTAACTATGCTAGTGGCCCTCACGATCTCGTGGCGCTCTGCCCACGTTCGCCCTCTCGAAGTTCTACGCTACGAATAGCGAAAGGCGGTGACGCTGGATGCATATCTCGCCCGAAAAACTTCGTAGGGAATGCGCTCGGTGCATTCCAGAGGCCTCGCCAACCACCCTTCTCGCCCCACCGTGTCCTCTCGCCGCGCGATTCTAATGAGGTCTATCAACAAGTTTACGCGCAAGATGCAACCAGCTTTCTGGCGTATCATCGGGAATAGAACATCCATTTGCCAGGATCAGACGCTCACCCCTGGTCTGGCTGATGGCTGAGAGCATCTCGTTCTCAATCTCGGTCTCACTCCCGTGCGTCAGCGGACCGCGCTCGTCGAGTCCTCCCATTAAGCATTTCTCGGTCATGGTTAGTGCCTCACTTAGACTTGGACCCGTGAGCCGATCACTCCAACTGATTGCCGAGACGGGATAGTCGGTGAAGAGGTTGAAGTGAATCTCATCGTCGATCTGCCCCGGATCGGCATGGATGTGTACGATGTTGAGCCAGCCCTGATTCGCCCCTTGTAATGCCTGGAGATCAGATGGCCTCACTAAGCTGCGATATTCGTCAGGACTGAGATCGCTATTGGTTGCTCCCATACACGAGAAGAAGATCCCACTTGCGCCAGCTTCAATTGCTGCCTCCATGAGCCGACGCAGATTCGCTGCAATAGTTCCCAGCCCTTCAGCAAATGCTTCTGGATTACTCCGTATCCCTTTCAAGACCTGTTCTTTTCCCAGGAATTGCCGAATAGAGGTATAGGGGCTGAAAAGGGTAAGGATCAATGGCGCATCTCCAATTTGTCCCCGTAATAGACGGATGCAGTGAAGCTGTTCTTGAAAGATAGGCGTATCGAGTCCCAGATCTGGCAGAAAACGCAGTTGTTCGGTAGTTACAATCGGTGTCTCCGGTTCGGGATATGGTAAATCTGGCATGATTTTGACGATATCGAGCTGAAATTTCTGCTGAAAAAACTCTCTGGTCAGTTCTGCCATGCGCTCACCTGAGCCTGCTGGTTTGAAGTGATGCCAGAAACAAAATGGCACGCGATCTACTGCCTCTCCCCTGAGGGCCGCGTGTACACGTTCATTGGCTGTCATGCTGTTTGCCATACCCGCTCCTTTATTCCAATAGTGAGAAACTCAGTCTTTTCTACCGTTTACGCCGCTATCAGGCAAGGTCGCTCTCATCTGTCCTTTCTGGTAAGGGCGGTTGCATAATAGGAGGCTGGATGACTTGGGGAGGCTGCTGAGGGGTTAATCCCTGAGAATAACGCGTCTTGTCAAACTCAGATTTTTCTTGCAAACGTGAGGAGATGAGATCATCACTCCAACGCGCAAGCAGGATACCCAGCACCGCTCCGCCTGCTGCTGCTGCAAGTTTTATCATCGCTATTCCTGTATTACTCATGGTAATTGTATCCTTTCTGGAATGTGGGAGTAGTAGGCTTTCTTTTCCTGGTCATTAGTAGTAGCTATTTGACTCAATCTTACTCAATTTTTTCTTGCTTTACTACTTTATACGTATTGCTTTTGTTCAACGCTCCATAGAATGGGCCGTTCACATTCTCTTGTGACCCTTGTTCGCTCTTAGCAGTTCTTATATAGTAGTCCTTATAAAGAAGTAGAGTAGTGGGACTTTCCACCCATAAGGGTGATTGAAAAGAGCGAAATTATAAGAAAGGAGATGCTATGTGCTAAAATCTCCTACTAAGTTCGCTATTGTTGCTGGGATGGATGGACGCATTTGTTTGTGGAGTAGGAGCAAGAGAAAGATGGATAATCTACGCTATCGTATTCAGGTCGCTCGCGGGCTTTTGCCTGCTGACCTTGTTTTACGGAATGTGCGCCTGGTAAATGTTTGTACAAATGAATGTTATGCTGCCGATGTGGCTGTTGCCGCTGGCTATATTGCTGGCATAAGCGCTCCTAACGGAAGCTATGTCGGCCATGAAGAATGCGATCTGCAAGGACGCTGGCTTGCTCCTGGCTTGCTTGATGGACATATGCATGTCGAGAGTACTATGCTTGTGCTCTCTGAGTTCGCCCGCGTGGTTACCCCCAGAGGGGTTACTACTGTCGTCCTTGACCCTCATGAATTTGCTAATGTTCTTGGTGTTGAGGGCATTCGCTATGTGCTGGAATCAGGAAAAAATCTGCCTCTTTCAACCTATGTGATGCTTTCGTCTTGTGTTCCTGCGTCGTCTTTTGAGACTCCTCGCCAACCTCTTCTCGCTGCCGATCTTCTTCCGTTTCTCGATGATCCGCGCGTATTGGGATTGGCTGAGATGATGGATATGCCCGCTGTACTCGCTGGGGATGAACAGGCCCTTGCAAAGATTCACTCGACACGCCTGCGCGGTCTGGCCGTTGACGGTCATGCCCCCGGACTCCGAGGGGCTGATCTCTGTGCTTATGCCGCTTCGGGTATTCAGTCTGACCATGAATGTAGCTCTTTAGCCGATGCTCGTGAGCGTCTTCGTCTGGGCATGTGGCTGATGATTCGTGAAGGCTCTGCCGCTCGCAATCTGGAGGCGCTGTTGCCTCTGGTGAAAGAGTTGCATCCGCCTCGTGCTTTTTTTGTCACCGATGATCGCGATCCATTGGATTTGATGACGCGTGGTCACATTGACTCTATGGTCCGTCAGGCTATCGCTCTCGGCCTTGAGCCTGTGGAGGCGATTCGCCTGGCTTCTTATAATACTGCTCAATATTTCGGCTTGCATGAACGTGGAGCCCTGGCCCCCGGTTTTGTGGCCGATATGGTGGTTTTAGACGACCTGTCTACTTTTCAGGTTCATTCGGTCTATAAGGACGGACACCTGGTTGCTCAGGCGGGGAAGTTGCTGGCTGCTGTTCCCTCTACTACGTTTTCGGGTGTGACAGAGACGATCAATCTCGGTTCTGTCTCTCTCTCAGATCTTCGTATTCCTGGTAATCCTGGCCCCATTGAGGTGATTGGCCTGGAACCGGGTCAGATTACTACCAGGCATTTACGCCTGGATGCTCCTCTGCGCGATGGTGAGGTGGTGGCCGATCCTGAACGCGATCTTCTGAAATTGGTGGTCATTGAGCGCCATCATGGCAGTGGCCGCGTCGGTCTGGGTCTCGTCCAGGGTTTTGGTCTTAAACGGGGGGCTCTGGCCTCTAGTGTGGCTCATGATGCTCATAATGTGGTGATTGTAGGGGTGAATGATCATGATATTCTCCACGCTGCTCGTACTCTGGAAACGTTGGGTGGTGGTTTTGCCTGTGTCGCAGATGGCTCTGTCCTGGCTACCGTTCCTCTACCGCTTGCTGGTCTGGTCTCGCCTCTCCCTGTGGAGACGGTGGTGCAACAATTGCAAGCTCTGGATGCTTCTGCAACTCAACTCGGTTGTGTGCTGGAGCACCCATGTATGACCCTGAGTTTCCTTTCTCTCTCTGTGATCCCTGCTCTGAAGTTAACAGATCAGGGCCTGGTTGATGTGGAGACATTTACGCTCCTCCCATTGCAATAAAAGGTTATGTTCATGTTACAGAAGCTTGTTGAGTATCATTGGTCGGAGCACCTCGATGATGCTTTGCTCCTCCTGGGTCGCCCGGATGTAAAGACGGTTCCCCTGGCAGGAGGAACTTATTTACTTGGCTTAGATGATGATTCTATTCAAGCCGTCGTTGATCTGCGCGATCTGAATCTGGCGTACATTTCTGGTGACGCTAAAGGTCTCCGCCTGGGGGCAATGACTACACTGCAATCACTGGGAGATTCCGCTCTGCTCAAGGAATTTGCTTCCGGCATTCTTGCCCGCTCTTCCCTGGTCTCTGTCGCTTCCCGCTTGATTCGGAATTGTGCCACTCTCGGTGGTACTCTTGGGGCTGGCTCTGCCTCTCAGGCTGATCTCTGGACGGCGTTGGTGGCTCTGGATGCCGAGGTGGTTGTTCGTTCTGGCTCGAAAACGCAAATAAATCTGAGTGGTGGCACTGCTGAGCGTCCCGGCCTCTCTCTCTCTGGTGTGGTCTATAAAGGGAAATATGAGCGCCGTATCTCCTGTTCTACGTTCTCTCTCGATTATCGCCCCGGTGAGCTGATTCTTGAGGTCTTTCTCCCTCAACCGCCTCCCAGTAGCGGCAGTTCTTTTTTGCGCATTGGTCGCTCTGTTTCGGATGTGGCGTTGCTCAATGTTGCTACTCAGGTTGAGGTTGAGGACGGTAAGTATAAACGGGTACGCGTGATCTTTGGTGGCGTTAATATGGAGCCTCTGCGCTTACAGGCTGTTGAGCGTTTTCTAGAGGGACGCCCTGTGACGCTCTCTGCCGATACCCTTGATCGCCAGTTGCTTCTGCAAGCTGTACGCGCCGCAATCTCTGAATTCCGGCCACCTTCGGATGTTCTGGCCAGTAATAGCTACCGTCGTGTGGCTGGCTTAAATCTTGCCTACCATGCTCTGGAGGAAGCTGCGAATATTGCGCTCTGGCGTGGCCTGGTGTCATCAGGAAGAGGAGCCTGATTCTCTATGGAACTCGAACTAAATATCAATGGAACGATCACTAGCCTGGATGTGGCAACGAATGAGACTTTGCTGACACTCTTGCGCCGCGATGGCTATTGTGGCGTGAAGCACGGCTGCGAAACTGGTGACTGTGGAGCCTGCACGGTTCTCGTTGATGGTATGCCTCGTCCGGCTTGTGTTATGCTTGCCGCCCAGGCCGGTGGTTGTACTGTGACAACCGTTGAAGGTCTGGGTACCATCTCCCAATTGGATACATTGCAAGAGGCTTTTGTGGCCGTTGGTGCTGCCCCCTGTGGCTTCTGTACACCAGGTATGCTGCTGTCGGCTACTGCTCTCCTGCGCCAAAAATCTGATCCTACCCAGGAAGAGGTGCGTGAGGCCCTCTCTGGCAATCTCTGTCGCTGTACAAATTATGATCGACCCATCCAGGCTGTACTGCGTGCTGCGGCCTTACAGCGTGGCGAGACTCCTGCTGCCCAGGAACACCAGGTGCTTCCTGCTCAGGAAGAGGGGGGACGTAATCGGTCAGGACTCTCTGATGCCGCTACGGCCAAAATTCCTTTGCTCTCTCTTACAAATTCCGCTCCTTCTGCTACGGGAGAGCCAAAATCAGCAGTTCTTGGTCGTCCTATCCCACCAATCGGGGCCCGGAAATTGGTGACCGGGAAACCTGTTTTTGCCGCCGATAGTGCTCCTCGTCATCTGCTCTATGGCCGCGTGCTCACAAGCCCCCACGCTCATGCCTTGATTCGGGATATTGATGTCTCAGCTGCAAAGGCGCTTCCCGGTGTTCAGGCCGTTTTAACCTATAAGGATATTTCTCGCGTTCCTTTCTCTTCTGTTGAGCTTACTCAGGATCGCGAGGTTCTGCAAGATCAAGTTTGCCTTGATTATGTGATGCGCTTTGTCGGTGATCGCGTGGCGGTAGTGGCTGCGGAAACTCCTGAGATTGCTGAACAGGCTCTGCAATTGATTCAGGTGGACTACGAGGTTTTCCCTGCCATTCTCGATCCTCGTATGAGCCTTGAAGCTGATGCTCCTCTCGTCCATCCTGAGTCTGATTCCATTGGTATTTATGATGCCTCTCGTAATATTGCCGCCCGTGTGGGTTTCGATATCGGTGATATAGATCAAGGGTTTGCCTCGGCTGATCTTGTCATTGAAGGTGAGTACTTTCTGCCTATGACTCAGCAGATTACGCTTGAGAAGCAGATGGTTACCACTTATTTTTCTGATGATGATGTTCTGGTTGTGCGCTCAAATACGCAGAATCCTCAGTATGTGCGCCGCACAATTTCTCGCTTGCTCGCTCTTCCTCTGCGCCGTATTCGCATAGAAACGACTGCCGGCATTACTAATTCTGGCTTTTGTCAGGAACTCCGCCTGGAAGATCTGGCCGCTCTGCTCTCTCTGACGACCCACCAGCCGGTCTCATTGACGTATCTCCAATCTGACGAATTGCATAGTGTTCCAGTAAATCAGCAGCATATTGTGCGTATGAAGACCGGAGTGACACGCGAGGGCAAGCTGGTGGCTCAACAGATTATTATGCTTTCCAGTACCGGCGCATATGCAACACATCCCCTGATCTCTCATGCTGCTTTGCTCAATGATGTATTAGGCCTCTATCCATGCGCAAATATGCGTTTTGTGAGTGATATTTTGTATACCCATTTGCCACCTTCAGCCGCTCTGCAAGGCCAGGGTCTTCCTCCTGCTTTCTTTGCTCTGGAATGTCAGATGGATGAGGTCGCTAAGAGTCTTGAGATGGACGCTCTGGCTCTACGCCGTATGAACTGGCTGAAAGTGGGGGATGAATATCCTGGGCGTAAAGAAGTTGCTCGTGGCCGGACCTCTAATCCTGTGGTTGCAAGTTGCGCCTTGCCTGACTGTTTGCGTATCGTGGAGGAGAAGGTGCGCTGGCGCGAAAAACGTGGCACGGTTAGCAATGTACGGGAGCGGCATGGGGTCGGCGTTGCTCTGGCTTTACAGGGAGTTGCTCCCTGGGAAGTTAATACCTCCGGCGCGATTATTAAGCTGAATGAGGATGGTACGTTCGATGTTCTGGTTGGTGCCAGCGAGCGTACTTTCGGTCTCTCTACGCTGTTGTCTCAGGTCGCGGCAGAGGTCCTCGGTGTCCCCTTAGAGGATATCTTTGTGGATACGACGAATGGAGCCGGTGCCCCTCTGGATAGCGGCGTGCATGGCTCTTCTGCCTTCTATATGAGCGGCGGGGCAGTCCGTAAAGCCGCCGAACAAATTCGTCGCCAGATTCTGGTTATTGCTGGACGTATGCTAAATGTGCTCCCTGAAACTTTAAAGATAAATGCCGGGAGCATCTCTGCTGCTGGCGGTCAGACGGTGACGATTCAGCAGGTGGCGGAGCAATCTCTTTCTGTGGAGGGACGTCAGGTGATGACTACGGCTTCCTGGAAAGTACAGCAAACACCTGTCTCCGCCGCCGCTCTTGGCGCTGAGGTGGAGGTAGATACAGAGACGGGCCTCGTGCGCGTCGTCAAATTGCTCTGCGCTGTCGATGCTGGCCAGGTCCTTAATCCGTTGATTCTTGAGGGCCAGCTTCAGGGCTCTATTGCCCAGGCGTTGAACGCTGTTTTGTGTGAAGATCTTTTGTATGATGCAAAAGGGGTAATTCAGAATGCGAATTTACGAGGGTATCATCTCTTGACTGCTCTAGATATGCCTGAAGTCCAGATCTATCTCCTTTCAACGCCTGATTCCTTTGGTCCATTTGGTGCTAAAGCTGTCGCTGAATTGCCTCTGCAATCTCTGGCTGCGGCGATTGCTAATGCCGTGGCTGATGCACTCGGTTTGCGCGTTCGCCAGCTCCCTCTGGTCCCTGAACGCATTCTCCGTGCCCTTCACGCTCAGACTGCCCAACGCTAGTTTTTCCTGGGTGCAGACCGTGTCGCTGCTGCCTGCACCCACTTCTTTGTCTGGTCTGCTCCTGCTCTTGAAATCGCTGCCTGTTTTCTGCCACAGACTTCATAGCTATTTTCAACAATCTCTCTTCCTACTCGCGTTTATTCTTTTAGCAAGAGCTTAAACGCTGGCTGGAAGCAGAGGGCAAATAAAGGCTTCTAGCTACAGTATCTCTTTTTAACGGTTCGTTTGTCTTTGTTTTACTCTATCTTAATATGATATGTTTACTATTAAAAGGTGTGTATTGTCTCAGAATGTGTTGAAAATCGGCCACTATTGGCAAAAATCGTGTTCATTTCAGATATGTTCTAGGAGTATCAATGGAAAGTGATCTACAGGTGCAGGTGGTACCGGCCAGGCGTGAGCAGCGCCAACGTCGTCTCCCTCTCCTGCGTAAATTAGAGGTTGGCCAGGCGTATCTCTATCTTCTGCCTGCTTTTCTTGTTCTTGGCGTCTTTTCGTATGCGCCATCTGTGCTCGTATTTTTTATGAGCCTGTTCAAGTGGAACTTTCTGGTGCACGGCGATCAGCCTTTTATTGGCCTGCAAAATTATCAGTTCCTGCTGCAAGATCCTAATTTCTGGCAATCATTGCAGGTAACCCTGCTCTACGTGGTTATTTCGGTCCCCCTTCAGTTGTTTCTTGCTCTGACGCTGGCTATGATTTTGATGGGCGGCATCCGCGGCAAGGCTTTCTGGCGCTTACTGATTTTTGCTCCTTTTATCACCCCTATGGTAGCTACAACGATTATCTGGAACTGGCTGTTCGACTACTATCATGGCTTTTTCAATAGTATCCTGGCCCTGGTTCATCTCCATCCCATTGATTGGTTGAACGACCCTCATTGGGTTCTCCTGAGCGTTGTTGGCTATACTACCTGGAAGTCTCTTGGCTTTAGCGTAGTTCTTTTCATGGCTGGATTGACAAATATTTCCCCTGCTCTCTCTGAGGCGGCCCGCGTCGATGGCGCTAATCCCTGGCACATTTTTCGCTACATTATCTGGCCTCTTATTACTCCTATCACGCTGGTTGTGCTGCTGCTTGGGACCATAGATGCCTTCAAAATGTTTCAGCCTGTCTTCTTGCTGGTCGGTCCAGAAGGTGGCCCACAGAATGCTGGCCGTACGTTGGGTCTCTATCTCTTCTCTGAAGCCTTTGGCACAAATACACGCGCAGGTCGTGGCTCTGCCATTGCGGTGATTATTTTCTTACTGGTCTTTACCATCGCCGCTGCTCAGCTTGGCCTGTCTCGGCGTGGTACACAGAATGTTGAGTAATATTTCTCGTTTCTTCTTTGTTCTCATCCCCTGGAGGAGCATTCTATGGCTATCAAGAGTCTGCCTGCCAAAAAGCAGCGGCGAGCATTCAATCCCTGGAGTATATTGCGCTATCTGGTCGTCGTTCTTGCTTCGGTGGTTGCCATCTTCCCTCTGTATTGGATGGTGGTGACCTCGCTATTAACTACCCATAGCGCCTACGATACGACCCCTCATCTGCTTCCTGAGTGGCAGTGGTCGAATTATGTACGCGCCTGGAATCTTGCTCCCTGGCTGCATTATTTTATGAATAGCCTCTTTATCGCTGTTTGTACTATTGTCCTGGCTGTGGTGACTGCCCTGCTGGCTGGCTATGCATTCGGGACGATGAATTTTCCGGGCAAGCGCCTGCTCTTTCTGGCAATTTTAGGCCTGATTATGATTCCTGGCGAGGCAACCCTTATTCCTAGCTATTTAATTGTCTCTGGCTTAAACTGGCTTGATACCTACCAGGTGCAGATTATTCCCTTTGCTGTGAGTATCTCTGGTATCTTCCTGTTGCGCCAATTTTTTCTTAGCTTGCCAACCTCTCTCTGGGAAGCCGCTCAGTTAGATGGCTGTTCGCGTTTTCTGTATCTGTGGCGCATTGCCGCTCCACTGGCTCGCCCGGCCCTGGCTGTGATTGCCTTGCAAGTCTTTATCGGCAGTTGGAACTCTTTTCTCTGGCCCTATCTGGTGACCAGTACTCCTGATCTGCGCCCAGTCGAGGTTGGTCTACAATCGTTTTTTAGTGAGGCAGGCACCGATACAACTGGCCTTGCCGCCGCCGCCGCCTTTACTACATTACCAGTGCTGGTAGTATTTCTTATTGCGCAGAAGCAGTTTATTGAAGGGATCTCTGTCGGAAGCACGAAAGGATAGGTAGGTGTCCTCCCTTTTGCGATCAGCTTTTCCCTTTTGCACTTTCTTTATGCTGTGTCCCTGTATTTGTTCCCTACGTCTTTCTCTGTGATTTTCAAAAAGGAAAGGAACGTTATGCGTTTCACTTTGTCTTCTCGTGTCAGTATTGTGCTTGCTCTACTGACCATGCTGCTTCTCTCTGCCTGTGGTGGCTCTTCTGCATCCTCAAATTCGACTTCAAATTCTGGCGCTTCCGGTAATACTGCTGCTACTGGTGTGCTTGATCCAAACAAAAAGTATTCCATCGACTTCTGGGAAGCCTTTGCCACTGGCGCAAATAAAGCTACTTTGGAGAGCCTGACAAAGCAGTATATGCAGGCGCATCCAAACGTTACGGTAAAGCTTACGCCCTATGATTCGTATAATACGCTCAGTACGAAACTTACTGCCTCTATTGCGGCTGGCAAGACTCCCGCTCTCGCTCAGGTCTATGAGGAATGGGCGACAAAGTATCAGCAGGCCGATGCTCTGGCCTCGTTACAACCGTTTATCAATGGGAAAAATGGCCTCTCCCAAAGCGATATCTCGGACTTCTTCCCCTCTATGTGGAAAGATGGTCAGCTTGGCGGCACGCAATATATGCTGCCCTTTAACAAGAGCGATATCGTGCTGTACTATAACGCGGATGCCCTGCAAAAAGCTGGTATGACTCCTCCTACTACGTTACAGGAGCTCAAGGACGATCTGACGAAAGCAACCACAAATGGGCAGTGGGGCCTCTCTTATACCCCCGATGTGGATCTCTGGTCTATTCTGTATAAAGATGATGGCGGGAGCGATTTTGTCTCCTCTGATGGAAAAAGCGCCGATTTTGCCAATAGCAAGAATGCCCCCTACGCAAAACAGGCTCTGGGTGATCTCGCCCCATTGGTGAAATCTGGTGCGGTTCATGTCACAAATGGCTATGCCTGGGAGAATGATTTCGTTTCGCAAAAGTCTCTCTTTGTCAGTTAGCAGCGTAGCTAGCTATTCTTTCTTGAAGAGTCTGATAAAGGGGACATTCAAGTTTTCTGAAGCGCCTATGCCTAAAGGCCCTGCTGCTCAAGCGACGGTTCTCTACGGTACGAATTTGTCAATTTTTTCTAAAGCAGATGCCGATTCACAAAATGCTGCCTGGGATTATATAAAGTTCCTGACAAGCACACAGGCGAATACGACCTTTGTGAAGGGTACGGGCTATATGCCGATTCGCCAGTCTGCTTATACGAGCTCGATTCTGAATACTCCTGATCGCCAGGCTGGCCCTGAGTCGGTGAGCTTCAGTTTTGTGGCTGCTATCGTTCCTGCCTGGGACCAGTGCCGAGATATTATCTCAAACAATTTTGCGAGTGCCCTTCGTGGCCAACTCACGCCGGATGCAGCCCTGACGAAGATGTCCCAATCTTGCGGCTCAGATCTCTCGCAGAGCTAGCGCCTGTCCTTTTTTTGCTCTCTCAAGGGAGTCCTCCTAGCGCTCTGATTAGGAGGACTTTCTTTATGCTTGTGTCTTTCCAGAAGGCGATCTAGTCGATGAATCTCTCTTTTGCCGATGAAAAAAATTCAAGAGAGTAGTTCCACTGGTAACATGGGCTATGGTATGCTATGAGTAATTATTTCTTTAAACCTTTCTCAAAATCTGTTGCTTGTAGGATTACTCCATGAAACAAAAACCTGCTGATCGACGAAACTGGCAGCGTGTTACGAAGAGTCGCTTCGCTCAGATCTCCTTAGATGTCGGTGAATTTCACGGTTATGTCACTTTGTTTTGTATTGATGAAGTGCGTGAACCACTCTGGGCAACTTGTGCTGGCCGACGTGTTTGTCTTGCTGATAATGGCTACGTCTGGATGCAACACTTCCCCTCTGGCGCACGCTATGCGATAACAACGGTGTTCGATACTCATGATGATATTGTAGAATGGTATATTGATATATGTAATCGTCATTATCTCGACGAACAGGGCCGAGTCTGGTACGAGGACCTCTATCTTGATCTGGTTGTCTCTTTTGCGGGTGATGTCGAGCTATTGGATGCTGATGAACTGGATGAGGCTCTCCGCCTGAATCTCTGTCTCTTCGGTTGAGTATGAGGTGGCCTGGCGTGAGGCCAGTAGTTTAATGACCGCCATTGAACAAGATATGTTCCCCTTGCTCTGGTTGCTTCCCTCGCATAAAGAGCGTTTTGTTGGCCTGGTATAGCGGTTTTGTGGCTGTCTTATCTGTTTATAGAGAAACATAAACGAGTAATGCTGCTAATGTACGCAGTTTTGCTGATGACATTTCCCGCTTCTGCCTGTTATAATGCTACTGCATATCACGCTAAGAATGTGTCTCAAATTAATCCCACATTTTGACACGTTCTTTTATGAAGGAGTTGCGACTTATGGCTCGTCGCTATCGCTCACAAGATACTTCAACTGACCAGATTCATTTGTTTACTCGCGTTCCCTGGAGGCTGTTTTTGCTGCTGTTTTTGCTGCTTGTGATTGCTGTTCCAGCCTATCTCTATGGTTCTCGCCTGGGCGGCAATATTATGCCGAATACCACGCAGTTTGTCTCTGGACTACTCAATCCTCGCCCCTCTCCAATTCCAACTCCTGTGCCTACTTTTCCTTCTGTGTTGCCTCAAGTTGGTTCTCTTCTCTATACGGTGCAGGAAGGCGATTCGTGCGTTGGCTTTTTAGCTTCTCAAATGCATATGTATGATGCCGGCGAGGTTTTTAGTGATCTTAAACCAGAGACGGTAAAGGCTCTGAATGCGGCTCTTGGTCAGGATTGTCACAGTATTCAGCCAGGAATGGTCTTGCCGCTTTTTCCTCAATATCCCCTGGTTGCTTTTGGCGGTGAAGTTGTGAAGATTGAGGCTACTACCCCTCAACAAGTGGTGCCCACACCTCTTATTAATGTACCGAATAGTGATCTAGCAGCCGATTGTAGTGGTGGTTGCCTGTTTATTGTACGTATTTCTCCCACTACACAAGTACGCCTCTCTGTACAGACGGCGCTATCTGTACATATTGGTTCCTGGATCTGGGCTCAGGCTACCCTTGCGCGTAAGGCTGTTTCAGGTTTTGATGCGTATCCCTATGCTGATGCACATGCTACTCTCAATGGTATGTCTCTGCAAGCATGTGATTTTCAGGTGGGGACCGTCCATGATGATAACTCTTTTGCCTGTGACCAATTAGCACCAAATACGATTGATGCGGATGGTGGGGCCTGGCTCTTTAGTGTCTCTGGCCCTCTGGCTCTGGATCATTGGCATTATAATCTGCATGCCTCGCCAGGAACGCGTCTGCTGGTCTGGCTTACGCAGCAGAACGGGCGCTTGGTCTTTCAACGTGGTAACCCTGTCTATCGTTATGATGAGGCAAAGCATCTTTATGTTAATTTCTCTTAGAGCGGGATAACAACCTTCTCTGCCTGTAAGCCGTATAGTTGATAAGTATATCCTTTTTCTTCTGTAGCATTTTGAGGAATAGAAGCTGGGTCTCAGCTGTAAATAGGTGACCGGTGGAGTGTATGTATGAGAGGCCTGGAGGGAAGGACCCTGGGTGATTTTTCACTCCAGCGTCTACTTGGTCAAGGCGGTATGGCTGATGTCTACCTGGCGTATGATGCCCGCGCTGAGCGTGAGGTGGCTGTAAAGGTCTTCAGGCGTGAGGATGAAGAGATGCTTCGTCGCTTTCTTCGTGAAGCACGCTTGATGGCCTCTCTCCACCATCCTCATCTGATGCCTATCTATACTACTGGTACTGCTCTGCTGGATGGGATGGAGCGCTATTATATTGTGATGCCCTATATGCCCGGCGGCACTCTACGCTCCTTTATTCGTAAATCTCCCCTTTCTCTCTCTCAGATCTGTGCCTACCTGACTGATCTGGCCTCTGCTCTCGATTATATCCATAGCCGGGGAATTATTCATCGCGATATTAAGTCTTCTAATGTACTTTTAAGTAGCAAGGGAAGCTGTTACCTTGCAGATTTTGGTATTGCCCGCAATGTCTCCGATGCAACGCAGATGACGAGTACGGGAAACGTGCTTGGCACTGTGGATTATGTTGCGCCTGAACTGTTTGAACCCGATCATAAGGCGGATGCGCGCAGTGATTTTTATTCGCTGGGTGTGCTTTTATATGAGATGGTGACTGGACGGATGCCGTTCATCGGCGAAAGCCAGTTAGCAATTGTGACGATGCATGTGGGAAGGCAACCCCCTCTGCCGAGTGCTTTTGTACCTGATCTGCCTGTTCCGGTTGAGCAGGTTATTCTGAAAGCTCTGGCGAAAAATCCCGATGACCGTTATCCGTCAGCCAGAGCTCTGGCTGATGCTTTCTGTCAGGCGGCTCGTGCTCCACGTTACTCTGGTAGCAGCGAGGAGCGAGAAAATCTGTTTCTCCAGATTCAGGAGAAGCCTGCCCGATCTCCCAGTGAGAAAGGTCCTCTGGTCTTGTCTACTACACCGAGAGATCGACCACCAACACGGCTTGCACCTCTTGATGAAGCAACTCTGGGCTTCCATCAATCTACTTCTCCTGTATCGCCCCAAACGGGACGGCCTGCTTCACCTGCTCGGAAACGAGGACGCATTCTGACGGCTCTTGCTTTTCTTGCTATCCTGGCCGTGCTTGTCCCTGCTATCTCTCTTGTAGTACATCCAAATCTGTTCTCTCCGAACATCCCTGCAACCAGCACTGCTCAGGGTCAGCAGACACTTCCTACAGCGACCCCAACACAGATTCCAACCGCTACTCCTAATCTCACCGCAACTGCTCATGCCGTCTCGCTTGCTGCCACGGCAAATGCAGTCCATGCTACGGAAACTGCCATTGCCGGAATTACGGCGACGGCTGTTGCACAGGCCAGAGCGACTGTCGGTGTTGTACAGACAGCAGTTGCGCAGCCTCCTCTTTACCCTGATCCTTTAACGAATGTGAATAATCCGTTTACACGTACTGCCCAGTGGGATAGTGATACCCACAATTGTATTTTTCGTCCCGATGGCTATCATGTTTTGACTGGCTTGATTGCTATTAAGGGATGCCGTGAAAAACACACTATGTATGGGAATAGTGCAATGAGTGTAGATATGCAACTTGTCTCTGGTTCTACTGGCGGGATCTTTTTTCATATCAATACAGATTTTGCAAATGATTATTCTGGCTATCTCTTCGAGGTTGATGCTCAGGGAAACTATCGACTTTCAAGCTCGGATAACTATACAACAAGCTATCCGACCCAGTTTGTTCTCCTAAAAAGTGGCAAGGTTCCAACTGGTTGGAATGCAGGCTTTCAAGTGAAAAATACGCTAGAGCTGATTGTGCAAGATGGCACGATAAATCTTTATGCAAATACTGTCTACCTTGCTTCTGTGACTGATACAACTTATCTAACAGGTACATTTGGCTTTGCCTCATCTCAAGGGGCAGATCAGGCGCAAGGTGAGGTGATCTATAGCAATTTGAAGGTTTACCCCTGATGGCTCTGTCCTCGTTCACGCGGTGGTACCAGCTTATGCTCTACTGCATAGGCCGCAGCCTCGCTCCTTCGTGACATTCCCAGTTTTTCTAGAATATTGCTGACATGGTTACGTGCAGTTTTTTCACTGACAGAAAGGTGTTCTGCAATCTGTTTATTGGTGTGACCACGTGCGATCAGGGCTAGCACTTCGCGCTCTCGTTCTGTGAGCTCTGCCCCTGGTGTATGGCCCGTGGAAAATGTGTTTATTCGTTTGCTTATGCGCTTTGTTACCTCGTCTGAAAGCAGCGATTGTCCAGTAGCAACCTGCCGAATTGCCTTCAACAATTCGGCCCGGCTGACATTTTTCAAAAGGTAACCACTCGCTCCGGCGAGCATTGAGGCCAGAACGGCATCCTCGTCGGTGTAAGAGGTGATGATTATTATGATTGCCTGAGGATGATTGCTTTTGATCTCGCGGCAGGCTTCAATACCGCTCATTCCCTGCATTCTTACGTCCAGCAGAATTACCTGCGGATCAAGCACTGCCATTTTTGCTATCGCCTCTTCGCCGCTGCTTGCTTCACCTACAATCTGGATATCTGGCTCAAGTTCGATGGCTGCTCGCAAGCCGAGGCGTACTACTTCATGGTCATCTACGATCATCAAACGTATTTTTGCCATTGTTCTCTCCTCTATAGATTGCTATTTTCTTGACTGCCATCCGAAGAATATGTGGCATGAGACGAGCTGATTTAGGACCTATGCTTACATGGGAGTACGACTCGCACTTTCACACCGCCATTCTCGTTCTGGCTCATCTGAAGGCTCCCCTGTAGTTCCTGCGCCCGTTCGCTCATGCCTTGTATCCCATGACCTGAGTAGATATGTTGGATCTCACTCGTTGTGTTTCTATTCCTATTTATAGCTACTTGCGGTAGCCCCTGTCCATTATCACAGATTTCGACAAGATAGTTCTCTGCTGTTATCGCAAGATGCACCACGATCTGACTTGCTCCTGCATGTTTGTATGCGTTTGTGAGTGCTTCTTGTATTATACGAAAGAGGGCTGCCCCGATCTGTGCCTGTCTTTGTGATGGTGGTGATTCTACCTCTGTACCTTCTACTTCAAGCCTGGTTGCCAGACCGCTGATGGTCTCAAACTCTTGTAACTGGTTGGTAAGCATCTGTATCAGTGTTGTGTTACCACTCATGAGCGGCTTTAAGCTGAACATATAGGTACGAGTCTCCCATAGGGCTTGTTTGCTTATTTTGACTAGCTTTTCAAGCCGTTCAGCCAGGGGCGTGATGAGCTCGGCATCTTCTTCCGATGCCTCGATAATGCGTTGGGTCTGGGCAACACATGTTTCGGCATTCAGACTCAGCATATAAACAAGTTGTGCAACTCCATCATGTAGCTCACGTGCTAGGCGTCCTCTCTCGGCTGTTGCTGCAAGCTGCACCGTTTGTTCTGCAAGGTGGATATTTTCCAGGGCTACAAGGAGTTGTGTTCCTACTGTGGTCAGGAATATTTCATCTTTACTATTCAGCGGCTGTTTGCTTTCTGCGCCGAGGATCAGGGATATCTGCCCGTTTTTAAGAAATGGCAGGTAGAGACGCGCTGTATCGTCGGACCTTGAAAATTCTGCCGCATATTTTTCTCCTCTCTCTCTCACCTCGTCCAGGATTTTTTGACTTTCAGCCGCGATTTTATATCCAGGAATCGTTGCTTCGAGATAGGTGGCATCTTGCTGTACTTCTTGCTCGTTTGTGGGCGGCGGGAGAAACAGAATCACTGCATGAAAATGTCCGCCGAGCCGTGTCTGCTCTATGCTCTTTTGTAGCATCTGTTCTTTCTTCCAGGAGAGACCTACAATGCTTTCCATAATACGACGCAGGGAGGCCTCACGGCGTGCGCTGCTTTGAATGATTCTGGCGTTCTGCTGAAGCTCATGTTTGCTGTTTGCTAGGCTCGTGAGGAGACTGGCAATGTAACCTGTGAGGATGGCGATAATTGGAGTGTCAATAAGAGAGGTGGCAATGTCAATGATATTGGGATGATAAGGTGGATTGGTTGGTGAACCTGGAGCGGGAATGAGGATGCCCAAAAGGATAAAGAGATCAAAGCCCAGTGCTGCGGCTAATCCACCACGATAGCGATATGCCAGAGAGGCGGCAAGAACTGTCGACATTCCATAACGATAAAATGGTGAACCTGCTCCAAAGTTGGGTGCGACGGCAAAGGGACCGCTAAAATAGATGACAAGGCCACACATGAGCAGATCGAGACCATAAACGGCAATATTCCAATAAGGGTTTTTTGTACGTGCAAGCGGAGGTAAAATACCGTCCTCATCCTCTTCGTTGTCTATTTGCTGACGTCTCTTTAACGGAAAGAGCAGGCGTAGCACAGGGGCATAAAGTGTGACGATAGCTGTCTGCACAAAGGTAATGACAAGTAAGTAGACTGTTGTGGTATAGACAGCTTTTGTTTTGTAGCTTTGATCGACCCCGCTAATGATGATAAGAGCATAGAGCCACATGCTCCATCGCCAGATCAAGAAGAAATAGCTGGGCGTACTGCGTAAACGCCGCATGGTACTGCCGCGCAGCGCTTTGAGATTGCCTCTGAGATTTTTTTTGCCTTGCTTTGTCATAGCTACCTTTCGATAAGACAGTAAGCCCACATGCTTCCTTCTCTTTTGGTGTTGTACTGGTGAAATACTTGTGTCTATCTATATCGCTGCGTTAGCGGATGAGAGCTTGTTTTAATGGTAGTGAATAAACGGCGGTTGGTCAAGTATTGCTCTTTAGAAACTCTTTTTCTCTGGCAAGGATAGGCGAGAATGTGGTATGGTATTAGTACAGGATAGATTTCCGCTTCCAGGTTTTGTGGTAAGAAGAAGAGGGTATCTCTGAATTTTTTCACGACCACCTGATTCAATGAGGAGTGGCGTCTATTGTGTAGTAGTAAGAAGGGACGGTTTATCATCGTGAAAAAAGCCGAGCAGAAGCGTACACCGTTATTGGCTAGTCTGGGCGATCTCAACCGACCTTTGCGTGTTCGACCTGTCCGTTATATGGCACGTGAGTGGTGGGCAATTGATGCGGAAGATACCTGGCCCGGCATGGTGATGGACCTCCGCCGCCTGGGTTTCGAGTCAGTTGCTATGGGTGCTGAAGTGCTGGTGCGCGAAGGTGCGCCCCCCCTGGAGGAGAAACTTGAAGGTCCAGCCGCGCCAGGTGGTTTGAAGCCCTTCCCCCTTATTAATCCAACCATTCAGATCAGCCGGGAATTGCCGGAATATTCACCTGATTATGGAAATGTAACCTACTTAGATGAGTATGATGAGGATGACGAGGATTTTGAGGATGAAGAGGAGTATGAAGCTGAAGATTTGGATAAGGACTATCGGTAGAGAGCATATTCAGAAATTTCTTATAATAGATTGAAGGCATGTATTCTTATGCCTGGAGGCTCTGCGGGACCAGTCCCGCAGAGCCTCTTGCTTTCTTCCTCGCTCTATTTATCTATGAGATACTGATAGATTTCTATCTGCTTTCATGTCGCTTTGCTCTTCCCCTTGATCTGCTCTTTTCTGGAACTTCTTCAGAATCCAGCAGATTGTCCCTGCACTAAGAATAATTAATAGCGGTTCTATAGGCGCACGGAACCGCGCCATACCATAGAAATAGACGCTTTCGGCAATGGTGACGGCGATGAGCAGGTAAAAGAAAAGTAACTCCGGCCAGCGCTTACGTGTAGCGAAGAGGCCGATTGCTGCCAGCAAAAAGACGAGAGGTGTAAGAATGCGCATCATAAACACAACAAGCTGGGATGAGCGTTGATACGGGAATCGATTAATTGCTAGATCTGCTTCCTGCGTATCTATCTGCCAGAGATTGATAAAATGGAGCGTGAGGAGACGAGGCATCTCATTCAGGTGCGTTTTTACCCAATGTTCTGCATCTAGCTTATATGCTTCTTCGCGTGTTACTTCACATGCACCGGCGCAATTATCTGGAAATTGATGATAGACAGAGGGCCGTGACTCCCAGGGTTTTACCCAACTTGCCAGATATTCTGGTCGTTGGATAATCATATCGTTATATGAACCGATTAAAACCTTCCCATCGCCAACCGCAATTGGTACGAATGTCTTTGTGACCAGATAATTGCGCATGGTCCAGGGGGCAAGAAGCAAGATGGTAACACCTGTAATAATGAGCGCACTTTGCAGAACGGTATGCCAGGCCATAAGTTTTCGCCAACCGAGAAAGAGTGCCCATGCCAGGAAGAGCGCTAGTATGAGGAGACCATTTGGACGCGTGAGAGAGAGTAACACGAGGAGGACGCCGCTCAGTACCATTAAGCTCCAATGCGGTTTTCGCTGGATACGATAGATTGTATAGCAAAAGGCCAGTAATAAACAGGTATAGACTGATTCGGAGTAGAGCCAGCCATCATAAATATAGAGATATGGATAAACTGCGGCCAGTAATCCTGCGAAGATTGCCGTTCTTTTCCCAAAAAGGTCTCTCGCAAAACAATAGATCAGGACACAGGTGATAGCCCCAACGACGCAGAGCAACAAGCGTACTTTACGATCTTGATCTCCCAGGGTACCATAAACAGCAGCGATAATGGCCGGCCAGAGAGGGGCGCGGTCAACTGTGGAGAGATGTGGTAACAAACAGTAGCAATGCTCTCTTAAGATATTATAGGCAATTGTTTGATAGGTTAAAGAATCATGGTCAGGATAATACTCTGCTGCCACAATGATATTGTAGAGAACACGTACTACCACAGCCAGACCAAAAACCAGGAGGATTGGAAGCGTAAATAATGATCGTAATGCTTGTTTCATTGATAAAATAGTCCTCGCTGCCGACACGAAATCTAATAACCTTGTACACATAGGGGACGAATTTTGGATATGAACGTAACCCGATAGGTAATTTAGGGGAAAACGTTTTGTCTATAGTTCTTTGTTCTCTTGCGATCTAAAAAGGAACTGTTATATCTGCCCCTTATTATATGAGGAAGGTTTATCCATTGTCGAATTGCTTCCTTAAGACTCAGCCAGGTAAAAGTAACTGGGCAGGATTGCAAATTGTACATATATGCTATAATGAAAAGTACAGAGCTATTTGAGAACGTGCTGAAAGCGATTTGTCCTGAAAAAGGCTGTATGGAGCGCAGAGGATGTCTGAAAGCAGCTTTTTCTGAACGAGCCTGGAGCTTTTTCTAGCGACGTTCTCGGACGAATCTGAACAATTTACATGTCAAGGAGCGAGACATGCAGAAAGACATCTCACAGGAAATGCAATCAGAGGTGGTACTTATGGAAGAGAGCCCTGTTTCGCAGACAAATCTCTTTGGTGCACCCAACGGAGTTACAGAACTCTTTGAATCTGCCTCTGATGGTCATGATCTATCTTCCCCCTCGGTTGTGCATATGGAACACTTAACCGATCAGACAAGTCTGGTAGATTGTGCTCAACCGTATCGCCAGGAATTGCAGCTGCGTGGCAAGTCAAACTATACAATTACCTGTTTCCTTTCAGACTTGAAGATGCTTACCGATTTTATTGGACCTGATGAGCCGGTTGGACGTATCACTAAGGAAAACCTGACCGATTGGTTGATGAAATTGAAGTTTGGCAAACGGGGACTGGTTCCTGCTCCTAAGACGATGGCGAGGCGAGTCACTTTTCTCAAAAATTTCTTTTCCTGGTTAGCCCGCGAGGAGATACTCAGGGAAGATCCTTCTGCCAGTCTTACCCTGGAACGTCCTCTTCCTCCTCTTCCTGAATTGCTTGAAGAGAGTGAGGTGCAGGCGCTTCTCGCGGCATCCGCTAGTGATCCCCGCGCTTATTGCCTGGTGCATCTTATTTTGCATGCTGGTTTAAAAAAAGAAGAGGTGATGGGTCTACAACTCCAGCACGTGGATCTTTCTGATCCTGAACATCCCCTCGTCACGGTGCACTTTGAGGCTTCTACTGGCAAGCAGCATCGTGAGCGCAGATTAGCTCTCCCAGCGGATTTCACGGCGATATTCAATGCTTATAGAGCGATCTATAACCCCAAAGAAGAAATTTTTGAGTGTACGGACCGTAATCTGAATTATATTCTTGCCCGCGTGGTGAAGGCTGCAAATATTCAAAAACGGGTGACCCTACAACTTCTGCGCGATACCTACGCCGTTCAACAGCTTCGCTCAGGTGCAACTATGGATACCTTACGCGAAAAGCTTGGTCTCTCTGATGAGGCCTGGCTGGAGTCTAAGGAGAAGTATCGACGTCTGGCTTTGCCTAAAGTTTAAATAAGAACTGCTAAGATTTATGGATGAACTGAACATTGGTCTTTTTAAAAGGGTCGGGTAGAATAATCAAGTACCCGGCTCTTTTCTATTGTGGTGGCATACGACGATAGTGGGAATATGGTGCTTGCTGCCGCGCTGTGAATAGCTGCTTTCTTTTGAGGGCCGCATTCAACAGAAGAGCGTTGAGAATAATTGCTGCAATCGCTACTGGTCCCAGGCAGATGAGCCCTATCCCTTCAGTAAATGCCGTCCCTAGAATCATGAGCGGCCAGTAGATAAAGAAGCTACAGACCATCAGGATGATCCCCAGGGTAATCTGTCCGCCCATAATCCAGCCAATCCCAAAGATACCAAATAATGAGAGCACGATCTCTGCTATCAGGGCACTCTCATTAGTGTTACCATGCCCTATGGTTGCTTGAATTGGTGTACCCGGCATGTAGTGTGGCGGTCTGGCCGAATAATTGGGTGGGAATGCTGTTCCTGGTGTTGGATAGGGGGATGAAATGGCATTTGTTTCTGTGTAGGGTGGCTGGTATCCTTGTTGATAAGGGGGGGCGCTACCGAAATCGCCGGCGGCAAATGATCCATAGTCTGTAGCTGGTTGTTTTGTGCGTGTATGAGGAGTTATGACCGTTCCGCAGCGGGGACAGATGGTCATGGTGTCTGCAAAATTGTTGCCACAGCGTTCACAGTGCATAATATCCCTGGCCCTTCTCTACAAAAGACGATGCGCATTTCCTGTATTGTTTATTTCTTTTTGTTCTTGTATCTATGGTAACAAATGTGTCGGTTATTCTCCTTCTGCTGGGAAAAAAGTTACCCCATGGGTACTAGCTGCAACCTCGAACGAACCGGTTTTTTTGGTTTGTATGATCTGTTTACCAGTGAGCATGAGAGACGCTTCTACCTCTGATTGCTTCAGTGGTAGCTGCTGGGTCTTTTTCCGAACTTTCGCTGTTGCTGGTGTTTCGATAAGCAGCGTGGCATGCGTTTTCTCCAGGAGTTGTGGTAGGGAAGATGCGAAAGGTGCATTCTCCTCTCCTTCAATTTGTACTACGTCTGCTTGCATAAAACTGGCATCTATAGTGGTGAGTAAGCCCTGTAGTGCGTAACTACTTTCGGCGGTGACCCCCAGGAGGAGCACGCGCAGAAAAGGTGTCTGGATACGGATAACCAGCGCATTATCTCGTGACTCGTTCGTGCCTTTATGAAGTGTTGGTCCAGGCCAGAGCACCTGAATTTGCACTTCTTCTCCCAGATGAAATTGTTCTCCCTGTTGAACAGGAATGTAATTCATTCTCTTTTCATCTATAGTACGTCTCCAACGTGCATAAGTTGTATCAGGGTGGAGTACTCCAGCATCAACTATTGTGCCGATAGAATAATGTTCAACAATATTTAGCAGGCCGTCGAGGTGGTCGGAGCGTGGTGTTGTGAGCAAGACAAGGTCGAGCGATCTTTGCCAGGAAGGTAGATAGCTGTCCAGGGCTTGCGCTAATGAACTTGCGTCAAGTCCTCCATCAATCAAGAGCGTTTTCCCATCAGGGGTCTGTAACAGTATGGCCTCACCTTCAGGCGGCTTATTAGCTGGTGCTACTGAAAAGAAGGTGATTGTGAGCTGGGTATTGAGATGGTCTATAAGCATATTGGTCATTGTAGAAAGGGGAATAACCAGGGCCATACAAGTTTGAAGGATATGCCACATGCGAGGAGAAAGCTCTTTTCTGGGTATTGCAGGGTCCTGAACTGGTGATACTTGTGCTTGTTCTCGCCTCTTTTTAAGCAGAATAAGGCAGAGCAGTAAGAGGCTATAGTAGACAAGGCAGAGCAGACTATCTATATGAGGGATTGTGAAGTATGCACCTGGCAACTGATAATAGATGGTGACAGGTGCTTCATAAGGGATTATGGTGTATGCCCCTGGCAACTGGTAGCAGAAGAAGACGGCGGCTTTGGTATACCAGAGAAGTGGATAGACAAACCAGCCTATGAACTGTGCGGCTGGGATAGCAATCAGGCCTAGTAGACAGAGGATGAGCCCAAGCAGGATGAATGGTCCTAGCAGCGGAACAGTAAGGATATTGGTGAGTGGGGCGACAAAAGAGACCTGCTGGAAATCTATGGCGAGTAAAAGGGAGCGTTGCGGTCTGAGCTGCTAATGTTACTGCACAGATGTCTATCAGTGTCTCTGCAAGGAAAAAATCTCTGAGAGGCAGCCGATGCAGCAGGCGTTGAAAGTAGGGAGTGAGAACGACAATGCCAAGTGTGCCGGTAAAAGAAAGCTGGAAGCCAGGGTCCCATAAGAGCATCGGATCGGACAGGCTCATGCAGAAGGCGGTAAGGGCAAGCGCCGTGTAGACATTGTATATGCGGCCTAATCTTGGGGCAATGACTAGCAGAGAGCTCATAATACCGGCGCGGAGCGCGGCTGGCCCTGCTCCGCTGAGGAAGGTGTAGACAAAAATACTAAGTATGACTGCCAATGTAGTGAAGTATGTTCGCCAGCCGCCTCGTCTTTCTGCTGGTAAACGTGCTGCTTGTTGGGTTGGAGGCAGAAGGCGCTTTACGATGCTTATGATAAAGCCTGCAAGAAGGGTGACTTTGAAGCCGGATGGCGCGAGCAGATGAGCTGTGCCTGTGAGATTAAAGCTGGGAATGAGAGGGGTAAGAGAGGGGGTGCGTAG
Organism: uncultured Chloroflexia bacterium; assembly: GCA_963777355.1. Taxonomy (GTDB): domain Bacteria; phylum Chloroflexota; class Ktedonobacteria; order Ktedonobacterales; family Ktedonobacteraceae; genus DATJHM01. Next base: position 429,311 of record CAVZQK010000001.1, read on the forward strand.
ACTGAGTAGGAGCACAATAAGTAATGCTGCATAGGGTTGAGACAGTGCGCGGTCAGCTACATTGCTCAGGACGATCCTGAGGTGATAAAGCCACGCGAGCAGCGTATTTGCAGGTTGCAGCACACTTATTTTAGGAAACGTCATACTTGCGACGATGTTGATTGCACTGTGTGGCGTTGGAGGTTGCAGCGTGCTGCTGGCGCTGACGCTATCTCCATAATTTGCTCCATAGGGATCTTCAATGGTAAGGCCAAGTGTCTGGAGGGCTACTACTCCATGTGCTTCATACCAGGTAAGACCGCCGTTGCTGCTGACCTGGCTCACGGCAAGATGTAACGTTCGTAATCGCCCCTGACTCTTTGGCTCATCGCTTATAGTACCCTGTATCTCTACGGAAGAACCGATCTTGTGCATTATATTGTTTGGATCATTGATTGGCGAGTTTTGGGCATAACGCCCTGCTCCAGCCAGAAAGCAAAGGAGCAGTAACAGGAGTAGCCGACCCGTTGCATTGGACCAGAAGGCAATGAGCAGGAGGAGTACGACAAAAAAGGCTCCTACAAAAAGCAGGGAGGGGAGTACCAGGTATGAGGACAGGAAAATGCCGCTCAGCCAGGAACAGGTTAAACATACCAGGAGAGGCCCTGGTAAAAGGAATCTATCCGCCACCTCTATTTTTCCTCAATAGCTAAGAGCGTGTCAGAGATCAGTTCACGCTCGACAATAATTATGTTCGCGTCACCTATGGGCTAAGAAAGCGTTACCTGGCCTTTGATTTTGTTGTAAATGTTTTTGCTTACTACCTGTAAGAGCTGGTCAACAGAGGTAAAGTTGCCATGATTGAGCCGATAGGTCACGATATTCTGAGCCGTGGTTGTGGCAAGGTGCAGATTCTGACGCATACTATCTGCTGTTGCGGAGTTAATATTGACTAGCTGACCGCTCGGAAGAGCTGAAATTGTTGAACCCGTTGAACCTGGTATACTGGCCGAGGGGGCAGCCGAGGTTGTTTCACCTATGGCGGCTACGTAAATTTCTTGCCCATCACTTAGCTTTGCGGCCAGATTCAGCGCAACAAGATTTGCGCTAGTGAGAGGGCCGCCTGCTGCCTGGAGAAGCTGGTAGACACGTGCTGTGCCTGATAGCGTATAGACTCCTGGATGTTTAACAGCACCAACGATATAGACTTGAATGTCCGATCCACTATTCTCTGCTGGGGTTGCGTGAACTATCTGGTTCGTAGGGCTGCCATAGGCTGAGGTGGTAAATGTTTGAGGCGAAATGCCTGTGGTTGTTGCTTGTTGGGAGAACATATGCCAGGTGAAAAAAAGTATGATTGCTACTAGAATAGAGAGAGCCATAGCTAGTAAGCGAATCCCCCGTAATTTTTTACGTGGTTGTTTTGTCTCGCTGATTGCTGTATTTACCAGGGAAATTTCAGGATCGGTAGGCTGTGAAATTGGCCCAACGGTTGGAACCGGGATGGTTGGTTGTGTGGCAATATACTGTTTGAGTAGGCCATATGCTTTGTCGGTCTGTTGTGGTTGTATTTCCATGCCTCTTCCTCCTCACTTAAAACATCACCCTGATAGGATAACAAATATTGCAGTGAATGTACATATACAAAAATAATGATAAATTGATCTAATAATATTTATGTACTTAATCGTAAGAATATATGAGCGCTTGCGAAGATTCTTGCTTTCCCTGAAGCTGGGTATCGTGTTTGAGATCAGTTGACATATGTGCTATTATTATCTACGAAGTTCCCGTAGCTCAGTGGATAGAGCATCGGCCTCCGAAGCCGTGTGCGCTGGTTCGATTCCAGTCGGGAACACTTCTCCAGATAAAGTGGCAAAAGAGCCGTCCAGGAAGGGCGGCTTTTTTGTTACTTTACAAACTTTTTGCAGCTTCTTCAAATTTACTTTGCATTTTCTAGAGGTTTGGCCCTTACACTGATAGTATATGCATTTGAGCAGTGTAGATATATCTTCGTTTTGCAATGGCTTGTTTATATTAATGTCTTTACAGGTTTGGCATCTGCTCTATTCGAGAAAAGAAATCTAGCTCTTTATTTATGGTTTTCACCTCTTGCTAACTTATTTAGGAGGAAAGAAGAAATATGGCGACAGATATTGATCCGTCTGTAAAGCCGGAGCAGTTGGCAATAACCGAGCGGGCGGTAAAGGTTGAGGCTCCAACACAGAAGGCTGTTGTCAAGAAACAGGTTTCTCAGGCAGACCTTTGGAGGCCACGCCAGAGGCCAGGGGTTTTCAGTAGCGCAACGATGGGGAGCGCATTTGAGGCCCTGCAAGCGAATCCGACGCGCTCATTTTTGACGATGCTGGGCGTTATTATTGGCGTTTCAGCCGTGATCGCGATTGTGATCTTGACGCAGGGGGTGAATCTGAGTGTCAGCCAGCGTCTTGCCAGTCTAGGGACCAATCTGTTGACGATTTCACCGGGGGCATCCAGTTCTGGTGGCGGTGTACGTAGCGCGGCTGGTACCAGTCAGACGCTTACATTGGAAGATGCAAACGCAGTATCGCAGGTGAATCACGTGGTGGCGATGAGCCCTATTCTGAGTGTTTCGGGGCAGGTGATTTATAATGATCTCAACTGGAATACGAGTATCCGGGGTGTCTATCCTGCCTATCAAAGCATTCAGAACTGGCAGCTTGCCGATGGGAACTGGTTTAGTGACGCGGACGAGCAGGCTAGCAGGGCGGTAGCGGTCATTGGCCAGACGGTGGCTACAAATCTGTTCCCCAGTACTGTGCAGGACCCGGTTGGTCAGCAGATTCGGGCTGATGGACAGGTCTTTACCGTGATTGGTGTGTTGCAGGCGAAGGGGACGCAGGGGCCATCGAATGCAGATGATGTTATCTTTGTGCCTTTTAGTGCTGCTAGCGCACGTCTGAAGCCTTCGCAATATGTAGATCAGATCCAGGCGCAGATAGACGATGTGAGCAATGTGAATCAGGCGCAGCTGGATATTACGGCTGTCCTCAGATCGCGGCATCATCTGGCAGGCCCTGATCCCTCGTTAGCTCAGAGTACGACGAATCGTACAGGTTCTTCGCTGGGTAGCGGTTTGCAAAGCGGCGGAGCTGGCGGAGCGGGTGGACGTGGAGCGCGGAGGCTATGCGGGAGGAGGTGGAGGATTTGGCGGTGGTGGAGCGGGTGGTGCTGGGCGAACGGGAGGGGGAGCGGGTGGAACTGGGCAAGGTACCGGTGGCGCGTCGGGAGCCAGAAGTGGACGTACCTATACTGGTGTGTCTGCACCAAATGATTTCCAGGTGTTTAACCAGAACCAGCTGATTCAGAATGCGCAACAAAGTTCTAGCGAGTTGACTCTGTTGCTGATTGGTATTGCATCGATCTCACTGACTGTTGGTGGTATTGGAATTATGAATATTATGCTGGTCTCTGTCACTGAGCGCATTCGCGAAATTGGATTACGTATGGCGCTGGGCGCTCGTCAGCGTGATATCCGCAATCAGTTCCTCCTGGAAGCACTCACATTAAGTATGATTGGTGGCGCGATAGGCATTATACTTGGTCTTGGCGGCGGCTTTTTGCTCACGCTCAGCTTTTCTTTGCCTTACACTTTGAGTCTTCTCCCTGTTGCAATTGCGTTTTTCGTTTCGGCAGCGGTAGGCATCTTTTTCGGCCTCTATCCGGCAATAAACGCCTCGAAGATGGACCCGATTGTTGCCCTGCGTTCGGCTGTCTAATAGGTTCTTAACAGAGATCGAGGAGAGATAGGAGCAGGTAGCGATGAACTACTGCTCCTGTTTTTGTTTGTCCCTGGTCTAGCGCACGGTTGAGATTTTGAATGGGACGATGGGTTGCAGGTTCTTCTCGATCTCCTGGCGTTTTGGTTCCAGGAAGGGAGGAAGGGCCAGTTGCTCTCCCAGATGTTCTGGAGCTTCATCGGAGGCGAAGCCGGGGCCATCGGTGGCGATCTCGAAGAGGACGCCGCCTGGTTCGCGGAAGTAGATCGAATGGAAGTAGAAGCGGTCAATGATCGACGTAACGTTGCGCGTTTTATGGGCAATCTTTGTGTGCCATTGCTGCTGCTCTTCTTCGTCGGGAGTACGGAAGGCTACGTGGTGAACACCGCCAATGCCCTGACGGGTGAATTGGGCCGTGGGACGGATGTCCAGGTGAACTTCAGCGCCGGGGCCGCCTGGTCCTACTTCAAAGACGTAGACGGTGGTATCTGCCTCAGATTGATAGCTGGTTGTCTGGCGGAAGCCCAATGTCTCGGTGAGAAAGGTTGCGCTGAGCGTTAGGGAGCGTTCGATGAGGCGGACGGCGGCAAAACCTTGAATGGCAAATGCTTCGGGAACTGAACTTCCTTGCCAGTAGCTGCTCTGCAAACGTCCTGCGACATCGATCAGTTCCAGGCGTTGCCCCTCTGGATCGCGGAAGGTGATCAGGGCTTGTTCTCCACGTGTCTGGATAGGGGAATGCTCTACTTTAAATTGATCGAAGCGCTCCAGCCACCAGGCTAGCGTTTCCTGACCGTTTACGCCAAAGGCGATGGCGGAGACTGCGCCTGCGCCTTCACGATTAGGACCAGCCAGGGGCCAGTCAAAAAACGTCATGTCGAAGCCGGGTTTTCCAGTTGCGTCACCATAGAATAAATGGTAAGCGCTCACGTCATCCTGGTTGACAGTTTTCTTCACCAGATGGAGGCCAAGAACTTCGGTATAAAAAGCTACATTGAGCGATGCGTTGCCAGTAATAGCTGTGATGTGATGTAGACCGCCTAATTGCATATAAATCCTCTTTGCTTGTTGCTTGATTTTCTTTTACTTGTGACAACAGGTTTTGTTGCTCCTCTATTCCCTATGATTATTTCGTAACCAGGAGGAGAGCGTTGAGGGTGAAAGACTTTCGGGGGAGAGTGGTTGTGTTGTGTCTTCTTCTGGATTCTTTGAAATCGTACTGTTAGTGTCTGGAACAAAATATCTGTCCAGGCTGCTGGCAGCACTAGGATGGGGCTGTTGATGGCCTGGTAGGAATAGGCGGAGACGAGTATGAAGTTGGGGCGCACATGGCGTGTACGCCGTATTGCACGAGAAAAGTTTGGTTTCAAGGACTTCCGGCCTGGGCAGGAAGCGGCGATTAAGTCTGTACTGGAAGGCCGGGATACGCTGGCGGTTATGCCTACGGGATTGGGCAAATCGCTGATCTACCAGGTAGCGGCACAAGTGTTGCATGGTCCAGTCGTGATTATCTCGCCCTTGATTGCTCTGCAACGCGATCAGGTTGACTCGATTGAGGAGATGAATGTAGGGGCGGCGGCGCTGGTGAATTCGACGATGCGCGAGGGGGAGCGCGAAGAGGTGTTTCAGGAGTTGCAGCAGGGGAAGCTGAATTACCTGTTTCTTGCTCCTGAACAGTTTAACAATGAAGAGATTCTTAGCGCGATTCGCGAGGCGCATCCAGCGTTGTTCGTTGTGGATGAAGCGCATTGTGTAAGCGAGTGGGGGCATGATTTTCGGCCTGAGTATCTGCGGCTGGGCACGATAGTTGAGGCGTTGGGCCATCCTACGATCCTGGCTTTGACCGCGACTGCCGCGCCGCTGGTGAGGGAAGAGATTATTGAGCGGCTGGGGATGGGGATGGAGAAGCAAATTCCTCATATTATTGTACAGGGGTTTGATCGTCCGAATATCTGGCTGGGTGTGGAGCATTTTCAGGAAGAGCGCGAAAAGAAAAAAGCCTTGCTTGAACGGGTGGCTGAGGTGGAGAAGCCGGGGATTGTCTATACGGCGACGCGCAAACATGCCGAAGAGATTGCGCAGGCTCTGGGGGAGAGAGAGATCAAGGCGGCATATTATCATGCTGGTATGAAGTCCCAGGAGCGCGAGGAGGTTCAGCGTCGTTTTATGGACGATGAACTGGAGGTGATTGTGGCGACGGTGGCGTTTGGGATGGGGATTGATAAGCCGAATGTACGCTTTGTCTTTCATTATGATATTAGCGACTCTCTGGATTCTTATTATCAAGAGATTGGGCGAGCAGGGCGAGATGGCAAAGAGGCGAAGGCGGTTCTTTTCTACCGTTCTGAAGATCTGGGCATCTATCGCTTTTTTGCCAGCGCGGGGCGTATAGAGGTCGATCAGGTCGAGCAGGTAGCGAAGACGGTGCAGGCGAGTAGCGAGCCGGTGGTGTTGCAGGAATTGACCGAGAAGACGCATCTCTCGCGCTCGAAGCTGGCTGAGGCGCTGACGAGATTGGAAGAGATAGGTTTTGTCGATACTCTGCCAACGGGCGAAATCGTCTATAGTGGTCAGGGAGCTGATCTGGACCAGGTTGTGGGGGAGGCTATTCGCGCCCATCTTTCGCGCAGGGCATATGATAAGTCGCGTATTGAGATGATGCGAGGGTATGCCGAAGTAGCGGACTGCCGGCGGGAATTTCTGTTGAACTACTTTGGTGAAGAGATTGATGATCCCTGCGGCTTCTGCGATAACTGCGATGCGGGTATTACCGTTCCAGAAGATGAAGAGGGGATGCCCTTTCCAATAAATACGCATGTTGTGCATAAATCATGGGGAGATGGGCTGGTGTTGCGCTACGAGGGCGATAAAATGGTGGTGCTCTTTGAAGAGGTGGGTTACAAAACTCTGGCCGTTGAGGTTGTGCGTTGAGCACGATTTGTTGCGTGCACAGGAGGTGAATAAGGATTTTCTGAGGCAAAGGCGTCTTTGAGAGGTGGTATTCCTTTTTTGTTTTGTGGTCCTGTTTGCTATTGACACAGGATGGGATGGGCGATATGCTGTTTCCTGAGAGGAAGCGTAGGGTCGGCTGTTGACCGTGCCCCCTGGTGGGGTCTCTGACCGTCTCGCCAACCACCCACCTCTCTCCGCAGAACCGGCGCGAAACATGGTCTCGCCGAGCGCTTTCACCCTCCCTGTAAAAATGTGTCTGGGAGAGAGCGGGGATCACGAGAGATATAAAGGGAGAAGGATAAAAGGTTTTATGGTAACGACGAAACGCCCGGCTGGGCAGCTCTTCTTTTGGATTGTGGGGCTGATAGGTGCGGCTATTTCTGTCTATTTGATATTGGTCCACTACGACCAGCAGAATGTGCCCCTGGTCTGTTCGACGCGTGGGTTTATCAATTGTGAGAATGTGCTGAGCAGCCCTTACGCGGTAGTTCCAGGGACAAGTATCCCTATCTCTGTGCCGGGCCTGCTCTGGTTCCTGGTGGCGGCAGGGCTGGCATTCGTGGCATGGCGTGGAATCGTCCCTGATCGACGCTTGTTGATTGCGGAAGTAATCTGGGGCGCGTTGGGCATGCTGACCGCTTTCTACCTCGTCTATGTCGAACTGGTGCGATTGCATACTATCTGTGCCTGGTGTACCGCGCTGCATGTATTAATCCTTACGTTATTGATTACGGCAATTCTTCAGCTTCAGGGAGCGAGCTCGGATGAGGATGAGCGTGAGGACGAATGGGCAGATGTGTTACCTCCTCTTACCTCTGAGCGTCGTTAGAAGTACAGGCGCGTACTCACTACCTGTTTTTCGTAGCGCATTTTTGTACAGGGATAAAAAAGATATTCCGCCCAGAGGATGCGCTGCGAAATGATAAAACGCTTGAGCCTGCTTGCCCTGGTTGTGCTGGCGGTTGCCGCCAGTGTCTTTCTGCTGAGATTTTATGAGCAGAATACAACGCCGAAAGATCCGGTGCTGCTGCGCACCCCCAATAGTGCGTATAAGTATCAATTGTGCTCTCAAGCCTATGCATTTGCTTTTGCCAGCGCAAGTAACCCCTTTAAGACGAACTATTCGTTTACAGACCCCTTTCGTAAGCTTCAAGATACCATTGTGCCTCATTTATTGGACTATAATTCTGCTACAGAGACGGCCCATTTCAGGATAGATGTGCTGATGGGACAGATGCCACCATTTCATCTGGACATTCGCCAGGTGCATGAATTAGATGGCATCTCCGTACTTTTGCCGGATAAGCAGAATCAACTTCAGCGTTCTACCGAACCGCAATTTATTATCTCCGCGCTCGAAGATGGCAAGCTTGCTGTCTTAGACTATACCTGCCCGGCGTATTGGGTCTGGCAGTATAGCCATTGACAATTATTCCCATTTAAAGGTACGAATGGCGACGAGCAGGACGACGATGGCCCAGATAAGCAGGACGCTAAAGGGAAACGTAGGGAAGGCGCTGCCGTTCGTCATTGCGGCCTGGAGTGATTGTGTGAGGGCTGCTGCGGGCAAGAGCTGTGCGACAGCCGCCAGGGGTGCCGGGAGATGAGCGAGCGGGAGAATTCCTCCACCTAAGAGAATAAAGATCAGGAAGAGCGCGTTAGCGCCGGCCAGGGTCATTTCGGCACGGAGAGCGCCAGCCATAGCCAGGCCAAGTCCCGCAAAGGTAATGGTACCCAGGGCGATGATTGCCAATGTGAGCAGGAGTGAGCCGCTGGGGTGCCAGCTATAGAGCAGGACGGCAACGGCGACCAGGAGCAGAACCTGAACCACTTCCAGGACGAGAATTGAGATAACTTTGGCGATAATCAGACCGCTACGCGGCAGGGGCGAGCTACCCAGGCGTTTCAGGACGCCATAATAGCGCTCGTAGGCGGTGGCAATGCCCAGATTGACCATCCCCGCAGCCATAATCGCGATAGCGAGAATACCGGGTAGAAGAAAGTTGATCGCACTCCCATTGACCGCCGGGACGATATTGAGCGAGGCGAAGAAGATTAGTAGCAGCACTGGAATGATCAGTGTGACCAGGATATTTTCGCCGCGCCGGGATGTAAGGAGAAGTTCGTATTGGGTCTGTTTGAGAATCTGTTGGATTGGCGATGCGGCTTTGTTATCCACGTTATCGGGCTTGAAAGATTGATGTGTCTGTGTTGCCATTATTCGCGCACCTCCGCTCCGGTCAGGCGTAAGAAAAGATCTTCGAGAGAGCCGTGTCCCACACGCAGCTCGGAGAGTGGAATGTTGTGGTCACGCAGCCAGGTGGTGAGATCGACGAGCAGACCAGGAACTGCGTCTGTTTCCAGAAGATAGCTACCGGGTCTTAATTCTTCGGCTTTAGTTACGCCTGGCAGGGATGCCAGTTGGGCGCAATCGAGGCCAGCCTGGGCGACGAAACGGACTACGTTGGCGTTCTGCACTCCGGTCATGTTGGCGGGGGTATCCAGGGCAATCAGGCGGCCATGATCGATAATGGCGACACGATCTGCCAGGCGTTCGGCCTCGTCCATCAAGTGGGTTGTGAGGAGAATAGTGACGCCGCTCTGTTTGAGATCGCGGATGATCTCCCAGGTAATCAGGCGGGCCTGAGGGTCCATACCTGCGGTAGGCTCATCCATAAATATCAGTGAAGGATTGCCAACCAGGGCTACGGCCAGGGCGAGACGGCGCTTCTGACCACCGGAGAGGCGGCGGCAGCGCGTCTTGACGGCTGTTTGCAGGCCGACACGCTCGATCAGGGCATCGATATCCTGTGGTTGCGCGAAGTAACCAGCGAAGAGTTTGAGGACCTCGCGTGTAGTGAGCGCCGGATAGAGGCCGTCCTGTTGCAGCATAACACCGAGCTGGGGTTTGAGCGTGTGGGCATCGCGAATGGGATCGTAGCCTAAGACACGAACCGTACCCTGGTCGGGTTTGCGGTAGCCCTCCAGCGTCTCGACGGTTGTTGTTTTCCCGGCCCCGTTGGGTCCGAGCAGAGCAAAGACCTCGCCCCGTTGCACAGAAAAACTGACATCATCAACGACCCGATTTGGGCCATAGCTTTTACTAAAGTGTTCAACGACAATGGCATCAGCACCAACCGCTTGCGTAGCCGAGGCTGGTACTTGCTGCGTCGTTGTCTGCGCATCAGCAGACATAACAGTGTGCTCCTTTATAATTTGGATCAGAGAATCGCAAGAAACATTTTTTAGTATAGGACTATCATCCTTTCTATAAAATAGCGCAGTTCCCTGCTACTGACAAGCCAAAGATGGAACGAGATAAAGACACTAGCACTCAATCAATCAATCCTCGTAGGGCAGATCGGCTTGCCCGTCTCCTAGCCCGCCAACGATGTTCTTGCCGCAATGGATCTCCCCCCCACGAAATACGAGGAATCCTCAATCAATCAATCCTCGTAGGGCAGATCGGCTTGCCCGTCTCCAGCCCGCCAACGATGTTCTTGCCAGAATGGATCTCCCCCTCGCCCCGCAGAGATCAGGTAGGGTCGGCTGTTGACCGTGCCCCCTGGTGGGGTCTCTGACCGTCTCGCCTACCACCCCCCTCGCCCCGCAGATCCGGCGTGAAACGAGGTCCCACCCCGCGATCTCCCCGCCCTGCAAAATGTGTCCAGGAGAGAGGAGATTGGTATAGGGTTTGTTGGATATTGCATTTTTAGATGAGGTGCATCAGGGCTCTATTGGGTGCGCATCTTTTTTTTATGTTCATCCGTGTATAGAAATGTAATGATCGATATTATATCAACTAGTTAATTTGGAAGATGCAGGGCTGGGATGCCTTGCTTCAGTACAAAGTGAAGGAGCAGAGAACATGTTGAATCTTCTTTGGGCAATTTTTGTTGTACTAGTAGTACTGTGGTTGCTTGGTTTTGTTCTCCATGTAGCTGGTGGTTTTATTCACATTCTGCTGGTTATTGCAGCCATTGTGCTGATCTATAACCTGGTGATGGGGGCTCGTGCGCGCAGACTCTAGATAGAAAGCGTTAAATCGACGCTTATAGATGTATAAAGGGAAGACCTACACAAGAGCTATGATATTTGTGTAGGTCTTCTCTTTATTTGAGAGAATGTAGCTCGGCGAGGCGGTCAGAGACCCCACCAGGGGGCACGGTCAACAGCCGACCCTACGGTATCGATGGGCGGGAGGGTGGTAAGGGGATAAGGGAAAACGACGGGGTAGGGCTGCGCCTTGATATGTGTGATAACAGACAAATTGTCTCGATGAGAGCCACCCTACCGTCAGGGTCGGCTGTTGACCGTGCCCCCTGGTGGGGTCTCTGACCGCCTCGCCGAGGGAATCCCTCGCCCCGTAGATACCGTAGGGTCGGCTGTTGATCTCTGACCGCCTCGCCGAGGGAATCCTTCGCCCCGTAGATATCGTAGGGTCGGTTGTTGATCTCGCCAAACTACCCAGACCGTCTCGCCGAGCTATCCTCTTGCTTGTGAGATGTAGAAAGCGTATAATACAGGAAAAGAGTTGCTAAGCAGTATTCAAAAGAGTAGCGCATGATTGAGCGGCAAGTCTCTCCTTTGCCTGTGAGTGTCTATTATTCCTATGCTCCTGAAGATCAGGAGTTGCTGCAAGAGCTGGAAAAACATCTGAGCTTGTTGCGTCGGGAGCGGATTATTGAGGATTGGCAGCGTGGGCGGGTTGCACCGGGCAGTCGGGCGCAAGAGGAGATGCTAGAGCATTTACGTGCTGCCAGCCTGATCTTTCTTTTGATTAGCGCCGATTTTATGGCCTCCGAAGTCTGTTACGAGCAAGAGTTGCCGCTGGCGCTGAAATTGCAGGCGGAAGGGCGGGCGCGGGTCGTGCCGATTTATTTGCGCCCTGTGGATTGGCGTCTGGCTCCTTTTGCCTCTCTGGCTGGTTTGCCTGCAAACAGGAAAGCCGTGACGGACGACGACTGGTCGGGCCAGGATGCAGCATTTGAGCAGATTGTGCAGGGCATTTGCGAGGTTATTACCGGGCTTTGCGGTCCATTACAGGTGCTCACACAGGGATTAGGCGGGAGAAGAAATCCGCTGCTGAAGCAGCAGAAGTCAATAAACCGGAGCAATTTTCTCAGTCGCGTCTATAATGCCTGGATCGCTGGTGCGCTGGAGTCCTCTCTTAAGCGCGAGCTCGCTCTGGCGCTCGATCTGGAGATGATGCCCTCTGCTCTGGCGCAGCCGTGGCCACACCTGGTATTTTCTGTGCAAGCGCCGCCTCTTCAGAGAGATCTCCTTGAGACCTATGAGCATGCTGGTGGTGATCTGCTGATTCTGGGCGAGCCTGGGGCGGGGAAGACAACGCTCCTGTTGCAACTGGCCAGGGTGCTGGTGGAGCGTGCTGAAAAGGATGTAGAGCAGGCAATGCCTGCGGTTTTTCCGCTCTCTTCGTGGGCCAACAATCCCCGCCAGCCACTTAGTATATGGTTAGTCAATGAACTGTATGAACGCTATCAGGTACCGCGCAAGCTGGCTCAGAGCTGGCTAAACAATAATCTTCTGTTACCTCTGCTTGATGGCCTGGATGAGGTCAGCGAGGAGCAGCGTTCCGCTTGTATTAAGGCGATTAATCAGTATCGGCGAGAGTATTATGGCACCTCAATAGTGGTTTGTAGTCGCAGAAGAGAGTATTTTGCTCAGGATGAGCGGATTGAGCTTCAGCGTGCAGTCCTGGTGCAGCCTCTTAATGAGCAGCAGATGGATGCGTATGTTGCCAGGGCTGGTGAGCGTTTTGCCCCTTTGCGGCGACTCTTGCAGCAGGATAAGATGTTTCGCGAGTTGATTGCTTGCCCTCTATTGTTGAATATATCGATGATTGCCTATGAGCAAAATAATTTTTCTGAGGCTCGTTCTGAGCAGTCACAGAAAGTGAGCTATCAGGATTTAATAAAGTCTTATGTGGAGCAGATGATTAACAGGCGTGGTGTTGGAATACAATACGAGTTGAAGCAGATTGATAGCTGGTTATCAAATCTGGCTGTGCAGATGAAGTTGCATAATCAGACCACATTTTATATTGAACAGCTAAATATGTCGTGGTTAATGGAGGAACGCTCACAGCAAATATATCGTATTAGCTCAATAACGATATCTATCCTATTGGGAGCATTGGTAGGTATTCCATGTTTTGGGTTAATTGGGTGGTTGTCGGGAGCACAAATATCTTCGGCGGTGTTAGGTGGGGTGATTGGCCTGGTCAGTTTTAGTTTAATAAGCATTTCTATGTCTCTATTTAACCCAAGCATGCCTTTTATTGATGCGTTTATTTGGTCCTGGCGTGTTTTTCGGCAGGAATTATTTATTATCATCATTGGTATACTGGTGGGTGCTTTTATGGGTGGCCTGGATACAAAATTTCCATTGGTAGGAGCACTTAGCGGCGGATTGTTTGGCGGCATATTTGGAGTATTGGTCGGTGTACTGAATAGTGGATTAGCTGAGACAATGCCTGCGGTAATACAAACTATGAGACCAAATCAGGAAATTTGGAGATCGGCACGTTATAGTCTGCTCGTTCTAATGGTGAGTAGTATGTTTTGGTATATTATTCATCTTTATAAGGAGTCGATTAGGTTTGGCGTTGGTGAGCGGATTTGGTTTTGTTGGTGCGATGGGATTGGGTGGGTTGGTGAGTATTGAGCATCTGGTGTTGCGTCTTTTGCTTAAGAGTCAGGGGTCAGATGCCGTGGAATTTGCCGCGTTTTCTGGATGCGGCGGCGGATGCGGGTCTTTTGCGCAGGGTAGGGAGCGGCTATATGTTTATGCACGCATTAGTATTAGATTATTTTGCAGGGCTTGCAGGGGCCGATGCCTCAGACGACGAAAAGAAGCTGAACAATTTCCGAGGACTCCGGTGAGAAAGGTGCTAAGCTCGCGGTTCTCGGAGGGCGCTACAGGCGGCTGGAGGATGATTTTGCATAAATAAGCTCTTCCGTATTTGCCCAAAAACAGGCTCTTTTCTGGAGGTTCTCGGAAATGCTTGTATAGAGCGGCTTCTGATGCTATACTAGAGAGGTGGCAGTCTAAATGGCGAGGAAGTCCGAGAGGAATTGAGACATCAATCTACTGACAAGATACTGCTGCATGAATGCTCGGTCTAAATGGGGAGGAAGTCCGAGAGGAATTGAGACTCCGTATAAGCTGCCTGATGCAACACGGCATCTCAGCCGTCTAAATGGTGAGGAAGTCCGAGAGGAATTGAGACCGCTAGTGATCCCTGAAGCGATTGGAACAGATTGCTGAGTCTAAATGGTGAGGAAGTCCGAGAGGAATTGAGACACTGCTGACAATGATTCGTTTGAAAACTCATTGTCTATGTCTAAATGGAGAGGAAGTCCGAGAGGAATTGAGACTATACAGATGTCGTCTAATCGGTATGTAAAACGTGAAGTCTAAATGGCGAGGAAGTCCGAGAGGAATTGAGACGTGCCAATCTATGTGTCATTTGCCTAAGAGCATTACAGTAGTCTAAATGGAGAGGAAGTCCGAGAGGAATTGAGACCATATAGAGCTTGCAGCAGAACGAACATCGTTGAACGTCAGTCTAAATGGGAGGAAGTCCGAGAGGAATTGAGACCAATGTCTATGAGCTCCTGCTATGTATCTAGACGTCGGGTCTAAATGGTGAGGAAGTCCGAGAGGAATTGAGACTTCTAGATCTGGTTCCACGAGCAATGAGACTATCTGGTCTAAATGGTGAGGAAGTCCGAGAGGAATTGAGACAATAAATATCCTTCGATGTAGCTCATTGATCGCTGCAGCGTCTAAATGGTGAGGAAGTCCGAGAGGAATTGAGACTGAGCCTGGAACATGATCCATTGCAAGATTGAAGTATAGTCTAAATGGTGAGGAAGTCCGAGAGGAATTGAGACGGAACGATATCTGTGACAATCGGCATACTGTCATATCAGTCTAAATGGTTGAGGAAGTCCGAGAGGAATTGAGACTTCGATAGTTGATCGTACAAAGACTCTCATTCATCGTCTAAATGGTGAGGAAGTCCGAGAGGAATTGAGACAATATGACGCTGCAGAATCCCAGCCGATCAAAGTTGAACAGTCTAAATGGTGAGGAAGTCCGAGAGGAATTGAGACAACTTCCAATGGTTGTACTGACCTTGGTGCAATCACGTCTAAATGGTTGAGGAAGTCCGAGAGGAATTGAGACTCAATAGATATTTGAGCACTAGCAGAGCGCACTAGAGCTTAGTCTAAATGGTTCAGGAAGTCCGAGAGGAATTGAGACGCGCATTGGACTGCAATACTGCATGGACTCATTCTAATCGTCTAAATGGTGAGGAAGTCCGAGAGGAATTGAGACTTACGAATGTCCTACCTTTCACCAGATCATTATGCAGTGATGTCTAAATGGAGAAGGAAGTCCGAGAGGAATTGAGACCTGTTCAATTGACTCGTTGATTAAGGGTTGTGGGTTAGAGGTCGAGGTCTAAATGGAGAGGGAAGTCCGAGAGGAATTGAGACTGATATGCTACACGGTGCATGAGGCGCTGAACCAGCGTCTAAATGGAGCAGGAAGTCCGAGAGGAATTGAGACCTCAGCGCACTAACAATGATTCCAGGTTGCTCATGGAGGTCTAACAGGCTCTCTCCTGGACACATTTTTGAGGGAAGGGGAAATCGTTGGCGCAGACCTGGTTCCGCGTACAGTCTGTGGGACGAGGTGAGTGGCTCGGCGAGGCGGTCAGAGATCAACAGCCGACCCTACGGTGTTTCTGCGGGGCGAAAGAGTGTCTCTCATAAAGACGTTTTGACCTTTTTGCCGCCATTCCCAAATGTGTCCGGCAGAGAGGGATGAAACCCGAGATAAACGACTCTCCCTCCTTGTTATTTCGGGCGAGAGGTGTACTCGGCGAGGAGGAGACGGCCAAGCCGATCTGCCCTACGTGGGTTTCTTCGGGGAAGAGAGAAAATGTTAGGCGAACCCTTTTGCCCTTTACTCCTCTCGCCCCGCAGAACAGGTAGGGAGAGCGTTCATCGTTTGGTTCATCCCTCTCCACCTCGCCGGCGGGCCGAGAGGAGTGTTGGAGGAGGAGAGAGGAAGTCAACGACGCGCTGTGGTATACTCTAAGTCTGATGGGTGAAGCACTCCCCGCTCAAGCAGGGGGCTTCGACAGTCGCCGGATAAAAATGAGGACAGGGAGGAAGAACAAATGCTATTTCCGCAAGACGAAAGCGAGGAAGCGCAGCCATTATACTATAAGCAGCGAAACCCTCCTTCTCCCCCTGTCACGCTAGATCTCTTTGAGACAAAGACACGAACGGTCCTTGTCATAGAGAAGGATTCCAGTGTGAGAGACTGGATACAGTATATTCTACAAACAGAACAGTTACGTGTTATTTTTGCAAATGATACTTCAAGCGGACTTGAAAGTATCAAGGTTCATTCTCCTCATCTGATCCTGCTCTCTGTACAGTTGGCGCGTGTAGATCACTATCTTCTCTGTCGGCTGATACGCAAGAATCCGGACCTTGCCAGGCTCCCGGTGATTATACTTGGGGAGCGAGTGAATTCCCCCGTTGATGTCGTACGTGGTCGTCTCTATGGCTCAACTGATTTTTTGAGCAAGCCATCTGACTCACAGCAGCTTGTGCAGATGGTCAAAAAGTATCTTCCTGCGGCTGAATAGGCAGCGACTGACGTTTATGAGAGAGGTGCTATGTCTATGACAGTTTTCACTACACTTGAGACGACCAGGTTGCACTTAAGACATTTTACAGATGCCGATCTCGCGCCCTTCATGGCCTACCGCAATGATCCAGAAGTCGCCAGATACCAGAGCTGGGAAGGGACCAGTGAACGCGAGGCGCGTACTTTTCTGCAAGAGCAAAAACAGCTCCAACCAGGCGTGCCCGGCCAATGGTTCCAGATCGCCATCGAACTCAAGGAGACGGGGATGCTTGTTGGCGATTGTGCTTTAAAGATTGAGGAGCACGATGAGCGCCAGGCCGAAATCGGCTATACGCTCTCTCGCAGCTATCAGGGACGTGGTATAGCGTCAGAGGCCGTCTCGTGTCTCCTGGACTATGTATTTGTGACGCTGAGATTGCACCGCGTGATCGCGATTGTCGATTGTGAGAATCTTGCCTCTATCGCATTACTTGAGCGTCTCGGACTGCGCCGAGAGGGACATTTTCAGCAGAATGTGTGGTTTAAGGGCAAGTGGGGAGATGAGTACCTCTATGCCATGCTGCAAGAGGAATGGCCTAATAGTCGCAATGTATAGCTAGAAATACGTTAAAGTAAATAAAGCATGGTTTCAAGTATTGTTTTTCGCGCAATACTTGAGTATACTTCTGAATAGATGATTTAACACTAGCTGTTTCCTGGTTCCTTGTGAAGCCAATGCACAAGCTAGTTCGTTCAACCGGAATTCATGAGTACCTGACAACGGGACAACAGGAAGGTAAAAATTATGACAAGCGGTGTCCGAGGCTGGTTCCTCATGGTAGGAAGTATTATTGCAATTATCGGGTTCACTCTCCCTGTAATGTACGGAGTTAGCTATGATCCACCTGCCCATTCTGCCGCTGCAAGCATCAGCATCAATACATTACAAGGTTTTGGTGGTGCTTTCAGCTTCGCATATGGAGGTGTTTATAACGGTTTCAGTGGGCCAGTCGATTTTCATGATACGCTCATCGCTATCCTCATATCGTTTGGACTCGGCTTTCTTGCCACCAAAATTGATATTGAGGATGGTATGTCTTTGGTAAAATTTTTCCATCATACAGCTTCAGCCTTAACGCAACTCTTTATTGTCGGGCAGTTCATCTGGAAATTCAAATCCGGAGGCACACCTCCTGAAATCATCCAGAAATTTGTAGCCGATTTGGGGAATAGTCAATCTGCGATTGCCGCCTCCCACTACCTGTCCGGCTCACTTGGAGGTGGTTTACTTATCCTCTTCTTCGGGTTCCTCGTTGGGTTTGTCGGTTGGGCCTCATGGTTTGGTTGTGGAATCCTCGTCCTTTTTTGTCTGATCTTCGCCGGACTGCTTTTTTATACAAAAGTTACTACTGGAACTTGGTAACTGTTAATACACGATGTAGAGACGGCTGTTGATCTCTGTCCGCAGCGAGAGGGGTGACAGATGAGTAAAAAGATAGAACGGGCGATCAGGCGTTGATGATTGTATAGGTAACTGTAATGGTCAATTGTACAGTGCCGGATCTAATGGTGATCTCGCCAGTATAGATGCCAGCGGGCAAGGTGACCTTGTAGACAGAGACAGAGACGTTTGTGGTGGCGGAGGGAGCGAGTTCGCCCGCAACGGGTTTTGCGATCAGCCAGTTTGAGCCATCGTTTGTCGGGTCCGAAAAGGCCCATTTTGCACTACTCTCTCCACAATTTACGAGGGTAAAGATACGGGCTGCTGGTTGGGTATTCTGACTGAGCAGCGAAGTAAAAGTCAGATTATCGGTGTGGCTTTGAGGCAATCAGGCATGGGAGTGGCGGTTTGCGGTAGCGGCGTTGGATAAGCGGCGATTGGCGTTGGCGCGGGTCCAAGCGCCGGGCCAGTATTTGCCGTTGGCGTATCGGCAGGAATAACGACTCCAGAGTTGGCTGGTCCGGGTACAGTGTTTTGTGGAGGTCCTGATTTGGATTGTTGAGAAGATCTCTCTCTTCCTGTTGGCAGCAGCTGGAGATAAGGTAATCTGTAGTGCATTGCCCCCATGCCGCCTCCCGTAAAGAGAACGACGAAAAGCACAATCAGCACGAGGAGCAGCCTGCGGGAAAGATGACGTGGTTTTCTGTGCCTTTTATGCTCATATTTGTATGCGTACGGTGTATACAATGGCGGTGAAGGTGGTTGGAAGGGAGGAGGAGCCTCGGTAAAGGGCGTTGAGCGCGTACCGGCTAGCAGATTGGTAGGAGGTGTGAAAGGGACTGTGGGACCTGAAACAGTATTGGGTCTGCTGGTCGGAGAGCTGGTGCTATCTGCCATCTGGACTGTGTGGTAGTCGGACTGGGTTGTAGGCGCGGGAGTGTTGATAACCAATGTTGCTTGAGAAGGGGTAATTGGCTGGGTTGGTAAAAAAGAGAGCAGGCTGCTGGATTGCTCAGGAAGGTTGCAGGCCTGGCGTAGAGCCTGGGCAAAAGCTGTGGCGGTTTCAAAGCGTTGACCAGGATCTTTTGCCATAGCTTTAAAGACCACCTGCTCGACGGCGGGTGGGAGATCGGGAACCTGATTGCAGAGAGAGGGTGGCGGGACGAGGACATGCTGGCTGGCGATCTCCGTAAAAGAGCCAGTAAATGGGCGTTCCCCGCTGATCCATTCATAGGCAACCACGCCCAGAGCGTACTGGTCGCTGGCATAACGGACGCGGCCCTGCAATTGTTCCGGGGCCATATAGGGGACCGTCCCTGCTGTATTAGTAACCGCCTGCGAGGCCGAGCTAGTAGCGGCCAGGGCCAGGCCGAAATCGCTGAGAAGGACCTGAAATTGTGGGCCAATCAGCATATTTTCCGGTTTGACATCGCGATGGATAAGTTTAAGCTGATGGGCATAATCCAGGGCCGAGGCCATCTGTTGTAGGATAGAGACGATCTGGGCCAGGGGAAGGCGGGTGCGGCGGCTATAGCGTTTGCGCAGAGAGCCATTTGGAGCATAACTCATCACCAGGAAAGGAGTCTCTTCCTGCACGCCATAGTCGAGGACGCGAACAATATTGGGATGGTCCAGGCGAGCGATGGTCTGGGCCTCAGTGAGAAAGTCCTGAAGAAAGTCATCAGAGAGTTGCAGACGAAGAATTTTGATCGCGCCCTGTGTTTTGAGATAGATATGCTCACCGAGATAGACATCAGCAAAGCCGCCCTTGCCCAGCCAATCAACCAGGCGATAGTTCCCTATCTGCTGGCCCAGGCGCTGCTTTTCAAACGTTGACATTTAACTCCCTTTGCCTGACATTGCTCATATTTTTATGTCCCTCCCTATCTTATCATAGATCATCTATGAGGCGAGAGACAATCTCCAAAAAGTACCTCTCTGGCCGCAGCGAGAGGCAGGCAGGGACGGTTGTTCACCCTGTGGGGGTCTCTGTCCGCAGCGAGAGGCAGGCAGGTAGGGAGATATTCGAGGTCAGATTGGAGGAGGTCCTATTTCCTGGTCTGCCTGTCTCTTGTAGAGGCTGACCGCCAGGGCTCGGTTGTGTGCTCACCTTTTTTCTGTTTAATCCATTCCGTGGAAGTGATCGGGATATCGAGGGAAGAATAGTGGCAGTGGCAGGTGCAGGCTCCAGTAATGGCGGCTAATGAGCGCGAAATAGAGTATCTGGTGCACATACAGTCAAGCGCATTTGAGTTCAGACATTGGCATTCAGTTCGTGAAAGTTTCGACATGCACATATTCTTTCTCAACAAAAATGTTGAAGATGTTTAGAGAGAAGAAGAAGTACGGCGCTTGCCTTCCTTAAAGGTAGGGTGCGGTTAGACCAATGCTTCTCTGATAAGCAATACGGGAAAAGCAGACGCAAATGAGGATAAAAAGAGACAGCCCATTGTGATCCTCATCAATGTAACAAGAATAAGTATACACTATTTTGTTGGTACCGATGCAGGAAAAAGCATTTGACGGTTTGTATACTCCAGTGCTACACTATCAGGAAATATTCGCAAGGGCTATTTTTAAAGAACCGATTATCATAAAAAGCTTGTAATACGTGTTTTAATCCGTCCCCTGCAAAGGGAAGTCCAGTACGCTTTCAGTGTGCTGGTCGTTTTTTTAGGAGGAAAACCGCACATGTCACTGGCGCACAATGCTAGCGCATTTGATGAGAAATTTACCAAAGAAGGGTTGACCTTCGATGATGTTTTGATTGTTCCTGCCGCCTCTGCTGTCTTGCCCCGCGAAGTCTCAACACGGACCCGCCTCACACGCACTATCGAGCTAGATGTCCCAGTAGTAAGTGCCGCTATGGATACCGTCACCGAGGCACGCCTGGCGATTGCGCTGGCACGAGAAGGGGGGATAGGGATTGTTCATAGCAATCTTTCAGTAGAAGAGCAAGCCCAGGAAGTTGACAAGGTCAAACGTTCAGAATCAGGAATGATTACCGATCCGATCACCCTGGAGACTGATGCCTCGCTGAGCGAAGCACTGAGCGTGATGCAGCGCTTTCATATCTCAGGGATTCCGATTACCGAATCCGGCAGATTAGTAGGTATTCTGACCAATCGCGATATCCGCTTTGAGAACGATATGAATCGTCCAATCGCCGAACTAATGACCAGTGAGCGGCTAATAACAGTGCCAGTGGGGACCACCCTTGAGCAGGCCCGTGAGAGTCTGCACCGCTACAAAATTGAGAAGCTGCCCGTGGTGGATGAGCACTACATGCTCAAGGGTCTGATCACCATGAAGGATATCCAGAAAAAGATCCTGTATCCGAATGCCGCGAAAGATGAATTTGGGCGTCTGCGTGTTGGAGGTGCGATAGGCGTTGGACCTGACAGTATGGAGCGTTGTGGTGCGTTGATTGAAGAGGGTGTCGATGTGCTGGTTGTGGATACGTCACATGCTCACTCCCAGATGGTCATTGACGCCGTTGCGCGCATCAAAGAACATTTTGGTAAGCGTGTACAATTGATTGCTGGAAACGTCGTCACCGCCGAAGCCACCGAGGCCCTGATTCAGGCCGGGGCGGATGGGGTAAAGGTTGGTATTGGTGCAGGGGCAATCTGTACGACGCGTATCATTGCCGGAGTAGGGGTGCCGCAGATTACGGCGATTTACGATTGTGCTCGTGTTGCGAGACGTTACAACGTGCCGATTATTGGCGATGGTGGGATTCAATATTCCGGTGATATCGCCAAAGCTATTGCCGCAGGGGCGGACACCGTAATGTTAGGGAGTCTGCTGGCGGGCGTCGATGAGAGTCCCGGTGAGCTGATCATCTCGCATGGAGAGCGCTTTAAAGACTATCGTGGTATGGGTTCGATTGGCGCGATGAAGCAGAGACGCTACAGCAAGCATCGCTACTTCCAGGGCGAGGTAGACGAGACGCAGTTGATCGCCGAAGGTATTGAGGCCCGTGTGCCCTATAAAGGCATGTTAGGTCCGCTCGTTTTCCAGCTTGTAGGTGGCTTACGCCAGTCTATGGGATACGCGGGGGCTGGGAACATTCAGGAGATGCAGGAGAAGACGAGTTTTATCCGTATCTCTGGTTCTGGCTTGCGTGAGAGCCATCCGCATGATGTGATGATCACTAAAGACGCACCAAATTATGGCACTAAAAACCGCTAGTTAATAGCGAACAAAAGGCCTATAGAGCGAGGAAACAGTTTAAGCTCATCTATCCTATTGCATGATGCAATAGGATAGATGAGCTTTTATTTTGTCATTTTCTTCTTTCGTAAAATTATATTCAATCAAAAAGACTTTATTGGTATAGAAAGTAAAATAGAACTATAGGTGTTAACGGGATAAATATGTATTTGTGTTGGTACAGAGACATAAGGAGAGAAATTCATGCTTCAGGTAGCAAACGAAGATATCTTACAAGCAGAAAACCCAATGATAAAAGTTGCTATTTATACCAGAGTAAGTACAGATATTCAGGAAAAAGATGGTACAAGTCTGGAAACCCAGGTTGAAAATTGTTTCGAGCTGGCAAAGGCAAAGGGGTATACGGTAATCGCCATCTTTCGTGAAGTATTTACTGGTTCTGTTTATAGAGAAAGAATAGAGCTTGGTAAGATGAGAGCAATGTATCGAAATGGCGAAATTCAAGGAGTACTTTTTAATACTTTTGATAGATTCTCTCGAAATCAAATCCATTTAGGGGTGCTTATTAGTGAGATGCAGCACTATAACATTTTCATTGAGTGTATCAAAGAACAATTTGATACCACTCCCACAGGTCGATATATGCAAGATGCTCTTGCGTTTGTTGCTGAAGTTGAACGCGAAAAGCTATTGGAGCGTACAGAAGATGGACGAAAAAGAGAGCGAGAAGGGAAGCTACTCGGTAGCGGTGAACCCCGCTATGGCTATTTTTGGAATGAAGATAGAACAGCCTATATTATTAATGAGCAGGAAGCAACTATAGTCAGGCGTATCTATGCGATGGCTTTGCAAGGTATCAGCATACATACTATTGCCTCGATATTGACACAGGAGGGTGTGCCGTCTCGCGGAAACAGGGGAAAAAATGGCACAAGAAGAGGTAAAGGGGTCTGGTTACATTCAACAATACATAGAATTTTATCCTGGTCTGGCTATTCAGAAGGAGAAGCGTTTGTTTATGTAACCCATCAGAAAAAAGTGAATGGGAAGAGACTCACAACGCTACGTCCAGAAGAGGCAAATTAAAGTGCAGGGTGCAGTTATTCCAACCTTTGTTGATAAAGCAACTGCTGCGGCTATACAAGAACGATTGTATCTTAACAAAATGTTTGTGGCACGAAATAATCAGCATCCAGAAGATACCTTGCTTAGGTGTGGGCTGGTTCAATGTGGGTATTGTATGCGTAATGGTGTTGTAACTAGGAAAGGGAAAGGCAAGATTGATTATCGTTGCAAGAGTTCGGGGACCGGGAGCGTGGTATATGTGAAGGTTTTACTATTCTTGCTCGTACTCTCGATGCTGCGGCCTGGAAACATGCTGTAGAAATTATAAAAGAGCCTGAATTAGTTGAACAAAAATTGCAGGAGAAAAAGCGACAAAATCCAACAGATATTGAGTTTGCACCGATCAATAGGCGCTTGCAAGAAATTGAAAGGGAGATACAAAACCTCATCAAATTGGGTCAATATTCCCAGATCGATGAAACTGTGGAGACACTGGGCAGGATGCTTGCCCAATTGGAGCGTGAGAAAATAGGCTTACTCGAAGAGAAAAAGAAGCTGCAAAATCTTGATGTTTTATATAAAGCAGAACAAGAAACTCTTATCTCATTTGAAAAACGATGTGCAATCTATCGGCAGAAGTTAGAAGATCCCAATGCCATGTTTACTTATGCGGAAAAACGTGAAGTGTTAGAGTACTTCGGGATAAAGGCCTTTGTGTGGCGGAATAATCATACACCACGCTTTAAAATTATTTCCAGCGTACGGTAAAAGAGAAAGCACCATCAGGGACGTGCAAGATAGCTAAATAGCTCCTCCCAGGGGTAAGGGCCGGGGCAGAAACTACGGTTGATGGGGTCCATCGAATAATGACCAGTGATACCGCCTTGCTCATCGGCCCAGCGCGTTGGAATGTTGTGGCGCTGGCAGATGCTGCTCACGAGGCGGAAACTGGCCTGTTTCTGAAGTTCGGTGAGCTCATCGGAATTATCTCGGCTGAGCTTCACGTGCTCAATGGAGATGGTAATCAGATTGGGATTCAGGGCGCGAGACCACCAGGGATCGTGTCCTGCCATCACATAGCCATTGCCCCACGCCCCATGTGCCTCGCTGACACATTGTATAAGCTCACCGCGCAGGCCAAGAATATAATGGGTAGAGACCGGATTGTCTCCCTTTTCGGTTGCCTGGAAGAAAGAGGCCACCTCCTCCGCGCTGCTGAATCCGGCTGTGCCATGAATAATAACGTAGCGCGGTAGGTAGCCCTTTCTGGCAGGAAAATAATTCTTATTGGGTATCCAGAGTGCTCCGATTTCGTCTGGCATGGTAGACAAATTTTTTCCCTCCGGCTGTGATTGTTCCGATTGATACAAGAAGCTTTTTTTAGCTTGATCGGTTTCTTTTGTAGGATAGCACTATTGGCGAGGTTCTGGGTGGGGGTGGTACTTATGAGGATACGTCGATATTGTCTCTTGCTAGCGTTTATATTTATGAGATATGATACATAATTAGAACGTTTTTTAAAGGGAGTATGCTCTTTGTGGGAGTTGGGAGGGCATCTGAAGCGATGTATCATAGACGCGTAATAGTATAGTAAAAGCTATAAACAATTAGGGTGAAGTAGTGTGGAATGCTGGTGAGAAGCCTGAGCGTATTAGCCAAGATGTCCCAATGTATTGCGCCTATCCCATTGATACGTTAGAATAGCAAGGGTCACACTTACCAGAAAAAAGCACTTGTCCCCAATAATTGTTTGAGTACGCACCAGGCTGTAATTTCAGAGAAGCCTGTCTGTGCGGAGGAAAAGAATGGTTGATTTGAAGCAGACGCTCAGTCGTTTTCTCTCTATCCCCGGTGTGCGTCAGGCCGTCCTGGTAGGCAAGGATGGACTGATGATAGAAGGATTGACGCGAGATGGCAAAGATGACATGGAAGCAGTAGGGGCGATTACCACTTCGAGCCTGGGGGCGGCGGAGGCGTTGGGGCAGGAGATTGCACGCGGCAATATAGTAGGGGTGATAATGGAATATGAGCAAGGGCTGGTAAGTATCGATCCCCTGGGCGATTTCGCCCTCTTAGTTACTTTATTAGATAATGCCTCGAATATCGGACGCGTGCGCCATCTGGTAAAAGCGAGCCGCAATGAGATTCTAGAGGCGCTAGATATAGCGTAGCGCAGCATAGTGTAAAATAAGAAGAAAAACTGTATGTTTGGCGTGTACACGGAGGGCGGCGCGTCCATGGAACAACTGACGAATCTCGTCATAGCAGATAACGAGCTAGCTTCTATTTCATCTGTATTAACAAAATTAATGAATGATACTAATGCTACTTCCGCAATGTTGCTGGATAAAAGTGGTCAGGTAGTTGCTGTCCAGGGGACTGAGACGCGGCGCAATGCGACGACCCTGGGGGCGCTGCTGGCTGGGGTATTTTCCTCATCGCGCGAGGTTGCGCGGCTGCTCAACGAAAAAGACTTCCGCAATATTTTCCAGCAGGGTGTGCAAGAGAACATCTTTACCACGATGGTAGAAGAGCAATGGTTGCTTGTAATCATTTTTGATAAGCTAACGCATATTGGCCTGGTGAAGGTCCTCTCGAAAAAGGCATCTGAAGAATTAGGGCGTGTACTGGAGCGTGTGCGTCGAGATACGACACGAACCAAGAGTTCGGTCATTAATTTGCAGTTTCGCTCTTCTGTCGAGGACACCATTGATCTACTCTTCCGTGACTAGGCAGGAGTACCTATGGCGCTCATTAATATCGCATCCCACGAGATTCACTGTAAGATCGTTTACTACGGCATAGGGTATTGTGGGAAGACGACAAATTTGCAGCATGTATTCAAGAGCATTGACCCACGTGTGCGCGGTGAGAAGATGCTATCAATCGCCACAGACACCGAGCGGACACTCTTTTTTGATTTTCTGCCGCTCGACCTGGGTACCGTGCATGGTTTTCGTACGCGTTTTCATCTCTACACCGTTCCGGGCCAGATTCTCTACGAACGAACAAGGTTGGCCGTGCTCAATGGGGCCGATGGCATCGTCTTTGTCGTAGATTCGCAGGCCGAGAAATTTGAAGAGAACGTGCAGAGTATTGCCGAGCTAGAGATGAACATGAGGCGCATCGGCAAAGACCTGGGAAATTTCCCCTTTGTGATCCAATGGAACAAGCGAGATATGCCCACGGCCCTGCCGACAATGGTCTCTGGATCGCTATCTGAATCGGCGGCGCGTCCCCACATTTGAAGCGGTTGCCTCCGATGGGCGTGGGGTTTTTGCGACATTGAGAGCGATCAGCAAAAACGTCATGGCAAAGCTGTGATACACAAGATCCTCAGCCGTATTCAGACATAAAATCTGCCATTGTCCCTGTTAGCCAGCCGTATCACCATCAAAAACAGGGCTAGCATTATCGCTATTAATGGCCGTATCTTTTGTTTGGGAAGAAGAGTGTGAATCTGGCGCAGTGGAAGCTTTTGTCTGTTGAGCACCTTCCCCCTGAGCATGAGTAGTTGAAGAAGTTGCCGCGCTCTTCTGTTGATTTGCGCCTGAAGTCGCGCCAGGGATCGTGCCACCCTGGATGCTATCAATACCGGTTGAGCCACTTCCCCCATTGGAAGGAAGTGGCTGTTTTGTGTTTTCATCCGTAGCGTCATGTGCTGTAACAGATTGCTGCTCTTGAGAAGATTCACCCATATACATCTCCCTCATCGAGATAGACAGAAGTCAGTTATTATGAGCGGCTAGTAACCAGCTCGCGTACCTGCTCAATTACGCTCTGATCTGCCTGTGCAGAAGGTTCAGTCTCAGTCAGCAGTGAGGCCGCAATTTCAAACGCGCCAAAACCGAGAAGGAGACCAACCGTGCTAGCATCGCGCTCCTTTTCATCCAGCAGGAGAAATGGTGTGGCCGCAAGTGTTGCTCCATTGATAAAATCAAGCGTCAGATGGCCCTTCATCGGAAGCCACTTCAAAAGACCAAGCTCATAGCGTGTCATCATGCTATAGACAAGCGTGCCTATAGCCGCACCGGAAAGCAACGTAGTCAGTGGCTTATTCCATTTCAGCAGACGTGGAAGCGCAAAGAGCGTAGGGGCAGTGAGATAATCAAGTGCGCCGTGAACCCTCGTCGATAGAATTTTTTTCATAGTATCCTCCTTAAAGTAGAGACAAAGAAAAGCTATTATTTTCAACAAGCCGAGCATGAAATGCTACATGCAGTTACCACTTCTTTATCAAAAGACACGATTTGGCAGAAACAAATGTAACATCGAATAGTGGATTGAGGGTTGGATTGTTAATCCAGGTTTGCCTGGCGTGGTGTCCACATAAGGATTTGGCGGAGTTGGTGGTAGCCTCTGCAAATCCATACGTAAATAGCTAGCTCTGGCGCGTATACTATGATAACAAAAACAGCAAGGGAGAGGTAAATGAAATGGTAGCAGCCTTTTGCCGCATAGTGGGGCAGCGAGGAACGCGAAGAGCAGGGCGACTGGTGTTTGGTATCTCCATGAGTATACTTATGTTGCTCCTGGCAGCCTGCGCCGGATCGACGACATCGCTGACCAGCTCGGATAACGGGAAAACGGTCCAGGCACATGTCGGTGATGAGATAAATATCGCGCTCGATTCTAATCCCACCACAGGGTATAGATGGGATGTTGAGAAGAGCGATGGAGCCTTGCTCACGCTCAAGCAGTCAAATTTTGCTGCATCAAGCAGCGCGATTGGCAGCGGTGGTACCCAGACATTGACATTTGTAGCCAAAAGCGCTGGGAACGTCAATCTCCAGTTAAAGTACTGGCGCAGCTTTGCAGGCGATAAATCCATCACGCGACGATTTGCCGCCACCATTCAGATTCAGCCTTAGCCGCCAGAAAGGGGTAGGGTCGGCTGTTGATCTCTGACCGTGTGAGCCACCCACCCCTGTTCATCATCATAGACCAGGTAGGGTCGGCTGTTGATCTCTGACCGTGTGAGCCACCCACCCCTGTTCATCATCATAGACCAGGTAGGGTCGGCTGTTGATCTCTGACCGTGTGAGCCACCCACCCCTGTTCATCATCATGCACCAGGTAGGGTCGGCTGTTGATCTCTGACCGTGTGAGCCCACCACCCATCTCGTTTTGTAGAGAGAGGTGCAACCTGAAAAATGGTCTGCATATTCCTCTCTCATTGTTTGTTCTTGCTGAACTAGCCAGTTGCGCAGGTGCGTGTTATTTTCCACTCCTGGGTCATTTCGGGGGTGGCGTTCATGCCTGCCAGCGCCAGCGAGGCCGAGAGGCGCACAGAACGCGCTGCCCGTGCAGATTGGGCAAGGGCCTGAAGGTGAGGGATAGCCTCCGGCGCATTCAGAATGGTGAGGAGATCGACAATGGTCTGCCGCTTCTCAGCATCTTTAGTAGAGAGCGCGCGTACAAGCAGCGTAATAAAACGCTGGCCGTAGCGTTCTAAGGTAAGCGAAAGAAGATGTTGCAGTTCAGAGGTAGAGATTGTGGTATAAAGCGTGAGAGAAATTAGTTCGTCTATCTTCTGGCGAAGATCTCTGCGAGACTCAAGCTCAACGATATTCCAGCGTGTATCGTGTCCCATCTTAGCAGCGCTTGGTTGGAACAGCCTGGTGCCTCTTTTTTCCATCAAGATATGTCTTTCTGGAGGTCTGTGTGCCTCCTACGCAGTGTTCTTAGTGAACACACTATTTGTATTCGTTGTCTGAAGCCAGGGGAGAAAAGGCCTCCTGGCGACTTGCTACCAGTTGAAGCAGATCCTGAAGTCCCTCACGGGCGGCCTGCCGTTGGTAAGCGGTTAAAGTTGTATCATCTGCAAATTCGTCTTCGTCCAGAATCAGGCTTTCTCCTTGCGGATTCACCCAGAGATCGAGCAGAAGATCGATCTGTTCAATGTGATCGTCGAATATGCGAGCGGGTACGGCAATATTGCAATACCAGCCCTTGAGCGCGCCAGATGCGCTCACAATAGTAAAAATATTAAACCAGCGATCTGTATAGTAGTACTCAGTAAAGCGGTCACCGGGTTCAAATTGCGTATAGCCAAGATCTCGTAGCGGCAGAGTCCAAAAAGCCTGAACGACTACGCCTGAAACAAGACGAGCGACGATCTCTCCCTCGTAGGTAAGCACTGTTTTACCAAGCGTGTTTTGTTTTACGATTGTAATCATTTACCATAATTTAGTGGATAAAGAGGTTGGAAGTTGAAATAACCCCTTACCAAACGGTCTCAAGTGTACAACAATTATACCTAATGTGTCAAAGATTTCTGAGGCTGTGATGAAATTGCTTGCTGGTTGTGATCTAATGTAAACCTACGATTTTAGATTAGAAGGATTATTCCGGATTCTGGTATAACGCTTTAGGAAGCGAGTTCTTCTACCGGAAGGCCGACTAACGCAGCGCTGATGCGCCAGAGTTTTTCAGCAGTTGCTTCTTCGTAAGAGACCAGTGATGAACGCACCACCTTCTTGCGGAAGTTGACATACTTCCCAGTGAGACCTTCTACATCCGCTGAGGACGCCAGGTAAATCGAACTCTGCGCTGCACGCCTGGCGGTCAACCAGGGTGAGAACAACGGCAGAATGAGCCGAACGGCAAGGGGTAATGGAATCGCTTTGGCCCCTTCGAGCGTCCCTCTAGGGTCAGCGGCATTGACCGTCACGTTGGTCCCACTTAGACGACGCGCCAGTTCATAGGTGAAGAACAGATTCGCGAGCTTTGCCTGTTGGTAGGCACGCATCATATCATACGCTCTTTCCGCTTGCAGATCATCAAAGTCGATGCGGCCAGAACGATGCTGGATCGAATTCACATTTACAATCCGTGCAGGTGCGCTGGCTTTCAGAAGGGGAAGCAGCAGATTTGTCAGAAGGAAAGGAGCCAGATGGTTGGTCACAAAGGTCGCTTCCAGACCTTCAGCGGTCACGATCCGCTGGGCGTTGGCTCCGCCAGCATTATTGACCAGGGCATGGATCTGTGAGTGCTGGCTGGTGATCTGCTCAGCGAGACGACGGACTTCAGCGAGCGACGAGAGATCCGCCTGGAGAAAGGAGATCGCAGCATTGGCCTGTGTGCTGCTGCATGCTGCTCACGGCAGCGGCACCGCGTTCTGCATCGCGACCAACGATGATCACCGTGGCACCACGCGCAGCTAGCCCCGAAGCTGTCTCATAGCCGATCCCTTTCGTTCCTCCTGTTACAATGACGGTCTTTTCCCCTCTTTTCCAAAGAGTACTCATGTGTTTTGTCCTCCTTTATGTCTATTTCCGCAAGATGCTGCCGCCAGGTGTGATGAAAACAGAGGCACAGCATTGGTGATCTGTTGCTCTCCTCTGTTCTTCGAGTCTCGCATCGAGGCACGCACTATGGGAAGCGCGAATGTGTTATACTGCATTGACAGTGCAATCACTACTGAACACTGTGTCTGCTTGTTGGTGGTAGCATACCAGAAAGAGAAAGAAAAACTCAAGTTTTATCAGCTTTTTGCAAGTTGTCGAACAAAATAGGCTTACTTGTCTATTAAGAGACAAAGGAGTAAAATGGATCAGACTTCCCACCCCTCAACAGAGAGTTCCAGGCACAGAACCACAGCCTGTTTTTTCCACAGGACAGAAAGCACGCTGGATGGACACGATACCTCTCTTGATCGGCGTATTCAGAGAACGCGCCAGTTGCTTCGTGAGGCGTTGTTTGCGCTCATCATTGAACGAGGCTACGAGAAGATCGCAATCGCTGATATTACCGAGCGGGCCAATATTGGACGAACCACCTTTTATCTTCATTACCAGGAGAAAGAGGACCTCCTGAAAGCGAGTCTCAGAACGCTCATGGGTGAACTCCAACTGGATGTCGAGCCAAGTGCCGAAGAAATCTGTCCGTACTCCATTCGGTGTATCCGCATCTTCCAGCACGTTGCACAACGACAGCGCTTGTATCACGCGCTGCTCTTGGAATCGGGATCGGCCAGCATCGGAAACCTGATGAGAACGTATTTCGCCGAACTCTTTCAACGCTATACGGTTGATCTTGTGGAGAGAGAGAACCCCTCGTCTTTGAAAAACGAACTCATTGCAGCCCATGCAGCGGGATCATTGTTTGGTTTAATCTCCTGGTGGCTTCGTCATGGGATTTCACCTTCTGCTGAGCAAATGGGGTCGGTTTACTTTCAATTGATGGCGAAAGGAGCTGAGAACATCCCTCTCTAATCCGTAGCAGCGAAGCCACTCCACCATATCTTCTGAAGAGCCAGACTCGTTCAAACAATGTTATGTTGAAGAGGAGCGCAACTTATCCTGCTAATGGCCTGGGATCACGCCCGACCATCCCAAGAAGGCGATCCTGAAGTGGGGCATCGTCCGGCACCGGGACTGGGGGACCGAAAACGCCTATCTGTCGCCACATGTCAATTTCGGGGAGAATTTCCTCCCAGAGACCCTGCACGAGCGTGGGTGGTAGCGTCGTGTCGGCACCGATCCATTTGGCAAGGTCGTAGGCTCGGAACCCTCGGAAGCTCATGATATGCTTGAAATACTCGCGGGCGGGAAAATCCCCGTAGGAAAGGTGAACCACTTTCTCTGGGTCCTTCAGGTCGATGGCAGCAGCAATAGCCCGTTCACTATAGCGGCGGTAGCTTCCTTTCGGATCGTTCCCCAGGAGATCACCGTCATAGGTACTGCCAACTTCGGACAGGGTCTTGCCTGCAAGCACATCGGAAACCCACGCCAAATCATAGGCGTGGTAATTGATGATTTCACGGAGAGTTAATTTGCCCTGTCGCCCGGTTTGAAACCAGTCTGGTGTCGTCTGATCCCACTGCTGATCCTGGATCTGATCGATCACGTTGGACAGTGCACGCTCCGATAGGACGAATACGTCTTGCTCTGATAGGGTCATCTTCCAAACCTCCACTAGGAAAATCAACGCTGCTCTTCCTTTGTGGAAGAACGCATGTTCATATTACCACAAACATCGTGCAATGGGTATTCATACCAACTTGCAGTCCGTGGAAGAATTTTCAAACCTGTAGGGTTAGCTCCGTTTTTCTTGCATATACGCAAAATTGCCTGGATAGGCCCATACTCGCCGATCCGGACCGATGTAAAGTGTTTTAGTAGTAATCTTATCCAGGAAGTAGCGGTCATGCGAGACGGTCAGGATCGTGCCCTCGAATTGCAAGAGCGCGGCCTCCAGGACTTCGACGGACGGAATATCCAGATTGTTGGTTGGCTCGTCCAGTAAGAGAAAGTTGGCATCGGTGAGCATCAGACGGGCGATCTGGAGACGGCTCTTTTCTCCTCCACTCAGACTACGGATCATCGTATGCATATCTTCGTAGGAGAAGAGCAGGCGGCTGAGCAGGGCAATAGCCTGGGGCTCGCTGAGCTTTTTTAAACGCCGCACGAAGTCCAGGGGAGTGCTCTCAAAGGGAAGCGTCTCCTGCTCTTGAGCATAGTAGCCGACGACGACGCTGGCTCCGATTTTGATAGTGCCTTGCTCTACTGGCAAGAGTTCCAGCAAGGTCTTGAGAAGCGTCGTTTTGCCGCTGCCATTGTCTCCAACAATGCCAATCCGTTCGCCGTAGAAGATCGTAAGATCGAACGGCTGAAAGAGCACACGTCCGTTGATGGAGGTACTCAGTGAACACACCTCCAGAACTTTCTTGCCGCTACGCTCGGAGTCGAGATTGACCTTGAGTTTGTCTCGCTGTAAGACTGGCCTCTGGGTCAGGTTCTCTCTGAGACGGTCAATACGCTTCTCCATATTATGCATACGGCCCGCGATTTTATCGTTGAATTTGGCCCATTCGCGCAAGCGAACGAGACTGACTTCCAGTCGTTTGATCTCGTCCATCTGGTTTTGATAGTCTTCCTGCTGCTGAAGCAGACGGCGCTGGCGCTCGGTGACGTAGAAGGTATAGTTGCCGATGTAGACATCGATTGCACCGTCCTCCAACTGGTAGATCTTCTTAACTGTGTTGTCCAGCAGGTGGCGATCATGCGAGATAAGCATCACGGTGCCGGGATAGTCGTGGATGTACTGTTCTAGCCAATCTTTCGCGGCCATGTCCAGGTGATTGTCCGGCTCGTCGAGGAGCAGCAGATCGGGCATCTGGACCAGGATACGGGCGAGGTTGACCATTTTCTTCTCGCCACCGCTGAGCGATGCGATCTTCTGGTGATAGAGCCGTTCTGAGACGCCGAGGCCAGTGAGGACCGAGCGCGTTCTGTGCTCGACCAGGTAGCCGTCCATTGCCTCAAAACGCTCTTGCGCCTGTCCATAGGCAGTCAGGATTCGCTCCATTTTGTCGGGATTGGCGATGAGACTGGGAGAGGCCATCTGTTGTTCGAGATCATGGATATGGGCAAGCAGGGTCGCAAAGGCGGGCGAGACCTCCTGTACCACCTCGAAGACCGTTTGTTGGTACTGGCGAGGATCGACCTCCTGCGTGAGATAGCCTGTCGTCATTTTACGTTTACGGGCGATGGTCCCCTCGGTTGGGGATTCAACGCCGGAGAGGAGTTTGAAAAGCGTGGATTTGCCACAGCCGTTCTCGCCGACGAGGCCGACCCGCTCGCCCTCGTTGATGTCCAGGTCGAGATCAGAGAAAATGGTGTTGCCACCGAAGTCTTTGCTCACTTTAGAGAGATTGATGAGTTGCATTGCTGGCTTCCTTCACATTGTGTGCAGACATACACGGTCAAAAAGACAGAGAAAAAGGGGGAAACCTGGCCCTGTGTATGCAGGGAAAGAAAGCCTATGTGTCCGTGGGAAAAACCGGGTAGAGGAGGAGAGCAGGACAGAACAAAACTGCTGGCCGGAACTCTACGCTACCGAGAGAAAGCATAGAGCGGTCAGAGTAAGCTTCGGCACCACTTTCCGCCGCATAAGCAAGATGTGCCAGGCTTATGCGGCGAGCACATGTGTAATGCGTTTGTAGGGGTAGCGTGCGGCCTGCAAATGAGCATGAGATAATTGCTCACAGCGGCTCTGAAATGTAGCTGTCATGGAGAGAAAGGTACCATAAAAAGGTCTACAGTGTCAAGGAGATATTCTTTCTTTAAATTTCCTCTTGATTGCTTTTGTTGAGCAATTCTTCGATGATATCCAGGAGTTTGTTGAGATTGACGGGCTTGCTGATACCAACGATGTTGCGGTCCTGAATGTCATATTGCATGACACCCGCGCTGGTCAGAATGCCCGGCACATGGGCGAGTTCGGGGCGAGCGTGCAATTTATCGTAGACCTCCAGACCATTAGTGCGAGGTAGATGGTAGTCGAGAATGAGAAGATCAGGGGAAAACTCGGAAAGGACTTCGAGCGCTTTTTCACCATCGATCACCTGAAGTGCGCGATGAGCCGTCTCAGAGGAGATAACCTGAATGAGCATATCACCGATGGAGGCGTCATCCTCGATAATCAAAATGTTTTTCATCGCCGTTTTCGAGCTTGCAACGGGTTGTTCGCTGTTGTCTGCCATGACAAGACCTCCCTGTGTACCAGGCTTGTGTCTAGAGAACGTATCTCAAGCCAGATCACATTGAACGCATTTCACGCTCATTCCATACACGTTCTTAAAGAAGAGGAGGAAATGCAGTAAAAAATAGCGCATTGTTTTTTTTACGCGTCAGGAATAATTTAGTTTCAACTCTAGAATATGCTAAAAATCAGCTCTCCGTGAGCAAAAAATGTACACACATTCTGGATACGTTTTACTATTGTATAACTTATTGATAAGCTTGTGTAAGGGCAGCGCGTAGAGAGGCCAGGCTATTTTTGAGTTTGGGAAGATTGACGTGGCCTTCGCCATCCAGTACCGGAGATTCCAGACTGATATTGCCTTGATAGCCCTGTCGGTGAAGATGAGAGAAGAATGCTGGAAAATCGATCACGCCCTCGCCGGGGTGCAGATACCGTCTCCGGCCATTGACCGCAAGACCCTCGCCGTTGAAATCTTTAATATGAATATGACGGACGCGCTGATCTTGCCAGAGCCAGGGCTGCTCGAAGACCTCGCTGATCTGCCCATGCAGAGCAAGAAATTCGGTGTCCAGCGCGACCTGGCTGCGCGGATCGAGATCTACTGCCTGGTGAACATTAGCGAGGGGTGTAGAGACACGGCAAGGGATCGTCTCTATCGCAATTTTTAGATTGTAGCTATCTGCGATATCCATACACTGATGGAGAAACTCAAAATTATAGGCAAGATGGTCATCAAGTTCCGGCCAGCCCCAGAGATGGAGAATGACCGTAGCCGCTCCTATCTGGTGGGCAAGCTGACAATTGACTGCGAGATTACGTACAGCCTGCTCACGTTCAGCTCGGTCAGCACGACCCAGACCTAGACCGATGTTTTTCTCCGCGTGGACGGCTAGAAAGACGATGCCGGAGCGCTGGAGATCGCTGGCGATGCGTTCAATTTCGGGGTACCAGGCAGTATAAAACATTAATTCCAGGCCATCCACATCAAGCTGAGGGCCATATTCTAGCACATCGCGATAAAACGTATAATCTGGATAGCGGCTGAAGGCTCCTGTAGAACAGAGAAGAGGGGGAATCTGGCTCATGCCTCTGAAAATCCTTATCTTTTTGCAGTGAGAAAGAGAAAAACTTATTGAAACGTATTGCTAAACGTCACTGTTATTGTATGGTGTGTTGAGCAAGAAAGCAAACATCTTTACATGAAGATAGCAGCTATTGATCGTTAGAAGAGTTTCTCCATCATAATAGAGTGTGCCATGTTAAGTTTAGATTTCATCTGTCAACATCCAGAAGTTGTGCGCGAGGGGCTACGACGTCGTCAAGATATACGGAGTCTTGATGATATTTTGCAGCTTGTAGAGCAGAGAAAGGCCCTTATCACGCGTTGCGATAGCTTGTATGCCACATTAAAAAAAGCGAAGGATGCCACGCGTAAGGCATCAAATAAAGAGCGGGTTCAGCTCAACGAGCAGGCGAAAGCGATCACGCAGGATCTTCGGCCATTAGAATTGCACGTGATTGATATTGATGCGCGGCTCCAGCCAATGCTCTTGCAACTGCCCAATGTACCGCATCAGAGCGTGCAGAATGGGCCGCGCAAAGAGGATGGAGGAGAAGTGAAACGCTGGGGTGGGGCGCTAACATATCGTTTTGCGCCCCGTCCACACTGGGATCTGGGCGCGCAACTGGATATATTGGATCGGGAGAGTGGGGTAAAGATTGCGGGGAGTCGTTTTATGACTCTCAAAGGTGCAGGAGCGCGGTTGGAGCGGGCTTTAATTACATTTATGCTAAATAGCCATACCGAGAGACATGGCTATACCGAAATCATGCCCCCGCAGATGGCCTCGCGTGACACCATGCAGGGAGCGGGCCAGCTTCCAAAATTCGAGAACGAGGCATACACCTGTAACGAAGATGGCCTCTACTTAAATCCAACGGCAGAAGTGCCCCTGGTAGGAATGCATAGCGACAGTATTCTGTCGCTGAATAGTCTGCCCATAAAATATGTCGCGTGGACGACAGCGTTTAGACGAGAAGTAGGTTCGGCCTCGCAGCACACACGGGGACTATTACGTCTGCATCAATTTAACAAAGTCGAACTATTTCAATTGACGCAGCCACAAAATTCTTACGAAATCTTGGAGCAGATGCTGAGCCATGCAGAATTTATTCTTCAGCAACTAGAGCTCGCCTATCGGATCGTCCAATTGAGCGCGGACGAGCTGCCATTCAGTGCGGCAAAAACGTATGACATCGAAGTATGGATGCCTGGGCAGGGGAGATATGTAGAGATCTCTTCAGTCAGCAACTGCGAAGCATTCCAGGCGAGGCGTGCGAATATCCGTTATCGTGCGAGCAGTAACGCCCATGCAGAATACGTACACAGTCTGAATGGTTCAGGATTGGCGGTTGGTAGGACAATGGCCGCCGTATTAGAAACATATCAGCAGGCAGATGGGAGCGTAATCGTGCCAAAAGTACTACGATCATTTATGGAAATGTCCCAGATTGTGCGGCATTAAAAAAAGAGCGAGGCGGCTCCAGAAGACAGTTTGGGGCCTATTGGGTGA
Organism: uncultured Chloroflexia bacterium; assembly: GCA_963777355.1. Classification (GTDB taxonomy): domain Bacteria; phylum Chloroflexota; class Ktedonobacteria; order Ktedonobacterales; family Ktedonobacteraceae; genus DATJHM01. The sequence continues at coordinate 466,420 of CAVZQK010000001.1, forward strand.
TGGAGTTGAGAGAAAACAGAGGAAAAAAGAGCCGAAATTTGTAACCGGGTCTTATGGCCCTTTTCAAGCCCGCTGAGATATGTTATAGTATCAGCGGAGGGATGGCAGAGTGGTCTATTGCGGCTGTCTTGAAAACAGCTGGGTTAACAGCCCCAGGGGTTCGAATCCCTTTCCCTCCGTTGCCAGGGTAGTGGGGACTTCCTTGAGCAGCGTTGTTTCCGTCTCATCCTCTTATGAGGCCGGAACCAGATTTTTTGCCACTACCATCTTCGCCGACAATGGCTGTCTTTCTATTGACAACGAAAGTCAAATAGTATGTAACCTTTATGTATATTATGGGCGCATGGGCATAGTGATCGAAGAATGAAAAAGCTTGTTATGGACTCTTGCATCGGCGTATGAGCTGTGGGAGATAAGAGCTACGCCGTCTGTCAAGGGCCGTTTTTTAAGATGGACGGTGATTTATTGTGTCACTGATAGGAACATTAGAGCAGATTAACCTGACCAGCCTGTTGCAGCGCCTGGAAAGTTATGCAAAAACCGGCCTGCTGGTCGTCCAACAAGGGAAGCAGTGGGTAGAATTATATTTCCGTGATGGACGGCTCATCTGTATTGGGCCGGTGCGTACTCAGGCGAATCTAGGAAGCAGGCTACTTCAGGAAGGATACATCTCCGTCAGTGCTTTGCAAGAAACGCTGTATACGTTGGGTGGGGCTGAGGCGAGTGAGACGCGGATTGCGCTGACCTTGATGGATCTGGGCCATATCACGCATGAACAACTGCGCAGTTGGGCGACGAAGAAAACCTACGAAGTGTTGCATGTTTTGCTCTCCTGGACCTCTGGTGATGTTCATTTTGAAGAGAACTTTGCGCCGCCGGGTGATCGCTTGTTGGTTGCAATTGTGCTCTCCTCGTTGTTGCCTGCCCAGTCTTCGCCAGCGCCTACTGCAAGCGCAAGGCCTGGAGATGAGACGCAATCAGCGCGAACGGAACAGTTATCAAATCGTGAGCCGCTGAAGCCGCGTTTCACGAAAGCCTCTGAAATCTCCAATGTGCCGACTCTTTTAGAGCCTGATCAGTTTGGCCTGGAGACGGGCTCTTCCTCGCCTAATAAATATATGTACGCAGAGAATGCGCGGCCAGATTTTTCGCCCTTTTTTTCACCCGTGCCTACAAGTAACGCAATTTTCTCGCAGCCGGAGCCTGCGACTCCTGAGAGTGGTGCAAAAAGTGGAAATGACGCAGGCTATACCTCAGTCTTTGAGGGGTCTTCCGGGGGAAATGTCAGTGGAGATGCTTTTCTGAGTGATGGGAACAGGGCAAGTGATGATCAAGCATTTGTCTCGTTTCTGGATGATGATAGCGGAAGTGATACATTTGGGTCCTCTTCCGGGCGTCGTCAGCCGGAGTTTGTAACCACTCCTTTTACGCCCAGGCGAATAGATGTCGCATTTATGCAGCCAGAGATGATATTGTTGCCAGTAAATTTTTCGTCTGCACTGGCGCAAAATCCATCAGTACAGATAACCCCTGAGCAGTGGATGGTATTTGCGCAGGTTGATGGTCAGACATCGTTGCAGCGGGTCTGTATGAATCTGGGCACACATCCGTCGCAGGTATGTCAGGTTGTGGGTGAGTTGCTTGCGGAAGGTTTGATACAGATCTGTATGCCAGATGCGTTGCCAATGAAAGATTTTTCTCCCCTCTCGCGGGATGGATTGACATCAAGCATGAATAATGGATATATTACCCCTGGCTATGCCTCCATGCCAGTACCGCCCTGGTCTGCGGGCGTCCCGACACAAGATGCTGCGTCGAGACCGGCGGGGAACTCCTTTGAGTCGCAATCGCAGTGGGGCAATGGAGCAAATGGGGCAAGCTTTAATTCGGGCCAGGGTTGGATAGCTTCACCGCAACCCTTGCGGCCACTCTCATCGGGTGGTCTACCGGGCCCATATCCGCATAATATGCATGTACCCGTGGGGGGGAATTACTAAACGTTTCGGCACTCACTCTTAGAGAAAGATGAGTTGCTGTTTGTTATAGAAGAGAGGTATGTGTGAGGGGGAGAGGAACATCATTTTTGCGTAAGCCGCTGGCAGTCTCTGAAGGAGAAAACCTGCTAGCTAATATGCTCATAGGTCAGAGCCAGGCGATGCAGGAAGTTGCAACTCTGGTGCGTCAGGTTGCGCTCTATCCTTCAACGACAGTGCTTTTACAAGGGGAAAGCGGAACGGGCAAAGATGTCGTTGCCCGTGCGATTCACGAATTGAGCAGGCGTGCAGCTTATCAATTCGTCGACATCAACTGCGCGGCAATCCCTGAAACCTTGTTAGAGACAGAGCTTTTTGGTGTAGAGGCGGGGGCGTTCACCGATGCAAAGATCTCCCGTGAAGGATATTTGTTGCGTGCAGATGGGGGGACGCTTTTTCTGGATGAGATTGGCGCGATGCCTCTGATATTGCAGGCGAAGCTGCTACGTTTCTTGGAGTCATTCAATTTTCGGCGTGTTGGTAGCACCCGTGAAATCCATGTCGATCTACGCGTAATCTCCGCAACCAATGTTGATTTACAGACGGCAGTTGCTCGTCACGCCTTCCGTGAGGACCTCTTTTACCGCTTGAATGTCATCACTATTCCCCTGCCGCCCCTGCGTGAGCGTATGGAAGATATTGAACTGCTGATAAAGCATTTTTTGCGTATGTATGCCGCCGAGGGAGCTGAACCTCAACATTTAAGCGAGGAGGCTCTGGCGTTATTCTACAAATATTCCTGGCCGGGCAATGTGCGCGAATTGCGCAGCTTTATTCATCATGGAACCATCCTGAGCGATGGTGGTGAGATTCGGCCACAACATCTCCCAGATGCCCTGCGCCAATCTGTGACAAACATGGATCAACGACTGCAAGAGCTCAGCAAACAGATGCATCTGCCCAAGAATGGTCTTGAGCTGCATACCTTCTTAGAGGGCATCGAGCAGACGTTTATCCAGGAGGCGCTGGAACGCTGTAATGGAAACCAGGTGCAAGCTGCGGCCCTGTTACATATCTCGCGTGACCAGTTGCGCTATCGTCTGACGCGGCCTTGACCAGGCGAGATAGAGCGAGAGACGGATGAATAGATACTAGACTTCGGGCCAGTCCAGCATGATTGCCTGTGCCGGCCCCCCCGGTAGGATAGTCACGCCACCCTCGGGGACAACCAGCAGGGCGTTTGCATTGAGAAGCGAGGTCATGATATGGGAGCCCTGGTTGCCTGTGGTATGCGCTATAAAGTGGTCATTATACCAACTCACATGGGCGCGAACATAGTGACGACGCATTGCCTGTTCCTGAATGCCATCGGTTACGGTAACGGGAATCTGCGGTTTGAAGAGATAGATATGGCCATGTAATTTGCGTAAGAGAGGTCTGCCAAAGAGAGTAAATGTGACGGCGGTTGAGACTGGATTGCCAGGGAGGCCGAGCAGAGGGACATGGCCGATATGACCGAAGGCAACCGGTTTACCGGGCCGCATATTGATGCGCCAGAAGTGCATCTCGCCCTGTTCTTGCAGAATATCCTTGACCAGATCGAAGTCACCAACGGAGACGCCACCTGATGTGAGAATTAAATCGTAGTGCCTGGCCTCGTGCAATTTTTCGCGCAGGCTCTCAACGGTATCACGGGCAACGCCCAGACGATGAGGTTCAGCGCCGGCCTCGTGTACGGCGGCTTCAAGGAGATAGCTATTGCTATTGCGGATCTTTCCCGGACGGAGAGGTTCATCGACATCTATGACCTCATCGCCTGTGCCCAGTATTGCAACGCGTGCTCGTCGAATAACATGGACCTGAGCCCGCCCCAATGTTGCCAGAATACCGATCTCGTTTGCGCCGAGAACGGTGCCGCGTTGGAGCACAAGTTGTCCAGGTTGCATATCTTCCCCTGCCGGACGGATATTGTTGCCGGGAGTGACCTCTTGCAGGATTTCAACCCAGGGACTTTCAGGGCCTTCAGAGCGTGTTAGCTCTATCTGAATGACAGCCTCTGCGCCTGGCGGTATAGGTGCGCCAGTCATAATGCGCATTGTTGTTCCGGGTTCAATTGTCTGAGTGGAGACAGAGCCAGCGGCGATACTGCCAGTGATGCGCAGGCGAGGGAACTGCCCATTGTGTGTCTTGCTATCCGCACAGAGCAAGGCGAAACCATCCATTGCTGAATTGGCAAAGGGAGGAATGGCCTCTTGCGCCAGAACATCTTCGGCCAGGACCAGTCCCGCCGCAGCAGAGAGCGGAACAAGTGTTGGCGGTAGCGGTTGGATTGCAGAAAGGATATTTTCAAGGGCTTCTTCGACGCTTATCATAAGAATATCTACCTTTCTCCTGAGAGAGTGAAGAAATAAGCACAACAAAAAACCTGGTACGCTGTAACTTTTGTACTCCCGCACAGTTCAATACTTTTTCAGCACTGTACCAGAAAGAGCAGGTATATTACAAGCGCAACCAGGTTTTTGAATAGATACCTCGTACGGGATTCGAACCCGTGATCTCCGCCTTGAAAGGGCGATGTCCTAGGCCGCTAGACGAACGAGGCGCATCAAACACTACTACATGAGTGTCGACGCTTTGGATTGTACTCTATTGTTGGCGCAATGTCAAGCACAATTCTTTGGGCCAGTAAAAGTAGCTCTTACCGCTTTTACCCGCCTAAAGAAGCATTATTGTTATTGCAGAGCCAGGTAATTTTGTTCAATTGTCGTAATCTCAATCAGGTTACCGAATGGATCATGGCAGAAGAAGCGTGGTCGCCCAGGAATGGGTGTTGTCTCGATGAGAGAATATCCAGCCTCACTCACGCGGCGGCGATAGTCCTCTACCTGCTCAACTTCCAGGCAGAAATGATGTTGAGCTATGGGATTGGGGAGAAGAGGATCGGGAACGAAATGAAGTTCCATTTCGCTATCGCCGGCATAAAACCAGACCAGCTTACGATCTGCGAGCGATTTGGGACTTGGTTTCTCCTCCAGGCCCAGGACGCCACCATAAAAGGCACGAACCTGCTCTTGAGATCCAGCAGGAATAGTACAGGAGACATGTTGTAAACGAGGTTTCCGCATAGTGCACTCCTTCTTGGAAAATTGTTCTATTCATTTCCATTCTAAATCCGAACCTGGTCCGGGGTCAACTCGTATCTATGGAGGAAGAAGGTTGTCAGACCAGGAAAACGCTGGCAGAGGAAGCGCTTTGGGAGGCCTTTGGCGCAGGGAGAATGTGGGGGGGTTACCTGATGGATAGGCAGTCTGAAAATAGTATGCTAAAATGGGCCGATAAAATGTGCATTCTAAAAGGAGACGAGAGCGGAATATGGCAAAAGCAAAACAACGTTCAGGATCTGCTGCTCAGCGGCGCGACCAGGAGCGCCAACAGCGTCAGGAGCGTTTGAATACGGAGAAAGTTTTTCCGAAGGAACGGGGAAAACGAGGACGTAAAAAAGCGAATAATCCCTGGCCTATGGTCATTGGCATCCTGGTGATGTGCGTTATTGTTGTTGGAGCTTTTATCTGGCTCTCTGGCCAGCAGACGAGTGGTTCAAGTAAGACAGCGCTCAATACGATTACGCATATCGACGCGAATTTATTAGATACAGTAGGCACTGGTAACGCACAGAGTACCTTCAAAGCCATTCCAGCAGGAGCAAGCATCCCCGCAGGGCCGACTGGCAAGCCGCAGTTTCTCTATATTGGAGCTGATTACTGCCCATTTTGTGCCGCGCAACGCTGGTCGATCATTACCGCTTTAAGTCGTTTTGGCAAATTTGGGCCAATTGATCCGCTCACCTCTTCGGAGAATAGCATTCCGACCTTTACTTTACACAAAGTAAGCTATACCAGTAACTATGTAGATTTCACCGGTCTGGAAACAACTGATAATCAGAATAATACATTGGATACCCCGACTGCTGAGCAGAGTAAATTATTTAGTACGTATGATTCGCCGCCCTACACGACGACGCAGAGTCAGGGAAGTATCCCATTTATCATGGTTGGCAATAAGTACGTCTCAAGTGGGGCATTCTATAATCCCCAGGTATTAGCGAATCTTTCGTATGATCAGATCAATAGCAAGATTGTGGATAGTACCTCAGATGTCTCCAGAGGGATGCTTGGAGCGGCAAACTATCTGACCGCCGCTATCTGCCAGGTCACGAATAACCAGCCGGGAAACGTCTGTAGCAGTAGCACGATTCAGTCTATTGAACAGTCGTTACCTACGCCCGCAAAAGCCAGCGCAGTCCTCCCGCAGTTTGCTTCGGCTGGTATTCTGCCGGATATGATAGTCTCGAAGGAAGAGCAGAAGAGCGCGTAATAGAGAACAGTTGGTTGTAGTTGTAGAAGGTCCCGGTGGGGGAGAGACGTTCACGTGACTAAACTGTAATTTTTACAAAACCCAGTTTGAGGTTAAATTTTCATTGTAAAGTACTGAGCCTGGTTGAGATATCTCAACCAGCCTCAGTACTTTTTAATAGCTGATCAATAGTTAAGAGGACTTCTTCCCTGGAACCTGCTAGTATTTGCATAAAGTTATATATTTTGATGAGGGAAGCCGCATCTACAGCTATTGCAGATGAAGAAAATAGGTAGGGCAAATCGTCCTGCTAGTGATGATGTCACGAGAAGATGACGTCATGAAAAGAGGAAAGAAAGTATGATACCTTTACAGACGAAATCACGCATTCCAGCTCGTGCATCGAGGGTGAATAATGAACGCCGTAAACAGTCTTCAAAGGGCATGTTTATTGGGATTGGTATAACACTTGTAATTGTGCTTCTCGCAGGGGTAACCTTTGCTGTGCAGAGATTAACCGCCTCACATGCGGCAGGGATTGGAGAACTATGGTCAGGGAGGGGGAATTACCACTATTAATGGTCTGACGACACTGGCACAAGTGGGAAGTACCGCTAATATTTTAGATGCGAATGGCAATGCCATCACGGTTGATCCCAATCCTTACAAGATTGCAATTGCCCCGGCGAATCTCTCTACAGGCCTCAATGCGGGTGATATTCTGGTTTCCAACATTGGGAACGAAGACCACGGAGTCACAATAGTCAAATTTGCCCAGGGACAGGCCCAGGGACAGCTCTTTAATAAGACTCCGAATGATGGGACGCTTGGACCTGCCGGCCTGGCTTTTGATGATGGGAAGGTGCTCGTAGGCAATTCCACGGGGAGCAATGTGCTGGTCATGAATCCTGATGGAACACTCTTTACTACCATTACCGATCCGCTTTTTAATGGTCCCTGGGGTATAACAACGGGTAACCCAAAGGGTGGGAATTGCTCGAATCTCCTCTTTTCCTTTTTCACCGCCAACAAATTCGATGCAAAGATCTTGCGGGTAGATGTGATGTCCCATTACAAACAAGTACCGACCTTCCAGGTTACGCAGGTTGGTCAATTTACTCTGAATGGGACATTGACCAAGATTGATCTACATTGGATGCCGAAGATGAAGGTGGGGAGTCAGACCATGAGAGATGTGTTGCTAGCGGTTGATCCCGCGAACAATCGCATTGCTGCTTTTGCAAATAGTAGTACCACTGCCGGGATGGGAAATGGCACGACGGTTTTCCAGGGGACGCCATTAAATATGCCTGGTGGTTTGGGGATCAATCCGTTGAATGGTGATCTGCTCGTGGTCAATTTAATGGATAACAATCTGGTTGAGTTGAATGCGAAAACAGCGACTGTAGTGGGAGTCAAGCAGATCGATCCAGTAGTGGTAGACAATCAAGGGAACGGATCAGCCCTCTTCGGGGTTGTGGGAACCCAAGATGGAGCAGGGAACCTGAAAGTATTTTTCACAGATGATAATACGAATACCCTTGACACGCTAAGTGTTGCGTAGTATTTCTTGCAATGATATGGGAAGGTAGAAACCTTCTGCGTAGCAGATAGAAGGTGGATGAGCCACCAGGGTATAGCGCCTGTGGGCAGTGAAGATAACACTGCCCGCAGGCGTTTTTGTATTGGTAAGAGTTGGGGAGATACAACAAGAGTGGTTTGGCGCATAGTGGAAGATGCTTTATACAGTCGCTTCGGTGTTTACCCCACATGTAAAAGGAAGCCAAGACCCACACCAGCCACTGTGCCAATCGTGACTACCACAAGAAATTCGAGGCCTGCGCGGAATGGACCTTTCTGCGTGTAGCGCGCTTTCACGGCTCCCAGACTCATAGCGGTCAGAGCTGTTAGCCCATAGGCCCACCAGCGAGTTTGTGGCAAAGAAAGAAGCACTGGTATCGTAGGAATGAGGCCACCAAGTATAAAGGAGAAGCCAACTTGCAGACCCTGCCATAAAGGATGAATTTTTGTATCTTCCACCACACCCAGTTCATCATGGATCATTGCTTGATGCCAGCGCTTCTTGTCCGCAGTCAGATAGCCCACAACGCGATCCAATAAGGGGCCTTGTAAGCCTTTGCGTTGATAGATCTGGCGTAGCTCGGCTCGCTCCTCTTCTGGTTCGTGCTCGATTTCATATTTCTCTGTGGCGATGCGATAGTCGAGAATCTCGCGTTCAGTGCGGGCAGACAGGTAACCACCGAGCATCATAGACACACCGCCTGCCAGAACCTCACTGAGCATAATAAGGAGTAAGTTTGAGGAAGATCCTCCGCTTATTGCCATAAGAAAGACGAGGGTTGTTACCAGGCCATCGTTGAGTCCAAAGACAATTTCGCGGAGCCAATCGCCGCCATGCGGATGTTGCTCAATCATCGGTTCCATCGTACTTCTTTTCTTCTCTATTTTTTGTTTTTTTCGCAGCATAGAAGTTCCCTTCTATGCAAGACATATAATATGTTTGCCGCTCCTGTTTGTATACTCCATATTTTTGCCCTTTTTACTGATTAGAATAACTGTAAAGACGCAAAAAGAATCCCCCATCGGGGATCACAGGTAGCTATTTAGATGCTGCTCTCTCCATTGTATGTGATCGGAGCGGAGGTGTCAATCAGGAATAGATAAATTCTATTTTTTATGGAAAGAAAAATAGAATACAAAGATCAGAAAAAGACTCACCCAGGGGGATGAAAAGGGCATTTTCTCTTTGCTGAAAATGAGTTGCCTTCGTGCTTCTTTAGCTGTCAGGTTGCAGGTAGTAGCATGGCCTGATACAATACAATACAATTGATTGGCTTAACCTTTGTGCGGATCGGCATTGCTGAATCCGTCTCTATATGCAAGAAATAGAGAGAAGCGAGAGGTGGGCGGGATGAAAAAGCCTCTTCAGCGCCTGCTTCGCGAGGGACGTACTCTGTTACAGATACTTGCTATTTACTGGACGGTGACCCGTCGTTTTTGGTGCTGGCGTCTCTCTCTCTGGTTCCAGAAAATTTGTAGGGTGGAGAGTACACAAACGCTTATGAAACAAACCTTGCTCATTATCCGGCATGGGCAAACGACATGGAATGTAGAGCATCGTCTACCAGGGCAATTGCCGGGTGTTGCCTTGAACGAGACCGGGCGACAGCAGGCAGAGCGCCTTGCGGAGGCGCTCTCCGTTTTACCCATCAGCGCAATTATTAGCAGCCCACTGGAGCGGGCGTATGTTACTGCCACCTATCTAGGGCAGAAACGCGAACTGACAATTCAACTTGAGCCTGACCTGATGGATACCAATATAGGAGCGTGGGCAGGAGAGGTTATTCAGGATCTGGCGAAGAAAGATCCTGCCTGGAGTGCCTTTGTGAGAGATCCTACAGTCGCCCCTGAGGGAGTGGAGACATTTCCCCAGGTGCAACAGCGGGCTGTTGCAGCGGTGGAGCATTGGCGTACACAGGAGGGTATAGGTGCCTATCCAGCATTTGTGGCCCATGCTGATGTAGTGAAGCTCCTGATTGCGCATTATACGGGACTGGAGGCCAGGAGGGCTGGTTCATTGATGATTGATAATGCCTCAGTGAGTCTGATTGAGCTGGAGGACGAGCAACCGCCGCGTGTGCTCTCCATTGGGTGGAGTCCGCATCCTGGCTGGTTAAAGGCTCCTATACCTGAGATTCTGAAACCGAAGGCGCTGGAAGAAGAGGTGAGTGAGCAGAAGATGTGAGAGTCTGGTAGACGCCCATTGATCGATTGGTACTGGATAGAACGGTTTCCATTGCGACCTGGAAGGGAAGAGCAGCATGTTTGATCCGCGTGATCCCTATGAAAGATACTATTGGCATTATGAATCTCGACGGCCTCTCTCTGTAGCGCAAATTATAGCTTTGGGCAGTGTCAATGCTGAGACCGCCGCGTTGATCTGGTTATTGTTAGAGCATGGTGCATCATTGACGGTTGCCGGACCGACAGATCCACAACCGGGAGTAGGAAAGACCACCACCTTGAATGCTTTACTCCAATTTTTGCCTCAAGGGATTGGTCTGGCCTATATGTCTGGCATGTATGAGAACTTTGCCTTCACACGTCTGCCGGATATTGATCCAGATAATACCTATGCTCTCTGCAATGAAGTCAGTGATCATCTGCCCATCTATATGTGGGGAAAAGTAGCTCGGCGTTACTTAACGCTACCTGCTCAGGGGTATCATGTCGCGACCAGTGTCCATGCCGATACGATAAATGATGTGCTTGCGATGTACCAGCACGACCTGCGGCTCCCTGTTGATGACGTACGTCGTCTGGGGTTAGTGATCAACATCGGACTGGTTGGAAAAGCCTATCCGCCGCGTCGTCGCTGGTTTACCACGCATTTCATTCAGCCTCTGCCAGATCCTAATGGGGCAAAGAACGTGATTCCAGTGCCTCTCTCGCTCTGGAACAAGGTCGATGATTCTTTTGAGATGGCAGAGCAACATTTGCTAGAGGATGTGACGAGTTGGGTAGGTTGCACGGCGCAAATCTTCCAGGCGGCCTATCAGATCCGTGTGGACTGTCTACGTGATCTTTCTCAGGGTTCAGGTGCGGACCTGGAGGAGATGTTTCAAGCCATCGATGATGTGCGTCAGCGCAGTAAATAAGCTGCGTTTGAAATAGAACCCCTTATCTTGTTTGTTATTGTTGTTGAGAGAAAAGAAAAGTTGGACGAAAGGAGGGAGTGAGATGACAGATATACTCTGTTTCGTCGGCGAAGGCCGTTGGCCGCGCATCTGTAACTATGCCTAAAACAAACAAATACGAAGGAGCTTTGCTATTATGCCGTACGCGGTTGCCATGCTCAGCGTGCATACTTCTCCATTGGATAGTCCGGGGAAGACAAAAGATGCTGGAGGCATGAACGTTTATATGCGCGAGCTAGCTCGTGAGCTAGCAAATGATCAGCAAAAGATAGACATCTTTACCCGTTGGACCGACGAACACCTTCCCCAGATTGTACAGCTAGCCCCAGGCCTGCGTGTTATTCATATTCAGGCTGGCCCAAAGAGCCCCATTGGCAAGCAGGATCTTTATCCATACTTGCCGGCATTTGTGCGCAACATAGAAGAATTTGCGTCTAGAGAAGCGCAGCGTTATGATATTCTGCATAGTCATTACTGGCTATCGGGCATTGCGGGAATGAAACTGGCGGAACGGTGGGATATTCCTCATATGACAATGTTCCATACGCTAGGTAAATTGAAGCAGCAGGCGAATCCCCAGGAAGCTGAGCCGCCATTGCGTTTAGAGATGGAGCAGCGTTTAATTCAGCAAACAGACGTAATTATTGCGGCCACAGCAGAGGAGCGAATGCAAATGATTCGTTCTTGTGGTGTCGCTCCTGGCCGGATCGAAGTAGTTCCCTGTGGTGTAGACCTCAACCTGTTCAAGCCGCACAATCGGCAGCAGGCACGCGAGCAGTACGGATTATCCTCCCAACAACCGATACTTCTTTTTGCAGGTCGTCTTGATCCCTTCAAAGGTCCAGATGTTTTACTACGAACTGCTGCCATGATGCAAGAGGAGGCGCAGATCGTGATAGTGGGGGGGAAGCTTGGGGAAGATAAAGAGCTCTCGGCGCTCCAACAATTAGCGAAACAGCTCAAAATCAGCTCGCGTGTGAAATTTTTAGGAGCCAGACCACAGCAAGAATTACCTTTGCTCTTCAGTGCGGCTGATGTCACCGTTGTCCCTTCTTATCATGAAAGCTTTGGCCTGGTAGCGATTGAATCGTTGGCGTGTGGCACACCTGTAGTTGCTACGCGTGCAGGGGGATTGACCAGTATCGTGCAGCAAGGAGAGACCGGATTTCTTGTGCCGCGCTGCCCTGGTTTTTTTGCTGAGCGGCTTGATACGCTACTGCGAAATCGCCAGCTTGCCGCGCATATGCGTGCAAATGCTCGTCGTTCGGTGCTGCAATATAGCTGGAGAAGTGTCGCGGAAGAGATCAACAACCTCTATGATCTGCTTATTACGTGTACTCCATGTCTGGCGGCGCAGTAAATCTACTGTAGTCGCGCTTCAACAGCGTTGTCGAGGAGAGATGTGCGCTCTGCATGCGATCACAATGGAGTGATCCCTCCTTGCAAGGGTGGACTTTCGCCTATCTCTATGGTATAATGCATTCCAACAGGAAGAGACAACCACGATCTGATTATCAGTGCTGATCAGGAAGAGTTTGCCTATAAGGGGAGGACTCACCTGTAGAAGCGTTTACATCCGGTGGAGTGCCGGGTGAGGATAGAAATGCTTATGTGTTCAGTCTCAGAGACATCATCGCCAGTGCAAGATCTGCGAACAGCAGTAGTAATCGACACGGAAGCCTGACACCAGGGAGAGAATGCCCTGGTGTTTTTTAATTACCATTTTCCGATTTATACAACACTTCCACTTCCAGGAAATGGGCTCATCGATAATTCTTCATTACATGGGCCACGGCGAGACAAAGCACTGCTACACGAAGAAAGAGCAAGTGTAGCTATAGTGATTGTCAGATGGATTTGAGACCTATTTGTCCTTTAGGAAAGGAGGAGCGAGTACTTCAAGCTATTGGCGTGGTACTACGTAAACTTACTTATCGGCGCACAACTTATTAAAGGAAGATACGCCGTAAAAGCGTATAGCATAGACGTGATGTAGATATGGCGTGGTTGGAAGAATTAAAGGAGAGTGCGATCATGAACTCAAGTATGATTAGTAAGATAGCCAAGGCGAAACGGTACGCAGAGGAGCCAGAGCGGATTCAGTTCACCCATTTTGAGGCTACATTTCAAGGTGAGAACGATGTGCATACCACCACTTTTGATCATGGTGACTGGAATTGTACCTGCCGTTTCTTCCATGATTGGGGTGATTGTTGTCATACTATGGCCATGCAGCGTGTTTTAGGGGTAACTATCCCTTCTGTGCATCGTCATGGTATGCCCGCAGGAATAGGCACCAGCCCTCTCGTACACTAAGCTGGGCCTGCATATCTCCGCGATAGCGACAAGCTCAACATTTGTACACGACGTCCAGGTAAAGCAGTAAAAGCAGACGCTGAATAGAAAGAAATCAGCGCCTGCTTTTTTTAGAGAGATATCAGGCATTTACCCCAAAGACAAAGTAGAGAACAATGATGATAGCGATCATAATAACAGCCAGGACAGCGATATAGAGCAGATCTTTGCGCACATAGGAATAGTGCTCAGCCGTGATAAGAGAGGCAGCATTGCGCTGTTGTTGCCTTTGTTGAGACTGGCGGCGGGCGGCGAGACGTGTTGCAGCACTTACAGGAGCTGTAGACGTTGTAACGGGTATCTCATTGGAAAGAAGAGGGTAGTGCTGAAGGCTGAACAGTCTCAGGCAGAGAAGCAGCAGCAGGTGCTGCGACAGCTTGTTTTATGTTCACGGGTTCTTGAGTTTCATCAAGAGTTTGAGACTCGTCCTGTGCGGATCGCACAAGTTCAAAAGCTTTTTGTGTTTTTGGTTTCACACGTTGCGCCGTACTGCGTGCGGATGCAGACTTCTTGGGCATAGTTCCTCACTCCTCGCCCGACAGCCTGTAGAAATATGTCTCACCTCAAATTGTAGCAGGAAGAGTTTTGTGTTCCTCACAGATACTTTTTGAAAGAAAGACCTGGCTTTTCGAGCATGACTTATTGATCTTCAAAACGCCTGGATCGGCTTTTTTTCTGCAATTCAGAGCGTTGTTGCACTTCTGATACACATGCCTTCTCAACAAAAAGAGTGGTAGAGACAAACATGCTAGTAGAGAGCGTAATATTATCTGACATTATACACGAAAGGGAGAGGCCCGTCGAGTCTTCTAGCAGCTTCGGCTAACGTTGCGAATTGACAAGGAGTAGTGACTGTGCTACCCTGATGTTGGTTGAAAAGGGTATCTCCTCTTGTAAAAGGGAATAGTAAGAGCAGTATCGAGGCTAGCTCGTCTAAGGCTAGTCCTTTTTTTCTAGCTGACAGCGAACAGGGAAATATGCCTCAACGTATATTCAAAGTATATGCAAAAACACAACAAGAGCATTTGAGTTATAGCAGGATGGAAACATGTCACGAATAGTCGTCGCAATGAGCGGCGGCGTAGATAGCTCTGTCGCCGCCGCGCTCCTGAAAGAACAAGGACACGAAGTTATAGGTATCATGCTGCGTCTGTGGTCAGAACCTGGAGTGAGCGCAGATGATGGTGTAGAGCGGGTAGTACAGAATAAATGTTGCTCGTTAGAGGCGGTAGATGATGCCAGGAGAGTCGCGCGGTTACTGGATATCCCCTTCTATCTTGTCAATGTTGAAGAAGAGTTTCAGCAGAGAATCGTCGATAGCTTTTATGAAGATTATGTTGCGGGAAGAACGCCGAATCCCTGTCTGACCTGCAATCGGCACATTCGTTTTACCGTCTTGCTCAAGCGTGCCCTGGCCCTGGACGCTGATTATCTCGCAACCGGTCATTATGTACGTGTTGATGATCATCCCCTGACAGGAAAGCGTCGTTTGCGGCGTGGAGTAGATGCAGGAAAAGATCAGTCGTATGTGCTACATGTCCTCAATCAATATCAGTTAGCGCATGCTAGTTTCCCTTTGGGTTCTTACACAAAGAGCGAAGTAAGAGCGATGGCTGCCGAGCGAGGAATGAGCGTAGCGACCAAAGCAGAGAGCCAGGAGATCTGTTTTGTGGCAGAGAACGATTATCGTGGTTTTATTGATCGTTATGCCCTGAGCAAAATCGCGGAAAGAGCCGAAGAGGTAGCAGGTGTAGGGGCAAGATCTAGTGGGGCGAGTGAAAGACCACTTATTGCCATTCCGCGTCCTGGACCCATCTACGATCAGCAAGGCAAGCAAATTGGCCGTCATAGGGGATTGGCCTACTACACGATTGGACAGCGGAAAGGGCTGGGAATCACCTCGCTAGAGGCACTGCACGTCCTGAAGATTGAAGCTGCAAGCAATGCATTAATCGTAGGACCCGCTGCCGCCCTGGAGCAAGAGTCGTTTATCGTTGGGAATATGCACTATGTCAGCGGTGAAACACCGGAGATGCCCTTTGAGGCCCTGGTACGTGTACGCTACAAGGCAGCAGAACAGCCTGCGCTCGTGACACCTCTAGAAGGTACGCGGGTACAGGTAACACTCGTACATCCACAGCGAGCCATCACTCCTGGTCAGGCTGCCGTCTTTTACGGTGGTGCAGATGGTGAAGAGGTGCTGGGTGGAGGAATTATTGAATGACGGATCAAGCTCATATTCGCAATTTTTGTATCGTTGCTCACATCGACCACGGCAAGTCCACCCTTGCTGACCGTTTGCTCGAATTTACCGGAACCGTCAGCAAGCGTGAGCTGATGGAGCAGACGCTCGATCAGATGGACCTGGAGCGAGAAAAAGGTATTACCATTAAAGCGCAGGCAGTACGGATGAAATATACTGCTTTAAATGGTGAGGAGTACGAATTAAATCTGATTGACACACCGGGTCATGTTGACTTCACCTACGAGGTCTCACGAAGTCTAGCGGCCTGTGAGGGAGCGTTGTTGGTGATAGATGCCACGCAGGGAATTGAGGCGCAGACGCTAGCGAATCTTTACCTGGCGCTAGAGGCCGATCTGAATATCATCCCAGTTATTAATAAGATCGATCTGCCCAGTGCAGACCCGGAGAAAGTCAAGCAGGAGGTCGAGGATGTAATAGGTCTGCCGAAAGAAGACTGCATCCTGGCCTCGGCCAAAGAAGGTATCGGCACACAGGATATCCTGGAAGCAATCATCAAGCTTGTGCCAGCACCGAAAGGAGAGGCCGAGAAGCCTCTGCGTGCTCTGGTGTTTGACTCCCATTATGATATTTACAAAGGCGTCATCGCTTATGTGCGCATCGTTGATGGTGAGCTGCGTGAGAGCGAGCGGGTAAGCATGATTGCGGCAGGGAGTACCACAGATATTCTAGAGGCAGGCTATTTTCATCCTCGACTTACCTCAGTAGGCAGACTGACCACAGGAGAGGTGGGCTATATTGCCACTGGCTTTAAGAACGTGAAAGACTGTCGGGTAGGAGACACCGTGACCGTGCCGTCTGCGTTGGGCCATATAGAGATATTGCCTGGTTATCAGCCAGCGAAACCAATGGTATTTGCAGGTATTTATCCCGTTGAAGGGAACGATTATCCATTACTGCGGGATGCGTTGGATCGGCTCAATCTCAATGATGCCTCGCTTTCTTATGAGCCAGAAACCTCGAATGCACTTGGTTTTGGTTTTCGGTGTGGTTTTCTCGGTCTTTTGCATATGGAGATTGTGCAGGAGAGGTTGGAGCGAGAATATAATCTGGACATCCTGGCAACTGCACCGAGCGTAGAATATCATGTAGTAAAAACTGGCGGGGAGTTGATTGAGGTAGATAATCCTTCAGACATGCCGAACTTTGGTGAGATCGAAAGCATTGAAGAGCCGTGGATGGACATCTCTATCTTCACGCCTTCGCGTTATATTGGCACTATCATGGATCTTGTCACAACCAGGCGGGGTAGCTATAAAGATCTGAAATATATCGAAGCCGAGCGTGTATTGCTCACGTACACTATGCCGCTGGCCGAATTGATCGTTGATTTCTACGATCAGTTGAAATCGCGTACACAGGGGTATGCCTCCCTGGATTACGCATTTGGTGGTTACCACGCCTCGGATCTCGTAAAGTTAGATATTCTGGTCAATAGTGTAGCTGTGGATGCCCTATCATTAATTTTGCATCGAGAAAAAGCCTATTATCAGGGGAGAGCGCTGGTTGAAAAACTGCGCAGTCTTATTCCGCGTCAACTTTTCGAGGTGCCTATCCAGGCAGCCATAGGTTCGCGTGTCATCTCGCGTGAAACAGTGAAAGCGATGCGTAAAGATGTTTTAGCCAAATGTTATGGTGGCGATATCTCGCGCAAGCGCAAACTCTTGGAGAAGCAGAAAGAGGGGAAGAAGCGGATGAAAATGGTCGGAAATGTCGAGATTCCGCAAGAAGCATTTATGGCAGTACTCTCGCTTGGGGATGGATAAGGAGAGAAGTGGACAAAGAGGAGATAAAACAGGAGAGCGCTGGGTAATCACGGTTACCCAGCGCTCATCTCATTCATTTTTTATGCTCCTATATGACGTCGATTCCTAAACCACGTAGGTCAAAAATTACCAAGCATAAAGTAATTTCTGCCCCCTGCTTACCTCTGTCACCTCACAACGAAAGTCGTTGAAAAGACTTTTTCATATCTGGATAAAACCAGACAAAATCTAGGATGTGCTCAGACGCTCAGGGGATCGAATAGCCCGCATCTACGGGCCCTAGTAGTCAATCTGAAATACCATCCCCATAAGGCGAACTGGTTTCTTGGTCAGTAGCATTGCGTACCTCCCTTCGGATTATGGACAATGCGAGGCCATTCAGCCAAGTGCCAGGGTTTGTTGAGTTCCCTGGTGTTTTCCTATCTCTCAAGGAATGAGTATATACTAACATATCTTTTGGGAAAAGTCAAGGCTATCTTTCGCAGAAATGACGAAAATTGGTTATATGGTAGAGTAAATTAATGTATTTATATATTATGATGCGCTGCTTATAGAAAATGGAGGATAGCTGTTTATTTGTCAGCGTAAGGGAATGCTGACAGAGTTGGTTGTGGGGGAGAAAAGCAAGCGATAGAACATGCTAGGAGTGGACTGAAGGAAGCATAGATGGGGTATAATTTAAAGATCAGGTGATAACCTGAGGAAGGATCATGTAGATGCCTTATAGTTTTTCGTGCAAAAAATCCCTATGCTGTAAGGGTATACTACTGAGGCGAAACAGAAATGCAGCGCGAAGAAAAAAGCGTAAAGAGGCGAAAGCAGGGGAATGGTACTGAAGGTAAGGGGAAATAGGACTGTTGGTACTCTGATTTGGGTCTTTTTTTCGTCTCGTGTAATATAGACATAGACACAAGGAACAGATAATGGGTCTAGTAGGTTGTAACTAAATGTAATCAGTTTTCGTATTGAGCAGTAGAAGCGTGCATCGTCCATTAAGGTCTGGTGCAAAAAATAGAGCGTATCTAGACCATTGTCTCATTCGGAAGCGTCAGAAAATCTGATCTGGAGGGGTACCGAACGATGTCCAGCGCATTAGTAGAAAGCAACTTGAGCCGTGCTCTTGAACTTATTGGCGGCTCCATTGATCCGGAGATAGCCGAGTCATATCCATCATTAGAGGCGCGTATTTTGGCGCAAGCATTGGAGAATGTGGAAGTAGCAGAGCGTCGCTTGCGCGAGATTCAACAATTGGTAGGGGAGATTAGCGAGGTCCTGATGTAGTCTTTCGTGCAAAGAAGCACAGGAGAGTGAGTTCCTCATCATCTTTTCGCCTGGGAAGTGGTCCTCAGGGCATAGTATATCCTCAAAACGAATAGTTCTTTCTTTGTCATTCTGCTTGCATCCACCTCATCTGTCTTAGAAAACAGGGCAGATTACAAGCTTAATTAGCTATTCAACTGTAGTAATCCCAGGTATGCTCTATTTGCATTCCTGTATCTGCATTGATAGAGACAGAGAGATCATCGGTGACAAAAAGAAATGTTTTGTGGATAGAGATAGGTGAGTCTGTCAGTAAGTGGGCAGAAAGATCAAGTTCAGGATCATAGACCTCTTCAAGAGGGGTAGTATCATTTTCGTTATCCAAGGTGGCAGGTTGTTCCAGCGCTTGTTGAATAATAGGTTCTACGTCACGAAGATGATTGATATGAACCAGTTCATTTTTATTGCGCACCTGTTTTGCACCGGGGAAGTGACCGAGATACCAGCCCATATGTTTACACAATTCGACGAAATGATCTTCATCTTTAAGCCGGGCATGAGTACGAGCATGTGCAAGCGCCATGAAGAGGCGTCCCTCTCGTGAGGGAGAGATCTCAGTAAGTGCTCCGGTGTTGGTACAGTATCAGCGTCAAATAAATTCTTCATCTGCTCTTTGCTTTGAAAGAGCCAGAGGTTACCCCATGTTGCGCGGCCAAGGTATATCATGGACACCTGTTTCGTGAATACGTTTGGCCGCTTGTTAAAGAGTATGACTATCGCCGTTGCCCAGGATCAGCGTTCCGTTTTACGCATAATCTCAGTGGCAGCGGCGATAGTCTTCCAATCGGCGTCATTTTTATATCATTGGACCCAGTATGTGGCCCTAAAGGGGGATATTGACTGGTTTCAATTCGAGAGCGCATGGAGAAATGCTGTTACAGTCTGCTCTGTTTCTTCAGGTGTTTGCGTCTCCATCAGTTGTATACGTAGATCCTGTGCGCCTGGGAAGCCATTTGCATAGACTTTAAAAAACTTTCGCAGGGTAGGGAAGTGCTTGCTCGTCCCCCAGGTATCCTGCCAAAGATGCATATGGTCAAGCAACATGTGCATTTTCTCTTCAGGTGTTTTATCACCTATCATGGTGCCTGAAAAGAGGTAGGGGTTCTCGAAAATGCCCCGGCCTATCATCGCTCCATCTGCGCCGGCGTCTGCCACTTTTTGTCTCGCCTCGCCGAGCGATTTTATGTCCCCATTCCCGATAATTAACGTCTCACTGCTCAGCGTATCTCTCATCTCAACAACTGTTTTCAATCTATCCCAATGCGCTGGAACCTTAGACATCTCGGAGACGGTGCGCAGATGAACAGTTAAGGCAGCCGGTTTCTGTTCAAGAACAAAAGCGATCCAATCGAGGTCTATTGTCCGAAATCCTAAGCGTGTTTTGATGCTTACAGGGATGATACCCGCTGCCCCTTCTTTTGTTGCCTCAATAATTTCTTTAGCGCGTGGTCTGTCGTTGATTAAGCCCGAACAGACCCCTCTACTTACTGGGCCCTGGGCAGGACAGCCCATATTAAGGTCCACCCCATTGAACCCCATGTCTACCAGTTTTCTCGCTGCTTTAGCGAAATTCTCAGGCTGAGATCCCCAAATTTGTGCCACAAGTGGCCGCTCTATTTCGGTATATTGCAGCCTATGGACGACATGTTTTTCCCCCTTTGAAAACATCCCTTCCACATTAGTAAACTCTGTAAAAAAGACAGCAGGTTTCCCATAGTGGGCAATTACCTGTCTCAGTACCGTATCGGTTACATCTTCCATTGGGGCCAGGATAAAGATAGGTTTTGCTAACGTTTGCCAGAAACTTTTCATACGGTACGAATATCCTCCAAACTATTGGTCATCCTTTTGAATATTCTTGCGTTGTTGAATAACCCCATTCAGGTCTTTCCACTCAACTCTCCACTCTCTGCCAATCTTGTATGCCCGCAAGGAATTTTTTTACTACTATTGAATGAGTAATCGGTGCCACGCAGACAAAAGTGCCTCGTAATGATACACACTTTTCCATATTCTCGCAAGTGTGCTTTCTTTGAAATTCGCATCGAGAGCATCAGGGCGAGTTCCTACTTTGAGATTTACTGTCGAGAGCATTAGGGCAAACTCCTATAATATAAATAATAGAATGTAACTTCCATACTATGGTAAGTAGCAAGAGTCAAAAAGGAGGCAATAGATGAAAAATTATTGTCTGCGCACAGGATGGGTAGTGGTTGGGTTGGGAGTGGTTGGCATGTTCCTGCTGACTGCTTGTGGTTCTCGATCAACAGCCTCGAATCAAGATAAACAGAAGGCCTCACTGGGAGCGACGATTGTAATGGCGAATGCGGCCATCAACCATAGTCCAAACGGTACCGCAGACCTCGTGTGGGACCCGGCGACGCAGAAGTTAGCCGTTAAGCTACAGATCTCAGGGCTGACCCCGAGAAGTGTGTATCCAGTTGACATCCATGCTGGTCCCTGCCAGCAGCCAGGAGACATAAAATACGTGCTCACAAACCTCGTAGCAGGTATATCTGGAGTTGCAAGTAGTACAACCACCCTGGAGAACGTAAAAAGCGACCTTTCTCAGGCTTCCTGGTCGATCAACATACATAACGGAGCAAGTGCTCAGCCGGGGATGCAGCGTCTCATTATTTCTTGCGCAGATGTGCACAATACTACGACGAAGGGACCGGGTATGCAAACTGCGCATCTTATGCTTGGGGCAGCCTACGCGCCCAACCAGCAAGCAAGTGGTGTAGCGCAATTGCGCCTGGTAGATACTAGTCTCTCCGTAACTGTAACTATGACCGGTCTGACTCCTAAATCGGTGCATACTGCATATATTTACACTGGTTCCTGTGAGGCGCAAGGCGGAGTTGTCTACTCATTGAAGCCAATCAGCGCGGATAGTCAAGGGAACGGAAGCTCTTTCACGGTCCTCAATGGAGTCAACCATGTGCCCGCTCACGGTTGGTATATTAACGTACACCTGACTGGTAATTCCTCTGTTCATATGCAAAACGATTCAATTGCTTGCGGAAATGTGCAGACGGCAGGCTAGTTGAAAGCGAGAGAAGCTGTGACAAAAATGCCCTCAGAGGTCAACGAGGGCATTTTTGTAAGCGTGTGAGATAACCAGAACAACTACTTTCCCTGAGCGCCAGGTATCAACAGCATTTTTCACACTTTGGATATAAGCTGCCTCATCATTGTTATCATCGGCAGGTGCGTATACTGGAATAATTTGATCTACTGTAGATAAGCCCCATTGCGAAACATACTGTTGGGAAATCAAGCGATACCAGTCCTCAAATCCCAACTCCCAGGTAGCGTAGTAGCGATAGCCGTGATAAGCTGGCTGGCCAGCGAGAGCGCGGATATTGCCAAGAGAGTGAGTATGTACGGCCATCCCCTGTGTGCCAAAGGTGCTTTCATGCATAAAAAAGGCGAGTGCATAGGCTGGATCGATACCAAACTGTTTCCCATAGTCATAAAGCGCCTCTCCTTTGCCAGATGCGGGCGAATGATAGCGTTCAAGAATATGATTTATCTGTGTGGTGGTGATAGTAGGTGGACCAACGACAGAATATTGCGAAGATGAGAAAAAAGACTGGATAGAAATAATGATCCCAGTCAGCAGAAGGCCAGCGAGCAATGCCAGGACCGCGAGTTGTACGAGAGGAAACTCTGGCGAGCGATAGTAACGGGAGATTCTAGAGCGGAAGGTAGAGCGGGTAGAGCGTCGTTTGTAGGCCTTAGGCATGGTGGGAGTATTCTCTCCTTCTGGCGCGGTAGTGAAATTTCTTATGCTATATGGTCATACGCATCAGAGGAAAGAAATGTTGCAGGTGCTTCCTGGTTCCCTTGTTGGTAGTACGTTATAATAACGGAAGGCAAGCGTCGATAGAGAGAGAGTCTCTCAGAGAGGAAAGATAGGAATGGCAATGACTTCTGAGGAGCGCAAGGCACAGATGCCAGTGGCCAGCGATCTGTATAATATCGAGCATTTACTCTCAGAGGAAGAGCGTCTGGTCAGGGATACCGTGCGTAAATTTGTGCAGGAGCGCGTTCTTCCCATCATAGGAGAGCACTTTGAGGCAGGAACATTTCCGCGTGCGTTAGTAGCCGAAATCGCTGATCTGGGCTTATTGGGGATGCACCTGGAAGGATATGGTTGCGCGGGGATGAGCGCCGTCTGCTATGGTCTGGCCTGTCAGGAGCTGGAGGCAGGAGATAGTGGTTTGCGTTCATTTGTTTCTGTTCAGGGCTCACTGGCGATGTTTCCAATCGCGGCATATGGATCTGAAGAGCAGAAACAGCGCTGGTTGCCGCTTATGGCACGAGGGGAAGCCATTGGTTGTTTCGGATTAACAGAACCGGATGCTGGCAGTGATCCTTCAGGGATGGCTACTACTGCGCGTAGGGACGGTGAGCACTATATTTTGAATGGGACGAAGATGTGGATTACTAATGGGAGTATAGCCGATCTGGCAGTAGTCTGGGCGCGAGCAGAGGATGGGATACGGGGATTTCTGGTCGAGCGGGGAACGCCTGGTTTTAGTAGCAGCGATATCAAGCAGAAGCTCTCGCTGCGGGCTTCTATTACCTCAGAGTTACACTTTGCGGATTGTCGTGTGCCAGCCGAAAATATATTGCCAAATATTCGTGGGATGCGCGGACCTCTCTCTTGTCTGGACGAAGCCCGCTATGGTATCGCGTGGGGCGTGACTGGCGCGGCACGAACCTGTTTTGAGGCGGCACTGGATTACGCGAAGACACGTATCCAATTCAAGCGTCCAATTGCGAGTTTTCAACTGGTGCAGCGCAAACTTGCTATAATGGCGACAGAGCTGGTGAAAGCGCAACTGCTCGCTCTTCAGCTTGGACGTTTAAAGGACGAGGGACTGTTGCACCCGGTGCAGATCTCCGTTGCCAAGCGTAACAACGTACGGGAGGCATTGGAGACAGCGCGAGAGGCGCGGAGCGTGCTGGGTGCCAATGGGATCACATTAGAATATCCGATCATTCGTCATATGAACAATCTGGAATCGGTTTTTACCTATGAAGGGACCGACGATATCCACACCTTAATTATCGGTCAGGCGCTCACGGGGCTCAACGCGTTTTCCTGATCGTGCGTGTGGTAAAGCAGTAGAATTTTAACGTCCAGAATCGGCGAAACCGTAGATAACGAAGCGAAAAAAAGAGACCGGCAACCTGGATCTTTGCGGGTTGAGGTCTCTTTTGTGGAGAGCGTGTAGTAGAGAATGATCGGCGACATCTCTACAAGAATTATTTGCAGCCGGTAACCGGTTGTCCGGTAGCTCCAAGATCGCCACCGTAATCCGTAATTTTCCAGATATTGCCATCATTAGGGTCCTGGCGCAACGAAAGAGTTAATTGATAAGGCTGTTTCAGCTTCGTACGTGTAATCTGGTAGATATAGCTGTAACTTTGAGTCGTATCCTGGTACTTTGTGCTATTTGGAACAAGCGTTGTATCTTTAATCTGGCCAAAACAGAGATCATCATTTTTGGCCTGCTCAATAAAAACAGCTTTATCAAGATGGAGAGTAATAGCGGGACTAAGATACATATAGGCCTGATCATAGTGAGTATCTTGAAGGGCCGCAAGAAAAGCAGTGACACTTGTAGCAGCACCGGAACTATTCCCGGCTGCCCCAAAGAAATTAATACCGATATAAGAACCCACAGTAACCAGTAGGGCAAAAATTACCAGGCCGCAGCCCCAGAATGCCACGCGGCGGCGAAATGGCTGTCCAGCGCTAACCTGGCGTTTTGGGCGGCCAACACGTGGAGATTTAGGTGGTTCATTGACATGAACCATATTTAGTGGTCGTTGCGGGACAACACGTTGTTTACTTGTATTACTGAGAGCCTCTAGACGCTGGCTGGCGTACTTATCCCAGGGTTCGTCACCGCGTCCTTGTCGTCCTTGCATTGTAATGTTCTCCTCCTGAGTTTGATCAGTCAGCGTAGTATCTGTCGCGTCTTACACATTGAGCATAACGAGCCCGGTCAAAGTGGCATGGGCCCGTTCAAGCTGCTCCTGGGCCTGTTTTGCTTGTACGCGTGTCGTAGAACCGTTGGAGATGACCAGAAACGTCTGATCAACCATCGAGCTGATCTGAGCAGTGTCCATACTTGCGAGTACCGGAGGAGCATGGAAAACAATCAGACATGCGCGACTTTCCGACTCAGCGAGAGTCTGGCGAAGAGCATTAAGAACATCACCAAGCTTATTTGAGAGTAGCAAGGTAGTCTGTTCTGAATGGGAAAGAGGAGTGCCAGCACTCAGCAGGCGTAATTGAGGAATAAATGTTTCACTGAGTAGCGTCTCACTCAGTAGGGGAAAAAGAGGCTGAGACCTACTTCCTCTTTCAGTCAATAACAGATCGCTTAGTCCGCGATTTTGTGGAGTGCCAAAACGTTTCTGTAAAGAGGGTGTAGCGAAGTCAGCATCTACCAGGATAGTAGATGTACCACTTTGGGCCGCAGCGATTGCGAGATTAGCGGCAACTGTGGCCTGAATAGCAGAAGGAGCAGGCGTTGCCAGTAAAAGAGCATGTTGTTTTATTTGTGTTGTGTTCCAGCTAAAGCGAATATTTGCAAAGAGTGTATGATAGGCGGCGTAGTATGCCGAACCTGTATCGTAATCACTGAGCAAGGCGACCTGCTCCTGTCTAAGTGGTGTACCCATGATGGCTCCTTGTTTTTTTTCCAATACGGAGAAGCAAGCAGAGAGAGATAGCTTTTAGCCATCTCTGCACTAAAACCTGTTGTACTATAGATGCTTCTCTCCTGTGCTGTCAAGAGAACGTGCTGAAAACACCGACCAGTATTTGCACAAAGTGAGCTAGTTTCAGTCACGTTCTTGATAGATCGAATATATTACTTTCAGGCCACAGAAGAGGAACGGGCGCGTTCTTTACCAGGCGCTGGAGCACGCGGTATCTCACCGAAAACAGGGAGCTGTAAAAGATTTTCAACCTCACCTGTGCTACGGATACGATCATCCAGATACTCAATCAAGAAAGCCAGAGCCAGACCGATGACCAGAGCGACGATGACCAGGACCAATAAAAGCGTTGGCTTGCTTGCTGAAGGGCCAGGAATAGTTGCGGGATCGCTGGCGGCACTCACCACTTGAGCCGAGACAACCGGTTGTCCCTGACTAGTAGCAGGAGTAGTCGTACTGGGACGAACCACGTAATCAATATATGTTGCCATATTTGCGGCGCTCACCTTGCCAGTAGCGTCTGCGATAGCCCAGGCTCCAGCAGGAGTATTCCAGTTCACGCTTACCGTCACCAGGCTATGTGCGCGGCTAGCACTCAAAGAGCCACCAATTGCACCAGCATTTTTGATATCGCCGAGGTCCTGACCAGGGAAGCGTTGTGTGATCTGAGGGAGCTCACTCTGAATTTGCATGACAACCTGTTGCGTAAACTCAGGGGTCGTAAATATAGGACCAGTAGTAAATTCATCGGCAAGAGATTCGGACGCAGAGACATAATCGGCATAATTATGATCAGCGGGATGAGTATCGCCTTGTAGACCAACCCGGAGCGTAACATTTGATTGATAAACTTTTAAAGCGCCTGGAGTTTTATGAAGGTGATAGTATTGGTAAGCTGAATAGAGAGCTACTACCCCTACAACAAGAGCAATTATCCAGAAGCGCCGGACAAAAATTGCCCAGTAAGCTCGTAGTTCCACGGTATGAACCCTTTCTGGTAGAGAAATAACAGAGAAAAGAGAAGAGAATAAAAAGCATATTACCGCACAAAATCATCTGTAGAGGTATGAGCAATCTCTCCCGTTATGGAAGTGCGTTCCTGTAATTTCGTTTCAATAAACTGTAAAATACGACGTTGAAAGCGAGGCTTATCAAACTCAAGAGCATGATTATGAATAACCTCAGGATCAAAGGTACGGGGATCAAAAGAAGCAAGAGCCTTACTAAGACTCTCTACCGTTTGCTCATGAAAAAAGACGCCTGTGACGCCATCGACCACAGAAGCGAGAGCCCCGCCAGCTCCATAAGCAATGACCGGGCGACCAGAAGCTTGAGCCTCCAGAGGAGTAATGCCGAAGTCTTCTTCACCGGGGAATAAAAATGCACGACAGCGTGCGAGATAGGAAAGAACTTCGTCATCGCTGAGGCCGCCAAGAAAACGGATTGTGGGACCTGCCAGATGTTGCAAGCGTTCTTTATCGCGTCCCTTGCCGATAATCACAAGAGGAAGCTGAAGGGCATTACAAGCTTCAATCGCCAGATCGATGCGTTTATAGGGGACCAGGCGACTGAGAATCAGAAAAAAGTCTTCAGGGCGGGTTGTGGGATCAAACTGAAAGCGATCAGCTTCCACAGGGGGTGGAATAACCACCGCATCGCGGCGATAATACTTTTTAATGCGTTCAGCAACAACCGGAGAATTCGCAATAAACTCATCAACCCGCATAGCCGAAGTCTGGTCCCAGATACGCAATCCCGTAATCAGCAAGGGCAAGACGCTGCGGGAGACCTTGCCGAGGTGTTCCCGTTCCACATATTCGTCGTAATTCCAGCACCAGCGCATAGGCGTATGACAGTAGCAGATATGGGTAGTTTCAGGGCGGGTAAGCACACCTTTGCCAAACGCACTGGAGCTACTGAGCACGAGATCATAGCCACGAAGATCCAGATTCTCCATCGCGAACGGATAGAGAGGGAGAAAAGGCTGATGGTGCTTTTTAACCAATGGCAGCTTCTGCATAAACGAGGTACGAACATCCATCTGCTGAAATGCAGGATCGACGCGTTGCGGATCATAAATAGAAGTATAAATGGGTGCGTCAGGGAAGATCTCGTGGAGAGCCATCACCACACGTTCAGCGCCGCCCATTTGATTGAGATAATCGTGAACCAGTGCAACTTTCATAAAATTAATATGCTCCTCGATTAAATAAGACCGCAGGAATAGTACGCAGTAGAATTTGGAAATACAGGCGTAGCGACCAGTTTTCAATATAATAAAGATCCATCAAAACGATTTCATCAAAGCTTAGATTGCTGCGGCCACGGACTTGAGAAAGGCCACTCAGGCCAGGCTTGATTGCCAGACGTCCCTTTTGCCATTCTTCATATTGTGCTACTTCACTAGGTAATGGTGGGCGTGGGCCGACCAGACTCATATCACCTTTTAAAATATTGATAAATTGTGGGATTTCATCCAGACTCTGTGCGGCGAATAAACTTCCCAATGGGGGTACGACGGGGATCATCCTTCATCTTAAACAAAGGTCCCTGAGCCTCATTTTGTGCCATCAACTGAGCCCGGCGCTGATCTGCATCTTTATACATAGAGCGAAACTTCATCATATCAAACGGTTTGCCATTGAGGCCGATACGCATTTGCTTATAGATAACCGGACCTTCTGAAGTCACACGAACGAGCAGAGCAGTCAAAAGCCAGATGGGAGAGCCCAGAAAGAGCAAGAGAGAAGATACCACTATATCGATCAGGCGTGTAATCAAGCGTTGGATCGTATTGAGAGAGACCTGTTTAATCCCAATAAGTGGAATGCCCTCGATGGCTTCCATATCGATGCGGGAAAGATTTCATCTCATAGAGATCAGGGATCAATTTAAACGAGGCACCCAGGCGTTCGCACAACTTCACACTTTTAATTGCATGCTGATGCATATAAGAGGGGAGGGCGATAATAACTTCATCCACCTGCATCGAACGAATAGTCATACCGAGATCATCCAGAGTGCCGAGCATTTTAAAGCGGCCAAAGTCGCTAGGTGGTTCATTCATATCATGTAAGAAACCCACAATAGAATAGCCCAGATTAGGATTAGCCGCAATATGCTGCATCACCATCTTCCCCAGATGTCCGGAGCCAACAACGAGCAGGCGTGTCTCACCAAGTCCTAAACGATAGAGGAGACCCATCGTTACAGAAACAATCAAGCGACCAACACAGAGCATAAGAATCGCAATAGCCCAGATTAAGATAATGATAGCGCGAGAACTGGCGGTGGGAAGAACGATAAAATAGTAGGTAATCAAAAGAGCCAGACCCATCGTCGAGGAACTGATAATGATCCAGGATTGGCGGAACCAGCTTCCTGTCAAGCGTAGACGATAGAGACCGCGAATAGAGAACAAAAGCAGAGCCCCTAGAAGAATGCTTATCTCCAGGATTACCGATTCGTTCACATTACCATTCGTGGTGGGGTTGCCAAGAATGTGTCGAAAATAGATAAAGGTATCACTCGTTTGTAAAAACTTTCTCAAAGCACTGGCGGTATGATAAGCAGCATCAATTAACGCAGTATCGAGAACGAGCATACAGACGATTTCAAAGATACGCCATTGCTGACGATGAGAGCGCCGTTTAGAAATGACCCTGGTGATTGCCCCCGTCACGCCCGTACCACCACTCGTCATTGTCGGTGCACCTGTCTGCTCTGTATTGATCGTTGTCGTTTCTTTTAGCTCACTACTTTTCACGATTCGTGCCATATTCTTTAATCTTTAACTCAAAAACTATTGAACAAACGTAGGATGAGGTCGCTGATGTGAAGCATGCAGCGTAGCGGCCTGTTCATAAGCTGCAATTGTCTGGTGTCCCATAGCCTGAGCAGAGAACTTCTGCGCAACGATTGATGCCTGACTGTGACAGAAAGCGCGATAGGTCGTATCGGTGAGAGCCTTCTGCATAGCCTCAGTAAGGGCCGATACATCAAGCGGCTCAACGCAAAGAGCAACGTCAGCGCCAGCCTCTGGTAGGCTAGAGACAGTTGAGGTCACCGTAGGAACGCCGCACACCAGCGCTTCAGTAACCGGGATACCAAAGCCTTCATAAAGTGAAGGATAGACAAAGATAGAAGAAGCACGGTACCATAAAGCCTGTTCAGTATCAGTGACGAACCCAGGAAAAACAACCTCAGATTCGAGTCCGAGCTGCCGAACTTTGGCAAAAATCTCATCGTAGAGCCAGCCTTTGCCACCCGCCAGGACTAATTTTTCTTTTCGCCCATACATCTGACGTAGCCGAGCGTAGGCGTCAAGCAGCGTTGTCACATTCTTCCGTGGCTCAAGCGTCCCCAGGAAAAAAATATAGCCATCAGAATAGCCATATTTCTGCCGGAAAGCTTGTAGTATATCATCTTCAATTACGTTCGAGAAGCGAGCATCGATACAAGTATAGACCGTTTGCAACTGCTCACTGGGAATCCCGACCAGTTCCTGCGCGTCCTGTTTTGTACTTTCCGAGACCGCGATAATCAAGGAAGCTTGATGGAGACTATGAAGCGTAAAAGTTTGATGATAGAGGCGTTTTGTGCGTGTCAGGACATGTGGGAAGCGTAAGAACGCCAGATCATGGAGCGTAACCACCGTAGCACATTGGCGTGGTGTCCATCTTGGTAGGACATTGACCGGAGAATGCAAGACATCTATCTTATGCTTACGAAGCAATGTTGGCAGCGTCAACTGTTCCCAACGAACACGCAGAGCGGGTCGAGATTCGGGCCAGGGGGCAGAGACAAAATGAATCTGAGCATGGTGGAGAGCAAGTTGTTCTACCACCTCTGTTCCATTAACGAAAACCGTATATGAATGGTCCCCTGGCTGATCAGCAAGTGCCGTGAGCAGATACCGAATATATCGACTAACACCACCATTGCGATAATTTTGACCGAAGGACAGCAACTGAGCATTGATACCAACATGCATATTGACCGCAATCTCCTCACTGCTCTATCTAACGACTTTGAATTTCAAGCGGTAACAAGGCTACCCTCTATTCCGCCGGCCTCTTCGAGCTAACAACTTCTCATCTGCCAGGCCCCTCTTGATGGTTTGGAGTACGCATTTCAGCGTAGCTCTGGCTCTCTATTTTATGGGATAGCAGGGGAATATATTCTACATATCCTCTTCAGTATACTCTTTAGCGGGACAATGGCATAGTAAATGGCCCTATTTGCCTGTTCCTCTTTTCTTTTTCAGCGGACTATTTCCCTCTTTCTCTTCGAGAGTGTAAACGTTTGTCATCATAGTTTCAGCGCATCCACGTGATTATGGGAGAATTTGGGGATCAGGAGAGAGATCGCTCAGATTCTCCAGCAAAAGTGCCAGATACTTCATACTTTTGCTATAGGCCTCTGCATCGATCTGTGCGCCCTCTCCAAGAACAGAAGCATTTTCCGTTGCCAGTACCAGCAGAGGAGGAGATTGAGTCGTGAGTGCGAAAGGAAAGTTTTCTGCTGAGAGAGGGAGCAGGCTAGCTGTTGTGCCATAGGCGTTAGAGATCGCTTGTTGCAGGCACGTTACAAAGGGATGAGTCGAAGGTATACCGGTGGAATACGTGGCAGAGAGTAGTTGAAGTGAAAGATCGGCAAAGCCCGACTCCTGAAAATGTCGCTGAAGCTTAGGAAAAATGTCGTCCGGAGTCTGATTAGGGACGAGATAAAAGTCGACTTGAGCATGGGCCTCAGTAGGAAGAGAAGCCAGAGAGAAATGTGCGTTATTTGAAGAAGAAGAGGAAGAAGAAGATGGTGATGATGATTGGGTATCGAAAGAGAGAAGCGAGCATGTTGGTGTGAGTAAATGTGCATAATGCAGAGGAAACTTACGCAAATGGAACAGAAATGCAGGCTGTTGAGTATGCAGCGTCAGCGTATCTGGTAACGTAGAAAGTTGTTCAATCGCCTGATTATCGGCAGAAACAAGGGTATCATAGAAACCATCAATAAGAATATCTTCCCGTGCATCTTTCAGGCCATTGAGGGCCCAGAGTAAACGCCAGGCCGCATTTGGCAAAACAGCGCCGTAGCTAGAGGCAATAGGAAATGAAGCGGTAGTGAGTGTAAGAGAGACGCTGAGATAGCCTTTGACGCCAAGAGCCAGGGAGGGAATCTGTTCCCCTCTGGGGAGAAGCGTATGCCAGAGGATATAATCCGCCTGTAATTGTTGGGAGAGGAGTTGGATACCTGGAGAGGATGAGAACGTTTTTTTGTTGCCACTTGCATCGAGAAGCCATTTAACACTTATAGGAAGAGTGCCATAGTGTTGGCGATAGAGATCGAACGTTGCAAGTGATGCAAGAAAGGGGAGCAAATTTGTCGCTTTGTCAGCGTCTTCATCGTAATGATAATAGAGGAGAAGTGTTTTAGCAGAAGCGCCTGTTTTTTCTGCAAATAGGATTGGCAGGGTTGTATCAGGTTGCGTAGGATGCAAGCCCCGTTTTTGCAATTGTTGGGAGAGTAAGGAGAGGGATGTCTCCGTTCCTGTTGCCAGGAGAGCCTGTGCTTCCGTGAGGGAAGATGGGAGGCGAGACTCAATAAAAGAAAAAAGTAGTTGTTGTTTTGTAGATGAAAACATTATCGAATAGACCTTTTTCATTGACTATTTTAGTACTGCTAGCCAAATATCTTGCATGCTGAGATACGAAAGAGTATACTCAGGTGCAGTAATCTGTATAGGTAGTTTGTCGAGGAAAAGAATGCCGGGTGAGAAAACACATTGCGTTTTTCTTTCTCCCGGTGTATTATAGCCTAAAGTTCCAACAGCCTGCCTATCGAGCGCCTGAGCGCACAGATCGAGAGCTACTGAATTACGGGAGAGAAGCGCGTTGTCCAAACAACTCCGGCTCGATGTTGCACAGTTAACAGATGTTGGCCGCAAACGTCCCCATAATGAAGATAATATGGCCCACGTCATACCGCTAGATCAGCAGGTAATGGCGAAGAAAGGTGCACTCTTCATTGTAGCCGATGGCATGGGAGGACATGCAGCCGGTGAAGTAGCAAGCGAGATAGCTGTCGATACGGTCAGCAAAGTGTACTATCGGGATGACAATGAAGATGTTGCCGTCTCACTAGTGCAAGCGATTAAGCGTGCAAATGCCCTGATTCATCAGCGTGCGGCTGAGAACATGACGCGCAGTGGCATGGGAACGACCTGTGTGGCGTCCGTATTGCGAGGCAATATAGCCTATGTCGCTAATGTAGGTGATAGCCGGGCATACATGGTCCATCACAGTGAGGCCAGGCAAGTTTCACAAGATCATTCCTGGGTAGAAGAGCAGGTGCGCGCGGGTTTATTGACCAGAGAGCAGGCCCGATCCCATGCGCAACGCAATGTAATTACGCGCAGCCTGGGGACCCAGTCTGATGTTGAAATTGATATGTTTATTGAGCAGCTAGAAGAGGGCGATACGCTTGTCTTATGCTCCGATGGGCTCTCTGGTCTGGTGAGTGATGAGGACCTGTGTGCGATTGTTGATCAATATCAGCCGCAGGAAAGCGTCTATCGTCTGGTGGAGCGTGCGAACGAGAATGGCGGTCCTGATAATATCACAGCCATCGTCATTCGTGTGCAAGAGGTAGGGAGTGAGCCTGCCGGTGTACGCCATCCAGTACCGGTTGGCGGGCGCGAAGTATCGAAGGAAGATACCGCTATTTTGAGCCAACTCCCCTCAGGTGTCCATGTACTTTCGCCAAAAATGGAGGGAAAGCGCGCAACAAGCGCTCCATTACGTGTGAACAGTGGGGCGCTTCCCTCTTCAAATGGAGCGACCTATAGAAGTACAACCCAGGCACGCTCGAATCGAAGTCGTCTCCTTTATCCTGGCCTTGTTGTACTCCTCCTCCTGGTAATTGCCCTTGCTGCCGGTGGTTTTTATCTTTTAAATAAAAACAGTAGTGCTGATCAGACGTTAGACGCGGTGAATCAGGATATTACCAGGGCGAATGCAAGTTTACTCAAGAACGATCCTATTACCGCCCTTGCCGATCTTTCGCAAGCCCAACGGACCTTCCCCCACGTGACTCTCAGTAGTGCCCAGGCTCAACGCCTTGAGGGTCTACGTAAGAGTCTGGCTTCATCGCTCACCCATGTCTATGCCGTCTATAATCAACAAAATGGTATTACGACGCTTGCCTGTACGAACTCTAAAAATACGTTGACCACAGAGTCTGCATTTTCGGTGACCTTGAAAGGTCTGGCTGTCGTTAAAAACGGCACCAAAGACTTTTTCTATGTGTTGGGAGATGACCACAGTCTTTACCTGTTTGATGCTCAGCAGCAGCATCTGACAAAGCTCACGTTGAGGACAGATAACTACGTTGAGATGATTGCAGGTGACAACACACGACTGATTGTATTAACCTCGCAGACTGATACACAGAGTCCCCCACGCTCCTATAAGTTATACGCGTACCAGCCCGATCCTCTGGGTAATTTGCCGTCGGGAGGCGAGGCGGATATCACGAAGAGTCTCACTGCTCAGGGGAACAATACGCCAGAAGCCCTGGCGGCCTGGGGTGGCGATGTCTTTGTGGGGCTGGCCTCGAAAGCGACTCCTTCTAATATTACGCTTCTCGACTATACCCTGAATAATACGAATCAGTTTCCCAGCGTGCCGGTACAGAGTAGTTCAACTTCTGCAAATAGCATCGTGAGTATGGTAGCGTTTCCGAATAAGCAGCTTTTCCTCATTGATAGTGCAGGAGTGAAGAGCATTCAATTTGTCAAAGATACAACGCAAGCAACTCCAGTGATTTTGCAGGGGAAGGTACCTGCTCCCCTGAATATTGATGCTCTTTCGTATAATGCCGCGACACCGGTTCCGACTCCACCAACGAATACCTCAACTTTCCTCCAACTCTCAGGTGCGACAGCAATGGCGGCTGGTACCTTGAGTGACGATGCGAATCCCCACCTCTTTATTCTAGATAGCAGCAATAGCCGCATTCTAGAGCTCAAAATCGTCCCTTCTGCTGCTTTGCCGGCTGCAACGACGCCTACGGCCACGGCGAGTGCTGGCGGTGGCGGCGCGATGGCGAGTGGAATTTCGATGCAACTGATAAACCAGTTTGCCTCTGTGAGCGTGCTTGGTAATGCGAAGAGCGTGGTGGTTGATCCGACGAGTACGCAAAATATGATCTATGCCTTGACGCAGGACGCTCAACATCTCGCAAATCATGGTTTTGTCTCAGTCGGTGTACGCCAGAACAATAACACCTGCGCCCACTAAAGGATTGACGTCTCATGTCACAATAGAGGGAGCATTCCCGTAACTGGTCATGGCATTTTTGACACTTTTTCAGCATAGAGAGCAACAAGGAGTTCATAGTGGATTTTGAGGTACATTATCGCACGCATACCTGTGGTGCGTTGAATACAGAGAATGTTGGTCAGCAGGTAAAGATTGCCGGTTGGGTGAATCGTCGCAGAGATCATGGCGGGCTTATTTTTCTTGATATCAGAGACCGCTATGGGATTACCCAGGTAATCTGTGACCCAGAGCGTTCTCCCGAAGCTCATAGAATCGCTTCCGAACTGCGTTCAGAATACGTAGTGCAGGTACAGGGTATCGTCTCAAAACGTTTACCGGGGACTGAGAATACTCAATTAAGCACAGGCGCTATCGAAATCATTGCTGAGCAGATTGTAGTATTGAATACCTCACGTACCACGCCATTTCCGATTAGTAGTGAATCTATTCAGGTGGATGAATCGCTGCGTCTCAAGTATCGTTATCTTGATCTGAGGCGACCCAGTTTGCGCGACGCAATCATATTGCGGCATCGCGCCGTAAAAATCATACGAGATTATCTGGATGAGCGAGGATTTTTGGAGATTGAGACTCCTATTCTTATGAAGAGCACTCCAGAGGGGGCGCGAGACTATCTGGTGCCTAGTCGGCTCTATCCTGGCGAGTTTCTATGCCCTACCGCAATCTCCACAGCAGTTGAAGCAGCTTCTCATGGTCGGTGGCATGGATCGCTATTTCCAGGTTGCTCGCTGTTTCCGGGATGAAGATCAGCGGGCGGATCGGCAACCGGAGTTTACGCAGCTTGATCTGGAGATGTCTTTCGTTGTGGAAGACGATGTGATGTCGTTGATCGAAGATATGTTGATTTATTTGATAGAGCGTACCACAAAAAAGCGTATCAAGCAGCAGCCTTTTCCGCGTTTAAGCTATAAACATGTGATGGAGCGTTACGGAACAGATCATCCCGATCTACGTTTTACTTTACCGCTTGTAGAGATCTCCGATCTAGCTGCGGCTGGAAACTTCGGCGTCTTCAAATCGGCCCTGGCTGGAAAAGAGGGGATGGTAAAAGGTATTCGCGTACCAGGGGCGGCAGGCTATACCCGGAAAGAGGTCGATGAGTTGACCGAGTTTGCACGGCAACTAGGGGCAAAAGGCTTAGTCTCGCTTGCAATTCAAGCAACGGGAGAAATCAAATCTCCTCTCACAAAGTTCATGGCGGTAGAAGAGGTGCAGGCAATTGTTGAGCGCCTGGAAGGAAAGACCGGCGATCTCTTGCTCTTTGTGGCAGATAGCGCGAAGGTGTGTAACGATGTCCTCTTTCGGCTGCGCGTCAGATTGGGTGAGCGCTTGAAACTCATCGATCGCGAAGAGATGGCCCTCTGCTGGGTGGTAGATTTTCCCCTCTTCCACTACGATGAAGAGAATCAGCGTTATGACGCTGAACATAATCCCTTCTCTGGAATGGACGAGAAGCATATTGAACGGCTGGAGAGCGATCCTCTCAATATCCGTGCAAAGCAATACGACATTATCTGCAATGGATACGAAATTGGTGGCGGAAGTGTGCGTATCAATGTGGCAGCACTTCAACAGAAGGTATTTTCTCTCATGAAGATGAATGAGGAGCAGATTAAAGAGCAATTTGGACATATGCTAGAAGCCTTCGAGTATGGAGCTCCTCCACACGGCGGTATTGCGCTAGGAATAGATCGTCTGGTGATGTTACTTGGAGATGAGGAGAACATTCGCGAAGTCATTGCCTTTCCCAAGACCCAAAGCGCGATGGATCTCCTTATGGGGGCACCTGCTCCAGTAGATGAGAATCAACTGAGAGATTTACACCTGCTTGTGCGCCCAGAAGAAAAACGCTGAGAACCAGAGTAGGGAACAAGTATAAATAGAAGAGGGAGATGCAATAGTGTTGCATCTCCCTCTTCTTATAATGATAAAAGTTATCAGAGGAACTTCAGGAATGTAATACTGCTAAAATACTAGGAAACAGCGGTGAAGACCTTTAAAACCTTATGCTCACAAACAAAATATCCCATGAATAGACGCTCCTTTGTTGATTTATCGCCGCTATAATAGTATTATACATTTAAGATTCTCTATCGTCTTTCTATGCTGCATGCTTGCATTCTTAAGTAAGGCGATTTGGATTGAGTTCTATAATTATTATAGGTGTAGATTAAGCCCAGACCCCATCGTAGGTTTAACATCCGGTTGGGAGGATGGAAGGAGAAGATAATGACATCGATGAATCAGGGAAACACAAATAGAACTATGGCTACGCCAGCGAATGTGACACCACCAATGAACGCGCTTGCTACGCGGCATACTCCTTTAAGCAGCACTTCAGTAGGCATTGCGCCAAAGTTTGTGCCCACTTTGAGTGAGGATGATGCTGTAATCCAGGCTCGTTTGCTAAAAGCTTTAGCCGATCCTACACGTTTACGCATACTAAGCCTGTTAAGTCGTCATGAGGGGGAAGTATGTGTATTTGAAATTGTTGAAAGTTTTACTTTAGAGCAGCCAACAATCTCTCATCATCTGCGCATCTTGCGTGATGCAGGTCTAGTAGATTGCCGCAAAAAGGGCCTGTGGGCGTATTATTATGTTCGTCGTGATGCTCTAGGGAGAGCACGCGATGTAATTGATGGTCTTGCATAGGAACAATTGTTTGCTTGAAATATGCTATCTCACCTATGCTGTTTCGGTTGTGCCTCTCCATTACGAAGAGGCGCAAACGCATTCACTGTCCCTTTGCTTGCTAGAGTCTCTTCAAGAATGTGGAAATGATTGGTAAGCCCGATAGCAATGTTTAAAGGGGCGGAACAGAGAAGAAAAAATTTCGCACGCAAAAATAAGGGAGAAAAGCCTTGACAAGTCAGCCAAAATCCTGTATCTTATAGCACGTGAACACAATGTACCCGTAGCTCAGTGGATAGAGCGACAGATTGCGGATCTGTAGGCCGGAGGTTCGACCCCTCTCGGGTACGCCGAACAAAAAGCTAGCAATAAGGGCTGGCTTTTTTTATTCCTCCTTTTTTATTTTACACATTCTCCATCTTTGCTTCTCTGCTTTAAAGAGCCTATTTTCTTAGGAAGCGGTATGTATTGCATTTCGGGTAAAGTCAGGTATAATGCGATAAGTTGCGCTGTATCTTGCACTCCACTCCACACACTCTAATGTTGCAGCCAGCTTTCAGTTCTGCCTTCTTCTCGAAGAGGGCAGAATTTTTTTATTCATGCTACAGACCTCTGGTCAAGAGGACTTTCCTCTCTAAATTGTTTATCAGCAGTCCTTTTCTCTATGAAAGGCTGTTCTCGCTCTCGCATATTTCCTCTTGTTAGTAGTAACATACAGGCGGAGAGGAGTAGAAGTATATGAGCCGACAGAATAAATATTCACCGGATGTCCGTCAGGCTATTTCGTTTGCCCGTGAAGAGGCACAACGATTGCGTCATCGCTTGGTTGGGACAGAGCATCTCTTGCTGGGTATACTCAAGTTGCACAATCCGCTGATTGAGGGGTTGTTGAACTCGCTACGTGCCAGTCCTGTACGTATTGTGCAGGCCTTAGAATTCATGGTTGGGCGTGGGAATAGAGCTATTTTAAGTGATCCTTCATTGAACGCTGCCGCACGTGCGACCCTTGCACGCGCAGAGCAAGAAGCGCTTCGTATGCAGCGTGATGCTATTGGTCTGGAGCATCTTTTCCTGGGTATCTTATCAGAGCATGACGGAGTCACCGTTGGAGTATTGGAGAGTTTTGGTGTTCTTGAAGATGTTGCCCGTAAAAATCTCGATGCTTTACTGCATGGGGAGCATGATGGATTGGGATTGACAATTCAGTATCAATCCCGTTATGAAACCACGCCGACGCTGAATGAGGTAAGCCGAGATCTAACGCTTGCGGCTTTGCATAGTGAGCTAGATCCACTGATTGGACGTCAGGAAGAGTTAGAGCGCACGATGCAGATCTTGTCCCGACGCTCAAAAAATAATCCTGTCTTAATTGGCCCGGCGGGTGTGGGTAAAACGGCCATCGCCGAAGGTCTGGCCCAGCGTATTATCCAGAATCAGGTACCAGAAACCTTACTGATGAGCCGTGTGGTTGCACTTGATGTAGGTATGCTCACGGTTGGTACTAAATTTCGTGGGGACTATGAAGATCGTTTGAAATTGATTATGCAGGAGATCGTCAGCTCACCTGGTATCATCGTGGTTATTGACGAACTGCATTCCCTGGTACGGAGCGGTGTGGCCGAGGGCTCGATAGATGCGGCTAACCTTTTTAAACCCATGTTAGCACGGGGAGAATTTCGTTGTATTGGTGCGACCACACTTGACGAATATCGGAAAACAATCGAGACAGATCCTGCATTGGAGAGGCGTTTCCAACCAGTGCAAGTTGCAGAAACCTCCACAAAAGAGACGCTAGAAATTTTGCAGGGCTTACGTTCGCGCTACGAGGATTTTCACCAGATTTCGATTAGCGAAGATGCGCTGATTGCGGCTGTGCGTATGGCGTCCCGCTATATTCAAAATCGTTATCTACCGGATAAAGCCCTGGATCTGGTAGATGAGGCGTCTTCGCAGAAATGTGTGCAGTTGTCTATTGCTCCTGATTCCGTGCATCATCTACGAGATAGGCTGCTTGTCGCTCAACGAGAGAAAGATTATTCGATTGCCCAGCGTGATTTCTCCAGCGCCTCACGCTTGCTCAGATCAGAGCGACAACTGCGCCAGGACCTCTGGTTGGCAGAGTCGTCCTGGCACGCTGGCCAGCGTCAACAGCGGCCTGTAGTCGATGAGCTGGATATCGCGGGTATTGTTGCCCGTTGGACGGGGATTCCAGTTGTACAGATTTTGGAAGATGAGATGCAGCGCCTGCTCAATCTAGAGCAAGAGCTGCATCAACGCGTGATAGGCCAGGATGAGGCTGTCGAGGTTGTGTCCAGGGCTGTCAGACGTTCGCGTACAGATATCCGGGATCGTAAGCGTCCTATTGGCTCATTTGTCTTTATTGGACCGACTGGAGTAGGGAAGACAGAACTGGCGCGTGCTCTGGCGGGATCGCTGTTTGGTGATGAGAATGCATTGCTCGAACTGGATATGTCGGAGTTTATGGAAAGTCATCATGTTGCACGCTTGATAGGCTCTCCACCGGGATATGTTGGTTACGATCAGGCTGGGCAGTTGACAGAGGCAGTGCGACGGCGTCCTTACAGCATCGTGCTTTTTGATGAAGTTGAGAAGGCTCATCCCCAGGTCTTTGATCTTCTACTTCAGATTCTGGAGGATGGTGTCCTGACAGACACGCATGGGCAGAAAGTGGATTTCAAGCATACACTCATCATTTTGACCTCAAATGCTGGTGCAGCCCACTTGCTGCCTGGCTCGATGGCGTTCGGTTCGCATAAACGTAGTCAGCAGGAGCTGCTGACGGAGGAACATGAACGATTGCGCTCACAAATACTGCCGGCGTTAAAAGATTTCTTTCGTCCCGAACTCCTCAATCGGGTCGATGACATCGTCGTTTTTCATCCTTTACAGATGGAACATTTGCATAAGATTGTCAACCTCATGTTAGAGCAGACCCAGAAACGCATGGCGGAGCATTCCATCGATCTGCAAGTAACAGTCGCAGCCCGCCAGCTTCTGGTAGAACGGGGCTATGATCCTGAGTATGGAGCTCGGCCTTTGCGCAGGACAGTCCAACGGCTTTTAGAAGATATGTTGGCGGAAGCAATTTTACAGGGAGTAGTCGTTATGGGTGATATTG
Source organism: uncultured Chloroflexia bacterium (assembly GCA_963777355.1). Taxonomy (GTDB): domain Bacteria; phylum Chloroflexota; class Ktedonobacteria; order Ktedonobacterales; family Ktedonobacteraceae; genus DATJHM01. The sequence goes on from CAVZQK010000001.1 coordinate 507,020, forward strand.
TGCAAGTGGATGCAGTGGGGGGGAAGCTTTGTAAGCATATTATCGCTCAAGCTGCTGGTACTACCTCGCTTGTAAGTGCTGGTTCCGGCTATGGGGCCGCTTAAATATTGAGAGAGGAGGAGGCTCAACGCTTCCTCCTACAATCTCCAAGAGAATTGTTTTCGCCTCTATTTTTTATTTTCCTCTTTCCTGAGAGCAGAAACTACAGAGTTATTCCTCTCTTCCTTGTGAAAAGAAAATCTCCTTCAAATATTGAAGAAATCTTGTGCAGCAAAAGTATAGTAAAATGAAGAAACGTTTTGGTAATATTGCTAGGTCTTATTTGTTATTAGTTGACGTTCTCTGAGGGAACTGCTACCATTGATGCTATATAATCTATAAGTGCGGCATAAAAGTGAGGAAGAGATGAAAATGCAAGAAGACCAAAAATGGCGAGAAATATTGGCAAAATATATTAAAGATCCTCATGAGAGGCAGCGGATTGCGCTAGCGTTAAATATCAGCCAGGTTACATTGGTACGGTGGGTAAATGGTGACTCAAAGCCTCGCAGACAGAATATGCGCCGTCTGGCCCAGATTTTACCAGAGCATCATACTATTTTTTCTGAAGTGGGACCTGAATCCTTTGAGGATACACATGAAGAGTTAGAGAATAGTGAGATCCCTTCGATTTTTTATGCTCGTGTATTAAATGCCCATTGTAATTTGCCGAGAGTAATTCATTTCAGCTCACTCTGTGATGTTATTTTGCAGCAGGCTTTGAAGCAATTAGATCCGCAACGCATCGGTATGGAGATTACCGTTGTCCAGTGTATGTATCCGGCAAAAAATAAAAAGATACGGAGTTTGCGTGAGCATATTGGTCAGGCTACCCCGCCCTGGAATAGAGAAGCCGAACCAAAGATTATGTTTCTGGGCGCTGAATCTCTGGCAGGTTTTGTGGTGTCGTCTGGACGACAGTTGATAGAAGATCGACAGAAAGGAATGAGCCGTTTTCCTGTGCAGTGGATTGATTGGGAGGAGAGCGCTATGGCCTATCCTATTATGCGTTCTGACCGCATTGCTGGCTGTCTACTTGTCTCATCTGCACAGCCAGAGTATTTTATCTCCCCGCATCGTCAGAAGCTTATCCAATATTATGCAGAGCTTCTCTCGGTAATTTTTGATCCTGAAGACTTTTATCCATTAGTAGATATAAACCTGGGCTATATGCCGCCCTATAACATTCAGTATCCTTTTATTAGGACGTTTCGCCAGCGAACGGCTACTATGATGCTAGAGCGTCAGATAAATGTTACAGAGGCTGAGCGTCTGGTCTGGCTAGATATCGAAGAAGAGCTTTTATACAAGCAGACGCTTGCTGAAAATTCCATAGACTTGTGAGCGCTTTATGAGATAGTACAATTAGCCTCTTCTGACTCCTCAAATTGTCTTTGCTTGACCATTTTTGTCTGGCTCTCTATACTAAGGCTGGCTTATGCTAAAAAATCTCCTGATACATGGGGGGACCAATTTCATCTCTATCTGTAAAAGTGTTTGAGCCGAGTATAAAGCACTCCTCGTCAGAAAAAGGTCTCAGGCACTTTTTGAGGGAAAGAAGGGATATTCGTGAAGCTTGTCGTACGCTGGCGTATTCTCGTATTGTATGGCCTGGTTCTGTTGTCTTTCTGTTTACGTCTTTATGGTCTGAACTGGGATATGGGCAATAGTTTTCACCCTGATGAGCGTCAGATTCTCTTTCATGTAACGGCGGTGGGTTGGCCTGGTAGTTTTGCCCAATTTCTAGATGTGACCCATTCGCCGCTTAATCCACATTTTTTTGCTTATGGCTCCTTCCCCATCTACTTGCTCGCTTTTGTGGGTTTTCTTCTTGGGCATATCTCTCCCGCGTTGACAAGTTTTGTGAATCTGACTCTGGCTGGTAGGGTACTCTCTGCTTTGTTTGATTCTGGAACGGTGCTGCTTACTGCCCTGCTTGCACTCTCCCTGGTGCATGATGAGCAGCCTGGGAGACCGCAGGCCTGGAATGTTGCCTTACTGGCGGCGGCTCTGGTTACTTTTACGCCCTTGCAACTGCAATTAGCCCATTTTTATGCTGTTGATAGTATCCTGCTCTTTTTTGTGATGCTGACAGTTATTAGCAAGCGTGGTCCTTGTGCAGACTGAGCACGCTATGACCTGGTCGGCCCTGGCAGGTCTGGGATACGGGCTGGCAATGGCAACAAAATTTAGTGCCGCTCCCCTGGTTGTCCCCATACTGGTCGCTTTTCTGTTTCGCTGGTACAAGCGGCGCGATCTTGTACATGAAATTATTTTGTTAATTTTTACTGCTCTGGTCACTATTGCGCTCTTTTTTCTTACTCAACCCTATGCCTGGCTGGATCGTGCAAACTTTATTCAGCAAGTAATAGAGCAAGGTGACCTGGCCCGTGGTGATCTGGATCTTCCCTATGTACGCCAGTTTGCTGGCACTGTGCCGTTTCTCTATGAGATACAGAATATTGTTCTCTGGGGAATGGGTGTCATGCTTGGTCTCAGTGCTTTCATGGGACTACTCTGGCAGTGCTGGCGGGTCTTGCGGCGTCAAGGCGAGCTGTGGCCTATTGTACTCTCCTGGATTATCATCTATGGGGCGATTGTTGGCGGCTTCTATGTAAAGTTTATGCGTTATATGTTGCCCCTCTATCCTCTCCTGACGCTGCTTGCGGCAAGTTTTGTGTTGATGCTGGGACAGCGCCTGCGTTTGCCAAAAGTTGCTACAGACCGCGCTACGCTTGCATTGGGATTGCGTTGGGCGCTGCCTGTACTGGTGCTTGCTGGGACGGCCTTTCAGGGTCTGGCGCTGTTAAATGTGTATAGTCAGCCAAACACACGCATCCAGGCTTCGCGCTGGATGTATCAGCATCTTCCTCAGGGAAGCGTGCTAACCTTTGAGCAGTGGGATGATCCTTTACCGGTGGCGGTAGATGGGCATGATCCCTCGGTCTTTCCTCAGGCAACCTATGTTATCGGGAATCAGCCCGTAAGTGGACTGGATCTTTATGGTGATGATACTGTAGCGAAGGCCAGGCAGCTTGCCAATATACTGGCCGGGGTGAATGTCATTACGATGGCGACGGACCGTCTGGATAAGTCTATTCCACGTCTCCCTGCTCGCTATCCGCTGACGATCCATTACTACCAGCTCCTTTTTAATGGACAGCTTGGCTTTCAACTGGCGGCCAAATTTGAAAATCATCCGCATCTATTAGGTATTATGTTAGATGATAGCAATGCTGATGAGAGCTATTCAGTTTTCGATCATCCAACTGCGAAGATTTTTGTGCGTGTGACTGCTTATACCTCTCAGCAGTTATTCCAGAAGCTTATGCTTGGAATGCATTTGCCCGCTGCATGAGCCGGTATTTTTACTGACTCTCTTTTTAGCGTGGGAACTGTTTGCTAAGAGATTGCGTCAATTAGTAGAGATGCATTAGGAAGTTTTTAAAAGTATCTGCTGTTGCAATGAATGCTGTGAGAAAGTATGTTTGAACTATTTCAGATGTGGGCGCTAGTTGAGATATTGGGGATTATCTGTCTCCCACTGACTATAACTGTGTGCCATAATTTACCAGACCGTGGTTGGGCTTTTAGTAAAGCTTTAGGAATGGCCCTGCTGGCTTTTGCCGTCTGGCTACCGCTTATGTGTCTGCATGTTTTGCCTTTCAGTCAGTTCTTTATTCTGGCAATGCTACTGCTCATTGTGCTGGGGAATGCGCTGGCTGTGGTACGCACACACCAGACGCTGGTGAAGCTTTTTCGCTCTCAACTTTTCTACATTGTTGCTGCTGAGCTGCTCTTTTGGGCATGGTTTTTTTGCTCGGCTGGTTGCGTTCTTATAAACCAGATATCTATTCAAATGAGATGTATATGGATGAGGGCTTTATTGCGGCTATTATGCGTAGCCCCCATTTGCCGCCGAATGATATGTGGTATTCTGGTGCCAGTCTGAACTACTATTACTATGCGCACTTTACTATTGTGGTGCTGGCAAAGTTGCTTGGGCAGTCGCCGTCCATTGCTTTTAATACAGGGATCTGCATTTTTTTTGGTCTAACGGCGGTGAATCTCTTTGGTGTGACCTGCAATATCGTTGCCTGGGCGCGACATCTTCGTGCTCGTGTTCCGCTAAAAACGCCGCTGCCTGAGTATCCGCAAGAAGAGCATCCCGGCTCAGTCTTCCCGGCCCTTTTGCCTGCGGCCCCTTATGGGATTTTAAGTGTCGTGATGGCCTTAATTCTTGGCAATCTGGCGGCGACGCAAGAGTGGTGGCAGAATCACGGCAATACGGTCTCTTTTGACTGGTACAGCCCTTCACGTGTGATTGTCAATACCATTAATGAGTTTCCAGCCTTTAGCTTTCTTCTCTCTTGCTTTCATGCCCACGTACTGACGCTGGCCTTTACTATACTGGCTATTGGCCTGGCTTTTAACCTGCTTCTGGAGCCGGAAGGCAGAGGTCTTCGTGTCTTTGGTCGCGGTTGGCAACTTTCTAGCGACCTTGCTTGTTACTGCTCTGATTCTCGGTGGTCTTTTTACGATGAATGGTTGGGATTTTCCTACCTATGTCGGTCTGGCGATAGTCTGTATTATTGTACAGCAGTGGCTGGCCTACCATACTCATCTGGAGTGGGCTCTCGTCATTGATATCATAACTCCCGTGCTGAGCCTGGTAGCGCTCTCTCTCATTCTCTATATCCCTTTTTACCTCAACTTTATTTCTCCTTCGCAGGGTATCGGCTTGATACCTGCCAACCAGCGCTCTTCGTTAGGCGATGAAGTACTGATATACGGCCTGTTTGCCTTTGTCTTTCTATCGCTGTTATTCGCAAGTGCCGCCCGGAGTCCTCTATTTGCATTGAATATCCTCCGTGACGAAGATCAGGAGGCTTCGACGCATAGTCCACGCTGGCAGTATATGGGCGTTGGTATTACCCTACTAGTATTCGTTCTGGCCTGTTTGGCGCTGGTGTTATTAAAAAACAGCACGACTTTTGTTATTGCATCGCTTATTGTTTTAATGGGTGTGCTTTTGCTGTTCTATCATGTTGGGGATCGTGCCCATGCCTTTACGTTGATATTGGGGAGTACTGCATTTCTGTTAATAGCGGGCTGTGAGATCTTCTTCTTGCGCGATGTCTTTGCCGATGGGCAATTTTTGCGCATGAATACGGTGTTCAAATTTTACTTTCAGGCCTGGGCCCTTTTGTCTATCTCCTGTGGGGCTGGCCTCTATTTTATTCTTGACACTTTTCGGACTTTAAATGTTATTGAGCGCATAAACAAAAGTGTTGTTGGTGGGATGCGCTTGGTTTGGGCTGTCTGCTTTCTTTTGCTTGTATGTGCCGGGGCAGTCTATCCCATCCTGGCTCCCGCCACCCGTATTGCCCATGTCGATGCCCGCACCCAGGCTCTTTACTGGGCGCGTTCAAATAGTTTGGATGGGTTGACCTATCTGGCAACCGATCCAGCCAATCCTGGAGACTATGCTGCAATTCGCTGGTTGAATGCGAATGTGCAGGGAGATCCTGTAATTATTGAGGCTATTGGCAATGATTATACAAATGTCTCTCGCATTTCAGCCTTCACGGGTTTGCCGACGCCGATGGGCTGGGTTGGGCATGAGTATCAGTGGCGTGTGAAATGGCTCGAAAATCCGGCAAATGCGGCAGACTTTAATCAACGGGGAAGTGATATTGAACAGATATATACAAGCCCATCTCCAACGCAGGTGTTGCAATTGATGAAACGCTATAATGCTCAATATCTCTATGTGGGGGCGCTGGAGGTTGCCAAATACGGATTGCATAGCAATTTACGTCGTTTCTCGGCCTTCATGCAGGTGGTCTATCAGAATCCAAATGTCACTATTTACAAGGTAAAATAAAGCGTATCGCTTTTTTTGTCCTGAGCAAGGAGGTGTAAACCGTTGAAGAGGTATAATTCTGAATCTCTCGATAGTAGTGAGACAGAAGTTACGGATAAGGCGCTCTCTTCTGGTGAGCAACAAGAACAGACAGTGTCGGTTGCTGATTCGTTAGAGGTTGAGGTCAAGGAAGATGAAGAGAATACCGCTCAGGATGAGCCGCAGGAAAGGCGAAGGTTCTCCTGGCCAACACGTGAGCAGATCTTCAATTGGGCTCCTTTCTGGGGGGTGATCCTGCTAGGGGGATTATTGCGCTTCTGGGGTCTGGGCGATAAGCCGTTACATCATGATGAGAGCTTGCATGCTTATTTCTCGATGAAGCTTATGCAGAACGATTTGCAAAACTGGCTCTCTTGCTTCAATGCTCAGGCTTCTGGCTGTTACCAGTATGATCCCTTACTGCATGGACCGTTTCAATTTCATGCGATAGCCCTGGTGTATCAGATCAGCCAATGGCTAGGAGCACCCGATCATGGCGTAAATACGTATACGGTCCGGATTGCGGCGGCGACGTTGGGGACGGTGATTGTTGGCCTGCCCTATTTTTTGCGAGATCGGCTGGGGACATTGGGGGCATGGCTGGCGTGTTTCTTGCTGGCGGTTTCTCCTAGCATGGTTTACTTCTCGCGCTTTGCTCGCGAAGACATCTATATGGCCTGCTTTACCTTGTTGTTGGTTGTCTCTGTCGCTCGCTATATTCGAGAGCGGAAGATGCGCTGGCTGGTGCTCGCTTTTTGTGCTTTTGCTCTCTCCTATGCGACCAAAGAAGCGACTTTTCTGACGGTAGCGATCTTTGGCAGTTTCCTGGGAGCTTTGGTTGCCTGGGAACTTGGTTTAAGGATAGCGGTCAGGGCCCGCTTCTCTGAGCAGGTGCAAGCGCGAAAAAGAATTCCTCAGACGGCGGCCCCGTTGGCTGTCCTGCTTTACTTGCTGGTAGCGGGTCTGCTGGCAAAATGGGCCTTTGCCTGGATGAAAGATCTTTCAATCTACATAACTGATCCAAAAAATGTTAACGCATCTAATGCGTATGTGCAGAATCTCAAAGCACACACGGTAGCTGTGATTCCCTGGATCGGGATTTTGCTGGGCGTGCTGGTCCTGACCATTTTGATTCGTGAGATGACAGGGAGAAGCGGCTGGCCTGAGCGCTGGCAATTGGCTCGTTTTTTTGATCCGGAGAGACAACCCCTGCTCTCAACAGTTTTCAGGATTCCCTGGTACTACTGGTTCTTTGCCTTACTGGCCGGTTGGGCCATTTTCATTGTCCTATTTTCCGCCTTGTTTACCAATTTACATAATGGTATTGGGGATGGAATCTGGCAAGGCCTGTATTACTGGCTGCAACAGCAGCAGGTAGCGCGTGGGGGACAGCCCTGGTATTACTATCTCATGTTGCTTCCTCTCTATGAGCAGATCGGCGTGGTCTTTGCCCTGGTGGGGATTGGACGGGCGCTGCTCTTTCCGACGCGTTTTCGCCTCTTTCTGGTCTACTGGTTTGTGGGCAACCTGTTTATTTACTCCTGGGCGGCAGAAAAGATGCCCTGGCTGATGATCCATCTGACGATGCCGATGCTGCTTTTGGCCGCTCTCGGACTGGAGCCAGCGTTGCGCAGCGTCTGGGCCTGGTTGCGCCATCCTCACACCAGTGCAGAGATGCCAGGAGCGACGGGAAAGTTGGTGCCGCATGTGGGGTTGCAGAGACGGCGGCCAGGTCTGGCCCTGGCGGGTGCAGTGGCAACGAGCGTCCTGGCGCTGTTTCTGTTGTTGCCCACGTTGCAAAATATGCGTGAAGTCACTTATGTACATCCCGCGGATGGTCCCCATGAGATGATGATCTATGTGCAGACGACCACGGATATTAATATTGTGATGGCTAAAGTTGCAGCACTAGATCAAAAATTGGATGCGGGAAGACATCAGTTGGCGATAGGGGTGACGGATGATGCCCTCTGGCCGTATGCCTGGTATCTACGAGACTATACCAATGTCTGCTGGAATTTTCCTGGCGGTTGTACGGCAACAGCGAGTAATATCCCCGTTATTATTACTGGTGGAGATACGGTATATAGTATGCAGAATCAATATGCACCAACATCAGGAAATGGGGCGTATAATTTTCATAAATACCGTTTGCGAACCTGGTGGGATGAGGGATATAAGCCACTACCTTGTGTGGTTAGTACAACAAATACCTGTAAAGGGGAGCCGCTCTGGGGTGGTGTAGGTCCTCTTCTCTGGCTGAGTTATGGCGATACGCCACCACCACATGCAAGCTTTAATGTCGGTCTGGCTTTGCAGCATGTATGGCAATGGTGGTGGGAGCGCAAGCCATTTGGGAGTACTGACGGTTCTTATGATATGGGACTATTCATCCGTAAGGGTCTGGATGTAGCGCCATAGGAGAAGATGTTTTTGAAGACGTATAAGCAAAAATCGAACGAGAAGAAGACGCAGAAAGAAGAGATGGCGCAGGAGGAAACGCTTGTGCCAGTAGAGCATGAGCAAGTTGAGGTTCTTCAGCCAGAAGAGTCACCAGAGTCTATTGTTGAGGAGGTTTCCCTTATCACGGAAGCAGAACAGCATGAAATAGACGATACCTCAAATCTTGATGAAGGAGAATATGGTGAGGAGGAAGAACTTGCGTCTTCTGAAGGTCATTCGTGGCGTCTACCAACGCGAGGAGAAGTAATCACCGCGCTGCCTTTCTGGGGGGTGATCCTGCTAGGGGGATTATTGCGCTTCTGGGGTCTGGGCGATAAACCGTTACATCATGATGAGAGCTTGCACGCCTATTATTCTCTACAATTGTTGCACAATTTGCAGAATTGGAGTAGCTGCTTTAATCCAGGAGTTACTTGTTATAAGTATGACCCCTTACTGCATGGACCGTTTCAATTTCATGCGATAGCCCTGGTGTATCAGATCAGCCAATGGCTAGGAGCACCCGATCATGGCGTAAATACGTATACGGTCCGGATTGCGGCGGCGACGTTGGGGACGGTGATTGTTGGTCTGCCCTATTTTTTGCGAGATCGGCTGGGGACAGTTGGGGGCATGGCTGGCGTGTTTCTTGCTGGCGGTTTCTCCTAGCATGGTCTACTTCTCGCGCTTTGCTCGCGAAGACATCTATATGGCCTGCTTTACCTTGTTGTTGGTCGTCTCTGTCGCTCGCTATCTGCGAGAGCGGAAGATGCGCTGGCTGGTGCTCGCTTTTTGTGCTTTTGCTCTCTCCTATGCGACCAAAGAAGCGACTTTTCTGACGGTAGCGATCTTTGGCAGTTTCCTGGGGGCGCTTATCTGTTGGGAGCTAGGAATGCGCTGGACGATGCGTATTCCCCTACCAGAACAAAGCTTTTTCCGGCGCTATGTGCCGCAGACGGCGGCTTTTCCTCTGCTTGTTGGGTACTTCATTGTCGCTGGAATTTTTGCTAAGGTGTTCTTTGGCTGGTTGAAGGCCTTATCTACCTATATTACCGATCCCAGAAATACCAATGCTGCTAATGAATATGTGCAGAATCTTAAAGATCGCACGGTAGCTGTGATTCCCTGGATCGGTATTTTGCTGGGCGTGCTGGTCCTGACCATTTTGATTCGTGAGATGATGGGACGAAGCAGCCTGCCTGAGCGTTGGCACCTGGCCCGTTTTTTTGATCCAGAGAAACAGCCTTTGCTGTATAAAATCTTTAGTATGTCCTGGATGCACTGGTTCTTTGGCCTGCTGGCGGCCTGGGCCATTTTTCTGTTTCTCTTTACTGTTGTCTTCACTAACATCCGTGGCGGCATTGGGGATGGAGTCTGGGAAGGGATCTACTATTGGCTGCAACAGCAGCAGGTAGCGCGTGGGGGACAGCCCTGGTATTACTATCTCATGTTGATTCCTCTCTATGAGCAGATCGGAGTGGTCTTTGCCCTGGTGGGGATTGGACGGGCGCTGCTCTTTCCGACGCGTTTCCGTCTCTTCCTGGTCTACTGGTTTGTGGGCAACCTGTTTATCTACTCCTGGGCGGCGGAAAAGATGCCCTGGCTGATGATCCATCTGACGATGCCGATGCTGCTTTTGGCCGCTCTGGGACTGGAGCCAGCGTTACGTCGTGTCTGGACCTGGCAGCGCCATCCTCACACCTTTGCTGAGAGTACAGAGGTACCAGGAGCGACGGGAAAGCTGATGCCGGGCGTGGGGAGAAGGTGGCCGGGCCTGGCCCTGGCGGGTGCAGTGGCAACGGGCGTCCTGGCGCTGCTTCTGTTGTTGCCCACGTTGCAAAATATGCGCGAGGTGGTCTATATTCATCAAGCAGATGCGCCGCATGAGATGATGATCTATGTGCAGACGACCACAGACATTAACATTGTGATGGCTAAGGTAGATGCGTTGGATCAGAGCGCGTATGGGGGTAAGCACCAGATGCCGATAGGGGTAGAGGCTGATGCTACCTGGCCGTATGCCTGGTATCTGCGAGACTATACTGATGTCTGTTTCAATTTTCCGGCTCCTTGTCAGCAGATGGCGAAGACAGTTCCGGTAATTATTACTGGTGGTGATAATCTTCCTGGTCAGGTGGCGCAGTATGGTAGTGATTTTAATTTCCATCAATACCATATGCGTACACAGTGGGATCAGGGATATATGCCACCGCCATGCGTACGGACGAAGACCGAGCTGTGTACTGATCCCCAGCCTTATACTGGTGTGGGACCCTGGTTGTGGCTCAGCTATGGTGACAATCCTCCGCCTGGAGCCCATTTTGATTTAGGCCGTGCTGCTGGGAATATCTGGCAGTGGTGGTGGGATCGTAAACCCTTTGGCGCTACTGACGGAAGCTATGATATGGGACTTTTTATTCGCAAGACCTTGAATGTTGCTCCTTAGTTTGTAGTAGAGAAGGAACTTGATGAAGCTCATGCATCATCAAGTTCCTTCTCTACTACAATGGCCGTGACCAGAGTTGACCGCCAGTAAGTAAGAGAAAAAGTGTGTTCTTATGGATGGTAAGATCCAGAATGTGCAAGGAGGAAGGGATATCCTCTTCTCTTAGCCAGGTTGTGCCATTGTCCTGGGAACGCAGGAGACTCTCGGTTGTTAGCGCGAGAATGGTCTGAGTGGTGCCGACCACCCGGCGAATAGGCTCCAGGCCATTTCCAACTACCTTCTGGCACCACTGATCCTCTTCCAGTAGGAGTATTTGTGCTCCTAGCGTCAGCATAGCTGGCTCGTGCCATGTCGAGATAATGGGCCAACTTGTTTCTACTTCAGTACCTTGTTGCCAGTTCTGGCCGTTATCAAGGGTGCGCCAGAGGCGGAAGAGATGGTGTTGGGGATCATAGGTTGCGGCTAGTAGCTGTCCGGGGATTGCCTGGAGGGCGGCCAGGGGGAGCGCACTGAAAGGCGGCTCGACAGCTTGCCAGTGTAGACCGGCATCCGCAGTTTTAAAGAGCCGTGTGCCGTAAGCACTACCTGTCCAGGCGTTTCCATCTGGAAGGAAAGTGATACGAGCGAGTTGGCCCTCTTCCCCAGCAAGCACAATTTGCCAGCTTATGCCGCCATCAGATGAGCGTGCCAGGCCTTCTTGTGTCGATACCAGATAAACCCCATCTGAGACAAGTGCGACTGCTGAGAGTGGTCGAGGGGTAGCGGAGAGAGGGACCCAGGATTGCCTCTCCTGGTTATAATGGAGTAGCCCTGCATACGTTCCAGCCAGTAGCGGCTGATCGTGATCGATGAGAAGTTGATGGAGATCATGGATGGGCGGATGGGGGAGCGCGATCCAGGTCACGCCGTCATCGACGCTTACTGCCAGTTCGTTCATAGTACCAGCATAAAGAGTCTGCCCGTTGGTAGCAAACGAGAAGATAGTCTCGTCATGTACGCTCTGCCATGTAAGCCCTTTATCAGTAGAGCGCAAGATGCTATGCTCGGTTGTTCCCAGGAGTAATGTTCCCTCTGCCGTTACAAGAAGAGCTGTGCCCTGAACCTCATTGGGTAATGAGCCATACTCACCCCATGATAGGCCACCATCATAAGAGGCGAGAAGGCCGCCGCTTTCCAATGCTGCCAATAATGAGCCATCCGGCAGATAGGCCAGCGCTCCTACTGAAGCTTCTTCGGTCTCTCTGGCTAGCTCCCAGGTGTTTCCGGCATTGTTAGAGCGATAAATACCACGAATTGTGCCTGCCAGGACTACCTCCTCAGTGGTCCAGATCAAGGAGGTAATATCAAAATTTTGTAGGCCGAAGGTAGCTTCATACCAACTTTTCCCACCATCACTACTGCGCAGAATGCCGTGGTTGAGCGTGGCTGCTAACGCAGTGCTATCCTCGGCATAGCGAGGTGAAAGGAGCAACGCTGTGATTGCTGGTGAGCCTTCTGGCATTACTGCCACCTGCCATTTTCTGCCGCTATTCTCAGAATAGGCAATACCGCCATTGCCGCCTGCCAGCAGGATCTGCTCGCTGGATGCAAGAGCGGCAACGGGGGAAAGATGCAGCCCGGTGATACGGGGTTCCCAGTCGCTGTGAATTGGATACCAGGCTACCCCACCAGCGCCACCTGCCCATACTCCATTCCGTTCGGCTGATAGCGCGAGAACAGGTGAAGGGAGCACGATAGGTGGATAGCGAAACCAGGTTGTATCTTGTGTTGTCTTCATATAAACTTCCTCTCAATGCATAAGTATAGCACGAGGTCTGCTTATACATCGAGTGTTTTTACCTTATTCCAGGGGAACCTGTCCCGTGGCGAGATTATTGAATGATGGCAGCGAGACGTCGTACCCCCTCCTCAAGCTGTGTTGGTGTGAGGGCGCAGAAGGGAAGGCGGATAAAATTTTCGCCTAAATGACTACTGTCACTGTCATCAACAGGATCGGCGAAGAAATCGCGACCATTGGTGAGAATGAGACCCTGCTGTCTGGCGCGTTCGAGCAGAGTATTGCCAGCTTTTTCTTCAGGAATGGTGATGCTGACAAAGAAGCCACCCTCTGGCTCTGCGAAAGAGAGTTCCGGTAGAGAACTTTTCAGCGTTGAGACAATCGTTTGGAGCCGAGGTGCATACAATTGTTTCAAGCTCTCCAGATTTGAGGCAAAATAGCCACGTTTATGAAATACGACCACTGCCGCTTGCGTAGGAAGCACTGGTGCTAGAATAGTCTCCTCTGCCAGACGACTTAAGCGTTGTACAAGATCGCTTGGACCGATAAGATAGCCGACCCGGAGAGCAGGGCTGATAAGCTTACTGTAGGAGCTTACAGTGATCGTGCGGGCCGCGTTAAGATCTCGCAGGAGAGGAAGAGGTGTTCCTGTGTAGCGAAGCGTGCGATAAGGGACATCTTCAACGAGCCAGAAATTATGCCGTTCAGCAAGATCGACCAGTGCCTGGCGTTTCGCGGCAGAGGTGGTGACGCCAGCGGGATTCTGGAAATCGGGAATGACATACAAGAAAGCGGGTCTCTGTTTTACCAGTGCTCTCTCCAGAACAGCAAGATCGATTCCATCTTGTTCCAGGGGAATGCCTATAACTTTGGCACCGCGTCTACGAAACGTCTTAATTGCACGATCATAGCTCGGTTGTTCGACGAAGACAACATCGCCGGGCTTAATTAAGAGGGCGGAGAGCAGATCTTGTAGATGAAGTGAGCCATTGCCCACCAGGACCTGTTCTACTGGGACTTGATATTGTTCACCCAGTAGTTGTTTCAGAGGAAGATAGCCGCTGTTGTGGCCATATTGAAGAATATTTTTGCCATCAGGTCCTTCCAGCGCTGCTTGTAGGCATTCGCTGATGAGCCTGTTTGGTAATGCCTCAAGCGCTGGTACGCCGCGTGTGAAAAGAATTTGTTCGGTTTCTACCTGTTGCCCTTGCATACGATGTTGTCTCCTTTATCGATGAAGTAAGCGAATACTCTGCCAGCCTGTCTTTGTAGGAGAGCCTATCCCCGACAAGAAGGTGGTTATCTCTGTTCTAGTGATGGGTGAGAACGATTTTTCCTTGCGGATGTCCTGACGCTAGCAAGCGATGGCCCTCGGCGGCCTGATCTATGGGCAGTGTCTGCTCGATAAGCGGATGGACCTTTTTCTCAGCTATCAGTTGCAGAAATTTCTGCTCATTGGCGGGCGAAGTATGGAGTAGACCGCCACCGATCACCTGGACGCGTTTCAAGCGCCAGCTCTGTGTATCGACTGTTGCTTGTTGACCACCGAGATTTCCAATCAAAATGACGCGGGCATTGGGAGCACAAGCCTCGAGGCTGGCCTGAAGGCTGGTACCGACCAGCTCAATGACGAGATTTACTCCACCTTCACTTTGTAAGGTTTTGCCAATATCCTGTTGTTTATGGTTAATAACCAGGTCAGCGCCGAGCTTGCGTAGTGATTCGCTGCGTGCCGCTGAGCTGGCGGTAGTAGCAACCCATGCTCCTGCCTGCTTGGCGAATTGAATTGCCAGCATACCAACGCCGCTGGAGCCAGCCCAGATCAGGACGCGCTCTCCAGCTTGCAGTTTGCCTAGATCAAAGAGGCCACCCCAGGCTGTTGAGCCAGCGAGGCCAGCCGCAGCGGCCTGTTCAAAGCTGACACCATCAGGGATACGGACCAGATCGGTCGCTGGTACGGCTATCTTACTGGCATAGCCACCACCACCTTTAGCGGTTGCCGCACGGGCTGTTAGCACGCGTTCACCTTCAGAAAAGCCTGCGGCACTTTGTAGTACTACGCCCGCTGCTTCCAGGCCGGGAGTAAAGGGAAGCGCATTCACTGGTCTGCTACCAGCACGCTGGAAAAGGTCCAGGCGATTCACTGTAGTTGCTTTTACCGCTATCAGCACCTCGCCTGGAGCGGGAACTGGATCGGGAACATCCTGAACCTGGAGGACATCCGGTTCACCATAACGAGCAAATTGGATCGCTTTCATGTATTTTCCTCTACCTTTCTCCAAGAAAAGCTTTTTAGCCTTTTCTGCTGCAATACCTGGGGATCTTTTCTGGACATTGTACCTCATGGTCACCCTATTTTGTTGTAGGCACTTTGTACAGAATAGACTTGTTACTCTAGTTACATTTGAGCAGAAGCTAGTGTGCTGGTCATTTTTGATTTCTCTTCGTAGGTGAAAAACGGTGGTTTCTCAACATTACCCTACCAGTCGAGGCTATGCTTTGTTCTGGTGAGGTGGAGAGATAAGGGGGAGCAGGAGATGGAACGTTGAGCCAGAGCCTAGAACGCTCTCGACCCAGACATGGCCGTTATGCATCTCTACGATCTGGCGAACGATAGCCAGGCCGAGTCCGGTGCCTTTAATATAGCGTGTGCGTTGAACGTCGATACGGCTATAGGGAGCAAAAACCTCTTCCAGGGCATGAGCAGGAATGCCGATGCCATGATCTTGTACAGTGATATGGATCTTGTTCTTCTGGCGTTTGCTCGTCAGCACAATCTCCCCACCATTTGGCGCATATTTGATAGCATTCGAGAGGAGATTAGTCAAAACCTGGATCAGCTTGTCGGAATCGCCCTGCAAGAGAGGGAGCCTGACGTCCTGATGGAGGAGAAGGGTATGCTTGGAGGCTGTCAGCGTTGCACGTTCGACGACCTCCTCAAGAATGCGATTGAGATCGACAGCTTCGATCTCCAGAGCCATTTTCCCCGATTTCATACGTTCCAGGTCCAGGAGATCATTAATCATACGTGTCAGGCGTCTAGCATCAGTATTGATATCGCTAGCGTAGTCTTTGACTTCTTCGGTGCTGAACTCTTCCACGCAGAGCAATTCGCTAAATCCCTGAATACCAGTCAACGTAGTGCGGAACTCATGGCTAACGATAGAGATGAAATCACTTTGCACCTTATTCATCTCTTCCAGGCGTTCATTGGTTGCTTCAGCTTCGGCACGTAGCGTCTGCTCATTTTGGAGGAGTTGAGCCATTTGTTCCTGAGCAGTTTTCCAATCGTGGATATCTGTCCCGGTGCCAAACCACTTCACAATCTGTCCTTGAGTATCGCGCACAGGCAGGGCGCGACCAAGATGCCAGCGAAACATGCCATCGGAGGCACGTTTAAAGCGATATTCGATCTCGTAGGGCTCGCCTGTCATGAACGAATGTGCCCAGGTGTCAATGCATGGTTGTATATCATCTGGATGGAGCATCTGTCTCCAGCCCTTTGTTTGTTCTTGCGTCATGCCAGTATACTCGGACCATTTCTGATTGTTGTAGTCCAACTGCCCATCGGGACGTGCGGTCCAGACAATCTGGGGGAGCATATCTGCCAGCAGGCGAAAATCTTGTTCGCTCTGACGTAGCTTCTCTTCTGCCAACTTGTTATCATGGATATCCGTACTGGTACTGAGCCATTTAAAAATAGTGCCATTACTATCTCTGATCGGTTCACAGCGTGTCAGATGCCAGCGAAATAAGTCGTCCGAGGCGCGGCGAATGCGGCATTCGCCCTCAAAACGTATCCCTTCCTTCATAGCATGTTGCCATTGACCTGTGATCTGTTGAACGTCATCAGGGTGAACAAATTCAATAATTTGATGCAGGGAAATCTGTTCTCTTGTCAGGCCGCAATAGTCGAGCCAGCGCTGATTGCTATATTCGATAGTTCTTCCATCGGCGTTAAGTTCCCAGATAATATAAGGGATCGCGTCGGTGATTAAGCGTAACTGCTGTTCGCTTCGCCGCAATGTTTCTTCAGTGGATTTCAAGTCATCAATGTCTGTCACACTGGCGATCCACTTCAAAATCTGCCCATCTGTGTCTTGAATTGGTACAACATGGAGCATTTGCCAGCGATAGCGGTTATCACTATGGCGCTTCATGCGGACCTCCCCCTCGAAGCTTTTCCCTGTTTCACGGGCGACAGTGGTAAGTGTCATAAGCCTCGGCCAGTCGTCGGAGTGGATAATCTTTTGCCAATCGATTGTGCTGGAATGTTCTAAGAAGCCAAAGAACTCACGGCTTTTGTGGTTAAAATAGTTTGGAGTGCCATCGCTATTAATAACCCAGATTAACTGTGGCAGAATCTCAGAGAGGAGGCGAAAATTTTGCTCACTTTGACGAAGAGCATTTTCCACACGGCGACGCTCAAGAATTTCCCGTTGAAGGGTCTGGTTATTCTCTTCAAGAGTGCTTGTACGCTCGCTTACTTGCTGGTTCAGGAGAGCTTGCAACGAGGGTAAGGTCAGGTCAAGGGGAGAAACGGGATTCAGTTCTTTAAAGAAAACGGTCATGCCGATGCAGACATGCTCTTCATTCATGAGAGGGCCATAGATAATTTCATAAGATGTCTGGGCATTTTCATTGAAAAAAATTGTATCTGTGATTGTTGCAGATTCTCCACCGCAAGCGCGTTGAAGGAGGACCTGCGCTTTATGCAGGTTTGTAGGTGCGTCAGCAAAGGCTTCGTAGATACTCATGCCTGGAATAATTATTTTGCCGACTTCTTTTTGTATAAATGTTTGAAAGAGCGTATTGACGAGAAGAAAGTTCCCCTGTGTGTCGATAGCGGCAATACTGTAGGGAAGACTTTTCAGGAGAGCCTGTAAACATGTTGTGGCTAGCGCCTCGCTGACCAGCGAGGCATTGCTGTCTCGCTGGTCAGCCTTCTGGTTCGATACTTTGGTATTGAGAGGATGTGCGTCTTTTTCAGATTGAGATCTACTCATGGCCACCACTTTTTTATTTACATACGATATTTGTCTTTTTAATTTAGTATAACGTGCTTTCAATGGCAGAGTTATAAAATAGTGCCTTGACTGTTTTCACTCACAAGAGAAGTAACTTTTGGTCAGAAGGAGGTGATAGGGGAGAGGAGATGGGTGAACCTCCTCCCTTCTATGAGGTGATGCAGGAAAAAGAGTTGTACGATCAGGAGATGTTTCTATTGATCCATTGGATAAAATCTGCAATTGTGGTAAAGGCCAGCTCTGGCTTGTGGGTGAGCCGGTGAATGGTGGCATTCGCCGACCACTCTGCGGCCAGCGGTAGTACTCCAGCCAACTCTGCTTCGAGAATATCGGTATCGGCATCGCCGATATAGGCGGCATCTTTGGGGTCAATCTGCCAGGTAGTCAGGATTTCACGAATTGAACGAGATTTGATAATTGCATCCTCAGAACCCGCCGCGACAATAGTAAAGTACTGAGCCAGGCCGAGATACTTCAAAGTATAGTTGGCGCTGTAGGCCCCTTTTCCGGTGACCACGCCCATTGTGATGCCGCGAGCTTTGAGGAGATCGAGAGCAGTGGTGATATCTGGGAAGGGTTCCCGACATTCATCATGGTGCAGTTCGTAGATGCGAAAGTAGTCCTGAAGACCCTTTTCCCACTGATCCGGCGCAATACGCTGGAAGATGCCTGCTTCGGTAACGCCGAAATGGGCGGTGATCTCCTCCTCGCTGAATGGTCGTCCCAAAAGGCCTGCAAAAGCCTCTTGATAGGCGCGGATACAGAGCGGTATTGTGTCTGCAAGTGTGCCGTCGAGATCAAACAAAAATGCTTTCAGGTGCATAGAAACTCCAATAGGTGGTGCTAGTCGAAGAATATTCGTTATTTTTTGCTACTTGTAATGAAGGCCAGGATCGCATCGGCGGCGCGTTTATAGCCGCCAGCCTGCTGAATCTCTGTCTGCATTTGTGCGGTATGTTCGCGGAAACTAGCGTCGGTCAGGAGCTGAGTGACCGCGTTTTGCAGGGTTGCTACAGTGACTTGTTCTGCTTCCAGGGCGAGACCAAGATGGAGCTCGGTGACACGTCTGGCTGTCATAGCCTGCTCGCCCATCTGTGGAATGACCAGCAGTGGGACTCCATAGTAGAGGCCTTCCATCGTGCTGTTCATGCCGCCATGTGTAATAAACGCAGCGGCCTGGCGGAGAATATCGAGCTGGGGGACATAGGGATATGCCTGGAAGTTTGCAGGAATTGCGCCAAGACTACTGCGCTCGATGCGTGAGCCGTATGCCAGAATGACGCGAAGTGGCTGTTCTCCGAAAGCTTGAAAACACTGCTGAAAGAAGTCCACGCGATTATTAAAAACGGTTCCCAGTGAGATCAAGAGAAGCGGCTCCTGGCCTGCTTCGAGATCAAGTTCTTGCGCGACCTCTTGAGCGTCATTGCGTGTAGTGATGGCGGGCCCAACGAAGACGAAGCGTTCGTCAGAGTGTCTCTGCGGCTGGTTGAAAGATGCGTGGCAGGAAAACAATATTGAGTTGTTCCTCGCTGGCCATGATAGCGAAAGGATTTGCTGGAAGAGAGATACCATAGGTTTTTCCCAATTCTGCAAAATTTGCCTGAAGGGTAGTCATTACTTCTGGATCAGGGCGAGGGAAGTTTCCGGCCATTTGTCTCATTATTGCGAAATTCATTGCATAGGTGGGTCGAAAGGTGATCGCTGGAATCTGAAGAATCTGGGCTGCTATTTTGCCCCATAGGCACATGGGATCATAAATAGCATAATCGGCCTGTTCTAAACGGGCGCTCTCCAGAATTTGTGGCAGAACGTAGCGCGCCTCATCAACCATAAAAAAGGGCATACCCGCGCCTGGTATACTACCGGGACCGGGCATAGTGAGGGGAAGCAAGGTGGACATAATAGAGGTATACATCTGAATCTTTGCGCCTGTAGCTTAAATCTGGGGCACGAAGTTTTCTGTCGTGTAATAAACGACTTCCTCGCCGCGACTGATAAGTTCTTGCACAACGGGCAGCGTAGGGTGGATATGTCCGTGACCGGGTACCACAAAAATTAAGGCTTTTGCCATTGTCGTCTCATTCCTTTATTTCTTAACAAACTGGATGCTAGTTGCGCTCAAGCCTTTTGGAAGGAACGGCATTGAGGCAAGAGACATTTGTCTCTCGCCTCTGATTGTACAATGTGGGGGAAGAAGCAGGCATGGATGTTGGGGCGTATCAACCAGTAGGGCGTTGTCCTCTCTGCTTTTTTGGTGCGAGGGCTATTCCCCAGGTTGTGGGGACATGCCAGGTGGCGCTGAAATCTGGACGTTGCATCTCGGCCAGCGCTTGTTGATACACCTCCTGATAGTTGTCGGGAAGACGGAGATGCTTTTGCATATAGGGGACGACGTTTTTAAATAGTCTGGTCATGTCCTGGGCAAAAAGCTCACCCTCTTCAGTGCCTGCTGGAAATACCAGCGTATGTTCTTGTACCTGTACACCTGCAAATCCATGTCGTTCTAGTAAAGGAACGAGCTCAGCAGTTTTTCCATAGCTGATTAGATGTAGTGAGATACGTGTTGCCTGCGAGAGAAAGCGCTTGTAGAAATAGGGCAACGAGCTGATTGAGTGCAGGCTGTTTGACTGAATATCGGCGTTTAGCTCTGTCAGACGAACAATTCCACCTCGGCGAGAGACACGAGCACATTCTGATAAGAACTTGGGCCACTCCCATGCGCGTACGAAGCTACCAGCGTAACGTTCGTTTACCAGATCAAAGGATGCATCAGGGAAATCGAGGCGGAGCAAGACATCCATCGCCCGAAAGGAGACGCGATCCTCCACATGCTGCTTTTTGGCCTGCGCTTGTGCATAGGTGAGCATTTCCTGGCTGGCATCGACGCCGACCAGGCGGGTGATGCCTGGATAGGCCAGCGCGGTTTCAATCAACCAGTTGCCAGTGCCGCAGCCAATATCGAGGATACTGCGAAAACGAGAGGGGTCCGCTTGCTCTGGCAAGACGCCGCCCATGCCTTGCGTAGTCATTTTGTCCTGGATAGAAAGACGTGTCATTTCATCCTGATTGGCACGATCCTGGACAACATAGGTATTAGGAAGTTCATGCGCCATCCTGGCTTGCTCCTTGTGTAGTTTCTTCCTCATGAGGATAAGGAGGAAGGGACTTTCTGTAAGAAGTATAACGTGAGGAGTTGCATCTGTCGAGTATCGGCAGATAAAAATGTGTCTGGGAGAGAGGTAAGATTGCTGGCCGAATCTTCCGGATCTTCCTAAAACGAGCAATTTTGCTTGATTTTAGAACATATGTTTTATATAATACAGATGGGCCAAAAAGAACAGGATGGTAGGAAATATTGTAGGAAGTAATATTGGTTGTAGTGAGCCTGAATAGCTAGAAATGCCTTGCAATGATGAAACTGATTGCACAACATACGCTTATTTCTGTTCTGGTAGCCGATCAGGACGAGGCGTTACATTTTTACACCGAACAGCTCGGTCTGGAGAAACGAACGGATATCACCTTTGCTCCTGGTCTGCGGCTGTTGACTGTAGCTTTACAGGGGCAGCAGAAACCGGAGATTGCCCTGGCCCATCCGGAGGTCGCGTTGCACGGAGAAGAGCAGGTGCGGGATTTAATGGCCGGGATAGGGCGGGCGGCACGCTGGATCTTCATCACTGATAATTGTCGTGCTGAATACGAACAGCTACAAGCGCGAGGGGTGAAATTTCTTACTGAGCCAACAAAACAGTTGTATGGCATCGAAGCTGTATTTGTTGATCTCTATGGCAATACCTTTACCTTGCTAGAGGCGACACCAGAGGCAAGCAGGTTGCTACAGCGTCGGAGCATTGGTAGTGCTGCATAAGCCAATCAGGTCGGTGCTGAAAAGCCTCTACGTGATTTCGATGGGATCTGTTCCAGTGTAGCGATAATCCTTTGGCGAAGAAACGGAAAATTTGAAGAGAAAAAATTGGGGGAATGCTGGATATGCTGTTGCAAACAGAGGAATGGCAAGGGAGAGAAGCGGTTGAGGAACAAATGAGCACCCATGCTCTCCATATGACGCTTGTAGAACGGGTGATTCAAATGATGCATGTGTATGTCGCCGAGTCGCTCTCGCTCGAAGATATGGCGGATATTGCCTGTCTCAGTCCTTATTATTTCAATCGTATTTTTCATCAACATATAGGTATTCCACCTGGAGAGTTCTTTGCCACATTGCGGCTCCATGTCGCCAAACGGTTGTTACTAACGACAGAAGCAAGTATTACCGAGATCTGTTTTTCCGTAGGATATAGTGGGCTGGGATCTTTTACGACCCGTTTCACACAACTGGTAGGACTCTCTCCAGTCGGTTACGCCACCTGGCCTGCAACGAGCCGGTCACTTTGTCTGCTGTACAGAGGCGCGTTACCAATCTGGCGGGACTGCAATTACCGTCTCCCTGGCGTATCAGCGGACAGATTCGTTCTGAAGAGTTTACGCAGGGAAACATTTTTGTGGGCCTTTTTCCCAAGCCAATTCCCCAGGGGCGGCCCGTCTCCTGTACGCTTTTAGCCGCTCCTGGACCATTTCAGCTTGCCCCGGTGCCTCCTGGCAAATATGCGCTGATGGTTGCAGCTCTGCCTGCTTCTCCTGATCCCCTGGTCTATCTTCTGCCTACGTCCAGATTGCTCGTAGGTGTTTTTGCGCCGCTTGTCGTTGCGCCGGGTAGAGTGCCAGAGCAGGTTGATATCTTGCTACGTCCTACCTGTCTGACTGATCCACCGATTATCTGTGCTCTTCCCTACCTCTAGCCAATGACTCTCAATCCTGATATGATAGGGCGCATGAGCAGGTCTCTCTTTTTTCAAGGTGGCACACTGGTCTTGCAAGACGTGACCGAAGAGGAACAGCCACCGGCCCCATTTCAGTTTATTAAAGGGCGCTGGCGTTGTGAGGGCTATCGCTACCGCACGCTGCTTCCCTATCTCAAAGCAGAGAAGATACAAAATGCCGTCCCGCGCTGGCAGCGGCTCTCCCTGACATTACATGAGGTACGGGAGCCGCACGACTACCAGACTGAGGCGCTTGCCGCCTGGGAGCAGAGCGGGCAATGTGGCAGTATTGTCCTGCCAACCGGGGCTGGTAAGACCTTTGTCGCCATTCAAGCAATCTACCAGGTCAAGCGTTCAACGGTCATCGTGGCACCAACTATCGATCTCCTTCATCAATGGTATGCGCGGCTGGTCAATGCCTTTGCTTGTGAGGTTGGCGTCTACTATGGTGGAGAGAAGAATGTCTTGCCGCTTACGGTTACGACGTATCATTCGGCGGGAGATCTCCTGGCTGAATATGGGCAGAGCTTCAAATTACTGATTTTCGATGAGGTGCATCATCTCCCCGCGCCAAGCTGGGGTGAGGCGGCCTTGATGGCTCCTGCTCCCTTGCGTCTGGGCTTAACCGCGACCTATCCAGAAGAGCATGAGCAGACCAATGGGCGCTGGCGTGTTGAAGAGTTGATCGGGCCAATAGTTTATACCAGGCGTATCGAGGATCTCGTTGGTCAGCAGTTGGCTCTCTATCGGACAGAGCGGGTGCGCATCGATCTTACACGCACCGAGCGCATTACCTATGATGCAGATTATGCGATTTATAGCCGCTTTCTGCGTGAGCGCCAACTCCCGCGCCGCTATGGGCCTGGCTGGTTATTAGAACTGATGCGGCTCTCAAACGTGGATCAGGAGGCGAGGCGGGCCTTTCTGGCTCGGCAGCGTCTGCTGCGTTTGATGGCAAGTTGTGAAGGAAAATTTGTGGCTCTGGATGCATTACTGCGTGAGCATACAGGCGAGCAGATCCTGGTCTTTACCGAACAGAATGCGGTTGCTTATACCATTGCCTCGCGCCATCTGGTGCCAGTAATTACGCACGAGACGAGTGCTTCCGAGCGGAAACAGATCCTGGATGGTTTTCAGCAGAAAATCTACCGGGTGATCGTGACCTCCAAAGTCCTGAATGAAGGCGTTGATGTGCCAGAGGCGAAAGTGGCGATAGTGCTGGGAGGTACCTCTGGGGCGCGTGAATATATACAGAGACTGGGGCGCGTTCTGCGCAAAGTTGAGAATAAGCAGGCGCTGCTCTGTGAGATTATTGCCCGTAAGACCCTTGAAGAAGGGCGTTCACAGCGGAGAAGCCGTAGCCAGGAGAAGCCCTATGTTGACGAGTGAACTGGTCAGACCTAAGCTGCGTATTCAGGGTGCAAGCGTCTCAGTAGAAATGGTGGACGAGCAGAATCCTGTTTTGCAGCAGACGGCGCAGGAGCTGATCTTCTTATTGCAATCACATATCGGTCAGACGCTGGCCGCCTGGGAAGAAGCACTGGAATCCTATGAAGGTTCGCGGATTGATTACCTCATTATTCGTGGTCTGGCAAAGGTGCTGACGGATGCAGCAAGCTTCACGCCTCTTGATACGCCCTTGCCGCCGGCAATTCTGCGTGAGCGTGTTTTTGCGTATGGGGGAGTCTCTGTGCAGACAGATATATTTCATGTAGCCAAAAGACAGGATGTTCTTCAACAGGTTGCAGAGGAGCTGGGTCTATCCGCTCAGCAGATAGATGATGCGCTCTTTGCTGATCGGCATGCCGCCTATTGCCTCTCACATCCAGGACTTGAATGGACGCCTGCAACACTCCTGGCGCGTTATAATTTGGAACTGGCGCGAGCTGTGTTGTACTGGGCTACGAACATTACTGTCGAGGTAGCAGACAACTATAAAGATCTATGGAAATTTATCAAATTATTTAAGTTGATGTTTTGGGCCGAGGCGAGGCAAGAGGGTGGATATCGTATTGAATTAGATGGGCCGATCTCGCCCTTTGTCTCTTCCACTCTAAGGTATGGGAGACAGTTGGCGGCGTTTCTGCCGGCGCTCTTTCTTTGTGAGCAGTGGCGGATGTCGGCCTGTGTGCATCCGCCGCAAGCGCGTGGAGAGAAGATCTATCGGCTGGACCATACCAGTACGCTCCAGTCGCACTTCAAGCGTTCAGGCATCTTCGATAGCCGTCTCGAAGCTGATTTTGCCACTGAATTTGAGCAAAAGATTGGCGATAAGCGTGGACATTGGCAGCTTACGCGTGAGAGCGAGGTGTTGTTGCTTGGCGATACCGTGATGATTCCAGATTTTGTCCTGACCGATACACGAGATGCAAATCGGCGGATATTGGTCGAACTGGTTGGCTTCTGGCATCCTCAGTATCTGCGGCGGAAGGTCGAGAAAGTTCGTGCCGCCAACTGTGCCCATCTTTTGCTGCTTGTCTACAAAGGGCTTAATGTCACAGAAGAGGCTTTTCGGGACGCTGCCAGTGAGGTGATCTTCTTCCAGCAGAAGCCTGTCCTCAAAGAAGTAATGAGCTCCGTTGAAAGTATGGCGGAGCGCATCTATGGCCCTTATGTCAAACCGAAAAACGCCAGGAAAAGCCAATAGGTTCAGATTTAGAAGTGATTTTTAAGCCACTTTGCCCGGTGTACTAAATAAATCAATGACACATTTGTAGAGTCCTTGAGGCCCAGAAACACTCTCATAAGCTCCTCTCTTTTGCGCTTCTTCCTTATTTTCTTGCTTATTGCCGCCTCTGGCATAAATAATAAAAGGACTTTTAATTCTCATCTCTTTCACCTTGTCTAGCAGTGTAAATCCTGCCTGGGAATCGGGAGGGCGACCCATGTCGGATATAATAGCATCAAAAGCGTAAAGGTTGAGCTCTTTTATCGCCTCTTCTGTGGAAGCACAAATTGTGAAACGGATGTCTAGAGTTTCCATTGCATGTCTGATGAATGTGTTATTTGATGGGACGTCATCAACCCACAATATTGAAACGCCTTTCAGATTATGGACTGTTTGAGGCGTAACAGTTTGATTAACTAATTTCGCTATTTCTCTAGGCGTTTCTATTGTAGAGGGCTGTTTCAAGGCTAAATTCTCGTTTTGTATCTGTGTCGTTGCGGCTTCCAATGAAACTGCTATCTCGGCTTGTTTTGACTTAGCTACAATTTCAGTAGAGCCTGTTTTTAAATTTAACTCATTCATCTCCCCAATAAATTTGCTTATTGGTTTACGTAAATAAAGGGCAATGGCTAAGACAACGAAGGGCCAGATAATAACCTGCACAAAAGAAGTTAGTAGCGTTATTAGTTTTACCCATTGATCTGCACTCATACTATCGCTTTTGCTCTCCCTACATATTTTTGCCTAAAAGTTTGGCAAGATACGTTTAGTTGTATCGTAGCTGAGAGCTATAGTATCATGTATTTGCATGCAATGACAGTACTCAAGGGCCAAAAAGGCTAGCTTTGTAACTTGCTCCTGCCTCTATTCGTTCTGAATGGAGGTACCTTTTCTTTTATCTTATACAATGCTGTTATAGATCAAGGAAGTAGATAGCGTATCGAAAATGTTAATAGTTGTTGAGCTAGTAATATTACTATATAGGATGTAATTATAGGATGCAAAAAAGACAGGCTCGTTTAGAACCCAGTTATACCCCTACTCCCTGGATATTTATCAATCGCGTACTGGATATGGTAGACCTTGTGAGCCGTGGGCGTGCGGATTGGGTAGTGCGTTTTCTCTCATACTGTGTTATTGGTGGTTTTGCGGCTGTGGTGAATCTGGTGGTTTTCTACCTGGTTTTCTATCGCGTCTCATTGCCATTAGATACTCGATTACATAATATTGTAGCTTCGCTGCTAGCGGCGGAGATTTCTATTCTGGCAAATTATATCCCCAATGATTTCTTTACGTTTCGCCATTTGCCGGGACGCGCCCGAAGCTGGCAGGCGCGTTGTCTGCGTTTCCATATAACCGCCATCGGTGGAACGATCTTAACGATTGTATTGCAGTTTGGTTTTAGCTATGTTCTACACACCTACCCGATTATCTCCCAGGCTTTGGCGCTAGTGATTGTGTTGATCTATAATTTCTCGATCCATCACATCTTTACCTATCGTCACGTACCCACGGAAGAGGCAAAATCGTAGGCAAGAGAAGTGCTTCTCGGAGATGGAATAGGGAAGAACCACACTATGGTTGAGATAAGAAGAATCTGGGTTTACCACTATTTTGTCTTAGCTCTATTGTGGTTCAATTTATCTACCCACTTCTCATAGAGAGGGGGTTGGTTGAATTATTTGCTTATGCACATAGATTGTACTGAATATAGTTAGGATCTAGGAGAAATCTTCTCGCTCCTGAAACGAATTGACCATCGACCTGAACCAGTTGTGTGGTGGTGTGTGTGATCAACACATAAGATAATCAGACTTTTGTTTGCCGGATCGCTCCCATCAAAAGAAATTTGTCCACTAGCACCCTGGAGATTTAACTTGTTGGATAGCATTTCTCACTGCATCTAGCGAAATAGTTCCTTTGGAGGATATCGCTGTATTTGCGGCCTGGGCTAAGACACTAGTGGCGTCATAGGTCAATAAGACATGGGCTCCCATGCGGGCATAGCCATATTGACCAGGGTGCTGATTGTTGTGGTCAAAGGTTTGCTCATAAATGGTACTATTACTGACTGTTGGGCGGAGTTTGGCGCAAGGAGTTGAGGAAGGACAGAGTATATCCCAGGTATCAGGATAGGTAAAAGCAGAAAAGTAGAAGTTGCCATAATTTCCAGCGGTGTATCCCCCTAGTTCGTCAAGGCGTCTCCACCCATCACCGGGATCGTGGAATGATGTTGAGCAAGCAGATTTTTTAAGGTATTGAGGTTGTTGGCATAGCCAGTAAAATAGAGCAGTTCAGGTGTCTGGGATTGTGAGAGAATGCTGTTTAGTGCAGAGCCGAGGCTATTGGCATCACCGAGAGAAAAATTTTTTGCGATAACCGTATTCTTCTTGCTCAACTGGCTAAAGCTGCTGGCAAAGCTATCTCCCAGGCTACCACTATATGGGTCGGCGGCATCGCTCAAGACAGCGATATGCCGCTTACCGAGAATATGGGAAACGAAATCAGCCGCATATTTCCCTTGTTGCACATCGGATGGAACAACGCGGAAAAAGTACGGGGAACGATTGGAGAGATCCTTACTGGATGCCGATGGTGAGATCATAGGAATGTGTTGATCTCTCAATACCGGAATGGCTTTTTGGGCGGAGAAACTAAAAGGGAAGCCGACTACACCGACAAATGTAGGATCTGTTTGGGCCAGCCTAACTATCTGTTGCAGTACTGGCTCTTCCGTTGTTTGTAAATACGTCTCATCTTTTACTCCCAGATTTGCAAGCACAAGGCGTAACTTACGATCAGCATGTTGCGCATTGAATTGCTCTTTGTGCCCAATAGGCTCCCCGCAAATCGTCACGAGCGATGGAGAGCGACGTACCGGTATCTTCGATAACCTGGCTCAATGTTGTAGTAACCACGATAGTAATATAAGGCTTATGAGAGTCTATAACGGCTTTGTTTTCCAGGTAGATCATGGACTCCGCATCGTCTGGTGTTATATCAATAGAGTGTTGCCAGTTTTTTGCAGCCGCATCCATTTGACCTGCATTCATATCGGAGACTGCCTGCTGTTTGTATTGGCCGCCCGGTTCGCGCAGGTCAAAGGCATAATTTCCCTGGCTCAGACCGACATTGAGCGTATCGGGACCGACCTGTACCTGTTCAATATCAATGATACCGCGACAGAAAAAGGCGATCTGTGTATACTTGCAGAGCGGGTCTCGTATCTTATCAGGACCCAGGCTAACAAAACCGAACGCAGCGGCAAGTACCAGGATCAGAGTCAAGCATCCATTCAATGTGCCCCCGGACTTGCGATTTCCACTAGAGTAAGAAGCCATATATTTACCTATTCCTCTCTATTCCAATAACCAGATCTTTGCATTGTCATAGACTGCTTCTGTAGGATGAGCCTCACTTATTGCTAGAAGGGCAATAGTACCCTCGCTATAGCTGTCATCTTGAGTTTGAGCAACCTGTTCACGATTGATATACAGGCTTATGGTATTTCCCTGCATCACTATAGCGAGCAGATTGCTACTCTTTAAGCCTGTGTGAAGTGCGAGGGTATGACTTGTTGGCAACAAATCGAGCGAATTTTGAAGATCGATACTCCTAGTCAAGGTATAGGTTCCGTTCTGACAGATTTGAAAGATGTAGCCGGTGCCTCTATCTGGATCGTTTCGCACATTTATGCCACCACAATCTCCCTTTGCTAGCGTCATTTCTACTTCAAAGGCAAAATTTTTATACGAGGGAGTGGAAGGGCAAGCGAAGACTTGTTGATGTGTTAGCTGGCGAACATGTAACGCATTTCCTGCGAATTGACAGCTTCCGCCGAAAAAGTCTCTATGGAGCTCGTTCCATTGACCAGGCTTATGCAAGGGATCAATAAGGTTAGGGAGACCATATGCCGATAGGTAAGCTGTAGGAGTGTTTACCTTGATTAGTGTAGAAATTCCTCCGGCAATACTCACGATTGCAATAAAGAGGAATATAAGCGGGATATACCAGGCGAAAGAGGATTTTTTTGTGAGTGTAGTATTGGTGGTGTCTATAGGTGGAGCCGCAATATGTCCTATTTGTGCTGTGCGCATGCTTCCAGGAGGGAGCGCTTTTGCCTCTTCCTCTTCCTCTTTGTAGGAGCGTTGCTTCTGAGCGAAGCGGCTGAAATACCAGATAATGAAGACAATCTCAAAGAGAACAATGGCAATGACTGAGGCAATCCCAGCAATGGACTTGAGCAGGGGAATACTAAAGATGTAGTCCCAGGCAACATAGAATGTTATACCTGTAGTTGTTGCAGAAGCGAGAATTGTACTAATGGTTCGTATGAATAATTTCATAGAGAAAACCTCCCTTTTAGGAAAAGAAGGGCATTACTATTTGAAATAAATGCAGTCATAAGGACTACAGGATGTTCTTCAACAGTATTAGCGAATGCGTCTTTGGTTAGGGGGAGAAGTGAGTTCATCAAGCTTTCCCGGTATATGACATCGTTAATGCGCATTTTATGTCTGACGTGGCTGCCATACCAGATAATAGAGATGATTTCAATAGCAACAATGGTAATCGTCGTGCTATAAGCAAGGATTGACTGTAGAGAAGGGAACTCCGAGAATAAATTGCCAGATATAGAAGGAAGAGAAGGCCGTCGCTGTTACTACACCTGCAATGGTGGCAATCATTTTTGTGATATTGTCCATCTCTAAGCTTTCCTTTTTAATGAGAGCAGAAACAGAAATAGATCATTGTATAGAACATCATAAATATGTTATCATTATTGATGTGATGTAGTCAATAGTAGAAAAAGGAATATTGAAGAAGATTACAAAAAATTCATTCATAATAAAAAGAAATATTGATTTATTATCGATTAAAACATGCAAGGAGGAATTCTAGTATGTTCAGCCGGAGATCCTTATTTCTCGTAATAATTGGGGTATCGCTTATGATAGGAGCAATAACATTTCTCATTTATCAGGCATTTTTTAATAATAGAGTGTTGGCTCTGATTGTAGCAGTCGCTACCACTCTCTTCATTTGCATTATGGCGGAGCTCACCGTGCTTAATCTGGCAGTAAGAATGCTGGAGCGGAGGAGAGAGCAGGTTCTTCGCCAGGTGAGGCGAAAAGCCTGGTGGTCAAACAGGCCATTTCGCTCAAAAACAAAGATCGTTGATTCTACACTTGCCCCTGTTTTAGCCGAAAGATATTGTCCCCACTGTGGTAGTAATGTATTACTGAAAAGAAAGATAAAGGGGAAGCCTGGCTATTATTGCAAGAAGTGTGCATGGCGAGGACAAGAGATTCAACTCTTAAAGCGACGCAAGGCAAAAAAAGCCAAATCGCTGAGGTCAATAGAAAAAATGCCTGAAGATATCTTTGAGGATGAGCAGAGCCAGATCCTGTAACTCGCTTTAAAGATGAGCTTCAGACAGCGATGTTGCAAAACTATGAAGAAGGTGAGATGAACGCGAAGTAGTTTCTTCTCTTGTTGATCAAGCAACACCTTCAAAGAGTAAGAATTCAGTTCCTATGATTGTATTTTGCGGAGATAGGCTACCGGGCTATCCTGCTTGTGTTCGTATTGCAGACCATCCAGGGAGATGTCCTGGCTTATCTCCTCCTGATGATTTGAGATAATAATCTCTTCGGGCTGTACCTTCGCCCATACCTGTCGAATAGTGCCTGGCTGTTTTTGACGATAGATAAATCGGCGGGTGATTTTTGCTTCTTGTGCCTGAGCATTTACCCTGGCGAAAAGCTCTTTCGCTTCTGGATCTTTCAAATGTGGGGGAACGACTTCAAATAGATCGGGAGCCTCGTCGAAGGTCTGCTCGCCGAGGTAGAGAAAAATTACCCCGTGTTCTTTTCCCTGTTGAAGGGCTGCTTTTACTACATCCATATTTGCAGGATCACCGGCGCTCAGCACTGCTAAGGTTGCATCCGTCAGACTGAGAGCGCCGCCGGTGGCTATAACGGGAGAGCGGCCTTTTTGCTGATGGCGTCGGTGATTATAGTAGGCGATCAGCATACCAATGATTGCTACGCCTCCGCCAAAGGCGGTTGCTAGCGGTTTGGCGATCAGGTTGGTTGTCCAGGCCATGAGCACAAGGACTGTGGTGAAAATGCCCAGGTAGAAATTCAATGTTGAGCGCGTCCAGCGTCCTTCCGGTTCAGGTTGATCATACTTGTTACCCTGCTGCTGGGCATCCTCTTGCTCTTCTGGCGTCTGTTCACCGCCAATTGGATCACCGGCTCCGGCTCCACTACGCTCCTCAAGATGTTCTGCCTCATGCATTGCTGGGCCACCTGGTGAAGGGTGTGTTGCGCGGATCTTGCGTGCTTTACGCTGGCGATAGCGCACAATGTCCATGCCAATGCAGGTCAGCGAGAAGGCTCCCAGGAGGCCAAAGGCGTACATATCGCCCAGGATATTAATATTGCCGCGTACCGCTAGCAGGACGAGAATAGGAATCAGTGTTGCAATAGCTATAGAGAAATGGGGGGTGTTGCGCAGGCGGTTACGCTTCAGAATAAACTCTGGAAAGAATTCCATACGTGAGAGAGCCAGAAAGACATGATAGGAGCCGATGATAGCGGTATTGCTGGCAAAGACCAGCAGGGCACTCGCGCTAATCGCAACCTCGGCTTGTAGAAAAGCATTTCCCCAATGACCGGCCAGGAGAGAGATTATTTGAGACGAGAGGACTGGATCTGCCGCTGCCTTTGGCTGCAAGAGCGTAGAGAGGACGGTCAGTATTGGACTGGTGAGGCCAACCGTCACTACGACCAGCAAGAGGGCGATTTTACTAATGGCCCGTCTCGGCATCTTCATAGCAGGAGAGAGTTGCGAGATGCTCTCCAGGCCAGAGAATGCCAGGAAGGCCCCCGCGAATCCAGTAAGAAATGTAACAGAAGTGATGGTATGGCTCTGAAGCATTTTGGGGAAGAGGCCCAGGAATTGAGTAAAGGAGACATGTGAGAAAACTGTAATGAGAATGGCGATATCGCTGCCGAAGGCTACAATTGCACCGATTAGGCTGACTTTTGCGCTTTCGCTGATGCCATACCAATTGAGAATGCCAAGCAGAATCAGAATACCGAGCGTAATCCACAGCGTAATCGTAAAGCCGAGAAAAGGATGTTGCGGGCCAATCGCCGGAAAAACGACGCTCAAATACAGCATGCCAGAGAGACAACTGATCGCAGCCGTCAGGAAATAGTCAACAAGGATGAACATTCCACCCAGAGCGCCGAGCCATTTATTAAACGCCTGCGCTGCTACTGTAACAACGCCGCCGCCCTGGGGAAAACGGTAAGTCACTTCTGTATACTTGAGAGTCAACAAAACGAAGACAATCATCGTCATAAACACAAACAGACCCGCCAGCGGGCCAACGGTGCCATAAAGGATGCCGGGTACATAGTAGATCGAGGTGCCAATATCCGCGAATACCACAGCCCAGCAGAGGAGCGGTCCAAGCTTCCCCTGCTTTTCCTGGACTTCTTTATTATGCTGGATTAGCCCCTCTGGTACCTGCTTGATAAACGTCTGCGCCATACTCTTCTACTCCATCTTAAAGTGCTAGTTTTTGCTCTCGATAATAGTACGTAGCGAGTAAGGTAGAGCGGATACAGCGTAAAAGGCAGAAAAGAGTTTATTCTGAGCGAAAAGGAATATGTTGAGGAGTTTTGAGGTGAGAAGTGGAGAGGCGGAGACAAGCACCGCCTCCCTCTACAATCTAGATTGAGCGTTTAAGCCCAACGAATCAGGCCGAGTTCGTATTTCTCTTGCAATTCGGGATGGGCAGGAACGACCCGAACATTATAGGCAATACTGCCACTCTCGTCCGGTTTGAGACGAATATCATAGCGATATGAGCCATCCTGTTCGCGTTTTGTATAGTTCATAGGGAGGACATAGTGTGGTAAGACCAGTTCTTCTTTGGCCTCGCCATAGACCAGCTCGACGCTGAGATCCTCCGGTTTAAGATCGTTGACGCGCACCCACGCTCGTACATCGATGCCCTCGCCTAGACTCAGCTGGCCGTCGCGGCGACCATCAATATAGATCTCCAGATTTTGCCAGCCCCGGCGGATGCGTTCTTTCCATGCGGCCAGGGTGCGCACACGCTCATAACGATTTTGCGTGAGGAGCATACTTTGTTGCTCTTCAGGGACATAGTAGCGCGTCGTGTATTCTTTAATCATGCGGCGCATACTGAATTGGGGAGCACACGTACGAATGGCTTCTTTCATATATCCAATCCAGCGATGAGGGATGCCATCGGGACCGCGCTCAAAGAACGTTGGCACGATCTCATCCTCCAGCAGGCGATAGAGGGAGATGCTATCCGCCTCAGCCTGGGCGTTCTGATCGTGATATTCGCGCTCCTCGCCGATAGCCCAGCCGTTTTTCCCGTTGTAGCCTTCGGACCACCAGCCATCAAGAATACTACAATTGGGCTGTCCGTTGAGCGCCGCTTTCTGACCGCTTGTGCCACTGGCCTCATAGGGGCGGATGGGATTATTGAGCCAGACATCGGTACCGGCGACCAGGTAGCGTGCCATGTCGATATCATAGTTTTCCAGCAAAATGATCTTGCCGCGAAACTCCTCGCTGCGTGAGAGGCGATAGATCTGCTCAATCAACGCTTTGCCGGGATCATCGGCGGGATGGGCTTTGCCGGCGAAGATAATCTGTACTGGGCGCTCAGGATTATTCAGAATACGTTGCAAGCGTTTCACATCGCGGAAGATCAGGGCTGCCCTTTTGTACGTTGCAAAGCGGCGGGCGAAGCCCAGGATAAGCGCATCTGGATTGAGCATGGAATGAAATTCAGCAATTTGTAGAGAACCTTCGCCGACGCGCAGATGCTGCTGCCTTAAGCGATTGCGTGCATAGGCGATGAGGGCCTCTTTACATTGATGATGCGTTTGCCAGAGTGCTTCATCGGGAATATCCTGAATATGCTCATCCCAGAACGCTTGCTCATCGACATGTGAGCCCCAGTCTTTGTCCATATAGCGGCCAAAGAGGGCGTTGATCTCTGGAGCAACCCATGAGAATGTATGCACTCCATTGGTAATAGAGCCGATAGGGACCTCATCAACATCGATGCCGGGCCAGAGAAACTGCCACATTTTGCGCGAAACCTCGCCATGCAGTCTGCTCACGCCATTATGCTGTCCGCTGAGCTTCAAGGCCAGAACCGTCATGCCATAGGTAGAACCCCAGCCGTGATCCTCGCGGGCCACGTCCATAAATTGGTCGCGATTCAAGCCCAACTGGCCCCAGTAGGAGCTGAAGTATTTATCGATCACATCATAATTGAAGGTATCATTGCCTGCTGGCACCGGCGTATGGGTAGTAAAGAGCGTATTGGCCGAAACCGCTTCGCGTGCCTCATTAAAACTGAGGCCCTGTGCCACCAGTTCGCGACAGCGTTCCAGGCAGAGAAAAGCGGCATGGCCTTCATTAATATGCCATGCGGCAGGCGTAATACCCAGAGCGCGTAAGGCGCGAACACCGCCGATGCCCAGCACAATCTCTTGAGAGATGCGCATCTCGCGATCACCGCCATAGAGGCGAGCCGACAACTCACGGTCATGGGGAGCATTGGGCGCGACA
The DNA here is from genome assembly GCA_963777355.1 of uncultured Chloroflexia bacterium. Lineage (GTDB taxonomy): Bacteria > Chloroflexota > Ktedonobacteria > Ktedonobacterales > Ktedonobacteraceae > DATJHM01. The sequence continues at coordinate 541,780 of CAVZQK010000001.1, forward strand.
TCAGTATCCATCAGATAGAGAGGAATACGGCCAACCATCAATTTCCAGACCTTCGCGTATAAGCGTCTGCCTGGCAACTCAACGCTTATCACAACCTCACTGCCGTCAGGTCCTACAGCGGGGATCGCCGGGACTTCAGAGAAGTGCAGCTTATCGTAGATAGCTTCCTGTACACCATCGCGAGAGATGCGCTGGTGAAAATAGCCCTGTGGATAGAGAAAGCCGACGCCCACGAATGGAAGGCCGAGATCAGTGGCCTCTTTGCAATGGTCGCCAGAAAGAATACCGAGACCACCGGAATAGATGGGCAAGGATTCGTGCAGGCCAAATTCGGCGGAAAAATAAGCAATCGTTTGATCCACCAGTTCCGGATAAGTGCGTAAGAACCAGGTTTCATCGTTGCGGGGATGCATATAATGATCGAAATCGCTGATCACACTATCGTAGCGGTCCAGATAGGCAGATTCTTTGGCTGTCTGCTCCAGTTTGCCAGGCTCCACCGAGCTAAGGAAACGTACCGGATTGTGTCCGACCTGCTCCCACAATACCGGATCGATGCTACTATAGAGAGCGCGAGCTTCGGGATGCCAGCTCCACCAGAGGTTGTAAGCCAGCTCATAAAGCCGATTGATGCGGGCGGGCATCATAGGAAAGACCGTAATGCGGCCATAAACTTTCACAGGGCACAAATTCCTTTCTTCTTGTCCAGGTCAGGCGAGAGCATCTCTGAGTTTCAGTATTTGCTAACAGTAGTAGTATAGCGTGTCTGGGAAAATCAGGTCAATCTTCTCTAGATCTCTCGAAAATCATAGCGCTTCTAGCACCTAAAAAGGAGTCTTGTTTTCTCCCAGTAAATATGTTTTACTAATGGCTGGCGGCAGCTCCTTTTCTTCTGGAAGAAAAAATTATGGCAAGAAAACAACCACAGATGCTATGGTATCGTGCAAGCGCTATTGTAGGCTGTATATTATTAGGTATTGCGGCTGTTGGGATGCTGTGGATGCTCTTTGGTCAGCACACAGGAAGTAGTGGTCCCAGCGTGCGCTGGTTTCAGCCTGCCGGAAATGGGCCAACGCCAGAGTCTGAACAACAACTTCCCGTCTTGCAGGCTCATGGTATCATTTTGGCCCATCCCTCTGCAAATGCCATGCTCAGTCAGCAGGAAGCCGTATTTATTGCAGGACAACGGGAGCCAGATGCGACCAGTGCTCAAAAAGTCGTTGCCCGCTATGAGCTGGTGAATGCAAACACCGTGCAACTGAAGTTCACAGAGACACCGGCCTGGATTATCTGGTATCAAAATATTGCGTCCTCTACAGGGGGAGGACATGATTTGTATGTTATTTTGAATGCGAACAGTGGCACAGAACTGTTCGCTTTACGGACATAGGAACCTGGCTTAACTGTCGTGCATTTTAATCCAGCCGTGGCGCAAGGCATGTACGACAGCGGCAGTACGATCATTCACTGAGAGTTTCTTCAGGATAGACGTAATATGGTTTTTCACCGTCTGATCGCTAATTTTCAGTGATTTGGCAATTTCTTTATTGCTATTCCCGCGTGCGATATAGTCCAGAATTTCGACTTCACGGCTGGAGAGCGGAGAATAAATATCTTTCGTGCCGCCTTCCTCTTCTTCAACAGTCAGTTCACGGAACGATTTTAAGACGCGGCTTGCTAACTGTGGTTTCGAGAGAACGTCATCGTTGATGAGATATTCACCATGACTCACCTTACGTACAGCTTCCATCAGATCTTCAGGCGTAATATTCCGGGAATTATAGGCGGAAGCCCCCACCTTAATTGATTGAAATAGGCGCTCTTCATCTTCTGAAGGCGTCAGAATAATAATTGCCAGTTGTGGAGCGAGATGGCGCATCTGGCGAGCGATTTCAAGCGGATCGGCAGATGTGAGCCCGGCATCGATCAGGACGACATCCGGGGCGCTTGCACGCGCGAGTTCAAATACCTCGGCGGGATCAGTAGACTCGCCGACGATGACACAATTTCCCATCCGTTCCAGCGTCGCACGGATGCCTTCACGAAAGAGGGGTTGTTCATCAATAATGATGACACGTATTGTATCCATAAAAATCCCTTCGTCAAAGAGCAGATAGAGCCGCGTTTGCTTGTGCTTCTATCTACCTCTTGTATATGGCCTCTCAACGTACAAGAAAGGTATGCCCCTCGTCTCACTCAATAGGGGATCTCTACATTTCGGGACAGCCTGACCATTATACACAGAATTACCCGTGTGAACAATTGGTCCTGGAATGTGTCTAAAATCAGGCTATTCGGGCAGAGCGTATGCCCGTTTCAAGCACCATTTAGCACATAGTTAAATGAGTTTGAAATCGGGCTCTGTTCGAGTTAAAATGTGTGCTCGTCTCAAATACTTCGTAAGGGGAAAATCCATCTGTAGGTGAGCCAGGTGCGAGTGCCCTTCTTTAGATCCAAGAGACGAGAAAAAAGAAAATACGCCAGGATCTGGCCTGTTTCCGCTTGTTCGGAGTGAAGACAGGTCCATCCCGACGTATGCGCTCTCTATTGCTTAAATGCGCTCCAGTCTACGTAACGTCGTGTTGATGCCAACACGAAGAGACTCAATGACTCCCTTGCCAGTCACTGCAACCGCCTCAAAGCCAGGTACACGATAGGGGTTCAGGTATTTTTCGAGCACCGAAATGGGGAGCACGTCCTGGAGATCGCGTTTATTCCATTGCATAACCAGGGGGAAATCAGAGGCATCCTTGTTCATCCGACGTAACTGCTCCTGCAATTCATTCCAGCACTCAATATTCTCCTGCAATTTACTGGCCTGGGAATCTGCGACAAAGACCACACAATCGGCCCCTTTGAGGACCGAGATACGCGTCTGTTGATAGAGAATCTGACCGGGGACCGTGTAGAGCTGAAAGCGAATATTGAACCCGTGGACTTTCCCAAGTTCAAGCGGCAACAGGTCGAAGTAGAGAGTGCGCTCCGTCTCTGTATCAATGGAGACCATTGAGCCGACGTCCTGAGGATTGACCGCTTGATGAATGTAGTGCAGATTTGTCGTTTTGCCACAAAGGCCAATCCCGTAATAGACGATTTTACAATTGATCTCACGTTTTGCCATATTGATTAAAGACATATATGATCGCTCTCCTGCCCGCTCGTATGCGCCACTTCCTGCACGCAGCAAATTGTACCGGTAGCGCCAGCGCTACTTCATCCTCGACAGTATACCGCATTTTTCCTGAATTGCCAACGTGCATACGACTTTTCAGGAAAACTCAAATACACCCTCTTTCTCCTCTTAAGCACGCTCTCAGGCCGAACGAGCCGCTTGTAGGGGGCGTTCAGGAGTGATTGGCTCATACGAATATTATAATTCTTCTATCTAAAAGAACTCTGCTGTTCTCTTAAATTCGCTGATGGCTTTCTCTTTTGTGGCGTGTAGAATCTGTGCGGGTCAGGCAAGTAGGTGGAGGATGCAGCCGGAGGCAAGCCTCACTTCCAGGTGGATCTGGTGCATTGATCATCCTGGTTTACAGTTTTTGCGGAACGAGCTATACTAGCTTTTAGTTTCGATAGCAATCACCTTTCAGCAACACTTATCTATAGAATGTATTCTGAGACGAGTGCAACTTTTGCTCAGAGCAAGCCCTCTTTAAGAGACATTTTGTTACAGAGGATACAGAAGAAAAACGCAGAACAAGAAGCGGAGAGGCAGAGAGTAATATAATGACAACAATATCCACTCCACGTGATACAGAATTTGAGGTGGTAATTGGCCTGGAAGTGCATTCACAGCTTTTAACAAATAGTAAAATGTTCTGTGGTTGTAAAACCGGCTATGCCAATGAGGCTCCCAATACGCATGTCTGTCCCATCTGTATGGGTATGCCTGGCGTTATGCCGGTTATTAATGATGAGGCAGTCACGTACACCATTATGACGGCTCTGGCGCTTCATTGCTCCATCCCCGAATACTCAAAATTTGACCGCAAAAATTATCCTTATCCCGATCTCATGAAGGGTTATCAAATCTCTCAATACGATGTACCCCTTAGCAGCAATGGATATCTGACAGTCGAATTGCATGGTCAGGAGCGTCGTATTGGTATTACGCGCGTCCATCTAGAAGAGGATACCGCTCGCCTTTCGCATCACGCAGGCTATAGTCTGATCGATGTGAATTGGGCGGGGACGCCTTTGATGGAGATTGTGAGTGAGCCGGATATGCGCAGTCCTGAAGAGGCGCGCTTGTATATGCAGAAGCTGCGTGAGATTCTGATTTATCTGGGTGTCTCCTCTGGACGTATGGAAGAGGGGAGTCTGCGCTGTGATGCAAATATCTCTATTCGCCCGTTTGGTCAAAAAGAGCTGGGTGTGAAGACAGAGATTAAGAATATGAACAGCTTCCGGGCCGTTGAGCGTGCGCTGGAGTATGAGGTACAGCGCCAGATCGCTCTTGTTCGTGAGGGTGGCGTGATTCATCAGGAGACACGTGGTTGGGTGGAGAATCGGGGGGTAACCGTCAGTCAGCGGAGTAAAGAGCAGGCGCACGACTATCGTTACTTCCCAGAGCCGGATCTGCCACCGCTTATTATCAGTCGCGAGCGTGTGGAAGAGATACGCGCCCGCCTGCCTGAATTGCCAGATGCCCGCCGGGTGCGCTATGCTAGCGAGTATGGACTCTCTGTCCAGGATGCGAATGTGCTCACGGAAGAGAAATCTCTGGGAGATTACTTCGAGCAGGTCATGAGCGGCTCGACGGCGAAAGACCGCAATGCGCGAGCCAAATCAGCCAGTAACTGGCTACTCAGCGACGTCGTGCGTCTGCTCAAGGCCCAATCACTCACCATTCAGGAGTCTCCCCTTGCTCCGGCTGCGCTCGTCAACCTGCTGGATCTGCTGGAAAAAGGGCGTCTGACCGGCAAGCAAGCCAAAGAGGTTCTGGAAGAGGCCTTTGTTTCGGGTGAAATGCCGGAAGTGATTGTGGAGAAGAAGGGGATCAAACCCCCGATTACCGATCAGGGAATGCTGGAACAGATCGTTGAGGAGGTGATTGCGAAGAATGCCAAGATTGCCAACGACTACCGGGGTGGGAAGACGAACGCCTTACAGGCCCTGGTTGGTCAAGTAATGAAGCAGACACGTGGTCAAGCGAAAGCGGATAGCGTGCAATTATTATTAAAAAAGAAGTTGGACGAAGCTCAGGGGTAAGATGCAGAATGCGAGAAGACAGCTTTGTTCTTTTCAGTTTTGCTTCTCGAAGATCCTGATTTGTTCTCTTCCAAGTAAAAGGAGAAGTCGGCCATGCACGACGAAGTGAAGGCTGCAAATTTTAATCCCTATGGGATGGCCGTGCAACAGTTTGAACTGGCGGCGGAGAAGCTCGGTCTCTCTGAAGATATGCGCGAAATTCTGCGCCAGCCCAAACGTGAGCTGTGCGTAAATTTTCCGGTGCGCCTGGACAGCGGGCGTATCAAAACCTTTACCGGTTACCGCGTACAACATAATGTGAATCGTGGTCCGGCCAAAGGGGGCATCCGCTTCGGTCCGGATGTGACGCTGGATGAAGTCAGAGCTTTAGCAATGTGGATGACCTGGAAATGCGCCGTTGTCGGTATCCCCTACGGGGGCGCAAAAGGTGGCGTCATCTGTGACCCTAAGACGATGACACCGGCTGATTTAGAGCGCATGACGCGCCGTTATGCCACCGAAATCTCTATTGTCATCGGGCCTCATAGTGATATTCCCGCTCCTGACGTAAACACGAATCCCCAGGTGATGGCCTGGATTATGGATACCTATTCGATGCACCACGGCTATTCTGTGCCTGCCGTCGTCACCGGAAAGCCGCTCTCGATAGGCGGCAGCGAGGGACGCAATGAAGCAACGGCCACCGGCGTCCTGTTTGTGACACGGCAGGCAGCGAAGAGACTGGGTATGCCTATGAGAGGCGCGCGGGTCAGCATTCAAGGTTTTGGCAATGCTGGTTCTGTAGCCGCCCGCCTCTTTCAGCGGGAAGGCTGTAAGATTGTTGCTATCAGTGATAGCCGTGGAGGTATCTATAACGAAAGTGGGCTGAATCCTGCCCTTGTCTTGCGCTATAAGCAGGAGCGAGGGAGTGTCGTTGGATTTCCAGATGCTCAGGCCGTTGGCGTACGAGATGTATTAGAATTGCCCTGTGATATTCTTATCCCGGCGGCAACCGAGGGGATGATTACAGCACAGAACGCCGAGCGCATCCAGGCCCGCATCATAGCCGAGGCCGCCAATGGTCCGACGACGCCAGAGGCCGATGCCATCTTGTACCAGAAAGGCGTGCTCGTGATTCCTGATATCCTGGCGAATGCTGGGGGCGTAACGGTCAGCTACTTCGAGTGGGTGCAGGATCTACAAAGCTTTTTCTGGGATGTTGATGAGATTACCCAGAAGTTGGAAGTGATTATAAATGAGGCTTTTACCTCAGTGGCTGAGCTGGCTGATCGTTATCATTGTGATATGCGGCTGGCCGCAAATATGCTGGCGATCTCACGGGTAGCGGAAGCGACCCAGATTCGTGGCATCTATCCATAGAGTAGGTGTTGAGGAGTGCAACAAAACGAGGCTGGGAAGCTTTCTCAGCCTCGTTTTGTTGTTTGTCTATCTCCGTTAAAGGATATGGAGCGAATTAATAGCCTCGACGTGGTTCGCGGCGTGGTTTTTTCGGCGCAGCCTTTGTTGGTCGGACCACCTTAGGTTTTTTTCGTCCTCGACCACCCCAGCCAATATCGTCTTCCTCCTCTTCTTCCTCCTCTTCTTCCTCCTCTTCAAAAGGATCTTCCTCTTCCTCTTCATCCAGCACTCCTAGATCGACATCTGGAATATCGGTATCCTCTACCGGAGACTGGAAATCGGCGTCGTCATTTTCAACAAAATCATCTGCCTCTGGTTCGATAAAGGCATCGGGCGCTACGATAGGTTCGGCAACCGGGTGAACAATGTTGTCGATTCGTCCATCGCCGCTGTGAATATTGCCCAGGTCGTTTTGAATTGGGCGAGCAGGTCGGCGTGGAGCTGGCATTGCTTCTGCGATCTCCGGCTCAAGACCCTCGCTCTCTTCGGGCTTCGGAGCACCGATGATGCGGCGTCCTGCGGCTACATCAAGCCAGAATTGAGAGTAGTAATGAGGTCGATCAGAATCTTTCTCAGTATCTTTTCTTGTCATGAAGTTGTGCGGTTGCTACCTGTGAAGTCAGGCCTCACAAGGTCGTCTGTCCACTGCTGGGCAGAGATCCCGCTTCTCCTTTCATCCTGGACGTAACAGAGATGTACGTCCGCTAATTGCTTCTATACAACAAAATGTAACAACCGGGTGTGACGACACTCATCCTGAGCACCTGTCTGAAACAACGCACTAGTATGAGTTGCTTGCAGATACGTTCTTACATTAGAAACTATGTATCACTTGTCTCTACTGCTCGCTACTTTTTGTAGGGCGATTGAAGGTGTATCCATAATAAGAAGAAAGCGTGTTGCTGTCAAGGGCTTTCTGAGATAGGGTCCGGGGCCCTGGGGAGAGGGTTTATGGCATGTCAAGACCCTAAGTGCATGAATTTCTGGTCGGCGTGGTTTGCCAGGTTGTAGGAATGGGCCTATAATACTAATGCAGTGGCTCAAAACCAATTGGGAGTAAGAGTGGCAGCTTCTTTTCTGGCTTCAGGAGTGCTTTTCCCGGTAAATGGCGGGGACGTCTCTTGATTTAGTTCTGAGAAGATGCCCGGTAATAGACCCTTTCTCATCTTGTTATGCATCTCATTAGTGGTAGTAGAAAGCATACGACGTCTCTTATGCGTGCCCGTGGGTAGTGAAAGACCAGCTGATGGATGAGATGGGCTGGCTTAGTATTTGGAGGAAACCCTTGGCGAGGATTCTTGATAGCATTGATGGACCAGAACAGTTACGCGCCTTAAGCTTTCCACAGATGGAACAGCTAGCGGGAGAGATTCGCCGCGAGATCATCGAGAAGGTTTCGGTGAGAGGCGGTCATCTGGCCCCAAATCTGGGCGTGGTTGAGTTGACGATGGCGTTACACTATGCCTTTCATGCACCGGACGATAAGCTCGTCTGGGATATTGGTCACCAGGCATATGTCCATAAACTTCTCACCGGACGCCGTGAACGTTTTCACACTATTCGCCAGTTTGGAGGTCTTTCTGGTTACCTTCGTCGCGAAGAGAGTCCTTACGATGTCTTTGGCGCAAGCCATGCCAGTACGTCGATCTCTGCCGCACTTGGGATTGCGGCGGCGCGTGATGTGCAGGGCAAGGATTTTAAAGTCGTGGCTATTATTGGGGATGGAGCGTTGACGGGCGGCATGGCGCTGGAGGCGCTGAATAATGCTGCGAGTATCAAAAAGAACTTTATTATTGTACTCAATGACAACGACAAATCGATCTCGGATAATGTCGGTGGTTTATCGCATTCTCTGAGCCGCATCCGTCACCTCCAGACATCTCCCAATTATCAACATCTGCGTGAGATGGCGAAGGGTTCGATTGAGCGACTGCCTCTCCTGGGCGATAAAGCGCGTGAGGCGGCTGGCCGTGCGGAGATGAGCTTTAAAAACTTTGTTATGTATAGTAAGAGCGGCGCGATCTTTGAAGAGCTGGGCATCAAATTTTTCGGACCTTTCGATGGACATAATATTCCTTTAATGGTAGACGTTTTTGAGAATGTGAAGAAGATTGATGGGCCAGTCATCGTGCAGATGATCACGAAAAAGGGCAAAGGCTGGGATATTGCCGAGGGGGATTCCACCAAGTGGCATGGTCCAGGTGCCTATGACTTTGTCACTGGGATGATTAAAAAGAATCTGAATGACCCCCCAACCTATACCGAGGTCTTTGCGAATACCCTGGTCTCACATCGCCGAACAAGATACAGAGGTCGTTGGTATCACTGCCGCGATGGCCGAGGGGACGGGCCTGAAGAAGATGCATCAACGCTTTCCTGAGCGCTACTTCGATGTGGGAATTGCGGAGCAGCATGCGGTTACCTTTGCCGCTGGCATGGCTGTGGAGGGCCTGCGCCCGGTGGTGGCCATCTATTCAACCTTCTTGCAGCGGGCTTTTGATCAGGTTTTGCATGATGTTTCTGTCCAGGATCTGCATGTCGTCTTTGCAATGGATCGTGCCGGAATCGTGGGAGAAGATGGTCAGACGCAGCATGGCGTCTTTGATATCGCCTTCTTACGCCCCATCCCAAATATGAAATTAATGGCCCCAAAAGATGAAGAAGAGCTGCGCCACATGCTCTATACCGCTATCTACCTGGATGGTCCTGTAGGGCTGCGCTATCCGCGCGGTAAAGGTCTGGGCGTCCCGCTGACGAAAGAACTGCACATGCTGGAAGTAGGGAAAGCTGAGCTACTTAGCCCTGAGACGTTAGAAGATGCTGAGCAGCAGGAGTGTACTATTCTGGCCTATGGCTCAACAGTCTCGCAGGCCGAGGCAGCAGCAAAAGAGCTGGCGCAAGAGGGGATCAACGTTGCAGTTGTTAATGCCCGTTGGGCCAAGCCTCTGGACGAAGCACTGATTCTGCGCCTGGCGAAGGGGACAGGGCGCTTGATTACTATTGAAGACCATGTCGTTGCTGGTGGATTTGGCAGTGCCGTGCTGGAGTTGCTGGAGAGGCATGAGCTGACGAAAGAGGTTGATTTGCGGATGATTGGCGTGCCCGACAAATTTGTCGAGCATGGTGCGCCAACTATTCTGAAAGAACTCGTCGGTCTCTCATCTGCGCACCTTAAAGAGGTTGTACATGAGCTGGTTGGTGTTAGCTCGAATGCGAAGGTTGCAGCGACTGCCAAAGTGCGCTCTCTGGCTTGAGTATGAAGTTCAACTATGAGCGCCTCCTCATTTCAGGAGGCGCTTTTGCCTTTATTGGCGTCGAAGAATGATAGATTGAAAATGTCTTTTATCATTTACAAGGTTGATGTGTTTAAAATAGACCAGTTCAAAAAAATGCTGTAAAATGTCCTTCATATATTCATCTGTATGATAAGAAAAAAAGCGTTTTGGTTCATGCCAATCTTCAGGAGCAATCCCTTCCCAATTCTCTCCTCCATAGACTCCCAGATAGAAAAGTCCATCTGCTCGCAACAGCTTTTGTAATTTGCCAAGTACGTCGGGAAGATTTTGTGCAGGCACATGTAATAAGCAATTGAGCGCATAAAGTGCATCGAAGGAAGCATCGGGGAAATTGAGGCTCAGAAAATCCATCACATGAGCATTCAACCCCTTCTTGCGGCAGAAATTAATCATAGCCGGAGAAAGATCTGTGCAGGTCATCTCGAATCCATTTTCCTGGAAAAACTGGCTATCTTTCCCCGTTCCTGCGCCTACTTCTAGAAGCGTCTTTTTCTTTTCGTCTTGGAGTAAGGTCAGGAAATAGTTGCGTTCAGCTATTTTCCATTCTGGAATCAAACCTTGATTTCGGTTGGTTGCGCTCTGTTCGTTGTAAGCAATGCGCAGATGTTCGATGGTCTCTTTATACATACTTACATTATCCTATTCTGGTCATTCTACAATGCGGCCATCGCGCATCTTGATAATCCGATTGGCGCGTTCGCCGACCTCTCTGGCGTGGGTAACAATAATAAACGTCTGGCTATTCTCCTGATTTAAGCGGCACAGCAGGTCCATAATGTCCAATGCAGTCTCGCTATCCAGATTGCCGGTTGGTTCATCTGCCCAGACCAGGGCTGGATCATTAGTAAGTGCTCGTGCTATTGTGACACGCTGTCTCTGTCCACCGGAGAGTTCGGCTGGCCGATGCCAGGAACGTTCGCTGAGTCCTACGAGATCGAGCATGGCCAGGGCTTTTTTTCTGGCCTGTTTGGCGGGAACTTTTGTGACGAGCATCGGTAGCTCAACGTTCTCCACTGCTGAAAGCACGGGCAAGAGATTAAAGTCTTGGAAAATAAAGCCCATATGGCGAGCTCGGTAACTGGTGCGCTCATTGTCGCTCAGATCGCGCAGATTCTGGCCTCGGATAAAGACGTCTCCTTCATCAATTGTGTCAAGGCCGGAAAGACAGTTCAGTAAGGTTGTCTTGCCGCTGCCGCTCTGACCCATAATGGCGACCATCTCGCCCTGCTCTACTGCAAGGTCGATACCACTCAGGGCCTCGATCCGTAAGTGGGGTGTACGATAGAATTTTTTTACCTGCTGCGCTTGAATAATCATGAGTGCCTGTTTCCTTTATTTTCTGTCTCTGCAATCTCAGCCAGACGCTCCGGTTCCCGCAAAATGATTTTCTTGCGTCCTAATGTGATTGTGCCTGCGTCCTTTAGATCGCGTAGGGCAGTACTGACCGTTTCGCGATAGACGCCCAGATGTTCTGCCAACTCTTCATGGCTCAGACCAACAACCTCTAAATGGGTCGAAGCTTTTTCGGTGGATCGGGCAAGCTTGAGCAGAAGCGAGGCCAGGCGGGCGCTGGTGCTTTTAAAGGCCGCCTCAATGAGCTGCGTCTCTAACTGAAGAAAGCGCTGACCCAGTAGCTGGAGTAAGGTAAGCGTCAGGCTGGAATGTTGCAAGAGTAACTGTTCGATATCATGTCTGGGGATAAGATAGAGCGCAGAGTCTTCAACCACTTCCGCAAAGCTATGATGTTGGCCCTGATAGAGCAAGGGCAGTTCTCCAAACCAGCCGTTTGCTGTAAGCGTGGCAGTGATAAGCTTGCGGCCATCGGTGGAGAGATGATAGAGTTGGACGCGGCCTGCCTGTACGAAGAAGAGTCCACTCCCTGTTTCACCAGGACGATAAGAATCCGCCCTGGTGGGTAGGAGAGTAGCGTTGTCGTGCGTTCCAGGTCTTCTCTCTCTTGCGATGAGAGCTGTCTGAAAAGGTCGTTGTGGGCAAGGAACGCCGCTTTGTCAGGCGACGTCCCTTGTTGTGGTATATCTGTTTTGCTGTGTGATAAATGTTTCTCTGGCACAAGTCTGTTCCTGTTCGGCACAATGAGCCGATCTATACGACTTATTGTAGCACATTCTCTTTGCGGTTTAGCCAGGAGCATTTGTGAGGTAGATGGCTTCTGCACGATTGCGGGCATGTAATTTCTCAAAAATGTTTTGAACATGTTTATGTACAGTAAATTCGGCAATACACAGTTCGCCTGCGATCTCACGATTTTTGCGCCCACGCCTCATCAGATCAAGAATCTCACATTCTCGCCCGGTCAGGGGTCGGGGCGTTTGCAGTGGGAGCGGCGTCTGAAGTTCAGTAGCGAAGCCCGCTGCGGTATGCATAACAGAACGACGTGGACGGTAGGCAAGCGCGGAAAAATTTCTGCGGCTGGACTCTCCTTTCGGGGTAAAGCTTCCCGCTAGAGGGAGCTTCTGGTTCATGACTCTGGTGTTGCGGGGAGAGACCTCCTGTTTTTGCCAGAGCAGCCGCAAGTGGGCCAGTACCTGAATTGCGAGGGAGCCAGGAATACAGAGATCGTTGTGGGCGGCGCGTCTGACCGCCTCGATTAATCCATCTGGTTCTATATCTTTGGTGATGTAGCCGATGGCACCACGCTGAATTGCATAAAAGACATGTTGTTCGTGATGTGAAGCTGTAAAAATGACGACATGTGAGCCAGGTGAACTGTTCAGGACCCGTTCAGTGGCCTCAAATCCATCACAGCCAGGCATATCCAGATCCATCAAAATGACATCTGGTTGGGTTTCATGAGCCAGGAGCTCGGCTTCCAGACCATTACTCGTCTCCGCAACCACTGTCAGATCGCTCTCTTGTTCGATAACGTTGCGTACAGCATGCCTCATCAATATATGATCGTCAACAAGCATAACCTTAACCATATCTACTTCCCTTTCTACGTCTGCTACCCCTAAAAGTACATGTACATTTCTGTGCAATATATTTACTATTATATAGTATACTGCATATTAGGAATTTCTAGGGAGAAACCGCACTGGATGTACTACCACTCTTTTTAGGTAGAGAGAGTTTGCTCATCGAGCAAGAGAGAGATGTGAGGGTGCCTGCATGCTTTTTCTTGCGTCTCGGTCCGGTCTGTGCTATACTTTGCAGTCAGCAGGAGAAAAATCCTGCTCGGTTTTAGCACATAAAATCTACAGCACAAATTAAGTACACACGCTCTCTAAAACAGTATCAACCCTGGGGTCCACCACCTGTGATTTCCTGGTCTGGTTTACGGTATCGCCTTGGGCCCTGATGCTAAGTGAAAAATGGAGAGCGGCGGATCAAGGGAGGTCCATTTGGCTAATATCATTTCTATGAAACAGCTCTTAGAGGCTGGCGTGCATTTTGGTCACCAGACGCGGCGCTGGAATCCGAAAATGCAGCAGTTCATTTTTACGGATCGTAACGGCATCCATATCATTGATCTACAGCAGACCGTCACACGCCTGAATGAGGCGTACAAGTTTGTTGAGCAGCTTACATCTGAAGGTGGCACCATCCTGTTCGTCGGCACCAAAAAGCAGGCCCAGGAGGCCGTCGCCGAAGAGGCGAAACGCTGTGGTATGTTTTATGTCAATCAGCGCTGGCTGGGTGGTATGCTGACAAACTTCCAGACGATTCAGTCTCGTATTCGTTATCTGCGTGAGCTGGAAGCACGCCGCGACCGTGGCGATTTCGAGCGCCTGCCAAAGAAGGAAGTCCAGCGTCTTCAGGACGATATGACTCGTCTTGAGCGTATTCTGGGTGGAATTAAAGACATGCGCCGCTTGCCGAACGCGATTTTTATCATTGATACGCGCAAAGAGCGGACCGCTGTACTGGAGGCCATGCGCCTGGAGATTCCAATCATTGCCCTGGCCGATACAAACTGCGATCCCGATGAGATGGATTATCCTATTCCTGCCAATGACGACGCTATTCGTGCGGTTCGTCTCTTGTGCGCCAAGATTGCCGACGCGGCTGTTGAAGGCCGCCGCCAGCTTGAGGCCCAGCAGAAGGACTCGGACGGATCAGAGCTTGAGATTCCAGAGGTGGCCAGCGAGGTTAGTGCAGTGGCTTCAGCCTCTGAAGCTCCTGCCGCTGTTGCCTCAGAGACTCCCGTCTCGCAGGAGAGCGCCCCTGAGGCTCCTGCGGCCTCCCCTGAGGCCGCACCTGCTGAGCCAGAACTCGTTGGTCGAGAGTCTCTATAACTGAAGTAGGATCGTACCGGCGGGAGGTGAAGAGGCATATGCCTCCTTCCTCCCGCTTCTTCCTGTGTAATGATCTTTTTTTAACTCTGGTGCTATGCACCATCACATGTAAAAGAATACATACTTGTCAAGCACTCAGAACCAAAAAACATGGTCAGTAGTCGTTGTACTCTCTGGCCTGTCTGAGTATGATACACAACAAGATCGAGGAGAAGTTCACGTTATGAATTATGCTGCAACGGATGTCAAAAAGCTGCGCGAGGAGACCGGCGCAACTTTTGCGGATTGTAAAAATGCCTTAACTGAGGCACAAAATTGGAATGATGCGGTAAAAATTCTTGAGACTCGCAACCATCATAAGGCCGCAAAGGTATCCAGTGCTGGCCGCGAGACCAAAGAAGGGGGCGTTTTCTCCTATGTGCATCATAATCACAGCGTAGGTGTTCTGCTCGAACTGAATTGTAGCACCGACTTTGTGGCCCGCAGTGATAGTTTCCGTCATCTGGCAAGCGAACTGGCTTTACAGATCACTGGTCTGGCCCCGAAGTATGTAAGCTATGAGGATGTCCCTGCTGAGATCATTGAGGCCGCACGCCAGAAGATTCTCGACGATCCTTCCCTGGCTCGCGTCCCTGCCGATAAGCGGGAGACGGTGATTGAGGGGAAGCTGAAGAAGACATTGGGAGAGCAGGTATTGCTGATGCAGCCCTGGGTGAAAGATGAATCGGTCCTTATTGGCGATATGGTACGCAAAGTAATCGCTGAGACAGGCGAGAACATTGTTATCCGTCGCTTCAGCCGTTTCGCTCTGGGTGAGTAGAATACAGGCTCCTTCCCTTGAGCATGGTCACATGCTCGACCTTCCATCTGGTTGGGTGGGTGGGGAAGTTGTTGTACGTGTGTGCGTAGAGTACCATGCTGTGGTTGCACACCGGGTAGGAGGAGTCATATGGCAGCTGAACTGAAGTATCACCGTGTCTTGCTCAAACTCAGTGGTGAGGCTCTGGGCCCTCAAGGTTTTGGCATCGACGCCATTACCGTACGCCGCATTGCCAGTGAGGTCAAGCGGATACACGATTTAGGGATAGAAGTTGCTATGGTTATTGGCGGCGGTAACATGTGGCGTGGTGCTGATGCCGCTTCAACCGGAATAGATCGCGCTACTGCCGACTATGTTGGCATGCTCGCTACGGTGATGAACTCACTGGTAATGCAGGATGCGATGGAGAAAATTGGTATGGTCACACGGGTTCAGACGGCTATCGAGATGCCACCTGTGGCTGAGCCATTTATTCGCCGTCGTGCGGTGCGCCACCTGGAACTGGGGCGCGTCGTTATTCTGGCCGCAGGCAGTGGCAATCCCTTTTTTACGACTGATACGGCGGCTGCCCTACGAGCAGTGGAATTGAATGCACAGATTCTGCTCAAAGCAACCAAAGTGGACGGTATCTACGATGAAGATCCCATGCGCAATCCGCATGCTCGCAAATTCGCTGAAATTAGCTACATGCAGGCTTTAAATATGGGATTAAAGGTGATGGATAGTACGGCACTCTCTCTTTGCAAAGATAATCATATGCCCATTATCGTGTTTAATCTGCACCAGGAAGGGGCGTTAGAGGCTATTATGCATGGTGAGACGTGTGGTACACTCGTCACAGATGATGCCAACTAGCAAGGGCAACCTTTTATGCTAGTTACTCCTGATACCGTTTTCTTCTTCCCGAAGGGAAGCATGCCAGTCATAGAAAAAGGGAGTTATGCGATGACAGCAGATTTATTCTCTGATGCGGAAAGACGCATGCAAAAAGCAATCGAGGCTTTAAAACAGGACCTCGGCGCTATTCGCACTGGTCGAGCCAGTTCGAGTCTTCTTGAACGCCTTTCTGTCGATTATTATGGCACGCCCACGCCGATCAATCAGGTGGCAAGTATTTCAGTCCCGGAACCGCGCCTCCTGGTAATTCAGCCCTGGGACAAGAAGTTGTTGCCAGATATTGAAAAAGCGATTCAGAAGTCCGATCTTGGCATTAATCCAAATAGCGACGGACAGGTGATTCGCTTGAATGTTCCGCCAATGAGCGAGGAACGCCGTCGTGATCTGGTGAAATCTTTACATAAAAAGTTGGATGAGCACAAAGTTGCGGTGCGCAATGTGCGCCGTGATATACAAGATAAGCTACGTGATCGTGAGAAAAAGAAGGAAGTTTCTGAGGATGAGCTGAAGCGTAGCACGGAACGGCTACAGAAGCTCACTGACCGTTACATCGAAGAGATGGATAAGGTCGGTAAATCTAAAGAACTGGAGATTCTGGAGGTCTGATTTTGACCAAGATGCATGATCTCTTTTCCACGCAAAAGGGGAAAGAGAGCATTTTAGCGCAGCCACAAATCGCTACACCTGAGCAAGAGAGTCGCCCTGTTCGCCACATTGCCATCATTATGGATGGCAATGGGCGCTGGGCTTCAAAGCGGCACCTGCCACGCCTCGCGGGCCATAAGGCTGGCGTCAATGCCTTGCGCCGCGTCGTGGAAGCTGCCGCCGATGAAAATATTGAGATGCTCAGTGTGTATGCCTTTTCAACCGAAAATTGGGGACGCCCTCGCTCGGAAGTTGATGGGTTGATGCGTCTGTTCTGGGAGACCATACGCTCAGATTTGGAGAAGTTACATCGCGATGGAGTGCGTCTGCGCCATCTTGGCCGGTTATACGATCTCTCTCCCGATATCCAGCAGGCTGTACGTGACTCAATGGAGAAGACCCGCGCTAATACGCGTATTGGCCTCAATGTCTGTTTCAATTATGGTGGCCGCGCGGAACTGGTGGATGCCGTTCGCCAGATTATTGCCGATGGCAAGTGTGTCGATTCTCATTACTGAAGAATTGATCAGTTCCTATCTCTATACGCGCGATCTGCCCGATCCTGACATGGTGATCCGCACCGCTGGTGAGATGCGTGTGAGTAATTTCTTGCTCTGGCAGTCTGCCTATAGCGAGTATTATGCAACTCCGACGCTCTGGCCAGACTTTGGCCGCGAGGATCTGATTACTGCTCTTGAAAGCTTTCAGCAGCGCCAACGCCGTTTTGGGAAAATCTCTGTTTCTTCCACTCCGTAACTTTCATGCTGTATAATAGAGAGCAGTGAACAAACAGGTAGGACGGTTTATCCCACCGTCCTGCTTCGTTTTGACTCTCTTTCAAAGATCAACAAGAGAAAAGATGGACAGAGGATGTCGGGGAATCATCAGGTAGCAAGCCGAGCGTGCTCCCATTTTTTCCTCCCCAACGCTAAAGGGCAGGGACATCCAAAATGGAGATATGGTGAATTGTTTGCAAGGAGCCGATGAAGATCTACAATCGGGTGCGCCCGAAGTACAGGAAACGAAGAAACAGAAGCAGTCAGTCGCTCAACGCTGGCTGACCGCTCTGGTTGCTATACCTATTGTTTTGTTGTTTGTCTGGTTTGGCGGTTGGGCGGCCTTCGCTGCTACTCTCCTCGCTCTGGTATTATGCACCGTTGAACTACACAATATGTTATCTCATGCAGGGTATCGCCCTCTGACCTGGGTGAGCTTTGCTCTGAGTACCCTCTTTCTGCTTGCTGCGATGCTTCCTTCTCCAATTCGTCTTTTACTCCTGGAGTGGGGCTTTGGGGCCGCGCTGCTGCTCTCCTTTCTTTTTCTGTTTTTGCGGAAGCAACTGGATGGAGCGCTTGTGGATTGGGCCTTGACTCTGGCAATCTCGCTGTATCTTGGTTGGTCGATGAGCTGTTTCCTCTTGCTACGCGGCTATCAGCCTGGCACGCTCCAGTTTGCGCCGAGCTTTCTCTTCTCTTTACCTGCTGGCGGCTGGTGGCTCCTCTTTGTTATGTTGGGGGTCTGGGGCTGTGATAGCGCGGCATTTTTTACGGGTCGCTACTTTGGCCGCCACAAGCTGGCCCCCAAGATTAGTCCTGCCAAAACCTGGGAGGGGTTTGTGGGTGGTATGGCTCTGGCGGTGATTGCGGCTCTCGTGCTGACGGTTGCTCAACTGGGTGTGCCCTGGTATTTGGCGATTGTTTTTGGCCTCTTGCTTGGTGGTGCCGCTGTTCTGGGAGATCTTGCTGAATCGTTAATGAAGCGGCAGACACACGTCAAAGATAGTGGACAGTTGTTGCCTGGTCACGGTGGGATGCTGGATCGTGTTGATAGTCTGATCTTTGCTGTAGTTGTGGTATATGCATGTGCTCAGTTGCTTCCCTTTCTCGTAAGGTAATTGGTCCCCAGCTCGTTCTTATCTGTAGAGGCACTTGTCCTTGCCTGATAGCTTGCTGAGCGGTTTCCTGGTAGTGCTATGCTATAATTTGAGTAATAAAGAGTGAACCAAATTTCACTCTTTAGCTAGATGGGCAGGATAACTTCTGCTTAAGGTTTTGATAGTTATGACCACTTTTCCGAAACGAATAGCTGTACTTGGAAGTACGGGCTCCATTGGACGGCAGACGCTGGATGTTGTGCGCAGTTTTCCAGATCATTTCCAGGTAGTTGCCCTGGCCGCTCGCAGCAATGTCTCCCTTCTGGCACAACAGGCGCAAGAATTTCAGCCAGCGCTGGTATCGTGCTTTGCCGATACTCCTGAAGTGGAGGCAAAGGCGCGTGCGATGCTGCCTGGTGTGTTGATTGGTGAGCAGGGCCTGTTGGAGGTAGCGACCCATCCTGATGTTGATGTGGTAGTAGCGGCAACGTCTGGCCTGGTTGGCCTGCGTCCCACCCTGGCTGCTATTGGCGCGGGAAAGGCGATTGCGCTGGCGAATAAAGAAACTCTGGTGATGGCCGGCCATCTGGTGATGAATGCTGCACGGCGGGCTAATGTGCCGATTCTGCCGGTGGATAGCGAGCATAGTGCGATCTGGCAATGCCTACGCGGTGAAAATGCGCGTGATATTCAGCGTTTATTCGTTACCGCTTCTGGTGGTCCATTTCGCCAGACTCCTCTTGAAGAGTTGAAATCTGTGACTGTCGAGCAGGCGCTGGCGCATCCAACCTGGCGTATGGGTCCAAAGATTACTATCGATTCCTCGACATTGATGAATAAGGGTCTGGAGGTCATTGAGGCGCACTGGCTTTTTGCTATGACCTATGAGCAGATAGAGGTTGTGGTGCAGCCGGAGAGTATTATTCATTCGATGGTTGAGTTTGTGGATGGCTCTATTAAAATGCAGGCCAGCCTCCCCAGTATGCATATCCCGATTATGAATGCCTTGAGCTACCCTGAGCGCTTAGCTGGTACTAACAGTGGTCTGATTCGTGAATTGCGCTGGAAAGAGATTGCTGCGCTCCATTTTGCGGATCTTGATCTGGAGCGCTTTCCGTGTTTCCGTCTGGCTATTGAAGCAGGTCGTCGTGGCGGCACCTATCCCAGTGCTTTAGTGGGTGCCGATGAAGAAGCGGTTGAACTCTTCTTGCATAGCGAGATCTCCTATCTGGGTATTGCGGAGCTAATCGAGGGTGTTCTGGAACGTCACCAATCCGTTGCGCAGCCAGACGTGGCAACGACTTTAGATGCCTGTGCCTGGGCCAGACGTACTGTTCGCGACCTTTGGCGCAAACGGATAGGTGCTAAAAAGTAATAAAGAACGTTTTTAATAAGGGTGAGCTGGTTGCATGGCGATAGTCTGGAAGCAGCTCCTACATAGAAAATATATAGGATCACGTTATGATAAGGGAGTTTGTAAGAAGGATAAGAAGGGTATGAATTACTGGTACTTTCTCGCAGCTATTCCAGTTTTTGGCATACTTGTGCTGGTTCATGAATTTGGGCATTTTATTACTGCAAAGTGGGCCGGTATTCGCGTAGAGGAATTCGGCCTGGGCTTTCCTCCTGCCTTGATTGGTTTTCGTAAACGAGATCGGGGAGGATGGGAAGTACTCTGGTTTGGACGTCAACGTGATGGTGAATTAACCGGTCCACAGAATCCATTCGCTGGTACAAGCGGTGGCCCTGGCTCTCTGGCTGATGATTCACAGACTCCGCATCATACTATCTATTCTCTGAACCTGTTGCCAATCGGTGGTTTTGTACGTATGCCTGGCGAGAGCGGTGATATTGTAGATGAGAATGGGAACTACGATGAGGGCAGCTTTGCGGCTAAATCCGCTGGAAAGCGCATTATTGTGCTCGTTGCCGGTGTGATTATGAACTTCTTGCTGGCCATTGTCCTTTTTACCATTGCCTATGGTCTGGGAGAGCCAACCTATCCTGCGCAACTGGATCAGGTGTTGCCCAATTCGCCAGCGGCGGCGGCAGGATTGAAGAGTGGCGATACTGTGGTGGCAATCAATGGCCAGCCGGTAACCGATTATGATACGATGCATACCAGTGTCACGGCTGTTATTGCGAATGCCGTTGCAAAAAATAAAACCTTACAGAATACTCCTGTTGAGGTAACGTACCGCCACCAGGGTTCAAATACAAACGTCACGACCACTGTAAATGCACGCACTCCCGCAAATCCGGGCTTTAAAAATGGAGCACTGGGCGTCACCGGGAAAATCGTCTATGTCAAATCACCGCTCTGGCAGGCTCCATTCAAAGGTATTGCCCATACATTTGATGTGACCAGCCAGTTTTTTGTGGCGATAGGGCAGATGATTAGGGGAGTAATACAACCGAGCTTTGTCGGGCCGGTTGGCATTGTGCAGATTACCGGCGATGTTGCCCAGGCGGTTCCCAGCGTCGGGTGGTTCCCAATTCTTAGCCTTGTCTCGGTTTTAAGTCTCAATTTAGCGATAGTCAATATATTGCCTTTCCCCGCTTTGGACGGTGGCCGCATCGTACTTGTGTTGATTGAAATTGTACGCGGCGGCAAACGTTTGAAGCCGGAACGTGAAGGTATTATTAATCTCATTGGTTTTGCGTTATTGCTAACTCTCATGGTGGTTGTCACGGTAAATGATGTCACTCATTGGGGAAAGTAAACTGGAGTAATAGTTTATTATGCGGAAGAAAACGCGACAAATTCATGTTGGAAATGTAGCAATTGGTGGTGATGCACCCATTTCAGTACAATCAATGACCACGACCTATACGCGTAATGTGGAATCTACGGTGGCCCAGATTCTGCGCCTGGAAGAGGTGGGTTGCGAGATTGTGCGTGTGGCGGTGCCAGAGATGGAAGATGCGTATGTCCTCGGCGAGATTAAACGCCGTATCCATATACCTCTTGTGGCCGATATTCACTATAATCCTCAGCTTGCCCTGGAGGCTATTCGCCAGGGTACTGATAAGATCCGTATTAATCCCGGTAACCTGCTTCAGGGACGTAAGTCGATGGAGCAGATTGTGCTCGCGGCCAAAGAGCGCGGCGTTGCTATGCGGATCGGCGTCAACTCCGGTTCGATTGATGCAATAGATAAAGTTGCCCAGATGCAGCGCGTTCAGGTTCGTCTGCGCGATGATGGGACGCTGGAGCGCAGTGATCCTGCTGAGGCGCGGCGGAAAGAGCGGGAGCATCTGGCCGAGCGTATGGTCAATCGGGCTCTAGAATATATTAGCTGGTGCGAAGAGCTGGACTATCACGAGTTGGATGTCTCTTTGAAGTCTTCCGCTGTCTTGACTGCGGTTGAGGCCTATCGCCGCTTCTCGCAGGTTTCAGATTATCCTCTGCACCTGGGCATTACTGAGGCCGGTACTCTGGTGTCTGGTGCCGTAAAATCTGCGGTTGGCCTGGGAATGTTGCTGGCCGAGGGCATTGGTGATACCATGCGTGTCAGCTTGAGTGCCGAGCCAGAGGAGGAGATTCCTGTCGCCTTCGAGATTCTGCGCTCGCTCGAACTGCGCAATCGTGGCGTTACTTTTGTCTCCTGCCCTTCGTGTGGACGCGTCGAAATCGACGTTATCAGTGTTGCCAACGAAGTAGAGAAGCGTCTAACAAAAGTGCAGACGCCTATCCAGGTTGCCGTCATGGGCTGTGTCGTAAACGGTCCTGGCGAGTCGCGAGATGCAGACGTTGGTCTTGCTGGTGGGAAAGGCAAAGGCGTCATCTTCCGTAAGGGCGAAGTCGTGAAAACCGTTCCCGAAAGCCAATTTCTGGATGCTGTCCTGCGCGAGGTCGCTAGCCTCTTGCCAGAGCACGAAGCGCGTATCGTTTATCCTGAAGGCGGCATCCAGGATGTTGCTGGTACCCATCGTACCCGCGAAGAAGGGATGAATCTACCAATCCTGCAACGCTAATCGTTTCCAGATATCAAAAAGCGCCAGCTCTTTCGCATACTCAGAGAAGGGCTGGCGCTTATTTGTAAAAGAGAGACGAATATGATAGGGTAGATGACCAGCGCGGTATTCCTTATGGAACCCGTTTCCAATCGCCTCCCCCGAATGAAGTAGGATACCGACGAGGTACCTTCTCATGGGCCTTTTTCGTTACCCTCTTCCCGAACCGGACTGGAACCTTTCAATTCATCCGGCTCTCCGGTCCCTGTTTCCGAAATGATGCGGTTGGTGTTCCTGCATGAATGTTTTCATGGCACTTACGGCACACCACTAAGCGTTTTGCGCCGTCTTGCTGCCATCTGTTTCATCCATACAGGTTTTTCTTTTCTTCCCGGCTTCTCTAGATCAGCCAGTTTGCGGATATGGTGAACTTCTACACGCTCTTTTGAGCCGCAGAGTTCACAGTGATCCGCAAGCACTCGTTTGAGAAGTTCGCTGCGGTTGGTCATGAAGAAATTGAGGTCGATGATCGACAAGGATTGCTTCTTGCTTTCGTTTCAGGGGAATGCCTCCAAATTGGGCGACAAGCGGTTTCTTGCCTTCGTCTCGATGGATCACCACCTGGAAGCATTTTCTTGGGCCATAGGCAGTCTCGCGTTGTTGGCTTTGTACTTGCTGGGCCATTGCCGCAACTGAGGACTTATGCTTGCCTGCCAAGCGTTTTGAGCAGCGACGTTTCTGCTACCCATTGCAATTTGCCGAACCAGACCAACATTGTGAGCTAAGAGATAATACTGGACGATGCCTCGATATTCAGCTTGATATTTGCTGACAATGCTGTAATCACTGTCATCAAGCAGTTGAGCCCGTTGGGCTGGTTTTCCGCGTTGCATGTAGAACGCACATTTTTGTTCAATGACTTCCTTTGGGACTCGTAATCCAATCGTTTCGTTGACTTGTCGTTGGCCTCGACGGTCGAGTTTGTCATCGGCGTGTTGGATGACGATTTGATAGCCGAGAAATTTTGCTGCTCCCGTTCGAGCATGCGTAATCAGCGTTTTCTCCTCGGACAGTTCCAGCTTGAGGGTCTCACGCAAGAAATCTCTAATGGTCGCATTTGATCTGCCTCGGCTTCTGCCTTTGGACCACTGAAACCAAGTACCCAATCATCGGCATATCGTCGTGTAACGAAGTCTGCGATAATCGGGATCTTGTGGGTCTTGGCTTGGGAGTTTTCGGAGTTGCTTTCGCAACATCTCGAACTGCTTGCCGGTCCCCTCGACGCTTGGCACGGGCTATGGCATTCTCGAAGACGTTCGTAAGCTGGATTTGTTGGTCCTGCGTCTTTCCTCGATTGTACTTCGGCATCAAAACTGTTTCGACAAATCGTGTCGAATTTATCCAGGTAGATATTACTCAAAATGGGGCTGCATACTCCACCTTGCGGTGCTCCGCTGAGCGTTTCATGCCAGCGCCATTCTTCTAAGATAACCTGCCTGGAGCATGTACCGGATGAGCCGCAGAAATCGATTATCGTGGATGTGTTCACTCAGGATATCTCAGAAGGACTTCATGATCCAATCTCCCAAAACAATCGGAAATATCGCCCTTCAATGAACCAATGAACGCCTTTCCAGCCATGGACAATTTCGCTCAAGGCGCTGTGACATCCCCGTCCTGGGCGAAATCCATGCGAATGATCGCTAAAGCGAGGTTCAAAGTAGGCATCGAGAAACTTGCCGTACCACTTCTTGCATCACTTTTGACGACCAGGAAGGCAATCCAAGCGGCCGTAAGTTTCCCGATTCGTTTGGGTATGTAGATCCGTTTCACGGGAGTCCATCGCCACCGTTCCTGACGGATGAGGTCAATCATGGTTTTGATTTTCTCGCGTGACATGCCATCCACTGTTTCTCCTGTCGTATCTGGCGTCATGGCTCCCTCATTGGAGTACAGACGTGCATACGCTTGAAAGTACAACTGTGGATTGTAGAGTTGTCGATACAGATTCTTGTAACGGTAATCCTCGTTCTCCGCGATTTCGGATGATACTCAGGACTGTTGTGGCGTCCTGCATTTCGCATACCTCTCTTTACTGAGTATCTAGGTCCCTGTGCTCCTTTGCCCTGTGTACCGTTTTCCGGTACTCCCTGGTGGGACGTGACTCCCACGACTCATATGAGCACTCTGTTACCTTAAAGGTCGCCCTTCGTAGGTAATCCCGTGGTACGTCTTTGAGATACGTTCTAGCCTCACTTTAGGGTCCTCCACTCATCCCTTGATCTGACCTCGTTGGTCTTCTTTCACATTCAGGGAGTGCATCAGCCTCACGGTTCATGCCAATACAGCATGTGACATCGTTTTCAAGCATTCTTCCGATGGGTGCGTCACATACACCAAGTCGGGATTGGGGTTCAGGCAGTTTAGCTTTACCCGTGGTGAGCGAGCCATACGGTAGCCATGTCCTACAACGCCTTCGGACATGCTCCGCTTTCCCAACATGCTCTTGTTCCGTTTGGCTTTCGCCGCCGGGTGAGTTGGTAGCTCAAGAACTTCTCCCTAGTTCTTCCTGTCTGCGACAGGGATATCTCAAAGCGCCTCACGGCGCACACCGGACAGGCATCTTTCAAGGTATCCGGCTCTCCAAAGATACTGACTTTTGTCCTAAGCGACCTTAACAATCATAATAATAGAAACTCTTCTACTTTTGCACTTCACTCTTTCATAGAAATAGTACTAGGATAACTCACCTGGAAGCATGGGTTTTCTAGGGTCGTATGCCAGTTCTGAAACTTTTAGTCCATCATAGGTACCATTATGAATTTTCTTGTGGCACTTTTGGCACACAGGAATTTGTTTTCGATTAAGCTTCACTAAGAGATTAGTAAAGCCTTGTGTTCGCTTGCTGGCCGTTTTCCGGATGGCATCTCGATTTCTGTGTAGAGATACTCAGGAATCAAGCGAACAGTGTATGAGCGATGCACGGCTCGTCCAGAGGATCTAAGAAGAGAGAATTTTCACGTCCATTTGACAACATTGTCGCGAGAAAACCCCATGAAATCGCGAAAAAGTCATCATGGGGAGTTTGTCCTCCCTGACAAAGAGACACAAATAACCCCTCCTGAACGACCTCCATTTTTAAAGCTGGTTGGTTGCTTCTCTGTTCTTGTTCTTCAGCTTATTCGTTCATCAGAGAGAGATTTTGTGCAAACGGATATCTTGGATCGTTGCCCAGACAATGGTGAGGCAACTGGTCTCCGTCGTGAACACGTCAATCTGATCGGTGCGCTGCCGCACATTGCTGAAGAGACTTTCAATGGCATTGGTTGTTTGAAGGTATCGATGCATGCTCGCGGGAAAATCGTAGAACGTCAAGAGATGCTCTTCATCCTCTATCAAGCTTCGAACCGCTTCAGGATACCGCTGAGCATACTTCGCTTTAAAGGCAGCCAGGTGGATCAGCGCTTCCTGCTTGCTGGCTTGTTCCCAGATGCCAACCAACTCTCTTTGAACCTCTCCACGCTCTCTCCTGGCAATAGCGTTGAGCACATTGCGCTGTTTATGCACCAGACATCGCTGGCGAGGCGTCGCCGAAAAGAGTTCTTTCACCGAAGCAATCAAGCCCTCATGACCATCGGTGACGATGACATCTATCTGGGTTGCTCCTCGCCTTCGCAGATCCTGCAAGAGGCTTACCCATCCATCCTTACTTTCCTCCGCACACGCACGCAGAGCCAAAACCTCTTTATTGCCGCTCAGATCAATTCCTAAGGCAGTTAAAATGATGGTCGAATCGCCTGACTTCCATGACGAATGTTGAAATGCACACCATCCAGGTACACAATCCGGTAGTGTTCTTGCAGAGGGCGTTCACGCCACGCTTCAAATTGCTCAGTCAGCGTCTGATTTAAGCGGCTGATAGTACTGGCGCTGGGAGCCACTCCCATGAGCGTTTGAGCCACTTCTCCTACCTTATGCGTGCTGGTTCCGCTCACGAACATTTGAGTGAGTCCTTCTGCAATATGCGGTTCAAAGCGGCTGTAGCGCTCGAAGGCTTGCGTCTGGAACTGCCCTTCGCGATCTCGGGGAACCTTCACATCCTCAAGTTTTCCTGTTGAGGTGATCAAGTCACGAGTGTAGGAGCCGTTGCGGTAGCCTTTGCGCTTGGGCGTGCACTCTCCCCAAGCGGCTCCAATGACCGCTTCAAGCTCTTCACACATCACGGTTTCTATCACCGCTCGAACGGCACTTTGAGCTAGGATGCGCAGATGCTGATGAAATTCTTGTTGATCGGGTAACGATGGAGATGAGGACTCCGAAGTGGAAACGACCTTCTCTGGTGTGATACGCTTTTTCTTAGGTACAGGCATACTTTCCTCCTTCTTAGGATTTGAGCTAAAGGATCGACCTCTTCTTCAGAAAGAGGTCATGCCTGTAGTATCTCTTCTTTCGTTGCTTTTTTTCTACCCTCTCCCTTACACACAATTCGTTATGGCATCGTTTTCCGAATGTGCCTGACGTGATGCATTCGCTACGCCGACCTTTTCATTGCAGATACAACATGATGTTCCTAGCTTAGACCTTGTTCTCATTCGTTCATTCATCCGAACCAGATCAATATTTGAGCTTTCTGAAAACGCTTTTCTATCAATTGTCCAGTTCGTATTCCTATAGAATGTAATGGTCCTTTGTTGTCCTTTGCGCATAACCTGGACCGCTATATCCTTGTTTTTGATAATTCCAGACATTTTTGTACCGGTTTTTTGGAAGCCAGCGTTTTTGCCAACGAGAACTTTAGAATGTATTGTATCCTGCTGAACTCTGCCCAATTGTCTATAGGCCGATAATAATTCTGTAAACCCCGATTGATGGAACTATACAGGCTTACTATCTGGTCTTCGTCTAACAGTATCCAGGCTTTTTTGTGCAGAGGTTTTCCTTGAGAATCGCAAAAGCCTTTCTGGTATAGCTTTTTGATTAGCTCACCTATTGGGGCGCGTAACACTATTTGCATACCAGTTGATCTGCGTTTAAAGTTCTTACCGCTTGCATTTGTTGATAATGTCTGTTTCTGTTCTGCTGTTTTGGATCTACCTAGCCTTATTCTGTATCCTAAGAATTTGGTATCTGATGTTCGAGCATTCTTAATCACTGTCTTCTCTTCGCTCAGAGTTAAGTAAAGCTTGGCTTTTAAGAACTGCCTTATTCTTTCTTTAATCTCTTCCGCAAGGTGTTTAGGGCCAGTGATTCCGACTACCCAATCGTCCGTATAACGGATATAACGTACACGTACAAAGTTTGTGTCTTTTGGGTCTAGTGACGGGAGTTTGCGCATCTGGACACCTAATTTCTTGTATTTCTCGGTGTTAGTTCTTCCTGTCTTTGCTAGGTATTGTCGTCGTTTTTGCAAGGAGCGGTACTCAGGATTAGGACGTCTCAATTCGCCTTTGTTTAGCTCTTTTTGTAGTTGTTCTACGTATTCGTCTAGTTTATGCAAGTAAATGCTTGCTAGGATTGGCGAAACGTATACCACTTCGAGGCGTACCTGCTAGGCTGTCTTTCCTTGATTTGTTTAGGTCTTGGTAGCCAATTTTCAAAAATTTCCAGATGAGATTTAAAAATCGCTCATCCTTAATTTTATGTCTCATGATACTAACCAATATTGTATGGTTAATATTATTGAAGCAGTCTTTTATGTCTCCTGCTAGAAACCATGTTGTCCCACTCCATTTGCTCTGGATTTCTTTTAATGCGCTGTGACAGTTATGAGAATGTCTGAAACCGTGACTACAATCTTTAAAGTATGCGCCATAAGGACTATCATAGATCGCTTCGAGGATAAGTCTTATTACTTCTTGTACAATTTTGTCACGGTTGCTAGGGATTCCGATTTTTCTTATCTTTCCGTCATTTTTTTGAATATAGCCAGCTCGTACAGGTTTTGGTTGGTACCTTTCAGTTCTCATTGCTTCAATGAGCGTATTTATTTCTCCCATTCCGAAGCCGTCTATAGTTTCTTCATGCAAACCTGAAGTCACATTTGCAGGCTTGGATTTGATGCGTTCATACGCTAGGATATAGAGTTCTGGTTTGAATAATAGTCTGTACAGATCAGAATTGATCCACTCACTTTTTGTATTAAGCTTACGGATTGCTTCCAGTCTTTGTAGACCATCTGAGCAAACCATATCTTTTGGCATAAGTGATGCCTTTCCTTATTACTGTGGCTGTTGCTATCCTAAAAATCCCTGCTACTTTTCTATGATTGCTAAGGTCGCTTAGTCACCGTCCAATCTTTTCGGCCTTGTGCACCCTCCGGTACAGCCTCCAGATTGTCGATGGAGTATCTTCTACATCCCTTCCCCGTGTCTCAAGCATTACCTTGAGCATTTGAGTACTATGAATGTTCTGTCACCATGAGGCTCTCGCCTTTTAGGTGATCCCCTGGTTACATATCTTCCCATGTCTCCATTTAGGTTCCCTATTGGTCGGTACCCCTCTCACTGAGGGTTGTTGTGACGAGATACTTTCTGCTGCACTGACATCGTTTGCGTCAGACCGTCACACAGGTTCAATAGTACCATGAATACCTGAGTCCCACCCAAGACCACTCGACTAGGGTTCAAGCAGATTAGCCTTAACCATGTGGAGATTAGCTGACAGGCATGGGCGTCGGTACTTATCCCATCCTGCCTTACTTACGGCATGCTACTGTCCCTTACCACCTTTTGGCGTAAGGTAAGCCGCTGCTTTACACTCAGTGTCCTTTTTGAGTAATAAAAAAAGGGGAGTAGCTCTAAGTAGAACCACTCCCCCCTCCCTCTTATTAGTGGGCAATACAGAACTCAAATCTGTGACCTCGTCGATGTCAACGACGCGCTCTAACCAACTGAGCTAATTGCCCGTGCTCAAAAAAGTAAGTATCAGAATGACCACGCTCCCGTGGCTTGGAAAGAAATGCCTCTCAGGGCGCACATGTCAACGAAACGCTCTAACCAACTGAGCTAATTGCCCCCGGAACGTGTACTATAATAGCATCGCTCATCTTCGTTGTCAAGCAAATTCTTGCCCAATTTTTCAAGCATCTGACAAAAATAATCAGCCTTTCTTCTACTGCTTCCTTTCACCATTCCACTTCCCGAAATAGCCCTTCTATCACCTGAAAAACAGCATGCTGTTCCTGTATAGCAAACAAGTTAGTTTCGTTTGCCTCTGTATACTGAAAACAAGTCCCTATCAATAGGGAGACACAAACGCTAATCGGTACTTTTGCTAGTGCTTTTTTAGGAAGGTGTGGAGGGTATGCATCCTTCTTGTAGATATGTATTCCATCGGCAGTCAAAGCTATTTTGTCTTCATACACGCTATTTTCTCCTCGCTCTTCTTGCTTTTCTCCTCTTATCTGGATTGCAAGGCTCCAGATCGGCCAGTGCTGAGTTGTTTGCTTCAAGCACCCATACGTCTCCGACAGTGAATATGTCCTGTAGCAGCGTTGATTTCTCGCCGGATGGCAATCCCTTTCCTCTCTGTCCAGGCCCCTTTCCCTTAACTGGCGGAAATTGTGTCTGGTGGGCATGGGAGCAATGGCACTTACTCGGCTATAATCTTCCGGTCAATTGGGGTAATGCCGCCGACTGGCTCATTGATGCCGAACGCTCTGGACTAAGCGTTGGCCCGCTACCGAGAGTTGGATCTATTGCGGTCTTTCCACGTGCCGATGGTGTCTGGGCCTATGGATCAGCAGGCCATGTGGCTTTTGTGACCAACGTCTATCCAGATAGGCAGACCTTTGATGTTACTTATCAAAACTATGGTGATCCAACTCCTATGTACATCGGCAGAAACTATAATGTCTCGCTCATCAATCAGGCAGGTTTTCAAGATGGGACGATGAATTTTATCTATTTCCCCCAACCTCTTGATATGCAGCGCTTTGTCCGCCTTCCAGGTATTGGGAGCGTGAATTTCCAGGGACTGCTGCACGCGAATGCTTTGTTGAATGAGACAAATGCTGTTGGATCAACCTATACAAGTGATCGGCTGACTCTGGGGTTGGCTCCAGATTCTTCTGATCAAGAGTTTCATGCGAATTTCACTGGTTCAGATCCAGGTGATCTGTTGCTCTATAATCGCCATGCGGGCCAACTCACTCTCTTGCGCCTGCACCATCCCCATGTTCCCGGCCTCACACTCCGCTACACGCAGCACGAACCTTTTGAAGAAGATACGCCTATCTCCGAAGATGCCTCTCCACAGCTGATTCAGCTCGGAGATACTATTACACCTGTGGGAAAGTGGGGACCAGATCTTGAGGTACACATTGGCCGCTTTGCCGGTACATCTGCATCCGATATTCTTCTCTATAATCGTGTAAGCGGAACCATCCAGCTTATCAGCCTGCGCGATGATTTTAGCATTAAGCGGCATGTTACCTTGCCCGGCTATGGTCCCGGTTGGGAACTCTATGTTGGACAGTTTGATCAGCAACGCAGTGGCCTCTTTTTGTACAATCGTTTTGCCGCCCCTATTTCTGAGGCGATGGTTGAGGGAACAAATCCTTCCTTGCCGCCGATGGGTTCCCAGGTATCCCCCCATGGTCGTTCCGTCTAGCGTTGCCAGCTCTACCGCTTCTACGCCACCTTCACATCCCCTTACAGTCCGAAAGCCAGCAAAGACACGAAAACTGAAACCTGCACCGAAACCAGCTGTAAAGCCCAGGCCCCACAGGCCTCAGCTTGCACCAACTCCGTCTCCCCTGGTGACCTCGACGCCAGTGCTTGTGCCGGGTCCATCGCCCACTCTTACAGCGGCTCCAACTCCGACTTTATTACCCAGTCCAACAAATGTGTTACCTGCACCTACTCAAACGCCAACATCGCCATCTTCTCTACCTGTTGCAACTCCAACCCCTGGAGCAACCGCAGCGCCCCAGTCTACCTCTACCAGTCCTGTAGCGAAACAGGCCTTTAGATCAGCTCAATTTATGCTGGGAGATGAGGTGCGGCTTGCTCTTCCTCAGCCTGTGTCCCACAATGCTTTGACAGAGCTGAGTGGCACACCTCTGACGACATGGGAGAAGCAGGATCGTTTCGCGAATATCTATGTGCTAGATTTCAATAGCAATTTTAGTATCCGCCATAAGCAGGAATATACTCTCTGGCACGCAAACTGGGAGGTCTATGTGGGTCGGTTTGCAGGCATGAATCAGGACGGAATTTTTCTTTTTGACCGTGTTATGGGCGAAGGTCGGCTCATGGATTTTAATCAGCAGATGCTTGTCCAGCACTATCAGAAACTGCATCATCTCAGTGGCAACTGGGTCGTCTATAGTGGCGATTTTACCGGTATTGGCCGTGCGCAACTCTTACTCTATGATCCTGGGAGTGGAGAGGCGAAAATGCTCATGCTTGCCCACGATCTTCGTGTTGAAAAACAAAAGATGTATATCCATTGGGTACCTGATAGTGTCTTATACGTTGGTCATTTCGGTATGCCTGCTCTGAGTATTATGCTTTATGAACCGCAGCTTGGTGAAAGTACTTTTATTGGCTTCAATAGCGCACTGAATGATATTCAGCAGTATACCATCAGAAGCTGGGATCAGAGTTGGCAGATACTCATCGGTTCCTTTTTGCATCAATCTTGCCTGGAAAATCCCAGGTGTGCCAGCAGCGATGATATTCTGGTACTCAACCGCCAAACGGACCAGATACAGCAATATACCTTCTCTTTTGGCCGCAAGTTCAAACTTTACGATAATCGTCTTCAAGCCTTCGAGCGCCTGGGCCTGACCATAAATCATCCTCTTACCTCTGTCAATACCAGTGCTTTTAATTTCGTTTCAGTTCTAAGAGCCGACCTCAGAAATGAGGAACTCTATTGAGGAAATAGAGGTATGCATTGCAAGCGTTCGCTCTACTTTTCTACACCGTACTTTTTAAACTTTACGGTAAAATTACGCCTTACCCATTAGAAAGCTTCAGTAGTATTTGGTAAGATGGATGGCTCTTTTCCCTGGTATAGAGTGTATCGGCCTTTGTGTGATTGCATACTCTTGCAACATGGGTTAAATGAATTGAGGTACAATGCTTAACAGAAGGAATGTGAACAACGAATATTCGCTTTTCTTCAGAAAGATACAAGATATGCCAAACGACGCAAGACAAAATTTGGATAGGCAGAAGATGAAAGACTCTGGATATGTATTAGGATTCTTTAATGCGTATTCAAAATTACAGACCGGGGTAGCAACCTATCACACGGAGCCAGAAGCGGGAGCATTGTGCGAGCCTAAGGCGCTGAGCAACCCGAAATTGCTGAACAGGTCAGAGGAAAATCTTGAACCTGGCACTCTTTATTTGAAAGAAGAGGATTGCCGCTCCCTGTATTCAGAAGGGTGGAAAGAGGGTCATGCAGACGGAACACTGGCGTATGCAAGCCAGAGTCTGGAAGTGATCGGAGCCATTGCTCGCCTGGCCGGAACTGTGGCCTCTTTTCACACTGCGTACACTACAGCAGAAAATGATGCACGGGCATGTAAAGTCACTGGTGAACTGCGTACGCACTTTATTACTAATTGGCGACAGACCGGGGGAGATAAGCGAAAAGTGAAAGGAATCTAAGAAATTATCCTGGAAAGCGTAGATATTCAGATCCCTTTGCAAGAAGTCTACCAGGGGATCGATTTCGACCAACCCCTGGTCTCCTGGTGCAAATCCACCGGACTGTTTTTCCTTTCTGGTTGTTGTAGGTTGGCAGGATAAGCACTCCTTTTGTTTTCTTCGATCCATTTTGAGAATACTGCAAAATTAATTCTTGCGATCTTTGCGCCAGGGAGTATCGGAGCGGCGCATCCACTGACCGTTAAAATGGACGTAGGTATTTTCGCGATGAAAGAAGTCGTCTGTGAGGTCACATTCTTCCCAGTTAGCGGTCTGCCCCGCCTCCTGGTCCAATTTCTGCACGAGATGATTGATAATGGCCGGACCATCGTCAAGGTCTATCCCTGGAAATTGTGCTTCATCAATGTCGTCCTCCTGTTCCACGACCTCCCCATCCTCCTGAGTTTTGCGTAAAATATAGTAGATGTACATAAAAATCCCTCACTGTCTGCCAAATCTAAGGTCTAAATTTTTCTTTGTTTCCATTATACCTCTTCAAAAGGCTAAGTCATCTCTAGTAGTTTGCTCATTTATACCACTCTCTGTGACAATTGTCACAGAGAGTGAAGATCTTTTTCCCTGTAAAAAGACGAGAGAAGAGAGAGCTTCAGAAAAAGGTAGTAGTAGCACTGGTTTTAGTGCATATAGAGAATATTTGCTTCTCCGCCATCTCGTGAGCACGCTCCCCGCACACCTCCTGAATGCGAATACAATCCATTAGCGCATTGGACTACATAGCCATTCGTACTCTTCCAAAAAGTGGTCACACATGAGAAATAGCCTGCATCGCAAAACGCTGGATTCGGATTAGAGATGAAAGATCCACCAGTTGCATCAAAGTTGTATCCCCACGGATTGCCTCCAACACCCTGAACTGGTGGGGCAGTGGGTTGCGCAGGCGGTTGAGTCGGCGGTGCAGTGGGCTGTGCAGGCGGTTGAGTCGGCGGTGCAGGTGGTTGAGTGGGTTGTACTGGAACCTGTGTAAGAGCTGGGGGAAGTTGTGTTGGTACTATTGTGGGAGAGGGAGGTGCTATAGTTTTGGTGGGTACAGATGTAGCGACCTGTTGTGTTGTATGTGATGGCATTGTGGCGACGACAACTGTTTGACTACCATCATTGGTGGCACCTGCCTGAGTTCGCTGATCGTTCTGTGAGTGAGTGAGAGCATTGAAACCAACGCAGAGGAAAAGGGCTACGATAATACCAAGTCCGATTGCACATCCACTTGCGCGTTTTTTCTTTTGTGGTGGGCTTTATCCCTGCAGGAGGCTGCTGTCCAGCCTGGGGATAGAAAGGCATTGTGGGTTGTCCATGAACAGTCTGTTGATAAGGTGGTGGTGGCGGTGGTGTCCAGGGCTGTTGTGGCGATGGTTGGTATTGATATGATGGGGGTTGTGATAAGCCCGATTGTACCGGTGATGGTTGACTTGTTGGCGATTGGCCCGTATTGCGAGGTTTACGCGGATTACGTGATGGTTGTGATCCACCTGCTTGCTGAGGCATCATTTTCCCTTTCGATTTCTCATATAAATTAATGATAAAAAATAAAAATAGAAACATATATATGTATGTATATTAGGAACGTATAATAAACTTGACAATAACATGTATATGAAAAAATTATTAGGAATATTAGATTTATCAATAGAATGACATTGATATTTTATATAAAGGTTGTTGTGTCCATAAGGGAATGTAAAAGGATTATAAATGTAGAATAGTGGTATATCAAGTTTTTAGGGAAAAATATTTTCTGTACAATTTATCGGGCGGAGAGGAGAAAATTCGGGAAATCCAGGAGAAATTTCGCACACAGAAATAGTAGAAGATTCTGTGCAAGCAGGTGAAATGCAAAGCATTGAGCGCTTGCAAATGTCAAGCACCAACTCTTTGGATCTCAGTGACAGCCTTCTGGGAAAGAGAGATAAGGCGTACAAGGTATTTAGATGAGCTGTTTTTCAAGTTGAGCGATACGCTCGATCTGTTGGCAGTTCCAGGCATCATCTGAATAAGGTGTAGAGAGCCAGGCATCCAAGATCTCTTTGGCAATCGGCTCGGAAGTGGCACGCAAGCTGAGTGCCAGAACGTTTGCATGATTCCAGATGCGAGCACCTCGTGCCGTCTCCGCATCGTGACAGAGAGCCGCCCTGATGCCTGGCACCTTGTTTGCGGCAATTGAGGCTCCAGTGCCTGTCCAACAACAAACGATTCCTTGTTCGACAGTATTATTAGCAACGGCCTGAGCCACATGGCTACTGGTCAGAGGCCAGTCGACGGAAGGATCATTTGCTGCAACTGGCCCAAAAAGTGTCAATTCATGGCCGCGCTTTTCCAACTCACGAATCAACATATCAGTCAACGATGTGCGTTCATCGCTACCAAGAGCTATTTTCATGGTGTCACCTCCTCAAAACAAAGTAGAAAGAAATCAGCCTCTATCTTATCTCAAAATGATACCACATCCCTTGCTCTTCAAATCTGACAGCAGAATTGACAGCACCAACACGAAACATAGCTGACAAAGTAGTGCGCTTGTTATATAAGCAATTCCTCGTATAGAAGCTCACACTTCCCGCTAAACAGGCCAGTATCTCACTAGTAAGAGGGCGTGATACAATGGGGGCATGCGTCATATATTCTTGATTGGGCTTTCTGGAAGCGGAAAAAGCACCGTGGGACGGCTACTCGCCCGGCGGTGTGGCGTATCCTTGTTTGATGTCGACGCGCTCGTGGAAGAGGAGTACGGAGAGCGCATCCCTGCTATTTTTGCACGACATGGCGAGGAGCATTTTCGCGCTTGTGAGAGCCGTATCCTTTCTAAACTTGCCCAGAGAAAAGATGGAGCCGTCATCGCTACCGGCGGTGGCCTTGTGACCCGTCCAGAAAATCGCGCTCTTATGGCCGCGCATGGTGTGCGCGTCTTCCTTTCTGTTCATCCTGCGAGTGCTGTTGAGCGTATGCAAGCGCAGCACGCCCAGGCTGTTGCGCTCGGCTATACACCCGAAACACGCCCTCTGCTTGCCGGACCAGATCCCCGCGCTACTCTACAGGATCTGCTGACCGCCCGCGCCGCCTGGTATCATGAAGCTGAGATCCATTGCGAGACGCAGGGAAAAAGTGCAGAACGTGTTGTTCAGGAGATTATTGCGATGTTGATAAGTTCCGGCGAAATAGACGGTTTTCAGCCACTCGTACGCCATGTCCAGATTGGTGCAGGCTACGATGCTATTGTCGATTGGGGTGGTCTGGGCCGCTTAAGTCACTATCTGAGCCAGCTCTCGTTACCAGCCCGCGTCTTTCTCTTCACGGATAGCAATCTAGAGAAGCTCTATGCGCCCGCCTTGCTACTCCAATTGCGCGAGGCTGGCTTTGAACCATATCTCTACGTGGTTCCAGCTGGCGAGGCAAGCAAATCTCAGACACAACTGAGTGCCATCTACGACTGGCTTGTGGAGCAACATGCCGAACGCCGCGAACCTCTCATCGCCCTCGGTGGGGGTGTTGTCGGGGACCTGATAGGCTATGTCGCTGCAACCTATCTGCGTGGCGTCCCCTTGATTCAAATTCCTACCTCTTTGCTTGCCCAGGTCGATTCCGCTATCGGCGGAAAAACTGGTATTAATCATAAGCAAGGGAAGAACTTGATCGGCGCGTTTTACCACCCTGTGCTCGTTCTGGCCGATCCTGCCTTGCTTCTCACATTGCCGACGCGTGAGCGGACTGAGGGATGGGCAGAAGTGGTAAAGTATGGTATTATACTTGACGCTGAATTGTTTACCCTGCTTGAGACCCATGTGGACATGTTGCGAGAATTTCAAAATCCTCCGGTTGTCCTGCTTTGTCAGATTATGGCACGCTGTATCGATTTAAAGTAAGCGTGATCGAACAGGATGAGCGAGAGCAGGGGCGGCGTGCTCATTCTCAACTATGGTCATACGCTTGGTCATGCTCTGGAAAATGTCTCAGGGTATGGCGAATGGTTGCATGGTGAGGCCGTCTCGCTTGGGTATGGTCGCGGCTGCGGCTCTAGCTCTTGAGGCCGAATTGTTCTCTGCCGCTGATGTGGCACGTCAGAATACGCTGCTGGCCGCCTTCGGCTTACCGACTGTCTACCATGGAACGGTCCAGGCGCAAGATCATCCTGGCGAAAATTCAATTGGATAAAAAGGTTGTTGGAAAGCGTG
This sequence comes from uncultured Chloroflexia bacterium, assembly GCA_963777355.1. Taxonomy (GTDB): domain Bacteria; phylum Chloroflexota; class Ktedonobacteria; order Ktedonobacterales; family Ktedonobacteraceae; genus DATJHM01. Next base: position 578,981 of record CAVZQK010000001.1, read on the forward strand.
TACGTTGGATTTTGCCACATCGCATTGGCGAAGCGTTCTCGACGACACTTGCCGGATGACCTGGTCACGCGTGTGGCGACAGCGTTTTTTACGGGAGAGAGGCAAGGCATAAGTTATGCTTAATTTCCTGGTAATAAATGGACCAAACCTGAATACGTTGGGGACACGTGAGCCCGCGATTTATGGTAGCATGACCCTGGCACAGATCTACTCTGCCCTGCGTGTGCGCGCTAAAGAGCTTGATGCCGCGGTAGAGTGCTTCCAGTCAAATCATGAAGGGGCCTTGATTGATTATATCCAGCAGCAGTCCGGTAGTGCTCATGGCATTATCATCAATGGAGGAGCGCTTACCCATTACTCGATTGCCTTACGTGATGCTCTGGCGAATGTAAGCATTCCTGCGATTGAGGTTCATCTTGAGTAATATCTATGAGCGCGAAGCATTCCGTCATCATTCCGTCATTGCTCCTGTTTGCCGGGGGCAGATCAGCGGGCTTGGTTGGCGTGGTTACTGTTTGCCCTTGAGGCGCTGGTTGAGATAGTACGCGAAGAGAAGCAAGGAGAGGGAGGTATGAATCAAGAGAGTATCAAGAAGGTTAGACATGGCTTACAGAACAAGGCGTAGACGCTTTTCTGGTCACCCAGCCGCAGAATCGCTCCTATCTCAGTGGCTGGCTAAATGATGATATTGAAGGAGCCGGCTCGTTGCTGGTCGGTCAGCAGAGCAAATTCTGGTGTTGACAAATCCTTTATATGCTGAAGTAGTCGGCAAGAGGCTACTGGTTGGGAAGTGCTTGTGCCTGCCTCGCGCGAATATGCTGCCGGCAATTGTCTCTCTGGCCCAGAAACATGGTTGGCAGAAGATCGGTTTTGAGGCTCCTCGTTATGACCTTATAGTGAGTATGCGAAGATCCGCACGGCTGGCGAGGATGTTTTCACCTTCAGCCCTTATGAGCAACTATCGTTGAAGCAATTGCGCCAGGTCAAGCAACCGCACGAGATCGAATTGCTCAAACGCGCCATCGCGATTACCGATGAAACATTTGCACATGTGTGTCAGTGGATACAGCCCGGCATGACCGAGAAAGAATCCAGTGGGAGATCTCGCGTAAGATGATCGAGTTGGGAGCGCACGGTCTGCTTTTGAGACCATTGTGGCCTCTGGCCCAAATGGCTCGATGCCTCATGCACATGCCAGCGAGCGCCAGATACAACGTGGCGAACTGATCACCATCGATATGGGCGCACGTTATAAAGGCTATTGTGCCGATATGACCCGCACTATCTGCCTGGGTGAGCCTGCTGAGCCACGTATGCGCGAGGTGTATGAAGCAGTTTTACAGGCTATGAAGACCTGTGAAGCACGGTCTGCAGCGGGCAGTGTCTGGTCGTGACGGCGATGCACTGGCCCGTAACTGCTTTGGCCGAAGTTGGCTTGGCTGAGTATTACATTCATAGTACCGGTCACGGCGTAGGCCTGCAGATACATGAAGGACCCAGCTTTCACAGCGTGCTCCTGAAGATGTTTTTTGCCTGTGGGTTCTGTTGTGACCGTTGAGCCTGGCGTGTATATTCCTGGCTGGAGCGGACACGGGTCGAAGATTGTGTTTTAGTGAAAGAAGATGGTGTTGAAGTATTGACCCAGTCACCAACTGAACTGGTATTGCAGCGTTAGAGGAGATTTTAATGATATCCACTGGTGACTTGAAAAAAGGTTTGACCATTGAAGTTTGAAGGCCAACTCTGCAATATTCTTGAATGGCAGCACGTCAAGATTGGTCGTGGTGGCGCTATTGTACGCATGAAATTGCGCAATCTGCGCAGTGGCGCTACTTTTGATCGTACCTGCGATGCTGGCGATAAGTTCAAGCGCATCTACCTGGATCGTATCAACCGTGACCTATCAGTATCAGGATGGCGATCAGTATCATTTTATGGATACCAGCACCTATGATGATATTGTATTGACCGAAGCACAGCTTGGCGATGCCAAAAATTACCTGATTGATAATCTGGAACTTGATATTGTCCGTTATGAATGATGAGCCGATATCCGTCGAGCTGCCGGAAAAAGTTGTCCTTGCGGTTACCTATACTGAACCGGGTATAAAGGTGATACTGCTACAGGCGGCACAAAACCTGCTACAACTGAGACCGGTCTCGTCGTACAGGTGCCGTTGTTCATCTCAACCGGTGAAAAAATTCGCATCAATACAACAACTGGTACCTATGTAGAGCGGGTATAGCCCTTGCCTGAGGGAGCACTGAACGCTGTGCTCCCTTCCTATAAAGTAGCAATAGAGAAAAACAAATAGAGAAAAGCAAAAGCCGGGGAGAGATTTGAATGGACGGCAAAGGACAGCATGGTATGGAGAGTGTGCTCCTCACGGAAGTTGAGCGCAAGTCTTCTACAGAACATATAAGCGTCGCTCAATTGCAGCAACTGGTGCGCCTGCTAGACAATAGCGAGGTCTCTGAGATAGAGGTCAGGAGAGCGGCAAGTGGGATGCGCCTGGTGATACGTAAGGCGCGAGCTGGCAGAGACGCAAACGCTTTTTTCCACCTCGGCACAGGATGCGGAGGAAGAGGTAGTTGCTCCTGTCGAGACAAAGCATACGATTGTTGCCCCTCTGGTTGGCATCTTCCATAGCTGGGCAAAACCCAGAGGTAAGGCGCTCGTCGCCATCGGAGACCGTATTAAGGTTGGTCAGCTCGTTGGTACAATTCAATCGCTCAATGTCATCAATGAGGTAGAATCAACGCTGGCTGGCCGGCGTGACAGAATTGCTGGTGCAGGATGGACAGGCGGTTGAATATGGTCAGCCTTTACTGAGGTTGATAGCTCAGAGGAGAGTTGAGGCGCGGTTATGGATAGCATGGAAGATCTTTCTTTTCCTGCTTTTGTGGAGGAGGCCTCTGTTGTCAGTGTCAGTGAACTTGCGCTCTTCTTGAGTACTCTTCTAGAGAAGAACGATATTTTACAGAATATCTGGGTGCAGGGTGAGATCTCAAACTATAAAAGCTATGCATCCGGCCATTGTTATTTTACGCTCAAAGAAGGCGAAGCGCAGCTTCCCTGTGTCTTTTTTAAACATGCCCGTCTCCGTTCATCGGCTCCAGAGCTACGCGATGGTGTAGCAGTAGCTCTTAATGGCCGTGTCGCTTTTTACGAACGCGATGGCAGGCTACAATTTTATGTTGAACGCGCCCGCCTGGTCGGTGAAGGTGCGCTCTTTCGTCGCTTTGAACAGCTCAAAGCTCGCCTGGCAGCAGAGGGGCTGTTTGCTGCTGAACGAAAACGTCCATTGCCAGAGCAGCCTGCGGTCATTGGCATTGTTACCTCTCTCCAGGCTGCAGCGTTGCGCGATATGCTGCGTGTTTTGCGTACGCGTTATCCCCTGGTGCAAGTCTTGCTTTCTCCCTCACTCTGTGCAAGGCGCAGACGCTCCCGCCTCTATTGCTGCGGCCCTTGATCTCTTGAATGAACATGGCGAGGCCGATGTCGTGATTGTGGGACGTGGTGGCGGCTCGATTGAAGAGCTGTGGGCTTTTAATGATGAGAGGGTTGCGCGGGCTATTGCTCGTTCACGTATTCCGGTCATCAGTGGTGTTGGGCATGAGACCGATTTTACGATAGCCGATTTTGTGGCCGATCTACGCGCCTCGACCCCTACTGCCGCCGCTACTGCCGCCGTCCCTGACATTGCCGAGTGGCGGGATCGTTTAGAGAATCTGCGCGAAGAATTGCTCGATTTGACCCAGGAGCATCTGTATACGTTGGAATCTCAGGTAGGTGCTGCTTTTCGTGAACTTCAACATCTGAGCCCTTTGCGCCTGGTAGATCAACGTCGGCAACAGCTCGATGATACGACTGAGCGCTTGCATACGCGGATGCAGCATCTTGTATCGCTGCACACAGAACGTATGCGCGGCCTCAGTCTGCAATTGCATTCGCTTAGTCCCTTGCTGACCATCGCACGTGGCTACGCTGTTGTGAGACGTGATTCAGATCAAGCGGTTGTGACCAGTGTAGAGCAGGTACGCCCTGGTGATTCCTTGACTCTTCAGGTTGGTGATGGCTCTATTGCGGCTACGGTTCGTTAATAAAAAGAGATTGTTTGCTGGTGGAGGCTAGAAAGATGGAACGACTTTCCTTTGAAGAAGCATACGCGCAGCTAGAGAGCGTGGTTAGCGCATTGCGCGATGGACAGATGCCTCTGGATGAGGCTTTGAAACGCTATCAGGAGGGCGTAAAACTGGTCTCCTATTGCAACGAACTGCTGCAAAATGCCCAGGTCACTGTGCAGCAAGTTACTGTAACTGCGGATGGTTCGCTCTCCCTGGAATCAGTCGATATAGAGCAGACGCAAAACAGCCGCGCTGGATAATAGAAAAGATGAATACAAATTTGTTTGAGAATCACGTCCTGATTGCCTCCTTTCTGGCCTGGGCTATTGCTCAGATTAGCAAGACGGTGTACGAACTGATTAAACAGCGCAGATTAATGCTTGGGCGGCTCGTCTCTTCCGGTGGTATGCCCAGCTCTCATTCTGCTCTGGTGACGAGTCTTGCTACTGCTACCGGACGTATGCTTGGCGTCAACTCCGCTGAATTTGCGATTACTGTGGTGCTGGCGAGCATTGTTATGTATGATGCTGCCGGTGTCCGACGCGCCGTAAGCTTGCAGGCTCGCATCTTGAATCAGATGGTTGATGAAATGTTTCAAGGCCATCCTATTGCCGAGAAGCGTTTGCGCGAACTGATTGGGCATACTCCTATACAGGTATTTGTAGGTGGGATTCTTGGCATTGGCGTTGGCTGGCTTGTTACTATGCACTGGTGAATGAGCACCTCTTTCCACTCCTATATGCATAGTGCTGAATTTGGAGAGAGCATATCCACTTCTTGCTGTTAGTATACTGGTAGTAGGAATAATATGTATTCTTGCTTTCCTAGAGTAAGGAGTGGTAAAAGTAGTGTCTTCCATCCAAGTACCTCTTGTTGATCTACGTGCGCAATACCTCTCCCTCAAACCCGAAATTTTGGCCTCTTTTGAGCAGGTCCTGGAGAGCTCACAGCTTTTTCTAGGCCCTCATCTACTCGCTTTTGAACGTGAGTTTGCTGAGTTTTCTGGTTGCCGTTATGGCGTTGGTGTCTCTTCAGGCACTGACGCTCTAGCTCTGGCACTACGCGCCTGCGAGATTGGTCCTGGGGATGAGGTAATTACGGTCTCTCATACTTTTATTGCCACGGTTGAGGCGATTGCGCTGGTGGGTGCTCGGCCTGTATTTGTGGATATTGAGCCCGAAACCTATACGATGGATTGTCTGCAACTTGAGCAGGCAATTACGCCACGCACCCGCGCTATTCTTCCTGTCCATTTGTATGGCCACCCGGTTGACATGAAGCCGATTCTCGCCTGCGCTCATGCTCACAATTTACGTGTCATAGAAGATGCTTCTCAGGCTCATGGAGCAACCTATGAGGGACGTCGTGTAGGGAGCTTTGGTGATGTTGCTTGTTTTAGTCTGTACTATAGCAAAAACCTGGGTGCCTTCGGCGAGGCTGGTATTTGTACTACTAATGATGCCGCGTTAGCTGAGCATTTACGGATTCTTCGCGATCATGGTTCAAAAGTCCGTTATGAGCATGAGGAGCTCGGTGTCAATGCCCGTATGGATGAATTGCAAGCCGCTGTGTTGCGCCTGAAATTACCGTATCTGGAACAGTGGAATGCCCGCCGCCAGGCACATGCCCGTTTCTACGGAGAGCAGCTGCGCGAGTGGGTGGTTGCGCTGCCTGTCGTATGCTCCTGGGCCACACATGTCTATTGCTACTATGTTATTCAGGTGCGCCAACGCGAGGATTTTTGCCGCGCTTTGGAGATGGATGGCATTGCTACTGGTGTTCACTATCCAACTCCTGTGCATCTCCAAAAGGCCTGTGCTCTCTATCACTATCGGCGTGGATCTTTACCTGTTACTGAGGCCGTTGCTAAGCAAATTGTCTCGCTGCCTATGTATCCAGAACTAACTGAAGAACAATGTGCTCTGGTGGTGAATGCTGTAAAACGCTATGCACTTGCTCAGAGTGCTCAGCGTTAAGACTGGTTTGTGCTTGCAAGGATGTATGTCTGTATATCTTGCGGACGCCTTGCTTTCCACCCTCAGCCGGGAGGTATGAGGGTTCTCGGAAAGGATCTTTATGGCAAATCTTCGTTTTGGCGTGGTTGGTTGGGGGTATTGGGGACCAAAAATCGCTCGCAATCTGGACGGTCTCCCTGGCGTGTCTGTGGATATGGTGGTAGATATGGATGCAAAACGTCTGATTTCTCTTTCTACTCAGCAGTCCTGGATTCGCACTTCTACTCACCTGGATGAACTCCTCAATTCGGATGTGGATGGTGTGGTGATTGCAACTCCTGTCCATACTCACTATTTGCTGGCAAAAACGGCTTTGTTGCATGGTAAGCATGTCCTGGTGGAGAAGCCCCTCACTGCGAGTGTGCCGGAGGCGCGAGAACTGGTCTCTCTGGCCCATCAGCTGAAACGCGTGCTGATGGTTGGTCATACCTTTGAATATAGCCCTGCTGTCAACGAATTGCGGAAGTTGATTCAGAGCGGCGATCTGGGGAAAATTTATTGTGTGGAGGCGGAACGCGTGAATCTGGGCCTGTTTCGCAACGATATTAATGTGATCTGGGATCTTGCACCTCATGATGTCTCTATTCTGCTCTACCTGTTTGGCAAAGCCCCGGAACAGATTAAGGTCCAGGCTCATGCTCATATTCAACGCCATATTCACGATGTTGCTCACCTGGATCTTGGTTTTGCCGATGGCATGACGGCTCATATTCATGTGAGCTGGCTACATCCTTGCAAGATTCGTCGCGTTACGATTATTGGGGATGCTCGTATGGTGGTGTATGATGATACGAATCCTGCTGAGATGCTGAAAATTTATAATAAGGGTGCCGATGTTCATGCTGATCCGGGTATCTCGTATCGCTATGGCGCTATTACTATTCCTCATATTGATTGGATGGAGCCCTTACGTCTGGAATGTGAGGATTTTGTCAATGCGATTCGCCTGGGCACGACGCCACGTGCAAATGGTGAGGATGGTCTGGCGGTGGTTCAGGTGCTGGCTTCCGCTCAAGAGGCTCTGGAAAAACAAAATGGCCTGTTTACTCCCGTGGCTCTCCCCCAACCCCTCTATGCTACTGTGTAATCCAATCTCTGGTGTTCCTTTATGTATCGGACTATGCTATCTGGGCGGGGCTTGTCTCCGCCCGCTCGTTTGCTATATATGAGCCGGTAGTCCTGCTTGTAACTGAATAAATTGACGCAACTAGATAAAGTGAGTATAGTATTCTTCGATAAGAACCGCAATAACGCACCTCTTTCTATTAGATTAAAAATAGATGAAATGAAGAATATGTGAGTGCGTTTATCTTGCCGAGGAGGCCCCTGTATGCAAACGTCAGATATGGAAGAGCTTATTGGGAGAACTATTGGTTCATCTCGCCCGGTACGGCTGCTCGGCCACGGAAAGCTCAGTGCTGTGTATGAGGCGCATCAGCCGCAACAAAATCGTACGGCGATGTTTACTTTATTTCTCGTACCTGACACGTTGCCGCAGGAGGCACATGAGCGTTTCCTGGGACGTTTTAATCAAGAAGCAACTGCCCTTGCTCAGCTCAATCATCCGGCTATTCTCCCCGTGTATGATTTTGGAGCCTATTATGGCTATCCATACCTGGTAACGCCTTTTGTAAATAAGGTCCCTCTCGCTAAATTAGTAAAGCAGCAGGGTCATTTTTCCGCCCAGGAAGCGTTGGCCCTTTTACAACAAATAGCGTCTTGTCTCGATTATGCACATAGTCAGAATGTGATTTATGGTACGCTTAGCTCGGCAAATATTCTGGTTGATGAGAATATGGCAGTGCAGGTGGCTGGTTTTGGTTTTATGCGTATGCTGGAGGCGCGCGGTATTTTTCCTTTGCAGCGGCCATATGCACATTTATTGAGTATTGCCGATACCTTTCTCGGTTCTCCTGAATACCTGGCTCCAGAATATGTCCAGGGGGAGGTGGCTGATGGCCGCGTCGATGTCTATGCCCTGGGAGTGTTGCTGTATGAGCTTTTAAGTGGTTCCAGCCCTTTTCAGGGTACCAATCCATACGAAGTAGCGATGCAGCATGTGCAGCGTCGCGTGCCTCCTCTACATGAGCAGTTTTCTTTTGTACCGGCTGCCCTCGATGTTGTAATTGATCAGGCCCTTGAACGTAATCCTGCACAACGTTTTCAGACGGCAGGAGCTCTGGTGACTGTCTTTGAGCGTGTTTTACAGATTTTAGAGGCGAGCAGTGTTGCCTTTCCTGGTTTGCAATCGGTGACTCCTTCGGTTCCTCAGGCTGTATCACCGGCTCCGCGTGCCTCTATTGATCCGAAGGCGACGATGCCGCCAACGGTGAATTGGCTCGATGAAGAGATATTGCGTGCTAAAGGTTTACAGGGTGCTGCTTTAGGAAAGACAGGTCCCGTGCCTGTGCCCAATGGCTCCGCCGCTCATGCCGGTGCAAGTTTTTCTAACGATACAATGACTCAATTCCCTGATCAGCCTCTGCCGGGCGATCAGGCAGCGGCTGTTGATCCTTTTGCCTGGTGGTCGGCTGCCTCACAGCCAGGTGGTGAGAATGGTCGGCTGCTTGGTGAGGGCGCTTCGGCTTCAGGAAAACGTCCCGTTCCGCCAAAACGTTCTGGAACTCGTGCTGGTAAGCGCGGACAGAAGACGGTTTCCAGGGATGGCCGTCGTCGTACTGTTGCTGTTCTGGCAACAGGTGGGGTTGTGGCCCTGGGCGTGCTTGGCTTTGGTGGTGTCAGTCTTGCTCACTTGTTGCAGAAGAAGACTGCTCCGCTTGCAAGCGCACAGACGAAGGTCTCTCCTACCCAGGCTAGTATACCGACAACTGCTCCAACTACTCCTGCACCGACCCATGCAGCCCCGACGCCAACCGCAAAACCTGCGGCGACGCCAACACCGGTTGGGAATATGACCCCACCAACGCCCGCTGCAACCCAACCGCCTGCGCCAACTACTGCGCCCCCAACGCCGACTCCTGGTCATACAGGAACCGTGGTTGGCTCAACAACTATGGCTACCAATTCGTCAAAGACCTTTACTAATCCTGGTGATGGTCAGAATAGCTTGCTTATCCATCTGGCAAATGGCAATTTTGTGGCTTATGAGACTGTTTGCCCTCACGAAGGTGTTACCTGCTACTACGATAGTGGTCAGCAGAAAATTGTTTGCCCACGGCATAACGCGATTTTTGATCCCGCTGCCGGGGCGCGTGTCGTATCGGGACCGCCCCCTCGCCCTCTGACTGCGGTTGCTGTCCATGTGAATGGCGATGGGACGGTCACTGCTGGTTAGTACCTGCTCTGACGCAGTTCCTGAATTGTACGTATCAAGCCTGCGCGAAAGCTAATCTCTGGGTGGTATCCCAGCAGCTTTCGCGCATGGGTAATATCAGCAAGGCTGTCACGTACATCGCCTTGACGTGCCTCACGATACTCGGCCTCGATATGGATATTGAGCAACTCTCTCGCCATCGCTAAGACGTTGTTTAGCGAGATTCTTTCTCCGCAACCGATGTTCATTGCCTGACCAACTGCCTCTGGCGCTGTTGCCGCGAGGAGATTCGCCTGTACGACGTTTTCGATAAAAGTGAAGTCTCGTGTCTGTTCGCCATCTCCAAATACAATTGGTTGACGTTTTTCTAACAGGGCCGTGAGAAAACGGGGAATAACGGCGGCATATTCTGAGTTTGGGTCCTGCCGGGGACCAAATACGTTGAAGTAGCGCAGGGCGACGGTCTCCAGTCCGTAGATACGGGTGAAGACTGTGCAGAGCAGTTCTGCACTCAGCTTTTGGACTGCATAAGGGGACATTGGCGTGGTTGCCATCTCTTCATGCTTCGGTAGCACCGCTGTATTGCCGTAGACCGACGATGAACTGGCATAAACGACTCTGCGCACACCCTGATCTCGTGCTGCAAGAAGCACGTTCTGCGTACCGACAATATTTGTCTCCAAAGAGGTTACTGGATCACTGATTGAACGGCTTACTGAAGCCAGAGCCCCCTGGTGAAAAACGATTTCTATCCCTTTCAGCGCGGTTTTCACTGTCTCCATGTCACGCAGATCGCCATATATTACCTGAAGTTTCGGCATATAGACCTTCAATGCCTGGAGATTGCTCTCTCTTCCTGTTGCCATATTATCTAGAATACGCACTTGCGCTCCCTGGCGCAGGAGCGCTTCTGCTATGTTTGAACCGATAAAACCGGCTCCCCCTGTGATCAGATACTGTGTTTTATCCATCGTTGCTCTTGTGTGCATGATTCTTTATAGAAAAACTTGCACATTTCTCCTTTTGTACAATATACCTGTGTACTATATAGTGTACCAGAAGTAATATATTTTTAAATAGTCTTCTTGAAATCTGCTATACTATATTTATGTCATAATTGAACGTCGTGCGTTACTATTTCTGAGGATGTATCTGTGGATGTTTCTGCACGAAGCTTGAAATCTGCTTAGTAGGAGCAAGCCTGAAATATGTTTTGAGAGAATGCTCAATGCTTACTGAAGGAGTTTCAGAGACGTTCTGAATTTGGTGATGGTAGGAGTGCATAATTGTGAGTGGTCGTTTATTAAGTAAGCGTCTGTTGTATAGATTGCTTACGGTTTTCTCGCTCGTTGTTACCTTAAACGTCGTCTTTGTAAGTACTGCGGAGTGTAGTTGGGACCCTGGCTCGTTGTTCCGCTTGCCAGGTGCCGGGCGGTATGGGCATATTGGCGCTGGGGGACCTTGCCGTTGGGGTATCTTCTGTGTTATGCCAACCGAGCATAAAGTGCGGAATTTTATTAATACTTTGGAAGATATCCATCTTTTTCAGAGTTTTGATTATCGTATTAGTGATCCCACTGCGGTTGCGCAATATTTTGATTTTATCTGGGGTGGTTCTCCTCGCAAAGTTTCTCTCTTTCATGAAGGTCATCCCAATATCATCGTTAGCTATTATATTCCTTTTCATCGCGATGATGGGACGTTCGGAAATCCCGACCTCGGTAAATACCACAACTTGAGATATTGGCAGTCCCTGCATCCAGATTGGATTTTGTACAAGTGTGATCGTACCACTCCTGCCTATGAGTTTGGCAACCCAAACATTCCGCTGGATTTTTCTAATCCTGCTGTTGTGAAGTGGCAAATTCAAACCTACGGTTTGCCTGCGAGTCAACGTGGCTATGATGCGATTGCCGCTGATAATATTAATATGGAGAATCTCTTTGGCGGTTGTGGCTCTTTTTATCATGGACGCTGGGTGCAGCGCTACAGCGGCAATATGCACGATGAGCGCTGGCACGCCGATGTTGTCTCCTGGGTGGCACGTATGCAGCGGGGATTGCATGCTCTCCCTCATCACCTGAAGCTTATTCCAAACTTTAGTCTGGGCGCTCTGCTCACGGTGAATAGTCCTATCGTGCAGCAATTTCTCGATCATGTAGACGCGGTTCTGGATGAACGAGGCTTCACGAATTATGGAGATGGCTATATTACGGGCGAACGCTGGGTGCAGGCGGTGAAGTTTATTCAAATGGTTCAAGATCAACGGAAAGCCATTTATATTCTTAACCAGACGAAGTCTCCAATGAAGCAAGACCAGGTGCAATATGCGTTAGTCTCGTATTTGATGGCAAAGGGAAATCTTGCCTCGATGTATATTACGGGCAACCAGGATTACGGACGCACGATGCTGAGTAATTTTTACAGCGTGCAGATTGGTAGCCCTGAGGGTAGTATGTATACGGCCCAAAATGTCTACTGGCGTCGTTACAGCAATGGCCTGGTGGTCGTCAATCCCAGCGCCACTACTGCTCAGACTGTAGTAGTCTATGATCATTACCGCGATATGTATGATGAGCCTGTGCGCCATAGATTTACATTAGCTCCCCATTCTGGAAAAATCCTGCTACAATATTCTTAAATGGATTACTTGTCCGTCTCCGGTTCACCGACCCTCTCTCCCCCTCCAAAAACGTGTCCAGGGGGAGAGGGGTTCTCACCCTGACACGTTTTCAACGCTGCTGCAAATCGGGGAAAAGGGGTTCCGGCTCAAGAGAAACATGAGACCCAAGAGATCAGAAGCTCCTGTTTTTTTATTTCCCCATCTGCCCATGAATCGGCCTTTGAAGCGTTTTCGTAGGGATGGGATGGTAAGGGTCGACCAAACTCCGCCATCACTCTGCAATCCCGTCCTCTTCCCCAAGCGATCCTCTTCCCTTCCATTTCCTCCCTCCAGGACACTTTTTGGGAGACAAAACAGTTTTTTCCGGGCCATGATGTCCTACCCGAACCGTGATCACAACGTTGGTCATCCATACAGGCTAAAGTAGGGACACCCTGGAGCGGGCGTGAGGCACCCACCCTGGCAGAGGAACCAGCCCGCGCAAGCGTGTCCTGCTCGGAAAGCGATCTTCTCGCCCTCAAAAAGTGTCTGGGGGAGAGCTTCCATTTCCTCCCTCCCAAGTTATGTCCGAGAGAGAGCTCTCGCCCCCACTCAAACTCCCTCCGGTAGGGCAGAGCAGCTTGCTCCCGCTCAAACTCGCGTAGGGCAGAGCGGCTTGCCCGTCTCCAGCTCGCTGAGCACTCCTCTCGTTCTTCAAAAAGTGTCCGGGCGAGAGCTTTGTCAACCGGATTCCGGATTTTGAAGAGGGAGGCCCAAGATACGTAGAGAAACCAACTCGTCTCACGACGAGTGAAGAGTTTTCGCAGTCTTCCTCGTGATGTTTCTCCTGGCACGGAGAGATGTATTCTCTGACCTTTCCTTGACAACTACCCATGTATGATCTACATTACTTTTAGTATTGACTGACCGTCGGTCATTCGTTAGATATGAGGAAAACATGAAGCGTATTGTCAAAGATCCTATCGTGAGACGCAACGAGATTCTCGATACTGCCGAGCGATTGATGGCGAACAAAGGCTATGAACAGATGACGATCCAGGACATTGTGGATGAACTTCAGATTGCCAAAGGGACGGTGTACCACTACTTCAACTCTAAGGAAGCCGTGCTTGGGGCGCTGGTCGAGCGTATGGGAGAGCAGATGGAACAGCTCATCATCCCCATTCTCGCAGATCCCACTCTTTCTGCCCTGGAAAAGCTCTTACGTTACTTTTCCGCGTCGGACCAATGGAAAGGAGCCCATCGCAGCTTTGTGCTCACCTTCACGCGCTTCTGGTATGCCGACGAGAACGCCATTGTTCACCGCAAGCTCTTGCGAGACGGCATGAAACGCTATGTACCCTATCTCTCGCAGATTATCCGACAGGGAATCACAGAAGGCGTCTTCACGACTGCCTACCCTGATCAGACGGCCAGGATGATGATTGCTTTACGCCAGGATTTTGGCGATGCCATTGCCGATGCGTTCCTTTCCGCGCAAGACCAGTCCATTGATCACTCCCTGATCACTCAGATGACCGTGGCGACGGCCGATGCCCTGGAACGGCTGCTCGGGGCAAATCGGAGTGCTTGCAGACCCCCTGGCTCGCAGCGCTCTCACAATGGCAGAACCCATCTGCCCTTTCGCTGTGAGGACTCTTAAAGAAAAGGAGTATACCATCATGAAAACGTTCGTCATTCAAACAATAGCAGCAACTTTTCTTGGTTTGATCGCGCTGGGGCTTTTGCTGTTTCTCCCGGCGTGGACGCTGGCCTACTGGCAGGCATGGGTTTTTATCATCGTCTTTATGCTTTCAACGAATGCAATCGGCGTCTACCTGTATCTGAAAGACCCGGCTCTCCTTGCGCGGCGTAAGAAGATGGGATTTGCGGACCAGAGCCTGACGCAAAATATTATCATCTCCATCGCGCTCCTCAGCACTCTCGCCTTACTGGTATTTAGCGCCTTCGATCATCGCTTTGCCTGGTCTCCGGTGCCACCGGCAATCTCAGTGCTTGGAGATGCGCTGGTCGTGCTTGGCCTGTTCATCCCCTTTCTCTCCTTTAGAGGAAACAATAGCTATGGAGGTGCGACAATCGAGGTAGTTGAGGGTCAGAAAGTGATGTCGACCGGTCTCTACGCTCACATTCGACATCCCCAGTACCTGGGAAACGTGATCATGGTCATCGGCATCCCCCTCGCGCTCGACTCCTGGTGGGGACTCGTCGTGCTTGCTATCACCATCCCCGTACTGGCATGGAGAATTCTCGACGAGGAGAAGCTCCTGGAGAAAGATTTGCCAGGGTATAAAGAATACGAGCAACAAGTGCGCTATCGTCTGGTGCCATATCTTTGGTAAGCCAGAGCAGTCTAGGGGTAAATCCCAGAATAGAATTCAATCAATAAGGTAATTTCTTTACAATTACCTGCGGTAAAGGCTCCAAATTGAGCATATCCTTCTTGCAAATCAAATGTAGATTATGACGAAAGACGTGATCGAGACTGCGCAGCAAATCCGATCATCGGACTCGGTTGCGTAGTGACCTTCTGATGAGGTGCCTCAAAATCGTTCGTTTCTTGAGGTAGGACTAGGATGCCTGTAAAATCCTATCACAAAGCAGGCTCCTGGCTCTGGGATCAATGGGGCCAGGATCTCCCATTGGGTATCGGTCACATCGGAGGGATAGGGCTTTCGAGCACGCTGATTCGTCATCGAAGTTGATCCTTTCTCTTTGCTTGACTGACTCCTTTGCTTTTTTCTCTCGGCACTTTTCTTCGTTATGACACACTCTCATAAAACCAAGTGAGGAATAACATGATAGAGTCAGTTGCGGATGTGTTAGTTATAGAAAACAACAAAGTACTATTAGTACAGCAGAAACAACAGAGTTCCTACGGCTTGTGGGGTTTTCCTGGTGGTCATCTTGAGCCGGGTGAGACCGCTCAGGAGGCAGTCGTGCGGGAGATTCACGAAGAGCTTGGTACAGTGCTCATGCAAATCAAACCGTTCAAGGTGACCCGTATTGAGCGGCCAAGTGGAACGCTTGAACTCAGCACATTCACCGGTGTATTACGTGGCCCCGTAGTCCTAGAGGACCACGAACTCATGGCCTATGGTTGGTTCAGCCTCGAATTGCTTCAAATAATGCGGGAGAGACTCCGGCTGCCAATCTTGCTGAAGCACGCTCAAGAACTACTCCTATCTCTTCCGTCCGTCGCAGGCAAATAAGCAGACAGGCGAAATCCATCATGGCCTGGAACATACATTTCTTCCGCTCATACCGATAACGTAACCGGTGGTAGCTTTTAAGCCACGCAATGGCTCGCTCCACAAACGTCCGTTTTCTGCGACATAGGCCCTGCTTTTTTAAGGAAGCGGGGCATCACTTCCATAAGCACAGGACTCACTCTTGACGAATTCTCATAATCAGAATCTCAAAAGGTCCGGTGGTTGACGGAAAACCTGAGACAAACGAAGGAGGAACACAACAGTTTACCAATATTGGCTATGTGCGCATCTCCAAACAAAAGCAAAACGAGGCACTCCAGATTGATGCGCTCAAAGTGGCAGGATGTGAGAAATGGTTTGTGGGCAAGATTACTGGCTCGAAAGTCGAACGCAAGGGACTGAACGAGGCTCTGACATACATACGACCAGGCGACATCTTCGTGGTGTGGAAATTGGACCAAGCAGGACGCCCTCTCCCCTAGACACATTTTGGAAAGGGGACAAAAGGTCTTTATGAGATCCCTCTCGCGCCGCAAATGCACGTAGGGTCGGCTGTTGATCTCTGACCGTCTCGCCGAGCGATTCCCTCGCCCCGCAGATCCTGCGCGAAACGTGGTCTCGCCGAGTGAGGGAATCGCTCTCCAAAAATGTGTCCGGGGGAGAACGTCCCCTACAGATTTGGCGCTAAGGGTGGTTTCTTTTGCCCATTGCCGTTATCGCTCGAAATAATAGGTAGAGACCGGCTTGTCCCCGTCCGCCTCGCCGAGCGATTCTCTCCCCCTGCTTTTCAGATTGGCTGGCAAAAGTGTTGCATAGGCACGCAAAAGACTCTCTTTTGTCCGCTCCCAACATAACTCTTCGACGATTCGCTGCCGTCCTCTCTGTCCCATCTGTGCCCGTAGCTCCTCGTTCTCCAGAAACTGTTCAATGCAGTCGGCAAAGGCAGAAGTGTTCGTCGATGGCGCATAGAGGGCCGCGTCCTGAGCCGAGTAGCGTGTTTCGGGCAGGTCAAAGGCGACAATTGGCTTGCCCATTGCCATGTATTCCATCGTTTTTAACATCGTACATCGGTCATTGAGTTCGTTTGAGGGATCAGGACAGAGACCGATATCTGCGCTATTTAAATAGCGCATCAGCTCAGTCTGTCCTACCCAGCCAGTGAAGGTGACATAGTTGTCCAGGTCTAAGGCATGAGCCATCTCCAGAAGTGCAGGTTGTCGCTCTCCATCGCCTAAAAGTACGAGGCTAATATCCTGGTGCTGGCGTTTGTAGACTAACTCTTGCATTGCCTTTAAGACGTATTCAATACCATCTTGTGCACCCATGACCCCAACATAGAGCAGGAGATAGCGCCGACCCTGTTTGAGCGTGGATTCTGCCTCACCAGGAAGATAACGAGCCAGTTCTGGACCACTGCGTACAACAAAGACTGTGTGCGGCGCTCGTCTTCCGCGTGTAATTGCCAGGCGTTTCTGTGATTCGTTTGTGGTAATAACCAGGTGGGCGCTCCAATAGGAGCAACGCTCTAGCCCTAGCATAAGCTGGTAGAGAAGTTTCTGCTTGGGAAATTTTATCTGTACGATCTCTGGTGCCAGATCATGCTGGTCAAAGATATATTTTTTGCCAAAGAGGCGATAGAACAGGCCGATGAGAAAAAACAGGTCTGGTGGATTTGCCGCGTGAATAATATCAATGCCGTGGCGCTGCCAGACGCGTAGACTGTAGAAAAATGTCTGGATGACTGCCTGTAGATATTCTCGTACATAGCTAAAGGCATGTTCTGTTGTAGGGCTGAGTCGATAACGATAAATAAAAATCCCATCGATGCATGTCTCCCTTTCCTGGTCTCGCGTCGTGCCTTGAGGGCAGATGACGCAGACGCGAAAGCCTGCTGTATGGAGCTCTCTGGCTTCGCGCCAGACGCGCGGATCTGCGGGGACGGAAAGGTTTTCAACAAGCATCAGTACGGTATAGCTGCGTTTAGTTGCTACCATGAATTCTTTGTTCCGCTCTCTCTTAAAGATGACGTTGAAGCAGGCTTTCTGGCTGGAATTTCTGCTCCTGTTCAAGTAATTCTTCTACTGATTCTTGCGGTTTTGCCAGATGGGGTGGATCGATGAAAACGCGGAACCAGAGCTCCAGGCTGGCAAGGGTGAAGAGCTGAGCCTGATAGTTTGTTTTCCCCTCAAGATGCTCACGGAGCATCTGCGCTATACATTGCGTATTAAAATATCCCCGTTCGCGTAAACGTTCAGAGAGCAATAGGCGCGTAATCAGGCCTCGCTGCCCCTCGCGAAACCAGATTCCGGTTGGAACGTTAAATCCCATTTTCTTGCGCCTGAGAATTGGCTCCGGCAAGATGTCTGCGAATGCGCGTTTCAAGAGATATTTGGTTTGAAATCCTTTGGTTTTAAGCCGTGAAGGTATCCTCGCGGCATATTCGATCAGGTGCTCATCTAGCAATGGAATACGCGCCTCTAGCGAGGCCGCCATCGTCATTTTATCCCCTTTCATCAGGAGATTATCCGGCAACCAGATTTTCGTATCCAGGTACAACATGGCTAAAAGATCGTCGTGTGGTTGCCCATGTGCTAGCCAGGCGCGAAAGGTATGGCTACTATCCATGTCGATCTGTTTTTGTACGGTGGGCATCAGTAGCTCAGCTTTCAGAGACGTGTGGAAGATGCCAAACCAGTGTAGCCAGCGTTCAGGCGCATCCTGCGAAAGGGTTCTTGCGGCCATTTTTACTTTGCGCATACTATAGGGGAGCTGTTCCAGCAGCGGCTGAACCATACGTTCACGGACGCTGTGTGGAAGAAGATGGTAGTATTTTGCCAGGCCATCAAAGACATATTTGGGATATCCGGCAAAGAGCTCGTCGCCGCCCTCACCCGAAAGTATAACTTTGACATACTGACGAGCCATACGCGAGATCAGATAGACTCCCAGATCAGAAGGCTCGCTGACGGGTTCGTCGCGGTGCCAGGTGAGCAAGGGCCAGTAGTGGGCCAGATCAGACGCTTGCACTACTAGCTCATGGTGCTCTGTCCCAAAGCGTGTTGCCGCCAGCCGCGCATAGGGCAGCTCGCTGTAGTCTGGATGATCAAAGCCTACTGCGAATGTGTGTATTTTCTGCTCACTCAACTGGCTCATGACTCCGGTGATAATACTGGAATCGACTCCCCCGCTGAGAAAAGCCCCGACAGGCACATCTGCAATCATGCGCTCCTCAACGGCACGCCGCACGTGTTGTCGTATACCGCTGAGATAGACCGATTCTGGATAGGAAGTCGTCTGGTCAAAGCGGACGTCCCAATAACACTCTTCACGTTGGGTATCGGGTTCACAAAGCAGCCAGTGCCCCGGCAATATTTTGTAGATAGAGGTGAAAAGGGTGGCTGGCCCAGGCACATAGCGTACGCTAAGAAAATCGCCCAGCGCCTGAAGGTCTACCTCTCGTTTGATCTCCGGATGTTGCAGTAGCGCTTTAATTTCTGATGCAAAGAGCAGTTTTCCACTAGCAAAGCTGTAATAGAGCGGCTTTTTGCCTGCTCTATCACGTGCGAGCAGCAGGCGCTGCCGCGTTTCATCCCAGAGGGCAATGCCAAACATGCCGTGCAGATGCGCAATTGCCTCTACCCCATACTCTTCATACGCGTGAATAATCGTCTCGGTATCGCTCTGCGTGCGAAATTGATGTCCCTTCTGTTGTAGTTCTGTACGCAGAAGAATATAGTTCCAGATCTCGCCATTCAAGACCACCCAGATGTTACCTTCTTCATTGCTCATGGGTTGATGACCCCCTGAGAGGTCAATAATGCTCAGACGCGTAAAGCCCAGGCCGATTGGCCCATGAATATAGCTTCCTCTATCGTCTGGACCACGATGGTCGAGACTATTAACCATCTGTTCGATCAGGTGTGGGTCGACAGGTAGCTGACTTTGTCTGTGATACACTCCACAAATTCCACACATTGTATCTCTTCCCTCATCTTTGTTGTTTTTCGCTGAAATAGGTCTGACCTATTTCAAATAAGGATGCACTGATTGCCAGTGCATCCTTGCTGCCTCTCCGCTTGACCTTTTCGTTTTTCCTGTTGTAAAATCCTCTTCAGAGGCGGCAGGAGCTGTCTCCTTTCTAGACCCGTTTGAGGGTACTGAAATGAAGCTAGAGGGTAATGATCTTATCGTCCTGCTCGTTCCTCGTCATATTCCTGGTATCAACAATGCTGCGGGCTTCCTGCACAATCCAGGCGGTATCATAGTAGCTGTGATCTGTGACGATCACAACACAATCTGCCGCCTGGAGCAGACCACTGCTCAGGGATTGTGATTGCAGTGTGCGATCCTGCAAGGTAAGCGTGGGTACGTACTCATCGTTGTAGAGCACGACGACTTTCCGCTCTAGCAGCTCTTGAATGATATCCAGCGCTGGCGATTCGCGCACATCACTGACATTGGACTTATACGCTACTCCCAGAATCAGGACGGTGGCGCTGTTAAAGCTGCGCCGCTGCTCGTTCAGGGCATAACTGATTTTTTCAATCACATAATGGGGCATACTACTGTTAATTTCTGCCGCAAGTTGAATAAAACGTGCGTTATAGTCAAGCGTTTTCAGTTTCCAGGAGAGATAATGCGGGTCAACTGGAATACAGTGACCCCCAAGTCCTGGACCGGGTAGGAAGCGCATGAAACCGAAAGGCTTGGTTGCAGCGGCGTCTATGACTTCCCAGACGTTGATTTTCAGTTTTTCGCACATAATTGCAATCTCATTGACCAGGCCAATATTCACTGCGCGGAAAGTGTTTTCTAGCAGCTTGGTCATCTCGGCGACACGCGCGGAAGAGGCTGGCACGATGTTTTCAATTGCCGCACCATAATAGGCCTGCGCCAGCTCTGTACAATCTGCTGTAATACCTCCTACGACCTTTGGCGTGTTATGCGTATCAAATTGTGTGTTTCCTGGATCTATGCGTTCGGGCGAAAAAGCGAGAAAGAAGTCTTTCCCAACCTGGAGACCCGTTGCGGCTAGTTCCGGTAAGACGATTTCATCTGTGGTTCCAGGATAGGTTGTACTCTCTAGAATGACGAGCTGCCCCGGATGTAGGTGCTCGCGCACTTTCTGGGTCGCGGCAAGGATGTAAGAAATATCTGGGTCACGCGTTTTTCTCAGAGGCGTGGGTACACAGATACTTACTGCATCTATTTCATCCAATGCGGCAAAATCACTGGTAAATTTCAAACGTCCGGCCTCCAGAAGTCGTTGGAGGGTCGCGCTGCCGATATCGGAGATATAGCTTTCACCCTTATTGGCTAGCTCTATTTTCTGCTGGTCCAGGTCGATACCTGTAACGTGAAAGCCTTGTTCTGCAAATGTCGTTGCCAGTGGTAATCCCACATAGCCAAGTCCGATAACTGCAACGCGTAAGCTGCGTGAGGAGATCTTCTCCAGCAGTAATCGTTTCATGTCTGCCTCCCTGGCGCTACTGGAATCTGCTCTCGCTCCATCCTTACGCTGAAGGTGAGAAGCTGATGCAGTTTCCAGAATAAGTTGTCATACAATACCGCTCTTCAAGCTATCGAGAAACGGTGCTTAGCATCTTCCCGCGATCTTCTTCAAGAACAGCTTCTATTATCATTGTCACATTCCATGCAAAATCACGCCATTGATCGATATGTATTCGATATATAGATATATATTGTGTTTTCGTGACTACATATCTAATGTATACTGTGGTGTAGTAGTGAAGAAGATACCTGTTACGTGCAATATTCTTGAAAAGTAGGAGAGAAGAAGAGATTAGTTGATTGCCGGCTTATCTGCTAACTCAATGCTTTTTTGTTACGAAGCCTGCCTGGTGAGAATTGGAGCTAATTCCTCTCTTGCCTTCTCAAAAAGATGGGTGGATACTCTTCTTGAAAGGGGGAATCCGTGATTCGGGCTGCGAAGGGTCAAATGCTTGCTTGTGCTGAACACTATGATGCACTGATTCTGGATGCGAAGTTGCGCCAATCTCTTGTGACGCTTCGTTCTCTGGGAAGTCGAGGTATGCGTGTGGCGGCGCTGGAATGTGTTGAGGAGATGGGGAATTCCGTCTGTCTACCCGGCTTTTCTTCGCGCTGGTGCGCACGCGCGTATAAAGCACCAGCCTATTTGCCTCAGGCGGAGCCTTTTCTCACCTATGTCCAGCAAATTTTGCTCTCCTGTGGTGCCGATGTCTTGATTGCTTCTTCGGATAGCACCCTGGCTCTGCTTCGTGAATATCGCCAGGCTCTGGCTGCCCATGTCAGGATCGCTCTGGCAAAAGAAGAGGCCCTGGCTATTGCTTGTAATAAAGAGCAAACGCTCCATCTGGCGGAGCGTCTGGGTCTCAATATACCAAAGACTGTACTGGTGCATGATTCGCAAGATGTTGCCGTTGCGGTGCATGAGCTCGGTCTGCCTGCGGTTGTCAAACCTTCCGAGACCTGGGGCTGGGATGCAGAACAGCAACAGGGGAGTCGCCTGCTCTGTTTTCTGGTGACAACCCTGGCTGAAGCTCAGAGTGCCGTTGCGCAACTGACACGTTTTGGCGGAACAGTTCTCTTCCAGCGCTATCTCTCCGGACGGCGAGAAGCGATCAGCTTTTTGTATGCCGATAAGACTTTTTATGCCCGCTTTGCCCAATGGGCCAGGCGCACGCAGCCACCTCTGGGCGGAACCTCTGTGCTCAGACAGAGCATTCTTTTACCTCCGGATATCACTGAACAGGCGGAGTGTCTGGTGCGGGCTATGGATTTGGAAGGATATTCTGAGGTTGAGTTTCGCCGCGATGCTTCTGGTAAGCCTTTTTTGATGGAGGTGAATCCCCGGCTTTCTGCTTCGGTGGAAGTAGCTGTCCGGGCTGGCGTCGATTTTCCGTACCTGCTCTATCAATGGGCGCGTGGCGATCAGCTCGCATCTGTCAAGACCTATCGCGCTGGTGTCTGGATGCGCTATCTTGGAGGCGATATCGTGACGTTGACGCAAATGATTGCTCAACAGGGAAGACCGGGGGTGCCATCGCTTCCCAGGATCTTCTATGATTTTTTCTCGGCTTTTTTTCTCCCATCTGGCTATGATTACCTGGATTGGCGAGATCCCATTCCAGCCTTGACCGCGATGCAGGCTTTTGCCGAGCGTATGCGTTGTCGTCTACAAACGAGTATCTCTTCGAGGAGGGTGTGGTTGTGAGTGTTTCCCAGGATATTCAGAAGGTACAGAAGGCCTTATCTGTGACACTGTATGATGTGGTAGTGGTAGGCGCAGGCCCCTATGGTCTGTCTGCGGCAGCTCATTTGTTGGCGCAGGGTCTGAAGGTCGCTGTTTTTGGCAAGCCGCTCCACTTCTGGAAAAGGCATATGCCTCAGGGGATGCTGCTGCGTTCTTACTGGTGGGCCTCTAATCTCTCTGATCCTGAAGGCCATTATAGCTTTTCCCGTTATTTTCATATGTTGGGTATGGATGGCTTCAATCCTTTACCCGTTGAAATGTTTATTGAGTACGGGATGTGGTTTCAGAAACAGGTTGTTCCAGACCTGGATGAAACGTATGTGAGCTCGATTGAACGCAAAGAAGAGTTTTTTGTGTTGACTCTGGCCGATGGGCGCGTTGTGTTAGCACACTCTGTCGTTATGGCTCCTGGTCTGCGCTATTATGCTTATTATCCTCACCAATATCGTTGTTTACCGCCATCTCTGCTTTCTCATTCCTCCATGCATCATGGGCTTTCATCTTTTTCGGACCAGCGGGTGGCTGTGATCGGTGGTGGCCAGGCTGCTCTAGAGACGGCTGCGCTGTTGTATGAATCAGGTGCCTCTGTTGAACTGGTCTCTCGTCAGGCTATCCACTGGCTTACTCCTGTAAATACCAGTACGCCTCAATTCTTAAGAGAGCTACGCGCACCGAAGGCTGGTATGGGTTGTGGCTGGCTCAATTTGTTGCTAGAAAAATATCCTTATCTCTTTTATCGCTTGCCACGCAATACACGTGACTATGTGCTTATGACACGGCATGGCCCTGCCGGTTCTCATTGGTTGAGAACGCGCATTATGAATCGTATTGTGTTACACGAACATGCTCATGTCGAAAGTGTCACTCCCATAAATAACCGGGCTCAATTGCTTCTCTCGCATGGGAAGACACTAGAGGTGGACCATATCGTTTTGGGTACTGGTTATCATACTGATATTCGACGTTTGCCGATGCTTCATCCATCCTTGCTGGCGTCCATACAAACGTATAAGGATTCTCCTCTCCTCAACTCACATTTTGAATCGAATATCCCCGGACTGTTT
Source organism: uncultured Chloroflexia bacterium (assembly GCA_963777355.1). Classification (GTDB taxonomy): domain Bacteria; phylum Chloroflexota; class Ktedonobacteria; order Ktedonobacterales; family Ktedonobacteraceae; genus DATJHM01. Next base: position 602,549 of record CAVZQK010000001.1, read on the forward strand.
TTTATTGGATATACGGCAACGCGAAGTTTTGGCCCCTTCTACCGCTTTGTGATTGGTGATGAAGCTGCGGCCAGGCGGGTGTCACAGGCGGTTGCTCACTATCTTGTGCATTTTCGCTCATAATGCTTGCTCTTTTTGAGAGAGCATCCGGTGTGTTTTTTCTGTAAGACAGGAAACAGAATTTCTTATGCGTAAATATGTTCTGCTCTGTGTTGCGGCGTGCTTTTATTATAGCGGCCTCGTCGCTTTCGCTCGTTTTTTTATCCGCTTGCGTGGAAAACGCCTGGTTATTCTCAATTATCATCAGGCTTCTGGTGGCAATCTAGAGCGGCATCTGCTCTATCTGCGCCGTTATTATCACATTCTCCCTCTGGAAAAAGCTCTGGAGGAACTCTATAGCCAATGCCCCGCCGTTTCGTCTCAGCATGATCGCCGTCCTCTTCTGGCAATAACGTTTGATGATGGCTATTCTGATAATTATTCGTACGCCTTCCCTCTGGCCCAACGGCTACGTGTCCCGCTTACTTTTTACCTTATTCCGGGATATGTTGGCAGTGCTGGACGTTTCTGGTGGCAGGAGGGGCGACGGCTTGTGGCATCTACCCCGCTGCAAGAGGTGAGATATGATGATGCTCATTTTGATCTGCGGCAATCTATGGGCCGGACAGCCCTTTTTGGCTTCATCGATGCCCATTTACGCTTCGCTTCCTCTGTGGCAACGCGGGAGCACTTTTTATCTCGTATTCGCCATCTGCTTGCTGTGCCTGTTCAATTAACATCAGGTGAAGCATCTTCTCTCCCTCTTACCTGGGAACAGATTCAGGAGATGGATCGGAGTGGTTGGATCTCGTTTGGCGCTCATACGATGAATCATCCCATCCTATCGTGTTTATCAGAGCAGGATGAGCTAGATTATGAAGTTCAGGGCTGCCGCACTGCTCTGGAGCAGCGCCTGGGTCATTCTGTTGCTTCGTTCGCCTATCCTGTGGGACAGTGGCAGCATATCGACACTCGCGCTTTGTATGCTGTCCAGCAGGCGGGCTATCGTTGGGCGTTGACGACCAGCTATGGCATCAATACGCCGCAGGATTCTCCTTTTCAACTCAAACGTATTGAAGCTGATATCAATCAGCATTGGCTAATCGTTGCAGTGGAGGCCGCTGGCCTCTGGGGCTTTTTCTCGCGCCTGCGCTGGCACCCTTTTATTCGTCAGTACTTTACTGATGCCCCCAGCTCAAGATAGCTCTCCATTATCATGCCAAAATCGCGATTGTGCAATTTCTCATTTTGCTTGACACTTTGCTCTGCTTCTCTGTATTATTGGGAAAAGCAATGCAGGCTAGAAGGTCGTTAGCATAAAAGCTCGACACACGTTTTATGATCGGCAACATCTTTTCAAGGTCAGGTATGCTCGATAGAAAGTAGTAGTGTATGTCCCAGATAAATCCTGCTTTCGGGTCTTTCTGGCAAGGATCGCTCAGTGATCTCGCTCAGATTGTACGTCATATCCAGCGTGTACGAGCGTTTGGCCGTCTTTCTTTGCGTAACACCGAACGGCTGGGGATTATCCATCTTTACTATCGCGCTGGTAAACTGGTACATATTGTGGGCAATCGCGGCGATGTACGCCAGATTCTGACAGAGTTGCAGATGTGGCGGCAAGGGTTTGTGCGCTTTGACCGCGGCGTTACCATCCGTGAGACGACGTTAAATGATGAACATGAGCAGCTCTTTGAAGATGTATTGTCACACTTGCATCAATATGGTGCAGTAATAGCGTCTCCTAAGACGGAGCTACCCCGCGTTATCGAAGGCAATATTGTCTCCGCCGCTGACGATGCAAAACAATTGATTTCTCCCTGGGAATGGCAGATCCTGCTTGAGGCTACGCGCCGTGTCTCGTTGGCTGTGGCCCATCTTGTCGGCCCTACTGAAGCGATGAGTGTCCTACGCGATATCCTGGACGATTGCTCTGCCGCTTTTCCCGCCTTTGCCAGTCTGAGAATTGTCCCTAATGGCTATCTTCAGATTGTAGATCGTTCTTATTTGGACCGCCTCTCACGGAAAGAACTCCTCGAAGGTTTTACTGCCCTTATTGCAACATGCCAATATTTTTGTTCGCCAATAATTGGTGAGCAAGAAGCTCACAAGCTGATTATTCAGGCGCTGCAAGATATTGGTCCGACTTTGGTGAATCTTGGCGTGTTTCGTATCGATCAACGCTTGCTCTTACCCGGAAGTCGTTAAAACGACCTCTGTCTATTTACTCAGGATCTCTTTGGCCGATAATGGACCAAGCGCAGTCATTACCTGTTTTTCTTTTAGCGGAAAGCGCAGAAATGTACGGTGTATATCCTCTGTGCTTACCTGCTCGATCCGGGCGATTTTCTCCTCCTGGCTTGGGAGATGTTGCTCGATAACCCAATCTGAAGCCAGTGCTCGCATACAGCTATAGGTCAATTCGCTACGCAAGACGATATCCCGTATACGCTTGCTTTTAGCCCGGCGTAGCTCGTCTTCTTCCACACCGTCACACAGGAAGATATCGAGCTCGTGTAATAACATCTGGTGTACGCGCCTGGCGTGTTCTGGTAAGGTGTTGGCCTCTAATAGGAAAATACCGGTTCCTTCCATACTGCGAATACTGCTTCCTACCAATTCAGCCAATCCTTGCTGCCGAATGTGCCAGTAGAGCCGTGAACCTTTGTGATCGCCGAGGATGTCGGCACCAAGCGCGGCGGCAGAGTAGTCAGAATCGGCCTGGCTGAGCAAAGGCATGGTGAGGAACAGGATCTGCTGTTTGAGTCGGGGATTGACCATGACATTTTGATAGGCTTGTTCAGGTTCGTAGACGGTGCAGATGCGCCCACTCTCGCCGCTACGCCAATGACTACAGAAGCGCTCGGCCAGCGTGAGCAGGTGCTCCCAGTCAAATTTGCCGGCTATCGTCAGGATGATATTATTGGCACTATAGCGTTTTTGCCAGTATGCACGCATCTGCTCAATCTTCATCGCACGAATGCTGTCCTGGGTTCCCAGGACAGCATTGCCCAGAGGATGACTACCAAAGTAGGTGTGCAACATGCGGCGATAGGCAAGGCGCTGAGGCTGGTCTTCTGAACGAGCGATCTCGTTAATGATGACCTCTTTTTCTGTCAAAAAGTCTTGCTCATTGAGGCGGGGATAGATCATTCCGCTCAGCAGTTCCAGGGCACGGCTGAGCTGATCGCTGAGAATGCGTGCATAGTAAACGGTGGCTTCCAGAGAGGTGAAGGCGTTGAGTTCCGCCCCAATCTTATTGAACTCCTGGGTGATCTGTTGCCAGTCCAGCGTTTGTGTCCCTTTGAAGGTCATGTGCTCAAGAAAATGTGAGATCCCTGAGAGCGTAGGATCAAGCTCATCTCGTGCGCCGGTACGGACATAAAAGGCGACGGCAACGGACTCAAAGTCCGGCATCGTTTGTCCTACGATTTGTAGACCATTACTGAGGCGATGCGTATGAAATGCCGTGCTTGTGGCGCTAAAATCTGGCATGAAAAGGTCCCTCTCTTTGTCTGTTCTATTGTGTCAGGCGCTCTGGATTTTTTTTCTGCCAGTAACGCATGTAACCTTGCACGGTCATGCGATAGTTGGTCGCGATCTCATAACGCACAATGTCTTGCTTGTCATGTGCAACTGCCAGGAGTTCTGGCTGAGTTTGAGCAATGAGGAGCTCAAGGAGCTGGTCCTCGTTTTTCCCCTCTCGCAATCCCTGAAGCATTAGCTCTCCCCAGGAGAATAGTTTTGCTTGCAAGATCTCCAGATGTTGCTCAATCTGGTAGGTCGGACCAAAATGCGCCAGGTAGAGGACCTCTGGTTGGAGGTGACGCATGAGCTCAATACTTTTAACCCAGGCCTCCAGGTCTACGTCGGGAGGCGGCGTGGGCGGACGCACATAGTCAATTCCTTGCAGACGCACACCTGCGACATCTCCAGCGAAAAGATCGCGGGTTTGCGGATCGAAAAAGATAATATGATGGATGGCATGGCCGGGCGTATAATGAACTTCAAGGGTCATCTCGCCTAGTTTCAACGTATCGCCATGCTCAAGAATCTGTAAGCGCGGGGCTGGTACGGACTTGATCTCTCCCCAAAGCGTCTGCATGCGCTCTCCATAGATACGAGTTGCGCTGGTGACGACTTTTGTCGTATCAAGCAGATGGGGTGCGCCAATACCATGTACATAGACGCTGGCCTGGGGCGTGTATTGGAGAAGATTCCCGGTTGCCCCGGCGTGATCGAGATGGATGTGTGTCAGTAAGATATGGGTAAGTTCTTCCGGCCTATGCCCGGTCTCGCGAATCGCCTCTAGAAGTTCGCCTAGCGTTGTTGTAGGACCTGGATCAATTAAGGCCAGGGTCCTGCCATTGGCTAAAAGGTAGCTGCCGATGATACCGGATTCCCCTTGAAATGGCAATGAGATTTGCCAGAGACCCGGATGTAGTTGTGTGACGCTCTTCAAGAGAGTACTCCCTTCCTCGGAGGGCTATTTGTCGGTGTAGAGGGGCGAAGAGCTAACCGCCGCTTTAGCTCTTCGCGATGTGGAAACCTCCAGACTACTTCCTGGTTGAGATGGCTTTTGCCTGGGTAAAGAGCAGCAGGTAGTCATGCCCTCCGGCTTTTGAGTCGGTGCCGGACATATTGAAGCCCCCAAAGGGATGAACTCCTACTAGAGCTCCTGTGCACTTGCGATTGAAGTAGAGATTCCCTACATAGAAATCCTCTTTAGCGCGTTGAATATGTTCTGCATTCTGCGAGAAAAGCGAGCCGGTCAGACCATACTCGGTATTATTGGCAATCTCAAGTGCCTCTGCAAAATCACGCGCTTTGATCACGGCCAGAACCGGCCCAAAGATCTCTTCTTGTGCGATACGTGCTTGAGGTGGTACATCTGCAAAGACGGTTGGTTCAATAAAGTAGCCCGGCCCCTGATGCTTGCCACCGGTGAGCAAACGCCCTTCGTTTTTGCCGATCTCGATATATTCTAGGATCTTTTTCAGCGCGTTCTCGTCAACTACTGCCCCCAGGGATGTTGTTGGCTGGGTGACATCGCCCATTGTCAGGCGCTGTGTAAGTTCAACGATGCGCTGAAGTACCCGGTCATATACCTGCTCAACAAGAATTGCGCGTGAGCCTGCGGAACATTTCTGGCCCTGAAAACCAAAGGCCGAGGCGACAATCGCAGTTGCAGCAGCTTCAAGATCGGCGCTCTCGTCAACGACGATAGAATCTTTTCCGCCCATCTCTAGAATCGCACGTTTCAGCCATTTCTGGCCGGGCTGATGCTTTGAGGCACGTTCGTAGATGCGCAACCCGACATCGCGAGAACCGGTAAAGGCAACGAAACGAAGTTGAGGATGGTCGATCAGGGCATCGCCAATCACGGAACCAGAGCCGGGGAGAAAGTTGACCACGCCTGCTGGCAGGCCTATATCTTCCAGAATACGCATAAATTGCCAGGCAATAGCCGGTGCGGTACTGGCAGGTTTGAGAATCACGGTATTGCCTGCAACAAAAGCGGCACTGGTCATGCCGATCATAATGGCACAGGGGAAGTTCCAGGGGGGAATGACCGCTCCCACCCCTAAAGGAATATAGGTGAGTGAGCTCTCTTCGCTCGGAATCTGCGTTACAGGCTGCTCTTCTGCCAGGCGCAAGGCCTCACGAGCATAGTATTCGAGAAAATCAATCGCCTCGGCGGTGTCCGCATCGGCCTCGACCCAGCTTTTCCCCACTTCATAGATCATCCAGGCATTCATCAGAAAGCGGCGTTCGCGGAGCAGATCGGCAGCCGCAAAGAGATAACTGGCACGCTCTTCTGCTGGCACGCGCTTCCAGCTCTCAAAGGTCGCGGTTGCAATCTGTACTGCTTCGTTGACCTGTTGAACGGTGGCGCTGGAGAAATTTCCGATTACCTGGTCAGGTTGCCCCGGATTTAGAGAGGCAAATGTCTTTGCATTAGAGATATGTTTTCCGCCGATAATCAGCGGATAGCTGCGCCCCAGCTCGTTTTTGACCTGTGTAAGAGCCTCAGCCTGGGCTCGCTGTATCTCTTCCTGGCTAAAGTCTTTTATCGCTTCATTTATAAATGGCGTTTTTGCCCGCGTGGTAATACTTTCAAATACTGTTGCCATAAATTGCTCCTTGAAATAGTCCTTAAGAAATTTACACTGCGTTGTGTAGAAGGGTCCTTGCTATCATTGGTTAAAAAATACGTGTTTGTGTGGCTATTTGCATTGTATCATCTTTACTCATAAAAGTTCAGTCTGAACGTCTCTCTTTTAAGATGTATTGATGGTAAATATTTTGTGTAATTATTCTTTCAAGAAAGCTCGTAGTTCCTGAAGTTGTTCCTTCTCAAAACATGCCTCAAAGGTGCGATGTTCATGGGCGTTGGGGTGAGGTAAGAAAACGATGTATCGAGGATGTTGCCCAATTTGTAGAGGACCACACATGTTTTCATCGGGAAGGTCAAATTCATTTCTCACAACGTTTCTTGTATGTTTCCCCAGAATGACAATAATTTTTGCTCCAGATACCTCTATTACCCGCAGTAAATAGCGCCTTGCGCATTCAGGCAATGCTGCTTCGACGCCTATTTCACTTCTGGATTTGCAGTGGACACTCTCGGTAAGAGCATAATCTATGCCGTCTTTTACCTCTCTTTCTAGTAGTTCTTTTGCACGATTGCGTACCTGTGACCAGAAGCTAACTGCCCTTCCCCGTGAACCATTCAGCCGCAAATAGCGCGTGCCATTTTCTATCCACTGTTTGCGTCCACCTGCGTAACGGTGAGCGAAAAAATCCTCTATCCATTCATCAGGCCAGGACCAGAGTGGAAACTCTTCTCGCTCCTCAATAGAGGGATTATCGTCAATAGAGGGGTTTGAGCTGAGAAACAAAATTGGAGCATGTTGTATGTCTCCGCTCCACGGTTCAGGTACTTGATGTTGCGTCAGTGTAGTGGGGTGATTGGCATGCTGGACGGAGATAATTCTGGAGCAGGGATTACTGCTTTGAGGAGAAGTGAACCATTGCTGAATGTTTGGGCAATGGGCAATTTCGTGTAATAAATCCATTGGTCTCTCCTTGAAAATACTACTCTAAGAAAATATCATTCTAAAACATCTGTATTATAGCTAAGTATATGACTGAGAAGATTTAAACGCAACAATAAAGGTAGGTTCACTATAGAACCGAATTTGCAACTTTTTGTGTTATTCAGTCGTGCTGTTACTACATAGATGACTTCCTATTGAGGAAGAGAAAAAGACTCTGTTGGTACCTGCTGGAATGTCTGCTCCTATCAGACAGTGGTCCTTTCTGCTGTGTTTCTTGTTTTTCCTTTGTAGCATTTTCTCTATTCTTTTCTAGACAGGAGGAGAACTGTTATGTTTGCTCTTGCATCGGTGCAAGTGCACATTACTGCTAACGCGACGTGGGTAGACTATTTGATTATCTTGATCTACTTTGGCGTCACATTAGGCATTGGTTTGACCCTTAGAAGTCGTATGAAATCCTCTGAAGATTTCTTCCTGTCGGGTCGTTCATTGCCGAGCTGGGTGACAGGATTGGCTTTTGTCGGAGCAAATCTAGGGGCGCTTGAGATTCTGGGTATGGGCGCAAATGCTGCACAGTATGGCATTTTGCAGGCCCATTTTTATTGGATTGGTGCTATTCCGGCGATGATTTTTGTCGCGATCTTCATGATGCCTTTCTATTATGGCAGTAAAGCACACTCGGTGCCCGGCTTTTTGAAGATGCGCTATAACGAGGCTACCCGTGGTTTCAATGCCATTACATTTGCAATTCTGACATTGCTCACTTCTGGTATCAATATGTATGCTGCTGCGCTCGTGTTTAATGTCCTTTTAGGTTGGTCGCTGGATGCCTGTATCTGGGCGGCGGCGGTCTTTATTATGGCCTATATTCTGTTAGGCGGTCTGACTTCCTCGATTTATAATGAAACGCTTCAGTTTTTCTTGATTGTGGCTGGCCTTTTGCCCTTGACGATTATTGGTTTAATCAATGTTGGTGGTTGGTCAGGACTTCAGGCGAGAATTCACAATCCCGCCTTTTTCCATTTGTGGGCTGGTACGGCAACAAACAATAATCCGTTCGGGGTGAACTTTATTGGTATTATTCTTGGCCTGGGCTTTGTCTTGAGCTTTGGCTATTGGTGTACCGATTTTCTGGTGGTTCAGCGTGCCCTGGCGGCGGAAGATGAAGCGGCTGCCGAACGTACTCCGTTGATTGCTACTTTCCCAAAACTGTTTTTCCCCTTCCTGGCGATTGCTCCGGGTCTGATTATTCTCAGCGTCCTGCCCGGTCTTGGTCATGGCGGCGGCTTCGAGAACTCGTACAATATGGCGATCCCATTTGCGATGGTTCACTACTTCCCGAATGGCCTGCTTGGCCTGGGTTTAACTGCTCTACTTGCTTCATTTATGTCTGGCATGGCCGGGAATGTGACTGCGTTTAATACTGTCTGGACCTACGACATCTATCGTTCTTATATTAAGAAGGACGCTCCTGATACGCACTACTTGTGGATGGGACGTATCATCACTGTTGTCGGTATTGTCCTCAGTGTTGGTACCGCATATCTGGCTTCGGGTTTCTCCAGTATTATGGACTATGTTCAGGTCCTCTTCTCGCTGGTCAATGCTCCTCTGCTGGCAACGTTCTTGCTGGGTATGTTCTGGCGTAGAACAACTCCCTGGGGCGGTTTCTTTGGCCTGCTGATTGGTACCCTCACTTCTCTGGCGCTCTGGATTATGGAGCAGTTTCTCCATCTTTTCTCTCTTGGTAGCTCTGAAGGCTCCAGTATGTGGCGTGCCTTTATTGCTTTTGCGGTCTGTTTCATCTGTACTATCGCGGTCTCACTTTTCACCAAGCCAAAGCCTGATGAGGAACTGAAGGGACTGGTCTATAGCTTAACACCAAAGGTGACACCACCGCCTACTGTCTGGTATAAGCGGCCTCTGGTCCTGGCTGCTACCGCGATTGTGATTTTTATCATCCTGAATGTGGTCTTCTGGTAGTGTGAGGAGAGAAGATACTTATGAGTCAGAACGATGTCCAGGGTATGGAAAGCTCGGATCAGAACGATGTCCAGGGTATGAAAAGCTCGAAGCAGACGCATAGGATGTCGATTGCGTTGACGATTGGGGCTACGATTGGTTTTATTGGCCTGATTCTGTTGCTTTATGGCTTGTTTGGCAATGCGCGTTATAGCCAGAGCGATAATATCAATATTAATCTCTGGTGGGGCTTGGTCATGGTAATCTTTGGCATTATCATGGCCGGCGGAAGCTACCTTTCAACCCGTCTGAAAGCCGCACGATAAAACTACCTGCTAAGAAATTTGTTGTTGCTCGGTGAGACCAGGATACAAGATTAGTGCTAATTATGTATCCTGGCCTCATTGATTTATTCATTTGGTTTACGTGGGTAGCTCTGATTTTGCTAGATAAATATAATGATAATAATGATCTCGATAAGCGGCTGAACGCGGTTCGCCGCTTATTGCGTGTCTAATATACTCCTCTTTTTTTTAATAATGCTTTATGATTTTTGCCGTGGAGGCGCAATGAAAATCCTCTCTTGTCGGCGCTGGTTGTATCAACTTTTCCTGTTTGTGTTTCTTATTGTGAATATCGTGCTTGCCTCGCTTTCTCCTGATTTTACTGGTATTGCGAATGCTCGCTGGTTACTCCAGCCAGCACGCATTACCTTATCCAATCAGCTCCTGCCCTGGTTGAGACAGCAACATCCTATACAATCTACTCTGGTTGGTAATCCGCTTTTGCATCTTTCAATTTCACTTCAGATGCGCAATATGGCAGCGTTAGATGCTTTGCTTGCAGCACAAAATGATCCTGAGTCTCTCTGGTATCATCACTATCTCACGCCCCAGGAATTTACCCGCCGTTTCGGTGCTGCTCAGGCGACGGTGAATATGGCCAGTGCCTATCTGCGGCATTGGGGGTTGCAGGTGTCTGCCGTTGCACCTAACCGCTTGCTGTTGAATGTTGATGGTCCGCTACTAAATGTTGAGGGAGCATTTGGAATACATATTGTCCGGTATCACCTGGGAACGAGTCTGGTCTATGCTCCTACCACTTCTCCCTCTCTCCCGCGCGCCCTGGCTGGAATGGTATTGCATATCGGTGGCCTGGATTCTGTTGCTCATTATCATCCTATGCATATGCGTCCTCATAGTGTACAGAATGCGAAAATGATGCAGCAAGCCTTTACTCCTCTTCAATTGCGGACCGCCTATGATATTCAGCCGCTGCTGAAAGATGGTGAGAATGGCACAAATCAGACTGTGGCTTTTGTCGAACTGGATGGGTTTAATCCCACTGATATTGCCCATTTTTATGCTGCGTATCATCTAGGGATACCAAATTATAAGACGATCTTTCTGGATGGAGCGGTAAATCGTCCCGCCGCCAATTCTATTGAGGTTGAATTGGATATGGAGTCTATGGCGGCCATTGCACCTGGAACACAGCAACTGCTCTATTTAGGTCAGAATAACGCCCAGGGTATTAATGATATTTATACCAGGATTGTAAACGATGACCTGGCAAAGGTTGTAAGTACCAGTTGGGGTGTCTGCGAGGCAGCGCTTGATCCATCTGAGCACCAGGTACTCAATAATATTTTTAAACAGGGTGCAGCTGAGGGCCAATCCTTTTTTGCTGCTGCCGGTGATCTGGGAGCCTATGATTGCCAGAATTACGCCCTGGCGGTAGACTCTCCTGCTGATAATCCCTACGTCGTTGGTGTTGGTGGGACCAGTCTTCAGATCTCTCCTGGTGGTGTCTATAAACATGAGCAGGCCTGGTCCTGTCCTACTTGTACAGATGGTGGACCTTATGGAGATGGTGGCGGCGGCGGTGTGAGCAGTGTTTTTCTTCGTCCCAACTATCAAAAAGGACCCGGTATCTATAGTCTGTATCGTACCGTGCCCGATGTCTCCGCCGACGCCGATCCAAAGACCGGGTATGCTATTTATTGTACGGTTCCCCAAAGCGGCTGCCCTACAAATGGCTGGGTGACCGCTGGAGGAACCAGCGGTGCCGCTCCTCTCTGGACTGGACTTGCTGTTGAACTGAATCAATATCTGGCAAAGCAGCATAAAGTTGGCCTGGGTAATGCGATTGCCCTGCTCTATTGGCTTTATAACGCACGCCAGCTAAAATACCCGCCATTTCACGATATTACTGCTGGAAATAATCTCTACTATTCTGCTACCGTAAACTACGATCTTTCCACTGGAATTGGTAGCCCCGATGGCTGGAATCTTGCCCGTAATCTGGCTACCTATCTACCAGGTAGCCAGAAAAAGTAGAGGAGGCTTTAAAGACAGCGCTTCTACACGGTTTTTCTTGGTTTCTTTCAGTACCCTCAAACGGGCCGAGAAAGGACAGAGCTCCTGCCGCGTCTGAAGGAGAATTTTACAACAGGAAAAGCGAAAATGCCAGGTGGAGATGCACTGGATAGAGCCTCAAGCTAGAAAAGAAAGACTACCGCGATCAACAGGTGAGTGATATACTAGTGCGGTGTTTTTATACAGAATATCATTATTGTGCTAGTGTGCCAGGAGAGTAGTTATGGCGGAGACAAGACAGGAATTTCCGATTGAACAGAAGTTGCGTAAAGATATACAGGATGCCCAGCGAGCACGTGATCAGGTGCGGCTTGATACACTACGTATGGCTCTAGGCGCGGTCCATAACCTGGAGGTCGCGCGTACGGACCGCAAAAATCCAGAATATGGTCAGCCACTTACCGAGGCCGATTGCTATCGTGTATTGGAGCAGGAGGTCAAGAAGCGCAACCAGGCTATTCCTCTCTACAAGCAGGCCGGACGTAACGAGCTGGCGGAGAAAGAACAGCATGAACTGGACATTCTGCAAACGTATCTCCAGAGCGGCCAGATCAGCGACGATGAGATTCGCACTATCGTCAGCGGCCTGGTCGCTGAGCAGGGCAAAGAGTTTCGTAAAGTGATGCCTCTTGCAGCCAAAGCAACCAAAGGCCGGGCCGATGGGGCCAGGGTTCAGCGTATCGTCAAAGAGCTGACGGCGTAGGTTCGTTCAGCACTTGAATCAGCTCTTTCTTGCTGGCACCCTCATCAAGCGTAATGGCGTTGACGCTCCAGTGTGAGCCAGCGCTATCGCGCCAGAAGCGAAGATTCAGCGTACAGCGTCCGACACGAAGATGGCCCAGTTCAATTTCTGGTAGCCATTCGGGGAGCGTTGGGCAGACATACAGGCTATGATGCGGTGCGTCTGCCCGCAAACCCAGTATCGCCTGAAGCATCTGAAAGATACTCCCAGAAGCCCAGGCCTGCGGAATGTTTGCCCCACCTGGATAGAGTGCGGGAAAGTCGGTATGTTTCCCCTCTCGATGCAGACCTGCATACACTTCTGGCAAACGGTAGGCATCAAAGCGCCTGGCCGCATCAAAGATGCCACGGATCACTTGATTCGCCTCTTCAATCAGCCCATAGCGCTTAAAACCAGCGGCGATAATCCCATTATCATGTGGCCAGACCGAGCCGTTCTGATAAGAAAGTGGGTTATAGGCCGGGTTTAAGCTGGAGAGCGTGCGAATACCCCAGCCACTCCACATATCCGACTTCAAAAGTCGTTGCGCTGTACGAGCCGCCTTCTCCTGATCCGCAATCCCGCTCCAGAGACAGTGACCGGGATTTGAGGCAATTGAGGTAATCTGCTTTTTATTTGGATCAAGTCCATAAGCAAAGCAGCCTTCCTGCTCCATCCAGAAATCCTGGTTGAATTTGCTTTTTAACGCTTGCGCCTGTTCTCTAAGCGCCTGTGCTTTGGCTGTATCTCCCAGGACTTCAAATACTTCCGCCATCCGTGTCTTTGCATCATAAACATAGCCCTGAAGTTCGCAGAGAGCCTTCGGTTGCTTCACCTGGCTTCCATCGGCGTAGACCACTGCATCGCCCGCGTCCTTCCAGCCTACATTCTCATAGGCAAGACTTGAATAGGTCTTATATTCTTGAAAACCATCCCCATCCAGATCCCCCCACTGGTCAATCCATTGCAGACAGCGTTCTGCTACTTCGCGATAATCGTGCAACAGTTCTCTATCACCGGTCCAGCGGTACGCCTCAGAGAGGACGATTAAGTAAAGAATGGTGGCATCGGCAGTCCCATAGTAGGGTGTATGAGGAATTTTATGAAAATGAGCCAGCTCACCAAAACGGATTTCATGCAGAATCTTACCTGGTTGGGCATCTCGCCAGTCGTCGCGCTCTGTCGCCTGGTATTCTGCCAGCCGTTTCAGGGCTCCACGCGCAAAACCTGGCGAGACACTCATATTTTGTAGTGAAGCAATGAGACTATCTCGTCCAAAGAGTGTCACGAACCAGGGGACACCAGCAGCGGGCACCCAGGCTTCATCAGAGACATCGAGATCATAAATTCGCAGCGCCCCCATATCTTCCACCGCCTGCCGATACATACGATAGACGTGCTCATTGGGCGTGTTTACGTCGGTACAGCGCTCCTGCCAGCGTTGCTGCCGCTCATCAAAGTCCTGTACTTCATGGTCTTCTTCGTTGTTCTCGTTCGTGATGGGAGCCTGACGACAGAGTGCAAAGAGCGGTTTGCGGACTTTATTGCCATGTTCAAGAATCATCTCGCCGCAGGAATGCCACTTCTGACCAGCTTCGAGGGTAATGTCAAAGACAATTCGTCCATTGGCATACTCTACGGGTACTACGCTGTTAGGTACGCGGTAGATAGCCGCTCGATGGAAATCCTTATTATTGTACGCGGTGCGTAGCGTATCATGTTGATTATTCCAGGTCGTCTGAGTTTTGCCACGTTGAACCAGTAATTTCGATTTGACCTCGAAGATATCGGCAAAATCGGAGCGGAGTTCCAGCTCAAGCATGATTGAGACCTGTTTACCCGTATAATTTTCAAGGTAGAAATCCTCGTGAATACCCTGGCTTACGGCACGGTCAACTGTCAGGCGCAGGGTATTTGCCAGAATGTTGCCATCGTCAGTGGCCAGTTCTGGATTGCTAAAGTGTGTTTTTGAGGCATAAAATGTAAGCTGACTGGCATTGATGATATTCCAGGGCTGGCGATTGACATACAGACGATAAAAGCTAAAGAAACGCGTATCGATAGCATAAACACCTTCATCGGTATGGGTCGCAATCTCTCCGCGTTCATCCGTGACCATAAACGTCCGCCCCTGGCTGATAGTAATGCCTGGAGTAGCAACAGTGATCTCGATGGGCATAAACATCCTCCTCTATCTCGTTAAAATGAGCTCTCTGATAGATATACGGATCAGGGAAGTGATTTGCCCCATTCCCTCGCTTTCTAACATACAAGCGTAATCGGATAGCTTATTTCTTCTGTCGTCTCCTGGCATGCAAGGATAATCTAGTGTCTTGTTCCATCCATCAGGTGATATACTGATTTATCGTGGATTGGAGAACGCAAAATTTTGCAAAGAGAAGCAGAAAAAATTGATATGACAGACTATGCAATCTTTCGTCAGCGCCTGGACAAAGTTCTGAGGACGCTGGATGTGAATCAGTTACAGAAGTTTCTTATCGCTGAAGGGCAATGGAGCCCCGGTTCGCCCTCTGATCCTACCTTTGCGATGTGGATGATGATCGCGGCTAGCCCTACACTCAGTGATCTCCATGCTCAGGCTCAGAACTGGCTGAGAACGCATGGTCATGAGGAAGAGGCACAGGGCTTGCTGGGGAAGCAGAAACGAGCAGGGGGAGCGACAAAGAGAGCGCCCTCGCGTGGTCCTCAAGGTCAGCGAGCAGGTCAGGGACAAAATGCTAGATCGCAAAGTGCTATGAAGCGAAGAACACCGCGTGATCATTGAGGTAGTATTCAGCGAGAGATACTGTTGTCTAAATGCTAGCATAGGAGAACGAAAATGAGTAAGAAGCTCGCCTGGGGCATTCTTGGTACTGGAAGAATCGCCGGTGTTTTTGCGAGGGGGGTAGCTCAATCTCGCACTGGCACGCTTGTTGCTGTTGGCAGTCGAACGCAGGAGAGCGCCGAGGCTTTTGGTACATCCTTTTCTATTCCGCATCGTTATGGCAGCTACGAAGCCTTGCTGGCCGATCCAGAGGTACAGGCAGTCTACATCAGTACCCCTCATCCTTTTCATGCTGAATGGGCCATAAAGGCCGCCGAAGCTGGAAAGCATATCCTGTGCGAGAAACCTATCGGCCTCAATGCCGCTCAGGCGATGGCGATCATCGAAGCCGCTTATCAGAACGATGTTTTTTTGATGGAAGCCTTTATGTACCGTTGCCATCCTCAGACTCGGAAACTGGTGGAGTTGATTCAATCTGGCGTCATCGGTCAGGTACGCCTGATACAGGCAACATTCAGCTTCCATACCAGCTATAATCTTGAGAGCCGCCTGTTGAAGAATGAGCTTGGGGGCGGCGGAATTCTGGATGTTGGCTGTTATTGTGCTTCTGCTGCAAGACTGATTGCAGGTGCGGCCCTGGGCAAAGATTTCGCTGATCCGCTTGAGGTGAAAGCCGTAGGTCAGGTTGGGGAGACAGGGATAGATGAATATACGGTGGCCTCGCTGAAGTTCCCTGGCGGCATTCTGGCACAGCTCTTTACGGGTGTGCAGGTGGATGGGGAAAATATTGTTAAGATCTTTGGCTCTGAGGGGATGCTGGAGGTTCCTTCCCCCTGGACGCCTGACGCAAATGTGAGCACGAATCTGATCGTGAAGCGCAACGAGGAGCCGCAAGCACGAGAGATCGAGGTTCCATTCGAGGGTGATCTGTACGGAAATGAAGCCGATACTGTCGCGGAATATCTGGAAGCCCGGCAGAGTCCGGCGATGAGTT
The DNA here is from genome assembly GCA_963777355.1 of uncultured Chloroflexia bacterium. GTDB lineage: Bacteria > Chloroflexota > Ktedonobacteria > Ktedonobacterales > Ktedonobacteraceae > DATJHM01. Next base: position 618,489 of record CAVZQK010000001.1, read on the forward strand.
GGGAGGATACGTTGGGGAATATGCGCACTCTGGATCGGTGGCGGACAGAGATCGGCGTGGTCTATGAGGCCGAGCGGCCAGAGGGCAAGGCGCGTCCTCTGCATGGGCGTCCGCCTGGCATGCGTAAAGATAGCATCATGAAGTATGGGCGGATTGCGGGGATCGAAAAGCCGGTCTCTCGCCTGGTCATGGGTGTCGATAATCAAACCTCCTGGCCCCACGCCTCTGTGATGTTCGACGACTTCTTTGAGCGTGGTGGCAATTGCTACGATACCGCCTATATCTATGCTGGTGGTGTCTGTGAGAAGATGCTTGGGACATGGGTGAAAAATCGCGGTATTCGTGAGCAAGTCGTTATTCTCGATAAAGGTGCCCACACGCCCTATTGTTATCCCGAAGCACTGAGCAAGCAGTTTTTGACCAGCCTGGAGCGCTTGCAGACTGATTATGTCGATATGTATATGATGCACCGCGATAATCCCGAAGTGCCAGTAGGCGAGTTTATCACGGTTCTCAACGAGCACAAGAATGCCGGACGTATGCGGGCTTTCGGTGGCTCAAACTGGTCTATTGAGCGTGTCGCAGAGGCCAACGCCTGGGCAGCGGCACACGGGATGACCGGATTCAGCGCCATGAGCAATAACTTTAGCCTGGCACGAATGGTCGATCCAGTCTGGGCTGGCTGTATTGCGGCCTCAGATGCCCAATCGCGAGCGTGGTTAACGCAGACCCAGATGCCATTGATGCCCTGGTCGAGTCAGGCGCGGGGCTTCTTTACGGGCCGTGCCCATCCTGACGATCTCTCCGATCCAGAACTGGTGCGTTGCTGGTATAGCGAGGATAACTTCCGCCGATTAGAGCGGGTCAACGAGATGGCGAAGCAGCGAGGTGTCTTGCCTATCAATATCGCCCTTGCCTATGTGCTCAGCCAGCCCTTCCCGACCTTCCCGCTGATTGGTCCTCGTGCCCTTTCAGAGACGCGTACCTCATTTCCTGCGCTCACTATCGATCTGACACCAGAGGAACTCCTCTGGTTGAATTTAGAGAGCTAATAACTCTCGCTTCACATAGCGATAAGCGCAAAAAATTGCTATTCTCCAGGGAGTCGCTGAGGGAGGTATTTATGATCTCCCTCAATACATATATCGGCATTGATTTGATAAACTTAATAGCGATAAAAGTAGGGAATGAAAAGCAACGTGATCCATTTGAATGTAATTTAGCAATAGCAAGAACTGTTTGATACCCACATTTCGTCTTTTTAGCGTTAAAAGTCTTGTTTGTAGAACCAAAAGAGGCTAAAATAGTAAAATAGATAAAAAACAACCCCCATTGCCCCTACCCTGAAAGCAACGGGTCCGGGAGTGTGCAGTATAGAAAGGAAGGAGATGACGTGGAAGTATTACGGCTCCTTTTTACAACTTTTGGCTTGTCGTTCTTTTTCTTTTCTTCTTTGGAGGGTCTATCTGGGCAGCAATAGAGTGGACAATCCGTCGTAGTTTTAAGCATAGAGAGAGAATGCAAGAGCTGAAAAACGAGGAATTACTCCTACAACTCCAAATTGCTCAGGTGAACAAAGAAAAATTCAATCAAGAACCATTCCCCTCTTTCACCTCTCCCATCCCCAAAGAAGCTTCTCAGGAAGAGCGTGAACAAGCTGTTTATGATACAGGCTATCAGCAACAGAGCCTCTAGAAAAGAAGAAATCCTTGAATTTGCTACTCGATAGAGGAAATGTGCGACCTGGTAATCGAGCTTATCAAGTCTACACACTTCCTCCTGGGTTAGTTATTTCAGGAATGGGCCTCCACTTTCTTGCCCTGTTTCGCGATGAGCTCTTGCTGGACGTTCGCGGGGACTTCTTCGTATTGGGCAAATTCCATTGTAAATGTGCCGCGTCCCTGGGTGATGGAGCGCAGGTCGGTGGCATAGTGGAGCATCTCGGCTTGTGGAACGGAGGCATTGATACGCTGTGTGCCGTCCTCCAGGGCCTCCATGCCTATTACGCGTCCGCGCTTGGTGTTGATATCGCTCATGATGTCGCCCATGTTTGTTTCTGGAACTGTAATCGTGACGTTCATGATTGGTTCGAGAATGACCGGGTTGGCGAGAGGGACGGCTTCTTGCATGCCGAGAGACGCCGCGACCTCAAAGGATTGAGCAGAGGAGTCAACCGGGTGGTATTTGCCGTCCACGAGGGAGATTTTGACGTAGAGCATGGGATTGCCCGATATAAAGCCTCGCTTGAGGGATTCGCGCACGCCCTTTTCAACACCAGGGATAAACTGTCCCGGTACGACTCCACCGACGATGCGGTCCTCAAAGATAAAGATCTGTTCGCTATCTCTTGGCAGTGGCTCGATCTCTAACCAGACATCGCCAAACTGTCCATGCCCACCACTCTGCCGCTTATGGCGTCCATTGGCGCGGGCCTTCTTACGAATGGTCTCGCGATACGAGATGCGCTGATCGTGCGCGTCAAGCTCGACGCCGTATTTGCGTTTAATGCTCTCGATGGTGATCTGAATATGGGCCTCCCCCATGCCGGAGAGCAGCGTTTCAGCGGTTTCGGGATCGCGCGAGATGCGTAGCGTGCGATCTTCTTGTACAATACGGGCGAGGGCATTCCCCATCTTATCCAGGTCGGCCTGGCTTTTCGGGACGACGGCGACGGTATAGCAAGGGGTCGGAAAGTTAATTGGTGCTAATTCTTGAGTACTCTCTTTATTGCTGGTTAGGGTATCGCCTGTATGGGTATTGGTCAATTTTGCCGCCGCGCCAAAGTCTCCGGCTACAACTTCGCTTGCCGTCTCGGATTGTGCTTTTCCATGTGAAAGAATAATCTGGCCGATTCGTTCATCCGCTCTGGTCTGTACATTATAAATGTGGCTATCGGCTTTGAGGGTCCCACTATAGACGCGGAAATTGGAGATGGTGCCAACCTGAGCGCCAGCGGTTTTATAGACAAAAATTGAGGTGGTATTCCCAAGAGCTTGCGCGTCTTCAGGTACTACATCAGCCGCTGTGGGAAGATAATCGACAAGTGCGTCGAGCATGGTCTGGATGCCAATATTTTTGCCGGCAGAGGCGCAGAGGACGGGGATAATCTGGCCGCTGATCGTCCCTTTTTTTACCACCGTCAAAATTTCGCTGTCGCTGAGATCTTCTCCCTCCAGAAACTTCTCCATGATCTCATCGTCGCTCTCGACTGCCGACTCGATCAACTGCTCGCGAAATGTGCTAACGCGCTCCTGGAGGTCGGCAGGAATGGGGATCTCCTGGGCTTTATTGCCGCTTTCAAAGGTGTAGGCTTTTTGTGAGACCAGATCGACCACGCCTTTGAAGTGTGTCTGTTCTCCAATAGGGATTTGCAGGGGAACGACCCTGAAGCCAAAGTGCTGACGTAGCGATTCGAGCGCCTGATCGAAAGAAGTATTCTCACGATCTAGCTTGTTTACCAGGATCATGCGTGGCAGCTTGCGTTCATCGGCGTGATGCCAGGTGAGTTCGGTACCAACTTCAACCCCTTTTTCTGCCGTGACGACGACGAGAACCGCATCCGCCACGCGTAGGCCTGCTTTGACCTCGCCAACGAAGTCCGGGTAACCGGGCGTATCGATAAAATTAATCTTGTGGTCGCGCCATTCAACCGGCAACACCTTTGTATGCAGTGATATACGGCGTTTCAACTCATCCGGGTCATAATCAACTGTCGAACTGCCGTCATCTACCCTGCCCTGGCGAGTTACTGCACCACTATCAAATAAAGCGGCATCCACGAGCGAGGTTTTACCAGCGCCAACATGAGAGATCAATGCAACGTTGCGAATTTGCTCCGCCCTATAAACCTTCATAAGAGTATTTCCTCCTGACTATCTAAGCAAGAGATGGTCCTCCAGACTTCGAGGGGACTATCGTAGACCCCTAAACCCGATGAAACGTGGTTGTGTTTAGGATGAGAGAGAAACTGTAGGTGTAATCCATCTACAACGGATAGGTTTAGTATAGCAGCATTGGGCAATTTGTTCAACCGAGATCCAGATTGTTCCAATTTGAAATACAGCATGTCTATTGTTCCCTTCTTTCTGGACTGCTATACTGCATCAAGACTGATGTTGTTGCTTGTAAGAGTAAGAAGGGGAAGAGAGAAAAATGACTGTGGATATACGAGACATAGAGCAGCTTGTGGCGCAGCAGGAGCACTGGCGACAGACAGAGACGATCAATCTTATCGCGAGCGAGAATACGCCCAGCGCTGCCGTGCGCCGCGTACAAAATTCGGACTTTATGGGCCGCTACGCAGAAGGCCATCCCAACGAGGGCGAGCAGGTGAACCGCTACTATCAGGGAACGCAATACATTGACCAGATTGAGCGCATGGCTCATGATGAGATCTGTAATCTCTTTGGTGCCAGGCAGGCGGATGTGCGTCCAATTAGCGGAAACGCTGCGAACACGGCTCTGGCCCTGGCGTATCTGCGCGGTGGCGATACTGTTATTGCCAATTCGACGGATGCCGGAGGCCATATCAGTCATGGCGCGGTTGGCGTCTTTGGCCGTCGTATTCAGAATCGTGGCCAGGCACTTAAGCAGGGGAGTGCAAATGCCATTCATCTCCATTATTTACCCCTGACGGAAGATCACTATCATATCGATGCCCAGAAGACGATTGCTCTGGTAGAGCAGGTACACCCGGAATTGGTCATTATGGGCAAGAGTCTGTTTCTGTTCCCTGAACCTGTAGAAGAAGTGGCCGCTTTCTGTAAAACGAAGAATATTCCTATTCTGTATGACGGAGCTCATGTGCTTGGCTTGATTGCTGGCGGCCAATTTCAGGACCCCCTGCGTGAAGGCGCTACCTGGATGACAGGTAGCACACATAAAACATTTCCAGGTCCTCAGCGTGGTGTGATTCTGGGGAATCTGGATGCTGAGGGAGAGAAGAAGTACTGGGGAGCTGCTGATCGTGGCGTTTTCCCTGGTTCTTCTAGCAACCACCATCTGAATACGCTACCTGCACTCCTGGTTGCCACGCGTGAGATGCAGAAGTATGGTCGGGCCTACGCCGCCCAGATCGTGCGCAATGCTCAGGCCCTGGGACGCAGCCTTGCCGAATTGGGGACTGCCGTAGAAGCAAAAGAGTTTGGCTTCACACGCAGTCATATGATTGCGGTCAACGTTGCCCAATGGGGCGGCGGTGTCGAGGTTGCCCGGCGTCTGGAGGCGAACGATATTATTCTGAACTATAATATGCTGCCTGGCGATACTGATCCACGCAATCCTTCTGGTCTGCGTATCGGCGTACCGGAGATGACCCGTTTTGGCATGGACGAAGGCGCAATGGGCGAACTGGCCCAATTGCTGCACGATGCCATTCAGCATAAACAGGTCAAAGAACAGGTCCATGCCCTGCGTGCTCGCTACACGCAGATGCAGTACGTCTAGTTTCTTTCAATCCTCAATAGGTGATAAGAAATTGCTGCAATGCCTATTCATCTCTGGAAAATGAGTGTCAGCAGACCTCATCTCAAATTTGTTCCTTGATTGTACTCAGGCAGGCAGAAGCAGAAAGAGTTGCGCGATCACCCAGAGTAAAAGCGAAGCAAAGAAGAAGCCCAGGCTCCAGGTCACCAGAGAGAGCTTGCGGCGTGCAATTTTTGCTTTTGTATACACTTCGGAGAGCAGCGACTCTTTCAGTTCGCGGAGTGGCTGCTCCTGAAAATTCATCACAAATTTATCATGCTTCAGCACAGCAATATGTCCGGGATACAATAAAGAAATTCTGTCTCTATCTTGCACAGTAGGAAATGTTGCCTGTACAGCAGAAAAGCAGGAGCAGAGGAAGAGAAAAAGCGTCAGGAAAAGACCTAGATCAGCTATGCGCTCAAGTTGAGGCGTAACTGGCTGAAAGACCTTGTGTAAATTCTGGCCTTCAACAAAGATCAAAAGGATAACAAGCGCGGCATCAAGAGTAATCGTCAAATAGGCCTTGATATCGCAGAGCGTCAGTTGACCTTCAATCTGTTGAAAGAGGAGATGAGCATTCTGCTCAATCTCCTCCTCGCTCGGTAGCGAACGCATCTTAGGCAGTAAATTACTTTTACTGTGATTTGTCATCCAGCTCCCAGAGAGGGAGAAGAGTAGCCTGGAGAGAGAGAAAAGACTGGAGAGAAACAGACCACCCTGAAGTAAGCGTCGTGCCAACACTCTCAGCCGCCTGGATAGTGGTGTCAATTCCCTTGCCATCCCCTCTTCTCCCTTCAAAAGGTATCTACTCAGTAGATACATAGTTTTAGTACCTGAATTTATTATAAGGATCGTGCATAATGCACTTTTTATCTCTCCTCTGTCTGAGCATAGTGCTGCAAAAGGTCAATGAGCCATTGTTCATCGTGAATAGGGACACCGGCTTTTTGCGCTTTCGCCAATTTTGATCCGGCATCTTCTCCGACTACCAGGTGATGCAGCGATTTGCTGACTCCCGTGGCGATTGTTGCACCCAGGCGCAGTAAATCTTCTTCGGCGTCTGAACGCGTCATGCTGTTGAGGCGGCCTGTGAGCAAGAATGTTTGCCCCACCAGAGGACCGCTGATCTCCAACTGCTCTTCAGTCATATTGACGCCAGCCGCATGTAAGCGTTCGATCAAAGCCCGGTTGTCTTCGTTTTGCAGCCAGCTATACAGGCTATCGCCAACCTTCGGACCGATGCCGGGGAGACCTATGATCTCTTCTTTGCTTGCAGTCAGAAGGCGGTCCATGCTGCCAAAGGCACGGGCGATAATCTGCGCGGTCTTCTCGCCCATGTAGCGGATATTTAGACCGAAGAGGAGCCGGTAGAGCGGTTGCTGTTTACTGGCTTCAATGGCTGCGAGCATATTGTCAGCGCTCTTCTCTTTTATCCCCTCAAGGGCCAGCAACTGATCGCGTGTCAGACTATAGAAATCGGAGACACTTTTGAGATAGCCCGCATCAGATAACTGCTCACACATCTTCTCGCCAATGCTCTCGATATCCATTGCGCCTTTAGAGACAAAATGGATGTAACCTTCGAGATGGCGGGCGGGACATTGGAGATTGGGGCAGTAGGCCATTGCCTGGTCCGGCGTATGTTCAATCTCTGTACCGCAGCGAGGACAGTTCTCCGGCAGATGGTAGATCTGCTCCTCGCCCGTGCGCCGTTCGAGGACGGGCTTTACGACCTGGGGAATGACCTCTCCAGCCCGTTGCACCAGAACCCAGTCTCCGATACGCAGATCCTTGCGCTGAATATCTCCCTCGTTATGCAGCGAGGCACGCGAGACTGTGACGCCGCGAATGGCGATGGGCTCCAGCATGGCCCAGGGATTAACCGAGCCGGTGCGGCCAATATTGACCCGGATATCCAGTAGTTTCGTTGCTACTTGAATCGGCGGATATTTAAACGCTATCGCCCAGCGTGGATCATGAGCTACTACTCCCAGCTCTTCTTGTTGAGCCAGGTCATTGATTTTAATGACGACGCCATCGATCTCGTAGGGAAGATTGAAGCGTTCTTTTTCCCACTTTTTACAGTACTCGATTACCTCTTCGAGGCTATGCGCGAGCTGAATATGCGGATTAACAGCAAATCCCCAGTCGCGAATCCATTGCAAGGCTTCCCACTGGCTATGCAGGCGCGTTCCCTGAATATAACCGATCTGATAGCCAAAGAAGTTGAGGCGGCGCGAGGCCGTAATGCGCGAATCTTTTTGGCGCAGTGAACCGGCGGCGGCATTGCGCGGATTGGCGAAGAGCCTGTCGTTGCTCATCTGTTCGTTGAGCTTCTCAAAGCTTTTGATGGTCATATAGATCTCGCCACGAACCTCGACTTTTGCCGGAATGGCTTTGTCCTCGCCACGTAATTTCTGAGGAATAGTGTGGATCGTGCGTACATTCTGTGTCCAGTCCTCGCCGATCATGCCGTCGCCTCTGGATGCTCCTATCGTCAGGCGGCCCTGTTCATACGTCAACGCCATTGCTAGACCATCGATTTTTAGTTCACAGACATAGCTAAACGTCGCGTTGGGCAGGATATTCTCCGCTCGCTTCTGCCAATCACGCAGCTCCTGCTCACTACGCGCATTTGCCAGGCTTAACATCGGCACAGGATGCTTATGTTGAGGAACATCCTGGATCGGGCTTGAACCTACGCGTTGCGTGGGAGAGTCTGGCGTCTGCAATTCGGGATGCTCTCGTTCGAGACGCTGTAGCTCCAACATCAACTGGTCGTATTCTGCGTCTGTCAGGGAGGGATTATCTTGAATATGATACTGATAACTTGCCTCTTCAATCTGATGGCGCAGTTGTGCAACATGGGAGGCGAGCTGTTCTTCCTCGCTTTTCCCCGTCTCTGTTAAAGAAGGTCCATCCTGTGCCTGGCTGCCTGCTGTATCTGCTGTTAAATGGTCGTGTTGGTCAGGCATAGCATACTGCTACCTTTCTCCTACTGTCGTAAAGTATTTTATGATCTCTTGCTGAACTATTCTTTTTGCATATATCAGTATCGGTAATAGAAGAGATTAGAAAACCTGGTAATGTGATACTTCCAATGGGTCCTCGTATAAATTGGCGATATGGCTGCGCCATTGAGGGAAGAGGGGACCGCCGCGAAAATCAACGGTATGGTCTTCAAGTGTTGACCAGACATTCGTGAGCATATAGCGTTTCGGTTGTTCAATGCAACGGGTAACGTTAGCTGAGATGCAGCCAGGATGCTGACGAATAACTTCCAGGCCATGTATTATCGCGTGTCCAAGTTCCTCTTCTTTACCGGGAAGAGCTGTAAGAAAAACAATTTCTGTAACCATGTGAATGTCATCCTCCTTTTCTCCTGTATCCTACCATTACTGGCAAGCAGGTTGTCATTAGTCTTCTGCTCGTGTGGTGACAATATCGTTTTTAGCGGCCCAGAGGCTGAGATCTTGTTTCTGAATTGCCGCTGCCATGAGATCGGGGAAAAGATCGGGCGTACAGGCAAATGCCGGAATGCCCATGCTTGCCAGTTTGGCTGCATTGCGCTGATCGAAGCCTGGTGCGCCTTTATCACTCAAGGCTAGCAGACAAACAACCTGTGTCCCACTGCTTACAAGTTCCGCGGCTCTGCCTAACATTTCTCTCACGTTGCCGCCTTCATAAAGATCGGTAATCAGCACAAGGATGGTCTGAGCTGGCCGTGTGATAATCTGCTGGCAATAGGCCAGGGCGCGGTTGATGTCGGTGCCGCCGCCTAGCTGTGTGCCAAAAAGCAGGTCAACAGGGTCTTGCAACTCCTCGCTTAGATCGACAACTGCCGTATCAAAGACGACCATGCGTGTGCTTACCGCCCGCAGCGAGGCCAGGACCGCACCAAAGATGCCAGCATAGACCACCGAAGCGGCCATTGAGCCGCTTTGATCGACGCAGAGTACGATATCGCGCAGCGAGCTGCGTTTATGCCCATGCCCAATCAGTTTCTCCGCAATAACCGTGCCCTGCTCTGGCAGATAATTCTTCAAGTTGGCCCGAATAGTACGGTCCCAGTCGATCTCGTTATAGCGTGGACGACTCGTACGTGTGGCGCGATTTAAACTGCCACGCACGGCCTGGAGCATAGCGTTGGCTAATTTTCGCTCCAACTCTTCAACTACTTTACGCACCACCCGACGTGCCGTATCTTTCGTGGCATCAGGCATAATCTTATTTAATGAGAGGAGCGTTGCGACCAGGTGGACATCGGCGTCTACCTGCTCTAACATCTCCGGTTCCAGCAGCATTTCGTTGAGCCTTAAACGTTGCAGAGCGTCCTGTTGCATAATACGGACGCTTGATGAGGGGAAGTAGCTGCGAATATCTCCCAGCCAGCGAGCGACGTTTGGTGAGGAACTGCCGAGACCTGCCGAGCGATCAGAGTTATAGAGTGCTTCTAGCACGTTATCCATCCCCTGATCGTGTCCATTCAGTCCTATATCCAGTCCCTGTCCCTGGCCCTGTCCATTCGGTCCCGATGCCGCCAACCCGGAACCTTCGCATTTTCCAAGAACGAGCCGCCAGCGCCGTAAGCGCTCTTGTTCACTGATGCTCATTTTTTTGCTCCTATCAAGATGTGCGCTAACAGTGGCAAAATGCGAGTCGCTCGCTCATGGTCCAAATCTTTTACGGGCGTTCCGCTGCTGCTCTGGTGTTTTACTCCCTCTGGTTGCTGGAGATGGAGCCCCCGGACTTTCTCGCTCATCGCTCTGCGTTCAGGAGCCTGAAAATTGGCGAACGCTCGACGTAGAACTGGTAAAAGTGCCTCGAATGTTTCTCCGGAGAGCTCACAGAGCCAGCGATTTAGCACACGCCAGAGTCCATCCTGATGCAGAATAAGCAGGGCGCTTCCCTGTAGTACCCCTTCAATCCAGCTTGCCGCCTGTGCAGTGTCGCTAGCGGTGGAGAGGGCCAGGCGTGCATGATGTTGCAACTCATCTTCGTCCATCGCCTGTTGCTCTAGTAGTAGGCGGCAACTGCGTCCGCGTATCAGTCCATGAATATGTTCGTTCATAAGCAACTGATGCAGCGTCCCTTGCCATTCCTGGCGCAGATCGTCGAGGTTGAGAAGATTGATGCTCTCCTGTACGTGCTGAATGCTTTTGAGCATCAACGCGGCGGCATCATCGTCAAGCGAGAAACAGGCTCCAGGCAGGCCGATGACGATACGTTCAAAGAGTCCATTGATGATGGGAAGGACCTGCTCGCTCTGTGTCTGGCGCACATTGCCGTAGCGAGCCACGCGTGCCAGGGCGGGAAGCGCGTCCATGAGATGGCGTACATCAGCCGAGATCGCGGCTCGTTTTTGCAGTGCTCGTAAGACCTGTTCAATCGCGTCAGGCAGTTCCGCGAGGATGACGCGATCCAGCAGTTCGCTTAAGGCTGGCAGCTCTTCAGTGGTTTCGGCTGTATGGGCCACAAAGGCGGTAGCGGCCCCTTCAACGGTATTGCCCCAGATGTTCGCCTCGACAATCGCAATTACAAATTCGACTTTCCATTGAATTTGCCAGTACTCATGAAAGGTCCCGCTTTTCTGGCCTTTGTTTTGCAATTCTCCCCAGCCAATATTCAGCAGGCGCAGCTGGTGCAGGAGCCGACTGCGGGCGCGGTCTGTCTCGCTGCGCAGATCAAAATCTTTCTGTAATAGTTCACTCGATGGCTTCAAACGAACTTTTTTCTGCTGGTTTTCGAGATCGCGCTGAAGGGGGACGGCTGGTGTCTCTGGCGGAACCTCGCCCATATGCTCGCCGATCTCCAGTTTGTCACGGATAAGCAGAAGTGGCTCTGGATTGCCGTTGCAGAGGACCGTTTCAATTGCTTCATGGTGCTCTGCCAGGCCTGGAAAAGAGAGATCGCGCAGGGCTGTGAGCGTCTCCGTCAGTCGCACCGCTTCAATAACATTGGCGGATGAGGTATCCATGCCATGTTCACGCAACAGATGAGCGGCTTTTGTCAGCCAGCGTATACTGACGCGATCAGGAGCGGTCCAGAGATGCTCATACCAGCCGGGAGATGATACGCCAGCTCCATAGCCACTGCGATACGAGAGTCTGGAATTGGTCCAGGGTATCCAGGTTGCTTTCACTTTGATGGGCTTGAGTTTGCTCAAGAGGGCGCTATCAGCTTTGGCTGGTCCGGGCGTGACGCAGCACTGGCGCGTGCCATGCTCCGCAGACAACGGCGATGCGTTGATAGCCTTCTTTTTGCGCGGCGCGAATTGTCTGGCGCATAAACGCTTCTCGTTGGGCCTCTTGCTCATTCTCCGGTTCAGGGGCGATATCAGCGCGTAGGGCCACCATCGCTTCTAGAATACCCTCGAAGAGATGCGTTACATTCTGCCTCTGCTCAATCTGCCGCTCCCACCAGAGCTCATGATCGCTATAGCCTGCGGCCTCAGCGAGAAGAGCCAGTGGATCTGTGCGCATACGTATCGGTGTTGCAGGCTCAATGCTTCCCGCTTGTTCTGCTTTATCCGCCTCTTCTGAATCTGTTGCCTGTTCTATTTCTCGAATCGCCTCAGCCGTTTGTTGAGCCATCATGATTGCCTGGGGCAGGTCCATAAAGCGTACAGGGATTTCTCGCTCCAGGCCGTACTTGATGGCCTGCCATTCCGGCGAAAAATGCGTGAATGGATAGTAGACGGCTTGCTTTGGTGTTTCGGCGGCATAGATGAGCAGGGCAACAGGCGGCTGCATCCCTTCGTGCATCATGAGTGGCAGCACGTCTTGCGCATCTGGTGGTCCTTCAACCAGAACAATGTCTGGTTGTAGCTCTGTCAGGGCCGCTCGCAAACTGCGAGCGCACCCTGGACCGTGATGGCGAATGCCGAAAACATGGAGTCCCACCTATAACACCTCCTGACACGCTCGATACAAATCTTTCCATTCAGAGCGCTCTCTCACCACCGTTTGCAGGTATTCCAGCCAGACGACGCGATCCTGGACCGGATCTTTAATAATGGCTCCAGTCAAACCTGCCGCGAGATCGTTTGCATTCAGGACGCCATCTCCGTAATACGCCGCCATTGCCAGTCCGCTATTCATCACTGAGATGGCCTCGGCTGTCGAGAGTGTCCCGCTGGGCGATTTCAGTTTGGTTCGGCCATCGCTGCTGACGCCGTTGCGCAGTTCGCGGAAGATAGTCACCACGCGCCGAATCTCCTCCAGCGCCGGTTTTTCTACTGGTAGCTCAAGCGCCTTGCCCAGACTACTCACACGGCGATCTACGATATCGACCTCTTCCTCTATATTCTCCGGTAACGGCAATACTACCGTATTAAATCGGCGCATCAGGGCACTGGAGAGCTCATTGACGCCTTTATCGCGGTTGTTTGCCGTGGCGATCACGTTAAAGCCTTTTCGTGCCTGGACCTCGGTGTTTAATTCAGGGATGGGCAGCGTCTTTTCAGACAGGATCGTGATTAAGGTATCCTGGACCTCGCTGGGGATGCGCGTCAGTTCTTCAATGCGTGCCAGTTTGCCTGTCTGCATGGCCTGCATCATGGGACTCACCACCAGCGCCGCCGTTGATGGTCCTTCTACGAGCAGGCGTGCATAGTTCCAGCCGTAGCGAATCGCGTTTTCATCCGTGCCTGCCGTGCCCTGAATCAGCAGGGTGGAATCGCCTGTAATCGCAGCCGCCAGGTGCTCGCTGACCCAGGATTTCGCCGTTCCTGGTAGACCGTAGAGCAGCAAGGCGCGATCCGTTGCCAAAGTCGCGACGGCAATTTCGATCAGGCGGCCTCTTGCCAATATACTTTGGCGTAATCACAAAGCCATTCTCCAATGTCCCACCAAGCAGGTAGGTGCGCACTGCCCAGGGCGAGAGGGACCAGTTGAGAGGCCGTTGGCGGGTATCAATCTTTGCCAGTTCGGCCAGCTCTTCCGCATACTGCTGCTCGGCGTGTTGACGTAAAACAGGATTTAACTCTATCTCGCTGGTCTCTGCAATGTTATTTGTATCTTGTGATGTTGTCATTTTTGTAATCCCTCTTTTATCTGTTGTCTTAGATGCAAAATTTCGCGGAAACTCTTTGAGCTTTTGGCTCCAATAGGGGATCTTTTGATCTTCGGGAATGATGTGCTGGCTGGTAGATAAAGCTACACGGAGATAGTCTGGTGCGATGGCTGTAGCGGCCTCTGGTAATGAGTTATACCAGCTATCCTGGAAGTACTGATTATCTTTGGCTGTTTGGAGGTGCAGGGCCAATCTTTCAAAGAAAAATCGGCTGAACTCCAGGCTCCAGGGCTTGCGCAGTCGGGCCTGGAAATCTCGCCAGTCGTCTCCATAGTCAAGGCCGGAGATGACAAGGCTCTCGCTTTCCTGCTGGCTTGCGCCCTCTAACAGGGAAAACATGGCGGAGTGTATCCAACTGGGGTTCAACTCTTTGTTGTCGATCTGATGTAACCAGTGCCAGAGTGGGAAGAGCCAGGCAGCGTTAGGGAAAGTGTTGTGCGGCCAGGCACCATCCCATAAGCACCGTTTGTTCCTCAGCGTTATTAGTGGGTGTCAACGATCAATTGATCGGGCTTGCGAGCAAAATGCGTCTCCCAGAAGGTCAGAGGGACGTAGCCGAGAATCTGGATGATCCAATTGACGGAGTTCTTCAGGTCTTCATATGATTTGCCATCCAGGCCGTCATGCGTCCAGAAGGGTATCTACTGTTTCAGGGATGGTAATCTGGATATGTTCATTCTGGTAAGAGAGCAAGGTAGCCGCTCTGCCCTGCATCCGTTGGCTGAAGGCCGACATGGGCAATTGTGCCAGCAGCTCGGCGGCTTTTTTCTGTACCTCTTTGCTGCGATCTGACAACGCTCGTTCCAGAAAATCTTCATCGGCAAGCGTGAGTTGGTGCTCAAGGGTATTTAGCAATACTTTGCGGACTTCGGCCCGTTCCTGTCGCCAGGTGTTTGCGAGCCAGTTTCTTGCCTGTTCTGGATCAACTTCCCGCACTTGCCTTAGAATTTCCTGCCGCTGCTCTATCGTTCCCTCTTGCCAGATCGTCTCTTTCTCTGACGTCAGCGTTGCGCTCTGCTGCTCTGTATATTGTCCAACCCAGGCCCATGCATCTTGAAACTGACTCAGCCAGAGGCCACGTTTCCCCAATAATGGATAAAGCAGGGCATGATGTTTCTGACCTGAGCGCTTCAGATTGAGTGCAAGTGGCAGCAACCTTGCTGGCAAGAGCAGATGTGCTTCTTGCATAAGGTGCAGTGCTTCTTGCAGGACCGTATCTAAGCTTGCTTCTGTCGTGGCTGATAAGAGAGATTCAAGGTGTTTTTCCACTTTTGTTGAGCAATATGGCAGTTCTTCTGGCTCTGCAACAACGGGCTGCTCTGGAAACTGGGCCGGAACATAGCCGGCTCTCTGATAGATGCTTGCACTTCCAGCGGCCAGTAAAAGTTGTTGCTCCGGACTCTCTATCGCAAGTTGCTCGATTATCTCGTCGATTGGTAGATCAGTGCCGAATTGTGCTGCTGGCACCTGTCCCGTTCCGATAATTGCTGTATTGACCAGCGTCTCCATCCTCTAATCCCTTCTAACAGCGTACATAGGTATGCTCAATCAACATGCCCAGTAGAAGGAGCGTTTCTCCATCCCATTCGGCGGCGATATCCGCCGGCTTGCCGCCTGAGATAGCCAGCAATGTCCAGTAATCAGCAGTTTGTTGGAGAGGAAGAGCCGCTCCCTGTTCATCGCGCAGCCACCAGCGCGAATGCTGATAAAAAAGCGTGGCATTGCGTAGGACGCAGAGAAATCGGTTGCGCCAGGGTTGTTGTGCCAGGATGTTTGCTATACTGGAAAGAAATGCAGCGATATTTGGTTCACCGGGGAGCGTCTCTGTTATTGGTTGTGCGTTTTTCTCCAGCAAACCGTCATTGGTCTCTTCGATCAAGGCACGTTGGGGAACAGCGCCGGGCCAGTAGACAAGCGTGGCTTGTACTTCGCTGGCAATTGGATACGTTCTGGCGAAAGATTGTTGAAATGTTTTGAACTGGCTGAATAGCGCAATACGTCTTGTCGTGCGTCCAAGTAGCCAGGTGCGCTGGGTAAATCCATATTCGGTGAGCTCCATTTGCTGACCTAGAAAGAGCCAGGTGTCATCGATGCGCTCACCAAGCTGCATGACATCGGTCTCATTGCGTGTCCAGCCAATCATCTGCCGTATCTCTTCCTGAAGAGGAGCATCGAGCTGCTCGATGTGGCGAAATGCCTGGATGAGGAGTGCCATTTCACCCAGTTGCGCCAGCAGCCGCTCAGGCCAATTGGCAGAGGAGTTAGGAATGGTTGCCATGCGCCGTAAACGTCCTGCCAGACCGGGTGCCTGTGCATCAACCATCTGTGCGGCTTCTGCCAGCCAGAACTGATCTGATTGCTGGCCGATGCTGCCCAGGCCGTTGCGTATGAGATCGTTCAGCCAGAGGTCCAATTGTGCAATGCCCTGTTTGACGAGGGCAAGGCGTTTTTCGGCGGCTTTAAGCTGTTCCGGGTTTGGTCCTTCTCCTTCTGCGCGTTTGTGCTGAATAGTCTCTTTGCGTTTAGCGACACCGACACGCTTTGCCAACCACTGGGTAATCCATTCCGGAGCTTCTCCTTCTGGTACCTCTGCTGGCTCCTCGACGGCAAGCAAGAGGAGCGCGAGGCCATGTTTACACGGTTGCTTATGACTGGGACAGGTACAGCGAATAGTATGAGTAGCAATTTCAATGCGGATTTGATAGAGTGCGCTGCCCTGGCAGTCGCCCCAAAGGGCTTCGGGACTTTGGCCAACGTTCTGCCAATTTTTTGCCTTCGCCAGCTTTTTCGCGGCTTTGACAGAGGCAGCATCTGGAGCCAGGGCTATGATTTGCTCAGATGAGAGAGTTATTCCCACTGTTTGCCCCCCCACAGGTGTAGTATTTTGTTATTCTACCACTCTATTCTTCAGCTCCGCAGAGAAAGCGGAAATTCCGATGAAACTTATCGTCGGGGCAATTCGTGAGAAGGATAGAAACCTACGGAACGTTTTAACTCTTCCTGCTCGAAATCTACCTATCATTTTTTGATAGTGATAGCGGAGACGGGCAAGCCGATCTGCCCTACGAGAGTGTGGTGGTTGATGGGAGGCAAGCCGATCTGCCCTACGAGGGTGTGGTGGTTGATGGTAGGTAGGGAAGCGGAGACGGGCAAGCCGATCTGCCCTACGAGAGTGTGGTGGTTGATGGGAAGTAATCGGCATTCTACGGGTGAAGGTTGACAAAGTAGTCGTCGAGAATGGAGAAAAATAATGAATAACAATTCTAATCAACAAGGAAATTATAACGACCCTCAGAATCACAGGGTGAAAATAACAATCTCAGAATCAGCAGGGGAGTTATAATGACCCTCAGAAGCGGCAGGGTGAAAATAACAATCCTCAGAATCAGCAGGGGAGTTATAATGACCCTCAGAATCAACAGGGTGGGTACAACCAGCAAAGGGGATATAACGACCCTCAGAATCAGCAGGGGAGCTATAATGATCCTCAGAATCCTCAAGGTGGTTATAATCAGCAGGGCGGCTATAACGACCCTAATCAACAGGGAAATTCTAACGATCCACAGAATCAGCAGGGCGGAAGTTATAACGATCCACAAAACCAACAGGGTGGATATAATGACCCTCAGAATCAGCAAGCCGGGTACAATGATCCGCAGAATCAAGGTGCTTATAATCAGGGGGGATCGCAAGGCGGCTATAATCAGCCCCAGGATGGTTATGCTAACACTCAGGGAAGCGGTTATGGCGATAGTCAAAATAACTATGGTCAACCTGCTGGTAATACTCCTGTGCAGCAGGGCTATGATCCGTCACAGAGCGGGGTGCAGCCTGCACAGAATCAGCCAGGCCGCCGCGTTGACTCACCAGGTCGGGATACTGGAACGTCCTGGGGCCAGGATGAGCAGATGGGCTATACAACAGATACCCCTGACCGCCAGAATCCCGCAAATTAGCCTATATTCGGCAAGAAGGGTGATAGGCGAGGGCGGTCAGAGACTCCCAGAGGGGGCACGGTAAACAGCCGCCCCTACGTCTAACGAGGAAAGGTGCAATGGAAAAAACTATGCAAGAGAGAGAAAAAATATTAACCATCCCTGTGAAGATGTATCGTTCGGATAACCGCTTGATGATTGCAGCCCCTTTGCCTGGTTTGCAGCCTGAAGATATTCAGGTGAACGTGACCGAGGATGGGCGTCTGATTATTGAAGGGGATGTACGGGGTATGTTGAAAGATGTCAAAGAACTGCTTATGGATGAATGGAGTTTTGGCACCTATTATCGAGTTCTTGATCTTCCCAATGCTGTGGATGGCGCTCATGCGAATGTTTCCTATGGAAATGGCGTGATTGTGATTGCCCTGCCTCTTAGTGTGCAGCATGTTCCCGCTACCCTGCTTATGGAAAAGGTAGGGGTAGACCGGGGTCAAAGAGCTGGCAATGCCGGGCAAAATTTCTAGTTTCAATCTTTATTCTTCGCTCTCCTGGCTTAGAATGTGTCTGAAAAAAGGGTTGCTAAGCGTTTGCCCTGTTTGAGGATGTTCTAAGCCAGGAGACTTTTTATTTTACGCTGAAATCCTCGAATCTCTTGCCTTCTTTTATGTCTGTCTAACTTTTGTGTGAGCTGAAATCCTCTTACTCTGCATAGTAACGTGTATGACCTGGGGCTTATAATGAAAAAAAAGGTTCATTTGCCTATGAAGGATTATCGCCCATGCAGAAATACGAACCAGATCGTAAACAGGAAACGCTGAATCAGAAGACTGTTACCGCCGTTGCAAAGCAAAAGCCTGCTATCTTTAAAGATCGGACAGATCAGTGGTATTTGCCATTTGAACTGCTTCCTTTTGGGGCCGTTTGTGTAGACGGACAGGGGACAATTTTGCAAGCTAATGCTCAGTTTTGTGCGCTACTTGGTTATCCCTTCACCCACCTCCAGGCGCGAAAGCTCCTGGACCTGGTCCATCCTGATGATCGCGAAGAAGATCTTTTACAGCTACGTGCTTTGAAACTTGGCTCACGCGATGTCTCTGTCTATGAGGAACGCTATATCCGTCAAGATAAGACTTTGCTCTGGACTCTGGTTACGAGAACGTCTGTTTTTTTTGCTGACCAGGACTCCCCATTTTTCCTGGTTTTACTTCAGGATATCTCTATGCGCAAGGAGCATGAAGAATATTTGCATAAATTATTGCAAGATACGCAGGTGCGCAATAGTCAGTTGGAGGCAATTTTTGAGTCGATTAACGATAATATTTTTGCCTATGGACTTGATGAACGGCCTTTCCGCATTAATAGTGCTTCTATGCACTATATGGCTGCTGATCTGGTCCTGGATGAGGAGTATTATTCCCATACCCTGCTTGAACGTCTGATGCATATGCAATTCCGGGATGAATCAGGACGCGTTATTCCCTATGAGGAGTGGCCGATGAAACGTGCTTTGTGCGGTGAGACTTTTAAGGGGGATAATGCGGTTGACATGGTGATGAGGGATGCACGTGGACAGGATGTTCAGGTGAGTATCAGTGGCGCTCCTATCATTAATCAGGAAGGCCATATCGTTGGTTCGGTCTGTATTAGCCGTGACGTTACTGAACGCAGACGTCTCGAACGCCAGACGCATGAGGCTCTTGATGCTCTGGTTGCTATGGCTCAGACGTTAGTTGAGGCTCCCGTTCAGGGTCTTCGATGATAAAGACGCATTATCGACTAACCAGGTTCGTCAACGTATCGTTGAGTTGACCAGAAGTGTATTGCGCAGTCAACGAGCGGGTATCCTTGCCTTTGAGACTGATCTTGCTGATATCTATTCAGTCGCCGCTGTCGGTTTTTCCGAAGAGCAGGAGCAGAGCTGGTTTTTTGCTGCACTGGGTGAGCAATCACCTCTGCTTGATCTGTTGATTGATCCTCTTATTTATTCACGTTTGCAACAACACGAGGTCGTACGACTGGATATTGCTCAGTCACACCTGGAACATCTGGCTCCTTTCCAGGGCGTACGCGAAGTGTTGGCCGCGCCTATTCATGTCAATGGTCAACTTGTAAGCATCTTATACGCTGATCATGGCTCCAGTGATCATGCCTATCGTGCTGAAGAGATGGCTTTGATTGAGGCAATGGCTCAGCTCTGTACGCTCTCTATTGAGCGCGAACGTGGTGAACGCGAACGTACACGCTTGCTGACGGCGCTGCAAACCAGCAACGACCAGTTAGCCCAGAGCAATATTCAGCTTGCTCAGGTGAATAAGTTGCAGAGCGATTTTATCTCGATTGTGAGCCACGAGTTCCGTACAACGTTGACAGGTATTCAGGGATTTAGCGAACTGCTCCGCGACGAGGAGTTTAATACGAGCGAGGTTCGTGATTTTGCTACTGATATTCATACTGATGCGTTGCGGCTTACGCGGATGATTAGCGAACTGCTGGACCTTGAACGTATGAAGCTCGGCAAGATGACTTTGCACCTGGGCCGCGTGGATTTTAATACTATTCTGGAGGATACTGCTGAGCGTATGCACTCGACTGCAACACATCATCAAGTTGTTATTCATCTGGATGAGCAGTTGCCGAGTATTGAAGGGGATTATGATAAGCTGATTCAGGTGGTTACAAATCTTGTCTCGAATGCCCTGAAATACTCCCCGGCTGGTGGCAATATCTCTTTAAGCAGTAGGTTAGAAGGTGGTCAAATTCATGTAAGTGTCTCCGATCAAGGTATTGGTATCCCACCGGAAGCGCTGGAGGATGTCTTTGTTCCGTATAATCGTCTCGAATCGGGCAAGACGCACTATATTCAGGGGACCGGTCTTGGTCTGGCAATTGTTCGTGAGATTATTCAGATGCATAGTGGCAAGGTCTGGGTGGAGAGCGTGTTTGGTGAAGGCTCTACCTTCCACTTTACTCTCCCTCTGCTTCAACCCCTCACCGCTTAGCCTCTCTTTCCCTCTTCAACCCTTCATCCTTCGGCCCATTTTGTAGATAATTTCGTCTATAATAGAGGGGAAGAGGAACGACACTTCGGAGCAGAAAGCGTTTTTGCTCTAGAAATGCAGAGAGGAGATCCTGCATATGAGCTTATTACGCCAGGGCAAGGCCTGGGCCTTGACTATCTATCTGGAAGAAGCAGATCAGTGGCAAGGTCAGCCTGCATATGTTGCGCTTATCCAATTTTTACGCACTCATGGTTGTGCCGGTGCGACTGCTACGCGTGCTATCGCTGGCTATGGAGCTGGCGCGGTTCTCCATGAGCAGAAGGGGTTGCACTGGTCGTCTGCCGCCCCCATTGTCATTCAGGTTATCGACCAGCCTTCCCGTCTGGAGCATCTTTTACCTCATATCCGCGAAATAGTGAGTAGCGGCCTGATTACGATCCAGGACGTTGAGGTGCTGAAGTATACTCATGCTCGCAGGCAGGGACTTCCTGCCAGGGTGCCTGTCAGCCAGGTGATGGCTCAACAGATAAGGACCGCCGGACCTGAAACTCCTGTTGCTAGCATTCTTGATCTGTTGCTTTCCGCCCCGTTTCGCCTGTTGCCTGTTGTCGATCAGCAACAGCATCTCCTGGGAATTATTAGCACGGGCGATCTGATTGCCGCTGGTCTTTTGCCGGTGAGACGCAGTCTGGCGCGTACCGCCCTTGAGTTAGATGGGCAGACCGCCGAGCGGGTTGCCACGCCGCTGGCCGCGGCTCAACAAAGTGTGGTTACGGCTGGCGAGATTATGAATCGCCAGGTGCGCACGATTTCTCCTGACCTTGAGGTTCGTGAGGCCGCCAGAATTATGCTGGAATCTGGCCTACGCCGCCTGCTTGTGGTAAATGCCCAGAACACGCTGCTTGGAGTGCTAACACGTACCGATTTATTGCAGCTCATTGTCAGTACGCCGCTTATGAGTGAGGAGGCAACCTCTCCTACTCAGCCTCTTGCTGGAGATCGTGTCGGATCTCCTCTGCTCGCTCAACAACAGCCAGTCTCTGTCTATTGTAATTCTGATGTTGCCACTGTGGCTGAAGAGACTCCTCTAGAAGAGGTGATTGCCGCTCTGCTTCAGACGCCTCTCAAACGCGTCGTCGTTGTCGATTCTGAGCGCAGGGTCAAAGGCATTATTAGCGATGTCGATGTATTGGCGCGGGTGCAGGCTGAGATGCGTCCGGGCCTGTTCTCGTTGTTGACCGCATGGACAAAGGCAAGAACTCCAGATGGTGTTTCTTATAGAGGAATTGCAAGAGGTGCTAAAGCCCAGTTCGCCGCTGATATTATGAATACTTCTGTCGTAATGATTGCAGCTTCTGTACCTGTACAAGAGGCTGTAGAGAGATTGCTTGCCAGTAAACGGAAAATCTTACCCGTTGTCGATGAGCAGGGACGGTTGCTTGGTACTATTGGTCGTTCGCAGTTGTTGCATCTCCTTGTGGAAGAGGGAGGGGTGTCATGAGGGAGCAGCAGTTGGCCTATCAGGAAGCGGTCTGTCTGCGTGTGTATATGCATGAGACCGATACGTGGCAGGGCCAGCCTTTTTATCAGGCTCTTTTTGCTCTGCTTCAGGGTCAGAACATCAGCAGGGTAACAGTATTTCGTGGCATAGAAGGTTTTGGTCCGGCTCACCATCTTGCCAGCGAACGTCTACCCGATCTCTCTGATACCTTACCTATTATTGTTGAGATTGTTGAATCCCCTGAAAAGATTGCCCACTTGTTGCCGGTTCTTGATAGGCTAGTTCAGCACGGTACCATTGTTCGTGCGCCGGTAAAGATAGTGCTTTGATCCAGTTGCTGAGACCTGCTCGCCCCCCAGAGATGGGTAGGGCCGGCTGTTGATCTCTGATCGCCTTCCCCTGTAGGGTCGGCTGTTAGTCTCAGACTGCCTCGCCGAGCGATCCTCCTCACCCGTCGATACCGTAGGGTCTGCTGTTGACCCTGTGGGGGTCTCAGGCCGCCCTCGTTGGCCCCTCACCCGTCGATACGTAGGGTCTGCTGTTCACCGTGTCCTCTGGGGGTCCCTGACCGCCTCGCCTTGCCACCCTCCTCGCCCGTCGATACTGTAGGGTCGGCTGTTAATCCTGTCTTTTACTCACAAAATTAATCGTTATTCAGGCAAACCCAGTCACAGGCCGAACGAACAGTTTTGTCGGTCCGAAGAGGCGAGAGAAAGCAGTATAGCTCATCCGTGCCGAACCGCCTGGAAAGCTGTTCCAGGAGAACGATTAATTTTGTGGGTAAAAGACAGTGTTAATCTCAGACCGTCTCGCCGAGCGATCCTCCCCGCCCCCCAGCGAGGACGCGAAACACAGTCCCGGCGAGGTATGGATACATGTGATATGATGAAAAAAATAGACACAAACATTTGGTGATGGAGTCCGCCTGATCAGCGATAATTTTCCTGGTCAAACCGCAATGTTGCTAATGGCTCCTGAGAACGCTTTTCTGCGCGATCAGGAGCCTTTTTTTATTCCTAAGGATTAATAGGATCATCTTTTCGGACCAGAAAAATCGCTATATTTCATGATGTAAAGGAGATTTTGCATGTCGCTCATTGCTGTTTTTTTGATGAGCCTCGCTGGTGCTGTGGGGGCGTTAAGCCGCTACTTATTAGGACGTTTCGTTGCCGAGCGTGCCGGAACGCAATTTCCTCTGGGAACGTTGCTGATCAATGTTTCTGGGGCCTTTGTGATTGGCCTGATTGCGGCGCTGGTTGGACGGAAGCTGCTCAGTCCTGTCGCGCAATTGGTGCTGGCAACCGGTTTTCTTGGTGGATACACGACGTTTAGCACAATGTCCTGGGAAGGTGTGCAACTGGCACGAGGTGGTAGTACGCGTGTCAGTCTGCTCTATCTCGGTGGTAGCCTGCTGCTTGGTCTACTGGCCGCTTTCTCTGGAATCATAGTAGGAGGGTTGCTTTAGTGTCTGCCGTCAAAACGCTCTCGCTACGTCGTCGTGCCCTGGCGGTCCTCTCCGGTGGCTTCTGTGGCACGCTCACACGCTATCTCATCAGCATCTTTGTGCAGAGCCATCTGGGCAAGGGCTGGCCCTACGATATCCTGCTGATTAATATTACGGGCGCTTTCCTGCTCTCTTTTATTACCTCGCTTGCCGATGCCACAACCCTGATTGGTCCTACGCGCCGTCTTTTCCTGAACATTGGTTTTCTTGGAGCCTATACAACCTTCAGTAGCCTGGCTTTGGGCGCGGACCAGCTCTTGCTCAAAAGTGCCTGGCTCCCCACTTTGCTCTACCTGTTTTTAAGCCTCGCTGGTGGTATCTGCGCAGTTCTGTTGGGGGACTGGCAGGCTCAATTGCTTCTCGCTCGTATGCTTCCTGGCTATGCCACGAAGAAGCTGCTAAGCTCGCCTGTGATACATGCGGTTGTCAGTGATGGAGAGAAATTCGCGCATG
The DNA here is from genome assembly GCA_963777355.1 of uncultured Chloroflexia bacterium. Classification (GTDB taxonomy): domain Bacteria; phylum Chloroflexota; class Ktedonobacteria; order Ktedonobacterales; family Ktedonobacteraceae; genus DATJHM01. The sequence goes on from CAVZQK010000001.1 coordinate 642,420, forward strand.
TCGATATTGAAGATGACGTCACTACGCGCTGAGAGGGAAGATTGATAGATCGATAAAAGACGATTGACTTACGCAGAATACAACACTATACTTTTATTTCAGCATATAGTGGGAGAATTTGAAGGGCCTTCTGAAGGAGAAATGTTTATTATGCCAGGTTTTCAACCAGATCTCGTCATTAAAGGCTTGAAGGGTGATCTTATTGCGATCATTGAGATAAAGAATATGTTAGATCTCTCTCGCGATGAGGCAATAGAGATACGGCGCGATCTGTTAGAATATGGTTTCCCCAATCAGGCCCCATACTTCTTACTGCTTTCTCAAGATATCGGTTTTTTGTGGAAGGAATCCCAAAAAGAGCGTTCCGATATACCGCCAGCTTATGAGTTTCCGATGGATAAGATCGTTGAACGTTATACAAAGCGGAAGCCTGGACAAAGATTATATGGGAGCGAACTCGAACTCCTGGTATTGCAATGGTTGCTTCATCTTGCTGTGAAGCCACAACAAGAGGCCGAAGAGCCTGAAAAGACGCTTGCTCTTTCAGGCTTTAGTGGGGATATAAAAGGAGCCAATATCTTGTTGGAGCAAGCAGCATGATTGTTTATGTAGAATTTAACTTTATTTTAGAGATAGTACTTAGTCAGGAACAGTGTACGTCCGCACAAGCTATCCTCTCGCTGGCTGAAAGAAAGGAAGTTTAGAAGGATAGGGTGCCTCTTATTGACACAATTTTATTTGTGGGCATACACTAAGGCCAACGAAAAAAATACAGTCAAAGGAGCCATTTATGCAAACCCTTCTTGGTATCGATCTTGGCACAACAGGAGTCAAAGCTGCTCTGTTTGCTGCTGACGATGGCCGCGTCGTTGCCGATGCCCTTTTTGAGTATCCCCTGTACCATCCCCATCCTGGCTGGGCCGAGCAGAATCCGGCTGATTGGTGGGAGGCGACGGTCTCAGCGATTCATAGCTGTCTGGCCCAGGGCGCTGCGAAGGGCGCTCAACCTTCAGAGGTGCGTGGTGTAGGGCTCTCTGGTCAGATGCATGGTGTTGTGCTGCTGGACGCGCAGCGACAGGTCTTGCGCCCCTGTATTATCTGGGCCGATCAGCGTAGCGAGGCGCAATGCCGCTGGATGACCGAGAGAGTTGGTGCCAGTAAGCTTATTGAGTACGTGAGCAATCCTGCCCTGACCGGTTTTTCGGCTCCCAAACTGCTCTGGGTGCGCGATAATGAGCCGGAGATCTTCGCCCAGGCTCGCACGCTGCTCTTGCCGAAAGACTATGTGCGCTTTCGTTTGACCGGGAAGCTGGGGATGGAGATCTCCGATGCTGCTGGTACCTGTCTGCTCGACGTAAAACATGGCGTCTGGTCTCAGGAGGTCTTGCGGGCTATCGAGCTTGATCCTGCTCTCTTGCCTGACGTTGTCCCCGCCGACGCCGTTACTGGAACTATTTCTGACGAGGTTGCCCGCCTGACTGGTCTGGTGGCCGGAACTCCAGTTGCTGGAGGCGGAGCTGACAATGCCTGTGGCGCAGTTGGCAATGGTGTGGTGGTGCCTGGTCTGGCGCTGGTCTCTGTTGGCACCAGTGGGGTGGTGCTGGCCCACGCGAATTCTCCCCAGGTTGATACCTCCGGCCCTGTGCCCCGTGTTCACACCTTCAATCATGCCGTGCCCAACGCCTGGTATCTCATGGGTGTGACGCAGGGAGCGGGCCTCTCTCTGCGCTGGGTGCGTGATAATATAGGCCTCCCCGAACGCGCTCTGGAACGTTGGACCGGTCAGGATGCCTATGAATTTCTCTCGCAAGAGGCTGCTGGTGCGCCTGCTGGCTGTGATGGCTTGCTCTTTTTACCCTATCTTCAGGGAGAACGTACGCCGCATCTGGATGCCTATGCACGCGGCGGCTGGATCGGCCTGACCGCCAGCCATGATCGTCGCCACCTGATCCGTTCTGTCTACGAAGGGGTAGCTTTTAGCCTGAAAGACTGTTTTGCCATTATTAAAGAGCAAGGTCTACCCATCGAGCAGGTGCGGGCCACAGGTGGTGGAGCAAAAAGTCCCCTCTGGCGGCAGATTATCGCCGACATCCTCAATACCGAGCTGGTCGTCACAAACGCCTCTGAAGGTCCAGCCTTTGGAGCCGCCCTGCTGGCTGGTGTTGCCAGTGGCGTCTACTCCTCGGTCCAGGAAGCCTGTAGCCAGACCGTACGCATCGTCGAGCGCACCGAGCCCCGCCAGGAGACCCAGCAAGCCTACACGCGTGGCTACGAAACCTACACCGCGCTCTATCCAGCCCTCAAGCCAATCATCAGCAAACCTCTCTAGTTGAAGGGGGATGTGGGGGCTTGCAAGATCTGAAATGAACACTATCTTTTCCCCACAAAAAGAAAGGTCATCTGTGAGCAAAGCAGAAAATTTCGTTTGGCCTGTGATCTGCCTTGCCATTGATGACCTTTCTTTCAATCGAATGACAAAATATTAATAATAAAAAAATCGCTTGAAAATCGAAATACTATATATTATAATGCCAGAGGATAAGCAATAAAGACAGGAGAACTTTTCCTAGCTTCTTCGTCGTATGTTCACTCCTATTTTTACTCCTATTAAATCTTCCGAAACAACAACCAACTAACTTTTCTTTAAAAGAAGGGTAACAAAAATGCCACAAAAACTATGCCACAAAGCGGTCATACTCACACTTGTTGTGTTGATGGTTGCTTGTGGTCTCTCTGGTATGTTTATTCTCTCCCCTGAAGCCCATGCACAAGGTATTCAGGCAACACTTAATCCAACTTCGGGGCCTTCAGATACTCCAGTAGCGATAGTAGGGAGCGGTTGGACGCCAGGGCATGAAATTTGTGTTTATTGGAATGCTGTGCATAATGACACTCTGACTTGTGATACTGCAAAGCAGGATGGAACTTTTACAGATAGTTTCACGATACCTCAACTTGTTGCTCCTGGTCTAGATAAGATCATTATTAATGATGAGTATGATTATACTTTTACAGACACGCTTGCTATAAATTTTACGGTAACGACAACACAAGCGCCGCCACCAGCACCAACACCTCCTCCGCCACCGTCACCAACACCAGTATTAACAACAGATTGTGCGCATCTGGTTACGCCCTGGGTTGCCTTATACCAATACGCCAATTTTGGAGGTTGTGAACTTTGCTTTGAGGGCACCGGATTGCTCAATCTTGCAAACTTTGGCTTTGATAAGCAAACGATGTCGATAAATATTGCGGCCAATGGAGCATTTTTCGATCAGCCTGGGGGTCAAGGTAACCAGCTTGCTTTTTATTATGCTGATCGTCAGGCTGATTTAGGAGCCTGGGATAACCGGATATCATCTTTTGTCGTCTCAGGAGGAAATACTCCACCGCCTGCTCCTACTCCTACTCCTACTCCGCCACCAGCTCCAACCTGGCTTTATGATGCTGGTAATTATGCTGGAAAGTCCGGTTTCGTCTCTATAGCGGGAACATATAATGAGCCAGATGGAAGCAAGTACTTCAATTATTGTGGGCCGGGTGCCAGTCAGGAGCTGATTTCCGCCTGGACGAGCAATGTACCCAGTATTGACATGCTAGCCAAAGAGGAGAAAACGAACCAGAAAGGCCCAGGAACCTATATGACAGATATGGTTAAGCCTATCAATGATGCTATTGGCCAGCCATACTATAGTGCGAGTGTTGCGAGCTCACAGCAAGATTTCAGCAATATGATTGGTCGGAATATTCTGGATAATGGGCATCCGTTAATCACAGGTATTCAAACGCAGGGCACTAAAGGAGTCCCAAGCCTTGTAGGCTGGAGCCTTTCAGCTCCTCATATCATCACGATTTACGGTTTTGATTTCACATCACCGAGTGTTGGATATATATACTACTACGAAACTGCCAGTCCGGGTGCAGGTGCTACGATGGGACCAGGAAAATATCACCTGTCCTATAGCGACTTCTGGAAACTTGTTCAGTTTAATCCTAACGCTGATATCCAACTACACGGGTAAATAAGGGACATGCTGTTGATCTCAGATCACCTCGCCGAGCCACCCTCGCACCCGTCGAAAATGTAGGGTCGGCTGGCTGTTGATCTCTGTCCGTGCGAGCCTACCACCTCTCTCGACGTACACAGTGACGGCGAGATGGCTCTCTCAAAAACAGATGCCATCAAGATTGACAGACACTTGAGGCTGTGTCGAAAGGCCGCTAGAGCCAGTTCATAATGTTGGGTTTCTTGTGGCTCCGAAGCCACCGCAAGCCCAACATTAACTCGAGGTACTTTGTCAATCTTTCCTTGTAGGGTAGATCGGCTTGGCCGTCTCCTGCTCGCCAACGATCTTCTTGCTGGAAGGGATCTCCCCTACCACGAAACTTTGATGGAGTAGTGGCTTGTAGAGACTTTCGACACAGCCTCTATCTGGCCTCTGCTGGGAGTAGTCAAAACGTTGGCAAAGAAGAGAAATAACGAGAGGCGTAGCTGTACAGATGCTGAGCATAGCCTCTCGCAAACCAGATTAAGCTCAAATGCACAAGAAAAAGCCTTCTTCCCAGCGAAAAAATGTGTTATACTTGGCCTGAAGAGGAGCCTCTCGCAAATGGCCCTCTAAAACGGCCCCCAAAGCGGCTTTTTTACACGAGGGGTGGCAAAAGAAAGAATTGCGAAAGAGCAATTGCAACCCTCCTAGAAGGGATGGTCGTCGTATTCGTCCCAGCCGCGTGGCAAAAGAAAGAATTGCGAAAGAGCAATTGCAACGAGACTGAAGTGGACAACCTTCAAGTTGAGCAATTTGAGTGGCAAAAGAAAGAATTGCGAAAGAGCAATTGCAACGAGTTGCAGTTGAGATCCGGTTGACGATCGTGGTGGCGTGGCAAAAGAAAGAATTGCGAAAGAGCAATTGCAACCCGCTTACTGAAGGGCTGCTTTTCAGCTTCCGTCGTTGTGGCAAAAGAAAGAATTGCGAAAGAGCAATTGCAACCTTCAAACTGCCAGCCGAAGAAGTGATCCGTGGAGGTGGCAAAAGAAAGAATTGCGAAAGAGCAATTGCAACCTTTTCGCATTTCTTTCTTCCTTTAGTGAGATCTATGTGGCAAAAGAAAGAATTGCGAAAGAGCAATTGCAACCTTGCTTCTTATTTTCTTTCAATCGTCCGTCCTTTGGGTGGCAAAAGAAAGAATTGCGAAAGAGCAATTGCAACTCTCATGCAAACTCCACACCAGAAGAGGATATCCGGTGTCGTGGCAAAAGAAAGAATTGCGAAAGAGCAATTGCAACCTGCTTCCCGTCGAACTCAAAAACGGTCGGAGGATGAACAAGTGGCAAAAGAAAGAATTGCGAAAGAGCAATTGCAACTAGGCATCCTCACTAGGCTCTATTCGTTCAAACGTGTGGCAAAAGAAAGAATTGCGAAAGAGCAATTGCAACATGGCTGTCCCGGCTGCGTACCCCGGCGACGGGAAGAGTGGCAAAAGAAAGAATTGCGAAAGAGCAATTGCAACTGTGCAGAAAAGGCTCCATTAGCTTAATGGAGTTTTGGTGACAAAGGAAAGAATTGCGAAAGAGCAATTGCAACCTCAAAGAGGGAGAGGCACTGCTTTGTTGCGGTTACAGGTTTCGTAGGGACACCATGAAGCGTGCAGCCAGCGGTCCCGGCGCAGAAGCTCCTCGCACGCACGCGCAATGGTGTCCTGCTCGCCGAGCGATTCTCTCCCCCTCCAAAAAAGCGTCCGGGAGAGAGCACGCGTTTCCCCTCTCTCCCCTCTTACCCGGACACATTTGGGAGAGAGGAAATGGAGGGGAAGAAGATCGCTTGGGAAACAGGACGGGATTGCAGAGTAGTGGCCCAAGTTGGTCGACCCTCACCATCCCGTCCCTACGAAAGCGCTCCAGGGGCCGATTCGTTGGGAGATTGGGAGAGAGGAAAAACAGGGATTCTGATCTCCTGGATCTCGTGTTTTTGTTGAGCAGGAACCCATTTCCCTCAAATTCCATGAGGGTTGAAAAAGTGTCAGGGAGAGAGCCCTCTCTCCCTGACACTTTTGGAAAAGGGGACACAAAAAGGGGAAAGGCCTCGACGAGAGGTCCCCTCGCGCTCGAAAGAACAGGTAGGGACTGGCTTGTCCGCGTCCTGCTCGCCGAGCGATTCTCGCCCCAAGAGAAACCATCTGGCCAATCATCTTACGCTGGCTTGTCCGCGTCCTGCTCGCCGAGCGATTCTTCCGCCCTGCAAAATATGTCAGGGAGAGAGCACGCGCTTCCCTCTCCACCTGTCCATGTGCTTCCCTTTATTTCGCTTGAGAGAGATAATAGACAATTTGAAGGGCGCATAGATGAGGAAAAGAAGGGAAGGGCTCTCACCCTTCCCTTCTTCTTTAGCTTGTTGTCTGGAAGCTAAGAGCCTTAGCTCAACGCCCAAACATTTATAGGGGTCTGAGAATGGCCGTCATCTTGCAGGCGGTCTGTCGCAGAAACCAGGCCAGAGCCATCTGGTGCCCAGGCCAGGCCAATGATGATATGCTCAGCATCAACCTTGCCGAATGTTGTCACGATCTTTTGCGCCTTGATATCGTAGATGTTGATGGAATTGACACTCTCGGCGAGGTATTGGCCACTGGGAGACCAGACTAAACCTCCTTGAGGCTTTGTTACGGCATCATGATCCTCGAACGAGGCCACACGTTTGCCATTCGCAGTGCTATAGATGTTTACCTTCTTTCCACTTGCCGCAATCAGAGAACCATCAGGGGAGAATGCCGTTATGCTAAAATCCTCCTGCCCATCGTCGGAGGGGAGATTGCTCACTTTCTTCCCTGTGTTGACATCCCAGATGCTATGCTCTTTCTGCTTTGACGCTGTATTCAACTGACTTACAATGATATATCTGCCATCAGGTGAAATGTTTGTTGCTCGGCTCTCGGTGTCAGGAAGCTTCATCAGAGTTTTGATGTTATTGCCATTGGTGGCATCGACACTTTTGATGCTACTTTGGTGATGCAACGTCTCGCAGATCACAATGAGCTGTGTGCTATCAGATGACCAGGCCATCGGTCCAATGGTCGTACCTAACGAACCGGTAACGTCAGAGATAGTTGTAATGATGTTGCCATTATTATCCAGGATGTTAATACCCGCCGTACTGGACGAATTTATCCGCATCACTTTCTTGCCATCATGTGACCAGAGTTTCATCAATCCTTACCGGCTTTGTGCTCTTCTTGCTGCAATCCTGTGCAGAGAAGGTTGTAAAATTATAGTTGGATGAGAGCGCATCGATCTTGCCCTGAGCAGGCCAATCCACAAGGGTATAAGGATTGCCAAGCTGAGGACCACGCAGAACATCTAGCTTAACGCTGCACACCAACTTGCCACTACTAATTGCTTTTTGCTGGGGTGCTGCTTGCGCACCTGAGAGCGTTGAGGACCCCTTGCCTGCTGCCTGAGACGCTGAGCGCAGTACGCCTGAGAACACTGTGAAGCTGACAATTGTGAGAAGGGCCACAGCCGCCACGAGGCTGAGACCTATCAGGCGTAAGGGCGAGATTCTGGTCTTTGTTAAAGGCACCGAGGAATGTATTCCTCCGAAAATATCTGCTTCTTCCATTGCTGCTTTCCCTTTTTTCTCAATAGTGTTCTCTCCAGAGTGCTGGAGTTGGGTCTGAAAAGAAATGTGTTGTCTCTTTGCCTGCACCCGTTGCCAGACATGAGCTAAAGAGTGGCCGTCCAATTGTTGCTCCGAGCGAGCCAGCGTCTGCAAATCGTGTATGATCTGGTCGCTTGATGTTGCTGGGGAGTGGGCAGAGAGACGCTGTTCAATCTGTGCGTCAATCTCCTCTGGAGAGAAAAAATCATTGTCTTGTCCCATCATTATTCCTCCTTTTCTCTGCTATAAATCTCTCGTAGCAGATTGAGTGAGCGTGAGATCAATGTCCGTATTGCGCCATCGTTTTTGCCTATGAGTTGTGCTATTTCGCTAGAACGTAAGCCATTGACGAAACGTAGGCGTAGGACTTCCTGCTGTAACGGAGAGAGACGTGTAAAATGGAGTTGTAACTTGCGATACTCCTCATGCCGTAATGCCGTCTCTTCGGGCGCATATTCATCTTCCTCAGACAGCGTTTCTGCGACATCGTCCAATGCCACAAGCTGGCGGCGTGAGGCCCGACGATAGTGGTCGATCTGCTTGTTACGCGCTACGTGCCAGAGCCAGAGGCGTTGTGTGTTCAAATGGCAGTGTACACAACAATGCCTGTTGTTCCAGGGCCGTGACAAAGACATCTACCAATACATCCTCGGCATCCATACGTGATGGTAAATGGATGACGAGATGTGTGAGCAGAGCCGGTGCATATTGCTGATAGAGTCTTGTGAGTAGCGCATCGTCCTCTTGAATATGGAGATCCTTCAGTTTATGCATCCTTTACACCTGACGTGTAGTCCTTTCACTAGCGATGTTCAGCTATTCCAACGCTCAGGCTGCCAGAATGTTACATCAACTAGCTTCTATTTGAAAAAATGGTTGCTGTTTTCTAATCTACATCCCCAAAAAAACAGCTCCTTTACATAGCATTTCAGTCATAATGGGGGATATAATAGCATTACCGTTGTATCCCCAAATTCTTCCAGGTACTGTATTTATCTGCCCGATTGGCAGGTGAATACTTAATTTCGTCTCTAAAGAACTACAATTTTGCAAAATATTTAGGGGGACTCAATTTTGAAGATATTTAAGGGGGGACTCAATGGCAATTTCAATCGATAGGTATGAGGGGATACGCTGCATTGTTGCTTTTTTCTCCTACTTCACACAGCTATTTTTGTAGAGGCTCTATTGAACGTCTGTCTGGTAGGAGCAGGAGGATGGTGAGGATAGAAATACTGTGGGAGATGAGTAGATCTTCATGGATCAGAACAGAGCATGCAGAACTGTATGTCTGCTAGATAGGGAAATCGTTAAATATGAGTACTCAATGGCAAACTCTTATCAAACCGGCTTTTCTACAAGATATCAATCGGCTACCAGCGAGGGATGTTCATCAGATTATGGAGAAGGTTTCTGTCCTTACTCATGATCCTCATCCTGTTGGGAATTTGAAGAAGCATCTGACCCATTGTCCTGGTAGGCCATATCGCATCCGCGCTGGAGACTATCGGATCTTCTATACCTATAATCAACAATATGTTTGTATCTACAAAATAGACCGGCGTGCCGAATCCACTTACAAAGAGTGTCCAGAGGCGGAGGATGCACCTGAAACCGATATTATGAGTGGTCTGGAGATTGCTGAGGATCAGTCAGTCACTCCGCCCTTGTCCCGGCCTGTCGCTGAATATTCTCCCGTGCAGACCGAGAATCGCCCTTTGCCGGTACCCATTACGCGGGCGCTGCTTACGACTTTAGAGGTGCCCAAACGCTACCATGCAACCCTGCTTCAGATTAAGGATGAGGATGCCCTGCTTACCTGTTCCAGTGTGGAGCAGAAAGTTCTTATGCAGATTCTCGACTACCTCTTTGAGCGTCCTCTGGTGCAGGTGATGGAGCAGCCGAATCTGATCTTGAATGAGGTAGACGATCTGCTCCGTTATAAAAATGGCGAATTGCTGACTTTCCTGCTGAAGCTCTCTCCCGAACAGGAAAAGTATGTTAAGTGGCCTTTGAGTGCGACTGGTCCTACGCTGGTCAAAGGTGGCCCCGGCACAGGTAAGAGTACTGTTGCGCTCTACCGCATCCGTTCTCTCTTGCAACAGCTTCAGCAAAAGGGCGAAACAGCGCCCCGTATCCTCTTTACGACCTACACCAACGCGCTCATTAAATTTTCCGAGCAGCTCCTCGAATTGTTGTTGGGAGTGGAAGCCACGAAGGTCCAGGTTGCTACCGCCGATACGCTGGCCACCACTATTCTGAAGCATTTGAATCAGGAGAAGGGGGTACGCGATACGGACGAAGTCAAAATTTTGCTCCGCCAGGCTATCGATGATACCCCGCTTGAGGGGAATAAGGTGCAACAGGCGATGCAAAGCTTGATCCTGAAGAAGATGGGCCTTGAGTATCTCTTGCAAGAAATCACTTCAGTTTTGATTGCTCGCCAGGTGGGGAGTCTGGAGGAATATAAAAGTCTGGCGCGTGCGGGGCGCAAACTGGGACTGAATGGTTCTCAACGCGAGCTTGTCTGGCGCATCTATGAACGCTGGCTTGTGCTCCTTCATGCGACTGGTCAGGAGGTCTGGGAGCAGCGCCGTGTGCGTGCTGACGCATTAGTGGAGCAGACGCCTTTCTTCGCCAGCTATGATGCTGTCGTCATCGATGAGGCGCAAGACCTTGATCCGAGTGCACTACGGATGCTCGTCAGGCTCTGTAAGTCGTCCAATCGGATCTTTGTCACCGCTGATGCGAATCAGGCCATCTATAGTAGCAGTTTCAACTGGGACGATGTCCACGTTAGCCTGAAGTTTCCAGGCCGCCGTACCAACGTGCTGCATGAAAACTACCGCTCAACGCGCGAGATTGGCATGGCTGCTCACTCCTATCTTGCCTCTGGCGTTCTGGAAGCTGAGACTATTGAAACCCAGTATATTGCGAGCGGACCGAAGCCGGATGTGCTCGCCGTCCAGAGTCGTGTGCATGAGGCCCAACTGCTTGCGAACTTCTTTAAAAGCGCTTTACGTAGCCAGGGATTGACGCTTGGCTCATGCGCGATTCTCTGTCCCAATGAACCTGCTGGCAGAGGGATTGTCTCCGCCCTCAAAAAGCTCAATCTAGAGGCAATCTATATGACAGGGCGTGATCTCGACCTGAATTATCCAGGGATTAAGGTGCTCACACTCAATGTTGCCAAGGGGCTGGAATTTCCGATTGTGGCCCTGGCTGGTTTTGTCTCCAGTCTCTATCCAATCCTTGCGCCCGACGCTTCAGTTGAGGAGCAGACCGAAATACTGATGCGTGAGCGTCGTACAATGTTTGTGGGAATGACCCGTGCCATGTGTGCCTTGCTGGTAGTTGTGCCTGTAGAGAGCAAGACGCCGCTCTTAAAGGGCTTTGATCCGCGCTACTGGAATACGGATCGAAAAATATAAAAATAGAAAGACAGAGTAGGGAGAGAGGGAAGCATCGTGCGTACTGTCCGTTTACCAAAGCATCTGGGCCAGGTCGATCTGGCTGATCTCAACAAGGGCCTCGCTGCGGGTGAGATCTGTCTGGATTGGAGCGACGTTGAGTCAATGCTCTCTTCCAAGCAGATGGCTATCTTGCTGTCTGGTTTACAGCTAACGGCGCATGGTGAGTTTCTGGGCATCGAGATGCTCCCTCCTTCTCTGCAAGACCATATCCTGGCGATTCTTCTCGATCAAGAGATGCAGCAGGCTCGTCAGCAGGCGGAAAAAATGGAGCATCCAGAAGGAGCCGATCCAGCCCTCTGGCTGCCTGAAGGTCAGTGCCCCGATGGCGATGCTACGATGATTAAGTTGTATCTTGCCCAGCAAAATATTGGCGAACTTGTCTTGCCTGTTGATATCGGTTCCATCTCTGCCACATTGCCAAAGCATCCAACCGCGCCATTTGCGAGTGCGAACAGTGCTTCAGGGCTGAATACTTTCTCCAGGCAGAAGAAGGCTTCAGCAATCTCGGCGCTCTCCACCCTTGTACTCGATATGCAAGAGCTGGCAATAGCTGATATTTCCTGTCTGCTTGCTCAGGTTCAGCAATTGCTCAGTGCCTATCGGGCCTGGATCGATGCGCAGGAGGCACGTCTGCAAAATCAGACAGAAGACTTACAAAATCGTGAGAAAGAGCTCCAAAATGTCCTGCAAGAGTGTCGTAAGACCTTTGCCGGTATCCAGGCCGGTCTTACTCTCTTGCAAGACAATAAAGAGGCCTTTCAGGCATTCTGCTTTATGAATCGGGCGCTGTGGCTTCAGCGCGTTCATACGCTCTATGCAGCGCAGAGACCATACAACGACAGCCAGCTTCTGCCGGGAGATGTAGACCTGCCAAAAAATCGGCGCTGGCAACCTTTCCAGTTAGCCTTCATTCTCCTTCATCTGCCCGCGCTGACTGCCGGTGAGAAGCGGGATGAACACGCGAACGCGCTTGCTGATCGGCTCTGGTTTCCTGATGGTGATGGGAAGGCGGAGGCGCGTCTTGCTCTGGCCGCTTATGCGCTTGGTCTGTATCGTTTACAGGGGAGCAAAAGGGGGGGTGAAGAGAGGCCGGTGGTCGTGTTACGCTATACGGCGCGCCTGTTTCGTTCACAGCAATTTCAAAGCGTTGCCGCTTTGATCTGTGCCTGTGAGATGATTCGTCATGGAAATCGTATCCTCTGGGGAGGTATCCCTTTTCGGTTAGGTCTCTGGACCGCCCCTCATATCCCAAAAAACGGGCAGCTAGCTCAAACCGGGCTCTCCTCTCCTGCTGGCGATCCTGCAAGCTTCATCTTTGCCCGTCTGCTCCCCACCTGTCCGTGGTGTGGTAGTCCTGTCCAGACAGGGAAAAGTATTGAAATCGAAAGTTATAGCAATAGCAAGAAACGTGTCCGCCGGACGCTGCTCTATTGTGGCGATCCCGCCGGCCAGTGCTCTTTTAGCAAAAAGCACGCCTACAATGAAGGCCTGCCTGTCCTGGTTGCCGACGAGGGCCTTGATCGCCTGCTCCCATCCCTGCTCGTTGCCACCGTAGATAAAGCGGCCCCCTTGCCCTGGCGTGCTATCACAGAGATCCTGTTTGAATAGGCACCCTCTCGCCGCAGTGAGGATGTTCCCTTCAATTGTACACCACCTCTCGCCCCGTGAGAGATGTAGGGTCGGCTGTTGATAGCTTCGTATGGCAAGCAACGCAACGCCGATCTGGAGCCGTGCAAGCATCTGTTTGAAGAAGTGAGAAGCTGGCCGAAGATGGGGGAGGAGACGATCCGATTGGATGGGAACCAGAAACGCACGCAACGTGATGCGATCTTGTCCATCGTTGGGGAGTACACCGACTCTCGCCAGCAGATGAGGAGCAGGCAAGGGAGCGGGCCGATGGTGGTCACGGTGGTCAGAACCTGGGAAGCCGAGGCCCCAGAGGGAGTTGAAGCGCTGGAATGGTTGTTGCTGACCAGTGTGGCAGTGGGAAACGAAGAGCAGGCCTGGGAGCGGGTCGCCTGGTATCGGATGCGTTGGATCGTGGAGGATTACCATCAATGCCTGAAAACGGGGTGTCAAATTGAGAGCGTCACCTGCAAAGCTATGAAGGATTGCGCACGATCTTAGGCTTTTTGGCTCCTTTAGCGGTGCGACTCTTGCAACTGCGGACAGTGGCTCGCCAAGACCGCAGCGGTTGGCAGGGGAGATCTCGCCCCCCGACGTGGTCCGCGTGGTGGCACATCTGGCGAAGGTGGCTCCCCAGCGTTTGACGTCGCGAGAGTGCTGGCGTCGTATTGCTCAGGCTGGTGGTTTTTTGGGACGCAAGGGAGACGGAGAGCCAGGATGGAAAACCCTCTGGAAAGGATGGTTGCATATCCAAACTCTTCTGGAAGGCATCGCTCTCGACTTCCCACCTCTCCATCGAATAGAATTTCGTAGGGTAAAAGACAGTGTTGATCTCTGACCGCCTCGCCGAGCGATGCCCTCGCTCCGCCAATGTTGCCCATAGGTGCAGGTAGGGTCGGCTGTTAACCGTGCCCCTGTGGGGGTTTCAGACCGCCTCGCCGAACCATCCATCTCGCCCGTAGAGAACGTAGGGTCGGCTGTTGATCTCTGACCGCCTCGCCGAGCGATGCCCTCGCTCCGCAGTGATGGCGCGTGCGTGAGCCCAAATTATTGGACGCCTGCAACCTTTTGGTATTATAATTGATGCTAACGTAATTATTGTTCGTTGGAGCAGGAGTTTACACTATGACAACTTTTCCTGAATCGCACCAGAGCCTTCTCAAGGCGGATGTTGCCACGCTGGCCACGATTGGGCAAAATGGATATCCACAAGTTACAGCGCTTTGGTTTTTGTTCGATGAGGATGGTATACTCAAGCTATCGCTCAACACCACCCGCCAGAAGGCGAAAAATCTCCAGGCGCATCCCGAATGCACGCTCTTTATCCTCGACCCCGCTAATCCATATCGCACGCTGGAAGTCCGAGCGCGGGCGGAGATCATCCCAGATACGGAGTATGCATTTGCCAAGAAATTGGGTGCCAAATATGGTGGAGCCGACCTCAGTGCTAGAGACCGTCCGGGCGAGACGCGTATCGTCGTGTTGCTCCATCCCGTCAAAGTGAATACATGGGGGTAGGTTAGTCTCTAACCGCACCATAAAACCCCTGGCTTCAGGCCTGATTCTTACTTACATCTTTAATCGAACGGCTTCTCAGGCCGTTCCAAAAGATGTGAGTAAGAATCAGGGCTTTAGCAGTGGAGTACTTTACTTAGGTTGTAGCACTGTTTTGTAGTAGTCACAGAGATCTTTTAGTTCAAGGTAAAGTAGCATAAGCTAGCAAAGGAGTGAGCCCCAGCCATCTCAGTAGGTGTATGAATGTACTTGTTAGGACGTATTGGAGCGGTTCTTGAAAGTAATTCGTGTATACTACAAATGTCTTGCTACAAGAGAAGAGGAAGGAATTGTGAGACAATCGCCCCAGCGAGTTGGAATTTTGCGGATTACAGCTATCCGTCTACTGATATGGCTGCCCTCTCAGCAAAAGCCCTCAAAGTGAGGATACCGATTGACAGAGCGGTTCGGAAAAGGGCCCTTTTCCGACTTTTAGCCCTTCTGAGTAGTTACGGTTAGAGTATGGGAGTACTTATCTGTCTAGTCTAAAAGAAGCACTTATATTTGTTCCCCAGGCCGTCAGCAGAGACCATTGAGCCACGAAGTCCGGTTGTTGCATTTCACTGAGTGCTTGTTGATAGATTGCGTCATAGTCTGAAATATGCGACTCATGTCTTTATAGAAATGTTGCCCTTACGAATTTCTCTAAAATTCTAGCATGCAAGCGAAACGAAAGCAATGGCTATTCTCATCACGAGAACTCAAAAACCAAAGGACGATTTCAAATAGCTCATCTTTTGCTCCTATTTATCCCTCTTTTGCCGTCCACACTTGTACCGTATTCGCCTCGCCCCCCGAAGCGATAGAGTGTCCATCCGGAGACCATGCTATAGTGTGTACTATCGCGGGATAGCCTTGATAGGTGAGAACATTCCTGCCATAAGCTGTATCTCGAACTTGCACTGTTTTATCGCTACTGGCTGAGGCAATATACGCGCCATGTGGCGACCATACCACCTTCCATACCTCATCGCTATGTTTGTAGGTAAATACATCTTCGCCAGTGCTTGCATTCCATACTCTCACTGAAGTATCAACACTCCCGGATGCAATATGCTTGCCATCTGGAGACCATGCTACCGTTCCCACATAATTGCTGTGTTTTTGGTAAACCTGCCTATCGTTCCCTGTAGTTGCATTCCACACCCGAACCGTTCTATCATCACTGGCTGAAGCGATAAATTGACTATCAGGCGACCATGCTACTTCCCCCACCGCGTTACTATGATTCTTATAGATGAGTATAGTGCTCCCATCATCTGGCTTCCAGATACGGACATTTCGATCAAAGCTTCCCGAAGCAATCCGTGTGCCGTCGGGTGACCAGGCAACCGTTCGTACTCCGTCAGTATGTCCGGTATAGGTAGACACATGCTTGCCATTGGCTGCATTCCAGATATGGACTGTCCTATCCAAACTCTGCGGAGGCGATCAGTTTCCCCTCTGGTGACCATGTGACCCACCATACTGACTGCGTATGTCCTGCATAGGTGCAGATGTTACTGCCATCGGCTATCTTCCAAACCTGCACTCTAGTATCGTCTCCTGCCGAGGCGATAAACTGGCTGTCAGGCGACCATGCTACAGTGTTCACTAGTTTATTGTGTTTGCGATAGATACGGAGGAGCGTTCCCATTGGTGTAGGGGTAGGAGAGGGAGGCGTTGGTGTTGGTGTTGGCTGTGGATGAGACAGGAAAGTGGAAGTAGAATGTGGAGGAGAGGGAAGGGGAGTAGGGGGAGCGTGAAGAAAAGACAGCAGGGATATTTGCGGGTAGCGTAGCCAGGCAAGACCACCTAGCGCAGAAGCCACACCAGCAGATCCCAGCCCTACAACGAGCGCACGCCGTAAGAAAAACGCTGCCTCAATAACGGGAAGAGCGGCCTCAAAACGTTTGAGTTTATCAAGAGGCCCCTCTTCACGGAAGCCTATATCTAAGTAGGGATCAAGACGCAGAGCTTCCTCAAGAACGGGAATGGCCTCTTTAAAGCGCCTCAGTTTGCCAAGTGCCATCGCTTTAATAAGGTAGGAAATAGGATTGTAAGGACTCAGAAGAATGGCCGTATTAAGCGATGAGATTGCCTTATTAAAGCGATGGAGCTGGTAGAAAGCTGCACCTCTGGTACGATAAGCGGCAGCATCGTTAGGATCGAGGATGATCGCTTTATTAAGAGCAGGAATAGCTGCTTCAAAGCGCCCAAGCTCGTATAAAGCCTGCCCCTTCTTTTCATAAGCGGCGGCACTCTTAGGATTACGGCGAATAGCCTGATTCGAGAGGGCAATATCTTCTTTAAGGCGGTTGCGTTCATTGGGTGTTAGAGGATGATTTTTAATCTCTTTTTCTTCTGTTTGCTGGAGGCTTTGCATAATCTCGTCGATACTAACGCTGATATTTGATAGGCCCTCATCTTCATTTGCCCAGAGAGTAAGTGGTAGGCGATTTTTGGGTAGCGTCTCAAGATTGGCGAGAGGAGCCTGTTTGGGGATGGCCAACGGGTTGAAGAAGAACAGAAACAACTCTCGCCTCTTGTGTAGTATGTCGCTTTAAGGCTAGCAGCATCTCTGCATAATTCTCTTCAATGCTTATAAGATGCACACTGACCATAAGAAGGATCAGGTTTGCCGATTTGAGATGTTTCTCGACTTCTTTCTCCTGCATCCCTCCTGAGATAATGGAACGCTTAGACCAGATAGTAAAGTCAAGGAATTGTTTTAAAAATGATAGGTGTTTTTCTAGTTTAGTACAAAGTTCTTGATCTTCATCAGCATGGCAGAAGAAGATTTCAAGGTGTTTCGTTGATGATAGTGTAACCACAGGCCTTCCTCATCAAACTTGTTCACAAGAAGATCTTTTCAATTATAGCATACACATTTCTATTTGTTGATGAAGGTCTTAACTTGCCTACTTGACCAATGTAGAATAAACGAATTGTTATATAGGTTGTACCACAGTTTTGTAATAGTCACAGAGATCTTTTATAACACACTGACTACAACGCGGTCTCTCATACACACAAACACGTTGCCCATGTCTCAGGAGCCCCTTATGGAAGTTATAGATAGCGCGTGAATCATTTGGCAGCAGTGCTTGCAAGAGATTATGTGCAGCATCAGCCGTGACCTTTTTGCCAATCAGGCCCAGACGCCCGGAGACGCGATGGACGTGTACGTCAACTGGAAGTAGTGGTAGTTCGCAACTAAAGAGTAGTACACAGGCAGTCGTTTTAGGTCCTACTCCCTCAAAGCGATTGAGCCAGGCCGCCGCCTCTTCTACGGGTAGCGAACATAAGAAAGTAAGATCCAGGTTGCCTCGCTCCTCAGTGATCTGGCGCATAATTGCCTGTATGCGTGGTGCTTTCACTTCTGGCCAGTTTACATTCGCAATAGCATTCTCTACCTCAGCAGTCGGAGCATCACGGACGCCCTCCCAGGAACCAAACCGTTTCAAGAGATTTTCCCACGCGGCAGCAGTCTGCTCATCGCGGGTGCGGTGTGAGAGAAGAATATCCACAAGCATACTCATCGGATCTTTGCTAGAAAAGGGAACTTCACCATAATACTCTGTGAGTCGTCGGGTAATTTCTAACGCTTTTTCCGAGAGTGCCGCAATATCTGTTGAGGGATACCCATAATCCGCGAGGTTTCGCACACGATTTATTGGTTGTTTCATATCTCTCCTCTCGCTTTTATGCAAATATATTATTTACACGAATCTTTGTGCTCAACCGTTGCAGCGTAAAAGTAGGGGACATCTGTCAACCGTTTGCATGATAGCTGCCATGCTCTTTTTCCTCTCTTACCAGAGATACGGCACCAGGCGGTAGCGCACTTTCTGCTCGTATTCTTTATATCCTGTCAAATCTTTCTCCAGGAGCTTCTCCTCGTCGAGAATTCTCCATGCCAGTACAGGGATGGTGATAGCAAGGACTACGAGTCCCCACCAGGAGCCGAGCGCGAGTGGGATGCCGATGACCATGATCACGTTTCCCAGGTACTGGGGATGTCGAATGTGAGCGTAAAGACCGGTCGACATCACTTTCTGATCCTCAACTACCTCGATCGTAGCACCTCCATAGCTGTTATTTCCTCTGAACGAGAGAAAGGGGATGAACAGGCCAAGCACGACCAGCGCATCTCCAAGCAGCGAGATCGCTGGCGGCACCGGAGACCAGGTAAAGCGATGATCGAAGGCGCTGAATACCAGTACGGCGAAAGTGCTCAGCAGCGCGATAGATATAATAATGTTTTGCGTCAGGCTCTGGTCCGCAAATCCCACCTTTTTGCGCCTCGCAAGGAGAGCCGGGTCTTTCAGAGACAGGTAGACGCCGATTGCATTCGTTGAAAGCAGAAAGACGATGAGAAAAACCCATGCCTGCCAGTAGGCCAGCGTCCACGCCGGGAGAAACAGCAAAAGCCCCAGCGCGATCAAACCAAGAAAAGTTGATGCTGTTGTTTGAACGACGAAAGTTTTCATGATAGTTTACTCCTTGCTAGCAAATACGCCTCATCTCGCATATAATTGTTTCTATGCTTATTCGTGTTTATCGATGTTAAGTGTGAAAAGGGATAAGCTCTTTTATGACAACGCCCCCGGCAAACAAAGTCAAAGTCTTTATCGGTTTTAGCAGGGAAGATGAAGAATATTTGTTGCGGTTGCAAGCACACCTTGTACCTTTGGAGCAGAGGAATCTGATTGAGGTCTGGAGCTATAAAGATCTGATTCCTGGCTCTGATTGGAAGGCGGAGATCACAAAGGCCATTACCTCTGCCGAGATAGCAATTCTGCTCGTAAGCATGGATTTTCTTAGTGGTCCAGATTTCCTGCGCGATTGGCCGTTATTAAAAAGGCGTGCTGAGCAAGGCACAAGGATTCTCCCTGTCATTGTAAATTACAGCTCTTTTGCCGATTCTGAGCTTGGCCCCTTTGAGCCTGCGAATGATCCAGATAAGCCGATTTCAAGCCTGACCCATAGTCAGAAAGAAAAGACCTGGGCACAAATAGCGGCCTTCATTCGCGAATGCGCCCTGAATCCGTCTGCTACAAGCCAGCCGCCGATGCCAACCTTACTCGCAGATCCCACTGAATCCATCTCTATTGTACCTTCAAAATCAGAAAGTTTAAATATGCAAGAAGATGAACATGATCTTGAGCTAAGTAGCGATAGCCTGCGATAAACTGGTTGAGGCTCTGCTCTCAGCCTTTCCTAGTCAGATGGATCTCTTAGAATGATGGTAACATACAAACTTAACGAAAATCTTAATGTCATAGCTGGCGGGCAAAATCTCAACTATATTGCCTTTAATCTGGTTGGTTGGGCCGAGAGTCAAGAGCAGGTGAGGGCGCTTGTTCGTGGTGCTTGTGAAATGAATCTAGGGAACAGGCTCCTAAAAAGGTTCGTGGAGAAATACATGTAACCAGAAAACATTCTCGCCTCGCAAAATTAAAATGGAGTAACTCTTGCAATTTGTGCTGATCGCTGCTATACTTTCGTTACCTGTTCAGCAAACGACGCTTTTGTATTGTTTCAGGCTGGATGCTCATTCAGCCAATTAGGAAAGGAGACAATTGTGTTAGCACATGTTTCAGAGCATGGGCAGCAATATACGATCTGCCTCCTGGCCTTGCACACCCAGCAGGGTATCGTGTAACAGAGTTACTCTCAATCTTCCTCTTTTGTTGCGCCACCTCTCTGTGCTCTTTCTGGTCATTTTTCCTTCGTACGAGCCACACTCTTATTCAGATCGAACGAATGCTTGAAGACGTTCTTCTTACTCGATTTGAGGGGGTGAGTGTGTTTTTTGCCCGCTTGCTTGGAGAGGATTATATTCCAATTGAGCTGAATGGGATGGATCATTATATAGGGAACAGAGACACATTTGGAGGGAAACCTAATTGGCGAATCAGCAACATCTTGACCTTCTTAAACAGAGTGTCCATACCTGGAATCAGTGGAGGCAAGATCATCCGGATATTCGGCCTGATCTCAGCGGTTCCGATTTGGCCTGGGCTTGTTTGAGCAATGCCGACTTGAGCGGCGTAGACCTCAGCGGCGTAGACTTCACCTGGGCCGATCTCTATCGGGCCAACTTAATCAGAGCCAATCTCGGCCAGGCCAATCTCAGCGGTGCGGACTTGAGTGGCACCCATCTTTGTCGGGCGAACCTGTGTGGGGCAAATCTCAATGGGACGTTGCTGTATCGAGCAAATCTGCGCGATGCGGACCTCAGCGAGACGAATTTGCAGAAGGCGTTTCTTGAAGAGACCGTGCTGAATTGAGCATGGCAAAGGAAGGATACTATGGTAAAAGAGAGAGATGAAATTCTGGTCGTTGGGGAAGTCGTTGAGGTGTTTCCCAATGCCCTGTTTAAAATCCAAATTGATGAGCTGCATCATGTACTGGCAGTGCCCGCAGGACGTTTACGGCTGTCAAATATCCGTCTTGTGGCGGGTGATAAGGTGCGAGTTGTGCTCTCGCCCTACGACCTGACACGGGGCCGGATTACCTGGCGCGTCAACGAAGGTCGTAATCCCCGCTAAAACACTACTGAAAAAAGCCATCTTGTAAATTCTCTCTTCCAGACACATTTTGGAAAGAGGGGCAAAAGGGTTCGCTGAGAGATCCCGCTTGGTGGGCAGAGACGACGTAGGGACGGCTGTTGATCCTGTCTTTTACCCACAAAATTCTATTCGATGGAGAGTTGAGAAGCGAGAGCGATGCCTTCCAGAAGAGTTTGGATATGCAACCATCCTTTCCAGAGGGTTTTCCATCCTGGCTCTCCGTCTCCCTTGCGTCCCAAAAACCACCAGCCTGAGCAATACGACGCCAGCACTCTCGCGACGTCAAATGCTGGGGAGCCACCTTCGCCAGATGTGCCACCACGCGGACCACGTCGGGGGGCAAGATTTCCCCTGCCAACCGCTGCGGGTCTTGGCGAGCCACTGTCCGCAGTTGCAAGAGTCGCACCGCTAAAGGAGCCAAAAAGCCTAAGATCGTGCGCAATCCTTCATAGCTTTGCAGGTGACGCGTCTCAATTTGACACCCCGTTTTCAGGCATTGATGGTAATCCTCCACGATCCAACGCATCCGATACCAGGCGACCCGCTCCCAGGCCTGCTCTTCGTTTCCCACTGCCACACTGGTCAGCAACAACCATTCCAGCGCTTCGACTCCCTCTGGGGCCTCGGCTTCCCAGGTTCTGACCACCGTGACCACCATCGGCCCGGCTCCCTTGCCTGCTTCCCCATCTGGTGGCCAGAGTCGCAGTTCTCCCCAACTGATGGACAAGATCGCATCCCGTTGCTTGCGTTTCTGGTTTCCATCCAATCGGATCGTCTCCTCCCCCATCTTCGGCCAGCTTCTCACTTCTTCAAACAGATGCTTGCACGGCTCCAGATCGGCGTTGCGTTGCTTGCCATGACGAAGCTCGGCGGGGGGGACTGCCGTTCTTGCTTGATCCACGCGCAGGTCCACCCGCCGATCATGATTGACCCGCACCTCGAAGTCGCAGTCTTGATCAAGGCACTCCTGTAAGAAGGAAAAGATATCACTTCCCCGATCTCCTACATGAAGAAAGTGGCAATCTGCTGGTGCTTTTCCTATCTCTCGTACTTGCCGGGACCAGACCTGCGTTTCTTTTTCCTTGCGTTTGCTTCGTCCATGACTCGTCTCTCCCACGGGCGCGCGTTGGCGCAAAAAGGCTTCCTGAGCTGCTATTCCCAGAACCTCTCTCGTGCTGGGATCAATGGCGAGCACCGTTTGCAAGAGATAGCCCTGGCCCTTTCCTTGCCGGCCCACCGGACCCAATCCCCTCGTTTGGGGATGATGGCTGTAATGGACTTCGGTCATATCTTGAACCAGCAAAATCCGCTTCTTCTTTTGCATCAAAGCGCGGGTCTGCTCCAGATGGGGCGCGATGAGCTGCTCATAGCTGGTGTGTGCGCTTTCTAAGAAGCGATAGGCGGCTTTCGTTGCGGCCTGATCTCCCATTTGTTTGGGCAAGGATGCCTGCGGATCTCGCGCCAAAGCGCTTCCCATCTTGATCACTCGTTCGCTTCGGTCCGCATGCGCTAAGTGTGCCCCTGCAAACGTCTTCACCGCCCACTCGCTTGCACTTTCCATGCAATTTTCTTGCATTCTTTCTTCCCTTTTCTTGTCTTTCTTGTTTTCCTTTCCTTCCATTGTATCATCTTGTTTTCCTTTATTTTTGTGGGTAAAAGACAGTGTTGATCTCTGTCCGTGCTCGCCAATCGACCCTCTCGCTCCGCAGACTGGGCGTGCCAAGTGGTCGCGGCAGGCTCTTTTCCTCTCGCTCTGCAAATGTGTCCGGGAGAGAGGAGAAGCGGCTTCAGGGCTCATGGTGCGGCCCTCCTGGATAAGGCAGATCATCGTGAGGTTGGAGCGTAGGGGCATCCGTTGTGATCAGATCAGGATATTTAAAACCTGTACCTGTGTTGAGCAGGACGACACGCTCGTTCTCGTGTATCCAGTTGTCCTCGCGCAACTTTTGGGCTGCCGCCAGCGTGGCTGCTCCTTCTGGGCAGACAAAAAGACCCTCTGTCCGGGCCAGCAAGGCTTGCATTTGGAGAATATCGATATCATCTACGGCGATTGCACAGCCCTGTGTCTCGCGAAGTGCCTCCAGAACGATAAAATCTCCCAGAGCCTTTGGAACGGTGATCCCAAAAGCGATGGTATGGGCATCTTGCCAGGGTTCGGAGGTCATTTTGCCATCCTGCCAGGCGCGCACAATGGGCGCACAGCCACTGGCTTGTACGGCGACCAGGCGCGGCAGACGCTCGCCTATCCAGCCCAGTTGTTGCATCTCGCGCAAGGCTTTGTAAATACCAATCAGGCCAACCCCGCCTCCTGTCGGATAGAGAATAACGTCGGGTATATCCCAATGGAATTGTTCGGCGATTTCGTAGCCCATTGTCTTCTTGCCTTCGATACGGTAAGGCTCTTTCAACGTTGAGGCGTCATACCAGCGATACTTTTTGACTGCTCGTGCGACAATCGCGCCTGCGTCATTGATCAGACCATTGACCAGAAAGAGCGCCGCTCCGCTGATGACACACTCACTACGTGTGATTGCTGGAGCCGCTTCCGGCATGACAATCACCGCTTCGATACCGGCACGGGCACAGTATGTTGCCCATGCACCTCCCGCGTTGCCATTGGTTGGCATGGCCAGTACACGCACACCCAACTCTCTGGCACGCGAAACACCAACAGCTGCACCACGTGCCTTAAAGGTTCCTGTTGGGATGATACCCTCATCCTTTATGTAAAGTTGTGGTATATGGAGCTGTGTACCAAGCTTGTCGAGCCGAACAAGCGGTGTCATCCCCTCGCCCAATGTCGTAACGTTGGCCGCATCTCTTACTGGTAAGACCTCATGATAACGCCAGAGTGTTGGCTGGCGAGATGCGAGCTCATCTTTGTGTATCGCCTGGCTGGCAGCTTCAAGATCATAACGGGCGAGGAGAGGCGATCCGCAGAGACAGGTTTGCGCTACTGTCTCTGCATCATAGACTGCCTGGCAGCGTGCGCATTCAAGATGATGAAGAAAACTAAATGGCATAGACAAATCCTTGCTCAAGACAACAGCTTGATCAAAAGAAGATGAGCTGCACAACGAGAGTGCTGGTCTGAGCTCCTATTTATGGGCCAGCCGATTTATAGCCAGCGCCTGACGCGAGCTTTATAGCGCAGATACTCTGGCCCAAATTTCTGTTCCAGGTACACCTCTTCGCGCTCAATGACGCCGAAGCGTATCGCAACCAGAATCAGAGGCAGCAAAAAGAATGGCCACGCAGTATTTGCAAGCAGGCCAATCCCTGAATAGAGCAAGGTCATGGCCAGGTAGATCGGATTGCGCGTAATGCTATACGGTCCGCTAGAGACCACCGTTGTACTCGGTAGATTGGGCTGTACATTGGTCCCCGCATTGCGCATCGTTTGCAGCGCCGTAGCAAAAAGCGCGAAGGCCGCGAGAATCGGCGGAATGCCCAGCAACCATCCGCTATTGCGTCGATTCAAGCGCAATGGCCGTATCGAATGTGCCACCAGTCCCAC
Source organism: uncultured Chloroflexia bacterium (assembly GCA_963777355.1). Taxonomy (GTDB): domain Bacteria; phylum Chloroflexota; class Ktedonobacteria; order Ktedonobacterales; family Ktedonobacteraceae; genus DATJHM01. The sequence continues at coordinate 666,802 of CAVZQK010000001.1, forward strand.
CAGCAAGCCAGCCGCAAAAATCAGCGGCGGTGGTGCGATTACCCCTGCATTATCATGTCTCTCATCACTCATCTTAAAAATCTCTCCTCAATGAATACTTCCGCCAGAACTGTCCTACAAAAGGCCTTCAGAACCTGCCAGCTCTGCCGATAAAGAAGATTAAGGCGTCTCAGTGCTAAATCTCGCCCTCTGAAACTGTAGTAAGAAATCGCAGAAATGTCAAGAATGAAGGGAGAGGGATGTAGGGTATGTAGCAAGTGCAGAGTGTATTCTCACCAGAAAACATTATTCTTGTTCTTTCTCTAGTGTACCATCATTTTTGCAATAATGTCGCATCTCGCAGGACTGGCAGACGTGCTTCGCGGGACAGGTTCGGACCGCAAAGTCGCGTTCCTGAATTCTCTCGACAACGCTGCTAAAGTCCCGCACCATAGCGGCCACACGCTCTGGTTCATAGGCAATGCTCATAAGGGCATCGGCGCGAACTGGCTCTTCTGTCCAATAGAGATAGAGACCGCCGATTGGCTTCTTCTCACGTTTCTCAATTGCATGAGCATAGAGGCAAAGTTGTCGTTCATAGCTAAAAAGCGCCTCAGCCGTGCGAGGAGGGCGCGGTGCCGTTTTAAAGTCTAACAGCACCAGTTGCCCATCTCGTTCCAGCACGAGATCGACTCTGCCGGAGATAATATAGCCCTCTTCTTCGTGCGTAACATCAACCTCGGTTGCTTGTATCTGCAAAAGCTCGCGGCGATTCTGGCGAAAGTAGTTGCGTACCTGGGTGAAGGCTCTTTCTATCGTCAGCTCATCAATCTGCTCGTCGCGTGTCTTGCCCAGATAGTACGCCGTTGTTTCGCAGATACGCAAGAGTACTTGCTCGTTGACACTATCGATTCCGTTGTCCAGAATGCGCCGATGCAACTCTTCCAGTGTTTGATGGACGAGCAGACCAAGTGAGACCTCTTTCTTTTGAAAGGAGATAAATTCGTATTCTTGATAAAACTGATATTGCCGGGGACAGGTCTCGTAGATCTGGATATCGCCCGTGTAGCTGTACGTCTGTTTCATCTGTATCTGCTTCCTGGCCTTTGGCTCAGGCACCCTTGCTAATTCATTTCGTACGTCTGGCCAGCAAGGGAGGTTTTGCCAGATTGGCTGAAATAGTGCTGGTGTCGGCTTATGCTTCTGACCCATTAACACGAGCAGATTTTCGGCTCGTGAGAATGCGACATAAAATAGCCGCATCGTATCAAAGCCGCCGATCAGTTTTTTCGGTTCAACAAACGTGCGGCTCGCGGGATAATGCGCCGAGAGGTCCAGATTTTCCCAGACCGGATTGGAGAACTGATGGAGTCTGGCAACAATGACCACCGGAAACTCCAGTCCCTTTGCTTGATGAATCGTCATAATCTGCACATGCCCGACTGGAGATGGCTGTTCAGCATCCTCAAATTCATTGAGGCCCATGTTGTGCAAGAGACAAAGAAAGGCGGCAAAGAGCTGCTTTTTCACCTGCTCACGATTTTCCAGACTGATATTCCGGTATGGTGAGACCTGCTGAAAATGTTTGAGCTTATGGGAAAAGGTGGCGAGATGACGAGCCTGGCTCTCTGCTTTCAACCAGGAGGCAAAGGGTTCAACTGCAATTATCCGATAGAAGTAATCGCTGAGGCGTTGAGTAGCACTACTTTCTAGCTCTTCTTCGCCTGGCTGATAGCACTCAATTTCTTTGATAAATACCTGAAGGAGTATAGAAAGTGCCGAGAAATTCCTATAGTCAGAGTCTGGCGTCTCCTTACACCTTTTTATGTAGTCAACAAAGCTTTCTTCCTCTTCCTTTTCTTCAAGCAGATTGTTTAGCTTCTCTTCGCGATAGTCGAGAAAGTAGGCGAAACTTGCTATCAGGAGGCGGACCTCTGGAAATTCAAAGTAGGCTCTTGCGCGTGGACAATATGAAGAAATGCCTTTGGCTTTCAACGCATCGACGTAAGGTTCAGTATAGCTGCTGCGTACACTATGTAAAAGTAGGGCAACCTCACTATAATCATGAATACGTCCAGTGGTTCTGAGCTCAAAAATCAGTTCAGCCATCTGTGTCGCTTCATCGAAGTTATCTCGTCCAACAATTTTGCATACGGCAGGATAGGGGAGATTATCTTTCTTCCCTATAGGTGCTTGAATAGTTTTATCAAAACGGAAACTCTGCCCTGCTTCGTCTGTCCAGGTATAGGCGTTCATCCAGCGATCATATGCCTGAATAATTGTCTCATGCGAGCGGTAATTGATTGTCAAATCAATACTTGTTGGAGCTGGATCGCGCTCTTTGAAGCCGAGCAGATTGCTCACTGTGGCACCGCGAAAACGATAAAGTGCCTGGTCCTCGTCTCCAATCACACACAGGTTGCCAGTCTGTTGCGTGAGGCGGAGCAGAATCTGTTCTTGAATGTAGTTCGTATCTTGATATTCATCGACGCAAACATAACGGATGCCTACGCTTATACGCTGGCCGTTTCCCGGATCGCAGAGCAGCTCATATACCTTTTTTTGCAGAAAGGCAAAACAGACCTTGTTCTCCTCCTGGAGCAATTTTTGATAGTTGAGATACGCACGGGCCAGGTGTCGCCGCTCTGCCATTGCATCTTTACTCAGATTCTCGACAGAGATCAGTTCTTCCGTAATCTGATTAAAGATCCGTTGAAGCTGGATAGTGAGCTCCCAGCGTTTTAGAGAAGTGTGCTGAAAAATTGTTTGTGCCGCCGTAGCGCTAATCTTATGAATATACTTATAGATAAAGAACCTTTGCGCAAACTCATCGAGGATCTCGTAGCTGTTCCCCAGATCGGTATTATGGCGATGCTCGGTAAGCAATTGGTTGCAGATACCATGAATAGTATTTACGCGCAGTTGTGAAAGGTCTTTATGATACTCGATCAGGGCCGCTTGCGAGATCAGGCGGGCTTTAAGCTCATGGGCCGCTTTCTCTGTATAGGTGCAGAGAATAATTTCCGTAGGCTCAGCCTTCTCCAATACCAGAAGATTGAGCACACGCAAAATCAGGCTCGACGTTTTCCCAGAACCAGGACCAGCAATCACAAGGAGAGGACCATCTGTATGCGCAATAATCTGTTGCTGAGCCACATTCAAGCCAACCAGCAGGGGAAGAATCTGGGACGCAACTTCCATAAAAAGCCACCCTTCGACCTATCTACCTTAGGAATAATTTGATGATCTTCATTTTAAATGAGCACTATAAAGTTTGTCAAGCCTTTAAAAGCACAAATACAGGTAGGGACGGCTGTTGATCTCAGACCGGATGGGCGAGGGCCAACGCAGGTAGGAACGGCTGTTGATCTCAGCGCCTCGCCCCGCCTCACCAACATTGGCCCATATCCGAGGTGGCCCCGTAGGTACCTGTAGGGTCGGCTGTTGATCTCAGACCGCCTCGACGAGGGCTAACGCAGGTAGGGACTGTTGATCTCTGTCCGTGTTCGCCTTATTAAGGTCACTAATTTGCCGTTTGAGTCGTACTCTTTATAGAAGCGTAGATGACGAGATCACTAGCAAGGAGCAGTATAAACATGGAGACAACATCGGCCCCTCTGGTTCAGCAAAAACTTGAGACGTTTACCCACCTACAGCCTGAATTTATAGCCAGCTTTCAGTTCTTACAGATGGTGCATGGTCAGGAGCGGCTCCCCTCTTTCTCCGTTGCCGATTGCGTGTACTATCTGCACGCACGCTGGATCTGTGAATGTAAAAGTCTCTTATTAAGTGTTTCCAGGACGGTCAAAGAGTACGATGGTCGGCGCTGCCTGGAACTGCTACGTCTCTGGCAGGAGCAGCAAGATACTGCAAGTGTGATTACCTTTCTGCGCGACAAGCTAGATATGCTGCCACTGGCAGATATTACGCGCCGGATTCAAACCCTACGCCGTTCGCAGGGTGATGAAGCCTTGATCTCTCGTCTGGAGCATGGCCGTCTGGTGATGCTCAATCGCGGCATCCATCTACTCCTGGCTATGGACGCCATCTTTGCCCTTTCAGAGGCGGAACTGGCCGAGGCAGTCCAAAGGGCGTGCGCTCAGCATGCACATCTCCCAATGCAGATTCAAGAGCAGCTCGCGCTTATGGATACTCCCCTGTACAGCTATCACCCGCATCAAAGTCTGGCCCAGGCTAACATGTTGGTGATGAACGCGCTTGGTATCGATGTCACCGCTCATCCTGCTGATCTGCCGGGAAATCGTTCGCAAAAAGTGCGTATGCCCGAAGAGGTTCTGCCGCCCTATGCCGAGGAAGTGATAAGTGGATATCAAAATATGACTTCTTCTGCCTACAATAATGTGCGGCGGGACCATTTTATCGATCCCGCCGCACGCAATGGAGATCTTGAAGGCTGAGTGCTTTGACAAATTATTTGCTACGGATGAAGGCCAGCAGCTCGTCGCGCTTCTCTTCCATCAGCGCTTTGTCGTTGGCTTCCAGATTCAGGCGTAGCAGAGGTTCGGTATTCGAGGAGCGCACATTAAACCACCAGGTACCATAATCAATCGTCAGACCGTCCATGTGGTCGATAGATTGTGCTCCCTGGCCGAACTGCTCCTCCAGACCCTTTAGTTTGCTTTTGGCATCGGATGACGGTACTGTTAATCTCGCCACTACGATAGCCTTTATCTAGCGGCTTGATAATCTCTGAAAGGGGCTTATCTTCGTTCGAGACCAGTTCAAGCATGATGAGCAGCGCAATTAGACCAGAGTCGGCGAACCAGTTGTCGCGGAAGTAGAAGTGGCCCGAATGCTCGCCTCCGAAGATCGCGTTCCGTTTGCGCATCTCGGCTTTGATAAACGAGTGCCCGACACGCGTCCGTACCGCTGTCCCGCCAAGCTGCTTTACCAGCTCCGGTACGCTCTTTGAGACGATCAGGTTGTACAGGATGGTTGCTCCCTGCTGTTTGTGGAGCAGGCTATTGGCTACCATCTCGGTCACCTGAGAACCATCAACCAGGTCGCCATGCTCATCGACAGGGAACATACGGTCAGCATCTCCGTCGAAGGCAGCGCCCAGATCAGCGCCCGTCTCGCGGACTTTTTTCTGTACCGCTTCCATGTTCTCCGGCTCAATCGGGCTGGCGGGATGGTTGGGGAATCGGCCATCCAGCTCAAAATAGAGTGGGATCAGTTCGCAGGGCAGATGTTGAAAGACGCGAGGCATCATCATACCGGCCATCCCGTTGCCAGCATCAACGACGACTTTCAACGGTTTGATTGTACTTACATCGATAAAGCTCAGGGCATGTTTGACGTAATCATCGGTGATATCGCGTTGCGTGACCTGCCCTTTCTGGGCCGGTTCACTGAAGTTGCCAGCCACAGCCAGATCACGGATCTCGGCCAGGCCTGTGTCCAGGCTAATTGGCGCGGCCTGTGCGCGGCAGAATTTGATGCCGTTGTATTTGCCGGGATTATGTGAAGCGGTAATCATCGCTCCTGCGGGATAGTTGAATTTGCCTACCGCAAAATAGAGACCATCAGTTGTGGTAAGGTTGAGATCAACGACATCGACTCCTTGTTCGGTAATGCCACGAATAAGCGCGGCAGCAATCTGTGGAGACGAAAGGCGCATATCGCGTCCTACCGCAATCTGCGGAACGTTTAAATACTGAGCGGCGGCGCGACCAATTAAATAAGCGGCATCGTCTGTGAGCTTTTCACCGTAAATACCGCGAACATCGTATGCTCCAAAGAGCGTAGGGTCAATGGTTGTTTGTGATGTACTCATTGTTTTGTCTATAATTCTGCCATACCTGTCAGACAGAATTACATGACTCCTTTCTTATCTCATAGGCTTTTTCGTCTTCTACCTGTATTAACTTTTGTAGGGTCGTAGCGCGAGCTCAGTCTCCACCCGTTTGGTCGAGCTGCCTATCCTTGTGCCTGATCGTGTTGTGTTCCTATTACTTGCGTGCGCCAGATTTCCAGGAGCATCCAGGGATCGCCCGTGCTGCGCGGATCGTAGATCTGCCCCACCTCGCTGAAACCGGCTTTAGCAAAAGCTCGTCGAGCTGGCCGATTGACGACTGCTGTTTCGGCATAGATGCGCATGATTGCCGGTAAGGTCTGGAAGAGATGCTGCACCAGCGTCCTGATTGCTTCTGGACCATAGCCCTGGCCCCAGCGATTTTTTTCGCCAAGACCCAGGCCAACTTCGATCTGGCCCAGGCGCTGATCCACATTGAAATAGGTGATCGTGCCAATGGGAAGACGCTGCTCATCCTCTATGATAAACCAGAATTGCCGCCCATTGCCACGGACGTAGTTGCGTTCAAAGGTGGGCAAAAAATCCCTCATTGTGCGTGAGTAGGGGCGATGTGGGTCATAGCGCCATACCTCGTCGTCCCGTTCCCAACGAAAGACATTCTCTGCATCCCGCATCTCTGGATTGCGCAAAAGGATGCGGCGTCCCTGTATTGGATGCAGCGCATCCTGATCCGCCTGTTTGTTTCCTGGTTGTGTTTCAGTCATAACGATCAAAACAATCCAATCTCATGAGCAAAGCTTGTCCCTGCTGCCAGCGGTCCGACGCCAAAGGTCTCCGCTAACGTCTGACCAAGATCGGCGATTGTACTGCGTGTGCCCAGGTCGATGCCTGGACGGACTGGTTGACCATAGGCAAGCAATGGTACGCACTCACGGGTATGGTCAGTGCCGCGATACGTGGGATCGACTCCGTGGTCTGCCGTGAAGAAGAGTGCATCGCCGGGGCGCATACGCTCTTGCACTTGAGGCAGCCAGATATCAACCTCGCGTAGAGCCTGAGCATAGCCCTGGCTATCGCGTCGATGACCCCATAACATATCAAATTCTACCAGATTGACAAAGATAAGGCTCGGTCCAGTCTCCTGTGCTAACCAGCTCAGTGTTGCATCCATACCCGCCCGGTTGGTCTCGGTATGATCTGCGTGTGTTAATCCGCGTCCGGCAAAGAGATCTTCGATTTTGCCGATTCCGATCACTTCATGTCCCGCTGCTTTAAGCAGATCAAGGAGCGTTGTTCCCAGCGGCGCGAGCGCGAAGTCGCGGCGATGTCCGGTCCTTTGAAACGCTCCTGCGGAACCGATAAATGGTCGGGCGATCACACGTCCAACAGCGTGATCGTCTATAAGCATACCACGAGCAAGCTCACACATATGATACAACTCACGCAGGGGAATAATCTCTTCGTGGGCTGCAACCTGGAAAACACTGTCTGCCGAGGTATAGAGAATAGGTGAGCCGGTTCGTACATGTTCCTCGCCAAGCTGCTGGATGATCTCTGTCCCTGAAGCTACTACGTTGCCGATAACGCTGCGTCCAATGGCCTCTTCAAAAGCGGTTACAATCTCTGCGGGAAAGCCGTGAGGATAGGTCGGCAGTGCCTTTTTCAGAATAACCCCCATCATCTCCCAGTGTCCCGCAACGCTGTCTTTCCCCGCCGCCTGGGAGGCGAGACGGCCATACGCCCCTCTGGCTTGGCTACTGGCTGGTGTTCCGGCAATTGGCGTAATATTTCCCAGCCCGATCTCACCGAGATGTGGCAGCGCCAGACCACCTATCGCCTGAGCACAATGTTCTAGCGAACTGGCTCCGCTATCACCATAGGCGGCGGAATCAGGATTTTCGCCTGCCCCTACACCATCCAGAACAACCACTATTGCGCGTTGAAGCTGTGGCATCCTTCTTTATCCCTTTGTTATGAGGTGAGCATGCTGTGGGAGTGCTTCACCAATCAGGGGCAAGGCATAGTCGATAAACGCCTGATTGACCATTGTCTTGCTCTCATCAAGATAGTCTGCTGGCAAGAGGCGCTGGACGTTTGCCACCTGCGCCAGTTCAGCCAGTGCGGTTTCACAATGATAGCCTGTTTCGTTATGACGTACCAATGTTACCATCTTGTCTGTCTCACCTGCAAGCAGGGCCTTCGTTCCGCTATAGCCTACCTGATAGGCCTCAGCCCTATCTACAGAGGAGACGGCATTCGAGGCCATGCGCTGTAGATCTCCTGGCTTCTCAAAGCGTGCTCGCAGTTTCAGCTCTTTTTTCACCAGATCGACCAGGTATTGAGAAGCTCCACTCAGTAAGGGATGCTGAAATGCATCCGTACCTGTCTGTCCCGCCGCCCCTAATGCCTGGCCCTGAGTGTCGCGAATCGTCTCTGCGGCTACGACGATGACGTAGCCAACACGGCGATAGACTGCTTCTACCTGCTGCAAAAATCGTTCAGCCTGAAATGCTTGTTCAGGAAACAAAATAATATGTGGCGCATCATCCGGATCGCGTTTTCCCAGCGCCGAAGAAGCCGCGAGCCAGCCTGCATCTCTGCCCATGACTTCAATAACCTTCACTGGATAATGCCAGGGGATCGAGATGGTATTCAAGGTTGAATCCATCGAAGCATACGTAACTAGAGTTGAAGCGTAGAGGAACATAA
>CAVZQK010000002.1:0-208561 GCA_963777355.1 uncultured Chloroflexia bacterium
TTGATGACGAGAAAGAAAATGTCGTCAGCCTGTTTGATCCAGCCTCGCTCTTGCCAGCGTCTGCCCAGTTCCGCGTAGAGCAGGCGGAGTGGGTAGAGAAACTTGCTCATGTGATATTTACTGTTCTCACGGATCATAATCGCGTCCTGGGTTTGTTTCAGGAGCAGACGGAAAAGGTTGCGTCGAATTGGCCCGATTTTTTTCTCGATAAAGGCAATGGCCTCCTCACGCTGCTGTTGCTGTTTCTCCTGTGCGAGTAGGGGATTTATGCGCTCATCGGCCTGGAGATAATTTGCAACCAGTGTCATCACCTGCTCTGGAGCCTCTTCCCAGCGAGGATTGAGAAATTCCAGTTCGTTAGGACAGCGATGTCCATGCATGGCTAAAAACTGGTCGAATCGCTCGATAAAGGGTTGTGCTGTAGACAACAGACGTAATTTGTTCAAGGCCGTTGCTGCGTCATTCTGCTGGATTATATCTACAAGATGAAGCTCTTTCAGACATTGAGCCATCTGCCAGAGGGCTGGACCAATTGCGGAACTGAGCACGCCTGAAGGGCTGGTAATCAATATTTGGGCAAGATTCTGCTGGCCTGTCCAACGTTTGATCAACCATGCTAATACATAGTAGATCGTTCCTCGTGTGCTCAAGCGTAGATTTGTATTGAAAGCGTATTGTCCTCGTGCGCTCCAAACAGGGAGACCAGCCTGCCAGAGTTCTAGATCATTCATTGTGTGTAAATCTTTGACCCTAAATTCTGCAACCCAGGTATTGATCTGGGCGAAAAATTGCTCTGCGGTATGCTTCGGCATCTTGCTTTTGCCGCTGAGAGCGCTCATACCTGTAAGCAGCGTAGGCAATTTGCGCAGAAAACGTAGAGGATGAAATGTATTGGGATAGCTTTTGCGTTGGGTCGTGCCAAGACTGCGCGTAAGAAAAGAGGCAGGGAGGCCAAATTCTTTATGGAAGTTGTTGATCATGCCGCCTTCGTTGAGATACATCCGTCCATAGATGCGGCGAGTCAGTTGATAGGTTTGTTTTGGATCGGGTTTATCGAGGCCAAAAACGGCAGGAAAATTTGTATCGGTAAGGGGGGTGATTGGGAAAGGAAGGTTCTCGCCAACGTTTGTGCGTGTCCAGAGATCACTTGTTTGTGGGCGCAGGTCATGTTCGCGATTCCAGGAATCGTCTCCCGGAGGGACAGGAATATTGGTATCCTTTGCTATCTGCTGAGGGGTATGGGTGGTAATAGGTCGTGATTGTACTAGATAGATTGTGTGCGGGGTCGCGGCCCATTCGATATCTTGAGGGGCGGCGAAGTGGTTCTCAGCCTGACGAGCCAGGGTGACCAGATTGTGTATCTGCTCAAGAGAGATGGCTGGCTGTTGCTGTTGAGTAGGATCGACTGTGCTGGTGGTGGTGCCTGCCTGATTATGAGCAGGTAAAAGCTGATGTGTTTTGTTGGCGATAGTAAGCTGTTTTATCTGGGTCGTAGCTTTATCAACAACGATAGTATCGGGTGTCATCTGACCAGAGACCAGCGGCTCTCCAAGTCCCCATGTTGCATTGATCAATAGTTCATCTTGAGAGCCGTTTAGAGGATTGACGGTGAAGACGACTCCTGAACTGCTGGCTGGAATGAGTTCTTGCACAATAACAGCCAGTGCTAACTGGTTGGAAGTGATGCCCTGACGAGCGCGGTAGAGGAGAGCACGCGCTGTCCAGAGTGAGGACCAGCAACGCTGAATGCTCTCCAACAATTCTTCGAGGGTGCGTATATGAAGATAACTCTCATGTTGTCCCGCAAACGACGCAGAAGGCAGGTCTTCCGTAGTTGCTGATGAGCGGATGACTATTGCTGCAACATTCAGTTGTGTATATGCCTGGGTGATAGCGGCGGTGAGATCAGGTGGGAATGTTGCTTCTGCAAAAAGCGTACGAATAGCCAGAGAGCTCTGCTCTGCCAACTCCGGCTCAGTAGGTTTGAATGTGGCGGCGAGATGTTCAAGCGCAATTTGAAGATTATTAAATTCAATAAAGTGCTGATAGGCCGTTGTAAGGAGTACGAAGCCAGGTGGGACAGGGAGACCGGCAAGGATCATTTCTCCCAGGTTAGCGGCTTTTCCACCTGCCAGGGGGAGATCATGTCTGGTCAGGGTTGCTAGCGAACGGATGTATTCCATTTTTTAAAACCTCTTTCAGGTTGCATGAACCGATCTACCCTACGGGATTTTGAGAATGGGCCTGGACGAGCATACGGATAGTCCAGGCTACGGTCTCAGCGGCCTCTGCGCCAGTGAGGCCAAGATAGTTATGGAAATCTCGTGCCATCGCTGTTGAGCAGAGAATCGCAACTATGTTGCGCAGGTGAAGCCAGTCCTGCTCGTTGAATTGGCTGGCAACGGGCGACAAAGCTTGCTCAATAAGAGCGAGGCGAGCGGGGAGAATCTCTTTGCGCAATTCAAAACTGCCCTCGCTCGTTATCGCTGCCTGCGTGATCTCGTCCAGTCCTTCATAGGCGACGAAAAGGGTTTTGACCATCGCCTCAAGCTCTTGAGGCGACTGAGGAGGACGGATGCCTGGCTGCACGTTAATTTTTTGCAGAAGATGTTCCCTCAGAGCGTCCAGGAGCTCCTGTTTTGTGCGGAAATAGCGATACACCGTCGGCACCGAGACGCCTGCCTCGCGAGCTACCATTGGAATGGAAAGCTGTGCTAGACCTGAATGGGTCAGAGCCTGTACCAGACCATCTAAAATTTTTGTACGCGTTCTCTTCATCTGTTCCTGACGAAGAGGACTGATATATTCGTGTTTCTCATTCACAATATGAATCATATCATAAATATATGGCTCATATCAAGAGCCATATATTTTGTCTGCTATTGCATTTCCTGTTGCGGTAATTCCGGGTACGTTGCTTGCGGCTCATCTTCCTGTTGCCAGTGCTCGGCTGGCAATGCTGGATGGGCATCAGGTGTTGCGGGTTGTGGTTGATAGCCTTGTTGATAGGGAGCCTGGGGGATGGCGGGTGGAACTGACGCAGGTGGTGTGAAGGCATAGTACGAGGTATGGGGCATATTTTGTGTCCGTGTAGGTTGCGGCGGCGGGAATCCTGGTGCCTGATAGAGCGGATGGCCAGCTTGTTGAGGTGGTCCAGGCTGATACATGCCGCCATTTGGCTGTTGAAACGGCGAAGGTTGCTGATAGGGAGAATAGATTGGTGGCTGTTGTTGCTGCTGATTGCGTCCTACAAGCAGATAGCAGAGTGCGCCGATGAAGTGCGTGAAAATAATAACTAGCACCCAGACGGCTTTGGTCGTATCAGTAAGGCGTTTATTATTAATACAGTCGATCAGCATCCAGATCCAGAAAACAGAGCCCAGGATGGCGATGCAGATAATAAACATGATAAAAAGAATGAAAAACGCAGCCATAAAGGTGTCTCCTTATCGGCGGATACGTGTAGATCAGTCGTTTTGTTGACTCTAGTAGAAAAACGTTTTGAATCAGGTGAGCGTTTGCACTCAGAGTATAGCGGATGAGCCAGATTCTTTCAAGGATGTTTTTAAACGTGTTAATGGAAAAGTTGGGAAAATACAAATAACGACAAAAATAGCAAGAATAACTAAAGCTGCTATTTTTGTCGTTGGCGATTACTGAGCTTGCAGCAGCATATTATCGATATAGACAGGATACGGTTGCTGGTAAGCGTTGCCATCCAGTTGGATGCCGACTGCCAATTTTTCGCCTGGAGAGTGGATTGGTGCAAAGAGGTAGGATTGCATATTGAACGTTTTGTCATCGCAGCGAAAACTCTGATAGTGTATCTGACCATGTTCAATCGTCCCATTGAGGTCCAATGTATGCCAGGTATCAGCAGCGAGGCTTTGTTGTATTTTGATATCTTGCCAGTGGGTACCATTCCAGATGCGCCAGGATTCGCCATTGCCTTCGCGTCTGCTGCCGTCAGGTACTGCCTGCCATTGGAGTGCCCACTCCCAGCGTACATTATGACTCCATTTGTTCATCGTAAATTCCAGGGCCTGAATTGGTTTTTTTTCGGGAAAGTAAAAACTGAGCTTCATATGAAAGCTTGTGGCCTGATCGTCTGGTGGTAGATCGCGATAGGCATGGATACCAGCATAGGGTTGTCCGGTAAGTAGAGAAACTTTCAGGACGCTCTGATTATCCGCACCGGGAAGAGCCTCCGTCTCAATCTTTCCCTGACTATAACCTTGGTCGTGGAAAATACCCCATTTTGCCAGTTCCGCTTCCAGATTCACTGTTGTACGGGAAGTTTTTATCATGCTGGCTGCATATGAGTTAGAGAGACTGGTAATTGTCGAACCAATGGCGTCTTGATTTCCTATGCTGAGGATAAGCAACAGGCAGAGGAATGGTAACAAGATAGAAATAGTTTTTCTATAATGCATTTTCTATTTCTTTCTTCTTGCAAATAGAAGTTCTAATCATCTGATTTTTTCTGCGTATAGCCATGTTTGATAAGCTGATCCCAGACCAGTAAGGTGACAAACAGAGCGGCCATAATATACACCTGCACCATGATAACAGTGAACAGGCTCCCGTGCCAGAGCAGCAAGCCGACAACCTGTGCGATGCCTGCCAGCAGAACCAGGAAGCTCCCTTTGCCATTGCCGAGAGAGAGGTAGTAGTTTACTACCACATTAGCCAGGGCATAGAACGCAGTTGCCAGGGCATACAGCCAGAGCAGTGGTGCAATGGAGAGATAGGCTTTGCCAAAGAGGAGCGTTACGACGAGATTAGGAAGGACCAGTGTGCCACCGATAATTGCCAGAGAGACCGTGGTAATGATGGCGAAAGAAGTCCAGAGCAGCGGACGATGAGCCTCACCTTTTTGGAATTTTTGGGTGACGAGAGGGAACATCACCATAACCACAGACCAGGTGGCAAAAAATACCATGCGCCCAATAAGAGCTAACGCAGCATAGAGACCGGCCTGGTGAGCAGGAAAATAGCTTTTTACTATCAGTACATCGCTGTTATTAATAACAATCTGGCCAACCAGGCCCATAATCACCGGGCCGAAATAGCGTGTAATCTCTGAGCGCTGGCTCTGAGAGAGCTCTCCCATTTTTGCAGGCAGACCCTTGCGGACACTACGGGCGACGATCCAGGCGGCAACAAAAGAGAGTACCAGGGCACCCGTTGCGCCGTTGACAGCCCAGCCCAGAGCGACAAACGCGATGGCACCGCCTAAACGGGTCCACATTTCTGCCTGATTACAAATAGAGAGAAGAATAAAACGTGCCTGACCTTGCAAAATACCGCGATCAATGGAAAGCAGAAAAGAGAGCGGCAGGCCAACGCCTAGAATAACAAAGGGCCAGAACGAATGCATCTGAAAGATCTGGGCCAGCCAGGGAGCACCCAGAACCAGGATTATGCAGAGCAATCCACCAACGAGCAGCGCTTTCTGATTTAACCAGGAACGTAGAGCGGCCAGCTGAGAAGCATCATATTTCACCATATATTCAGCCGTAAATTTAGCGGTGGCCATACTAAAAGCCGTTGTGGCAAATGTTGTAACCAGCATGAGCGTAACAATCAGGCTAAGATCAGCGAAGATCGAGGGGCCGAGCCAGCGGCCAAGCACAAGATTAAAGACATAATTTCCCAGATTGACCAGCGTTGTGCTTGCGAAAAAAAGAACGCTACTTACGAGCAATGGGCGAGCTTTCAGCCAGGCAATAGGATTGCGTAAAGGACGGATTTCAGCAGTAAGCGTCAAATTTCCTGTTTGGAGCATACAATTCCTCTCTCTTTCAACGATGCGGGTAAGGACTGCACCTTGCGCTATTCTTTGATAAAAAATTCAGGTAAATTATCTCTATAAAAAAGTATCGGCAACCAGAAAAGGATCTGAAGGGGAAAAGTTTTTGCAAAAATTGGGAGAAGAGGTGTAAGAACTGCTTGCTTAATTGGTCAGAGGAGAGTATCTCCGGACGCCGCAACGAAGAAGAATACATGCAGCGTCCGGATGAAGAAAGAGCTTAAAAGCTTTTTAACGCAATCTCAGAATTATCCACAATCTCAAAGACCCTATCGAAACGCGTCAAATGGAGAATGCGCCGGGCGGTTTCCAGTTTGGGCATAATCATTCTTGTACCGCCACCCTCCTGCTGGCTACGTTTCAGGATACTAACCAGGACAGCCAGACCGGCGCTATCCAGAAATTGCACTTCGGAAAGATCCAGCACAAAATTTTTCGTGCCCTGAGAGGCGTACCTCTCCATCTGCTCGCGCAATTCGGGAGCATAAAAGGCATCAATTCGTCCCTTCAAAGCCGTTACCACCACTCCTGGATACTCTTTAATCGTCATTTCCATCGTTATTTTTCCTCACTGCTATGAACAAGCGCAAGATTCTTCAGCAAATACCAGTTATTGCCATCCGCGTTACGTGTGTAGATCACTTCATCCATCAAACTTTTGATGAGAAACAAGCCGTAGCCATGAATCTGACCTTGCTCAAAATCTGGCTCTTGCACCTGTGTTTCATCGAAAAGCTTGCCATGATCTTGTAGCTCTATCGTCAGACGCATAGGACGCTGGTAGAAAGTAATGGTTACCTGGATGCGCTCACCCTGTTGTTCATCGTAGGCATGACGTACAATATTGGTACAGAGCTCCTGAACGGCAAGCTGGATATCATAAGAGACGAGCTCTTGTGGTTCCAGGCCATGAACCTTCAAAAGAATATCGCTCAAGCAGACACCTATAATACTGAGAAATTGTAGCGTTGCCGGTAGATCTAAATGAATTGTCCCGATCTCACCTTCCTTTTGTTGTTGTTGCGAAGTCATACCTCTACTCCTTAATAAGCGCAATGAGCAAATGATCATCGTCTTGTCAGAAAGCTGAAGGCGACGATAAAACAGCATAGCTGCTCTCTGTTTCCTGTATGGCGCAAAGTATCAGCATTGAACGTCAGGCGTATACTTTTTCCAGTATCAAGCAGTTGTCTTGCCCCATTATCAGCTTGCCTTCAGATGGGGTATGACAACTGGATCTGGTTTCAGGACGCATAGGCGTTGAAAATGTACCAGGTACCAATCGACCACCTCGCTCATAGGCAAGCCTCGTGCCGCCTGGTAGTTGCGCCGGCTAATCGAAATGCGTTCGTCTGGATGATCGAGTAGATCGGCAATAGCACGTGCCATATCAGCGACATTGCCAGGTTCAAAAAACTTCCCCACATAGCCTTCTTCCGCTACGATCTCGGCGAAATCGCCGATATGTGGCAGCACGACTGGTGTGCCGTACTCGCCTGCCTGATGAAGGACGCCCGAACTGCCTGTTGTGCTAGAGTAGGGAAAGACCGCAATCGTTGAGCGTTTGAATAAATTTGCCACCTCTTCCTCTGGTACGTAGCCCGTAAAGTGCAGGCCAGGAAGGTCTGTATACTGTTGTTGGATCTGGGCCAGGTAACCGGGAGCATTGGGGCTATCAGTGCCTGCGATCACCACTTCCAGGGGCGGGCGCTGTTCGGCTAGCAGAATTTTATAGGCCTCCAGAAGTGGCTCGACCTTTTTATAGGTGCCAAACTTGCCAAAGGTCATCAAGACAGGTTTTGTTTCATCCGCCGCATAGTCCGGCTCAGTCAAATCCTCAAATGCGCCATGTGGCATCAGTAGCACATTGTCCGCATGGTATTTCTGCTCCAGCAGCTCAACATATTTAGGAATAGTAAGCGCCACCAGATTACTCGTGAGCAATAATCTGGTCATAAGCATCCCAAAGAAGCGCATCAGCTTCTCCATACTGTCGCCGAAGCCAGCGCTCTTCAGGTCAATAGTATCCATCAAATTATGCATGAGAACCACCGTCATTGTGCCGAAGAGGCGAGAGAGTGCAGGTGTCATAAGACCGAGAGCGGCAGGAATTTTTTTGTCACCGAAGGTTGCAAATTGCAGATTATAGAGCACTACATCCGGTTGGCATTTTCGCAATGCTGAAAGAATAGAGAATGGATTGGACCAGGCATTAAAGCGCCAGCAAGGACGTACATAAACTGGCACACTATTTGGGAGTATATTTAGCCTGTACTGCTCTCCAGGTGGGAGCTTATCGACCAGGAGAGTAATTTCACTCACCTCTTTTTTAGTGCGCAAGTGCCGCACAAAATGATAGGCATACTCGTTCAGGCTGCCTGTTCCTGGAGGAAAGGTCGTCACAAGAACAATCTTCAAAGCCTTTGGTGTGCCTGCCTTCATCTGTATCCTCTCCTTTATCACTAATACCTCTGTTTCTTTTAAGATACTCCTCGGAAATAATTTAAAAAGCGTCTGGGGTAGGCAGGATAGATTTGAAAAGAAGCTGATGGTGGCTGTGCACGTAAGAATGGGGGTGGGAACAGAGGTGCTTTGAGGCGATTGGTGTTTGGAGCAGTCAGGTTTCAGGAAAATTTGGTAGTGTTTTTATACTGAATATAGATAGAGCGCAATGTGTAATGTTTATATATTTCGGTTTTCGCATGAGTTACCTCTGAATGTTCGTTGTGTGTGGGGTCGATGAGAATAATGCCTGAAAGATATTTGAGCCGATGCGAATGATACGCTTGAAATCTCTGAATACCAAAGTTTTGTATGAGAAGCCACTCGCACGTATTTCAGTGAGCAAGATCAATCTTCATCTCTTGCTGGCCTTAACTTTGGCATTTATCTATCACGGTGTGCTCATCCTCTCAGGAACATTTCGCCATACCTACGATGCGCTGATTCATCTCTTTTTTGCGGATCACTATTATCGTTACTGGTTTGATCCCTGGGAGTATCGTTGGTACACGGGCTTTACTATGACGAGTTATCCGCCGGGTTCCCAGCAGAGCATTGCCTTGCTGGCGCATCTTTTTGGCGGAGATCTTCAGATTGCATTTATGTTTGTCCAGCTTTTTGCCATTCTGATGATCACCCTGGGTGTCTATCGTTTCTCCACCGTCTGGGTCAGCGAAGAGGCGGCAGGGTATGCATCCCTGCTTGTCGTCTTTTGCTCCAGTATTACAGAGACTGTCCATGTCTTCGGTCAACTTCCTACGACTTTTTCCCTGGGATTTTTGCTCAACGCGCTCCCGTATGCGGCGCGTTGGTTGGAGCGTGGGCGGCTGAAAGACCTGCTTTGCGCATGGGCTTTTAACGCTGCTACCACGGCAGGGCATCATGTCACCACGCTTTTCGGGGCGATCTTTTTTGTCAGCCCAGTAATCGGGTTAGTGATCGCCACTAAATTTCGCGAGCCGTGTATTGACGAACCGACGCAACATCCCTCACGTCTCACCTCGCGGAATATCCAGGCTCTGGTAGCGAGGCGGATACGGCGTATCTTGCCCGTCAGTGGGCGGACAACAATCTATGCCGTGGGTCTGGTCACTGTCCTGATTGTCGTTGTGTTGCCCTATTGGATCTACAGCAAAACTGATCCAATCGCGCAAGTGCCGATCCCCCATGCCTCACGCGAAAATTTTCTGGTTGACACCAATGCCGGACTTGTCTTCTGGCTCATCCCTTATGGCCTTTCCGTACTCACGCTGCCCTATGTTTTTTATAAGAGCTATGCAACGAAAGCCTGGCCGCTGGCGCTCTCGCTTAGTATGCTTGTTTTACTTGGTACGGGGGGGACAACGCCTCTGCCAAAGTTGATCTTGCGAAATTCGTTCAATATTTTAACCCTTGACCGTTTCACCTTCTGGGCCACTATCAGCCAGTTGCCTCTCCTGGGAGAATTTGTGGTAAGTCTGCGCAAGAGGGGGTTGGCGACGTATATATGTGGTCAATTTGGGCGGCACACCTGGATGACGATTTAGATCTCTATGTTGCTCTGCTACCTGGGAATCTCAGTCTTTATTGCCAATTTTACGCAATTTCGGCA
This sequence comes from uncultured Chloroflexia bacterium, assembly GCA_963777355.1. GTDB lineage: Bacteria > Chloroflexota > Ktedonobacteria > Ktedonobacterales > Ktedonobacteraceae > DATJHM01. The sequence goes on from CAVZQK010000002.1 coordinate 9,906, forward strand.
GTTTCAGCCTGCCTCTATTAACTTTCTCCCTATCGTCAATTTTCTTGGCAAAGATCAGCATGCTCGCTGGCGCTATATTACGTTGGGTTTTGGGGATCAGATGTCGCTGCTCTCATCGGAGACGTTAGCGACGTCTGTTGATGGAGATTATAATGCAGCCCGCCAGCTACCAGAGTTAAACACATCGCCAATTGAGCGCCTGGAGGGCGCAAAGTATAGTGGCATGCCCGGTATCGGTTCGCTTCAGCAGATTCTGGCCGTGCCAGAGAAATATAATCTGAAATTTATCTTCTCGAACGATCCATTTTATGATCCTCTGCTCTACTTCTCTGGCTGGGTGCGCCTGCAACGACTGGAAAACGGCATCATGGTCTGGCAACGAGAGGATATCCCCCCTCTTCCTGCCGTTATTCCACGGCGAGATATCCCTCCCTATCAGGCGCTTATGTGGGGAACTGTTCCTATGTCTTCTATTTTTTGGGCTTTACTTTCGATCAGTGCGAGTATCTGGTGGCCTCAGCTCCACCAATTCCTCAATTTCCTGGATTTCTGGCATTTTAAACGTCGTATAGATTATTTCTGGCAACGGCGACGACGGCTCAAAATAGTGCTGTGCAAGATGCAGATACCCTTCCTCTTTATAGGAAACGCAATCGATAGCTTTTTTCTGCGTTTGTCTCATTTGCCAGAGGGCGAAGAAAATGTCCTGCTAGAGAAACGGTGGCAGTTTCATAGCGATATCATCAAGCGCATTAAGCAGCTCAAGCCAGCCCCGCCGGGGGCTCGCGTAGTGCGTAGCAGTCTCTTATTGACTATTGTCCTGATTGCAATAGGTATACCAATACGAAATTTTATCGGGCAGAAAAACGATCCGGTCTCGATAGTGGAAGCCTATTATAATAATCTGGACTTTCGGCGCTACAGTGATGCCTATCTGAGCCTTGATCCGCTGACAAGACCCAGTTACGATCAATATATCCTTCAGCTTTCAGTCGTGAACGGCCTGGTTGCTTCTTATGGGAAGCTTGACTCAACCTATGTACATGTTTTGAAGGAAACCGCAGATCATGTCACTTTGCATGTGGATACCTATTGGATGACTTCGCTTGAAAATTATCATACCGCTACCGCTATGGATATGGTCAAACGCGCCGGGCAATGGTATATTCTGCCTCAATCCTCAGACATCTCTGTACCACCCGACCAGTTTTTCCGGCGTGGTGGCGTTGTCTGGCGGCAACAGGGGCGTTCTCGTGTTACCACAGGGACCACTGCATTTGCAGACATTCTGGACCGTCCGATTCTTCAAGTTATTTCTGCCCGTCTGGTCAAAGAGCAGAATCGGTACAATGTTGTTGGCGAACTGATAAATACCGACGTGAATCCGGCAGATGTGACCGTTACGGCAGTCCTTTATGATGCCCAGGGAAACGCACTATCTACGTATAATGCGCAAACAGTCATGCTCCACAAGCTTTTCCCGAAAGAGGTCACGCCATTTCGTGTAGATTTTGAAGGAGTGGCCGGAACCGGACTCTCAGACGAGAAGGGTCCTTTGGAGTTTAAACCTGGCGATTATACGCCGATAGATATTAAAGCGCCTATTGCCTCGTTTAATGTCTATGCTAAAGCCGTTGTGACTCAGTATGATCTCTTGCACGATGTTGCTTTCCGCGATGTGAAAGCTAGCATGGCTCCTGATGGACGTACGCATCTGACCGGTGATCTTTACAATTCGGGGACTGTCGAGGCTACTGTCCCGCATATCCTGGTCACTTATTATAATGCCGGGAATGAGGTTGTCTGGGTTGATGAGTTTCGATATAGAAAACGCAGTAGAGCCAGAGCATACCGAGCCAATCGATCTCGTACTCACTCCCGCCAGTACAGTGAAGACGCTGTTTGATAATGGCAGTACATACGCAAATATTCTGTCAAATAAAAATAATTTACAGCCTACACGAATTGCCTGGTTGGAACGTTTTCCCTCGCCGCCCGGTCTTGGTTATGCTTCCATGCGTGTCAGTCTGAACTATCTGGTGGGAGTCGTATAGCTCTATGAGGACCATTTTTACCTACAAACCTCTTATTAGCATTCTTCAACTCATGAGTATCGTGCTTATAAGCGCTCTGCTTGTCGCCAGTTGTAGCATCCAACTGCCAAAAAATAAAATTGGCATACCGCCATTCAAGGGAGCGTTGTTCATGCAGGTGCCTGCTTTGATAAAAGCGGGCGAGCCAATGAGCGTTGTCGTCGGAGCAACGCGTGCCAGTGATGGGACGCAGGTCACGCTTTTTGCACAAGGAAGTTATGGAATGCGTATCTACCAGGCAGTCTTTCGACGGGGAGAAGCAACGTTTGCGCTGCCAGGAAGCGAGACGCAGGAATTGGGGGTCGTAAGCCTGCTTGCCCAGGTGGGGACCGTTCAGGCTTTTGCATATCTTACGATACAACCAGCGCCGCCTATCGAGCCGCTTACACCGCTAGTAGGTGCACGTTTTATCATTGCGGACGCCAGCCATTGGAGTATGACTATCGTCATCCCCTTTGATATATTTGGCAATCCCATTCAAGAGGGGACGCCGGTGCAGATCGAAGCCTTACATCCTGGGGATGTGTTAGATAAGAAAATTGTACCTATCAGCCATCTGCTGGCCTGGAGACGGGTTTATAGTCGTACAAAGGCTGGACGTACAGTGATTGCGGCCCAGGTAGCTCAGATACATGGTTTTGAAGGTACTCTGCTCGAAGTACCGGGCTGGCCGGTCCCCTTCAGTATTTCAGCAGAGCCCCAACCGCTCCCGGCTGATGGTCAACTGCTCACAACCCTGCGCAGTACAATTATTCGCGATAAATTTGGCAATATGATGCCAGACGGCACTATTGTTATGTTTATCATCGAGGAACCGGATGGCACACGCAGCTTTGTGCCAACCTATACCATCGATGGTGTGGCCACAACATCCTATCAAGCCCCACGTGTGGCCGGAAGAATGCGCATGTATGCTACCGTGCTGGGGGTGCAGAGCAGCGCATACACCTTGATCTTCACTGCTGGTCCAGCAATCGGGAAATTTCCTGTGAATGTGCAGAATGATCCTGTGGACAAAGCCTATCTCTTGAATGCCGGGCCGTTGCTGGGCAAGCTAGGTCAATATATTCCAGATGGAACGCCGGTCCATTTCCAGCTTACGAGTCGGACAGGGCGGCAGTATAGCCTTGATGGGGTAAGTGATGCAGGCTATGCTCGCGTTGAGATCATCAAGAGTCTGTATGCGCCGGGTAGTTACAATATTCAGGCCAGCGCAGGTTCAGGCCAGGGTAGCGGCAAGCTTGTTCTGCCATAAGTATTGATTGTTTCAGTGTAGAAAAGGCGGGAAGAGGATGCAGAAGTATTTTGCTAAGCGTATTATCTGGCTTTGTATTCTCCTTCTGGTGCTCTTTTTGGCCTGGCAAGCAATTGCTGAGGCCGGCTATCTCATTGCCTATTTTCAGGAGGGGGCCGATCCTGGTTCTGCGCTCAATATTGTCCCGAACGTGCCGCTGGATATCCACGTAGGGATGCAATGGATGGCAGATGATCCAGATACTGGTAGGGTAATGGATGCTTTTACCCGTATTGAGATTCAGGACGCTTATTTGCGCGCGTGGTTACAGTGGAATCTTTCCTTAATCAAAGAAGAGCCCTATGGTCTGGAGACATACTTTGTCGGTCCGGCGCTCGCGGACCTGGATGAGACCCTAAATGGTACTGTTAAGAAAGGGTGGCATGTAGAACAGGTTGACACAAACCATGTTTTGCAACTGCATGTTTATGCCGCTGACGGCTCTATTGTGGCCTTTTCTGATAGAGGGAACAATGTAGAACAAGTCATTTTTAATAAGCAGGGAACAATTATTTATACCGGAGAAAGCGCTTCTACGTACGATATCGTGATGATACTTCAAGATGGCAACTGGCGTATTCGCCATCTGGTACGCACAGGAGATATAACCCAGCATAATGTGCAGCAAGCATCTGGCCTGCATACACCATCTGGTTTCGTAGGGAAACGGGGAAGTGGTCTGGTGCTGAATGGTCAACCTTTTCATATTGCAGGAATCAATTATTATCCACAGGCGACTCCCTGGGATAAATTCTGGCTCAAGTATCAACCAGAGGTGATTGAGCATGATTTCGCGCTTATTCATAAGCTTGGCATGAACACTATTCGTATCTTCATCCCCTTTACCCAGTTTGGCGGTCCAGATGTAGGCAACCCCGGTGCTGCGCTGGATAGTGCAGAGACAGGAAGTAGTGCTAAAGGGCCAGCGCTTGTTCCAGATCCTATTGGTGAGTTGAGCGATCTTTTGCAGCGGGCGAGTGCCCATCAATTGCATGTAATCGTTACGCTTTTTGACTTTCGCTCGGATTATACCTTATTACATTGGCCGGATGCGGATCGACAGATGCAGACGCTGATGACGAATTTTAAAGATGAACCGACGATTCTGGCCTGGGACCTCAAAAACGAGCCAGATCAGGACTGGCACAGTGCTGGTATGACGATGGTCAATATCTGGCTCGCGCATATAGCCCATCTGGCGCGTGCGTATGATGATCACCACTTACTCACTGTTGGTTGGTCTACGCCTGTTGCCGCGCAGACCCAGATTGCCGGATTGGACTTTGTCTCTTTCCACTATTACGCTCCGGCTGAGCAACTTCAGGTAGCGTACAAAGCGATACAAGCGGCCAATCCTGGGCTACCTGTCGCGATGACCGAATTTGGTTTACCAACTTGGAATAGTCCCTTCTTCCCCAATGGGCATACCGAAGCTGAACAGGCCGAATATTATGCAAACCTTTTACTGGCATTGCGTCATACCAATAGTATAGGCTATATAGCCTGGACGCTCTACGATTTTACCTATGCCCCGGCCAGCGTTGCGGGAGGCTTGCCCTGGCAGAGCGCACCGCAAAAACAGCTTGGCATTATACGTGCTAATGGGCTACTCAAACCGGCGGCTTCTCTGCTTGCGCCAACTGCCCGGCTCAACAGGCCACCTTTGCCTTTCTGGGATTCTCTCTTGAAACCTTTCTGGCTTACACTGAGTGCTGGCCTGCTAACACTCATGGTTTTGATAGTTACTAATATCAATCATAGACACTCGCTGTGGAGACGCACGTAGGGTCGGCTGTTGATCTCTGACCGCCTCGCCGAGCGATGCTCTCGCCCCACAGCGAGGGTGCGAAACGAGGTCCCGCTCGCTCTTTTCCCGTCCTGCAAATGTGTCCGGGTGAGAGCGGACATATTTGGAGAGCGGGAGAATCCCCCGGCGAGCGCTGGAATGCGCAAGGCGCATTCCCTACGTTATTGAACTGTGAGTCCAACTTTATCAAAGTAGACCTGAGCTGGATCTTCGTTCGCATTCCCATCAATCTGGCTCCCTAAGACCACCTTCTCTCCAGGAGAGGACGTGGGGGGAAAAGACAGAGAAAGTGGGGTGCTTAACGTATCGCAAGCGAAATTGAGATAGCGTACTTTTCCCTGGAAGATATCGCCAGTGAGCGTAAGTGTATGCCAGCTTGCGAGGGAAAGCGCCTGTGTTACTCCAGTATCTTGCCAGCCTTGCCCTGTCCACAAGCGCCAGGTAGGAGGGACGCCCTCTTGCAAGCTGCCATCGCCATATTGTTCCCATTGAAGGGCCCATTCCATACGTTGATTAGCGTGCCAGCGGTTCATCGTAAATTCAAGGCCCTGGATTGTTGCTTCGTCAGTAACGTAAAAAGACATCTGCATTTCAAACGTCGTTGCGTCGATCAGTGGTAGCTCACGATACGCCTGAAAACCAGTGTAGGGGTCACCACTCTCTAAAGACAGAGCGAGGGCACTGCCATCGAGACTGGGAGTACCAACATTGGCAATCGCGCCAGAATTTTGCCCGCCATCATGGTAAATATCCCACCGGGAAGCATCATCTTCCAGATTGGGTAGAGTGACCGAAGGACGGCTCTGTCTCTCTGGAGAAGTGCCGTTCAGATTATGAGAAGTTTTTGCATGGGCCACTGGCGCAACTACACTGCTCAGAACGAGTAAAAGGCCCAGACATTGAAGTGGGCCGAGCACGGACCTGCGTTTCTGGAATCTCCGGCAAATAAAAAACTCTCGCATGTTGGCTTATCCTTTCTCTATTTTCATCTGAAGTAGGTAACCTCTTTCTAGTGTATGCACTTACACCTAATGCCAAAGAGCTGTACAGAACATCCATATCGGGAAAATGTTTAGCGTATGGGTAGTTCGTTGCAAACCTTGCTGATTGTGATATGCTAGCCTCAATAGAGACCTGTTTTGTTTCGCAGACCGTTAGAGAGATATAAAGTGAGGAGTATTATGCCAGAGCATGTATCACGTCCTATTCGTTCTTTAGGTGTATTGACCGGTGGTGGTGATGTACCAGGACTGAATGCAGCAATAAAAGCGCTGGTCTATCGTGCGGAGCCGATAGGGTTGCGTATTACTGGCCTGCGTGCCGGTTGGGAAGGAATCACCTTTCTGGATCGAACACGCAAAAAAGAGGATCTGATTTTTGATGCCGATAATCCTCAGGCATGGCATGGCAACTACGTGATGCCCCTGAGCCGTCTGACCACGCGCTCAATCGATCGAGAGGGTGGAACAATTCTCCAATCTTCACGCACAAATCCGGCTAAGATCAAAGTAAGCAGCCTGCCCGCGCATATGGCTCATCTGGGACAGAATCATACGCAAGAAGAGATGATTGATCTGACAGACCAGGTGATAGCGAACATGGAGTTTCTAGGTCTGGATGGACTTGTGGTGATTGGCGGCGATGATACGCTCAGCTATGGAGCGAAGCTGGTGGCGAGGGGGATTCCGGTCTGGGGCATTCCAAAGACGATGGATAACGATGTGCCGGGAACCGATTACTGCATTGGCTTCCAGACAGCAATCAGCCGGGCCGCCGAGTTTATCAACCGTGTGCGTTCAACCGTTGCCTCGCATAGCACCACCGTCCTGTTTCGTATCTTCGGGCGTGACGCTGGCTTTACCGCCCTGGAGAGCGCAGTCGTCACCTGGGCTGATCGGTTGGTAATACCAGAGGTGCCAGTCTCAATTGATCGTTTAGCAGAACTCATCGCTTCAGACCGCAACAATCCGCAAAACTACTCAACGGTTGTGCTTTCAGAGGGAGCTAACCTGGGCGTACCCGTAGAGAGCGTAGGACCAGCGGACGCCTATGGACATCGCAAGAAAGTCAATGTCGCAGAGTTTCTCTCCGATGAGCTCAGTCAGCGGATGCCTGGTATTCGTTTTCTGCCCATCGATCTAACCTATTTCCTGCGCAGTGGCGAGCCAGAGGTATATGATAAGCACATGGCGATTTTCTTTGCAAACGCTATCATGAGCCAGGTCGAAAAGGGGACGTATGGTATCATGGCGGGCTACCGGGATGGAGATTTTATCTGCACCGATATCCCAGGGAAAAACTTGCCTGCCCGCCGCGTTAATCGCGCCGATTACCACGAGACTCGCTATCGTCCGCGCTTCGAGAGCATTAGCGGACGCTATGTACCTCAACCGGAATAAGCGTACCTGCAAGAAATTTGACCGTCTTTCTTAAAAAGGCGGTCAAATTTGTTAGAAGACAGAACAAAAGCATCTCTTTCTGCATTCAAAGTAGTAGAAGAATTATCAATTTCATGAACCTTTTATGATTATGAGAAATGCTTTGTCACGCAGCTATTTCCAGTTGTAAAGGTGGCGTAATCAAATGTCTTACAACAATTCTCCTTCTTCTCACACAGAGATAGACGCACACCGTTCTTCTTCTCTTCTCATCATCCTGCTTGCCCTTCTGCTGACCAGTTGCGGTATCGGTACACCAACTGGTGCAGCAACCCCTATCCCAACGAGATTGAGCAGCGCAACGAGAGTCATGGGCAAAGTGGTGCATTTACAGCAGGTCCATATGTTCAATGGTAGCACGGGTTGGGCCATGACGACGAGTGATCCCGTGAACGGGAAGAGCAGTATCTTGCACACAACGACAGGCGTCGCCCACTGGCAGGAGGTCACACCCGCAATCGGCAATCACTCCTCACTCATTGCTGGGAGCGATTTCTTCGATGCTCTGACTGCCTGGGTGGCGGTGGGAGGCATCCCCATGTCTGTCTATCGCACACATGATGGAGGACAGAGTTGGCAGCAGGCGCAGTTACCAGACCAGGGCTCAGGGGATGGAAAGTTTTTCTTCCTTAATGCACAGGTCGGCTGGCTCATGCTTGGCAAAGGAGCCGCTACCGGCAATGTGGGGGTGGACATACTACGAACCAGCGATGGAGGCGCTAGCTGGAAGCTCATCTCTGTCACTGGCTACAATACGGCCAGCCCGCCAGCACTGCCATTTGAGGGCACCAAATCGGGGATCAGCTTTGTGAGCGAAACGACAGGCTGGGCCACCAGTTTCACCAACCGGGAGAACTTTGCCTGGTTCTACGTGACGCACGATGGGGGCGCAACATGGCAGCACCAGGGTATTCCCTTGCCTGCCCAGGCCATTCAGGTCATGACGATGCCACCCAGCTTCTTTAGCGCGACGGATGGGTTGCTACCTGCCATCATTCCTAGCCTGGCGGGTGAGACCGTGACGATCTATGTGACACATGATGGAGGAGTGAGCTGGCATCCCACAAGCCCGGTGCACACTGGATGGGGATTGATTGCTCTTGCCGACACCTTGCACGCCTGGATCGTCAATGAGAGCGATGATGTCAAGAGCAATCATTATATCCATAGCACGATCTATAGTACCCGCGATGGCGGATGGCACTGGACGCAGCATATCGTCAAGTTCAGCGCAAATACGACTATGATCGATTTTGCTTCTCCTCTGCAAGGTTGGGCAATTGACTCATCTGACTCACTGTACCAGACTACAGATGGAGGACAAAAATGGACAAAAATGATACCAATGCTTGAATAAATGCAATCATGATCTAAACATCTTTTCCAAGCACAAACGATAAGTAATTTTGCTTTCTCTGTTCCATATCCTCTTCCGGGAAGATTGGCGCTTTGCCGGAAAGGGAGGCTCTGAACTCTTTGACAAGGGCATCGCGGAGCGGCGTCTTGCTATAGCCGAGGCGCAGTTGTTTGCCTTCTGGCAACGTGATGCCTTCGCGGTGGAGCAGATATCTGGCAAAGAACAGCTCAGGAGTCTGCCCCTCTGTTAGCTGAATCCCCATCTGCTTGAACAAATCGTCTGAGACTAGAAGTGGCGCTTCCATGAGCAGAGTGAGCCCGATTGCATCGCCAGCTCGCATCGTTTTCGTCTGCTCTTGTACCGTCTCGCCGTTGCGAAAGCTGAGCCGACATTCGCAAAGATGATAGAGAGGAGGAAGCATTGAGTAACTTTCGATGCGTACTTCCGCCAACGTATAGTTAAGCCACTGGAGCGTCTCCGCCATTAGATTGATGGTCTCTTGACGAGGAAGCGTCAGTTTATTCAAAGCTGCGACAATAGGCAGAGCCTCGTGGCGCTCAATACCAAATGTGAGAAGGCGCTTGCCAGCTTCATCAAGCAAGAAAACATTGTACAGCAAGGCGCTGACAGCGGCAAAATTTCTTCTAACCCCTTCTACTCTGACAGGGATCATATACATTCTCTGCTTCATTTATCCTCTTGTTAAGAGAAAAGCTCGTTGTTCTGTTTGTAGAATACCTGATTTTTCTTATCCTGGCAAGGATCTGGTGGTAGCAATTTCACCCTTTCTGAGTGAAGTAGAGACGTGGAATTCCTCTTAGCTGTCTGGTAAAGAGGATTGTTTATCAGGTACAATACAGAAAAACTCAGGAACGAAATAGGTGAAGGAAAGCATGGTCCAAACAGATATTCCTATTAAGAAGGTTGTAGTTATTCATAGTCCACGCTCAGGGCGTTCAGGACAGCTTAGCCAGGCCCTGGCGAGTTTTCAAATGGCAGGAATAGTCGTGGCCGATCTGGTGCCTATTGCCGCGCTTGATACGCTGCCGCCTCAGGGTGAGCGGTGGCGAGCTGAGGGAATTGATTGTGCGGTGGCGGCTGGCGGTGATGGTCTGGTTGGCGGCGTTGTTGCGCATGTTGCTCCAGCCGGGTTCCCTCTGGGCATCTTGCCTCTGGGGACAGGCAACGATGTGGCACGTTCTGTAGGCATTCCGATGGATATTGAGCAGGCCGTCGCGGTGATTGCGCAGGGAAGACAGCAACTGGTCGATGTTGGTCGTGCCCAACCTGCCGAGCAGGAGCCTCTGGCTGCCTCTTCGAGAGGAGAGGCACAGAGAGAGCCAGCTATTCCTGACGAGAAGAGTATGTATTTTGCTCATGCTCTTACTGTTGGCTTGAATGTTCAGTTTGCGCGTACGGCAACGCATGCCGAAGTGCGGCAGCAATATGGCTCGTTGACCTATCCCTACGCGGTCTACCAGTCTCTGCGTACCTATCAACCTATTGAGGCAGAGATCGAATTTGAGGACCTGGCTCTCCATAGCGATAAAGGCAGCCAACCAGACAGAACACAACCATCTGCCAGCTTGCGTTGCCATACCGCGCAGATCTCGGTTATCAATGCCCCTATTTTCTGGGGACGGCTCCAGGCGCGTGTGCCAGGGGTGAGCCTGTATGATCGTCTGCTAGATATTGTCGTGATTGAAGATGGGATGTTGGATGACTTACTTACACGTATCAGGCGTTTTTTTAATCGTGAAGAACTGCAACTGCCCAGAAGAGACGATTGGCATGGACGTTATCCTGAGCTGGTAGCAGCGGAACTCACCGATATTCCTGGTGTGCATCATATTCAGGCGCGTGGAGTCAAGATTCGCGTGGCGGGTCCACGCCAGGATGCAACACTGGATGGCGAGCTGCGGGGTCAGACGCCGATGCATGTGCATATTGCCTCTGAGCAGTTACGCCTGCTTACCCTCACCTAAAGCGTAAACCTCTGCCTCTATTGTATAAATAAGAAAAAGCTGAATAGCTAAACAAAAGCTTGATCTGCGAGTGTCTCAAGTTCTTTTATCTCTGACGATGGTACTATGGCTAAGCAAGGGGTAGAGGGCCTGGAACCAGGCATTAGCCATCAAGGCATAGCCAGTATCGTTGGGGTGAACCTCATCGACGAGGTCCTTTAGAGGAACTGCATCATGAATGTCCACGTACTCAACGTGCTTGCCTGCTGTAACCTCTGTGTGTACAATTGCGGGGATGGCTTTATTGAAAGTCTCTACCTGTGACTCGAATTGGGGTGAAAGAGGGGTAATTTGTGCAACCAGAACGGTCACACTGGGAAGCGTGCTGGTGATCTGATCAAGGAGGAGCTTCAGACGAGCAGGCGCGTGGGCTGGATCATCGTGGTGCCAGATATCGTTTGTGCCGATATGCAAGAGAATATAGTCCGGCTTATAGCTTTGTAGCCATGTGACGATATGAGCTGAGATCTGGCGGATGTGCCAGCCTGGGTGGCCTTCATTTTCTGTTTGAGGGAGGAGTTTCGAGCCGGAACGCTCTGAGCCGACAAAGGAAAATTTCATTCCTGCCGCCGTTAAACGTTGCCAGAGGCCGAGACGATAACTGCTATAGGTAGGGGAACCAACTCCGAAGGTTATCGAGTCGCCCAGAGGCATAATTGTTGTTACGCCAGATTTTGCTGTAGCATCAAAGGTTATCGTCGTATCCACGTGATGTGAAGCTTTTACTGTGGGATGGGATGTGAAAAGATGGATGCTCGTGCTGAGGAGGAAGGCAAGAAAGACAATACCGGCTGAAAACTTTCGCGAGTACCAATGATGCCTCTTCATGTAGTTTCTTTCATTCGTGCATAGTAAGACCACAGGCAGATGTATAAAGTATAAACCGATCTATGTAGAAGATACAAGGGACAAAAAATATCAGCAAGTACTGATGCTAGTGGCTATACATCTTCATAATGGCCTGGGCAATATCAGCGACAGCCTGACGGACCTGGGGAGGGCTGATAACCTTTGCATCTGCTCCCAGCGCCAGTGCATATGAAACTGCATCATCTATTGAATCTGTTTCAATACGAACCACCGCGCTCCCATCTTCAGCCTCACTAATGATCTGGCTATCTCCCTTCAGATTATAGCGACTGGGCGGGCGGACCCATAGCTTTAAAACGCACGTTTGTTTCTGCTCATCAAACTGTTTGCGCGCCTTTTCCCAGAAGGCCTGTAAGTCAAAGGATGATTGTAGCTCCATCTGTTCCTCGCGGACACGTAGATCCTCAATGTATCTGACGCGAAATGTGCGAAAGAGGCGACATTCATGGCAGTAGGCGACCAGGTACCAGATACCGGAACGTATGTGGCGCTGAGAAGTGCCTTTAAAAACCAGGCCATAGGGATCTACGCGTTGCCATTGCATACCGGGGAGATCGGTGCATGTGAGGCAGGGATAGAATATATCAAGTTGGCGAGATTCGAGGACCGCGGTACGAATGATTTCCAGATAAATGGTGCTGGTAGCCGAGCTATTGCTCCAGTCGGTAGTATCGATGAGAATATGTTCGCGGGCAGCACGAACATCTGTCCGATATTCATCAGGCAGTGTGGCTTCCAATTTAAAAAGAGCCCGGTGCAGGTAGTCATCACCTGCAAACAGGCTGTAGTTTCCCGCCATATCTGCGCCGAGTACCAGCGAAACAGCCTCTTCACGGGTAAAGATAGCCGACTCGAAGTGGTAATCTTCAGGTAAGTAGTAACCGCCTCCCGGCCCGTAATCCATAGAAACAGGAACATGGGCCAGTGAAAGAGCCATAATGTCGCGATAGATGGTGCGTGTCGAGACTCCCAGGATATTGGCGAGACGCTTAGCGGGCATTTTGCCGCGTGCTTGTAAGAGCAGGGTAATGGCCACGAGGCGCTCGATTTTCTGCATACCTCTATTATTCTCTCCAAAAATAGAAAAATGCAAGAGGCTTTTTACGATTTTTAACACAAAATTCCATATCATGTAGTATTTCCCTCTCTTTGCTCTCTGATTGACAAGAGATGGTCCCTTCTTTCCACAAAGATTAGGCTCACATCACCCAAAAGTACTGTTTCAGGAAGTATTATTTTGAATCTCTTTGATCTATGCTATGATTAGCAACGTTCCAATGCTTCTTCTTTAGGAGTGAATGACTCTGGTCGGAACGAAAATAAGCATATGCACATACATGCATATGTGGCTAGAAGCAAATAGGTAGATAGTCGCTCTTGTGAGTAGGTAAGTTGTCAAGAAAGAGGAAATTTTGCAGTCATATCAATTCGTTCGTCAGCTCTTAAATCGATATCGTAAAAGTCATCTCGTAGTCCGGTCTGCATGTATAGCGGTTTTTGGGTTGTTCTCTCTTGCTATTGTATTATACTCAGGCGTCCCTCAGGTGCATGCTGCATTTGCTTCTATTTGCTCCAAAAGTGAGCGTTCCTATACTGTCGTACCAGGTGATACTCTAGGCCATATTGCATCTCGTTATGGTGTCAGCCTCTCATCTTTAGCTTCGCGTAACGCTATTGCAAACCCTAATCTTATTTTCGCCGGTCAGCGCGTCTGCATCTCCAGTCATGCGGCTGTGAAGCAGGCACCTGCGGCCCCTGGCAGAACTTTTGCTCCAGCACAGCCAGCTTCAAGCAGTGTCTCCGGATTGATCAATAGCGTCTTCGGAGCATACGCAGGTGCGGCTACGCAGATAGCCATATGTGAATCTGGCTTAAATCCGAACGCGACAAATCCTATTTCGATTAATGGGAGTCATGCCGCCGGCGTTTTCCAGATTCTCTATCCGAGCACCTGGGTCGGTACGTCCCAGGCGAACTCATCACCGTATAGTGCCTATGCCAATATTCTGGCAGCCCATGAGATTTTTGTCCGCGATGGCTATAGTTGGAGAGAGTGGTCCTGTCTGGCTTAAATAGCCTGTTACCATACACTTATCACATCTTCTAGCGATTGCGCATAGGATACAAGGAGCACCATTCTCGGAGAAAGGAGAGGGTGCTCCTTGTGCTTTTGCCCATTTACCACCGTCGCGTTGGGTAAAGGTGGCAATAAAACTGCTCTCGCTAGCGATACCTTTATCCTTACAATATGTAGAGATCTGTCCGATTTTAAATCGCATAAGCTGTTTGGTCTACTATCTTTTACATACTAAAATATAGCAATATTTTACCAGCCTGACGTTGAAATGTTATCAGATAGATAACGAAGCGTCTCCATTGGTGGATGAGAAGACAATGCTTCTCTCCTTTATATGTGGAGAATGATTTCTGGGCGCTTCCACTATGGCATTTTTATAAACGATTGATCACTATGCAAGGAATTTCTGGAACGCATTTTCAAAAGAAAAGGATCAAATCATGAAGGCTTTTTTTCTCCAGAGACGGAACTATATACCTATCCTTCTATTTACTATCCTGGTTCTTGTTGCAGGTCTCGGCTTCTCAACGCAGCACCGGGCAAATGCGCATGCCCAGGTACAGAGTCAGCCTGCACCACTTGTTCTTCGTCAAGTGAGCAGTGATCCCTTTACCAATACTACTTCTCAACATCAAACACAGGTTGAGCCGGATACCTTCTCGGTGGGTCCAATGATCGTGTCGGCTTTCCAGAGTGGACGTTTTGATACAGGCGGGGGTGCGTCAGGCATCAGTTGGGCAACTTCATTTGATGCCGGCCTCACTTGGCACAACGGCACCTTACCAGATCTTACAACCTTTAACGGTGGAGTTTACGTGCGAGCGAGCGATGCCGTTGTTGCGTATGATCGCGCACATTCTACCTGGCTTATCTCTTCACTCGTTGCCAAAGCAACGTTTGACAGTGTTGTTGGGAGCACTTTGGTGGTAGTCAGTCGTTCTTCTAATGGTCTGATCTGGAGCAAACCAATAGTGGTCGCAGCCAGTAATGCAAGCCAGAATTTCGATAAAGACTGGATCGTCTGTGACCAACACTCTGCAAGTAAGTTTTTTGGTCGTTGTTATGCACAATGGGATGACGGAGCCAGCACTCCCTGGCTGGCTTTGATGAGCTACTCTAACGATGGGGGTCTTACCTGGTCAACGCCACAGGGTCCGGCAAGCCAATCAGCCTTTGCCCAGGGCGGACAGCCACTTGTGCAGCCTGATGGCAACGTAATCGTGCCCATCTATGGATTTGACTCGACTGGTGCCGAAAGTATCTATTCTTATCGATCAACCGATGGAGGTGCGACCTGGAGTAATCTGATCCAGATTTCTCCTTTGACATATTCCACTACTGTGGCAGCATTTTATCGAGGTGGGTCTCTGCCTTCCGCAGAAATCGACCAGGCTGGAAAGGTCTATGTAGCCTGGGCTGGTTGCTACTTCGAGGCCAACTGTGCCACCGATGATATTGTTTTTACTACTACAACCGATGGACTCACCTGGACACCCTTACAACGCATTCCGCTCGATGCTATCGGTAGTGGGGTCGAGCACTTGACGGCTGGATTTGCTGTTGATAGCAGCACAGCGGGAAGTGGAGCGCACCTGGCTGTTACTTATTATTACTGGCCGAATGCGGGTTGTACGGCTGCGACTTGCCAGATTTCTGCTGGTCTCGCCTCTTCTATTAATAGTGGTACAACCTGGAGTCAGCATACAACTCTGGGAAATCCAATGGCGGCAACGTGGTGGGCAAATACGGATGTTGGTTATATGACCGGCGATTATATCTCTACCTCGATTGCCTTCAATCGCGCTGTGACCGTTGTGCCATTAGCGAAAGCGCCAAATGGTCAACAATTTGACCAATCCATGTATGGAGCAAGCGTTTGTGTGACAGGCGGATCGCTTCCAAGTGAGGTCCTTACCTCTTCTGCTATAGTTACGCGGGCAGCCCTAAAGAATGTGCATTTAAAGATGCAGTATCCGGCTGACTAATCAATGGTGTAAAGTCATTTGGAAGCCCTCGATCTCATGGGTCGTATTGGCCATTCCTCCCTTGAATAAATGTTCGGGGAGGAGTGGCCTTTCTGTCTGCAAAACTAGTGAGAGTCTCGAAATTTCGATAGATAACACTTTAGTTAGGCTCTAACCGTTAAGATAAGAGGGACGTGCGTTTTCATAAAACCTTCCTGTACGTTGAATTCTATGTCGCTACGTCTCTGAAATCGGTTCATGCAGGCCCACCTGCGCCTATCTCAAAGACGCTCTTTAGAGCTGTTTTGTTATGCAGCGTTCTTTCAGTAGAATGAGAAAAGAGGGAAACTTCTATGCCAAAGGTTGAGATCCAGGAGAAACGGACGGTCTTTTCACAGCATCGTTTTCAAATTCAAGAGGCAAAGCTACGCTTTGAAAAATTTGGTGGTCAGATGAGTGACCCTGTGACCAAGCTTGTTTTTGAGCGGGGTGACGCCGCCGCCGCCCTTCTTTATAATCGTGATGCCCAGAAAATCCTTCTTATTAACCAGTTTCGTTATCCCACGTATGAGAAAGGTCCTGGTTGGCTTTATGAAGTAGTAGCCGGGGTGATAGAGAAGCAGGAGACCCCTGAACAATGTATTATTCGCGAGGTTCACGAGGAGATAGGCTATCAGGTGCGCGATCTGACGCCAATCGCCACGTTTTATGTTTCACCAGGCGGAACCTCCGAGCGGATTTGCCTATTTTATGCAGAGGTGACTGATGCCGATCATATTGCGCAGGGTGGAGGTTTAGTGGCGGAACATGAAAATATTGAACTGATAGAGTTGACCCTGGCGGAGCTTGAGCAGGAGCTGCAACAGGGGCATATTGTCGATGCAAAAACCCTCATCGCAGTACAATGGTTTCAGCAAAATAGACCGATCCATTAACTTGTAAGCACGCCTGTAGTGCCCCTCTCCATGAGAATTATGGCCGCCATTGGAGCCGACAGAGATTACTTCCTTCATGGATGAGGTGGCAACTATCGGAACCGATAGAGCGCAGATGGATAGCTCTCGGTTGCCGCGAAGGTTGATAGCTGCTAAGCGTTGCATCCAAAGAGAAGGCTAGCACGTACTATATCTGTCTTCTCAGTTTCCTCAGTAAAAGCTTAATGTTTGCTGAGAGCCTCTTGCTCTTCAGTAAGCAGAGAGATTTTAAACATATTCTAAGCTTTCCTTTCCCTCATCCTAAGAAAGTTAGTATCTCCTGAGAGAGCCTTATGGCAGAGCTTATTGAGCTCAAAAATGCTTGAACTTTCCCCTGAAACAAGCTAAGCTAAGCATATCAAAAGAAAGCGAGGAAATAAAATGCAAGTTCGTGAAAAAGCAGTTGCAAAGAATTCCATACAAATTCCAGCTTCCGAAATCGCTGATGGTGTGCTTGTTAAACAGGCTCTTGATGGAGATCAGCAGGCATTTGAAATGCTAGTGCGTCGTTATCAGGTCCCGCTCTTTAACTTTATTTGCCATTGCCTGGGCGATTATGATCTTGCCTGCGATGTATTGCAGCATGTGTTCCTACAGCTTCATCTCTCTATGCCTAATTTACGCACGGGCGAGCCTTTAAAAGCGTGGTTATTTCAGGTCGCGCGGAATCGTTGTCTTGACGAACTGCGCCGTAAACGTTCGATCCACTTCTCTGAACTTGAGGCGTCCAATGACGAGGATGATCTCTCACCTCTCGCTATTATCCCTGATAATCGGCCTCAACCTGACGAACTGGCTGAACATCATGATCTACAGGCTGCCTTACGTCATGCTATTGATGCCTTGCCGCCGAAATTCCGTTCGGTTGTGCTGTTGCGCTATGCAGGTCAATTAAGCTTTTCTGAGATTGGAAAAACGCTGAATATGCCTGAGGCGACGGCCAAGACCTACTTCCAGCGCTCACGACCATTGTTGCGTGCTGCTCTTGCTCAAGACTGGGAAACGTACAAATCTGCTATCTCATAAATCTTATCTTTTCGTTGAAGATTGCCTGAGAAAGCTTGGAAATCTGAAACTTTTTTCTTATGTTCTCCGTGTTATTCTTGTAGACAACAGTATGGACAAGAATAAGAGGGAGTTCGTTATGAATACTGCGCTTTTCGATCTGTATAGCAATACTACTATTGAGACTGCTACTGATGAAGAAATAGATATCCTGTTTTCTCAGCTTGAGTGTATTGAACCACCAGCTTATATGGTTGATAGCATTATGAATGCCGTTGCTCGCCTGCCTCATTATAGTGATGTCGTGGATGCCGCTGAAGTTGCGATTGCAATCTAGGAATAGCAAGCAGGAAAGCGTACTAAAGCGCTTTTATTTGTCTGGATAAAGATAATAATCCTCATAGCACTATAACTCCTCAGAAATAATTCATCCAATGAGCCTCCAGAACCGGAGGCTCATTTTGCTTGGGGAAAATTGCGAAGTGCTATTTACACAACGAAATTGAGAGAAAGCAATCATAAATAACGGAAAAGACTGACATACATATGTCAGCCTTTTCCAGTTACACTTCTTTTATGTGGAAAGTGTACAGGGGGGGCGAGAGTTAAGAAAGGAATGGCTTGTGGCATCTGCAAAAGTAGCGCGTTCATTGGACTCGTATATTGGGCCTCTTATTGTTTCCTTGAAAGCCAATCTTCGTATTTTGAGACGCATGGTGGCGCTGTTACGGCCCCACTGGCTCTGGTCGCTTGGAACTATTGTTTGTGTCGCTCTTTCTACCGGGCTGGCTGTTGTGGTTCCTCTTATCCTGGCCTGGGCCATCGATGTAGGAACCAAAAATGGCCGCTTTAGTGATCTCTTACTGGCCGCGGGAGGCATCCTCATTCTCAGTTGTCTGCGTGGTCTCTTTGCCTACGGACAGGGATATCTCTCGCAAGCGGTATCAAATCTGGTCGCTTATGATCTCCGAAATATGATGTATGAGCATCTGCAACGTCTGAGCTTCTCTTTTCATGATGAGTCTGAGACGGGTCAGTTGATGTCTCGTATGACGGTGGATATCGAGGCGGTCCGTAACTTTTTTCCCCTTGCCCTCTTGCGCGCTCTTATCGCGGTGGCGACCTTTAGCGCTGTTGCTGCCTACTTATGGACGCTCGATGCGTTGTTGGCCCTGGTGACCTTAGTTAGCGTACCCTTGTTGCTTCTGCTCTCCATACAGGTGGCACGACAGTTGCGCCCATTGTGGTTTAACGTCCAGAATGAGAATGGTGCACTCAGTACTGTCATGCAGGAGAGCCTGAGCGGTGTGCGTGTCGTCAAATCGTTCGCGCGTGAAGATTTTGAGATGGCGAAATTTGATACACAAAATCGTAAGCTGCGTGAATTAAATCTGAGCGCAATGCGCCTTTCGGCACGAAATCAGCCATTGATGGTTTTAGTGCTGAATATGGTTACTGTCGTGGTGGTGTGGATCGGTGGTGTTGCTGTCGTTGGCAAACATTTGAGCATCGGAACTCTTGGGGCGGTGACTCAATCTGTGCTGCTTTTAGGAAATCCGGTGCGTACCTTTGGTTTTATGGTTACCTGGTTTATGCGCGGCTTGTCCGGCGGCGAACGCATTTTTAGTATCCTCGATACTGAGTCTACTATTCAGGATGCTCCAGATGCCCGTACGTTGCAAACTGTTCAGGGCCATGTCAGCTTTGAGCATGTTTCGTTTGCCTATGGTACAGGTCCCGAAATATTACATGATATTGTTATTGATGCCCAGCCCGGTCAGACGATTGCTCTTCTGGGTGCTACTGGCAGTGGGAAAAGTACGATTCTCCACCTGCTACCGCGTTTCTATGATGTGACAGCTGGACGCATTACTATTGATGGATATGATATCCGCGAGGTGACGCAGAGGTCTCTCCGGCGCAATGTTGCTCTTGTTTTGCAGGATGTCTTTCTTTTCAATGCGACTGTTCGTGAAAATATTGCTTTTGGTGCCAGTGATGCCACTGATGAAGAAATTATAACGGCAGCAAAGATTGCTCGCTTGCACGATTTTATTATGACTCTCCCAAATGGCTATGATACCTGGGTCGGTGAGCGCGGCGTGACGCTCTCAGGTGGACAGAAACAGCGCCTGGCGATTGCTCGTACGCTCTTGCTTGATCCGCGGATCTTTATTCTCGATGATGCAACTTCGAGTGTAGATATGGAGACTGAGTACTTGATTCAACAGGCTCTGGAATCGGTTATGCGTGGCCGTACCTCTTTCGTGGTTGCTTCTCGTTTGCGCACCATTAAAAATGCCGATCAGATTCTGGTTCTGGACAATGGTCGTATCGTGGAGCGAGGCAATCACCAGAGTTTGTTGGCTTTGAATGGTGCCTACAAGCGGCTCTATAATATTCAGCTTCGTGAGCAGGAGGAGATGGAGGAGCGGGCTCTGCGGACGCTTGTTACGCCTGAATCATTGCCAGCTCTGAAAGAGAAAAGTGAGCCTGCGCCGAATGACCATGCTCCGTTTCTTGCTTCTCCCAGAGAGGTGGCGCGATGAAGGCAAAAGAGCGTATGAGCCAGTATGTGGAGATGCGTCGCCAACACTACTGGCGTGAGAATAGTCTGGCTACCTCGGATGAGAACGAGGGCGATAAGTTTGAGTTGAGCCAGGTTAGACGCTTTGCTCCCTATGTCGGAAAGTATCGCTGGTATGCCCTTGCCAGCCTGGGGTTGATGCTGGTGTATAACCTGCTCAACCTCTCAAATCCTTTTCTGATAGGGGTAGCTATTGACGATTATATTCGTAAGGGTGATCTGACCGGTCTGACGTGGATCAGTATTGCTCTTCTGGTTATTAATATTGCGATGTGGCAGGCGCAGTACTGGCAGATCTGGTCGATGTCCTGGGTGGGACAACAGACGTTGTATCATCTAAGCTCGGATATGTTTGAGCATCTGCAAAGACTCTCTCTGAGCTTTTACGATCATACACAACTGGGTCGCGTTATGTCGCGTCTTCAGAGCGATATAGACGTTTTAGAGTCGATGCTGAGTTCGGGCCTGCTTTCCATTCTTAGCTCGCTGGTTGCGCTGGTCGGTATTGTTGTGATTATGCTGGCAATGAATGCTGGACTGGCGCTGCTCTCTTTTACGGTTCTGCCGGTGATGTTTGCGATTGCCTGGTACTGGCAGCGTTTCGCACAGCGTTCTTTCCGTCGCACGCGTGCCGCCATTTCGATGGTGAATGCAACCCTGCAAGAGAATATCTCTGGCATACGGGTCATCCAGAGTATGGTGCAGGAGGGCCGAAACCGTGGAGAATTTGAAGAGCTTAATGCTTACAACCGTGATACTAATCTGGAGTCGAGCCGGATTGCGGCTTTGATTCTGCCTCTTGTTGAGGTGGTAGCTGCGGTGGCAATTGCGCTGACGATCCTCTATGGTGGCTATCTGGTCTCGCAGCATCAGCTTCAGATTGGCGTGTTGATTGCTTTTACGCTCTATATTAACCGTTTCTTCGATCCCATCCGCGATCTCAGCCAGCAATATACGCAGTTGCAGCGCTCTGGCGTCGCGGCTGAACGTATCTTCCAGATTCTGGATGTGCCGGTGGATATTCAGGATCGCGAGCATGCGGAATTGTTGCCCCAGATTCGCGGCGAGGTGGATTTCCGCGATGTTGTGTTTGGATATAGTAAAGAGAATCCTGTTCTACATGGTCTGAATTTGCACGTGGAGCCTGGGCAGACGGTGGCGATTGTGGGGCCAACGGGGGCCGGGAAAAGTACGATTATCAGTCTGCTGACGCGCTTTTATGAGGTGCTGGACGGTTCGGTGCTTATCGATGGTCATGACATTCGCGACGTCACTCAGGCCTCTCTGCGTCAGCAGATTGGCGTGGTGCCGCAAGATCCTTTTCTGTTTACCGGGACGGTGAGGGAGAATATCCGCTATGGCCGCCTGGAGGCGAGCGATGAGGAGGTCGTTGAGGCTGCTCGCGTGGTCGGTGCTCACGAATTGATTCTGCGTCTCCCTGAGGGATACGATACCCCTATTCGTGAACGTGGACGCAATTTAAGCGTCGGCCAGCGCCAGTTGATCTCTTTTGCCCGTGCGCTCCTCTCCGATCCGCGTATTCTCATTCTGGATGAGGCGACGGCGAATATCGATACTTTTACCGAACTCTTAGTGCAGGAAGGCTTGAATCGTCTGTTGCATGGCCGCACTGCTTTTGTGATTGCGCACCGCCTCTCGACGATTAAAAATGCCGATTGTATTATTGTCCTTCAGTCTGGCCGCATCATTGAGCAGGGGAGACACGACGAGCTGCTCAAACAGAAGGGCCAGTATGCCAAGCTGTACGCTATGGGTTTCCGCTCTCAATCTCAGATGGTATCATCCTGAATTCGAGAGCGGAGTTTCTCTTTATTGGGGTCCACTGGATAAACAATCGCTTGTATTCCAAGAATTTCACAGGCCTCTCGTTTGTCCTGGAAAGAAGTAGTGGAGATCCGCTCACGATAATCTCATCATTGGGGATTGAGCGGAAACCACTATCAGATGTCAATCAATGTCGATTGAGGTGTCTCAAAATCGTTTGTTTGTTGAGAGCATCGCCGAAGGACAAACGGGCCTCCCATGCGAAGACGGGAGAGTGAAAAGAATTTGAGCCGACGCGCGCATGAAATGAGAGGAACAGAGAGCTTGATGAACATTCTACCCCAAACCGCTCTGGTGCTGGCCGCTCAAGCTGGCGATCAGACGGCGTTCGAGACCCTTGTGGGAGCATATCGACGGGAACTGCTCGTTCATTGTTATCGGATGCTCGGCTCGCTCTCCGACGCCGAAGATCTGGTGCAAGAAACGCTCCTGCATGCCTGGGAGAAGCGTGCGACCCTTACCAGCCCGCAATCCTACCGGGCCTGGCTGTACCGCATCGCCACCAACCTCTGCCTCAATTGGCTCAGGAGCATTTCGCGCCGCTCCCTGCCATCAGAAATCTATCCGCCGAGCGATCCCAGTAGTCCTGCGCCGCTACGGCTGCTGGAGCCGATCTGGTTGGAACCGTTTCCTGATGATCTGCTTGTCGATCCGCAGGGTGATCCCGAAGATCAGACGTTGCGGCAAGAGCAGATCAGCCTGGCTTTTCTGGTCGCGTTACAGCACTTAACACCTGCCCAGCGGGCCGTTCTGCTCTTGCGCGAGGTGCTGGAGTGGCCGGCAGTTGAAGTGGCCGAGTGGCTTAACCTCTCCGTTCCCGCCGTGAACTCCGCTTTGCAGCGAGCCCGACATGCGTTACATCAGCGCTCTAAAGAAAACGGAAGCGAGACTCCGGTTGCGCAGCCTCGCCTCCAATTACAAAACCTGCTTGATCGCTATATGACCCTGTGGCAGCAGGCGGATGTTCCTGGCCTGGTGGCACTACTGCGCGAGGATGCGTGGTTAACCATGCCGCCGATTCCCGCCTGGTTCCAGGGACGAACGGATATTGCTACTCTGCTCAAACTTCGGGTCTTCACTCCCGACAAACAATGGCAACTGCTGCCAACGCGCGCCAATGGCTGCCCGGCTTTCGGGCACTATCAGCGGGAAGTTGGGAAAGACGGCTATCAGCTGTCTTCCCTGTGGGTCCTGGGGGTGGAAGGCGAACAGATCGGCAGCATCGTTGTGTTCCTGGATATGGCCAGTTTCACAGCTTTTGGCCTCCCGTCCACTATTGAAGGGGAAGCGGGAGGCCAATAAGCATGAAGATTGGTGTTATGGAGGTTTTTACAGGCTCAATAGATCAATCGATGATTCTTCCGCTTGAAGCGTTCACCAGAGCTCCGGTCATCGTTCGCGCTCCATCCGAGGCGAGAAAAGCGGCCACCCGTGCCGTGTCAGCAGCAGTCGAGAGACGCTTCAGAAGGGTTGCCTGTTCAAACTGCGCGATCACTTGCGCGGGCGTGACACCCATGGTGTTGACGACACGCTCAATTCCTTGCTGGATGGTTCTGGTCTCTATCATGGCCCCGGAACGAATGCCAACCACTCGGACTCCCGCAGGCCCCAGATCCGTTGCCAGACATCTCACGAGTGCTTCCAGGGCACCAAAGGCGGCACTAATGGCAGTAACATTGGGCGTTTTTGTCATCTGAAGGCCGGCTGTGACAAACAGGATGACTCCTGAGTGCTGCCGGACCATATGTCGCGCGGCGGCACGGGCCGTGATGAATTGCGACGGGACCAGAGTGGAGAGCGGCAATAGGAACTGCTCAAGGGGGAGTTCCAACGTGTTGGACCCGTTGCCATAGTCCTTTGGCTGCGGACCTACCGCATTCAAGAGGATATCAATGCTTCCCTCCTGTGCCACGCGATCGAGATAGGTGTTCACTGCCTGCTCATCAAGCGCGTCCACCTCTGCGGCAGAGGCAACGCCACCATCCTGGTGAATCGAGGCCGCCACCTGCGAAATCGCAGCAAGCCGCCGGCCCGAAAGAAAGACTGTGGCCCCTTGAGCCGCGAACTCTTTGGCTGCTGCCATCCCAACGGCACCACCTGCGCCAAAAATGACAGCGCGCTTGTTCTGTAACAAAGGTAGAGGTGTTGATACGGTATTCATTCGTTCCTTCTATTCCTTTCTATGCATGTTGCTGGGTACAGGAGAAATGCTCTCCGACCTCACAACCAGACGACGGGTCGAGATGTTCCCATAAACCATACGTGTGCTCACACGCGAAAAGGGAGGCATTTCGTGCTCCTGATGAACAGGAGCAGTCCACTTGAGCATTGGGCCTCGATCCCTTTTCACATATAGGACACCAATGTGGCCCGAAACTCATCGCAGATTATGGAACTCCAAAATTTACATGTAGCGCAGAGCGGCTTGCCCATCTCCTCTTCGCCAACTATGCACGCGCAGGATATCCCCCGCCCAAAAGTTTACGATGATACATTTCCAGGCATAGATACGTTTTTAGTTATAGACGTATGTCTGCTTCCATAGTATGATGAGCATTCATCAGAGGAGCATTTCTGCACCCAGGAATTGGGCAAATCTTTAGAGAGTAAGTAAGGCTTTACATGACAGGCACACAAAAGCTTATCGGAACGCGTTTAGGTTCAGCAACGCTTACACAGCTTGTTGGTTCTGGTGGTATGGGTATGGTCTATCTGGCACACCAGGAACATCTGGATCGTGATGTTGCCATCAAGGTTTTACGCTCTGCTACCGTGATGATATCTGAACAGAACGAAGAGTTTCTTGAGCGTTTTCGTCGTGAGGCCCATGTTATTGCTCAACTGGACCATGTGAATATCCTCCCTATTTATGAGTATGGTGAGCAGGATGGTCTGGCCTATCTTGTGATGCCCTATCTCGCCGGTGGCAGCTTACATGAACGCCTCTTGAAATATGCTCCTCTCTCTTTTCATGAAGTCCTGCTCTATACAGAACAGGCGGCGGCGGCGCTCTCCTATGCCCATGCCCATAAGATCGTGCATCGCGATATTAAGCCGCGCAATATGCTTTTTCATGCTGATGGCCGCCTGGTCCTGGTCGATTTTGGGATTGCCCATATTTTGCGTGATGACCGCGAGAAATCAACCGGACAAACTCTTACCGGTTCAGGACATTTTATTGGTTCTGTAGACTATATGGCTCCTGAGATGGTGCGTGGCAAGCCGGTTGATTCTCGTACTGATATTTATGAGTTTGGTGTCGTCCTTTTTCAGATGCTCACAGGTCGCCTTCCTTTTAGCGGGGCAACTTCTTTTATTGTTGCCGCTCAGCATCTCCACGAGCCTGTTCCCTCTTTGCTAGCGTTTAATCCTGCTTTGCCTGCAAGTATTGATGCCGTAGTACACAAGGCGATGGCTAAAGATCCGGGCGAACGCTACCAATCAATCGCTGAGCTGACGCGGGCGTTGAGAGTTGCTATCAGCTCAGCTGGTACATTGGTTGAGCGAGATCAGCGTTTCTTTTTGCCTAAATTATCCGCTTCGAGACCTGCCTCTTTCGTTTCTTCGCCTCCGCTTGGCGATGTGACGCAGGAAATTTCTACTTCCGAAATGCCAACGCTGCAACAACAATTGAGCACTGCCACCGCCCCGGAGACTGGCCTGGATAGGCACACAAGCCTGCTCAGGCAAGATGCAACAACGCGCAACATCGCTCCTGTTGTTAATCTAGAAGAGACATATGTAATGCCGCCGGAGCGTCCTCTGATGCAGCATCAAATTCAGTCCTCTCTGCCGCTTCCGCAAAGGGCGGAGCACCGGGGCAAAAATCGTTGGCGCTGGATCGGTCTGGTTGCGTTGGTGTTATGCTTGTGCGGAGTCGTTTTTACGGCTGGTATATTTTTTGCGCCTGCTTTCATGCGCCAGATGCATGTCCCGTTTATGGCTCCATCGTCAGTAAGACCTGTGCCAGGAGGGGCAGGATCTTCGCCACCAATACCTGGCTCTTTCTCCTCGCCAGATCAGCAGGCCAGGCGTACGGTTCAGCGCTATTATGATGCTATTAATCAGCGCCACTACGCGAATGCTTATAGTTTGTGGGGCCAGTCCTACCAGAGCTCCTCTTCTTACAGCCAGTTTTCTCAGGGTTTTGGGACAACGCAGCACGATGATGTAGTCTTCCAGATGGCCAGGCAGCTTAATGATGGGACTGTGCAAGTCTCGTTAATCCTCTATGCTACAAATAAATATAATGCTGGCTCTATCGTCAGGGTCTATCAAGGGAGCTATATTGTCGGCCAGGAAAATGGAGCCTGGAAGTTAATCAGCTCTTCTCTCCTTCTGGTCACTGCTCCTCGTTCTGCAACTCCAAGTCATCGCTCTTCTTCACCTGGTTATTAGATGGTTCACCTATTGCTGGCAAAACATCCAGTGCCTTTTGCCAATATTCGATATATCCCCCAAATGGGAGCGCCAACCCCTCCGCGGGAAAGAGCGGCGTGAGAGACGAGAGAAGCCATGTCAGGACATCCTCTTCTCGCTCCTCGCCCCGCTCAACTACTGCATTGACCAGACTCATACTCGAAAGATACTCTGCCATCTGTTGCGGCGACCAGGAGAGTTCGAGCTGATAGGTCTCTCTATGTAGGAGATGAAAACCATAAGGGCGAGCCTCATTTTCTGTGAGTGGCTGCCTATTGTAGTTTGAGGGAATAGGATAGCGGGCCATAAAATCGTGTCGATACCAGTATTCTATTTCTGGCTTTTGCGGCATTTTCCCTAGAAAACCTCCATTGTAAATGATGAGCCAGCCGCCAGTCTGTAAGACGCGAGCCGCCTCTTGCAGAAAGTAACCACGTTCAAACCAGTGAAAGGCCATCGCCACTGTTACCAGCTGAAACGAAGCTGCTGCGAAAGGCAGATCCTCTGCCGGAGCCTGCACATAACGGACCTGGGGATGAAGGATTGCATGCCGGTTCATCTCTTCGGATGGCTCCACTCCGGTTACGTTGGTGGCAAGTGCTGTCAGAGCAACAGATGATTGCCCTGTACCACAGCCAACATCAAGTGCTTGCTGTATAGGTGTTTGCAAGCGAAGAAAGGCCTGAATTTTTGCAATTGCCCAGGGATGAATATACGGGCGAGCTGAAGCATAGCGTGTGGCGGCAGCCTGGTGGGTAAAATGATTCATGAAGTGTCCTCATACATTTTGATATTTTAGGGATATCTATGAGCGAAAAATAGCAAATAAGTCGATCTAGCTGTAAGTGTACTCTTAGAGAGTAGGAAAAGAAAGAGCAGGGCCAAGAAATGTCTTTGGAAGGACCTGATAGAAAAACTAAACTTATCTGGTAGGAATGCGTAGATATATTTAGTGTGTTTTTAAATGTAAAGGAAGACATCTATGGCGAAAGCAATTCACTCTTCTGACTCATTGATACAGACTGCATCTCTTCGTCAGCCTCTGCGCGTACTGTACCGTCTACGCCTGGGCCTGGGTTCAACTGTATTGCTTGGCTCAATCCTTTTTTTGCTTGGTGGCAGTTGGGATATTGAGTGGCACACGGTTATTGGTCGAGATCGCACATTGATTCCTCCTCATCAGCTGATGTTGCTCGGCATCGCTTTGAGCGGGATTGCTGCTCTCCTCTCTGTGTTGATAGAAACATTTCTAGCTCGTCGGAGTCAGGAAGTCGTAGCAAATTCTACATCCTTCGCGAACCTCTTTTACGGACCTATAGGTGCGTATCTGGCCGGTTTTGCTGCTTTAAGTGCGGGTATTGGCTTTACATTGGATAGCTATTGGCACGCGCTCTACGGTATTGATGTCGCAATCTGGGCTCCATTTCATATTATGTTGATTGTTGGCTCAGGCATGGCCAGCCTGGGGGCTGCTTATATGCTGATCTCTGCTGCCCACCTGGCTGAGCGCACTGGGGACAATCTTGCCGGTGTGGTGCGTGCCTGTTACATTGGAGCTACTATCAGTTTTGCGATGATGCTAGGTATTCTGGCAATTTTACTGCTGGATGCCTATGGAGAGCTTGGTTATGTCTCTCTCGGTTTTCTTACATTTAATCTCTTCTCTGTAATTGCCGCTACAGTTGGTATGTGGATTTTGCTGACGGCTGTGAAGGTTTTGCCCTGGCGCTGGTCTGCCTCGTACTGTATCATTGTCTATATGGTCTTCGTTGTCATCGTGATCCTGTTTGTGCCACCTGCGATCAGACAACTTGCCCAATCGGAGCAGTTGAGTTTTAGAAGAGCGCAGCATATTATACCTACTGTTGCCTCGGCCTGGCCTATTGGCATCATCTATAGCGCGATTTTGCTGGATGTTCTGCGCAGGCGCGCCCAGGTAAAAAATTGGTCTGCACGAAAGTTTACGCTGCTTACTGCTTTGATTACACTGCCTGGCTGGTTGCCTATCGCTTTGACGATTCCGTACATTTTTATTGGTATTGTCTTCAATGCAGGGGTGGCTGGTTTGATCGTCTCAACTCTGCTTGGTCTGGCCGGTTCTTTTGTTGGCATCTGGCTGGGACAACGTACAGGTGAGTCGTTCTTTGAACCAGAGGGGGTTGCTGTTGATGCGTAAGATTCTGCAATTTGTGCTACTCGTTCTGGGCGTGGTGGCTCTGGTGACTCTGATCGCGGATATTGTCTATTCTGTGCAGGCAACGACGCGTCCCGGTGCGCCTGTGAAAGTGGAGGAGATGAAGGCTGGCCCGTATGACCTGCTGGTTAGCTTCTATAAATATCCTGCCAATGCTGGCTACGCGCTCCCCTTTGCGATTGCCCCCAGGCAGCCGCTCCAGGGTACGCTTACCTATCAGGTCAACACTATTCCGGGGAGCGGAGTAGATGCAACCCCTATTCGGGCCGGATTGAGCCCTGATCCCAACGTGAAGAACGGTGTGCAGGGAACGGCGGAAGTCACTGTGCATGGGGATTGGTCTCTTCGTTGTACCGTGATGGGCCCTGCTGGCCCTGCCACTGGTTCTATCTATCTCCCCGTAACTGCCCCCCTGGCAATCCCTGCCTGGCTTGGCTGGTTCGTCGGCTTGCTCCCTCTCTATGGCCTGGTTGGATTTCTGCTTTTGCTGCGTAGCAAGCGCAAAATCTCAACTACTCCGTCGCTTCCAGCTACCCCTGTGCCGGTACAATAGTCCAAAACTTGTTTTTTGTATATGAGTTCTACTACCGCTAAGAGGAGTAGCGGTGAGGAGAACTCTCTTGTAAAAATATAAGGAGGCACATATAATTGTTTCTAATTGATATCTGAGAGGTACGCTACTCTAATGACTGATCTTTCTCCTGAAACCCTTGAGCTCTTACTGAAAAAATCTTTCGCCGAGTTTTTTGCTGGCATTGGTCTAGTAAGAGCAGGTTTAGAACGCTAGGGATGGTCACTATCGCTAGCAAATGATAGTGATCCAATGAAATACGAAATGTATAAAGGCCATTTTGCAGACGCAGAGACTGAAAAACATTTTATTCTTGGAGATATTCATGATCTAGATGTAACAACTATGCTTCCTGTTACACTAGCTACGGCTTCATTTCCCTGTAAAGATCTTTCGATAGCCGGTTCAAGAGAAGGATTAAATGGGGTTTACTCCTCAGCTTTTTGGGGGTTTATCCAGGTATTAGAACAGTGGAAACAAAATAGACCGCCCCTAGTAATGCTAGAGAACGTTGTAGGTTTTCTCAGCGCTAACGATGGAAAAGATTTTGAACAGGCTTTGCTCGCATTAAATAATCTTGGTTACAGGGTGGATGCTTTCCTGCTAGATGCTGTTAATTTTGTACTACAAAGTCGTGAAAGACTTTTTGTTATAGGGCTTGCAGAGAATGTTTTTCCAGTGAACAATCCTCACACTTTTATGTTCGGGTTGCGCTCTAGTACTAGGCCTTCATCTTTATCCAATTTTATCCTAAAACATCCGCAAATAAAGTGGAATATTTGTCAACTCCCTTCTTTACCAACACGTGAGCAATCGCTCGCTGATATTATCTATGATCTTCCTAAAAATGATCCTATCTGGTGGAGCCATGCAAGAGCAGAATATCTTCTTAGCCAGATGAGTCCTC
The DNA here is from genome assembly GCA_963777355.1 of uncultured Chloroflexia bacterium. Taxonomy (GTDB): domain Bacteria; phylum Chloroflexota; class Ktedonobacteria; order Ktedonobacterales; family Ktedonobacteraceae; genus DATJHM01. The sequence goes on from CAVZQK010000002.1 coordinate 40,332, forward strand.
GTCATCGTAGTATTGCCGATCAGATGATTGCTGGTGATCGCTGGAGCTATGGTACCGTCTTTAGACGTATGCGAAACCATAAATCAACCGCTGAGCTAAGGACCGATGGTATTGCTGGTTGCTTGCGGACACCCGCAGGAGGAAGCGCCAAACAGATTATATTCAAGGCTGGATATGGTCAGTATTTTGCTCGTCTATTAACGCCAAAAGAAGCTGCAAGACTGATGGGAATAGAAGAGTATACTATAAGTGTCCCCTTTGATCGGGCTCTTTTCGGATTTGGAGATGCCGTATGTGTGCCTGTGATTGAATGGATTGCAAAATATTATCTCAATGCAGTTATCGAAGATCGTATTGCTCCTGTTGTACGGGAGGCTATATTGACTGGAGTAAGTGAGTGAGTTTTCAGGAAGGAATGCGAATTAAAGTAGAAGAGATCTACCAAATATGGTAATTGCATTAAGATGATAAAAAGAATAAAAGAGAGCGCATAAAGCTAGAGGACGCTATTATAGCAGAAGAGAAGCAAACCTATAGTATTGATAGCTTGTTTGATTTGCCAGAAAGCAATTAAGCAGTTATTCTCATATACCATATTATAGAAAAGTTCTAGGTGCGGCAAAAGCCAGCTCTATACAAATGAGCTGGCTTTTGTCTCAGGAATGATGGACTTACTGCCCAGTCTGCTGAAGAATTTGCGCTAGAGCCGTCTTGACCAGATTCGATGGGATGGCAAACCCAACACCGGAAGCTGGCGTATTCGACTCAGTATTGATTGCTGTCAATGTTGGGATGCCTACAAGCTCTCCCTGCACATTCACAAGTGCTCCACCGCTGTTCCCAGGATTAATCGCTGCATCCGTCTGAATAGCATTTGTAATTGTCACCTCTGCGGATTCACTCACGCTGCGGTTGAGCGCACTGACAATCCCGTTCGTCGCGGTCTCTGTAATACCCAGCGGATTGCCAACTGCTAATACCTGCTGTCCAACACTCAATTTTGACGAATCACCGATAGTCGCTATCGCCATATGGGCAAATGGTTGAATACGAACCACGGCCAGATCATTCGCTGCATCTGTCCCGATCACCTGAGCCGTCTCGGTCTTGCCACTATTCAAAACCGCCTGAAAGGTCTGTCCGCCATTTACTACGTGATTATTCGTAATAATATCGCCCTTCGCATCCACAATCACGCCCGACCCAATCTGTTCTCCCTGCGCTGTTGTAACCTTCAACTCAACAACCGCAGGTTCGATAGTCGCAATCGCTTTTTCCTGCTGTGTCTGAAGAATAGCTGCATTATCAGTTGCTACTCCTGTCGTTGTGGATGCCGAAGTTGTGGCGTTGGTGTTTGTGCTCTGCCCCGTTCCCCCAAACTCCCAGCCAGCAAACAATCCTACGCCAAAGACGAGCAGAATGACAAACGTTAGCACTGCAATTGCCACTGTGCGTAGCCCTCGCTTCGGCTTCTGAGGAGCCATAGGAGGCTGAGGCGTGGAATATCGGGGAATTCCTGTATACTGGGACGTATAGATCGGAGTTTGTGCCGTATATGTTTTGGGCGTAACAGAGATAGGACGATCTAAGAGTGTCCCTGATACAGTATTTTTTGGGTATGTTGCCTGTGGCTCATTGCCTGAATAGAAAGGATAGTATGTATTTTCATCCTGAAACATAGTCGTTTCCCTTTTCCCTCTCCCTTAGAGAGCCCTGTCTCTATAAAAAGTCTCTACAGCAATCTGCTTTTCTCTATTCTTAGAGTGTCTTCCCAGAGAATCTTTTTTTATCTGAGAGTGCCACGCGGAATCTTTGTTTCTTTGTTTATAATGATAGATCAGGATAATCAAAAAAGATCCTGATAATTGTAAAATGAATGTAAGAGTCTGCTGGTAGATTGATCCCGATACAAACGATCTCCAGTAGGGAAGGCTGTTCATCTCTGTAGAAGAAAGCTATATTACTATAATCTGTGAAAAAAGAAGAGATGGGTTCAAAGAGGTTGTATTGCCTGCTTTTTAAACTGCCTGCGATCTGAAAAAGCAGCTGTATAAAATATATAGAAAACACAGCCAATTTCTGGTATCATATATTTTGCATTTATCATTGTCGATAATATAGTATTGTACAAGCTCTAGAATGCATATTTAGCATTATCCTCTCATTTAAAACATTATTTAACTGTTTAATACAGTTGAAAGGTACCCTTACGTCGAATAGAGGAATCCCAGACGCAGTATATATATCTTTGCGTAAGATACTGGCAAATACTGGCGCTTTTGACGCGAATAGCCTGATTCGTAGTGTTTTTGCGCACGCTATGCTCTCTCCCTGGCGTAATCGTTTGCCGGAGGACGAGGCGGTGATGGATCGTGTTGATCGCATTATTGCTTATTTCTTGAGCAATAATCAGGCGGAAAGCAGAAAATTGAAAAAAAGCTTTTGCCAAAAACAGCTTCAGAGAGCTATACAACAGATGCTTATCCTGAGGACTGGCAAAAATTGCTTGGTGTCGGTAATCCACGAGAGCTACAAAGAGTGGCGCAGGATTATCAGGATAACCTTGAGCTATCAGCACAATTACTGGAGCGTTATAAGCTGAGGGAAGCAAATGGTTGAAGGCAAAAAGTATGAGGGACGACAGTTTGGTGAGTATCGTTTGCTGCGCTGGCTGGGTGGGGGCGGCTTCGGTGATGTTTATCTAGGCGAGCATGTTCGCGATCATAACAGGGCCGCTGTCAAAGTACTCCAGATGCGCTTTACGCAAAATCAGGGCTTGCAGGAATTTATCAATGAAGCCCGCACGATGCGCCTTGTACACCCAAATATTATTCATGTTCTCGACTTCGGTATCGACACTGATGGTACTCCCTTTGTCGTTATGGAATATGCGCCACATGGCACCCTGCGTGATCGCCATCCCCACGGCACTAGTATTTCTCTCACCACTAGTAATATTTATGTTGAAGCTATGGCCTCCGCGCTCCAATACGCACATGAGCATCATTCTATTCATCGGGATGTCAAACCTGAAAATATGTTGATCGGTGCTCATCAGCAGCTCTGGCTCAGCGACTTTGGCATCGCCGCCGTTGTTCGTAGTAGCTACTCGCTTTCCACACAGGGTATGAGTGGTACCATCTCCTATATGGCTCCCGAACAGATTCAAGGCAAACCCTGCCCCGCCAGCGATCAGTACTCACTTGCCATTGCCGCCTACGAATGGCTGACTGGCCGTTATCCTTTTACCGGAACCGCTATGGAAATCATCACCCAGCATATGGCGAAACAGCCTGAGCCGTTGACCCAGTTCAATCCAGGCCTGTCAGCTCAGGTAAGCCAGGTGATATTGACAGCTTTAGAAAAGGAGCCGAGCAAACGCTTTGCAACCATCCAGGCATTTGCCTCTGCTTTAAGACAGGCCAGCGAGATGACACCTGATTTTTCTGTAGCGTCTTCCGTTACCCTCTCTCCTTTTTCAGAGCGCTCGACGACTACGTTGCCTTTCTTTGATCCTCTACCACATCCTGAACCTCCTGCACCTACCACGCCTCTGCCATCTACCTCGCCCCTTCTTTCAAGACGGACCATCGTTGCTGGAGGTATACTTGTGCTTGCCGCTATCTCTGGTGCTGGCTATGTTGCCGGTATGCATCCCTTTGCAAGGCCGATAGCAACTATTCAAACTGGCAACAAAAATCTTTTGTCAAACGGCCATCCTTTAACTCCAGTGCCCTCTCCAACGCCTTCCCTGCCCATTGGCAAGCACATCTATACCTATCGTGGCCATAAAAATTATGTCTATACATTACAATGGTCAGCAGACGATCAGCGCCTGGTATCCAGCAGCGAGGATGGGACGGTCCAGGTCTGGGATGCCGCCACCGGCAATCATGCCTATGTCTATAGAGGACATACGGATCGTACCAATGAAGCTGTCTGGTCGCCTGATAACAAATGGATCGCCTCTGCCGCTTCTGATGCCACTGTGCAGATCTGGGATGCCGTCACTGGCGCTTTGCGCTATACCTATACTGGTCATGTTGGTCCTGTTTTTGCTGTTGCCTGGTCGCCCGATGGCAAGCGCATTGCATCTGGTGGCCTTGAAAAAACGGTGCATGTCTGGAATGCCACAAACGGTCAACATCTCTACACCTATCTCAGCCATACTGATACGATCAATAAGCTTGCCTGGTCGCCCGATAGCAAGCGTATTGTCTCAGGCAGCACCGATACCACCGCGCAAGTCTGGAATGCGGACGATGGTAGCAATGCTTATCTCTATAGTGGTCATGCCAGTGTTGTCTATCGAGTAGCCTGGTCGCCCGCTGGCACGCATATAGCCTCTACCAGCTATGACAAGACAGTCCATGTCTGGAGTCCCATTCCTGATATCAGGAGAAAAATCATCTATGGCGGTCACACTGGACCAGTCATGGATTGTGCCTGGTCGCCCGATAGTACCCGCATCGTCTCAGCCAGCGTAGACCGAACTGCCCAGATCTGGACTATAGCCAATGCCGAAACCATCTATACCTACACCGGCCATAGCGGAGGGGTCTTTTCTATCGCCTGGTCCCACGCTGGTCGTTACATCGCCACTGGCAGCGACATCAGCGACCCCACGGCCCAGGTCTGGACTACCTGAATCACTGACAGCACTTAGCGGAATTGGACAGTCTCCTAAGACTGGCTACGGGACAGAAGATATCATTGGCAAATATGTTTTCTGCGCTTCTCTAAATCTTCCCAAAAAAGCCTAAAGTTCTCCTCCCCCTGACCGAATAGAAAAGGGTAAGTACAAACGAGTGCTACATCGTCTGCACATAACGCAACGTATTTTTCGGTCTATTTACTAGAAGGAGCAAAAAATTATGGCCTACCAAAATTATCAAGAGTGGAAAACAACCCCCATTCAGGGCGAACCCTATCTGTCCATTGTCATCCCCGCATACAACGAAGCAAAACGTATTGTCCCTACCATTGGTGCGATTAGCTCGTGTGTCTCAGATATGGGGTTTAATTGGGAGCTGATTATTTCGGATGACGGCTCTCGTGACAATACGCTTGCCCTTGTTGAGGGGCTGAAGCTGGTAAACCTGCACGTTATCCGTGCTCCCACGAATGAGGGCAAGGGCAGCGCTGTCCAGCGTGGTGTCCTGGCTGCCCGTGGCAGATATGTCCTGTTTGCCGATGCTGATAACTCGACTCCTGCTGAAGAGGTCGGCAGACTCTTGAAGACGTTGGTCAACGAGCGCTACGATGTCGCAATTGGCTCACGCGCCGCCGCTGGTGCTCACGAGGCTTCGCGCTCTTTCTTCCGCCGTCTGCTGAGTGGCGGACTCCGTACTATCGTCAAATATGGTCTCCGTTTCAATGTGCGTGATACGCAATGTGGCTTCAAAATGTATACGCGTGCGACTGCCCAGCGCCTGCATACAGCTCAGACTATCAAAGGCTTTTCGTTCGATCTAGAACTGCTCTATCTGGCCTCAAAGCTCGGTTACAAAATTGCAGAGATTCCCGTGCAATGGGTAGAGGCCCCCGGCTCAAAAGTTGATGGTGCCAAAGAGGCTCGCCGCTTCATTCAGGATATGACAAAAATTAAAGTCAACGATCTACGCGGCGTCTATGCCCATGCATAAACATACAATCTCTCTCTCGTCGTTTTCTCCCGGACTCTTTTCGGAAAGGGCGGCAAAACGACCATGTAGGGTCGGCTGTTGATCTCTGACCACCTCGCCGAACGATCATCTCGCTTTTCAAAAGGAGAGGTTCGTTGCCAAAAGCCTTGACAAAAATACTATGGTTACTTATAATAAAAATAGATAGTAAGGTGCCATACAATATGATAGCGTGAAGAGAGGAGGAAAACAATGGAGCGTACGCTTCGCCTTTTGCCACGGCAGCAAGTTTTTTTGGACCTTGCGCGTCAGATGCCCACGGTGAATACTACCTCGTTAGAAACGTACCTGCGCTTCTTATTGGTCGCTCGCGATCTCTTTGCTGCTCAACAAGCATTCTATGACCGCTTCGAGCTCTCAGAAGGAAAATTCGTTGTGCTCCTCTTACTTCAGCAGGCCCCTCACTATCGCCTGACTCCTTCAGCGCTGGCTGAAGCCGCCGACGTGACTCGTGCAACCATCACCGGATTGTTGGTCAGTCTGGAGCGTTCCGGATTTGTCAAACGTATGGAGCATCCCGAAGACGGACGGATGTTTAGCATCGAGCTCACTCAATCGGCACTTGATCTTCTTGAGCAGACGTTGCCGGAGCGCTTCAATCACATTGAGGAGTTTATGTCTTCTCTTACAGAGGAAGAACAGCACCAGCTGCGTAGCCTGCTAGAGAAAATGACCCGTGGACTTTCTGCGTTTAACGACGTGTAAAGTTTTTTTGCTTTTGTAGTAAGCCGCCTTAGTAGTTTGAAACAAGGTGAATGCAAGTGGCTGAGTGGGTCACGCTGGCCTTGCTAAACCTGGATTTTTCCCAGAGGAGGGGGACATATCATGGAAGATAAAAGTGTCATCAATCAAATGCGTGCTATTACCATCTCGCGGGAATATGGTAGCGGCGGGGGTGAGATTGCTGCCCGTCTTGCAAAGCGTCTGGAGTGGGATTTAATCGATCATTCTATTGTTGAGCGCGCTGCGCGCGAGATGGGTATGACTATCCAGGAGGCAGAGGCGCAAGATGAATACTCTGAGGGTCCCGTTTTACGTATCTTGAAGGGTATTCAATACCTTTACCCAGCCGCTATGGTTAGCATGCCCCCCGATGCCTTTCTTTCAGATCCCAGGTATCGGAGTGACACTGGTAAGATTGTTCGCGCCGCCGCTGCACAGGGACGGGCCGTGATCGTAGGACGGGCTTCGCAGGTGATACTGGCAGATCGGCGTGACGTTTTGCACGTACGCATTGTTGCCCCCTTTGAAAAACGTGTGGCTTATGTCATGCAGCGCGAAGGTGTCAATCGCCAGACTGCCGAGTCCCGCATCCATACGAAAGATCATGATCGTGCCAGATATCTGGAGCGAGAATATCATCACAAACCGGATGATGCTCATCTGTACGACATTGTTCTTAGCACCTCTCTCCTGACTCTGGATAGCGTTGTGGATATCATTTGCACGACGCTCCAACAGAAGGCCAGACGCCTTTCTGTAAAGACAGGTGAGCTCGGACCTGCTATTGCCCAGCCGCGCTATTCCAGTGAGCCGAGCGACTTCCAACTCCCTCTGCATTCCAGTGATGCTACTGGTAGTGCTCAGAGAAGATAACTGCGCCAATTTGCTCCATATGTGGAGTGGGGATAGCAAGGCTCGCGCTTGCTATCCCCTATTCCCTTGACCTGTTGAGGATTGAAACTGAAATCTCGCCGGCCCGAAAGCAGTCAGAAGCGTGGTCATTGATCATGCCTACGGCTTGCATGAAAGCGTAGCAGATCGTCGCACCTACAAATTTGAAACCGCGCTTCTTCAAGTCCTTACTCATCAATTCGCTCTTGGCTAGCGCGTTCTGCTCTTTTGCATCACTCAAAGGTTTCCCGCCTACAAACTGCCAGATGTATGTATCGAAACTACCGAACTCGCGCTGAACAGCAAGAAGAGCTCTGGCATTTTCCACGACGGCGTTAATCTTCAGACGGTTGCGGATAATGCCAGCATTTTGTAGGAGTTCTGCCTTTTTCTCCTCGGTGTAGTTCGCGATAATTTCGGCATCGAAGTTATCAAAGGCTTTACGATACTGGTCGCGTCTTTTGAGAATGGTGAGCCAGCTTAAACCTGCCTGTGCGCCTTCCAGATTGAGCATCTCAAAAAGGATATGGTCATCATGGACTGGTACCCCCCACTCCTCATCGTGATACGGTATAAATAACTCATGAGACTCTGCCCATTGGCAGCGTACTTTTTTTACCCCTGTCATTTTCATTTCTCTTTATTCGTTTTTACTATTGATCTCATTATATCTCAAGAAAGTTCTCATTCTGCCGATAAAGATAGTGAGGCCTCTTCTCACATCTTCATAACTAGCATGGAGTAACGTCTTTTGTATGTGTTATGATCTGCCTATGCGAAGATTTTTACCGTCACTATATCCATACTGTTTCGTCTACCTGCTTAGCCTATTCTTGCTTGGAGGCTGTGGCTCGCCAGCATCCTCTGCTCAGTCCACTGATACTGGACCATGTCCCCATCCTGGCAAGATTCAGGCCAATTCGACAAACTTGCCGTCTGCAACCGGTGACTGGCTACTCTTTCGTGGCGATGTACAACGTACAGGTGCAGCCATGAGTGGTGCCACAATCCTGCGTCCTGCCTGGACCTATTGTACGGGGGGAGCCGTCTTTGCCTCTCCCGTGGCGCAGGCGGGTATTGCCTATATTGCCTCAACTGACCGCACTGTGGCGGCCATCGATATCCAGCATGGACGCGTCCTCTGGCAGTTTCAGACGGGTGCTCCCGTCTATAGTACTCCTCTGCTTAATCAGACGTTTCTCTATGTCGGGACTGTGGCCGGGACTCTGTATGCCCTGGATACGCGTACAGGCCATATACGCTGGCAGGTCCAGATGCAACCCGATGGTGCCAATATCTGGTCCTCGCCTGTCCTTGCCCAGGGCCTGCTCATTTTCGGTGTCGCCTCTTCCCTCAATGAGCAGCCAAAAATCTCTGGTCAGATTGTCGCCCTGGATGCGACAACTGGTCAGCAGCGCTGGAAAACCTATACATTGCCCAATGCTGCACCAGGCGGAGGTGTCTGGAGTTCTCCCGCCATTGATCCTGTCCGGCAAATCGTCTATGCCGGCACTGGCGATCCAGATGATGGCGTTCAGGCTTTAAGATTGACGGACGGTCATCTGCTCTGGCATTGGCGTTCAGTTCTACAAGATGTTTCTGATACAGATATTGGCTCTGGCCCCTTGCTTTACCACGATAAAGAAGGACATGAACGTGTCGTCGCCGGTGGCAAGGATGGCTGGCTTTATAGCCTGGCAGGTGATACGGGACGTGTGGTCTGGAAAACTCGGATCGATGCGCAAATTTTCGGTTCCCCAGCACTTTCTAATGGGAGTATATACGCTGTTGGGACCGGTAGTGGACAGACAACCTGCCGTGCTCTGGATGCAGAGACGGGCCGGCAACGCTGGCAGTTTTCGATACCGCAGAAAGGCTATTCCTCTCCCGTGGTTGCTGACCAGGTTCTGTATCTGGGAACTGGCAATGGTTTTGGCTCTGGTGCTGGCAATCTAGATGTTTTGGCTACAACGAATGGACAGCTCCTACAACAGATCCACTTGCACACGACGGCTAGCTCGTCTCCAACTGTGCTGGCGAACTGGGTATTGTTGGGTACAAACAACGGCAATGTCAATGCATTTGTTCGTCAAGGGGAGGTGCATCCTCAAGAAGAAGGGGGAGTGTAAACCAAAAAGTAGCCCCCTCCCCTGGCCTGCTTTCAACACCGACGTGGCCTTTGTGTTGCTCGATGATCGTCTGACAGATGTGGAGTCCCAGCCCAAGACCAACGCTGGAGCCGTTCTTTACCTCGATACCCTGCACCTGGTAGAAACGTTCCCAGATCTGCTCCTGTTGTTCCGCGCTGATTCCTTGACCTTTATCTTGTACCCAGACATATACTTGCTGCCCTTCGCGTCTTATGCCAACGCGGATTGCTTCGGCGGGTGGCGAGTATTTCAAGGCATTGGAGAGGTAGTTCGCAAGTACCTGGTTGATACGTTCTCGATCTACTCGCACAAGCAACGGCTCTTGAGGAAGCTCTTCAAGCTCAATGCTACGCTTCGGTGTAAAGGTATGCTGATCCTCAATCGCTTCCTGAACAATGGTTTTTAAATCCCAGGTCTCTAGCAAGAGCGAAAATTTGTTTTGTTGAATGCGCGAGACGTCCAGCAGATCTTTAATTAACCGCGTCTGTATACTAACCTGGCGCAGTGAACGATTGAGCATGATGGATATATCGAGAATGGTTTGTCTTGTCTCTGCCAACTGAGCCTGCTCGTTTTGTAGGATATTCCTGGTCCAGCGCTCGGCCATCTGGAGTGCCATCTTGATCGTTGTTAAAGGAGTGCGCAATTCATGACTGGCCATGCTGATGAAGGCATCTTTCTGCTCTTCTTGCTTTTTCTGCTTGTCGATATCTGTGCTCGTCCCGATCCACATGAAGATCTGTCCCTCTGCATCCGTCTGGGCAGATGCCCGGCTCAGATGCCAACGGTATGTCCCATCGGCCCGCCTGAGATGATGCTCGTACTGAAATATCTGTCCAGTGGTGACTGCGTGTTGCCATTGCCTGCGCTGTTCTTCCTGTTCAGTCGGCGCGGAGACCTGTTCCCAATGCTGCGAGAGTTCTTGCTCAGAGATACCTGTGTAGCGGGTCCAACGCTGATTGAAATAAGTAAATTGTCCTTGCGCATCCGCTGTCCAGACTTTCTGTGGCATAAAGTCAGCCACGAAGCGCAGAAGCGTATTGTTGTTTTCGATAACTTTACGCGCTGTAACCTGGGCGCTGACATCGGTTGAGACAATGATAACTCCCTCGATAGCTCCCTCTACGTTCCGTAGCGGCTCGCAGTTGAAATTGTAATAGACTGTTTCCTGCTTTCCATCTTGTAGAAAAAGGGTTGGTATCTCTATACCTATAAATGGCTTTCCGGTTTTTATCACTTCAGCAAGAATGTCCCTATAGTACTCTTGCGCTGGAAGCACTTCAAAAAGTGGTTTGCCACGGAGCTCATCGGGCTCTTTTCTCCACATCGTATGGCACATCAGCGGATTGGCAAGTTCGATAATGTATTCGGGACCCCGTAAGATGGCTATGGCGATAGGTGCCTGCATCAAAAGAGAACGAAGTCGCCTGCGTTCCAGATCCGCTTCAGCACGCATGGCCTGCTCGCGCTCTAAGAGCTGTTGCCGTTCTGCCTCTACCTGGTGCCGCTCGGAGATATCTCGTGTTGAGCCTGCAACCGCGCTCACGTTGCCATCCTCTGCAAGGATCGGCACAAAAATATACTTGTAATATCCCACGTAACCAGCAGGACTGATAAAAGGCGTTTCATCTTTGAGCCTCTTTTTTGTCAGAATGACTTCCTGAATCTGGCTCTGTAGCCGTGTTGCCAGCTCAAAGGGGTAGTCGAGTTCATGAAAATTTTTGCCAATAGCCTGCTCTTTTGTGCGCTCTAGCAACGTCAAAAGCGCTTGATTGATATAGATAAATCTACCTGCTAAGTCAAAAATATAAGCAAAATCAGGGATCGCTGAAAGAACTGCATCTAGAATACGAACTTGTTGTTCTGCTTGAGCATGGAGCTGTTGTTGTTGCGCCTGGAGTAGCTGCTCTGTTTGCTGCTTTCGCAGCGCAATATCACGAAATGTACATACTATAGCTTTGATGGTAGGCTGATGGATGAGGTTTCTCGTCGCCCCTTCAAACCAGTGCCACGAGCCATGCTGATTACAGAGGCGACATTCTATATAGTCACTAGATTGAGGTATCCGTGCAATCTCTTCAAAGGCCCGTTGCACGTAAGCCCGGTCATCAGTATGAACAAGCGAGAAGAGTGAGCGTTTGTTAAGCTCCGCAGTGGAATAGCCAAAGGTATCTTCAGCTGAGGGACTGCTATACGTAATATGACCATCGACAGTCAGCAGCAATGTAATCTCTGTACTCTCTTTAATCAGCGCACGGAAGAGCTTGTCGGGAGGAGGGGAATGCATCGGATGAGAGGAGTGAACGGTTGATTTTTTCTGCTGATGTGACATACAAGCCTGTCCTATGTTCTGCAAAGTATCTGTAATAGATAGTTTCCTACTAATTTCTGAAAACTGCTTTAGTACTATATCACTCTCTTTCCTCCTAAGCAATAAGGATCTTCAAAGGTTCAAGTCCTTTCAGACGAAAGATAAGGAAAAGAAGAACTGAGATAGAGTGGCAATTCATGAGGGCAAAAAACCTTACATACCTTATTTTACAGGTATGAATGGGGAGAGTTGACAGGAGAGGGAACATAACGTATACTTCTTTATAGAAAACAAACCGGCAGTCGGTCTATTAGGAAGAAGGAAGCATGGCAAGAGTCGTTAAAGAGCACTCAGTTAGACGCAATGAGATTCTCGATGTAGGGAAGCGCTTAGTCTATACCAGAGGATATGAGCAGATGACGATCCAGGATATTCTGGATGAACTGCACATTTCTAAAGGGGCGTTTTATCACTACTTTGACTCGAAACAGGCTCTGCTAGAAGCTCTGACTGAGCAGATGCTGGAAGCGTCAAAGCTGCTTGTTACGCCTATTGTGGAGAATACGGATTGGTCTGGCCCGGAAAAACTCCAGCGCTTCTTTGCTGTGATTGGGCAGTGGAAGACCGAGCAGAAAGCGTTTTTGCTTGCGTTGATACGTGTTTGGCACACAGATGACAACGCTATTGTACGCCAGAAAGTCCATGCGCGCGGCGTCAAGGAGATTGCTCCTCTGCTCACAAGGATTATTCAACAAGGCACACAAGAGGGTATTTGGACCAACTCTTATCCTGAGCAAGTAAGCGAAATAGTAATCGTTCTTTTACAAGGTCTTTCGGATTCCCTATCTGAACTCTTGCTCTCATTTGAGGGGCGTGACGACATTTTAGTGCGCATGGAAACTATTGTGGCTATGTATAATGATGCGCTTGAGCGTCTGCTGGGAGCTTCTCCAGGTTCTATTCTGATCGTTGAGAATGAAATTCTGAAAGGTTGGGTCGTGCTTCCACGAGAAAAATCCGCTGCGCTTTCTGAGAAAAAATAATTCATAAACAGGAAGGAAAAACGCGATGTCTGCCATTATTGAAACGAAGCAGTTGAGCAAAAACTATGGGCGAAGTCGGGGTATTATCGAGGTCACAGTTGCTATTCAAGAGGGGGAAATCTTTGGTTTTCTCGGTCCTAACGGAGCTGGTAAAACGACAACGATGCGTCTCCTTCTGGGCCTGTTGCGTCCAGATAGCGGAAGCGCGACCATTGAGGGGCGAGATTGTTGGAAGCAGTCTACCGAGATCAAAAAGTTTGTTGGTTATCTCCCTGGCGAATTTACGTTTGATCCTGGCCTGCGCGGGGCTCAGATTCTTGCGTACCTGGGCCATCTGCGGGGTGGCGATAGACCAGTCCTATCTGCGCTCACTGGTAGAACGCCTGGACTTTGATCCCAGCAAAAGGTTCCGCGAATATTCGCGCGGCAACAAACAAAAGCTGGGACTCTTACAGGCCTTTATGCATAAGCCACGTCTGCTTATTCTGGATGAGCCAACCAGTGGCCTGGACCCACTGAATCAGCAGGAATTTTATAAAATGGCTGCCGAGGTGCGGACCCAGGGAAGTACGATTTTTCTTTCCTCGCATGTTCTGCCAGAAGTTGAGCATACCTGTGATCGGGTTGCGATCATCCGCGAGGGCCAGATCGTCAAAATCGATCACGTCTCGGCGCTCAAAGATGTCCATCAGCATGATATAGAGATTAGCTTTGCCGGACCGTCTTCCGTAGACTGGTTTAAAAATGTCGCAGGCGTCACAAAAGTCTCTTCTGGTGTTAATGATCGTGTTCTGCAACTGCATATCCAGGGCGGAGCATTGGCGGAAGTTATGAAGATCGCAGGTGAGCGGAATGCCACAAATATTGTGACCCATGAGCCAACGCTGGAAGAAGTCTTTTTACGTTTCTATGAGCCAGAACAGTCTACACCTGTGCTCGCTGGATAAAGCTGATAAAGGAGGTGTGCCATGTTTCGCACCATCTGGAGCAAATCGCTGAGAGATTATCGGGTTCCTATTCTGAGTTGGGGCATCGGCCTGGGCTTGCTTATGGTGGCTGGTTTTATCTCAGCTACATCGGCTGTAGTGGCAGGCCTGGCCAGCCTGGCGAAGCTCTTCCGCTTTCTTGGGGATGGTTTTGCTATGCAGACACCCGAAGGCTATATTACCTTCCGCTATATGGGGGTGGTAGTGCCGCTCATACTGAGCATCTGGTTTATCCTGGCAGGTGCTCGCCTGGTACGTGGAGAAGAGGTGAGCGGAATACTGGATGTCCTGCTTTCCACGTCCCAATCGCGTACACGCTTGCTGCTAGAGAAAATAGGTGCACTGGTGACTGCGGCTCTGTTGATTGCCGTGCTCTTCGCTCTGGGTGCTAGTGCCGGAGAAGCCATCATCGGCCATCTTAATATTGTGAGAGCACTGCTCACTGGCCTGAACTTAAGCCTGCTCGCCTTCAGTTTTGGCATGGTTGCATTGCTACTCTCCCAATGTACCCTCAGTAGCGGGGCGGCAGCAGGTGGAGCAAGTGGTTTGTTGCTACTGGCATTAGCCCTGGATATCACTGGAAGAGAGGTGAGCGGAAGTTGGGTGCAATACTTTTCGCCGTTTTATTACTATAATCTCAATCGGCCCTTCATTCCCAGTTTTCAGGATACGCCAATTGCTGCATTGCTGCCGGTTGGCTTAAGCGTCTTATGTGCTGCGCTCAGTCTTGTCCTCTTCGCCAGACGCGATATTGGACGTGCCGCATTCTCATGGCAACGAAAAAAGGTCAGCGATGCTCAGCAGCAGATGATAAGCAGCCTGAGCCGGGCTGAGTCTGCTATCTCAACACGAAGTGTCGGCTTGCAGGCATTGAATACGCAAGGCTGGTTTGCCTTCTGGTGGCTCTTTGGTATCGCTGCCTTTAGTGCCTATTGCACACTCCTGGTCCCCAGCATCCAGCAGGCCTTCTACCGCATTGTCCAGCAGACGCCGTGGATAGCACAGGTTTTTTTCGATACCCCTACGAATACGAATGCAGGTTTGCTTGGTGCCATCCTCTTCTCGTTCCTGCCCGCACTCATCGTTATCGTTGCATTGGTTCTGGCCCTGAAATGGTCTGCGGACCTGGAAAACGGACGTTTGGAATTGACCTTTAGTACGCCAAAGTCACGCGAAAGAATTCTACTAGAACGCTTTGGCGCGAATTTCTTTGTCGTCTTGCTGGCTCCTACACTTACCTGGCTGACGCTGATTATTGGCGCTCGGCTGGTCAATATAGACATTGACCAGGGCCGGATAGCTTCCGCCAGCTTCGGCATGCTGCCACCAGCGTTCATTACGCTGAGCCTGATCTATGCTCTTGCCGGACGCGTGCGTTATGGAATCGTTGTGGGAGTGCTGAGCACATATCTCTTCCTATCCTTTATGGAAGAGACGCTCGAAGGTATGATTCAGATCCCTTCCTGGGTAATGTCGCTCTCCATCTTCCATCTCTATGGCAATCCAGTCTTTCTGGGTATGAACTGGAATAACTTTCTAGGGATGATGGTCGTAGCTGTTGTCCTGCTGATCGTTGGTCTGATCCAGTTCCGCACAGTCGACATCTATAAGTAGCCGATTTAGAATCCCCCGCGTGAGTGCAAGATCTGGCCTGTAATCCATTCAGCATCGTCGCTGGCTAAGAATGCAATCAGGCGGGCGGCATCTTCAGGTTGCCCAAGACGACCAAAAGGAGCGTTTTTGAGTAGGAGCTGTTCCAGGGCCGGGTCTGCGCTGATCCAGCCTGTCTCGGTTGGGCCGGGATCGACTGCGTTGACGGTAATGCCTTTGTGGGCAACTTCAGCCGCGAGGGTAATGGTGAAGGCATCGATAGCTCCCTTTGTGGCAATATAGGGAATCTTTCCCGCCATAGGTCCGATTCCCTGACCGGAGGTAAGATTGATGATACGCCCGCCAGTTGGCCCTGGAAAACGGCGGGCGAATTCGCAGCTCAGCAAATCGGCCCACGTATATTCGCTGCGTAATAGGTATCTAATATCTCGCTCGTAATTTGCTCGAAGGGCATCTGAATATCATCATGCGCTGCATTGTTCACGAGAATCGAGGGCGAGCCGAGTCGCTCCTCAACGGCGTCCATTATTTTTAAGGATGCCTGAGGATCACTCAAATCTTGTTCTATGTTTTCGCAGCGTATTCCCAACTCGCGCAGTTGCGCAAGTAGCTCCTGTGGTCCCGCTTGTCCCTGACCATAGAGCGCGTGGTCGTGGGCCCCCCAATAGGTGAAAAAGAGCGCTATGCCCATCTGTGCCAGCTTGCGACAGATGGCCGCTCCAATACCTTGTGCTCGGCTTGCTCCCGTTACAATCGCAATTCTTTGTTCTTGCGTAGACATAACGCTCCTTAAAATCTGGTAAAAAAATGTGAAAATGCGAATATGGGTAAGAAAAGTCTTGCTAATTTTTCATTTTATCATGTATATAGAGAACAGAACTATGCAAAATGTGCATTGAGGGTATAAGCTCATCCTGGTTAAAGCAACATAAGTAAGGAAAAGGAATAGGACCTATGAAATTTATGGTGAGTATAAGCTTTCGCCAGCAAGATCAGGCGGAAATTCTCGCACGTGTTCCCCAGGAGCGGGCCCATATTCAAACGTTAAAAGAACAAGGAATTGTAGAGGCACTCTATATCGGCGGTCTCCAGGTCTGGGTTGTGATGCAAGGAGAGTCACAGGAGCAGGTGCAAAAGGATCTGGAGGCATTCCCGCTCTATCCTTATATGGAAGTAGCGATAACACCGCTAGCCGCAGTGTAGTCAGGAAACGGAGTAAGTGCTAAGGAGAAGCCGGTACAAGCTGTTTTAGGGGTAAGATAAAGTGAAAAGTTGCGCCTTGCCCTTGTCTGCTTTCAACCCAGACTTTCCCCTGGTGCATTTCAACAATGTAACGCACAATTGGTAGACCTAATCCCGTTCCTTTAATATAGCGGGTATCTTCCGCATGCACACGATTATAGGGTTGAAAGATCTTTTCTAAGGCTTCTGCCGGAATCCCTACTCCTTGATCTTGTACACTGATATGTATCTGCGCCTCTTCTCGCCTGGTTTCCACGATGATATGCCCACCTTGCGGAGAATATTTCACGGCGTTTGACAATAAATTGTAGAGTACCTGAATCAATTTATCCTGATCGCCTCTCATCTTTGGAAGATCTTTTTCTAATTTCAGATCAATCAAGTGTCCAGGAGCGATAGGGGCCATTCGCTCTGCTACTTCAAAAATGAGTTTATTAAAGTCGAGGTCTTCAATTTGTAGTGTTGCCCGCCCGGACTGCATTTTCCCTAGATCGAGCAGATCCGTAATCATGCGATTGAGGCGCGTGGCATCAGAGTAGATATCATTTGCATATTCTTTTACCTCTGTTTCGTGAAAGGTTTCTACACGTAGAAGTTCGCTAAACCCTTGAATACTGGTTAAGGTAGTGCGAAATTCATGACTGACTGTGGAAACGAAATTATGCTGATCCTGGTTGGCCTGGATAAGGGCCTGCTCAGCTTGTTTCAGATCTTCAATATCTGTCGAGGTCCCGAACCATTTCATAACTTGTACCGTTGCTATCGTGGAAAGGATGAGCGCGTGCCAGGTGCCAGCGATACATACTATCAGATCCGCGTTTCATCCGACATTCGAGCTGATAACTTTCTCCTTCTCTTATTGCCCGTGCCCATACATCCAAACCTTTTTGTAGATCGTCTGGATGTAGAATCTGCTCCCAGCCTCGACCTATGGTCTGTTCCAGGGTCATACCTGTGTAATCAAACCATTGTTGATTGTAGTAATCGACCCCACCGTCAGGAGTTGATGTCCAGACGATCTGTGGTAACGTATCAGCCAGCAAACGGAAGTTCTGTTCACTATGCCGAAGCTTTTGTTGTTGTTGCTCAATGAAGACTAATGCTCCATCTCGTTGAAACAGTTGGTGACGAGCTGGAAACTCTTCGTATTTCATTGGTTCAATAGGGATAGAATAATTCCTCCGCCCACATGATTTCATCAGTGATCAGGAGTATATAGTAGTTGTTTGCTCAAATCTAGAAAGCCCTGACGGGTGATAATCTGAAGAAATATCAGCAATAAGAATATTGCTATAGCAATGGTGATACATAGAATTATAATAAGTTGCGTTGTATTGTGCGTCGGAGTATAGTTGTTATCCAGATAGCAAGGTCTTTTAGCTGCCGTGTTGCTTGCCTAAATCGATAAAAAAGCTTCACCCTGTTTTTCGTCTTTTCACTGAGCGTGGTCCAGCGATGTTTTCTTTTGCATAAGGCGGATCTGATTTAACGCAAATAAGTGAGTACCACTGTGCTTCGAGCATAGTCAAGATTGGTCAATGATTTTAGTGTATTGCGAAAGTGTATATTTTGCAAAAGGGATATCAAATGGTGTAACGTAGCTGTGTATCTTCTCTTCCCGCGGTAGAATGGTTTAAGAAAGAGCGGATTGGCTGTAATAATATAGCCACGCAATTCTGTCTCCTGCTCGATCATCGGAAGAGAAGCGTATTAATATCTCCGGTAGTGGAGTTTGTGAAGCTTGTTACCTCATTCTGGTACTGTTCCAGATAAATATTTGAAATGCACGCCTGAAAATATTGACAAGCAGGAGAAGGCACATAATAGTAGTATGCCGATTTTAGATCATGGATGAACTGGGGCCGAGATGGCTTTTACAATATCGTTTCATATTCCCCTTCCTATAGATATAGATAGACAAAGAAGGCGCTATTATGTATAAGGATCGGCTTTCTCCTTTATGATAGAAGGGCACACTAAAGTGGGCTATAAAAGCATGAAAAAAACTGGTCATGCTCTAGAGGAGGAAGAACCACCCACCTGCACTAGAGAGACGCCTATTCTGGAAGCAAGCCAGAGCGTATATGACCAGTGAACCTATTATAAACCAGGATTAAATATAAATGAGAATAGAGCCTATCAGGAGGTAGAGAAAAAGTAATGGGTTGGAGACTGGTTTGAGAGGTGCTATCTTGTTTGCTAGATTTGAGCAGCATAGTTGGTTATACTTGAAGCATTCGAGTTACAAGCTAAGGATAGTATCGGTACTAGCAAGCAAACGAGGGCTCGCCGGTAGAGCCGTAGAAATAGGTGAGGAGGAAACTATGTTGTATCAATCCTCAGCTCCAGGTGATTGGGGCTCAATGCAGGCGACGGCTGATGGGCATTGCGCAACCGAGTCTTTGCTGACGCCGGATGGTTGCACGCATTTTCTTCGTAGTTGGGTGACGGGTGGTTCATGTGTGCTCCTTATTTTGCATGGTCTGGGTGGGCATAGTGGTTGGTATATTGATATGGGCAATGCTCTGGCGCAGCATGGGATTACGGTCTATGCGCTGGATCATCGCGGCTTTGGCCGTTCAGGTGGACAGCCAGGTCATATTGACCGCTATCATACCTATATTGAAGATATTGAGTTTCTCTTGCTCGAAATTCGCAAGCGCCATCCAGAATCTGATCTCTATCTGCTGGGTCATAGCATGGGTGGCCTGTTTGCTATCCATACCGCTGCCGAATATGGCAAGCTACTTTCCGGCGTGGTCCTGCTGAATTCGTGGATACAGGATACCGCGCGCTTGCCTTTTTTTACTGTAATCGGCCTGCTCTTCGGTGGTCTCTTCAAATCGAAACGCTATTGGAAAGTTGCTGGTGGGGCCGCGAATATGACCACAAATCCGGAATCGGTTCAGATGCTGGAGGCGGATACCTTCTGGCGTAAAGAGCAGACGGCCACCTGTCTTTTTCAGATTTTGTTGATGCGCCTGGCCGCTTTGCAAAAGGCGAGATTGGTCAACAATCCGGTCCTCGTGATGCAGGCTGA
This sequence comes from uncultured Chloroflexia bacterium, assembly GCA_963777355.1. GTDB lineage: Bacteria > Chloroflexota > Ktedonobacteria > Ktedonobacterales > Ktedonobacteraceae > DATJHM01. Next base: position 60,013 of record CAVZQK010000002.1, read on the forward strand.
GGCTGATATGGTTGTGGTTCTTAAAACCAATCGTACCGCTTACGAGAGATTGGGGAGCCGCGAAAAAATCTGGAAAAGCTATCCTGGCTATCATCATGATAGCGAGTTCGAGCATGATCGCTCGCTGCTGGATAACGATCTGGTAACCTGGCTGCTCGAACGTGCCCCAGGCAAACGCGTCGGTCTCCTTCAAGAGACAGAAGAGCAGGGTACTCCTGGTGATTGATATCTCTGCAACTTCTTAAACATAGAGAGCGATTTTGTTTTTTCAAGAAAAGAAAGAGAGTAGAAAGAGCTATGCCAGTTGATCCACAGATCCAGGGTATATTAGATATGTTGAAAGCAATGAATGCTCCCGACATAAAGGATCAGACTGTCGCAGAGGCACGCCAGTCGTATGCAATGCTAGAACAGATGGCCGGGCCAGCAGAGCCAATCTTCAAGGTCGAAGATCGCTCTATTCCCGGTCCAGCAGGCGCGATTCCTGTGCGTATTTATACACCGGAAGGGGCAGGACCTCATCCGATTCTGGTATTTTTTCATGGCGGTGGTTGGGTGATTGGCGATATAAATGGCTACGATGGTTTGTGCCGCCAGTTGGCGAATAAAGCTTCTTGTATAGTCGTTTCGGTTGAGTATCGTCTCGCCCCTGAGCATCCTTTTCCGGCGGCTCCAGAGGATTGCTATGCTGCCACAAAGTGGGTTGCTGAAAATGCTGCCAGTTTTCATGCTGATCGCGCACGAATTGCTGTTGGCGGTGACAGTGCCGGAGGCAATCTGGCAGCGGTAGTGAGTTTGATGGCGAAAGAGCAGCATGGTCCCAGGTTGCTCTTGCAGGTACTTATCTATCCCGCTACCGATTACTACGATCCTGGCACGCGTTCAATGGTAGAGAACGGCGAAGGCTACTTTTTGAGCAGGGATTCTATTATCTGGTTTGCGAATCACTATTTGAAACCGGGCTTTGATCGCGATGATTGGCGAGCTTTTCCCTTGCGGGCAAAAGATCTGTATCAGCTTCCGCCTGCGCTGGTTATTACAGCCGAGTATGATCCGTTGCGCGATGAAGGCGAACTGTATGCAGAGCGGCTGCGGACAGCAGGCGTCCCGGTGCAACTCTCGCGCTATGACGGCATGGTTCACGGCTTTGTGAGCATGATCAGCGTCGTCACCGCTGCTCAAACGGCAATAAGCGAATGTGCGGCAGCACTGCGTAAGGCCTTTTCAGAAAGATAAGGAGAGAGCCTTTCATTACTAATGAACAATAAATGAGGCGAGCATGCCGAGTGTCAGTTGGGCTTTGCCTGTCTTCTCATCTGGCATGAAGCTGTACATAGCATAGTTACCGGGCTCCAGGTGAATTTTTAGCCATCCGCTGACACCTGGGGCCAGGGCGGCCATGCCGCCCATCTCTTCAAACGGCGGCGGTCCTGACGGAGCCTGAAAGAAGGAAAGGATATCGCTGACGCTTTTGCCGCTGGCTAATTTTACAATATTTAATTCATGTGGCTCACTCCCCTGGTTGCTAACCTGAAGCGTGAGTACTGTAGATCGCGTGAGGACACTAGGGAGGGTATAGCTGAAGTCTTTCATGAGGATGCTGCCATTGGCCTGGGGTGGCTCCTCCTGACCTGATGCTGAAGAGACGGTAAAAAAGTGGATCATCCCTTTATTCATGTGTGCGATACCATCCGGGTCAACCACAAAACAAAGTAGGACATATTGACCAGCCGTAAGATTGAGTAGGGCTTCTTGTCCATATCCCGGCGAGATGACATCGGGACCACCAACAAAGGTAAGCAGGGAGAATGCTGCTGCCTGGTTCTTTTGTCTAATCAGTGTTGTGTAGAGCGTATCCGTGGAGACTCCTGGATTGAGACGGGCGATCTGGGCCTGGTGGCTCTGAGAGCCGTTATTGACCAGGGCAATATCAACTAGCCCTGCTTGAATAGTGAGATGGGTAGGCATACTGTAGCCGTAATCGACAGCCGTAATTGGTACCGTTTGAAACGTTGGTGGATTGGTAGGCGTGACCTGCACACTCTTGAGTGGCGCTGAAGATGCTGTACATGCCGAGAACATTCCTATAGTCATGAACAGCGATACTAGTATTTTTAGCTTCTGAAACATGTTCTAGCCTTTCTAGAGAGACCAGTGAGAAGCGTGCTTGTGTCTCTCCTTGATTGTAGTGATTAAAATTCGCTGCTGGAAATGCTTTCGATGGATTCCTCTGCTTGCATGGAAGGTTGCAGCGGTTGGCTGGATTTAATGCGGCTTGGCCACCAGTTCCAGCGATCTAGTAGTACTACCAGACCGGGAATGAGCAGGCCGCGCACAAGAAAGGTGTCTAGCAAGATACCTACCGCGACGCAGATACCAAGCTGGTAGAGCAGCGTGAGAGGAAGCGTCGTAAGAACGAGAAAGGTACCCGCCAGAATAAGTCCTGCCGACGTAATCACTCCTCCTGTCCGTGCAACCGCCAGGGGTACTCCAGCGGCGAGTCCCTGCTGTTGTACCTCTTCGCGGATACGGGACATCAGGAAGATCGTATAGTCGGCACCGAGTGCGACAAGAAAGATGAAGGTATAGAGCGGGACCGCATAATAGAAACCATCCTGTCCTTGAACGCGTTGAAAGAAAAATCCACAGATGCCAATAGCCGCCAGGAAGTTGAGAGTGACTGCGCCGAGCAAGTACAATGGCGCGATAATACTTCTGAGGAGCAGCGCCAGCACGAGGAATACCAGAACAAGGACGGCAGGCACAATCAGGAAGATATCGTGCTGATTGTAAGCCAGGGTATCTGCCTGGAGCGATGTCTGTCCTGCAAGATGAAATGTCGCGCTGGTTGCTGCACCTGCTCCCAGGCCGTTTTTCTCAAGTGCCCTTTGGATCTGCGCCCGTAGCGTTGGGATACGTTCAATGACTGCAAGTGAGTAGGGATCGGCGTTAAACACCAGTGAGAATTGAATCGTGCTATTGTCAGATGAAATGTCCTGAGTGCTAGCTGCATATGCTCCAATAGTGGCCGAGAGCTGAGGGCTTAGCTTGGGACAGATAGCGCCATTGCAAGTGCGAAAAGATTGGCCTGTACGAATTGACCTTCTTATAGCCTCTGGGAGCGAGGCGATGTTTGCTTGTAGGGTGGCGGGAGCGAGTGTGGGTGTGCTACCGTCGGGACGAGTGGGACCCTGAACGCTGGAAATACCGTCTACTTGCTGTAAGACGACAGTAAGGGCGTCAAGTTGTACTAGATGCTGATAGGCGTCCGCTTGTGCGCCATGAAGTTGGATTAGGAGCGTGGTCGGTGCGAGGGTGCCCGCAGGAAAGCTTTGTTGTAGGAGTGCATAGCCGCGTGAGGAATCACTTGCAATCCGAAATGCTTTCAGCGTATTAAAGCTGGGCTGGGAGCCGATATTTCCGAGGGCCAATATAATTAGCAGGAGTGTGCTTCCGACAACTGCCAGAACTTTATGTCTGACTGTCCATTCGCCCAATCTGTTCCAGAAACCACGCCGCGTAGTTCTAGAAGAAATCTGTGCATTGCGGGAAGGATGATAGCGCGGCATAAATGGCCAGTAGACAATGCGGCCCGGCCAGAGCATCAGGGCGGGGACCAGGGTAAGACCGGCCAGCAACATCACGGCAATAGTAATTGCCAGTGCGGGACCAAGAGAAGTATATAAACCTTGTGCGGCAAACAGGAGCGTACACATAGCAAGGATGACCGTGCCAGCACTTGAGGCAATAGCCTCACCTACTGCACGCATTGTACGCTGCATCGCAAGATGAGTATCCTCGGTCTGCTCTAGCTCCTCACGGAAACGTGCCGCAATAAAGATACTATAGTCGGTGCCAGCGCCAAAGAGTAAAACTGTTGCAATAGAGGCTGACATCTGAGCAATAGAAAGGCCAGCCGTGGCGCTCAGACTCAGCAGGCTCTGTATCACCATGTTTGCAATACCTACAGCCAGTAATGGAAGCAGAGCCAGTAGGGGAGAACGATAGAGCACAATGAGCAGAAGAAATACCAGGCCGATAGTCGTTAGCAGGACCGTAAGATCAACTGAGCTGAAAACATTTGTGAGATCCGTGATAATGCCAGCCGGACCGGTGACGTTTGCTTGTAGGGTGGTGTGTGCAGTGAGATTGAGTATATATTGACGGATATGCTGAACGTGCTGTAAAAAAGCCGAATCTGCTGTTGCACCTGTCAGAAGTACAATTGTTGTCATAGTTGTTCCATCTGGCGAGATCAACTGGTGGGTAGCCTGGGGGACTGTAGAGGCCGAAACAAGTGTGCCGACAGCGAGTGTTTTCTGCTCCGCAATCAGCCAATCTGTAAATTGATGAATTAAGATGCGGTCAGGAACGCTCAACGTGCCAGAATCATGAAAGACGATAATTGCCGGAGTCCCATTGCTTTGCGGAAACTTCTGACGTAAGAGATTCTGGGCCTGCTGAGAGTCTGCGTCGGCAGGAATCCGTTGATTGGCGGTATTGTCGTAAAGTTTGGCGAGATTCGGGGTAGAGAGTTTCAGGCCGATAGCGAGCACCAGCCAGAAGCTAAGCACAAAAAATTTGCCCCGTCGAGATGTCGCAACGTCTGTCATCATGTGGAGAACACGTGTAATCATCTTAAATTACTCCGCCATTGAGAAGAATATGACCAACAATAAATGTAACAATGCCGATCATTACCCAGAAATGCCAGCGCCGTATCACTCTTCTGATTGGCAATTTAGGAAAACTGAGCCGTCGCCCCAGCGAGACTTGCACAAAGAGCAGAAGCAGGGCCAGCGTTGCCAGATAGAGACCGGTACTATTTAGCCTTCCTATCTGCCCGGCGCTCATAGCAATCCAGGCATGAACAAGCGTAATACCTGCGATACTATAGCCCAACCAATAATGTAAGCGCATTCGTTTGAGAAAAGGTTGGACCGGTCCAAGCAGGCCGGCCCGAAGTACGAACGGGTAGGCGACAGTCGCGACAAGGAGAACAAGCAGCCCCCAGCCGGTCACGCTCGAAATGGTAGAAAGTAGCATATCTCTCCCTTTCTGAAAAGTCAGTACTGACTATAGAGATAAAAAAATGTTTTATGAAAGATTGTGAAACGCTAGAGTTTCTGACAACTAAAGGTGGATCATCGCTTCCTAAAAGGAATGTTATTAGATTTCATAATAGGCAGGGAAGTCTAATCCAGCTCTCCGTTTTCCGTTTGCTGATCTTGAGTCTCCCCTGGGATAGTATGTTGCTGGAGCTGTTTTTCTGCTTGATTGATCCAGCCTATCTCGTGAAGATAGGCCAGGGAGCGATCAATCCAGGCAAGTTCTGCATCGATCAGGCAGAGCAGGTGGTCGCTGGCAATGCGTACCAGAGGCGTATTTTTTTCCTGGTTGCCCAGATCAACCGCAACTGCCGCTCGCCGCTCGGCAACATTCTGGCGGCGCTCAACGAGCAATTGCAGGCCTTCGGTATGGGGTAAGTAAGAGAGAAAAACCACGGCAGTATCGATCCCCATATGTACTGGTTCATAGGTTTGCATCACTTCGCGCAATAACTTTATAAAATGTGCACGCCCCTGTTCGGTTAATTCGTAGATCAAGCGTTCTCCACGGGCACCTCTTGCCCCCGGTTCCGCTTGCATATGCAAAAATCCTTCCTCAGCCAGGCGTTCCAGCAGATAGTAAAGATTGCCCTTTTTAAGGTCAGCATAGAGCTCACCATGAGCACGTATGATGCGGTGCAATTCATAGCCATAGAGTGGTCCACGCAGTAGCAGGCCGAGCAGTAAAAGAATTTTATGCATCTCTTCTCCATAAAGTCAGTGCTGACTATAGAGGAAATATACCATAAGATTTTTAGCCTGTCAATGCTGACTATACTAAGAGCATCTCGTAAATTGGCGGCGTCTAAGCAAAATGATATTTCTCTTAGGGACGGTTTTATACCTCTGATCATCTTTTCAGAAAAGTAAAAGAGAGAGAAAAAATAGGCGAATCATCTCTCAGAAAAATAAGAATTTATTGTAATAATAGGTAGAGATTAGGATTCATCTCTACCTATTATTGGATTACTTACAAGATGAGCTCATTTTCTAATAGAAAGGTTTTTGCGTAAAGGTTGTCTGCTCCCTGTTGCTTTATCCGTTATAAAAAAGCACGCTTACCTCTAGATGACGCACGTACTGTTCAATTGCTTCAGCGCCATCTGGAAAAGTGAGTTTGTAGATGGCAGACTGAGGAGGACGCGGCCAGCGCTCCTCACGCCTGGTTCCGGCGGGATAAGTGACTTCACGATATTCGTCGACGATGCTCATGTGACAACCATGCGTTTGAAAATAACTTTCTGCTTCCGGATACATACTAATCGGTGTTTTTACGGTAATTGGCTTGGCATCCATACCTTTACTCCTGTGAATTTTTCAGAATTTATTACCTGATTATGTTAATTCTGACGTCCTAATGAGCTACATGGTAACGGCATCACAATTGTTGGCTATATTAAGATAGTAGATTATATTTCTTCAAATGTAAAGAGAGAGCTATCTTATACAAATGTTAGTCAAAGAACCAACTTACTTAAAATGTAAAAAAGATACCAATTTCGTACTCATTCATTCTATGGAGTAGAAGACCTCCCGCGACCTTCGTCAAGCTTCATCTGAGCTTGAAGCATGGTGCCAAATAGCGCACATGTTTGTCTTGAAGGTTCGGGACATGGCATAATATGCTCGTGCTCATGCCGCAGACGGCTGCCACATGACCTGTTTTCCGCCATTGAGCAAGGGGAATACGAATGAAGGAAGGAAGATCCATTGACGACTAGACATCTTGTTGATCCTGAGCTTGTTGCGCTCCTTGACCAGATTCCTGCCCTAGTATTAACCGGTGAAACTCTGAGGCAGATACGCGCCATGAGTCCACAGGCATCTGTGGACTCGCCCCAGTTTTCTGCTCTTTCCGTGAGCGAGCGCTTCATTTCCGGCCCAGAAGGGGCACCCGATCTACGGGTGCTGGTCTACCTGCCGATCTCGGTGCAGGGAGCGGTCCCAGTCCTGCTCTGGCTTCACGGGGGCGGCTATATTATGGGTTCGGCTGACGCGGAAGATCTCACTGTCAAAAGCATCGTGTCAGCTCTTGGGTGCGCTGCCGTTTCGGTGGACTACCGTCTGGCCCCTGAGACGCCCCATCCTGGTCCGGTCGAGGATTGTTACGCGGCCTTGAAATGGCTCTCTACTCATGCCGACGAACTGGGTATCGATCCGAAGCGGATCGCGGTTGGCGGCAGCAGCGCCGGAGGGGGGCTGGCTGCTGCATTAGCGCTCTTGACGCGTGACCGTGGGGAAGTCCCCCTGGCGTTCCAATTCCTGCTCGCTCCTATGCTCGATGATCGCACGTGTACGCTGGCGAAACCGCATCCGTACACGGGGGAATTCATCTGGACGCCGGAGGCCAACCGCTTTGGCTGGACCTCTCTGTTGGGCCAGGAACCTGGGGGACCCGATATTTCACCTTATGCGGCGGCGGCGCGTGCTGAGCATCTGGAGGGCTTACCCGCCACCTTTCTCTACGTGGGTGATCTCGATCTGTTTCTGGAGGAAGATCTGGAGTATGCTCGCCGCCTGATGCGAGCAGGCGTGCCAACGGAGTTGCACGTCTATCCTGGTGCTTACCACGGTTTCCGTATGGTTGCCGACGCCCAGGTGACACAGGTTGCCGAGCGAGATCTGTTGGCTGCCTTAAAACGCGCGTTTGATCCATCCCGCCGCTCAAACGAGCATCTCCAGGCCTATCACTCCTGAAATCGAGGGAGGGGGATTTTCCTCGAAAGTCTCCTTCTCTCCGGGCAACCAATCTCATGATTCACCAGAGCTATGTAAGAATCATGTTGGATCTGGCTCACTTTGGTGTCGAAGAATATGTGGTAGAATGTTATAGACAATTCAAACTGGAATGTGCAATGCTCTCTCAATCTCAACTGTATGGGCGTGCAAGTATGGTTCTCCTGTTCCAATTTGCTGAGGTCATCCTCAAGAGAAGCCGATCATGTATCATTGAAAGTGTCTTTCATCCCTCTTTCTCCATGCAGGATCTTCTCAAATTGCACCAATACTGTCCCTTTTTCCCGCTCCAAATCTACTTTTTGATAAACTTATCCTTTATGAGATATTGGTACGATACGGAATTTATTGAGGATGGCAAAGCTATTGATCTCATTAGTATTGCCGTAGTCGCGCAGGATGGTAGAGAGCTCTACATACAATCAACGGAGTTTGATCCATCCAAAGCATCACTCTGGATCATTTCCTGAATCACGCAAAGTGCGGGAGAGCCGGATAATGTTGGGATTTACAAGCACGGCAAGCCGTCTCAGACAACGCTTTGCGAGGCATCGCTTTTTCAGGGCTGTTTTGGTGACCAAACACGCCCTCTTTTTTTGTCCACATCAGGCTGCATGGTCTCCTCAAGCCACGCGAGGCAGTGAGCTCACACTCCCTCGTTTTTGCATACCTCGCGGTTGAGCTTATAGAACACACACTCCTTCGTCTCCAGGGAACTGCTGTGCACAATCGTGACGCTCACCCGATAAAAGGTCAAAGGGGACTTGCGACAGATTATAGACAGGCCGCGATTAGACCAAACCAGTCATCTGGTCCTGTAAGTAGGCGTATTTCGCGGTGTTATCACGTTGAGTAGAGAGGTAGCGAGTCCAGGCTTGCTGCTCATGCCAAACAGCGCCCAGTACCCAGACACAAAATGTAGGAGTAGTTGAGCTACGTTCAAGAACGTGAAATTTGCCATCGCCAGTAAGGTCTTTGTGGCAGAGGGTTTCCCACAACTCATTTTCATTGCGCCATGTACAGACGTATAAAATGTAGAGATCTGTACACTGGTGATGGATGACAAAACCAAGCTCATTCATCAGGAGCAAGCGTCCCGCTTCCATTTCAACAAGCAAGAACGAACGCGCATCCTCAACAAGCTTGGATGAAATGGGCAGTTCTTCACGGTAGATGTCATACCACTTGAGATACACCTTGGATGTGATGAGGGCATTGCCGGGCCGTACAAATTTCTGACGATGTTGATAGTCTGGCGCGACTTGCTCAAATGTACTGAGATAGGAGAGATCCTGGACTCTTTCTGACATATGATACCCCCTTTTGTATTTTACTGGAGCACGTAGGCCGCCCCCGGCTTATCATCTACCTTGACGTAAGAGGAATGATCTTCCATGTTCAGCATACTGCCTTATGCGGACAGAATCAACCCTGATTGAAACGAAATCATCAACCTCTCTCAAACAGTCGTCCTTGCTATCAGCATCCCTTTTTTTCTGTAGCACTCTCTTTGCAAAGACTGAGCGGTGAGCACGACGGCTCTCTGACAAGTTTTGTCCATCACGCTTCCGCTTGTAGAGGTGCGCAAAAATCTGACGCGCACTCGGATGAGCCCCATCAGTTGACAAAAAGAGAAAACTGTCTTACACTTGAAAAGGTAGAGGAAAGATATTTGGCTTGCATAAGCATATGCCTTTCTTCCTGGCAATAGGACTGAATAACATCTCAATAGTTACAGCATTGCGCAGCGAATGCTTCACCTTCCGCTGCACCACCACATGACATCCATCGACCAGCTCGATGATACTCACGCTCTCAGGCAACTCATGCGAGAGCTTTCTCAGTTTAATCCAGCAGTCAAAGTACCTGCCATCCACCGAACCATCCTTTTGAAAGAGAAGGCTCCACGCCGCCAACTCCTCCAAGCTCTGAAAGATCGGCGTGCTGATGTGCGTGCAGCGGCAGCCGAGGTTGTTGAGGCACTTCAGCCGTGGGTTACATCTGGAACATTTACTGACTGATCCACATGAATTCTGGAGGGATTACAATGATAGTGCATTGGGAGCCCTCCACGAACTCTATGAGCATGTTCCCCTTGAGCGTTTGCTCAAAGCCCTTTCGAGCGAAAGGGAAAAAGTACGTTCGAGAGCTATCATATTGCTCAGTCTCTTACAGGAAAGAACGCCAGTAGAGTGCTCTTCAGATTACTCGATCATAAAGACCCGACAATACGCAAGCAGGCAATATGGGCGCTGAGTCGTCACCTCATGCGCATTCCCAAAGAAGCCATTGTCAACAAGCTCAAGGACAGGCGAAGAGATGTACGCCAGGCAGCCAGTTGGGTATTACTGGGAAACAATGGAGACATTCCTGCTCAACTCCTCATGCCACTCCTCGATTGTCCAGAGAACATCGCACGAGCAACTGCAATCAAACTCCTGGGCAAACGTGTACCTATGGCCCGGCTCATAGCAGCAACACGCGACCCGAAGTGGACTGTGCGTCAGGCAGCCATTGAGGTGTTGGGCACGATGGGTGAGCAAGTTCCGCTTGAGGTGTTTCTCGAAGCACTCTGCGATAGAAATTTGTGTGTGCGCAAAGCAGCACTTCTCGCTCTAGGCGAACAGGGAGTGCGTGCACCAATCCTGATTATTATGGATGCATTGCATGATCGGCGACGCGTAAGCGAGGCAGCTCAGTACGTCCTGGAGAAGTTGGGGAAACGCGTACCGCATGCATTGGTTTTGCAAGCGCTGGGTGACCCGATGGCACATGTGCGCAGAATAGCGATCCACTTGTTAGAAACGATTGAGGACGAAGAAGCTTTTCCGGTTGAGATGATCAGGGGCATGATACAGGATCGAGACGCAAGCGTGCGAGAAGCAGCGATCCTGGCACTCAACCAGTTGGGAGCGCTCGAACCAGCAGAGCCATTTATTGCAGCCTTGAAGGATAATAATAGTGACGTGCGGAAAGCAGCGCTTCTTGCCCTGGCAAACCTGGGAGAGCACGCCCCGAAGGAGCCACTTAAAGCCCTGCTTGCAGAGAGCGAGACTTACGAGAGCGCCATAGCGTGCCTGCAAAAGACCCATCCCGGCATTTTGCATGAAGTAGCAGAAGAGGCCAGCAATATTCTGCTTGGAAAAGGGGCCGGACAGGTGCTTGGGTCACTGATTCAGGAGTATATCGCCGAGGTGATTGGAAACATGCACAATCCAGGGCCTCTGCTGGTGAACAGGCTGTTTGCCTTGCTGGACTGGCCATATGGGAGCGTAAGCAGAAAAGCTGAGCAAGCACTGCACAAACTGGGAAGAGAGCCGGGACGGCCAGCTAAGTAAGGAGTTTTCAGTTCTTCGTTTTCGGATTATTCGCTATACGCATTTTGCCGCAGGCGTTCCACCTGTGTAGAGAGTTGTTGGATACTGCTCCAGGCACAGGCGCGACCCTGGCTCTTTGGAGCGGTGCGCTGCCGAACAGTTAACGACGGAGTCGTTGCAGCGCGCACCGCTAGCTGAGCTTACCCGCTCCCTTGAACGCTATATGACGGGCAACATAGGCACCATGATGAAACGAGCTTAATTAAAGCGCACCCGCATCTCTGGCAGCATAATACGACGGATAGATGGGGCGGAAACCCAGTTCATCGCGGATGCGGAGGGTATCGAGGATCAATTCCCACGGATTCGTGAAGAAGGTATCTGCATCACTTGCATCTTCTGATAGGCCATTCAAGTGCCGCAACTCTGCGAGACTCATGGGTGCGTCATCGGCCACATTGTAGATCTGACCGTCGATCCCAGGAGAGGCAACAGCGCGCAGCAATGCCTGCGAGACATCGGCATGATGCACCATATGCAGGCGTTTTGCTGGATGCCACTGACGTAACAGAGGCAGGGATTCATGCACATGCGGATCTCCTTCTCCATAGACAAAACCTAGGCGCAGGATACGCACTCCCAACCCTCGTGTGCGATACAGTTCCAGCAACGCCTGTTCAGCCGCAATCTTGCTTTGTGGATACGTGGCTGTTGGTTGGAGGGGGTCATCTTCGCGACCGGGCCGATGAAGACCTGAACCATAGACGTTGCTCGTGCTGGTGAAGACAAAACGCTCAACCCCTGCGGAAAGGGAAACGTTCGCCAGAGCTAGAGCGCCATCCTCATTGGTCGCCCTGATTCGCTCCTGGTCCGTTCCCCGGAAGAAGGCGGCCAGATGAACGACGGTCTGAACTCCTGCAACAGCCGCAATGAGGCTCTTAGGCTGGCTCAGATCTCCCACGATCACCTCAGCTCCTAAATTTTGGAAAGCCTCAGCCTGTTCCGCTCGGCGAACGAGAAGACGCACGGTATATTCACGCTGCAACAGACGGGGCACAAAGTGACTTCCCACCTTCCCAGTTGCACCGGTGACAAGAATGGTTTTCATGATCATTTGACTCCTTGTGAATAAAAACTTTTCTCTCGGCTAGCGCGCAGAGAGGTGTTGCCAGGTCTCTTTGCGCGGCTCGCTTGACCTGGATAGCACATCTTTAGTATGCTTGAGAGGCATTCAGATAACCAACCTCTGATAGTAGTAGGATAAGGAATAAACAGATGGAAGAGAGAGAACGCCGACAAGCACTCGCAGCCTTCTTGCGCACGCACCGCGCGCGGCTTTCTACAACAGAGGTAGGATTACCGGCACGCCGCAGGCATCGAACGCCAGGGCTGCGGCGCGAAGACGTGGCGGAACTGGCGCATATCGCGGTTTCGTGGTACACCTTGTTGGAGCAGGGAAAGGACGTTCATCCCTCAAAGCCTGTCCTGGAAAGCATTGCCCAGGCACTCCGGCTCACCCATGTGGAGGAGAAGTATCTGTTCCTGCTGGCAGGTCACGCTTTGCCTGTGAAAGCGCCAGCAGAGGAAGAAGAGGTTCCCCCAGAACTACAGCGTGTGGTGGACGTGCTGACTCCTCATCCAGCCTTTGTAATCGGACGGCGCTGGGACGTGCTCTTCAGGAACCCTTCGGCTGATCTGGTCTTTTGCTTTGATGAGCCCTTTCCCCCCCACTCGCTCAACGTGGTCTGGCGCTGCTTTCAGATGCAAGGACACTCGCTCGATCCTGCCTGGGAGGTGCAGGCACGCAATCTGGTGGCCCAATTTCGTACCGATTATGTTCGCTATCCAGGCGATGCCTCGTTTGAGGAATTACTCCATGATTTGCAGTACACGAGCCCATTCTTTCGGGAATGGTGGGAGCAACATGATATACAAGGTTTGCCTAATGGGCCACAGTCCATGATGCATCCAACGCTCGGTCTGCTGGAGTTTGACCATGTGCAAGCCGCTCTTTCTGCCAATCTCCGCGTGAAAATCTATGCCGCTTCCCCTTCAACCATCGTGAAGTTAGAACAGGCATTGTCTGCTTCCTCTTCATGAGAGGATCGTAAGCTGCACCTGTCTCGTTGCGCATCGCGTGGGTTATTGCATGAGAGCCATCTTGTGAAAGTGCCGAAAGAACTGCCTTTCCAAAATATTTTGCGGAACTTCTGAACCGGTCAGTTTATACCCTTCATGCCCGCTACTTTGCGGTTGGTGACATCTGGCGTAGCGATACCCCAAAAGGGACGAAAAAAACACTGGTTAGGTTCAGATTCTGCATCATCGAGCCTGCGGAAGAACCTGATTATGGCTTGAAGAGAATGCAACGAGCATGAGAGGCCAGCTTCCCTTACTTGACATCAACATAGAGACGTTGTTACACTTCAAGCAGGTGATGGCATGGTCCGTCCCTTGTTTCTGGAAGTCAGCCCATTAATTGGACGATGGCCTATGAAAAACGACTTCTTGTTATGAAAAAGGAGGAATTCCTTTGCCACTCGACCCTCAAGCCCAGGTTTACCTGGACCAGATGGCGGCTCTCAATGCCCCTCCGCTCTACGCACTTACTCCTGAACTTGTGCGCCAGGGGACAAGAGCACAGCTTGACATGCTTGGTGAACAATCAGAGCCGATTGCTCATGTCGAAAACCGTACGATCCCTGGACCCGCGGGAGAGATACCCGTCAGAATCTATACTCCGGAAGGAAGTGGTCCCTTCCCGGTGCTGGTCTACTTCCACGGCGGAGGTTGGGTGATCTGCGATCTGGATACTCACGATGGCCTCTGCCGAAGTCTGGCAAATGGTGCCAGTTGTATCGTGGTATCGGTGGATTATCGCCTTGCTCCAGAGCACAAGTTTCCCGCCGCTCCCGAAGATTGCTACGCCGCAACGCAATGGGTTGCCGAGCACGCTGCCCAGTTGAACGGCGATCCTTCGCGCATCGCGGTAGGTGGAGATAGCGCAGGCGGTAACCTTACGGCAGTGGTGACACAGATGGCACGGGACCGTGGTGGTCCTGCGTTGGTCTTCCAGTTGCTGATCTATCCCGCCACCAATTTTGCAGCCGATACCCCTTCCCTTCGGGAAAATGGCGCGGGCTATTTCTTGACTAAGCAAGACATGGATTGGTTCATGAATCACTATTTGAACAGCGATGAAGACAAGCGGAACCCTCTTGCTTCTCCATTGCTGACCGCCGACCTGCACGATCTCCCTCCTGCGCTGCTCATTACTGCTGAGTACGATCCGCTGCGGGACGAGGGCGAGCTCTATGGTCAACAACTGAAGGAGGCTCACGTTCCCGTCACCATTAGCCGCTACGCTGGGATGATGCATGGATTTGTGGGGATGGCCACGATGCCCTTTGACAAAGGCACTCAAGCCACAGCCGAGTGTGTGCAGGCTTTACGCGCCGCATTTGCCCCGAAACAGGAGAAAGCTGACTTACAAACAAAATAGGCGCTACATTTTTTTTCAAAATGTCCAGGCTTTCCAAAGGGTGCTTTTCTCGATGCTACGGAACATATAGGGTCGGCTGTTGATCGTGTCCCCTACATGGGGGTCTCTGACCACACTCGCCGACCACACCTCTTGCTCCATAGAGAAAGGCTTGCCCAGGACCACAAGGGCAAGTTCCTCCCCTTATGTGTTGGGGCCCTATCCGCGTAGTGGCTCACCAATTGCATGGAGATGTTGCAAAATTTCTTTTAATGACTGAAGTGGATTTGTTTCATGATAGGGAATGGCATGCGCCTGGCAAAAGTTTTGCACGATCTCACGCGCTTCTTTTAATTTGTTGCGGGGCATGCTAGGGAACAGATGATGTTCAATCTGGTAGTTTAGGCCGCCATAGCAGAAATCTATGACCGGATTGGGATAGATGTTGCGGGCAGTCAGAACCTGACGATGCAGAAAATCGATATTGCTGGCTTTCTCTAGAACCGGCATCCCTTTGTGGTTAGGAGCGAAGATCGAGCCCAGGTAGAATCCAGTCAGGGCCTGGTGAATTACGATAAAGAGAATTGCTTGCCACCAGGGGAAACGATAGAACACAATGCCGAAGTACATGACATAATGTGCGAAAAGCAGGCCCCATTCGAGCAGATGATACTTTGGCCTATTCTTCGAGAGAAAGCGGATACTATTGGTTTGCAGGCTAATCGAGACGGTCATCAGGGCGGGCAGGAAAATCAGAGCCTGGTGCTTCACTAAAAACTGGCGAAACTTGCTAATCTGCGTTACATCTTCCAGGCCAGTAAATTCAAGGAAAGGAATCTCTATATCCGGGTCCATATCGACCTGGTTAGGATTGCTATGATGAGCATTATGTTTATTAAGCCACCATGCATAGCTCATGCCAATGAATAAATCGCCGCCGATAAGTCCTATAAGATCATGTTTCCAGGACCTGTGAAACATCTGGCGATGCCCCGCCTCGTGGCTGAGAAGACCAATTTGCGTGAAGACAAACGCCAGATAAACGGCGTTTAGTAGCTGAAGCCAGAAGTTGTTGACGAGAAGGAGAAAGACGACTCCTATGAGCAGTAAACTGAGAAGCAGAGCGACTCTGTAGGTGTAGTAGATTGGCTGTTTTTCTAACAGACCTTTTTGCTTCATTAGCCCTTTTAATTCAGCGTATTCGTTCTTGACGACTCTGGGTTTGGAAGTGCTGACGACTGTACTCTCCAGACCTTCTTCTGGAAGAGCAAGTACGCCAGATCCTTTTTTGTTCATGAATGAGCTCCTTGTAAATGTGGTTGTGCGGTAAAAAACACCCGGATACTTGTTCTTTCTTAGAAGGTGTCTCAAGCCAATTCACGATCAGCAAAAATCGTGATTATCTTATGACACTTTCTTCGCATGTGATACTTTATACTTGGGACGCTTGCTAGAACGTGGTTTAAGCTACCTATTGGAAGCAAAAATGTGCTTCTTTCAAGTACGGGTTCTAGTGTGAGGTAAACAGACTCATCTCTGAAAGTGACGCCGCCAGGCGCTTTTTCAGGTGTGATATGGTATCTCTTTCTCCTCAGTCTATATGTCCCCTGAAAACCTACTCAAGATAAGAGCAAAAGATTGGGCAATTTGTTTCAAAATCGATGAATATAAATATTTTTGGTACTCCTGGGGTAATCTCCAATTGCAATCTGCCCAATTTGTGCTTGTTGAAAGACCCTGTTAGAAAAAGTTTTGAGGATGGTTGGAATACTTTTAATCGGCTAGTTGTTTTTTGCGCTTTCTGGAATTTCACCGGAGCCGCGTATAACAAGTCTTGTAGGAAGGAGGAGATGTTGAGGGGGACGATCATCTCCATTCAAGCGCGCAAAAAGGAGTTCGGCAGCCTGGCGTCCCATTTCAGCAGGGTCATGAGCGATGACGGTTATCGGCGTGGGTAATAAATCGGCCATTTCAAAATCATCGAATCCCACCAGGGCAATCTGCCGAGTGTAGGAACGCAAGGCATGTAAGACAGAGACACTGATCCTGTTATTCGTGGTAAAGAGTGCAGTGGGCGGATTTTGCAGGCTCATGAGTTCATGAACTGCCGCCTTAGCTTTTGCAGGCTCATCTCGTTCAAGGCGTAGAAGCGATTCATCAAAGGGGATGCCACATTCTTGCAAGGCATCCTGATAGCCAGCCATACGTCTCGCTCCTGTATAGACCAGAGGATTGCCACCGATCATGCCAATGCGGCGGTGTCCCTGGTGTAATAAATGCAGAACACCTTGTTTGGCTCCTTCCTGACTATCCAGGAGAATAGTATCGACATCTAGATTATTGGGCGGACGGTCCAGGAAAATGACCGGAGTGCCCAGGCGCAATTCATTATTGAGATATGTGTGATCGAGGCCAGCAGGAACGATGAGGAGTCCCGCCACGCGGCGACGAAAAAGCGCATTGACCAATTCGCGTTCGCGCTGCGGTTTTTCCTCGGAGTTGCTCATAATGACCATATGATGATAGTGCTGTGCGACTTTTTCGACTCCATAAGCTATATGCGAGTAGAAGGGATTGGCGATATCCTCGATAACCAGGCCAATCGTCAAAGAGGTCTGTCCCTGGCGCAGACTGCGGGCAATATCATTGCGGCGAAATCCCAGGGTATGAATAGCACTATTTACACGCTCTTTTGTCTCGTCATTGACACGAGGTTCGTTGTTGACCACGCGTGAGACTGTTTTTAAACTCACTCCAGCCGCCGCTGCCACATCTTGCATTGTAGGACGTGTTTTGAGACCTTTTGTGCCCTCACCTGGTTCTAAGAGCGAGAGAGGACGAGCATCGTGTTCATGCTGGAGACCCCCCTCAGTAGCGAAATCTCCGTGCTCATTTTCCATTTGCCTATCCTCCTACACACTGACGTTTTACTCTATTCTCTATTGTAGCAAAAACGTTCGGCTCTGGATAGAAGGTAGAGCTATCAATGTTTGAAAACTATCAGCCAGAATAAAAAAACAGATTTGAAAACTCTTGACAGCGATGTCATACTTCATGTTAGAGTAATGACAACGATGTCACAACGGAAAAGATTCCTCGTTTGTGATTTTGACAGCGATGTCACAAGACAGCTCTATTGAAGCAGATCAAGCAGGTTTTGTATGTTGAGCAAACCTTAGAAAGGGCCTGCGAGGAATCGAGGATAAATAGAGCTGGATTTTGTCAGTGTTCTCTTTAGAAGAGAGGTGATTGCTTGGAGACAGGAGTTCACCGCCGGGACAGAGGAAGCAGTGTTGCCCTTGAATCTCACCTGAAAAAGGGGCCACTTGTTTCAAGAGAATCTGAGCAGGGGCGTAAGAAGAGCGATGCTTATGGAAAGCGGCGGCGATGGCAGGATACGTTGTCGGGCTATCTCTTTATTTCGCCTGCAATTGTCGGTTTCATGGTTTTCGTGTTCTATCCCTTGATCGCATCCGCCTATTATGCCTTAACAAGATGGGACGGGGTCACTAATCCGGTCTTTATCGGCTTTAAAAATTTCACTTACATCTTCACAAAAGATCCTTCGTTTCTGCCAACTTTGAAGGCAACAGGTCTCTTTGCTTTACTCAGCGTGCCATCTTCGCTCATTTTTGGCCTGTTGCTCGCAGTCTTGTTGAATCGCAGCCTGCCAGGTATTAGGCTCTTCCGTACAGCGCTCTATCTGCCAGCCGTTTTGCCATCAATAGCTACTCTTACGCTCTGGAAGTTTATTTACAATCCTCAATTTGGCCTGGCAAATCAGTTTTTGACCTGGCTGCATCTGCCAACGAGTACCTGGCTCTCCAGTTATACGATGGCTATGCCCTCTATTGTAATTGTAGGGCTTTGGGGTATTGGCAGCACAATGATCATCTTCCTGGCTGGACTACAGGCTGTCCCGCAGGAGATTTACGAAGCGGCCAAAATGGATGGTGCAGGCTTCTTCACACTTTTCTTGCGCACAACGTTGCCAATGATCAGCCCAATCCTCTTTTTGCAGCTCGTCCTACAAATTATTGCCGCTCTTCAGGCCTTCAATCAGTTTCGTATTCTCACCGTTGCTGGTTCAGGTGGGGGTGATAGTGGTGGTGGTGGACCTGGTTTTACTACAGAAGTGTTGATGTTACATATCTATCAAAGCGGCTTCGGCAGTATCAGTAATTTCCCGCAGCTCGGATATGCTATTGCTGAAGTATGGATTCTGTTTTTCTTCATTCTTGTCGTTACTATCTCGACCTTCCGTTTCTCATCTATGTGGGTGTATCAAGATAGTAATCTGGACTAACGGTATTGTAGCCAGAGAAGAGGTTCAACGATGAGTACCCAGACTGTACAAAACCAGCGGGAAAGACAGTCAGCGGCAGCCAGTATCAGCAAGAAAAATGGTCAAGGAAGACGCATTGGCAATGGTATCTGGTATCTGGTTGTAATCGTGCTGGCGATCTTGATGCTCTTTCCTTTGCTGTGGATGATTACGTTAGCTTTAAAGGGCAGCAACGACATCTATAAATTGCCACCGGAGTTCTTGCCTAAAGAATTTCACTGGGAAAACTTTTTTCTGGGGCCACAAGCGATCAATTTTGGACGCCTGTTTGCAAACACAGTGATCATTACATTGTTAAGTACACTTGGTTCGATGGTCAGCTCGATGCTTGTAGGTTATGGTCTCTCGCGTATTCGCTTTCCTGGCCGCAAGCTCTGGTTTTACTGCTTTATTGGCAGTATGATGCTACCGGCGATTGTGGGACTGATTCCGCTCTTCAATCTGTATCAGAGTATCGGTTGGTATGATACCTGGCTCCCTTTGTTTGTGCCGGCCTTTTTCGGCAATCCCCTGTTTATTTTTCTCGCTCGCCAATATTATATGGGCATTCCTTTCTCGCTCGACGAGGCCGCACGCATGGATGGCGCGAGTCATTTTACGATCTTTCTGCGGATTATGGTGCCTCTGACGCGTCCGGTCTGGATTACGATGATTATTATGGCTTTTACTGCGGCCTGGAATGATTATCTCAATCCCCTCGTCTATCTCTACTCCGATGACAAATGGACGCTCTCGCTCGGTATGGCTTCTTTTGCCGGTTCGTTTGCTGGTGTTGCAACCACGAAATGGAACTACTATATGGCCACCAATCTGCTCTATATGCTGCCACCACTACTGCTGTTCTTTGTCGCACAGCGCTACTTTATGCAAGGGCTTGGCTCATTGGGCAATTCTGCGAGCAGGTAATCCCGCTCTTATTATCAGGTAGTAGAAAGGAGAAAAGTTCTTTCTGGTGCGTTGGGACAACGCTGTCATCCACGTTTTTCATTGATACTTTGTTCGCGTTGTTATTATTTTTCAAGGAGTACAGCAAAGAAATGCAGAAGAAAAAGACCTTCAAGACAACGTTCGTCTTGCTTTTAGCTGTTGCGTTGATGACGATTCTGGCTGCTTGTGGAGGTTCAGACACTACTAGTAGTAGTGGTCAGACCACTGTGACATTTATGACCTGGGAGAGCACTTCAACCAATCAACTGCTCGATGCCGCTGCCAAGAAATTTATGCAGGCGAATCCTACGATTACTGTGCAGCGTATTGCTACGCCGAACAGTGATTATGGTCAGAAGCTGAGCTCTCTTGTATTAGCGAAGAAATTGCCGGATCTGTTCTGGGCAGGAAACGATACTGAGCAGCAATATGGTGCTCAGGGCTTGCTCTACGACTATAGCAGTCTTGCAAACTCTACGCATTCAAGTAGTTTCGATGTGAGCAAATTTGCCCCGGCCTCAATTGAAAACTGGACAAGTGCTGGCAAGCTATATGGTCTCCCTTCGCTGTTAAATACCTATGGTGTCTGGTACAATGCTGATGAGTTTACCAAAGCCGGTCTGACTTTGCCAGCGTCTGGCTGGACCTATCAGGAAATGTTGCATGATGCCCAGGTGTTGACGCAGAAAGATGGGAATAAGGTAACGACGTATGGGCTGGTGAGTCCGCCGGATGATCCTTTTCAGATCAATAACTATGCGGTCTCTGCTGGTGGTACCTCGTTCGAGGACAAGATTATTAATCCAACGAGTGTCACTGCCGGTCCGCAGTATATCGAAGGAACAAAGCTGTTTGTGGATGCCATCCAGAAAGGCTATGTTACCCCTCCGGGATACGATACTTCCAGTGCGCAGGATAGTTTTAGCGCGGGTAAGATTCCTATGCTCTATGGTGGACAATGGCTGGCGGCTGGTTTCTTGCAGGCTAAGCCGACCATCAAATACGGTTTTGCTCCTTTGCCGATAGTAAAAAATCGCGTGCAGATTTATGACGCGGTTGGTGTCAGCTCGCCGAGCTACATTAAGAATCCAGATGCGGTCTGGAAGGTAATGCAATTTCTGACTTCGACGGCCTGGGAAAGTGTGCTACCTGGTTCGCCGGTTGCTCCTGCGGCCTATGTGCCTTCCTCCGATCCCTACTTTGCCGCTTTGAAGTCCGCAGGTTTGCAGTCGGTTGCTGATTCTGTCAACTACGGTCTGACAACTGAAGATAAAGTTGGTATTCGCTTTATTTCCCCCTGGTCGAGCAAGGCTACGGATGTGATTACTGCGAATTGGAATGATATACTATTGGGGAAAACTCCGACAGAGGCTGGTGTGCAAAAGATGGTTCAGCAGATCAATGATTTGATCAAGCAGAACTCCTAAAGGTGCTTCTAGAGAAGAAGCCAGATCGTCTAGATGCAGGCGATCTGGCTTCTCCTCTACTATTTTCCAGCTATGTTGCTATTTTATTTCAGGAAGGGAACCGACTCAACGTGTACCATTATTCGGCGGTCTACGAACTGATAAACGATGTCCAAAACCAACTGACCTCTTTCCCTCAACTTGCCGCTCTGTTTGCGCGTTGCTATCCCAATACGCTGGAAACGACAGTCGAATTTCTGGACGATGAACGTGCTTTTGTCGTCACCGGCGATATTTCTGCGCTGTGGCTGCGTGACTCGTCTGCGCAGGTCCACCCCTATATTTCTCTTGCGCCGCGTGATCCTGATCTGCGGCGTTTGTTGCGCAGCCTTATTCAGAGCCAGGCCTTTTATGTTGAGCTTGATCCCTACGCTAATTCTTTCAATCGTGAACCCAATGGCCGCGGTCATACTAGTGATAAACCGCCAGCCGGACCCTGGGTCTGGGAGCGTAAATATGAGCTTGATTCTTTGTGTTATCCGGTCCGGCTCTGTTATACCTACTGGCAAGCTACGGGGGATGAAACGGTCTTCACTGCGCAGGTGCATCGCATGTTCTTGAAAATCGTTGAGGTTATGCAGATCGAGCAGCGCCACGACGCCTGTTCCAGCTATACTTTTGAGCGGCTTGATCCGCTTCAGCCTTCTGATACGCTCCCCTTTGAGGGGAGAGGGGCCAGTACAAAGTATACTGGCATGGTCTGGTCTGGCTTTCGTCCCAGCGACGACGCCTGTAAATTTGGCTTTCTGATTCCAGCGAATATGTTCGCGGTGGTCATTCTAGGCTATCTCAAAGAGATGGCGCAAAAAATCTATGCCGACGAGACTCTGGCCCAGAAAGCAGAGAAGCTGCGGACGGAGATCGAGTCTGGTCTGCAAAGCTATGGTATCGTCGAGCACCCACGCTATGGTCGTATCTATGCCTATGAAACCGATGGCTATGGAAATTATAATCTGATGGACGATGCGAATGTTCCCAGTCTGCTCTCTATTCCTTATCTCGGTTATAGAGCGGCTACAGATCCGCTTTATCAAAGCACACGCCGTTTTGTGCTCAGCACAGATAATCCCTATTACTATCAAGGGAGCACTGCTTCGGGTGTTGGTAGTCCGCACACACCGCCTGGCTATATCTGGCCTATTGCGCTCAGTATGCGTGGGCTGACCTCTATTGACCGGAATGAGCGGCTCGATCTTTTGCATATGCTTATCAATACGACTGCTGGTACGGGGTATATGCATGAAAGCTTTCATCCAGACGATCCACAGAAGTTTACGCGTTCCTGGTTCGCCTGGGCCAATAGTCTCTTCAGTGAATTTGTCTATAGCCTGTTGCCCGATCTTATCCCCTCTCTGCCGGACACAGTTTGAAGGGCATAGAAAGTAAAAAATAGCAATAGCAGACGCCTCCTCATCTGCTATAATTGCCCTATGTCAGCAGTTAGTATGAGGAGATGAAATATGCCTATTTTGTGGGAACAACAATATGCGCAACGAACAAAACGTATGCGCGGCTCTGCGATCCGCGAACTCTTAAAACTGACCGAATCTCCAGATGTGATTTCTTTTGCTGGTGGTTTGCCTGCCCCTGAAGTCTTTCCTGTGGAACAGATCGCTGCTATCACACAGCGTATTCTCCAGAAAGCAGGCCCACAGGCATTGCAATATAGTGCCACCGAAGGGTATCGCCCCTTACGTGAGTTATTGGCTCAGATGGCCTCTCAGCAGGGGATGAACGTTACCGTGGAGAATGTCCTGATCACTACTGGCTCGCAGCAAGGACTGGATTTATTGGGGAAAATACTCATTGATCCAGGAGATGCCCTCCTCGTTGAAGCTCCAACGTATATGGGAACCCTTCAGGCATGGGCACCTTATGGAGCAGAGTATGTGACCTTACCCTCAGACGAAAATGGTCTTATCCTTGATGGATTGGATGCAGTACTGCAAAAGCATCCTAAATTCGTCTATGTCCTGCCCAACTTTCAGAATCCTAGTGGCCGTACCCTCTCGTTGGAGCGTCGCCAGTATCTGGTGGAAGCGACCAGGCGCTACGGCATTCCCGTTGTGGAAGATGATGCGTATGCGCTGCTACGCTTTGAGGGAGAGCCATTGCCTTCATTGCAGTTGCTCGCAGGGCGTGAGCAGTCGGCAAGCGATGAGTATCAAGGGCATGTCGTCTACCTGGGCACGTTCTCGAAAATCCTCGCGCCCGGCTTGCGTCTGGGCTGGATCATTGCCCCGGCACCATTGATTGGTAAGCTCGTGCAAGCAAAGCAAGGTACAGATTTGCACACCTCTACGTTTACCCAAATGATCGCCTTCGAGATGGCTCATGATGGCTTCATTGAGAAGCAGATTCCGTTGATCCGCGAGACGTACCGCCTGCGACGTGATGCCATGTTAGAGGCCCTTTCAACATTCTTTCCCGCAGATGCTACCTGGACGCGTCCTCAAGGGGGGTTGTTTCTCTGGGTCACGCTACCAGAGGGTATGGATACGAGCAAATTATTGGCAGAGGCCGTCGAGCAGCGGGTGGCCTTTGTGCCAGGAGCGGCCTTCTATCCCTGTGGCGGTGGAGAGAACACGCTACGCCTGAACTTCTCCAATGCTAGCCCTGAGAAGATTCGTGAGGGAATTGCACGTTTAGGTCAGGTTCTCGCCTCTTATAGAGTCCAATAAAGGGAGAGTCAGACCGAGGTTTCGAGGCGCTCCAGGTATGATAGATTGGAGCGCCTCTCGTTTTAGGTAGTGCAGATTATGTCGATGGGATGAATCAGGTGCGGAATGCTGCTCGGACATTGCGGTCTGCGAAGAGGTAGATCAGGACAACAAGGCTGATAATCAGGCTGATAATGATGGATGCCGCGCCATTATGTCTTACCAGTAGGGTAAAGAGTGCGTTTAGGAGGCGGATGGCTTCGACGATAACGGTAGCCCAGAAAGCCCAGGCCTTCAGTGTCCACAGTCCCCACGCTAGAATGAGTTCGACGATGGCAGTAATTGCGATGATAACTACGGCGACAGTGGCTATTGCGTCTGCAACACCGTTATGGGTTAGCGCGTTCACTCCTACCAGGAGCAGGATAATGCCTAGAAGCGATAAAATCGCCCCTACAGCCAGAATAATTGCGATGATCGTGATACCGAGAGGACGTTGACGGGATACACCTAGCATAGTTCCCTCCAAATGTAGAATGTAGGATAAAACGATCCGAGAAAACGATTAGCGCGTAGTGTGGCTAGAAAAAATGAGTTGCCTGTTACACAATACGGTCAACCACTTTGTATACTCTGCCATAAGCAAAAAAGTTTCAATTTGAAGGGCGAGAGAATCGTTCGGCGAGCGCAGGAATGCGGCGAGCGCATTCCCTACACGTTTTGTCCTGCCAGGCCTTTTTCTTTTCTGCTTACTTCAACCCAGGCGTCATAGGCGGCCTGCCCTCCGGGGATACCTGGAACAATATCGTTGGCGATGAGGGAGACGATGGGGGCTCCGCTGGTGACGCGGTTGACCCCGGCCCAGCCGTCGCGCATCCAGACGACGCCGGGTAGGATGTCTTCGGTAACAGAGGCTTCGGCCTCGAAGTGACCACGTTTGTTGGCGATAACAATGGACGTCCCGCTCGCTATCTGCCGCTTTTGCGCATCCTGGGGATGTATCCAGAGCTGTGGCCCTGTGTTGGCTCGCGCAAGCGTCGGGAGCGCCTGTCCCTCATCGAAAAAGGAATGGAAAGCGGTGAGGGTACGTCCCTGACAGAAGCGAAGCGGGTACTCATCCCCTTCAGGGGCCGTGTACGCTGGAAGTGGAGAGAGGCCTGCCAGCCGGGCACGCTCACTCCAGAACTCGATCTTTGTAGAGGGCGTGGAAAAGCGGTGCTCCTTATAGGCGACATGGGAGAGATTATTCTTCTGCCAGTATCCCCCATGCCGGCGCAGGATCTCGATAGTCAGCGGTTCGCCCGTCTCCGTTTTTTGTGCCGCCAAAAATGCATTGACATAATCTTCCTCATTTTGCCAGGGAAAGACGTTGGCAATGTCGAGCCTCTGTGCAAGTTCGCGCAGAAGCGTGATGAGAGAACGGCACTCGCCTGCGGGAGTGAGCGCATGCTCCATCAAATAGATGTGGGTTGCTGTCTGCTTGAGTCCGATATCTTCCAACCAGGCTGTGGCGGGCAGGACAAGATCGGCGAAACGACGGGAGGTCTCGTTC
Source organism: uncultured Chloroflexia bacterium (assembly GCA_963777355.1). Taxonomy (GTDB): domain Bacteria; phylum Chloroflexota; class Ktedonobacteria; order Ktedonobacterales; family Ktedonobacteraceae; genus DATJHM01. The sequence goes on from CAVZQK010000002.1 coordinate 85,605, forward strand.
ATAAAAAGATCATACGAAACAATCAGTTTGACCTGTGCAAGTCCACGCGCAAGTTCGTTGGTATCGGCGAACATTGAGAGCATATTGCTGCCGAAGATGAGAAGTGCATCAAGCTGACCGTGCGTGAATGCTTCTGTGATGGTCGGCATATGGCTGGGGATCGCGACCTTGTCTGGCATGATTTTGGTAACATCGCTCAGAACATCGGCGTAGCCAATACTCTCTGGCGAGGCTCCGTGGCGCGGTCCCATGCCACCGCCAGCGATTCCCAGTTGTCCAGTGAGGGCGGGCAGACAGGGGATGGCGCGGGCAGGTTCCCAGCCATGTTGATGTTTAAACATAGAGCTGCCACCCAGAACGATCATCGCCGGAGAATGTGTGGCGTAGCGGCGGGCCAGAGCACGGATGCGTTCAGGCTCGATACCAGTAATCGTCGCCGCCCATGCTGGAGTATAAGGCTGGATGTGGGCCGCGAACTGCGCAAAGCCGAAGGTATATTGGTCGATAAAGGTCTGGTCATGCAGGTTTTCTTGCACTATCACATGCGCGAGAGCAAGGGCCAGCGCGGCATCGGTACCAGGTGGGAGCAGAAATACATCATCGGCGTGGCGAGATGCCTCTGTGCGGCGAGTATCGATATGAACAACGTAGGCACCTCGCTTGCGGGCTGCAACGAGGTGTGGGGCGAGATCAGGCTGGCTGGCTAGAGTCGCGCCCCAGAGCAGAATCGTACGGGCGTTGGCGGCCATATCCTCTTTTGTATTCGTCTTGAGGGTGCCAGTTAATCCTAAGCCGTAGCCACCCATTGCCCAACACACAATCGAGCTGGACCACTGTTGAAAACCAGCCAGGGAGGCGAAGCGACTGACCAGCGTCGTCCCTGTAGGCCCTGTTGTACCGATGCCGTGTCCGCGCCAGAGTCCAACACGCTCAGGTAGTGTCTGTTGGATTGCTGCAACGATCAGCGCATAGGCGTCTTCCCACGAACAGGGTTCCCAGCTGTTCTCGCCTCGCTCCCCCACACGGCGCAGTGGATGCGTCAGGCGTTTGGGATTCTCAAAGATCTCCTGTGTAGCCCGCCCTCTGATACAGAGAAAGCCTCGGCTATCTGGATTGTTTGTATCCCCTTTGAGCGACAAGAGTTTGTTCTCCTCGACTTCAACGGTCATGCCGCATTGGGTAGGCAGACAATTCATAGGACACATTGTCGTAATCTGGCGCTTTCCGCTCATCGTTCTCCTCCGGAATGCTGTCTATCTTGCTATCTTTACTGCAAGCATACCCAAAGAGCGCGAAATATGCAAAGTTCTGTCCCCTTCTATTGTTCTCTGATTCTCGCCAGGTACCCCTCTTGCTTTTGGCTCAGGCTACGTCAATAATAAGGAGCAGGTATTGAGATGTCAGGGTGTCGCAGAGGAAAGGAAGAGCTTTTTATGTTTGACATTGTCTGTCTGGGAGAAATGCTTATCGATATGATGCCGGAGGAGCCGGATCTTCCCCTGGGGGAAGTCACTGCTTTTCATCCTCAACCAGGTGGGGCCCCTGCGAACGTCGCTGTCGCCGCCGCCCGGCAGGAGGCGAAAAGTGCTTTTATCGGAAAAGTCGGGGCAGACCCCTTTGGGGAGCATTTGCAAGAGACGCTCAAACTCCAGGGCGTTGAGACAAAGGGGATGCGCTTCGATAAAGAGGCTCGCACTGGTATCAATTTTCATGCTCGCGTGAATGCTCACACCGCTATGCATCTTTTCTATCGCAATCCCAGTGCTGATATGCGTCTGCGCCAGGACGAATTGGACGTGGAGCTTTTGCAGCAGACGCGCATCTATCATTTCGGCTCTATCAGTCTGACTCATGAGCCGAGCCGAGCCGCAACGCTGGCTGCCGCACGCATCGCGCGTGAGGCTGGTGCGCTTATCTCTTTTGACGTCAATTACCGAGAGACGCTCTGGTCCACTAAAGAAGAAATTCAGGCGCAGATCTTGCCTATTCTTCCCCTGATTGATGTGATGAAGGTCAATCAGAATGAGGCTACCCTGTTGACTGGAAGTACTGAGACGACTGTTGCGATGCAACAATTGGCAACGCTGGGACCGGCTTTGTGTATTATGACGATGGGCGATAAGGGGAGTTTCTATGCCTATAAAGGCGAAAGTGAGTTTGTACCGGGCTTCAATGTGCCAGCTGTAGAAGCGACTGGTAGCGGCGATGCTTTTATGGCTACTGTTCTCGTGCAACTGGCGGCTCTCCAGATGCAGAGAACGACTGTTTTGAATCCTCTCCAATTGCGGGAAATTGTGCGTAGAGCTAATGCTGCTGGAGCGCTGACTGCCTGTTTCCCTGGTGTTTTTCCTGCTCTCCCTACAAATGCCGCAATCCAGCAGCTTTTGGCGCAACAACCTGCACCAAATTGAGTTAAGTAGCTGTTATTTTAATAATACCAACTCTGGCTTTCTAGGAGGAGGGAAAGAATGACTGCACGCATTTTAGTTGTTAATGATACCCAGGAAATTCTTGATACATTTCGCCTACTGTTGGAAACAGAGGGGTATGAAGTGGTACTGTCATCCTTTCCTTTCCATAAAGTGAAAGAAATCACCGAGGTTGCTCCAAACCTCATTATTTTGGATCTGCTCTTTGGCGGCGAAAAACAGGGTTGGCAGATGTTACAGCTTCTCAAGATGCATCGTGAAACGGCTTCCCTTCCTGTTATTGTCTGTACGGCTGCTGCAAATGCGGTACGCGAAATGGAAGGCTATCTGGTCTCAAAAGAAGTTTTTGTGGTCTATAAGCCTTTCGATATTGATGATCTCCTTACAACTGTTACGACGGCGCTACAGTCGTATAAAAACGTCTCATCCTATAAAAAGAATGAAGATCAGAAAGAGTAAGAGGCAAGCGATGGATAGAGAAAATGCAGTTTCCTACCTATTTGCATAGGCAAGAGGCGAAATTGTTCAGGTAGACCTATTCGTCTGCTTTCGTGCTCATTCCACTGGTCTCATTTACTAGCGAGCGCAATTTATGCTGGTCCAATGTCGCTGGATGCTATGCGTGTTCCAGATAGCGTGTTTTCATCAACTCAAGTACGCTATCTCCGGGGCTGTCCCAGATCTGGCGATTAAAGATCTCTACTTCAATTGGCCCTGTGTAACCCGTCGCCTCGACTGCCTCGCGCAGGCGGCGCATCTCGATGACCCCGTCTCCCATCATTGCCCGCCCCAGTAATACATCTGGCAGAGGTACCGGCCAGTCCGAGATGTGAAAGCCGAGGATGTGTCCGGCAGCGCGTGCGATCTGCGTATAGATATCCGGGTCCCACCAGAGATGATAGACATCGACTACGACACCCAGGGCCGGAGAACGAAATTTTTCAACCAGTGTGTTGGCCTCTGCTAGCGAGACAATCACTGAACGGTCAGCGGCGAACATGGGATGAAGCGGCTCGATGCCAAGTTGTACGCCTGCCTGCTCTGCTTCGGGGAGCAGGATGGAGATGGCCTCTTCTACCATTGCCCGACCAGCCGCGATATCTCGATCAGGCGCTGGACCGCAGACCAGGACCAGCACGTTTGTCCCTACGGCAACTGCCTCTTCAATCGCCCGGCGATTATCGTCAATTCTAGCCTGTCGCTCTGCCTGGCTGCCTGCCGGAAACCAGCCGCCACGACAAAGGCTAGAAACATGCAAGCCTGAATCCGCCAGTAGCCGCCTGCTCTCAGGCAGACCATAGGCCTGAATTTTATCACGCCATAACCCTATCTCCACCAGTCCCGCACGCTGACAGCCGGCTACCGCTTCCGGTAGTGTCCAACTATTCGTCGTTATCTGATTTAAGCTTAGACGGTTTAATTCAGCAGGTATACGCATCAAATTTCTTCTCCCTTGAACGTAGTGCTCTGATGGCTCAATTATTATTAATAGCCCGCCAGTGCTAATACCTGGTTCATGCGTACCAGGGCCAGCTCCGGATCTCGTAAGAGGCTCGCCTGGTCGGCCAACATAAAGAGTTCGCTCAAATGCAGAAGCGAACGCGCATTTTCTAGCCCCCCAACCATGTGGAAATGTGCCTGGTGCCCGTTGAGATAGGCCAGAAAGACGATGCCCGTTTTGTAATAGACCGTTGGTGCCTGGAAGATATGGCGCGAGAGGGGTACGGTTGGCGCAAGGATCTTCTCGAAGCGTGCAACATCGTTCTCATCTAGAGCTTGAAGTGCCGCTGCTGCCGCCGGAGCAATACCATCGAATATTCCTAGTAAGGCATGGCTATAGCCGGTTTCGTCACCTCGGATCAGAGCTGGATAATTAAAATCATCGCCCGTGTACATCCGCACACCCTCTGGTAAACGCTGGCGCATCCTGCGTTCACGCTCCTCGTCGAGGAGGGAGATCTTAATGCCATCAATCTTATCGGCATGTTCGCCAATAATCTCTAGACACAGCTCCATTGCTCTATCAAGATCTTCCGCTCCCCAGTAGCCGTGCAGTGCTGGATCAAACATTGCACCCAGCCAATGGAGAATGACTGGTTGCGCGACCTGCTGTAGCAGCTTGCTGTACACTTTTTGGTAATCAGCCGCTGATTGCGCACAGGCGGCCAGTGCACGGCTTGCCATCAGGATAATCTGACCGCCCTCGTTTTCGATAAATTCACATTGTTCTTCATAGGCAGCTATCACTGCATCTAGCGTTACATCTGGCGCGGGGATAAGCTGATCGGTCCCTGCGCCACAGGCGATACGCGCACCCAGTAGTGTACGCGCCTCGGCCAGAGAGCGCTCAATCAGCTCACGCGCTACCGGCCAGGTCAATCCCATACCCCGCTGAGCCGTGTCCATTGCCTCGGCAACACCCAGACCACACGACCAGAGGTAGCGGCGATAGGCGAGGGTGGCCTCCCAATCGAGAACTGTGGAGGCTGGATCGCTGGTGGTGAACAGGGGATCACAGACGACGTGGGCCGCAGAGAAAGCAATTCGACTCTGGCTTTGTGGCATAGGGAGCGTCTGGCTGAGCTCGCTCAATGGCTCATGTAATATATAAGGAACGAGACTTCTATCTCGTGAAGGCAGATGAATCACGCGGCTCATCTTTTATTTCTCCTCTAATTGGGGTATCTTTAGCCAGCGCCGTTCACGCCAGGATTCCATCCCCAGTTCTGCCAGTTGGACGCCTTTAGCTCCCTCAAGCAAGCCCCAGGGAAATGGCTCATCGTTCACCACGTGACGCAGGAAATATTCCCATTGGACTTTGAAGGCGTTCTCGAATACGCCGTTATCTGGCACTTCTTGCCAATCTTTGCGGAAGTCATGCGTGTTGGGTACGTCGGGATTCCAGATCGCTCTGGGCGTGTTCACCCGGCTCTGGACCTTGCAGGAGTGCAGTCCAGCAACCGCGCTCCCATGCGTGCCGTCAACCTGCAAGCTGAGCAGCTCGTCTCGATAGACGCGCACACACCAGGATGAGTTCATCTGCGCAATGATGCCATCGGCCAGCTCGAATGTTGCATACGCGGCATCATCTGCGGTTACCTCGTAAGGTCGCCCTGCTTCATCGCGGCGTTCTGGTATATGCGTGGTCCCCAGACAGGAGACTCCCTCTACCTCGCCGAAGAGGTGTCCCAGGACATAGCGCCAATGACAGAACATATCGACGATAATGCCACCGCCATCCTCTTGACGATAATTCCAGGAAGGGCGCTGAGCTGACTGCCAATCGCCCTCAAAGATCCAGTAGCCAAATTCTCCCCGTACCGAAAGAATCTTGCCAAAGAATCCGCTATCAATGACCCGCTTGAGCTTCAATAATCCAGGCAGAAAGAGCTTATCCTGGACGACTCCATGCTTTACTCCCAGCTCTCGCGCTAAATGATAAAGTTCTAGTGCAGTGGCGAGGTCGGAGGCGACTGGCTTTTCACAATAGACATGTTTGCCTGCCAACATTGCCGCTCGCACGCTCTCTGCCCGCCGCGAGGTGGTCTGCGCATCAAAATAAATGCTATCGTCGGGATTTGCCAGGCAGGCTTGCAGATCTGTGCTCCAGCGCTCGACGCCATACGTTTGCGCTAACTGCCGAACCTTCTGCTCACTGCGCCCCACGAGAATCGGATCAGGTACCAGGCGATCACCACCAGGAAGGAGGAGCCCGCCCTGCTCACGGATGGCCAGTACCGAGCGCACAAGATGCTGGTTTGTGCCCATACGGCCTGTCACACCGTTCATAATAATGCCAAGAGTGCGAGTTGTCATAAAATCCCTTTCCTTGTCTATTGAGCACAAAATAGGTCGCACGTGGTCCCTTTTTATAAATCATAAAACGGAAAAAAGCTTAAGCGTGTTGAGTGGAAGATGCTGTTGAAAGATAATCGAGATAGGCGATGAGCGCTCCCTGGTTATGTGCCTGGACGATCTTTCCTAACTGGATTATGTCGTGCTGTTGTAGCGCCGCTAAGAGCGCGACATGCTCCTCTTGAGAAACGTGCATACGCAGTGCCAGTACATCCTTGAAGAAATAGCGCCGAATGCGATCCCACTGTCCGAAGACACGTGCCGTCATATCATAGAGCAACGGCATCCCCGTGATCTGTGCAATCGCCAGATGAAATTCGGAGTTGAGATCACCCCATTGCTCAAAGTTTCTACTCTGCTCAGCCTCGTCCATCTGCACCAGGATATTCTGCAAAGGAGCGTAATCCGTCTCCGCGAACCGCTCAGCCGCAGTCCGCGTAGCTACCATCTCCAATCCTTCCATCAGGGTAAAGGTTTCGACAATCAATTCTTTTGTAATTGCTGCAACACGTGCGCCAATATGCGCACTACTCTCAACTAATCCTTCTGCGTGCAGTAATTGTAAAGCCTCGCGTACGGGAATTAAGCTGACATTGAGCTGATGGGCAATTGCCTCTGTGATCAGTCGTTGGCCTGGTTGTAACTCACAGTGCATAATAGCAGTGCGTAGAGACTGATAAACAAACAACTGTTTTGTCTTCGGGCGCGTATCTTTTTCTAGCAGCGGGCCCATCCTGAAAAAGCTCCTTTAAGCAAGTAATTGAGTTCAATATATTATATATTATATATAATCTTCTGGCAGATAACAAGCTTTAAGAACGTAGCTTGCCTTCTCCCCAGGTATCAAGTAAGATGGTGAAAGTACCAACATGGAAGGGGTGGACCGATCAGAATGGCCCACAACGAGAGCTTATAAATGAACCGTATTGACCGCCTGACCGCTATCCTTTTGCTCTTACAAACAGGCAAACGCAGCGCCGCAGAGATCGCTCAGCATTTTGAGGTGTCCCGACGCACGATTCAGCGTGATATCGATGCTCTCTGCGAAATGGGCATTCCCATTGCGGCTGATCTGGGTGTCACAGGTGGCTATAGCCTACCAGCGGATTATTCCTTGCCCCCGCTCGCCTTGACCTTGCATGAAGCCCTTTTATTGCGCCTGGCCTTGAGCGGTCTCTCTCAGCTCAGCGCGACTCCCTTCAAGCAGGAGCGCGAATCGTTGCTTGCCAAAATCCAGACTCTGCTGCCCCAACGCGAGAGCGAGCATCTTGAACAGCTCACCAACACGCTTTCTCTCAACGTTCCCACTCTGCCCTATCCGACTCCGTTTCTCGATCATCTTCTGGAAAGTGCACAAGAGCAGCAGTGGGTCTGTGTTACCTATCGCTCCGAAAAAGGCGTCTCACAGCAAACGATCCTGCCGACCCACCTGCGTACCCACGAAGGTCTCTGGTACTGCGACGCCTACTCCCATGAGCGTCAGGCATGGCGTATCTACCGCGTTGACCGTTTTCTGGACGTGAAAGTCGCCCTATCGCCTCCTCCACCATTGGAACTTCCTATCCCAATCCCCACCCGTGAACATCCCTCATTTCCTGAGGTACGTGTCCATCTGACGGCCCGTGGCGTCCTTCGGCTGGAGCACGAGGCTTATCTGGGACCCCGGCTCCAACACCAGGACAATGGAGATGGTTTGCTCAGCTTACACTGGCGACCAGAAGAGTATGATTGGCTCGTGCGCGTCTTGTTGAGCCTGGGCACCGACGCAGAAATACTTGCGCCAGAAGAGTTACGCACACGCGTTCAGCAAGAGGCTCAAAAAATTGCGCATCATCACATGGAATTATGACATAAGGTTGTCGCCATTCTCTTGCTATACTCTCTCATAGAGAAGCAACAAAAAATGAAAACATTCCTGAGGAGGAAGAGAATGCACAACGATCAATACGATTTTGAGCAATTCATGAAGCAGCGTAGTGAGGCTGCGCTCTCCTATATTAACGGCGATGCCGCTCCACTCGGTGAGATTGTCGCTCACCACTCCCCCGCCACCTTCTTCAGGCCATCAGGCGACTATTACCAGGGTGCTGAAGCTGTCCAGTCACAATATGAATTTGATGCTACGAGTTTCGAGAGCGGTAGCGAGGGGCAGCTTGAGATTCTGCATATGGCGGCGAGCTCTGGCCTGGCTTACTGGGTTGGTTTCCAGCGTGCCACAGCTCGCTTGCGCGGCACACCAGAGCCAGTCCCTTTCAACCTGCGCATAACCGAACTCTTCCGTCGTGAAGGCGATAGCTGGAAACTCATTCACCGCCATGCCGACCTACTGCGTTCCGAGCCCGAAGCGAAGTAGCAATAGCGTCTAGAGAATCGCCTTTCTGCCTGCTTTCGCAAAAGCAGGCAGAAACATACTTCTATCCATAAAAAGAGATGTATTTTTATCTCGTCAGATAAATAAAGAGAAGGAGATACAACGATGACAACACAGGCATTAGTACTCGGCGGAGGGGGTGTAGTGGGAATTGCCTGGGAGACCGGGCTGCTTGTGGGGCTGGCCGAAGCCGGGATAGATGTTCGCAATGCCGACTTGTTTGTGGGAACTTCGGCGGGTTCCACTGTAGCAGCACAGATTACCAGCGCACTGACATCTGGATGAACTCTTCCAGCGGCTGGTTGATCCAGCATTACAGAATCAGGAATTGGCATCCCAACCCGACTTTCAGGAGATGCTCGCTGGCTTTACACGCGCTTTCAAAGAAGGAGGAACCAGTGCGGAGATTATGCAACGCATCGGCGCTCAGGCGTTAGCAGTTCCTACTGTCTCAGAGGTCCAACGTCGCCAGGTGCTTGTCTCACGTCTGCCGGGATATAGCTGGCCCCAAAGCCGGTTAGAGATTGTAGCTGTTGATGCGTTCAACGGCCAGCGCACCATTTTCAAAAGAGAGTCTGGGGTTGAGCTCGTTGACGCGGTGATGGCTAGCTGCGCGTTGCCCTATGTGTGGCCTCCAGCCACTATCAAGCAGCGTCGCTATATCGATGGCGGCTGCTACTCGATAGCGAATCTGGACCTGGCTGCTGGCTTCGACAAGGTCCTGGTGCTCCAGCCCGATATGCCTCCATTCCCTTTCCTGGAAAGCCTGGATGAGCAAAGAGAGCGTTTGCAGCGCCAGGGAGCACAGCTCGAAGTGATCACCCCCGATGAGGCCATGAAGGCAGCCCTGGCCTCCGTTGGAGGCAACGCGCTCGATCCCTCCCTGCGCGGCATCGCCGCCAATCTGGGCCGAGAGCAGGGCAGGCGCGAGGTAGAACGCGTGGCTAGACTGTGGCAATTTTCAAAAATGAGAAACTCCACGGTATAAAATTTGAACGCGCACGTCTAACTTTTTGAAAGATATATCGTAGAATAGAAAGAGAGGAAAAGGGACCGAGATAGGGAGTAATCCTGACTGAAAGCTAACCTTTCGTGAGAGAAAGACCGACGGATGTAGGGGATTACTGGCACGCCGCAGCAACAGCCAGAAAAAAGTCTACGCGAGGTGTCCTACATCCCTGCACAAGTATGATTTTAGATAAAGAAAGGTTTTGATTCCATGCAACAACCTCGACAGCGTATGCAGTCATTTGCCGATATGCTACCTCGTTCTCCGGCAGATCTTCCCAATGTCTATTCCTGGTTTGAATATATGCGCGCAAACCAGCCTGTGTTTATGGCGGAGCAGATGCCTATCTGGCAGGTCTTCCGCTATGAGGATGTGCAGGAAGTCATCACCGACTATAACCGTTTTTCGTCGGAAGAAACCTTTGGCGATTCACTGCTGGCCCATACGCTTGTTACAACAGATCCGCCCGATCATCGTAAGTTGCGCAATCTTGTTAACCAGGCTTTTACTCCGCGTGCCGTTGCTCGCCTCTCGGATCGCGTTGCACAGATTACTCAGGAACTGTTGGATCAAGTGAAACCAACTGGCAAGATGGATATTGTCTCTGATATCGCTTTCCCTTTGCCTGCTAAGATCATTGCCGATATGTTGGGTGTCCCCCCGGAAGATTGGGATATCTTCCGACGTTGGGCTAGCTTCGATGGCGGCGAACATGGTGCCGCTCCTGCGGATTTTCGCCGGGAGATGACTAACTACTTCTTGCGCCTGCTGGAGATGCGCCGCAAAGATCCTCGTGAGGATCTGGTGAGCTCACTCAGTCAGGCCGAGATCGACGGTGAACGCCTCAGTGATCAAGAATTGGTCAGCTTCTGTTTCTTGCTGCTAGCCGCTGGTCAGGAGACAACGAAGAATCTGATTGCTAATGCTATGCTCTGTCTCACCGACGATCCCGACTCGCTCGCCCGACTGCAACGCGAACCTGCCCTCATGCCAACGGCAATAGAGGAAGTTCTGCGCTACTTGCCGCCTGTCTGGTTCCTCTTCCGCCGTACAAAACAGGACGTCGAATTAGCTGGACAACATATTCCCGCTAATCAGATGGTTCTGGCCTGGACCGCCTCGGCTGACCGTGACGCAGCGCAATTTCCCGATCCAGACCGCTTCATGATTGATCGCGAGCCTAATCGCCACCTTACTTTTGGTCGTGGTATCCACTTCTGCGTAGGAGCGCCTCTGGCCCGGCTTGAAGCAAAAATTGTCCTGCCAATGCTGTTGGAGCAGCTCAAAGATCTGAAACGCGTCGAAGACGTTCCGATTCACATTCATGCTGGTATCGTCTTCGTCATTGGCAATCTGCCCATTACTTTTCATTTCAATCCTTAACAGGTGATAGGAAATTGCTGCTAAGCCTATTCATCTCTGGGTAGATGAGTAAGATACACTATATTGTAACGCAATACACGGCTTTTTCCAATTAGATTGGGTGTTTAGCACTAGCAATCTGCTCCTGTTCCATTTGACGAGGAGGGGAAGAAATTCCTCTCCTCGTTCAGCTTCTGCTTTTTACAATGCAATGGGAGCTAAATATGAGTCGGATCTTTCTCACAATGGAGAGGACTCCTATTACCGCTTTGCAGACCCTTCCCAGGAAGAGAAGGAAGAACAGATAATTGTCAAAAGAGAAAGGCATACGCTATGGATTCAGTAGCTAGACTCTGGCAACGCATTGACACGTGGCTCCAGACCTTTGCTCCTCATCGCGCAACCAACTTGAATCCTGGCGTTTCCCCAGGAGAACTTGCAGAGGCCGAAGCACTCCTTCGCCTTCCTCTTCCTCCCGATTTCAAAGCTTCTTACGCTCTTCACAACGGAGCCGGAGGAAACGGGTTTCTGATGGGGTATCTTGACTTTTACCCACTCGAAAGTGTGGTGACTTCAGCTCAAGGATACGAAGAGCTCTTGCTGGATACCGCCTGGGCAAGCCGACTACCGGAGTGGGTCAAGCTAAAGAAGCATCTGCCGGTCCAGCCAGTTTGGCGACATCCCGCCTGGCTCGATTTCGCTGGCATCGGAGATGGGGATCAGTGGTGTCTTGATCTTGCCCCAGCGCCCGATGGGAATAACGGGCAGATTCTCTTCTGGAGTCATGAAACAGGCCTGGCAGAGATCCTCTTTCCAAATTTTGAGTCCCTGCTTTTAGCTTTTGCGAATCGGTTAGAAGCCGGTCTTCTCCCAGGTTGTGGTCCAGTTATTGAGGTAGAAAAACTGACGCATCTGCAAGAGCGACGCGTTGCCTACCAACAGCCTTCCCCGGCTAAATCTCTCCTACATCAAGCCATGAGAAGTGCCTGGGATGAGGCAGAAGACATTGAGAGGAGTCTGGGTACCTTCAGGCAAGTGCTCCACATGGAAGTCGCCACTCCAGAAGATCGTTTCTTCGCTTATTATGGACTTATCACCTGGTGTGCTACAGAAGATGGGTATTGGGATGAGATTCCCCCACTTTTCGCTCAGTTAGAGCCTGAAGCATTGAGCATGGCGACAACGCATTGGGTCCATGAGGAAGTTGCCTTGATGAAGCCACTATTATCCTGATTCTTCTGTCGCTTTTGCTCAACGCTCTTAGTCGCTGAAACTCTTTAGTGGATAGGTTACCAGACGGCTGGAATGAAACGATATCTCACCTGCGTCATATAGGTATCGTAACCTTCTAGCTCCTCTCGTAGCATCTGCTCTTCCCCTAAAGCTCGTCTGGCAATCATGACTACGAGGATTACTCCTAAGATTAATCCATACCAGGACCCCATCAGAAGCGTTGTCCCTGGTATGAAGAGCAACATGGCGGCATACATGGGATGGCGCACATAGTGATATGGTCCGCTAGAAACTACTGTCTGCCCTCGCTCTCTTTGCATCCGTACCATTGGCGATAAGAATGAGTTTTCCCGAAAAGTCAGGAAGAAGAGTATAAATGAGCCTATCAGTAGTATTGCTCCCACTATCTGCAACCAGACTGGTATCTCTGACCAGTGAAATCGTACTGCATCTAACGGCATCAGCAGCAGCCAGGCAATGAAGACGACCTGAAGCACCGCGAAGAAGACTTTATCCCAGGCTTTTTGATCCGCTTTGGATACTCTCATGCGCTCCTGCAATAATCCTGGATTGTACTTGAATAGCCAGAGAGTGATGGCTACGACGAAGCTAAAAAATAGCGCCATGAAGATCCATCCGGCAGCCCAGGCGATGGTGCCAGCCGCGAGAAACAGGCACAGCGCGAAGACAAGAAACAGGAATACTATTTCAGCAGTAAGCACTTTTAAGGAAATCTTTTTCATCATATTTCTCCTTTTGTAGAACTGTTTGCCTCTTGTGTCTCCGGCAGATCGATCATCATTCCATGAATGACAAAGTCAATGATATATTCCCGTGCGCGTGTCCGGTTCTCGGCTGAGGAAATATTTTCTCCTGGGAGTAGCATCTGATACAGAGGTAGAGAGGCGAGGTAGGTCAGGCATATCTGTCCAATTGTTGCCAATTGGAGTACGGGAACGAAACTGGAGCGGAATAGTCCAGCGCTTCGCGCCTTGTGAAAAACTATCTCGAACTGCTCTACATCTTCTGTCGAGAATTGTGAGGCTATTTGTCCATAGGTCTGCCAACCTTCGGCCATTTCCCATGTCAGTATTCTTACAAAACGCGGATGTTCGAGCAGGTAATCGAAAATCGTTTGTAGCATTGTTCTGAGGAATGCTCTAAACTGATGCGCCTGGTTGCTAGCTGTTTCATGCTCCAATAAAGGTGCGAGCACACGCGTCAGAAGTTCATTAGTCTCCCTGTCAGCACGCTTGAGTACCTGAGTATAGAGGCCAAGTTTATCGCCAAAGTACTGAAAGAGCAGACTTTTGTTGTACCCAGCTTCTGTCGCGATAGCATCAACCGCTGTCCCATCAAACCCATGCTCAGCGAAAACCGCTTCTGCCGCGTCGAGTATTGCCTCGCGTGTTCTTTCTGCATCATAAGATTCTCTCTCGCCCTCGTTTTCTTTTCGGTTCTGGCATGCGTTTCTCTTCTTCCCATTTATAATCTAACTAGTTAGATTATAAATGGGAAGAAGATTTGTGTCAAGAGAAGAAGATCCACATTACCTATAAATAGCCATGCTGACCATTTTGCCAAACACACCTCTCGCGCCGCAGAGAGATAGGGTCCATCCATACACCTTGAAGAAGCGTGCCACGGTTGGCACCTTGACATCACACCCTGGCATGCACGCGCAATGGTGTCCCCATTCCTTCTCACCCAGATACATTGGAGAAAAGGCGGAAAAACGGGCGTCACGGGTTTTGTAGGGACACCATGAAGCGTGCAGGCAGCGTTCCACCGCAGAAGATCCTCGCTCGCACGCGCAATGGTGTCCGCCTCGCCAAGCGATTCTCTCCCCCTGCAAAAATGTGTCTGGGAAAGAGTGTCCCCTTCCCTGGACAAATGGCTAGGTTTTTATAAGCAAAAAGACGGGTGACAGAACACCTGAGTATAGTGTATGCTGCAAATAGCTGTGGCAGAGACATGGGTGTAAAAAGCTGCTTATGAAGAAAATTTGGCTTACTAGTATTCAAGCTCCATAAATATTGTAGAAGAGCTGCAAAATGTAAGAGAGGAAAAGCGAACATGGCAGAGATAATCCCTAATCCAGACGCTGGTTACCTACATCTTCAGATGCTTCCTACTCGTGAGGAACTGATCGCCCTCCTCATCTATGCCTCTGAACTTGAACATGGACTGGCTTGTGCATATCTATTTGCGGCGCACTCGTTGAAAAACGATGCTAGCGAAGGAGGATTGACGGATGCACAGGCAAGTATAGTTCGCCAATGGCGCAGAAGTCTTTTGCAGGCAGCTTCAAATAGCTTGCTCTCTCTGGCTCAGATTTCAAATCTGCTGATTGCAATCGGCAGAGCGCCACATATTATCCGCCTGACTTTTCCTTTACCTGGCTCAACCGCTCCAGGCTGTACCGAGCTCACGCTGGCACCTTTCTCGCTATTGACGCTTGAACGTCTTGCAGCATATGAGCACCTGGAGGCCACTATCGCGCCGCCAGATCAACAAGCTAGCAATGCTGCTAAAACCCCGCAGCAACCCGCTGATGACGATAGCCACAGCTCGCCTGAGCTCCTATCTCTAAAAGAATTATATGACGCTATTTCTAGAGGTTTTCAACATCTGCCGCCGGAGCAGTTGTTTGTTGGTTCTCCAAAGTTACAGATGGGTTCGCATTTCCTCGATACAGGCGAAAAAGCCTCACTTATCATCGTTACCGATAGAGCTTCCGCCAGCTCTGCCATAGAGGTGATTGTCGGAGTGGGTGCGCAAGCAAGCATCTGTGAGACGATCAGTGCGGAGTATGCAAAAGCGTGTCAGGATGCTTCCCAGACAGGGCAGCTCTTTGAGCCTGTGAGGCCAGTAGCGAAGAATCCGCAGACGGGCCAACCTCTTCCTGGCGTTTCGGCTGATGATCGTACATCTATCGCCGATCCGCTCACGCAGAGGGTTGCTGACCTCTTCAATGCTGCGTATGATACGCTGTTGCTCCTGCTCCTGCATGTCTTTACCCATCCGGAAGAGACGGATGCCGATCTCGCCTACCGGACTCAGGCTATTCTGCGCCTTTTCTCCTCTGTTATTCGTCCTCTTGGAGATGCACTCACGCGGATGCCTGCTGGCAGTATGTCTCAACCCGATCTCTGCGCTGGCTCACCCTTTGGTGAGGCAAGTTCTGGGAACCTTCTTGAGCTGGCATATCAGACTTCGGTACGTACTCTCTTAGACGAGCGTTTGTGGCAGATGGCGCTTGCTGCGACGACCCTGCGCGTGACTCCTGGGGTGCCATCAGGTGAGATTCAGGAAGCGGCTGCTGCATTGCAAGATCTGGCCTGCCAGCTTGCGCCCGCAGACGGTCCTGACGGGCTGGCTGCGAAAATTGCCGCGCTCAAGCAGATAGAGGCCGATCTGGGGAGTTTTATCCAGTCCTCGGTTAACGGTCCTTATCTGGTAACTAATGCTGCTAGCCTCAAGACGTGGCTGGGGGAGAGCATACAAACACTTCCTCAGATGGCTCTTTGCCGCTGCGGTGGCTCGGCTATGAAACCCTTTTGTGATGGTACCCATGCGTATATCGATTTTACCAGTCAGAAAGATCCTGCGAGAGTCGCTGACCATCGTGATACTTATGTTGGGACGGCCATAACTATTTTTGATAATCGTGGCATCTGTGCCCACTCTGGTTTCTGTACTGATCGCCTCTCCTCTGCTTTCCATGCTGGCAAGGAGCCTTTCGTTACCCCCAGTGGCGCAAGATTGGACGAGATTGTTCGCGCCGTTCGCTCCTGTCCCTCTGGTGCCTTGAGTTATGCAATCGGTCCTGTCGAGGCCCGTGAGCAAGTTGACCAGACTCGCTCGCCGAATATCGAGGTCTCTAAGGATGGACCCTATCGCATTACTGGTGGTATCCCGCTGAAAGATGCGCAAGGCAATGCTGAGCCGCGCAATGAGGGTGTCTCGCTGGAGCACTATAGTCTCTGTCGCTGTGGTCACTCCCAGAACAAGCCCTTCTGTAGTGGCATGCACTGGTATGTCAATTTTCACGATCCCGTGCCTGATCTGGATCATGATGTGACGTTGTTTGAATGGGTCGGTGGTCTCCCTGCTTTGAATGGTATGACACGGATCTTTTATGATAAATATATCCCGCAAGATCCGCTTTTGCATCCGCTCTTCGCGAATATGTCGCCAGATCATCCGGAGCGCGTTGCCGCCTGGCTTGGTGAAGTCTTTAAAGGACCGAAAAGCTATAGTGAGAAATATGGTGGGTATGAGCGCATGCTTTCTCAACATATCGGGAAAGGCATTACCGAGGAGAAAAGGGCACGCTGGGCCAGCCTGCTCTGCCAATCCGCCGATGAAGCGGGCGTGCCTGCCGATCCCGAATTTCGCTCGGCTTTTACTTCCTATATTGAGTGGGGATCGCGTTTGGCTGTGGAGAACTCTACCGTTGGTGCTCATCCACCGCTGCATATGCCTATGCCCCATTGGGATTGGGGAACGGCGGGACCGCCTATGTCGAGAGTCTCTGCGCTTGCCCCTGTCGCTACGCAGGAGGAGCAGGTTGCACTCCCTGCTGTATCTGAAGAGGTGCATTTCACTCAACATATTAAACCGCTCTTCCGTGTCATGGATCGCCAGTCGATGAAATGGGGCTTTGATCTATGGGAATACGATGACGTCGTCAAACACGCCAATGCTATTCTCCAACGCTTGCAGAATGGCTCAATGCCATGTGACGGAGCGTGGCCCCGTGAAAAATTGGAGGTCTTCCAACGCTGGATTGACTCTGGTATGAAAGCGTAGGGATGCGTTCGGCGCATTCCAGGGACCTCGCCAACCACCCCCTCGCTCCACAGAGAGGCTGCAAAAGAGGTCCCGGCTTTCACCTTCCCTGAAAAAGGTGCCCAGGAGAGAGGTGTGTAATCCATACACAGAATGCGCCCGGCGCATTCTGTGTATGGATGTTTTTAGCGCCCGGCGACAGGGATCTTTTCCACAAGCGGGAGCAGCCTGCTGGCAAGCAACTCGAAGACCGCTGGATCGTCGGGAAAGCGGACCATGACTTCGTCGAAACCGAGTTCACCCAGAGATCTGATATAGTCAAGCGCCGCCGGGTTGACCTGACCATCCTGTGAGAAGGAAGGCATAAAGAATGTTGTCTTCTGGATCTGCTCGTATGGACGGTTCAGGGTCTGACAGTGTCCTCGCACAATCTCCAGTTTTGTGCGCAGGTCTTCGAGTCCGCGACCAAAGCCAATACTGATCACGTCGGCGTATTGGGCCATGAGGCGCAGCATCTTGTTGCCGTTACCCGCAATCAAAATGGGCGGGTGTGGTTGTTGGAGAAAAAAGCGTGTGCCAATCGTGCTTGTGAGCTGGTAATAGGTGCCCTCGAACGGTTTATCTTCACCGGACCAGAGTTGCAGGGCCATCTGGAGAACTTCTTCTAGACGTGCGACCCGCTCACGCGCTGGGGGAAACGGCATGCCCATGCGCTGGTGCTCATCGGCCCCAAAGTCCGGACTCGCGCCCAATCCCAGATATGCACGGCCATTCGAGAGCGCATCCAGCGTGTCCACCGTTTTCACTAGGACCGCCGGGTAGCGCATGGTGATCCCAGAGACCAGCGTACTGAGTTTGATCTGTTTGGTACGAGCCGCGAGAAAGGCCAGCGAGCTCCACGCCTCAAAGAAATCGGTGACGAGAATATGCTCATCCTTTTTGAGCCAGGGAGTATCTTCTGGCCGGAGCGAAAAGTGGTCTGGCACTACCAGCGTGGAAAAGCCGGCCTGATCGGCCTGCTCAGCTACATGGATAAGATACTTCGCCGAGTGGTTTGGGGAGTGTACTCGTTAAGCCTATTTGCAATCCGATACGCATTTTTTCTCCTGATTACTAATTGGTGCGATTACGAAGTTCTTCAGTCTACCATTTTGATTAGCACGCTACCTTAAGGGGCCATTCAGAGAGGTTTCACTCTGTAGAGCGGATTTAGTAATGCACCACTAATTGGTGCATTCGCTCAATTCGGGATGCTCTGATGGCGCATCCGATCTCTCCTTTTCATTGCAGAGGCACTATTTGTAAGCTTCATTGTGCTTGGCAATCATTTCATCCCGTATTGAGCGAATGCACCACTAATGAGAGTTTTATGGATTATTCCATTGTATCCTTGATGCTTATGGCTTGCAAGTCGGCTAATTGCCCTTGACTCTGGTCGAGATAGGTAACAATCTGTTCATTGGTAAGGGGTTGGTCGTAACAATTGAACTACACGCTGGCACCATTCGTCATCCTGGGAGACGGATGAGATAAAAATTTTCTGGCTAGCTGGATATAATATACTACGTCCGTGTATTTTCCCTTACCCCCTCGTTGTAAGTAATATCGATAGATATATACATATCTATGATACCAGATATGCGCAAAGCGTAAAAACAGTAAAAGGAGATTGAAATATTCATGTCTAACGATCCAAGATCCTATCAGTCTGGTGGATACGACCAGACGCGTCCAATCTCACCTCTTCCACAATCAGCAAACCAGCAAGTACCACCTTCCTCCTATAATCAGCAGATTCCAGACTATGGTCTCCCAGGCCAGAATGCATTCTCTCAAGAGCGTAATCCTGTGAGAAAACGTGGACTAAATAAAGTTTTGGTTAGGCGTAATTCTTTCGGTTCTGGTCGTTATAATTGTCGTTGGGGCGGTAGTGATTGGTAAGCAAATAAACTCTTATAATAGCGTTGTTAGTAAGTACTATGCCGCCGTGCAGCAGCAGGATTATCCGAAAGCTTATAGTTATATCAGCTTCCCTGGTGCGTTTACTGCTCAAGGGGTGCGGCTCTACACAGCGGTTGCGCAGGGGCTCGACAAGAGCAATGGCCCGGTCTCCAGTTATAGCCAGCAGAGCAGCAGTGATAGTGGCGATAATGCTACTGTTATAGAAACGGTGCAGCGGCAGAGCCGGAGTTATACGGTGCGCTTAACATTGATAAGCGTCAATGGTGAGTGGAAGATTACCGGTTTTAGCAGTATATAATTGGCGGTAAGCATGTGCCAGGATGCTCTAAGATGCATGATACCACGTCTAGTAAGCAAATAGAAAAAGAAGGTACGAAGGATTCTGGGCAAAGGGGCGTTTAGAAGGGCGAGGGAAAGACGGGTGGCTCCCAGCGCAGATCAGGTAGGGTCGGCAGTTGATCACTGACCGCCTTCCGCGCGATTCTCGCGGCGCAGAGAGGGAGCGAAATGTGGTCCTTTCACCCAGCGAGGTGAGGTTCTCGTCAAGACCTTTCGTCCTTTTTGTCTCTGTTTTGCCTCCCTTTTCAAAACGTGTCCGGGTGAGAGGGACGATCCATAGTGACTCCAACAAAATCACTAGAGGCGGAGCGTCCAGGCCACGCTTGCGTGTACGCCTTCTCCGCCTCTCTTGCTGTCCTCGCCTGAAATCATAGGGAGGGATCGGCTTGTCCCTGTCCTTCTCGCAATCGCAGACTTATTTTTGTGCTAGTTCTGGGGCAATATGATTGGCTGGGGGTTGATTACCCCACCGCTTGCTGGCGTGGTGAGAGTGTTTATCTCCATGAACAGGTTGACGGCTGGCATATTGCTGGCGGGAGCGGCGACGCGGACGCGAATCCACGGCTGGCCTTGAAGCGTCACGATCTGCGTACCCCCAGCGGCAAGGAATGAGGTGGCGGGGAAATCCTGCCATGTCCCATCCATACCGTTTGTGCTGTCAACTGAGACCTGAAAAGTAAGTTTGTTTGTCACTGCCATACCCGCATTCCACCAGTTGAAGCGCAGGGTCTGCTGCGGATTCTGGACTTTCAAGATGAGACTACAGCCGTCTTGCGTAATACCAAGCCACGAGATGACTGTGCTATTACTGCCAGGTTGCGTGATACTATTTACCTGCGGATTAATCGGCGCTCCTGGCTCGCATTGTAATTGTTGTCCCGCGACGAATATATCCGCTCCCGGCGGGCCACCAACGGCCACAATAGGGGCAGGCTGATTAGCCATAATAGGTTTGTTGACTGCGATAGGTTGATTAGGAGCGGGTGGTCCTTGTGTCGGTGCTTGAGTAGGCGGCAGATTGCCTGCTCCCGTCGTCGCTATGGGGAGTTTTGGCGGTGCCGTCTGGAGCTGGTATTGTTGGATCGCCTGCTGCATAGCCTTGAGCTGGGGGAGCGGCTGACCGGTCTGGGTATCGACCATATCGAGACTACTACCACCTGCATCGCTAGCAATATCAAATTGTGTTGCCAGCACAATTCCGGCCTGGGCCATAGCGTTGATAGAGTTTGTGGTAAAGGTTTTGATAAAGGGATCATTCTGGGGCGTCTGATTGGGTTTCCAGGAATAGTTCCATTCGGTAATTGCCAGGGGAAGATCATATCCGAGGACAGAGTTAATGGTTGTGCGAACCTGGCTGGCGGCGCTGCTATAGCTACTGGCCTTACTGACGCAGCCAGAGATAGACTTATCGGTGCAGGGATACATATGAAAACTAATGGCATCCGGGATATTGCCCGCCTGTTTCGCCATGCTCAGAAATTGCTGAATATAAGCCAGATTGGGCGAGGCGACGACTGGACCGATGAAGATAGCTTTTGGGTTAAGAGAACGGAGCTGCGGAATATGCTGATTCCACAGATTGGCATATGCACTTGCCGAGGGGCCGCCGTTATCTGGTTCGTTCATCCACTCATACATGTTGCAGCGATCTCCCAACATCTGCACCACCTGTTCGGCGTCTGTGGGAGAGAGGATACCGAGGCATTTAGCTCCTGCGGCCTCGATGGCTGTGACGCGTGCCTGGGCATCTGCGGCAGTGAGGGGGGCGCGAATCACCGTAATACCCGCGTTGCGAACCGTTGCCGCAATAGCTGGATTATTGCCCATATTATATTTTGCCCATTGCCAACTCGCATCATTTGCGCCAAAGAGCAGTGAGGAAGTACCTTGTCGCCAGACCTGCTGGCCCGGCAATGACTGGCTACTGGCAGCCCTGGCCTGAAAATGTTGCAGCGTTACAAGAGTAGCGATGCTTGTAATAATAAGAAGCAGAGAGAGAAGAAGTCCTATGCTCCGGCGTGCTTTTGCGCGTTTGCGTTTCCCTACGAGCTGGAATGGCGGCCTGCCCATATGCCTTGATTCTCCTTACGAATACAGTAAAACCTCTTGCAGCTCTGGGTGGTTGCTGCCCTACTCTCTCGAAGAGAGTCTCATTTTATAAAACGGTCTTCACAGACCTTCTCGTGCAGTTTCTGGAAGTACAGATGTATCTTCTGACTTTTTACCTAAGAGATAAAACTTCGTATAGCCTGGAGAGTTTTCTGTACTATGCTGAAGTATTGCGTATCTTTTTCACTTAGTATTGTATACGAGTTGAAGAGATTGTGCGTGGTTTTAAGCGGCGGGATAGCCAGATTGTGCTAAGGCAGAGTGGTTGGTGTCGCCTCTCTCGCCCGGACACATTTTGCAAGTCGAGGGAATCGCTCGGCGAGGCGGACGGGGACAAGCCGGTCCCTCCCTGTTAAAAAGGGCGAGAGGGGGAGAAACGGGAGAGACCCTTCTCCCAGCGCAGATTCAGGTAGGGTCGGCTGTTGACCGTGCCCCCTGTGGGGGTCTCTGACCGTCTCGCTCTGGCTCCACAGTGTTCGGGGGAGGGAATCACGTAGGGCAGATCGGCTTGCTCTTCGCTTTTGACGGCATGATCGCTACTGTTGCTGTTCGGGGGAGGGAATCGCGTAGGGCAGATCGGCTTGGCCGTCTCCGGTTCGCTGACCGCCTGCTCGCTGGAGGTCACACTCCTGGGCTTGAGGCGAGGCAAGGTGCTTATCTGTATAGCGATATTTTTGAGTAGTGGGATAGTGAATTCCAGGTATGAGAAGTAGCTATTGAGAAGACTGCATTCCTGGGAGAGCGAGAAGCGTAGCTGTGTAGGTGCCGAGCTCAGCCTCTCGCAAATGGCCCCCTAAAACGGCCTGGAAGGCGGGCTTTTTCTGCGAGGAGTTGGAAAAAGGGAAATTGCGTGAGAGCAATTGAAAGTTATAGGGCCAGAGCAAGGATGCCCAGGACGATGATAGCAGCAGCGAGGAGGCGGCGTTTTGTCTCTCCTTCTGCCAGGAGCTGTGTGCCTAGCAAGATGCCGAAAAGCACGCTGATCTCGCGGGCAGGTGCGATATAGCTGACAGGGGTAAAGACGAGGGCTGTCAGAATAATGATGTAGGAGAGCGGACTCAGAACGGCAATGCCAAGCGCTTCCAGACGGTGGCTGCGCCAGTGCAGACGGACCTCTGACCAGTGACGCAAGGCGAATGGGGTCAGGGCCGGGACGCGCAGGCAGACGGTGCCATAGTACAGGACAAGAGGGGCGAGATGGCCGACACTGAGCGCTTCTTTGTCCCACAGCGTGTATCCAGCAATGCAGCAACCGGTCAGGATGCCATAGAGGATGGCAAGACGGGAGCGTTTGTCGCTCAGACGTTGAGGTCCCCAGGCGATAAGCAAGATGCCGCCGATGACACAGCCTGTGCCAAACAGGGCGAGAGGGGTAGGATGTTCGTGCAAGACCAGAACGGCAACGATAGTCGTCAGGAGTGGTCCCGTGCCACGTGCTAATGGATAGACCAGCGAAAGGTCGCCGACGCGGTAGCCGCGTTGCAGGAGAAGAAGGTAGGCGAGTTCGAGCAGGCCGCTAACGATGATAAAGCCAATGCTCAAGGGCGAGAAGAAGGCATGGGAGAGCAGGATGAACAGGAGCACAACGGGAGCGAAGATCAGCAGACTAAACGTATCGTATAGCCAGGTGAAAGAGGCATTGCCTTGCACGCGTTTCGCGAGAAGATTCCAGGTAGCGTGAATAATGGCAGAAAACAGGACGAGGCCGATGGCAAGTGGAGTCATAAGAGAAGGACCTTTCAGTGCATCGAAGCGCAAGAACTGAGAGAAAGAGGTATAAAAAGAGACCTCAAACTCTCCCCTCTGGCTTTTTGGTCCTCAAGGTGCCTGCCACCGTATGACAGTCTGTGGCGCTCGGTCCAGGCCTCACGCAAGCAAGCGGATGAGCGGAACCCTAGCCACCGTGTTTGTTGATGGTAGAAGCGTAGCATCTAGTCGGTGTGTTTGTCAAGGTTGTCTGAGAAAAACGGACGGCAACATGTATCCGCCACCCCTGGTTTTCTCACACAGAACAATTTTTATGGTTGTGGTCTCTTCCTCCTCTATACAATTGTAGGGTCGGCTGTTCACCGCACCTCCTCCAACAAAATCAAACAGGTCTGCAATGACCCTCCTCGCTCAGAAAGAGAGGGAACCGTCTCGGTAGGGACATGATGCAGCGTGCAGAAACGTTGGCTTGTAGAAGAAACGCAACATGCACGCGAAATCGTGTCCTCTCGCCCAGCGCTTCTCTCGCCCCTGGCGATTTTGTTGGGTCGATGCTGTTCACCGTGCCCCCTGGGGATCTCTGACCGCCTCGCCGAGGAACTTGACCCACATAGCTGAGTAATATATTATTTTTAATATGAAAAAAGATGAATTGATTAATGAAGCACTTCGTTTACAACCGAGTGCTATCTCCTACTATGTTACTCAACAGATAGCAAAGCTCTTTCCAGACAAAGCCCTCATCGAAAGCAATGACTGCGATTTTCATGTGGAAAAGTATAGTGAGGCTGGGCAATGTACGATCACTTCTTTGACCGATCAGCAGAACGAAGTGCTCACTTCTTGGTACGAGGCTGACTACGAGTTTGATGTGGGAGAATATTCCGAGGGGTATCTGTTCAAACGCGCATATAACGCCTGGCAGGAGATTACCTGGCAATCAACAACGTTTATGCTGCTCACGCTGCATTGGGAGTTAGAGGGCACGATTTCCGCTCATCACTGGCTACTCGCTGACACAGAACAACAGGCCAATCAATTCATGGAGGAAGTTTGTCGCTGGAATACGGAGATTCGCAGCGAAATCCTCGTTTTTGATGATGGCCGCTGGGATAAAGATGCGCGCCTCTTCCAGGCTATTAAGGCTGCCAGCTTCGACAACTTGATCCTGCAAGGCACGCTCAAAGAGGAGATCCTCTCCGATCTACAGCACTTCTTTTCGACACGCACCGTCTATCAACGCTATCATCTCCCCTGGAAGCGTGGCATTTTATTCATTGGCACTCCTGGTAACGGCAAGACCCATACCGTCAAAGCTCTCATCAATGCGCTTCATCAACGCTGCCTCTATGTCAAGAGTTTCAAATCGCGTGGTGTCGACTATGATCAGAATATCAACCAGGTATTTGCCAAAGCGCGCAAAGTGGCTCCCTGTCTGCTCATCCTCGAAGATCTGGACTCGTTGCTCACCGACGAGAATCGCTCTTTCTTTCTCAATGAACTGGATGGTTTTGCCGCTAACGATGGCATTGTTATCCTCGCGACAACCAACCACCCGGAGAAGCTTGATCCGGCTATCATCGACAGACCAAGTCGTTTTGATCGCAAATATCATTTTCGTCTGCCTGCTTTAGCGGAACGCATTCAATATATTGCGCTCTGGAATGCATCATTACATGATCAGATGAACCTCTCTGAGGAGGCCATTGCTGCTATTGCTCAAGCGACACAGGACTTCTCTTTTGCCTACCTCAAAGAACTCTTTCTTTCCTCGATTATGAGATGGATGGACGTGCCAGAGATAGGGATGGATAAGGTCATGTTTGAGCAAGTGGGACTCCTAAAGAAGCAGATGATGAGTGCGCAGCTATAATGCCTGTATTTGGGTGAGGTGGTTTTTCTGTATAACGGATTATTGAGGGAGGAGATGGAGATCCTATCATCCATCTCCTCGGGGTGGCTGTTGTTGTTTCGTTTAAACGTTTGGTGCTAGAGCGGCTGCTCCAGAGGTGTCGATGTCAGGCGCAGCTTCTTTGTTTGCATATTCGCGGAGACCAGAGAGGGCCAGGAGAGAGATGATGCACATGATGACCAGGTAGATTGCTATGGGGACGAACGATTTATAAGCTGCGAAGAGGGCTACTGCGATGATGGGGGCAGGGCCACCAGCGGTAATAGAAGAGAATTGATAGCCGAGCGAGGCTCCTGTGTAGCGCAGCTTGGTGCCGAAGTGCTCGGAGATCAAAGATGCTTCAATGCCGTAGAGCCAGGCGTGGCAGATGCCTATGGAGATAGCGATACTGAGTACTACAACAATCGGGTTTTTTGTGTTCAGCAAGAGGAAGTATGGGAACATAAAGACGCCCATAACAATCAGCCCGATCATAAACAGACGTTTGCGCCCGATGCGGTCCGAGAGGGCGCTAAAGCTGGGTATGGCGATAAAGGCGACGACTGCGCCGAGGATAATGCCTGTGTAGAGAATGGGTGTGCCTATCTCTAGGCCTTTTCCATAGGTGAGAATATACGATGAAAAGATGTAGAAGGGGGCTTGTTCGCCAGAGCGGAGCAGAGCGGTGAGGATAATTTCGCGCCAGTGGTATTTGAAGACCTCGGTGATAGGCGAGCGCGAGATGCGGTTTTCGGCCTTGATGCGGGCAAAGCTGGGCGTCTCTAAGATGCGCAAGCGGATGTAGAGGCCGATGAAGATAAGGAGTGCGCTGAAGAAGAAGGGGATACGCCAGCCGATACTCAGGAACGCGGCTCCGGGGAAGATTGCCTGGCAGATAATAATGGCAACGGCGGCCAGGGCCAGACCAATCGGTACGCCCGTCTGGGGCCAGCTCGACCAGAAGCCACGGCGTCGCGAATCACCGTATTCCATTGAGAGAAGCACAGAGCCGCCCCATTCTCCGCCGACGCCCGCACCCTGTAAGAAACGTAAGACGGCAACCAGGATGGGAGCCGCTACGCCTATCTGCGCATAGCCAGGCATGCAGCCGATCAGGAAAGTTGCGATCCCCATCAATAAGAGTGTGACGATGAGCGTTGATTTGCGCCCGACGCGGTCACCGAACCAGCCGAAGAATGCGCCACCGATTGGGCGTGCGGCAAAGCCGACGAAGTTCGTCGTGAAGGCCAGAATGGTGCCAGCGACAGGACTGAAGGTAGGGAAGAAGAGTTTGCCAAAGACCGAGGCGGAAAGCAGGCTGAACAAGAAAAAATCATACCATTCGATAGAGGTGCCAACGGTACTGGCGAAGAGGACGGGTAGCATTCTTTGGGGTTCCGCACTGTGTTCTGACGAGGAAACTGCCATAGTTTTTAGATCCTCCTAGTGAGAAAAACACACGTAATTAGGAACGTGAGCTGGATCATGCCTTCTCTGTCGAAGGAAGGGGAGCAGGCATTGTAAGCTCTTGTCAGCAAGTATAACATAAGAGCATATGAAATTGGCAGGATAATAAATGCTTTTATGTAGCAGGCGAGAAGGGAAGCTATTCAGGGGTGTGTACTTTTCGAGAAGTGTATCAAATTCCCCTCTCGCCGATAGTGTGATAAGACTATTGCTCTATGCGATGAGAAACCGCGTAGGGCAGATCGGCTAGGCCGTCTCCTGCTCACCGTTAGTGTGGCAAGACTACTGCTCTGTGCGTGATCATCTTAGGGTGAGAAACCGCGTAGGGCAGATCGGCTAGGCCGTCTCCTGCTCACCGTTAGTGTGGCAAGACTACTGCTCTGTGCGTGATCATCTCTAGGGTGAGAAACCGCGTAGGGCAGATCGGCTTGCCCGTCTCCTGCTCGCCGACCACGCTCTTGCCGGGAGTTACTCCCCTACAAATCCATGTGGACAGAGCACTACTAATAGCCAACGGTCTGCTCGAACGTGCTTGCTATAGTCTGGTAGCCAGTATCCGTCGCGTGGATTGCCAGAGATGAGGGATAATGTGAGCACATCCAGGTGTCGGCACATAGGTCCGGATTGGGAGTCGCTGCTCCTCCAAAAGCGGTGAAGACATCAACCAATGTAGCAGGATAGCTACTGATATCGCTGGCTAGATGCTGGTTGAGTGCGAGCGCGAACGGTCCTGAATTGGGACAGTGGTTCTGATAGGGATTATCGTAATTCATTATGAGCAGATCCCCGGTCATCTGCCCTCTTAGCATCATCGCCGCTGTCAACGTAGGCAAAATAGTATGTGTCAGGTTGTAATCCATCGTCGCCAGGTCTTTTGTCACCTTTGCGTTAATGGCGCAGGTTGAGTAATTAATGTCCTGGCTGACATCGTCAGCTCCGATATCCAGCGTGACCGGACTGACCAGGCCCGCGTGTCGATGGAGATAATCGGCGGCAGCCAGGAGTTGGGAGCCGAGATAGGGATACTTGCGGAGTATAGCAAGCGTACAAAGGCCGTTCATCATCGAAGTTGTCGTTTCGCCGGTGCAGCCCATATTCGCGTAGTAGCTAACGCCATGAGTTTTGAGGTTCTGGTAAAAATAGTCGGCATAGCCGTGAGTATAATCCCCATTCGGCTGATAGCCGTAAGCCAGAGAGTCGCCGAGCGCCAGATAAAAACTTTTCGGTCCCAGGAGCGTAGCTGGAGTGGTTGGCGAGCGGGAGGCGGCGAAAGTAGCTGGAACGAAAAGAAAGAGCAGGGAGAGTGCCAGGCCGGTAGGTGTAAGCAGGCGTAGAAGATGCGATACGTTGCGTTGTATCATCAGGTGTCTCCTCCAAAAGCGAATTCTTAACGTTGGCAAGTTAAGAAGAACGGTAGAGCAGCATCGTCATGCTGTAAAAGAGGAAGCAAGTACACACCTTGTGCAGGATATATTCAAGGCCATTCTTGAACATTTTTTCCCTGTAGAAATGTTTTACCGTACAGAGGGGAAAAAAACAAGGTAGCTAGCTACGATTTTTGGCGAAGAAGAGTCGGCTGAGGACGTGGCTCGCGCTGTTGATCTCAGACCGTGCTAGTACTCCGTCAACCTCTTTGAAGCGGACTCCTCGTAGGGTAGATCGGCTTGCCCGTCTCCTGCTCGCCAACGATCTTCTTGCTGGAATGGATCTCCCCTCCCACGAAACTTTGACGGTAGTACTAGCCGAGCGACCCCCTCGCCCTTCAAAATGTATCCGGGATAGGCGCGTTGACACACCATCAATAGTGCTTTTGAATAGGATAATAAAATTACAGGA
Source organism: uncultured Chloroflexia bacterium (assembly GCA_963777355.1). Classification (GTDB taxonomy): domain Bacteria; phylum Chloroflexota; class Ktedonobacteria; order Ktedonobacterales; family Ktedonobacteraceae; genus DATJHM01. Next base: position 113,969 of record CAVZQK010000002.1, read on the forward strand.
AATATAGACAAAAAACCATATTTCCTGTAAAATAGAACTGATCTCTTTTCTGTCATCAAAGAGAAATAATACTCCCAATTGGCTGATGTTGAGTATGTGTGGTGACAATTACAGCCCCTTTGAGGCGCGGTTGATGACAGGCGATCCAGGGGAAGGGGCGGGTGGCGTAGAGACGGACCAGAGCAGTGAGAAGCCAGGAAGGCATGACCCCATCCAGAACAAGACCTTTCTGGAGAGGAATTTCTGGAAATGAGGAATCAACTGCCTGTAGATAGTCCAGGTGTTTGTTAGGGATTGAGATAGAGAGTTTGTTGTAGCTATGGGATTCGTGGTGCTGGGCAAGAACCTCAGATCTATTTGGCGGACCAATATGGAGGGATGGTGGGGCAATCCAGACCGCTTCAGCATTCCCGGCTGGCCCGCGTGGGTCAAATTGATAAAACTCTTGTAATCCAGTATGGACACTCAGAGCAGCATAAAGCCAGTGTGGTCCCTGCCCGTAGACGGAGAGAGAGGTGTTAGCGGGGATGTAAGCAAGCAGGTCGGGTAGCATCTGGGGATGCCACTCGCTTGTTCCAGGGGCAAGTGTCTGGAGAAGTTGCGGTAGCTGGATGACCAGCTCGGTTGGAGCTTGCTCCAGGTAGACGCGTTCCAGATCTGAGAGCGAAAAAGAATTAAAGAGTGTGGCGAGACGCTCGACAAGCAGATCGAAGAGTTCGCCCTGTACCTGTGTTCCTCGCTCAAGACCTGCCAGGACACCTTCAATGACGGGCTGTGCTTGTTTGAGCGAAGAGGTTCCTGTAAGTGAGGAAGAGAGGCGAGCAAAGGGAAGCAAGGCGTTTTTTTCAGCAAGCTCCAGCCAGAAATTTTTGCTTACTGGTTCATCATCACGCAAGAGAAGAAGGGCATGCGTGCTCTGGCGCACAATGTTTACCTGTTGATTCTGTGGACGACCACCGACATCAATAAGCATAGGCAGGAGGCGGCGTGAGATATCGTGGCAGATACGCTCAACGAACTCATCGCTCCATTCTCCCTTCATACGGATCAGGCGTACCTCTTCTTGTTCGATCTCTTGAGACCAGTTGCCCTCGCCGTCCGGGCAAGCGCGAATCGCATGGTGGGCAATGCCACGCAGGCGCAGCGCCCTGGTCAGATTATAGAAAAGCACGGATTTACCCGCGTGGGGTGGGCCACCAATCAACACGGCTGGAAGTAAATTCACCATGAGCGACACCTTCTTTTGGTATTTTAAAGATTGTGAGATAATAATATGCCACGAATGGAAGCCAGGCATATCCTTTTAGCAACGTTAGGCGGACAACCCCAGGTTGTTACCTTCACGCTCGATCTCCTCTTGCAAAGAAATTTTCCGATTCAAGAAGTGATCGTCTTGCATCCATCAACAAGCGATCCACGTTTACAGCACGCTCTTTCCTGCCTCAATGCGCAATTTCTGAGTGACCACTATCACTACGCCGGGCGAGACTATCCCTGTCATTTTCGCTCCCATGTTGTGCGTTTCAAAGACGAACCACTTGACGATATTACTGATATTGTGAGCGCAAACGCGACCCTGGATACGATTCACTATCTGCTTCGCGATCTCAAGCAACAGGACCGCTCTGTCCATCTCTCGGTCACAGGCGGACGGCGACTCATGTCTCTCCTGGCAATCTCCAGTGCCTTATTGCATTTTCGCCAGGGCATCGATCATGTCTGGCATATCTATACGCCGCAGGAGCTCCAGGTTCTAGCGAAAGATGGGCAACTGATGCATACGCCCGTAGAGACAGATGTACAGCTCATCGAAGTGCCATACGCCCCCTGGGGACAATATTTCCCCAACCTGCCGATCTCCCCTCAAGAGCCAGCTCAGGCGGTTCTACATGCCCAGATTCAGGAAAAGGATGCCGAGAAACACCAGTATTGTCGCGGCGTAATAGCGCAACTCACCGGGCGTCAACACGATGTCCTGCGCGCATTTGCCAGTGGTCTAAGTCCGCAAGAAGTTGCGGACGAGCTGAATATCAGCATAAAAACTGTCGATGCTCACAAGACGAAAATCCTGGAAATTTGCCGAGAAATCTGGTTGGTCCCAGAAGATAAGCGCCTCGGTTATAACTTTCTCTATCGAGAGTTCGCCGATCACTTCTCTAAGTGAGAAGCATGATAACGGTTTTGAAAGAAGAATGCATGAGAGAAACCTCTAATACTTTTGGCAAAAAAATCAGAGGTTTCTCTCATGCATTCTAAGAATATGCATGTTATGCTCTATCCTGTCTCAGATGAGCAAGGTATGGTAGAAAGGATGCAGGGATGCAGGAAATCATATTTACCCTACGCACTGTGACTCCACTCTTTCTCGCGGGAGCCGATCAATCCGCAGCGGAGTTACGCGCCCCCTCTTTTCGCGGTTTGATGCGTTATTGGCATCGCGCTCTGGTTGGTGGCCTGGTTGGAACAGATGACGCAGGTCTGAAAAAGGTTAGTGAAGCCGAAAGTACGCTCTTTGGTACAACAGATAAAGGTTCGGCTATCTCATCTGAGAGTTTCGCGTCCTACATAGGAGGCGGAAAGATATAAAGCGGAAAGACAGCTAGAATGGGATGCAATGACAAACCTGTGGCAACTGGCAAGGGATATTTGCTCTGGTCTATGGCGAAGAGTGGCAGTGTAGAAAAGAGGATCTTAAAGGGCTCACTGGTACTTTCCGCCAGGTACCCAATTTGAGGTGACATTGGCAGCTGCGGCATGGATACGACGCTCATTTGCGGCAGGCCGTAGCGGCATTCTGGTTATTTACACAGTTAGGCAGCGTCGGCTCTCGTGCCAGACGCTGTGCTGGAAGTCTGGTTGGTATTGCCTACTCCTAAATTTTCAGAACTCAAAGACTCTTGCTGAACAGTTCTCTTTTAGCCAACCAGCAAGCGCTCAGGCGTTAAAGCAGCAGCTTGAAAGTGGCATTCGAGAAGCCAGAAAACTTTTTGCAACCGAGAATCAATCTGTTCAACTTCGGCAAGCAAATTTTGATGTGCTGGCGAAGGGTGTGTGTCGGATCTGGATCTTGCAGGATGCCCAGGCGTGGACAAGCGCGGAAATTGCTATGACCAGGCTTGGAGAGCGTTTACAAAGTTATCGTAGCGAGATTGATATCAACCAGCGTCGTATCTTTGGCCTGCCCTTACCGCCAAAGTTCTTTAAAGAGCGGCGCTCATCACCGCTGCTCCTTCGTGTGACCGAGCTTCAAGGAAACAAGTATGTCGGCATCGCGGTGCTTTTTAAGACCAGCGGAAAAGATATACGCGTAGGGGATTATGCCGTCATAGAACGTTGGGTGGAGAAATTTCAGGGAAAGCTAGAGGTGACATTATGAGCGAAGAGTTTATGCTGATGTTTTCGCTTGGCCCTGTCCAGCCCTTTATTGCCCAGGCCCGCAAGACGCGAGATCTCTGGTTGGGGAGTTTTTTGTTCTCAAAGTTAATGGAAGCTGCTATGGCACACTTGAAAGAGCAATTAATCTTTCCTACTAACCCTGTACTGGATAGCTCAATTCCTGATATTCCCAATAAGTATGTAGCGATTTTTATTACCGCTGAAGAGGCCAGGGATGCTGTAAGAAAGAGTCAGAAGGCAATTTACGCACGGTGGAATGAGATTTGCGAGGATGTATGGTTGCAAATATTTGCGAAAAATCAGTCGGAAAGCATGGAAGAAGCTCGTCGCATCTGGGATCGCCAGATTAATCCAGAGACGCTGTTTGAGATGTTCTGGGTAATTGTGCAGGGTGATGATAAGCACTATCATGAATGGCTGGAGCGCACACAGCAAGCTTTTGATGCGCGTAAGCGGCTCCGTGATTTTTATCATCTTTACAATCGCGATACTCCCCAGCAACCTTTTCATGAGACTGGCGAGAAGAGTACCATTTCTGGAAGTCGTGAGGCATTACACGGAAGCGATGACTCTCGTCAGGGAGTACGGTCATTCTGGAAAGCTCTTGCAAGTGGGAGCCTCCTTTCTGAGAGTGATCTGAATCAGGAAGGTGAAGAGCGTCTCGATGCTATCGACGCTGTAAAACGTTTTGCCTTCCACTCACCCATTATCCGCGAGAGAGTTGGTAGCCACACTGTAGAGGAAGGTGGGCAATTAAGAATAGGTTATCCATCAACCAGTTCTATCGCCGCAGCTTCATACATGGAGCAGCTTTTACGACAACTTATTACGCAACCGTCGTGGTCAGGAATTGAAGCCTGGCGCGTCATCACCAGGAAGCATGATTCCTTATCAAAGATGCCTACAAGTACATTGCCTTATCTCCATAAGCGTGCGGGACGTTATGAGGATTTATTAGCGAGAGATGGAGATTGCTACTTCCTGGATACCTTTACGGTAAATCGTCTTGAGAAAACCTATCGTATTCGTCCAGATAAAAAATCGGCAGCGGCTAAACACGAGCAGGAGGTACGACAACTGGCAGCGGATGGGACAAAGGCTCTTGAGAAGCTATTGCAATCTACTAACGAATTGAAGATTACGCCACCAACTCCCTATTATGCAATGGTGCAGATGGATGGTGATCGTATGGGAATTTTGCTTAGTGGGGTGAAAGAAGTAGCAAAACACCGGGCCATCAGTGCAGCGCTTTCTAAATTCTCTAGAGAACATGCTCGACAGATTGTTGAAGAGCAGTATCCTGGTCGTTTGATCTATGCGGGAGGAGATGATGTCTTTGCCCTTGCTCCACTGGTTCGTGATAGAGTAGAGCCAGAGGGAGTCAAGAGCATTCTCTCTGTATTTGGTCTGGTTGACCAACTCCAAAAAAGCTATTCTGAGACTGTAGGGGCAGCAGTAGCGCCTGATCTGGTGCATACTGTCAGTGCCAGCATAGGAATTGCTATTGCCCATCATTACACTTCGCTCTCTTATGTACGGCGACTCGCAAAAGCCGCAGAGGACCTGGCCAAGAAACAGTATGGGAGAAGTGCGCTGGTTGTTTCAGTGATGCGCCGTTCAGGTGAGCAGACCATCGTTGGTTGCCATTGGCGTTACTCAGCTCTAGATAAAAAATTTTTACAGCCTGATCCAGCTCCAGATAAAAATTTTTTACAGCCTCTAGGGCTATTTACCCAATTTTTTACTCTTTTTAAGGACGATCTGCTTTCTCCTAAATGTATCTATATCCTCCTTGAGGAAGCGCCTGCACTTATTAATATGGCGGATAGCCTTGAGAAAGCGAAACAATCTGAAAAGCAGGATGAGAAGACGGGGCAGCCTGAAGAGAAGGATGAGCAGAAAGAAAACATCTATAAAGACGATGTGCGCGTAAGCGAGATCAAGCGCATTTTTCAGCGTCAGAGTGACGAGCAGCAGATACGCAATGCAGGAAATATAGATTTTTTACATCTGGCAACGAATATCGTTGTGCTTGCAGATGCGATGGATGAGGATAAGGATGAGAAGGGGCGGATAAGAGTAGCAAAAGAAGATCGTGCGCTGGAATTGCATTCGGATCGCCCCAGGCGTGGCCTGATTGAGGTACTTGGCTGGCTGCAAGTGATGGTTTTTCTCACAAGAAAGGGGCAAGAGTGATGCGTCTGTTCATTGAACCCCTGGAGCCGCTTTTGTTTCGCACGGGGCTTCCCTTTGAAGCAGGGGAAGGGAATTTAGCCATAAGCACTTTTCCGCCAACGCCGGAAACGCTACAAGGTGCAATTCGTGCTCTAATCGCCTCGATTAACTATCCAGAGGCGAGTATGGTAACAGCCTTTGCCGCAGATTCCGAGTTAGTGAAACTGATCGGGAATCGTGAAGATTATGGGCGTTTCCGTATTACACAAATAGCTATTGGGAGATATAAGCGGGATACACCTGAAAATATTGAAGTATTGCTTCCAGCTCCGGCCCATCTTCTTCAGGATGAACATGGAAAACGCTTGCGGCTGGTTCCCAGGGCTATCTCAGATCTTGTAGTAGAGACCAATCAACCTGAAGGAATTACGCATCTGCTTGCATTAAGAGAGAGCGGGGCTGAGACAAAATTAGAATCTTTGAGTGGCTGGATCTCTCAAAGCGATTTACGACGTGTACTGCGCTCGGATGCCAACCTCGAAGAACTGAAAATTGTGAAGCCTGACGAGGTTTATGAACGTGAATCGCGATTGGGTATTAGCATGGATAGTCAGAGGAAAAGGACACGGGATGGTTTCCTCTATCAGCAACAGCTTATTCGTATGCAACCTGAAACAGGTTTTGTTGTAGATATTAGCTTGAGTACAGGGAAGAATGAAAATACGCTTATTTCAGATAGCGAGGTACAGGAAAAACTGTTTTCAAAGAAAACTTCTGGTTGGCTCATTATTGGCGGAGACCAGCGAGCAGCCTATTTCCGTGTCATAGAAACCAATGAACCTTCTAACGCTCAAACGGTAACTGCTGGAAATCTAGTTTATCTAGCGACACCGGCCTATTTTTCCACAGCCTGGAAACCATCCGCCCGTTTTGCGCCTCTCGATCAGCCAATCACCGCTGCAATATCCCGTCCAGAAGCAATTGGGGGTTGGAGGCTCAATACAGGAGATGCCCAGGGAGATCAGAAAGGATTACGCTTTTGTGTTCCGGCAGGGAGTGTCTTCTTTTATGACCAGCAAGTACCAGTTCCTCAGTCGTTGACAGAATACGGTCAAGAGATCGGTTATGGAATTACTTATACAGGAGATTGGAAAGAATGATTACAGAGACTTCAATGCTCTATCTTTATGTCGAGACCCCTCTCCATGCCGGCGTCGGTTCGGGGTTGAGCAGTATTGACCTGCCTATTCAACGTGAGCGCACCACTCAATATCCAATGATTCAAGGGAGCGGCATTAAGGGGAAGCTACGTGCGGCAGCTTATGCCGCATGGGCTTATGAGACAGGGATGTGGAGACGATATTTGGTCCGGAGACGAATGGCTCTGAGTATGCCAGCGCCCTGATCGTGGGTGATGCCCGTCTTCTCCTCTTTCCCGTGCGTTCACTCAATGGTGTGTTTGCTTATACCACTTCTCCCGATGTTCTCTGCCGTTTCTTGCGTGACAGTGGCCGAGGAAATGCCGCGCCTGGCTGGAAGGAGCCTCCTTCGGTCAACGAGCATAAGGCGCTGGTGGCGGAGAAGAATCGCGTAGCGGCAGATGAAAGGGTGATGTTGGAAGAATTTAGCTTTGACGCTCAGCCTGATGCAATAGTAAAAGTGATTGGAGAGTGGCTGGCGAAAAATGTTTTTCCCCAATCGGGAGAATATGCCTACTGGCGGCAGAAGGTTCAGGATTCTCTGGTGATATTGCCAGAAAATGATTTCCGTGATTTTGTCGTCAATGCCACCGAGATTATTACACGCGTGCGTATCGACCGCGATACTAAAACTGTAAGACATGGAGCATTGTGGACCGAGGAGCATCTACCCAGTGATACGCTGCTCTACGTCCCGGTCTATGCTACCAATGCACGCAGGCTCAAAGGAGAGGGCGATAAAAAAGTGCCGGAGATGCTAGCTGCCGATATCCTGAAAAAGGTTAAGACATTAGAGGAGAGCCAGCAGAACTATATCCAGCTTGGCGGTGATGAGACCGTTGGTCGTGGCATTGTCCGTATGCACTGGCGTTAAAAGAAAGGACAGATGATGAGCGAGCAGAAAACACAGCGACAGAATATTGAGCAGGAGCGTGGTCGTGCTGCCTGGCAGGATGTAATAAGTATCAAAAATAATCCCTCGCCTTCACTCAAGAAAGAGTACGCGCCCTGGCGCGGGGACTGAATGCGATGATTCAGATCAAGGCCTGGGGCAGACTTTGGGATTTTTGAAGGCGAAAGGGAAAGATCAGACTAAACCCCATTATCATCTGCTTCAGCATCTTTCTGCCTGGATGGAGAGCAAGGATAGTCAGAACAGGCCACATTTTGCCGTCCACAATCACGATGTCATACAGGGTAGGGATGGCCTGCTCATCTGGGTTACTGATGCAGGGACGAGTAGCGCCGACTATCGGCGGGCAACTACAGAATGCCTGGCATTTGGTGGCTGGCTTAGCCGTTTTGCCGAGGGCGAGTTAGAGGGGGATGAAAAGCCACCTCAAGTAGGAGGAGAGGCAAGCAATGGCTGATCAGTATTATCTCCCGCCGCAGACTGCCGAGTTGCTTGATAAGGGTGTGGCTGGCTGTAAAAATTTGGGTCTCATCCTCGACAAGTATGTCCCCCAGGATGTTATTGAGAAGAATGAGAATAAGGGACCCTGGCTCAAATATCTTGTGCAGGAACAAAGCCACGTATTTGATGCTGAGCTCTTCCAGGCCGTCGCTCTTCGACAGCGGCGTATGCTTGCCAATATTCGTGGTATTCACACTTTTAGCGCCGCTTTAGCCTGGCGTATGATCGTTGGCCTCGGCGGCGAGTCCGTATTGGAGACCGATCTTACCCTTCACCATCTCTACGGCGTGCCAATCATCCCAGGGAGTGCCTTAAAGGGATTGACCAGAGCGTATGCGGCTGCCGAGGAGAAAGAGTACTTTATCACGAATTCTGAAGGCAAGCCAATTCCAAGTCCAGAGGCCGAAAAGGATTCCGAGGTTCTTCAACGTATCTTTGGTTCCCAGAAGAAGGCTGGTAGCGTCATCTTCTTTGATGCTCTCCCTGTTGATACAAACATCTCTATCGTCGTTGACATCATGAATCCACACTACCCCGACTACTATAAATCTCTGAAGAAAAATATCATACCCCCAGCCAACGATCAGGCACCGATCCCAATTCCCTTCTTGACCGTTGCTAAAACGGCGTTTCTTTTCGCTCTTGCCCCCAGTGATGCCAGCGATAAAGAACACCCGGAAGATATTGGGCTAGCCCTGAGCTGGCTAAAGTCTGCACTGCAAAAGTATGGCGTGGGTGGGAAGACCAGTGCGGGGTATGGGTACTTGTACTATTAATGAGGGAAACGAAATTACTCAAAGTATGTCTTTAGTAGAGGACGTTCAGGTTGCGAATGAGCCGACTCTAAAAAGTCTATGAGCGTCCAAAAATCCCCCTTTTCAGAGAGGGCCAGGAGATTAAAGGGGCTGTGGTGCCTGCAACAGATGAGTTGCGCACGATTGCACCGGAAGCTCAAGCTTTCATGCGCTATGAAATCGTTCAAACTGAAAGATGTCTTGCTGGTTAGTGAACGCGGAAGAAGCTCAGACCTGGAAGCCGGGCGATACACGTATATGCCTTTTTGTCGAAAGAAGAAGTACGTGAAGGTTGTACTGTCCTGGTGTGCCAAAGCCAAGAGCAAAGAAGATTAAAAAGTAGTTTTTAGTCAGGCTTGTCGCGACGAGGGCCATATAATAGAGAGAGGGAAATTTCTATGACAGTTATGATTGCTTTAGTAGGAGAACAGCCACAGCCTAATTTTCTTCCTGTTTTGCAATACGAGCCAAGTGATGCCGTTTTTGTATATACATCCAGGACGTATCTGCAATATATGCATTTGAAAACGGAACTTCAGAAAAAGGAATATAGTATGGAAACAGCAAGTGCGAGTCTCCGGAATAGAAATTGACCCGTATGATATCCAGGTTATTGTCGAAAAGATCAATACAGAACTGGTAAAAATACCTGGATTACTCTCGCAGCCGCTAGTGTTTAATTTGACTGGCGGCACCAAACCCATGTCCCTGGCTGGCTATCAAGTTGCGATGCAGCATAGTGCTACCAATTATATATTTATAAATACAAAGTGAGAAAGGAAAGAGCGTAGTTGATTGGGTACGATTGGCAGGATAGTCAACTCCGTCATCAGTGAAAAAAAGAAACTTTACCAAATATCTCAGCCTTGAAGATGTCCTAAACATTCAACTTGGACGAGGAAAAGATACGGAAGGAAAAGATATTGGGTAGAGAAAGGGCCGACTGAGCAAAAGTAGTAGTGGTCATTTGTTTGAGTTGGCTATTAAAAAGGCATTGTATGAGCACGAATATGAGGTAATGTGTGGTGTTAGGGTAAAAATAACCAGATAGATATTGATGTAATTGTCATGATATGAGAATCAAACAGCGATCATTAGAGGCCAAAACCGGTGATAAGGCAAGATCACTTGATGGTGTCAAACAGCTAAGCAATGCTATGCGCTATTTACGAGCGACTTATACTCAACAGTTTTTAGTACATTAATGGCAAAGAGACTGACGACCAGAAAACAATTTGTGGACCATTAAATATCCGTATCATTTCTTTGTTGTCTTATAAATTGGGTATGACGGAGCTTCCACAGAAGGATATTGAAACATTGTTAACATGCGATTGATCCTGTTATGAAAGTCAAAGTTTAACTAAAAGGAACTGTATAATGTTAATTTATGAATTTCTCACACCCCCTCACTCGAAGAACAACAAGCCCAGATAGAAGAACTCGCTCAGACTCAGCTCGAAGAGGTTCGCACTATCCCGGTCCAGATAGACCAGAACGCATCACTCGCCGAACAGATTGTCTCTATCGTTGATGCCGCCAGGCTTTCGTCCGAGGAGTGGCAGACGCGTACACTCGTTATCAATCCACCGGGATATGCTCCAGCCGCCTTTGTCTTGCTGGCAGAATTGCATGCACGCATGGGCCATTTCCCGACATTGCTCCGTCTGCGTCCCAAATACGGAGCCACAACAACCTATGAAGTAGCAGAACTGCTTAATTTACAAAGTATCCGCGAGCGGGCACGGCAGAGACGCTAGAGTTCCGATCAGGCAGCTTGAAGCAATGCTCGAACCAATGGATGCACGATTTGCTGAAATGCTGAGCGTTCTGGCTGGAAAAGTGTGCCAATAAAAAAGGGATGCTGATCAATCTCAATAATCCGAGCATTGCCATCAGCGTCTGCTCCAGTGACATGCAATCCGCCTTGTTTAAGCGCAGGCCAAAATTGGGCGTTTGGACCATAATTACAGGTGCCGTATTGTTCGGTGATTTCATGCGTTCCGTAAATACCCGCAACACGTGAGCCAGGAGTTAATAGACAGGTGGTGATGATTTCCGTATTCGAGCAGACGAGGGGTGTAATCAGTAGCACTGAAGCGTCAGGATGTTCTTCTGCGTGATCTGCTTCACTTATCCCTAGAACATTCCTGGCATATTCAATAATCATATACTGACAGCCACCGCATGTTCCGAGGGTTGGAATATGGCGCTCACGTGCATATTTGAGAGCGCGAATGGCTCCATCCATGCTGGCATAGGGAGTATTTGGAACAAACCACAGCGCTTGATACGCTGCCAGCTTTTGCTCAGTATCTTGTTCTAATGAGGGAGTCGCTAACCACTCGGTCTCGAATTGATAGGAAAGGTCATGTGCTGCCAGTTCGAGGGCCTGCGGAATTGCTACATGTGCCTTGACTTCTTGTTTCCATTCACCAATCAGTCCGATACAAATCATAGGTATCTCATGCTTTCTTTTTTGCTGGCCCTGATTCTAGCTTATAAAGTTAAAACACAGCACCCTTTGGACGGACGCTGTGTTCCCACGCTTTTCCTGCTATACCAGGTAACTTCCCTCACAGAAGGTCTGTCTCGTTTTCGGAGTCCTTCTCAGATTTTTACAGCGTAGGTTGGATAAGCGATCTCCCAGATCTGCCCCGGCTCCTCACGCGTCTCCCAGCGCCGTAGCGCGTCGAGCAGGACCTGGCGCTGAAGCTCAACCTGATGCGCACCCCCCAGGCTGTTGCCTTGCCGGAAGCCTACCGGGTAAATAGCTCGCGGCGTACCCCCCTGCCGACTACTTTCAGGCTCAACCGAAATATGCACCGTGGGAATACCAACCATCTCAATTTCGCGCTGGATGCCAACCGCAACTCTATGGCAGAGGGGACAACCAGCCGTAACAATCACACCATCAGCCTTCGAGCGCAACAAAATCTTCGCCATTTCGGGGGCCGCTCGCTCGTAGAGGTCCCGTAGATTCTGTGTGAAGCCAAATCCCAAATGCTTATCGCTCACTCCCCCTATAATACCCTCAGCCGCCAGCTCGCGTAAACGATCAATGGGGAAGACCGTATTGATATCTTGCTCTGCGTCCGTGTGGTCATAATGCTCATGGGTTATCATAAGCTGGCTGGCCTCAACCGTCCCCGGAAGAATGCGCCAGGTGTTGTCATTCTCAACATACGGCTCCTGCTCGTGGAGATGCACACCCGTTGTCGTGACCAGCGCGAAGACGCTCTCTTTCAACTCCCGAAAACGCGGCGTATAGGGGATGCAGCGTTTAGACATTACCATGTCATCTATCCTCTCTTTGAATGAGCCAGAGATGGCTCAACAGAAAACTTCCCTTTGGAAATACTGGTTGTTCACTGCCATTATTATACCCCGTTTACGCTGTTGAGCTGTTTTGGATGGGGAATATTTAGCGAGGGAGGACACACTCTCCCGGACACAATTTCTCCCGTTGGCAAAAAAAACTTTTGTAGGGACGGCTGTTGATCTCAGTTCGCAGCGAGAGGGGCTCTCACCTGGACCCTTCGGTGCCAGGTTGGGTGTAGGCTTGCGTCGCTCTTTCTCTTTGGCCAGAACCTGTATTTTTATTTAAATGAATAGTAGGGAGATTGCACAAAAGTTTGAAGTTATGACGTCTCGTAAATACTCTTTTGTGCCGATGATAAGAAGTAACACCTGTGGCTGGGTAGCTTTTGTTTCTGTTGAGCACAAAGAGAGGGTATTAACTAAAGATGAAGGGCATTCTCTCAAGAAAAGGCGTAGTAAAATTTACCCATCTATTACTCCACTCTATTCTAATTGCTGTGGCGTACTGGTTCCGCTTTACTGCCCCTGAAACGTCGCCAGTGGCTGCATCTCTTATAGACAAAGAAGTTGTGCGGCGTGGAAAGTTAACCAGCATAGTTCTCTCTATTATCCTCAGCGTCGCAGTCTGCAACATACCTGTAATTGTCTCTATGGGAAATATCCTCCTGACAATTGTATACGCATGTATTTTATTTTTTATAGCTATCGCTGCCCCTCTGAATCGACGAGGTAAGACGACATTGGCCGGACTGGTCGTTATTGGGAACATCGAAATCGCTCTGCTTGCGATTCTGCTGATCTATCCTGGCGGCCTGAATATTTCTGCACTGCCCCTGCTGAGCTTCCTGATTATGCCAACGCTCCTTGCTGTCTCGATGTTACCTGCATGGAGTGTTTTTCCTGTTGCCCTTACCAATATCAGTATTATCTACGGATCTATCTACTTTTTGCCAAAGGCACCTGCGTTGCAAGCGCTCCTTTCTTCTTCTCCTCAGACAATTTTTGGTATGCCTATCATTTTACAACTTATAGTTTCAGCAATCTCCTTCTTATGGGTTCGTGGGACGCTACAGGGGATCAAAGAAGCTGACAGAGCTGATGAGCTGGATCGGTTGTACCAGGAACTGGCTCGTGTGGCAGAGAGGGATGCTATTACTGGTCTACCTAACCATCGGGTTATTATGAAGCATATGTTGGAAGAACTTGCCGAATGTGAACAGACGCAACAGACCAGTGCGATTATGTTCGTTGATCTTGACCACTTCAAACAGATTAATGATACCTGGGGGCATTTAGCGGGCGATGCTATTTTGCGTGAAGTTGGCCAGCGATTGCATATGGCGGTTGCTTCCTGCGGAATTGTGGGACGTTATGGGGGAGAAGAATTTGCTGTTGTGCTCAAAGGGAGTGATCTTAGCCATGCTCAGCAGATTGCTGAACAGGCCCGTATCGCCATTTCCAGTACTGAGTGTCTCTGGCAATCCGAAGATAAAAAGATCTCACTGACCGTCACTGCAAGTATTGGTATTGCCCTCTATGGTCTGCACGGGACAACTGCCACAACGCTGCTCGAACAGGCCGATCAGGCCATGTATTATGCGAAAAAGCATGGGCGTAATTGCGTCTCTATTGCGCGCGTCTCCAGTGAAGACGAACAAGAATGCATGCTCCAGCGGTTGTTGAGTGCTCGTATTCTTAGCATTGTAGCTTCGTGATAGGAATAACCTCAATATGCCTCTCTCGTCAGATACTGGCTCTTTTATACAAAAGTTTGAAATTATGGTGTATTTGGTGTTAAGCTTTGCAGTTGAAAGAGGTCTGATTCGGCTTCTACACAAAGAGGATGCGGTTTCCCTTCTAGAGGATTGAGTATCTGACCTTCAAGATTTAGCAGTATTTTGAAATGAGGAGTAGGGATATATGTCCTTGAGCGATCTGGCGAGTATTGCGATTATTGTGCAGGGCGTGCTTTTTATTGTCTCCATTGCTCTAGTCTGGTATCAGTTGCGAGAGAATACGCGCCTGATCAGAACTGCTAACACGCAGAAATTGGTAGAGTTGTCCGCACCTTTTACGTTGCAACTGGCTCAGAATAGAGATCTGGCGCAACTCTGGAAACGAGGTGGACAGGGAGTGGACTCTCTCGATGAGATTGATCGAGAGCGCTATTTTAATTTATTGACCTGGTGGCTGATGCTGCACGAGAGTATTTACCATCAATGGAGCAAAAAATTGATAGATCAGGATACTTTTCTCTCCTGGACTCGCGATCTGGAGTATTTTGCAAGCAGACAGAATCTCGGCGTCTACTGGGAGCGTATGAGTGGCTATTATGAGGCTTCTTTCGCTAATCATGTGGCAACGATCATTGTGAGTTTAACGAAAGAAGAGAAGTGATATCTCAGAAAGCTTGTTGTATACGTTCAGGTCTGGTATGCTTGCCATAAACTTTTGCAGAAGAAAAAGGCAGTGATGCCGATAGTCAGGCAGTTCTGATAAAGGGGAGAGCGTTTGATGTCTAGTAGTGAGCCACTGGAGCGGAGCGCGTTATGGGAGTTATCACGTCAGCTAATCAGTTTTAATACCGTCAGTACCTTGAGTAATGAAGAGGCGGCGGCCTTTCTGGGGAATTATCTGGAAGATCTGGGTTTTAGCGTCCACATTCTGCGTGAGACCGTTGATGGGGTAGTGAAGGATCAGGTGCTGGCCTGGATTGGACCAGAGGTGGCGGGTGGTTTGATTCTCTCCGGTCATATCGATATTGTTCCCTTTCTCGGACAGCCCGGCTGGACCGTTGATCCGCTTAAGATGAGCCATGATGGAGAGCGAATTTATGGACGCGGCGTCTCTGATATGAAGGTCTTTCTGGCTCAGGCACTCCTGGCGGCAAAAGCAGTCCCTTTATCTGCTCTCAAACGACCATTGATGTTTATTTTTACCTGCGACGAGGAGCTAGCTGGTCAGGGTTCAGAGCGCCTGGTCAGGTCGTTGCCTGGCGTCTTAGGTGATTTTCCCCTCCCTGAAGTGGCGCTGATTGGCGAGCCAACCAACTTTGCTATCTATCCAGCTCATAAAGGCTATGCCTCTTTTGATATTCTTGTGCATGGTAAGGGTGGCCATAGTAGCGCCCCTCAGAAGGGTGTGAATGCGATTGAGAAGATGGCCGATGTCATGCAACTGCTCAGTGCATTTAATGCCGAATTATTGGATCAGGCGACAGATGAGAATAAGCAGCTCTTTCCCGACTATCCCGCTTCAGTCTTCAACTTTGGCTCGATTCAGGGGGGGCTGGCGGCGAATATGATTGCTGAAACCTGTCGTCTCACTGTGAGCGTGCGCATTACTCCCGATGATAGTCTGGAGACGTTTCTCTCTACACTGCGCGAGCGTATCGGGAAAAGCATTCTCCCGCAGCTTCAAGCGCTGGCTCCCGAAGGAAACATTCTCGTGGAGGATACTACTGCAACGCCACCATTGCTCTCGCCGAGGGACGCTGTCTTCTGTCAACTCCTCTGTCAGCTTATGGGGCAGAAAGCGGAGACGGGTGCACCCTATGCAACCGATGGGGGACAATTCCATCGTCTGGGCATTAACTCCTATATCTGTGGCCCAGGTGCGCTGGAGCAGGCCCACCAGCCCAACGAAAGCATGCCCATTAGCAATTTTCTGAGTGGTCAGGAGAAGCTAGAGCAGATTATTCAGCGTTGGTGTCTCCGCGACGTGGAAAAGTAGGAGAAGATCCTGCATTTCTTATAGTCTGTAGCTCTGATGAGAAAGCGGGTAGAAAGGGAGATCAAGCATGGTTTATGACACCATTGTTCTGACATTTGCGCTCCTTGTCGTTATTGTGATTCTGGGATCACTGGCGGCTCGTATCCAGGTCCCTTACGCGGTTGTGCTGGTTGTTGGTGGTATGATTCTGGGTTTTATACCAGGACTGCCGCGTGTTGTGCTTGATCCAGACCTGGTACTGCTGCTGTTTCTGCCGCCACTGATTTATTCTTCGGCATGGTTTACTTCCTGGCAAAGTTTTCGACGTGCCCTCTTGCCAATTTTTCTGCAAGCTATCGGTCTGGTGTTGGTGACTACGATTCTGGTGGCTGTGGTTGCCCATGCTTTACGGCCCTCGTTACCGTGGTCGGTGGCCTTTGTCCTGGGAGCAATCGTCTCGCCAACTGATACCGTGGCGGCAGGGACTATTATGCAGAGTGTGGGACTCTCTCATCAGATTAGCATCATTATAGAAGGAGAGAGCCTGGTTAATGATGCAACCTCTCTGGTGGCCTACCGTCTTGGTGTAGAGGCTGTATCTGGAGGAAGCTTCTCTCTCTGGGGCGCTTGCCTGCAATTTCTTTTTGTCAGTATTGGCGGGGCGCTTCTGGGTCTGGTGCTCGCCTTTCCTGTAGCCAAATTGCACACAAGGATAAATGATACTCCCAGTCAGATCACTTTAATGGTAGCTACACCGTTCGCAACCTATCTCCTCGCCGAGGCTCTCGGTGTCTCTGGTGTTCTGGCTACCGTGACGGCGGGACTTTATCTGGGGCGGCAATCGGCTATTTTTTTCTCGGCCAATACGCGCTTACAGGCAGATTCCTTCTGGAATGTGGTAGTTTTTCTCTTTAATGGACTGATTTTTCTGCTGATTGGTCTGCAACTCAGGACTGTAGTGGAGCAGATTCACAATTCTTCTCTCCTCTTTCTTGTCGGGTATGGGCTTGTTGTGAGTCTGACTGTGATCGCTGTTCGTATAGCCTGGTCATTTACTGCCAATAGTCTTTTGCGCTCCTTGAAGTTCTTCTATGGGAGACGTCCCGTCTCTCGACGTGCGGTGACTGTCATTAGTTGGGCGGGGATGCGTGGCGGTGTTTCGTTAGCAACCGCTTTAGCTTTACCTGAGACTCTTGGAAATGGTACAGCTTTTCCAGAGCGTGATCTGGTCATTTTTGTGACTTTTGTCGTCATTTTCGTCACTCTGGTTTTTCAGGGACTCACCTTTGCTCCGCTTATTCGTGCGATGCAGATGGGAAATGATCCAGATATTGGGCGCGAGGCCATTGTAGCTTTACAAAAAGCCACAGAAGCAGCTCTGAGGAAGATTGATGAATTAGCAAAAGACTATCAGGATTCAGAAGAACTGGTCAAGCATGTGCGTTCGTACTATGAAAGGAAGCTGGGTCTGGTCAATGAATCGCTCGATACAGATAGGGATAGGGAAAAATACAGAATTAATCGGGGGAACTACAAGCAACTTTTGCTGGATATCCGCCAGGAGGAGCGCCAGGTGCTTATTGACTTGCGGAACGAGGGCAATTTAGATGATACTGTTTTTCATCGCATGGAGCGAGATTTTGATCTGGAGGAGGAGCGGCTGGAGGGCCGCTAATCCTATTTACAATCCTCTTTTTTCAGCATGCTTTGCTTGATACATACGCACATCTTCCTGCGTGACCTGTGAAAGTGGGGTGGGCAGTGCTGAGAGCGCAAACCAGCCAATTTCTGAACATTTTGTTGGTTCAAGAATCGTGGGAGGAGTGCTGGTGGCACAAGGATGCGCAATGAACGTTGGCGAGACCCAATGTTCACGTTCTTGAAGCAGAATATGGTTATTGACTCCCAACAGTTCAAGCAGCTCAATGTCCATGCCATATTCTTCCTTGAAATTCGCGCACAATCGCATCCTCCAGGGTTTCGCCAAAGGAGACTTTTCCCCTGGGAATTCCCAGGTTCCTCGTTCATTGAACGCATCAGAGCCTCTTTTGGCGAGAAACGCTTCTCCCTCTTCGTTGAAGACCATTGCGCCAACCCCAACACCGATACAGTCGCGTCCCGGAATCATCTGTGACTTCTCCTTCTGTGCTTTCCATTTCCAGTGCATTTAAAACTCGGAAGATCTCCACGGCATTTCCTGTAATGTCCACATGTTGCCATCGGGATCGCTGAATGCAGCATACTTGATGCCCTGGTCGTGTTCATCTACCTCACCCACTTCAACACCCCGACCAATGAGCGCTTCTCGTGCCTGGCGTATGTCCCCCACGACCAGATGCAGCCCTTTGACCGATCCAGGCTTCATTTCCATATTGGACAAGCCTGCCCAAAGGCCAATCGAGCAAGCTGACCCTGGTGGTGTAAGTTGGACAATTCTCAGATGGTCGTTAGGCTGAACATCAACGTCTGCGTGAAATCCCATCTTTTCAACATAAAATGACTTGGCGCGATCAATATCAGTCACCGGTATCTGCATAAGTTCAAGTTTCATTTTCATCGGTTTTTCTTCTCTTTCTCGCTCATGCGAGCCGTTGTCCTACGTAAATGATGTTTAAAAATAAGTACGTAAATCGCTGAAACGTGAGAGCTGAAGTAGTTGCCTGCTGCCAGGATTGATTACCTCTTCATGTTCCATATGCCAGGTGTGAGGGTGTGGGATATAGACGGCGTTCAAGCCTGCTGTCAGGGCCGGGTTGATGTCTGAGCGAGGTGAATTGCCCACCATCCAGGTCAACTCTGGCTCGATCTGCATCTGGGCCGCGAGCTGTTGATAGGCGGCAATATCTTTTTCGGCTACAATCACAATGTGTGTAAAGTATGTTTCGAGCCCTGAGCGCTCAACTTTAAGCTTTTGCTCCTCTTGTATCCCTTTTGTGAGCAAGAGCAGATCATGGCGAGGAGATAAATAGTCGAGCGTCTCTTTGACCCCTTCGAGCAATTGGAGAGGATGGTCAAGAATGCGCTCGCCAAACTGACGGACCTTCTTCAGATCTTCTTCTCGCAGATCTTGTTCGGCGAGACGTCGATAGGTCTCAACCAGGCTACGGGCAAAATTAGCCGAGCCATAGCCCATTACCTTTTCCACTCCGTCCACGACCTGGCGCACTTCTTCTGGAGAGAGGGCCAAGTGATTGAGAAAGGTAATAAAGTCGTGGATGGCTTGCTCAAAGTAGATATTATTCTCCCAGAGAGTATCGTCTGCATCAAGCAAAATATGTTGCCGCACGAGAATGCTCCTTTATCCATTTTATCTATCAGCGGTGGAGGGGAAACGAAGCGCCCCTCTAAAAGTAGTACCTGGATGAAGGGCAAGCAGGCGCTACTTTATTTTATCAATACATATGAGACGGGAGAAAGCGAGCGTACCTAGAGTACTTCTGGCTCTAAATCGTCATCGTTCTCGAAGAAAACCTCTAGATCGTGCTCATGTTCAGCATCCACGATCCAGGTATTAGGATCAAAGAGCGATTCGATGTTGCTATCGATATCCAGGCAACTGTTTAGTGTACGCTGCATACGCTCGCGGGCCACGCACAGAATCAAAATCTCATCGCCGTAGAGCACCGGACCTTTAAACACATGCTGCTCATCATCCCAGGAAAATCCAGGGTTCACCGTCATTTTTAGACCATCTTGTTCTACTGAAGATAACATCGTTTTCTCCTTTTACTCTCAAGTAAAATCAGTGAGGCATGGTACAATACTATAATTGTACGCGGATAGATAGAGCATAGTCCTATTCTTTTTGACTGAAAAAAAGGTGGTAATACTTTTGTCACGAGCATTTGCACAAGCATTTTCAAGAATCAGTCTATTTTTCCTCATCTTTTTAACCGCTTGCATGTCCTCATCTCCTCAAGCTGGTGGGACAGCTACGCATACGGTGCTGAAGGCTACCAGCACTCCCCGGCCTCTCTCAACGCCAACCAGTACCCCTTCTCTGCCAGCCTCAGTAACTGTATCAGCTACTCCCACATATTATACAGGGCAGACCATCCTGCGTGGTGTCGGACGCCCTGACGATCTGGCTTTTGATCAGCAGGGGCGTGTGCTTTTCAGCGATGAAAACAATGGGACGTTGGACCGCTTAAACACTGATGGCTCGGTTACTGTACTCTTGCATGATTCTGCCGATCCAGAAGGGATAGTGGCGCTGGCGGATGGCACTATTCTCTTCGCAGAGCAAGAGACAAACCAAATCGTTGCGCTCGCTCCGGGTGCGCAGATACCCCGTGTGCTGCGTGCTCTGCCTGGTACCGCGAGTACCGTGACCTGTAAGCATGGCGTCGACGGAATCGCGCTTGATCCTACTACTAATACATTGATTGTCCCCGATAGTCCCACGGGTGCGGTCTATCGTATGAGCCTGGACGGAAAAACGCTGACCCTGCTCACCTCTGGCATCGTGCGACCAGTCGGGGCGGGTGTGGATGCTCAGGGCAACATTTACATTGCCGATGAGTGTGGTCATGCCATCTGGCGTCTCACACCGAGCGGGGCCGCGACCCGCTTTCCGGGATTTGGCATGCCGGATGATGTGCTCCCCGATGGACAAGGTAGCCTCTTCGTGATCGATCTTGATCCAACCATTCATGCGCTTATTCGTTTCAATCTGGCGACGGAAAACAAGAGATCCTCGCCAGCCAGGGCTTTATCGAGCCGCAGGGTCTGCTTCTTGACGCCCAGGGCAACATCTATGTTTCAGATGATTATGCCAACGTCATTATCAAAATTTCGACCTGGACGGTAATACCCTTTACCTGTTTACGAAAGCGTTACTGACAATTGAGGTTCTATTGAGGTAAGAGCGTTATCCTCAGAGTAACATCCTGAAGCGAATGATACACGAGTTGCTGGTATTTCCTTTATTGCTCAGAAAGTATCTAAAAGTGCAGGATGGAAAATCGCGGAGACGATTATATACTTATCCAGGAGGACCTTGATAATGACATTCGCCAAACGCTCTCTTTTTGCCGTCTTTGGTCTCATGCTTGTAATTATGGTAAGTGCTTGCGGGAGTACAGGCAGTGCTAGCCCTGCTCAACCTACTCAAGCGCCAGCGGCAACTCCCTCACCGACGCCTGACTCTTCTGTTGTTAAGACGGCGCAGGCAACCGTTGCTGGTCAGACACAGACCATTCTGACGGACGCAAAGGGCATGACATTGTACTACTTTACTCCCGATTCTCCAGTCAAAACAAACTGTTTGGCTAAGTGTGCAGTGGCGTGGCCGCCGTTGCTCTTCACGGGCACAGGTACCCCGCAGGTCGCAACCTCTCTGCCAGGAACATTTAGCACGATTCAGAGTGCGAATGGCAATCAGGTAGAGTACGCTGGCTATCAGCTTTACACTTTCATCAAAGATAAGCAGCCAGGAGATGTAACGGGACAGGGAGTGGGGAAGGTCTGGTATGTGGCAACTCCAACTATCGGGAATAATGTTGTCAGAGTGACCGAAGCGGCTGTTAACGGTAAGGTAGAGCCCATTTTAGCTAATGCGCAGGGCATGACACTCTACTACTATCTTCCTGACACTGTGAGTAAGACCGCCTGTACGGGGAAATGTGCAGTAGCGTGGCCGCCGTTGTTCTCCACCGGTTCGAGCACACCGCAGGCGGATGCACCGCTCACAGGCACATTGAAGGTCTTGCAAGATACTAATGGTAGCCAGATACAATATAATGGACATTTCCTCTATAGCTTTATCAAAGATAAGCAGCCAGGAGATGTAACGGGACAGGGAGTGGGAAAAGTGTGGTTTGTAGCGACACCAAGTCTGCGAGTCGCGTAAAAAGATATCTGTGCCTTGTTTCTCTCTTGCCCTTCCTTTCCTTTAAGAAAGAGCAAGAGAGCTTTTTGTTGAAGAGTCAGATCACTGGCTTTCGCTGTCCGCTTTTTCTATCCCCCCCTCAAGACAAGGTAGCGTTATCGTGAAGCAACTACCCTGTTCTAGCTCACTTGTGACGGTGATGGTTCCGTGATGTTGTTCTACAATGCGCTGAGCGATGGCAAGACCCAGACCCGCACCAGACTGAAAACGCGCATTGCTTGCACGGTGAAAGCGTTCAAAGACTCTTGGTATTTCGCCTGGCGAAATACCAATACCCGTATCGCTGACTGTGATGGTAACCGTCCCCGTTTCCAGATTGCCAGAAACCTCTACTTTGCCCGTAGCAGGTGTGTATTTGCAGGCGTTGTCCAGGAGAATCAAAAAAAGCTGCTTTAAGTAGTCGGGATTTCCCCAGACAAGGGCACCTTCCAGGCGCTCTAGATGCTGGCAATGTAGATCAGGTTCTTTTTCGTTTGGGTAGCGTTGGCTACAGAGATCAGCAAGGACATCTCCCACAAGCACCGGTTCGTAGGTCGCGGTGACATGAGCGTCTGAGCGGGCAAGGAAGAGCAGTTGTGTTACCATGCGTGCCATGCGGGCAATCTCCACACGTATCCGCTCTAGAGAGCTATTCTGGAATTCTGGATCAGCCGCGCCTACTTTGTGGATCAGATCAAGTGAGGAGAGGATGACTGTCAGGGGAGTACGGAGTTCGTGCGAGACATCGATGAGAAAGGTGCGTTGGATATCGTTAATCTTTTGTACCTCCTGGTAAGAGGCTTCCAGTGCCTGAAGCATCGCATTCATCATATGGGTCAGGCGGCTAATCTCATCGTTGCGTTTGCGTGGAGCGGTGAGGCGGCGAGAGTGATCTTTGGATTCAGCGATAGCAGAGGCGGCAACAACCAGTTGTTCAAGTGGAAGCATCGCATGGCGTACCAGGAGCCATATGACCAGCCCAGCCAGCCCAAGGGCCCCCGCCACTCCTGGATAGAGAAAATGCACAAGCTCGCTCAGCGCGAAATAAATGGTCTGGGGAGATTGAGCGACAATGAGATAGGCGCTTTGTTGGTGATTGATCGTAATAGGGTGGCAGTAGATAAAGAGAGTGACTGCCTCGATCTTTGTCTCGCGTACCTGGTTAGCCACAATAGCGGCATGAAAAAGAGGCAACGTATGTTTGCCAAGATTATCTGAACTGGCGAGGAGAGAGCCGTGAAGATTTTGTACCTGGATGAAGGTATCTGGGGAAGTAAAAGAATCCAATCCCGGTATACAGGATTGGAGCGTACCGGGACAGTGTTGGAGCCGGGTTTCGACTATTTTTTCTTCATTGCGTACATGCTGTACCTCCCATGAGAGTAGCGTATTGCTGGTGACTTGATACGTGAAAACGCTAAATGCGACAAGCACAAAGGTCACGATGAAAAGAAACCAGAGCGTTACGCGGGTGCGGATATACATATCGTTACTCCCTTAATGCATAGCCATAGCCTCGGATAGTCTGAATCAGGCGCGTTTTATTATGGAGTTCAAGTTTCTGGCGTAGATGATTTACATACACCTCTAAAACATGCGTATCGACCTCGGCGTTATATCCCCAGACGCGCTCTAAGATCTGCTCACGTGCTAACACCTGGCGAGGATGGCGCAGGAAAAACAGGAGCAGATTATACTCTTGCGTCGTCAGCTCTATCAGATGGCCTCCTCGTTTTACCTCTCTGGTTGCCTGATTGAGTTCCAGGTCAGCGTACACCAGGGGTTCGCCCCCTACTTTGTGACGACGCAGCACCGCCCGGATGCGAGCGACCAGTTCGTCAAACGCAAATGGCTTGGGTACGTAGTCATCTGCTCCCAGATTCAGCGCGTTTACCTTATCGGTAACCTCGTCGCGCGCCGTAAGCATAATAATCGCCAGATCGTTATCAAGGCGCAAGCGGCGGCACATCTCAAAGCCATCGAGATCTGGCATCGTGATATCGAGCAGCACGATATGCGGTTGACGCTCTTTTGCGACAGCCAGACCAGACATACCATTCTCAGCAGTATACACTTCAAAACCCTCATAGGCGAGACCCCGCTGAAGTAAAGGCAGAATCTGGAGATCATCATCAACTAATAGGACGCGTGTTGCCACACTCGTACCTCCATTATATATCTTTTGTTCCTGTCCTTCTCATCATAAGGGTTTTTCCTCAAGAGAAGCTCAATCTGAGATAAGAACGTGGTAAATAGCGCTTTTTTAAATGCGCGCTTTCACAAACTTCTGAGTGTATCTTACCATCGCGGACAAAAATAAGCCTACCTGCTAATAGAGGAAGGTATGGTAGCTGGGAAAAATTTCAAGTGTCTGATGCGTTTCTTACACCTCTTGTAATTTCTGGATTTTTATGTTATATAGTTAGCGTACTAAATATTAGCCTACTAAATATTAACAGAACAGTAAGAAAAGGGCACCAAGATGAACGGGATGGATGGCAATACTACGATAGGGTATTGGCTTTTTTATGCCCAGCGTTGTACTGGCTATGCATTTGCGGACGTGCTGAGGACATGTTGTAAAGAGTTAAATAAACCATATGAGGTTACGCCGCCTCAATTTGGTGTGTTGCAAGTGCTTTTCAGAGAGGACCGGCTAACCATTGGTGCAATTTCGCAAAATCGGGCTGTGGATGCTCCTACAATTACGGGGATCGTCTCACGTCTTCAGCAGCATGGTCTTGTCAGTCGTGAGCATGATGTAGAAGATCGCCGCGTGGTGAAAGTCTATCTGACGGAAGAGGGACGTGAAATCACGAAAGCGTTGTGGCGAGCGGCAGAAGAATTTAATAAGGTCTTGCTCTGTAACTTTTCGGAAGAGGATAAACAAGAATTTTTGACCAGGCTTCAGATGATCGTCGTCAATCTCACCGCCACGGGTACGGGCGTTGGTGATCGTTTTATGGTCTTATCGGACCAGGACTCATTGACTGAGATCTTAAATCGTGAAAGGAAACCATAAGCATGAGTAGTAGCCCACGAGAAAAATCTCTGGCTGTAGCGGAGGCGCGGCCTGCGGATGGAAAGATGCCTGCAATAGAGATGATCGATCTTTGTAAGCAGTTTAAGAATTTTAAAGCTATTGACCATCTTTCGTTGACTGTCCAGCAGGGCGAAATCTTTGGCTTGCTGGGACCTAACGGCTCAGGTAAGACCACGACGATTAATATGATTAGCGGTTTAAGCGTGCCAACAAGTGGACAGGTCAAGGTCCTGGGTCATGATGTGCAGCACGAAGCTCGTCAAGTACGCAAGATTCTGGGCTCGGTCCCGCAGGAGACCGCGCTGTACGAGGAGCTGAGCGCCTGGACAAATATGGATTTTCACGCCGATCTCTTTGGTATTCCGCGCAAAGAGAAGCAGGCACGCATCACGCGTCTGCTGGAACTGGTTCAGCTTCTAGACCGCAAAGACTCCCGTGTCGGCACCTTCTCAGGTGGTATGAAAAGGCGTCTGGCCCTGGCCCGTGCCCTGCTGCATGAGCCGCAACTGATCTACCTCGACGAGCCAACGCTGGGCGTCGATGTGCAGGCTCGTCGGGCTATCTGGGACTATTGCCTCTCGTTACGTGAGCAAGGGAAGACTGTCTTGATTACTACCAATTACCTGGAAGAGGCTCAGATTTTGTGTGATCGTCTGGCGATTATCGACCACGGCAAATTGATTGCTCAGGATACGCCCGATCACCTCAAAAAGACCTATGGCGGAAGTATTATTGAGTTGGAGACCGTGCACCCGCTCGCTTCTATTGCCGAGATCCAGCAATTGCCGGGTGTGAAAGAGGTTGAGCAGGATGGCAGACGCCTGAAGGTGACCACAACGGGCATTGACCATATCGTGCCACAGGTTATCAACATTGCCTCACAACAGAATGAGCTGCGCGATATCCTGTTGCGTGAACCCAATCTGGATGAGATTTTCTTACATTTAACCGGCACCGCATTGCGCGATTAGGAGAACGTTATGGTAGAGGAGATGGGCTATACCTTGCGCGTCATCTGGGCCTGTATGAAAAAAGATATCAAGAGCTCACTGACGGAACGCGCATTTACGATTGTTGGTTTACTGGTCCCTTTGAACGTCTTGATATTGTTGAGCCTATTTGTGATTGGCGGTGGTGTTGCGCCTACTGCCGTCGTGTTTCAGGAGCGGGGACCCTACGCGCAACAGTTTTATCAGGCTATGAGTGGGGCACACTCGTTTCGTCTGGAGCAGACGAACCAGCAGGATGCGGAGGAGCAGTTGCATGGGGGCCATATTGTGGCGGTGGTAACGATTCCTGCTGATTTCGATCAGCGGATTCAACAGAACCAGCCGGTGCAGGTGGGCGTGCAGATTAACAATCTGAACACCGATTTTACCAATGATATTCGGCGGGCGATTCCGCTTTCTATTACCAGCTTTTACGCTAAAGCCTTTCCCAACCTGGTTACGATTGTTCCTCAGGAGAAGGATGCCTATCCGCGAGATACCGATTATATTCCCTACCTGTCTGTCTCGATTCTGGTTGTTGGTATTATGTTAGGCGGGATTCTCCAGGCCGGCATTGGCACGGCGCGTGAGTGGGAGAAGGAGACGATGAAAGAGCTCTTGTTATCTCCTGCCAGCCGCTGGTCGATTCTGGTGGGGAAGATGCTGGGAGCCTTTGTCATCGGTTTTGCTTCGCTCCTCATCGTGCTGGCGGTCTTGATTCTTGTCCTGGGCGTGTGGCCTGCGAACTGGGGAGAAGTCATCGGTTTCGGTCTTCTGACCCTCATCATCTTTCTCTCCGTTGGCACACTGCTTGGCACGCTCTTGAAAGCGCGGCAACCAGTGGTTTCACTGGCCTTTGGCATCTCTATTCCACTCTTTATCTTGAGTGGAGCGTTTGGTCCGCTCTCTTTTAATACACTGGCCATTCAGATCATCGCGCAGATTTTTCCTGTGTCATACGCGATTGTCCTTCAGCAGCACGCCTTTCACAATTTTACTCTGAATACCTACGGCGAGGGTACAAATGTGCTGATCCTCTGTGGCTATGCCGTGCTCATGCTGGGCCTGGCAGCGTTTGCTCTACGACGTTCGACTGTCGCCCATTAGTGGGGGGAGGGAAAAAAGGATGTCAGCTATCTCTCACTTTTTTAGTATTGTCTGGACCATTCTCAGGAAGGATATTCGCGTCTGGTTGCGCCAGCCGACGAATATTATGGTAACCTTTATTCCGCCGGTTGGCTTTTTGCTGGTTAGTGCTCTGGGAACAGCGGCGGTTGGTCGGAGTCCGGTGGCGCTGGTGACGCTCGATCAGGGGGCTAGAGGTCAGCAGATGGCGCAGATTTTGCATAGCGCGGATGTGTTTCGGATCACCGATGCCACGCCAACCGAGGCGCAGACCCTTTATAACACGGTACGTGTTGTTGCCATTATTACTATTCCGGCTGATTTCACCCAACGCGTGGAGGCGCATGAGCAGTCGGCGGTTGAGGTTACGATGAATAATCTCAATCTGGACTTCACCAATGATATTCGGCGCTCGGTGCCGGATGCGATTACGCAATATTATGCCGCTCAGGGGAGTAGTAGCCCCGTCCATATTACTATGCACGAAACGGATCTCCGTACTCAGGATATCGATCTGTTTGCGTACAGCGTGTTGCCTTCCATCATTTTGTTACTAACGATTAGTGGACTGGTGAATGGTGCCCTGTCAACTGCGCGTGAGTGGGAGAATCAGACGGTGAAAGAGCTCTTGCTCTCGCCAACGCCGCGAAGTGCTCTGGTGACAGGCAAGGTGCTAGCGGGCTTTCTTATTACGTTTACTCTGGGGACGTTCGTCTTGCTTGTTGGCTATGCGCTTGGCTGGACGAGACCGGAAGGGATCTATTGGGTAACCGCGCTGCTGGCGATGGCGCTGGTCGCGCTAATGAGTTCGGGCCTGGGAGTGGCTGTTGGGGCGGCCATTCAGCGTATCCAGCCGGTGGCCGGGGTGGCAATCAATATCGCCTTCTACCTCTTCTTTCTGGCCGGTGGCACGGGCGTGGTCGCCTTTGCGCCAACCATCTTGCAAAATATCGCCGCTTTTATCCCTCTCACGTATGGACGCCATGCGCTGGAGATGGCGGTATTCTATGGTTCAAGCGATCTCCTGGGCAGAGATGTTACGATCCTCCTGATCTCAGCCCTGGTTGCACTGTTGCTTGGTTCTCTCTCTATGAGACGCAGCATCTCGCGCTAGAGCCAGCCTTTCTGTTCGGTGATGTGCGCGGCTCTACTGAGAAGCATGTCACAAATGAGCATGGAACTCACGGTTAGCATAGGTGTCTCGTTCAAGATGTGCGCCTGTGCTAACCAGGAATCCGCAAATAAAAGAGAACTGACAGGCAGAACTGAAACTTTTCTGAAACGTGTGTCGTGCCCTAATTGCAGACGTGTTTTACAATGTATCTCCCTATTCTGGATGTTGCGTATAGCTTGAAAAGGATGTTCTTCAACGAAGAGTCAAATACTCTGATATATGCCTCATAAAGAGGGATATATTATTTTTTATATTTTTAGCCGTTAAATAAGTACGAAAATATGCGACGAGCGTTGGAAGGGGAATATATATGCGGAAATTCCGCGAGATAAAGTCTTTTTCACCTGATGATAAACACTACGAGGTTCTAGCTACCGGGATAGATGTGCTGAACGAACCTTTTTTGAACAAAGATAGCGCATTCACCCTGGAAGAACGCGAGGCCTTTGATCTTACTGGCCTTTTGCCTGCGGCTGTACAAACGTTGGATCAGCAGGTGAAACGGGCTTATCTTCAATATCAACGGCAGGCGGACGATCTCCGGAAGAATATCTACCTCAATAGGTTGCAAGATAGCAACGAGGTACTTTTCTACAAGCTTATGTCTGAATATACCTACGAAATGCTGCCTGTTATTTATGATCCTACCGTTGCGACTGCCATTGAGCAATATAGCCTCGAAAATCGGCGTGCTCGTGGAGTTTTCCTCTCGATAGATCATCCCGAAGATATCGAGAAGTCGCTACGTAATTATGGCGCTGGACCCGAAGATATCGATCTGATTGTTGCGACTGACGCTGAACAGATTCTGGGCATTGGCGATTGGGGCGTGGGTGGTATCGATATCTCTATTGGGAAGCTGGCCGTCTATACTGCCGCCGCAGGGATTCATCCCACGCGCGTTATTCCTGTGGTACTTGACGTAGGGACAGACAGGGAAAGTCTCCTCAATGATCCTCTCTACGTGGGTAACCGCCATGCTCGTATACGGGGCGAGCGCTATGATGCCTTCATTGATGCGTATGTCAAAACTGTCACGAGACTCTTCCCGCACGCGTTACTCCACTGGGAGGACTTTGGCGTTACCAACGGCAGACGCATCCTCGAAAAGTACCGCGCTGAAGTCTGTACCTTTAACGATGATGTGCAGGGAACCGGTGCCATTACTCTGGCTGGAGTGTATACGGGACTGCGTATAACTGGTGCGGATATTCGTGAGCAGCGCGTTATCATCTTCGGCGCTGGTAGTGCAGGCATTGGCAATGCCGACCAAATCCGCGCTGCCATGATCCAGGCTGGTCTCTCTAAAGAGGAGGCGACTCGCAATTTCTGGTGTATTGATATTCAGGGGCTACTGACCGACAATATGAGTAAAGAACTACGTGACTTTCAGCTTGCCTATGCTCGTCCGGCCCGCGAAGTAAAAGATTGGAAGCACGATATGCCTGACGGTGGTATCAGTCTTGCCGAGGTGGTACATCAAGTACATCCCACCATGCTGATCGGTACATCCACGGATACCGGTGCTTTTACTGAAGCCATCGTGAAAGATATGGCCGCGCACACCGAACGTCCAATCATTTTCCCACTCTCTAATCCTACGGAATTGATGGAGGCCAGTGCTAGCGACCTCATTCGCTGGACAGATGGCAAAGCGCTTGTCGCCACTGGCATTCCTTCTCAACCAGTTCCTTATAATGGGACGACCTATGTGATTGGTCAGGCCAACAACGCCTTGCTCTACCCAGGTCTTGGTCTTGGTATCATTGTCTCACAGGCTAAACGTGTGAGTGATGGTATGTTTTTGGCGGCAGCCAGAGCCGTCTCTAAGCAGGTGCAGGCAAAATTGCCGGGAGCTGCGCTGTTGCCACAGGTGCAAAACTTGCGTGCAGTCTCAGCAAGCGTTGCCGTAGAAGTAGCCAGGCAAGCCGCTTCAGAGGGTCTAGCGCAGGTTGAATTGCCAAATTTGATCCAGCAGGTGCAGGACGCAATGTGGCAACCTGAATACCCGCAGTTACGCAAAGCGAGTATCAAAGAGAGGCATGTTCAAGCATCCGTGTAATAACCTGGGTGCGGCGTTGCACATTAAATTTACTACAGATATTCGCAATATGCTTCTTGGTGGTCCCTTCACTGATAATCAGGTGTTGAGCGATCTCGCGGTTTGAGGCACCATGCAATAATAGGGCCAGTACATCCCGCTCACGATCTGTGAGTAGGTGAATGGGCTGGGTTGCATAGGCAATGGGCGGCATTTTTATACCACTGGCTGATTGCTCTGTCCATTGCTCCAGACGCATTCTCTTTTGGGGACTAAACTCGGATGGTGTTTCTGCCAGAGGAAGGCACGCTGTTGTAATTCAGCCTCCAGATAAGGATGCTGCTGATGCAAACGTGCCTGCAGGGCCTCTTGAAAAAGAGGATGATAGCGATACCGCTGTTCCTGTGTATCTACTACATGCGTAATAAAAAGATTATTCTGCCGTAGATAAGTAAGCATCGCCTGACCCGTGGTGTTGGCACAGACTGCATCACAAAGCGAGCTGGAGAGCTCTGTGAGCAGGGAGGTTTGCAATAAGAAACTCTTGTACCGCTATGGGTTGTTGGAGCAAGATCTCCTCGACGATATAATCGAAGACAGCGTGTGTATTCCCAGAAAAATACGCCAGACCTTTTGCGGGATTGGCGAGATCCTTCAGGAAGTATGCCGCTAGATGGACTCCTGCGGCCCAACCCTCGGTTTGTTGAGCCAGGAAGGCGACTTCTTGCTCTGATAGTGAGATTGGAAGTGTCTGGCGCAACAGGGCTTCAATTTCTGGAATGCTAAAGGCCAGATCAGTATTATGCATTTCTAGTAGCTTGCCCTGGACTCTCAGCTTTGCTAGCGGCAGTGGCGGGTCGCTGCGACTGGCCATAACCAGATGGAGCTGTGGTGGTAAACGCTCCAGGAAGAAGCCCAGTGCGTGCAGGCTTTCAGGTGAGGTAAGATGCTGCGTATCATCCAGGAAAATAATGCTGTCCTGCGTCAGAGCCATGCACTCATCGAGAAATGTCTGTTTTACTTTCTCAAAAGGAATGGTAGGTGTTGCATGGAGCTGTAACCAGGCTTTTTGACCGAGGCCGGGCTGCATGATTTGTATGGCTGTAATCAGCGAGGTCCAGAATGTGATGGGATTATTATCATAGGTATCGAGCGAGATCCAGGCAAAAGGGATGTTCTGCCGCGTGAGTAGCTCGGACCATGCTGAGAGCAAAATGGTTTTACCCCAACCCGCTTGAGCAGAGAGAAGCAGTAGCTTACTCTTTTTCCCTGTCTCAAGTAGGGAGAGTAGTTGCGGACGCGGAATAAGTGGCGTCTCTATAGATGGTACAGTGAATTTGACGGTCTTCAGCTTACCAGGCAATGTCGCGTCAGTAGCCGAGGCCAGTGTGCTAGATGGTGCCATTGGCCTTTCTCCCTTGTTTGCCAGGCGCATCGCCACTTCATAAAGGCGCTCTCGCGTCACGTCTTCAGTCTTGCCTAGATAGACTTTATACGACTTGCCGTCCCGTTTGCGGTAAGCATACCAGTACCAACCATGACGTTGTTGTTCGTGGCGTGCTGTAAATCTTCCTGCATAGCAGCGCATAGAAAATGAGCGGTGCTCTGTATTTGCCAGCCAGGCGTACCATTCAGGCGAGCCAACTCGCAACGGCAGAGTATCCTCGGTTTTACCGGAGAGAAAGAAGTATTCATCAACAACCAGGGGAAGTGGTACACGGACCATGAGTGTATGGTTCCTCCTCTTTGAGTTCTGCGCTTCGCGATAAGATTCCATTTTATAAATGTACTTCAGAAGCTGAAGAAAAACATCGGCAAAAATGCGTACTTTCGGTATTATTCTAAATGATGTTCGAGCGCATATCGGGTTGCAGCGCTCCGGGAAGAGACGCGAATTTTAGTATAAATAGAGCCTAGATGCGTCTGAACGGTACGCGGACTGATGACCAGGTGCTCTGCAATCTGCATATTGGTGAAACCTTTTGCTACTAGCCGCAGTACTTCAACTTCACGATTGGTGAGCTTATCCGCTTCTAGAAGAGGAGGAGTAACGGCTGTTCTGGAGAAATGGTATGGCTGTGGAGACGGGATTTGAAATGCATTGTGCTGTTCAGAGAGTGTCAGAAGTTGTTCTGGCCGTTTGCGATATCCAGATTCCCACGCGCTTGCAAATGCCACTTCTGAAAGCTGGTTTTGGGCTAGAGAGAGTGCATGGGTATATGCGGCATACTCGATAGGTGGCATCGGTGATGAGATACTGTCGCGAATGGCCGCCGCGCATCCCCAGAGCTCAACTGCTCGGCTAACGTGCTGCGTGCCCGCCTCTATCTCACCCAGACGCTCCATACAGGAAGCCACAAACCAGCGATTTCCCAGTTGTAGAGAGATAGAGAGCGCCTCATCTATAAGTGGACGCGCCTGCTCCATCTTACCCTGATAGATTGCCAGGGTGCTTAGATCAGCCAGGCGGTAAGAGAGGCTGGTACGATCATTGCGTCTTTCTGAGATGCGTCGGCTCTCTTCGAGACAGGTCTGTGCAATCGTATAGTTATGCTCGTTCAGATAGAGCAGGCTAAAAATACCTAGCGCCTCGGCAATGTAGCGCGAGTCCCCGCATTCGCGGGCCAGGGTGACGCTTTCCTGAAGCAGGGGACGCGCCTCGGCAAATTTCTTTTGATTTAAGAATACCAGGCCCAGGTGCGCCAGGCGAGACGACATAACCCGGTGATCGCCGATCTGGCGGGTAATCGCTACACTTTCTTCCATAAATGTCTGGGCCAGAGCATAGTTGCCTTGATGGGCGGAGAGATGCCCTGAGAGCTGAAGCGTTGCCGCTCTCATTGCACGATTCCCCAGTTTTCTATAGAGCATCTCGCATTCATCCAGGAGTTTGCGCGAGGCCGTATGGTTCCCCTGCCCCAGCTCAAAGGTGCCGAGCGCAAAGAGTTTGGAGGCGATCCCCTCTTCGTTGCCGGTTTCGCGAAAGATCGCCAGACTCTCTTCAAACAAGACGCGAGCTGAATCCTGTTCGTCTTTCTGCTCTACGGCTACCTCGCCCAGGCTACCAAGATAGCCTGCAATCTCGTTCTGATTGCCCAGTTCTTTCGAGACCGTCAGGCTCTCTTCAAAAAGATGATGAGCGGTAGAATAATCTCCCATGTAGAGGGTCGTCATCCCCAACGAGACCAGGCCAAAGGCGATATTGATGCGGTCTCCAATATCTCTATAAAAGGCCAGACTCTCGGTGAGCACGCGATACGCCTCCTGATGTTTGCTCTCGTTGGTTGCTATATGACCTAGCCCGGCCAGGCAGTACGCACGGTTACGGGTGTCGTTCAGCGCTATATAAATCGCCAGACTCTCATCGAAAAGCGAGCGTGCCAGGTTATAATCTTCGGCGTCTAAAGCTTCATCCGCAAGCGAGAGCAAGGCATCAGCCTCGTTGTACGGATCTTTCCATTGCCGGGCCAGAGCCAGGCTTTTTTGATAGAGATCATGGGAGCGAGCAGGCGCATTGCGAGCGGCAGCACGCCCTAATTTGTTCAATGTGGCGATAAAGCCGCGCTGATCGTTCACCTGGTTATAGAGGGCCAGACTTTCTGCCCAGAGCTCTTCTGCACGCTGATAGTGTCCCTGACTATCGGCCAGTACCCCCGTTGCATAAGCTGCGCCCGCCTGGATCTCTGGCGCAATTGCCTGCGTGGTGGGACTGGCGAGCACACGTTCACACCATTGATAACCCTCTTCCTGGCGATCCCGAATAAGCCAGAAGTGCCACAATGTGGCGCACATGCTCAAAGCCTCTTCTTTTCTGTCTTGTTTCAGCAGCCAGTGTAAGGCTTCACTGAGATTGGCGTAGTCTCTCTCCAGGCGATTTAACCAGCTTGCCTGCTGTTCGGTCCGAATCTGTTCGGCGGCTTGCTTTGCAAGAGAAAGATAATAGGTTGCATGCGCTTTGTGGGCCAGAAAATCTTCGCTGCTGGCTACCAGGCACTCCAGTCCATACTCGCGTATGGTTTCAAGCATAGTAAAGCTTACCTCGCCCGTGCTTTGCTCTGTCCGCTGCAACAGGTTTTTATCGATAAGCGAAGCAATGCAATCTAAAATTGGTATGCTTCTATCTTGAAAGCCCCGACAGAACTGTTCTATTTCGTCAAGCGTGCAGCCGCCAACGAAGACTGAAAGATGACGAAAAAGCCATTGCTCCTCCTCCTCCAGCAAATCATAGCTCCAGGCAATCGTTGTGCGTAGTGTTTGTTGCCGCCCCGGTAGGTCCCGCGCTCCATGTGTGAGTAGTTGCAGACGATTATCCAGACGCGCCAGCAGCGCCGCAGGTGAAAGTAATTTACTTCTTGCCGCCGCTAGCTCAATTGCGAGAGGAAGGCCGTCCAGCCGCGTACAAATCTCGCGGATGGTCGCTGCATTTGCTGCGGTAATATGAAAATCCGCCTGTACAGCGCGTGCTCGCTGGAGAAAGAGATGTATCGCTGCGTAGCGGCTGATCTGTTCAGGGGTGAACTGCGCTTGTCTATCAGGCAGAGCCAGTGTGGGTAACTTTAGTTCATGTTCAATGCGCAGATGAAGCGTTTCGCGACTGGTCACGAGTAATTTGAGCTCCGGGCAGGCCGTTATCAGCTCGATCAGCAGTGATGCAGCTGCTATAACCTGCTCAAAGTTGTCCAGGAGTAAGAGCAACTGTTTTTTGCAGAGATACTTTGTCAGACGTGAGAAGAGGGGCTCATTCCCTGCTTTGGCAAAGCCGAATGTCTGCGCGATAGCCATAATGACCAGGGCCGGATCAGTAATTGTTGCCAACGAGACAGAATAAATTCCATCCCGAAAAGTATCCGCCAGAATTTTAATCACATGCAGGGCAAAGCGCGTTTTGCCTACGCCACCTGGACCTGTGATCGTCAGAAGACGAACTTCTGGCCGCTGGAGCAGCTCTCTGGTCACTTCGATCTCCTGCTCTCGCCCAATAATGGTATCCAGCATATGGACCTGTTGCAACTCGCTGGCTTCCTGGGTAGTGAGAGCGAAGGCCGCTTTATTGTCCTGCTCGACGTTCTGCTCAGAAGCCAGTGCTGGTGAGTGTTCTTCCTGTTTATAGTGGGTAAAATCAGTCGCAACAGCCTGGAGACGCTCTAACGTCAGGGTCTCCGATTTCCCAAGATAGGCATGACGTAATTTGCCAGCACGTCGGCTATACGCCTTCCAATACCAGCCGCCGCGCTTATTGCTCGTCTTTTCTCTGCGAGCAGTAAAAGAACCCTGAACACTACGAAAAGCAAAACTTGTTGCTGTCTCAAGCCAGGCATACCAGGCTGGCGAATCAAGAGAAATTTGTTGTTTACCTTCAGAGTTCCAATAAAGTAGTTGATTATCCTGGATAGTAGGAGTCGTATGGGCCATAGTTACCTACCTGTTCAATCTAGCAATCTGCCTGGATGATCTTGTTTTTACCTTGTTCACAACACGAACAAAATAGTAGGGAGCAAAAAAAGTTCCACAACATTGGCGCGAAAAGTTCGGTAACATTAGAAGATAGAATATTTATTGAGAGCGTGCTGGTTTAAAATCGGTTTCCGCTTTCTCAAGCCAGAAAAATACTATCGTTACATAACTTTATTATACTGCATATTTAGCCTCTTGTAAGCAGGTATTTAGGTCTTTTAGGGTCTTTTCCTCTTTTATGCCTTGCTTGTTAGGTACCAGGAAAAATGAGGAAATGGCTTCTGGTGACTGCTATCACAGGCAAAAGATAAACTATGTGATACACCTTTCGACTCCTCTTTTTTTCGTTTTCTGCTGTTACACTTACAACACAGAAACGGTTCCGATACCGTTTACGGGAACCATCCATAACCGTTCCCGATACTGTTTCGGAGATGCTCAAAAACGTTCCCGGTACCGATTTCAAAAAGAATGTAGCTTTCGGCGACTTTCTCAAGACTGCGGCTTACACCGGATGAGCCAGAACCACGCTTATCTCAGGCTGGTTCTGAGGTAAAGCAAGCGTATGTTGTCGAAGAAGGATGCCCATGACTCGTAAAATTACTATTCAGGATATTGCAAGGCAGGCTGGTGTCAGTAAAGCCACTGTCTCTCGCGTGCTCAATCATAAGCCAGATGTCGATCCTGAGACCCGCCAACGTATCCTGGCTATTATTGACGAGCAGGGCTTTGTACCCAGTATTGTGGCCAGCAGACTCGCTGGGGGGCGCAGTCGCTTAATTGGAGTACTTGTTCCTGCACTCACCTGGCCCCTGGTTCCTGAACTGATGCGCGGAGTTGCAGAAATTATCGAGAATACCGCGTATGAACTGGTCCTGTATTGTGTGAATGACAGCAATCACGAAAAGGACCGTAGCGATATTATCGATCATATTCTTTCAACCAGGCTGGTCGCTGGCCTGCTGGCGATCTATCCTGGGCAATCTGCACAACATCTGATAGCTCTGCATAAACAAGGTATGCCTGTTGTGATGCTGGACGATCAGGGACTGCCGCCTGAAGACCTGCCCTGGGTGGGGGCAAATCAGTGTCAGGGGGCCTATGAAGCCACGCGCCATCTTTTGCGGCAGGGCCATCGCCGCATTGCCCATATTCAGGGTCCACTCAAATATCAGGTCTCGCTTGATCGCTATCGCGGCTATTGTGATGCCCTGGCTGAAGTTGGTATCCAGCCTGATCCCGCCATTGTGGTCCAGGGAGATTTTCAGCCACCTAGTGGGAATAGCGCTGCAACCTGCTTATTAACAGGCGAGGGAGAACGTCCAACTGCTATTTTCGCAGCCAGTGATCTTATGGCCTTTGGCGCTATCTCTGCCGCCGAGCAGTTTGGCCTTCGCGTTCCAGAGGACATTGCTGTCGTCGGTTTCGACGACATTACTGCTGCCTCTCATATTCGCCCGGCGTTGACAACCGTAAGACAACCACTCTATGAGATGGGGCAATCTGCGATAGAACTCTTATTGCGTGCTGTAGAATCTTCTACCCTTGAATCACAAAGCTCACCCATCATGCGCCGCTCGTTTCGGCCTTTGTACAGCAGGTCGCATACACCCTCGCATGTCCAATTGGAAACGCGTCTTATTGTGCGTGAATCGTGTGGCGCAGTTCGCAATTATTCCCACCTGTAAGGGGCGGCATTTATTCCCGTCCTGGCTATCCTCCTTCTTTCGTTTGGGGAGGCTAGCCTTTGTCAAGAAAGTTGTGGTGCTTATCGAAAGAAATAGTCTGGCTTTTCTTTTACCTGTCTATCGAACGAAGAGATGTACAGTAGTCCGCTTCTCAGTAGAAGTAGATCATCTCTTGTATCTGCTCGCAGGCAAGCTATTGAACAGTGCTGTCTCATTGACGTAAGGAGGTCTTTATGACTGATTTTCCCGCCAGGACACGAAGTCGTGGGATACTTTTGGCGCGTCACGTTCCCGCCAAAGGTTTTTTCTTGCTCTCGATTGTGTTTTCTCTGCTTCTGGCCGCTTGTGGTAGCGCGACAACTCCTCAAGGTTCAGCAAAAGGGCCGGTGACGCTTAAAGTTGTGGCGTCTCCCGCTCAGAATAATGTTGATAACTTTAATCCCTACTTTTCGAGCAACCAGGGAAGCTCATATGGCACCCAGGGCTTCCTCTACGAGACTTTGTATTTTGTGAATACGTATAATTCACAGGAGACTCCCTGGCTTGCTTCAAGCTACGAGTACTCCAGTGATCTCTCTTCGATCACTTTTCATCTCCGCCCCGGTGTGAAATGGAATGATGGCCAGCCTTTTACTAGCGCTGATGTGCTCTTTACCTTCAATCTGATGAAGCAGAACCCTGCTCTGGACTCTACTTCTGTCTGGTCCAGTACCTTAAAAGATGTCGCTGCTCCCGATGCAAACACTGTGACGTTTACTCTGCAACGCCCGAATACTACGGCTCTGTGGCGTATTGGTGCGCAGATCTTTATTGTCCCCCAGCATTCCTGGCAAAGTGTCAGTGGCGATCCAGCTAAGTTTATCAATAATACCCCCGTTGGCACTGGACCCTATACGCTCGTTTCTCACTCACCTCAGCTCATTAAGTATGCCCGCAATCCCAATTATTGGGGGACAAAGCCTGCTGTTGAGCAGATCCTGGTTCCTTCTGTGAACACAAATGCTACCGGTGCTCTGCAAATGGCGAAAGGTCAGCTCGACTGGTTGGGCGCTGGCTGGGACCCGAATCTGGACCCTGCCTTTGTCGGGAAAGATTCTGTTCACAATCATCACTGGTTTGCGCCAAGTAATACCGTTATGCTCTACCTGAATCTTCAGAAGTATCCTTTCAATCTGCTTCCTGTCCGTAAGGCGATTAGTCTGGCTATTGACCGCCAGGAGTTACAGCAGAAGGCCGCTCCCTACGCACCACCCGCCAATCCTAGTGGCGTCCTGCTGCCAAACTTCAAGAGTTCTATCTCTAGTGATTATGCCAGCACTCAGTTTACCGTTGATCGTGCCCAGGCCACAAGCCTGTTAGAGGGCGCTGGCTTCAAAAAGGATGCTAATGGCATCTACGCTAAAGATGGCAAAGAGATCTCCTTCTCGCTACTCGACGTAAATGGCTGGAGCGACTGGGATAGTGATACGCAGTTGATCCAGAACGATCTGAAACAGATTGGTATCTCCACTACGATCAATAGTGTCGGCGATTATACCCCTTACTATGATGCTCTCTCA
Source organism: uncultured Chloroflexia bacterium (assembly GCA_963777355.1). Lineage (GTDB taxonomy): Bacteria > Chloroflexota > Ktedonobacteria > Ktedonobacterales > Ktedonobacteraceae > DATJHM01. Next base: position 152,921 of record CAVZQK010000002.1, read on the forward strand.
TCCGGTTCTTATGAAGGCGCTATCTCCTGGACAGATAATGGCCCAACCCCCTATTATCCGTACTTCGATATGCTGGATAGCTCCAAATATGCTCCCGCTGGTAAAACTATCCCTGGTGGTACAAACTTCGAGCGCTGGACCAGCCCGGTGACCGATCAACTGCTCAAACAATATTCAACCTCGAAAGATCCAGCTACTCAGACGCAGGCTCTTCAAGGTATTCAGAAGATCATGGTTGAGCAGATGCCCGCAATTCCGTTGACGTACAATCCCTACTGGGCAGAATATACGACTACTAATCTGGTCGGCTGGCCTAGCGCGGACAATCCGTATGACGTGGCTTCTCCCTATACCGCGCCTGACAATGAGAATGTTGTTCTTCACTTACATCCTGCCTCGTAAGATTATCATCCTCCTGGGTGGAAGGTGAATGCCATCCCAACGCCGCATGGGGAGCCCTGCAAAGCTCCCCATGCCTCGATGTAGCCGGGTCATATAAGAGAAAGAAAAGAGGCGTTCCCCCTTATGTCCTCTCTTTTGTACCCTGGCGAGCTGTAAAAACGGAGAAAGCCTCCTGATGAGCAGCAACGCAGACCGTCATACAACTTGCCGGGCAAAGATGAGCCCGCCTCTCCCATCCGCTTGTACAAAGGAGTTCCTTATCTATGCGCTATCTCTTACGCCGTATTGGCTTTTACTTGATAGCTTTGTGGGCCTCGGTGACGATAAATTTTATTATTCCCCGCCTGATGCCCGGTGACCCTGCCGAGGCGATGGTTGCAAAGATGCAGGGTGCCTCTATTACTGCCTATCAGTTGCAAGCTCTCAGAGTTGAGCTGGGTGTGAATACTACCGATCCCTGGTTCGTTCAATATTGGCAATATCTGGTCAATGTCGTGCATTTGAATCTCGGTATCTCGTCTGTCAATTTTCCCGAACCCGTTAGCTCGGTCATTGGTGAGCATCTCCCCTGGACTATTGGCCTGGTTGGGGTCGCGCTTGTTCTGAGCTTTCTGGTCGGTACGCTGATTGGTATTGTGGTGGCCTGGAGACGTGGCACCTGGCTCGATTCGACGTTGCCCCCTATTCTGACGTTTCTTTCGGCGATTCCCTACTTCTGGATGGCTCTGGCGCTGGTTTACTTCTTTGGGGTGATTCTGAGCTGGTTCCCGATCAGCGATGGCTATGATGTCTATAATACGACCCCTGGCCTGAATCTCCCCTTTATCTTGAGCGTCTTGCGTTATGGCACGTTACCTGTGATTACGATTATGATTGGCTCGCTCGCTGGTTGGGTCCTGCCTATGCGCAATACGATGGTGACGACGCTCTCCGAGGATTATGTTTTGATGGCCCAGGCAAAGGGCTTGCCTGAAAGACGTGTGATGCTGAACTACGCCGCTCGCAATGCTATCTTGCCCAGCGTGACAAGTTTTGCTATGTCCCTGGCTCTGATTGTTGGCGGTTCTCTGCTGACCGAGATGGTTTTTAATTATCCTGGGATTGGGTTGACTCTGTACAATGCCGTCGAAGGACATGACTATGGCCTGATTCAAGGGTGTTTCCTGGTGATTGCGATTGCGGTCCTGGTGGCAAATTTCCTGTCGGACCTGCTCTATGCCTTTCTCGATCCGCGTGTACGCCAGGGAAGGAGCTAAGTTTAGATTATGCAGATTAATCAGGAGATTCGTACTGAAAGCCTCTTTAGCCAGGTGGGGGGGCGAGGTAAGAGCTTTTTACTCCTACTGACTTCTAATAAGAAGCTGTTTGGTGGCCTGTGTATTGTGGCCTTTTTTATCCTCGTGGCTATCTGTGCGCCACTGCTCACGCATTATAATCCCTCTGCCTTTTCTAATGATCTGTCGAAACATCCCTCGGCCACCCACTGGCTGGGAACGACGACGAAGGGCGAGGATGTCTTCGCGCAACTGGTCTACGGTGCGCGTGTCTCGCTGGCAATCGGCTTTTTCTCGGCGATTGGTTCAACGCTGCTCCAGGTAGCTTTCGGTCTGGCGTCGGGCTACTTTGGCGGCGCGGTTGACGATGTCCTTTCGTTGATTATGAATGTTTTTCTGGTCTTGCCAGGTCTACCTCTGGCGATTGTGCTGTCGTCTTTTGCTCCAACTCAGGGCGGATCTGTCGGCCTGATTCCACGCGGCTTTGTCGTCCTGACGCTGGTCCTGCTTTTTACGACCTGGAGCTATGGTGCCCGCGTGCTGCGTGCTCAGACGATGTCTTTGCGCGAACGCGAATTTGTGGTTGCATCCAAAGCTTCGGGCGAGACTTCGTTCAGAATTATCTTCTCTGAGATTATGCCGAATGAGATTGCTCTGGTGGTCTCGAACTTTGTGACGACGTTTGTCTACACGATTCTCGCTGAGGTGGCCCTGGAGTATCTGGGCCTGGGCGATACCTCTATTAGTAGCTGGGGCGTGATGCTGTATTGGGCTCAGTTGAATCAGGTCTTCTTAGGCGGCCAATGGTGGTGGTTTGTTCCGCCCGGCTTATGCGTGGCTGTTATCTGTGCTGGCCTGACCTTTGTGAATTTTGGCATCGATGAACTCGCGAATCCTCGCTTGCGCAGCGATAAACCACTCAAGCCTGCAAAGCAGAAGAGAGAGGAAGTGGCAGTATGAGCCAGGAGCATGAGCTTCTGCTTGAAGTGGACAATATGTGCGTGGACTATCTGGCCGGCAATGGTACCGTTCACGCTGTCAGAGATGTGAGTTTTCAGATCAAGCGCGGCGAGATTCTCGGTCTGGCTGGCGAAAGTGGTAGCGGCAAATCGACTCTCGCCTACGCGATTGCCCGTCTTTTAAGACCACCTGCCGTCATTACGGGCGGTAGCGTCTGGTACTATCCCCGCTTCCACGATCTGTCGGACTCCGCAGGCGAGCAGCAAAAATTAGATCTGGTTCCACAGAATAGCCGCGGCGGTATCGATGTCTTAAAGCTGACTCCTGCGCAATTACAGGCGTTTCGTTGGCGTGAGCTCTCTATTGTGTTTCAGAGCGCTATGAATGCGCTCAATCCAGTCCTCACGGTTGGCACACAGATTATCGATGTGCTGGCCGCTCATCAGCCGGGACGCAGTCTGCAAGCTCGTAAAAAACGTGCCAGTGAGCTCCTTGAGATTGTCGGTATTGCCCCCGAACGCTTAAATAGTTATCCTCATGAGTTGAGCGGCGGTATGCGCCAGCGTGTTGTGATTGCGATTGCCCTGGCTCTCCATCCAGAACTGATTATTATGGATGAGCCCACAACGGCGCTAGATGTGGTAGTGCAACGGGAGATTCTCGAATTAATCAGTTCCCTCTGTAAAGAGATGGGAACCTCGTTGATCTTTATCACTCATGACCTCTCGCTCTTATTAGAATTGGCCGATGAGGTTGCTGTGATGTACGCGGGACGTATTGTGGAACGTGGTTCGCAGGAGTCCATGCTCGATCATCCGCGTCATCCCTATACGTATGGGCTGATGAATTCGTTTCCAACCCTGCACGGTCCGCGCCGTAGAATGACTGGTATCCCTGGCTCTCCGCCCGATCTTCGCAATATCCCGGCTGGCTGCGCCTTTCATGAGCGTTGCCCTTTCGCTTTCCCACCCTGCCAGGCCGTTACTCCAGCTCTCAGTGTGGTGGTTCCCGAATGGCCCGATCAATTAGCCGCCTGCCATCTCTATGATTCCCACTTAACGCAAGTGCAAGCTATTCCTACCGCCTCGACCTTCGCGCGAGGCTATGAACTCCAGGGTGAGAGGAGCAAGGTCTGATGAGTCAGTCATCCTATTCAACACTACTTGATGGAGCGCAGCAAGAAACTGAGGCGGTCCTCTCTGCCGAACATCTCCGCAAAACGTTTCCGGTTCGCAAGATGGGTCTCTCTCGTACGCCACTCCAGGTCCACGCTGTCGAAGATGCCTCGCTCTCCCTCTATCCCGGCAAAGCGATTGCCCTGGTGGGCGAAAGTGGGAGCGGCAAGACGACGGTTGCCCGTATGCTGGCGCGCATCTATGAACCAACGGGCGGAACTGTGCGCTTTCAAGGCCAGGAGGTCAATGGTTCTCAGGGTCTCTCGCTGCGCTCCTATCGCCGTGAGGTCCAGCTCGTTTTCCAGGACCCCTTTGCCTCTTTAAATCCGGTGCATAGCGTTGCCTATCATCTCAGCCGCCCATTACTTGTCCACGGCCACGCTCATGGCAAAGCCGATACTACTAGACAGGTGCTGGCGCTTTTAAAAAAGGTTAGCTTGAGTCCCGCTGAACAGTTTATTGAAAAGTATCCGCATCAGTTGAGTGGCGGGCAGCGCCAGCGTGTCGCGATTGCCCGCGCCCTGGCGGCCCATCCGCGTGTCTTACTGGCCGATGAGCCGGTCTCGATGCTCGATGTCTCGATCCGCCTGGATGTCTTAAATCTGTTGTTGCGCCTGAAAGATGAGGAGCGCCTGGCTCTGCTCTTTATTACTCATGATATTGCCAGTGCTCGCTATTTTGCCGAAGAGACGCTGGTGATGTATGCGGGACAGACGGTGGAAGGTGGCCCAAGCGATGAGGTGATTCAGCGTCCTAAACATCCCTATACCCAGCTCCTGATCGCTGCCGCCCCCGATTCTCAACGGGCAAAAGTGGCGGTGAAGGGGGATTCATCCCTGCCCGCACGCGGCGAGATTCCTAGTTTGATTACTCCTCCGAGCGGTTGCCGTTTTCATCCTCGTTGTCCACATGCAATGGAGGTTTGTAAGCAGCGTTTCCCGCCTCGTACTGATCTGGGAAATGGTCATTGGACAAATTGTTTCCTATATGGTAACAATCAAGCATAGACGCGGCGAGGCGTCTCCGCTGGTTCGGCTGATTATTGGCAGGCAACAAAAAGCGCTTGGGAAGGAAAAGAATTATGGCGATAGAGAATAAATCAGATCTCTTACTGGATTTAGCTGCTGAAATACAACTCCCTGCAAATTTTATCTGGGGGGCTTCAACTTCAGCCTACCAGATTGAGGGGGCGGTACACGAAGATGGACGCGGAGCTTCGATCTGGGATGAGTTTGCTGCAACTCCAGGGAAGATCTATGCTGGCGAGACCGGGGAGATCGCCGTTGACCACTACCACCGCATGGCGGAGGATGTGGCTTTGATGAAACAATTGGGCCTCGGCGCTTATTGTTTTTCTGTGGCCTGGCCGCGTGTGTTCCCGCAGGGGCGAGGAGCTCTGAACGAGGCTGGCCTGGACTTTTATGAACGCCTGGTCGATACTCTGCTGGCGCATGGCATAACCCCTGTTGCAAAGCTGTATCACTGGGATCTGCCTGCGGCTCTCCAGCGGAAGGGCGGTTGGGTGAACCGGGATACTGCGTATGCTTTTGCTGATTATGCTGAGGCTGTTGTGCGCCGTCTCGGTGATCGTGTCGGCTCGTGGCTGACACATAACGAGCCCTGGTGTACCTCCTATCTTGGTCATGTCCTGGGGGTCCATGCACCGGGTATACAGGATGCACAGCTTGGGGTCTACGCGGCTCACCATGTTTTGCTCTCGCATGGCCTGGCGGTCCCACGCATTCGTGCTAATACTCCTCCCGGAACTCAGGTGGGCATTGCTCTTGACTATTATCCTGTACACCCCTACGACTCTCGCCCTGAGACTCAGCAGGCGGTGGAGGAGGCCGATGCCTTTAGAAATCGCTGGTTTTTTGATCCCATTTTTAAGAAACTCTATCCCGAACACCTCTTTACATCTCTGGGTGTCTTGCCCCCTGTGACAAAGGCCGACGATTTTGAGCTTATTGGCGCACCGATAGATTTCCTGGGCCTCAACTATTATACGAGAATGGTTGTGAAGAGCAAGCCAGGAGGCAAAGGCTACGAACAGGTAGAGCCTCTGCCTGGCTCTGCCTATACTGGTATGGATTGGGAGATCTATCCCGATGGCTTGCTAGAAGCTCTGGAGCGCATTCATCGCGATTATGCGCCGCCTGCTATTCTGATTACTGAGAGCGGTGCAGCCTTCCCTGATACCTGGGATGGAAGCTCGCATGTCAACGATCTTGAACGCACACAGTATCTCAATCAGCATATACAACGCGTCAGACAGGCTGTAATGCGTGGTATTCCCGTACGCGGCTATTGTGCCTGGTCGCTACTGGACAACTATGAGTGGGCCTGGGGGTACGGCAAGCGTTTTGGCATCGTCTATGTGGATTTTCCTTCACAGAAACGCATTATCAAGCGAAGTGGTTACTGGTACGCGTCCCTCATTTCTACCTTAAAAGAGCAGTAGATACCAGGATTACAAGCCGGTGCTCTATTCTGGTCCAATCTGGCCCGAAAGAAGAGGTAGGGACGGTGGTTCATCCCTCTCTGTGAGTCGTGGTGATTCATTCTTGTGAGGTCTGTCTCGCCTTGTTTTCCACATCATTTATGGGTAGAGAGAGCGAAAAACGTGTTCCCGACTTGCTGGTCTCGGCAGTCAGCGTACCATCATGTGCCTGCGCAATCTGATGGGACAGGTAGAGTCCTAATCCTCAGTCCCGTTAGAATCTGGTCCCGCGCGAAAGGGTTCAAAAAGATAGGGCAATACTTCAGGGGAGATCCCTGGTCCCTGGTCACTTATAGAAATCACTAGTTTTGCAGGTTCTTCCTGCCTTTCAACTGCGATAAGCACGGTTTTCCCTGCTGGCGAATGCTTTATCGCGTTCGCCAACAGATTCTCCAGTGCTTGCCGCAACCGATTCGCGTCTGCCCACAATAGCAAGTCACCTGGAATCTGTACATCAATTTGTATCAACGGTGTCTGCAATGCCGCCGCTATATCCTGGACAAGAGATGCCAGATTGATTGTTTCATAGGTGAGGGTGAATAGCCCTTGCGAAAGGCGACCCATATCCATGAGGTCGGCTGTCAGACGGTCAAATCTCTGTAATGCCGCGCCAATTCCTGCAATATCCTGGAGGTCCTGCTGCCTCTGTTCGCGTGTAGCCCGTCGTTGCAGCAGGCCCAGCCGTCCTTGTATTGGTGTGAGATAATTGCGCAAATCGTGGGCCAGTACCGTCATTAACTCTTCTGCTGCCATGCGTCGAGCTTGCTTTGCTGCCGTATGTGCCACTTGTTGTATCAATTCTGCACGATGCGCCATAATCCCCATCCAATGTGCAACCCCTTCAAGAAAGCGCACATCTTGTTCCGTAAAGAAGTCTGCCTGCGTCATGTCGGTCTGAATAACCCCTCGTCGTTTTCCCCCAATATCCAGTGTAACCGCAATGGTGGAACAAATTCCCAGCCCCTCTTTGACTCCTGGCAATTCTTCTGGATCAAGATTTACTCGTCCACTAGAGTAGGTTTCGCCTGTCTGAAAGACTGACACGGTGCGCCCACCATTGGCTATTGGCAGCCAATTCATGCCTAGCGACCTTTGTAGATCTCCTAGTGGCGTATTGCTTACACCGAGGGCAACAAGTGTATGAATCTCTTCCTCATAAAGAAAGATATCCACTTTCTCAGAACCAAGCGCCTGCGCAACAAGCGATGCCGCTTGCTGCAAAACGTCTCTAAATTCAATTGCCTCGATTTTTAATAGTTGTTCAAGTAAGTCTAATAATCGATCAGGATACTCATGTGGCAATATTCTTCGCCCTCTCCTTCCAGCATCTTTTCTTATGATGAAGAGAATTCCACTTTTCTTCGATACTACTGAAATTCCAGAGATTTTATAGAATCTCTATTTATAACACGAATTGAAAAGGTAAAAAGTTACACTGGAGAAGTTTAAGGTATAATTAAGTGCAATAGTGTTGAAAAAGAGGAAAATTTATAGGGAGGAATGAATATACTCAACGCTACATTCATTCCTCCCCACCTTGTCCTAATAAAAGGATGAAAGAGATGAAAGAGGAGGCAGAAGATGGCTGTAGATATTGATCTGCCTGCGGTCAAAAATGGATAGGGCGCGGCTGTTACTTTTGTTGAAAAATTTTGTGGCTTTTCCAGGCCACTGCGCCAGGCGAGGAGCCGCCCAGGACTTCTATAGAAAGTCCTGTTTCCTGGCTATAAAGTTTTGCAATACGTTTTACCTGCTCATACGCCCCGCGCCTCGCCAGCACTGCCACGGTTCCACCGCTCCCCCCACCGGTGATTTTTGCACCATATAACTGAGATTCCGGACCGGCCTGACGAATCAGCTCTACCAGCCGATCGGTGCCAGATGAGCCGAGACCACAGGCGCTATAACTACTATGCGATTGATACATGAGCTCTCCCAGCAATTGGAGCTGTTCTTCACTCACTTTATCTTCTGCAAGCAGGTTGCGGAAGAGACGAACTCGGTGGTGCTCATAGATAGGATGAGCGGTTGGTTGCCGTACCGCATACGTTCGCTCTGGCAGAATCGTTGTTACTTCGTCGGTAGAACCACCATACCGGTCCAGAAAGTCCGCGCCAGTCATATGTAAAGGTACGCGCTCCCGGTAGCAGATCTCCCAGAGGGAAGGCGGCAGGTTTGCCAGATAGCCATGCCAGAGCGGATCTCGAATGACGACGCGGTTTTTTTCGCTCATTTGTACATTGAAACCAGCCAGCTCTGCAACGATGCGATAGCCCATAAAAGCTCCGACGCGCACCGAGCTGTAATCGGCTCCCGTGACGGCATGACGAATGCCAGAATCAATCCCCCAGACCTCTACCTCTGGCGGCAATGTGACCGCTGCCTGCAATTCCGCTGGTTGGCAGAGCAGGGCGAGCAGACTATCCTGCTGACCACAGGCCGAGGTCATCTGGTCCATAATACCGCATGGTGCGCCTACGATCAGATTCTCTGCCTGCTGGCACAGAAGCGCAATCTGCCGTCCTTCCAGATCAATGTTGTAGAGGCCACAAAGTGCCTGCATGGTCGCGACTTCTAAGGCCGCCGAGGAGCTAACACCCTTGCCGCTGGGGACATCCGAGTAGATGAGCAGGCGTAAACCCTGGAGCGGGAAGGGATGCTGTTGTCGCAGAACTAGCAAGACGCCAATGACATATGCGCCCCAGGAATTCGTGACATTTGCCGTCAGTGCCGTATGAGCGCTGGCGTAGTCCTGGTAATCAAGCATGTCCAGGGGAAACTCTATTTGAGGTTCTGCCGCACCGCCTGCCGAATTTGTGCTGCGAAGAAGCATGCTTTTCTCCTTCGCAGGCTGAAATCGCGACCCAGGTGGCAAGGCTCAATGGCAGTTCAAGGACCAGAGAACCGGAGTAGTCGGCGACTCCTCCCATCAGATCGAGACGACCAGGTGCACGCGCAATCCAGAGCGGTTGCTCAGTATCAAAAAACGTTTCATTATGCTGTAACGCTGTTAAAAAAGCAGTCAGCCCTGGCGTCTGCTCTGCCGCAGGTTCATCAATGTACCACTTCATGCTTTTTCCCCGTTTCTAGTGCTCTGTCAGACCTCATGTGTAGGGCAGAGCGGCTTGCCCGTCTCCAGTTAGCCAACCAGGAATCTCGTAGGGCAGATCGGCTTGCCCGTCTCCAGTTAGCCAATGACCATTTTGCCGGATGTTGTCCATCCTACAATTGATCTCTTAAAACCCGTTCTACGTCATTGTGGAGTCAATAATTTTTCTCGATAAAGGATAGATTGTAAGACAGGCTCGACCTGCTGACGAATCTGGGCATTGGCATAGCCAATCCAACTGAGGGCGCTATCCACGTCCAGCAGCCCATTCAGCGGCTGACCAGAGGGATCGGTGATGACCAGTCCTGCCTCTCGTGCGATCAGCTCTGTGCAAAGGTCGTACGGATGACAGCACAGGCCGAGTGGGTGCCCCTGGGTCCGTAGCAATGGTTCGAGCAGGGGGCGCAGGTCGGCGATCCAGCGATCATGACCCATTAAGAGCTCGTAAAGTTGACCTCCAGTTGCAATATACTGGTCTTCAAAAACACGAACTTCCCCTGGTTGGCCATTCCCTACGACACGATCAACGATCTCGTCATCTATCGCTGCCAGCTCTGCTCTGCCGCCTGCGAAGAAGCGGGAGATGCCCCCATAGCCGTGCGCAATGGTTGGTGATTGCGAAGGCTGAGGGATCAGCGGTTGCCGCTCGCCTGTGCGCCAGTTCATGCGCTCACCGCCCGCGCCCTCTCCTTTGATAGCCCAGAGGCTATCGCTTAAATTTTGTTTGATCAGCGGCACTTCGGTCTGTAGCGCCACTTCAATGTCATTTAAGCGCGTCTGCTCTCCGTGATTTGGCGCAACACCGGTTAGTATCCAGGCCGCACGCTTCTGATACATAATGCCCCGCGTGCCGTCTATCGGATCTATGATGATGCGCAACTCTGCCTGATCGGGCTGAGTGCCTTCAGGAAAGGTCATCACGCCGGTCTCGCCCAGACCTTCGGCAATCAGGACAAAAGAACGTTCCTGCCCCAGCAAGCTAAATTGCTCGATGAGTACGGCCTCTGAGATACGATCTATCGCGAAAATTGTGTCGCCCGCCTGCTGAGCGACGGCCTCGGAAAGTTGCTCGATGGTCTGTTGCTCTGCACTTTCAGCCACTTTGTTACGAATTGCTTCGTGGATGACGCGCAACTGACTGAGCAGGCGCGCTGCGTTCGCAATCATTTTTCTTTTCTCAATTCTCGATAATGCACCGTAGGCACTGCCAGTAGCTCAGCCGCTTTCGCTTCAGGCGCAGTATCACTAATGAAATTTCCCCCGCCAATCTCCGGGCCTGCCAGGTATTTTAATACTGTTGGACGCCGTAAGGGTGGGTGAAACGCAATAAAGAAATGGAATGAGGAGTAGTCGCCGCCATCTGCGGGCGCTTGGTGCAGTGGCATGACATAGGGGAACGACATCTCCCATAAGTTATCAAAGCGGACGGTGATATTTTTCAATGCCTGTGCCAGCGAGACTACCTCTGGCTCTCGCAACGCGTAAATATGAGGAACGCGCCGTTTTGGGGCAATATAAACCTCATAGGCGTAACGGGCAAAATAGGGGACAAAGGCTATCGTATATTCATCTTCATATAAGATCCGCTGACCAGCCGCCTGCTCCGCACTGATGATATCCTCGAAGAGGGCGCGGCCCGTCTCCTGACAATAGCGCTTACTGGCCTGCAACTCTTGCTCAATGGTCTTGAAGACAAAGTTGGTCGCGTAGATCTGGCCGTGAGGATGAGGGTTGGAGACACCCACGACCTCACCTTTGTTTTCAAAACATAAGACATGCTTGACGTCCGGACGCTGTCCAAGATCATACGTCTGCTGCTGCCAGACCTGTACGATCTCGCTGATAAGATTCTCTGGCATCTCGGCCAACGTGAGATTATGCTTCGGACTGTAACAGATCACACGCGCTATGCCCTGGGCCGGGCGTACACGATAAGGCGATAAGGGAATCGCTGGCTCTGTGGGCGCGTCCGGCCCAACGCAGGGATGGTCATTGTCGAATACATAGGTTCCCGTGTAGTGAGGATTGATGGCACCGCTTACCCGCTGATTTCCTGGGCAGAGATAACAATCCTCGACATACTCCGGCGGAATAATCTCCTGGTCTGAGACTGTGGCCCCAATCCACGGACGATTTTGACGATGGGCCGCCACTACTACCCACTCTTCTCTCAGCGGGTGCCAGCGCTCTTCCCATATTCCGCTGGCTGCTTGATCTTCGTTCATGAGTTCCCTCTTCCTCTTAGACGCTTCCGTATGCTTATCTCTAGTATACCTGCACAAATAGCGCGATGTCAACGCACGAACGTGCAAAATATATGCATGAAATAAGCAAAAGCAGCGGAGAAGATAGGACCTTTATTACAGTAGACAAGTGTTTCAGGCTAAAAGCCTACCGCCTGAATCTGGCCTGAATCAGTGGGTAAAAAGTCCTGTTTTTACTCACTATTGATAGCCTGATCTAACGTACGTGGAGAAGAATCGAGAAAATGGTCCCACGCGCTTGTCTGCCAATCATCAACCTGGTCCGGTTCAGGAAACCAATTTGGTAGTGTTATGAGCAGATGCTCAGCCAGAGATGCCAGAAATGGCTCATACATGGCGCGGATATCCGCAAGGCGCTTTTCAGCCGCCGCACCATCATTGAAGGCCATGCCATTTGCCCCTAACATTTCTTGTAGCCGTAGGAAGTCGGTGGAAGAGAGCCTGTTTACTTTAAGGGTAGGCGGACTCCCATAGGTCTGGGCCAGATCAACCGCTACGTGACGGGCAATTGCAAAGGTGAATTTAGCAGGTTTTATCGGGATCTTATCCACGCCCGCAATAATTACGGCACACGTATCCAGAATCGTTGTCAATGCCCCCAACCAGGATTGGTGCTCATGTTGTGAACGGTAATAGGTCAGTACCGGATAGGAGAGATGGCTCTCTAAAAGCTCAGAGCACCAGCGCTCCCATTCGCGTAGAAACGCTAAGAGCTCGTCACAGTTTTTTCCGTGCGTATGCCGTCTGAGCAGTTCGCTTGCTGCGGGGGGCGACCCTGCTCGCGCATCAAGGAGCGCAATATTAATCTCACGGCGCGAGAACGCTTGATAAATGATTGGCACGTAGCCAATTACCAGGGCCAGAAAGGCAAAACCTAGCCCGCCTTCTGCAACCACCAGGATACGATCAGGGCCAGGTAATGGCGTTACATCCCCCAGGCCCAGGGTGAAAAATGTTGTGCCACTTAAATACAAATATGTGGTGAATGCGATCAGTTTTTCTGGAGCATTCACTGGTACTGCGCACCCCCACTGGATTAGCGCAAATGCCAGGATAAAGACTCCAGCCCACACTACCAGCAGAAGTATCAGTGAAAGCGGTCCATAGTAGCTCAGATATTGGTCACGGCGATTGCTGGGTCTCATTTTTTTCCCCAACATCGACCAGACCGCCCAGGTGGACACGTAAAATAGCCGTGCGAGACGAAATTTTCGGGACACCCGGCGTGGCAGAATGATCGTCTCAAATCCATCCTGTGCAACAATCAGAATGAGCAACAGGCCAAAAAGTGCAGCGACAACCCCCATAATCATCCCTTCATGTAGAAATATCTTACAAATGAAAAATTTTCTTGTCCGTAGTATTGTATTCAGCAGAGAGCGGCAATGTCCAGGTATCCTTCTTGTTCTTGCTAACCGTAGTATAATATGAATACCATCATTGAAGCGGCATATCGCCTCTGCCCGTTTATTACAAGCTGCGGAGGATGCCGACGAAGGAGGAAAAATGCAGCAACCTGAATATACTCAGCTGCCACCTGAGCATAGCCCCCTGATAGAACTGGCGACTAGATTGGGATATGTGGTGTATTCCTATACTACCACTCCACCCAATAACTCTAAGACTTGCCTGGGAAGCCCTTTGCCCCACTATCGTATCGATGATGGGCTTGGCCGGTCCAGCGATAGTAATGATCTGGTGGATGCTCTGGCCTTTATGATTAAGCGCGATATGTTATCTATTACTTCGCCGATCAGCTGACTCTGCTGCCAGAAAACAGAAATATTTTCGCTACTAAATAAAAGCTGACCGACGTTTGTTCTACTGTGTATAGAAACTGTCGGACGTAGCAAAAAAGTACCTCAACGTCGGCCATGATGGAACTTATTGATACGTTTAAGTATTCCTATTACGTAGAGACGGTGGAGAAAGAGCGGAAATGTACTCTTCTTTTGCTTTTTCCAGCGTCGTACGCACGGTGAATATATTATAATGGATACAATGAATATTATTCGAGAAAAAGAAACGATGCAAAAGAGACCTCTTTTCCGGGAGCCACAGAAGTCAGGTAAAGCATTTCTGACACCTCTCTCCTTTGTGCTTCTCCTGTCTATTATGACTGTGTTTCTCAGTTCTTGTGGAGGTAATACCCCTCTTCAGCAACAGACAAATCAGGACCGTATGCATTTGCAGCAGGCGCTTCAGCAGGCCGAGAATATCGGTGTCCCGCTCGCTACTCTGAAGCCTATCACCTCTCAGGTGCAAACGCTTAATCAGACAAATGCTCCCTGGACGCTCTTTAGCGATCAATCTACAAAGACGTATTTCCAAAATCTTATAATACGCTATCAACAACTTACGCTTCAGACTCAGGCTGTGATGCAGGTCTCGACGGAGCAATCCAAAGAGCAGGCTCAGACGAATCTTCTCTCTCTGCAAAAAGGCCTGGCCCTCGATGGTCCCGCGCATATGCCTGTCGATGTGCTTTCACAGGTCTACAATCAGCAGTTGCTCCAGTTTAATAAAGCTACTACTCCTAGAGAGTTTACTGCTATTAGTAGCCGCGTGCATGACGCCGATGCAACCTTGAATATGTTGCCTCATACTATGGATGCTCTTCAGAGCTTTGCTGATGTGCTGCAATTGTTAAAGAGCCAGCATCAGGATATCACTACTCCACAGCAGCAGTACGATGACGATAACAAAGCGATTAGCGCCGCTATGACTCCCGCCTCGCTCCAGCAGGTCGAGCAGCAGATAGATAGCCAGAATCAGCAGCTCGCTACTCAGTATCAGAATGTTATCCCCGATCTGGTAACTACCCGCATAAATGAACTGGCTGCTAATGTTCAGTTGATGCAGCAACAAGGGATCAATGTTACTGCCTACCAGGCAGACCTGGATGCTGATCGAACGCAGGGGAGCCAGGTCAAGACGATGCAAGATTTTCTGGCCTTTACTAAGAAAATTACGGCTGATAAGGCGACTATGCAGATGGACCTCTTGAAGGGTCAGTCGATGCAGCTTGTGAAGCAGTTTCATAACGAGGTGAATGTCTGGGGTAATGCTCATCTTTATCATGATACTTATGATGGTAAGGATTATCCCCTCGATAATAGCTACATGGCGAAAGGTATTGGCGAGGACCTGGATCGCTATCTAAGTACTGCTGTGACGGCTGATGATTACCAGCAGCTGATTGCGACGACGCAAAACGAGCTCTTTCATCTACATATGTTTGAGCAAGAATATATCGATAAGACGCCTTTTGATCAGGTACATCAGACTGATATCCAACTTCTTCAGCATTATCAGTTGATGAATAGCCAGGTTATTATTGTCTCAACGGCAGGTCAAGCCTTGCGCCTCTATCAGAATGGCAAGCTGGTCAAAGGTTTCCTGGTCACCGCTGGCCGTCCAGAGCTGCCAACTGTGCCCGGTCTGTGGAGTCCGTTGTGGCGTCTCACCAATACTGAGTTCCACTCTCCCTATCCACCCGGTTCGCAGTACTACTATGAGCCAACAAAGATTAATTATGCCATTTTGTATCATGAGGGTGGCTACTACCTGCATGACTCCTGGTGGCGCAATGATTACGGTCCTGGCACCCAGTTCTACCATATCGATTCCAGCGGCAATGTCAGTGCCTCTTATGGCACGCATGGCTGCGTAAATATCCGTGAGGACCAGGCCGCCTGGTTGTATGGGCAGACAAGTTACAGCACTTCTATTCTCATTTATTAGCATTTACAGATGAATGTTTCCTTTATGGGAGATTTTCTGGGAGATTTGAAGAGCTCTTGTATTGGACATATAATGCCAACTTAGGTACACTAGGAGAGAGATATTTTTCATCTCTCTCCTAGTGTATTTAGGCTGGAGAAATGGTGTGGTATCCTGCTGCAAAGGAGCAATAGCATGGATCTGATTAGCGGCTTGCATCACCTGACGGCGTGTGTCGGTGCAGCTCAAGAGGATGTTGATTTTTACACCAAAATCATTGGCTTACGTCTTGTAAAGCAGACTGTTTTATTGGATGGGGAAAAACCTGTCTACCACCTCTATTATGCCAACGAGACTGGCACTCCTGGCACTGTTATGACGACTTTTCCCTATAAGCAGCTTGGTCTCTATGGCCGTAAAGGTACTGGCCAGGTAAAGGTGACCTCTTATTGCGTCCCTGCATCTTCGCTTCCTTTCTGGTTGAAACGTTTCTCGTCGTTCAATGTAGCGCATAGTGCCATTCAAGAACGGTTTGGACAGCCCTATATCCGCTTCGAGCATCCAGGTGGTCTGTCTTTCGAGCTGATTGGCGATGATAAAGATCAGCGCCCTCCCTGGACGACTGCGGAAGTCTCCGCTGACGCCGCCGTTCGTGGTCTCCATAGCGTGACTTTAAGCCTGCGCGAGACCGCCGAGTCGGAGCGTTTTATGGAGGTGCTTGGCTTTAGAAAAACCGCTGAGCAAGGTGCCTACAAGCGCTTTGAGGTCGGTAAAGGTGGCTCCGGCGCGACTGTCGATTTCCTCCACGAACCTGATGTCCCCGCTGGCAGTTGGACGTTTGGCGCTGGTACTGTCCATCATATCGCTTTTGCTGTCAAGAACGATGAAGAGCAGAAGCAGGTCAAAGACTATTTAGAGGGTTTTGGCTATACCGATGTCTCTGAGCAGAAAAATCGTAACTATTTCCATTCGATCTATTTCCGTATGCCGGGAGGCGTTCTCTTCGAGGTTGCAACCTGCGATATCGGTTTCTATATCGATGAGGCTCCTGAAGTGCTCGGTCAGCGCATCCAGTTTCCACCCTGGTTTGAGGACCGCCGCGATGAGTATCTGGCACAGTTAGAGCATATTACTGTTTAATCTCTCACGAAGAGCAAGCGGCATCGGTAGCTCTCTCTGCCGATGCCATCGGACACTCTACTGCAAGGCGGGTGTCCTTGCTCCTGGGTAAATCAGAAACGAGTAGCAGATGACGCACCATCATGAGGGACAGCCGCTGGTGATTCGTGGACGACCTCTCGCAGAAAGCAAGGCCGTCGCTATCTTGATGCATGGCAGAGGACATACAACCGAGACTATTCTTGCTCTGGCTGACCGTATCGGCAACGCTGCATTTACCTATCTCGCTCCTGCCGCTAAAGATCAGACATGGTATCCTTATGGATTTATGGCTCCCATCGCTCAAAATGAGCCCTTCCTCTCGTCCGCCCTGACTGTCTACAATTCCCTCATTCACGATTTATTGCGCCAGGGATTCTCTCGCCAGCAGCTAGTCTTGCTTGGTTTCTCACAGGGAGCCTGCCTGACTGCTGAATATGCGGTGAGACATGCGGACCGCTATGGTGGTGTCGTACTCTTTACTGGCGGCTTGATAGGACCACCCGGAACCATCTGGGACTACCCTGGCTCCTTCCAGGAGACGCCCATCTTTCTTGGCACAAGTGATGTTGACAGCTTTGTTCCTGTCGAGCGCGTACACGAAAGCGCTGCTCTGTTCCAGCAGATGGGGGCAAACGTCGTTGAACGTGTCTACCCAGGCATGGATCATCTCGTCAATGACGATGAAATCTCTTTTGTGCGTTCACTTATGCAAAATCTCTCTACCTAATCTACTTCACTCTATAGAGGCAGGTAGGTGCGTCTGTTCACCGTGTCCATAGTACTCTGTCAATCTTTACTTGTAGGAGAGAGAAACGCTCGTAGGGTAGATCGGCTTGCCCGTCTCCTGCTCCCCTGTGCACCCTCTCGTAGGGTAGATCGGCTTGCCCGTCTCCTGCTCCCCTTCCTCCATCTTACCCGATAGTATCCATCCTACAAATGAAAATTGACAGAGTACTATGGGCGTCTGTTCACCGTGCCCTCTGGGGTCTCTGTCCGTGCCAGCTTCTATCAACAGAACGGAAACCTCTCATCGCTACGTGCGAGGTTTCCGTCTTTGCTCAAAACAGATGAAACACAAAATGCATCAAGCCGAGCAGCACTACCACTACAGCGATGCCAAGATATAAACATACTAGCAGAGGCGAAAACCAGAGAGGACGCTTCGCCACAGATCCTTTATGAAATGAAGTCAAGTCAACAGCAGAAGCACTTTCTTCTTCAGAGACAGACTGAACCCCATCAATCCTCCTCCTTTGCTGGCTCAAACTCATCATAAAACTTTTGATACAGACCTATCCTCGCAGGTAGCTCACTCGGTAATTTCTCATTGACATCTTCCTGATGAGGAATTTTATCAGAGGAGAGGCTGACAAATGCCCGTACTATAGCTCGCTCCTGAGCATTCCACTGCAAATCGCCTCTGTCATTCTCCTGATCAGTTCTAGCTGCAACAAGGAGCTGTTGTGTCTCTTCAGTAGGAGCGTCATATTCTATACTCAACTGAGAGAGCATCTTTGGGTATGTTTCTTTAAATTCACTAATGAAGTTCTCTTGCGCTTCATGAAGACTTAAACTCTGTGCAAACTGCAATTGGTCAAGCCCATATGCATAATAGAGAGATCGCGCAAGTGCCTTTACTTCTGGCATATTTGGTTTCTCTCTATAAGGATTTCTGGTTCCGCTAAAGATGCTCTTCGCCTGATCCTTTGCTATATTTCTGGCTGCTGTATAGAACTTATCCTGTGGAGTCTGCATCGATCCTACTCCGTTTAAACGGGGCTCAGTAGTAGCTTCAATAATTTGCAGAGTCCAACGGGGTTGTTGTCGTTAATGAAACACTCTGTTGTGTGCCGTCACTCATGAGGATGGTTACCTTCCTTATTCTGCTCAGAAATTCGAGGGGGACATGAAGAACTGCTACCTGGGGAGGAAGCGTCAGTGCCACATGCTGAAAGCGCTTCTTCCTCCACCTCAGCCATGCTTTGTTTCCATGTCTACCATAGCGGTGCATCATAACACCAGCATCTCTTATCAAATGGAGAAAGCGTTACAAGATGTACAAAATCCTCAAATCCGTATTTCCCATAACTATGTGTAGATATGGAAGAGACATTCTATTGGCAAGGAAACACGCTAAAGCGACAAAATACAGTATAGAGATAAAATAAGTTTATACAGGACAAACGCGTAAAGTCAATAAACAAATGTTCTAAATACCTGTTCTGATTCAAAATCCCTTTTCCCTTCATCCTGCCAATATTATGCCCTCTTTTGCCTGAAATGAGAGAAAACGTAGGGACGGCTGTTCACCGTCCCTGTGGGGGTCTCTGTCCGCAGCGAGAGGAGGAACTCCTCTTCTTCTGCCGTGATGGGTCTTCATCCGATACCTGTAAGATAGTAAGGAGAGTGTCCATACTGTTGTCCTCCTTATGAACAGGATAACTGCTGAAAATCATTGCGTATTCGGCTTTCGTTGTGGTTTACCACACGCGATTATTCGTCAAACGAGCGGATCGTTGTCAGGGAGTTTTCCAGGTGCAATCTCCTTCACCGTGTTCTTCAGGACCTCGAAGAGCTGGTCATCAATATGAAACTTCTTTTTGTTGGTGGCAAGCGCTTGCAGAACATCAGTCTGGCCACGTTCGGAGGCAGCCAGCCAGTCACAGAGCATTTCGACGAGTTGAATGAGGCTCATCCCTCTCACGCCATCCTCGAAGTGTTGAGGATGGTGGTCGTTGACCTGACAATGATGGCTCCACGCGGGACCTAACTTTTTAGCAGCCTCTTTATACTCCTGTGAGCCATAGGTATACTTCTGAAGCTCAGGGGAGATTGCTTCATACGTGTCGAATTCTTCTGGAGAGAACTTTGAGTTGTCATGGACGATCGCTCGCTTGAATAATTCATTGGCAACGATCTGCATATACCCTGCTACATGCTGCTTATGATCTACCAGATCTTTTACGTAGTCGCTCGGCATTTCTTTCCTCTCTCTTTGTTGAATAAGCACGTTCTGAAAATGTCTTTACAATCAGCACCTGTTGTGTCTGAACACAACGAAAGCCGAATACCCAAATCATCGTAGGAGAGCTGTGTTGACCAGAGTTCTCTGCCATCTTGCTTGCTCATGGCAAAGAGGTTGGGACGTTTCTCCCAAGGAGAGGCGTGAGGGCGGAGGTAGACCACCTGCTGCCTGGAGTTGGTGAAAAACGTAGGAGGGTTCCCTTCACACTGTATGGGGATCTCTTCGTGCCAGAACTGCTTGCGAGTCGTGGAGTGAAACGCCCTCAAACGCAGGCATGGAGGTCGGTAGCCGGCAAGGCAGAGAAATTGCTGACTTTCCCCGCTGTACATATCTTTGTCCTCCAGAAAAAGGGAAAGACTGTACTGCCCGAAATTGGGCATTAGAAGAGAATACACTATTTTCTCCCGAAATGGAAGTCCTGACGAGGAGATATTCTTACACACAGCGATAAAAAGGTGGCTACGAAGTCTCTGCCTGGATTTATGACTGAATGTCAGAATTACCCCTCTTTACACACAAATCGGTATGGTGTCGTTTTTCCTCTCTCGCCCCTTATAACAGGTAGGGACCGACTTGCTCGTGTCCTGCTTGCCGGGAATAAGTAACTTTCACCTCCTTGTTTTCTCAAAGAGAGAAAGGTTACTTTCCCTTTCAAAACACATCAAAAGGAGAAAACACAGACAATGAACGATAATGATTTCATCGAAAGAAATAATCGCGTCGTCGAGATGTTTCGCGCAAACGGCGGCAAAGTCGAGGGCTGGGGTTCTATAATCCTTCTTACCAACACAGGAGCCAAATCCGGCAAGACCTACACTACCCCCTTAATGGCAATCCCTTATAAGGATACCTATCTCGCTGTAGCCTCCAAAGGCGGCGCACCCAAAAATCCCGTATGGTACAACAACCTGGTGGCCCATCCCGATGTCACCGTCGAAGTCGGTACTGAAACCTTTCCCGCCACCGCCCGCCTGCTCTCCGGCGCTGAACGCGAAGAAGCCTTCGCAAAGGCCGTCACCGTATTCCCGAACTATGCCGAATACCAAAAAAATACCGCCCGCGAAATTCCCGTCTTCCTTCTCGAACGCCGTCCAAACGCCTGAACACTGATACTGCTATTATGCTTACGCGCTCTCCTACAAACAAGCAATAGAGCGTTTGTAGGAGAGCTGAGCATCTATCTGAGTAAAACCTTTCAAGAGGTCATATTGTCAATCTTCTTTTCTGGCTTCTTATAGTCTCAAGTTGCATTTTACGAAAGAGATCTGCAAATACTACTGGATCGTTAGATTGACTGGCCTGCCCGAACAGTTCGAGCGTTCTCTGTAGCGCTTTATTGAAATCTCCCTTCTTCAGATCTCCTGTGCCAACCTTCCGTTCCGCTTCCTGCCCACTTATTTTTGGTCCTTGACTTGCCTGTGAAGTTCCTACATGCAATGCTTCTGCCTGCCCCGCGCCTTTGTAAAGTACATTTTTTATACTTACTCCGTTGAGCATGGCTTGCACAGAGGCAAAGGCAAGTGGGCCGGCAAATCCTGTTCGATAAACTTCCACGATGAAGAGAAGTGCAAAAAGTTCATCCAGCGTCTCTTTTTCTTCTGTCGAAAATGTATCCGGGTATGGTGTTTTGCTGGCAAATTTATTAATGATCGCCGACGCTACCTCTTGTGGCTTATGTCGCCCCTCCAGCTTTCCACCCAGATACGTATAGGTGGAACTGCTTTTCTTTTTATACCCTTCTCCTGGCTGATCGCCTTTTTTCAGCTTTCTTACTGTCCCTAGTAGCTGATTGTCCTGTCCGAGAGGTCTTCGCCCTGGTACCTCTTCTTCTGGATCTATAGAGGTTAAAAAGACATTCGTCTGACCACGTTTTTCTATCTCAAATACCGGTCCGCCTACCCCTATTCTCACGTAGATGCGGTTAGCAACTTTCTTTAATTTACGTAAAGCCTTAAGCGCATCGCGATAGGTGTTTACGCGAATAATCTTATCTTCCCTGCTATAGTCGTTTCCCGGCCTGGTTGTTTTTACTTCGGTATCAGATGTCTCATCTTCTGATAGGTCCCCTGAGTTCTCCAACGTTTCACTACTTTTAAATATCATTTTTTCTATTTAGCTTTAGATAGTTACAAAGCTTGAGCTATGCTCTTTGTGATATAATTTCTTTATGCATACGCTTCTCACTACAATAATGGGTAACACATCTACCGATCATCAATATACGCAACTCAACGCCTCGTCAATACGAGAGTTTCATCTTCCCTTGCCTACAAAGCCAGATCTGAGTGATCGCTTATATTTTCTCCTGGAGGAGACGGAAACAGCAAAAATTCTTGCTTCCGGCTATCTAAAGCCTATTTATTCGGTGCTATTCGCTCAGGAGACCTTTTCTTTCCTCAATATAGGCGGGATTATCGCGAATGAAAAAGGGAAAGGTTATGGCAAACAGATCATGGTTGCCATAAAAGAATATCTCATCTCCGTTGATAAAATCGGGCTGGGCTTCTGTGCGCCGCGGAACCAGGGGTTTTATGAAAAATGTGGCTTTAAAGTGGATACACAATCCACAAAGCGATTTATCTATAGAGATGGCGATAAAAGCAGAATAGCAGAGGGCCAGTATGTCCTGTATCAGGATTCTAGCGCTCACTTTATGGAAAAAGTTCTTGCCAATACAGATTACGAGGTTTTTGTTCCTGATCCTACAATCTGGTAAGCCCACCTCTCTTTGCTCCTAGCGTCTTTTTGTCTGGTTTTCTCTCTTCTCTATAACTCTTCTCTCTCTGTCATTGCTCTGTCTGAGGCACCACCTGAATGCGTTCCAGCAGTGACCATAGCTGGTCTACTACCTCCGTCGCAGGATAGGGATATAAGGTCCTGGAAACACTAGGTTACACGATTACACCAGCAAGCCAGGGACGATTTTTCCGCGAAAGACCCCATATCGTCTCCCTGTTCCTAAAAATATATGCCGTGACGCCTATTGTCAGGCTTATAGACGCTATGTCGGCAATTGATGAGGCGATAGCGTTACATAACGCGTTTGCGGCCTTGAAGCAACAAGCAAATATTTCGACCCCAAATTGGGATGCCCTTGAAAGCTACCTTCCCACTGCTGTTTGACTCTTTGCCTGGCGTTCTAAACCCTTTGATGGCGAGCGTGTCTAAGGGGTAGGTTATGATTTATGGAGGCGTTATTTCTTAGACCGTGTTTTGTTAATCGCAGAGATGGCCTCATGTGATATCCTGGAAGGATGAGTACGAGTTATCCCAGCAATCTTTAGAATGAGTAAAGATTACGAGTGAAAAGTGCAGACCAGCGAAACGCTGATCCAGATGGCGATGATCCGGCTGCTTCTCGCTCGGATGGGGCGCAAGAATG
Source organism: uncultured Chloroflexia bacterium (assembly GCA_963777355.1). GTDB lineage: Bacteria > Chloroflexota > Ktedonobacteria > Ktedonobacterales > Ktedonobacteraceae > DATJHM01. The sequence goes on from CAVZQK010000002.1 coordinate 175,896, forward strand.
AGTCAGTCTCCACATACAAGGAAAGAGCGGCTTGATCGTTCACGATCCGGGAAATGATCCAGTCTGAACTGCTCCCGCGCGCTCATACGAGGCGACGATGACCCCGCGCGAGGATGTTTTCGCCTCACGCAAGGTAAAAGCTGCGGCAATGGCACCTTCAGCAAACAAGCGCTTGCCTATGCCCAGCGTGATTGGGAAGATCTTCAACCACAATTCGTCCATCAGGTCGTATTTTAGCAATGTTTGGATGAGGTTTGCGCTGCCGTGAACCTGTAAGACAGGCCCATCTTGTTGCTTGAGCTTTTGAATCTCCTGAGCCAGGTCGCCCCGCAGGAGCATTGCGTTCTGCCAATCGAGCTTCTGGAGGGTGTGGGAAGCCACGTACTTCTTCATGGTATTGAGGCTAGCTGCAATGGGATCTGTCTCGGTAACTGGGGAATAGGAGTCTGACTCGCGAGAAGTTGAGCCACGCCTCTTGAAAAGTAGAGCATGCAGAGCCGAACAAAACTTCTCCTAACTTGCTCTCAGTTGCTGCTCGAAGAAGAGAGGGAGATCAGTTTCTATCACTCCCCGCAGCAGGACATCACCTATCAATGAACTCAATGCATATTTCACTATGCTCTTCTCACTTTCCAGGCTTCATTTGAATCTGCACGTATTAACCGAAACAAACAAGGCTTGCTTTGAAATTGTCTACTTTTGGTACTTTCCCCGTTGTGTCAATGACAAAGCCCTCTTCCCTTAAAAGGGCTGCCTGAGCTTCTACGCCGCCGGGAAGGTTCGCGATCAGCCCTCCACCCTTATTGACTACTCGCCAGTATGCAACCTCTGTGTTTGCGTTGTAAGCAATCGTCTGAAGAGCTTTTTTCGTGGTAACAGGACAGGTGCCTTGCACTTTGAATTGCTCTGTGAGCTCCTCCTCAATCAACTTTGTCGTGATGAGTTGGTGCTTGGGGACTTTCTTGATCAGGGCTTCTACTGTCGCGGGACAGGGTAAGAGCATTTTTCCAGGACCACCAAAGTATCTTCTGCGGTTCTCGGGAATGTCAACGATCACATCTTCTTGTAGCTCCATGTTATCTCCCTTTTTTGCCTTGAGCTGGTCGTCTATCCAGATCTTCTCTCTTAGAGTTGATTATCGCATATTGAAAAGAACAAAACTTCTCCTATCTTGCTCTTTTGGCCATGCAGCATTCCCTCTTCGCATTCCAAAACAGGTTCTTAGAAATGTTTACAATACATCCACGGGCTAGTGTGCTTCTTGCTTTTGCTGGTCAATATCCTCTATGAGAAACCGCAGGAAGGCGCGTGCTGCCTGAGAGAGATAATGCTCCTGACGCCACACAATGCCAAAGGTCCGCTCACAGGTTGGGTTCGTGAGGTGCAGCGCTGTTAATCCGTACTCATGAACCCGTTTCTCCATCAATGCCGTGGTGAATCCCACACCTAAGTGAGCTTTGACGAAGGCAAAGAGGGCCGCAGGCTCATCTATTTCGTAGGCAGGATGCAGAGAGAAGCCTGCCTGCTGGCAAAATGTCTCAACCAGATCTCGCAGACCACTCCCGACTTTTTCAATTACTACGGCTTCATTAGCGACTTCACTGAGAGGGACTTGCTCCTGTCCGGCAAGTCGATGCGTGTTTGGGACGACGAGCAGAATTTCTTCGGTTCGTAACTGTTTCCATTGGCTACCAGGCTGCATGCTCGGCGCGGACTGGAAGCAGAAGTCACACGCTCCCGCTTGCAGCAGATGCGGCATTTCTGCGAGTGAGCATTGAAAGAGGCGGAAGCGCACAGAAGGATAAAGGGTCTGGAAACGCTGTAACAGGTCCGGGAGCCAATAAATCGTTGCTGTAGCTAGCGAAATTACCCCTTGTTCGAGTCCTGCCATATCGCGTACTCTGCGTTGCCCCTCTTCCAACTCACGAAAGATCGTTTCGATATGCTCAAGGAAGGCTTTGCCGAACTGATTTAGCCGAATTACGCGTCCTTGCCGATCAAAAAGAGGGACACCAAGCTCTTTTTCCAGCCGACCAATCGTTTTCGAGAGCGATGGTTGCGCAATAGAAAGCTCTTCGGCAGCGTTCGTCATATGCTCGGTCCGCGCCACTACGCGAAAATAACGCAATTGAAGGAGGTCCATTTGTTCTTTTTTCTATCGAATGATAGCTTTCTGTCTATAGATATATGCCTCATTATGTCTTGTTTGTCTTTCTCGCGTCAAGCTATAATGGCAGTGTTACTGAACCATTATTGGAGAAACAGATTGCCGCCAATCGCGTGTCTCTCACTGGGATACGCCGATGGGCACAATTTTTAGCCGAAAAATATCCTGATAACAACTCGTAAACGAGAAGAGGAATATACTTATGTCAACAATGCGTGCAATACAGGTTCATGATTATGGTGATGCTACTCAGCTTCATCTTGAACAGGTCCCGCAACCGGAGCCTCAGGAGGGCGAAGTGCTGGTCCGTGTCTATGCGGCAGGCATCAATGCTCTCGACTGGAAAATTCGTTCCGGCTCGATGAAGAATTTCATGCCATCGACGTTTCCTTATGTTCCCGGCATTGAGTTGGCAGGGGTGGTGGAACGCGTCGGCCCAGGGGTGACGACCTTCCAGCCCGGTCAGGCTGTCTATGGCCACACATCTGGCGGGGCCTATGCTGAATATACACTTGTCTCCGCTCAGACGCTCGCGCTCAAACCAACCTCACTCACGTTTGATGAGGCCGCTACGGTTCCCATCGGTGCCATAACCGCCTGGCAGGCTCTTTTCGCCTCTGGACAACTCCAGGCTGGACAAAGTGTGTTGATTCTGGGTGGCTCAGGCGGCGTCGGTCTCTTCGCTGTCCAGTTTGCCCACCACAAAGGCGCACAGGTAATCGCTACGACCTCGACGAACAATGTGGCGTTTGTGCAGTCCCTGGGAGCCGATAAGGTCATTGATTATACTCAGACTCGTGTAGAGGATGAGGTTCACAACGTGGATCTGGTCTTCGATACGGTTGGCAGTGAGACTACCGCAAGTGCGCTCTCCACGGTGAAACATGGCGGCAAGCTCCTCACTATTGCGGGACAAGCCGATGAGGCACAGGCACAAAAATTAGGCGTGCATGCTGAGTTTTTCTCCTCTCAACTCAAATCGACTGCCGATCTTCTGCACACCTTTGCTCATATGATTGATGAAAACCAACTCCGCACATCCATCGCCGCCACATTCCCTCTGCATGAAGCAGACAAAGCACACGAACTCAGCCAGAGTGGTCACGGGCGGGGCCGCATTATTCTCCATATTGTATAATGGCCTGACCAGGTGTGCCAATCCCTCCCCTTGCCACGCCTGACCGGCGGGGCGAGAGATGAAGGTGGACAGGATAATACTGCTTCCTTCCTAATAACATTTTTAGCAAATACTTGCTCTCTGCAAGCAGGGAGCAAAAGGAGAAAATAGATGTCAACGGATTCCGTTCCAATTATCAGCGAACTAGAGCAGGGAGAGAAAACGTTTCTTTCTGAGACCTGGTATCAGGTGTGGAAGACGACAGGGGAGACGAGCAATGGTGTTGTGGATAGCTGGTTTGAAGTGGTCCCTCCGCAGATGGGACCTCCAGAGCATAAACACGCTCAATTCGATGAGTGTTTCTGGATCGTGAAAGGAACTTTCCTGATCAAATGTGCAGGGCGCACCACGAAAGCCTCTGAGGGTGCATGGATCTTCGTTCCTCGCGGTACCGCTCATGCTTTCCGCAATATAGGTTCGGAAAGCGGCCAACTTCTCATCGAGGCCTTGCCCGCAGGAAGAATGCGTCAGTACTTTGAGGAGGTCGGTGTTGTAGTGAGGTCTGAGCCAGTGGATCAACAAGCACTCCATATCGTGGATGAGCGCTATGGGATTATCGCAGTTGGACCGCCTCTGGCAGGAGAAACCGAAATCGCGTAGGGCAGAGCGGCTTGGCCGTCTCCGGTTCCCTACCACTCTCTGGCAGGAGAAACCGAAATCGCGTAGGGCAGAGCGGCTTGGCCGTCTCCGGTTCCCTACCACTCTCTCGCCGGATGTGTTCCATTCTATATAAGGAAGGGTGGTCAGGATAATACTGCTCTGACCGCCCTCATCTGAGACTTGATCTCGATATGGGTTTGCATAAACTGCTAGTGAGGATTGCAACAAATTCTTACTAGCGGTTTGGTCAAACTGATTGGTCGCGTAACGCAACCAGTTCAGGATCGCTCTTTGACCGCTCTTTGAGACGAGGAGCCAGTGTCAACGCTTCTTGTAAGAGCGTGGCTGCTTTCTCCAGCCGGTTCTGCTGGGCGTAAAAGCAGGCCAGATTATAGAGAAAACTTCCTTTCACCCATTCTGGCACTTCAACTTGAATGACCCTGTTGGCGCAATTCTCGCGGATCTGAATCGCCCGCGGAAGGTTGTGATGGTCTAGATAATACTGCGCGAGATGCTCCTGGTCGTGCTCGTAGCAACTGCCCAGGAAAGCTGTATACAGCGGCTTTTCTCCGGAAATCGAGGCGAAGCGATTGGAATCCGTCAGCTCTTCTTCGCTCAGTTGCTCAGCCAACTTGATGAGTTCGGCGTAGACCCGCTCAGATTCTGTGTAAACATCTGACCACGGACGCTGTTGTTGTTCCTCAAAAACAATCGAGTTGAGCTTTTCCTCGTTTTGAGCGTCTGGCGGCAACTCCCGATGGTGCAGGATGGCAGTCAACTTCAGGACGAGGTTCTGATGCCAGAATGTCCTATGAGCTATGTGATCTTTGGCTGACCAGTGTTCCCAGGTTCCAATGGCAGAACGTTCGGTCTCGTTCAACTCCTGCAAAAAAGCTTCTTCATCGAGATGGCCCTGCTGCAAGAGGTCGAGGAGAATGCTCTTAAAAGGCTGTGTGGTCATTGATGTCCCCTTTCCTATTTTTCACAACGAGAAATTTTCTAGTGAGAGTATCTCACGAAAAGCGGTCAAATCTGGCCGCATTTGTGCTCTTGCATGAGAATATGTTCAAGTTTTTGCCGCTTGCCCGGTTTCCTCTGCACGACAAGGGTTTATTGCAATTGTAGCTTTCAGTATGTGCAACTATGCCGTGATCTAGTTTTTTAAGCCCTTGACAGTGGCTCGCAAAGATGATAATTTATCAATGTGACGTTAACGTCACATTGATAGCGATAAAGTCGGAAAGAAATAAGAAGCAAGTTTTTTTGTCTCAAACATGACGTTAACGTCATGTTTGAGACGTCACTCATTCAGAAGGAGGAAGAGAGATGAATGAAATGGTTGGATTTATCGGCCTCGGCCTGCTGGGTCTGCCGATGGCGACCAATCTCCTCAACGCTGGTTATCCTCTCCGGGTCTACAACCGCACGGCGAGCAAAGCGGAGGCGCTGGCGGCTCAGGGCGCTCACCTGGCGAAGCGACCCGTTGACGCGGTGACGAGGGGAGGGGTTGTGGCAAGCATTGTCTGGGACGGTGAGGCGCTGGAAAGCGTCGTCATGAGCGATGGCTTTTTAGAGCAGCTGGGACCAGGCGGTATCCATCTTGCGATGAGTACGATCTTGCCGGAGACAGCAAAGAAACTGGCAGCCATCCATGCTGAACATGGCAGCATCTATGTTGAGGCAGCCATCTTTGGCCGACCTGAGGCTGCCGTCGCCAAACAGCTCTGGATTCCCATTGCGGGTCCGCAGCAAGCCAAAGAACGCGTGCGGCCACTTCTTGAGGCAATGGGGGGACAGGGGATCTTCGATTTTGGCGAAGAGGTCGGCGCGGCAACCCTTGTCAAGCTCGTTGGAAATTTTCTGCTGGGTTCAGCATCATACTCCATGAGAGAAGCTCTCTCAATGGCCGAGAAAAACGGCGTCGATCCCAAATCGGTTGTCGATATGCTGACACATACGTTGTTTCCCGCTCCTGTCTATAAGAATTATGGCAAGAGGATTGTCGAGAAAACGGCCCTTTTCGGCCAGAGTAAGATACCACAGAAGGATCTTGGTCTCTTTAAACAGACCGCGCAACAGGTAGACTCACCCACACCCATTTCCAGCCTTTTGTACGATCTCATAAGAAGCGATACAGAAAGAGCATAGATACTTCCTGCCAATCCTCTTCCCTTGCTGAGCACAGAGACGCGTGCCGCAAGGGAAGTTGGTGTTCTCTGAGAAGAAATTCCTGCTTGAGTAATAGCCCTTCTGCACGTTCATAAAAACAGAGATAGACCTCGTTGCGTAGAAAAAGGTAGTGACGACTGTTGACTGTGCCCTCTGGGAGTCTCTGTCCATGTTCGCTAACCACCTCTCTCGCTTTGCAGAGAGGGACACGAAAATAGGTCCAGGTGAGAGCAATAGAAGGGAGGGAAGATATGATCTCTATACGCAGAAATTTCTCAAATCAACCGGGTTGTATCGTGACTCTGATAGGTATAATATTCATGGTTGTTGCCCTTATCTTCCTGGCAATTGCTGTGAATCAACTGCTCCAGGAGCGGAAATATCAGCCGGGACAGTGTACTATTACTGCGAGACAATTGCAGCAAGAACTTTCTAGCAATACCACCACGCATAGGAATGGTAATAACACGTACACTACCACAACCACAACTAATGTCTATGCTCCCTACTTCGAGTATACGGTCCATACTTTTGATGGCCGTATCTATCCAGCTAGTGGTTATAATGGGTCCAGTACTTTTACCTCTGATCGTGTTGGTCAACAAGCTATTGTGGATCGTTACAGCGTCGGACAGAGTTACCAATGCTGGTATAATCCTGCCCGTCCAACCCAGGCCGTTCTTGTGCGTCAGGCAAACTGGTTGGCGTTTCTGCTCGGTGGTATCTTCCTGCTGGTGGGCGGGATCATAGCTATCGTTGGTGTATTTATGCTCATGGGCTTTCTCTTCGGGTCCGGCGGACGCTCCCAGCGCTATTCCAGACGTGGCTAAGTTCACCTTTGATGCCGTGATCCCTGCCAGATCTTTGATCCTTTTCAGCTAGCTCGGCACAGGCGTAAAACCTACCGCACCATCGCTGCCCACGTTGAGAAGATACAGACTTCTCCCCGGAAATGCGCCACGCAGTTCCGCGTAATCAGCAGTAGTGCTGGCCCAGGCATAAATAATAGTATCCTTTAGCAAGGGATCGTTTAAAGGGAAAAGGATAAATTGGTATGTCGTATAGTCACTGGTTACGACAATCGCATTGTGGAGAGGTGGATGGTAAATCCTCGCCAGATCAAAATGATAGCCATTGGGCAATCCGTTATAGTTCTGATGCAGTTGGATCTGGCGCGGCAGAAAGTAGATCAGATTGCACAAGATAAGACTACTTACCAGCACTATTGTTATCACACTTCTTCCAGGGGGAGATGCCAGAAGTAGCGTCTTTGCTTGTATCATGACCCATTTACGCCCCTGCTCAAGTGTAATCAGTGTCCAATCGTTTAGCGTAAAGATGCCGCGCGAGGTCAGAATCAGCAGAAATGGCAGTGTTTCAAAGAGATAGCGAGGACCAAGATAGATACCATGATAGAAATAGCCTACAAACGCTCCGCTCACAAGAGCGATCACGGCCAGCATCAGCCAGTCCGCTCGCCGGGCTCGTAGCGTCAGAAATGGCAGCGCCAGAAAGGCTAGAGAGAGGTAAAAGGGCCAGCCAAACAGATCAATAGCGAGAATCGTGAGCAGTTCATCCAGATTTACCAGCCCGGCTGCAAGTGTATGCTCTCCATAAAATCCCACCCCCTGCCCGAATCCCCAGCGATCTCCGGCAAAAAACAGTGTGCGCGGATTCTCATAGGGATTGCCCGTCAGCGCTCGATTAAAGGCCAGTGTAATACTCACAAAGATGATGGCAATCGCCAGAAAAGCGATCCCCGGCCCAATCCAGCGCTTCCACTTCTGCTCTCGCCAGAAAAGCAGCACGATTCCCGGTAGCACGATAACGACATACAGGACCGCTACCAGGTCGCGTGTTAGCCCCGCCATCCCAAAGAGCAGCGCTGCCAGTACCAGATTCCAGCCAGCCGCGCCCTGCGCAAATCTCAGTAGTGCCCAGATTCCCCATACCAGGTAAAAGAGCGCAATTGCATGACTCAGATAGCTGCTCGCCAGATAGCTATAAAATGGCGAGAGCGTCCCCAGCAGTACCGCTAGCGTTGCCACTTTCCGCTCATACAAGCGTGCTGCAACCAGTCCAGTCCCCAGCAGTGCCAGTGTTCCCAGTACAGGCTCAACCAGCCAGGGTACACCCAATCGCACACCCATAGCCAGCGTCAAAGATGTCCCCGGCGCATACTGCCCAAACCACTGTCCCGCATGTTCCAGCATAAACGGACCGGGAAAGCGATCTATCGCCGGAGGGATCGCTACAGAAATCTTTCCCATCGCGTACATTTTGGCTGCGAACAGATAAGCACTCGCATCATAAATATGCGGCTCGGCGTTGTATTGTACCAGGGAGATCCATGTGACAAAGAAAAATGAAACCACAAGTGCCACTATCGCCACAGGATGGAGAGCACGAAATACCGAGCGTTCATACCATACCGCCGACTTTGCTCTATCATCCGTCTCTGACTTTGCAGCACTACTAGTAGAGAATGCTACTCTTTCAGCCCTGCCCTGCTGCCCGCTCACCAGCCCCCTTACCAGCAAAATCAAGGTCTCGCATATTCCTGTTGCCGCCAGCACAAGCAGTGCCCAGAGCAACGTCCGCACCATAAAGTCGATGACCATAGATGCAAACGGTGGCGTATCAAGAGGGAAAAAAGTTGTCGTCGCCGTCGTCGAGCCAGGACGTATAATCGCAATCTGTCGATCATTGCGATCCAGCGTAATCGAGAGCGTTCTACCGGGAGCTTCTACAAGATCCAGCGTCATCGGTGTCTCAGGCCGTTGTAGCCCTACCTGTATCCTTATCGCTGACCCCGAAGGAAGAGGTACCGTAGAACCATTGGCTGGCAGATCTGCCTGTCTCACTATCTCTCCATTGTTCCAGATCTGGAGATCGCGCCAGCAGCTCGTCCCGTCCAGATCCCGCATCCACGCCTGAAAACGATAGTAAAGAGAGGTACTGATTTCATGTAGATAAGGAGCATCCAGCGTATAGTTATTCGTCGTATCCGTCCCGTCGATCTGGTACTCATGCACAACGGGATCATGGGGAGCAAACTGAATCGCCGTGGCTGCGCTTATAGTCCCTAGCGCTGACATCCTGACTGCCTACTTTTAAAGTCGCGCTCCCACCAGCAATATCAATCCTTATCGGTAAAGCCAGTGCGTAGCAAAGCTTATCAGCAGCCAGCAGCGCAACAATTAAGAAGAGAAAGAGCGCTATTTTGTAGAAGATAGGGAATCGTAGCCATTGCATTAATCGTCTCCATCCACATTTCTCTAGCTCTTCTAGAATGCAAATGTAGTTAAATTCTTCTTAGACCACTGAAAGAGAGGGATAACTTCGATGTATTATTCTATGCAGATAGGGAAAATCTTTCTTGACCCGCGTTGTAAATCCCTACAAGTAATTGTAACATATCTCTGTCTCCATAAACTTATAGACTATTACTTTTGGCGGACCTTGTCTCCTTTGCAATTGATCTCTAACAATATACTCAATCATTGCTGCTAGTACTTTTGCAGCAGTATGACGTCTCTCTCTTTCTCTACTATTAGCAGATGTTATACAATGTCATCAATACAATAGCTTTTAAGCAAACTCTTCATCAGAACTTATCAATCTCATCGAGAGTATCTTTCCCAGATGAAGAAGAATAGAGATGAGATGAAACATACTTGTGACAGTTTGAATCGGTTTTCGATATCTTCTATAAGAGGGTGATAGTATGCCTTTAGAAGGATTGCAGCTTGGTCATTACCAGCTTGTACGCCTTATCGGCAGCGGTGGTATGGGCGAAGTCTATCTTGCAGACGATACAAGCTCGGAGCGTCAGGTCGCACTCAAGATTATTCGTAGTGAAACAATGCTTGGTACTGATGCTGAGCTGGTGAAACAGTCCATTCGCCTCTTTCAGCGCGAGATGAAGGCCGTGACTCTGCTCGACCATCCCCATATTCTTCCTCTCATCGCTTTCGGTGAGGAGGAGATCAATAATTTTACCTACACTTATATGGTTATGCCTCACTGCCAGGAAGGTTCTCTTATTGACTGGTTGCGCAAAAAAAACTCTGCCGGTGTGCTTCCGCCTGAAGATGTTGCCTCTCTGGTCGAACAGGCCGCTGAGGCGATTCAACATGCCCATGACCACCAGCTTATTCACCAGGATGTGAAGCTCTCCAACTTTCTTATTCGCAGCCAGCCGCAAGAGACAAGTTGTCCCGCTCTGTTGCTTGCTGACTTTGGCATCGCTAAATTTACTACTGCTACTGCAACAAGTAGCCAGAATGTGCGCGGTACTCCAGCCTATATGGCCCCGGAACAATGGAGCGGCGATGCGGTCCCTGCCACCGATCAGTATGCGCTTGCTATCATGGCCTATCAACTTCTCGTTGGTACCCTCCCTTTCCAGGGTACGCCAATGCGCATTATGCACCAGCATATTCATACTCAGCCCAGGCTCCCCAGTATCATAAATGTGAAGCTCCCGAAAGCCCTGGATGCAGTCCTCCTGCGTGCTATGAAGAAAGATCCTGAAGACCGCTTTGTCTCTGTTACAGCCTTTGCTCACGCCTTTCGCGCCGCCCTGACCGTTTCAGATGAGACCCTTGCTTCAAGTGGCGTTCATCTGGAGGCTATTCCTGTGCAAACGGAACTTCAGGCTGTGGTTCTTCAGGATGAAGCGCAAAGAGAAGCACAAGATACTCTGGAAGTAAGATCCAGGGAAACCGGCGAAATAGCCTCCCCTTCGAGCGACCCGGTGAGCGCTGCATCTATCGCGTCTCTAAACACATCCGAACCTCTTCCCACTATTGCTGTAAATAGGCGACATCAGCCACGCAAATCTTCTCAAAAGACTATCCTTAAAGTTGTTGGCGTTGCTCTGTTACTGCTGATAAGTGGCCTTAGTTTTTTGTATTCTTCAGGTGTTACTCATATTGTATTGGGTGCTCAGCCAACTATTACTCCCAGCTCACAAAGCACCATTGCTCAAGTCAACACTCCTCCACCAACGCCAATACCAACTTATCAGACTAAAGCCGTTCCAACCGCTGTCAAAGCCCAGCCGACAACGGCCCCGCTCATCCTTCAACCAACCACACCGCCTACTCAACCAATTCAACCAACCACACCGCCTGTCCAACCAATTCCGCCAACCTCGCCACCTATCCAACCGACGCCGACCCCCGTACCGCCGACGCCAATACCACCGACCTCCGTGCCGCCGACGCCAACCCCAACCCCAATTCCGCCAACGCAGCCTCCAGCTCCTGCACCGTCGTCTGTGAGAATCCTGGGGAATTTAACGAACTGGAATACGTATTGTCAGTCAATCGGTGATGTCTCTGCTATTAACGCTAACGGTACCGCCTATGGTTGGCGCTGTGTTACCCCTTCAGGTCAGCAGGTCGGCATTAATGCGGATGCCGTGTGCCATTTGCAATATGGTGACTCTCAGTCTATAGGCCGCCTGAGTGATTACTATACTAGTGCTGGCTGGCAATGTATGACCGGCGGCCAGAAAGTTGGTATGGCCACAAACTGGAATGGCTATTGTCAGTCCATCGGCAATACATCCGCCTCTCTCGATGCAAATAATGGCTATGGCTGGAATTGTGTTGCCCCTTCAGGTCAGCATGTCGCTCTTAGCGTGACCTCTCTTTGTGGTTGGCAGTATAATATCTCTGGCGCTGTTGACCGCCTGGCTAACTACTATGATCCGAACTCCTGGGAATGCTGGGGCTAAGCGAATATCCATACGTGCATACAAACATGCAGTTTTTTGCAGAATCATGGATGGAATAGACATAAAATTTGCACGTTTCGCTATCACATTTACAAAGGCGATGTGGTACCATACATTTATACGTTATCTTTTTAGGATGAGAGGTAACAGTTTTTGCAGCAATCGGTCATAATTATGGGAGAATTGCTGTACATGCAGAAGACATGCGCGAAGCAATCTGAAGTAATCTGAAACAATCTGAAGAAGGAGAGAGTGAATGGCCACACCAGCATACGAAATTGCAAGCGATCTGTATAAACCGAAAAAAGAGGACAAGTTTTCCTTTGGCCTCTGGACTGTCGGCAATGTTGGCCGTGATCCCTTTGGTGACGCGGTTCGCCCGTCTTTGAATCCTGTCTATATGGTGAAAAAACTTGCGGAACTGGGTGCGTATGGCGTGAATTTCCATGATAATGATCTGGTTCCCTTTGGTTCCACTGCCAGCGAGCGGGATCGTATCGTGCGCGATTTCAAACAGGCACTTCATGATAATGGCATGATTGTACCGATGGCAACCACTAATCTGTTTTTTCATCCTATTTTTAAGGATGGCGCTTTCACTGCCAATGACCCTGCGGTCCGCGCCTTTGCTCTGCAAAAGACGATGACTTCGATTGATCTTGCCGTTGAAGTCGGTGCAGAGATCTATGTCTTCTGGGGTGGCCGTGAAGGTCTCGATGCTGAAGGTAGTAAAGATCCGGTAACTTCGCTTCAGCGTTTGCGCTACGCTTTGAACTTCTTGTCTCAGTATGTGATCGATAAGGGCTACAAGCTGCGCTTTGCTCTCGAACCAAAACCGAATGAGCCTCGCTCTGATACGTATTTACCTACTATCGGTCATGCGCTTGGCTTTATCTATACTCTGGACCATCCTGAGATGGTCGGCTTGAATCCAGAGGTTGCCCACGAGTATATGTCCGGCCTGAACTTTGTTCACGGTATCGGCCAGGCTCTGGATGCTGGCAAACTGTTCCACATCGACCTGAACGATCAGAAGGGCCCTCGCTACGATCAAGATTTCCGCTTCGGGAGCGAAAATATTAAAAATCTGTTCTTCCTGGTGAAACTGCTTGAGGATCATCAGTATACTGGCCCTCGCCACTTCGATGCCCACGCCTATCGCACCGAAGATGAGCAGGGCGTATGGGACTTCGCTCTCGGCTGTATGCGTACCTATAATATGTTTAAAGAAAAGGCAAAGCGCTTTAACGCCGATCCCGAAATCCAGGCCCTCCTTCAGGAGATTCATGGCGGCGATCAGACGTACGGTGGCTTATTGAGTAAGTATAGCTCCGATGCCGTGAGCAAGATCCAGAATACTCAGTTCGATATTGATACTCTGGCAAAACGTGGCTATCGCTACGAACTCCTCGATCAGTTATCCATTGAACTCATTCTGGGCGTCCGTTAAGTATAAGGGTGGTGCTTGTTTCTACTCTTATGCTGATTCTGCATCTTGATAGGGGTGGTGCTTGCCACCACCTCTACTCTTGATCTTGAGCCAAAGAGCCAGTCTCGCTTCTCTGACGCAAAGCTGAGCAATTTAATGTAGTCGGAACGAGCAGACATGGTTGAAGCTGGTGATAGCTTCAAGTTTCATCAATATGCCTACAGATAGCTGATCTGTCGATTGGCCTGGCAGTGCTGGCCACCGCAGTCCTTCATACCTACAGCCAATGACGGCTTCTATTCTTGGCTGACTGATCGCTGGCTTCCAATGGGCGTTTTACGCTCAAGCAGGCTTTGAATCCTGGCGATCATCCTGACGCTTATGACCATTCGATCATCTTCCATTGCGAAGAGATGAGTGAAAGGCGATATGCCAGGTATTTTCTGAAAGGATACGTTCATGATACGAGTTCTTCTCGATACCGATCCAGGGATAGACGACGCTTTGGCACTTTTCCTGGCTTTGGTCTCACCAGAGCTACAGGTGGAGGCGATTACGACTGTCTACGGCAATGTTTCAGTGGAGCAGACCACACAGAACGCGCTCACACTGTTGCAGTTAGCCGGAAGAGCGGATATTCCCGTTGGACAAGGCTGCGCTTCCCCACTGGTAAGTCAACGGATCGATGCAGGGGGAGCTTACGGACAGAACGGTTTGGGAGAGGTCATGCTTCCACAACCACAGCTTCGCCCGGTATCAAAACATGCGGTGGAGGTCATCATTGAGAAGGTGATGGCCGCCCCAGGCGAGATGACATTGGTCGCGTTAGGACCGCTGACGAATCTGGCGATGGCCCTCCGACAGGAGCCTGCTCTGGCCCATACCGTGCGCGAAGTGGTCATGATGGGAGGAGCGCTGCGCGTACCGGGGAATGTCACTCCATGCGCTGAGTTGAATATCTTTGCCGATGCTCATGCGGCACAGATCGTACTGCACGCTGGCTGGCCAATTCGTCAGGTGCCGCTTGATGTGACCGAACGAGCCTTGCTCAAACGGAGCCAGGCACATGAACTGGCGACGACAGGGAACTCGATTACCGCTTGCATCAAGGAGATGGTCGATTACTATTGTGATGGTCAAGCGAGCCAGCCAGGTCTCTTCCACATGCACGACCCTCTCTGCATGGCCTCTGTGATATGTCCTGATCTGCTCACATGGCAGAGAGCATTCGTGGAAGTGGAACTGGCTGGTAAGCTCACCTTCGGTGAGACGGTCGCCTCTTTCGAGGCTCCTGATCGACCACTGCCCGCTCCCTCCAATGTCCTGGCGGCTATTGATGTTGATGTGGATGGTTTTCTTCAGTTCTACCTGGAGCGCATCCGCGCCGCCTTTCCGACGTGAGGAAAAAGAGAAACTCACTCTCGCGGTCCAATCCTTGCTTTATGGAACTCTGGAAGATCTCTCTGTCACGATGTCTGCACGAACCCTTCGTCGCTGGAAAGCCCAGCACGAGGCGGCTGAGATGCAATATGGCTCTGAGATATCTTGGACTCCTGCCACTCACGGGATGTGCAACGAGATAACCATATTTCAGGCGAACAGAAAGAAGAATGAATGAGAAAGGAGAACGAACATGAGAAAACTCTGGGTGAAGGCGTGGATGACCCTGGATGGGGTCTTTGACGCGGACACGATGGATCACTGGTGGCCTCCTGCCGATGAGGCTGCTGCGGATTATGCGAGGAGGATAGAGTACATTGCGGAAGAGTACTCCAAAGGCGATGTGTACCTGTTGGGACGGACCACCTATGAAATGCTCTGGCCGGCCTGGTCCACACAAACCGATACGCTTGGATCAATCCTCAACCGCATGAAAAAATATGTGGTCTCGACGACGCTTGAAATCGCTCCCTGGAAAGAATCCACCATCATTAGAGGAAATGTGGTGGAAGAAATCACTAAACTGAAACAGCAACCAGGCAAAGACATCATTATCGATGGCAGTGCCACGCTTGTCCACTCGCTGATGGGAACGGATCTGATCGATGAGTATCGGTTCTTAGTTGTGCCCTACATCATGGGAAGGGGAAGGCGGTTCTTCCCAGACGGGACGCAAGAGACGCAGCTGCGGCTTGTGAGCAGCAAGATGCTCAGTGGCAGGACCCTTGCGGCTATCTACCAGCCGGACAAAAAATAACTGTCTGGTTTTGCGGAACATGCTCTCCAGTCTGTCTGGACATTTTGAGGTTTCATTCCAAATTGGACACGTTGAATGAGCCTGGAGAGGCATTTCAGCCGAATATGCACCTCGTTATAGAGTATCAGCCAACAGGGGCACCACCATATAACCCCTAAGGAAAACTGCGACATTCCTTTTGTCACTTCTACAATGTAATTAACCCCTGGCGTAGCCCCAGCCGAACCGCGTCCGTCCGGCTGGCTGCCCCCAGTTTTGCTGAGACGGACGATAAATGAAACTTTACTGTATGCTCGCTCACTTGAAGCTTTCGCGCAATCAGCTTATTCGGTAGCCCCTGTCCCACAAGCTCCAATACCTCGCGTTCCCGTGGCGTCAGCGGCTCTTCCATCTCCGGAAGCAGCTCTGGCTCCGCAAATATCGCTCTCCCCGCAAGCTGCCGCGCACTCTTATTTGGTAGCACCACCAACCCTTGCGCCGTAGCCGAA
Organism: uncultured Chloroflexia bacterium; assembly: GCA_963777355.1. Lineage (GTDB taxonomy): Bacteria > Chloroflexota > Ktedonobacteria > Ktedonobacterales > Ktedonobacteraceae > DATJHM01. Next base: position 191,869 of record CAVZQK010000002.1, read on the forward strand.
ACCGCGCTCTGAAGCTGTAATGGCGTCGTGTCCAGCGGCACAATTCCCCACGCCGAGAGACCTGAGCCGGAGAGCAGAGGAATGATACTCTCCGGCTTATCCGTTAAGGCTACCAGTGTGCCATGTTGATCCTTGAGAAGCACTCTCGCAATCTCTCGAACCTGCATATCATCTGCCACCACAAAAACGTCGGCAGTCTGCTCTTGTAGCAGCCCGATCCCCGCTGCCGCCCCGGCAATATGGAGATCCGGTGTGCTCAAAAGCGTTTGTAGCCCTGCCTGCATCATTGGTGTGGGCGCAATAATCGCAACGCGCATTGCTTCTGGTTTCCTCTCGTGATCGCTCGCTGGTCTCTCTCTTTTTGGAGAACTCAGGCCGCCTGCTGTTCTACTGTCTGTGTTGCGACCTCTACTGTGAGAATCTTCCCACCCCGCAGAAGCGTTAGCGAGACCTTTTCGCCCGTCTGCCCCTGATTCAGTAACTGACGCAATGTCCCCGCCTCACTTACCGGCTTCCTGGCAACTGCGAGCAGAATATCCCCAATAAAGAGATCGTTGAAATGTTCCTCCCGCCCAGGTGTTCCCATTACTAGCAGACCTGTATTGCGTGCTGGTTGCAGTTGCTTGCTGACCTCAGTCGGCAGCTCTACCTGCATAATCTCGATCCCCAGTGTGATTCGTCCCTTTGGCAACTCTGCCAACCAGGCATTCACGACGTGACTGGGAATAGAGACCGCCAGGTCCCCACCAAAGATCATCGCATTAATCCCCACTACCTCGCCGTCCGCGTTCAACAATGGTCCGCCAGAATTGCCCGGTGCCAGCCCCACATCAGACTTGATGTACTGCATACTGGAGCCATCCCTCAACTGAACCGTGCTGATGGTCCCGGCAATTCCCGCCGTCATCACCCATTTCTGGCCCCAGGGATGCCCAATCGCAAAGACCCATTCGCCTACCCGGAGCGTCTTCGAGTCGGCAAATGGTAGCGCCTGAAGAGTATCCCCAGAGATCTTCAGTAAGGCCAGGTCTATATGCGGATTGCGCTGCAAAACCTCTGCCTTGAATGTGCGGCCATCAAAAAGCGAAACCTGGACCTGGGCATCGTCCGCAGGCACAACATGGTTATTCGTAATTATTCTGCCATCTTTATGCCAGATTACCCCTGTCCCACCGCCTCGCCCTTCGATGCGAACCTGCACGATGCTTGCCTGTACCTGCGTAAACATTGCGGTAAGTGCGTTTGAAAAAACATCTGGGAGCGGAAAGGCCGAGTGTGTTTCGTGTTCTGTCGTCTGAGTCATAATCTTCTACCTTGCTAGCTAGCTGCCCTACTGACGTTGCCCTACAGTGACCTGAAGGGTTTGCAAACTTCCACCTCGTACAACCTGGATCGGAATCGTCTTTCCGACCCGCTCACCGGTCAAAAGCAATTGTAGATCTTCTGAGTCGCTGACATCATGCTCATCAAGTCCGACCAGGATATCGCCTACTAGCAAGCCGCCTTTTTCTGCTGGACTCTTTTCATCGACTTTGACTATGAGTAGACCATGTTCCTGTGTGCGCCCGGCCCTCTGCCCCTGGGGAAGATGCACAAGCTGACTGCTGATTCCCAGATAGCCGCGTTTGATATATCCCTGCTTTGCCAGCGCCTCTGCAACCTGCTGGGCAAGCTCGATAGGAATAGCCAGCGCCACTCCGTTTACCAGACCTGTCGTGAGCACGCCCAATACTGCACCATCGACGTCAATCAGCGGCCCACCGGAAAAACCGGGATACGGTGTTGCATCCGTGCGAATATATCTCTCAAGCGTCACTCCTCGCCCGGTCCGGAGTGGACCACCAATGCTGCTCACGACACCAGAACTTGCCATTGGCCCCTCTTCAGATGCTCGTCCAACCGCCAGCGTCAACTGTCCTACGCGTGCAGGCCCATTGGCCGCCACTAGCGGAGTCAGCCCGCCCTCTGTTACCCGTAAGACTGCCAGATCGCTTGCTAAATCTCGCCCCACAAATTGAGCCGCTAGCGTCCTCTTATCATGCGTCTGAATGCTCAGATCATCCTCACGCTCCAGCACATGATCCGCTGTGAGAATAAGATCGGGCGCGTAAACAATTCCGCTCGCCGGTTGGCGCTGCCGCCCATTGACCAGCACAAGTGATTGACTTACACGCTCAACCGCATCCGCCATCTGATTAGAAAGTGCCCGCAGCAATTGCGCTGCATTATTTGTTTGCTGTTCCATTACCATTGCTCATCCTCAACAAACTAGATCGTACAACTACATTGCTGATACTATATCTCTTGCTCTGCTGTACAACACCAGTCATCTAGCTAGTCTTTCCCCTGGAAAAATGGTCAGGATACAACAAAGATGGAGTTTGTGTTCTTCTTGCACGCTCTTCGGCTCTTCAGGCTCTTTGCTAAAAAAGCTTTTCAGCAAATACTCTTGACAATCCCTTTCTTTACGCCGTATATTTTAATGACCATCAAGTTGATAAACAATATCAACATTAATATCGCTTTTACGCGAAGAAGCGCAACTGCGAATGTTCGGTTTGAGGCAATGCAGCCAGGGGTTTCATAACAATTAATCCCTTCGGGGTCATCGTGTGGTTTTAGCTCTCAGGGAGGTAGGCATGGACTTTCGCATTAGCTTCGCCGGATTAGTGGTTGGTATTCTTATTGGTCTGACCGGCATGGGTGGAGGCTCTCTGCTCGCTCCCATCCTGATTATTCTCTTTGGTATTCCCCCGGTATGGGCTGTACCTGTCGATATCGCCTACTCGACGATCACAAAAGCTCTCGGTTCAGTTATCCATATACGCGAAAAACATGTGGATTTCCGTGCCGTTGCCTGGCTGGCTTGCGGCAGTATCCCTGCAACTCTGCTCAGTGTCCTGCTGGTTCAGTACGTACACAAGTATTATGCTACGCTCATTAATACTCTGATCGTGCATGCTATCGGCTTTGTTCTTATCCTCGTTGCGCTGCTTATCTTCTTCCGACCTTATATCTTGCGTTGGATGGAGCGCCGAAAAGAAGAGCGGGTCAAACAAGATATCTTGAATGGGACGCCAGAGCGTGTACGCATCTGGCGACGCCCGCTTGCAACCGCGCTCGTAGGAGCTTTTTTTGGCTTTCTTGTTGGTTTAACCTCTGTCGGCAGTGGGACATTGATTATTGTTTCTCTCGCCTTCCTCTATCCGCGCTTGGCACCCAAAGAACTGGTGGGAACGGATGTCGTTCAGGCCTTCCTTCTCCTCCTTGCTGGCTCAATCGGCTATATCAGTACCGGCGGTATCAACTGGTCTCTGGTTGGCCTGTTATTAATTGGTTCGTTACCGGGCGTCCTCATAGGGAGCATTGCTACAAAGTTCATCTCCAATAAATACCTCAATCCCATACTCGCGATTGTTCTGGGGATTTCCGGTTTAAAATTGATCTGATGACTCTAAACATATCGTGCGACCGTTTCATATAGTAAGCTTACCTCATCCCTGAAATAGAGTGAGAACTTATTCTGAATCTTCTCATTGCTCGTTTTGGAGTAGCATTACTCTAGCGAGCATTTTTGTTTCCTGTCACCATTTTTTTTTGCTAATCGTGTTACAACTACAGATGAGAAATGTGCTTAAAAGAGTTGTTAATAGGAAACGTATATTGAAGTTCGGCGATGAATGTGGCAAAGGAGTCTTATAGCTATGGAAGCTACACGTACGGATGTAGGTCCTCGTGCGAAGGCGGTGAAAACCGATGTCCCCGCCAGAATGGATCGTCTTCCCTGGAGTCGCTGGCATTGGCTGGTAATCATTTCACTTGGTATTACCTGGATTCTTGATGGTCTTGAGGTGACAATTGTCGGTGTAATCGGCGCTGTCCTCAAGGACCCTCACACTTTGCATCTTACGGATGTAGAGGTCTCAGGTGCAGGGACCGCCTACCTGATTGGCGCTGTGGTGGGTGCTCTGTTCTTTGGCCGCATGACTGATCGGCATGGCCGCAAGTTGCTCTTTATGATTACTCTGGGTGTCTATCTGGTTGCTACTGTGGCAACGGCCTTCTCTTTCAATTTTATCTGGTTCGCGGTCTGCCGGGCCTTAACGGGCGCTGGTATCGGCGGCAAGTATTCAGCAATCAATTCGGCTATCGATGAGCTGATTCCTGCTCGCGTGCGTGGCCATGTCGATCTGGCGATTAACGGAACCTGGTGGGTAGGTACGGCGGCTGGCGCTGCTCTGACTACTGTTTTGCTGAATCCCCATGTTCTGCCGATAGATCTTGGCTGGCGTCTCTGTTTTGGCATGGGTGCAATTCTTGGCCTCGGTATTCTGTTCGTGCGCCGTTTCGTCCCCGAAAGTCCCCGCTGGCTTATGATGCATGGCCGCTTTGACGAGGCAAATGAGATCGTCAATATGATTGAGGGTGAGGTGATGAAGGAGGATCATATCAATGAGTTGCCGAAGCCTGAAGGCACGATTATGATTCGCCCCACTGGCACCGTAAGCTATGGCCAGATTATCCATACGATGCTGCGCGAATATCCTACACGTTCGCTGCTGGGCTTCTCGCTGATGGTGGGCCAGTCGTTCCTCTATAACGCGATCTTCTTCACCTATGGTCTGGTCCTCACAACCTTCTATCATATTAATCCCAGTACTGTTGGCCTCTATGTGATCCCTTTCGCTGTTGGGAATATCATTGGCCCACTGACTATTGGTCGCCTCTTTGATACGATTGGCCGTCGTCAGATGCTTAGTTTTACCTATATCATTTCAGGTGTTCTTCTTACTATTACTGGCTGGCTGTTTTTGCAGGGCTACCTGAATGCTGTAACTCAGACTATCTGCTGGTCGATCATCTTTTTCTTCGCCTCGGCGGGCGCTAGCGCGGCCTATCTGACAGTCAGTGAGGTCTTCCCTCTCGAAGTGCGTGCTCTGGCGATTGCTCTCTTCTACGCGATTGGCCAGGGGGCTTCGGCGCTGGCACCGATCCTGTTTGGTGTGCTTATTGCCTCACAGCGTCCTATCGAGGTCTTCTATGGCGATCTGTTCGGGGCGGCCCTTATGGCTGCTGCTGGTATCATCGCGATCTTCTTCGCGGTCAAGGCGGAGCGCCAGTCATTAGAAAGTGTTGCTCGCCCTCTCTCGTTCGCAGGTGATGAAGATGCTGTCCCAGCGTAATTCGTATGTACTAGGTACATCTCCCATGTCCGTGTGGAATGTACCTGCAATATCCCCCATATTCGTAGGGAATGCGCCTGGTGCATTCCTTCGCTCTCCTTTTTGTGAGGGGCTATCAAGGAGCATCGCACATGTTTAAACGCATTATTGTTCCGCTCGATGGTTCCGGGCGTGCCGAAAAATCATTGCCGCTCGCCGCTCGCCTGGCTCGTATCTCCGGAGGCTCTATCTTCCTGGTACGCGTGGTCGATACTTCTCCGACGTCCAATCCTTCTGCACCGGGAAGGCCACTTCTGGTTCATACTGTTGGAGAGACGGACCGCGCCCAGGCTGAGAGCTATCTGCAAGGAATCGCTCAAGCGAATGTTCTCGCTGGTCTTACTGTCCATACCGAGGTTCCCGTTGGCCTTGTCGCTCCCAGTATCCTGACTGTTGCGACTGAGAAGCGTGCGGATATTATTCTGATCTGTAGTCATGGCTATACTGGCGTGACGCGCTGGTGGATGTTGGGTTCGGTGGCGGCGAAGGTTGCACGTTTTGCGTCGATGCCGGTCCTGGTCCTGCGTGAGGGCGGACCTTTGCCGCAAGAGCGCCGGGTGGGAGAGCGCACTCTGCGCGTCCTGGTCCCTCTTGATGGCTCCGACGATGCGAAAGCTGCCCTCGTCCCTGCCGCCAATCTTGCCGCCGATCTTGCCGCTCCCGGACGTGGAGAACTCCATCTCTCTCATATCGTTCAGTCTTCTCGTTCTGCGCGTCAGCGCGCTACTCAGGATGCTCAGGCAAGTCAGAATATGGCTAAAGAGTATCTGGAGGCGACTATACGTCAATTGAGCTCTACTATAGGGGAGGAAGATGGGCCAGTGCGGAATATCGCTTTGACCTCGTCGGTTACGGTTGAGGATGATATCGCGCAGGGTATCATTAATGTGGCTGAAAACGGCGGTAGCGGCCAGGGAGCAGAGATCTTTGGCGGTTGCGACGTTATTGCGCTTACTACCTATGGCTATAGCGGACGCCAACATTGGGTTGGTAGCGTGACCGAGCGCGTCCTTGATACCTCACGTATGCCGCTCTTGATCGTCTCCCCAACCCCCTGATCTTGATAGATACAGAGGCGGCCAGGCTCATCGGCGAGAATAATCCTGACCCGCACTCTCAATATAGCGATAATCGGCAATCACATGCAGAATAAACTATCAATACTACGTTTGATTCTCGTTCTGCATATGATTGCCGTCAGGCGCATGATATGGCCCTGCATTTCAATCCTCGACAGGTCAGAGGCAGATTGCGGCTAAGCCGTCTTTCATCTAACCAATTGCTCGTTTTCAATCAGAAATTATTATGATGCTCTGCTCGCTCTTTAAAATACTCGACACTGTGGTAGCGTTCTTGTACAATAAGAGCAAATACTGTATGTCCGCTGTTACTAGAAAATGCTTGTAATTCAATAATTGGATGTCAGAGCAAGCAAAAAAAGAAAGAGCGCTGCATGCCAACATCTCGTAATTCAGGAAAAGGCGAACTCCCTAATACCTATTTTGTGCAGGATAAATCTAATGAGATAGAACTGATGCGCTTGACTATCCAGGACCGCCTACTTACAACTGGCATGGGCGGCGTGCTCCCAGAGCAGCCGATCCTACCAACTTCCAGCGTGTTTTAGATATTGGTTGTGGCACCGGCAATTGGGCGATTGAGGCGGCTCAAACCTATCCCAATCTCTCTCTGATCGGTGTAGATATCAGCCAGCGCATGATTACCTACGCCCGTTCCCAGGCGCAAAAACAGCAGGTGGCTGACCGTGTGGAATTTCACGTAATGGATGCCCTGCTCGCACTCGAATTTCCCATCGACTTCTTTGATCTGGTCAATATTCGCCTCGGCTTTAGCTATCTGCGGACCTGGGATTGGCCCGCCATGCTTGCCCAGATGCTGCGCGTTGCCAAACCGGGTGGCATCATCCGTGTCACTGAAGAAGAGCTTGTTCATCCAAGCAATGGTCCCGCCCATACCCAACTTATGGAGATGTCTGTCTGTGCTTTCTATCGCGCCGGCCATATTTTCGAGGAAAAATCCTCAGGCATCCTCTCCCACATGCCACGCCTGTTTATCCAGCATGGTGTGCGCAATGTCCAGACTCAGCCCTATGCATTACAGTTTCAGGGTGATACTCCTGAAGGACATGCATATTATGAAGATATGAAGGATGTCTTTGATATCGGTCTCCCCTTCTTGCAAAAACGCGGTTGCGCTGTTCAGAACTACAACGAAGTCTATCAGCAAGCCCTCAAAGAGATGCAGCGGCCCGACTATCACGTTACCTGGCCCCTGCTCACTGTCTGGGGCAACAAACAGTCATCCTGATGCGATCTCTTCTTCTTTTTTATCACACGCCTGGCTCTAGGGCGGGCTTTTTAGGGACATATGAAGCGTGCAGGCAGCCTCCCCCCGCAGCTGCTCTCGCGCGCACGCGAAATGGTGTCCGCCTCGCCCGCAATCCTCTCGCCCCAAAAGGTGTCTGGGAGAGAGGCCCTCTCGTCGTGTGGAATTTGTTGGAGTCAATGCTGTTGACCGTTGACCCCAAGCCAAATCTGACAGGGAAGCAAGGCCCCTCTCACCCCACAGAGAGAGCTAGTACCAGCCCCAGGGCTGGCTACGATTGACACGAGGATCACTGGTCCACGTAAATTGGTCGTCATACAAATGCCCATTGTTCAGATACCATCCGGCCAGCGCACCAATCTCATCCGAATATTGTTTTAACCAGTTTGGGTCTGATGTGGTGACCCGTCCAGTGTTATAGCCGATGAGTGCATGCCTGAGTTGCTCGGTCCCTGTGTAACCTGCCGCCTTTGCCTGCCTGGTGAAGTGCAGCAGATGCCGAATTCCCATGTAGACCGCGATGCCCGGATCATAGAAGTTCTGGGGCGTAAAAGTAAATTGCGTCATTTCCGGCACATCAGTTTCAGGATCATAGCTCGGATTGGCGTTTGCATACGCCGTCTCTGCCGCCTGAATAGGACCATACGAGTGAGAAGGACCACTCCCCGTCTCCAGCCCTGCATTTAGCGTCGACTCTCGCGATGCCATTCCCAGGAAGAAGGCATACGCTTTTTCTTTCGTACTGAAACCGAGATTGCTTTGAATCGCGCTCCAACTCCCCTCAATCTCTTTTTCTATCAGTACTTTTACCTGCTGCTTGCTCAGACTCCTGGCTCCTGCCTGAATCGCTGTAACCGTTGTGCCATCAGGAAAATAGCGATAGGGCGTACTGCTAGTTGAACCCTGTTGCGTTGCCACTGGCGTTGCTTGCCCATGCTGTGGCGACGTAGTAGTCGGAGTAGGCTGAGCAGTCGTAGAACCTGGTTGGATGGCTTGCGTTTTAGCAGCGCTCGTTTTTGTGAGATTTGCTATCAGACTAAACGCGATAATCCCAACGAACACCAGCGAGACAATACCTATGATGGGGATGATTAGCTTTTTGTTCTTCATCCGTAATCTCTATGCACCCGTGCTAATGGCTTCTGCTAGCTCTTAGCAACGTTGCTTCTCCTTTCATCCATGAACTACAATATACGCGAACAAGAGAGCCTTGCACTTCGAGGAGACTCCCGTAGGGCAGATCGGCTTGCCCGTCTCCTACTTGTGGACCACGCTCTCGCCGGATGGATCTCTCCTAAAAATAAGCCGTATCACCTGAAAGAATGCAAAAAATGCAAAATTCTGCACAACCCACCACAGGCTTTTTCGAGACAAATGGCACCCAACTCTATTATGAAGTAATGGGCGAAGGTCATCCCCTGGTCCTGCTTCATGGCGGCTACCTGGATACGCGTATGTGGGACGAGCAATTTGCCCTCTTCGCCCAATCCTACCGCACTATTCGTTATGATATCCGCGGTTTTGGCAAGTCCGTCTTACCGCCTATCCCTTATGCGGATCGGCAGGATCTTGCCGCCTTGCTCGCGTTTCTTGATGTGGAAAGAACCTATCTGCTCGGCCTCTCTCTTGGTGGCATGGTTGCCCTGGATTTTACTCTGGACTATCCCGAAAAAGTCGCAGCCCTGATTCTCGTTGGTACACCCGTTCCTGGCTATCCCCATGAATTGATGTTTACTCCTGAGCAGCTACAAGCAGAAATCGCTCTTACCCAGACGTTTATGGAGCTTATTCAGCAACGAAATCTTCCCGCTATGATTGATTTTATCATGGCAAATCCAACTTTAATGCCCTCACCCAACTATCCCCAGGCTCGTCAGCGCTGCCGGGAGATTCTTTCCGACTATTCTTTTGTCTGGCTGACCGACCCGGCTCCAAAACAGGATCTTACTCCGCCTGCTTATAACCGCCTGAACGAAATTCGTGTCCCAACCCTGCTTATTGTCGGCGCAGAGGACCATTTTCAACTCCACAAAAGCTCCGACAAATTTGAGCAGGATATTCCTGATGTCAGGAGAGTTACTCTCTCAGAGACCCATCATATGCCCAATATGGAGAAGCCCGACGAATTCAATCGCCAGGTACTTGGTTTTCTGAAAGCTCTGTAAGACTTTTACTCTCTCATATCCCTTTTTAAGGTACCAGAAAGCGCCCAATCTGGCTACTGTGGATCTCTGTGAACCACAGGGTATGTTGTGGACCAACCGTAATACTATTCGGCATACTATCGGCATAAGGCAATGGAAATTCTGAGATCGTTCCATCATCATTTAGCCGCCCTAACCTTCCCTTATCACACTCGGTAAACCAGATATGACCATCCGGCCCTATCGTCAGCCCTTCGGGACCACTGTCTTCGCTTGGTGTGGCAAATTCTGTAATTACACCGCTGGGTGTAATACGTGCGATCTTGTCACTATAGTATTCGCTAAACCAGAGATTGCCATCGGGACCAGGGATGATAATCGAGGGACCACTATTTGGCGTTGGTACTGGAAACTTGGTAATCTCTCCCTGAGGCGTGATCCGTCCAATTTTATTGCCTAGCCGCTCGGTGAACCAGAAGTTCTGATCCGGACCAAAGGTGATTCCGTATGGCTTGTTCCCTTTACTCCCCAAAGGAAACTCCTGCATATGATCGGTGTCACTATCCAGGTATCCGATCTGGTCAGCCTGGCTCTCGGTAAACCAGAGCTTACGGTCCGGAGCAAAGGCCAGCGCTTGCGGCCCACTCTGGGCTGTTGGAATGCCAAACTCTTCTATCTGTCCACTTCTCGTAATAGAGGCAATCTTATTGCTGCTATTCTCTGTAAACCAGAGCTTCCCTGTACGCGCAAAGATGATACTTGAGGGCGAACTGTTTGCGCTGGGAACCTGAAATTCATTCAGGTCGCCTTTCATATTGAGTGAGCCGATACGCCCTCCATATTTCTCGGCGAACCACAATTTTTTCCCTGGCCCTCGGACGATACTATAGGGTCCACTTCCATCCGAGGGGAGGCGAAATTCTGTCAACTGTATAAGCCCGCTTTGCCTCTGAGGTGTATATACTACATCTGCTAAACTCACCCCAGAGCTCCAGAACATTGCTAAAAGTAGCAAACACAGATTACCGAGAATGAGTGAAAATTTGCCTGCAAAGGCGTTGTCTCTCCCGTTTTCCCCTCTCTCGCCCGAAAAAATAGGGAGGGACCGGCTTGTCCCCATCCTGCTCACCGAACGATTCTCTCGCTTCTCGCCCGAAAAAATAGGTAAGGACCGGCTTGTCCCCGTCCTGCTCGCCGAACGATTCTCTCGCTTTGCAAAATGGGTCCGGGAGAGAGATGTATAGAAGGTATGTAAAGGCATAAATCTCTACTTTTCTTTCTGCTTACGATACACGAAAATCGTTCTTTTCGTTCTTCATTCAAGGTGCAACAGGTGAGATACGCCCAATAAAATTATTGACCGCTGAGGTAAACCAGAGATTGCCATCCGTTCCAGCTATCAGGTAATCTGGCCCACCATCCTTTTCTGGCAGTGGGTATTCTGTAATTTTTCCCTGGGGAGTAATTCGCCCGATCTTATTGCTTTGTAACTCTGCGAACCAGAGATTACCGTCCTGCCCTCTGATGATCCCAACAGGGTTGGCCGAGGCATTCGCTAAAGGAAACGTTGTGATTGCACCTGTAAGACTAATTCTTCCAATCAGGCTTCCTGTATCATTTCCGCCTCCTTGCGTGTACCAGAGCATGGAATCAGGCCCGGTTGTCATTCCGCCAAAGGCTGGGCTTCCCATATTTGGTCGGATAAATTCTCTAATTTTCCCTGCCGGGCGTGATAAAACCAATCTTGCCGTACTGCTCAATAAACCAGAGGTTGCCATCGGGACCGCGTGTAATGCCGGATGGCGCACTCGCATCTGCCGCCAGCGCAAAAAGCGAGATATGCCCGTCAGGCGTAATCCGCCCCAGTGCATTTGGCCCTGTCACGGTAAACCAGAGATTGCCATCAGGACCAGCCGTAATCGCCGTCGGTTCTGCTCCTGTCGTCGGCAACGGAAACTCTGTCAACACCCCCGCTGGCGTCATTCGCCCGATCCAGCCCTGCTCTTCGGTAAACCAGATATTGCCATCGGGGCCAGTCGTGATCCCCTCTGGTAAGCGAAAGCTGGGGAGTGCAAACTCTTTAAATTCGCCCTTTAGTGTCATTCGTCCAATCTGGTTTGCATCAAACTCGGTAAACCAGAGAGCGCCATCCGGCCCCTGTGTCAAATCCAAAGGATCGCTATGTTCTTTCGGCAGCGGAAACTCCTGTATCGGCTGCTTGCCCATCACCCCAACACGTCCCTGGATCTTAGAGAATCTGCCAGCACAACAGGGCTCTCTCCCCAGACCATCAACCCAAAGACAAGCAAAAAGAAAAGGGAACGAACCGGAACGTAGGGTCGGCTGTTAATCGTGCCCCCTCTGAGGGTCTCAGACCGTGCGAGCCGAGGATATACCAGTCCGCGTAACAGAAAAAAAACATATTTTTTTATGGCAGAAAAATGCATATCAGGCCTTCCGCATAAGAAATTTACTAAAAACAAAAAAGCGTCATATCACCATTAAAAGATAGAGACACATACTAATAACATTGTACGAAGAGCACCAAATCGATCTTAAAATTTTGCATCTGCCGATTGCTACCGGCGGTCCTTGCCGCCATCTGTGAGGATCTGGCTTGAGAATATACCTTATTTATGACAGACTTATTTATGGCATGTTTACTATTGAGCGCACTTCTTCTATTTCCTGTTATATCGAGAGGAGAGAACAACGATGTCTCAGTATAGTCAATCTTTACTCGCGGGGCAGCGAGCCATTGTTACTGGTGCAGGCAGAGGTATCGGGCGCAGTATCGCTCTGGCTCTGGCTCAAGCTGGAGCCGACGTTGCTGTAACCGCCCGTAGTAGCCACGAGATTGAACAGCTTGCCAGCGAGATCCGCGCCCTGGGTCGCCGAAGTCAGGCCGTGGTCTGCGATGTTACCGACCCCGAACAGGTCCGCGTTATGGCGGAAACTCTGCAAGCCACCCTGGGCGGCGTTGATATCCTCGTCAACAACGCAGGCAACGCCGGAAGCCATAAATTCCTTAATCACCCCGACGAACTCTGGCACAAAATGCTTGCCGTCAATCTCACCAGCGTCTACTATGTCACAAAAGCTTTCGTTCCCACCTTTATAGAGCAGCGTCATGGCCGCATTATCACCATTGCCTCGATTGCCTCCCGTGTCGGTGAACGCTATATCGCCGCCTATACCGCCTCGAAGCATGGCGTCCTGGGCTTGACCCGCGCCCTGGCCAATGAACTGCTTCCTTATCAAGTAACCGTCAATGCTATCTGCCCCGGTTACGTAGATACTCCCATGACCAATGCGAGCATCAGCAATATCGTTGCCCGTACCGGCATGAGCGAGCAAAAAGCCCGTGAAACTCTGGAGCGTACAAGCCCCCAGCATCGCCTCATCCAGCCCGAAGAAGTTGCCGCCGTCGCCGTCTTCCTCGCCCAGGAGACCAGCAAAGGTATCACCGGTCAGGCCATCAACGTAGACGGCGGCAGCGTCATGTCCTGATTTGGCACAAATATCCCCATCCCTACGTGTCTATCAGGGATGGCTGTTTATCTCATTTCATCTCTATACAGATCCGTTTTGAAAGGTTGAAATAAAAAAAATGAAAATAAAACGACTTGGCAATACCGGCCTCCACGTCAGCGAGATCTGTCTGGGCACCATGACCTTTGGTATTCAGGCCGACGAATCTACTTCTTTCCAGATTATGGATGTGGCTGAGCAGTCCGGCGTCACTTTTTTCGATACAGCAGACGCCTATCCGCTTGGCGCTGATCCTGACGAGGTTGGTAATACCGAACTCATCGTTGGCAAGTGGCTCCATGAGCGCCAGGCCCGTGAACGTATCGTCCTCGCCACAAAGTGCGCTGGCAACATGGGACCCGGTCCCAATGATCGTGGTCTGAGCCGCAAGCATATTTTGACCGCCTGCGAGCAGAGCCTGCGCCGTTTAAACACCGACTATATCGACCTCTATCAGGTCCATTTCCCCGACCCTGAAACTCCCATCGAAGAGACTCTCGGCGCACTTGACTCTCTGGTCCAATCGGGCAAAGTACGTTATATTGGCTGCTCCAATTTCCCCGCCTGGCAGCTCGCGGATGCCTACTGGACCAGTAAAACTCTCAATCTGGCCCGTTTCGTCAGCGTCCAACCTCGCTACAATCTTCTCTTCCGTATGATCGAAGAGGAGCTGCTCCCTTTCTGTCAGGCCCATAACATCGGTGTTATTAGCTACAACCCTCTCGCTGGTGGTATGCTTACCGGACGCTATCGCGCTCGCACCACTAGAGAGGTCGAAGAAGGTACACGTTTCAGCCTGAAAAACAGTGGAGAGATCTATCGTCGTCGTTACTGGAGAGATACCGCCTTCGAGGCCGTCGATCAGCTTGCCCGTTTCTTCGAGCCACGCAAGAAAAGCCTGACGCATGTCGCTCTCGCCTGGGTCCTGGCCCAGCCCGCCATCACCAGTGCCATCCTGGGAGCCAGCAAACCCGCCCAACTCACCGACAGCCTCCAGGGTGTCTCACTCACCTTAGACGAAGAAGAGATGCAAGCTTGCAACGAGGTCTGGTACCAACTCCCCCGCGAGCAAGACCAGACCATCGCCCGCCGCTAAATTCTTATAGCTATAAGGTGCTGTATGTAATCCTGTAAGGAATGCGTGTCGCTCCTCCTCATGAGTGAACTGAGGGGTACTCGCGTGACGCGAAGTTGAAGATGGAGAGTGCTACATTTAGTGCTCTCCTATTTTTTGGGTTTGTTTCTGCCTATTCCTCTCAACGCTTTGAAGCTACAAAGTCCAGCGCTTCTCTCGCCAGAGGTAGCCATTTCTCTTCAGACGTTGCTGCTATAACGATCCACTCCTTCATCAGGCGACCATCATGACGTGGATCAAAACGTTCTCCGTCTCCAGCCGTGACAAGCGCATCTACTCGATTTTTGGGCAGCTTAACAACAAGCTGCCCTCTGACAAGCATCGCAAAAATTTTGTTATAAATCTTCAGCCCCGATGCACCAAATCCATTCCCTCCCTCTGGTGGTGTCACGCCCGGATGGTTGAGGACCTCTCCAACAATCTCAGCAAAATGCTCTTCCGGAGTGATAGATGAATGACTCATAAAAGAAATCTCTCCCACTTTAACATACCTTTGAGGCTCTACGGCTCTAGATCAAGTGATGCTTTGCCGTTTTCCACATTGAAAGGTACCGACTGATGTTCATGAGTAATCATCCACTTGCCATCAATCTTGCGGTAGCATGTGGTTGCACGTACCCACATCCCCAGTTCTCCTCCATCTGTTGTAGTTCCACTGTATCGATTCAGGTTGTGACTAAAGGCCACATCGTCGCCCGTTGCGATGAAGAGGTCGCGGATCTCATAGCCAATGGGACTTTGGAATGAAGAGAACCACTCCTGCTCACGTTTTCTCTCCATCTCTGAGCCGTGAGAGTGTAGTGGGTTGACAACATCGAACAAGAGGATATCCGGGGTGATATTCGCCATCGCTCCATCGATGTCCTTGTCATGTACTGCCCTAGCACGAGCCTCGATGAGTGCGCGGATCTGAGCTTCATCACTTGCCTTACTCTTTGCATCTGTCATATCTTTCGCTCTTTCCCTTGTGCATGCTTACCTTGTTTTCTACCATAAACATCCCTTTGTGTCGTTTGTCTGCATAAAATGATCATATCATGTTGGATACAAAAAAACTTCTCCTGTTTTGCTCTCTCACAAGCGGAAAGTAGTGGATGGAATGGGCCTCATTGGGAGAGAAGGTACAAGAAGGGATAACCCAGAACCTGATGGCGTTGCTGGCGTGTCTCTTCTATCTGACGTTGGCATCTCTGTGAGGAATAGGGGCGTTTTTCTCTCTTCTCATCAGCTCACTACAGAAAAAATGAAGGAGGCAATCCTGCGACCAAGAAAGTAAGGGATGAAGTGTGTTACAGTTGACGAAAAATATCGTCAATAGATGCAGATGATCAATTATATTACTCAAAATTAACTTATGGAAGGGGAATATCCAATGAAAAAGAAGTTTCTATTTCCACTTATCGCCATTCTTGTTAGCCTAGCTATTCTTGCAGGAGCCCTCATCTCTCAGCCCCGGCAAACCCACGCCGCAGCTCCGAAAGTGCGGATCTCTCTCACCTCCGGTCAGTGTACTCCAGTGGGGAATGATAGCTCTGGACAACTCGTAAATGAGCAGACTTGTATCATAACGATTTCCACTAACCAGACCTTTTCTGGGAGTATCGATTTCAGCGCATCATACTCTGCCTATTCGTGTGCATACAATAACTGTGGGGTATCCAAAACGTATACGGGCGTGGCTATCGTGCCAGTACAAGGCACAACCCTGCATTCTAATAGTGGAGTCACGATGCTACTCATCGTACCTTATTATTAACTCTACATGGCTTCGTACAGGTAAACTTTACCTTTACTGGGCCTGCCGATATATTAAGAAGCAGATTACTGTGAGCACTAATTTCGGTTAGTTCCAGC
This sequence comes from uncultured Chloroflexia bacterium, assembly GCA_963777355.1. Lineage (GTDB taxonomy): Bacteria > Chloroflexota > Ktedonobacteria > Ktedonobacterales > Ktedonobacteraceae > DATJHM01. The sequence goes on from CAVZQK010000002.1 coordinate 208,101, forward strand.
AACAAGGCAGCGTACTATCGTGAAGGTAGTACGCTCAAAACTCAGATGATGATTAAGTATAGTGCTAAGCCTTACAAGCCAACTAAGGTCACAGGCAACTTCCCGCGCGCCGGAATCTCGCAAATATTACCCTGATAGCCGCCAACAACGCCGGAGAGGTATCCTCATAGGTCACTAAATAAGTCCCCATCTCTGGAAATGCTAGCAGATCATAAGGATTGAATGCCGCAATCCCAATTACTGGCTTGCCACTCGCCAGCAGCTCTCGTACTACCTTCGCCTGGCGCTCATCCAGGTTCGCATTCAACGTTACTACCAGGAGGGCATCCGCACTCGCAATCGCTTCTTGCAACGCTGCCTTCTGTTGCGCATCCGCCCCCGCCGAAACTACCAGTGTACTCGTATCCGCATGGCGCAGCTGTAACCGGTGTACAACTTCCGTATTTATCGCATTATCAAGG
>CAVZQK010000003.1:0-5433 GCA_963777355.1 uncultured Chloroflexia bacterium
ACCACTAATTGGTGCATTCGCTCAATTCGGGATGCTCTGATGGCGCATCCGATCTCTCCTTTTCATTGCAGAGGCACTATTTGTAAGCCTCATTGTGCTTGGCAATCATTTCATCCCGTATTGAGCGAATGCGCCACTAATGAGAGTTTTATGGATTATTCCATTGTATCCTTGATGCTTATGGCTTGCAAGTCGGCTAATTGCCCTTGACTCTGGTCGAGATAGGTAACAATCTGTTCATTGGTAAGGGGTTGGTCGTAACAATTGAACTACACGCTGGCACCATTCGTCATCTCTGGGAGACGGATGAGATAAAGATTTTCTGGCTAGCTGGATATAATATACTACGTCCGTGTATTTTCCCTTACCCCCTCGTTGTAAGTAATATCATAGATATGTATATATCTATGATACCTGATATGCGCAAAGCGTAAAAACAGCAAAAGGAGATTGAAATATTCATGTCTAATGATCCAAGATCCTATCAGTCTGGTGGATACGACCAGACGCGTCCAATCTCACCTCTTCCACAATCAGCAAACCAGCAAGTACCACCTTCCTCCTATAATCAACAGATTCCAGACTATGGTCTCCCAGGCCAGAATGCATTCTCTCAAGAGCGTAATCCTGTTAGAAAACGTGGACTAAATAAAGTTCTGGTAGGCGTAATTCTTTCGGTTCTGGTCGTTATAATTGTCGTTGGGGCGGTAGTGATTGGTAAGCAAATAAACTCTTATAATAGCGTTGTTAGTAAGTACTATGCCGCCGTGCAGCAGCAGGATTATCCGAAAGCTTATAGTTATATCAGCTTCCCTGGTGCGTTTACTGCTCAAGGGGTGCGGCTCTACACAGCGGTTGCGCAGGGGCTCGACAAGAGCAATGGCCCGGTCTCCAGTTATAGCCAGCAGAGCAGCAGTGATAGTGGCGATAATGCTACTGTTATAGAAACGGTGCAGCGGCAGAGCCGGAGTTATACGGTGCGCTTAACATTGATAAGCGTCAATGGTGAGTGGAAGATTACCAATTTTAGCAGTATATAATTGGCTGTAAGCAAATAGAAAAAGAAGGTACGAAGGATTCTGGGCAAAGGGGCGTTTAGAAGGGCGAGGGAAAGACTATGATGCGCTCCCAGCGCAAATTCAGGTAGGGTCGGCTGTTGATCTCTGACCGCCTTGCCGAGCAATTCTCTCGCACCGCAGAGAGGGAGCGAAATGTGGTCCTTTCACCCAGCGAGGTGAGGTTCTCGTCAAGACCTTTCGTCCTTTTTGTCTCTGTTTTGCCTCCCTTTTCAAAACGTGTCCGGGTGAGAGGGACGATCCATAGTGACTCCAACAAAATCACTAGAGGCGGAGCGTCCAGGCCACGCTTGCGTGTACGCCTTCTCCGCCTCTCTTGCTGTCCTCGCCTGAAATCATAGGGAGGGATCGGCTTGTCCCTGTCCTTCTCGCTAATAGAAGATCTACTTATTTTTGTGCTAGTTCTGGGGCAATATGATTGGCTGGGGGTTGATTACCCCACCGCCTGCTGGCGTGGTGAGAGTGTTTATCTCCATGAACAGGTTGACGGCTGGCATATTGCTGGCGGGAGCTGCGACGCGGACGCGAACCCACGGCTGGCCTTGAAGCGTCACGATCTGCGTACCCCCAGCGGCAAGGAATGAGGTCGCGGGGAAATCCTGCCATGTCCCATCCATACCGTTTGTGCTGTCAACTGAGACCTGAAAAGTAAGTTTGTTTGTCACTGCCATACCCGCATTCCACCAGTTGAAGCGCAGGGTCTGCTGCGGATTCTGGACTTTCAAGATGAGACTACAGCCGTCTTGCGTAATACCAAGCCACGAGATGACTGTGCTATTACTGCCTGGTTGTGTGATACTATTTACCTGCGGGTTAATCGGCGCTCCTGGCTCGCACTGTAATTGTTGTCCCGCGACGAATATATCCGCTCCCGGCGGGCCACCAACGGCCACAATAGGGGCAGGCTGATTAGCCATAATAGGTTTGTTGACTGCGATAGGTTGATTAGGAGCGGGTGGTCCTTGTGTTGGTGCTTGAGTAGGCGGCAGATTGCCTGCTCCCGTCGTCGCTATGGGGAGTTTTGGCGGTGCCGTCTGGAGCTGGTATTGTTGGATCGCCTGCTGCATAGCCTTGAGCTGGGGGAGCGGCTGACCGGTCTGGGTATCGACCATATCGAGACTACCACCACCTGCATCGCTAGCAATATCAAATTGTGTTGCCAGCACGATTCCGGCCTGGGCCATAGCGTTGATAGAGTTTGTGGTAAAGGTTTTGATAAAGGGATCATTCTGGGGCGTCTGATTGGGTTTCCAGGAATAGTTCCATTCGGTAATTGCCAGGGGAAGATCATATCCGAGGACAGAGTTAATGGTTGTGCGAACCTGGCTGGCGGCGCTGCTATAGCTACTGGCCTTACTGACGCAGCCAGAGATAGATTTATCGGTGCAGGGATACATATGAAAACTAATGGCATCCGGGATATTGCCCGCCTGTTTCGCCATGCTCAGAAATTGCTGAATATAAGCCAGATTGGGCGAGGCGACGACTGGACCGATGAAGATAGCTTTTGGGTTAAGAGAACGGAGCTGCGGAATATGCTGATTCCACAGATTGGCATATGCACTTGCCGAGGGGCCGCCGTTATCTGGTTCGTTCATCCACTCATACATGTTGCAGCGATCTCCCAACATCTGCACCACCTGTTCGGCGTCTGTGGGAGAGAGGATACCGAGGCATTTAGCTCCTGCGGCCTCGATGGCTGTGACGCGTGCCTGGGCATCTGCGGCAGTGAGGGGGACGCGAATCACCGTAATACCCGCGTTGCGAACCGTTGCCGCAATAGCTGGATTATTGCCCATATTATATTTTGCCCATTGCCAACTCGCATCATTTGCGCCAAAGAGCAGTGAGGAAGTACCTTGTCGCCAGACCTGCTGGCCCGGCAATGACTGGCTACTGGCAGCCCTGGCCTGAAAATGTTGCAGCGTTACAAGAGTAGCGATGCTTGTAATAATAAGAAGCAGAGAGAGAAGAAGTCCTATGCTCCGGCGTGCTTTTGCGCGTTTGCGTTTCCCTACGAGCTGGAATGGCGGCCTGCCCATATGCCTTGATTCTCCTTACGAATACAGTAAAACCTCTTGCAGCTCTGGGTGGTTGCTGCCCTACTCTCTCGAAGAGAGTCTCATTTTATAAAACGGTCTTCACAGACCTTCTCGTGCAGTTTCTGGAAGTACAGATGTATCTTCTGACTTTTTACCTAAGAGATAAAACTTCGTATAGCCTGGAGAGTTTTCTGTACTATGCTGAAGTATTGCGTATCTTTTTCACTTAGTATTGTATACGAGTTGAAGAGATTGTGCGTGGTTTTGAGCGGCGGGATAGCCAGATTGTGCTAAGGCAGAGTGGTTGGTGTCGCCTCCCTCGCCCGGACACATTTTGCAAGTCGAGGGAATCGCTCGGCGAGGCGGACGGGGACAAGCCGGTCCCTCCCTGTTAAAAAGGGCGAGAGGGGGAGAAACGGGAGAGACCCTTCTCCCAGCGCAGATTCAGGTAGGGTCGGCTGTTGACCGTGCCCCTGTGGGGGTCTCTGACCGTCTCGCTCTGGCTCCACAGTGTTCGGGGGAGGGAATCACGTAGAGCAGATCGGCTTGCTCTTCGCTTTTGACGGCATGATCGCTACTGTTGCTGTTCGGGGGAGGGAATCGCGTAGGGCAGATCGGCTTGGCCGTCTCCGGTTCGCTGACCGCCTTCTCGCTGGAGGTCACACTCCTGGGCTTGAGGCGAGGCAAGGTGCTTATCTGTATAGCGATATTCTTGAGTAGTGGAATAGTGAATTCCAGGTATGAGAAGTAGCTATTGAGAAGACTGCATTCCTGGGAGAGCGAGAAGCGTAGCTGTGTAGGTGCCGAGCTCAGCCTCTCGCAAATGGCCCCCTAAAACGGCCTGGAAGGCGGGCTTTTTCTGCGAGGAGTTGGGAAAAGGGAAATTGCGTGAGAGCAATTGAAAGTTATAGGGCCAGAGCAAGGATGCCCAGGACGATGATAGCAGCAGCGAGGAGGCGGCGTTTTGTCTCTCCTTCTGCCAGGAGCTGTGTGCCTAGCAAGATGCCGAAAAGCACGCTGATCTCGCTGCCAGGAGCAATATAGCTGACAGGAGTAAAGACCAACGCGGACAACACAAGCACGTAGGAGAGAGTACCAAGTACCGCGATCCGGCTGGCCTCCAGGCGATGGGTACGCCAATGAAAATTGACCTCTGACCAGTGACGGATGGCAAACGGGGTCAGGGCGAGAGGAGCAGGCAGACGTCTCCATAGTACAGAATAAGAGGAGCAAGATGCCCAACGGTAAGAGCCTCTTTATCCCACAAGGTATAGCTGGCGATGCAGCAACCGATAAGAAAGCCATAGAGCAAAAGCCAGACGGGAGCGCTGGTCGTTCAAATGTTGCGGTCTCCAGGCAATGAAGACAACGCCACCAATGACGCAAGCGGCTGCCAAATAAGGCCAGAGGTGTAGGGTGTTCTTGCAGGATAAGGATGGCCAGGATCGTGGAAAGGAGTGGTCCCGTGCCACGAGCCATAGGGTAGACCAGCGAAAGGTCGCCAACCAGGTATCCGCGTTGCAGAAGCAGAAAGTATACCAGTTCCAGTAGACCGCTGACAATTATAAAGACAAATGACCAGAGGGTAAAGGTGGCATGGGTGAACAGGATGAACAGGAAAACAATGGGAGCAAAGAAATGCGAACGCGAGCCCCTCGTACAGCCAGACAAAGGCTGCACCCCCTTGCGCCCGTTTGGCAAATAGATTCCAGGTGGCATGAAAGACTGCGGCAATAGAGGATGATAGCGATAGCAAGCAGGCTCATAAAGCAGGCTCCTCTCGATATATCGAAGCACAAAAAAAGAGAGAAGGAGGCATAACAAATTGCCTCAACTTCTCCCCTCTGGCATTTTGGTCCTCAAGGTGCCTGCCAATATATGGCAGTCTGTAGCGCTTGGTCCAGTCCTCGGGAGGGAGGGGATGAGCGGAACCCTAGCTACCGTATTTGTTGATGGTAGAAGCGTAGCATCTAGTCGGCGTGTTTGTCAAGGTTGTCTGAGAAAAACGAACGGCAACATGTATCCGCCACCCCTGGTTTTCTCACACAGAACAATTTTTATGGTTGTGGTCTCTTCCTCCTCTATACAATTGTAGGGTCGGCTATAGATCCACCTCCTCCAACAAAATCAAACAGGTCTGCAATGACCCTCCTTCTTTCAGAAAAAGAGAGGTGAACGGGTCTTGGTAGGGACATGATGCAGCGTGCAGAAACGTTGGCTTGCAGAAGAAACGAAACATCCACGCGAAATCGTCCTGCTCGCCCAGCGCTTCTCTCGCCCCTGGCGATTTTGTTGGAGCAGATGCTGTTCACCGT
>CAVZQK010000004.1:0-8138 GCA_963777355.1 uncultured Chloroflexia bacterium
AGAGTTTTACGGAACGTTCTTCATTCTACCATGTTATGATTAGCCGCTAACAAGGGGCATCAGGCGGATAAACTGGATGCTGGTGGTCGGCGCGAAGATAATCACCTCGTCATATGGTAAAAAGAGATCGCTTTATTTCTCTTTTCTGGAAGCCAGATAGTCGAGGAGGAGGCGGTGGATGAAGATATAGCTGCCGCCTATGCGGCGTAAGAGCAGGCGTGTTGCGGCTTCCTCTAAAAATGGTACGATATGCCAGGGGAGTACGTTGCTGCGCCAGAGCCAGAAGCGCAGCGCAAAATGCAGGAAGAAGTTCGATAAGCCACTAACTAATCCGAAGATTAGATTAATAAATATACCGATAAGTATTGTATAGAGCGTGCCGACAAGCAATGCGGGAAGTATTCCATAGAGACCATTGATAAGTAATCCAACCAGTCCGCCAATCAGAAATCCAAAAATAATCCGAAAGGTAGACCACCAAGTAGCCAGTTTTTTGCTGAACGCCATGTACCTTCGTTTGGAGCAAATTGATTATGTTCAATTAATGGTTTGCCAGATAATCCGTCAAATAGTTCGAGCGAAAGCCCAATAGATAGACCAAGCAGTAGGGTAAAAATGATTCTATAGGGTGAGGGGAGGCTTTCTCCGAAGAGGCTAGTAATTTGACTGAATGCAACCCATCCAAGTGCACCTGCGAGCAGCCCGAAGAATAGCCCGATGAACGGCTTATTTTGTCTATTTTTCCATGACCAGATGACAACTTCGGTTGTTTCTATTTTTCTTCCACCAAATATCCATCCAACTGGTAGGCCTATGAGTAGTGCAAAGACAATGCCAAGAAGAAGCCCGTCTACTATGCCGTAGGTTGGCCCTAAGAGAGCCCCTGCAAAAAAGCCAATAAGTAGTGCTACAGGTAATCCGAAGAGTAGTCCAGTAATGAGAGCAATACTATAGCGATAGAGCCAATAGTATTTTTTAGGGAGCCAATCTGCTTGTAGATCTTCTATAGAGAAAGTGGTTTGTTGCTGTTGTTGCATGTGTCGGGCGATTGTTTGTAGCCAGGACAGGAAGTGTTTCTGCATCCAGAGAGGCAGGCGTTTACGGTGTGAGATCATGCGCTCTACGTATGCTGCAAAGATTGCCTGTTGTATCTCTGCTGGCGAGCCGTGGACTGGCAATTGTGTAATCGTGCTCCCCTGATATATTAGCGCACAGATAGCGAGGATGAGAGGCTGACGGACGAGGGTAAGCAGGGCGTCATCCTTGAAGAGTACGGCTTGCAAGTCGGCTAATTGCCCCTGACTCTGGTCGAGATAGGTAACAATCTGTTCATTGGTAAGGGGTTGAATGCTGACTGCTTTAGTGAGCACAAGCTGAGAGGCGAGTTGTTGATACTCCTGGCTACGGCAACATACCACTAATGAGCGCTCTCCTGTATGATAGCGTCCCTGTTGAAACGCATTGATTGCTTGTACGCAGCGAGTGCGTATCTCTGCGGGAACCTCGTCCAGACCATCTAAGAGCGGTAGAATCTGGTTATGATCTATCCAATTGGTCGCTACCTGTCTGGAGATCTGATATTTGCTTGATTGAAGTTCATCAATCATCCATGCAGCAAGAGAGGGAGCGCGCGGAGTCCAGGACGATAAAAGAAATATTACCGGTATAGGGAAGCTGATGTCGCGCCTGGCCCACGCTAATAGGTGGCGTGCCAGTTCCAGCAAGAGCGTTGTTTTGCCTGCGCCGGGCGCTCCCAGAATCAGGAGTTCACCATGAGCCTCTTCGTAGACTTGTAGCACGCCGGTACCGGGTGGGAGTATCTGAGGAGTTTGCGCCAATTCCTGATACTCGAAGCGCCACGGGTTCTCCAGGGCGTCTGGCTGATCCTGGAGGTGTAAAGCAAGATGTGCTGCTGCATGGAGTGATTTTTCCAGGAACCCTTTGATCCAGATTGTATGGACTTCTGTAATAAGATGGGCGCGGTTTGTACGCTCATTGGAGGCGAGAGATGGAAGTGCAAGTGTGCCGGGTGGCAGAAGCAGGCGGGCTATTGTATAACCAATCTCTGTGAGGGCCTCATCTTGATCGGGCCATTGCGCTAGTGGCGTCCTGTTGTTCGGAAGGATGCAAGGCAGGACGGCCAACTGTGTAGTATCCCAGAGACAGGCACGTAGTAAGAGAGGAACGATCTGTGAAGGGCTGTGTGGCTGTTGTTGTAGAGCCAGATCTTCTTCACAGATTGATGAAGCGAGATAATCCGGACTGACGAGGAGCAGGATGAGATCGGCCTCCTGACGGGCCAGTGCTCGTGCTTCAGAGATCGTCTGGCCAGGAAGAATTTGCTCGCTGTGCCAGATTTCTATGCCATAGCGATGTAATGGTCGTAACAATTGAACTACACGCTGGCACCATTCGTCATCCTGGGAGACAGATGAGATAAAAATTTTCTGGCTAGCTGGATATGATATACTACGTCCGTGTATTTTCCCTCACCCCCTCGTTGTAAGTAATATCGATAGATATATCCATATCTATGATACCAGATATGCGCAAGGCGTAAAAACAGTAAAAGGAGATTGAAATATTCATGTCTAACGATCCAAGATCCTATCAGTCTGGTGGATACGACCAGACGCGTCCAATCTCACCCCTTCCACAATCAGCAAACCAGCAAGTACCACCTTCCTCCTATAATCAGCAGATTCCAGACTATGGTCTCCCTGGTCAAAATGTGCCGCATCAGCCTAATAAAGGATCAGCCGCGAAGTCCCGTAAACCTTTGGTATATGCCGGAATAGCTATCATTATTATTTTGGTGGCGGTTGGTGCGGCGATAGTGATTGGTAAGCAAATAAACTCTTATAATAGCGTTGTTAGTAAGTACTATGCCGCCGTGCAGCAGCAGGATTATCCGAAAGCTTATAGTTATATCAGCTTCCCTGGTGCGTTTACTGCTCAAGGGGTGCGGCTCTACACAGCGGTTGCGCAGGGGCTCGACAAGAGCAATGGCCCGGTCTCCAATTATAGCCAGCAGAGCAGCAGTGATAGTGGCGATAATGCTACTGTTATAGAAACGGTGCAGCGGCAGAGCCGGAGTTATACGGTGCGCTTAACATTGATAAGCGTCAATGGTGAGTGGAAGATTACCGGTTTTAGCAGTATATAATTGGCGGTAAGCATGTGCCAGGATGCTCTAAGATGCATGATACCACGTCTAGTAAGCAAATAGAAAAAGAAGGTACGAAGGATTCTGGGCAAAGGGGCGTTTAGAAGGGCGAGACGGGTGGCTCGGGGAGGGGCGGTCAGAGATCAACAGCCGACCCTACGCGCGTCTGCGGTGCGAGAGCGTGTCTCTCCTCAGACCTTTTTGGCCGCCCTTCCCTGATCTACCCTCTCGCACCGCAGACTTATTTTTGTGCTAGTTCTGGGGCAATATGATTGGCTGGGGGTTGATTACCCCACCGCTTGCTGGTGTGGTGAGAGTGTTTATCTCCATGAACAGGTTGACGGCTGGCATATTGCTGGCGGGAGCGGCGACGCGGACGCGAATCCACGGCTGGCCTTGAAGCGTCACGATCTGCGTACCCCCAGCGGCAAGGAATGAGGTGGCGGGGAAATCCTGCCATGTCCCATCCATACCGTTTGTGCTGTCAACTGAGACCTGAAAAGTAAGTTTGTTTGTCACGGCCATACCCGCATTCCACCAGTTGAAGCGCAGGGTCTGCTGCGGATTCTGGACTTTCAAGATGAGACTACAGCCGTCTTGCGTAATACCAAGCCACGAGATGACTGTGCTATTACTGCCAGGTTGCGTGATACTATTTACCTGCGGATTAATCGGCGCTCCCGGCTCGCATTGTAATTGTTGTCCCGCGACGAATATATCCGCTCCCGGCGGGCCACCAACGGCCACAATAGGGGCAGGCTGATTAGCCATAATAGGTTGGTTGACTGCGATAGGTTGATTAGGAGCGGGTGGTCCTTGTGTCGGTGCTTGAGTAGGCGGCAGATTGCCTGCTCCCGTCGTCGCTATGGGGAGTTTTGGTGGTGCCGTCTGGAGCTGGTATTGTTGGATCGCCTGCTGCATAGCCTTGAGCTGGGGGAGCGGCTGACCGGTCTGGGTATCGACCATGTCGAGACTACTACCACCTGCATCGCTAGCAATATCAAATTGTGTTGCCAGCACGATCCCGGCCTGGGCCATAGCATTGATAGAGTTTGTGGTAAAGGTTTTGATAAAGGGATCATTCTGGGGCGTCTGATTGGGTTTCCAGGAATAGTTCCATTCGGTAATTGCCAGGGGAAGATCATATCCGAGGACAGAGTTAATCGTTGTGCGAACCTGGCTGGCGGCGCTGCTATAGCTACTGGCCTTACTGACGCAGCCAGAGATAGACTTATCGGTGCAGGGATACATATGAAAACTAATGGCATCTGGGATATTGCCCGCCTGTTTCGCCATGCTCAGAAATTGCTGGATATAAGCTAGATTGGGCGAGGCGACGACTGGACCGATGAAGATAGCTTTTGGATTAAGAGAACGGAGCTGCGGAATATGCTGATTCCACAGATTGGCATATGCACTTGCCGAGGGGCCGCCGTTATCTGGTTCGTTCATCCACTCATACATGTTGCAGCGATCTCCCAACATCTGCACCACCTGTTCGGCGTCTGTGGGAGAGAGGATACCGAGGCATTTAGCTCCTGCGGCCTCGATGGCTGTGACGCGGGCCTGGGCATCTGCGGCAGTGAGGGGGGAGCGAATCACCGTAATACCCGCGTTGCGAACCGTTGCCGCAATAGCTGGATTATTGCCCATATTATATTTTGCCCATTGCCAACTCGCATCATTTGCGCCAAAGAGCAGTGAGGAAGTACCTTGTCGCCAGACCTGCTGGCCCGGCAATGACTGGCTACTGGCAGCCCTGGCCTGAAAATGTTGCAGCGTCACAAGAGTAGCGATGCTTGTGATAATAAGAAGCAGAGAGAGAAGAAGTCCTATGCTCCGGCGTGCTTTTGCGCGTTTGCGTTTCCCTACGAGCTGGAATGGCGGCCTGCCCATATGCCTTGATTTTCCTTACGAATACAGTAACCTCTTGCAGCTCTGAGTGCTTGCTGCCCTACTCTCTCGAAGAGAGTCTCATTTTATAAAACGGTCTTCACGGACCTTCTCGTGCAGTTTCTGGAAGTACAGATGTATCTTCTGACTTTTTCATCTGAGAGATAGAACTTCGTATAGCCTGGAGAGTTTTCTGTACTATGCTGAAGTATTGCGTATCTTTTTCACTTAGTATTGTATACGAGTTGAAGAGATTGTGCGTGCTTTTAAGCGGCGGGATAGCCAGATTGTGCTAAGGCAGAGTGGTTGTTGTGGCCTCTCTCGCCCGGACACATTTTGCAAGTCGAGGGAATTGCTCGGCGAGGCGGAAGGGGACAAGCCGTTCCCTCCCTGTTAAAAAGGGCGAGAGGGGGAGAAACGGGAGAGATCCTTCTCCCAGCGCAGATTCAGGTAGGGCCGGCTGTTGATCTCAGACCGTCTCGCTCTGGCTCCACAGTGTTCGGGGGAGGGAATCGCGTAGGGCAGATCGGCTTGGCCGTCTCCGGTTCACTGACCGCTGCTCACTACTGTTGCTGTTCGGAAGAGGGAATTGCGTAGGGCAGATCGGCTTGGCCGTCTCCGGTTCGCTGACCGCCTTCTCGCTGGAGGTCACACTCCTGGGCTTGAGGCGAGGCAAGGTGCTTATCTGTATAGCGATATTCTTGAGTAGTGGAATAGTGAATTCCTGGTACCTACGAGTTGTGCAACGAGGTAGGGGAGAATCCGATGAAACAGCCAGGTGAGCCAGGGCAAGAGGTTAAGCTTCCTGGGGTGTCACAAGATGACCTGATCCATGAAGGCGGCGAACTCGGTCAGGATGCGTTCATCGAATGATGCCTCGGATCGTTGTCCTCGATAGAGATCGAGGGCGTGCTGAAGCAGCGGATGGAATGAGGTGGGAAGGACTTGCAGGCCGTACATGCCTCCTTCGTCCTTTGAACAGATAAGTTGTTGTGAGCGATACGCGTGGATGCGGCACGCATTCAGAATGAAATACACCGGTTTCTGCGCACGTACCCCACGAGCATCCAGGTAATCTCCGACCAGCGAGGAGAGGTAATCCTGACTGGGGACGAATGGAAGCACGCCTGCGGCAGGCTGGCCGAACAAGGTCAGACCACGGTGACGTGCGACGGTCAGGTGAGCAGCCAGATCGGGATCAGAGCGCGTCTGGTCATTCCACTGCTGCCAGGCGGAAGTTTCAAGGTCCTCCTGGGTCTGTTGCCGCCAGTACTCACTGTAGTGCAGATCAAACGGAAGAGGATGCCGAAACGGGTGAATGTCCGAAAAGACGAGCACACTAAGTTCAAGTGGGCAAGGAGCCTGTGAGCTTTGCAAAAAGAGCTGCATGAGCTGCCGTTTGATCTCCACAGACATCCTCTGCCTATTGATAAACAGCAGATCCAGGTCGCTGAGTTCCATGTTGAAACACCTCAGAGCTAACGAGCCATGCAAATAGATCCCAATCAATGTCTGCCCCAAAGCCATGTGCATCTGCTCGCACAGCGTCTGAACTTGCATGCGAACAGATGCCGGACAGGAATGCCAATCGTACTGGGCCATAGCTCCCTCTCCTGTTTTCAAAAGTCGCCCCACATCCCGCTTCTCGTCTCAACAATATACCGCATAGACGAGGCGCTGTCTAATTGGAGACCACCCTCTGCCCTGGCGTCTTCAATCTCATGGCTTCCGCAAACGCCTCAGGAACCCCGCGTTGGAAAAAGGGAAATTGCGTGAGAGCAATTGAAAGTTATAGAGCCAGGGCAAGGATGCCCAGGACGATGATAGCGGCAGCAAGGAGGCGGCGTTTTGTCTCTCCTTCTGCCAGAAGCTGTGTGCCTAGCAAGATGCCGAAAAGCACGCTGATCTCGCGGGCAGGTGCGATATAGCTGACAGGGGTAAAGACGAGGGCTGTCAGAATAATGATGTAGGAGAGCGGACTCAGAACGGCAATGCCAAGCGCTTCCAGACGGTGGCTGCGCCAGTGCAGACGGACCTCTGACCAGTGACGTAAGGCGAATGGGGTCAGGGCCGGGACGCGCAGGCAGACGGTGCCATAGTACAGGACAAGAGGGGCGAGATGGCCGACACTGAGCGCTTCTTTGTCCCACAACGTGTATCCAGCAATGCAGCAACCGGTCAGGATGCCATAGAGGATGGCAAGACGGGAGCGTTTGTCGCTCAGACGTTGAGGTCCCCAGGCGATAAGCAAGATGCCGCCGATGACACAGCCTGTGCCAAACAGGGCGAGAGGGGTAGGATGTTCGTGCAAGACCAGAACGGCAACGATAGTCGTCAGGAGTGGTCCCGTGCCACGTGCTAATGGATAGACCAGCGAAAGGTCGCCGACGCGGTAGCCGCGTTGCAGGAGAAGAAGATAGGCGAGTTTGAGTAGGCCGCTAACGATGATAAAGCCAATGCTCAAGGGCGAGAAGAAGGCATGGGAGAGCAGGATGAACAGGAGCACAACGGGAGCGAAGATCAGCAGACTAAACGTATCGTATAGCCAGGTGAAAGAGGCATTTCCTTGCACGCGTTTCGCGAAGAAGATTCCAGATAGCGTGAATAATGGCAGAAAATAGGACGAGACCGATGGCGAGTGGAGTCATAAGAGAAGGACCTTTCAGTGCATCGAAGCGCAAGAACTGAGAGAAAGAGGTATAAAAAGAGACCTCAAACTCTCCCCTCTGGCTTTTTGGTCCTCAAGGTGCCTGCCACCATATGACAGTCTGTGGCGCTCGGTCCAGGCCTCACGCAAGCAAGCGGGTGAGCGGAACCCTAGCCACCATGTTTGTTGATGGTAGAAGCGTAGCATCTAGTCGGTGTGTTTGTCAAGGTTGTCTGAGAAAAACGGACGGCAACATGTATCCGCCACTCCTGGTTTTCTCATACAGAATAAATTTTATGTTTGTGGTCTCTTCCTCCTCTAGATAATCAGGTAGGGTCGGCTGTTGATCTCAGACCGCCTCGCCGAGGAACCCTCTCGCCCGCCTCGCCAATGTTGCCAATCGCCAATGTTACCCATAGGTGCAGGTAGGGT
>CAVZQK010000005.1:0-10308 GCA_963777355.1 uncultured Chloroflexia bacterium
GTGCGATCTGGATATGAAGCCCATTTGCGGCAGGCTGTGGCGGCATTTTGGTTGCTTACACAGTTAGGTAGCCTCGGCTCTCGCGCCAGACGCTGTGCTGGAAGCTTAGCAGTATCGTCTACTCCTAAATTGTAAGAAAAAACCCTTTCAAAACTTTTCTGAACAGTTCTCTTTTAGTCAACTAGCGAGCGCACAGGCGTTAAAGCAGCAGCTTGAAAGTGGCATTCGAGAAGCCAGAAAACTTTCTGAAGGAAATCAACCTGTTCAGCTTCGACAAGCAAACTTTGATGTGCTGGCGAAGGGCGGTGTCAGATCTGGATCTTGCAGGATGCAGCGTGGACAAGCGCTGAAATTGCCATGACCAGGCTGGGAGAGCGTTTACAAAGTTATCGTAGCGAGATTGATATCAACCAGCGCCGCATCTTCGGCCTGCCCTTACCGCCAAAGTTCTTTAAAGAGCGGCGCTCATCACCGCTACTCCTTCGTGTGACTGAGCTTCAAGGAAATAAGTATGTCGGCATCGCGGTGCTTTTTAAGACCAGCGGAAAAGATATACGCGTAGGGGATTATGCCGTCATAGAACGTTGGGTCGATAAATTTCAGGGAAAGCTAGAGGTGACATTATGGCAAAAAGTTTATGCTGATGTTTTCGCTGGCCCTGTCCAGCCCTTTATTGCCCAGGCCCGCAAGACGCGAGATCTCTGGCTGGGGAGTACGCTTATCGCAAAATTGATGAAGGCCGGGTTAAAACCAATAGACGAAAAGGCGTTGTCTATCCTACAAAAAAAAAAGTTAATCTGGTCCCGGATATTCCGAATAAATATATTGCACTCTATACGAGTCGCGAAGATGCAGTGCGTGCGGTTGAAAGCAGAGTGTGGAGATGGAGGCTTTCTGGAAAAGAATAAAAGGGGATGTCTGGCGTAAGATTATTGAGAAGTTTGCTGATGGAAAGACAGAGGAGATCTGCGACGACAGACAAATTTTGCACTTTATTTGAGATTTTTTGGGCCATTCAAGCACAACAAGGTATGGAGTATAGCGTCTGGTTGAAGATGACGGAAGAGGTATTTGCAGCCCGCAAGCGTCTGCGTGACTTTCCTGGTCAGAATAAGCCGGGCGAGAAAAGCGCGATCAGCGGCATCCGTGAGGTGTTATGTAACGAGGATGGGGTAAATAGCTTCTGGGAAAAAATTGCCAAAGATCACTCTGCCAAAGATATTGATCCCCAGGGAAAAGAGCACCTTGACGCAGTTGATGTCATCAGGCGCTTTGCAATGGTCGCTATGCCAGAGAAAAAGCCTTTTCCTTCTACAAGCTCCATTGCAACTGCGCCTTTTGTGGAGAACTTGTACTGCCTCTCTAGACGAAAAGGCGCTTAGCGCATGGATAGGACGACTACTTCTCTCAAAGAACTGAGCACGCAGTCTCCTCAGTCGGCCAGGGCTATTCCCTATTTGCATACGCTTGCTACTACAGGAGGAAGAAAAAATAAAGGCTGGTTGCTACAGTTAGATGGTGATCTTTATTTTCCTGAGACATTTGCGCCGCGTCGCCTGGAGAAAAGCTATGGACTGACGGGAGAGAAGGGGGCTCAGAAGGTCTCTCAAGGCAGATCGGCTTTAGCTATTCTCTTCAAGGCAACCGATGCAGAGGAGATTCCCAGGCCCACCCCTTACTATAGTATTCTGGCGATGGATGGCGATAATATTGGTCTGCTGCTCAATGATGTCAAGAATGAGGAGCAACATAAAAAGGTAAGCGGGGCGCTCTCGAATTTTGCGAGGGATGACGCGCTTTATCTGGTAGAACAGCAGTATCCTGGCCGTCTCGTCTATTCTGGTGGTGATGATGTATCTGGCAATGGCTCCTCTGGCACAAAGTATCCAGGGCAAGCCGGAGCAGCAGAATAAGACAGTTTTGCATATAGCTAATCTGCTTCAGGAATATTATCAGAGGCGGGTGCAAGATGCCCTGCAAACATTTGCGCCTGATGATACTGCACGCATTACCGCCAGTACAGGTATCGCGATCACGCATCATTACACCTCACTTGCGTATGCCTTGCGTGCTGCTCGTGATGCTGAGAACACCGCCAAAAAACGCTATGGGAAAAATTCTCTGGTGGTGACAGTAGTTCGACGTTCTGGTGAGCAAACCAGCGTGGGATGTAAGTGGCGCTATAGCGGCCTCTCTGATGCTGCACAACCCATTCCTCTTTTTACACGTTTCTATGAGCTCTTTCTTCAGGATGTGCTCTCTCCCAAATGTGTGCATATCCTCCTGGAAGAGGCTTCTATTCTGGTGGGATTAGAGAGAGCCGCTCAGGAGAGCGAGATAAAACGTGTCTTGCTGCGGCAATTGAGCGAGAAACATCGGACAGAAGATGCCTACAAAACCGAAATGAAGCAGCGAGCAGAACAACTTGTGTTGCTTGCTGCACAAATGGATGAAGTGAATACACAGGATAAAGCGGTGGCCCTTCACGTTGACAAGGTACGTTATGGCCTGGTTGAGACTTTAGGTTGGCTGCTTGTTATGGCATTTCTTGCCCGAAAGGACCAGGAGTAATGCGTATTTTTATTGAGCCGAGAGAACTTCTCCTCTTCCGTACGGGGCGTCCATTTTCGGCGGGTGAGCACAATTTTGCTGAGTCGCTTTTTCCGCCAACTCCTGAGACACTACAGGGGGCGGTCCGTGCGCTGTTAGCAACTCAATGGGGTGCTGTCCAACAACCGCCACTCCACCATCCTGTAGATATCTTTCGCCAACAGGAGTTGAAAAACCTGATCGGAGATGTCTCTGGCTATGGCCGCCTGCGCTTTACTGGTATGACGTTAGGGAGACGGAGAGAAGACCAGAAGATTGAGCGACTCTTTCCTGCTCCTGCCCATATTTTGCAGGTCACGCTGAAAGATACAGAAAAAAAAGCCACGCAAGCGCTGGTTTTTCTCCGTCCTGAACAGAGGGAGGACCAATGGACAAATTGTCCCTCTGAGCAGAAAGCACTCTTGTTTCCCGATCTTAGCGGACGTGAGACTGCCGGAAAATCTGAGGCTCCAAACGGCTGGCTGACATGGCAAAATCTGCAAATTGCCTTACAAAACAAACAACTTCCTGAGAAAAATAATTATCTGGTGCCTGAAGATAAAGTCTACAGGATTGAGTCGCGCCTGGGAATTAGTATGAATACTGCTACCAAGACAACCAAAGAAGGTTTTCTTTACCAGATGCTGATGATTCGTATGCAAAAGGATTACGGCTTTATTATTGACCTGGCCCTTGCTGATGAAGGGCAGAGTAAAAATGATCTGGTACCACAGGAGAGACCTTGCAGCATTCCACCCGAATTACAGTTTTTGCCTTCAGAAGGCTGGCTAACAATTGGTGGCGATCAGCGAGCAGCACGTTTTTTTCGACTGGAAACGCCGCAGTGTGCGGAAGAGACTGTAGCTGTTTCGCCATCCTCAGCAGCACGCTTGCTCTATTTTGCTACTCCAGCCTATTTTATGCATGGCTGGTTGCCAGAGGATAGAAGTATATTCCCGGTGCAACCGTATACTGCCGCCATTTCTCGCTATCAGTCGATAGGTGGTTGGTCTCTTGATCCTCAGAATGCGGGTGGACGCGGTAAGACAATGCATCGCTGTGTCCCTGCTGGAAGCGTCTATTTTTTTGAACAGCCCATCACTGTTACGCGACCATTGACAGAATATGGTCAAGAGATCGGTTATGGGATTACTTATACAGGAGATTGGAAAGAATGATTACAGAGACTTCAATGCTCTATCTTTATGTCGAGACCCCTCTCCATGCCGGCGTCGGTTCGGGGTTGAGCAGTATTGACCTGCCTATTCAACGTGAGCGCACCACTCAATATCCAATGATTTTAAGGGAGCGGCATTAAGGGGAAGCTACGTGCGGCAGCCTATGCGGCGTGGGCTTCTGAGACAGAGGTGGAGACAATATTTGGTCCTGAGACGAATGGTTCTGACTATGCCAGCGCCCTGATCGTGGGTGATGCGCGTCTTCTCCTCTTTCCCGTGCGTTCACTCAATGGCGTTTTTGCTTATACCACCTCTCTCGACGTTCTCTGTCGCTTCTTGCGCGATAGTGGTCGCGGAGATGTGGCACCTGATTGGAAGGGGCTTCCTTCGGTTGGTGAGCATAAGGCCCTGGTAGCGGAGAAGAATCGCGTGGCGGCAGATGGAAGCGTAATGCTGGAGGAATTTAGCTTTGATGCTCAGCCTGATGCAATAGTAAAAGTGATTGGAGAGTGGCTGGCAAAGAATGTTTTTCCCCAATCCCCCGAATATGCCTACTGGCGACAGAAAGTTCAGGATTCTCTGGTGATATTGCCAGAAAATGATTTCCGGGATTTCGTTGTCAATGCCACCGAGATTATTACACGAGTGCGTATTGATCGCAAGACTAAGACAGTAATACCTGGAGCACTCTGGACCGAGGAGCATCTGCCTGGCGATACGCTGCTCTACGTCCCGGTCTATGCCACCAACGCACGCAAGCTCAAAGGACCAGTTGATAACAGAGTGCCGGAGATGCTGGCCGCCGATATCCTGAAGAAGGTTAAGACATTGGAGGAGAGCCAGCAGAACTATATCCAGCTCGGCGGTGATGAGACCGTTGGTCGTGGCATTGTCCGTATGCACTGGCGTTAAAAGAAAGGACAGATGATGAGTGAGCAGAAAACACAGCGACAGAATATTGAGCAGGAGCGTGGTCGTGCTGCTTGGCAGGATGTAATAAGTATCAAAAATAATCCCTCGCCTTCACTCAAGAAAGAGTACCGCGCCCTGGCGCGGGGCCTGAATGCGATGATTCAGATCAATGGCCTGGGGCAGACTTTGGGATTTTTGAAGGCGAAAGGGAAAGATCAGACTAAACCCCATTATCATCTGCTTCAGCATCTTTCTTCCTGGATGGAGAGCAAGGATAGTCAGAACAGGCCACATTTTGCCGTCCACAATCACGATGTCATACAGGGTAGGGATGGTCTGCTCATCTGGGTTACTGATGCAGGAACGAGTAGCGCCGACTATCGGCGGGCAACTACAGAATGCCTGGCATTTGGTGGCTGGCTTAGCCGTTTTGCCGAGGGCGAGTTAGAGGGGGATGAAAAGCCACCTCAAGTAGGAGGAGAGGCAAGCAATGGCTGATCAGTATTATCTCCCGCCGCAGACTGCCGAGTTGCTTGATAAGGGTGTGGCTGGCTGTAAAAATTTGGGTCTCATCCTCGACAAGTATGTCCCCCAGGATGTTATTGAGAAGAATGAGAATAAGGGACCCTGGCTCAAATATCTTGTGCAGGAACAAAGCCACGTATTTGATGCTGAGCTCTTCCAGGCCGTCGCTCTTCGACAGCGGCGTATGCTTGCCAATATTCGTGGTATTCACACTTTTAGTGCCGCTTTAGCCTGGCGTATGATCGTTGGCCTCGGTGGTGAGTCCGTATTGGAGACCGATCTTACCCTTCACCATCTCTACGGCGTGCCAATCATCCCAGGGAGTGCCTTAAAGGGATTGACCAGAGCGTATGCTGCTGCCGAGGAGAAAGAGTACTTTATCACGAATTCTGAAGGGCAAGCCAATTCCGAGTCCGGAGGCCGAAAAGGATTCCGAGGTTCTTCAGCGTATCTTTGGTTCCCAGAAGAAGGCGGTAGCGTCACCTTTTTTGATGCTCTCCCGGTTGATACAAACATCTCTATCGTCGTTGATATCATGAACCCACACTATCCAAACTACTATAAATCTCTAAAGAAAAATACCATACCACCAACCAACGATCAGGCACCGATCCCGATTCCCTTCCTGACCGTTGCTGAAACGGCGTTTCTCTTCGCTCTCGCCCCCAGTGATGCCAGCGATAAAGAACATCCGGAAGATATTGGGCTAGCCCTGAGCTGGCTAAAGTCTGCCCTGCAAAAGTATGGTGTGGGTGGGAAGACCAGTGCGGGATATGGGTACTTCGAACTTTCTGACGAATTACAAAGTATGTCTTTAGTAGAAGACGTTCAGGTTGCGAATGAGCCGACTCAAAAGGTCTATGAACGTCCAAAAATCCCCCTTTTCAGAGAGGGCCAGGAGATTAAAGGGGCTGTCGTGCCTGCAACAGATGAATTGCGCAAAATTGCACCTGAAGCTCAAGCTTTCATGCGCTATGAATTGTTCATATTGAAAGATGTTTTGCTGGTAGTGAACGCGGAAGAAGCTCAGACCTGGAAACCGGGCGATACACGTATATGCCTTTTTGTACGAGAAGAAGTACGTGAAGGTTATACGATTCTTAGTGTGTCAGCCGAGAGTAAAGAAGAATAAGAACGAGATTAAAGTAAGAAAAAAAGAGGTGACTTCTATTGATAGACAAAGCTTCAGCTTTCTATAACTTGATTGGTGGTCGAACTGTCTATATCCCAATATGTCTTACCTGTCTTATATCATGACGAGCAAGATGTTATCATAACTGTAAAGCTCCACTGAGGAACGAGCAAGAGACGTATTTCGACCCTTAAATTTGGGAACAAACTATTATAGGGCTTTGCACCAGTCCCAGGTGTCCGGATAGAGCACTCTGAACCCGTAGGATGCTTTTGATTTTTTTCAACAAATTTAAATGATCGTCTGTGAAAAAGCAATAAAAGCGTTATTCGGATGCAGAATGGATTTTTAAATATTTACTGACTGGCAACAAACCATTATAAGTCTGGGATGTTATAAAGCTGTAGAGAGAGTATAATACCCCTTTTTCTATCTATTACAAAGTTGGGTACATTAGTACAAGCCAGGGAAGATTATTTGTTTGCTTTGCCGGATGGTAAACTTGAGTGATGATATAAAGAAAAAGTATTCAATATCTCCGTTGCTGAATATATCACTTCTTCATTATCGTGTATTATCGACTGGAGATTTGGAAGCTGAAAGAAAATACGCCGAGTTGAGTTGGTTGCCTTTCGCTCAACGTTTAGGGAAAAGACCCTAATGCTGCTGCTTTAGATGAAGGTAGTTATGAGTAAGAATAAAGGATAGACCGGGGTAAAAAGATAAAGATGGGCAAGATAAATCAAAACATTATTCTATGAAAGGCTTATCTGATGAAGTTTACACTTTGCTCGAAGAGGCACAAAATTTAAAACTATGAGTGAACTTGCAAAGGATGCATACTTGCTTGGTTTTCGCCTATCTTATTTTCAAGATAAGTTTCTCAATGGAGCTTGGCTTGAAATGTATGTTTGGGATGAAGCAAGAAAGCAAAACATTTTTAAAGATTGCCAGTGGAATGAAATTATTATGAGTGGTAATAGCAAAAATGAGCTTGATGTTGCAATGGTTTATAAGGCTCAGTTATTAATTTCTGAATGTAAAACGGGGAATGAGGCTTTTGAATCAGAGACAATATATAAGTTAGATCTGTAGCAAATATTCTAGGGGGTAGATTTGTAAGTAGGAATTTCTGTGATTAGTTTGCCTTTCCCTAAAATCGACCGAGTTTTTGGAGCAAGCTAACAGCCGGAGAATAGTTCTTGTAACAGCCAGGAGCTATCTCAGATAGGTGAAATCCTAAAACAGGAAGCTGTGGAACCAAAGTATGCTAGGATGTAATAACATGCTTGTACTAAATTTTTCGCACCCACTCACCGAAGAACAACGCGTCCAGATAGAAGCCCTCGCTCAGACTCAGGTCGAAGAGGTTCGTACTATCCCGGTCCAGATAGACCAGAACGCATCACTGCCGACCAGATTGTCTCTATCGTTGATGCCGCCAGGCTTTCGTCCGAGGAGTGGCAGACGCGTACACTCGTTATCAATCCACCGGGATATGCTCCAGCCGCCTTTGTCTTACTTGCAGAATTGCATGCACGCATGGGCCATTTCCCGACATTGCTCCGTCTGCGTCCCAAATACGGAGCCACAACAACCTATGAAGTAGCAGAACTGCTTAATTTACAAAGTATCCGCGAGCGGGCACGGCAGAGACGCTAGAGTTCCGATCAGGCAGCTTGAAGCAATGCTCGAACCAATGGATGCACGATTTGCTGAAATGCTGAGCGTTCTGGCTGGAAAAGTGTGCCTATAAAAAAGGGATGCTGATCAATCTCAATAATCCGAGCATTGCCATCAGCGTCTGCTCCAGTGACATGCAATCCGCCTTGTTTAAGCGCAGGCCAAAATTGGGCGTTTGGACCATAATTACAGGTGCCGTATTGTTCGGTGATTTCATGCGTTCCGTAAATATCCGCAACACGTGAGCCAGGAGTTAATAGACAGGTGGTGCTGATCTCCGTATTCGAGCAGACGAGGGGTGTAATCAGCAGCACTGAAGCGTCAGGATGTTCTTCTGCGTGATCTGCTTCACTTATCCCTAGAACATTCCTGGCATATTCAATAATCATATATTGACAGCCACCGCATGTTCCGAGGGTTGGAATATGGCGCTCACGTGCATATTTGAGAGCGCGAATGGCTCCATCCATGCTGGCATAGGGAGTATTTGGAACAAACCACAGCGCTTGATACGCTGCCAGCTTTTGCTCAGTATCTTGTTCTAATGAGGGAGTCGCTAACCACTCGGCCTCGAATTGATAGGAAAGGTCATGTGCTGCCAGTTCGAGGGCCTGCGGAATTGCTACATGTGCCTTGACTTCTTGTTTCCATTCACCAATCAGTCCGATACAAATCATAGGTATCTCATGCTTTCTTTTTGCTGGCCCTGATTCTAGCTCATAAAGTTAAAACACAGCACTTTGGACGGACGCTGTGTTCCACGCTTTTCCTGCTATACCAGGTAATTTCCCTCATTGAAGGTCTGTCTCGTTTTCGGAGTTCTTCTCAGATTTTTACAGCGTAGGTTGGATAAGCGATCTCCCAGATCTGCCCCGGCTCCTCACGCGTCTCCCAGCGCCGTAGCGCGTCGAGCAGGACCTGTCGTTGAAGATCCGGCTGATGCGCACCGCCCAGGCTGTTGCCTTGCCGGAAGCCTACCGGGTAAATAGCTCGCGGCGTACCCCCCTGGCGACTACTTTCAGGCTAAACCAAAATGTCACTCTAGGATACAGACCGTCTCGATCTCGCGTTGAATCCCAACCGCAACTTTATGGCAGAGGGACAACTCGCCGTAACAATCACATCATCACTTTCGAGCCAAACAAAATCTTCGCCATTCGGGGGCTGCGCTCGTAGAGGTCTCGTAGATTTTGTGTGAAGCCAAATCCCAAATGCTTATCGCTCACTCCCTCTATAATACCCTCAGCCGCCAGCTCGCGTAAACGATCAATGGGAAGATCATCTTGATATCTTGCTCTGCGTCCTTGTGGTCGGTCATGGGTTATCATAAGCTCGCTGGCCTAACGTTCCCCGAAGAATGCGCCAGGTGTTGTCATTCTCAACATAAGCCTCCTGCTCGTGGAGATGCACACCCGTTGTCGTGACCAGCGCGAAGACGCTCTCTTTCAACTCGCAAAAACACGGCGTATAGGGGATGCAGCGCTTGGACATTACCATGTCATCTATCCTCTCTTTGAATGAGCCAGAGATGGCTCAACAGAAAATTTCCCTTTGGAAATACTGGTTGTTCACTGCCATTATTATACCCCGTTTACGCTGTTGAGCTGTTTTGGATGGGGAATATTTAGTGAGGGAGGACCACTCTCCGAGAACCAATTTCTCCCGACACGTTTTGAGGAAGGAAAAAAAGCCGCAGAAAGTGTCCGGGCAATCCCCCTAAAGAATTTTCCCCATTTGCCGATAACCTCTTTAGAGGCTCCTTTCTTCCCTTTCGCCCAACCAGCGTATCCAGAAGAAACGGGAAGATCTTTCTCTTCCCATTCAACCCAGGAAAGCCCTCTCAGCCCATCCAACCCTACACAGTGTAGCCTTCGTGCTCCACTACTCGGCCCTCAGTGTAGGCTTACATCCAGGCCCCAGGCCACCTGTAGCCTGTGTCGGGTGTGGGGAGGGATAAATAGAGGTAGGGACGGCTATTCACCGTACCTCCTTCCAACAAAATCAAACAGGTCTGCAATGACCCCTCCTTCGCTCAGAAAAAAGAGAGGTGAACGGGTCTTGGTAGGGACATGATGCAGCGTGCAGAAAGCGTTGGCTTGCAGAAGAAACGGAACATGCACGCGCAATCTGTCCTGCTCGCCCAGCGCTTCTCTCTCGCCCCTGGCGATTTTGTTGGAGCAGGTGCTTTCACCGTGCCCCCTTTGGGGGTCTCTGTCCGCAGCGAGAGGGGCTCTCACCTGGACCCTTCGGTGCCAGATTGGGTGTAGTCTTGCGTCGCTCTTTCTTTTC
>CAVZQK010000006.1:0-110036 GCA_963777355.1 uncultured Chloroflexia bacterium
GAGCTGCCAGCCGATGATGATGCATGCAATAGGTAATGAGAAGAAGATGACCTCGAAGCCAATTGTATGTAATATATTGTGAGCAGTGTTTGCTGACTCTCCAGGGGCGGCAGGGATAAAGATGCTGTCGTTAATAAATGCCAGACCGACAAGCAAGAGCAAGGTGGTGCTTGCAAGTAATGGAGAATGCTTTATTACTGTTTTCACCTGCTGGTAGAAACCGAGCGCGAAGAGGATGAGTAGCAGGCCCAGAATCATGAAATTAGCACTCTGAATCCAGCCATTTGCCCCGATTTCAAGATAGCTAATCGGCTGACTCATGGCTGAGTAACCGGGCTTGAAAAAGCTATCAAGCATAAAGACCACGACAAAGAGGATCGGGCCAACGACGCCTGCCCAGATGCAGAGATGCAGTGCCACGCTCCGTTTTCTGCTGATCGATGCCGATATAATGCTAAGATCTTCCATAATAGAGACTCCTTTTTTGAGAAGCATTTCTTTTAACACAAGTATACCCTGCGAAAGGAGAAAAATGCCCCGCCTGGAGAAGGGGATGAGACCCGCCTAAAGGCCTGTTTTCCCAGGTAACAAGCGCTTCTTTTATTGCTCCATATGACCATCTCCGCGAGAGGCTTAGCTGTCCAACCCTTGCCCCCTATTTTGGTCCACGTGATCGGGCAGGAAGATGAGTCGTCGGCTGTGTCTTTAGAAAAACGAGAATTGTGGCATTCAACAACTAAGTTCTTCGGGGAAGAAGAGAGAAACCCCTGCTAAGTGTTCTAAATAGTTTGTTACAGCAAGGAGAGCTTGATGGAAACTGATCGCTTCTATCTTGAGCTTGCACTGGAAGAGGCAGAGCAGGCAGGCCGGGAGGGAACCTATCCTATTGGTGCGCTGATCGTCGGGCCCGATGGGCGCATTCTCAGTCGGGCCCGTAACCGGGTCTATAGCCGTGGCGATTATACTGCTCACGCGGAAGTAGAGGCGATTCGGGGTGCAGGTGGGGCGCTTATGGAATCGGCCTATCGCGGGAAATGCATTTTGTATACGACAATGGAGCCATGCTTGATGTGTACTGGCGCTCTCCTCCTGGCACTCATGACTCGCGTAGTTTGGGCCGCTAATGATCCAGATTATGGTGCTCTCCATGACCCATATCATGGAGGACTCTACCCTGCGTCACTCGCCTCTCTTCTGATAACCGCAACACCGGAGCCGGCCATTGCTGCTCGTGTCGATGAACTGATGCAGCAGTGGATCGCCGATCCAAAGCCCACAAAGGCCTCCTGGATGAATGAGAGGAGATAGCCCCGACGCCCTCTCATTTTTTTGAATATCAGATCGGTTCAGTCATCGATTGCCTGGTAGGCCAGGGGCCAGAAATCGACATTGAAATGAAATAGGCGGAAAGATAGAAGATGCTTACCAGAAAAGAGTAGGTATACCAGAAAAGGGAAGCTCTAGCTTATTGAAACTGGACTGTATACCTGGACCTCTCCTATTACCATTGTGACGCCGCCGCTAGCAAAATTTTGTGTATCTCCACCTGCAGCCTGCCCTTCAGGGGATTGTAGTCCAGCTTGCAGAGCAGCCATATTTTCAAAATAGAGCTCCGCAATTAAGTAGTAGGGTGCTTGCTCTTGTGGATTAACCGCTGCTGGTTTATTCGCCGTGTAGCCCTTGAGTCCTGGGATTTTTGTGGCGAGAGGACCATGCGTTTGCTGGTAGTAACGGTCAAAAGCAGCGGGATCTTCAGGATGGCCGTAGAGTACGGTTAATTGGATCATGATGTTCTTCTCTCCTGTGAGCGAAATAGCGTTTCATTACGGCATCGATTTTAGAAACTTAGCAACTGACAAGTAAAGTATACTCTATTCGTTGTTTGGGGAAAAGGGGGGGATGGTTGTTTTTCTCCCTTCTCGCTTTATGGGATTTACAGAAGTAGCGGGCTGAACACTCTCGAAACGCGCCCGCTCAATGCACAAAAATGCATATTTTGCGAAATAATAGAGATAATCGTGCATTGACAATGCGCGAATCGTGCATTATACTTTACTCATCACCTCTGAGAAGCTGGAGGGGGAACCACTCTTCTCTCGTGAAGAACAGCCCGGCCATAGGGAAGTCTTGACAGCGTTCGTCACAACTCCTCTCAAGGGCTTGTGTGTCTGTTCGTTGAGCGTTTCTCTCGCATCCTGGCTCGTGCAGGCCCATCGCAACCTCGTTCCATCTATTTTCGCACCCTTTCACGGCTCTCGCCTCAGAGAGACTGAGGCTGACAACAATGATGTTTGTACATCCATTCTGGAGATTGGAAAGGACTCAAGGACGTGAAACTATCTACCCTCAACCCTCAATATCTGTCCTCTCGCAACTGGAGAACCGTTCGGGCACTCGTGACTATTGTAGGTCTCATTGTCGTTGCACTTGGCATTATCGGGGCACTTGGCATGACTGGCACACCGGTTCATGCGGCTGGGTCGCAGCCCTGCGATATTTATGCATCTGGCAACACGCCGTGTGTTGCTGCCCATAGCACGGTGCGCGCCCTGTTCAGTGCCTACACCGGGAATCTGTATCAGGTCAGGCGCGCATCGGATAATGCAACGTCAAACATTGGCGTCCTGAGCGCAGGCGGCTATGCCAATGCTGCCGCGCAAGATTCATTTTGTGCGGGCACGAACTGCGTCATCACCATTATTTACGACCAGTCCGGGCATGGCAACGATCTCACCCAGGCTCCCGCTGGCGGAGCAGCTGGCGGCCCTGATCGTCTCGCGAACGCGAACGCGCTGCCCTTGACGGTTGGTGGTCACCACGTCTACGGCGTCTACGTGGCTCCTGGCACCGGGTACCGCAACGACCACACATCGGGCATCGCCACTGGCGACAATTCCGAGGGCGAGTACGCGATCTTCGACGGTACCCACTTCAACGGCGGATGCTGCTTCGACTATGGCAACGCCGAGACGAGCAACGACGATACTGGCAACGGCCACATGGAAGCCATCTACTTCGGAAATATCAAAGTATGGGGCTTCGGTTCTGGCAATGGTCCCTGGGTCATGGCAGATCTCGAAAACGGTCTTTTTTCTGGAGTAAACACTGGTCTCAACAGTGGTGACCAGAGCATCACCTCTCACTACGTTACCGCGATGGTGAAGGGTGGACCCAATCTCTGGGCAATCAAGGCGGGCGATGCGCAATCTGGGAGCCTGACCACGATGTACAGTGGAGCTCGTCCTAACGTCTCAGGGTACAACCCCATGCATAAAGAAGGCGCTATTATTCTGGGTATTGGCGGTGACAATAGCAACGGTTCAGCAGGTTCCTTCTTCGAGGGCGCGATGACGTCCGGCTACCCCTCGGACGCAACCGAAAACGCGGTTCAGGCCAACATCGTCGCCGTTGGTTACACTCCATACGTGTTCTCCGCGCTGGCACCTGGTACTCGGTTGTCGCTACAGGCGACTACTCCATGCTGCACTGGGGATTACATTCGCCACGACGATAGCGATACTAAGGTAGTGATCTCGCCAATCACCTCCAGTAGTTCGGCCACCGACAAAGCTGATGCCACCTGGATCGTGCATGCCGGACTAGCTAACACCTCGTGCATCTCCTTCGAGTCGGCCAACAACGCTGGACAGTACCTGCGCCACTCTGGCTTCCAACTCTACCTGAATGCCAATGACAACAGCACCCTGTTCGCGCAGGACGCCACATTCTGTCCACAACCAGGAGTCAACGGCCAGGGCTACTCCTTCTATGCACTGATGTACTCTGACCGATACATCCGGCACTACAACTATACAGTGTATGCGGCCAGCGATGGCGGGTCGAATACCTTCGACAACACCGCCTTTTGGACTGCCGACGTCACCTGGGTAGTGGCCTCGCCGTGGGCATAGCGGAATCCTGACAGATTTCGGTAATGAACACACGACGCTCAGTCGTATCGTGGGTATACTCGCGATACGACTGGGCATCAATCGACATGACGCAAAGCAGTAGCTAAGACCTCTCCTATTCTTTCATCACCTTTTTGGCTGACAAAATGCTAGACGCGGCATTCTGCCAGCCATTTTGTCATACTCTCTGAACCACCTCAGAAAGACAATTTCTTAGCGTGGTTTTTCGGGTTCTTACACTATGCAATGTACACGATGATGTAGTATCCGTATATGGCGAGGAGAAGAAGCACGATCGCCGAGCCAATGGCAGACGGACCAAACCAGCGGCCCTGGAGAGCCAGCTTCTCCTGGTTGTGCTCGACTGAATCCTCGCGCCTATCAAGCGCCCAGATCGTAGAGCGCATGCCCTGGGGCATCCACCAGTGGGGCTTGTGTCCCTTCGCAATCCAGCGACGGCAAAAGAACATCATATTGGCACTCAGTACCGGCCTCGTGATGCGCTTTACCGCGAAGCCAGCGACGATACCAAGAATGAATGCGTCATAATTGTCTGTATAGAGCTTCGCAGCGAGAGAGGGATGTGCGCTGAGTTGTGGTTCAAGCCAGCCCGCATGCAGCGTGGTATGGAAGAATGGTAATACCCACAGGAACATCGGAATTGCAATCAACGTACCCAGGAGGAGTACGATGAAGGGGATCGCGACTTCTTGTGCCGTGGTAACTGGCTTATATCGTGAGGGGAGAAGCGGGATGCGCAGAAGGAAGCGATCGAGCGTGCCTGGCTTAGATTCCTGAGTCTTCTCTTCATACTTCAGAGAATCGAAGCCAATCTGCTGGTAGAGCAGCAGTGCCATAAGACCTTCCATGAACGGTCTTACGACGTGCCGGATGTCATTCCATTGCCTGATCGAAAGCCACGGAGCTACGCCACCGTGAGAGACATCACCGCTCAGCAGGTGATCCCATAGATACTTGATATTCCAGAGATGAAAGTCAATATGCTGACCAAAGAGCGTGGTTACGACATGTTGGCCAGAGAGCCATTGCGTCAGGATAAAGTAGAGGGCAATCATCGATAGCTTGCCGATATGCCCAAAGAACAGACCATAGAGCTGGCTCTGGGTGAAATTGAGTAGCTTGTACCTACCCTTGCTTTTAGGAAGCTCGACGTGGGCTTCCGTGACATTCGCGCTCATGTTTGCAGCCTCCACACATGGTAGCACCCTGCTCATAGCGAGCCCCGGAGAACCTACTAGTGAACACCAATTTGTAGATGCACTTCTTCGACAGTATGTTCCTCCTTTTTAATACGAATAGGTTTATCTATAAGTTGATGTACTAGATACCAATGATGCTGTTCCCTATCTACAAGCAACTCGTATGGTCCTATTCTTCTTCCCAAATGGAACGATTTTCGTTATATTAGATAATGTTCTCTTTGTGATTGCATTCTTTGCACCATCCGAAGGTACGATAAAAGAAGCCTTGACATGTTTTGACCTTTTTGTACTAAGGTAAAGGAGTCTTGTATGATGAACGAACCACCTTATTTTTCGCCCGAAGACATGGAAAAGGCACAACCAGCTACTATTATGCCGCTAAAGAAAAAGGGGATAATCTCACGAGCTATAGAGACCTGGTTACGTTTCACAGGGGCCAGCTATGAACAAGCCGGGACCTCAATAGAAGAACAGGAGCGTGTACGTCACTCACGGCTACTAAGCGCTATCCTCTTCTGTAGTGGAATCACCATCTTGTTTCTGATCCCCACTGCGATACCGGTTCCCAGCTATTGGATACCTATTATCCTCAATCTTTTTTTTAGTGCAGTTGCACTTGTGCTTAACCGCTCAGGGAAAGTAACGATAGCTGGTATCTTTTTTGTTCTGGCGATTGATGTCACGCTCATCATAGGTCAAGTCACACTGCCTACAGGTATTAGAAATAGCAATATCCCTGATTTTGATCTTTTCATCCTCCCTATTTTAATCAGCGGTATTATTCTTCCGAAACGGCTCATTCCTTTTATTGCCCTCATGCATATTGCTATCATTATCACTTTATTTAATGTGTTACCTCACGATGTGCTACTTACTGAGGAGATCAAGGTCAATCAAGGCGGTTTTGCTTATTCTGAGTTAAGTGATGCCATAATTATTCAGATTGTCGGTTCGGCTATTGCCTGGTTAGGTGCCTGGAGTGTGGATAAAGCCTTGCAGCGTGCTAGCCGTGCGGAAGATCTGGCGCAAGCGCGTCAGCGCCTCCAAAGGCAGAGCTTACAGCTTATTGAGCAGAAGCAGCGCCTGGATTATGGTATTGATATCGTTAAAAATGCGCAGGCTCGTTTCGCAAACGGAGATTTCAAGGCCCGTGCCAGGTTACAAGACAATGAACTTGCTCCCCTCGCGATAAGCTTCAATTTACTTGCCGAACGTATGAACCGCATTACACAGGTAGCACAAGATTACACTCGCCTGGAGCAGGCGTTAAAACAGCTTTTGGATGTACAACAAACCCTCATGTATGGGGGTACCATAAAATCATACCAGCCCACAGGGACTCTTGTTGACCGTATGCAACCTATCATTCAGCGTTGTTACCAACTTAGTAGCGTGATTACACAAAACCGCTCTTCTTTGGAGATGATAGGGAAGGATCTGACTCATGAGCAGGCGCTGGTGACTGAATTGAATGGTGTCCTCTCTCAACTCTTCTCAGCAACCGATATCCTTTCCAAATGGAATGACACAAACGAAAATCGGTCCTCCCATTCTGGCTCACTCTTTGGTCCCTCTCAAGAAATGAGCTCATCAGTAATATCAGTCTATTTAGATAAGCAGATTCGGCTCCTTGAAAAAGCACAACAGATAGCAGCCCATCTTGATCAGCAGAAGAAACAAACCTTACAGGAAATGAAGCACCTCACTGGCCTATTACCTGGTTTCCCCTCTTCGGGGGCGATTTCCTCTAGAGGCGCAAACAAAAGCGACGAAGGCAGATCTGTATGACCTGCTCCAGTCAAGCATACAGGTGAATGAATGCTCTCTCAATAAAGCGCTTTATCCGCTTTTCCGCTAAAAAGTAAGTATAGCTTCCCTCTGGAGTAATGAATACTCAGACCTTTCTTAGTAGTACATTCTAGTAGAATAAACTAGAGCACTTTAAACTCTCTTTCTTGTGAGAATTGATTTTTCTTGCATATATCTTCTCTTTTTTGCATACTTACTAGCCGTTCTTCCTATCTTCTGTACATGTGACTTAAAATGTGAGTATCTTATAAATTAGAGATAGATTTATTATTGGAGTGAGTAGAAGTCTATTTAAGTCTTCGTGCCATAGGAAAGGTAACACTACTGTCGTGAAAGGCATCATTTTTGTTGTCTGGGAAAAATACCTGGATGAGCGTTTTGGTTCAAATTTTCTTAAAAAGTATCGAGACGCAATTGGTGAGGGTCCTGAAGCTCTCCCGATGACCGGGCGTATCTACCCTGATGAATTATTAGTCAAGGGTCTTGGTACTGCTAGCCGGATGACAATGCTATCGGAAGATCGTTTGCTGGTTGAGTATGGCCGCTATTTTATGATTAATGGTCTGGTTGAATATCTCTGCGGCTATCTCCTGGCGCAATCCTGGAATGCCTATGATCTTCTTCTTCAGATGCGTGACGCCCATGCACAAATGCGCAGAACACCAGAAGGCTTAACTCCTCCATTGTTTAATTATGAGGTCCTTTCAGGTGATCATAATCATATGATTCTGACCTATGAGAGTGATCGTCAACTCTGTTCACTTTTAGAAGGTTGTATCTATGGGGCTGCCGAGCGTTTTGGTGAGCGGGCCTATGTGCGCCAACTTTCCTGCCTCAAGCAAGGCGATGCCTTCTGCCGAGTTGAGGTCCGATTTGAGGGCGAGTCCTGGGCGAAAAGAGCCACTCCGCAGATGATTGCTCAGGAGAAACAACGGCTCTCGAAACAGGGCGTCTCAAATCTGATCTTACAAGCGCTGCCAGCCGATGCGGAAGGTGCAGTGACGCTTGCTGGCATTAAAAATGTTGTTGATCAACACCAAGGGCCGTATTTCCCTGAGATCTATAAAGAGCAGCGCCATCTCGCCCCTCTTCACATTTCCCAAATCTATACGGCTATTGCCAAACTACAGCAGGTCGGACTGGTGGCCAGTACGAGTAATCAGCCCGGTGATACTTTCGAGACCCGCCGCTACTGGCGTGCCCCCACGACTGATCGGTAGCGGCTGCCCTGCTCCCTTTATCTGAACTTACTGAAAGTCTGCTTATTCAGGAGTAGCAGCTAATAACAATCGCGCTAATGTCGTCAGCTTTAGCACGAATGACGACGCTGCTATCTTCACGAGAGCGAGCACCAGCCTGGTGGACCAGTCGTAGGGCAACGAGGCTGGCTGGTGCTTCTCTTAAGGTCTCTTCGATCTCGATATCTGTCAGGTTGTCATGGACACCATCGCTACAGAGGAGGACGCGATCTCCCGCCGTGAGCGTAATTTCTCCTGTGTGAATATCGAGATACTGAGGGAGATGTGGATCGGGATGTGTCAGCGCCTGTGTGATGCCGTTGCGCTTGTTGAAGTAACTGCGCTCGATCTCGTCGAGCTGTTCGCTGCGTGTCGCCTGGTCGATATACCAGGCCTCTTCTTCTGTAATACTCTCGTCGGCAATTTTTGTTGCCAGGTAGTTGTCATCTTGTGTGAGCCTTCTGATTGGCTCCCCAGGCCGTAAGAGATAGATGCGACTGTCTCCTACATGCGTATATCCTAGCCGATAGCCGCCCGTTTTGAGGCGAGAGAGAATGACCATTGCGAGCGTGGTTCCTGGATAACTGACCGCTTTCTCTTCTTTTTCTGCTTGCTCGGTTCTCCGTCTGCCTTCTTCGGTAATAGCGGCCTGAGCAGCATCTACAAGCTGTGTCAAAATCCCTGGGAGATCCAAATTCTCGGCTGCCAGAAGGCCAACTTTTGTGTGTTGTTGCTTTAAAATCTCCTTCCACTCTTGCCGAATACTTTGTACGGCAAGTTGAGAGGCGACTTCTCCCGCCTGAGCACCGCCTACCCCATCACAGATGATTGCCAGCCCCTGGTGACGATTGACGAAAATCGTATCTTCATTGCGTTGAGGATGATCGATATGAGCAATGGTGTATCGCGAAAAAATAAAGGCCGGTTGATAATTACTTTTATCAGTGCGCTTTGTACCGTCTAAAATGTTTTTTTTACCAGACATGGAACATTCTCTCCTAATTTAGATTAAGAATATATCGAAAACCAGCATCGCCTCGGCAAACAGTGCGCCTATTCTGGACATATTCTTTATGTATGTAGTTAGCAGTATACACAGAGAGAGCCGAATGAGTAAACAGGGAGGTAATTCAGCTTCCATCATGACTGATCTTGTTTTTTTTGCTTTCGATCCTTGACAGAAAATTCTTTTATTGGGTATAGTAGTAGCGGACACTACTACTCTTATAGAGAAAGGGAGAGATTATTTGAGCGAAGCAACTTTTGAAGAGATGAAGCAGCTCGGTTTTACAGGGGCCGAGGCGCAAATTTATGTCTTTCTACTGCAACATCCTCTTTCCACTGGCTATGAGGTTAGCAAGGGTGCTGGCTTGCCACGTGCCAATACCTATCAGGCGTTGGAAAGTCTGGCTGTGAAAGAACGCGTAACGGCTGTCAGCTCCGATCCTGTGCGTTATGCTCCCTTGCCGCCAGCTCAGTTGTTGAAGCGTATTCAGGTCGAGACAGAACAGCGCTGTCGCAATCTGGAGCAGCAGCTCAGCGCTCTGGAGCAACCAGAAAATGTTGGTCATTTCTGGGAACTTGAACATCGTGAGCGTATTATTGCCCGTATGCTGGAATTAATTGAGCAGGCCGAAGCGCGTGTGGTGGCCAGTCTCTGGGCGGAAGATCTCGAACTCCTGGCTGAGGAGCTGCGGGCCGCGCGTGATCGAGGCTGCGTTGTCATTTTAAATCTCTTTGGCGATGCCCAGGCCGAGTTTGCCACTATCTATCAACATGAGGGACCCGACAAGGTCGTCAGCGGTCACGTAGTAGTGCTCGCTATCGATTTTAGCGCGGCCCTGATAGCTTCGCTGGATAGCCCGGCAACCGGAGTGATGACGCAGAATCGCACCCTGGTCCGTCTTGTAGAAAAATTTATTCGGGATGAGGCATATCTGGCGGCGATCTACGAACATTTCTCTTCTGAGCTGGAAGCGACCTTTGGGCCTCATCTCGTTGAGCTTCGTCGCCGCCTTTTACCCGAAGCCGCCGCCGAACGTCTGGTGGCTATTACCACGCTGGGTTCGCAATCCATCAAATTGCCATCAAGCTTAAGATAGACAATTTTTCTCTTTCTTATCTTCACAAAGAGGCGCACCGCGTTTTGGTGTGTGCTGCCTGATTAGATAAAACAACAGGAGCATATCTCATGGCTGGATCTGTTATTGTCGTCGTTGGCACGCAGTGGGGGGATGAGGGGAAGGGGAAGCTTGTCGACTTCTTGAGTGACGACGCCGATATTTGTATGCGTTTCCAGGGTGGTGGCAATGCTGGCCATACTGTAGTCAATGATTTTGGTGAGTTCAAGCTTCATCTTGTGCCCTGCGGTATCTTTCGTCCCGCTTGCATCTGTGTGCTGGGAACCGGTACAGTTATCGATCCCGCAGCGTTCTTAGAGGAACTTCACACGCTTGAACAGCGTGGCATCTCCACACATAATATGTTTCTTTCTGACCGCGCCCATGTGGTTATGCCCTATCACAAGTTGCTGGATCAGGTGGAGGATGCCTCGCGTGGAGCTTATCGCGTAGATACCACTGGTCGCGGCATCGGTCCCGCTTATACAGATAAAGTAGCGCGTATCGGGATTCGCGTCAGCGACCTGCTTGACGAGACAATTCTTCGTGATAAGTTGACTATCGTCTTGCGCCGCCATAACGCCGTGTTAACTACCGTATATAATCAGCCAGCGCTTGAATTGGATGCCCTTGTCGCCCAGACCCTGGAGTGGAGTCAGCAATTGCGCCCACGGGTAATTGATACGATGCCGCTGGTGCGTAGCGCCTTGCGTGAAAGGAAAAACGTCATTCTGGAGGGCCAGCTCAGCGCGATGAAAGATATCGACTGGGGCTCCTATCCTTTTGTGACCTCTTCCTCTCCAACCGCTGGCGGGGCCGCTGTGGGATCTGGCTTTCCTCCTCGCAGCATTGATCGTGTTATCGGCGTCTCCAAAGCTTACAGTACCCAGGTGGGAGCGGGA
This sequence comes from uncultured Chloroflexia bacterium, assembly GCA_963777355.1. Taxonomy (GTDB): domain Bacteria; phylum Chloroflexota; class Ktedonobacteria; order Ktedonobacterales; family Ktedonobacteraceae; genus DATJHM01. Next base: position 11,204 of record CAVZQK010000006.1, read on the forward strand.
CCAATGCCAACCGAGTTGCGTGGTAGCGAAGCAGAGAACCTACGCAATCTGGGTGGTGAATTTGGCGCAACCACAGGTCGGGCACGCCGTGTCGGTTGGTTTGATGCTGTTGTTACGCGCTTTGTTAGCGAGCTAAACGGCTGTACCGAACTGGCAATTACCAAACTGGATATCCTCGATAATCTGGCAGAAATTCCTGTCTGCACAGGCTATCGCTACAAAGGCGAACTGCTCACCGACCTGCCCGATGCCGCCGTGCATGAGCAATGTGAGCCCATCTACGAAATCCTGCCTGGTTGGTTGCAGCCAACTGTCGGGATACGGACCCTGCAAGACCTGCCGCGCAACGCTCGTGCCTATCTGGATCGTCTGAGTGAACTGGTGAATGTCCCTTTGCATAGCGTAGGCGTAGGCCCTCACCGCGATCAGACGATTCTAGCCTGATCTTTTCTTGTAAATCCTTTTATGCGGCCCTGCTTAATCAATCATCCACGTAGGGGCGGCGTTTATCGCCGCCATGTTGCTTTAAAGGCGATACAGCCAGCGAATGCGTGGTGCAATTGCGTAATTGAGCTGTACCAGCACAATAAAAGTAATGCTTACATAAGTATTAAAAATGCAGAGTAAGGCCCCAAATGCGTAGAGTGCTTGCGCGATAATGATACGACGCATAACTGCCGAACGCATTTCGGGTGAGATCTCTTCTTTAATAAAATTCGAGCGTTCTCCATATTGCCAACCTACAAAAAGCATGGTGCCAAGAAGCAAAATATTGAGCCAATAGATCACAAGGGCGATACGAAAAGTGATAAAAGCTGCTAAGAGTTCCGTTGAGAAAGGCATGAGAGAAACTGCAAATAAAAAACCAAGATGCAGCCATGCAAGATTGCGATTAGCTCGTTTAAAATGATTGAGCTGTGTTTGCTGCCCAACCCAGAAAATGCCGAGGGTCAGAAAACTCAAGAGATAGGTGGTAATGCTCGGTGCAAGCGTTGTAAGCTTATTCCAGAATATTGCCTCTAATGGAAGTGTTCCAGGTGACCATAGTGGTTGTCCAACAATCTGAGATATAGTGACGGCGGCAGGAATATGCAGGTTTAGCACTAGCAAGGTCATTGCAACCGCGAAGATTCCATCGCTCAAAGCCGCAAGTCGCTCCAAACTTGCGGCTGCAATCTGATTGTATAATTTGCTCATAGTATATTCTACTTTTCTCCTATTCTTTTAATAAGATGGATGCTTGTTTACAATCATAAAGAGAAAAAATTAGCTGGTCAAGAAGACGAACGTTTTAAGCGTCTGAAATTGCCCTCTATAAGCTTTTTTATTATACAAAACTATTGTTTATCTTATAAGTAGCCTTTATACTAGGCTTTCGCCTGAAAAACTGTAAATGGACAATCCTACTATTCCATGAGATTTTTGTTTAAGAGAGGAAAAGTCATATGGCTCAACTTACTATCTTTCTTGATGATGGTGGCGTGATGAATGATAATCTGCTACGTGCTGCTCAGTGGCAACGCCTGGTTGGCGAGTTTTTCATTCCTCTGCTAGGTGGCACCTCAGAGGCATGGAGAGAGGCAAATCGCCTGGTGGCTGATGACCTGTTTCAGCCAGATGCCTGGCAAGCACGTCTCCTCGCGTTTCCCGATTATAACAGCTTTGATTTTGCCTATCAGCTCGAATGGTTGAGGGGAATGTGTGAGTTTATAGGGCTTGTGACTCCATCAGACGAAGAGTGTATGGACCTTTCCAATCGTGCCACGGCCTTTATCACGCGCCGTGTCTTTGCAGCCTTTCCCGGCGTCGTAGAAACTATTCGCCAGCTCTACAACCAGGGCTATACTTTGCATACAGCTTCGGGAGAATCTTCATTAGATTTGAAAGGATATCTTATAGCCATGAAGGTAGGGGATTGTTTTGGCCGCCTCTATGGCCCGGACCTGATAAATACCTTCAAGAACGGGCCAGAGTATTACGAGCGCATATTTGCTGACCTTGCTCTTCATCCAGAGGATGCGCTCGTCGTTGATGATAACCCTGGCGTCCTCTCATGGGCAGCTCAGCTTGGCGCAAGGACGGTGCTGGTGAGTAGCTCGCCATCTCCTGCGGTAGAGAACAGGCTCTCTATGAAGAGTCTGGCTGAGCTTCCCTCTCTTATCCTGCAACTGACTTGAACTTGAGCAGGGCATCAATCTGCTCAGCAAGTCGCTGTGTAGGCGCAAAACCGTAATTGACTGCCTGGACCTGTCCATGTGTATCCAGTACCACTGTTGAAGGGACCGTCATTACGCGATACTGCTGAGCTATACCCGGTTCTTGTACAGCATCAACTTTTACGATTTTTACCATTGCTCCATAAGTGTTGACCAGGCGCTCTAAAGCGGGGGACTGAAGCGTATGGCATTGACGGCAATCAGGAGTGCTGAAGGCCAGGATACGTATGCTGGATGTTTCAGCTCCTTGCTCTTTCCCAATAGCAGGCAACGCGAGCACAGCCCTGCGCTGTCTTTCAACAAAGAGTCTTACTGCCCAGACTGTCAACCAGAGAAGCGCCAGCACTCCCAGCAGGAGAGCCAGACGAATGAGCATATCGGTCATCTGCTTAGACTCCTCTCCAGTGAAATTCACCTTCGTAACGCACGCGTGGGAGCAGTCCCAGGCGTCCGAGATGATAATACACGAAACAGCCAGCGCAAAAGCCCACACTGAAATTTAGAGGTTGCGAGCACAAATACAATCAGATCCAATACCCAGCCGGCAGTATGAGCGGATGTCAAAAAGAGCAAAATTGTCGCGGCAAGCAGGAAAATTGCGCCAATACCCTGGGCAAAACGATGTGGTGCTGGATCATCCTCTACAAATTTGGGTTGTAACAGGTGCAGGGGTACCACTACACCTTTATAGAGGAAGCGGAAGGGACCAGCGTTTGGTACGAGCGCACTCAAGGTCAAGCAGAGAGCTGCTACTGCTACCAGAAGTGGTTGACTGAAGAGAAAGGCCAGCGCGGTGAGTACAACTACGCAGCCCTGCGAAAATCTCAGCAGATGGCTGTCGAGGCGTGGGCTTGCCGTATCGGCAATGGTTGATGTATTCATGGTTCATGCCCCTTGTGGCGAACGGAATAATTGAAACATATACTATACAAAGTATATCAAGAATGTGAACATTAAGCTAGTCTCAGTTATTCCTATATTGTTCTTGGTGAGTCTATCGTTCGGATCAAATTACCATACTATGGGTAATTCATGTGCATTCTCGTAGGGCAGAGCGGCTTGCCCGTCTCCTGTTCGCTTACTACGATCTCGCTGGATGTTGCTCGTACCTTTTCTTGATCTAGACAGCTTTACAGTTTCTATATTACAATTGCCAAAGAGAGCAAAAATAACAGTGTAATTTCGTAAGGAGAAGAAACCGTCAATGCCTGAGCCATATCAGATAGCAATTGTCGGCGGAGGCATTACCGGTCTCGTCGCTGCATATACGCTGCAAAAACACTTCCAGCAGATAAGTAAGTCTCCCCGCATTCTCTTATTGGAGGCCGCTCCTCGCCTGGGAGGAAAAATTCACTCGCTAGAGTTTGCCGGGATGACTATAGATATCGGCGCGGAAGCATTTGTAGCCCAGGCTGGTCGTCAACTCTGTCGTGATCTGGGCATTGAAGAGAAGCTCTCAGCTCCTCTCACTAGTCAGACGAATATCTGGACGAGGGGCCGCATCTGTCCATTGCCAGAGGGCCTGGCAATGGGCGGTATTCCCACAAACCCGTTCCTCGTGGCCCAGGCGGGAATGCTCTCCCCATTGGGGGTCTTGCGAGCTGGATTAGACCTTGTACTCCCACGTACAAAACTGCCTGCCGAACCAACTATTGCTCAGGCTATTGGCCCTCGTCTGGGACAGGATGTCTTAAATAATCTGGTTGAGCCATTGATTGGTGGTATCCATGCTGGCCGCGCTGACCGTCTGAGCCTGCCTGCCGTCGTTCCGCCATTGGCTGTGGCCGCACGGGAACACCGGAGCCTCATCCTCGGCCTGCGTCCACATCCTCAGAAACAGGGACAAAACCGATCTGAAGGAGTCAAAAGCGCGGTGCCGCAACTCCTGACCTTTGAAAAGGGTCTCGCGTATCTTATTCAATCTCTGTATCAAGCTCTTAATCATGTGGAAGTGCGTACTAGCATGCCTGTGCAGACCTTGCGGTATGGAGCGGATAGTCATTACCGGATCGTATGCGCAAATGGAGAAGAGATCGATGCGGCCTGTGTGGTCCTGGCTTCCCCTGCTTATGCTAGCGCGAGTATTGTGCAAGATCAGCTACCTGCTGTTGCTGCTGAACTACAACATATCGAACATGCCTCAGTTATGGTTACCCATCTTGCCTATCGTCCCTCTGCTTTGCAGCAGGACGTCTACGGGGGAGTGGTTTTCTGGTGCCCAGGGCTAACGGCAAACTTATGAATGCCTGTACCTGTGTTAATTATAAATGGCCGCGACAGAGCGATGCAGACTTTCTGATCTTTCGCTGTTCTGCCGGACGCGCTGGAGATGAGCGAGCGGCTACTATGAGCGACGAAGATTTGACGGCTACGCTCCATCAAGAACTGGTTGCAGCGATTGGCCTGCGCGAACAACCTGTAGAGACGCAAGTAACACGCTGGCCCCATGCCTTCCCGCAATATGTCGTGGGTCACCAGTCCCGTATCAAGCGCCTGGAACAGGTCCTGGCTGAGCGTACTCCTGGTTTATTGGTGGCTGGTGCTCCCTATCATGGTCTTGGAATCGCCTCCTGTATGAAGGATGGTACCCAGGTGGCCGAACGGGTTCTTGGCTACCTGGGTACTTGAAATGTTCAATGCTGTGCTACCATTTCACGGAGGCGGTCATTTGTCTCAGCCTGCCACATTTAGCAGAGATAGGGAAGAATATAGGGACTCATGCCCGCCTGGTTAGCTAGTGAACTTTAATGAATTCATCATAGGTTGAAAAGCAGAGCTGAGCATCTGTGTGAAATTGGAGGTATCAGCCGAATAGATGACCAGGAAGAACTTGGTATTTGCTGATTTTGCTGGATAATCTGTTCCCAGGACAACTGCTTTGATTGAGCGCCCAGTTGATGCGGAAGTGCCGCTGGCTCCTCCCTGGTTCCATGTAATTCCGTTGATGGTTGTGGTCGCGGGAAGTTGGTCTATCGCGAAATTATTTGGATAGGTCGCCTTTAGACCGTTTATGCTGCCGGTAATTCCTGCTGAAATAGGGGTAAATGCGTTCGGGTTGGGGATCTCGGTAAGAGCAAAATAGCCTTTTTGAGCTCCTGTATCGGTGAATGTCACATTATCTCCGACCACTGTTTTTGCCCAGTCTTTGGGGTAGTTGATGGTATAGGCTTGAGCTTGATAACTGGTCATATAAACGAGTGAAACAGATGGTGTTGTGGATGTAGCAGCGGTCCCAGACGAACTGGTCTGGCTGGAGCCAGAAGAGCCACCGCTACAAGCACTGAAGAACAGGATCAAGAAAAATGTCAACAAAAGTGAAAGCAGGGGGAAAGATCGTTTCATGAAAAAATAGCCTCCAAATTCATATGCAGAGAGCATAAATTCTTGTAATATAACTCTTTTTATCGTCGTTTCTGAGAATATAATATTTGTCGTGCGCGCAAAAATAAAGAGCCTGGGTACTATGTTTATTATACGCCTAAGTGTTGCTGGGCTTTAAGATTAGGAGTTCCTCCCTAGTACTTTTGTTATGCAATGCTTCTTCTACAGAAATTGAGCCATTGTTGCCAGGAAAAGGAGAGATGCCGCCGTTGCGGCTAGTCATTTTTCTCTTTTCATTGCCGTAATAATATATGTTAGGCTATAATTTTAGGGTATTACAGGGAAAAGTTTTGATTTTTCCTCATCTGAGAATGAGTATAGCTGGCATTCTGTAGTGAGAAAATTATAGGGCAAGAGGTAGGACTACTAACGATGAAACAATACAATCTTCTAAGGAAGTTCCTACATCGGGTAAGTATGCTTCCGCTTACCTTGCTAACTCTTTCTAGAGTCAACCGTCTGCTGATTGTCATACTCTCCTATGTGATAGGTACTATTGGACTCTGGTACATTTTTCCTCCCACACGCAATGGAGTTATCGCGTTTCTGCCCATCATCACTACCGCCTGGCTTTTTCGTTACCGAGGAATGTTCATTAGTCTCGTGCTCGATGGACTTATTTTTCAGGTGAGTTATTTCCTCTTCTGGCAAAAGTTGTTGCCTACAGGCGCTTTTGTGGAAGGTGGAATCACTGGCTTTGCTACTTCACTCGGACTTGGGCTCATCGTTTGTTGGCTACGAATAGCTGTTGATATGGTGCAGGTAGCTCGTAAAAAGGTGTTTGCAGCGGAACAAGAGCGTTTGCTTGCGTTACAGATAGAGCACCAGTCCAAACTTGCCTATGAGCAACAGCGTAAGGTCAATGAGTTAAAAGATCAATTTTTGCTGAATGTGAGCCATGAGTTGCGCACACCATTGACTGTCCTGGCGGGTTCTCTAGAACTGCTTGGCGAGTATGATGAAGCTCTGGTCCCAGAGAAGCGAGCACACTTGCTAAAAGAGGCTGTGGCGAGCCAGGAAGAACTGGTCGAACTGGTCAATCGTGTCCTGGATGCTACTTCGGTGGTCGGGGAAATTCCTCTGGCACAAAGTGAGGCGGTCTCTCTCCTGCCTCTCGTGCAAGATGTGCTCGATCATCTGGCTTCTAGCGATGTAGACGCTTACACAATCCACGCGGAAATACCTGAGCAGATCACCGTCTGGGCTGATCCGCAGTTCTTGCGCCAGGTATTGCGAAATCTGCTTTCCAATGTCTTTAAATATGTTCCCACTCAGACAGAGATTCGCATTGAGGCCGCGCAAGCAAATTCTTATTCTCTTGTCTATCTCAGCGTGCAAGATTTTGGCGCTGGCATCCCTGTTGAAGAATTGCCCTTGCTCTTTGAGAAGTTTGTTCGCCTCAAGCGCCATCTGGCGGGTTCAACGCGTGGCACTGGGCTGGGACTCTATATTTGTAGACAACTGGTTGAAGCAATGGGGGGACGGATCTGGGTCGAGAGTTCTGGGCAGCCAGGAAAAGGGAGCCGCTTTTGTATGACCCTACCCCCCTATCTCCCACCTTCGCTCACTTAAGCTTCGCTTACTCACCGAATTGACACTCTTCAATTGTAACAATGTCAATGCATCAATGCATCCGATTTTTGTTGCGCCTCGGTTGCTTCTGCCTGGTCTTTGATCTGCTTTGTTTTCTGTAAGCTCTTACTCCAGGAGAGCAGGGCGAAGGTAATCAGGACGACAAAGATCAGCCCCAGAAATTTGTAGAGCGATGGCAGGGTGAGGGCAAAAATACCGCAGAGGGAAGTCGCAGCGTAAAGCACAAGACAGACCTGGCGCACATTCAGGCCGCCAAAGAGCAGACGGTAATGGAGATGGGTTTTCCCTGCGTAGCGTGGTAGCTCATCACGCTGCATCGGATGCTGCCCACGGCGCACACGGTTCGTAACGACAATCGCCACATCCAGAATTGGCACGCCCAGCACCATCAATAGCAGGGCAAATTTGGCTCCGCCGATAATTGCCAGCACCGCCAGCCCGATGCCAAGAAACTGCGAACCGCTATCTCCCATAATAATTTTCGCGGGATTCCAGTTATGAGGAAGAAAACCGGCAACCGCACCGGTAAAGATTGCGCTCAATATCGCTATGCTATGCTGTCCTAGTCGCCAGCTAATAATGGTCATAAAAATTCCGGCAATCGCCACAATTCCGGCGGCCAGCCCATCCAGACCATCGATCCAGTTAATGGCATTCATCATTCCAACCATCCAGAACCAGGTAAAGAGGACCGCCGGAATAGCCAGCCAGGTAACAAGAGGTTCGCGAATAAAGAGCGTCAGTTCTGGCTGCTTATACCACGGCAATACTGGATTATAGCTGGTAGCCGTATGAGGCAGGGGATTATGGACACCAAAGAAGAGGACGCCGTGAAAGTTATGCAGACCTGGGCCAAGCAGGATCAGCACCGCAATGGTCTGGGCGAGCAGCTTGGGCAATGGTTTAAGGCCGTGTATATCATCATAGACATGCACAATGACGATGAGAAGCGAGGCCAGGACAAACAGCCCATAAATAACCAGTTCTTTTGGATAAGGGTGGCCCAGAATCGATTCTGTTGGACCATGCTCTCCAGTGAGGAGTGGGGCGTAGAGTGTTAGTGAAACAAGGAGAAAGGCGAGAAAAATGCCAACGCCGCCAATGCGTGGACGTGTCACCGTGTGAATCTTCCCTGCTACCGGCTTTTCTACCCAGCCAGCCCTACGCGCAAATGCAATGACCCCAAAGGTGAGAAGATACGCTAGCAAACAGGTCAGCCCGCCTGCCAGGAGAAGTATGAGTACATTAGACGGAAGTGGCATAGTGATAGATCCCTCATTTCTAGCTGCGATAACTATCGTGCTTTTTCGCTGCCCGCGCCTATAGTATCATGTTTCCTCTTCAGAGACTAGCAATTGATCGCTCTATAGCAAAAGACGGTCATAAAGATGGCCGTTGTTAGTATGGTAGTTTGAACAATATTGTGAGGGGTGAGGACTTGACTTTTTTTGTGGTTGGAGCTATATTTGTGAATGTTAGAGATATGAACAAATAAGAATTTTGTTCATTTATAAGCTAGAGAGTAGAGCCAATGGAGCCAGAAGAGATCGAGAGGAATTTGCAGAGGTCTAAACAGCAGGAGCGAGGAGAGAGGATTCTGGATGCGGCTGCGGATTTGCTGATACGTTGGGGCTATAAGCGGGTGACGATTGATGATATTGCCAGGCAGGCAGGGATTGGTACAGGGACGATCTACCTGCACTGGAAGACGCGGGATGCGCTTTTCGAGACCTTAATGTTGCGCGAGGGGGTGGCGATCTGGCGTGAAATGTTGGAGCTTATAAGGGCTGATCCGATGGAGATTGTCCTCAGCCGGATGGTCCGTTCAGAGTTGCTTATCGTGATGAAACGTCCACTGGCGCGGGCGATGTTTATGGGGGATAGCGAGCTATTGGGAAAGCTGGAACAAGGTGAGGTGATGCAGCAATTGCGACAGAGAGCTCCAACACGGGAATTTCTGTTGATGATGCGTAATGCGGGGCTGCTGCGTTCGGATATGAGCCTTTCACTCCAGCTCTATGCTATTAGTGCGAGCGCCACGGGCTTTTTCCTGATAGATTCGTTCCTTGAGGATGGGGAGCAGCTCTCTCTTGAGGAGAAGGCGGAGGCACTGGCGCAAACCGTGCATTTTGCGTTTGAACCAGAGACATTCCCTCCGATCTCAGTCTTACTGACAGAAGTGGTCCCTAAAGTAACGCAAGCGTTTGAATATGTCTGTGAGTATTGCGAACAACAGATGCAGCATCGTACCGTTTTCCAGAGATAAGAAGGTGTCTTTATGACAACGATCACAGTAGCGAGGCAGACCATTCCAGGTCCGCACGCACTTCCGTTTCTTGGTGGAAAGATCAATTTGCTTAGGATCTTCATGAAGCCTTTCACTTACCTGCGCCAATGGCATGATCGTTATGGGGATGTGGTGGCGCTGGCAGAGGGAGACCCATCGAGCGTGATAGCTTTCGGACCCGCCTTCAACTTCCAATTGCTCTCCAATCCCGATCTCTTCGGGGTCAGCAAAGATGTTATCGTGAAGATACCAGAGGATACGGCCTTTGGACGATTGATGTTGAATAATCTGACAATGATGAATGGCGAGAAGCATCGGCAGCAGCGCCATCTGATGCAGCCGGCTTTTCATAGGCATGCTGTTGCCCTCTATCGAGACGATATGGTGGCCTTCACGGAGCGTCTGCTTGAGCGTTGGCAGGGGAAAGAGACGCCTGTCAATATTCATCGAGCTATGCAACAATTGACCCAGCAAATCGCGCTCAAGACCCTTTTGGAGGGTATGACGAGGAGGAGTTGCAGCGCATTGGGACATTAATACGAAGCCTGATTTCGCAGCAGGCGTGGACGGTGCTTGCTCCGATTGATCTCCCTGGTACGCCTTATCATAAGGCGATGCGGCTGAGCGAACAGTTGTCGGATTTTGTGCGTCTCCAGGTAGCGCAGAAACGCCTGGAGCCAGAGGCTACCGATGTCCTGGCGGCCCTGGTGCATGCCTATGATGAAGGGGGAGCGAAGCTAAACGAGGATGAGCTGGTTGGCCATGCCTTTGCTCTGTTTGTGGCGGGACACGAGACAACCTCTAATGCCCTGACGTGGACCCTCTTCTTGCTCAATCAGCATCCCCAGATCTGCGCCAATCTGTTAGACGAGTTAGAGGGGGTATTGCACGGAGAGGCACCGACGATTGAGCAGTTGTCTCAGCTTCCATTGCTAGATGGTGTGGTAAAGGAGACTTTGCGCCTGTTGCCACCGGCAGCGATTGGGATAAGGAGTACCACCGCTGCCTGTGAATTGGGGGGATTTGCTCTGCCCAAAGATGCCAGCGTGATGTATAGCGAGTTTATTACGCAGAGGATGCCGGAGTTGTATGAAGAGCCAGACCGTTTCAAGCCGGAGCGCTGGGCTACCCTCGAACGCACAGCTTACGAGTATCTGCCGTTTAGTGCGGGACGGCATCGCTGCATTGGCGCTGAGTTCGCGACTCAGGAGATGAAAATTGTGTTGCCGATGCTGCTCCAACGCTACCGATTCTCAGTTGTACCCAACACAAAAATAAATGTGAATGTCAACATGCGCCCGTCTCATGGCATGCCAATGTATGTAGTGCCACAGGATCGCAAGTTCCAGTCTGTTCTTGTACAGGGGGGGATTAAAGAGTTAGTTGAGTTCACGTAATAAGGCCAGTTGATGAAAGAAGCTTACCTCCTGGATAAATAAGGCAGTATCCAGGAGGTAAGCTTCTTTCAATGATCTTCTCAGCTTTGATGAATGAGTGATGGAGGGTCAAAGGGCGACGATGTGAAAGTTCTGAATGCTGATCTGGCTCCGCTCGCTCGACAGGCCCACTTCCCCACCCGAAAAATAGCTGTTATCCGTCGTACTCAGATAGATGGTGCCATCGATCAGGACTTTGATGCTATTCCCCTTAACCTCCACGCGATAGGTATGCCATTCACCAGCCTTTGGTACATAGGGATTCTCTGCGATATTCTGTTGCCCATTCGAGATCAGCGTTTCGCGGTCCTGGGTGCCACAGGAGGCCATAGTGAATGCCGATGCGCAGACAGAGAAGGTATAGCCGCTTCGTCCATCAGGCGAGCGGACAAGTATACCAAAACTATCTCTGCCGCTCATAGCTCCAGCATCACTGAATCGATTTAGCTGCATTTGTAACTCTACTGCGTAATCATTCACATTGTAATCCCCTGGATGATAGGGGGCGATACTGGTAGAGATGTTCTGGCCGCTATTGAGCATCAGATTCCCAGAAGTGTGCCAATCGTCTCCGCCGCTCCACCCGGCGGACCAGTTTCCTCCATTCGCAGGAAAGAGCTGCGTTCCCGCACCTGGCGGTGACGGGGTAGGAGTAGCGGTTGGCAATGGTGTCGGTGCTGGGGTAGGGGTCGGTGGGGGAGGTTGCGGGGCAGAGGTTCCCCCGTTTGACGGCCCTCCTGCCGCGCTATCACCCTGGACTTGATTGATATGGCAGCCAGGCGCATTGCACACGGCAACCTGTCCTTGAGTCTCTCCGCCGCAGGCGGAGAGGAGGAAGAGGATGAGCACTAAGCTATAGAGAGGGAGCAACATATCCGTTCGCCTGCTGGCAGCCTGCTTCATAACACTCCTCCTGCACTATGTACGTAATACCTCATTTCCTGTGGTGGTGCCACCCAGGGTATCTGTTTTTGCTGTATACTACAGCCAGGACTATTCGTACATGTCCCTATCTGTATGTGAAAACTAAAATACAGAGCCAGTGAGCAGAGCGTAATCGAAAGAAGTGTAATTCCTACAATGGTAAGTCCTATTTTTAAGCCGAGCAATTGTCGTTGCTTCTGATCCATCATAGGGCAGAAACCCCTTGTCTCTCTTGCTATTCCTACTGGCCCGCCCCACTATGACGCAGGATTTGTTTGTCAGATGCTGGCTTGGATCGAAGTGGTAACGGTTATAGGGTCCACCAACATGCTATCCGAAGAAAATATACCACTGAAATCGAGAACCATATTATTTGCCATGTCGTTATTGGTAATAAGCAGATAGATCTTTATCGATTGTTCATATTCTATCATATCAAACGCGCAAAGATCGCATACTTCAGCATCAATTTCGAGAGCATTGTCACAAAATCATAGAAATACTTTCATTCCTTATCCTTCGCTATAGAAGACAATCAAGTGCTAACTTCCTGGTCATTTGGATCAAGAGCGAGCAGGCTGATTCTGATTGTGTGAGAAACAGCCTCTGGAGCAGATCACGATGCATTGTTTGTGGAAATTCACGCCACCATGAGAGATCTCACGATGCTTCATTTTTTGCGAAAAGAGACAGAGGTAGCAAATGGATCGGCAAGTCCAGCATCTTTACGAAAGTGTGGAAACGAGCGTTGCGGCATCCGGCCAGGCTATGCGGTGGATGAGCGCTCTCCCCCCACCGGGGAATGGTTCGCTGAGCGTGGTCTCGACCCTGGTGCCGCCACATGCCGCGTAGAACGCCTGAGCCGCCGTATTTTGGGCAAGCACCCAGAGGGAGAAGCGCCTGTCGGTTGGGCGGCGTCGGATCAACTCACAGGATGCTTCGGCCAGCAGCCGTCTGCCGATGCCGTGCCGCTTGAGTTGATAGGCCACGTGCAGGTTGTCCAGGAGTGTGCCGAAGTTGGGGTCCTCGTCAAGGATCATGTGAACGAAGCCGACGATCTCGCCGCTTTGGAAGGCTCCGATAGTGAAATGGTCCGCGCTTGGAGCCATCAGTCGCGTGCTCCACACCGCGCGGCGGTCGGCGAGCACATCCCCATCTAGGAACGAATCAAGGTAGGCTCCCCGATAGTGCCGTCGCCAGCTCTCGGTGTGGAGTGCCGCGATCGCCTCAACGTCAAGTATGGACGCCTCCCGGAAGGTAATCTCCTGCTGTACCCAGCAGTGCGTTGTTTCGTTCTCCGTCATTGTCGAGTACTCCTCTCTGCCAAAGAATCTACTGGGGACATTCATAACCACTAGCATTTTACCATCGAGGGGGGCAGTTAAAAGCAGCCATTAAGGCCGATTTGCTCGATCCTATCCATGCCAATTTACAAGGCGGTTATGGAAGAAGCAAGATAATGAAGCCTGGTGTGTTGTTTTCTTAACCTTATGCTTGATATAATAAGTATGCTGGTCATATGCACGTATTTGTTTTTGTTGTTTCTAAATGAGCACGATGCGTTCTCCCTGCTTAAGTGATTTAGGATGTCCTTGAGCAACGAGTTGACCAGCTTTTCTTTTGCCGTCCGCGGGGAAGATTAAATCTCTACCTCTGCAATTGATTCGCGAATCCAGGTGGGCCGATAGGGGAAACGCTCTACTTGCTCGCGAGATGTGACGCCAGTGAGCACCAGCACGGTTCGCAGACCGCTTTCGATCCCTGCAATAATATCAGTATCCATGCGATCACCTATCATGACTGAATCTTCGCTGTGGGCGTTTAACTTGCGGAGCGCAGTTCGCATCATAAGGGGATTTGGCTTGCCGATAAAATAGGGCTTTACGCCGGTTGCTGCGCTAATGAGAGCGGCAACTGCCCCGGTTGCTGGAACGATGCCACCCTCGCCCGGCCCCATTACATCCGAGTTGGTGGCGATGAGACGCGCACCGTCCATGACAAAACGAATGGCGTGAGTAATTGCCTGGAAGCTATACGTGATTGTCTCACCCAGGACCACATATTCAGGGTCCTGCTCAGTGATGATATAGCCGATATCGTGCAAGGCTGTAGTTAGACCGGATTCGCCGATTACATACGCCCGGCCATTGGGATGCTGATCGTGCAGAAACTGCGCTGTCGCCAGGGCTGACGTAAAAATAGCTTCGGCAGGAACGTTCAGCCCCATATAGCGCAGGCGCACCTGTAAATCACGAGGAATGAATCGGGAGTTGTTTGTCAAAATGAGAAAAGGAATTTCCTGGGCGAGTAACTTATGGACAAACTCTGCCGCACCTGGAATTAGGGTTGAGCCCCTCACGATCACTCCGTCCATGTCGGAGAGATAATTTTTTATGCCATCCATCCAATTTGCTCCTTCTTGTGACGCTGATTACCATGCTTTTCTTGTAAGTAACACATCTCTTTTAATCGCTTGTCAATGCTGTATTGTTTTATGCTCTCAAGCTGAGGAGCGCAAGCAGTCCGAAGAGGGCAATCACTCCCCCAGAAATTCTGTTAATCCAGTATAACCAGCGAGGCGTAAATCTACCCCTCAACAGACTAATTCCTCCTGTTAAAAGAAACCACCAGCTCGCCGAGCCAAGAAAGACGCCGCATACGACAAGGAAAGCGCTAAGCAGATCATTTTTGCCACTGCCAACACCAAGACCGGCAAAGATGGCTGCGAACGAGAGAATGGTCAATGGATTAGTGAGCGTGAGCAGAAGTGTAGAAGCATAGGCACCAATAAAGCTGCTTGCATTCTCCGCGTTGGCCGCTCGCTCAGCCGGTGGCGTCAACAGCGATCTGATGCCCAGGTAGAGCAGAAAGATACCACCAATGCCGCGAATCCAGAGCTGTTGGTGGACAAGAAAACCGGCGATGACGGTCAGCCCGAAACCGGCAATACAGCCGTAAAGACCATCAGCCGTGGCAACACCCAGTCCAGAAATAAGTCCATAGAGAAAACCTCGTTGCAATGTGCGCTGAATACAGAGGATACTCATAGGACCAACCACCGCCGCCACTGAAAGACCAATAAGCAGACCGCGTAACAGAAACCCTATTGCCATGTTTTTTCCTCCTGATACATAGTGGCTCACATAACGCCATAAAAAAAGTCGCCAGACCTTCAAAAAGAGGTCTGGCGACTGATGACGTCCGTTTCGTAGCTAAATTGCTTTAGGGAGAAGAGGGCAGACAAAGTGAACCAGGCCTGTAAGTTGGCTGGTTTTCTTGCTGCTGAAAGCTAACAGAAAAAGTATGAGTGTGTTGGCTCACAAATTGCTCCCGATTACTCCTAGCATGAGATAGTTTGAGTGTAACATACTCTCTTTTCCTCTGCAATAATCTTTTTCTACCATTTTTGTGTGCTCCAGCGCAAAAACAGGAAATGAGTGCATATTCGTGGGCTTTTCTTTTGAAGGTATGAAATGAAATAGAATAGTGCAAATCATTGTTATAAGAGATGGTAGCTCACTCATCGGGTGAGCATTAGTCATGCTGCATTGAAGAGAGATGTTCCGTGTTGCTGCTGAGCAAGAAGGATGGCGCACATTCGGTGTTACTCTCTAAGAACCTGGCTGAAAAAAGTTCCTTATAACGGTAGCGAACTGTTTGAGGTAGGTTCTTAGAAAGAGAAGAGGCTGTTTCGTGTTGCCGCTAATGGGCCGCTAATGCTCCTACAGCAACGCGTGTGCGAGTCTCTATATTGCCTTTACTCGTAGGCACCTTCCCCCGGCAATGCACAAAAATTGCCGGTTTCTCTGACGAAAATGTTGGAAGAAGCAGTTCACTACGCTGTGAATCAACGACTAATTGAGCCGCCATTTGTAAAAGTGAAGGGTTGGTTTGTTGGAACATCTCGATCAGGTCTGGCGCGGTCCAGCCCTCTGATCCGAAGCGTTGAGGTCCAAGCAAGGCTTCGTTGATGTCTACAACGTGGTCAGGAAATCGGTTGGCGAGAGCCAGCAGGCAGATTTGGAACGTTTCGTTCAGTTGCATAGCGTTGCTCCTGTTCTTGTGTTATGTGTTTCACTGTACTCCACCCAGCCCCAGCAAGTACTACCTATCATTGCTCAGGAGAAATCCCCTTTCCACCTGTCCCAACGACATGAAAGGTGAGCACAACAGTCTACTTGGCATTCACTACATTGTATTTCCTAGCAGTTTCTTGAGCGTGCCTCTCAATTGAGTCTAAAATTGCTCTACAAACGTTCTTTTTAAGACACGCTCTTACGCTTGATAGGAAGTTGCACTGAAAATTGTGTACTTTTTTCAGAGAAATGTCAAGTAAATATAAAATGTTAAATACATTTAATGTTATACGCGCATTTTGATAGAAAGATTATCTTAAAATAAAATGTGCTTTATCTATACATAGAGCATTTCAGTAGAAAAAACTTGCGAAGTATCAAATGCAATGCAAGGAGGAGGATGCAAAAATGGCTGCGCTTGCTGAAGTACAGAAAAACGAGCAGGAATGGATGCAGGATACGCAGGACGAGTATGCCGTTGATAAAATCGCCGCTCCCGAATGGGATAGCGACGAAGCTGTTTTTTCTGATGAGTCGCTGGAAAATTCTATTCTTGTCTACCTGCGCGAGATCGCTCGCTATCCTCTTTTAAAGCTTGAGGAAGAGCAGTTTCTCGGCCAGATTATTGAGCGCGGACGTTTAGAGCAGGAGCGTTTGCCCTCTGAGCAAAACATTCATGTCATTCAAGAGGGAAAACATGGCGAGCAACGCCTGGTTGAGGCGAACTTGCGCCTGGTTGTCTCTATTGCCAAAAAATATATTGGGCATGGCCTGAGCATGATTGATATGATTCAGGAAGGCAATATCGGCTTGATGCATGCGGTAGAGAAGTTTGATTTCAGTCGAGGCTATAAATTCTCAACCTATGCCTCCTGGTGGATTCGCCAGGCCGTCGTTCGCGCACTGGCCAATAAGGGTCGTACGATTCGCATTCCGACGCATATGGTTGATAAGGTGAATCGTCTGAAGAGGGCTCGCCGTCTCTTGACCCAGGAGCTAGGCCATGATCCTACCTTCGCTGAACTCAGCGAGGTAATGCAGGTGTCTCCCGCGCAGGTTGAGGAGATTATCAGCTATAGCCAGCGCCCCACAAGTCTGGATACTCTGGTGAATGAAGAAGAGAATAAGACTCTGGGGGACTTTATTGAAGATTCTACTATGCCTGATATGGAAAACTCTGTTGGCACCCATCTTTTACAAGAGGAATTGCACGAAGCTATGGAGACTCTGACTGCGCGTGAGCGCCTGATCCTTGCTCTCCGCTATGGTTTCAATGATGGTCAGAGCCGTACTCTCAAAGAGGTTGGTGAAGAGGTTGGCGTCACTCGTGAGCGTATTCGTCAGATTGAGGCTCAGGCTCTCCATAAGCTCCAGCATATGGAGCAGGTACGCCATCTCAAAGACTTCATCCTCTAACCTCTTTAGAAAAGACGGAAAACAGATTTTTCTGAGAAAGAAAATTTGCCAGATAAAACTGTTGACAAGATAAGTAGATCGTGTTATTATGCATTCATCAAACGAGAACCGCTTGTATGTGCAGGCGAACCGGTGATAATAGCGAAGAGGGTACACCCGTTCCCATCCCGAACACGGAAGTTAAGCTCTTCAGCTCCGATGATACTTTGGGGGCAGCTCCACGGGAAAATAGGACATCGCCGTTTCACCTGCCCATACAAGCGGTTTTTGTTTCTAAAAATCCCCTTTCCTCTTCTTGTCACAGCCGATCATGCTACTCATCACCACCAGAGTAAGCTGCTTGCGCCTTTTCGCCCAGATGGTATGAGAGCTGTCAATCTCAAGAAGAAGGACCGAGCCTCAACGGCTCGGTCAGATTGGTGGGAGTCGATGGGGTTTTCACAGAGTCAGGACGTGGCTACTCCATTTGGTCTGGGTGTCACCCTGGTCGTTGGGATCACGATTGGGGTGACATCTTTTTGTGTTTTCTAGCCCTCTCTCTTCATGTTCTTGCCAGTACTGATCGCCTGCAATTGCTCATCAGTCACTCTGGCGTTCCGCAGATCAGCATCATCGAGCAGTGCGTAGGTGAGAGTCGCACCAGTGAGATCGGCACCCTGTAAATTTGTTCTGATGAAAGTCACCTCGGTGAGAGTAGCGTCAGTGAGATCAGCGCCCTGCAAATTTGCTTCGCTGAAAGTCGCTTTCGTGAGATCAGCGCTCCGCAAGTTGGCACCACTGAGATCAGCGCCTATGAGGCTGGCTCCTCGTAACTTCGCATGAGTGAGTATGGCATGGGTCAGGTTTGCGTTATGAGGAGTTTCCTCCTGGTCTGCAAGCAGGGCAGATCCGCTGAGATCAGCTTCAGTGAGATTGGCACCCTGTAAATCTATACCTCTCATGTCAGAGGCTTTCATGCTCGCCCTGCGCAAATTAGCCCCAGAGAGGTTAGCACGATACAACGCTGCACCGCTGAGATTGGCATCGCTGAGATTGGCACCGCTGAGATTCACAGAACTCAGATCCGTATCGTTCAGTTGCACGCTCGGCAGTTCTATCTTCTGTAGATCCGCTCCTACAAGGGCTCTGCTCCCTCTCAACGCATCGCCTATAAATGTAACAGGGAGGCCATTGTGGCTGAAAAAATGCAACATACTTAGCTGCTGCTCGGCATCTAAAGATTTCAAGACCTGACCCAATCGTTGCTGGGCAATCTGCGATATCTCCGGCTTCTCGGTGAGAAGCGTGAGGAAGTAGGTTTGGAAGACCATCTCCTGAAGCATTGTCATCCATTGCTTATCGGTCTTTGCCTGCTCGGATGCCTGCCATGCCGTGAGCCCAAGACTGAACATAACGGCAAAAACGAGCGAGATCCAGATATTATTGGACGTGTTTCCTCCGCTCACAAGGTTGATGAGGAAGCCTATGACTGCACCGAACAAGCCTGAGAGAATAGCCAGCGTCGAGGGGTGAAATACGACTTTGCTAAAGTTAAAAGAATATTTCTTCATCGCAATTCCTTTGAAAATTGTCATTCAGCGTTTTCATGTTATCTCCCAATCGCGATGGCATAGAGCTTGTGATCACTAGAGCCGATATAGAGCACCCCATTGACGATGGTAGGTGAGGAGTACTTGATAGCGTCTCCAGTCGTAAAGGTCCACTTCTGCTGACCGTTGGCGGTATTGATAGCATAGAGGTTATGATCAAGGGAACCTACATAGACGACTCCATTGACGACGGTAGGCGAGGACCAGACCTTGTCTCCAGTCGTAAAGGCCCACTTTTGCAGGCCGGAAGCGGCATCAATGGCATAGAGATTATGGTCATGGGAGCCGACATAGACGACTCCATTGACCATTGTGGGCGAGGACCAGATCTCGCCTCCAGTCACAAAATCCCACTTTTGTAGGCCGGTTATGGCATCAATGGCATAGAGCTTATGATCTTCAGATCCGACATAGACGACTCCATTGGCGATGGTAGGCGCGGCGGTGATAGCGCTTGCGGTTCTGAAGATCCATCTTTCCTGACCAGAAGCGACATCGATGGCATAAAGCTTATGATCAATGGAACCAGCATAGACGACTCCATTGGCGACAACCGGCGCGGACCAGAACGCGTCTGCCGCCGCAAAGACCCACTTCTGCTGACCGGTGATGGCATCGATGGCATAGAGGTTGCCATCACCTGAGCTGATATAGACGATCCCATTAGCCACCACAGGGGAAGCAGAGACCCCGGCTTTCGTTGCAAAGTGCCACTTCTGCTGACCGGAAGTGGCATCGATGGCATAGAGCTGGGCATCAGTAGAGCTGGTATAGACGATCCCATTCACCACAGCCGGTAAAGAGAGAATCCGATTTCTAGTTGCAAAGGTCCATTCCTGCTGGACTGTGACAGTATTGATGGCATAGAGCGTATAATCATTGGAACCGATATAGGCCACTCCGTTGACAACCGTGGGTGAGGACCAGATCGCATCTCCGGTTGTAAAAGCCCACAGCAAATGTGGTTTTCCTTGCGCCTGCGCTGTGGCTATGATCTGTGCCTGGATTGTAGCTTTTTGGCTAATTTGTGCGGTTGCCATCTGTGCCTGGGTTGTAGCTTTTTGCCTGATCTGTGCGGTTGCCATCGCATTCACTGTGGCTTGATGGATTGACGCGCTTGCTGTAGCTTGCTGCGCCTTCTGATGCTGAGCCGCAGGTACAATCAAAGAGAAGTAGGCAAAGAGACTGCTCGCTATCATCAGCAGCGCGAGTGCAGCCAGTACCATCCTTCGCCTTAGCGGAACAGACCACCAGGGTACCTGTGGCTGTGTTAGTTCGCTCCTGACAGGGATAGGGGTGGTCATCATAGGTTCTTTGGGAAAAGACTGCGGGATGGGATTCCATACGCGGTGAGCGATGTGGCGGTGGAAACGCCGCTGGCTCTCTTCCTGGTATTGGCGGTGTCTCAGCTTGTGACCGGACTGCGATCCGTTGAGGGAGAGCCAGAGATGGTGCCATCAGAGCGGAGGGCATGAGTGCAGCAGATAGAAGGGGAGTGTTTGCCTTTGAGGCTGGCTGACTGGTGGCGTTCAACGCCAGGGCAAATTGCTCAATTGTGGCGAAACGCTCTTCTGGTCGCTTCGCCAGGGCGCGTGCAATCACCTGCTCGGCCTCTATGGGGAGATCCTGACGAAGCGCTCTCAGGGAGGGAGGTGCGTCGAGTCGATGCTGCACCACGATCTCCAGAGGGGTTCCCGCGAAGGGGCGACTCCCTGCCAACCACTCATAAGCTACCACCGCGAGCGCATACTGATCGCTGGCCGGCTGGGGCTTGCCGTAGCTCTGCTCCGGGGCAATGTAAGCGGGTGTTCCTGCTGCATTTTCCAGATTCGTAGCGATACTCTGCTCTACAACCCTGGCTATACCAAAATCGCTGAGTAACACCATCCCATCAGCTCGTAGCAGCATATTCTCTGGCTTGACATCACGGTGAATGACCCGCTGTTGATGGGCATAGTGTAGCGCGGAGGCCAGTTGCGAGATATAATGGCAGACCACTGCCAGAGGAAGGCGGGTTCCGCGTGGGTAGCGCTCACGCAAGGTGCCACCTGGTACATATTCCATCACTAGATAGGGCAAATCCTCGCGGCTGGTCCCAAAGTCGAGTAGCGGCACAATATGGGGATGCTGCAACCGAAACGTCCTGGCTTCATTGAGAAAACTCTTGAATTCCTCACTGCTAGAAAGCGGCGTCTGGAGCAGTTTGAGCGCCACAGGTTCCTGTTGAGGCGTAGATTGAGCCAGGTAGACGGCACCAAAGTTCCCACAACCCAGCAGGCGCAACAGACGATACCCCCCCATCTGTTGGCCAATACGATCCTGGTGATTCTTCACCCGATCTCTCCTTGTTGCTATTCAAGCGGGAAATGACCTCATCATCCCGTCAAGCCGGTCCGGACTCTACTGTAGAGCAACCTTGCCCGCTTGTCAATGCGCTAGCCCGAAGATCCCTGATGAGAAGAAACAGAGAGTCGATGTCTGAGGAGGGTATACTTTATGATAATTTTACACTTATTTGCAGGTTGATTGAATTTTTTAAGGTAAAAAAGGAGTAGTATATCTTTATTGTCGTCCAACATACTTTCTTCAGGGAGACAGATCCGTTAGAGGAGAAATACTTAGCAACCTGGGATTGAAGGAAGTAATGATCAGGAAAAATTTAAGGAGTTAAAAGAAATATGAGTCAAGTAACTCTGCGTCGTTCCATCTCACATATTGGTTTATTGCAGATCGCGATTATAGTTCTTACCATCGTTACGGCTTTGATTCATCTGCAAAAGGGATTGGGTATGGGTTCCTTCGCTCCTCATGCCGGTGGACCCCCTCCCGGTGGACATTTCGGTGGAGCACGACCAGGTGGATCAGGTGGCGGTGGCCCTTCCATTATGTCTATGTTACCTCTGCCACTCTCTACCCTCTTCTTTCTCGATGCCGCAGCCTATATTGTGCTGCTCATTGCTTTGTATTTGCCCGCACTCAAAAACTTCCAGCGCATTATTCGCTGGTTGCTTATCGCCCTCGCAGTTCTGACTATTGTCGCTTTCTTCCTGATTGCTGGAACGCGCTTTACTCTCCAGAGCTATATTGATAAACCTGTAGAGATCGCACTGATTGTTCTCCTGCTGATTGAAGACCGACAGGTCGCACGTCTAAAGACGGTTGGTTAAGGTAAAATACCAGGCGGAAGCAAAAAAGAAGCCCGATGAGTATTAATACTCATCGGGCTTCTTTTTTGCTTTCTGTGTGGGTTATGCACTAAGCCGACTGGCGCTGCTGAACCTCGGCGGCAAGCTCGTATTTATTAGCAAAAATACGATTGCCACAATAGATGTTACGCCTCGCAAAGCACTCTGGCGTCTCCTGTCTCAGCCGCGTCTGGACATTAGGTTTGTGAGCGCCCAGTCCTTTAAACCAGGGCTCATCCAGAATATAAGATGAGTTAGCAACCCAGTCGGGGCAGGGAACTGTGTTGCGCTCACAGAGGTATTCAACAGAGGCGGCACAAAATGCTGCCCATTGATGGAGCTCAGAGGTCGCCTCTGCGCTCTCTTCCAATGGCTCTTGGACCAGTTCGGCTCGTTGCTCCGTCGAGTAGCAGAACCAATAGTTCATAAAATCGCCCAAAGCCGTCCAGGGACGCTCTCCTTGAGCAATAGCTTGATAGGTCATTTTTATTGTTTGCAGTTCAGACCACATCTCAGCTCACCATTTTTTTCGCTATTGGCATTTCTGTCTTTTCTTTCATTATACATTATTTTTTTGTTAAAATAAAGCGTCTAACGTGATTTGTAACGTGCATTTCTTATTTTTTGCTAAAATAAAGCGTCTAACGTGACTTGTAATGTGCATTCGCTCTGCCATTTGAGTGTTGCATAGCGATCAACCAGGGCCTGGGCCTCTTCGCGTGTGGTGATATTCAACATTTCACACAGTGTGAGAATATCATCTTCATCTTTTTCTCGACCTGCAAGCAGTTTCAGGGCCAGAATATATTCTGCACTGGGAACGTAGATGTGCAAGGTCGAGTATTCCCGCCAGAGTGTTACCGGACCAAGATCTGGGATGAATGCCGCTACGACATCATTCATCCAATCTCGCTTCAATTGAAATTTTTTTGCTACGGCGTTGACCGCTGCCCGAAAGAGCTTCGTCTCTTGATTAGGATTCATCGTGTCTGGAAAATCCAGTGGTACGATGTCTACATCTTTGGTCGAGGAACGATTTTTCAGAAAAAACATCATATAAACGCCGCCGAGTACAACCAGGCGTACCGGCTTTTTGAGATTGCGCTCAGCTATCTCTTCGTCTAACGCCTGAAAATATTGCTCAATCTCATCGCCTTCCATGCGCGAAAAGATCCTTTCTGTCTAACCTCATTGACCGGATAGATGCTACGAGGTATCGGCGGCCATCTGCTTAGTAGAGGAACTTTCTCGTGTAAATCCCACTAAAGTATACCTCCTCTCATCGCCTCTTGCCCTCTTCACAGAAACCAATGAACGGACTAGAATGTTACAATGAAGTGTCAGCAGAAAGGGAGCAGCTTATGTTTTTTCAGTCCCCTCAAACGGGCCGGGAAAGAAGAACCCTCCTGCCGCTACTGAGGAGGAATTTTACATCAGGAAAAACGAAAAGGTCAAGTTAAGATGCAACTAGGGATAATAGGCGCAATCATTCTCGTAGACCTGGCTTTAAGTGGGGATAATGCCCTGGTGATCGGCGCTGCCGCCGCAAAATTACCTCGCAGACAGCGCTGGCCCGCACTTACTCTGGGCGGAGGGGGCGCAATTATTCTGCGGATTCTCTTTGCCATCCTTGCTACCTTTCTTTTGAAGCTGCCCTTTTTACAGGCTCTGGGTGCGATTATTTTGCTCATCATCGCTTTCCAGTTGATTGTGGAAAAGGCAGAGAAACAGGAGCATAAAGCCTCTCCCTCTGGCAATGCTTCTGGGCAAGGGAAAACAGGTTCAGCCACCAGGAAGAGTGTGCTTACTAGCCCTAAAGAAATCTGGAGATCACTGCTTACTATTCTTCTGGCTGATGCAACGATGAGTCTGGATAATGTCCTGGCCGTGGGCGCTTTAGCTAATGGACACTGGATTGTGCTTATTATTGGCTTGCTTATTAGCATCATCTTATTATTTATTGGGAGCGCTCTGGTCTCAGAAATTATGAGCCACCTGCCCTGGTTGATTGATCTGGCAAGCTTGATTCTGGCCTGGACGGCTGCAAATATGCTCCTTGAGGATCAGCGCTTAAAGCCCGTGTTTGCTCAGATCCCCTCGGCACATATCATGCTACCTGCCCTGATCCTGGCGCTTGTGCTCATCGTTGATGGTCTCCTCTGGTGGCGAGAACGGCGCAAGAAGAATGCACGGAGACAAAATCTCTTGACGCACTGATAACTCCTTGCCTATACTTACACTGGCTTCTAACTCTACAAATTGACGGTATTATTTGGAGCAAAAATAGGATGAATCCTCAAAATTATCATCTGTTGATCTACCAGGTCCCAAGCCAGCCCTCAGCTGCCCGCGTGAGTATCTGGCGCGAACTGAAGCGCATCGGGGCGCTTTACTTGCAACAGAGCGTCTGTATTCTGCCGGCAACCGAACCGCTCTTGCAGGCTCTACAGAAGATCGCCGAGCGTATTACTGAGCTTGAGGGCAATTATCATCTGTTGCCGCTTACCTCTCTACCTGAAGAGGAGGAGCGGAAGATCATTGAGGGCTTTGTGGCCCAGAGTAATCTGCAATATGATGAAATTATTGAAAATTGCGAGGTGAATTTCGCCAAAGAGATAGAGTTTGAAACGTTCCGGCAGAATTTTACCTACGCCGAGGCTGAAGAGATTCGCCAGGAGCTAGATAAAATCAGGCGCTGGTATGAGCGCGTGATCGAGCGCGATTGGTTCGCCGCTGGCCGACGTGATGAGGCATTGCGCTGTATAGAGCATTGCGAGAAGCTCTTCGAGACATTTGAAGAAAAAGTCTTTTTGCAGCAAGAGGCCGATGAATCAAATGATCTGCCGCCGGAAGTAAAGAAGAAACGTCTTCATCCCCGGCGCTCAGAACGGCGAGAGACCTTGTAGCCACTGCGGACGTTTTTGCCTGATATCTCTCGCTCCCGTCTTTTTTTTACTCTCTCTGCTTTCTGCTGCGCGGCTGTGCCCATTCACACCCAGAAAACATCTCCAGGGCCTGACTGTGTTTTAACGCCCTCGCAACTCTCGACTGAGCGTTGTGGTAAGCACAATCAGCACGGCAATAATCAGCAGGTAGCCTGAGAAGCCGCGAATTGGAGCCAGGGGGGCCAGGGTGTTGATCAGGGCCAGGATAATCAGGGTGATGATAACACCGACCAGAATTACCATGTCGCCCACAAGGAAATTGTAGATAGCTAAAATTGCCTTCATGAATGTGCCTCCTCTCCAGAAGCCAAAGCCGTTGCCTTTGCGGCACTTAGCTTATTGCGCTTTACCGATTTCAACCAGGTGACCAGCACAAAGGAAGCCAGCAGATAGATAGCAACGAGCACGAGAATAAAGAGATCAGAGAACGGCCAGGCCACGTTAAAGCCTTCTATCGTCCAGAATGTGCCAAATGAGGTCAACATAATTCCAACGACGAACTTCAAGGTGTTCTCAGGCACTCTCTTCAGAGGCGAACGCACCAGGACACCCGCGAGAATAACCAGGATGCCAGCAATCAGCGCTCCAACGGCTGCGGATGCAATGCCTGTCACACTGGCATGGTTGGTGCTGGTCGCACTACTGCCAAAGGTGATAACGATAAAGGCTACCTCTAGCCCCTCTAAGAGGACCGATTTAAACGCCAGCGCAACTGCGAAAGGCTGAAGACGAGGAGTGACTGTCTCGCCACGCGCCCGCAGCTCAGCCATTGTCTCTTCAAAGATCGCCTCTTCATCATGTAGGGCTTTTAAGCCACTGTAGCGCAGAATAGACTTTTTTAGCCACTTTAAACCAAAAAGAATCAGAATAATTCCTACAATCATACGTAAAACTTCGATAGGCACATATTGTACCAGTGCAGTCCCGAAGATGGCCACGATGACTGCCAATGCAACCACTGCCGCCAACGTTCCCATTAGGGCACTACGCCAGTTAATCGTCACTCCTACTACCAGGACGATGGTGAACGCTTCTACAAATTCTACTGCCGAAGCAAGAAATGCAGCCGTTGCAACTGCCCATTCCATAATCTGATCTCCTCCTGTGTACTATAGTCGCCCGCACAATCTCCGCAGGCGCATAGCCGGGAAACAAAGGGTATCAACCCTCTTCCCTATGTCTGACTCCATTGTATCACAATTTTTTGTAACATAAGTTATTTGTAACAGGTGTACATTGTAACAGGGTTTACTTTTATGTAACATTCCAATCTTCTCTTCAGAAAAATGCTCTTTTCTCATTTGTACCAGGAGGTTTTTATCTAGTCCTGCCCAGAAAGTACCTCTTCTCTGGTGTGAGCTACTTCATGGGAACTTTTTGACGCAAATTTCGTTATTTGCTATGTAGTGAGCTTATTAGGGAGCGCCAAATTGGGAGTAATATACAAGGAAATGAACGATTTTTAAGAGAAAAGAGCTGAGATTTTTGAACGGTGCTTGACAAAGATTATAGAGTTCGGCATATTACTCGCTGGAAGAAGTGATGATGGGGATCTGCTCCAATTGCCGGTGAAACATTGATTGTTGTTGTTTTACCTCCTGCCCTCAAGGTATTCGAGAAATACCTTCTATTATGTTGTGTTTTTTTGCGTTGTAAGACAGAAATTTGTAGTAAATAGAAAAGATTGATACTTTGCCTGTACTTTTTAGCTACTCTTTTTTAGATAGATTTATTATCCGTAGAAAGGCTCTGTGACTGCCTTGACTATACATGAAATAAAGACGGCGCTAAGGGAGAAGGTGTGTCTATGATGGACCTTACTTTTGCACGATCTATTCATTGGATACAACATATTACTACTCCAAAAAAGATCCGTTGGAGCACGGCCCTGTTTGTGGCTGTATTGAGTATTATGAATGGGTTGACGATCTTATTCCCCATTCAGCATGCACGGGTTGCATTGCTTTTTCTCTTTCTCAATGCGTTTGCGCCCTTTGTGCCTTCAGGTGGTATGTTTCTCTATACTGGTCGTACTATGGCTCTGCTGCTTGGACTTTTCCTGTTTCTGATTGCCAGTGGTCTGGCACGCGGAAAAGCTCGCGCCTGGCAATTTGCTGTTGTGTTGTTACCGCTTTCCGCCCTGGCTCATCTGATGAAGGGGTTGAATATTGAGGCCGCCGTTCTTATTACATGTATCTGGGTCCTGCTCATGCGTTGTCGTGCCTGTTTCCGTGTAGAGAGTGATCCCTGGCATATGCGGCAGGGCTTTGTCTTTCTGGGTGGAGGCTTTCTGTTGCTGCTGATTTATATGTTGGGTGGTTATTATATCCTTCAGGATCAGTTTTTTACGACAGGTTTTGCGCGGGCGGTAATCCATTCGCTGCTGTGGCGTGCTATTGATCTCCCTGCGCATGATATTATTCCAGAAACCAGGCTGGCTCATTGGTTCCTCTCCTCTCTTTCCTGGCTCTCGTCGGCGGTGCTCCTGACTGGGATGGTTCTGGTCTTGCGCCCGGTTAGTGGCCGCTGGTGGCTTCAATTTCAACATGAAATGAGCGCACAGGCCCGTGTGAAATCCTGGGAGCTGATCAGAAAGTTTGGGGCTCAGACGTTGGCGTTCTTCGCTCTTGATTCCCGTAATATGCGCTACCTTGCTCTTGCTGGCGAAGGTGTTGTAAACTATCGCCTGGTGGGTGACGTTGCTGTGCTCGTCGGTGATCCGGTTACGATTCCCGCTGCACGCGAACGTGTGCTCAAACAGTTCTTGAATTTTTGCGCTCTTAAAGATTGGCGTATGGCGGTCTATCAGGCTCAACCTGAGTTCCTGCCTTTGTATCGGAAGCTAGGGCTGAGCGTCATTAAAATCGGTGAGGAAGCTCTACTCAATCCTCAAACTTTTACTTTGAAGGGTTCGGCTATGGCTAATGTACGCACAAGTTCCCGCCGCGCCGAGCGTGAGGGGGTGACGCTGGAATGGTATGAGGGTGAGCCACCATGCGCTGTGTTAGCACAATTGCAAGATCTGTCCCGTATCTGGTTAAGCGGCAAAGGTGGGAGACAGAGTACTGAAATGGGCTTTAGTATTGGCCGCCTCTCTGAGTTGGCTTCCGCCGGAAGATGCTCTGTGCAGGTGGCAGAACTGCCTTCTCAGGATCAAGAGCAGGGAGTTACTCCTCGTCTGCTCCTGGTGGTCGCACGTAATGCCGCTGGTGTGCCCTGTGCCTTTATGAGCTTTACTCCGGTCTATGGACAACTCCAGACTGCCGAGAATGGCAAAAAAGTTCGCACTGGTTGGGGCTGGGCATTGGACTTGATGCGCCGTGTCCCCGATGCCCCGCCGGGGGTCATGGAACTACTTATTGTTCAGGCTATAGCGCGTTTCCGCTGTGCCGGAGCCGAGGTGCTGAGTCTGGGTATGGTCGGTCTGGCTGATACCAGGCAGGAGATGACTTCTAGCCAGCGGAATATTGCCCACCTGGCTATAGAGCATATCTCTCTCTTGGAAGCTCATCGTTCCCTGATGCACTTTAAACAAAAGTTTCAGCCTACGTGGGAGAGCCGCTACCTTGTCGTAAGTGGTACCCTGGCTTTGCCAAAGGTCGGCTTCGCCCTGCTACGCGCTCATCAGGAGTAGGCTGTATCGGAGTCTTTATGGACGTTTTACCCGCGCCTGTCGTACAGCGTTCTCTGCAAAAGAGACAACGAACGACTGCTTTCGCTGTGTTTGTCGCCTTGCTGGCTGTTCTGCTGAGTGGCTTACTCCTCACGCGGACAGCCATCAACGGCTCTTTGCTTGCAACCCTGGCCGGTCTTGGCCTTGATCCGCTTCGTGGAGAGTTTGCCGCCGTCCTTTTGCAGACAATCCTGGTTAGCCTGGTTGCTGCCTTACTTTCACGTCTGCGCTTTACTGTCTCTCTGGCAGGCATCGCCTTTTTCTGCGTCTGCTATCTTGCCGACTTTCTTGGTGATGTCACTCAGCCTCTCCATGATCCAGGGGGCCTTCTTGAGCCGCTCGACAAACTGGCCTTGTTGCATACGGTACTGATGATGCTCGCTCTCGCTACGTTAGGTAGTTGTATAGGTATCGCTTTAGGCCGCGGTCTGGCTCATGTGCTCGTCGATCCTGTCTTCTCTCTTCTCTCGTATCTTCGCCATTCAGAAGTGCCTGTGGCAGAAGATGAAACGCTTTCGACGCATTCTTTCCCCCTGTTGCCGTACCGCTCCCGCATGATTCTCGGACTTTTGCAAGGACTTGCCCTGCTGATCGCTTTTCTTCTGGCTTTTAGTTCACTCAACCTTTTTGTCTACGGACCCGATGTCGCCCTCCATCTCTCTCCTACGCTGGGCGGCCTGAATATCTCGCAAAATGCTCTTGTCTCTGATTCCTATATCAGCCATGCTATGGGTGGTCAGAAGCGTACTTTTGTTGTCTATCTGCCGCCTTCTTACAATACTTCTGCCGCTAAAACACGCCGCTATCCCGTTCTCTATCTGCTGCACGGCTCTCCAGGTCAGCAGACGAACTGGATGACTGGTGGCAAGGCTGGACAGAGCGAGGAGACTTTAAGCACGCTTGGTAAGGCTCCTGAACTTATCCTGGTGATGCCTGATGGCAATGGACGTGGTGGAGAGACCAGCGAGTGGGGCAATAGTGGCGACGGCAAGCAGTTGCTGGAGAATGCGATTGTGGACGACTTGATTCCCTATGTCGATCAAAAATATCGCACCATCCCTGATGCCGCCCATCGGGGCATCGGTGGTCTTTCAATGGGCGGCTTTGGCGCTGCCAATATTGGCATTCATCACCCTGACCTTTTCGGTTTTATCATCGCTCTTGGTGGCTATTATCATGCAGATGGCACTGTCTGGGGAAAAAATCCTGCGTACTTGCGTGCCAATAGTCCCGCCGAGGTGCTCCCACAGCAGAAGCAGGCCTGGCATATTCACTACTATATCGGTGGTGCTACCAAAGACGACCTCTATCAGGAATTTGTCAAATTTGCCCAGGAGCTAAAACAATTGCATATTCCTTATACCTTTGAATCGCTCAATGGCTATCATGCCTGGCCTGTCTGGCAGGTAGAGTTTTATCATGCCCTGGAATGGCTGCAAACTATCGTCCCTTCGTAATGGACCCTTCTGTCACAATTGACAGAGGCCGCGCATCTTATATACTGCAAGGGAAGTCTCTGTCTTCGCTTGTGGAAATTTGCTGACTTTTTTCGCAATTATGTGTATTTTATAGGTGATGACGTGCCTTATCTCGCGTACAACCTATGCTCTAAAAATAAAGGTGGTACTGCATGTCAAGCGTCAATACTGCTGAGATGGATGAGAGCCAGGATGAGGGGCTGGCTTCAACTATCGTAGCGCTCTGGGATCGCATAGAAGAGATTCGCTGGCGCATCTTTAAAATTCTGCTTGCTCTTGTTATAGGATCGATTATCGGTTTTGTTTTCAGGCAGAATCTCATAAACTTTCTGAGCACTCCTTTGCCCCTTGTAACCTCTGCTCTTGCCAGTCAGGCTCATGGAAAATTGGTGGTGTTGGGGATGACCGAGGGCTTTATGATCTATGTGAAAGTTGCCGTGGCGGCTGGTTTGCTTCTTTCGCTGCCGGTGATTCTTTATCAGGTCTGGGCCTTTCTCTCACCGGTGTTGCAGACGCGGGGCGCAAAATATGCGGTGCTCTTTGTCCTCTGCGGCATTCTGCTTTTTGCTGTTGGTGCGGCCCTCGGCTATCTGGTTCTGCGCTATCCCGTCCAATGGCTGATCTTTTTTTCTATCGCTAACTTTTCGCCTTTGATTACCGCGGATAGCTATTTCAGCTTTGCTATCTGGTTTGTGATTTGTTTTGGCCTTGTCTTTGAATTGCCTCTGGTCTTGCTCTTCCTCGCTCGTCTCGGCATTGTCGATGCCACCGGTCTGCGCAAAAAAAGGGCCTTTGTCCATCTTGGTATGTGGGCTACCTGTGCCATCGTTCCGGTCTTGCCCGACATCTATAGCCCTATTATCCTCAGTGTTGCACTCTCGATTCTCTATGAAGTAACTATCCTTATCATCGCCGCTACTATCAAGAAAGATGTCGTTAATTCGTAGGAAAGAGGCAAAGGCATGGACCGTCCACAAGAACCTGGAAAAGAACCTACTATTATCGTCAGAGGTGTAAGCGCAGGAGGAGAAGCAGTTCCTCTGCATGAGGTTGCCGTTGTATTGCATCCAGATGACGATGTTGCCATTGCCCGCCTGCCACTTGGTCGGGGTGTGCTTTTACAATTGCCCTCAGAACGCCTGTTAACGGTAAAACAGCGCATTCAGTCCGGCCATAAAATTGCTCTGCATCCCCTGGAGCAGGGGAGCCCAGTCCGTCGCTATGGCTCTATTATTGGTTTCGCAACGGTGCCTATTCAGGCCGGTGAGCATGTTCATAGCCACAATCTGGCCGTGGGAGAACTGAAGCAGGTCTACGACTACGGCGTAGATGTACAAGCGGTCCTCTCTGTTCCCCCTGAGCAGCGCCGCACGTTTCTTGGCTACAAGCGCCCTGATGGGCGTGCAGGGACAAGAAACTATCTTGCGATTATCAGCAGTGTCAATTGTTCCGCCAGTACCGTGCGCGCTATTCAACGCCGCTTTGGTCCCGAACTCCTGCGTCACTATCCGAATATCGACGGGGTGATTGGCCTGACCCATAAAAGTGGTTGTGGGATGCGTCATGGAAGTACGGCTGTCGAGCAGTTGCAGCGTGTCCTGGCTGGTATGGCCCTGCATCCCAATGTTGCGGGCTATCTTCTGGTTGGCCTGGGCTGCGAAAGTAATCAGTTGCAGGAGCTGATTGAAGCTATGGCTCTGGATCGTGGACCTCAGGCGCTCTGGAAACGGCCTGTCTTCCTCAATATTCAGGAGAATCATGGTATTGCAACGACTGTGGAGGAAGGGGCAAGGCTCTTGCGTGAGATGTTGCCTGCGGCGAATGCTGTTACACGAGAGCCGATCCCTATCTCTGAACTCTCCCTTGCTTTGCAATGCGGCGGGAGCGACGGTTGGAGCGGCGTCACCGCCAATCCTGGCCTCGGTTATTGTGTCGATGAACTGGTACGCCAGGGCGGTACAGCGGTGCTGAGCGAGACTCCTGAGATCTATGGCGCAGAACATATTTTGCTCCGCCGTGCCCGTAGCCGCGAGATCGGCGAGGCCCTTGTCGAGCGTATTCACTGGTGGGAGCATTATGCTGCCATCAATGATATGGAACTGGACAATAATCCCGGTCCTGGCAATAAACAAGGTGGCCTGACAACGATCTATGAGAAATCGCTTGGCGCTATTGCTAAGGGTGGCTCGACTCCACTCAATGGTGTCTATACCTATGCTCAGCAACTTGATGAGCGTGGCCTGCTTGTTATGGACACTCCCGGCTACGATCCTGTCTCTGTGACCGGACAGGTCGCAGGTGGCTGTAATATGATCGCTTTTACCACTGGGCGCGGCTCTTGCTTTGGTTTCAAACCTGCCCCTTCGATCAAAATTGCCAGTAATACCAGATTGTACGAGAACATGGCAAGTGATATGGACCTCAATGCTGGAGAAGTCCTCAACGGCGTCAGTACACACGATATCGGCCTGCGTATCCTTGATGAGGTTATTGCTGTCGCCAGTGGCAAGCAGAGCAAAAGCGAAGCTCAGGGTATCGGCGAAGAAGAATTTGCCCCCTGGATACTCGGTGCCACCCTCTAGTTTATCTCTGCTAGCTAGCTACCCCTATCTGGCTGGCTATTGCAGATGTAATTGGGCATCGCTACGCGTTATGATAATCTTTCCTTTGGTAGTTAAAATGGTTGCGTAAAATAAATCATAATACCCCGCTTGTAGTTTCCCTGGTACCGCAAGCAAGCTACTTCGCGGTGAGTTGCTCCAGGTGTCGGTGAGAATGGGATTCGCAGAAGCTACGATACTATTTTTTGCAAAGATGTCATGAGCTGCCTTGCTTTGCTGTATACCCGCCTGCACTGCCTCTGGAGATGTGAATGGTCCTACAAGTTGTACTTGTAATAAGATTGCATCGGGTGCTGCCGCACTGCTTGTTGACTCCAGCTTCGGTTTCCAATCTAGTTGAATCAGGTCACCTGAGTGGGCCTGCGTTGAATAGTTTACTGGACCGTGAAAAGAATAGGTTGAATGGCTATTTGTCTGTGTAGTGGTTTGCTGACTATCACAGGCCGTGAGCAGCAAAAAACACAGAAATAGAGAAAAATAGATTGGGTAATAGAGGACAGATGTTTTCTTCAACACGAGTAATGGTTCTCCTTCTTAAACTCTCTTAGAATGTGCCTTAAGAATAGCAAGCTACCTTGCACAAATTTGTGCTCATGTGGGCACGTTCTTCGATACAAAGAGCGATCTCTTGCATCTAAAAAAACGCTAAGCTTCCCTCGCCAGTAACACCTCTCTCTCTGAATATAGAGCAATACTCCTACTTCTCTGGTTTTTATCCGACTCGGTAAAGAAGGTCCAGAACGCTTTTGGCGGAAGATTTGGTAATTTTTTCATAAATCTTTAAGGAATCTTTGAAAAATATTCAATGTATCTCCTCTACAATGAACAATAGAGATAAGAAATGAAACCTTATCTTGCTGTAAACAAAAGTAATTGGACATATTGTTCTTTTTCTTGGATAGAACCCTGGCGGTTTGGAAAGAAGGTTCGTTTAGTGCGTTCATATCCTGAACAAACCCTTGCCCCTAACAGGTTTGGAAAGAAGGTTCGTTTAGTGCGTTCATATCCTGAACAAACTCTTGCTTCTTTAGATGAGCAAGATCTACTAGAGCAAATAGATAAGCAAGATTTACTAGAACAAATAGATAAGAAGCAAGATCTCCTAGAGCAAATAGCGTTTCTTCCATCCGATGCTCCTTATAAAAAGGCTTCGGCAGGGCGCAATTGGCGTAAATTGCTGGGACAGTTGGGCCGCTTTGGCGTCGTTGGTGTCGTAAATACTGTTATCGATCTCTGTCTGTTTAACGCGCTCCTCTGGTTGTTTCCTACTCATAATACTCTTGCGATACTGGCCTATAATTCAGTAGCGTATACTATTGGAGCCATAAACAGCTTTGTGCTTAATAAATATTGGACTTTCCAACGAAAACACGCGACCACTTCCGGTGAGGTGCTGCGCTTTGTCCTGACTACCGCCGCTGGTATTCTCTGTAGTGACTTGATTCTCTGGATCGCTGGTATGCTCCTGAGTCACATAAGCGGAAATACTATCCTGTTAAATAACCTGGCTAAACTCTTGGCCGTTGGTGGTACAGTCGGTATCTCCTATCTGGGAATGCGTCTATGGGTTTTTGTACGGCAACCTGAAGTACAAAGGCCATAGTTAAAAGCTCTAAAGGCTATAAAAGGCTATAAAGGTACGAAAATTATGCATACATTTAAGGTTTCTGTAAACAATGAATCGCTCGATGAAGAGGTGCAACACAGCCTCTCTGTAATATTGCCTGCCTATAACGAAGAAGAGGTCATTTTTGATACGGTTAGCACGGTCCTCCAGGCCCTTGAGTCGTGGCGTATTGATTATGAGGTCATTGTCGTCAATGATGGGAGCGTTGACCGTACCGGCCCTCTTCTTGCCGAACTGGCCGAGCGGATTCCTCGCTTGCACGTTATTACTCACCCTACCAATAAAGGCTATGGTGCAGCCCTGATTACTGGTTTTGCCGCCGCTAAGAAAGAGCTTAGCTTCTTTATGGATTCCGATGGCCAGTTTTCTATCGATGAGCTCTACCAGTTTCTCCCTTTTGCCAGTAGCTACGATGCCGTTATCGGCTACCGCTTGCAGCGCCAGGACCCCTGGATTCGCAAGCTGAATGCCTGGGGCTGGAAACAGGTGGTTGCTCTCGTGCTCGGTGTCCGCGTCCGTGATATCGATTGTGCCTTCAAACTCTATCACACAGATTTCTTGCACCATCAACAACTGGAGACGCAGGGTGCAATGATTAACGCCGAAATTCTCTACAAGCTCCAGCGGGAAGGTGGCCGCATCAAGCAGATCGGCGTCCATCATCTCCCTCGCCAGGGTGGTAAACCAACCGGTGCCAATATCAAAGTCATCATCCGCGCCTTCCAGAACTCTTGATTTTCTCCCGCAAATGGCGCAGCCAGGTGGTCCCTCAGCGCATTCCCGAAACTATTCCCAGCCGTTAATATATCCTCTCTTTGTTCTTTAGGAAGGAAGCGACTTTACTACTCTCTATGTGGCAAAGTCGCTTCTTTTATTTGAATTTCTTCTTGTTTTCATGCCATTTCTGTTTTTTCTCTTTATTTTCTTCTACCTGAATAGTCACAAGGCTATGTACATGTGGTGTATATTGTGCTAAAATTAACAAATAGGGTAGGAAAGTTATTTTTCTATGTGTTGCTACCTGAATAGGCACAAGGCTATGTACATGTGGTGTATATTGTGATAAAATTAACAAATAAGGTAGGAAAGCTGTTTTCTATGTGTTGCGAGCTTAATTTCATATACAGGTCGAGCGTATAGCGAACCTACACTCATCAAGCTAGGCTATGCCTTTGAGCAGTTACTACAAGCCCGACGCGCCCCCACATACCTCGCTACCACACCATAAGTGCTCTGACCATCAGGAAGGGGAAAATTCTGTAGGGCAGATCGGCTTGGCCGTCTCCGGTTCGCCTATCACCCTCTCACCGGATGTCACTCTCCTTCAAAAGAGGGCAGGCGGTCACGATACTAAAGCTCTGACAAATTTCATCAGAAGGGGCAACCTTAATAGTGATTGGAGTTATTTGGTCCATTTCTTTGCTGCGTTATGCCATTCTGGCTTCTAAGAAGGCCATCATGCAATCTTTTTACTGAGAGCATTAATGCGTCCACATCTGTCCCACTTTGTCTCAGGGCCAAAGGTTGCTGTGGTGCGAATGAGGCATGCTGGATAATTTCTTCATTTGCTGCAATGGCCGTCTGTAGTTGCTGAAGCGTGTGTTCATTGTACTGAGAATGTTGTAAGCGTGTCCAGAGCGAGTTAAACACACCGACGAGAGGCCAGAGTACTTTCGAGGATGGGTAGGGAATACGTGCATTAATCTGTCCATTGGTGGCATCCACATGGGCCTGGATAAGTTGTTGGATACTTTCTTCCAACGCCTGCTTTTCCTTTTCTACAAGTACATGCTGTTCTGACAGCGCATGCTCAACCGTTGCCACCATCTCTGCTCGATTGGCTCGATTGTTTGCCTTTAGCGTGCTACTCACCCAGAGGGCGAGCACAGCAGCCACAATGAGTTGAATGTAACCGGGCGTGCAATTATTAAAATCAGCTGCGTCTGTAGAATTGTACCCAGGGTTTGTGTATGGGGCTGATAGAGGAGATGAGCGATGATAAACGCGGAGTTTAAGAGAGCACAATAAATACACCCTGGATAGGCAGAAGCGAAACGGCGATGAGTTCACCCATGATAAATATATCATAGAGTGGGATATCCGTCAGGCCGAGCTGGCCAGCTGATAAAATCGAAAGCACCAAACCAGACTCAAAGACAAGCACAAGCAAAGAACTTCCTATTTTTACTTTTCCTAGTTTGTGACTACTAAGGCACAAATCACCATGAAGATAGAAAAAAAGCTTGAGTAGAGTGCGGTCCGGGTTGTGGAAAATGCTGCTGGGAGGACAAGGACTAAAAAAGGCCAGATAAAATAAGCCAATCGTACTCAGTAAACGGGCCCGCCGATCTGCTTCTCGCTTGACAAAACTAGCCCCTTTTTCTGGCCTGGGGGGCATCGTCAGGCGGAACCACCAGCCAAATGTACGTTCCAACCAGTCTTTGTCATTCAAATTCACTTTGTTCAAGAATTCAGGCTGCTGTGAACCTGCTTCGTTTGTGGAGAGAGAATCATTCATGTTGTGCCAAACCTCCATACTTTCTACGTAGTCTTTTTATTGAGTAAAAGACTGCCCACGAAGTGCTAAAACATACTAAATATGTTTTTTGCTAAGTACCTTTACGAAATCGTAATGATATGTTGACTGACTAAAAAGCGTAATACCTCATTGATTGTAGTGTGAGAAAGTCGATCACTGAGCATAAATTGTAAATCTTGCACAGAGCGTTGCCCATCTATCAATTGCCAGACTAGGTAAATTGCTTGCCGTTGCTCGTAGGGCCAGGTACGCAGGCGTATCCAGTTCAGACGCGCAACAATCTTTGGGATGCTATGCAGGGGTGCCGATGATGGATATGGGTATTACTAGGTGTTCTAGATAGAGGTGGAGGAGTGACAGGAGAAAACAGGAAAACCCGGTGACGTCGACGACGATATCACCGGTGTTGTCGTAGATGTTGAGGTCGAGGTTGATTGAGTGAATTTCCACTCAAATGGTCCATGCTCATCATCCATGCGCGCTATCAGATCTTTTGCAATCCGATATGGCGGATTCCCCTTTTCTTGAAGAGAACAGAAAGTCACAACGCCATCCACAAGCTGTAATGATACGATACTGTTTTCGGCATTCCCGGAATGCTCTTCAATCGCGCTTGCAGTGTTCCACTGGCTTTGTAGGCTTTAAAAAGCTCCAGGCTGAAAACAAGACCAATGCTAGCATCAATGCTATTTAAATCCATCTATTTTGCCCCTCAACAAGATTGTGCCAGCGAAAATACAAAGAATTTGGGAATACTCCCAATCTGCCAGAAAGGAGTTACCCCTAAGTCATAGCTTTTGTATATATATGCCAATAATTTGGTACAGGCCCTCTTTCGATTTCTTATGCATAGAAGACGGAGAGTATAGCCTGGGGACCGCAACATCCATCTTCCACACACTAGAGTTTGCCTAACGCAAGCAGCGCGGAGGAATCAAAAAATACTAACATGAAGAGACACTTATGAAAGCATTTCATCTTTCAGGATGAAAAATATCACATTGCAAAATTTATCACGTATTATGTAATGTGAGAGTGAATTGATAGTATACGCACCTATACTACATACTATCTAATCCCATAACAAAAAAAAATAAGAGAGCAGATACAATTGATTGATTAATAAGATGCCTTAAGAAGGGTAGCATGTTTTACACTTACGAGTCAATATTTTTAAGGAAAAATCCTTATTCTTTATGACTTTTTTATACAGCTAACATACTATCTATATATCCATTTTATAAACCAGCGATCCAGTATGCACACAACCACGACGGTGCTTTTCAGATGACTGTGTTCACTTCTTAAGAATTCTCCAATACTGCCGATAGATAAGTATGTATAGGTAATATCACTTCTCTCCCAGGCTCTTTCTGAAACTGTATGATCGCAGGCACTATCGCCCTCCCTCAAAAATGTTTCTGGGAGAGGGGTATACTACCCCACAAAAAAAGAGCAGAAGACTTTTTAGCAGCGAAAATAATGAAACCTTTTTGTAATCTTCCAGCAAATGCAAAATGTTTTCTCTCATTCACCGTTTCGCTAGAGCTTTCATGTAGGGTTCGCTCTACCTGCATCATTTTTCAGTGTAGGGTTCAATCCGCTTTCCAGGCTACTTATGTATAGTTTGCATCGTATGTATAGTTCCTGCGCACAATCCTTTGTTTTCATCTCTCATAAAAACTTGTTGTTTTGGCTGCAATATCTATACGCAAAACGCTTTTCCTGCCTGCATACGAGAAAAATGTAGGGTATCTCTTCTCAATGTAGTATGTTGTGTAGCCTTAAATTCAGGTCCCAGGCCGTTTATGCATACTCCGTATAGTTTGCCTCTGAAAAATTCTGGAAAGGAAGAAAAATACTGATTACCCTGACCTGTAGGAAGAGGAGTCTTGATGACAAGTCCTATATTCTCATTTACCATGCGGAAACAAAGAAATCAAAAAAAAGAAAGTATCGAAGAAATATTAATAGAAAGATAATATATGACGCCCAAACAACTTCTACAAGAATGTGAGCAGCTAACGCACAATGGCCGTATGTGTCGCATGGTTGAACTCGGTCAATTAGCTGCCAGTGATGCCACGATCCGTGAGACCCTCACTCTTCTTGCCCAGGGTGACATATACCAGCGTGTCCTGGCAACCCAGGCCTGCTACGGCAGCCGCAACTCCGCTTAT
Organism: uncultured Chloroflexia bacterium; assembly: GCA_963777355.1. Classification (GTDB taxonomy): domain Bacteria; phylum Chloroflexota; class Ktedonobacteria; order Ktedonobacterales; family Ktedonobacteraceae; genus DATJHM01. The sequence goes on from CAVZQK010000006.1 coordinate 50,370, forward strand.
GCATTACATGCGCTCTCTGATCCCTCGCGTAGTGTACGTTCTCTCGCGCCTGGCCTTACTGCCGTGATCTGTAACGACGCCGAACTGCAAGCGGTGCTCAATATCCTGCCCCTGGATATGAGAGTCACTCTCTTACGCCGCCTTCATCAGCGCCAGAGATACGTTCCAATAGATGCGCACCTTGAGTTTCTTGCTATGCAGAACAGCGCTGAGCTAAAATTGCTTCTCTCCTTCGGTTCGCGCTCAGCAGTTGTACGCTATTTTAACCTGCTGAGCGAGCAGTTTGACCAGGTTACCCTGTCGCGTTTAGCCAGACGTTATCCCGATCTGGTAATTGCATTCTTGCGCATACGCGCTACGGCCAACGAAACCATCGATCCTCGCCTCATCATTCAGGTCAACACTGTCCTCCCCCTACTTTCTCAGAATCTACCTGATCAGACACTCGATCTGATAAAAACACTGCTCAATGTTGTTCCATTCGCACGCTTGAACCTTCAACCTCTTCTTCGCCTACGCCCAAATGAGATCGCTGACCTGCTCCTCCAGGCCAATGAGCAGTCTACGCTAAGCTTTGACGCCGTTGCACCTCGTTTGACCACCGAACGTCTTCTGGCCCTGTTCACACGCTATTCGCGCAATATTAGTACACGTTGCTTTGGAAAACTCAGCATCCAGCAGCGCCTTGCACTCACAATGCCTGTGAACGCGGCTGGCGCAACGCGGAAGGTATCCTGCCCTATTCTCTTGTCGCGCTCCTGCCAACTGCTCAACGTCTTCAAGAGGGTCGCCGCCATCTGTCTCTGCCTGTCCTGATCTCACGCCCACAAGAACGCCTCCCCTATACCGCTTTTCTCCCCTGGGAGGAAGCTCGCGCTTTTCTTGATACTCCCTTGCGCTCTCCTGATGCCGATCTGCGTGGGATTACTCTCAAAACCTTGATTGGCACAACTCGCTATCAGCGCAACCATCTCGCCAATGTTCTCCAACTAGTGCGCCAACGTCGCAACGAACAAGATCCGGTGCGACGTGAGATACTGACAGCCCTCGCCGCTCTTCCTCACAGCATCTGGCAAGCTGCGCATCTCGATGATCTCGCCCAGATCATTCGCGATGCCCTCAACGCCGCAGACCTCTCGCCAGCTACTGCCCAGGCAGTCGAACGCCTTGTCGTCTATCTTTTCCCATTCCATGCTGAATGGTCGGCAGCTCAAATGGCTATTGTCTATCGTGAACGAGGCCGTATTAGTGTCTTTCAACTCGACACCTATCTCTCTGAAAGCGATATTCGCCGCATCGCTCCCTTCCTTACTCCCATTCTGCAATCCTGGCAGAGACGAGAGAACGAGGGGCTCCTGGTGGCTCTTGCCCAGGCTCTGGGGAAACGGCTGAGTGTTTTTGACGAGCTAGTGGATCTTCTCGAAGCTATTCTCAACGATACACGGAGTTATGGAAACGCCAATTTGATCCTTCATCTGTTTCTGAAGCATCGGCGTGAGCGTGCCTCTCTGCTTATACCTGGACTTTTAAGGCAGGACGAAAGCAGTATTCTGCTTTCATGCGTCTATATCTATGTGCATCGCCATCGCCAGAGTCTCATTACGCCTTTCCTGGGTCAACGCGCCTATAGAGGCAGATTTAGCAGCGGTCAGACCCGCTTTGTCCTGCCTCTGCAAAATGGTTTTTATCGCTGGACCCCCACGCAACAGGAGATATTCGCGCACACCCTCTTGGAGATTGTTAGCAAAAACGATCAGAATTGTGCTGTTTATGAATTGATTTCTACCATCCGTCTTCTTGCACTCATGCCTGCTATCAATCCCATCCATATCATCCCGTTTGCTAGCGACGAACGCCAGCCAGTACGAGATACCGCCCTACGTGCCCTCGGACTCTTGAGCTGGCGAGGGCGTTCCCACGCTGCTTGAAGCTTTGAACGATGAACGTGCCCGTATCGCAATCTATGCTCTGCGTCAGGCGCTTATCTCTATGCCCCGTCAGGATGCGCTTCATTTGTTACGCGCAGTTCCATTTACGCAGGTGACAGTAGCCAAAGAAGTGGTACGTTTAATAGGCCACCTCTCCTCGGAAGTCGCTTACCGCGAACTACTCAGTCTGGAAACCCGCGATTTGCACCGCGATGTCCGCGTCGCCTTGTTCCGCGCCCTCTGGTCATACTCAGAGCGAACTGAGACCTGGGAAGTCTTTACCCGTGCGGCGCAATCGCCCGAAGCAGCCCAGGCGCGAGGCGTCATCCATATCCCAGAGGATGGTATGTCACCAACCGCCCAGCGCCGCTTAGCCACTTTAACCGCCACCCTTTTGACACATCCTGAACCGGAGGTGCGTATAGCAACTCACCCAGTATCGCCCGGCGGCGTGGTTACGCCCAATCCTGCCAATTGTAGTGCATTAGGGGAGGGACGACGATAACGGCGATAGTATCTGAGCGTAATTTGCATGATCCGAAAACTGCAATAAGCAGCCCCAAAGGGATCATAAAGGGCAATAACTTGATACTGAGTTCCTGGGAAAAGTTGCCAGCGAGGTTCATTGCTGACCAGGCCGGGATGAAATCGTAGCCCCAGCTCAAGAGCTTGATCCGCGCCAAGATTGGCGGCACGATAGACGGCCTGTCCCGGAGAGGTGCTGACACTTGCACTCCCCTGATCGACTTCTGGGGTTTGCATGAGAGAGGCGTTTTGAGGATAGCTGATGTTGATCGTAGAAGAACTAATAGGGTAACTATGCTGCAAAGGTAATGGCTTCCAGTCAACCAGATCTTGCTGAGGATGTTTTTGCACAATTCCCTTTATTTCGTATGTCAGGGTAAACGTATGGGTTGATTCAGGTTGGGCGAGAAAATGCCAGGTAATTTTTACCGGATTACGATAGTCAACTTCGTACTGACCGGTTGCTGTACCCTGGCTCATGTCTTGTTGATCCATGCTTGTTGAAATAATGTTGATGCCGTCGGTATTATCAGTGGGCAGTTCACGAATGACAAACGAAAATGTTCCCCCGCTGAAATGGAAGACTTCGGTCTCGGTGACATGTAACGTATTATCAGCGGTAATCGGTGCCACACAAATATCTGGAGGAGTATGTATCCCGGTTTATCTTTTCTACTCTAGCTTGCATGTGAGGTATTTCACCTTTCACTTGCAGCATTTCTCTCTTGCTTGTATACTACTTTTGTGGCAAGAGAGAAATTTGTAGCGTTCTTTTTCAGCTTATTTGTTGTATAAGAGGAGCAAACGCTATGCCTTTTTCTTCCGAAACACTTCCTCTTCAGCAGCTTTTTAGAGATCGTTACTTTATCGTCAGTAAGATCGGCGTGGGTGGCTTTGGCTCTGTCTACAAGGCCATAGATGAATTATGCGGGAATCGTCTCGTTGCTCTCAAAGAAGTGCGTTTACAGGGGCTAACCCCTCAGGCATTAAGTGAAACTACTGCCGCCTTTCAGCGGGAAGTTACCCTCTTATCGCAGCTCAATCACCCCAACCTTCCACGCTTCTATGAACACTTTCAACTCCCTGAAGCCTGGTATCTGGTGATGGACTTTATTGCAGGAGAAACCCTTGAAGACTATCAGTGCAAATCTCCCAACAAGACCCTGCTACTCAGTGAGACCCTTGCCATTGGCATTCAACTTTGTGTCGTTCTGGAGTATCTGCATGCGCAACAACCGCCTATCGTTTTTCGCGATCTTAAACCTGCCAACATTATGCGTACTCCTACTGGACAGCTCTACTTGATCGACTTCGGCATTGCCCGCTATTTTAAGCCCGGCCAGACCAAAGATACCGTCGCGCTTGGCTCTCTCGGTTATGCTGCCCCGGAACAATATGGCAAAGCACAGACTACGCCACGCGCCGATATCTACAGCCTGGGAGCCATCTTGCACCAGTTGCTGACGGCAAAAGATCCTTCTGAAGCACCCTTTCGCTTTCTCCCGCTTCGCCCTAAAAATCCTCAATCTATCACCCCTGGCTCTCTTACAACAAGCATGGTAGATGAGTTAATGCACAAACTTGAAGTACTGATTTCTGATATGCTTGCTATGGATGTCAACAAAAGACCGGTAAATGTTTCTTATGTGAAACAGGAATTACAGGTGATAAGCACACTCTGGTCTGAGATTCACAAGAGCTTCTGGCGACCAAAAATGGGTTATACCCCAACAGTACGCAGGTAAAATCTCTCACTTTTCTTCCACTTCAAGCCGGAGAGATACGTTGTTTTGTAAAGAGGCTATGAAGCGCTTTTGCTCCCCCATGCAGTCACAAAGCACCAGAGAGCGCTGAAATTCTCGGAGAGCATATCGTCGAAGCACTGCTCGTACAGTACATCCAGCTCTTCCTGCGTTGCTACATTCATTTTGAGGAGAAATGGCTGAATGAGCTTGTGAGAAATGCTGAAATTCTTATAAATACTAGTATTTGCCCTGGTCCCTGCTGAATAGTCGAGAATATGCGAAACCACCTGGATCTGTTGATATCCTGCCGCACGGAGATGGACTCGTAACATCGCCGTTGCTCCCCAGTGTGATCCTGCCGGATGTTGGGATAGCCCTGCCTTAGCCACTGCTTGCAGAATCAGGCTCTGGTAGCGTTCAAAGGCTTCTGAGTTGCTATGCCCGAAGTCATCTGTTTCTGTCAAGACAACAAAGCCACCTGGCCGGGTCACACGCGCAAATTCCTGGACCACCTTTGGCCACATTGAGCGATGTAAGAAACCTAGCATACCCCGTGCGTTCACTAGATCAATTGAAGCATCGGGTAGCCCAAGTGGTTTTGTGACATCGCTCACGAAAAAGTGGGCGTTTTCTAAATGCTCTACCTGGGCGTATGCTCTGGCATAGCGAATCATTTGTTCGCTGATATCAATGCCTGTTACCTCGACGTCCGGAAACTGCCTGGCAACCTCTCTTGTCCAGCCGCCCGGCCCACAGGCAACATCGAGCAACCGTCGTACCGCTAGTAAGTCCAGTTCTTCAGGAAAGAGCGCCCCCATAGCTTCAGTGATGGTCTGGTCCTGATCAATCAGTCGTGCCATTTCGGCACCCTCTTCAGGAGAAATCACATAGGTTGTTGGATTTGTTGTATAGTTGTTCTGCATGATTGGTACATTACCTTTTGCTCTTATTGCAGTTATATCCTCTCTATTACTCATCATAGCATACCTGAAGTCAGAGAACAAGTATGACATTTTTCTCTGCAATACGCAGAATCTCCTATCCCTGGTTGCCTAAAAGAAGAAGCATGATATACTTGCATAAGGCATAGCGTACGTTATTTTAATTACTAACTTTATGAGTATAGCCTGCCGTATGCATTATTTTTCTTTTCTATGAAGTATGTACCTATGTTTCTGAGTACGTATCTCAGTTGGCGCACTCTTTCGGTAAGGCTTGCGCTCTTCTTAGAGAGATTCTAAAATTTGTTCAATGTTGATCAGCATACCATGCAGGCAAATAGGCAGTAGTGTATAAAAATAGTTCTAAAGGACAAATACACATGGCACAAATAGCACAACGTTTTTCTGAGGGCCAATCTTCTTCCCAGAAAAAAGGGTTCCGCTGGTCCTGGTCAAAAATTAAAGAGGATCTTCAGCAGTCAAGTACCTCTGCGCAACTGGCAAAGGTTCAGCCAACGAACTTCTATGAGAGGGCCATTGAATGGACCCATCGCGCCGACAAAATTATTAATCTGGTCCTCGGTTATCTGCTTGCTGTCGCCTCTGTGCTTGGTTTTATGGATGTCCTGAGCAATGGTCAGGTGCTAAGCCAGGTTCCATTTATGTTCTACGTCTGGTTAGGAATTATGGGTCTGGGCGTTGATTTTCAGATTCTGCTGGTGATTGGCCGCATTCCTGACCTGTTTCGTATGCCCGTTGCCGGTTGGCAAAAGTGGCTTATTTTCCTGTTCAATGTACTTTTTCTGGTCTTTCTCTGTGTGATGTCTGTGGCAACCAGCGCGATCTTCACGCAGCATCGAGATATGCCTCTGGTCATGGCTCTTGACCCCTTGACTCATCAGCTTGCGAACAGGACCAGTACTATCAATGATGCAATGGATGTGCTCGGTATTAACAGTATTCTCTTTGTGTATGGACGTGCCGCCCTGGCTACCTTGCTTCTTGTCCTCATGGCGGTGGATCGCACGATGGAACGCTGGCGTATGCAGATTATTGCTACTCAGCAGCATAGTGTACAAACGCAGACTGTTGTCTCTACCCAGCCTCAACAACAACCACTCGCACAGCCAACTCCACTCCAGCCGAGCGACCTGGATAAGGTATTGCAGGCAATGGTGGCTATGAATCAGCAAAATATCCAATTAATCCATGATATGAATCGCAAGACCCTTGAGCAAGTCTCTCAGATGACTGCCCAGGTTACTGAAGAAACGCTTAACCGCTTTACTTCAACTCTTTCCTTTCCAACTTCCGTTGCTACAGCTATAAATGCCGAGCAGAAGATGCAGGATAGCCAACACGACGAAAATACGGCGAATACCGATGAGCTGATGGCGATGGATTTCTTTGATGATCAGTCTGCTTTAAATAAACAAACAAATTTTGCTTTTGACAAGAAGTATTCGGCTAAGATTGAAGCTTTACTTCTGCAAGAGCCTGATCTGCCTGACCGTGATATCGCGGCTCGCGTGGGATGTAGTGTGCGGACTGCAAACAGGTGGAAGAACCGCGTGCAACAATCGGTTCATTAATTTCTAAATTTCTTATGCCAAGTTAGTCTATAGAAAAAGAGAGGTGTGGTCAGAGCAGACCACACCTCTCTTTTTCCAGGTCTTTCCCTCTTTCATTTACGTGTGAGAGGCGATCAGTGAAGCATCTATCTCTTGAAGGTGGGGATATCCTGCAAGAACCATTGCTAACTCTAGTTCTTCTTGCAAAATATGTAATACGTGGCTGACTCCTTCGGCACCTCGCGCTGCCAATCCCCAGAGTATGGGACGCCCTACCAGAACCGCCCGTGCTCCCAGCGCCAGCGCTTTGAGGACATCAGTTCCTCGCCGAATACCACCATCTACATACACTTCACAGCGATTCTCTACTACTGAAACAATCTCAGGCAACGCATCAATGCTGGCAATAGCGCTATCAAGTTGCCGTCCTCCATGATTTGAAACAATAATCCCGTTCACCCCATGCTCCAGCGCCAGTTTTGCATCCTCAGCCCTGAGGATTCCTTTAATAAGAATGGGGAGTGAGGTCACTGAACGGAGCCAATCGAGTGCCTCCCATGTCAGTGCTTCGTCGAAATGTGCCTGTGCGTGCTTAGCAATTCCTGATCTGCCTGCTGCCTGCTGATGGGCTTCAAGATCGGTCTGGCTGGCGTCCTGTGTAAAATTTGCCATATGCATCTCTGCTGGCAGTGTGAAGCCATTTCGGCGGTCTCGTTCGCGGTTCCCCAGACGAGGCGCGTCAGCCGTAATAACTAACGCTCGATATCCCGCCGCCTGCGCCCGTCGAATCAATTCCTCGGAGACCGCACGATCTTTATAGACATAGAGCTGGAACCAGAGTGGTCCGGTGGCCGCCTGTGCAATATCTTCTAGCCGCCGTGTCGCAACACTACTCACCACCATCAATGTATCGGCAGCTCCGACTCCACGCGCCGTCTCACACTCTCCTTCGAGGTGAGCAAGGCGATGATAGGCCGTTGGTGCCACAAGAACCGGCATACTCACGGGTGTTCCCAGAACTGTTGTTGCATAGTGGCAATTACTAACATCTACCAGCATACGTGGACGTAGACGTAAACGCCGAAATGCCTCACGATTCGCGTGCAGCGTGACTTCGTCATCACTCCCGCTCTGATAGTAATCCCAGAAATCTGGTATCATAGACTCGCTAGCAATCTTCTGATAATCGCTCAGCGTAATCGGCTCCATTGACGCTACTCTCTTCCTGAAATACTGATAAAGTGAGCCTCCCGGAGATCTCTAAGGTCAGACCCCTGCGCAATCAGCGTTGAAGATGGCATTTTTAGCCTACTTCGTCCCCACTCTTCCCCTGCAAAATTTTTATCTGCGGTATGCAATAATTGCTCACGCCACTCCGGGTGGTTTTCTGTAATTTGAAAAAAGTTCTTTGGCAACCAGAGCTCTTTTCCTTGTAGCACATTACAGGATTGGCAGCCAACTACCAGGTTGTGAGGACACGCAACCCCGTTGTAGACCAGGTGTGCAATAATGTAGCTTCTATCAGGATCGTTTGCACCACAGAATTGACAGAGTAGTCCATCGCGCGCAAAGATGAACGCTTTCATCTCGGATGAAGGCTCTGTATAGGAGCGATTCTTTGCGCGTTTTTTCCCTTTCGGGCGGCCAGGCATTCTATGGGCAACGGAGGAGAGGTGTTCTGGATGAATCCACCATACGTCGCCAAACATCGTTGCAGGCAGGCGACCTTCATGGATCAACGCCAGGACGCGTCGTGATCCGATGCCAAGTCTAGCTCCGGCTTCGCATGTCGTCAGATAATCAAGAGGTGATGGCATATTTTCCTGGGCGAAAGAAATGAGCGCTACAAGATGGTGATACCCCCACCCACCATTCCATCTCTTTGCAAGTATACCATATTCTTTTTAAAAACTATGCGGATAGACGCAAATTCTTTGAAGTGAACCTTCTTTCTGAAGTCGTATCTTTCCAACGATGGATCTTTCCAATGCACTTTCTTCTGTCAGATGGATCTTTCTGTGTACCCTTTTTACGAGTACTTCAGTGCTATTATGATCAATGTTGTCCTAATCTCATGCCATCTTGTCGAGGCCAGCTAGAGAAGGAAAATAAGAAAACGCTCTATAAGCAAGAGGAAGCTTCCGGAGGAATGTTGGGAGTAGAAAGATATTGCTCTGCAAACTGTTCGATTGCTCCAATAACCTCCCCTAATGCCAGCCCTTTCTCTGTGAGATGATACTCGACACGTGGCGGAATCTCTAGAAAGGCGTGACGCTCCACAAACTGAATCTCTTCAAGCACTTTTAGTCGTTGCGAAAGGGTCTTGGGGCTGATATGTCCTATGAGATCGCGTAACTCATTAAATCGTTTGGGGCCGGGTAAAAGGTTGATTACAATCATCAAGATCCACGGATCTCCAATCAAATGGACTGCACGCGCCATAGGTGCAGTTGCACAAGCTTGAGGAAAGTCGGTTGTCTTGTTGATATCAGTGGGTTTCATGCGCAAAGTATAGCATGAATCTTTGAAAAGAGCAAATTTCTAAAGTAAACTAATTTCCATAAAGGAAGTATAGATCTGTAGAGAGAGATGAATTTTATGTATTAGCTAGCCTCTCTCTTCCATCTGCTAGCTTTATGTAATGATAAAATGACAGGAGCGAGGAGCTCTACTTCTCTCATTTAGCTGAAAGGAGCGAATACTTTTATGGATAGATTTATGCAAGGGAAGATCTGCGTGTTGACCGGGGCAACCTCTGGCATCGGCAAAGCTACCGCTTTAGGTCTGGCACAGATGGGTGCAAGGGTAATATTGGTTGGCCGAGATCAAGAGAAGGGGAATCATGTCCTGGATGAAATACAGGATGCTAGCGGTAATGATGCTCTTGAGTTTTTAGTTGCTGATCTCTCGTCACAGGCTTCAGTTCGGCGGCTTGCTGAAAGTATCAAACAACGTTGTGCCCATCTCGATGTGCTTATTAATAATGCCGGGGTGTTCATGCTGAGACGTGAGTTGACGGTAGATGGTCTGGAGATGACTTTTGCGGTAAATCATCTTGCCCCCTTCTTACTCACAAATCTCTTACTTGATCTGCTCAAGGCCAGTGCTCCCTCGCGCATTATCCAGGTCTGTTCTGATTCTCACACGTCTGCGGTAATGCAGATGGATAATTTACAGGGCGAGAAAAGCTATAATTTCTGGGAGGCCTATGGACAGTCAAAACTGGCGATGTTGCTGTGTACGTATGAACTTGCACGCCGTCTAGCTGGCACAGGGGTCACTGTTAACGCCGTGCATCCGGGTTTGTTGCGACCAATATGGGCAAGAATAATGTCGGCCCCATTGCTCAAGCCATCGCAAGTGCAGTACTTCCTCTGCTTGGGACAACGCCAGAAGAGGGGGCAAAAACCTCTCTCTACCTGGCTTCATCTCCCGATGTTGCCAATCTCAGTGGCAAATACTTTGCGAAAAGCGTTCCTATACGCTCAGCCTCTTCCTCTTATAACGAAATACTCCAGCAGCAGGTCTGGGTGGAGAGTGAAAAGTTGGTAGGCCTGGTCCCTGTGGTGTAGCAAAGACAACTGAGAATCCCCCATTCCAGATCAGAATGGGGGATTCTCAGTTGTCTTTGCTGTGTTCTCTATCATCCACCGCTTGTATATCTCTACTAGATGCTCATAAATGAGGTCCATTGCTCAGTAGGAAAGAGAGGAGCGACTTTTTCAATCAGGAGAGCTTACGCCACCGGGATCTTTTCTTTTAAAACCTCTGGCCTGTTGAGGTTCATCCCCGTCAAATCTCCTCCAGCTTTGTTGGCTACACTAATGAGGGAGCCTTCTATATGGGCTTTTCGTAGATCTGTTCGGCTCAGATCTACCTCGCTCAGATCTACTTTGGAAAGATTTGCCTCAGAAAATTTTGTTTTAGTAAGGATTGCTCCTGCCATATACGTTTCTCGTAGATCGGCATGGGTGAAGTCTGACCCTTTCAGGTTTGCACGATAGAACAAGGCACCTCTCACATCCGTAGCATGAAAGTTGGCGTTGAGAAGAATCGCATCGCTCAGATTTGCCCCTTTTAGATTTGCCCCACGTAAGTCTGCATCTGTCAGGTCCGCATTTCTTAGATCTGCGTCCTGTAAGTTGGCTTGTGTGAGGTCTGCCCCGTGCAGATCAAAGCTATGTAAATCTGCCCCGTGCAGATCCGCCTCGTGCAGATCTGGCTCTAAAGCTTCAAGTTCAGCAGAGGCCCGTCTCCATGCACTCCAGGGGCCTTTGCCGGATAAAAGAATAGAGATGTGTGATAGATGTAGCATTAGTTCGTACCTTTTTTATTGGTGCTCTTGCGTAAACAAGAAGGGGACGTGAGCGAAAAGAAGTGGATCATAAAAACATCTATGATACTTTTTAAGTATACACTATTTTTTAGCAAAATGCAATATTTATTTAAATGTAATAGCCAGTTTGTATAGTTTTTATCGAAAAAAGCGAATGTTTTAAAAGACGAAGTATGGCTAAGATACGCTTTCTGCCCACTTGAGTCACGAATTATGAATAGGACCTTTTTGAAAAAAGCCTGCCAACAAGGCCGAACGCTTCTTCGATGCCTCTTGACATTGTGGTATTTACCAGGGTATACTACGAGTAGAAATACCACCGTAAATACCGTGGACTGGAAAGGCAAAGAGGGAAGAACAAGGAAAAGGAAGGTGAAGCAGCATGACAGAAACGAGTGATGTTTGGACTGGAGAAGCCAGTAAATACGATCGAACGCGCCCTACGCCGCCCCTGGCTTTGCTCGATCTGCTAACGCAGTTGATTCATACGCCTCATCCCGCCCTGGTGGTGGATTTGGGCAGCGGTACTGGACTTTCAACCGCGATCTGGGGTGAGCGGGCACAACTTGTGATTGGGATCGAACCCAATGCCGACATGCGTACCCAGGCTGTACACAAGGTCGAGCATCATCCCTACGCGGCACAGATCGAATATCGAGAGGGGGTTGCTCATCAGACTGGCCTACCCGACGGGTGTGCCGATATCGTCACGTGCGCCCAATCATTCCACTGGATGGAACCGACTTCGACCCTGGCCGAGATCGCACGTATCCTGCGGCCCGGAGGACTCTTTGCTGCTTATGACTATGATTGGCCCCCGGCTCTCAATTGGGAGCTTGAGCGGGTGTATCAGGAGGTTGAGAAACATCTCGTTGCGTTGCTTCGCGAGCGCGGACTTGCTCGGGATCTACCTCTATGGTCGAAGGAGTCGCATCTCGACCGTATGCGGGACAGTACTCACTTCCGCTTCACACGTGAAGTGCTTCTTCATCAGATCGAGCAAGGAGATGCTGCGCGCTTCCTTGAGATGATCCTGACCAACGCGTTCAGCCACCAGTTCAAACTGAAGACCATCACCGAACAAGAGATCGGTTTTGATCGCCTCAGACAAGCAGCACTCCAACAGCTCGGCTCCGAACCAATCCCCTGGTACTTTGGTTACCGGGTCCGGATCGGCATCAAGTGAGTGCAGGGATACGAAAAAGAAGCCCGTCATGCTGGCAAAGCATGACGGGCTTTTCTCTCTGGTTTACTAGTTATCCACCAGGCTCTCCGATTTATACACCCATCAGACCAGTTATGCACACCCGTTTCGTCATCTCGTGGATAAGCTTGTGGAGAAATGGGTTGTCAACGCAGTGCCGGTTCAGCTACACTAATTGACAGCGAAACCTTCTGTTTCTTTGCTTTTTTATTTTATCGGAAACGCTTTTATCAATTTATAAAAAGCAGGAGGGGATTTCATGTCGACCATCACCACAGAAAAAACCGGCGGCCTACCACGTAGCGCTTTACGCCATCGTCCGATAGCGCCTGATGTGCAGGAGTTTATCATACCGCAACCACGATCTGGAAAGGAGAAAAAACGTACATCTCGCCTACCTGCCAGCCCTCTTTCTCCGGTAAAGCAGGCACATTCATTGGCAATTATTGGCCTGAGTATGCTGACCACGCTCATTCTCCTCTGGGCCGTTCAAGGCATCTGGCTTTGGGGCAGTACACAACTCGATACCCTGCGCTACGGCTACCCGCGTACCACCTATCTTGATCGCGCCGTGGGACATGAAATTGGCACTACCGTCAGCCACTTTGAGGCCCTGAATATTCAAGGTCAGATCTACATTCTGGAGATCCCAGGAGGCGACGCCGGGGCCTCGCATCTGCTGGTCGGTCCTCACCTCTTCGGTCCCGACGCCGATCTGGCCCCTGTACACCTCTCCTTTCTGGGCAATTCACAGCATCCTGATCTGCTTATTGAAGTTCACGGCATTGAGGCCCGCTTTCACAACACTGGCAAAACATATGTCCCAGCCTAAAAAAACAAATCAACCAGTAGGAAAGGCATCACTTTCCTACTGGTTGATTTGTTTTTTTTACTCTTACTTGGAGCCCCAAACATCCCTGGCTACGCGTGCCACAAGCTCCAGCTTCTGCTGCTGATCCTCGAATGAGATGCTATTTCCCTCCATCGTAGAGGCAAAACCACATTGGGGACTGAGCGCAAGACGTTCTAAGGGGATAAAATTGGCCGCCTCTTCGATTCGTTGGCGCAGACCCTGGTCGCTTTCAAGTTGTGGCTTCTTCGTCGTCACAAGACCCAGCACGACAAAACGATCTTCCGGCACATGCCGTAGTGGTTCAAATCCGCCTGAACGTGAGTCATCATATTCGAGCAGGAAACGTTGAAAGTTCGTGTTGGAAAATATGCGAGCAATCGGCTCATAATCCCCGCTGGCATAAAATTTGCTCTGGTTATTCCCACGACAGATATGAATCGCAAATGTGATGCCGGGATGGTTGCTGATAATCGCATTGTCCATTTCGATACAAAGATCGATAATTTTATCCGGGTCGTTACCACGCTGGCGATACCCCTCGCGCATCTGCGGATCAAGCAAGGCTGCATATTGGGGCGCGTCAATCTGGATATACGTACAACCCAGCCGAATCAACTCTTCTACCTCTCGGCGCGAGAAGTCCACGATATCAGCCAGATAGGCATCACGAGTCGCATAGGCCGATTTCGACTTTTCCGGATCATAATAGGCCGCCGCCTGCTGTGCACTGATCAGTGTTACCTTCCCTCGATGCGTCGCATGAGAGCGGAGATAGACCCACTCCTCTGAGCACATACTCCTTTTCCATTGTAGCTTCTCCACAACCACAGGCCGCTTGAGCACAAGCTCCTCACCGCTCTCGTTGCGGAAAGGAATGGCCCAACCACCAAATTTATCAAAGCCTACCAGGGAATCAATGAGATGTCCATAGAAGGAGTAGCGCCGTAACTCTCCATCGGTGATTACTTCTATGCCCGCAGTCTCTTGCAAGATAATTGCTTCCTGCACTGCCCGATCCTCTACAGCTTTGAAATCTGCTGCGCTGATCTGACCCGCCTCAAATTGTTTTCTTGCTTCTACCAGATAGGTTGGCCTGAGCAGGCTTCCTACCACTTCACTATGATAGGTCATTCTTCATTCCCTCCTGCTCTTCTCGCCTGAGAAGAGGATTTTTCAAGCATGGACGATTCCGCTCTCTAAGCGTCTGCATCTCGTTTTGCACATGTCCTTCTCTAGTATACCCCACCTTTTTATGCTTGTCTTTCTTCTCAAAGCGAAAAGAGATAAACGAAGGCAAATTGCGAATTGGGCTAAATATACTGATAAGTTGGTGACAAAAGACCAGGAACAGAGTACAGAAATTATGTTAAAGTATAGAGTATTGATGTGGGGAGTAATAGCATAGCGCGAACAATCTACAGTAATATGTTCTTGTACACGTGATAATTTTTATCCTTTCGTGCGTTCTAACTCTAGAGACGTTGATAGATAAGTCCCTGGCATACGCAACCAACTCGGAAATCTGTGATATTACCCACTAGATGTTATTTTAACTTTATGAGATAAACAAAAGGGGAATGGGAGCTATGGACAATTCACCACGACCTTTCGATCCACGAGAGCCCCAGGGGCAACAACAGGCTCAATATCCGCCGCAATCGCCGTATCAGAACATGGAGCAACCACAGGCCCAATATCCGCAACAGCCACCACCGTATCAGTATCCAGCTCAACAACAGGTTCAATATCCACAACAGCCACAGTCTCAATATCCACAACAGTCACAGTCTCAATATCAATATTCGGCTCAGCAGCCTCCAACACAATATCCGCAACAGCCGCCATACCAATACCCAGGACCAACCACAACCTCAGTATCCCTATTCCGGTCAGCCACAACAACCACAACCTCCATACCAATATCCCGGCCAGCCTCAGATGCAATATCCGTACCCAGGACAAGCAATGGGTATGGAACCCCAGAAAAGTTGGGTTGCCAGTCTCCTTCTCTGCTACTTTTTAGGCTATCTGGGTATCCATCGCTTTTATACTGGCCATATTGTCAGCGGTGTGCTTCAACTCCTCACCGGCGGTGGCTTCGGTATCTGGGTCCTTATTGATATCATTATGATTGTGACCGGCGACTTCAAAGACAAGTCTGGCCGTCCACTTTATCATCCACAGGTGATAGGGGGAAATAAGAGCTGGGTCACCAGCGCATTGCTCTGCATGTTTCTTGGCTACTTTGGCATCCATCGCTTTTATACCGGCCATACGGTCATCGGCGTTCTTCAACTCCTCACCGGTGGCGGCTTCGGCATCTGGACGCTTATCGACCTGATTTTCATCTATACAGATAGCTTTACTGATAGCAATGGTATGCGCCTGACGAGAATGTAACCTCAAATCATTGCTGCTCTCTTCCTGCTTATTGCAATAAAAGGACGCTGGATTCAGCGCCCTTTTTGTTTGATTAGCGCTATTGAAAACGAAGTTCATATTTATAATTCTTGACATTTCTCTAATATATCGGCATATTAAAAATAATGAAAATAATGAAAGAACTAGAAGAATAAATTTGTAATACAGGAAAGAAGATTTTATGATAGAGGCGCAGAAGCTGACGCGCCGCTTCGGGGACTTTACTGCGGTTTCGCAGGTATCACTTAGCGTCCCTGCTGGCTCTGTCCTGGCCCTCCTGGGCCAGAATGGTGCAGGCAAGACGACGACTGTGCGTATGCTTTCGGCTTTGCTGACTCCAAGCGAAGGCGATGCATTTGTCGGCGGCTATAACGTACGTAAAAATCCTACTGCTGTTCGCGCCTGTATTGGTCTAGTGACAGATACACCCGGCCTGTTTGAGCAGATGGCGCTCCCGGCGTATCTGGATTTTTTCGCCAATCTTTATGGCATGCCTGCCAAAGTACGCACTCGGCGTATCAATGAGTTACTAGAATTTTTTGAGCTGACCTCGCATCGTCGGGAGAAGATGCGAGGATTTTCTAAAGGCATGAAACAAAAAGTTGCTCTGGCCCGTGCGTTAATTCATGAGCCTACAGTACTATTTCTGGATGAACCTACCTCCGGCCTTGATCCGCTTGCTGCTCGCAGTGTACGAGAGCTAATCCTCGCTCTGAAGCAGACGAATAGAGCAATTATTCTCTGTACCCATGATCTGGATGAAGCTGAACGTCTGGCTGATACAATTGCCATTATGCGTAAAGGCGAGATCGTCGCGTATAATACGTCTGCTGGCCTGCGTAGACAGTTCTCTGAAGAAACGATTGTACGTATTGAGTTTGCACAATCCTGCCCTTTATCCCTTGATGCTCTACGCGCAATCGACGGCCTGAACACGCCTCAGTTCTCCACTGTGGCAAGCATGCTGGCTAGCCAGCATGCTGCTGAGTCGAGTAATGAAAATACAATTCTCACTTATCGTACTGCCCATCCTGCGCGGCTTAATCCATTGCTTATCACACGTTTAAGCTCGGCTGGTGCGCTGATTGTTTCTGTGACCTGTGAGACGACGAGCTTAGAAGAAGTCTATACCCTTGCAATGAATGAAAGCAACAAATAACAAAAAATTCAGTTGCAAGGCTGCTAATAGGGAAGGATGGTAATATTAATGTCTAATAAAGAGAATGAAGATAGTGAGGCGATAAGAGGAGATTCCTATAGCCAAATATCAACAGCAAAAACAATATGGCTAGTAGCACGTCGACAGATGGTTGAGGCTCTATGGACACGTTCAAGTCTGGTGACATTTGGTGTCTCGCTTGTAACTGATACCTTTATTGTCTGGAGTACGATCCAGACGCAGAATCACGCTCCCAATGGCCATCATAATCTTGGCAATACGCTGGCATTCCTGCTCATGTTCGTCGCACTTTTTAATGGCCAGCCCGCAATTGGTATTGCTGCTGGCGTTTTCGCGGGCGATAAAGAGCGTGGTAGCCTGCTACCACTCCTGGCTACACCTGCATCCAATACTGCTTTGGTAGCCGGTAAAGTATTTGGTGCAGTCATACCCGCACTCCTGTATACGCTAGCAGGCATTCTCATCTACTTGCTTGAGATAGCGTTGATTTTCGGCTCTGCCACTCTGGCACTGATGCCCCCTGGCCTCTCTCTGGCGGTTGCCGCGTTTATTCCCGCCCTGCTCATCTTTGCCGCCACTATCGCCAGCCTGATCTCTTCACGCGTTGCCACATTCCAGTCTGCACAGACCTATAGCTCTTTGATTACAACCGGACTCTGGCTTATCTTTGGCGCACTCGTCTTTATCTCCACTCTCTTCTCGCTCTGGATCTTTGTGCTCGCTGTCCTGCTTGCCTATATTCTAGATGGCCTGCTCATCATCCTGACTGCTCGCACCTGGCAACGTGAGGAGGTTATCGCTAAACTCTAATGATCATTTTTACATCTAAAATCACAGAAAAAACAAGTTCTGTACGAGAATTGCCAACTTCTCAGTAATAGAGGAAGATAGGTCTAAGTCGAGTCATCATCCCAGGTGCCTGGCAACGCCGCCCGTCGCACACGTCCATTTAACGTCGTAGCTACAGCAAGCACCAGTAACCACCCACCCAATATCAATGCACTCCCTTTTGCTCCAACTCCCTGAATCAATATCCCCCCAACAATAGCTCCCACAGATTGCGCCCCCTGAATCACCATCTGTACGGTACTACTCATCCGCCCGCGCAGAGCATTCGGCGTTGCCATTAGCCGATACGTATCCAGTGAAATA
Organism: uncultured Chloroflexia bacterium; assembly: GCA_963777355.1. Lineage (GTDB taxonomy): Bacteria > Chloroflexota > Ktedonobacteria > Ktedonobacterales > Ktedonobacteraceae > DATJHM01. The sequence goes on from CAVZQK010000006.1 coordinate 68,226, forward strand.
GTGTAGATAGGGCCTACCAGCTCTTCCGCCGCCGCTATCAGACCCATAACCACCGCATTTGGCGCGAACGCATAGAGCGGAAACATCAACGCTTCCAGCCAGAGCATACTAATAGCGATCTTGCCAAACGGAAATCTCTGTCTCGCCCAATTGCTGATAAGATTGCCACAAAGCGCACCCACAGCCGCTCCTGTAAAGATAGCGCCTATCCCACTCGCAGACGTATGCAGTTCTCTGGCGATAATCAAAATCACCAGATACCCCGCCCCATAGCGCAAGCTATCAGCTCCATTTACTATCGTCAGAAATCTGAGAAGTGGCTGCCTCCACAACCAGGAAAATCCCTCGCCGATTGCCTTATATAGCGAAAGACCCACATCTTCCTCTTCCTTCTTCTGAAGATTCCCACGCATAAACCCCAGCGAAAACACCGACAAGCCAAAAGAGATGGCATTGACCAGAAACGGTACCACACTCCCAATGCTATAAAGCAGACCACCCAGCAACCCACCAAACGTGCGAATACTGGAGTTCGCCGCCTGTGTCTGAGCAAGCGCGACAGGCAATTGTTCTCGTGTCACGACATCCGGCAACATCGCCGTATTCGCCACACTAAAAATCGTCCCAAAAATGCCCGCCACGGTCACAACAACATAAACCTGCGCCATCGTCAGGATATGAAACCAGAAGGCACCAGGAATCGTAAACAAGAGCAGCATCCGCCCAGCGTCACAGACGATCATCGTCCTTTTCCGGTCCCACTTATCAGCCAGCACCCCGGCAAACGGACTGACCACAATTACCGCAATCGTATTCAAACTCACAGCAATCCCCGCCTGCACCGCCGACCCGCTGAGCGCCAGTACCAACAAAGGGAGAGCTATAAATTGTTGCTGGCTTCCAACAGATGAAACAATCTGCCCTCCCTGCAAAAGCAAGTAATCGCGATTACTCCAGAGAGAAGGCGATTTGATGCTCGTTTGACTTCACAGAGAACCTCTAGCACTCAAAAAATAGACGAGATCCTGACACTCATTTATATATACCGGAGCAAGATCACCCGCTCCCCCCTTACCAGTTCTTGAAAACTTCCAAATGAGACAAATTTGACCTCGGAGACTTCTGAACGATCAAACTGAATCAGTTCAGGTTGGATATCTACGTAGGTAACATAGATATCGTTAAATTGCCGATCAATATAGGTTTCATTCAAGATTGCCTCCTGAAAAAATGAAAACATAAAATCAAATCTCAATAGTGAGCTCTTTATGCCAAGTTCCTCTTCTACTTCTCGCCTTACGCAATCAGAACTACACTCCCCTGCTTGCACATGTCCCGTCACCGAGATTCCCAAGAATCCCGGAAAGTGATCCACCGTCATTGCTCGTCTCTGAAGCAATACTTCGTTCTTCGAGTTAAGGAGATACAAATGTATCGCTCTATGATACCTCCCTAGACAATGGATATCAGCTCGCGGGAGAATTTCTCCTGTTCTCAGACCTGAGTCAGAGAGTACATCAATTAAGTCAGACATTCTATACCGTTTGCTCTTTCCCACCTGCTACACGCAATTCATAAGGCAGAAGAATGATTGCTCGCTTTCTCTACTGTTCCATTTGTTATGAAGAAAATCAAGCTGCCTGTTTACCCAGGATCGTCGTTGAGTGGAAATTAAGGACACCTCCATTCCCACTCACCAGGATCAGATCGTTTTTCTCCACCTGTCTCTCTCCCCCTTGCCCACGCGCCTGCACGACAGCCTCTGAGAGCGGCGTAAATCCCCACATATAGTAGGACGATAGCTGCCCCCCACCTGTATTGGTCGGCAATGCTCCCCCAGGACCAAGCTTGCCATCAGCCACAAACGCTCCTCCCTCCCCTTTCTCACAGAACCCATAATCCTCAAGCGTCACCAGTACGGTATAGGTGTAACAATCATAGATTTCGCAGATATCAATATCTTTCAGCTCAATCCCTGCCATCTTCAGCGCTTTCTCCCCGGATTGCCTGGCTCCCGTGTAGATACCTGGTTCGCGATCTGTGCGCTGGTTGTCGCCTGGAGCAGCCTGTCCCATCCCCAATACATAAACCGGTGGTTGTTTCAGCTTCTGCGCCCGTTCAGCCGAAGTGATAATTACGGCCACACCTCCGTTAGAAACCAGGCAACAATCCAATAGATGCAGCGGCTCAACAATAAATCGTGAGTTCTGATGATCTTCCAGCGTCATTGGCTTACGCATCTGCGCCCACGGATTCATCTGCGCCCACTTTCTCTGCGAGACGGCCACGGCCCCGAACTGCTCACTGGTTGTCCCAAACAGATGCATATGCCTCTGTGCCGCCATTGCATAGCCCGGATTCGCCCCGTAATATCCGTAAGCCGTCCGTAGGCCATCCATTCCACGTGGCAACGTATCCGCTCCGCTATACGATGCTCCCGCCGAACGGGCCGGAGTGAGTGGCGCATCCGCATAGACCAGCACGACGACATTCGCCAGCCCTTCCTGAATTGCCATGCTCGCGTATTGGATCATCGTGCCAGCCGTGGAGCCATACGCGTTCATCACATTCAGCAACGACAAATCCTCAAAACCGAGGGTCATCTGTACCATTGGCCCCATCTCGGATGAAAGGTTCGCATTAATCAGCAGACCATCCACTTCTTCTTTTGCTAGACCCGCATCATCTAATGCCAGCTTCACGGCCTCGGCAGCAAAGTCAGAGGCTGTCCTCCCGTAAATCTTGCCCATCGCTGTTACCCCCAGCCCCACAATTGCCGTTTTCCCTTTAATACTCATCACTTCTTATCTCCTCGTTGCGGCTGCCTATCTGCCCGTCCAGTCTGGCTTGCGTTTCTCTGTGAATGCCTTTGGCCCTTCTACAAAGTCCTCTGAGGCAAACAGCCGTTGCAGCAGTGGTTTATCCATCTGTATCGCCTCCTCAACAGAAGACGTTAATCCTGCAAGGACTCCCTCTTTCGTCAATCTCACGCTGATAGGCGAACATTCCAATATCTCATTCGCCCAACGCTCCGCCGCTGCCAGTAATTCTTCTCCCGGCACAACCTCGTTGACTAGCCCAAATCTATAGGCTTCCTGGGCCGTGATCTGCTTACCCGTTAGCAGCATCCCCATCGCCAGTTTCAGCGGTATCTGCTGTGGCAAGCGATGCATTCCACCAGCTCCAGCCACCAGCCCGACACGCGGTTCTGGTAAACCAAAACGTGCATGTTCAGCGGCGATAATCAGGTCAGCAGCCAGGGCTATCTCGAAGCCACCTCCAAGTGCAAAGCCATTGACTGCAGCAATAATCGGCTTGGCGCACTCGAAGCTACTTGTGATTCCTCCGAACGGAACCCGCCTCTCTGGCATTTTCTCTCCCCTTGCCGTCGCTGCCGCTGTCGCTTTGAGATCATTTCCCGTTGAAAACGCCCGCTTCCCCGTTCCTGTCAGAATCGCTATCCACATCTCATCATCTTGCTTGAAGTCATTGAAAATCTCATATAACTCCACATTAGTCTCGTAGTTCAGCGCGTTCATCACTTCGGGACGGTTGATGGTCACATAGGCAATATGGGCCTTTTTCTCGTAGATCACGTAACGGTAATCCATTGCGCTTTCCTTCTCTTACACTAACGAAATAATGCTCCGATGAATGAGTCCCAGCTAGGAAATCCCCACAGGCTTGAATTTCGGCACGGTGACTTCATCGCTGGCATCCTCAAATGTGACTTCGAGTGGCATCCCTATCTTGAGTGCCTCGTTGGGACAACCCACTACATTTGTGATGATCCGCAATCCCTCTTCAAGGTCCACTTCTGCGATGTTATATGGTGCCTCTGCTGCAAATCCCGGATGATAGATCTGGTGCATCAAGGTGAACGTATACAATCTCCCTTTTCCGCTCACTTGTGTCCAGAATAACTCTGCCCTCAGACAACTGGTACATCTCGGCTTCACAGGCCACATTATCGCCCCACAGGTCGCACATTTTTGCACCATCAGTCTCCGCTCTCTTGCCCCGTCGAAAAACGGCTTTGATGCCTCGTCGGGGACTGGAACTGGCTTTCTCTTGTCTACTGTCTGGGTCATGCTTCTACCTTCCCTTCCTGTTTTCTCCAGGTAATCACTGCATCCAGAGCCTCAATGTGCGTACCCTCTATCCGCAATGGATTGATCTCAAGTGCGTCAAGATCCTCTTTAAGCTCTTGTGCAAGTTCAGCAATCCGCAGGATCTCCTCAACCAGCTTCTCTCTATCCGCACCCTGAGAACCACGTGCTCCTCGCAAGAGCTTGATCCCCTGAAGTTCCTCCAACATAGCTTTCACTTCTCTGCGTGAAACTGGCAATATCCTCAGACTCGTATCTTTGAGTATCTCAACCCAGATACCCCCCAGTCCTACTGTCAATACTTGCCCCCACGCTGCATCACGTGTGACGCCAACAAGCAATTCAACCCCACCTGCACGCATCGGACTGATCAAAACTCCCTCTATGTGTGCTCCTGGCACATGTAGAGCCGCCGCTTCCATCACTTGCCGAAAGGCCGCACGTACCTCTTCTTCGCTCCCTAAACTCAGTCGCACACCTCCTATGTCGCTTTTATGCAGAATATCGGGCGAAGCGATCTTGAGTGCAACAGGGAATCCCATCTCGTGCGCGGCTTCAACTGCGTCCTGCGTATTCTGCGCCAGCTTGCCAGGGATAATGGAGATACGATGCCGCTTTAAAAACTCCCTTGCCTGGTGCTCTGACCAGCTTCCAACAAGCGGAATAGATCTATCAATCGTTGTTCTTCTATCTACAACTGGTTCTTTGCCTTCCTCTGTCCTCACCACCCGATAGCGCTCGGTCCACGCCATTAGTTTTCCCAACGCTGGTATGACCATCCGAATGCCGCCTGAAATAAAAGGAGCTCCTGTTCGATCAAGAAAGGCTCGCCCTGCCGGCATAACTGTGTTGCTGGCCAGTGCGACCATAAACGCGGGGACGGGCGCTTCTTTTAAGGCCTGCCCAATCCCCGCCAGGATGTTCATCAGGAAACGCGATTGTGGCGTCTCATCGCCTGGCAGATCCATGATACAGAGAACTGCGTCCAACTGGGGCTCGAGGCTGACTATTCTAAGCAGATTTCCCATTAATTCTTGATTATTCATTGCGGCCCCGGTTGTGTCGAGAGGATTATTCGCCGGACCAAGTACAGGCAGCATGGCCCTTAGTTCTTGCACGGTCTGCTCTGTAAATATCGGCAGACCAATCCCTGCCTCTTCTGCCAGGTCCGCTACCAGATCACAAACTCCTCCTGAAATAGCCACCGCTCCCATACGTTTTCCAGATAATTGACCAACCTGCGCGAAAACGTTTGCTGTCAGAATCAATTCTTCAATAGAGTTGACGCGTATGATGCCAAGTTGGCGGAAAAGCGCATCGATCACACGATCATCACCGGTCATTGCTCCGGTATGCGTCAGAGCTACTCTTGCCGTTACCTCGCTCCGCCCTGCCTTGAGCACAATCAGCGGCTTGCCACGCGCAAATGCATCCCGCGCGATCTGGACGAAACGCTCCGGCTCTCGAATTGTCTCCATAAAGACGGCAATAACTTTCGTCGCCTCATCCTCTACCGCATATTGGAGCGCATCGGTCACGGAGATGCTCGCCTCATTTCCTGTGCTGATGAGCATACTCAGTCCTACGTTCTGCGTATGTGCATAATTCATCATCATTGCACCCAACGCGCCACTCTGACTGATCAGCGCCACCGACCCTACTAACAAAGGCCGTTCGGGCAACGCGGCCATTGCTTCGATGTTACGTGTCACATTGATATATCCCATGCAGTTCGGCCCGATAATTGCTAGATCGTGGATATTTGCTAGTCGCGTGATCTCTTCCTGTAACTGCCGACCATGCTCATCTTGCTCGGCAAATCCTCCCGTGAGCACAACCGCGTTGTGAATGCCAGCCGCAATCATATCCTGAATGACGGCTAACACCGCATTGGTCCCCACCATTATGTAGCACAGATCAACCGGCTCTTGAATATCCGTCAGATGCGCAACCGTGTCCTGCCCGTGTACCTGGGGCGAACGAGGATTAACATAATATATGTGCCCACGAAATCCGCCCTTTTGTAAAGCGACATGAATCATCAGGGACCATGTCGATTTCTCTGAAACTCCCACCAGGGCAATACTGCGCGGCTCAAAAAGTGTACGCAAGCGCTCGGTTGAATAGACAATACCACGTGCCATAGAAATACCTCCTCTGCGGTGAATGAAACAACATTGTTCACCACTCCTCGCGTAGGGCAAATCGGCTTGCCGATCTCCTATCCGCCCATCACGATTCTCAATGTGTAATAACCAGGGAAGAGAGAGCAATGAGACATGGCGGAGCGCTAATCCGACCACATGTCTTCAGGGAGAGCCTCGATAGCTCGCTGAATCTGATCGAGACTGCTCCGTGCGAGTTCGAGTGCCCTGGACAACTCGCCGCGTTCGACTGCTGCCAGAATCTCCCGGTTGGTCTCAAATCCTAAATCAGAGAAATTTTGTGGGAAGCAGAGCATCACCAGTCGTTCAAGCCACGAAAAGCTAGTGGAGAGCATCCTTCTCAACTCTCGGTTCCCACTTGCACGCATGACTACATCAGAGAACATACGGCTTGCATGGTGAGCTGCTCGCGTGTCACCCTGACTTAATGCAAGAACCAGTGCTTCATTAGCTGCACGCATCTCCTCTAAGTCGCGCTGAGAGAGACGCGGAAATCCCCACTCATAGCCCGCCAGTGCGAGAACTCTGAAGATGGCCAGCAACTCACGCGTCCTACGCCTTGTCAGTGGCGCTACCCGCTTGGGTCGATTGGGCGGCATTTCGATGAGTCCCTCTGCGGCAAGCAACGTCAGTGCTTCACGTATCGGGGTAATACTGAGTCCAAGACGAGAAGCCAGTTCGGCATCTTTAAGGATCTGAGCAGGCCGCAACACTCCTGTAATGATTTCATCTCTTAAACGCTCAACGACAGCATCCCGCCGCGTCGGCGTTTGCTCTCGCTCCTGGCTTTGCTTGTGCATTATCTCCTCCTCATAAAGAGCATACAAGCAAAGAATGCATTCTGTCAATGACAAGAATGCATTCTTTATAATGGGACAGCGTGAAAAAATAGGAAAGACTTACTCTTCTGTCTCTTCGTCGATCCATTTTGTGAAAGCGCGATTGCCATCTAACACAGGAAGGGAGGCAACGGTGGGATCTTCGTAGGGATGATTTTTCAAGATCTCCCCTTCGATTCTTTCGTAAAGTTCGCTGCGCGTCCAGAAGGTGCAGATCCATTCCTGCGTGCTGTTTAGCTTCCCCTCCTCTAAATAAAGGCTGCTTACGGGTCCATTGACGGTCCCCCACGCCGCCAGACTTTCCTCCAGTACATCCTGGACAAGGCGCTCCCCTAGCTTTTGGAATCAACGGTGGTTTGTACCTGAATAAAGCGACTCATTGCTCTCAGTCCTTCCTGCCACATAGCAAAAAATAGTGAATAACAAAACGTTATGGTTTTAGTATAGCAGAACGGACAGCGCCACGCCTAATGACTGAGTCGTCCGATATGAGATACAATAACTCCATAATTTCTAGAGACAATTGCCGTCCTCTCTCCTACGATAGCTTAAAGTAAAAAGGAAAATACCAATGACTATCTTGGCAGCCACGAGTCAAGCATTGTTTATGGCGTTCAGCATGTTTTGGGAAATCCTCTGGCCGCTTATCCTCGGATTCGCGCTTTCAGGAATTATTCAAGCAGTCGTCTCGCACGAGGCAATGGCAAGAACACTTGGCAGCGATAGCCCGAAAAGTCTCACGTTGGCCACGCTCTTTGGGATTGCCTCTAGCTCGTGCTCGTACGCAGCGGTGGCATTGGCACGCTCGATCTTTCAAAAAGGGGCCAGTTTTACAGCAGCGATGGTCTTTGAATTGGCTTCGACTAATCTTGTAGTAGAGTTGGGCGTTATTCTGATCGTCCTGCTGGGTTGGCAATTTACAGCAGCCGAGTTCGTTGGTGGCATCATTATGGTGATTCTACTGGCCCTGATTTTCCGTCTGACCCTTACGCCGCGACTCATGAGAAGTGGCAAAAGAGCAGGCCGAGAAAGGGGTACTGGGGCGCATGGAAGGCCATGCCGCGATGGATATGAGCGTCTCTGGAGGCTCATTCTGGCAAAAGCTGTTCAGCGCGAAAGGGTTCACAGCTATTAGTCACCTCTTTGTGATGGATACTATGTCTGTGTGGGTAGATATTCTCCTGGGTTTGGTGATTGCCGGTATGTTAGCCGCCTGGGTACCTGATTCTTTCTGGCAAACCTTTTTCTTAGTAAGCCATCCTACCCTGGCGAAAATTGAAGGCCCGTTAATCGGCCCGCTGGTTGCCATCGTGAGTTTCGTCTGCTCTGTTGGCAATGTCCCGTTGGCAGCAGTACTATGGCGAGGTGGCATCAGCTTTGGCGGCGTGGTAAGCTTTATTTTTGCCGACTTGATTATCCTACCTATCCTGGACATCTATCGCAAATACTATGGCTGGAAGGTCATGAGCTATATTCTTGTCACCTTTTACATAACGATGGCGATTGCGGGCTATATCGTCGAAATTCTCTTTGAGGCCCTGGGAATCATTCCGCAGAACCGCAATGTTGTTGCGATAAGAGAAGGTATCCAATGGAACTATACGACTGTGCTGAACATCATCTTCCTGGTTGTGGCCGCAGTACTGGTGATTCGGTTTATCCGAACAGGTGGCCCTGCGATGTTAAGGATGATGAATAAGTCAGCACACGATACTTCTCGCCATGACATGACACACGAGCATAGTGGAAGTGGACACCATTTTGATGAGTAAGGAGGAGAAAAGATATATTCAAAAATAATATATCTTTACACGTTGCCTGCTCATGGCCGTGTACTCAGTAAGATACTCCTCTTCCTCAGAGCTTTCCTGGTATTGTCAATCCTCTATACTACAAACAGTGAGAATAGAAGACAATGATTGAGCACGAAGGCAAGGCAAATGAGGTGAACTATGTTTCGTTTACTCTTCCATCGACAGGATACGATGACTCTTGTAGGACGTCTCAGCCTGGTTGTCACTGGCCTGTTACTCTTGCTTCTAATCTGGACCACCTGGTCACATAATCTGTTTGATACCTACGGTCTGGCCCCACATGGCTATTGTTTTCTCTGGAACTCCCAATTGGTTACGCTGCACGTGGTCTCCGATATGCTCATTGGTCTGTCCTATGTCTTTATTTCAGGGACGCTGTTTTACTTTGTACGCTCAATCTATCAGGATTTGCCGTTTCGCTGGATCTTCCTGGCCTTTGGCGGCTTTATTATTGCCTGTGGTGCTACGCATTTTTTCGATGTCTGGACGCTGTGGTATGCTACGTACTGGCTTTCTGGAACTGTTAAGCTTATCACTGCCATTGCTTCGCTCTCTACTGCTATTATTCTTCCACCACTCATACCAAAAGCACGTATACTGGTTACACATGCCAGGGCATCCGAAGAACGCAAAAGAGAACTTGAGCTCGCACACCAGGAATTGGAGGTCCTCTATCAGCAGGCGCAACAACTCAATCAGTTTAGAACTCAGTTTTTTGCTAGCATGAGCCACGAACTTCGTACGCCCCTGACGCTTATTCTTAGCTCCGTGACCCTTCTCATGAAAGATTCTGCTCATTCTATAGACATAGAAGTAATTCAGCGCAATACATTCACTCTTCTCAAACGAGTTAATGACTTACTGGATATTGCCAAATTTGAGGCGAATCAGGTCTTTCTCCATTATCGACGCACTGATCTGGTACCCGTTCTCCAAGAATGTTTGCAACATTTTTCTCTCGAATCCCAAAGAAGCCAGATTCAACTCATCATACAAACACCGCCCGCTCTCATCGCTGAGCTCGATCCAGACTATATACAGCGTGTCTTCATGAATCTGCTTGCCAATGCCATGCGCTTTACTCCTTCTGAGGGCACTATTACCTGTACTCTTTTTCAAGAGGATTCCTCTCTTACTTTTCGCATTCAGGATACCGGTCCAGGAATCTCATCAGATGTACGACAGACGCTCTTTGAAGCTTTTACACAAGGGCGGAACAGTCCTCACCGTCATGAAGGAACCGGGTTGGGCCTGGCCATCGTGAAGGAATTGGTGACCTTACACCACGGGACCATCTCTGTTAGTGACAATTCCGACGGCGGAGCCAGCTTTACCGTCGAGCTCCCAGTATTTGCTCCAGCAGAGATCTCTCTGGTCGCAATACAAGACGACGAGGAGAACACCTCTCAAAAACCTTCTCAGTGGGAGCATGAGCCAGAGAGTAAATTAGCACCTCTTCCTGTTGTGACGATCTCTCAAGATCATCCACCGCTATGTCCATCTATCCTGATCATTGAAGATCATCCTGAAATGGTTTCATACCTCACGCGCCTCCTTGCTTCACGCTATCAAACTATTACCGCATTCGATGCTGTGGAAGGCCTGTCAAAAGCACAAACCTTCCATCCTGATCTGATCCTGTGTGATATTCTGCTGCCAGGAATGAACGGCGATCAGTTGGTGAAAAAGATTTATGCCGATCCAGCATTGGGTAGCATCCCGATAATCATGCTTTCTGCATACTCAGATGATCAACTTCGTGTCCAACTTCTTCAGGAAGGTGCTCAGGATTACCTTGTTAAACCGTTTTTGCCGGAAGAACTGTATGCACGTATTGCAAATCTGCTGCTGCTGCAACAAACACGCCAGGTTCTTCAGCGAGAACTAACCAGCCAGGGTCAGGATATTGTCTCTCTCTCTAATGAGCTCATTCTGCGCAAACATGAGCTGAAGAGAGCTCTAATGAGCAATTACAGCAGATGAGTCATTTACAACAAGACTTTATCTCGATGATCAGTCACGAGTTTCGCATGACTCTCACCAGTATTCAAGGTTTTAGCGAACTTCTGCATATCGAGGAGTTTAGTGCTCAGGAGGTTAAAGACTACGCCAGATCTATTTATCTGGATGCTAAACGTCTGGTACGTATGATTAGCGATCTCCTGGATCTGGAACGCATGAAATCAGGTCTACAATCTTTGAGACGAGAATATCTCGACCTTAATGCTCTCCTGATGGACATAGTGGCAAAAAAACGGGCAACGCTGTTTTCTCAACACACTATTCACCTGCAACTAGAGGAGACTCTTTCTATTACCGGCGATGAGGATAAGTTAACACAACTCTTCCTCAATCTGCTCTCCAATGCCGTGAAATATTCACCTGAAGGGGGGGAGATTGTAGTAAGCTGCTCTAAAGATGGGCCGGACGTGCATCTTTGTATTCAGGATCATGGCATTGGTATCGCCTCAGAAGATATCCCTAAATTATTTACCGCCTATAGCCGCATCGATGCCGAAAAGACCCGCTATATCAAAGGTACAGGACTTGGTCTGGCCATTGTTCGACAGATTAGCGAGCTGCATGGTGGCCACGTCTGGGTTGAAAGCACGCTGGGGCAGGGATCTACTTTTATGTGACTTTTCCTCACTCTTTTCAGCAGTCCCCACCTTCAGAGAAATCTCAGTAGTGATGCTGTTGGTTTGGTTGCTCTGCTTTTCAGGGAGTCAATAAAGCGTCTCAGATTTATGTTTGAAATGACTCTGGCATTATCGATGATCACAGAGAGATGAAAATGGTGCCAGAGCTGTCTTTCTAAACGGATTCTCTTTTTCATGAAGTTCTCTACTTGCACTCGGTACGTCTTGATAAAGACTTGCGTATAGAGATTCTTAACCTCATACTCTTCCCCCAGCCAGGCTGCTTTTAGAAAAAGGAGGACAAAACCGGCCTGGTAGAAATGGTTTGCTTCAAATTGCGCCAGGCTCCTGATTCGCTCTATCTCTTTGCGCACTGCATCATCTTGTAAGTGCTCATCAAAAAGTGCCAGCGCATCACTATATGCCTTGCGTTCTACATAATGTGCCAGTCGCACGTCTTGTCCTCTCTCGCTCATCCTATTTTATCTAGTTGAAGATCGGCTCCAACTATTCAGCCGTTAAAACCACTGCTTTCCCTATCACTTTGCGCTGCATCATATCATTGAGCGCATCAGCGGCTCGCGCTAGTGGATATGTGGTGGAGATATATGTTTTAATCTTTCCTTCCTCAAACCATCCCAGCAGCTCCTGGAGATATTCGCGATTGCGCTGCGGCTCCCGCTCGGTAAATGCTCCCCAGAAGACTCCCACGATTGAACATCCCTTGAGGAGCGTCAAATTTAGGGGAATACGCGGAATCTCGCCCGCCGTAAATCCAATCACAAGATAGCGCCCACCCCAGCCCATACCGCGCAACGCCGCTTCTGCATAGCTCCCACCTACCGGATCATAAATAACGTCTATCCCCTTTTTCCCACCCAGCACTTTCACCCGCTCTTTTAGATCTTCTCTGCTGTAATTAATGAGCTCATCCGCGCCATGCTGCTTGCATATCGCGAGCTTCTCATCGCTCGAAGCCGCTGCAATCACTCTCGCCCCCATGATTTTTCCGATCTGTAGCGCTGCCAACCCCACGCCGCCACTGGCACCCAGCACAAGCAGCGTCTCTCCAGGTAGAAGCTGTCCACGATTCTTTAATGCATACTGCGAGGTTCCATAGGTCATAATCACCGTCGCCGCTGTGGCAAAATCCATTTGAGCTGGCATTGGTAGCACACGGTTGGCGTCAAGCACCATCTCTTCCGCAAAACCTCCCCAGCCATTAAAACCCATTACTCGATCTCCCACCTGTAGCTGCTCCACTCCCTCGCCCACTTCTTTTACTATCCCTGCAATCTCTCCGCCCGGCGAAAATGGCATCTGCGGCTTAAACTGATACAGCCCCTGGATAATCAGGGTATCTGGAAAACTTACACTACACGCTTGCACACTGACAACTACCTGACCTTTTCCTGCATGCGGCGAGGCAATCTCTTCATACTTTAACGCTTCCGGCGGACCAAATGCTGTACACAAAATCGCTTTCATAACGAAGATCCTCCTACGTTGAAGCTCTTCCAACTATCGTCTTCTGCGCTGACAATACAAAGCCTTTTTTGCATTATACCCAGAAATATCCCTCAATCGCACTACACGAAGCACCCATGTAATTCATCCTATCCCCATCCCATCTTATCACGTAGGGCAGATCGGCTTGGCCGTCTCCTGCTCGCCTACCACTCCCTCCCTGGTACAAATATCTAATAGCTCACTAGAGCGAGAGTGGTGTCTGACCCCAGACGGTGAGGAAGGTCCAGATCGAGTGTGCATTAGATCTGCCTAGCTCTTTGAGTGCCTGCTGGTAGAGTGTATCATAATCCCCGCCAATACAGCCCCGCTTCGTCAAAAAGGTCCGCCACCCTTGCATTACGAGAAGCGCGTTGTTGTAATAGGCCGGCCACTCTGGCGTCCCCGCCTGGAACTCTAATACATGCTCTCTCGTTTGCACCTCTCTACACCCAAAATGTGTGAGCAATGGAGCCAGATGCGCTGTCAGTCCTGTGGTGCTTTCCTCGAAAAGATGTCCTGATCGGTATAACGAACAGACAAGCGCTCTGTGTAGTCTCGTTAAGGCTGGATTGCTTTTTGTTCTCGTGGATAATCTGCGGTTCCGTGATCCGAATTACCCCCCCCGGACGAGCGACGCGCAGCATCTCAGCAATCACCCCCGGCCATTCCCAGGTTCGTATAAAACTTACGCCGAGGCGTAGATTGACCAGATCAAAACTGCCTGTCGGGAACTCAAGCGGACGTAATACATCCATCACCTGGAATTTGACACGCTCTGCCACCTGGGCCTCAATCGCACGCTCTCTCGCATAGTCGATTATATGTACGTTTATATCAATGCCCACCAGTGACATCTGTGGGTAGCGCTGCGCTGCTTCAATCATCCAATCTCCCGACCCACATGCAATATGCAGCACATTCTGAAAAATACTTGGATCAGCTTGTTCTACGAGAGGACCCCCCATCGCATTCGTAATCATCTGATCTTCGTTTTGTGCGCGAATATTTTCTTCTCTATTCTGTTTGTTAGAAAGAAAAAAAGTCCCCTGGTTTTCATTTTTCTGGGGTTTTGGAGTATCGGGCATAATTCCTCTCTCCCTGCTTCTTAGATAGGATGCGTCTTTGCCCTTTTCTTCTTCTTTATCTATGGGCAGGCCATTTTATCGGCAATACTAACGATTATATATTAAGGTCTGGCGTCTTGTCGAGCCTCTTCCAGATCTTTTCCTGTCTGCAAAACGAGCTACGGCGCTGCCTGAGCTACGTCTGGCTCGTGAACTTGCATTTTTCTATCAGAATATGGTAAGCTTATATTCAGTTTGAATATCTACTCACAAAAAAACGGAGGTTATACAGAATGGCAGCCTCAACTTTCTTCATGGTGATGCCTGGCTAAGCGAGGCCAGTCTCAACTGATGTGAAGGTCGTGTCTCAGATGGTTTCTACCCTGAAACTATCTTATATGAGTGTGACCCTTGAGAACTTACAATCTTTCTGTACGCTCTCCTGACCGGAAGATTGCCCTCCTCTTCAGTCTGTTTCCCTCGCCTGGCTTCCGATGACTCTCTTTCGGGTTTCCTTGTCTCCGCATTGAGAACGCTTACTTCGGATCAGGAGTCTGGTTTCCTCTTTACCAGCTTCGGCATCATTTCCCCATGCTTCACTCTTCGCGCTTTTTTGTACTCATTTTTAAACTGTGGCACAGGAAGATCACAAAGTTTACGGCAAACCAGGTAATAAGATCTCTTGTGTGCAAAGGGAAAAATACTCTATGAATGTACAGTTGAGGCAGTATTGGCACCTGCTGGCAAAGTATCTGAAACCACTGTGGCAACGGGTGCTGGTATTGACGCTTTTGGTGTTTGCGAGCATTGGCTTGCAGTTGTTTATCCCTCAGATCATTGGCCGTTTTATCGATGCCACACAGGCTGGTAGCTCGCTCATGCTGATCTTGCTTCTGGCTGGATTATACATCCTGTTGGCGGTGCTGCAAAAGCTGCTGGATTTCTTTTCAACCTACCTGGCAGAGGCTATCGGCTGGACTGCGACGAACGCTTTGCGGCTAGACCTTGTTGGACATATACTCCGCCTGGATATGGCGTTCCACAAAATCCATCCGCCAGGAGAACTGATCCAGCGTATCGATGATGATATGACTGCGCTGGCTAACTTCTTCTCGCTCTTTCTCATTATGATCGTTGGCAATGTCCTGCTTTTGCTGGGTATCCTGCTGCTATTGAGTCTCTCTAGCTGGTGGATTGGTCTCGCCTTTACCTGCTACTGCCTGCTGATCTTTGCTCTGTTGAGCCAGATTCAGAAACTGGCGATCAAACATTTTGCTGCGGCACGGGTGGCGAAAGCGAATCATTTTGCTTTCCTGGAAGAGCATATCAACGGGACCGAGGATATTCGCGCTGCTGGAGCTGAGAACTATGTGCAACAACGTCTGCTGCTGTTGGTGCGGCGCAGGATGGAGGTCTGGCGGATCGCTTTGATGGTGAGTAACCTCACGGCCTTTAGCACTAATCTCCTCAAGTGCATCGGTTATACCGCTGGTCTGGCGCTGGGGGCCTATCTCTATCTTCAGCATCAGATCAGTATTGGTACGATGTTTGTGCTGGTCTACTACATTGGTATGCTGGCTCAGCCACTGGAGGGCATTCGTTTACAGATGCAGGATTTGCAGGAGGCCTCCGCCAGTATCGAACGCGTAGCTGTTTTACAGAAACTACAGCCTGAGCTGCACAAGGGCACCGGTGCGGTTTTGGCTGCTGGACCCCTGCTGGTCGACTTTTCTGCTGTGACCTTTTGCTATGATCAGCAGCAGCAGGTTCTAGAAGATCTCTCTTTCACTATCCAGCCGGGGAAAGTACTGGGCCTGCTGGGCCGCACGGGGAGCGGGAAGACGACGCTGGCCCGCTTGCTCCTGCGCCTGGTCGATCCTCAGTCTGGCTCGATTAGCCTGAATGCTATCGCTCTCCGCGACCTGGAACTGGCAGACCTGCGCAGCCACGTGAGTATGGTGACGCAGGATGTCCAGTTGTTCAAGGCCAGCGTGCGCGACAATCTGACCTTTTTTGATGCAACTATCAGTGATGAGAAGATAGAACTGGCCCTGCGGGAACTGGGCATCTGGCCCTGGATTGAGACGTTGCCTGCTGGCCTGCATACCGAACTGGAGGCGGGTGGGCAAGGACTTTCTACCGGAGAATGCCAGATGCTGGCATTTGCGCGGGTCTTTCTCCAAAATCCCGGCCTGGTGATCCTGGATGAGGCCTCGTCACACCTGGACCCGGCTACGGAGCATCTGCTGGAACAAGCCGTGGACCTCTTACTACAGGATCGTACTGGCTTGATCATTGCTCATCGCCTGCAAACGGTGCAACGAGCCGATGACATTTTGATTCTGGAGGATGGTCGCATTGTCGAGTATGGACCTCGGCTGGCCCTGGCCAGTGATCCTACTTCGCGCTTCGCGGCGCTACTGCAAACTGGACTGGAGGAATTGCTCGTATGAAGGATAGGACACAGGCACAAGAGCGAATTATCAAAACCTGGGTCTTTAACTGGCAAATTATGAAATTTCGTCCCTGGCCCTTTATTCTGGATTGTCTCAGCGCTATTCCGTACTTTGCCTTGCGTGTCGTGCCTGGCTTGCTTGAAAAACAGATCTTTGACACCCTGACGAGAGCGGTCCCGGCGACGTTGGGCCTCTGGGAACTGCTGGCTCTCTATATCTCGACTGAGCTCGTGATGCAGACAGCGATGTTTGGTTCTATCTGGGGTGCTACGACCTTTCGCAATAATGTTGGTGCCTTGCTGCAAAATAATCTCTTTGCGAGCATTCTGCGCCGACCCGGCGCGAAAACCCTGCCTATGGCTACCGGCGATGCGGTCAATCGCTTTGACGACGATGTCTCAGAAACGGCTGATTTTCCGACCTGGCTACCGCATATGGCCGGGAAAACTCTCTCTTCCCTGGTGGCGATCATCATTATGGCGCGGATCAATCTGCTGATTACTCTGGTGGTTTTTTTGCCTCTGGTGCTTACTCTCGGTCTCTCCAGACTGATGTGGGATCGTATTCGTTGGAGCTACGCTGCTAGCCGTGATGCAACAGGTGACGTCATTGGCTTTCTGGGGGAATGTTTCGGCGCAGTCCAGGCCATCAAAGTTGCCCATGCTGAACGCTCCATCCTCGGCCATTTTCGTAAGCTGAGCGAGCGAAGGCGGGCCGCTATCCTGAAAATACAGTGGTTCCGGGGGTTAGCCGATCTTATGGTCAATAATACGCTTACCCTTTGTACTGGTGTGACGCTTTTACTGGCGGCACATGCTATGACAACGAAAACATTTACTGTCGGCGATTTTGCCCTCTTCGTGTATTATCTCTGGTTTACTACTGAAATGGCTGCCGATTGGGGCAATTTTTTCGGCGACTACAAAAATCAGGAAGTCTCGATTAGACGCATGCTGGAGATGATGCCCGACGAAGAGCCGCAGGTCTTGCTCAAGCACGCACCGATCTATCAGCGCGGAAAATTGCCCCCACTGACGTTTGTGGAGAAGACGGCTAGCTATCGTCTGGAAACGCTCCGCGTGCAAGGGCTCACCTGCCATTATCCCGGCAGCCTGAACGGCGTGACTGCTATCAATCTAGCTCTCGTGCGCGGTTCTTTTACAGTGATTACCGGGCGCATCGGGTCGGGGAAAACGACGTTGTTGCGGGCGCTGCTGGGTCTGCTCCCCCGCGCTGCTGGTGAGATCTACTGGAATGAACAACTGATAACCGATCCAGCACAGTTCTTTAAGCCTCCGTATAGCGCTTATACCTCTCAGATTCCGCACCTGTTTAGCGACACGCTACGCAACAATATTCTGCTTGGCCTGCCGGAAAACCTCGTAGATCTGTCTGAAGCTGTGCATACCGCTGTTCTGGAGCCAGATATTGCCAGAATGCCGCAAGGCCTGGCTACGCTGATTGGTCCACGCGGTATACGTCTGTCGGGGGGCCAGGCTCAACGCACGGCAGCTGCGCGGATGTTTGTGCGCACCCCTGAATTACTGGTCTTTGATGACCTCTCTAGCGCCCTGGATGTTGAGACTGAGCAGTTGCTCTGGGAGCGCGTCTTTGCACGCCCGGAGACTACCGGACTAGTCGTGACGCATCGCCGGGCCGCCTTGCAACGCGCCGATCAGATTATCCTGCTGAAAGATGGGCAGGTTGAGGCCGTCGGTAAGCTGGATGATCTGCTGGCAAGCAGCGCAGAGATGCGCGATCTGTGGAAAGGGAATACGATGTAGCACAACGAGAAGTTCTAATAACTGCCGATGTCTGTAGTATCTCTAAACAGCCCTTTAGCATGATGCCACCTGGAGTGCACCAGGCATCTGACCGAGTGCACTCTCCGGCTCTGTCCGTGGATGGGACAAGCTATCGGTACGGGTGGTATCATTGCACATAGTATGTTGATTATGGGCTTTGCCGCTCAAAGGAGAAAACTATGGATGTAACAAATTTAGTCGCAATTGATGTTCATACCCATGCCCATGTCTCACGTAATGTCTCTACAGAACCTCATAATCATGAGGTGGGCGAGGCTGCGAAACGCTACTTTAAGCAAGAGGGTAGCTCTCCCACTCTTCCAGAGATTGCCGCCTATTATCGTGAGCGCAAGATGGCGTGTGTCGTCTTTCCCGTTGATGCCGAGTCCACTACAGGCCAGATTCGCGTCCCCAATGAGGATGTTGCCGAAGCTGGCGCTGAGTTTCCCGATGTCATTATCCCTTTTGCTAGCATCGATCCTGCAAAAGGCAAGATGGGCGTTCAGGAAGCTAGACGCCTGATTAAGGATTTTGGTGTACGCGGCTTTAAGTTTCACCCTCAGATTTAACAGTTCTATCCCAATGATCGTAGCGCCTATGATCTCTATGAAGTTATTGCTGAGGCTGGCTTGCCCGCTATTTTTCACACGGGCCACAGCGGTATCGGTACTGGCGCACGGGGCGGTGGTGGCATACGCTTAAAATATGCCAATCCTATGTTCCTTGACGATGTCGCGGTAGATTTCCCCGACATGCCTATCATTATGGCCCACCCTTCTTTTCCCTGGCAGGATGAGGCCCTCTCGGTCTGTCTTCACAAACCTCAGGTCTATATCGATCTTTCGGGCTGGTCTCCTAAGTATTTTCCACCTCAGCTTATTCAGTACGCGAATACCCAGCTCAAACATAAAGTGCTCTTTGGCTCCGACTTTCCCTTGCTCACGCCTGATCGCTGGCTAGCAGACTTCGAGAAGATAGCGATCAAACCGGAAGTTCGTCCTTTGATCCTGAAGGAAAATGCTGTCAAACTTCTTGGTCTGGATACTACAAAGTAGCCGACATAAAGAAGAGTGTTACACGCTAAATAGAGAGGAACAAAATACTATGCAACTGGACGGAAAAGTGGCAATTATCACGGGGAGTGGTCGCGGCATTGGCCGTGCCTACGCTCAGGCGGTGGCCCAGGCCGGAGCCGCCGTGATTGTCAATGATATCGATGCCGATCTCGCTCAGGCCACAGTCACCGCTATTAAAGAGGCTGGAGGTCGTGCGGAAGCAGTTGTTGCCCCTATTGGCAGTTCCGAAGTGGCCGATCAATTGGTAGAATCAGCGGTCAAACTCTTTGGCCGTCTCGATATTCTCTGTACTAATGCCGGTATCCTGCGTGACCGTGTCCTCTGGAATATGAGCGATGCCGACTTTGATGCCGTGATTACGACCCATCTGCGCGGCACTTTTACCTGTGCCCGTGCCGCTGTACGCCGTCTGCGCGAACAGAAAGAGGGAGGGCGCATCGTGGTCGTCTCCTCTATTGCCGGTCAACGTGGAAATTTCGGCCAGACCAACTATGCGGCTGCGAAAGCTGGCATTGCCGCCTTTGCACGCACATGGGCTATGGAGTGCGCAAAATACAATATCACTGTTAATGCGATTGTACCAAACGCGCTTACACATATGACCGCCAGCCTTCCTGGCCTGAGTGGGTATGCCGAAGCCATCGAACGAGGCGAACCCGTTACGCTTCCCTCCAGCTTACGCAAAGGAGCTGCCCTGGGAAGCGCTGAGGATGTTGCCCCCCTGCTCGTCTTTCTCGCTTCTGACGAGGCCAGGAATATTACCGGCCAATGCGTTGGCATCGGTGGCGATAAGCTCTCTTTATGGTCGCATCCTCAAGAGATTAGTGTCGCTTATCGCGATGGTGGCTGGACCTCTGACGCCATCGCCGAGGTCTGGAGCAGTTCTGTAGGCCAACACCTGGAATCCTATGGCATCTCTTTCCCAACAAAACCTTCCTGAACAGAGAAGATTGTAGGCAGATGCGGGGCCCTCGCGGTTGTCGCGGGGACTCCTGCACCTACTTCCAACTACCCCTTGTCGCTACACGAAAATGGGCTGACAAGCTTAAAACGTCACCTTCGCCAAACCTGCTTCCCTCTTTTCAATGCGGGAAGGTGCCGCGTGATTTGAAGAGTTCAAGAACATACCCATCAGGGGCCGTCAAGAGCGCGATGCGGGCAAACCCCGCTGGGTGATCCTGTGGTGGAGCAAGGGAGGGAGCACCGCGCTTGATGAGATCGGCATATGCTTCCTCAAGATCATCAACCTCGAAAACAATGACTCCACGGTAGCCTTCCTGCACGGGAGCGGGTTGGGCCGAGCCGACCGAGGCAGCAAAGTAGGAGGCGTCAAGCAGTTCCAGGCGCACGAGGCCGGCCTCCAATTCCGCATAGATGTTGTTCTCGTCTCGAAAAATCGTGGAAAGACCCACGATCTCGTGCCAGAAGTGAAAAGATGCTGCGAAATCGTTGACCAGTAGGCGGAAATCATTCAGTTTCATATCATTTATCCTTTGTTTCCATATCTCTGCGCCGTTTGTTCAGCCTCTTGATAGACAAAGTAACCCTCAAAAAACGCGTTTTAGCTCATCTATGGGAGGGCTTATGGGTTAGGAAACGCTCTCAAGAGCTTTTTATCTTCAAGATTGAGCATAGTATAGAGGAGAGGGCTAGAAAGAAGAAGTGCAGAAAGACATAATCTAGCGGTGTGTCGAAAGTAATAGTCATCAATTGGTAAAAAGCACGAAGTGCTCACTCTACTCCTTAAAACCGGGTCTTGCTCAAATCCAGTGGAAAAGCTGAGCAACAGATTTCTCCACAAGCCTCCCAAGCGTTTCCCTCGTGGTAAAGAGGCTGAAGGTTGGGACGCAAATGGTAAGCCCTACGAAGTAGCACCAATACCTCAAAGCTTATAAAAGCTCGAATAGTACTAGGCTCTACTATACTTGACAAATTTACTACTTCACTTTACTATATAGTTATGCGTAGTAATTAGTACGAAGTAATAAAGAGAGGAGATGGCCGTGCGTATCAAACGCAATGCATTGAACGATCTTGGACGTTTCTCTGATCCTTCTTTGCTCATTCTGTCAAGTCTGACCAGTGGCCCCAAGCATGGGTATGCCATGATTTAGGATATTGAGCAGTTTTGTGGCACGCACCTGGAGGTAGGGACGCTCTATGGTGCGCTGGCCCGCTTGGAGAAGCAGGGCTGGATAGAGGCATTGGAACTGATTGAGCGGCGCAGGCCCTATCGTTTGACCGGAGAGGGTCGAGCGGTCCTGCAAGAGCAACTTGCCACCATGAGCAAAGTGGTCGCCATCGGTTCGCAGCGTCTTGCTGGCATATAACCTGTTAGCTGAATATATTCTATGCATGCTTGCTTATGAGAAGGGATGGAATAGTATAGCCATGCCGCAAATTTATAAATCTGGCTCTGCTCTGTATCTGAGCCTGGCCACCTCGCTTGTAGCGCTCTATCCTGCATCCTGGCGTGAGCGCTACTCGGAAGAGATGGTCATGCTGTTGGAGGATGCGCCTCCAACTCTGAAAACTCTGCTTAACCTTAGCATTAATCTCTTTGATGCTCATCTTCATCACAATCTTGTTCAGGAAAGGAAGCCTGTCATGTTGCAAAAAATGCGTTCCTATGAACTGACAATTTATGGTGCCGCTCTTGTTTTCTTTGTTGCCCTGTTTGTGGCTCAGAGATACCTTACAAATTCTTCCCAGGTGAAGTCACTACTTGGGAGTTTATCTGTGACAGCGGCGTCTCCGCTGCTCAGCATTGTGCATAGTGCGGTCCTTGTTTTGCCGCTGCTTGCGCTACTGGGTGGCCTGCCGATTGTGCTGGTGGCCTGCTGGAAGGCGCTGAAAGCACGAAAGGTGGGCACGCTGCTGCTCTGCCTGCTGGGGTTGGTGAGCCTGCCCACGGCAGTTGTGCTGGGTCTGGTTTCTTTCAGTTTCCTTGAGGGAACGGCTTTGCGTGGGTTTGTTGCAACCTCGCTCTCGTTGTGCATCTTCTTTGCAGGGCTGGGGGCAAGTTTGCTGCTTGTCTCCGCAGGCGTACACCTGGTGGCACCTGATCGACGAGTGACGCACACTGTATTTCCTCTGACGGTACTTATTCCTGTGGTGATGATTGTTGGGTTGCTCGGATTGCTGGTGAGTGTATTGAGCACGCCAGAGGCGCTCTTCGCAACCGGTGATACTGGCCTGGTCATGCGCCAGGGGGCCCTGATCCTGGTGATGGCGGGTGCTTGCTCCTGTGCATTCGTTGCGCTGAAGAAGGGCTTTGAGGCCAGGAAACTTGAGACAGAAGTGGTCAGTGCCGAGCAGAGCGCTATGGAGGCCAGGCAATACCACTCCTGAGGCCTTGTGCGAATCGCTCTCGAAGTGGCCGTTTTCCAGAGCTGGTGGGAGTCCCTGACACGGGCGTAATCGTCTGAGTGCCTTCCTTGCACCTTTTGAGCGCAAGGAAGCATTTACATGCACTTCTTTGTCTTTTCGGCGAAAGCCGGTTTCGAGATACGAACCCGAAGCCTGAAAAAATGTGTTCACACTCATCACTCCGAGGACATATCTTCAATGTCATTCAAGCGTACTTTATCGTCGAACTTTAGCGATGGGAAGTGTGTCACCCAAAATTACTGTTCCTTTAGTAATGATCAGTAGTAATGATCAGCCCGGTAGTTACACTGCCTGCCAGATCTGGATTGTGCTATCCCAGGAGGCTGATGCTATCTGTGTGCTATCGGGCGACCAGGAGAGGGCGCTGATGGTCTGGCTGTGGCCTGTGTAGATCGTTACGCTCTTGCTGGCCATGTTCCACACTTGCGCCTGGTGATCGGCCATTACAGCCTGGGTGCTACCTCCACCTGAAGCAAGATACTTGCCATTAGGCGACCAGGCCAGAGTCAGCACTGAGCTGTTGACGGCCTGAAGATTTGTGATGTCTCCTCCGCGGGCCGCGTCCCAGATACGAATATTGCTATCCCCCTGACTCATAGCAATGCTCTTCCCATCTGGTGACCACGACAGCGCCTGAGCCCCTTTCTCAGTGTCGTGGTAGGTGAGGACATCTTTGCCCGTCTGGCTCTGGTAGATTTTTACCAGGCGCTGATCGGTGCCATTGATCAAGCTGCTCACTCCTGCCACAATGTGTTGACCATCAGGAGCTATAGCGAAGCTAATGGGCACATAGGGCAGAGTGTTGGCATTGGGCTTCATCACAGTCAATGACAGTATCTTTTTCCCGCTTAATGCCTCCCAGACCTGGACCGTTCCGTCGTCTCCTGCCGAGATGATATGGATGCCATCAGACGACCAGACGATGTTTGTGATGCTTCCAGTATGACCTGTGTAGCTAGTGAGCTTTTGGCCTGTCCCTGAGTTCCACACCTGGGCTGTGTTACTCTTTTCATTATGAATGTCGCTACCACCTGTGGCTATGTACTTGCCGTCAGGTGACCATGCCAGGGCCCCCACCCAACTGGTGTGACCGCGGTACACTTGTTGTAGTTTCCCGTTGCTCGCGCTCCAGACCTGTACTCCTCCGTCTGTGCCTGCAGAGGCAATTCGCGTACCGTCTGGTGACCAGCCCACTGCCTCTACATTTCCTGTATGGCCTTTATATATCAGCAAGGTCTTCCCTGCTCTGTAGTTGCCGATGTTGGAGGTTGTGTAGTAGATGTATTAGATATGAGAGAAGATGTAGAAGTATTACTAGTGGTTTTAGAAGGAGTAGGAGTAGGATTACTTGTATGTGTGCCCACTGGGAGGGTAATGCCTGTTGTCTCCTGCCCACAACCTGCTACCAGCAGACCGATAATGCTCAAAAGCATTCCACGTCGCGAGAGTGTGTCTTGCTGGCTAACCGATGTAGATATTCTCTGGGCCCTGAAAAAGGGGTGTTGGTGATTCTTCATGATAAAGCTCCTTAAAGTGTGCCAGATTTAGTAAATGAGGACCGGCGTGTCAGTACTGGTCTGGTTGTAAAGCCAGAGTGCATCTGTCGGCGACATCTCAATGCCGCCTGTACTCCCATCGTTTGGGTTTCCTATCCCCGCTGAGTCGTTAGTATTGCTCGCCTCCTGGTGCGGGAATTGGGTTCCTGGACCATAACTCTCACGCCACCAGGCACCATAGATAAAGTAACCTCCAGTATGGTAGGACTGGGCATATTGGGTAGATATATCTGTCGACCAGCCTGGAGCGCCTCTAGGGTAGACGGACTTGAAGGTTACAGAACTCTGCCGATACTCGATTTTCCATCTCCCAATGAGGCTGGGCATTGCTTGCTTGCCCGTTGTAACGAAGACTGCTTTTAGCAACTTGCCATCTCGATAGAGACGCAGGACCTGCTCTGCTGTTGAGACGATAACAACTGTGCCTTGCTGCAGTTTATAGTGTTTTAGCAACTGGAGATCGCTTTGGTGGATGGCATCATAAGCTGCCTTATCTGTTGCCGCAGCTTCAAACATCTGCAGATGGAAGAGGGCATTGTTCGTGTTCTCGATTACAGCTTTGAAGTCAGCATCACTCTTGGCGGCTGCTAGTTGCTGGTCTAGCTCTTGACCAAGCCCAGGATCGAGATAAGCATAGTCAAGCATATACTTTTTATCGTTATCTCTATTGAGATAGAGATGGGTACCTCCCCATTGCATTGCCTCTTCTTGGAATTGTTTGACACGTGTATGTGCCTCTTTAGATGTGCCGCTATTGCTTGCTTCCTGCGTAATCATGCTGCGATCCTGGCTGGATTCTGCTATCTTGCTGATATGTGCCTGGTGCAAGAGGAAAATTGAACTGGCGAAAACAACTGCAAGCATGGCAACCAGTGTGACCAAAGCTGATCTCTTGAGCTGGTGACTTTTTCTTTGTTGCAGGCCCCTCCCCCATAATATGTCCTGCACTATTGAACGTAGTCTCTGACGATAGCAGCCGTAAATTGTGCCCCTGCGGCTTTCCCTGGTTCGCGGTCAACAGTCGCTCCCGCACACGGACAATCGCCTGCTCTGTTTCCTGCAGGTCGCCGTGTGGCCTGGCTGAGTTTACCTGCGTCTCATCTGTTACATATGCTTTTCTTAAGAATGCAATCGTTGCCTGATTGCGTGGATCTTGCTCCTCTGGGGCCAGATCGTTCATCAGGGATGACATAGCTCTCTTTCCCTTCTTTCTACAAATCAATGCAAGTACGTAGACGATGCAAGATTCGGTTGACCATGCTGCGCACGTTTACTTCAGATTTGTTGACGATTTCACCAATCTCGGCAAAGCGTAGACCCTCGACGAAACGCAAATAGATGATCTGTTGTTGTTGTGATGGTAATTTGCTAAGCATGTGATGGAGGTGCTTATAAGTCTCATGTTGTATCGCGTGCTGTTCAGGCGTAAGGTTCTCATCGAGCCTTTCCTGGATCTTTTCCAGGGGGAGTAAGGTCGCGCGTGAGTGCTTGCGATATCTGTCGATAATTTTGTTGCGTGCTACTCGTTGCAACCAGGCAATCTGCTTTTCTTCAGCAAGCCCCGCCAGATTTTTCGTTGCCAGCGCAGCCATAAATACCTCCAACATGATATCTTCCGCATCCTGTGGGTTACTAATCTGACGGCGGATATACGTGTAGATGAGTTGCGAGTAGTGGTCATAAAATGCAATATTCAGGCCATTTTGCTTATCATCTACGTTCAATACATGCATGTTATTCCTCATAAATAGGCATCAATAAAAATTTTAAAAGCAGATCCATTTATTAAGTACATCGTAGAAATTGGCAAAATGTGGCAATCAGCTTTTTCGATTGGTCTTCTTCTGGGGGTTAGTGTGAAGTAGAAAGGGCCTTGCTCCCGCCTGTGACTTGATTGTCGCGTGGAGTGTGCTCTCCGCTCGTACTCGAGACACCTTTCGTGCAGCAGTGTTGGTCGATGATGCGACGTGGTACGAGGTCAAGGCCGGGCGCTGTCCATCGGCTTGATCGCTCTTCCCTATTATCAGTATACGAACCCTGTGTTTGCAGCTACCTCGCGTCGTATAATTGACGAGGTTCTGCTTGATTAGTAAAGGATAGAAGGGTCATATGAACATAGATGACGTAATCGCCAGGCTGAAGCAGGCTGCTGATCCCCAGGTGGTTGCCGGGATGGCCCGGTTTGGCAGCAGGCCCGCTCAGACGCTGGGCATCTCAATACCGACATTGCGCAAACTGGCGAAAGAGCTAGGCAGAGATCATGCGCTGGCCCAGGCGTTGTGGGACAGTGGTGTGCATGAAGCGCGCATCCTGGCCTCGCTGATCGATGATCCCCAACAGGTCACGGAGCCGCAGATGGAAGCATGGGTCAATGCGTTTGACTCCTGGGATGTGTGCGACCAGGTGTGCGGCAATCTTTTTGATCGAACTCCCTATGCTTTTCAGAAAGCGCAGGAGTGGTGCCGCCGCGAACCAGAGTTTGTGCGGCGCGCCGGCTTTGTTCTGATGGCGGAACTGGCTGTGCATGACAAACGTGCGCCCGATGCGGACTTCCTCCCATTTTTTCCCCTGATCCTGCATTATGCGACCGATGAGCGCAACTTCGTGAAAAAGGCCGTAAATTGGGCGCTTCGGCAGATCGGCAAGCGCAATCCCGCTCTGCGACAGGTCGCAATGCAGTGGGCAAACGAGATGAAAACGCTGGATTCGCGCAGCGCGCGCTGGATCGCGAGCGACGCGCTGCGCGAGTTGCGGAGAAGCGAGGAGAAAGACCCGTACGTTTAGCTGTAACTTTTCGTCAGGTGTACTCGTGTTCCTACTACCATATGTGTGTTGAAGTAGCTTCTAGCTTGTGTTTTGTTCGGGGCATGGAGCTTTTATCCGCAAGCGATGCCTGAATCTTACTACAATGACGTGTTTTCAAGCAAAGGAGCAGGACCATGATGGTCAGGCGAGTATTTTCTATAACTGCGATTTTTCTCCTTTTTCTTCCGTTCCTTAGCGCCTGTAGTTCCGGCCAGAACCAGAATAACGGTTCCGGCGAAACCATCACCTATTGGGCAAGCAATCAGGGGCCGAGCATTGCTTATGACAATCAGGTACTAAGACAGGCTGTGAAAGACTTTAAAGCTCAGACGGGTATCACCGTCAATTTTGAGGTCATCTCCTGGAACGCGCTCTTTAATCGTATTTTGACCGCAGACTTCAGCGGAGAGAATCCCGATGTGCTCAATATCGGCAACACCTGGTCGGCAACACTCCAGGCGACGCGTGCCTTTCTGCCGTTCGATGACGCGAATATGAACGCTATTGGTGGAAAGGATCATTTTCTTGCAACCTCGCTGGCTGCCTCCGGAGCTCCAGGGCAGGTACCTACCTCGGTTCCACTCTATGGTCTCTCCTATGGCTTGTTCTACAATAAGGCCATGTTTAAAAAAGCTGGCATCGCGAATCCTCCGGCCACGTGGAACGAGTTCATTCAGGATGCGAAGCGGCTGACCAATCCACAGGCTGGTCAATGGGGTGTCGCCGTGGAAGGTGCATCGATCACCGAGAATGCGCACTGGGCCTTTATCCTGAACCAGCAGCAAGGGGGAGCACTCTTTAACCGACAGAACGTGCCGATGTTTGATAGTCCTCAGAATGTGCACGCTATTCAGTTTTACACCGACCTCATTTCAAAATATAAGGTTGCGGGTCCTCAGGATGCCGAATATAGCACCGGAACGCAAGCGCCGGGAGACTTTGCGAACGGCAAGGCCGCGATGATCATTTTTCAGACTGGCACGATTACCGCTTTGAAAGCCGATGGCATGAAGGAGAGCGATTTCGGCGTTGCTCAGGTGCCTGTGCCCGATCCCCTGCCGCCGGGTGGCAAAGCAATTGAGAGCCACGTTGCGGGCATTAATATCTCCATCTTCCAGGATACGAAGCATAAGGCTGCGGCCCTAAATTTTGTGAAGTTTATGACGAGCCGAGATGAGCAGATCAAGCTCAATGAAGCGTATACCAGTCTGCCTGTGGTCAAGGATGCCTATAACGATCCAGCCTTTCAGACGCCCGTTATGCAGACCTTTGAGACCATCCTGGCCAATCATGCTGCCCCGATGCCCCTGATTCCGCAAGAGGGGCAGATGGAGACCGTAATGGGAGGAGCTGTTAAGCAACTCCTGGCAGCCGCTGCCAGCGGCAACCAGGTGAGCACAGGCCAGATCCAGGCCCAGCTTTCGGCGGCCAATCAGAATATGAAGGCCAGTATGGGGATATCGTAGTGCAGAGAGAAAACAGGTGCGAAGACTTTAGACAGCGCAGTCTATTCAGGAGAGGAGAGCCTGTATGAGTACGTCGGGAACACAAGTGCCAGTTGTAGCGGCAAAAGATAGAACGCAACAGGTGCCACCGCGCCGTTCAAGAAAAGGGGCTATACCGTACTTGTTTATCACCCCTGCCGCTATCTTTGAGTGCTTTATTCATATTCTGCCTATGCTGGTTGGTGTTGGGATCAGCTTTCTCGGTCTGACGCTCTTTTATATTCACTACTGGAATCAGGCCCCATTTCTGGGTTTGCAGAACTATGGCATCGCCCTGAACTTCAACGGTGCCGCCGGCAGCGCTCTGCTGCAATCTTTCTTTTTTACTGTTGCCTATACCATCCTGGTCGTGGTGTTTTCCTGGATTCTGGGAATGTTGGGCGCACTTTTGCTGAACAGCGAATTCCGTGGACGACGCTGGTTTCGTACGCTGTTTCTCATTCCCTATGCAATTCCCGCGTATATTGAGGTCATCGCCTGGAGCTTTATGTTGCAGAAGGACAATGGGGCAATCAATGCTGCATTGAAAGATCTGCACATCACCAATAATCCTCCTTTCTGGCTGGTTGGAAACAATGCCTTCTGGAGCATGGTCATGACCGCTACCTGGCGTAGCTGGCCGTTTGCATTTCTCTTTTTGTTGGCCGGGCTTCAGACCATTTCGCCCGATCTCTACGAAGCGGCCAGTCTGGATGGCGCGTCGCGCTGGCGTCAATTCCTGTCGATTACGCTGCCCATGCTTCGCCCGGTGAATGTTGTGCTGCTGCTGGTCACGTTCCTGTGGACGTTCAACGATTTTAATACGCCCTACGTGCTCTTTGGCGCGGCTCCTCCACCTGCCGCAGACCTGCTGGCGCTTCACATCTATATCAACTCATTTGAGAACTGGAACTTTGGTCTGGGCTCCGCGATGTCCGTCCTGCTGCTGCTGTTTCTGTTGCTGGTCTCTGTAATCTATCTCGCTGTGTTCCAGAGAAGAGGTGCTGCTCATGAGTGACGTTCAGCTTTCTGCCACACCAAGAAAAAGCTCCCAAACAAAAGAGCGTGCAGGGGCCCGTGGTCTGCGTGTACGCGAGGCTCAGGTCTATCGTGTGTTGCGGGTCATCGGACTGATCTTCTTCACTCTCCTGACGCTGTTTCCGCTCTATACTATCGTCACAACCTCTATTAAGCCGCTTCAGGATGTGCAGTCTCTCTTCCTCTGGATACCCTCGCGTATCACGTTCGCTCCCTATGGTGATATCTGGCAGACGGTGCCACTTGCTCGCTACTTTCTCAATAGCGTCATTATCTCTGGCTGCGCTACGTTGATCTCTGTAGCAATCGCCATCCTGGCTGGATATGCCATCAGCCGCTTTCGCTTTGTGGGCAAGCAGGCGTTCAGTCTCGTGGTGCTGTCAACGCAGATGTTTCCCGGCATCCTTTTTCTGTTGCCTCTGTTTATTCTTTTCATCAATATTCAGCAGGCAATCGGTATTCAGCTCTACGGTTCTTATCTGGGGCTGGTGCTGACCTACCTGACCTTCTCCTTGCCGTTTGCGATCTGGATGCTGGCTGGCTACTTTGATTCGCTGCCCATTGGTTTAGAGGAGGCTGCCAGTATCGATGGAGCCTCGCCTCTGGGCACGCTGCTGCGCATTGTCATTCCGGTGAGTCTGCCCGGTATTGTCGCTGTGGCTATCTATTCTTTTATGACGGCCTGGAATGAGCTACTCTTTGCCTCCATTTTGACAACGGAGAGCACACGCACGCTGGCCGTTGGACTGCAAGGGTACGCGACACAGAGCAATGTCTACTGGAACCAGTTAATGGCGGCCTCAATCGTTGTAAGCATACCAATTGTGGTTGCTTTTCTGGCCCTCCAAAAATATATTGTGCAGGGATTGACCTCAGGCGCAGTAAAATAATCTTGTGTGTCGGCATCTTAGAAAGGACCCTTTATGTTTGAGCTCTGGAAGCTACAGGACTTTGCGCCGGGAGAAGGTGTTGAGCGTGGCGCGTTTAAAGAGCAGTTTCAGGCCGACAATTGGCTGGATATTGCGGTTCCGGGGGATGTGCATCAGACGTTGATAGAAAATGGTCGTATCGCTGATCCTTTCTACAACCAGGATGAAGCTCTCTGCGCCTGGATGGAGGAGCGCGAGTGGTGGTACCGGATCACCTTTTCCGCAGATGAGGCTCCCCTGAATGCTGATGAGCGGCGGCTCCTGGTTTTTCAAGGGCTGGATACTTTCGTGACGATCTGGTTGAATGGCGAGGAGCTGGGCTATCAGCAAAATATGTTTCGTGAATATAGATATGATGTGAGCCAGCGTTTACGCCCGGATGCTCCTAATACTCTCGCGCTCTGCTTTCATCCGCCGTTGCAGCGGGCTGAGAATCCGCCCTTTGAGAGTTGGGGGCGCAATACCTATCGCGTTACCATGCGTAAAGCGCAGTTTGGCTATGGCTGGGATTGGGGGCCGCGTCTGCCTACCATAGGGATCTGGCGTCCCGTGGAACTGCGCCG
This sequence comes from uncultured Chloroflexia bacterium, assembly GCA_963777355.1. Taxonomy (GTDB): domain Bacteria; phylum Chloroflexota; class Ktedonobacteria; order Ktedonobacterales; family Ktedonobacteraceae; genus DATJHM01. The sequence goes on from CAVZQK010000006.1 coordinate 99,467, forward strand.
TGAGCGTGCCGCCACGATTGTGGGCGTGCACTTCTCGACGCTCGACCTGGACGAGCGCGGTAGGAAGGCGCTGGTGGTCGTAGAGGTAGAAGTCGAACACTTTGCGGGAATACAGGAGCTTACGCTTGCCTGCGCCCTTTCTGCTCCCGGCTCTGCTCCCCGGCTGGTAGCAGAAAAGAGCTTGACGCTGCCGGGAAATCTTCCCCGGCTCACGCGCAAGCTTTATATGGAATTGGAAAATCCGCAGCTCTGGTGGACGCATGAGCTGGGGGAGCCTGCCCTCTATACCTTGCAGGTGACGTTGCTGCAAAACAGCAAGCAGCTTGAGCAGGTACAGCAGGAGGTTGGCGTCCGTACGATTGCGCTGGACCAGTCGCCCGATCCAGCGGAGCCGGGCACGCGCTTTTTTCGCTTTGTGCTCAATGGTGTGCCGATCTTTGCGCGAGGTGCCGACTGGATACCCGCTCACTCTTTCGTCGGTGCACTTGACGAGGCGCGCTACAACCTCTTTCTGAGCGCGGCCCGGAATGCGCACATGAACATGCTGCGTGTATGGGGCGGAGGTATCTATGAACACGATAGTTTTTATCAGCTTTGTGATCGCTTGGGGCTGCTAGTCTGGCAGGACTTTATGTTTGCCTGCGCCATGTATCCTGAGAATGAGCCGACATTTGTAGCCGAGGTGGAGATGGAGGCTCGCTACCAGGTGCACCGTTTGCGCAATCATCCCTGCATGGCGCTGTGGTGCGGCAATAATGAGAACCAGTGGTTGCATGATCGTGCCTACTGGAACACGCCGAATGAGCCTGTTCCTGGTTCCCTGTATTATGATCGCCTGCTGCCGCAGATTGTAGAGGCGCTGGATGGCGAGACGCCATACTGGCCTGGGAGCCCGTATGGCGGCAACGATTATAATAGCGTGGAGGATGGAGATGTGCATAACTGGCAGGTCTGGCACGGCAGCCAGCCCCGGCGCTTTTTTGAGGAACCACGGGTCGATTGGAGTCCCGAAGGCGTCTCCTTTGTACACTATGCTGAGGATATGGGGCGCTTTATCAGTGAATTTGGCATGCATGCCTCACCCGTCTACGAGACCCTGCGACGTAATATTCCTTCAGATCAACTCTATCATCATAGCCCGGCGATGGATTATCATAACAAGGACAACCCAAAGAATAAGGGCGACAATTTGATGCAGACTGTTACAGGGCTACCCTCTACCCTTGAAGAGTACATCGACTATAGCATGATCGCGCAGGCCGAGGGCCTCAAATTTGGCATCGAACACTATCGGAGGCGTAAGCCTCACTGTTCCGGCACGCTGATCTGGCAGCTCAACGACTGCTGGCCGGTATTAAGCTGGAGCATTCTGGATCATTATGGGTTTGGCAAAGCCGGATATTTCTCTACGCGCAGGGCTTACGCACCTGTGCTGGCCTCCTTCAAAGCCCTGCCCGATGGAGCGGTTGAACTCTGGATAACCAATGATACTCTGAGTGAGCTCACTAGTAGTGCCAAGATTCATATGGGTTCGTTTGCTGATGGGCTACTCTGGGAAGAGTTGCTGGAGTGGCACGTTCCCGCCAATAGTAGCCAGGCCGTCTGGCACGGTGAAGCGGGCCGTCTAGTGCCCGGACCGTATAGCTACCTCTCGGTTCGCTCTCCCGACCAACTCTTCCCGGCAAATCGGCACTTCTTCGTCGCGCAGAAAGCGTTGCAGCGTATACCAGAGCCGCCAGAGGTGAACATTGTACCTGTGAGTGAACACGAACTACGCGTGCAGTTGCACGCGTCCGCCTACGCTTGTTTCTTGCATCTTATCGTCCCCGATGAGCATACGCATTTCAGCGACAACTACTTTGACCTGGAAGCAGGAGAGCACTGTACCGTTGTCGTCACCAATCCGGTTGTAGTGCTCACTCCTGAGATGGTTGAGGTGAAGTGGCGTTAATGCTCTGAGAGTTGCTCTACCGGGAACTGTATCTCGGTGACCGCGCTGTTGGGATCTGGCTGCTCAGCCTGCCGTAAATAGAGGTGGCGAGGTGGACCGTTGAGCCGATAGCCGTTCTCCTGTATCCAGACATGGAGTGCCTGGTGGGCCTGGCCGAGGATATACGAGAGTTTTCCGCCCTCTGCATGCTTCTATCTGAGAACACCAGGTAAACAGTTATTATGACATTAGTTGGTCATGAATCCTGCGGAAAACCGTTTGTTGGGAGTGAACACACCCGATCAATAGGGTGTGTTCACGATAAATCGGCGCCTACATGTATTGTTTACCGACCCTGACAGCAGGCTGTGTACTTGACATCGTGCACCGACGGGGAAGGCGCACGTCAGGAGGCATCGAGCAAGTTTCTGTTTCCATGATGTCGAATCCATGCACAAGGTGTTCCAGGCTCGTGGTAAGTTGAACGAGGCTGAATTGATCTTGCCCTCTTTCCCCGAGAAAGGATTGTTATAGGCAGAACAACTGTTGCCCCTTCCCAGGGGTGGCCCAGCCGCTGGCACCAGGTACTCTTGATGCTCGCGGTAGTAATACTTGTTTTTGGACGATGGGTGGACCGATGCTCGCTTGGGGCATCCAACGCTACAACGATGTAGGTTACGGTAACCTTCGCACTTATCAGGTGGATGCAGTCGTGGGACATGGTGTCACTCGCGGAATAAAGTGGATCTGCCCACGGGATGCGCAACGAGATGCACATTTGGAAAGAGCGGCTCCACAGGCCCGTTCAATGCTCAAGCTTTTTTGGCAAGGGATCAGGCATAGCTCTGCCGCTATCGGAAACAGGTGAGCAATGAAAGAAGCTCTCAAGCCACTCTACTGCTGAGGTAAAGCTCGTTACGCAACGAGCTTGCAACAAGCAGGCTATGTAGGACAAAGCGGGTTCAGGAGCCATCTTGGTTACAGCGTTTGCTTGTTAGCGACAGGGTGGAACGGCTCTTTACTCCTAGAAAGCACAACAGCACGAAAGATGGCTGAGAGCCACTTTGTTTGAGTGTGCAGTTCGTTGCAGCAAGGAGACTGTGTAGTATAAAGTGGCTTGCCAAGCTCTCTTGGTCACAGCGCCTGCTTGCTGGAGACTGCGTGAGAAGGGCACCTCCTCACAGAAAACACAACAACATGAAAGACGGTAGAGAGCCGCTTCGTTTAAGAGTGCAGCTCGTTGCGCATCTCGTGGGCAGACCCGATTTATTCGACAAACAACAGCGAAGATAGTTCTCAGATGCAGCGATGAAACTTTATTCACCTGATGCCACCCATCAATGGGAGAGATTTGTCGAGTCTACGGTTCTTTGTTGAGAGCTACGGCGATCTGAATCTCTTCGGCAAGCTGATCCACTTGGCCCAATAGGCTGGTGAAGATGAACCTGCGTCCATCTTTGCATACAACAGTATAGGTATGGCTGACTGTTACCCGTGTATTATTCATGAAAATACCCAGCCTTTGCCTGCTTTTGACATGAACCTGATCTCTGGTGAGCACTATGACGACGTGCTCCCAGCGAAAGGCGTCGGCCCCTTTCGCTCCAATATACGCGATGCCATGCTCACATAATGCGGCATGGGTATGCTGATTGTCTAAGGCTTTAATTATGGCTTTTATGCCTAGCGTACAGAAGATCAGGCCGGACACAGAACCTATCAGCGTTTGAGCATTCGATGCGGCGAACAGAGGCAGTCCGTAGAATGACATCGGGTTCACTATGGACAGGGAGTCGAAGATATACGGGAGCGTCAGTATGAAAAAGGTGCCTCCCATCACTGCAAAGATCAGGCCGACTATTAGCGCTGAAACTATATGCGCTTTATAAACTTTTTTTACTCGTCCCAGGTTATGCCATGCAATCAGTGTTTCTATTGTCGGTATTTGAGCATCCATAAAGGTTTCTTCCTTCTATCTTTCTACTACGTTCTTTTCAAGTTATATGAACAATAGTTTCTTTCACTTTGCCGAAAAACGACCTCGCTCCCTTCTATAAGCTCCTCATCGCCAGATTCTTCATAAACGCCAATTACGCGATAAGAATTCCTTTGCTTGCTCTCCTGCTGTTTCGCGGTACAGGATGACGGGTCTGATCGCTTCATAGAGTTTCTTGCTCAGGCCAGAGTGTCCACTGCTTCATACTTTGCCACTCATCTGTTCGCTCGCAGCGGGATCGTTTTGGGCCAGGAATCTCCTCTTGCCTTCCGCTACAACGACGATCACTTCAAGCGTACCTGACTCCTTTCGCGTTCACAAGGATTTGAGGGCATTTTAGCCCATTTGGACACCCAATATAATGGTACTATGATTTAAGACCAAAAATTGGGCATCTGAAGGTGGAAGGAGGACACATGCAAAATATACGGAAAGCTTATACAGCCGATTTTAAAGCCAAAGTCGTGAAAGAAATCTTGAAAGAAGAAAAAACGCTCTCACAGATTGCTTCAGAATACGAAACGCATACCAACGTGATTTCGCGCTGGCGAGATCAAGCAGTGGCCGCTTTGCCAGGCATCTTCAGTGAGCAATCAGCTCAGGATCTGGCAGCAAAAGAAGCAGCCTGGGAAAAAGAGCGTGAGGAGTTATACGCAGAAATTGGGAAGTTGGGCACACAACTCTCCTGGCTCAAAAAAAATCTGGCCGAACTCCATCTCTTTTTTTCGCCATCCCAGTGGCGCTGGCACAGATGATTATCTTTGCCTCGGTAAAAGCAGTCAATGTGATGAGGTTTTGTAGAAATAGCAGCTGGGGCAGAGGTCAGAAAACCTCCTAGATTATGCTCTTTGTTCCATTCCTCCGGCCAGTCTGTTTCCGGGCCATACCACCAACGATGCCACAGACTATTATTTACACCCCGATAGAAACATTCCAAGTGACCAGGATACATAGAGACAGCTGTCAAGCAAGTAATGGCATCAGGAGGAACTCTATCTTCGCCAAATCCGCTCATTAATATATTCACCACTATCAATTAAATGATTGATGAGCCAGCTAAAGCCCTGTATTTTCACATTCTCAGGGTAGAACGCTCTTCCTATGGGGTCGATCATCCTCCTCAAAAAATGCTTGTAGCAGAGGTCTAATGCCTCAGCCGCTGTTTTTGCGTTAAGGAAGCTTTTTCTATACTCCCTGGAAAGGCCCAGTATTTTGATAATATCCCTTACGCTCATTTCACCACGCTAGAGCAGTGATCCATAGGTAATTAACTCACTCTGCTGTGCAGATCGCTCCAATATTTGTTTGAATATTTGCTCGACAAGAGCCGCAGCTTCACTTAAAGGCCAGTGTTTGGCCTTATTCCATTGCAGCGGGAGTAATGTAAAATAAGCATGGGGCTTTTTTGTCTTATCCTGCGCGAACTCGATGCCAGAATGCATTGTGCTTCCGGCATTTGCAAAAATATCAAGCTCATAGGACGAAATAGATATTCTCAGCATTCCATCAATGAGCTTCCAGGAACCTCCCCATTGCCCATTTGGGTCGGAAAGAGGACTTTCCTTTAGTAGTCCTTCTGTTAGCGTTCCTCCTGCGTTTGTCGAGAAGCGCACCATAAAAATGTTTCCACTATTTGCTATTTTTATCCAGGTATGACCAGCAATCTCTTCTTCTATAAAAGCTCGCTTTGTGTCACGCCACTGCTGGAATTTTATCTCATCAAGCTCAGGAGTAAGCAGAAGGACCATCTGGGCAGTATTTAGGTAATGGTTGATCTTTTGCTCCCAGTCCTCTCCCGGGCTGATATCAATATCGGCTTGCACCGTAATCAAGCCATCACGCTGCAATGGGCTTAAATGGCTCTTTAGCACCAGCAAAGATGGCTGATCTTCACGAGCATAGCAACAAAAAACCTGGATTGGTTGATCCATTGCTCACCTTCTCATTTTTTCTATGTCCACGCGATGGTTTCAACAGCCTGCTGTAAATCGTGCTTCGTCCCTTGAATATAGGGCCGAGTGGTATCCAATGAGTCATGTCCCATAATTTGCGCGAGCCGATGGAGCGGAACAGATTCTGCCATACGATACCCAAAACGATGACGAAGATCATGGGGACTGACATCGACAAGCTTCGCTCTCTCTGCATACTTTTTGACAATATAGCCAAGCGCACGTTCTGAGAGAGCCTCTTTGGTCTTCCCAGAAGGGAACAGGGAGATGCTCTCAGAAGACAAGTGAAAGATACTCTTCCAGGGCTTTGCGAGCTGTGGCATTGAGTGGAACTTCGCGATATTTATTGCGTTTGCCGATGACTTCAAGCGTCCCGCTTCGTTTGCCCAATTTCACCTGATCCCGTCGCAGTTGGCAGATTTCTCTAGCTCGCAATCCCGTATGCAGCAGCAAGACAATGAGGACACGATCTCTGAGCGTTCCTTCATTGGTCACAGCTGCGACCAATGCTTGTTCTTCCTCATCCTCCAGAGTGACGGGGAGCATGCTCTTCTTCGCCAACGAGTTTCACTGGGGCCGAGGGATCATAAGAGATGAGCTGCTTCTGCATCGCCCAGCTACAATAGCGTTTTAAACTGATTAACGCTCTATTCACTGAATTTGGCTTCTGATGAAGATCTTTTTGGAGGTAGGCACGATAGCGGGTCAGTGCTGGCGTCGTGATGGCTTGTGGATCGAATTCGGTTGGAGATGAAGCTGTCTCGTCTTGTCCTCCTGATGGAATTGGCTTCATACCAGGCAGCAAAATGACGGAGGTCACTCAGGTAGTTCCGCCGAGATGCATCTGTCAGATCTTCGTGTTCCCAAAGAATCTGCCGGTATTGTGCCAGCGCCGCTTCTCCTGAAGAAGAAAGTAATGGATTGGCTACCCGTCTCATAAAGCACCTCCTCTTTTCAGAGAACCTTAGCAGAAATCAATGGCAGCATCAAGTCCAGGACGTGCCTCACTTTGCCCTGAAGGGGTGACTTTATTTTTTTGGGGTGGGAAATAGGGTTGGAATTCCCTATGCACAGTCGCGGAGAGGCGGCCGCCTCTCACGGCAGCAATGACATTGTCTCCAGCCGGGCCTGGGCATCCAGGCCGAGTTTTTCAGTAAGGTGACCAATTCCGTCCGCTCCCTTCTATTGAGCCCGCCGGCGGCCTTCTCCATCCTGGCGGCATGGGCCGCGAAGGCCGTGCGGATGAGCGTCTCTCCCTTGGCGGTGAGCTGGACGATGCGCGATCGGCCATCCTCCCGGTTGATCTCGCGGGAAACGAGGCCGCGCGCCTGCAAGCGGTCCACTGCGGTGGTGATGGAGCCGCTCGTAAGATCGACCTTGCGGCCGATGTCGTTGACTTTCATGGGGCCTTTATGGAGGAGCATTTCCAACACCACGAAATCTGACAGACAGAGATCGAGCGACGCGATGCTGGCCGTGGCATGGCGATGCAAGGATCGATGGGCCTTCATGAGCACAAGCCAGACACGGGCCCGGTCAGGTCGCTGTTGCCTTGGAACGGTTTCCCCCCATTTCTTCCCTCCGATGGAAATATATTTCGCATTGTTGCATTTATCTTGACGTCAAGCTATATTATACGACATGCGATATTATCTCGACGCCAAGCTAATGGCGGATTTCATGGAGAAATCGCCCATGAACAAGACCATGATGGATCGACAACAAGGAAGAGAAAGTCATGACGGACACCAACAAATGGATGATTGACCCCAACGACGCGGTCCTGCTTCTGATTGATCATCAGAGCGGACTGTTCCAACTGGTTCGCGATGTGGAGTACACGACCCTCCGCAATAACGTGACTACGCTTGCGAAGGTGGCGCACATCGCAAGGATTCCGACCATTACGACGGCATCTGTTCCCGAAGGGCCGAATGGTCCAATCATTCCCGAGATTCATCAGAGCAACCCCGATGCGGTGCACGTCCCGCGCAGTGGGCCGATCAACGCGTGGGATCACCGCCCTTTCGTTGAAGCCATCGAAAAGACCAAGCGGAAGACACTGCTCATCGCAGGCACGCTCACGAGCATCTGCATGGCTTTCCCCGCACTCAAGGCCCTTGCCGCAGGGTACAAGGTGTTCTGCATCGTGGATGCCTCGGGCAACCACTCGCAGATGGCAACCGACCTCACCATCGCCCGGGTCACGCAGGCGGGCGCGATGCCAATCGACACGTTCGCAGTGATGTCAGAATTGATGAACACTTGGAACCGCCCGGAAGCGATGGATTTCGCGAAGGTCATGATCGACCACATCGTTCCCGCATATGGGGCGCTGATGGAAAGCTACGCGAAGGCGCAGGAGGTTAAGAAGGCCGACGGGTAAAACAAGCCGTAACGGCTCGCGGCCGCCCAGGCGGCGAAGTGATCCGTTTCCGGATGCTCGATTCTCTGGACGCAGGTAGGCCATGCCCCACGGCGTCCGCATCCCAAGTGACCGTCAACCAAAGGAGAGAGAAGGACCCATGAAACCAGGCTTCTCCGGACCTCGGCGCCACTGTTGTCATTACCCACCGCGTTCGCAGCGATAAGCCCGCCGAATACGAAGCATGGGTGAACGAAATTTCGCCGCTGTCCAAATCAGCGCCCGGCCATTTGGACTGGAATCTCGTGCGCCCGATTCCTGGCACCACCGAGACCTATACCGTCATCATCCGGTTTCAAACGACCGAGCATGTCAAGAACTGGATAAACTCAAGCGAACGCAAACGATTGATAGAAAAGGTCCAACCACTGCTGGTCAGCGAAGATGAATTCCACATCAGCAGCGGCTTGGACTTCTGGTTCACGCCGGCCGGACCAAGGCGAAGGGGCCGGTGCGCTGGAAACAGTGTCTGCTGACCTCTGAGTCCGCTCATCTAAAGAGCCGAGCCATTGTTCGCCGGCTCTAAAGAGCCACACAAAGTAGCCACGCACGTAAAGGATGCGTTGTTCGCCTGAATGAAAGATGTTGGTGATGCTGAGGTAAGGAAAGATAGAGTTGGAGAAAAACAGACTGCACAATATCTTCTGCTGTTTCATGATCCGCACTGTGCTTTCTCACAAATGTGAAGAGGGACGGACTATAGCGATGCGTCAGGATCTCGAAAGCCTTTTGATTTCCCTGGAAGGCTTGTTCTATCAGCATGCTATCACCCTCTTGCTGAAAAGCAGGTAGTTTTTTCTCAATAGGTGTCACTATTTTATCTCTTCTTCCCTGAAATGATTGGCCGCTGTATTGAGGGTATCTTTTCCCCGAAAACGAAAGAAAAGATGGCTTCACTATTGGGAATGGGAAGAGATTAAAATTTTCCCTCCTGTTCGGCGATCGGGAAACTTCTCCCAGAAGAAGCCAGAACGAGAGATCTGTTGAAAGGGAACAGATCCCCTGGATCGCGGAGATTGCAAGAGGCGCTTACAGAGATAGGCTTTGAACTAGGCGGGGAGGCTGGCGCGCGTATGGGGAAGAACTTCAGCATTTCTGGGATTTCTTACACCATATGCGCCTAGTCAAAGGAGCCGAGCTACCTGCTGCCCCATCCCCACTCTGTAGTGGGTTTGGATGATTGGTCGTGGAAGCGTCGACTCCGTTATGGAACATTGCTCTGCGAGTCTTCAAAGCCGCAAACCCATCGATGTACTGCCTGATCGGTCTGTAGAAACCGTCTCGGCGTGGTTTGAGAAACATCCCAGCATCGCGCATTGTCAGCCGGGATCGCTCATCCGAATATGCAGCAGCGATTAAGAAAAGGTGCTCCTCAGGCCCTTCAAGTGGCCGACCTCTGGCATATTGGAAAGAATTTAGCCGAGAGTGTTTCTACACTGTTAGCCTGCTGTCGAGCCGAAATCCGACGTAGCTTGCACATACAAGCCATACCTGAGCAAGAGCGAGAAGAGAGGGAACCTGTACCGGAAGAAGAAAGGTACCCAGCCACTCGGAGCCCAGAGAAACTAGACCAGATACAGCAAGAGGAACTGATGCGAATCCGGCAGGCCAGTCCAAGCGCAGAGACCGCTTACAGCCTGGCACAAGGGTTCATGCAGATGATCCGAGAGCATACAGGACAGTCGTTGGATACCTGGCACAACTTGGTGGAAGTGAGTCACCTGCCGGAGTTGAAGTCGTTTGCCCGTGGCATCCAACAAGACAAGGCGGTTGTGTTTGCAGGGTTAACCCTACCTTGGAGTCAAGGCCCTCTCGAAGGGCATGTGAACCGACTCAAGCTGATTAAACGGAGTATGTATGGTCGTGCCAAGCTCCCACGGCTCGCGAGCACGTGTACTTCACGTGGCCGAGAAAGAGCCTGCTCGCGCAACCCTCCTAGTTGGATAGCGGTGTACCCGCACGGAAAACGGGTGCAAGAAGGCCGAGCAGGAGCGCGAAGAGAAAAGCAATCGGTGAGATGTCGAACTCACCCACGACGAAGCGAAGCAAACAGGAGAATGAGCATGTCATTTGATATTCATGAACCAGTCTTTGATGAGCAGGGCACGTATCTGGAGGAGGCAGCATTGCGCTATGAACAGGCCTTGAGGGACCAGTTTGCAGCCTCGCCCGAAGGACAAGCGATTACCCAGGCGGGAACCGAACTGGGCTGGGCCGGGAGCGATGATCCATTATGCGATCAACTACTCTGGCGCGACCCCCCCGAC
>CAVZQK010000007.1:0-112285 GCA_963777355.1 uncultured Chloroflexia bacterium
GCACAACGCCGCCTTGTCACTGGACTCGACCACACCATTGAGGAAGCACGAGAACACGCCTGAAACGTGCAGTTTCTCGTTGCCTCCGTACCTATAGAGGCGTGCCAAACTTGGAAAAGAGCTCGGAGAGCCTACACCAAAGATGTTGTCTATCAAAGAGGGCTACAATTGATTACGCAAGCCGTAGCGCAGGATCAGACAGTGCTTGATCGCTTGGCTGTAGGCAAGATTGCATTAGGACAGTTGGATGATCTTCGAGATTTGAACCTAGTGGCTCCTCCCCAATGATTACGCACGCGTGCTTTTGACCCTGGTTGATGCATAAATTTTGTCATTTGAGCAGCAGGCAACCGAGGAATGATGGTAGAGGCAAGAACAAAAAAGATTAAAAATGTGAGACAAGCATGTCTCACGCCATTTCTCAGTACGTTGTCGAGGAGGCCCAGGACGCGATAGAAGAACGAGGAAAGTGGCAATGCCATGGGATACCTTGAAAGAATTTTCTATGGGAAAATATGGCGATTTATACCAGACTTGTCTAAAATAGGTGATTGGAGGGTGCTAGTAATATGGCACGGAAAAATCATCAAATGATTGGCGGACAACTGCGCCGTATAGATAAAAAATTCTGCCATTTAAAGCAAAGCCAGGTGACAAAAATCCGAACTGGCTTCGTACAGAATATGCCGAAGTCGTACAAGAGCATTACCGCAAACCCACTAGGGAGCAGTCCCAGGAGATTGTGTCAAAAGTTTATACCAAAATTGAGCAAGCAGGCATCTGGATTCCTTCGGCGAGGTGTTGCGCTATTACCACAACAAACAGGCGAAGTTCTATAACCATCTGCTCAAGCAAAGAGAGTCAACGACGAGTCAGGAACCCCAAGCAGAAAGCGCAGAGGCTTGTGAGAAGTGAAGCCGTCGTTGTCCAGTCGTCGTTTCTGAACGCATTGGCTGTGAGTGATGGCTGGTAGGAATTACTACAGTGGCACTTGTAGAAAAACAGCACGCCAGCGTTTCTTGTGTGGTGTAACGTACATATCTGGCGAGGTATTGAGCAAGTGTGGCTGCCAGGTCTCTGCTCTCAAACCGTTCTTGATCTGCCAGAACTGGGTTCTCCCGCAGGCTCAATGCTTCAGGGAGAGAGAGGCGTTTTTCCCGAAAGTGCGATACGGCTTGCCAGGCAAGATCGAGGCGTTTTCAATGGGAGTGCTAAAAGCAAATAGCATCGAGAAAAGCGGGAGAATCATTGTAAGAGGCAAAGCACATTTGACCAGACCGCCAACGTGACTTGAAAGAGGAACTATAAAGACGCTCCTACCAGGAGACCATTGCAGAACGGGGGCTAGCTGTTGTGTGTATCGGCAATCGAGAGGACCTTCCAGAGCAAGGAATATTTTCAATCACCTGGAAGCACATCCGTTAGCTCCCGTTCTAGAATAGTTTCCCCGTAGGAACAGAATAGTTCAGTGACTGCGCTTGTGTGGGACCCAACTTGCGAAAGATATCGCAGGATTTTGCGAAGATGGGACGGCAGGTTGTCACAAACAAAAGAGTATTTCGTCTCATGTATGAAATTTGACGGGAACCCTTATCCATCTATCTGGCAAAGGAGACATACAAATGATGACAGATATTCTGACTCAACCGCCGGTGATTATTATTGAGGAGGATTGTCGGGGTCTCTGCCGCCGCTATCCTGGCACGGGCGGGTCATGCGGTTACTCTTTTTGAGAAAGCCAGCGTTCTTGGTGGACGCGCTATGACAAAGCACCATGGCAAATTCTCTTTCAATCTGGGCGCTCATGCTCTCGATCCGGTGGCCCTGGTGAAAAGCTACTGATAAATTGGGTGTCCACTATAGCGGCTCGCCGCCTGCCTCGAATACGTTTTTAGCGCTTGATGGCGAACGCTTGCATACTCTTCCTACTGGTGTGGCTTCCATGCTCAGCACGACGCTGTTGGAATTCGGTGCAAAAGTAGAGCTCGCACGCTTTTATAGCGCCTTGAAGCAGGGGAAACTTGCGGATCTCCAGGGCGTGAGTTTGCAGAATTGGCTGGAACGGCAGGTGCGGCATCCGCACGTTCGCCAGTTCATTCTGGCTATGGCACGTCTGACAACCTATGCCAACGCGCCCGAAATGGTCGCTGCCAGTCTGATCCTTCCACTTCTCAAGACCCAGGTGTGCTACCTGGATGGTGGCTGGACAGACGCTGGTGAATGGTCTGCGAGAGGTTGTACAAGAGGCGGAGTGAAAATAGATGACCAATGCCAGGGTAGCGGCAATTGATAAGATCGCCACAGAAGGGCATTCCGCGCGCCTAGCGAACGGAATGCTCCATCCGGCGTCTGCGGTGCTACTAGCGACCGATCCAGAGACGGCCTCTGCTTTAGTCACGGATGGAGCGCATAATATACTCAGCGGTTGGAGTGTGCAGTCTGTCCCGGTTCGCGTTGCTTGTTTCGATGTTGCCTTACGCCATGTCCCCAAACCGCAGCATCTATATGCGCTCGGCATTGATTGCCCGCTCTACTATTCGGTTCATTCCGCTTGGGCCAAGCTGGCACCAGAGGGGAGCGCTTTGATCCATACCATGAAGTACCTGAGACCGGGCGAGCCAGCAGAGCCGGAGGTTTCACGACATGAGTTGGAAGCGCTGCTCGATGTGTTGCAACCTGGCTGGCGTGCAGAAGTGATGGAACAATACTCCTTGCCCCATATGATCGCCTCGAATGCTCTTGTTCAGGCTGGACAGGGTGGTTTGCAGGGACGACCCGGACCTGCAGTGCCTGGAATACCTCATCTCTATGTAGCTGGCGATTGGGTAGGAACTGAAGGTCAACTTGCCGAGGCGTGTTTTGCGAGCGCTAGCCGTGCTGCGAGCATGATCTTGACTGCTTTGGCTGCTCGGCGGGAAGATTTTGCGGTGGTAAAATAAAAGGAAAATCTAAGAAGGCACCGAAATATGCAGCAGGAAGACGTTTTTCAAGCATATAAACCGTTACTCTTTTCGATTGCCTATAACACGCTGGGAAGTGTCATGGATGCCGAGGATTGTGTGCAAGAGGCATTTTTGCGCTGGTACAAAGCTAGCGCCAACGGCGAGACAGAAGCGGTGCGCTCCCCCAAAGCCTATCTGAGCACGATTGTGACGCATCTGTGCATGGACCAAATGCGCTCAGCACGTGTCCAGCGCGAATGCTATGTTGGGGTCTGGCTGCCTGAACCTCTCGTGACAGCCGATGAGAGCAGTATCACCGGCATGGCGGAACTTTCAGAGGCTCTCTCAATAGCTTTTTTGCATCTTTTAGAGCAGTTGTCACCTCTAGAGCGTGCTGTCTTCCTGCTGCGCCAGGTCTTTGATTACGAATATGGAGAGATCGCGGCGATGGTGCAGAAGAACGAGGACAATTGTCGTCAGATCGTGCGCAGGGCGCGTCAGCACCTGGGAGCGAGCCGCTCACAATATCATGCTTCCAAGGAGCAGCAAGACAACATCCTGCATCAGTTTCTCCGTGCTTGTACGAGTGGCGATATGGATGGCCTCCTGGCCCTGCTTGCTAACGATATCGTGACCTATTCTGACGGCGGTGGCAAGGTTCCTACGGCTCGTAAGCCGATCTATGGCGCGGATAAGGTTGCACGCTTCTTCCTTGGCATAGTGTGGAAAGTGCCTAACCATTTCACTTTGCGCATAGCAAATATCAATGGTCGGCCCGGTATTGTCAATTATGTCAATGATCAGCCTTACTCTATCATAACTCTGGATATCGTCGATGGGCGTATTCAGGAAATTGATATCATCGCCAACCCGGACAAACTACGAGGTGTCCCAGCACTTAACTAAGGCCTCCAGATCCGGTCAGACATTGACTCGTCTGTAGAATTGAAAGAGTGCTGGACAATTGGAACTCTCGGCGTGGCTGTTCTCCTCTTTCCATATGGACAAAGAGAGCAGGAACAAGATGACCTCATAGTGCTCTGTCAAGTCTGGATGGACACAAAATGAATGGGCACACAAGCCATCTGATCCTGTCTCATATGTTAAGTAAAATTTGACGCAGCAAGAGGCGTCAGGTTCAGCCACCACAGGGTAGAAATCTCACTCTTTGGCGATTCTGCACCACAATCTCTCGGCTCAGAAAAACGCAGCCCCTGACCTTTCTTCCCCGTGATTTTTCTCCTTCACCGCCGATAGACCCAAGACAAATGCTCCTTCGTGTGGGGGAGCATTCCCGAAGTAACAAGAGAACGGTCTGTACGCGTGTAAAACCGGCTGGATACGAATGGTATTCAGCCTCTCTTTTTGTCTGTTTGATGAGATAGAACCGTAAGGAGGGACGCAATGGCTCTAGCCCACCCACTACACACACTGAACGTTGAAGATTTGCATCCTCACACCCAGGAGCTCCTTCGCTCTCTACTCATGAGTGATCGCATGAACGTAGAGCGCTTCTTGAGCGACCTGCTGAACCAGGCGACGAGAACGGCGGGCAGCGGCGAAAGGGGACAAGAGCAGTATGCCTCTCTGCAAACCCAAAGCATCCAAATGCTGAGTCGGAGCATCGGCTGGAACTTCACGACGACCTACAAACTGATCAAGGTGCTCGAGGCCCTGGGCCTGCTGACCATGCACAGTTCAAAACAAGGCTGCCATCTTTGGATATCTTTAGCAGCTCCGCCGCTCACGACGGCACAGATGCAAGAACGCGTGAGTCCCATCATGCAGAGCCACACGCCAAAGGTGCGCCAGCTCGCCACAAAAGTCTCCGCTCGCTTGCAGCAATTGCTTCCACAAAAACCCTCTGGATCGACAGGCGATGGGGTCACCCAGATCATAGAAGACGAGCTCACCCTCCTTTTCCACCACTGTGGTATTCAGCTCCACGACAGCATGCAAAAGCATCTGAGGCAGACGGCTCAAACGCTTGCAGGAAAGCTTGAGAGGATTTCACTGGCCGCTCCTGCCTCCTACGATTCCAGGGGACAGGCCGTAATGGGATATGGAGAACGATCAGTGGGGAATTCTAACGGCGCTATGAGCGTCGAGGGGAGTACAGAACAAGCGCACTCCGGCTCCGAATTCCCCAGTGTAGCTCCGACGGGGAAGGTCATCCCTCTTTCACCTTCGCTACTAGGGCAGGTGGAATTGCCCTCCACTGGGGAATTCGTGCGCTCGTTGCGGCTCAGAGACGCTCTCGAATTCCCCTCGACCGCTCCTAAATTGCCCTCCACTGGGGAATTTTCATGCCAAGAGGGGAATTTGGCC
The DNA here is from genome assembly GCA_963777355.1 of uncultured Chloroflexia bacterium. Lineage (GTDB taxonomy): Bacteria > Chloroflexota > Ktedonobacteria > Ktedonobacterales > Ktedonobacteraceae > DATJHM01. The sequence continues at coordinate 5,271 of CAVZQK010000007.1, forward strand.
CCTCTAACGTTAGATCGTTATCGTAATATTACTTCTAGTAAAAGAAAGAACGATAACGTTCCCACACAAAAGTGTGCACACAATGAAACAGTGGGGCGAGAGCTTGCCGAGTTGGTAGAGAAAAGTCCACGCAATGCCAGAGCCTATGCACATTACCTGGAGCAGCATGAAGAGCGCCTTGTTCGCGCCGTGCTCCTGTATACACAACAACAAGGCATCCTCAAAGAGCAGAGTCGTCGTCCCATAGAACATCCAGGCAAATATTTCAACGGCATGATCAAACGGTGGGGAGCCTTTGGCTCGTATGAGGCAGCCTGTGAAGCGTATGCGAGAGATAAGGCTGATCCAGAGCGAACAACAACGAAAGTAGAAGGCATTCCAGAGGATATCCAGGCCCTGATAGAAGAAATGAGCTCATGGTCCTACACCGATGTGGCACAGGAGGTCTGTCTACGAACCCATGCATGGCTCAGAGGTGATGTTTCTGCTCCATCAGCAGATGAGCAGGTTCATGGCTCTGGTCAACAAGAAAGCCTGGAACCACGACCAACAGCATACTGGATGATCTCTGAAGAGGAGGCACAACGCCTGGCAGAGCAGATCCTACGAGAAGCTCCGCTGATTGAAGCCGATCTGCGCATCCGGCAAATACGACCCTACCGTCGGCGTGGCACCCAACACACGGTGTTTCTCGTGGATGTGCTTCAAGAGGGCATGCCTGAGGTCTATGCTTCACAAGAACAATGGCGAGACTATTTTGAAGGCATCCAAGATCTTATGCGACGCTACCTGATATGAGTTCGAAACGACCTCTTCTCCGCTGCTTTTTACTCATTGAGAGAGAACTCCGCCGCCATATCTTCCCTTACGGTGATGTTCAGAGTGGAGCTTTGAAACGGCAGAGCAGCGCAATATTGCAGGCACGCATCTTGAAGAAACAGATCTTCGTTTTCCTTTCTGCTTGCTGGTTATGGATACCAATTGTGGCGCAGTTTTCTCGCCTACGTACTGGTAATTATTGGGTTTACGATGGCTCACTATTTACTTGGAACCTCCTTCAAGCCCTCCCTCTCACTTGTGAATGCTCTAGAACTGAGCATGACCAGCTTTCACGGACGGGGCTTCTTTCCTGGAGTTACCCAACTCAATAATCCGTTGACGATCCTGGCCTCTCTCGCAGCCTTTGTGGGATTGATCCTTGAAGCCACTTTCATTGCTACGTTGATACAGCGCTTTTTCGGCAAGTAATCAATTGGCAGTGTTCAACAACTTCCCTAAAAAGCCATTTGTGTGTACAATGGATGACAAACGTCAGTAGCAGATGTATTTCATGAGGCCATTGGAGCAATTTTGGGAGGAACGGTGGAGAACAGACGCAAACAATCAAAACACCCAGATGCACGTTTCCTGGAGTGGTTTCCATCGATCTCAAGCGTGTTCTGGACAGTGGCATCGCACTAGTTGAATGTCCCGATTGTGCCAGAACACGCTCGCTCTCTCCAAGCAAGGGAGTCCTCCGGTTTCCATCTCACGACAAGCGCAAAACTCGTACCCCGAATACTGATGAGCGATGGGCCATGCAAAAAACGAGCTGGGAAGTCGTTGGAGGAGAGAGAACATGACGCCCATTCTCGCCACAAAACTGTATCTCCCTCCGCTTCGGCCTAACGTAGTCCTGCGCTCCCGCTTGACCCGGCGGCTGAACGAGGGTCTGCACCGCAAACTGACCCTCATCGCTGCCCCCGCTGGCTTTGGGAAAACCACGTTGGTCAGTGCATGGGTGGCTGGTTGCAACCGGCAGGTGGCCTGGCTATCGCTGGACAAAGAGGAGAGCGACCCGACACTCTTTCTGACGTACTTGGTCGCTGCTTTACAGACGATTGCGCCTACCATTGGAGAAGGGATGTTGGGTGTGCTCCAATCTCCTCAGCCACCGCCAATCGCATCAATTCTGACTACTTTGCTTAATGAGATTACCACCATCCCGGACCAGTTCGTCGTCGTCCTGGACGACTACCATGTGATTGATGCCCAACCGGTTGACCATGGCCCTCACCTATCTCGTCGAGCACCTGCCGCCGCAGATGCACTTGGTCATCGCCACCCGTGAGGACCCACTGCTCCCTCTGGCCCGCTTACGCGCTCAGGGTGAATTGACCGAACTGCGCGCTGCTGACTTGCGTTTTACCCCCTCTGAAGCCGCCGAATTTCTCAACTCGGTGATGGGCCTCACCCTCTCGCCAGGGGACATCGCCGCATTGGAAGACCGCACCGAAGGCTGGATTGCGGGGCTCCAACTGGCAGCACTCTCGATGCGGGGGCGAGAAGACATTCCTGAGTTCATCCAGGCCTTCACTGGCAACCATCGGTACATCCTGGACTATCTGGTCGAAGAGGTTCTCACGCACCAGCCCGAACCTGTTCGCAGCTTCTTACTCCAGACCGCCATTCTCGACCGCTTGAGTGGCTCGCTCTGTGATGCCGTCACCGGCCAAGAGAAGGGCAACGTGCGGCTAGAGGCCCTGGAGCACGGGAACTTCTTTGTCGTTGCGCTCGATGATACGCGCCACTGGTATCGCTACCACCACCTCTTTGCCGAAGTGCTCTCCGCGCATTTGCTGGCGGAGCAGCCCGATCAGGTAGCAACGCTGCATCGGCGCGCCAGCGAGTGGTACGAGCGGCATGGGTCGGCAGTCGATGCGATCCGCCACGCGCTGGCCGCCGCAGATTTCGCGCGAGCGGCGGATCTGGTCGAGCTTGGCGTGCTCGCAATGCTCCGGAGTCGACAGGAGGCCACCTTGCTTGATTGGCTCAAGGTGCTCCCCGACGAGGTGCTTCGCCGTAGGCCCGTGCTCAGCGTTGCATATGCCCATGTGTTACTGGCGAGCGGCGAGCGCGAGGGCGTTGAGGAGCGACTGCGGGACGCCGAACGGTGGCTGGACACGACGGCAGAGATGCATGGGCTTGCATCTGTCCCAGCGGCGACGATGGTCGTCGTGGACGAAGAGGAGTTTGGCCATCTCCCGGCTACTATTGCGATTGCCCGTGCCGGGCTGGCCCTGACTCGCGACGATGTGCAAGGGACCGTGAGCTATGCCCGGCGTGCGCTCGATCTCGCGCCCGAGGACGCCCATCTGACGCGCGGATCGGCAGCGGGGCTCTTGGGACTTGCCTCCTGGACGAGCGGAGATCTCGAGGCAGCGCACCAATCGTATGCCGATGGGATAGCGAGTCTGCAAAAGGCCGGGAATATCTCTGATGCACTCGGTTGCGCCATCGCCGTGGCTGATATCCAGATGGTGCAAGGCCGTCTCCACGAGGCAATGCATACCTACGAGCGGGCATTACAGAGGGCTTTGGAGCAGGGCACACCTACCCTGCGGGGAACGGCAGACATGTATGTGGGTATGAGCGGACTCCACCGTGAGCGGAACGATCTACAGACCGCCACGCAGCACCTGCTGCGAAGTAAGGAGTTGGGGGAGCACACCGGATTACCGCAAAACCGGTATCGCTGGTGCGTTGCGATGGCTCGCATACGAGAGGCCCAGGGAGATCTGAACAGCACGCTTGACCTGCTCCACGAGGCAGAGCGCCTGTATGTGGGTGACTTTTCCCCCAATGTGCGTCCTATCGCAGCGAGCGTTTCACGGGTGTGGGTCGCGCAAGGGAATGTAGGTGAAGCGCTCGACTGGGCGCGTGAACGTGGCCTCTCCGTTTCGGGCGAACTCAGCTATCTGCACGAGTTCGAGCACATCACCCTGGCCAGAGTGCTCTTGGCCTGGTCTACGAGCAACCGTACAGACCGATCCACTCATGAGGCTGTGGGGCTCCTAGAGCGCCTCCTGCAAGCGGCGGAAGAAGGGAAGCGGACGGGAAGCGTCATCGAAATCCTAGTGCTCCAGGCACTTGCGAACCTGCTGCAAGGCGATATCCCTGCCGCTCTTGTGCCGCTGCAACAGGCCCTGACGCTGGCTGAGCCGGAAGGCTACGTCCGAATGTTTGTGGACGAAGGGCCAGCTATGGCCCTCCTGCTGCAAGCGGCGGCGAAACACGGAATCGCTCCGAACTATGTTCATCACCTCCTGACAGCCTTTGGCTCAGCTGAGGACAGAACGCCCGTGAAACAGGGTTTGATCGAGCCACTCTCAGAACGGGAGCTGGAAGTGCTTCGGCTACTCGCAACCGGCTTGAACGGCCCAGAAATTGCCCGCGAACTCGTGATATCCCTGAACACCATGCGGACCCACACCAAAAACATTTACAGCAAGCTCGGGGTGAATGACCGTCGGGCAGCAGTCCGCCGGGCGAAGGAACTCGCTTTGTTCTCATGAACCCACACACCCACCCTGGCCACGACCAGGTGTGTCAAATCACTTGCCAGGGCTTTTTCTCTCGCTTGTCAGCCCGATGAACAAATCACCACATCCATCACCACATCTGGTGATCCCTTCTCACCACATTCTCGTGTATCTTCTGATGAGAAGACAAGAACGCCTACAACGACGTAGAGATTCATCCAGAAAGAGGAAAAGGCACGAGGCACAGCATGAAAGCAGCACACGCATCAATTGAGGATCATTACGAGCCTGAACGGTACGAGATTCGCATCAAGGGACACCTTGATGACAAGTGGGTCGACTGGTTCGAGGGCCTGACCATCACGCGAGAAGACAACGGCGAGACGCTGTTAATCGGCCCGGTGGTCGATCAAGCCGCGTTGCATGGAGTGCTCAGAAAAGTGCGTGATTTAGGAATGCCCTTACTCTCGGTAAATCGCGTTAGGCCCAGCCAGGCCGATGCGTAAGGGTCAAACACGGAGTTGAGGCAAGCGGCGAAGATCAGGAGATCTGCCTTTGAGATAGTTCTCATGGAACGAGTGCGTTTGATGAGCCTTCCCGCAGCAGACTCACGTCGTATTGGAAATGGTGCTGGCCAGGAAAAGTTTTCTGCATCAGTAGAAAAAGGAGCATTGTGATGACACAGACCACTGTAAAAAACACACGAGTAGGCCCGCTTCAAGCAGACCGTGAAGCGTTTGAGATGAGTCCACGGAGAAAGACCGCGCTTGTCGCGGGCGTGCTCTACCTGCTCACCTTTGTCTCGATCCCGACCCTCTTTCTCTACGATTCGGTAAAGAGTGCAAACTACATCCTCGGCGCTGGCCCAGACACTTCCGCCATCGTCGGCGGTATCCTAGAGATCATCGTGGCTCTCGCTGGCATCGGCACCGCCGTCGTACTGTTCCCGGTGCTCAAGAAGCAGAACGAAGCAGCCGCGCTGGGCCTGGTTGCCTCCCGCATTCTGGAATCCGGCACCATCTTCGTCGGCGTAGCGTTCCTTATGTCGATCGTGACCTTGCGGCAAGCCGGAGCTGGAGCAGGTGCATTGGTCACCAGCCATGCGCTTGCCACCTTGTATGACCGCATCTTCCTCCAAGGGCAAAGCTTCATGCCGGCCATATGCGACCTGTTGCTGGGATTCCTGTTATACAAGTCGCGTCTGGTGCCTCGAGGCCTTTCCCTGATCGGAATCATTGGAGGCCCCATCCTCCTCGCAGGCTACCTCGCGGTGATGTTCGGTCTTCTCGGACTACATGCCCCCTTAGCAGGGTTGTCCGCAGTTCCAGTCGCGCTGTTTGAGTTTTCGCTGGGCGTCTGGCTGGTCGTCAAAGGCTTTCAGCCCTCACCAATCCTCTCCAGCAATCCGCGAGATGCTAGCGAGGTTGTTGCCGCCACCGATCCTTCCGTTGCTCATCGGTCATAGCTCGCCTTCGCCGTCGGTGTTGCCATCTTGACCCACTGGCAACACCGACGGCGAGTCGCTGTAACTTTTCGTCAGATGTACTCGTGTCCCTACTACCATAGGTGTGTTGAAGTAGCTTCTAGCTTGTGTTTTTCTCGGGGCATGGAGCTTTTATCCGCAAGCGATGCCTGAATCTTACGACAATGACGTGTTTTCAAGCAAAGGAGCAGGACCATGATGGTCAGGCGAGTATTTTCTCTAGCTGCGATTTTTCTCCTTTTTCTTCCGTTCTTTAGCGCCTGTAGTTCCGGCCAGAATAATGGTTCCGGCGAAACCATCACCTATTAGGCGAGCAATCTGAGGAACAACGTATTCCATCTTCTCTCATTTGTGGATTTCAGGGAAATTCAACTCGGAGAATAGTTCCGACTCTCGCAAGCAGGCCCTCTCCCCTTTAGAGAAACGGAGGATACACTTTCTCATGGGGCAGTGCGCCGTGAGTAAAGCATGGAGAAAAACGATGCTTTCTCAGGGCTTTATGATAAGGTAAACGAAAACCCTGAGAAAGCATCTTGCAGAGAGCAAACGGGTAGTGGCAAAAAAGGGAATGATGCGGTAGAGTAACGGTATCAGAGAAGCGAGAGGTCAACGGACCTTCCAAGTAGCCAGTACACACTGAGTTTCCATATGTACATCCTTATCGAATAGGCGTATTCAACTGGAGAGTAAAGCAGACTTGTTCAGAGTGTCCCGATTCAGCACCATTTCAGCTTTCCGTCATATACTCAAAGAGACTTAAAACGTGAAGGAAAGGGAAACTGTTTATGAAACGAGCAGGCATCTTCCGGCGTCTCCTCTGGCTGGGAGGCTTTATTGTGTTTCTGAGCGGATGCGCGTCCTCATCCGCCCAAGGTGTTCATGGAGTGTCGTCACCTGTTGTTCAAAGCGTGCAGGCCTCGCCAACATTGGCCGCCCAGGCCCCGCCATCGCAAACGATCAGACAGCTCAAGCCAGACTCCCCTGTTCCTGCCTCCTGTCCGGCGACGCCCGTATACACGGGCGGGCCATTTGGCGAAAATGTTCCCTGGCTGCGGGCTCAGCCGACTTCGGCTGGGATTGTCGCCTACCTTGCTTACTCTGGCGTGGGTCCATCTGGAACGTATCGTCTTCCCCCTGTCAAGGGCGTTTTTGCCCAGGAAGGCTCGTACACCAAGACGCTCTGGGCGATCGATAACGCCCAGGCTGCGCGCGCTTTTCTCATCGATGGGACAGACCTCGCCGATCCCCATCAGACGTACCACGACACTGGCAACGCTATGTCTGGCCCCGGCTTACCGACAGGTGCCCACATGCATACCTACACCTCTTATTTGCAGGCTCCCAGCCCTGGCTGCTGGCGCTTGCTGGTCACCACCGGCTATGCCAGCGCTACGATTACAATGTGGTTTGTGGGCGAAAGAAAGAGGAAGAGGGTTCTCTCAGAACTGAGTACAGGGAAAGGCGCTTGCCATCTCTCATAGGGCTTTGCGGCAGTAGATCACATAAGAATGGCCGCCCGTTCAAGGTTGTAGCGATGGAGAAAGAGTTTCAGACAAGCATCGTGCATCACGAACGATTTAGAGAAGGAGAGTGTTTTGCGGACAAAGCGAGCCAGACGTTGTCGGAGAGTATTGTTCCAGCGTTCAACATGAGCCGTTTCCCCAGTCTCTTTCCCCACGGCGCTATGCTGCTCTTCTGGAAGCACTGCCTGATAGGCGACCCAAAAATCTGTAAAACAGTGGCTTGCACGGTAAGCTGATGGAATAGCCTCCCATAAGCGACGACAGGTCTTTTCACTTCGATCTCCCACCGCGTAAGCGACAACTTGACGGGTCTTTGGACACAAAGCGATCCAGATCCACGCCTGGTTCGTCTTTTTCAGCACAAAGGACCACAGTTCATCCAATTCCAGCACGATCGCTTCTTCATCATTTGCTTCAGGCACGATCACCGTTTCACTCAAGGCTGGCAGTTTTGCGGCTTTTTTTTATCCACGCGATCACAGTATTCCGTGAAACCCCAAAGGTTCGCTCCAGCCCACGCAAACTGCTGCGCTCTTCCTACGCTCGGAGAATCTCTTCTCGGCGTTCCTCTGGATACGCATGTGGCGTTGGATTTTCCCTGCTTTGTCTTTTACATGCTCGGCAGAGATATTTTTGCTTCCCGTTTGGAGCACGACCATTCTGCACCAGCGCCCCACTCCTACAATGAGGACAATGAACGGTAACGGTTACCATGTGACCTTTGACCTCTCGCTTCTCTGATACCGTTACTCTACCGCATCATTCCCTTTTTCGCCACTACCAGGAACGCCGTCCCATGCAACTCACCGAACAACATGTCATTGACCGCAATGACCCGCGCTATGCGGTTATTGATGCGGCGGCCTTCAAGTCCAAGAACCTGTACAACGCCGCATTGTACGAGATCCGCCAATCCTACATTCATCAAGGCAAGTACCTCAACTATAATGAAGTGCAACGGCGTATGCAGTCCCATGAAGCCTACAAAGCACTACCAGCAAAAGTGAGTCAACAAATCCTGATGGTGCTTGATCAAAACTGGAAAAGTTTCTTTGAGGCGCTTGAAGCCTACGCGCTCGACCCTTCCAATCGCTACAAAACGCTCTGTTTTTTAGAACTATTATGCTTTGCGAGCCTCGCTGGCCTGTCGCATAATTTCGCGTAGTTGTTCTATGTGATCGTTGTCGTGAAAAAGACCCAGGATGAAGCGCGAGATTGCATTGAGTGGCCCTAAGCGCGGTATTGCCGTGTAGGTTACGTCGAGGTGTGGCTCATCCGGCCAGGCATCCAGCATTGCTTTGCGCATACGCCGACTTTCTTCAAGTCTCTGCCGAACCTGTGCGCTTGTGTAGACACTCTGCCAGGGTACTTCATAGCGCGAACGCCCTTCTACTTGCAGACCACGGGCAAGCGTCAGAGCGAGTGCCGCCGATTCTTCAGAGGAGGCTGTCGCATGAACTATAACATGCCCTAATGTCCAGGCTAGCGTGTCTTCTTCGGGAACGCCAAATGGATCTTTCGCTTTTGGGTCCTGTGGCACAAAAATGACGTCCTCATCGCTCGCATCAGCGACGATTGTCCGCATCGTATCTATCATCTCATCGGTCAATGCGTAGAGATCAGTCTTCGTGAGGCCTTCCGCAAGATCTGTAAAAGACTTGGAGCCGCTTTTTATCGCTGCAAAATCAAGCATAGCATATTCTCCCTAAAATAATGGTGTAGAAACTTGTTTACCCTTGAGGAACAAAAATACTTCTCTTTCCGGAAACACTGTCTCTGTTCGTCCTATTCCTGAAGATAGATAGTTTTGAGAAAGGAATTTTATTGGTGCTCTTTGAAAAGGGGAAAGAAGCTGCTATCGTAGTAAGAGAAGGATCGAGAGGGTATGCCTGCCATAAAAAATTGTCGTCATACATTATACAAGCAAAAGATTACGTCATGAAAAAATCTCTAAATATGAGACGCCTGCTCATTAATGTTCTTTTAGCGGCTCTCATCGGTTGCCCATTTGTCTTTATTGGCCTGCTGTTTCCCACGGAAAGACATATCTTTCTGTTCACTGTTCTGCTGGGCTACCTCTGCCTTATCCTGCTTTTCGCCTCTTTGCTGATCGGACCCCTTACTCTGTTTCGCTTCAGGCGGAATCCAGTAAATATTGATCTGAGACGCGATATTGGCATCTGGGCCGCCATTATTGGTTGTTATCACGTGGCGCTCGTCTTCCAGATGAGTTTTGGTAGTCAAATCATCCACTATTTTTTTAGTGAGGGAACCTATCTGCCACTACTCAATATCTATGGGTTGAGTAATGATACTGGTCTGTTCGCTACGATTCTTTTAGTTTTATTACTGGCTCTTTCAAATACTTTCTCCTTGCGCTATCTCAAGGGAAAACGCTGGAAGCAGATTCAGCAGTTAAATTATATCCTCGTTCCATTGGCGCTACTCCATACTTTCGGCTATCAATATCTGGGTGGTTGTGATCTCTTCTTTGTGTTCGCTGTACTGGTCATCACCGTTTTTGTGCTTGTTTTTCAGATAGTGGGTATCGCAATTGTACGATCTCGCCGCAAAGAGAGGGAAAGGGGAGGCCCTTCTTCAAGAAGACAAAGCTAAAAAGATTTCGTATATTCATATTAGCCAATTATATTTTCTGCTCAAACACGATGAGGGGAGCCTGGTGAGGTGATTGTTGCAACACCAGACTCTTTCGCTGCTAACTATCGTTTCTTTTGTTGCTGCTCTGCAAGCTCTTTGACGCGCTGCACATGATTTTTATGGCAGATGACTGTTGTTCCTGCCATTTCGATCACGATGACGTCTTCCATCCCAATCGTGAAAATCTGGCGCTCGGTAGTGTTGTAGACGATAATGTTCTGGCTCCCAAGACCCTGGTGCGTCCCAACTGCACGCACGCCCTGGTCGTCTGCGGGGAAGAGGGCACCATACTGGTCCCAGTTGCCCACATCGTTCCATCCAAGCTGCGCTGGTATGACAACCAGGTTCTGCGTCTTTTCGAGAATTGCATAATCAATCGAGATCGATTGCAGGGTTGGCCATAGCTCTTCAAGTACTCTTGTCTCTTCTGGCGTTCCTTGAGCATCAACAATGGCCCTGATAGTTTTTGCTACTTCGGGGAGATGTTCGCGGAACTCGGCCAGAATGCTCTGCACTTTCCAGAGAAAGATTCCTGCATTCCAGACATAGTGTCCATCTTGTAGATAGCTTTGTGCCGTGGCAAGGTTGGGCTTCTCGACGAATTTCTCTGCTCGATAAGCGCGGTGCGCAAAGCCTTCGCTGATCTGATCTGCAAAGCGAATATAGCCATATCCGGTTTCAGGCGTATCCGGAGTGATGCCGATGGTCACAAGATATCCCTGCTCCGCCAACTCGTATCCCAGATTCAACGTTTGCCTCAGTGTCTCAACATTGAGAATGACGGCATCCGCGCTAAAGATCGCCATCACGGCTTCGGGGTCCTGCCGCGCAATCGTCTCCGCAGCCCATGCTATTGCCGGTGCCGAGTTACGCCCCTTTGGTTCTTTGAGAATATGCGCTCCTGCTATCGATGGCAGATGCTCTTGTACCAACTCTGCCATCGAGCGTCCAGTGACTACCCAGGATTGTTCCGCCGAGGTGAGGGGTGCTACACGAGCCAGTGTCTCCTGAATCATACTATTTCCACTGGGCAGAGGCAGGAACTGCTTGGGAAAGCTAGGAGTACTGAGCGGCCATAATCTCGTACCACTGCCTCCGGCCAGAATGACTGTATTAAAATGTTTCAAGATAGAACTCCTTAAATAAATGGAAAATGTACTGTAAATGCGATTTCGCCGTTTACACCATTATATAAGGGGATTGTATAGGCGTTTTCTGATGGTGTCAATGAGCTATACTAGTATTCCTGTAGGTGGGGAGAAAAATGGAGGAAAAAGAGGCGTGCCTTTTGCTCTTTATGCTTGAAGAATTGCATATGAGCAAAGCACGCCTGTTGGATATCTCTCACAAGATCGCGGAAGAGAACCCTGTTATGCCGCTGTTACATCGTTGTTCATCTCAGGGTTTATCTGGGAACGTCGAGCCATCTGTTCGGGGGAGACGCGATAGACGTCTTTTACCAGCCCAATACGCTCAAGTGTCCAGATGATATAGCCGGAAAGATCAAATTGCCACCAGTGCAGACCATGAAATGCTGAACGAGGAAATGCATGATGGTTGTTGTGCCAGCCCTCGCCCATACCCAGCAAGCCAACGACCCACTCGTTATGGCTCGCGTCATTGGTCTCAAATTCGCGCTTCCCAAATGTATGACAGACAGAGTTCACGCTCCAGGTGATATGGTGAGCCAGGAAAATGCGTACCAGTCCACCCCAGAGGAGTCCACTCCAGCCGCCAATCGCAAAGGGGATAAGCAGCGAGAGCACAACCCAGAACAGGAATGTGCGGCTCACAAACATGACTTGCCGATCTTTCAGCAGATGTTTGCAATATATTTCCGGGGATGCTTGTCGGTCTTTAAAGAGCCAGCCAACGTGCGCGTGAAAAAATCCCTCAACCGGGCTATGAGGATCACCCTCTTTGTCCGAATGGGCATGGTGTTTTACATGCGTTGCTGTCCACTCAACTGCCGCCCCTTCCAGGGCCATAGATCCAAGCACAAGAAAAATGAATTTAATGACTGGATGCGGATTGAAGCTACGATGGGTCAACATCCGATGATAGCCAATGGTGATTCCCAGGGCAACCAGTATATACATACTTATGAGTAAAGAAATGTCTGTCATGTTTACTGCACGCATCCATAACATCCGGATGGCGAAAACAGTGGCAATAAGGGGACCGACGACGACGACGAGTAGAATGGCCTTATACAGGGCTTTTGAACTCAATGGAACCTCCACCTGATTTGTGTTTTTCTCTTGGTATTTGTGGCCGTAACCACTTTTTTATTGTATGTAATTAGTAAGAGCAGACTTTTTTTCTTTTTGTTTCATGGATTTTACGAATCTTACGAGTTTCATGGATTTACGAATTCACGAATTCACGAATTTCTTCTGGATGCTGTTTTCTACTAGCCAGGAGACCGAAGAGTGTGGTATGCTTGACCGACAGTCCTGAATGCCGGGTTTAAGACCTGCAAAACAAGAAATTGTACCTTTTTACTGTCTATTCTCTCTTTCTATTATCTATATTAGAGCAATATTGTGGGAAACGAAGGACAACACTCTCCTTTGCCGGAGCATGATCCGGAGCAACAATCTGAATATTATGGTTGGCAATATGACCAGGATGATGATGCGCATGAGCCACCGCAAAAGGCTCCTCTGCCTCCCCCTGTTCCTCTGCAATCGCCATCCTCTGTAAACAAACACCATGAACCTATCCATGATATGGGCACTTCTCTTGGGTATGGGCAAGGCATGGAGTATCAGTATTTTGATGCCCCCCAACCTTCCCATTCAATCGCCCAGCTACGTGTGGAACGCTTACAAGAGTTACGCGAAGAACAGATGCGCCTCCAGCAACGGCGCATTAAGTCGGATATGACGACGCTTGTTCCCTGGAAGAAAGACGCCCAGTCACCTCTCACCGATGCGGCTCCCTCTGCTTCTGGATCTATCCCGTCAGCCGTTAGACAATCAACTCAGCCACCCGATGCACGTGCTTTCTACGATGGAGCCGAACCAATTGTCCAGATGTCTCCTCTGACCTCAGACCGCCCGCAAAACGCTGTATCGCAAGATACAGGCATGATGCAGAAGGTCCGCGTTGGACGTGCTACCTTTATTCTAACGGGTGCCTTTGTCGCTAGCCGTATCCTGGGCCTGGTACGCACCTCGATGTTTGCTTTTGTGTTCGGTACCAGCGTTACGTCCGATGCCTATCTACAGGCATTTCTCATCCCTGACTTAATTTTCAATATTGTTGCTGGCGGAGCTCTCGCCTCGGCTTTTATTCCGGTCTTTACAAAATACATGGTGGCGGAGAAAGATGAGAAAACTGCCTGGCATATCGCTAGCTCGGCTCTGAATCTGGCCCTGGCGATTATGGTCGTTCTCGCTCTCATCGCTATTGTGCTTGCCCCCTGGCTGGTCCCGTTATACAATCCCGGCATTCATGACGCTGCCGAACTTACGCTGATTGCCTCTCTGACACGTATTATGCTTTTGCAAGCTGTCGCTCTGGGTGTCGGGGTCGTCGTTAATTCGGTCCTCAATGCCCGCCAGAACTTTTTACAGCCAGCCGTGGGGACCGTGGTCTACAACGTTGGTTTGATCCTGGGCCTTTTACCGGGTATCTATTTTGCTCTTAGAGGGCAACGTAATGATATCTTCGCGGTCTATGCCGCAACCTGGGGCGTTGTTCTCGGCGCTCTTTTACAGGTAGGAGTGCAGATCCCCGGCCTCTTCCAGGTAGGGATGCGCTATACCCCTTCCTTCGATTGGCGCAATCCGGGCGTGATTCAGATTGGCCGCCAGATGATTCCGCGCATTATTAATGCGGCTATGCTTTACCTCTCGACTTTTGTTGACCGTGGCCTGATTCAGTTGATGGTTGTGCTGATTATTATCAAAGATACCGACGGCTTGATTACTCAATACTATCAGGCTCTACAGCTTATGCTTTTGCCTTTGGGCATTTTCGGCATGGCCGTCTCTACTGCCGCTTTCCCCACTCTTGCCGAAAATGTCGCCAGGGGCCGCATGGATCGCGTGCGCCGCTCGATTCTGGAGACGGTACGTAGCATTTTGTTTATGTCGATTCCTTCTGCTATCGGATTGATTGTCCTCGGTTTTCCGATTATTCAGGTCTTGCTCCAGCATGGCCGTTATAGTATGAGCATGGCCCAGTCAACATCTGTGCCTCTGGCCTTCTTTGCTCTTGGTCTGCCTGGCCTGGCTGCGGTGGAGATTTTAACACGCTCATTCTATGCTATGCGAGATAGCAAAACACCGGTGATTATTAGCGTTGGACAGTTCATCTTTAAAATTGTGCTCAGTGTGCTTCTCATTCGGGTTGCTATCTGGGGGGCTCCCTGGGGTATGGGCGCTCTGGCTTTTTCAACTTCTTTAGCGGGTACATTTGAAGCGATGGTGCTGTTCTATATCTTACATCGACGCATCGGTGCGCTTGAGGTGAGAACGGTGATCCTCTTTGTTGGCCGTGTTGTGGTCGCTGCCCTGATTATGGGCTTTTCCCTCCTGCTTATACGCTACCTGCTCGACTCGCTCTTGAGTGCCCTGGCAAATCTTCCTCACCTCTCTGTGCTCGATACGGCGCGCACTCCAACCTTAAAGATTGGTGGTACCTTTGTTGCCCTGGTCAAACTACTCATAGAGCTCTTTGTCGGAGTCTTTGTGTATATTCGCGTGACACGTAAACTAAATATAGAGGAGCTCGGACCTATCAGACGTGTTCTTGAGCGCTTAAAGTTGTCCTGGATCTAGCGGAGAGGTATAGATATATGACCCGGCTTCGTCTCTCTCTTATTGGCTTTGGTGTTGTTGGTCAGGGCCTGGCCGAATTGCTGTCGAACAGACAGACGTTGTTGCTGGAGCATTATGATTGTGATATTACGCTGGTGAGTGTTGCCAGTGGCCGTCAGGGCTTCATCTATCGAGAAGAGGGCCTGGATATTCCCTTGCTTCTAGATCTCGCTGCTAAAGGTCAACCCTTTACTCAGCATCCTGGTGTGAAGCATTGGACAAACGCTCTGGAAGGTCTGCGTGCCACCGGGGGCGATGTGCTGGTCGAGGCCACAGGTACGAATCTTCGCGATGCAGAGCCAGGAATCAGTCATATTCGCGCCGCTCTAGAGCAGGGTATGCACGTTGTTACGGCAAATAAAGGCCCTGTCGCTCTGGCGGCAAACGAGTTGTTCGCCTTAGCACGCGATCACCATGTTCAGTTGCGCCTGGAATCCACTGTTATGGCTGGTACTCCTGTGTTAAGTACGATACGCGATGGCCTGGCTGGCGCAAAAGTGCGCTCTATACGCGGTATTCTCAATGGCACGACAAATTATATTCTTACTGCAATGGCCCGTGGCCGCCCCTACGCTGAAGTGCTAGCCGAGGCCCAGGCTCAGGGCTACGCTGAGGCAGACCCTACCGCCGATGTCGAGGGCTATGATGTGGTCGCCAAAGCTTTAATCCTTTCCTCTGTCGTCTTTGGTCATACCTTGCAACCATCTCAGGTCATGCGTCAGGGGATTACCTCTGTAAGCGAGGAGCAGATCCAAAAAGCCCACGCGGAAGGGAAGCGTATCAAGCTTGTTGCAACCATCCATGCTGCCTCCGATCTGGGACGCTCTCCCATTGAAGCACGCGTAGAACCTCTCGCTCTTCCTCTCCATGATCCTCTCGCTCGCGTAGATGGTGCGATGAATGCTATTACTCTTCAGACAGATACGCTCTCAGAAGTCACTATTATCGGCCCCGGCGCTGGCCGCCTGGAGACTGGTCAGGGCTTGCTCGCCGATCTTATCGCTATCGCTCGGCAACGCTAATTCTCTAGCGTATTATTTGCACATAGGAGACTGCACATATTGTCTGAGAAGCACGAACAGCCCACCACCGCAGGAGATCGCTTCAGCTTACGAGCTGATTGCGAGCGATGTTTTGCATTGTGCTGTGTCGTTCCTACCTTCTCAGCTTCGGTAGACTTCGCAATCCATAAAAATGCCGGACAGCCTTGCCCCCATCTGCAATCGGATTTCCGCTGCGGCATTCATACGCGTCTCCGATCTCAGGGCTTTCGGGGTTGCACTGTTTACGATTGCTTCGGTGCCGGACAAAAGGTCTCCCAGATTACCTTCGACGGACAGGACTGGCGGCGGACTCCGCAAACTGCGATGCAGATGTTTGCAGTGTTCCCGATCATGCGGGATCTCCATGAACTGCTCTGGTATCTGACCGAAGCGCTAACGCTGCAATCAGCTCGCTCGCTCTACGGCGAGCTCAGTCTCGCGCTGGAGAAGACCGAACTCCTTACTTACAAGAGCCCTGAGCTTCTTATGAAACTGGATGTGGTAGCCCACCGAGCAGCCGTGAATACACTGTTGCTACGTACGAGCGAACTGGTGCGGGCCGAAGTTCGGCACAAGAAGCAGGACTTCAGAGGCGCAGATCTCATCGGGGCCAAACTCAAAGGCTCTGATCTGAGAGGGGCCAATTTGAGAGGGGCATACCTCATTGGCGCAGACCTCAGAGGAGCCGATCTGCGTTTGGCTGATCTTATCGGGGCTGACTTCAGGGATGCCGATATTAGAGGCGCAGATCTTACTGGGAGTATTTTTCTCATCCAATCCCAACTAGATGCAGCTCAGGGTGATACCGAGACAAAGCTTCCCCCATCGCTCAGTCGCCCAGTTCATTGGTAGCCTGCCAGATGCAAAGATGACAATACTGGTAGGGATATGGCGGTAGTGAGCTTTTATCAAACTTCCCAGATCAGAGGGAGATGTTTTGCGCCAAAGATAGATATACCCTCAACTGGTACCAGGGGAATATCGGCAAGGTGCCAGCGTCCAGGCGAGCCAGGGGCGCACCCAGGCAGAAGTGTATGCCATGCCCAAAGGCGAGATGACGATTGGAAGTACGTTCAATTTCAGTTTTATTTTCGATTTGGCTCGTATGTGAGGACCACTACACCAGAGCCGAATGTTTGCGATTGAACAAGTTTGAATCCCTTTTGCTGGCTCTCAGCATGAAAAAGCCGCTTCCCGTTTCCTACTACAATGGGGAAGACCATGAGACGGTATTCATCAATGAGATCCTCTTGCATGAGCGAGTGAATGAGCTCAACGCTCCCAAAGATCAATAGGTCCTGACCAGACTCCTGTTTCAATTTGGTAACTTCCTCTCCAACATTGTCCTTGATAAGGGTGGCATTCCACTCAGCTTCCTGCAACGTTGTGGTTGGAACGTACTTGGGCATACTGTTTATTCTCTCACTATATGCACCAGTAGCACCAGGCCAGGCGGCTGCAAGTTCCTGATAGGTTATACGCCCCAGAAGGAGTGCATCGCTGGCAAAAAGCTCATCGAATTTATATTTTTGTGATTCTTCACTCCTAAATTGAAAAGTCCACTGTGGATTTTCAACAACACCATCCATCGCTATGAGCATCGAAGCAACTATTTTTCTCATGTTTTTCTCCTGAAAAGGAATGTCGCAGTAATTTACTTGCACTTTGCAAGTGTTCGCAACAAGTTATTCTCACGTAGCCAATTAAAAACGGAAAAGCTGTTGCAGATAGTATTGTAAGAAAAATTGACTCGATATTTCCACTATTACAACTTTAGCCAGCAGAATACGTAACTTGTAGTGGCAATAATAATTGAGGCAAAGAAAATCAATCACGGTGTATACATACTTTATGATAAATCGGGAGGAAAATCTATGACTCGACTCAATCCATTTGCCTTCTTCCACTTTTTCCCCTTCGGTATCCAGGGTGTGATGGCTCTGGCAACGCTGTTTTGGATCTGGGTATTAATTGATTGTTTGACAAAAGAACCCTCTGAGGGGAACGACAAGGTCGCCTGGGTCCTCGTTATTCTGGCCGCACCGCTCGTTGGTGCACTGATCTACTACTTTGTGAGACGCCCTGAACGCGTCAAAGCCGTCGGACACTAATTCTGAAGAGAAGAGATATGAGGTATCTCGAACTTTGAAATCCATTAATAGGAACCAGGGCAGCGAAGCGTGAAGCGCGTGTCTTCGCTGCCTTTTCCCTTCCAATTCTTAGGGCGTTGCTGTAATTGATACTCCAGGTGTTGATGCAGGCTGTGTCGGTGGAGCGGCTGATGGCGTTGAATCGGGTGAAGATGGTTTGGTTGGTTCCTCCTGCTGTGACGGGGTCGCAGTCGGGCTCTGATTCGAGTTCGACGCGGGGGTCGGGGTCGTAGTTCCATCCTTAGGAGCCAGAAAACCTGGAATCGGCACTTTCTCCTGGCCGTTCACTTTGATGGTCGTGGCCTCCGAAATAAGCCATGCGGAACCTAAGATTACAACCATGATGGCTACAACAGCCGTGGCACCTCGTATCATCTCTTTCTTGGTATTGTGGTTGCGAACATACGACCAGGCCCCTAAAAGCGTTGTAGTAGTACCAATAAGGGCCGCAAACAGACCAATAATATCATTTAAACGCATATTTTGTTTTCCTTTTTTAAATTACATAGACAATAAGCTCTCTTCATGTTGCTTATAAAAAGAACATGCTTTTACTTAGACCCCCTTCCCTAAGAGAGTTTAGTAAGCATGTTCACAACATTATGAAAAAAGCAACAGTCAATGGAATGCAGCAAGAACAGTTTATGTCAGCAAGCGTTCCAACACGCGAATAGTGCTCTAGATTCAGTACGAATGAGGGAACATAATAGCTTCAAGATAAGCTACTATGTTCCCTCATTCTTTAACAGATAGCGCTATGCCTGGTCTTCTGCGTCCTCACCTTTTTCAGCATTTTCGATGATGTCTCCACTTTTAAAGAGCACATTTTGCGCCGCCACTCGCCATTTCGGCGTACGGCGTAGCAAAAACTCTAGATCCATTGAGAAATGGAGAAACTCTTCCTCTTGCGAATGCTGCATAATCTTCTTCGCGTCTTCGTCCTGCTCAACTGATATACGCTGCTCGTACCAGTTGATTGCTTCGCATTCCTCCTGAAGTGAGGCGATCATGCGCGCAAATGTCCGTGTCTGCTGCGATAACTCCTGCGCTGGCTCATGATATTGATCAAAACCCATGCTATCAAAAACCTTTCTTCATTTTTCAAGCGTTTGCTTGCCTCTTACACTATAAACAAAGAAAGAATCAGTCTGCAAGGTCATCTGTATCGCTCTCCTGCAAAAGATTCGCGCTAGCGCCGCTCTTTAAAAATATACGACTGGCTCATCCCCGGTATCTCAAATAGAAGCCGTAGACCCCCGATAAAGATGATATCCCCGTGTTGCAGAATCTCCGGTTTGAAGGGCTGTAACGTCAACTCCCCCAGCCTGGTCTTATTCTGGCTTCTCAGGTCCTCTATAGAGAAAAAGGTTTTCTCAAAACGAATACGTGCATGCTGACGAGAGATCATCATTTTAGGATCAAGCTCGGTGAGATCGATGTCGGGACTCAAGTTGCGTTTGGGATCAAGACGCCCAACAATACAGACTGCTTTTGTTAACGGAAAACGCTGTAATACGATAGTATCTTTTTCAAAACAAAGATATGCATAGACTTCATCTGGGGGAGATGTCTCTGCTCTTGCTGTTATAGGTACATCAGCCTCTATGCTATCTGCCGAAACTCCAGGAATTTCAACGGTCAGACCTGCACTCGGCTGACGCTGTTCGCCTTTTTTGTTCTTACTAACACTCTGTAAACGTGAGATGGCCGCTAGCAGTTCTGCTGCTGTTCTATAGCGCTGTTGAGGATCTTTCTGGAGAGCATGTTCAACAAACTCCTCAAAGCTGGCAGGCGTTTCATGATTGTACTGGCCCATACGCGGAACTGGCTCACTACTCTGCATGATGCCAGTCTCCGCCGCGCTCTGCCCAACAAAGGGCGGACGGCCTGTCACCATCTCAAAGAAAAGGAGACCTAGCTGATAGGTATCGCTCCAGGGACCCTGCTCCTCGTGGTTAATATATTCGGGGGGGACATACCGTGGATCAAGATAACCGAGATCATTGCTTTGCTGACTATGTGTGTAGCCAAGCCTGTTTAGCACTGTGCGCAGACCAATATCATCGATCTGGGCTCGATCAATAAGGCCAAGTGTATCGATGGTAAGTAAGTGGGGACGCAGATCCAATCCACTCAATCTTTGCTCATGCAAGGCTTGTACGCCATGAGCTAATTGCTCTGTAAGATCGAGCGCACGCTGGAAATCAATATTATCCGTATCCAACACATAGCGCAGGGTCACACCACGTGGTGGATCTGTAGCAATAAACGCCCGTGTACCGTCAATGCCGAAATCATGAACCCGTAATATATGAGGGGAGTGGAGCGAACGGCGCAACGCTAATGGTTGTAGCAATTGTTGTACAAAAGGTATTTGCACAATAGCAGGAAGCTCAATTATAGAGAGACCGACGACATCATTGTTATAGCGATGATAGGCCGTACAGGTTGTCAGGATACTGCTGGTGCTCATTATCTGACCTATACGGTAAATGTTGCCGATAAGACGAGGATCTTTTTGTGCCATAGCGACTCACCAACCCTTTTTATGCAGTATGTGCGTCTCCAACTAATCCGCTTTCTTGCTTATTTCGCCGCATCGTTATACTGTTCATAGAACATCTTTTAATTCGCGCTCAAATATCCTATGCCTATAGAAGAGGAGAAAGGCACTCTTGCGTCAAATCAATAGTATGACTGGAAGGCACGACTTTCTCAAACTCTCTCTAACTATAGAGGAGACCTCTATAGAAGTCAACATAAAACCCTAATAGAAAGTGTTAGAGGGAATTTCATATAGCCAAAGATCACTATACATAAATCTACCAATCATCCATTCTATGCGATAATACCTTCTAAGGGAGGGGGAATTACTGCAAAGAGGCGGTCGGCATGCCTGCGAACAAGCATCCTCGTCGTGCCAGCTATCCTTCTTTCTCTGCACAATCGGGATAGGCATCAGGACAAAACCGGGACCATGCCTCATGACAACGGGACACGACATCTCTTACACTGGTTGCAGATACACAGGTCAACTGGCCGTCCTTCCTTGCCCAGCCTATCTCATTTTCGGAAGAAAGGGAACAACCATGGTCGAACTTCGCATTTTTGGCACCCCAGTCAAGGTCAAGGGAATGGTCCTGGTCCCCATCGTTGCTCTGTGGGGAATCGTTACCTGGTTGGGGTTCTCTTGGCATCCAGAACGGGGATTCTGGCAAAATATACTCATTGGATTTGCCACGGTGCTTCTTCTCGCGCCTGCGGACTTTGGACATGCTCTCTCCCACATTTTCAGCGCTCGCTATGCAGGGGCACCGATAGATGAAATACGGCTAGGAGCGGGTATGCCACGAACGCTGTATTGGAATAATGAGGTTTCACCTGAGGTGCATCGGATGCGTGCCATAGGTGGTCCCATTTTCAACGTGGTGGGATTGCTCATGAGCGCAGTGATCTCTGTAGTCGCGGGAGGCAATCCAATCATAAGGGAGCTAGCGGCATGGTCGGCGGTAGGGCATGGATGGATCTTGCTCGCTGCCCTTCTCCCATTGCCCATGGTGGATGGGGGCACGCTCGTGAAGTGGACGCTTGTAGCAAGAGGAAAAACAGAGAAAGAAGCGGATGAGATGGTGCGGCTCCTCGACTGGGTGTTGGGAATAGTGGGAGGGATAATTGGCGTGGGGTTACTTACCATGCAGATGTGGATAGGCGGTGTGATCGTGGCGGGAATGAGTGCCGTTGTCATAGCTATAGCGGCAGGCAAGATTCGCTAGTGTTCGCCTCCTTCACTTGGGACCACACGCGCTATGGAGTACGGACAGAGAGACCATTGTGAGGTACAATGGTCATGGAACAACCAGAAAGGCCAGAAAGAACGCGAGAAACTGGGGAAGAGCGTTTTCCGGTGCGAGCGGTGAGAAGAGCTCTTGAGCACACGGGCACTCCTGCGTCTCCGGTGAGCGTGACTGACCAGCGCAACTGGTCAACAGGAAGCGAGGCCCGTGGAGACATTCCTCTTACCACTTGGCATGGCAGAAGATTCTTCCTCCACCTCACCTCCAGGCAGAGATCTCTAGGTCCATCCCTTGCTTTACTCAAAGATGGGACAGCCGTTGGGACAAAACCGGGACAGGTGCTGATGACAGCGGGACGCCGCATCTCCTACACTAGAAGCAGAGAACAACGCTCTGTTCTCTGCCACCTTTTGAGGTGATTGAAGAAGGAGGAGAAGAAACTATGAGCACCACACTGACAGCGCCGCCCAAACCGCGAGGACTCTTGAAATGGGCGTTTCACCTGCCACGCTACCTCTACCGCTGGCACATGGGCTGGGTACTGGGGCATCTTTGTCTCATGATCACACATGTTGGGCGTAAGACTGGGCACAAGCGGCAGACGGTCCTCGAAGTCATCCACTATGATCCCGCGACGCGGGAGTGCATCGTCATGGCTGGCTATGGAGCACAGAGCGATTGGTATCGCAATATCCAGGCGCATCCCGCTATCGAGGTGCAAATTGGACGCCAGCAATACAAACCTCAGCAGCGTATCCTTTCATCAGAAGAGACCCTGCATGTGCTGCAGGAGTACCAGAGATGCCATCCCTGGCGCTTTCGGGAGCTGTTCCCTCTGCTGCTCCGGCTGGCGGGATATGCCTACGACGGCACACCTCACGAGTTGCGCGCGATCAGCGAGGTGATGCGAGGCGTCGCGTTTCGCCCATAAAGAGCCATTTCGGCTTGCACTATGAGGAACCTGCATTCCCAACGCGAGGAGAGGAGAGGAGATGGCGTCATTCAGCGGTAAAAAAGATACGACAAAGAATTCAGAAGATGACAGGGTTAAACGACGCTCCATTCAGCTACCTCCACCTCATCCCCAATTTAGCCGCCAAAGCGAATACGATAAGCTGGCTGCTATCCTACGTACTCACCTCGATATTCCCTATCTCAAACAGATTTTGCTCTCAACAGAATAGCAGGTCCCCCAGCAGTGTCATCGCTTGTTACGAGTAGCTACAATCTCAGCCATAATAGCCAGCGCAATCTCTTCAGGCGATGTAGCACCAATATTCAGACCAATTGGCCCATGAATACGCCCTAGCTGCTCCTCTGTAACCCCCTCATGTAGTAGACGCTCAGCCCGCTCTTCACTCGTTTTCCGACTCCCAATCGCGCCCACATACCCCACTTGCTGAGAAAGTACTACCTTTAATGTTGGCTCATCAAACTTGGGATCATGCGTCAAGACCGCAATTGCTGTGGTTGGATTTAACTCCATCTTCGCGAGGACTTCATCGGGCCAGGCAACAATAATCTCATCCGCATGTGGAAACCGTTCCTGTGTTGCAAATGCCGAGCGAGCATCCACAATCGTCACATGATAGTTCAGCGTCTTCGCAAAGGTTGTTAACGGAATCGCAATATGTCCAGCTCCAACAATGATCAAGGAAGGCGGAGGAGGAAATCCCTCTATAAATACCGCGAAGATCTGTGGATCACGATGTGGCTCCTCAATCGCATAGGTATAAATCTGGGCAGTCCCATCCCAGATAGCCTTTTCAGCATCAGGGAGAACCTGGGCATCAAGTGCAGGATCTCCAAGTGTGCCTTGATGGGAGGCATGAGGCAATACAAGGAGCTTTGCCCCCAGATACTTTTCTCCCAGTACCACCGTCGCCATCGCACTTCCCTGCTCACGCCTCAGACGATCTCGCAGGGTTGTATAAATCCTACCCATAGAAAATCTCCTCTCCCTCACAAACAGGTAGGGGCGGAGCTTGTCTCCCCCATGGTACCCACAAAGGGTTACCAATCCAGACGTTCTACAAAGACCTGAATGGTCCCACCACAGGCCAGACCAATCTGCTCGATATTCTCCTCTTCCGTAATCCCAAACTCCAGAAGCTGAGGACGTCCATTTTTTAGTACTTGCATCGCTGTCTCAATAACTGCCGGCTCCACGCAGCCACCACTTACAGAGCCCGCTATCTCACCTTTCTCACTCACTGCTAGCTTGGCACCAGGACGGCGAGGCGCAGAACCTGCCATACTGACAACAGTCGCCAGGGCGATCCGCTCACCACGCTCACGCCAACTCTCGATATCAGACAATACATCACGCATAGGTGTTCCTCCGTTTTGTCCAGGCTTCAACCGCTTTACGACGCGCTGCTGGATTGCGATCAGGGCGGCTATCATCAATTGAAGAGAGCAGGTTACCCAGGTTAATTAGGCTGTCCAGATTGTGGGCAGGCAGAAAATCATCAATAAACGGCAACGCGGTCTTCATTCCAATCGTTAATGGGCGATAATCAGGAGATCCCAACAAAGGATTCAGCCAGATCAAGCGATGGCAGCTATGCTGAAGACGATCCATCTCCGCTCGTAACACATCAGCATCGCCCCGGTCCCAACCATCACTAATCAACAGCACTACCGCCCCCCGCCCAAGCACGCGCCGCGCCCACTTATGGTTAAAGTAGTGCAGTGCGTCCCCAATCCGCGTTCCACCGGACCAGTCCTGTACGGATTTCGAGACATCTCGTACCGCATCATCAACATCTCGCTTTTTCAGTTGCCGTGTAATCCGTGTCAGACGTGTCCCAAAGACAAAGGTCTCAACATTCATTAAACCATTGGAAATGGTATGCACAAAATGCAGCAGGAGACGCGAGTAGAGACTCATAGATCCACTGATATCGCACACGATTACCAAAGGACGCGGTTTATATCTCGTCTTCCGCCAGGTTAGCTCTAGAAATTCGGCCCCATATTTTAAGTTCCGCCGCACAATTCTCCTCATATCTGGATAGGACCCGCTGCGCGCAGGCGATTTGCGGCGTGTCGGACGCATCCCCAGATTCCAGCGCATCTCGGCCATCAGTCTCTTGGCTTCCTGGACCTCTTCCCAGCTAAAATTCTCAAAGTCCTTTTTGCGCAACTGCTCTATCGCCGTAAATGCCAATCCCTGCGGATCTCCCCGATCATCTTCGTCGGATTTCTTATCTTTTCGCCCTTTTTGTGTAGGACGTTCCTTCTGCTGCATTGCAAGTTGCGGTTCGCGCCTCTGCTCCTTATTATTCATATGCTCCGCTAACCGCTTCCGCTCCGAAGGCGGCAGACGTAGCTGCCGCTCCTCACGCTGCGCCGAACCAGCTTTCCCCTTTTTATCTTTCTCCTCACGATCCCGTATATGCCAGTAGTAGAGATACATCTGGTCAAAGACCACTTCCTGCTCGTGCCGCGTCAATAAGCAGCATTTGAGTGTGTTATAAAAGTCTACTTTATTTTTCGGATCGATATACTGGAGCGTCTCCGTCAGATCTAACATCTGGCGCGAGCCTACTTGAATACCCACTTCCCAGAGCAGATGCCCGAACTCTGTTAAACGATACAGCAGACGCTCGCCCCGCTCAATATCCAACGGACGCATCTCCAGCGGACCATTTTCTGTCATCGCTGCTATAACCCCCGTGCTTTTTGCAGCATCCGACTCAGGTCGTTTCCTCCAGCCTTCAAGACATCATCCTGGTATTTAAGCAATGCCCCCAGCGTATCACGCACTGGACCCTCTACCAACTCGGCCTGATTCAGTGCTAGCAGTGAACCAATCCAATCTAATGTTTCGGCAACCCCTGGGGCCTTATAGAGATCGAGCGAACGCAGCTCTCGCACAAAGGTACAGACCTGCTTTGCCAGTCGCTCAGGTGCCTCTGGCATTCTTGCCAGGACAATCGAGAATTCTTTCTCCGCCGTAGGATAATCAATCCAATAATAAAGACACCGCCGCCGTAGCGCATCATGAATCTCACGCGTACGATTTGAGGTAATAATCACATAAGGAGGCTCTTTTGCCTGAATCGTCCCCAGTTCCGGAATCGTGATCTGGAAAT
The DNA here is from genome assembly GCA_963777355.1 of uncultured Chloroflexia bacterium. Classification (GTDB taxonomy): domain Bacteria; phylum Chloroflexota; class Ktedonobacteria; order Ktedonobacterales; family Ktedonobacteraceae; genus DATJHM01. The sequence continues at coordinate 31,152 of CAVZQK010000007.1, forward strand.
CAGAGAGCAGTTCTAGCAGGTATGCTTCAAACTCTTCATCACTGCGATCAAGTTCATCAATTAAGAGGACCGGGGCGGTAGAATTTGCCGGATCGATTGCCTGCAAAAGGGGCCGCTGCATCAAGAACTCAGGGCCGAAAATCTCCTGAAGCTCATTCTTGTCTTTTGTATTACTGGACTCTGCCAGGCGAATATGCAGCATCTGGCGCGTGTAGTTCCACTCATAGACCGCCGTGCTGATGTCAATCCCCTCATAACATTGCAAACGAATGAGCCGTGTACCAAGCAAAGAAGCCAGTACTTTGGCAATTTCTGTTTTCCCTACCCCTGGTTCGCCCTCAAGAAGCAGTGGCTTACGCTGTTTGAGAGCGAGGAAGACTGCTGTTGCCAAGCTGCGATCAGCAATATAGTTGTGTGCAAACATCGCACGCTGTACTTCTTCAATAGTTGTAAGTTCCTGCTCCAACGGTAGCCTCCCCAAGTGAAATGACGTGAATGCCTCAAACATACAATGGTTGTTTCCTCTATTTTAAGCTATGCAGAAGGCTTATAGCAAGACAACCATCGCACCGATGAGGGATGAGGATAAGGAGAGCGTCAGCTTTCTCGTTGCTCACATTGTTTCTTCTTTTCTCTCTGACAAAGGAACGAGGAACAGATGCATCCCTCCAGTGAGAGGATGGGTGCCAATGATTGCTCGCACATGGAATACCTGCTGGATGATTTCAGGCGTCAGCGCCTGCTCCGGTGTTCCTTGGGCCACGATTTGTCCGCCGGAAAGCAGATAGAGGCGATGGCAATAGGCGACCGCGAGGTTGAGATCGTGCAAGCGTCAGCAGCGTCGTCATGCCAAGTCCACGGATGAGTTCCAAGAGGTCCAGTTGATGGTGAATATCCAGATGATTGGTTGGCTCGTCGAGAACGAATAAGTTTTGGCTGTTGGGCCAGCGCGCGTGCTACCAGCACCCGCTGCTTCTCCCCGCCAGAAAGCGTCATATACTCACGTTCGGCAAAGTCGAGCATCTGCACGCGTTCCAGTGCGTGCATCACGATCTGCTCATCTTCTTATGTCTCCCTTTCAAGCATCCCTTTCTGCGGGGTACGGCCCATGTGAACAACCTCGCGAACCGTGAAGAGAAAATCCGTGGGAGACTCCTGCACAACTACGCCAGTCCGGCGAGCGCTCTCGCGGGCGCTGAGTTTCCAGACCTCGTCCCCGTTGAGTAGAACATCTCCGGCAAGGGGTCGTGATCATCCGATAGATGGTGCGCAGCAAGGTCGATTTGCCACTCCCATTGGGACCAAGCAGGCCCACAATCTCACCAGCCTCAAGGCACAGATTTACCTCACGCACAATGCGCTGTCCGGCAAGTTCGACAATCACTTCTCGTGTTTCCAGATGCGTCCCCACTGCATGGTCTTCTTGTTGGCTTGTTCTTCTTTTGATACTGCTTCATCCTTCAAGCTCTCCTCTCTTGCCAGGTTTGCCACGTCGGCTGAGCAAGTAGAGGAAAAACGGTCCTCCCAACGCAGCGGTCATAATACCGACTGGTATCTCTTCTGGTGCGATCAGGGTGCGTCCCAGCAGATCTACCAGCATCAAATAGACGGCTCCTCCCAGGGCAACGAGTGGCAAGAGGCGGCGATGGTTGGCTCCGACGAACAAGCGGGCGATATGGGGAATCATTAAGCCCACAAATCCAATTGCTCCGCTCACCGCGACAGCGGTTCCCACAAGCAAGGAGGTCAGGACAAAGAGTTGGAGTCGGAAATGCGCCAGATTGATGCCCAGGCTCGTGGCCGTCTCTTCTCCTGTCAACAGGGCATTGAGCGGGCGTGCCTGCAAGAGCAGGAGGATAGTGCGTCAGCAAGAGCACCAGCGCTGGTAAGCCAAGATCACCCCAGGTCGCGTTTGAAAGCGAGCCAGCGAGCCAGTAGAGCACTCCCGCAACACCGCCATCTGGCCGACTGGAGATCAAGACGAGATAGCTGGTCACAGCTTGGAGCGTGTACCCCAGGGCCACGCCCGCAAGCAATAAACGAGTCGGCACCAGGCGACCTCCTTGCTGCGCCAGCAGATACACCAGGAGCATGGTGATCAGGGCCCCCACAAACGCTGCCGCTTGAAAGGAGAAGCCAACGACGAGCACTGGCCCAAGCGTGAGGACCGCCACCGCACCAACCGATGCCCCTGAAGAGACCCCGAAGATATAGGGGTCGGCGAGTGGATTGCGGATCAGTGCCTGCAAGATGGTGCCGCTTACTGCAAGGGCTGCCCCGACCACGCCAGCCAGCAGCACACGCGGAAGGCGCAAGCTCCAGACAATATCGTCCTCTGTCGGATCAATGGCTGACCCCGCGGAGCGTTCCAGGTAAGAGATGGTGAGTGAGAATGATGATCACATGGAGCAAAGGGATTGAGACGGCCCCGACGCTCACCGATAGCAGCAGCACCCCCACCAGTGCAAGTACTAATCCTACCAGGAGGATCCAGAAACGCTGGTCGAGCGAGAGAGGTGTATTCGTGGCTGGATGCGGACGGGAGCAGATCTGGTTTTGAGGATCATTGAAACGCCTCCGGATGAAAGAAGCGGGCGAGCTTCTCAATAGCATCCGGCACGAAAATGCCAGCATTCCATTGGTCGGCATCGATCACAATCGCTCGATGTTGCTTTGATGCAGGGGTATTCGGATAGCTTGAGAACAGGTAGGAGCTAAATGTAGAAGGATTTGCCCCTTTGTAGCTGATGAGAACGTATGACTCTGGCTTTTGGGCAGCGAAGGCTTCCTGGCTGATCATCGGATAGGTTTGATTCTGCGTGCCAAAAAGGTTGGTTGCCCCCGCTAGATGCAGCAGGTCGGTATACATGCCCGCCCCAACCACCGTCAGGGGAGCGGCTCCTTGTGTTGTTGAGTAGGGAGAGCGATCACGCTGGTTGGCGTGAGAGAGGCCACACGCTTCTGAACGGCATCGATATGCTGTTTCATCCCATTGACTAGCTGTTGTGCCTTTGGCAGAACACCAAAGATACGTCCGATGTTGAGAATATCATCATAGATGCTGGTAGCACGGACCTGCGTGGAGTTCGCTGTGCACTCGCCACTGATGCCATAGATCTGAGCACCTTGCGCCTTGAATTGGTCCTGAGTGACCTCTCCATAGGAAGCTGAGAAAATCACCCGCTGGATAGGCTGAGAACACAAAGTCAGGATGGGTACTCAGCACGACTTCCTTTGAGGGAACATGCTTGTCATATCGCCACCAAGATCGTGAAGACGAGCGTATTGCGCTTGAAAGCGCGGGTCTGCCCGATACAATACTTTATAATAGATGCCAACAATCCGATCTCCCAGGCCCAGAGCAAGCAAAATATCGGTTGTGTTTTGCAAGGTTGAGATGACACGGGTTGGCGGTTTGGTGAAGGTGAGCGTCTGCCCACAGTTCTGGATGGTGACCGGTTGATAGGCGGAAGCCGCCGAGCCAGACGAAGATGGTCTGGTTGGACGAAGCCCCACAGGCAGCGAACAGCCCAGGGAGCAAGAGCATAAGAAGGCAACACACGACCGAGCATGGCTGACGATGAATAATGCGAAAAGCCATAGAAACCGTTTCCTTTCTGAACGCAGTGTTAGCGCCGCTTCCCGTTTTGAAGCAGGTGTTGAGCGCGTGTCAACGATGGATGGGGATGCTTTCTGTAGCGCTCCTGAGTCAAAGGGAGGCTGAGGATCATACTCCAGAGCAAGTTGAATAGCCTGAGCCGTCTCTTCATCGGTCAATTGGCTGGCGAGAAAGAGGGCCATATCGATCCCTGCCGAAACGCCCGCAGCGGTGAGAATTTTTCCATCCTGTACATAGCGCTGCGCAACAAAGGTAGCTCCGCACTGCTGTTGGAGGTGTGGGCCAGCACCCCAGAATGTCGTGGCGCGTTTGCCCTCTAATATGCCTGCGGCACCAAGGACGAATGCGCCCGTACAGACAGAGGTGCTCCAGCGCGAGGTCGTATGCGCCTCTCGTACCCAGGCCACAATCTGCTCATTATGGGCAGCGGCCAGGTTGCCAGCACCTCCACCAGGAATAAGGAAGATATCTGGATGGGGAACTCCGCGAGAGAGGCGTCCGCGACAAGCGCAAGAGCCTGGGTATCAGTGCGTTTCGGTCCCACCGTTTCCGCGATGAAGTGGACGGTGACATCAGGAAGACAACTCAACACTTCATAGGGACCAATCGCATCAAGCGCGGTGAATCCGTCATAGAGGAGAATTGCAATATCCATAGAAACATCCTTTTTCTGTGTAAAGATATCCTCTACCAAATTTTTCCCACTTCCCACAGAGAAATGTCTCAAAGGGGGAATCTCGGCAGAAAGGGTTTACAAGGAGTCTACTTCAAAAGACTGCCAACCTCTATTCGGAGACCTCCTTATTTTTCTCCCCAGGTTTTCTCAGGTGAACTCCCTACACTTCTTAGGAAAAAAGGAAGCAAGCCGGAGGTGCGTCGTTACAGAGTGAGGCCTGAATCGACGGTGATTATCTGGCCAGTGATGCTCTCGTTGCGGGCTAGCATGACGTAGGCGGCGGCGACGTCCTCCAGCCTTGTTGCTTGCTTGAGTGTGGCTTGCTGTTTGGCTGCCTGGATGTATGCCGCACTGAATGTGTCGTTCCAACGTGTCTCCAGAAAACCGGGTGCGACGGCGTTGACGCGAATGTCGGGCCCAAGGGCGGTTGCCAGACATTTGGTGAGATGAATAGTTCCGGCTTTGGAGACCGAGTAGGCTATGTTGCTCCCTCCACTGGCGCGGATACCAGATATGGAGGCTGTATTGATCACCTGTCCTCCACCATTTTGTCGCATGAGCGGAACCGCCGCTTGCGTCGTGAAAAAAGGAGCTTTGGTGTGTACGTTCAAGACGGTATCCCAATCCACTTCTGTCAGCGCCTCTATCTGAGAAACAAATCTCGTGGTACCAGCATTATTAATCAACAGATCAAGGCGTCCGAAGTGCTCTGCGACCTCTTCGACCATACGTTTACTTTCGGTCACGACGCTTGGTGCGTTTAGGTCTGCCTGAACAGCCAGCGCTTTGACACCCAGGTCCTGCAACATCGTGACAGTCTCAAAGGCGTCACGCTGTGAACGTGAATATCCGACAGCGACCTGCATCCCTGCCTGTGCCAGGTGCTGGGCAATGACGCGCCCAAGGCCAGTGCCTCCACCTGTGATCAAGACGACTTTTCCTTGTATATCCATAGTTTCTCTCCTACTGACTTTGAATTTCCGACGAACCATAAAGCCTTGCCACACCTCTGGATCATCATTGATAGCTCTCCAAAAGGTGTCACACGGATAATTTGCTTGCGCTCCATCAGTATAACAGAGTATAATCTATCGAACAACACAAAGTATTCAAAGCAAACATTCATCTTTACTGATAGGTTGAGGATTATGGATCTACGACATTTGCAGACGTTTAAGGTGATTGCGGAGACAGGGAGTTTTGTTCAGGCTGCCGAGCGACTGCAATACGCGCAATCAACACTCACATTACAAATTCAGCAACTTGAAGCGGAACTCGGAGTCGAACTCTTTGATCGCCAACGGAGAAAAATCCAGCTTACCGCCGCAGGACACACACTCCTCATCCACACTCAGCATGTCCTCAATCAAGTCGAGCAAATGCAGCAGGATCTCTCAGATCTCGCCGCAGGAGAGAGCGGCACGTTACGTGTGGGCATGATCGAGACAATAGCACGCCTCTATCTTATACAGGTCATGTGCACCTTTCGTGAGCGCTACCCCCGTATCCGTCTCACAATCGAGATCCTGAGCACAAACCGCACGCATGAACAACTCATAGCCAATCAGATTGATCTCGGCATCTCAACACCACCACCCGCCAACGTAGGACTCATCTTTGAACCAATCCTGACCGAAACGCCTGTCCTACTCCTCCCCAAAAACCATGCTCTCCTGCAACAAGACGAGATCTTGCTGAGCGATCTATGCGCTGAATGCTTGCTACTCACCGATCCGCCTTGTGCCTATCGCACGGCTATCGAGCAAGCCTTTATGGCACGTGGACTTCCACTGGCAATTGGTCTTGAGATTGGTAGTCTCGAAATCATCAAGCAAGCCGTCCAGCAAGGAATGGGAGTCGCAATCATGCCGAAACTCGCCACATACCATATTCCAGACGACACGGTTATCCGACCTATCCAAGACTGGAAGCTGCATATGCCTCTTGGTCTCATCACCAGAGAAGTTCCGCTCCCACAAAGCAAGGCGGTACAAACGTTCAGCTCCCTGTTAAAACAGGCCGCCGCAGACGCTTGAGCAGCGGCTTGATATCTACCAACAGGAGTTTGAAAAAACTCTATAAGTTCTATCGCGTAAATTTAGGTGAATTGGGCGGAAAGGGAGTTGCAGGTGGAATCGGCGTGTTTTTCGCAGATGTGTTAGATAATGGTGAAGACAATGGCTGCGAAGGATGTGTTCTCCCCGGTTCAGTTGTTGGATTGGTAGCAGACGGAGTGTTATATTCCTTCAGATTCAGCGCCAACAGGAGACGCCTGATAACTACGTAATTTTTGACCCCAGGATGTACCACAAATGGTTTCCCACTACGCACACGCTCAAGCGCTGCACAAACTTCGGCAAGGGCCGCTGTAAGCTGCTCTGCATAGGTATCAGCTTGCTCCAGTTTGACCAACCGATCTGCCATCAAATTTAAACTGGCCGCTAGCGGAAGCAACTCACCTGAAGAGAGTGTTGCACGAGCACGCAAATTCCCATTTGCCAGCTTGGCCTGAATACCCTTTAAATAGTTAATACCCTGCTCCAACGACATATTACGCTCTGTAATCATCCTGGCCTGTTCTTCTACCCGCTTATTCGCCTCTGCTAGCTGCTCAAGCGCTTGAGACTGCCGACGTGCCAAATTCGTATTATCAAGCTGAATAACTACTTGCCGCACAATCACCAGGGCAACCACAATCAGTGTGACGATGAAGAGCACTGGCCGAATCTGGATCTGCGTTTTGCTTTGACTACTGACGTTAAGCAAGAGTAACGCAAAAAGCATAGCAAGAAGTACATACGGAATAATCTGAACGGGCGCAAGCCCCGAACGACTGATTATGCGCTGCAAACGTCTCTTTATGGTCGCCTCTGGCGTTGCAGGTATAAACCGACGTAAGTAGGCAGCAAGCCCAATCGTTAACATGCCAATCACCCAACCAAGAATATAGGGTGAATCGTTTACATAAGATCCATCGTTTTGCTGAAGATTGAACACGAAATCTGACCAGATGAAACTGCAAAGACCCAGCCCTATCACGAGTAAGCTGACACGCCGCGCGCTTACTTGATATTGACTACCCTGGCCTCGCAAAAGTAAGAAGATAACGCAACTGAGCAATGCAATATCCGAAGTTGGGTAGTAGAGTGTAAGCACTTTCGCCAGCGACGGCTCATTCAAGGTCAAAGAGAGGCTTCCCAGCAGAAGATACCATGCAATAGCCAGAATCGCTCCCATAGAGATAAGGCTATCTAAAATAGTGAGAAATCGCTCCTGCCAGGACTGGAAAGACGATGGCTAAATCAGTAAACCTATAAAAACTAGCGGGGGGAAAAGTGAATAGCCAACATCCGCTAGCGACGGGAAAGGACTTATACCATGAAAGAGATAATACCGCCAGAAACTCTCACCAATGCCCCAGCAGATCAATCCTAGACCAACAAGGTTCCATCCCAGCCGCTCATGCCCTATCCATTCCTCTCCTTGCGTATCTGGACCCCATTTCGTGTTAATTGCGATAAGTGCCAACAGGCCACCGCTTAAAGAGCTAATGAGTTGAGCAAATTGCTCTAGATTATGAAACTGAAGAAATGTAGCAGTAATTAGGATGAACAGCAGACAGATTACACTGCCAATGACAATATTTCGTTGCTCAAAGTACCTGCGCAATAATATGACCATAGTGGAGCTCCTAATGATGAAAAAAGGGAAGGCAATTATGTAGTATGAATAGTATTCATTGCTTATCTGCAATCTGTCTACGTATTACTCATCTATAGGAGAAAAGTCCTGAAAGACTCTTGAAAAAAGTGATGAGATAAAAAAAGAGGATAAGGCAGAGTATATATGCTCTGCCTTATCCTCTTTTGCTTTTACTATGCTCGCGCACGCTCCAACGCTTTAAGAAGTGCGCGTTTGACAATAACAGCCGTCATCTGACGACGATAGTCCGTAGAACCATGAATGTCAGAGACAACTTCCATCCCATCTGCCGCATGGCTGGCTGCATCTGTAATGGCTGCATCATTAAGTTGCTTCCCTCGCAGCACAGCTTCGGCAGCCGCCGCACGAACGGTCTGTGTAGAAGCCCCTGTGATGGTCAGGCTCACAAGCGAGCAATCTCCTGAAGCATCCAGACTGACAACAGCGGCACATCCCGTAATTGCATAGTGAGAGGCTTTGTTCTCTAATTTCATATACGCACTGCCCGTATGCGCCGCAGGCAACGGTAAGCGAATCTCTGTCACGATCTCATCCGGCGTTAATGCTGTCTCAAATGTGCCAACAAAAAAGTCGTCAGCCGCAATCGTCCGTGAGCCAGAGGGTCCCCTGACCACTATCTCAGCCTTCAGGGCCAGAATTATCCCTGGCATATCTCCCGCTGGATCAGAGTGGGCAATGCTCCCACCAAGCGTCCCACGATTGCGCACCTGCTGATCCCCCAGGACGGAGGCGGCATCTACTATAAGGGGAAAGCGTTGCCGCAGCAGCTCAGAGCGTGCCAATGTCGTGTACGTTGTCATCGTCCCAATTGCGACGACGTTCCCTTCCTCTCGAATATAAGAGAGATCGGCAATACGGCCCAGGTCTATGAGATGGGTCGGTTGTGAGAGACGCAATTTCATCGCTGGAATTAAACTATGACCACCGGCTAGAATCTTGGCCTCATCGCCATATTGCTGAAGCAAGGCTATTGCCTCATCAACAGATTGCGCCGGATGATAATCAAATACTGCTGGAACAGACATGCTCTCTTCCTCCTCTAAACAGATACTACAGATAGCTAGATTAGCTTGTATAAAACAAACAACCTGCGCTCTCTGTAGTTGTATCACTATTTTGCGCCGTTCTGCTGATGCACTAAACGCCAGAGCCTCTCTGATTTAAAGGGCATATCGACATGGGGAATATTGAAGGCATCGGCCACTGCCGACGCTACCGCCGGACTCGAACCAATCGTACCCGCTTCTCCCACGCCTTTGACTCCGAGTGGATTCACTGTCGTTGGTGTCTCTGTATGCCCAAGCTCGAAAGATGGCAGTTCAGGCGCAATAGGCATTGCATAGTCCATAAATGTGCCTGTGAGCAATTGTCCATCTTCACTATAGACGACCTCTTCAAAGAGGGCCTGCCCGACGCCCTGCGCAATACCACCATGCACCTGTCCAGCAACAATCATCGGGTTTAACTGCCGCCCACAGTCATCAACGGCAATGTATCGCGTAATCGTTGGCTCCCCCGTGTCCTTATCAATCTCTATAGCACAGATATGCGTTCCAAAGGGAAACGTACAGGCTTCAGGTTCAAAGAAGGCTGTTGTCTCCAGTCCTGGCTCGATCCCAGATGCAAGGGTATTCGAGGTGTTAGCTGCCGCCGCCACTTGCTGGAAGGTGACCAGCTTCTGCGGCGATCCCGCCACGGAGAAATTTCCATCCTCAAAGGTGATATCGCCTGTGCTCGCTTCAAGCATCGCTGCCGCTATCGTCTTCATCTTCTCTTTCAGACGCTGCGCTGCCTGCAAAACTGCTGTCCCGCCTACCGCCGTGGTGCGACTCCCATAGGTGCCGCGACCTTCAGGGGTCGAGTCTGTATCCCCATGCAACAAGACGACATCTTCCGCCGAAATGCCAAACTCAGAACCGACAATCTGCGCAAATGTGGTCTCTTCGCCTTGACCATGCGGTGAAGCACCTGTATAGACCATCACGGTTCCGCTCTGCTCGATACGCATACGCGCACTTTCATACATCCCAAAGGGCGCTGTTCCTTTCGGCCCAATCCCACAAATCTCTACATAGCATGAGATGCCAATTCCCATATACTCACCCTTCGCACGCTTCTCAGCCTGCTCTCGGCGCAGTTGGGCGTAATCACTCATCTCCATCGCTTTATGCAACGCTCTGGCATACTCACCACTATCGTAGAGCGCTCCCGTCGATACTTTGTGTGGAAATTGTTCTGGCCTGATGAAATTTGTGAGCCGTACGTCAGCCGGGTCTTTCCCCAATTTATGTGCTACGAGATCCATCGCTCGCTCAACTAGGTAGGCCGCTTCAGGACGACCTGCACCACGATAGGCATCGGTAGGAGCCTTATTCGTGAAAACGACATCACACGATCCATACGTGACCGGAATATCATAGCAACCGCTAATCATTGGTAGGGTAAATGCAATCGCGATTGCATCTGTGAAAAACTGAAGATAGGAACCTAGATCAGAGACGATCCCAACTTTCAGTCCCTGTACTTTCCCGCTCTGGTCGGCGGCTACCTCAAGATAGTCGATCTGATCTCGACCATGAATCGTCGCTGCCAGATTCTCATCTCGTCCCTCGATCCATTTCACTGGACGCGCCAACTTCATCGCTGCAAAGGCTGTTAGCGACTCTTCAGGATAGATATTTAGCTTACACCCAAATCCCCCACCCACTTCAGGCACGATCACACGCACCTGGTGCTGCGGCAAATGCATCTGCTCCGCCAGGTAATTGCGTAACAAATGGGGTATCTGCGAAGAACTCCAGACGGTTAGGGTTTTATCGGACTTCCGGTATTCCGCGATTACTCCACGTGTCTCCATTGGAGAGGGGGCAAGACGCTGATTGACCAATCGCTCTTTGATGATTACTCCGCCCTTTGCCTCTACCTCCTGAAAAACTTGATCTATCTGCGCTGTATCAGGATGCACGGAGACGCCAACGTTGGTCCCAAATTTCTCATAGAGCAGCGGCGCTCCAGGTTGCATTGCCTTCTCAACGTCGATAGCCGCTGGCAGTGGCTCGTAATCAATTTCAATCAGATCAAGCGCATCCCGTGCTATATACCGATCATCAGCAATGACAACCGCGACAGGATCACCAAAGAAACGCACTTTCTCAGAAGCAAGCGGACCCCGACGACCCATTCCTTCTGTAATATGGGGTGGCAGGGGAACTGCTATTGGAATGTTGTCAATCAGCCCCTCTAAATCTTTTGCTGTATAGACCGCTACCACTCCCGGATGTTCACGAACAGCATCGGTAGAAATACTCAAAATACGTGCGTGACCGTAGGGGCTACGCAGGACAGCCATGTGAAGCATTCCGGCAAGCTTAATATCATCAACATAGGTTGCCTGTCCTGTAATCAAACGGGGATCTTCACGCCTTTTAATCGACGTGCCAAGCATAGCTGCAATGCCCATGAGACGCATATCCTTTCTCTATCATAGAGAAATGCAAAAAGCAATAAGGAACTTTGAAGTGAAAAAACTTCTGTGCAGCCGCCAGAACAGGAGAGTAAGACTACTCGCCTGCCCCTACCGGTTCAGATGCCGTTACACTCATCTGTTCAGCCGCATGTTGCACTGCTTTTACAATATTTTGGTAGCCGGTACAACGACAGATATTGCCTTCCAGCCCTTTGCGGATCTCTGCCTCGCTAGGATGAGGGTTATTTTTTAGGAGTTGATATGAGGCCATGATCATTCCTGGTGTGCAAAAACCACATTGTAGTCCGTGTTTTTCCCAGAAACCATTTTGAATGGGGTGCAGCTCCCCTTCAGAGGCTAGCCCTTCGATTGTCGTCACTTCTGCACCATCAGCCTGAACGGCCAGTATCGTGCAAGATTTGACGGCCTCGTCATTGAGCATTACTACGCAAGCGCCACACTGCGAAGTGTTACAACCAATATGTGTGCCGGTAAGATCCAGCACATCACGTAAATAATGCACGAGCAACAGCCGAGGCTCAACCTCAGACTGATAGCGTTGCCCGTTTACCGTAACCGAGATTTTGCGCTTCATCGTCATCGATGTCCCTCCACCTGGTCTCCTTATAGACATACTCCCTTAGAAAAAAGTGGTATGCTACACGCACCAGTAAGCAAACAGTCAAACAACAACATCAGAAGAACTCGCTATCTCCCCTCGTTCAGTAGGTGAAGAGTGTGACAGCCTGAAAATCAGAAAACAGTGTTGTGAAAGTAGTATAATCGAGGTCGCAACTGTACCGTTTAGAGCTTCAGTAACGAGTTCGGATAAAAAGAGCGTAGCACACAGGAGGTTGCATTGTCAACGACAAATGAAGCAAAGCTGAAGCTCATCTTTTCCTCTCTCTGGATAGATTTGCTTCTATGTATTCCTGGCAATAAGATGACACTCTCTGCTTTCAGAAACCTCTGTGCGTATTTCTTCTTATAGGGACGAATAACAAAAGGAAACGACAATGAAACGACAATATATCTGGCTAACAGGTGCCATCATCATTCTCATCGCCCTCATTGCAGGTGTACTGTACACGATGCACTTCTCCAGTACAGTTACCCAGACCCATACTGCACCAGGCGCTATTTCAGCAACGAGTATCCCTTCCTCCGGGACAGGAACACCCGGTTCTGCGGCAAGCCTGGAAGCATTTCAAATTGTCCCTGCTCAGACTACTGCATCTTATAGCGTCTACGAAAATCTGATCTTTGAAAATAAACCCAATAACGACGCTATCGGGACCACTCACTCTGTACAAGGCAATTTCAAGATCCAAACAGGTGCCTCACCTCTTGTCACCGCTATGAACGTGACCGTCGATCTGCGCACACTACAGACCGATTCAGAGATGCGCGATCACTATGTAACCGGCCATACCTTGCAAACAGATACCTATCCAACCGCTACCTTTATCTCAGTCAGTACACAATCCTTACCCACAAGCTATAGTGACGGACAAACCGTTCATTTTCAACTCATCGGCAATCTGACCATGCACGGTAAAACCAACAAAGCAACCTTTGATGTACAGGGCAAAGTCGTAGATAAGACGATAACCGGAACAGCAACCAGCACTATCTATATGACCGACTATGGCATCCAACCACCCAACCTGGCAGATATCGCGATTGCACAGAACAAGGTCCTCGTCACAATCACCTTTACTGCCAAAGAAGGATAGCACCACTGATAGTCAGTACCATGAAAGACGGCGGACTGCACTCACTCGACGAGCACGATTGCCTTTGGCTTTTCGTCCCCGACAGTGCTCCCTTAGTGTGGACAATCCCGGCTCCTTTAGCGGTTCTCTTCGGCCAACTGGTAGGTTGCGATCACAACGCTTGTACTCGTCGTCCTGGTACTGACAAGCTGGAGCGTGGCTGCTGCACCACCTTCCGGGAAGAGGCGGCGTCCCGATCCCAGCACCAGCGGGTGAATAAGGAGCACATACGTATCGACGAGGTTCGCCTGCATGAGCGACTGGACCAACTCTCCGCTGCCCATGATCACCAGATCCGTGCCTGACTCCCGCTTGAGCCTGGCCACAGTCTCTGCTGCGTCGCCTTTGAGCAACGTGGAGTTGATCCACGGGAGCGGCTCAGAGAGCGTGGTGGACGCGACGTACTTCGGCATGTTGTCGAGCATTGCCGAGAAAGGGCTGTCCGTTCGCTTGGGCCAGACGGAGTAGAAGTCCTCGTAGGTGCGCCTGCCCAGTAGCAGGGCAGAGATAGTGGGCAGGCTCTCCCCCGCCAGCGCCATCGCGTTGTAGGGCGCTGCCCAGCCGCCGTGCTCGAAACCGCCCCGGCGATCCTCGTCTGGCCTCCCCGGAGCCTGCATGACCCCATCGAGGGTCAGATTCGTGAAGATAATCACTTTGCTCATGAACTCTTTCCTCCTTCTGTCGAGAAACCATGGCGTTTCTCTCGTTTGTTGGAGTATACCTTGCCTTTCCTTTGAGCGCTTGTAAAAAACCGTCATCTTCAGACAAAAGCATAGCCTGTTTGCTCATGATAGAAGTCATCGGCCTGTTGAGCAAGGCGTGTAGGAGTCATGCCAGAAAAGGCTTTAATGTCGTGAATCAAATGAGACTGGTCAGTGAAGTGAAGAGCCGCTGCCACATCGGTCAACCGTGCAAAACGTCTGGTTTTGATGAGGTGGAGCGCTGCATTAAAGCGCTTTACCCGAAGATACGCCTGGGGGGTCAGGCCCACCGATTGGGTGAATCGCCTTTCAAACTGGCGTTCAGAGAGATGGAACGTGTTCAGCAAGTCTTTGACATGCAGCGAACCAATGTGCGCGTGGATCAAACGGAGGCTTTCTTCCACAAGCATATCTCGCGGTTTCTCCTGCTTGAGCAGAGCTACCAAGAAGGTGGTGAGAAGCGCCATCTGTTCCTGCCCGCTCTGGGCTTCCATCAATTGACTTGTCAAATCGAGAGCTCCGCACTCCTGCGGACCTATCCAGCCGGGAGCAAGGTGCGAGGCATTGATCCCAAAGAGGGTTTTGAGGGCGGAAGGCTTGAAATCACATGCACCGTTGTGAAAGCTGTTTTTTTGTAGGTCATGACGCTAGGCTCGATCACGGGTCCAGAGAGAAAGAGGGGAGGCGGGCAAAAGCTGCGTCCCGAATGGGTGACGATGTGTTCAAGAGCAGCGTACCCCTTATTATGGTGAAAGACCATTCCTGGCGCACCAGTGGGAGAGACTTTCATGGTCACGACTTCCTCGCCACAATAGTCGGCGATCCTTACGCACTCTATCTCGTTTTTGAGGATGGCTGGAGGTGGGAAAATGGCAAAGTGGATCGAGTGCATACAACACCTTCTTTCGTTTCATAAAAAAAAAAGCACATTACCCGATGGTTCTTTCTCAATTCTTCTTCTTTTGCTTGCCTACAAAGCTGGTAGGGGTGTTGATAAATCTCGACAATAAGAGCGTTCCCATTCCTGGCACGTCTCCGATGCGCCACTATCTCTGATCAGTAGCATGTCCGTTTTGGGGTGAAGACGTTGCCTATGACTTGGGGGAAGTAACGTAACATGCGTTCTGGCTCGCAGACCCCTCTCCGCTGAGGGATTTCGGGCCTCTTACCGCCTCTTTGCTCGCTTCCCTGGTTTTGTGGTATACTCCCTCTGTTGGGCATCAACGAGACTTTCCCAACACACAGAAAAAGGACCTATGCCCAAAACATCACAACATACATTCGCCTGGTCAGACGAAGCTTCCAGCAGTATGAACTCCACACACCAGGACACCCGTGGGCAACAGTTCCACGCGGGTGACGATCCCACGTTCGCTCACTGGGTGGAAACACACACCTCCTTCGCGTTTGTGGGACAGTGGGACGGCTCTCCGTCCGCAAAGAAGCTCGACCCCGCGGCACTGGCTACTGGTACGCTTCCCATAAGCAAGGCCGGCGCACTCGGAAACGCTACCTCGGACGCGCGGATCAGGTCACGTTCGTGCGTTTAGAAGAGGTGGCACAGGCGCTGGGCAGCGAGCCATCGTCTGCAGATGTGCATGACTTTCCTCCCCCTGCTCTTACACCTGTGCAGAGGGGCAGCGCAGTTTCAGCCGTGCCACGTGAGACCTCTCCCAACAGTTCGCGCTCAAACGAACACGAGGCAATGTTGCTCCTGACCAAGTTCTCTACTCCCGCGCCAGCCACACACATTGGTGATGCGTGAACGGCTGCTCCAGGCTCTGGATACCGCATCTGATGCACCCTCTGACGCTCCTTTCTGCGTCTGCCGGGTGGGGAAAACCACGCTGCTCAGTTCCTGGGCGAACAGCGCACGCCAGGCTGGGCGTTCGGTGGCCTGGCTGACGCTGGATGAGCTGGATAATGATCCCACGCGCTTCTGGGCCTCCGTTATCACGACCCTGCGTACGTGCCTCCCTGCTCTTGGCGAGGATGCTCTTCATCTCCTGTACAGCCCGCAACCCACGCCCATCTCGACCATCTTGACCATGCTCATCAATGAGATCCTGGAGCATGATGGAGAGATCTTCCTGCTCCTGGACGACTATCAGGTGATCGAGAACCTGGCCATTCATGAAAGCCTGGCCTTCTTGCTCGATCATCTGCCGGCTCCCGCTACATCTGCTTCTCGCCAGCCGAAGTGATCCAGATCTGCCGCTGGCTCGGCTTCGGACCAGGGGCCAGTTGCTGGAAATCCGTAATCGAGACCTCCAGCAGAGAACCACGAGGGAGAGCTGCAAGTCAATCCCAATTTGAAACTCTCTCGTTCATTTCATCTGTCGATTAAGAGAAAAGGAGAAATCTTCGTTTATGTGGACCATTTCTGCAACTGCGCACACCAGCGCCACTGCTTCGCACGTTTGGGCTATCTATTGTGATGTTGCCAATTGGCCTCGTTGGGATTATGGCATGGCCTCGTATCAGCCTGATGGCCCCTTCGCGACAGGCACTTCTGGCATCTTGCAACCCGTGGGGGGACCTGAGTTGCCCTTTACGCTCACCCTCGTCGAGGAAGGACAACGCTTTGTTGATCGGACACCGGTTGGACCAGACCATGCGATCATTGGCCGCCATGAGTTAACCCCTTCGGCTTCAGGGACTCAGATTACTCACACCGTCGAAATCGTCGGCCCGGATGCCGAGCACTTCGCTCAAGAGATGGGCTTTAAGCAAGAAGAATTAGACGAAACCGTCTCCAATCTGGCTCGCTATGCGGAATCGCACCACCAGGACTGATACCAATATGAAAACTGGACGCATCACTTTTTCGCAGTTTGCAACCGATCCATGCAAATCGCTGTTTAAGGGCAGTATGGTCCAGGAGGTGTCCCACAGTCGCCAGGCACGGAAACCCGCCTCGCCCGGCGACTGTCGAAGCCCCTGCCTTTAGGGGGTGCTTCACCCAAATATCTCTAAGTATGGACGTTGTATCTCCCACATCTCATCAAACATCGCGCTGATCTCGCTAGGTGAACAGACAGCAGCAGTGAGTGGATCAAGCAGAAGGGCATAGCGTGCGGCCTCTTTATTGTGCTCTAACAGCGCTTGGCAAACCAGATGATGCACCGCCATATGTGCGCGATTGAGCGCGGCTAACTGTTCGGGAAGCGAACCAAAGTGGGTGGGCTGGATGCCGTTGCGATCAACTAAACTTGCTACCTCGACACAACCATCGGGCAAATTGTCGATCAAACCAGTATTGCGTACGTTTCCATAGATAACTGTCGGGCGATGAAGGACTATTCCCTCGATGATAGAAGAACCGTACTCGTGACTGCGATGATAAGGAATCTCACGTGTACCATTGAGCATTTCGTGGATCTCTGTCTCGTTCTGTTCACGCCATGTAGGCCAGTTGTTCGCATAGAAGCCGGTGGCTCCCAGGTAACCATCCCGACAATACTGCTCAATCAGCTCCGGACGTTTGCGGAAATAGGGAACATATTCCGAAAAATGGCCGCTACTCTCCGTAACGAAAGCCCCAAAATGCTTCATAAACTCAAAACGAACCGGGTCAAGTTCGTAAACATCTTTGATTTGAGCACGCTCACGCAAACGCGGATACATATCTTTCCCGTTGTGACGCAAGGTTGTGAACCAACTATTATGGTTGATACCGGCACACTGCCACTCCAATTCTTCATAAGGCACTTGCAGATAGTCGGCCAGTTGCCTTGAGGTTCCCTGGATGCTGTGGCAGAGGCCGACTGTACGCATCCTTGTTGCGGTCAGCGCAGCCATCGTCAAAATGGACATGGGATTGGTATAGTTAAGCACCCAGGCATGTGGGCAGAGCTCTTCAGCATCGGATAAGATATCCAGCCAGATAGGGCCGGTACGTAGCGCTTTGAAAATGCCACCAGGGCCAATAGTATCACCAATGCACTGATTGACTCCATATTTCAGAGGAATATCGAAGTCGTGACGCACATTGGCCAGGCCGGCTACTTCGATTGTATTAATCAGGAAATCGGTGCCAGCCAGTATATCACGACGCTCGATTGAAGACTCTACCTTCCATTTCTTCCCACTCTGAGCAATCAGGCGCTCGGCCAATTGGTGAGCAAGTTCCAGACGCTGCCTATCGATATCAACCAGAGCGATAGAACCTTCCTCCAACCCCTCAATATGAAGAATGTCAGTAATAAGCTGGCGTGCAAATACGGTGCTCCCAGCCCCCATAAAGGTCACTTTCGTCATTGGGAATGTTACTCCTTGCTTCCTCTTAATGTGAATGCAGAACAAGGCACAGATAACTGGGCAGTACAATTCAAATAGTTCATGTTGAAAAAGGGGCAGGGGGTTTCATCCCCCTGCCAGACTTCTTTCAGCGATAGGTTTTTTTTGGGAAAGGGAACCAGTCGAGCGTTTTAGCTCCCAGCGCTCGCTGCTTGCACTGCTTGATTTGCCTGCTGGACCGCCTGACTCGTTGCCTGAGGCACTGAGAGTTGTCCCAGATACATCTGGTTAAAGATATCAGTGATCTTGATGGACGCCTCGTTGTAACCAAAGGTGATCGGGAAGGTGATCGTCGAGCCCTGCGCCTCTGTGAGGAATGGGCTTACATCGATGCCTTTCTGCTTCCAGTAGTCCGAGAACGACTGGTCCTCGCTTTTTAACCCTGGCCAGATAAAGCCATTACTGCCCATAATATGTTCAGATGGTGCCGAGCCCAGCCACTTCTCCAATTCCCACGCTTCCTTCGCATGTGGAGTCTTGACATAGATCCCGTCGGTCAAACCATTGAATACGCTCATTACCCCTTTCGGGCCAGCTGGTAATTGTACAACCCCCCACGGAATTTTCGTCTGCTGGGCAAGTGAACTGAGCTCCCAGGAACCAAGAGAGACCATTCCTATCTTGCCCTGCTCAAATAGCTGTGAGGCGATACTTGTGTTAGGATTGGTCTCTGCCGCAG
The DNA here is from genome assembly GCA_963777355.1 of uncultured Chloroflexia bacterium. Lineage (GTDB taxonomy): Bacteria > Chloroflexota > Ktedonobacteria > Ktedonobacterales > Ktedonobacteraceae > DATJHM01. The sequence continues at coordinate 50,090 of CAVZQK010000007.1, forward strand.
AGGGCGAGACATGATACTTATTGACGAGATCTACGAGATACTGCAGTGCTTGTACCGACTGTGGCTGATTGAACTGGAAGTTCTGACCAAATGACTTATCCAGGAATGAGCCACCATTCATGGAAATGAAGTTCCAATAGTTTTCCTGTGAGTTATTATCTGAAACATACCCGTACTGGCTAGTATGTTTCGCATCAAACCCTGCATCAGTAGGATGCTTACCATTCTGGTCTACCGTGAGCTTCTGCGCCGTTTGCAGGAAGGTACCACCATCCGTCGGATTCCAGGTCATGCTGGTAGGAGTTGGCAAGCCCGCTTTTTGGAACATATCCTTGTTATAAACTATAGCAATGGTATCCCAGTCCTTGGGCAATCCATACACCCCTCCCTTATAGGTCCACTCCTGGGTCAGTTGTGAGTAATATTGAGACATATCAACATTGTCTTGCTTGATCAGGGGTGCCAGATCCATGAGTTGTCCCTGCTGCACAAACTGTGGATAATACGCGAGGTGATTCCAAAATACATCTGGCGCATTGCCCGCAGCAAACTCTGTACCCAGCTTCTGCCAGTACTGCGCCCACGGCGTCTGTTCGATGGTCACATGAATATTGGGATGCAGCTTCATAAACTGGGCAATCGACAGCTTGTAGCCAATCTCTTCATTCTGGTCCCACAGCGCATAGGTGAGATTCACCACACCGTTACTGCTACTAGACGAACCTGTGCCACTACTCCCCCCGCATCCTGCAAGGATCATCACGACGAGCAAGCACATTGCAAACAATGCACCAGGTCGTACATGAAAGGGGCGTTGACAATCCGCACTCCCACGTCCCTGACTCAGGGTATCGTGATGTCCATACGTGTTGCTGACTTGCATAGTTACTCCTCCTCATAGAGAAAAACGTTTGCCGGTACATCCGGCGTAATCACGCTATTTGAATCCGCTCAGATGGATTGAGCGAACGATGTGTTTCTGGAACAAGAAGAATAGGAGTAAGAGTGGCCCAAGTGCCACGAAGGTGGCTGCCATCATCAGATTCCACTGGGTACCAAAATTTGATTGGAACGCTGCGATTCCTGCCGTGAGCAGACGCATATCCTCAGTATCGGTAATTATGAGAGGCCAGAGGAAGTTGTTCCACGCCCCTACGAACGTGATAATTGACATCGTCGCCAAAATCGGTCGACTCAACGGTAAGATCACCTGGAACAAGATCTGCCATGTCCCAGCACCGTCCATACGTGCAGCATTCTCCATATCCTTAGGAATGGTAAGGAAGAACTGCCTCATCAGAAAAATACCAAAGGGCGTTCCCAGCACAAACGGGAGAACCAGGCCAGGCCAGGTATTGATCAGGTCGAATGTGCGCAACAGAATGAAGAGCGGAATCAGCGTCACAATTTGTGGCACCATCAATGTTGATAAATACAGCCAGAAGATCTGGTTGCGTCCCGGAAACTCCATCCGGGCGAATGCGTAGGCAGCCAGGGTGCTGAAAATGAGCTGACCAAGTGTGAGAATAACGGCAAAAACTACCGTGTGCCAGACATACGTAAGGAAATTGTACTTCACTACTACATCAATGTAGTTCTGGAAGGTCAGAGGTTGCGGTAAGGACCACACCGGTGAAGACGAGAAAACCTGATCAGGCCGCTTTAATGATGTCACCAGCGCAAGAAAATACGGAAAGAGTGAGACGATCACCCCAAGCACCAGGATAATATAAGCAATCACATAGCCAGGTATTCGACGCAAGAAGCGCATTCTCGCTTGCTTCTTTACCGTGACTATCCTGCTTGACACGAATTCAGTACTCACTGAAGTCATAATAGTTCCCTCCTTTTCTCAGGTGTTCATGGCTAGCTCAGATCATAGGTAGTACGTTTACGGAAGAACAGTACCTGACCTAATGTGATAACCAGCAGAATCACGAACAAAACCATCGAGAGTGCCGACGCATAGCCGGCATGAAAGAACTCAAAAGCCTGGCGCTCAATATTGAAGTTGATCACACTGGTGGCCTCGCCCGGACCTCCCTTGGTCATCACATACACTGTGTCGAAGACCTGTGCGGACCCGATGACATCAGTCACGAGCACGAAGAACATAGTTGGGCTCAACAGAGGTAGTGTAATGGCAAAGAACGTCTGAAAGGGGCTAGCCCCGTCAAGGGATGCCGCCTCATAGAAATCTGGGGGAATACTCTGGAGACCGGCGAGAAAGAACAACATGTTATAGCCCGTGTACTGCCAGATGTTGACTGCTGCTATAGCGGGCAGCGCCCATACCGTCGAGGATACCCAGGCTGGACCCGTGATATGGAAGAGGTTCAGGAAGGTATTGAGTGAGCCATACTGCGGATCGAAAATCCAGTTCCACACAATACCCATAGCAGCAGCTGTCGCCATCCAGGGCACGACAAAGAGTGTACGAAAAATACCTCTACCCGGAATCTTCTGGTTGAGCAACATCGCAAGTAGCAACGCAAAGACCGTCTGCATTGGGATATTGAGCAGGATGTAATAGAAAGTTACAAATAACGAATGCCAAAAAGACGAACTGCTAAACAACTTGCTGTAGTTTTTCAACCCGATAAAGGTTGGCTGACCGAGCAAGCCCCAGTTGAAGAAACTGAGAATAGCAACCGCAATGATGGGCAAAAGCGAAAAGGCCAGCAAACCCAGAAAGCTGGGCAACAGGAACGCATACGCCTGGATAGTAAGTTTCAAGTTGGGTCGAAGCAGACGGCGCTCCTTCACACTGTTTAGAGGACTCTGGTCTAAGTCGGTGACATCTTGTCTGAGTCCTTGCATATACTTGTATCCCTTTAATTCAAGTGGACATTTATGATGAAAAATACCTACAAGTACATTCTCTGAAAACCAGGAAAAGCTTCTTGTTTCCGTTCACCTCTCTTTCTTCTATTGCTTACGGAATGTACGCGCGTACATCCTGTGAAAGAGAGCGTACCATCCTTTCTACTTATTTGTCAAGGGTATACTATGAGCATATCAGGGCTTATGTATGCTCATAGTATTGCCCATGTCGCTCCACAAGCGAATCCTTTGTGAAATAGTGGTGTTTTTACGAGTTTCCAGTCCGGAAAAACACCACTATTTCACATCGTGAATGTTGAGGGTGCGAGGAGAAATGAACGCGCGTACACTTGACGATACGCTCTATTGGTGTGATACTGTAAGCATGTTTATGAACATGCTTACAATTCTAGGTGAGGAGAACTTCTATGGCTACGAGTGAGGAAGTCGCTCGATTAGCTGGCGTTTCTCGTGCAACGGTTTCTCGTGCACTCAACGGATCAGCACGTGTAAGTCCTGAAGCAAAAGCACGTGTGAATGCCGCAATCACCACACTTGGCTATGAACCCGATGTGATTGCTCAAAGTTTGGCTCGGCAGCGTTCTCGTGTGATTGCGGTGAGCATCTTTCCTGATGACAACAATTTGCCTCTTTTACATCTTGGGCAAACGGCACAATACTTCTATCTGAGTGTGCTGGAAAACATTGAGCATGAAGCTCTTTTATTGGGCTACGATATATTTTTGTCCTCCCAACCATACGGCAATTCTCCACACAAGTACATAAAGAGTTTGCAAACCCGGCGTGTTGCCGGGTGCATCATGCTTCATGCCTCAGATTCACGCGTACAAGCCCTGGCTCGTTCTACCATTCCCACGGTGCTCATCGATAGGATGGATCAAGGAAGCCATGTCAGCTACATTAAATCGGATCATATAGATGCTGCTCGTCAAGCAGTTGAACACTTACTTTCTCTCGGACACAGGAAAATAGCCTTACTGACGGGGCGAACTAGCGATCTTGCTGGTCTAGAGCGTTTATTAGGGTGCCAACAGGCCTTAGCATACGCAGGTATCATCCCGGACCCAGACCTGATACGCCAATCAGGCTGGAATATTGAAGAGGCTTATGAGGCAGCTAAAATCTTATTAGCCGAGCGGCGCGATTTTACCGCCATTGTTGGCGGAAGCGATCTCATGGCTATCGGTATTCTGCGTGCACTTACGGAATGTGGTCTGCGTGTCCCAGATGATATTTCTCTCATCGGTTTTGATGATGTTGATTTCTGCCAGTATATCACGCCACCACTTACGACCGTGCGGCAGGACCATGTGGCGATGGGACGAGGGGCCGTACAACAGCTCATTGCGATGATAGAAGGTTCAGGAAAAGCATCTCCACTAATTCTTCCGACTCAGCTCATTGTGCGCAAATCAACAGGACCTGTTCGTTTCAGCGAGGTGTGAAGCGCCATCTCTCTTCTTATTTATCTGCTTAACCACACCTGGCCCCTCATAAATAAAGCCTGTATACAACTGAATAAGACTGGCCCCGGCATCGAAAAACCTCTTCGCATCATCAACTCCAAATATCCCCCCAACACCAACCACCGGAATGTTCCCATCCAACCTTTTACATAGCGAACGTACAATCTCAACCGCATTTCTATGGAGTGGCCGACCACTCAGTCCACCCGCTTCTGCTGTCTCTCTCCGCAATCCCTCCCGCGAAAGCGTCGTATTCGTGGCAATAATTCCACACACCCCACGATTTCAGGCACACCTCAACCACATCATCCCTCTGGCTCTCCGTCAGATCCGGCGATATTTTCACCAGCACCGATTTTGCCTTCCCACTCCCGTTCTCCCTGGCAATCCGTTCCGTCTCCTGCACAATCCCCTGAAGTAGCCGATCCAACGGATCTTTCTCCTGAAGCTGGCGCAACCCCGGTGTATTCGGTGAACTCACATTGACCGTAAAGAAATCTGCAAAATCATAGAGCTTCCGCAGCGAATAGAGATAATCTTCCAACGCCTCTTCCTGTGGCGTTACCTTCGATTTCCCAATACTCCAGCCCACCGGCACCTTCGCCCTGGGTAGCTTTCTCAACCTCTCACAAATTGCGTCTGCTCCATCATTCGGAAATCCCATCCGATTAATCATCGCCTTATCTTCAGCAAAACGAAATATTCGTGGCCTGCTCATTTCCCGGTTGCCTATAGCGTGTCACTGTCCCCGCCTCAATAAATCCAAACCCCAGCGCCGCCAGAGCAGGCAGCGCCAGACCATTCTTATCAAATCCCCCCGCCAGCCCAACCGGATTAGGGAAATGTACCCCAAATATCTCTCGTTCCAACGCCGCTGACTTATACGTACTAGCCACCTCAATAATCTTCAGCAGCGCCGGAGAACGCGAAGCAAGCGCGAGTTGATTCATGATCAGGTGATGTGCAATCTCAGGATCGTGAGCAGAGGCGCGAAATAGTACTGGGCGAATCGCTTTAAATAACATATCTATCTAACTTCCAAACTTGAACAATATCAGAAACATACCATCCGCATGCGCGTTTGTGTTCCTCATAGTTTTTATGGCTTCGTATTGTTGTGTGGGAGGCTGCCTCTCATAAGTAAATTGGTCAGCAAAAGCTCCCAGGTGCTACACTGAAGCAAACAACTCACGCTACGCCTTGAAGCTATTTCAACACAAAGGTGGTATCTCATCCTATGTTAATTCGTAATGGTCTCGTTGTAAATAAAAATGGCCCGGCTCGTCTGGATATCCGCACGCGCAACGAACTCCTGGTCGAACTCGCTGCAAATTTAACCCCTGAACAGGGAGAACAGGTAATCGACGCTACCAATCTGCTTGTCCTTCCCGGCTGCATCGACTCTCATGTCCACTTCCGCGAACCAGGCGACACCCACAAAGAGGACTTTCTGAGTGGCACCCGTGCCGCTCTCGCCGGCGGCGTCACTACCATCCTCGATATGCCCAACACTCATCCCACGACCGACAACCTCGCCCATCTTGCCGAAAAGGCCGCCCTCGCCTCAACCAAAGCCGTCATCGATTACGGTTTCTACCTGGGAGCTACTGATACTAACATCGTAGAAGCCGCTTCACTTGCCCACGAGGTTGCCGCCCTCAAGCTCTACATGGGTTCCTCTACTGGCTCCCTGCTCGTCACAGATTTCTCCCCTCTCTACAACCACTTCTCCTCTTTTCCTCTCCACAAACCCCTCGTTGTCCATGCAGAAGATGAGCAGTCCCTCAAATATTTTGGCGCTCTCGGTCTGCACGATCACAACCAATCTCGTCCACCCATCAGTGCTCAGATCGCCCTTAGTCGCGCTCTGGCAATCGCCGAGAAGACAGGCCGAACATTGCATATCGCCCACACCACCACACAAAGAGAGCTTGAACTGATCCAGGAGGCCCGTCTGAAGGGTGTCCATGTCACCTGTGAAGTGACCCCTCTCCATCTCTTCTTAAATGAAGACGATCAGCACCGTCTGGGAAACTTCGGTAAGGTCAATCCACCTTTGCGTAGCAAGAGCGATCAAGAAGCCCTCTGGCGCTCTCTTGACGTCATTGATACCATCGGCACTGACCATGCCCCCCACACCAGGGAAGAGAAAAACCAGCCTTACGAGCAAGCTCCTTCAGGTATGCCCGGCGTGCAAACTATGCTCCCTCTCTTGCTAACCGCTGCCAGTCAGGGCCGCATCACCCTTGAAAGTATCGTCAAGCACTGCGTCACCAATCCCATTCAGATCTTCGGCCTGAAAAACAAGGGAGCCCTTGAAATAGGCAAAGATGCCGATATCGTCCTCATCAACCAGCAGCAAGAATACGAGATTACCGACGCACAGATCCTCTCAAAATGCGGCTGGACCCCCTTCGCAGGCACAAAAGTCAAAGGCAAGGTCGAACAGGTGCTTCTACGTGGCACCCTTGTCTATGCACAAGACACCTGTCTCGCTCGCCCCGGTAGCGGCAAACCGGTCCAATACGAAAGATAAAGTGTTTTTCTCTACGGGCGGTAATAGACTACCGCCCACTTATCTCTTACGCCGATACAGCAGATGGCTGCAACGCAAAGGCGTCCGCCAGCAATTCATACGCCCTGACACGATTCTCATGCCCATACATCATGGCCGAGATCATCAGCTCATCGGCTCCCGTCTCCTCTACCAGTGCCAGTAACTTCTCTCGCACAACTTCCGGACGACCCAGCGTCTGTCTCGCCCGAATATCGTGCACCACTGCCTGCTCAGCCGCATTATACCGATAGGCTCGCGCCTCTTCCGGACTGGGCAAGGGACCCGCCTGACCCGTCCGTAAGCGTACCCATGCCAGGGCCATCGACGCGGCCAGTTCTTCAGCACGCTCATCTGTCTCTGCGCAGATCACGCTGGTTGTTAAAATTACCCGCGCTTTCTCTAAATGCTCAGATGCCATAAAATGCTCTCGATAGAGCTGTATCGCCGGAAGCGCAAAACCAGGATTGATATGGTGCGCAAAAGCAAAACCTACCCCCAGTGCCGCCGCTGCCTGAGCACTAAAATCACTTGAACCAAGCAACCAGATCGGTGGTAGCTTAATATCGCTGGGAATCGCCTTTACCGTGCGGAACGGATGCCCCTCCGGAAACTCCTCGCCCTCTCCCGCAAATGCCAGCATCTCAACCAGTTGCTCCGGAAAATCATCCGCATTTAGTGCCTCTCTGGAACGACGTAATGCCAGCGCGGTCCTCGGATCTGTCCCCGGTGCGCGGCCAATCCCCAGATCGATGCGCCCCGGATGCAGTGCCTCCAGCATCCGAAAGTTCTCCGCTACCTTTAGTGGAGAATGATTAGGCAGCATTACCCCACCAGACCCAACCCGAATATGCTGTGTCACCTGGGCAACATGCCCAATCATAATCTCTGGTGCCGGGCTCGCCGTCATACTGCTATTATGATGCTCTGCTAACCAGTATCGCGTATATCCTAACGCATCAGCCTTCTGCGCCAGCCGAAGCGTATTCTGTAGTGCCTGCGCACTACCTGACCCTGAGTCTACAACAGAAAGATCAAGAATGGAAAGAGGGAGTGTCATCGTCTATGTCCTTTAACCCAACCTTGTAAAGCAAACCAAATTATCTCTAAACTCTTTCTACGATAACAATCTCCCATCCCCAAATTATTCGTTTTCCTTCTGCTGAGACTTGCAATACTCAGGGAAATAGGCTCTCATCCAAATAGGAAATTTCAACAGGACTTTTTTGTTGAAATTTCCTGGATAGATCAATAAAGATTCATAAACCCGTTAGCGCAGACCAGAGTACCCCTGGCACTTTGCCCGGCTTAGGATCTTTCTCGACTTCAACAATTTTGGGAAAGACCTTACTCGCTACCTTACCCTGTGTGACAAACCAGGCAGGCTTGGGGACACTCCGAAACGGTGCTCGTATCACCGATTTTTGTGGTTGGGAGAACATTAACGTATTATGTACTACCCCTGTTCCGGACTGAATGTCATTAAGAGGATGTCCTGGAAAAGCACCCCACGTGGTTGCACTCAAGACAAAACCTGCCGCAGCCCAGTAATTCAGCCCAATCGTGCCATAGCGCAAATTGACAAGCGCTCGATCTATCGCCGCAGCCATCTGCGGATCTTTCAAGGAGGCTGGATGCACAAGAAGTGTCACGCTTAGCGTTCCCCACAGCCGCGTATTAGCAAACTCTACGGCTCGATCCAGATACTCAACAGCATTGCGATCATCCAGGGCCGTCTCTGCAAAAAGACCACAAAAGGCCTCTGTCGTAAAACAGATATCTTTGGCCTGCTCTGGATCAACACCATCAATCAGCGTCCAGGGAAGCTGCCGCTCATTGGCCTCACCAATCTGCTGCGCGTCCGGATGAGCCGCCACAAAAGCCTCTTGCCTCTGACGAGCTCCTGGATAGAACGCATTGCGCGGCGGCACCTTGCTCAATACCTGCTGAATCTCCTGGAGCAGCGCTTTTCGTTGTGCCCATTGCGCAAACGTAATAATCACCCGGCTCGCATTGCAGTTAAACCCTGCATTTGTGGTGAGCGAACTGGCAATATGTTCCGCCTGATACGCCAGATCCTTTGGACTCCAGGGGCCCGGCACAACAATGATTGGACTTACATTGCCCAACTCACCTGTGACGCGTTTCAGCAATACAGGCGTGTTTGCCGCTTTGCGTTCCGCTCCTTCGGGACCAGAACCAAAGACAATCGCGTCAAACGTCTTATCCGAACCTGTAATATGAATCTCTTCGATACCAGGATGGTTGCAGAGGTAGGCCCCCTCTTCTGTACCCCCATATGCCAGGCGCAGAAAGCCAGGTTCAATTAATGCACGCAAACAGTCTTCCATCAGTGGACCCAGATAGGCATTCACCGGATTTAGCTTCAATATCACTACCTGGTCTTCCACAAAGAGCTTATAAAAAACGTCAGTTGGCCCAATACTGGAGACATTACCAGCACCAAGCACGAGGCAGACCTTTCCGCTATGCTCCTTATCTCGGTAGACAAGGGCCTGGGTCTCAGCGAGCGTGTCATGCGTGACCCCTGGTTCTTGCCAGACTTCTCCTGTGAGACCTGGAAAGAAGAGACGATCATAGTTTGTTTGCGGAAATACCTGCACTACCACCTGCCCATCCGGGTGAGTAGTCACGGGTCCAGGAAGTAGTGGATGACCATGCTGCTCTATATCCGTCAGCGATTGCTGCAACTGCCGCAGATTTTTTAGCATCGTATATGGTCCCATAGACCATTCTTCGCCCTCAAGATCTGGATCGTTGCTAATCCCTTTGGCTCGGCAACACGCTGAGACCCAGCGTGGCGCAAGCGCGGCAACACGCTGAATCAGCGTTTCAATGATACGCAGACGCTCCGGGATTGCCAGGGCTACCCAGCCATCTTTATGGGCTTGTAAGACTTGAACCGAGGCATCCATGCCTTCTCGCGTTGATGCCTCTATACTACTGGAGACGGTAGGAAATTGAGGTGAACCATGCTGCGCTGCTGTAGCCACAAAACACCCTCCATTGAAATAATCAAGTGCGATACAAAACAGTACGTATAGCCCATTATATGCCATCTGCTTCGCTAATAGGCCAATGTACCACCATTGAAGCCCGTTTCTCTATGGTATACTCAGCTATATAGGCTGCAATATTGTATATATGCTGCCTGGCTGAATATCGTCAAAAATCAAGAGTCCGTTTCGGGAGGTACAACCATGTTCGCAAGATACCATTTTTTCTCAAGAATGATCTGTGGAAAATATTCGTCTATGAGATATATTAGCAAAGAAAAGGATACTTTATGTCTTTTAATAGAAGGGAACTCAGCGCACGCCAGGTCTATCTGATCTTCTCCGGTGCCAGCGCACTCTTCTTTAGTCTTATCGTCACGGTAAATCTTGTCTATCAGGTTGAGATAGCCCGCCTCAATCCTCTCCAGCTTGTCCTGGTAGGTACCTGCATTAGAGATACTGCTTCTTTTGCCAGGTTCCCACCGGTATTCTGGCCGATATCTATAGCCGCCGCCTGGCCGTCATTATCGGCATGGCAGTCATTGGTATTGGTTTTATTCTCGAAGGCTCAATCCCGCACTTTCCTGCGATCCTCTTAGCTCAGGCCCTCTTCGGCATCGGGGCAACATTTGCAGATGGAGCAGAGCAGGCCTGGATCACCGATGAAGTAGGCGCGGAGCAGGTCGGTTCTCTCTTCGTGCGTAGCTCCCAGATCGCATTACTTGGTGGATTGGTAGGCGCTGTTCTGAGTATCATCCTTGCCAGTATCAAACTCAATATTCCTGTCATCGTTGGGGGCGCGTTTTACCTGGTACTCGCCATTTTTCTGCTGCTTTTCATGCCTGAAAATGGCTTTCTTCCGACGCCAAAAGCAGAGCGACAATCCTGGCATGAGATCGGCACAACCTTCCTCACTGGCACACGCGTCATCCAGCGCAATGCTATTCTACTCATTATTATGCTGGTAGCGCTGTTTTTTGGCCTCTCCAGCGAGGGCTTTGATCGTCTTTCTGTCGCCCATTTCCTGACGGATTTTCGTTTTCCTACCCTCTGGCAACTCAAACCTGTCGTCTGGTTCGGTCTCTTCTCAGTCATCAGTACCCTGCTCTCATTACTGGTCAGCGAACTGGTCAGGCGCTTTGTAGATATGAATAGACAGGCATTGCTCATCACACTCCTGTTTATAAGCAATGCCTGTGCTATTGTCTGTATTCTGGCATTTGCCCTTACCAATATCTTCGCTCTTGCTGTAACAGGCTACCTGTTCTATGGTATGTTCCGTCAGGTAAATCGCCCTATCTACACTACCTGGCTCATCCAGAACATTGATGCCAAAGCCCGCGCCACCTTGATCTCCTTCAATGGACAAATGGATGCTCTAGGACAGATCGCTGGTGGCCCGCCTGTCGGTCTCATCGGCTCCGTTTTCTCACTGCGAGCTGCCCTTGTGGCCGTGAGTATTATCCTCTCTCCAATTCTGTTGTTGCTACTGTTTGCTATCAACAAAGCAAGGGTAAGAATCACTGTTCAACAGACGGAATAGTAAGGTTGGGAGAAAAGTATGGCCTACTTTTCTCTCTCTTCTGGGTTGGCTAGAATCGGTCCTGCTTTATTGCTATTGAGAGAGACGCTTGTTATACTCTCAAGAGTATATAAATTTCTATCTATATTGCATTGAGAGGTATACATGAAAGTTTTGGTAACGGGAGCGGCGGGCTTTCTCGGAGGCCATCTGGTTGATATGCTTGTAGAACGTGGGGATGAGGTACGAGCAATGGTGCGCCCTGTAGAGGATAGCAGCTATCTGCGCACAGTACCCAATGTGGAGATTGTGAATGGAGATCTCACTGATTCTGCCTCTTTAAAACGAGCCGTACAAGGCGTACAGCGCGTTTATAATATCGCCGCTAAAACTGGCCCCTGGGGACCAGAGGATGTCTATCGCAAAATTAATGTTCAAGGTCTGGCAGATCTTATCCATGCCTCGCTGGATGCTGGCGTCCAGCGTTTCGTCCATACCAGTTCAATCACTGTCTATGGACATAATCTGCAAGGTCTGGTGACGGAAGATCATCCCTATCACGCTGAAGATAATCCCTATAGCCGCACCAAGATTGCTGGCGAAAAAATGATCTCTAATCTGGTCAATGATCACAATGCTCCTATTGTCATTGTTCGTCCCGGCTGGATCTACGGTCCCAGAGACAATGCTAGCTTCGGCAAATATGTGGGTATGATCGAAGCAAAAAAGCTCTTTTTCTTCGGCAATGGCAAAAATATTGTTCCCGCCGTCTATGTGCGTGATGTCGCACAGGGCTTAATCAAAGCTGGCGATGCCAGTGACAGATACATTGGACGGGCCTATACTATCTGCAACGACGAGCGTGTAACCCAGGAAGAATATCTGAACACCATCGCCGATGCTTTGAATGCACCCCACATCTCCCTACATGTTCCCTTCCCATTGCTCTATACCGCTGGGCGTAGCGCCGAACTCATCTGGCAGGCGCTTGGTCGCAGAAATGCCGCTCCCCCCCGCTGAGTACCTATGGTGTGACACTGCAAGGGCGCGAGCAGATGTTTTCCATAGACCGTGCCCGTCAGGAGCTAGGATATGCTCCTGAATATGACATCAAACGTGGTGTGGCTGAAGGGGTGAAGTGGTACCTGGAAACGAAAGCAGGTCGGCAAAACACAGCCACTCCTGTCACCAGCTCTACACGTTAGGCTCGACAGACGTTTTCAGTGGCATAAAAGATTCAGGCTCTTATTCATTAAAGGAACAGGGAGGTTCAGGCATGGACTTCCCTGTTCCTTGTTTCTCCCTCCTCATAAAGAGGAAAAGTACGTTCATCTTGCAGTGTGACCTGAAGCGGCTTCCGCTCACGAACCTGGAACCAGTTAAAGAGATAGGCGAGCGTAAACAAGACAAAGAACGTATTGCGGAGCGTCACGGCCTCAATAAATCCAGGAATATAGGGAATATCCAGTAGTGTTGCTACTGGACGCGTATAGAGATACGAATAGATATATGTGGTCGTCAGCGAAACTGCGCTCCACATCAACAGGCTCATGCCGTCGAAAACTCCCGCATAGACCAGCAAGGGAATCAGCCAGATCAGATATTGGGGACTAAATACCTTTCCGCTTGCCACAAAGACCAGCAAGAGCGCAATACAAGCCTGTGCTATATCAAGCTTTCCGCACCACTGAAGCCAGAGTGTATAGACCACTCCAGAGAGGAGAAGACAGGTACCCAGCATTCCCACAATCCCACCCAGACTGCTCAGAAGATTAAGAGAGCCAAAATGGTCATCAATACTCACTGGAAAGCCAAAATGTGAGCCAAGCCAGAGTAGCGAGCTTCCCGTAGCCTCAACCTGGATTGGCCGAGAAACAAAATACGTAATCTGATCGAGGACAGCCCCTTGAAAGTTAAAAAGTGCAAAAAAGCCAGTCACTCCACCAACCAGGCTCAAAAAAAATGCAAAATTGTGCCAGCGCCAGCGTCTTGCACTTTGCAATAGTGACCAGAACTGTCCAGGCAACTGTGTGATGTTTCCATGCGCAGGCAGCAATCTAAGCCGACCATAAGAGTGTTGTTCTGCAAGGAAAAGCGCAGGCAGCAGCAAAATGGGATAAATTTTGAAGAGGACCCCGAATGCCAGAGCCACATACGCTGCAGTCCAATGCTTACGCTCAGCCGCAATCACGCACAGGAGGGTGAGAACCGCCGGGATGAGATCATAGCGTACTTGCGCGGTAGCAATGGCACCGATAAACATATAAAAGGCAAATACCAGCGCCGCACCCTTCGGCCCAAAACGCAGCAGCAACCAGTAAACAAGGACCATGATCAATGACATGAAGAGCGCGAAAAAAAGCTGGTAATAAGCTAGCGGTGCCAGCAACGCCAATGAGAATGGCAGTATTGTCAGGGCTGGATATTCTTTCGGTAGCATGTGAAATGCTGGCTGCATGGAAGATAGCGCAAGAAAGCTGCATTGGGTAGAGGGAAGTAACTTTGTCGCGTTGCTACCAAGCCAGAAAGTAAGCGCATAACACTGATAGCGAGCTGGATCGGTTTTGGGTAAGAAGATCTGCCAGGAAGCGCCACAGAACATGCAGACCGTAGCAATAATAATAGGAAGATATGCGACAACGCCTCGGCGTGTCAGTAATGTATCATGCACAAAAACGAAAAAGCTTCGTGTTTTGTTCAGGGATGGCGGTACAGATTCTTGCCACAAAAGCGTTTTGTTTCCTCTCTCCAACGTTTGACACAAACTTATAGACGGTGCTACAATCCCGAACAGGATGGTATGCAACGGCATTTATAAGCTTCTGTACCATATCAGACGAATGGCGTGAAGTGCCAGTCACCAGGATGGAAGATCTCATAGAAAGAGATCTCGAAAATTGACCCGAAAAGGATACAAATTTTCATGGATAGCAGAAATCGTACCGAGACAAAGACGTTAAAGGTGGGAGATACCGCACCTGACTTCACTTTGAAAAGCGCTAATAAAGAGGAATGGCGTCTGGCCGACTTCCGTGGCAAAGAGAATGTTGTGCTGGCATTCGTGCCTTTTGCCTTTAGCAGTGTCTGCTCCGCACAGCTTCCTTCCTATGAGGCGGAACTAGATCGATTTAAAGATCTCGATGCCGAACTGGTTTCTATCAGTATGGATAGCATTCATGCTTTAAGTGCCTGGTCGAAAACGATGAATACAACCTTTCCTCTGCTCTCCGATTTTTATCCACAAGGATTGGTAACCGACCTGTATGGCGTCCGGCACGCCGCCGGTATGCCTGAACGATCTTTATTTGTCATCGATAAAGAAGGTATTATCCGTTATATCGAAGTCACCAGCGCCCCTGGCGAACTACCTGACAACGAGGATCTTTTCGAGGCCCTGCGCAAAACTGCCTAGTGGCCCTTCTCCCTTCATCACCATAAACTTTACAGATGAATGGCCGCTCGCATCTCGAAATTGCCTGATTACGCAGTGCGGAAAAAGCCGCAGAGGAAGCCAGATCTGATCCAACTTCCTCTGCTTGATCCCGATGAGAATCAACCGCAGCAGATCTCATCATGAGGGAACTCTCATTCCTGCTCTGCCGGTGGCTGAGGGATCAACTCGCTTTCACGCGGTGGGTGCCATGCGTCCAAAAACTCGGTGACTTTTTCTGGCAGGAAGTGCAGAGCCACAGGAGCGAGCTTCAGTCGGGTTGTAATTATCTGGGATCGTCGGTCTGCCTCTTTCACATAGTGTGCGACCATCTGTTCCAGATACTGCCGGACGAGGGCTTGATCTTCGCAAATGGAAACGCGTCCATACAGGCTGATAGAGCGCCCCCCTTCTCCAACACAGAGCGCGATGCGGGGATCACGACGCAGATTCTTGATTTTCTGGCTGTGGCCCGGAGTACACATGATGAGCGTCCCATCATCTGCCAGCAGATAGTAGATCGTAGTGACGTGGGGACTGCCATCTTTGTTCAATGTACTGACTACCGCAACATGGTCTTCACGAAGAAACTCCCTGGCCTGATCAGAAAGCATGTTTGTCATAGATCTCTCTCTCCTTTTCCTCATAGTGGTTATTGAGTATGCGACATTGTTGCTTGCACAACAATTTGGTGTATACTGCACTGTTGTACAGTTGAAAGTGTAAGGGCGCGTCACATCCTTCGGCAATCAGCAAACAGGCCAGATCGTTGTGTAGACAACATCAAAGGGAAAGTGTTGGTTTTCAAGAGACGTGGAACAGAGACCCACGAGGAGAAAGATGTCCAGAGCAGTCAATGAGAACGACCCACGCGTGCAGCCTTCTCCTGAAGTTGTTTTACCAAGCAGCCGCTTTTCTAGTGTAGAACCATACGACCTACTTGGAAAAGGCCGAGCGTTGCGTCACTACATCCTGATACCGTTGGGGATTGCTTGGCTGCCCAACGGTATATGATCCTCTAAATGAAACCTATATAGCTAATTTGTATGAATTCGTGTGGTTCACATGGTTTTTTCCCCTTCGTATTTTTTACATTCTTTTAATAAAAAGACCCGCTGAAGAGGGAAAAATGAGAATGTTTTTGCGTAACAAAGCTTTTTTAGCAAGATTACACTTTATTCACAGTAAAATAGTACTTGGATTTAATCTTATTATCACCTTTATATTAAGGTCGTGTTAATATATACTAATGAAGAAACAAGGTCTGTAAAAAAAATTTCTGAACAATTTCATTGACATTTTTCTGTGGGGGAAAAAAATGCGTTTCTGTTTTATTGTAGAGGCTCAATATCGTCATGATTCTATGCCCCTCAACGTCTTAAATCAATTACTTGCCTGGAACCATGAGGTTGATATTCTAGAACCACAAAGTACCACTTTATACCTGCCTGATCTGTTTAGCCAACATTATGATGCCTATGTGCTTAAAACTGTCTCTGATGGTCCTGGACTTACCCTGCTGGAGGCTGCGGAGGCCGCCGGCATTCCTACTATCAATCGCTCACAGGCAATACGCCATGTACGTAATAAAGCTGTTGCTATGGCGATTGCAATGGCTCATGGCTTGCCTACTCCACAAACATACTTCCTGTCTGATCCACGTCTCCTTTACCAAATCCCTGATGAACAATTTCCTCTGGTGCTTAAACCAAATAATGGGAGCTCCTGCCGGGACATTTATTACATCAGCGACGCCTCAGAATTATCATGCCTGGATCTATCAATGCAAAATCCTGGTTTCTGGCTCGCACAACATTATGAAGAGAATTGTGGCTTTGATACCAAATTGTATGTCGCAGGTGAGCAGGTATTCGCCGTTGCCAAGCGCTCTCCTTTACATCCCGATATCTCTGTGGAGAAGCGTTTGATTCCGCTTACCTCTGAGTTACGCCATCTGGCACTAACTATTGGACAGCTTTTTGGCCTGGATATCTATGGTCTGGATATTGTTGAGACGGCTCATGGCCCGATGATCGTTGATGTAAATGATTTTCCTAGCTTTGGCAATATTCCTGAAGCGGAAAAATTGCTGGCAAATTGCGTTCTGGAGACAACTAGACGCTATCAGCGCCTACGTGTTGAGCAACCAATTCCGTTTGCTCTTCCACAAACAACACTTTTTCCCCTTGCTAAACCAAGCTATGTCCATTTGAGCTCATTACCACCTTCTTTTGTTATTCACTAATAATCTTTGTTGTTTGAGCATCTTGTCTCGTAGTGGCTGAAAGGAATGTATGACTGACTATAGCTATGGTGAGACGGTTTATCTTCCATCTGAGAAAGATGTCTATGCTCCCGATGGTTCGGAGATTCGTTTGCTTGTAAGCACAAATATCGGTAGTTCCTGCCACTGCACACTCCCCGCAATGACCACATCATTTGCGGGTATGCATAAAAGCGTGGAAGAGATCTGGTATTGTCTTCAAGGTCACGGACAGATCTGGCGTAAAGGAAGCAATCAGGTGGAAGTCGAGATCGAACTTGTTCCCGGCATCTGTCTCACTATTCCACCTCATACTCACTTTCAGTTTCGCAATCTCGGTTCTGAACTGTTGTCTATTCTCATTACTACAATGCCGCCCTGGCCTGGTGCTGATGAGTGGATAAGGATAGAGGATCATTGGCCTATCTCTAAATAGGTGTTATGGTAATTCTTCACAGATTGGTAAAAATGCACTTTTAAGCCCTTCCTTCTCTATGAATGATATGTTATAGTGCCTTTGATCACAATTTTAATTGTACTGTCATAAAAAAGCTTTGTACTACCAACCTTAAAAGCATGGTATGCTCTAGCTTTGTCAGGTATGAGTATCTCTATTTCACAGAAGGAAGCCATGTGCTCAGATGATGAAGCCGATTAGGCTAAGCAAATAGATCTATATATATGTAATGCTCGCTTGAAGAAATAGTCTGAACGTGAGATGAAAAAATGAGATTGCCAATACGCATTCTACCTGTGACGCCTGGTACGATTGTCTGGGCACTCTATGGGATCAGGAGAAATATATGTTATTAGTGAAGTTTCTGTATCGAAATCTGAAAGGATATCGTTTTCTGGTAGTGCTCGCTATAATAGTGGCTGTTGCACAGGTCAGTTCTGATATTATTGCACTCCAGCCACTGAAATGGATTCCTAGTAAGGCACAAAATCCTGGGAATGATCCGGCCTGTACGTTGCCATTTTTGGGCTTGAATGATAAACCCGGATTACTGGACCTCTTCGATACTCCCACCCTGGACCCCTCGCTGAATCCACCAGCGGGCGGACACCAGATCCAGCCGCCGCCCACGTCACCTTGTCCAGTGAATCCTTCCGATCCGCGAACGTTACTGAATCCTGACACGACGCATCATAGTGTGATAGGGGTGATTGTCTTTTCTGTCATCGTCCTGGTCTTGTTCTCCCTTTTGAGTGCCGTTCTCGTCTATCTGGATCTGTACCTCGCGGCATACATTGCGCAAAATTTAAGCGCCAGGTTACGCATACAGCTCTTTGAGCATCTCCAACGCATCTCCTTAGACTGGCATGGCAAGCAGAAGAAGGGAGATCTGGTCCAGCGCATTACTGGGAACATTGCCGATATTGAGAAATTTGTGACTGATGGCCTGGTGGACCTGCTTGTTGGCGTGCTCACCCTCATTGGCGTTGCTTCTATCATGCTTTTCTATAGCGTTCCCTATACGGTCCTCTCCCTTGCCATTGCCCCGGCCCTTTTTGTGATTGTCCTCTACTATACACGCAATATTAAGGCAGCCTCGAAGAGACAGGCAAAGTCGGCTGGACAGGTAGCCGATGTAGCAATGGAAGATATCAATGCGATCACTGTCATTAAAGTGTTTACCCGTGAAGAACGCGAGGATATGCGTTTTGGAAAACGCGTCAGCGAGAGCCGAGCGGCGGGGCTTCGTGCAGGTATTCTGCAAGCTCAATTTACTCCGCTTGTCGCTGTGCTGGTCGCACTTGGTACCGCGACGATTGTGGGGGTGGGTGGCTATGTAGCAGCCGGAAATCCTTTTGTTGCCGGCCCTTTTCAGCTTCTTCCAGGAACGATTGACGCCGGTCTGATTGTTTCTTTTCTTTTCTATCTCAAACTGCTCTATCAACCGATGCGCGATCTTTCAAAACTGACGACGCTCGCGAACGCCGCTGGAGCGGGCATTGAACGTATCCAGGAGGTGTTGGATCAAGCTCCCGAAGTAGTCGAAAGCAGTACTCCTTACTATGGACCAACGAAGCTACAAGGCGATATTGTTTTTGAAAATGTGAACTTTAGCTATACGCCAGAACGACCTGTGCTGAAAGGGATTAACTTACATATTCCGGCTGGGAAAAGAGTTGCGATGGTTGGTCTGTCTGGTGGAGGGAAGACGACGCTGGTCAAGCTGATTCCGCGCTTTTATGAAGTTCAGCAGGGAGCAGTGAAGATTGATGGCGTGGATAGTCGTATGTACCCTCTCGGCGTGTTGCGCCAGAATGTCAGTATGGTGCTACAGGACTCAGTTTTGTTTGAGGGGACGATCCGCGAGAATATCGACATCGGAAAACCTGGGTCTAGCGATGATGAGATTATGGCTGCTGCGAAAAAAGCGCAGATGCATGGTACTATTATTAGCCTACCAGATGGGTATAATACATTGGTACGCGAACAGGGGAAAAACTTTTCTGGTGGTCAGCGGCAGCGTCTGGCTATTGCACGTGCCATTTTGCGTGATGCCCCTATCCTGATTCTGGATGAGCCTACCGCCTCTCTTGATGTTGAAGCTGAAGCCGAAGTGATGCGTGCATTGGACACACTTATTATCGGACGAACTGTCGTCGTCATCTCCCATCGCTTGAGTACGTTAGGAAACGTGGATGAAGTTATTGTTCTGGGAAATGGACATATCCTGGAGAGAGGTTCCTACAGAGAATTGAAGAAGCTCAATGGAGTGTTTGCGGGACTTCTTGAAGAGCAGAACCGTTATAGCTCCGAGAGTGTCGGTGAAAAGTCGATTCTACGCTCGGCTTTCTTACCAGTAGTGGGTGCCAATGATCCATTGCAAGGCCGATCACTCCCTGGGCTCTCCCAGTATCCTGCTTACCCTGCCGCTGCTGTTGCATCTCCTCAATCTGCACAACAATCTCTGGCTCCTGTCAGCGTGGATTCGACTATCACTATTAATAATGGGAATACGCAGCCACCACAGCGAGCCCGCGTCCTCGTTGAGGTTGATGGCGTCGCTGTTGGGACATGTGAGTTGAATAAGCCTGTGTTTACGATTGGCCGCATTTCCGGAAATGATATACAGGTGCCATCACAACGCGTTTCTCGCCTCCATGCGAAGATTCTTTGGTCAAATGGGCACTGGCAGATAGAGGATGCCAATAGCTTAAATGGCATTGTCTATCGGGGAAACCGTGTTGATCAACACGCCCTTACCAATGGTGATCAGGTCTTACTGGCCCCGAAAGTGGTCCTCCACTATCAGAATATATAGAACCTCTGATGAGAGTGGTACAATCCACTCTCATCGTGCGAGCCTCATACTCCCTTCGGGACGAATTTTATAATACGTAAAATGGGTCTCTCTCCAACTGAGGGTTGTGGCAGGTAAAGGAGTTGTGTCCCTTCGTCGATAGCAAGAGTATGATGACTTCCGCCACCTAAGAAGTAGTCACCCAGTTTCTTGAGTCCATGCCCACTTTCATCGAAGACCGAGATGCCCCCTGCACAGCCAACGAAGAGGACATGTGCAGTGCGATCTAAACGGACAATATCAGGATTGTATGCTAGGGGGAGAAGGGGTCCTGGCATAGCCTGCATGGTCTGCAAATCAACGCGTGCGAGATTTTGAGAGTCAACACAAGCAATAAAAGCTTCGCGCTGTTGTACATCTAGAACGACCCCATGCGGGGCCAGACAGGCATCTGGCAAACGTGTACGCGAGATGACTTTTAGTGTGAGTGGGTCAATAGCTGCGAGAAACGAAGGTGGCGTCGCTGGAACATTCAGATTCTGGTCATTCAATGGTAGTGTGACAACGAAGATATGATGAGTCACAGGATCAAATTGAATATGGCCAACGTCATCACCAAAGGGTGGATTAATACCAAGCGGAATCTTTGTAATAAGCTTGTTTGTTACTGCATCAATCACCGCCACATTCTGATTTTTTAACGCAGTATTCGCGTTATCAGGGTCTGCCGGATTGCCTGGATCAGCAACGAAGATTCGTTGATCCACTGGATCATATTCTATAGCATCAGGACCGTCCAATGGATCAAGTTGTACTTTTGCAATGATGTTAAATGGGCTTTTCTCATTCACAATATAGATGATACCATCAGCCGCATCGGAGACAAAAACTTTGCCTACATTGGGTGCTACTATAATGCCTGATCCCTGGGGAACAGCTGCGAGGCCAACAGTTTTATTGAGTTGCGTATTGAAAACAACGACGTTGCCATCTGTTGCAGCATCAAAGTTGGGGTTGTGCAAGATTGCAGCCTCTTTATCAGGATTGGGGCCGCTATGGACAAGAAAGAGCAGATGAGTTGCAGGATCAAGTGACTGGAAATCGAAGTGATCAAAGCGTTGTGCTACTCCTGCCGCGAAGGGGTTCTGTTTTGTTCGGTGAGGATCAGGCAGGGCATCGGGGAGCGGAATATCCTGGACTATCTGGATACGGTGCAATGGAATAGGCGTTGAGAAGCGAATAACTTCCGAAAGCACCAGAAACGCTAATAATGCGAAGCTGACCAATACCAGAAGCCACCAGGCGATACGACCTGTGCTGATACTACGCGGAGATACTGTGGTGAGAAGAGGTTGCTGAGCCATTCATAATTTCTCCTTCGTTTTTACTACATTTTAAAATAAGATAGCTTGCATATGCTCTCATTTATATTTAATGATGCAAGTGTAGAGAACGTTCTTGTCTTTGTCAATAGTTGAATTCACATTCTCGATGAACACGATGTAGTGAAGTATAGCATTGATAGGTCCGGTCGGATCGATTTTTCTGCTTATTTGTGAGAAAATATCTATCACCAGGCAGATACAAGCGCCATTCTTGGAGAATGATGACAGAAAACGACGCTCAGAACACAGAGCCGCTACGGCAAGAAGAGGCTCATTACGTTTATATTGTTCGATGTGCAAATGATACATTCTATACAGGGTACGCTAAAGATGTGACACAACGTATCAGGACGCATAATGCCGGGAGGGGCGGACGCTATACACGTTCGCATCTTCCGGTGACACTGCTTGCGATGTGGTCATTTACAAGTAAAAGGGAAGCATTGCAAGCAGAATACAAGATCAAGCAATTATCCAGAAAACAGAAATTGCAATTGATAGAAGAGAGGGGAGGTTTTCGAGCATGAGGGGAGGTTTTCGAGCGAGAGGAGCGATTGGGGAGGCGGACACGATTGCGCGTGCGGGCGAGGAGCCTCTGCGGGGGAACGTTGCCTGCACGCTTCATCATGTCCCTACGGGTTTTAGAATTGCGAACGTATGCTCCAGAGGTCTGGGAAAAAGGGTTTGATGGTGGCGGTCAGGTAGTGGACACCGGATGAGCCGCCGCTCCCTGTTTTGTTGCCGATGGTGCGTTCTACCATTTTGACATGGCGATAGCGCCATTCTTGTAAGCCTTCGTCCATGTCAACGAGATTCTCACAGACGTTTCTTACTGTGTCGTTCTTCCGGTAGGCTGCAATCAGGATGGTCTGAATGTCGGGCGAAGGTTCGATGGATTGAGTAAGGTCACGCTGAAGCTGAGTCGGTGGGATAGGATAGCCATTCAGGTGAAGGTAGTAGAGGAAGGCATCCCAGAGTGAGGGCTGGGTATAGCGGGTCTCAAGTTGGATACGATCTGGAGAATGTTCCTCGTAATGTTGGAAGATGGTTGCGCGTTTGTAGCCAAAGACGAATTTGATCTGTCGAAATTGTGCTGATTGGAAGCCGCTGGAAGATTCTAAGAAGCTACGGAAGGCATTGAATTCGAGAGGTGTCATTGTTTCCAGGATATCGAGCTGGGAGACAGCGGTTTTTAAAATCGCGAGAATGCGGCGGGTGGTGTGAGCGGCCCGTGCAGATTCATTGGCACGAAGTAATTTCTGAAGATAGTCCAGCTCGTGAAGGAGTTCTTTGAACCAGAGTTCGTAGATCTGATGAATCACGATAAAGAGCAGTTCGTCGTGCTCTGGACCGTGAGTTCCGGTACTCTTCGGAGTTTGGAGGCTCAAAAGTTCATCGAGTCGCAGATAGTTCGTATAGGTGAGAGATTTTGACATCGTGTGTTTGCTCCTGTTATTCGGGTATGACCGCGGTTGCTTCGATCTCGACACGTGCCAGGTCTTCGACGAGTGCCACTACCTGTACCACACTCATCGTGGGGTAGTGGTTCCCTAGAAGTTTCCGGTAGGCAAGACCGAGCTCTTTGCCGCACGCGAGATACTCTTGCTTATCGACGATATACCAGGTCAGACGGACAATGTGTTCTGGTCTGCCGCCAGCTTCAGCAAGCACAGTAAGTATATTTTGAAGTGCCTGGCGTGTTTGAGCTAGAAAGTCAGTTGATTGAAAGTGGTGCTGGTTATCCCAACCGATTTGTCCACTGATAAAGACGAGTCTTCCACTGGCAACAATGCCGTTGGTATACCCGCCTGGGCGTGGCCAGGCGGCAGGCTGGAGGAACTGTATAGAGTCGGGGGAGTGTTCAGACATTTTCGCCCTCCTGCTGTTGATAACGGAGTTTGTAACGCTGAATCTTCCCTGTACCCGCACGTGGCAGCTCGTTTCTAAACTCGATAGCACGCGGATACTTGTAGGGCGCGATAAGCTGTTTGACAAAATCTTGCAGCGTTTTTGCCATTGAGCCATCATCGGTATAACCAGCTTTGAGGACGACAAAAGCTTTGACAATAGTGCCACGTTCAGGGTCAGGGAGGCCAATGACGGCACATTCTGCTACGGCTGGATGTTCCAGGATGGCGCTTTCAACCTCCGGGCCAGCGATATTATAGCCAGCGGCAACGATCATATCATCGGTACGGGCCTGGAACCAGAAGTAGCCATCTTCGTCCATAAGATAGGCATCGCCTGTCAGATTCCAGCCGTTCTGTACATAGCTTTGCTGGCGCTCGTCGGCCAGATAGCGGCAGCCTGTAGGGCCCTTGACGGCCAGGCGTCCTACTTCGTCAGGGGGAAGCGGGTTGCCAGCAAGGTCCAGGATACAGGCCTGATAGCCGGGAACGGGTTTGCCTGTTGCGCCAGGGCGAATTTCAGCGCCTGCGGAGGCAATGAAGATATGGAGCATCTCTGTGGAGCCAATACCATCAATGATCTCGATACCTGTTGCTTCACGCCACATCGTACGGGTAGAGGTTGGTAAGGCTTCGCCAGCAGAGATGCATTGTTGTAATGTTGGTAGTGCGCTGGCAGGGGTAGAAGAGAGGGCAGGTCGAAGACCTGCCCCTACTAGGGGTGCCATCTGGCGATAGAAGAGGGGGGAGGACCAGGCGACGGTAGCGTGATACTCATTGATGGCTTGCAGCATACTTGCGGGGGTGGCCTTCTCTAGTAGAACGGTGGCGGCACCTGCACGGAGGGGGAAGATGAGGAGGGCACCGAGGCCATAGGTGAAGGCAAGAGGTGGTGTGCCGATACAGATATCAGCTTCTGTGAGATGAACAATTGAGCGAGGGAAACAATCGCAGGCAGCAAGAATATCGCGGTGAGAGTGGAGAGCAGCCTTTGGTTGGCCCGTCGAACCAGAGGTGAAGGCGATCACTGTGATATCATCTGCCGCAGTAGGAACAGGATGATATCCCTGCTGAGTCGCCTCTTTGTGCCAGGCGGCCATGCGTGCTTCAAGTCCGGTAGCGGAAGGATCGTGGAAATACGCAATTTGTTGAAGGATTGGACAACGCTTTTGGGCGGCTTGTAATTCAGCAGCTAAATTTTTGTCACAGATCGCGGCACTGACCTGTGCTTTTTCGATAATCTCCACCAGCTCTTTTTCGCGCAAGAGGGGCATAGTTGCAACGACGATGAGGCCGGCTTTGGCAACGGCTAACCAGCTCACCGCCAGCATTGCATTATTAGCGCTGCGCAGGAGGACACGGTTACCTGGGAGTAAGCCCATTTCGGCAGTGAGGACATGAGCGAGTTGATCTACCTGCTCTTGCAGTTGTTTATAGGTAAGAGTGCCTTCAGCACTAAGGATTGCTGGATGATCGCCGTGACCACGATCTATCCAGGTATCCAGGAGTTCTGAGGCGCAATTGAGTTGTTCAGGATAGTGTAGTTCGGCAAGAGTAAAGATACGGTCAGGCCATTGCTCACGGGGGGGCAAGTGGTCCTGGACAAAAGTATCGATATGGGCTGAAGAAGCGCTCATGCTGTTTCCTCCTGTGTTTCCTTTGTTTCATCGGGTTGATTCGGTTCCTTGAGTAGGGAACGGGCAATAAGCAACTGTTGAACTTCGCTCGCGCCTTCATAGATACGCAGGGCGCGAATTTCTCGATAGAGGCGCTCAAGAATATGTCCCTGTTGGACACCCCTTGCGCCGAAGAGTTGCACGGCGGCATCAATAACGTGCTGGGCAGACTCTGTTGCGGTCAATTTAGCCATAGCGACTTCGCGGGTCGCCGTTGCACCACAGACATCACGTAACCAGGCAGCTTGATACGTGAGAAGGGAACTGGCTTCAATGGCAGTAGCCATATCGGCGAGTTTTGTCTGTGTAATTTGCATATCGGCAAGAACGCCGCCAAACATAGGGCGCAGGCGGACATATTTGAGCGATTCAGCAAGGGCGCGACGAGCGAAACCCAGGGCGGCGGCGGCAACGGAGGCGCGGAAGATGTTGAGAGTTTGCATGGCAATCTTGAAGCCTTGACCGGGTTGACCAAGCAGGTTTGAGATGGGAATAGAGCAGGCGGCAAAGGAGAGCGTTGCCAGGGGATGGGGAGCGATAACGCGAGAGGCGCTCTGAGATATGCAGGCCAGGAGTAGTGGCGGGAACGATAAAAGCGGAGATGCCCCTTGCCCCTGGTACATCCTCGCTACGAGCGAAGACAATATAGAAATCAGCAATACCGCCATTGGAGATCCAGGTTTTTGTGCCATTGAGCTGATAGTGATCACCCAAACGTGTGGCAGTGGTTGTCAGGGCGGCGGCATCCGAGCCAGCAGCAGGTTCGGAGAGGGCAAAAGCGGCGATCCATTTGCCCGTGGCGACGTGGGGAAGATAGTGAGCGAATTGATCGGCGGTACCGGCGAGAGTGATTGCGCCACTACCAAGTCCTTGCATAGCAAAAGAGAAATCAGCCAGTCCGCAGTGATAGGCGAGCGTTTCACGAATGATACAGAGGGCGCGTGAGTCGAGGCGGAAGTGCGCCCCCGGCGGTTTCTGGCACACAATAGCGTAGCCAGCCAGCATCTCCTAGCAGACGAACAAGCTGGCGGCAACGTGTATCGACATCTTCTGGCTCATCAGTTGGGAGAGATGTGCGTACACCATGCAGTAAGATCAGTGTGAGTTGGCGATGGGTAGCATCGAAAAATGGAAGATCGTAATGCATAGGGATTAATCTCCTTGAAAAACTGGCTGCTGGTGTGCAACGAATGCTTCATAGGCACGATGAAAGTCTGTGTCTGCATACAAATAGCCTGAGCTTCAGCTTCGGCCTCAATGGCTTCATCCAGGCCCATCGCCCATTCCTGATGCAATAGCTTTTTCGTCATGGCATGGGCAAAAGTTGGGCCACTGGCGAAGCTGTGTTGCCATCTCTGTGTTTTGACCACACAGTTCCTCTGAGGCATAGAGGGCATTGAAGAAGCCCCAGTGCAGTCCTTCTTCCGCACTGAGGGTGCGGCCTGTGTAGAGCAGTTCGCGGCGCGTCCCTGCCCGATAACGCGAGGCAAGAGCGTACAGGCTCCCATATCGCAGCCAGCCAGCCCTACACGCGTAAAGAGAAATGACGTTTTGCACTGCGGCGTCCCATAACGCAGATCTGAGGCCAGGGCCAGCATAGCACCAGCCCCGGCGCATACACCATCGATGGCGGCGATAATCGGTTGTGGGCAGGCACGCATAGCCTTGACAAGATCGCCAGTCATACGTGTAAATTGCAGCAATTCAGGCATTGTCATGCGCGTAAGAGGGCCAATAATTTCATGTACATCGCCGCCGGAGCAGAAATTGCCGCCGGCTCCGGTGATGACGATGGCTTTGATAGCTCATCATTGACAGAGAATCGGAAGAGGTCGCGCAATTCGCGTATACAGCAAAGGTAAGCGGATTTTTCTTCTCCGGGCGATTCAAGTGACAGTGGCAACATTGCCTGTCACCTGCCAGAAGAAATGTTGTGCCATAACGTATATCTCTATCGGACTGTTTCTACTGTGTCGCGATAGCATCGCCCTCCATCTACATGTCTGTCGTAAGGCCACAGATACGGCGTTAATTCCGTATATGTTGTTTGAGTTTGCCCAACAAGAGCATAGAGTTGTTGTTGCTCCTGTGTGTCAGACCATTCAGCCATTCATCGATCCAGATTTCGTGCATCGGCTGCCATCTCATCAAAGGCGGTGCGGCCTTTCTCGGTGAGGCGAACTTTGCTGGCGCGGCGGTCATCTGGCTGCATAATGCGTTCGACCAGTCCATCGCGTTCAAGATTATCGGTAATACTGGTAATATTGCCGCCTGAGACCATCATCCTTTGTGAAGTTCACTCATGCCCAGGCCATCAGGAAAACGAGCAAGCTGGGCCATCAGATCGAAACGTGGAAGAGTGGTCTCGAACTGGCTGCGCAGGCGGCTACTCACCTGGTTCTCGATGAGAGTAGTACAGGTGAGCAGGCGGAGCCATACTTGCAAGACGCCAATTTCAGCTTCATGGTTTGTGGTAGCGGCGAGCGTATCAGTGAGAGATGAAGCGCTATTTCTGGTCATAGGTCTGTACAGATCCCCTTTTGCTAGATTGCGCTCAAGTTGCGCTTTACCATTCAGATATTGCGGTGGCCAGGGCATGGCAGTATAGCCAAGCTGGGCCGCCGCGTGTAAGGTCCAGAAAGGATCGGCGAGGTGAGGACGAGCGAGGGCGCAGAGATCGGCACGTCCGGCGGCGATGATGCTATTGACATGGTCAGGCTCGAAGATCGCACCGACAGCCATAGTCGCGATAGCCACCTCGTTGCGGATACGGTCAGCGAAGGGTGTCTGATACATGCGTCCATAGACTGGGCGGGCCTGGCGGGTTGTTTGTCCCGAAGAGACATCGATGAGATCTGCTCCAGCCTCTTTAAAGGAATGAGCGATGATGACGGCATCGTCGGGTGTATTGCCGCCTGGAGCCCAATCGTGGGCAGAGATACGGACAGACATGGGTTTGTGAGTGGGCCAGACCTCCCGCATCGCGCGAAAAATCTCCAGGGGATAGCGGCAGCGATTTGCGAGAGAGCCGCCATAGGCATCGTTGCGCTGGTTGGTCAAAGGAGAGATAAAGCTGGAGAGCAGATAGCCGTGGGCGCAATGGAGCTCCAGCCAATCGAAGTGGCATTCCTCAGCCCAGAGCGTTGCGCGCACAAAATCGGCAAGGACACGGTCCATATCAGCACGCGTCATCGGGTGAGGGACCTGATTGTGTGGGCCATAAGGGATGGCAGAGGCGGCGATGAGAGGCCAGTTGCCCTCTGGGAGAGGTTCGTCACTCTCTTCCCAGCCGAGCTGAGTAGAGCCTTTAGGGCCTGCATGGCCAAGTTGCAGAGCGATTTTTGCGGGTGTACGAGTATGGACATAGTTGACAATACGTTGCCATGCCGCTTTGTGATCCTGATGGTACATGCCTGCACAGCCGGGGGTGATGCGGGCATCGGCGGAGACACAGGTCATCTCAGTAAAGACCGTGCCGGCCCCACCATGAGCGTGACTGCCGATATGAACGAGATAGAAATCGTCGGGAGTACCATCATGGCAGGAATACATCGCCATAGGCGAGACGACGACGCGATTAGGGAGGGTTAACTCGCGCAACTGGAAAGGGGTGAACATGGGAGGGATAGGTTGTGGTGGTAAGCCACTGTGCTGCGCTAGCCAGATTTCGAGGCCTGTGACATAGGCATGGTCGCGCAGCCGCAGGTTTTCGTGGGAGACACGTTGGCTGCGGGTGAGGAGGCTATAGGCGAACTGTTCTGCTTCAAGTGCGGTATAGCGCTGGACGTTTTCAAACCAGTCGGTACTATTGCGGGCAGCATTTTGGAGCTTTACGACTTCGATCTTACGCACATCCTCATAGGTATGTAGTGCAATGGAGAGATCATTGTTGGTTTGTAGCGCCTGAGAAAGGGCGATAGCATCTTCCAGCGCGAGCTTGGTACCGGAGCCGATAGAGAAGTGAGCGGTATGGGCGGCATCGCCGAGAAGAACGATCGTATTGTTGTGCGTCCAGTGCTGATTGGTAATGCGCTGAAAATTGAGCCAGGGGCGAGTCTGCTGGTGGGGATTGATAAAGAGTGGGTGACCAGCGAGATACTGAGAAAAGAGTTGTGCGCAGAACGTCGCTGATTCACTGGCCGTCATACGATCCAGTCCGGCACGATACCAGTTTTCTTCTGGAGTCTCTACAATAAAGGTGCTGGTCTGATCGTCAAACGTGTAGGCGTGGGCCTGAAACCAGCCCCATGCGGTCTCTGCAAAGGCAAAGGTGAAGGCGTCAAAACGTTGTGTTGTGCCGAGCCAGATGTATTTACAGCGGCCTTGCTCGATGGATGGCTGGAAGAAGTCGGAGTAGGTGCGGCGTGTTTTGCTGTTGACGCCATCGCTAGCCACAAGAAGATCGGCATGAGTAATAAAGGACGTGGGATCGATGACCTCTTTCTGGAAGATGAGCTCTACCCCTAGCTCCGAACAACGCTGTTGTAGAATGCGCAGGAGGTGTTTGCGGGAGATCCCACAGAAGCCGTGGCCGCCGGAGGTAATGGTGCGTCCCTTGAAATGGATATCAATGGTATCCCAATGGTGAAAGCCAGCGAGAATGGCGTTATAGGTGGGAAGATCGGCCTGAGCGAGGTTATTAAGCGTCTGGTCGGAGAAGACGACTCCCCAGCCGAACGTGTCATCGGGACGATTACGTTCAATGACAGTAATCGCCGTCTCTGGTTGGGCCTGCTTCATGAGCAGAGAAAAATAGAGACCTGCGGGGCCAGCGCCAATACAGACGATGCGCATACGAAACGCTCCTTGTTCTCTCGGAAACGCCTCACAAAGAGATTCTACGGGCGAGTAAAGTCTGGGTGATATGCTGTTACCTGCCTCCACATTTTTGGATCACTAACATAGCTTCAGAATACTTCACACAAATATAGTTTAAGCCAATATATTTTAAATGTCAAGTATATATATCTGAAGGGTCTCCATCCTTGCGGGGGAAACTGCTTCAAATTTTATGCAACGTTTCCCCACAAAATCCGCCAGCGAAGATGATGGCGATTACGATAGCCATAGCCTTGACGCATGAGCGCTTTGGTGCGATTGTTTTTGCCTTCCACAAAGCCATTGGAAATGCGTAGAGGAAGAAACTGGAAAAAGGCAAGAATTTCTTGCCTCCAATTCACAAAGGCCGAAAGAGCTTTTCTGACTCGTAAATTTTCGTTTCCAGGCGAAAATGCCCGTTTTTGTGATCCCGATAGGCAAGAAAAGGAGTTTCCCGAATGCCCTGCTGCTTACTGCTCATGCGAGGGTTGCAGGAGTCGTTTCATGGCAGCGCCTCGGGTAATCTGCCACGGAGCCAATCCCCGCTTCCCCTGCGCATGAACATTGGCTCCGCGTGCGAGGAGGAAAGCCACCATCTCAGTCTTTCCGCACCTGACTGCACGGTGCAAGGGGGTCTCTTCCAGCTTATCGAGCGCTTCGAGATCGGCTCCGCAATCCAGGAGCGCGGCGGCAACCGGGATGTTTCCCCGCCGGGCTGCCATATGGAGAGACGTGCAATACTTGAGCTTCTCCCGTGCGTTGATATGAGCTCCATGTCGGGCCAGCACATGAACGACCGCTGCGCCAGACACTCCAGGAGAGCCATTGCCGACCCAATACAGCGGGGTTTGCCCCGAGTCGTTCTGGGCGTTAGGATCGGCTCCCACCTGGAGAAGGAGTTCCACCATGCCGAGATTTCCCTGACCAGCCAACACGTGCAGAAGCGTGAGGTCATAGACATAGCGCTCAAGTACTAGGCCAGGGGTGGCGACAAGCTTCCGCTGCGCATAGTCCACCAGTGCAGGGTGACGACTACCGCTCAGGATCGCCAACAAGCTCAAGAAGGCACCGTGATCTCTGGTAAAGAAAGCCTGCATTACGGGGATCTCGATCAAAGCCAGCACCACCTCGGCGTTTCCCTGGCGACAGGCTTCGACCATCTCCTCAAGCATTCGTTGGGCCTGCCATCGCGCCTTGATCTCCTGGTGCAGACGAGAGGCTTCCCGCTCGGCCTGGTCTTCCACCATGCGAGCCATTTCCTCCTCCGCCTGGTCTCCCCCGGGAAGTTCCTGGAGAGAAGGGGAGCCGTCTGTTGCCCCGGAAGGCTGGTTCAGGAAATACGCGGACGATTGGACAAAGACCCAGCGTAAGGCGCTGCGCACCGGCTCGGCAATCGTGAGATCATCGAGAGCCAGAAACATATCGGTGAGCCAGGCTTCTCGCTCTTTCGGTCCGATCGCAAAGCGGAGATGGAGTTCGCGCAGGGAGAGCGACCAGCGGCGTGGCGCATACTCGCAGGGTCCGCCGAAGAACTGGATGAAGAAGGCCGCAAGTGCTTTGATAGGGCATCCTTTGAGGGTTGGTGGATAGAGAGGGCGTAAAACCGGGTCGTGCTCAACGTGAGCATAAAAGGCACGGAGAGTCTTTGGCAACCGTCCCTCTCACCTACCAGATGATAAAGATCCACACCTGACAAATCGGGGGTCGAGGCAGGAGCGACAAACTCGGAACCCATCTCTTCTTTCATCCTTTCCCAGAGTAGAGGATATCATACATCTACACTCCTGAACATCGGTTCTTCCTCCGTTCATTGTACTCGAAAATCCGTTCACATTCAAGTTGCGTCTCTGGTACGTCCTGACTCTTTGTTGATGTACAGGCCGCGCGGAGGGCGTATGGCAGGAGAATTCCTTTCAATTCATGAGCCTATCAGTTCCGCTAATCGTTAGAGTCGGAACTGGCGGCGCAAGCTTGAGTATATCGGAGAGTACCGCGCGTTATGTACCAGCGACGATGCCCTTGAGCTGGTCGAGGGACGCTCGGATCAGTCGCGACAGATCTTGCGCGTTGGGTTCGCTGACCCAGCGGTCAAACGCTGTTTTGAACGCGATGACTCCGACTTCTGCGGCAAGGCTCGCGGCAGGGTCAGTCACGCCGCGTCTTCGCAACGCCTCGGCCATGGCCGAGGTGAGTAATGCGCTCTTCAGCAGTTCGCGTTCTTGGAGCCCTGGGTTTGCGGCAATCACCGCCTGACGCTGCCGGACGAGTTTATGACGCTCCTGGAACACAGGTACGACGGCCTCCAGGGCTGCGGCGACTACATCGAGCGGCGTGGCGGAAGCAGGCGCAGCTTCGATGGTACTCACGGAGATAGTGCGCAGCATGTCCTGACCCCCGAAAAGCACCTCGCGCTTATCGGCGAAGTAGCGGAAGAAGGTCCGCTCGGTGAGGCCAGCCCGTTCAGCGATCTCCGTCACCATCGTCTGCTCAAACCCGCGCTCCTGGTACAGGTCCAGAGCTGCCTGCTCCAGTCGGCCCCTGGCATTGGGTTCCCATCGGCTCATCCTTTCAACACCTCCTTCATGACAGCTATTGACATCACTTCCATTATACGGTATCATAGTTATGTCAGCAACTGACATAACTGTTTCGCCTTACCGAGAGGGAACTGTGGCGTAGCGAACAGAAGGAGAAGGCCAAATGCTCGTATTGATCGTGTCAAAAGTTCGTTTTTGCGAGAAGAAAGAAAGAGGAATCGTACAAATGGAATTTATGGTGAGCGCCAGCTTTCGCGCACAAGATCAAGAAGAGATGCTCGCCCTTGTGCCCCAGGAGCAGGCGCACATTCAAGTCTTACAAGAGCAAGGAACGATAGAGGTACACTACCTCGGTGCTGATCGTTTGCACGTCTGGGTTGTGATGCGGGGAGAGTCACAGGATCAGGTGCAAAAGGCTCTGGAGGCCTTCCCGCTCTACCCTTATGTGAGAGAGCTAGCAATCGCACCACTGTTCAAGATGTAGCCAGGAAAGCAGATTGAGATCGATTGATTCGAGGTAAGCCCAGGATAGGTGCTGTTGGCGAAAGCAAAAATTGAGCTTGTGATGGAGAAGTATCCGTCTCTGGCTTGAGCGAGAGGCAAACCAATTCGCCAACAATATCGATCCTGGGCTTACCTCGGGAAAGTCCAAACAAGTAAAGGAAATATGCTATGTCAAAACAAATAATGGGAACTTCACAGAATGAGGAAAACCGCCTCGACGAGGCTGGCATTCCTCCCATACAACTGCATCATATTGGGTTGAAAACTGCCAGGTTTGAGGAGATGCGAGCGTTCTATCACACCTTCCTCGACGTCCACCCGGTCCTCGAAAGAGATGGCTTTGGGGGTTTTTACACCTTCGATCTGGCTCACCATCGCCTGGCACTCTTTGACGATCCCACATGCACTGAACAGGTGCCCACCAGCGTGGGCATGCATCATGTCGCATTTCTCTACAGCCTTGACGATCTCATGCGGGTGTACCAGCGTTTGAAGCACAAGGACATTCTGCCGTTCATGGCAGCGAATCATGGCTCGCATACGTCGTTCTATTACCGAGATCCTGACAACAATATGCTAGAACTCCTGGTCGACCACTATGGATCCGACTTGCGCAAGGGTCAAGAAGTGTTGCGCGCGTTCCAGGCAAGCTCCTATCCCCCCGTGGTCATGATCAACCCGGAAACATACCTGGCAGCCTGGCAAGCGGGAGCGACACTCATGGAGCTACACGAACGTTCCTACGCGGGCGAGTTTGCCGAAGGAGCTCCTTCGTTCTCATCAGGGGGCACTTACGTGCATTGACGCCTCGCCAGTCCAATCAGACGCTAAAGGCAGAAAATGACCGGCGGGTTATTCGGACACCGCGTTTCTCGGTGTCCGAATACCTCTGTCCCTGAGACTGAGCCATCCCGGTTTATGGCGTGATCTCCATCTTTATCGCCAAGCGGTACATTGATCTTATCGGTAGAAGAGGAAATTTCTTGAGTAAAATATGCCAGTAGTTTCAGTCCCCTCAAGCAGGCAGGGAGAGAAGACCCCTCCTACCGTCGCTGAGGAGGGATTCTACACCAGGAAAAACGAAAAGGTCAGGTGGAGATGCATTAGGGTGGCAGGATTAGGGTGGTAGAATAAAGAGAGGAAACTGAATTTTGCCTTCAAAAGGGGAACCCACTCATGAGACTCAACCATGTTAATCTGACCGTTACCGATGTCCCGGCGGCTGCGCAGTTTCTCGAAAAGTACTTCGGATTGCGCAACCAGGGCGGCAATAAGGGATTCACCATACTTTTCGACGACAATGGGTTAGCGCTCACTTTGATGAAAGCGGGTGAGGTTGCCTATCCCAAAACGTTTCACATCGGCTTTAGTCAGGAGAGCGATGAGCGCGTCAACGAGATCTATCAACGCATGATAGATGATGGATTTGAGGCCGATGCACCGCAACGCTCTCATGCCTGGACATTTTATGTGCGTGCGCCAGGTGGGTTTGTCGTCGAGGTGATGAGCTAGTTTATGAGCCATAACTTTTCGTTTCAGGTGAGCACAAGATGGTCAATCACTGCAAGAGAAGCATGTGCCCCACATTATGGGCACGAAGACACATGTCTCTACATCTTAGAATTCCGTGGAAGCAAATTTGATCATGCCGAGGGTGGTCGACTCACTTTTTGAGGCAACAGTCACCCGCAGCATTGCACGGATTCTACTCATGGCATTCCACGATGTTCACCAGAGATGCGGCATCCGCATCATATGGGCGGGCTCTCTTCGATTTGTTGCGCAAACGAGTACTTCATGCTGCTTGGCCTCTCTTGAAACGCGGTTTATGCTCCTGTTAATTGACAAGAGAACAGGTGAGTTACAGGAGGATACTCGATGATCCCAATCTCTTCAATGGAAAGAGAGAAGGGAAAAGATCTCCCGAGACCAATGGCGACCGCTTGAGAAAGCAAATGAGGTGGTACCCGCGTCGCGAGAGTACAGTGAGGCGTCCAATGTCCTGGGAGATAATAGGCCGAAGGGAGCGTGCCCATACCTTGAAGCAACTGATGGACCTGCATGTGCAGGTTTAAAAGGCTGGAGCTGATGATGGGAGCGAGGAAGATGACCGCTTGCTCTCCTGGAAAAATTCCTAGACTGGCGATGGAGAGAGGAAAGGGCGAGAGCCTTTGCGCAAACGAGTTGAGGTGGCTGGTACAGACAAGGACATCTAACTCACTATAGATGGCAAGCGAGAAATGAGGGCGATTGCCAGAATCGCGCAAGGGGAAAGGAACGCCTGCGTCAGCTTCCGCTTCCCACAAACGTCGGACGGTGGCGTCGCTACCTGGCTCGAAAAACAGTTGAATGGCGAAAGGCATGATCTCTTCTCCGGGCACCTACTTTCAGGGGAGCCTGCTCGCACGTCCCGGTCTCAGTCGATAAAAGCAGAGGTGGCCAGAAACCTTCATTGAAACGGTCGACCCTTTCATCATACCACAGGTTGGATCACGCAATGTGCGGAAGAGCCATCAAGTAATCACATTTACAGCTACCGGAAAGGATCAAGACAGTGAAAAAGTACATACTCTTCGATCATGATGGTGTTCTGGTGGATACCGAATTCTGGTATTACAAAGCTGGAGAACGCGCCCTGGCGGACATTGGTTTGACTTTGGACAAGGATCAATACCTCCGGGACATGAACCAGGGATTGGGCACTTGGGCCCAAGCCAGGGTGGCAGGTATTGATGAACAGACCATCAGCAGGCAGCGTGAGGTTCGTAATGATTATTATCAGGAATATCTGAGAACAGAAGCCATTGAGATTGAAGGCGTCGTTGAAACGCTTGCTGAACTGTCAAAATACGTCCGCATGGCCATCGTGACGACTGCAAAACGTGTGGATTTTGAAATTATCCATGAAAAGCGCCAAATCAGACAATTCATGGATTTCGTCCTTGTTCGCGAGGACTACAAGCTCACCAAGCCGCACCCGGAACCATACCTGACCGGCTTAAAGCGCCTCGGAGCCACCAAAGAAGAGACACTGGTTGTAGAGGATTCATCCAGAGGGTTGAACTCAGCCGTGGCGGCCGGTATTGACTGTGTCATTGTCTCTAACGACTTTACAAAAGCGCATGACTTTTCACAGGCTAGCTATCGAATCGAAACTCTGATTGAATTGAAGGATATCATCCTTAATGTAACCTGAAGGGGGTCAGCGCATCCAAACCTTAGCGTACAGTTTTCAGATTTGGATGCGCTGACCCCGACCTGAGACAAGTATGAGAACAGCGGCCAGAATCCTGTCGAGATGTACACGAGTGTGTTGCGTCACCCAAGCTCGCAGATGTAGGACATGGCTGGCTTGCCGTTGAGCGTGAGCGAACCTCCGGCGACGAATCCGTTGTGTTCAAGCACCTTGCGCGAGGCTGGATTGTCCAGCGTGACCCGCGCGCGCAGCCTGGTGAGTCCATACTCCGTGGCAGCAAGCTCGCGCACCTTGCGCACCGCCGCTGTGGCCAGTCCTTGCCCTGCGACCTTCTGCGCGATCCGGTATCCCAGTTCCGCCGACCCATCTGCCACTTCAACCAGGTTCACCCGCCCCACCACCTCGCCGTCCTCGGCCACCAGCAGGTGGAAGTAATCCGCCCCGGTGGCCTGCCGTGCGAGCAGTTGCGCATGCCGCGTGTCGAACTCGGCGAAGAACTCGTCCCCCGATCCGGAATCGACGCCGCGAAGTAAGCCCGATTCTCCCGCTCGAACACAAGCAAGGCAGGCGCGTGGTCGAGGCGGACCAACTGAAGGTCTGGCATGAGGAGTGGGAGGCGTGGTGTCGATTCCGACCTGGTTTCCCTGCTCCTCCTTCGATTTCGTGTGGGCGGGAAACCCGCCCACGGCCTGCCTACCGAGAAAGGAACATCCACTGACCGCTGGCGCATCCCGTTCGTCTCGTTCTTCCATGGGTTTCTCCCTTTGCTCTTTGTCGTAATACTCTTGTTGGTAAGTATACTCGAGAGAGAAAAGAGATAAGGATTTTTCACAGAAAAATGTTACTAGTTTCATACCTTTTTGCCTCTCCTGGTGCCCCAACTCTTCGGCTCGGCCTACAGCATTTTCTTGTTTCGCCAGTTCTTTATGGGCCTCTCGCGTGAACTGGACGAGGCGGCGCGTGTCGATGGGTGCAGTCATCTGGGCATCTGGTGGCATGTGATCCTGCCGCAGTCCAGGCCAGTCGTGATCGTTGTAGCTATCTTTACTTTCCTATGGAGTTGGCAGGATGCCTGGGGGCCACTGATCTACCTGAGTAGCGAGTTCTACCCGGACTGTCCCGCTGGGGCTACTGTACTTTAGCAATGGTTTTACCACCGTGTATCCGCAAGAGATGGCCGCAACAGTCGTTGCTCTGATTGTTCCGGTGATTCTTTACGCCATCGGACTGCGCTACATTGATAGCGGCGTAGCTATCGCTGAGGTAAAGTGAAGCACCCCCGCTAAAGCAGGGGGCTTGGACAGTCGCCGAGAGAGGCGGGTTCCTCACCGGGCGGCTGTGGGACCCTTCCGGCCCCAGCACGCTTTTTCGTTGTTCGTGGTTTCTTTTCTCGTTTGACTACCAAAGGAGTTTCAGGATGCAGGTATCTCGCCAGGATATTGCGGGCGGCGTTCTCGTCCCGGTCCATCGCGCATCCGCACTGCGGGCAAGAATGCCATCGGACCGTGAGATCTTTGGGGACCAGGGAGCCGCAGCCGCTACAGGCTTGCGTGGTGTTGCGTGCAGAGACGTTGACGACGGTGCAGCCAGCTTCTTCCGCTTTGCTTGCACACAATCGCGTGAAGGTTCCCCACGCGGCATCCAGAATACTCTTGTTGAGACCGCCTTTGGCGGCAGCTCCGTTGGGCAGAAACTTCTTGTTTTCCTCGTCCTGCTTGGGCTTGGGCCTGGCGACCATGTTGGTGATCTGGAGGTCTTCAAAGACGAGGGTGCCATATTCGTTCACCAGGCGGCGCGAGGTCTGATGCAGGAAATCTTGGCGACGATGGCGCGTCTTGCGGTACAATGCCGACAG
Organism: uncultured Chloroflexia bacterium; assembly: GCA_963777355.1. Classification (GTDB taxonomy): domain Bacteria; phylum Chloroflexota; class Ktedonobacteria; order Ktedonobacterales; family Ktedonobacteraceae; genus DATJHM01. The sequence goes on from CAVZQK010000007.1 coordinate 88,318, forward strand.
CTCACGCTTGGCCCGGTTGCGCCGATGGCTGCCACGAGCCCTCCGAGCAAGCTGCTTGTGCGCTTGCTTGATCTGCTCCTCGGTGGCGCGGTAGATGCGCGGATTGTCGATGGTGGCATCGTTGGAGAGCACGGCATAGCTTTTCAGGCCCACATCAATGCCTACCGCCTCCGTCGAAGGGTGAAAGGCCGTCGTAGGATCAAAGGCGTACTCCACGCTGAAGATGGCGTACCACTGATCTCCCTCGCGCTTGATGGTGCAGGTTTTGATTTTGCCCTCGATGGGACGATGGACCACGATCTTGATCTGCCCGATCTTGGAGAGGGCCAGCCGCAGCGTCTTCTTCTCCCACTTCTCCCCTTGCTTCTTCTTGGGCAAGCCAATGAGGTCATAGCCGCCTTGTGGATAGGTGAAAGAGTGGTAACGGCTATTGGACTTGAAGCGGGGATACCCTGGGTTTTGCCCTTCACGCACCCGACGAAAGAAGTTCTGCATGGCCTTGTCGTGCCGCTTGAGCACGTCTTGAAGCACCTGAGAATGGATCTCCTGATATTCTGGTCGCTCTTCCTTGATATCGGGCAACTGGTCGGCCTGCATCTGATAGGAGACGCTGACACCACACAGGCGGTAGGCCTCACGGCACTCTTCCACGCTTGCGTTGTAGAGTTCTTTGCAGCGACGCAAGGTCCACTCCAGTTTGCCGATCTGGTTGGATGTGGGGTACAAGCGGAATTTGTACATCTTGTTGCGCAGATGAGGGTCTTTCTTGGGGCGTGGTTCGCGCTTCTTACGAGGCTTTTTTTCGCGTGCCATGTGGGAAGACTCCTTTCTTTGCAAACAAGGTAGACAACAGATGAGAGGGCAAGTATAGCGCGGTGTGAGAAGAGAGGCAATAGCCTCTTGGTCCTGTACTACAAGTACTATGGAAGAAAAAGGAGAGTATCCCCCCACCCAATCCGCCAAAACAGGTAGGCCCTTGTCTCCCCGGCTTCAAAGCGCGGGGTCTTACGGGCCGTTCGATAAACCAGATCTGAACCTTTTTTAGCTGACAAACCGTCACCCGACGTCAGCAGGGCTTGACAAAATTGTAGGTATCGCTATACTTTATTTTGAGACCAATTGGTCTCAAAATTTTGATATAAAAACAGACCGAACGGTTTTATTTGCTGCTTAAATGAGAAAGGGTGAGGCGATGAGTGAAGCACAAGAGATCCAGGAGCAACAGGTGGGGGAGCGTACACATACGATTACCTGGGAAGATCCACTGATCGGCGTGCGTAAGGGAAAGAACATGAGTGGACTAGATTTCTTGAAGGCCATGCAGTCGGGAGAGATACCCGCGCCGCCTATCTCTGTGTTGATGAATATGACACCAATAGAGGTGGAGGAAGGACGCGTGGTCTTCAGCGCCAGACCTGCGGAATATCATTATAACCCGATTGGAACGGTACATGGTGGTTTCGCGGCGACATTACTGGACTCTGCGCTAGGATGTGCAGTACAAACAATGATACCTATGGGGACGGGGTACACGACTATTGAGCTCAAAGTAAACTACCTGCGGCCCATGACGAGCAAGACTGGTACGGTGTATAGTGAGGGGAAGGTAATTTATACTGGAGGGCGTATTGCCACTGCCGAGGCTCGTTTAACTGACGCTCAAGGTAAGCTCTATGCCCATGCTACGACAACCTGTCTCATCATACGTCCTTCTCAAACGGAGAAATAGTCATAATTGTTCCTCTACCTGGAGGCAAAAGAAAGGAAAGTAGAGAAGGAAAATGACAAAGGGAACCCAGACACGGGAGTATATCTTACAACGAACGGCTCCACTTTTTAACCAGCGAGGTTATTTCGGGGCCTCGCTCGCTGACATTATGCAAGAGACCGGCCTGGAGAAAGGGGGTATTTACAACCATTTTGCCAGCAAGGAGCAACTTGCTTTAGAGGCATTCGACTATGCCTTTGAGCTAGTAAAACAGCGTGTGCGTCAGGCACTTGAGGGAGAAAAGAATGCCGTTGATCGATTACTGGCATATATCTCGGTCTTTCAAGAGATCGCGCAGGATTCGCCCATCGCAGGTGGTTGCCCTGTGCTTAACACCGCCATAGAATCCGATGACGCCCACGAACCATTACGCGCGCGTGCTCGTGCAGCAATGAATGAGTTACGCACAACGATCAGTCGCATCCTCACGAAAGGGATTGAGCGAGGCGAGATATGTGAGGGTATAGATGTGGAAGAGACAACTACGGTATTTATCGCGACATTAGAGGGGGCAGTGATGCTGAGCAAGCTCTATAATGATGTGCTCTATATCCAGCAATCGGCTAGATATTTAGCAGAGCTTATTAGAACGAACTTGAGCAATTGACCCACTGGTAAATGCTATGAAACTCGTGCAAGTTTGACCTCGGAAGCTACAACAGTCGTATTCGGTCCAGTGACAAAAAGGCTTATACCACCACCTTGAAAAAGTGCATTCGTAGGTATAGGGACCGTCCCACCAAGCACACTCCCATTCACGCTACAGGTAATCTTGCCATTGGCAACCGAGACCAGCAGAGTATTCTCTTTGCCCAAAGCAGCGATCTGCGAGGAAGTGCCATTCGGACCGAGATTGACCGGTTGGGCCGTTCCCCCGTACTTAAGCAAAGCATATTTGCCGCTGCTGGTAATTACAAAGGCATAAGCAGTGGTCGTCTGATTATGCGTTTTGAAATAGAAGGTCAGACCATAATAGCGATTTATCTCCCCCTGAGTCTGTCTGAGACGGGCCGTAAGGGTAAAGTTAGCTGGTAGTGGATTGACATTTTGCGGATAAGGAAAAAAGGTCGCATCGATAGTATCAACACCAAGCGTATAGACATTGGGTTGAAGAGAGGTTGAAAGATGGCCACTGGTATCAACACCATTGAGCCAGCCAAGCCTGTTATCAGTAAATTTCTCATCGAAACTGTCGACTTTACTGTTTGCCAGTGATGTAAGCGAACCGCCAGAAGGCTGATGTAAAAGGTCAGGAAGTATCTTACTACCGAACAAAGCCAGGGCCAGAATCAAGAGAAGGGTTGTCACTATCGTCGAGATAGCAAATGGGCTGCGGGCCTTTTTGCGTGCTCCCGGCGTGGCAGCCTGCTCTTTTAGGGGTTTGAACGTTTTTTGGAATATTTTTTGTAATATAGGTCACACTATCGGGAGAGGACATAGAGGTTGCAGAGAGCATCGGATCTGCTTGAGATGATAAGGATGGATGAGAATTGTTAGAGAGCGAGGTTGTGAACGAGGGTTGAGATGATAACGGCAGACCTGCAAAACTCTTTAAAGAAGAAGAGAGTGGGTGGGTCGCGAGATTGAGGGCCTGTTCCAATGCCTGCGCCATCTCTTCGGCGGACTGAAAACGTGCGGCAGGAGCTTTCTCCAATGCATGGGCGGTAATTCGTGCCAGAATATCAGGTGCATAAGGGTTGAGGTCACGAACCGGGCGTGGAGGGGTATTGATATGTTGATAGAGCAGACCAAGCACCGTCGTTGCCTGAAAGAGCGTATACCCTGTCAACATCTGGTAAAGAACTACGCCCAGAGCATAGACATCGGTACGGGCATCAACTGCTTGACGATTAATCTGTTCGGGGGCCATATATTCTGCCGTGCCAACCATCTGATCCGCACTGGTGAGGGCGGGATTGCTGGGTACGGTATCGAATGAGATAGGTGTATAAGAATGAGTTTCTTCAAAGGCATCAAAAAGCTTGGCAATGCCGAAATCTGACAGCAAGAGATGGTCAGCATCGCTACTAGAGACCAGCATATTCTGAGGCTTCACATCGCGATGCACAATCCCTCGCTGATGGGCATGGTGTAAAGCACGAGCCATTTGCAGTGTATACTGGGCAGCCAGGCGTGGATCGAAGGGCTGACCGGGATGTAATCGCTCGCGTAGCGTGCCGCCGGCCACAAATTGCATTGCCAGGTAAGTCAGCTCATTTTGTTCGCCGAAGTCGTAGACCGTCACGATATTGCGATGCTCAAGACTGGCAATAAGCTGAGCTTCGCGTTCAAAGCGCAGCCGAAAATCGGTCTGATCGGCAATCTGTGCCGAGATAACTTTGATTGCCACATCGCGGCGCAGGCGATCATGCGATGCTTTGTAGACGCTGGCCATGCCTCCTTCACCGAGTTTTGACTGAACCAGATAGGCCCCTAACTTGCGCCCGATTAATGGATCTTGAGGCATAGTAGTATGATCTCCTGCCGAAAATGTGTAGCTGGCACTAGCAGCTAAAGGTCACAGTAACAGAGTTATTAGGGCCGGTAAACGTCACCGTATCAGTCGTTCCTGGGCAAGCGGAACGTATGATTCTCACTGTGATAGTCAATGGCGTTGCAGGCGCGATTGTTCCCGTAGTTGAGCTAAGAAATACTCTTCCTGCCGCCGTTGCCGTCCAGGCCAGAGGGAGTTGCGTATTGATGCTAGTGAGCGTCAGGGTACAGGTATAGGTATTAGTGGCAAGAATAGCTATAGCTGGTGGTGAAGTACAATCATTCGTAAGATTGAACGCCGTTTGTGAGGCTTGAATGGTTGGAGGTGATTGAATAGCAACTGCCTGCACAGTCAGCGTCACCACAACCTGAAATTGGTTTGTGCCATTGGTAAAGGTAACCGTACCATTATAGGTACCCGCAGCCAGATTGGCAAGAGTCGTGCTCACAGTGGCTGTTTGTGAAGTATTCGTCGCCAGATTGCCGTTGGTAGGATTGACTGATAGCCAATTTCCCTGGTCAGTGGTAGAGGTCGTAGCACTCCAGGGGCCGGTAGCGCCACAATTAGTGACTCTCACCGTTTGTGCTGCCGGGTCAGGACCGCCCGCTGTCCCAGTAAAGGTAAGCTTAGCGGGGCCTCCTCTCAGGCATGTCCCTTGAACCGTAAATGAGACAGTGAGTGTGAGTGGTTGTGTATTGAAAGGGCTGCTGAACGAGATTGTTGTCGAATAATTCCCTGGTTGAAGCGTACCGGCATTTGCCGTTACCGCAATCTGCTGATTGCCGGGTGTAGAGATCTGGCCCGAAGATGGACTGACTTGCAGCCAGGTGGCTTGCTGTTGATTCCAGGTTGCAGTCCAGGCGACCAGTGCATTGCCGGTGGCATTGAGCATTGTCTGACCAGTAAGTGTCTGAGTACTATTTTGAGTAAGTGTACCAAGCGAGAGCGTAGTTGGCGTCAGCGAGGTAAGTTGTGAGTTCACAACAGGCGCAGGTGTCGGTGTAGGTAGAATAGTTGCGACAGGCGTGGGTGTCGGTGTTGGGACAATCCCAGGCGTAGCTGGTGTTGGTGTAGCGGGCGTGATCGGTGTAGGCGATGCAGTTGACGAAGTGGGCGTTGGAGAGGGAGAGGTAGGTATAGGAGTACTTGTTGTCGTCAACGTATCACTTTGGCCGAGAATAGTAAAGGCCACAGTGGCACTGCGGAGGCCAAAGCTTTCCTGGGCGTGAACCTGATGGCGTCCTGGAAGCCAGCTCGTGTCCACCACAATATCCGCATTAAATATACCATTCGCGCCCGCCTTCAATGCGTTGGAGGCAGGCAACGAGGGCGTCAATGCTAGCAAGAGGGTCTGGTTCTGCACCAGCGGTGATTGCTGAACAATCGCAGGCGTCGGAGCAAGAGAGGCGAAGCGGACAGGGCGAGCATCGTCAATCGTCAACAAGACCGTCGTATTGGCAAAAAAGCCATGCCCTCGCACATGCAGAATATCACCAGAGCTCACCGACGCACTCCCATTCAGGATAATTGTAGGTGCGTAAACAGTCACACTCAGGCCAAGCAAACTAAGCAAGATCAACGTAGGTACCAGGAGAATAGCTCCCCAGAGGGTACAACCCTTTGGTAGACCACCAGGCTTAGGTTGAGGATTCTGGGATGTAGGGAATGGTGGTGGTGTCATACCAAAGCTGCCAGGTCCAGATACTGGCAAGCCAGGCGGATGAGCTGGTGGAAAAGATGGTGCAGAGGGCGCATCCACAGGAGAAAAGTATTGTTGTGGTGGCGTATATTGTCCGGCGGGCGCGTTCTGCGCAAAAGTATTGCCCGCGAAGTGATTGATTCGGCGAATGAGCAGGCGGTGAAAATTGTTGTGACTGCATATCCTGAGGAGTGCCGGACAAGAGAGAAGCGGAGCCGGGATCAGGACTACCCTGAAGCATGGGAGCCTGGCCACTCATATTCTGCATCTCGAAGGCTGCTGCACCTGCTGCTGCCGTACCCGCAGCCAGAGGGGCTATTCGATTAAAAAACGCCATACGACGGCGTTTCTCCTCCTCATCTTCCGTCTCCTCCAGCGGTTTCGGGTCACCTACGACAGTGGGTATATCTTCCACAGGGATGCCAGAAAAGGCAGGAGGGGTATTCTGAGGACTATTTTTTGCGTTGGGTTCAGCTAACGAATCACTACTCTGTCCTGCTGTGCTTATACTTGTAGGTTGATCCGAGAATGGAGACTCTGCAATATCAAGGCTAGATGAGAGAAGTGAGGTTTTAAAGTCCTCGCTTCTGGTAGAGAAAGAACTGGATGAGGAGGATGAACTAGAGGACTCTTTAGCGTTTCTGATATACCCGCAAGAGCCACAAAAAGTTGCTTCATCTGCTAATTCGCTATGGCAATATTCGCATGTGCGCATTTAAAAAGAGCCTCCAAGCACAACATTACTAATCTATCATGTAGACGAATGAGAAGCAGAGTTTTCGTATTTCTCTTGTGTATATAGTACTTATATGAAAGGAGAATCCTTGAGAGGAGGATTCTCTATATACCTTCTAATGGATACCTGTAAAAATTGGTCTGCCAAAACCTTGACACCCGACGATAGATTATTTACACTCTACATACGTTAACATTTAACATGGAAACATTTTACGGCACATATTATTAATATGGAAAGGAGATACATGAATCTCCCTCTTGATGATAATCGCAGTCGTCTCAGTTACTGGCTTTTCTATGCACAACGCTGTGTCGCGTATGCATATGCAGAAGTGCTGCGGGCGCACTGCGAAGAGCGCGGCAAGTCCTATGTCATCACCCCGCCACAGTGGGGAGCCTTATCGCTCCTGCTCGTGCAGGATGGCATGACCATCGGTGCCATGAGTCAAATGCGTGGCGTGGATGCGCCGGCGGCGACTGGGATTGTCACGCGACTGGAGCAGTGTGGGCTAGTGGAACGACGCCATGACCGGGAAGACCGCCGTGTGGTCAAGGTCTATCTCACCGATGAGGGCCGAGACATCTCAGACACGCTGGTTGCCGAGGTGAAGCACTTCGAGCACAACATGACACATGGGTTCTCTGAGGGCGAAATGGATCGTTTCCTGGCACAACTCCAACGACTCATTGTGAACGCCGACGAGATCGGGCCAGGGCTGGGTGATCGTTTCGGTCTGCTCCCAAAGGATGTGGGATAGCTACGCGCGACACGATGAACTACGTTTTCAATCCCTCGCAAGAGGGAAGTCATACGGAAAGAAAAAAAGCAACATGACGCCTGTCACCGTCCTCGACTTCGTGAATTTCTTCTTCGCCGGTATGTTGGCTGGCATCGAGTTCGTGATCCACTACGGTTTGCGTGAGCCATCCGAGACTCTGGACGAACATTCGCAGCTTCAGCTTCGTCAAGCGCTGGTAATGAGGTTACGTATGTTGGTGCCAGCCTTCTTTGCACCAACGGCAGTGCTAGGGATTGCTCTAACAGTTCTCAATGCTGGTACGCCCGGATTTTGGTTCCGGTGTGCGGCCATGCTCGCTGTATGCATCTGGATCTTGATCAGGGTTGTCGGAACCGTCCCTATCAACAGTGCCACGGTTGACTGGCAGCTCAGCATGCCACCAAAGAATTGGAAGGTGTTAGTCAATCGCGCAGAGCGGTTCCATATTGTTGGGGTCTGGGCAGTGGTCCTGACATTTGCATTCTTTTTGACTGCCGTGGCACTTAAACTGGCCATTCATTGACCTGTGAGCAAGCAGCCTACACGCGTGGAGGGAATAATGAACCTGATTTTCATACACCTTTTCTTCTCATGGAATCTTCCCTTCAGGCATGTTCAAGGATGCGGACAAATGCCTGGAGATAGCTTGGGTGCGGCGTACTGCTTTCGCAGCAGCCAATACTCTGCGCCCCAAAAGAGGTAGGCATAGAGGGGTGTTTCTGGCTTTGACCAGCGTATGCAGGTGTTATAGTTAGTGATGATCTGTTCGGGCAAACAACTATACATCCCCTGCTTACTGGGATTGGGTGGAGTCGTCACCGTTTCCCACGGCTCTGCCTGTCCTTCGGCAATCATCAGTAGCTGTCCACGAGTGCGCGTCCTGGCGAACAACTGTTTTCGTCTTCTTTGCTGCCAGGGATGCTGACTGCCATCCAGATACAGGGTCTTAGTTCCAAGCGCCATCAGGGCATGACGCGGGTAGTAGTCGATCCCGACTATATCAGCCATGTGTTGTGCGACAGCCAGTGAATCTCCCTGATCGCGTGTCTGCCACCATTGGGAGAGGCGCACCGGCAAAGAGGTTGGCAAAAAGCCATTCATCATAATTGGTCTGGTGGGATCGGCTTTTCTGAGTGCTTCCACTTCTTTTGCAACAAAGGTCGTATCCAAACGCCAAGAATGTTCAACCCCAAGTGGGTCCACAGCTTCATGTTCAAGTTGCCAGGCGACAATCCCTTGCCGCTGTTTATAGCGTTCTACCAGGCGTGTAATGAATGCTGTCGCTGCCATCAGCAGGGAGGGAAAATCGGACGGTTTGATGAGGGTATGCTCTGGAAATGGATGAGTCAGATAGTGATCTGGAACAAAAAACTCAGGATAGCCAAAGGTTTTCAGAGGACCAATACACAGAATAATCTGTTTTCCTGCTTGTTCGGCAGCATCGATTTGCCGATCCAGTTCGTCAGTAAAGAATGCCCCTGGTGCTGGTTCTATGCTATTCCAGTAGGCTCCTAAGCGAATGAGGTGAAATGGATAGGAAAGCAACGTGTGCAGGGTAGCTTGCGCATCTAATCCCAGCGAGGCAACCTGCGGTGAACGAAAGCTCAGACCGAGCAAAGTAGAACGACGAGGTTCGATAGGCAAATGCTGCCATGTATCTGTCAGAGGTTGTGTTGCCTGTTTCAACCGAACATCCAGAGCAATTGGTGCCGTCAACAGGCTGGCCGCGCCAATTCCAAGAGATATCGTTCGCAAGATCTTCCGCGAAGCTTTTCCTGTTTGCTGCATCTTTGTCCTTCTTCTTTTAAGCGAACAGCTAGAAAACCCAGGGGATGAAACGTTTGGTATGCTGCATATATTCAATGTACGGCTGGCCAATGGTCTGGATGAGTGCCTGCTCTTCGACACGTACCCGGTAGATATGGCCTGAGAATACACACAGAAGTAGAGCAATCAGGCTGGCCCAATTTGTCAGGGCAAGACCTACACCCAACATTGTCAAAAATGTACCACTGTACGCAGGATGACGGATAAAGCGGTATGGGCCATTTTGTATTACTTTCTGATCCGCAGATACAGCAATATCGCGGGTAAAGTAAGATCCCAGCATCCAGATAGCGTACCAGCGCAGGGCCACACCCAGGAGGATCAAGGTCACGCCAATACTAAAGAGTAGTGTTCGGTGCCAGGTGATGGCTGCTGCTGGAAGCAACCAGCCAAGTAAAAAATTCAAGGCAACGCCGACCCAGAGCAATCCGATCAGAATATTCATTGAACCTCGATCCTGAATCAATGCATCTTTTCTGGATATCTTTGCGGTCTGCCTGATCGCACCTATCATTTCCGGAACATTCCAGATCAGGCAGGCAACCAGGAATAGGCTGGCTGCTCCCGCGTTCGTGTAGATAAGTGGAAGCAAAGATCGCCTCCTTTCTGTAGCAAAGAGCATCTCTCTTTCACAAGTTGTCGTCCGGTATCCAGTGATTAGTCCAGCGCGGATCGATAGGGTCAGCGGCACGCTGGAAGCGGATGTCGGTGGAGAGCCTCATTCTGTTTAAGGGATCGTGGTTCTCAGTGGCGGCATGGATCATATAGGGACTATGGATGAGCATATCTCCGGCCTCATAATCGGCGATCAGCCAGCGGCTCTTAAAGCGATCAGCCATATCTGCGAGGTTCGTACTGATCCAGCCAGCCTCGCGCATATTGCGATTATAGGCACTGATGCGTTCTTCAGGAGGGAGATCGATATTTTTTACACGGAACTCGGCTTCCATCCTGCGTCCCACCGCGTCTGAATGCTCCAGATAGATTAAGCCTCCCATTTCAACCGGGATGTCTCCAATCGGTATCCAGCTGGTACAGAGCTTATCGGTCCCTGCGCGTAGATAGATCAGATCGTAGTGCCCACCAGTGCAATGCTCCGAGCCTGGATGGGTGAAGCGAATGATTTTGCGCTTATGTAGGTAGGGCTGTCCCTCCAGAAATGCCTGGTAGAAGTTCCAGAGACGGGGCATAGTACAGAAATCCTCGTACTCCCGCGAACCGACAATCTCAAAAAGCGTTTTTGCGCCAGAAAAGATCGTATCAAAGAAATACTGGCGAAAATTCAGAATAACATCTCTCTTAAAGAATCCTTTCAGCCAGAGGTAACCGTGCTGCTGATACGTTTCCCACAACTGTTTCTGCGGCAGATCTGCGTCGGTTGGTTCAAGCCAGCCGAGCCTCTCTGGTGTCATTTGCAAGGGCAAGCCATTGCTGACCAGTGGCTCGCTGAGAGATCGCATAGTATCGTGTTCCTTTCTTTTCTTTTGCGCGTGAAAAGTCTTGTCACTGCATTATCTCATGGGAAGTACTTTCTTAGAAAGTGCAGTTTATCCAGATGGGCGAATGACAAATATCAATCCTTCCTCTGTTTTTGCTACTTATGCCAGGGCCAACAACGTTCATGGCTTGACATAGAGTGATTGTCAGGACACTATTAGAGAGATGCCCCTTTAAGCAATGCCTGATGAAATATGAAGGGTGCTGAGAAAAAAAGGCGCTTTCTTCAATGTGCGTTTTGAACCATGAAAGGTACAAATTATGCCTGATGCCGTGCATACAAAGTATTTGCTGAACGAGGATGAGATGCCTCGTGTGTGGTATAACATTATGGCCGATATGCCGAATTTGCCTGATCCCGCGCTTCATCCGGGGACCAAACAGCCGATTGGACCGGATGATCTGGCCCCGCTTTTTCCGATGGCCCTGATTATGCAGGAGGTGAGCACGGAACGGTATATTGAGATACCGGAGCCGGTGCGGCAGATATATTTTCAATGGCGGCCCAGTCCGTTGTATCGGGCGAGGCGTTTGGAGAAGGCCCTGGATACGCCAGCGCGTATTTATTACAAATATGAGGGCGTCAGTCCGGTGGGGAGTCATAAACCGAATACGGCGGTAGCGCAGGCTTTTTATAACAAGCAAGAGGGGATTAAGAAGCTGGTGACGGAGACAGGTGCGGGGCAGTGGGGATCGGCACTGGCGATGGCGGGGGCATTTTTTGATATCGCAGTTGAAGTTTTTATGGTGAAAATCAGTTATCAGCAGAAACCGTACCGGCGTAGTCTGATGCAGACATTTGGGGGAACGGTCCATGCCAGTCCAAGCGAGTTGACGGACGCGGGGCGCAGCATTCTGGTGCGTGATCCGGAGAACATGGGAAGTTTAGGAATTGCGATCAGCGAGGCGGTAGAGGTAGCGGCGAAGAGTGGTGGTACGACAAAATATGCGCTGGGCAGCGTGCTCAATCATGTGATGTTGCATCAGACGGTAATCGGGGAAGAGGCGTTGCGGCAGATGGAGATGGCTGGAGATTATCCGGATGTAGTGATTGGCTGTGTGGGTGGAGGAAGTAATATGGCGGGATTGGTCTTTCCGTTTATTGGCGAGGCGTTGCGCAAAGGGTTAAAGACGCGATTTCTGGCAGCGGAACCGATGGCCTGTCCGAGTCTAACCAGGGGACTCTATGCCTATGATTTCGGTGATACGGTTGGCATGACACCGCTGATGAAGATGCACACATTGGGCCATGATTTTATGCCGCCAAATATCCATTCGGGGGGATTGCGTTATCATGGAATGTCTCCCTTGATCTCGAAGTTGCATGAAGATGGCATTATCGAGGCCCAGGCGTATTATCAGAACGCGTGTTTTGAGGCTTCAGTACAGTTTGCGCGTGCCGAGGGGATCGTGCCTGCGCCTGAGTCTGGGCATGCGGTACGAGCGACGATAGATGAGGCACTCAAAGCAAAGGAAGCTGGTGAAGAGCGGGTGCTGCTATTTAATCTGTCCGGGCATGGGCAACTGGATATGGCGGCATATGATAGCTACTTTGCAGGCAAGCTCCAGGACTACGAGTATCCAGAGGAGGCAGTGATGGCGGCGCAACAGAGATTACCGCAGGTCGTGTAGAGAGTTTTGTTAGCCTGATCCTTCTCGTTTTCTCTTTATCTCTTTATTAGGAGGAGAGAGTTTATGCCAGTTTCTGTTACGAATTCTCGCTTGATCTTTGAGGCGTTGAAGGCGTGTGATGTAAAGATTTTGTCTGCATTGCCGGAAACGTGGCTGGTACATATGATTCATATGGCGGATGAGGACCCTGACACCATCCTCATCCGATTAGCAAAGGAAGAGGAGGGGATTGGTATCTCTGCTGGTGCGCATCTAGCGGGGGTGAATTCGGCTTTGCTGATGCAGAATCATGGGTTTCTGGCCTCGATCAACGCAATTGTTTCGCTGGCGTTATTATACAAGATCCCGCTATTGATGCTGATTAGCTATCGAGGACACATGGGAGAGAAAGATCCCTGGCAAACACAAGGAGGGATGGCGACAGAGCCGATTTTGCGAGCGTTGAATATTCCAATCTGGCATCTGACCAGTCCAACGGATATAGAACGGCGTATTAGAGATGCTCAGACGCTGGCCCTGGCCTCGTTGCACCCGGTGGCGGTTTTGCTATCGCGCGAATTGATGTGGGAGGAGTGAGAGAAAGATGCTTCGACAAGATGCGTTGCAGGCGATTTATCCCGATATAGAGCAGCATATTATAGTGACAATTATGGGAGCGGTAGCCGTGGAGCTGTATATGCTGGGGCATCGCCACAACTTTTTTTATCTTGAACATGCAATGGGACTGGCATCGTCGATGGGATTGGGGATTGCATTGTCTTTGCCACACCAGCAAGTTATTGTGATTGATGGTGATGGCTCGCTGCTGATGAATCTGGGAACATTGAGTACGCTGGCCCGGTATAAGCCAGGTAACCTTTTGCACATTGTCTTTGATAACGAAAGTTTGTTATCCGTGGGTGGTTTCCCAACGGCGACAGCACTGGAGACGGATCTAGCAGGCATTGCCAGAGCCTCAGGCATCCCCCAGGTGATGGAAGCGGATACAGCAGAGAGCCTCAAGGAGGCGGTTTGTGCAGCGTTGGCGAGCAAGACGCTCACGACGATTATTTCTAAGGTTGAGGCCATCGGGCCGAAATCCTTTCATATGGATCTGCCGCTTCTGGAGAATCGTTTTCAGTTTAAAAGAGCGCTTGAGGCCATGAGAAAAGCGTCCGCGAAATGAGAGATTTTGCGGATGAGCAGAAGTATTACGAGGGAGGGCACGTATGGGTACCACTATCCTGGCACAATTTATCGAGGAACTGAACGCAGGCCGATTGAGTGTTGTTGATCTTACTACCACATTAGGGCCGAATACGCCCGTGATTGATTTGCCTCCGATGTTTGCACCATCGCCGGGACTGACGTTGACGGAGATATCGCGCTATGATAGCCGAGGACCTGCGTGGTACTGGAACGTACTAAATTTGGGCGAGCATACGGGGACACACTTTGATGCACCGATTCACTGGATTACAGGGAAAGATCTAGCAAATAACGCAACTGATACCATTCAACCGAGCAAGTTTATTGGTCCGGCCTGTGTGATTGATGTAACAGCGGATGTCGAGCAATCAGCTGACTTTTTATTGACAGTGGAGCGGGTTGAACAGTGGGAGCAGGAGTATGGTCGCCTTCCGACGGGAGCGTGGGTGCTGGTGCGTACGGGTTGGAGTAAGCATCAGGGGCGGAATGAATTTTTGGGTTTGCGTGAGGATGGGACGTCGCATTCACCGGGATTTCATCCGGCTTGCTCTAAATATTTAGCGCAAGAGCGAGATATTCTAGGGGTAGGAGTCGAGACCGTGGGGACAGATGCCGGGATGGCTGGCGGCTTTGATCCGCCCTTTCCAAGCCACACATTTATGCATGGAGCAGGAAAGTTTGGTCTGACGAGCCTGGTGAATCTGGATGCATTGCCCATTACAGGAGCGATTGTGATAGCCACGCCACTCAAAATTATACATGGTTCTGGGAGTCCGGTGCGTGTGATTGCCATCATGTAGTCATATTATGGCAATTATTTCTATTCAAGCATCGACCAGGAGAAAGATGATGCGTCGGGACCTGCCGGGCCGCATAGCGAGTCATACTGCACGCGCTATGCGGCCCAGGTAGCTCATTTACGGCCCAGAGATTTTTGTTTTATACACGCGCCATTGACGTTCATCAATACCGACATTCTGTTTCAGCGCATAAAGATCTGTAGGTGCAAGAAACTCCTCGGCGAGGTAACAGCAGCGGCCCAGATGTTCTTCTTTTACCACACGAGTAGTAGAAAGCATGGACCACCAGCGTTTCTGGATTTTTTGTAGTTCACTCAAGTCTTGCACAAAAAGTGTTTGGAGTGCTTCAAATGTAGTCATCTTCTTCTTCCTTGCTCTTCCTCATCACTGAGGAGTGAAAGATGAGTTATTTTTTCATCTCTATCATATCATATAGATAGAGTCTGGAGAGAGTAAGCTATTGCATAGTCTTTTTGTGAAAAACAAGCTATTTTTCACATGCCTCCTCTGTTATTCTTTCCACAGATCAAGAAATGACCATTCTAGAACGAAAAAAGAAAAAGAAAAGGAATGTTTCCATGAAAACGTTCGGCAACAATAAGCCCTTCTTTCCTGGCATACTGCTCACAATGAGCGCATTTCTGGCTATCTTTCTGGCGGCCTGTAGCGGCTCAGTGCAGGCTCCGGGATCAACGACGACAAGCGGTATTCCAAACGTACCTGTACAAAATTTATCTTTCCAGACGAGTATAGACTTGAAGCACAGTCCAGTAGGGACAGTAGATATGAACTGGGATGCTGATAGTAAAGAACTGAAAGTAAAGGTTGCGGCTACGGGCCTGGCTCCTAATAGCACACATCCTGAACATATTCATGCCGGAACGTGCGCCAGCAATCCGATGGGAGCAATCATTTATACCTTGAATCCGCTAGTAGCAGATGCTCATGGTGTGGCCTCATCTGAGACAACGATAGCCCACGTAGAACATGGAATTCCAGGAGAGGGCTGGTATGTCAATATCCATAATGGACCGACGCTCAACAGTGCACTAGAAGCCAGCCCTATTGCGTGTGCAAACGTCGATAAAAAAGGGAGATGGGCCAGTACATCTCGAGTTGAGCGGAACAATGGCACCGGATGAGGCAGTGCATGGCAGTGCGCAGCTAAAAATTGATAGCAACAAAGTTGTGGTCACGCTCACACTGAGTGGACTTGCGCCAAATAGTGTCCATATGGCGCATATTCATGCGGGGAGTTGTGCGTCTCAGGGGGCGGTTGTGTATCCGCTGAAGCCAGTCACGGCGGATGCAGAGGGGAATGCGACAACGAGTACGACGATCAGTATTACAAATATTAAAGAGTTCAGGTCGGCGCAGCTCTATATCAACGTGCATGAGGCAGGTACCATGAGCGGAATGAGCAAGCAGCAAGGTTTCGATCCAATCACCTGCGGGAATATTATCGATCATCCCTAGCACAAATTATACGAAAAGAGAGAGGTCCAGTATGGCACTGGACCTCTTTTCAGTATGTGATCAGAGTTATCCACCGACAGGGTTCAGTTTTACACACGGTCCAGCAAAGTCGTGGAAACACTCGTGGAAAACTGGATTGTACAAAGAGGCTCCTCCGGGTACACTTTTGAATAACAAGAACATTCTTCTTCCAGGCAATCAGCACTGTCCGTCTTATACAAGTATACTCGTCCTTATCTGCTTTTTTCTAGAAAAGAGGAGCGTGTCTATGCCAGCTACTATGAGCACCGAGATTACCCCCAAAAGTGTTTTGCGCCATCGCACAATTGGAGTTGATCAAAACGTGCCCGCGCAACCATTGGCCTCGCGGACTTCGCGTTCAAAGCGGTCTGTCAAACAAGCAGAGACGATTCCTTGCTGGAAATCGGCACCTGATGCAGCGTCAAGAGGGACGCAACAGAAAGATATGCGTTGGCTTATCACGCTTGGAAGCGGTATGCTGATAGCCTTGCTTCTCATTGTAGTGGGCCAGTTTTTTCTGAGCTGGCTGGGGACGTTGCAGGATGATCTGCGTTATGGTTATCCGCGTACATTTCAGACCGATGCGTTTGTGGGACACGAGAAAACGAACCAGCCCAGTCATTTTATTGCCATGAACCTGAGAGGACAGATCGAAGTGATTGAACTACCAGGAGGAGATGTCGCACATGCCCGTATCTTTGTTGGTCCGCAGCTCTATGGGCCTGGATCTGATCTTCTGCCGGTGACAGTACAATTTGTTGCTTCTACGCAACAGGCATACACCGGACATGCGTCTCATGTTTCAAAATACCAGCCTCATGTTTCAAAATACCCAGGGAACATTTGTGGCAACGCCATAACCATGTAGGGGCAGCTCGAAGACCTGCCCTTCGGGGGCTGAGGGCAGGTCTTCGAGCTGCCCCTACAATTCGTCTTCAGAGATTGAAGGTATAACTCTCCCCCGATCTGATCTCCCGGACCTGGTCTCCGACCCCTAATTTCACTGACCAATTCAGGCTATCGACCTCAGCATCGACCCGCAGACCACCATTATCGAGCGTCACCTCGATCAGGAGCCCACGGAAACGCATAGGCAAGGCCAGACCGCGCAAATGGTCCATATTCTTAGGGTTGAAGTAGAGGACATCGTCGCGAATCACCTCGCCCATATAACTACGCTGTAGAAGGTCTAGCGTCCCCGACATCACCCCCATGTGAATTCCCTCAGCCGTTGTTCCCCCCTGCACATCACCAACGTCGCTCTCCAATGCCACCAGGTAGCGCTCCCAGGAGGTAGTCAGGTCGATCTCTGAGAATATCCCAGCATACGCGACGAAGCTCAGCGTGGAACCATGTGAGGTACGGGCATCGTAGTAGGCGACTGTCTTGCGCAGCGTTTCAGAGGTGTAAGCGTAGCCGAGGCGCTCGAATATCTGCTTCAGCTCATCCTGGCGGAACAGATAGAACAATAGCACAGTGTCCGCCTGCTTTGCTAGCTTATAAAGGTCGGGCTCCTTGCCCTCTGCCCGCAGGATGCGGTCAAGCCTTTGGATATTGCCGTATTTCTGGCGATAGGCATTCCAGTCCAAATCCTCCAGGTTCTCCCAGCCCTCAAACTGGCTAATGATGCCATCCTCAAGGAAGGGAATATACATCTTGTGGCTCATCTCCTGCCAGGTCGCGATCTCCTGATCTGTGAGACCAATGCGCTTGCAGAGCGACCTCCGCCAGCGTGCGGGGAGTAGAGCGAGCAGTTTGCCGGCAATATCCGAGAGCCACGCCACCATCACATTTGTATACGCATTATTGTGCAGGCCAGGCTCAGCGGAGTAGGGATATTTTTCGTGAAACTCGTCGGGGCCCATAACGCCGTGAATCTCATAGCGGTCACGTTCTGGATTGAAGTGGGCAATGCTCGACCAGAAACGGGCGATCTCCAGCATCATCTCGGCCCCTGGTCCGAGCAGGAAGTCGGTATCTCCCGTTGCCTGGAGGTAGTGCCAGATATTATAGAAAATGGCTGCGCTCACGTGCCTCTGGTTTTGGCTCAGATCCGGTTCCCACAATCCGGATCGTGGATTGAGGTGTACGACCTGAGTCTCCTCCTTGCCGTCGCTGCCACTCTGCCAGGGGTACATCGCGCCCCGGTAGCCAGCTTCGCGGGCCAGGGCACGGGCCTCGTCGATGCGACGAAACCGATACATCAGGAGGCCACGGGTAATCTTTGGCAAGCGGAAGTTCAGGAAAGGATAGATATAGAGTTCATCCCAAAAGATGTGACCGCGATAGGCTTCCCCGTTGAGGCCGCGTGCGGGAACCCCGACGTCCAGGTCGGCCGTGTGGGGAGAGCAGGTTTGCAGAACATGGGAGGCATGGAAGCGCAGCAGGAACTGGACGCGGACGTTATTGGGCACGCGGATGTCACAGTCATCCCACAATTTATCCCAGGCACGCTGATGGCGGTTGAAAGCCTCCTCGAAGGTACCGAAACGCCTGACCGCTTTCTCGGCGTTAGTCAGAGGCTCGTTAATCGCCTGATCGAGCGAGGTGTAGAACGAGACCAGTTTCTCGACGCGAACCGGTTTTCCTTGATCGAGGGCAAAGCTCAGCGTCTGATGGGCATAATCCTCCATCTGATAGAGCCCACGCTCGACCTCCAGCTCGTGCGATTCGGCATACACACGCGTCCGCACTGCCTCGGCCACATAGATATGGGATTGACGCGTCTGTGCTATCAAGGAGATAGTATCCGGACCTGGAGTTCGGCTCGCCACCGGATGTAAGTGGCGACCTTCGAGTTCCCGATAGCGTGCGACGCCCTGATTGATGACGCGTGCGTCAAGGGCCGTGATAACCTCCACCGGGCCAGACCAGTTTTCGGCCACAATAGTCCACTCCAGGGCTGCCTGATGCATACTAGCCATGCTGACGAAACGTCTGCTTGAGAGAGTTGTTTCGCGGCCCTGGCGGTCTCGGAAGCGAAGCCTGCGCATCACTGTTGCAGTGCGAAAATTGACCTCATGGCGGTAGCTCAGCAACTCAACGTTCTTCAAGGTAATTGGCTCGTCGCCGCCAATGCGGAGCTTGAGCACGAGCCAGTTGGGAAGATTGACCAGATCCTCATTACGGACCGGGTGTCCACCCATAATAGTTGTCTCCCGGTTGTAGCAGCCATGAGCGTAGGTGGCTGGATAGTGGACATCGTCCACGTCGGCCCACTCGGCGCTACCACGCGTGCAAAAATAGCCGTTACCAGTGGAGGTCAGGACCTCCCGTAGCCGTTCCTGATCGGGCTCGAAAGAATCGTAGGAGAGCGTCCACGCCGACGAATCGAGCTCAGATCGCCCCTAGGCTGATTTTCATGCGCGGACTGCATCGTCCTTCTCCTTCGTCTCTATCCCGTCTCGCACTAAAAATGGCTCTGTTGCTCTATCTTGATTAAAAGTATACGAGAAAAGGGGGGATTGAGCAAGTTATACTCTTCGCAGATTCTGATGCACAATCACAGCAAAGCTCCAAAGAGCTTCTTGCATCTGCTTCTTCTCACGCAAGAAAGCATTATGGCCAAGCGGTGTATCAAGTTCCCAGTAGCGGGCATCACCACCGCACTAACGCACTTTTTCAGCCAGCAGACGGACACAAGCAGCGGGAAACAGGAGATCTGAGCGGCTCCCAATGAACAACATGGTACTTTTAATTCGGCTCAAGGCAGTTTCTAATGATGGATAGCCATCACTCGCATCGTAGAGATTCATAGCGCGAGAAAGGTACAGGTAGCTATTCGGATCAAAATCGTGGGAAAATGTTCTACTGAGATGGTACAGATAGTTTTCTACTTTATACCGCTCTCCCATATCAGGAGTCTGAGAGGGAGTAGGAATAACAATCGAGGTCGTTATTTCTCGTCCGAAACGTTCTTCAAGCGCCTGCTCACTCAGGTATGTTGTCAATGCCAGCATACGAGCGATAGCAAGTCCACCAAAAGGTTTTTCCTCAGTGGAGTAGTAATCTCCATTCTTCCACAGCGAATCGAGTTTGAGAGCTTGTCTTCCAATCTCGCACCAGGCAATGCTTAAAGCCGTCATCGTCTCCGCAGCTTCTACGACGACAACCTTCTTCACCAGATCTGGATAAGCAACCGCCCACTCCAGGGCCTGCTGGCCTCCAAAAGATCCCCCTATCACCATATGCAGGCATTGAATACCAAGATGCTCGATAAGCCTCCTTTGCGTTTCGACAATATCATGGACCGTCACAAGAGGAAAGCTCATTGCATAAGGTCTCTGCGTGTGGGGATTCAATGACGATGGGCCAGTGCTCCCAAAACATCCCCCCAGTGAGTTAGGACAGATAATAAAATAGCGCAAAGTGTCAATGGGCCGACCTGGACCAACAATCGTATTCCACCAGGCCATCCCATTTCCCTCTGGATCTTCCTCATCGTGAACCAGGCGGTCAGCCGTTAATGTTGGGGGAATGAGAATGGCATTATCTTTTGCTTCATTTAACCTTCCCCAGGTATCATACGCAATAGTAATGGAGTCAAGGAACGCACCTCGTCGCAGGGAAAGGTCATGAAAAGTGTAGATGCCCTCCTGGTGAGTTCGTACTGGTTGATCTTGTGGCGACATGCTCTCTTTATCTCTTCTCTTTTAGCAGTATGGCAGCCTGTTTGTTTGCGCGAAACCTGACGGTGCAGGCGCTTGAAGCGCTTCTCGGCGTGGTGGTAATATCGGGTTCTCAACACTCTTCCCCTCAGAGTCGGTGTAGCAGCAGACCTTGGGGCCGCCATCACTGCCAAGCTGCTTGCCCGCTGCGCCCCCTTTGGGGGTTGGGGGATGTTCCACGCGGCATTCGCGCTTGACACTCATCCTCAACCAGGATATCATTCTACAACGCAAAATCGTCGTATGCAAGAGGCGAAAAGTGCTCTGCCAAAGGAAAGGACAACTCGATTGTTTCCTTCAGGAGGTTTTTATGACAACACCCAATTCACTCATCACGACCCAATTCGACGCCACAAGCACCGCTGAGGACGTCGTAGCTGGTCTCGACCTCTCCAGTCTCCGTGCTATCGTCACCGGGGCTTCGTCCGGCATCGGCCTTGAGACTGCCCGTGCACTTGCCAGTGCTGGCGCGGAAGTCATTCTCGCGGTCCGCAATACCGACGCTGGCGCGAAGGCCGCCAGGGACATTGCGAAGTCGACCGGTAATGAGCATATACACGTCGCCGCTCTGGACCTCGCCAATCAAGCCTCGGTAGCCAACTTTGTCCAAAGCTGGAAGGGTCCGCTGCACCTGCTAATCAACAATGCAGGAGTCATTCCGAGCACTCTGTCCCGAACAGCGGAAGGCTGGGAGCTGCAATTCGCCACCAATTACCTTGGTCACTTCGCCCTGAGCCTCGGATTGCATGACGCCCTCGCCATTGGTAGCCGCGAACGGGGTGAGGCACGCATCGTCTCGGTCAGTTCCACGGGGCATATGAGATCACCGATTATGTTCGACGACATCCATTTTGAACGACGAGAGTACGACCCGCAGGCGGCCTACGCACAGTCCAAGACCGCCGACTCGTTATTCGCGGTCGAAGCCACGCGTCGTTGGGCCGTTGACGGCATCGTCGCCAACGCTGTCAACCCCGGCGGCGTCGCCACCGGGCTGCAAAGAGACTTCACACAGAAACAAAAAGATTACCTGGCCGACGCCGAGGCTGCGGGAGTCTTCGTCTATAAGACGGTCGAGCAAGGGGCCGCCACCACCCTCGTCGCGGCCGTCGCTCCCGAATTCGCCCACACTGGCGGGCACTATCTTACTGACGGCCAAGAGGCCCACACCGTGTCCAACGACGCCGACTTATTCAAAAATAGCGATGGCGTCAAGCAGTGGGCGATTGACCCGGACACCGCACAGAAACTGTGGGCGATCTCGCTCGATCTCATCGGCCAGGCCGCCGCGCAGGAGTCGTAAAGATTGCCGACTGGTGGTTGAGAATTACCTTGCTACATGCTATTCAATATACAGGGAAAAGCCGAAGGGCTATGCTGTGAGCATATCTTTCTTCTTGTATCTTCTCCTCGAAGCCTCGTACACTGAGAGCAACTCCGCGAGATAATACGGAGAAGATTCTGCGAGAAGAAAGAGAAGCACGGATGAATACGTACATCATTGACAATCTTCGACGTGGATATGCCGCTTGATGAGGATCAGAAGTTGGCGGGCAATGTCAGCAGCGTTGCCCGCGTCAGTGACACGGTGCGACGCTCCGTCGGCCCGTGGAGCGCAGCGGCGCATGCGGTGCTCGAACACCTGGAGCGGGTTGGCTTCAACGGTGCCCCGCGCTTTCTGGGCATCGATGAGCAGGGGCGCGAAGTGCTCTCTTATATTCCAGGCCAGACCATCCCAGAAGCCAACCACCCCACAGTGACGCCTGCTCGACTGGAGAGCGCCGCCCGCCTGTTGCGGCAACTCCATGAGGCCCTGGAGGGATTTTCCTTACCTGAAGGGATTGCCTGGTATCCTCGCTATCACCCGTTGCCAGAAGACGGACCAGTCTGGGTTTGCCACATGGATGTGCATCCCGCCAATACCATCTTCCAGGGAGAGGAGGCCGTCGCCTTCATCGACTGGGATATGGTGGGATCGGTTCCTCGCATCTGGGATGTAGCCTGGTCCGCTTGGAGCTACGCCCCGCTGGCCGATGATGAGGTTTGCCGTCGTATGGGATGGGAGACGCCCCCCGACCGCTTGGCGCGACTGCGCTATTTTTGTGATGCCTATGGACTCAGCGCAGCGGAGCGCCGCTGGTTGCCAGAACTGGTCATCCGTCAGGCTAGGCAGCAGATCGCCGATATCGAGCACGCGGCACAAGCAGGGGTGGAAAGCGCCCGCTTCCTGGTGGACGTTGTGGGCTATCCTCGCCTGGTTCGTTGGCGTATGCGCTGGGTCCGTGACCACCGGGAGGAACTGTTGCAGGCCATGCGATGAGCGAAACTGGTCAAACCTCTAGACACAGGAACCAGTCCAGCCAAGCGATTAGAACAGCATCCAACCAGGGGAGGAGCGTGCCTCTGACCCACGAATTTTGTGCGCAGATCGACCAAACGCTGTGCTACACCCTGCGAACGGAATGGGGAATCGAGCAGGCCCTGCACCCACTCGCGCAGGGGTCTACTGCGCTGACGTGGCAGATTTCCACAAAGTTCGGACCCGCCGTCGTCAAGCTGTCATGGGATGAACCTGGTCACTTCCTCGCAGGACTCGTTGCTTCCCAGGCAGTGGAGGCAGCAGGAGTGCCCCTGGCATCGCGGTCAGGGGCACTCTCAGCTCACATCGAGGATAGGCAACACATCTGGCCTGTTGCCGTCTTGAGGCAGATAGAAGGGACACCTGCCTCCCTCAAGACAATGAATGTCAGGGACCTGGGTGCGCTACTGGCACGGTTGCATGTGGGTCTATCCTCGTGCGAGGCGGCAGGAGCGTGGACTGTCGCTGACGTTGTGGGGCATATGCGCCGGGGCATCCTGGCTACGCATCCAGCATGGGCGCGTCAAGTGGTGCGATCTGCTATCCAGGCAGTCGAAGCAGTCTATGCAACGCATCAACTGCGCCAGCAGGTTATCCGTGGCGACGGCCCAGAGATCCTGCTAACCCCTGATGGTACCATTTCCGGGATAATCGATTGGGGAGGTATCCGTCTCGGACCAGTCTCCGACGACATTGGATGTTGGACGTTGTATCTGGGGATGCTCCATCGTGCCTACCATGAGACCCAGGAGGAATTCCTCCGTGGCTATACCAGCGTGGCCCCGCTCACGCCAGAGGAGCGAGCTATCGTTCCCGTTTTTCAACGCCTCCGACTCGCATCCCGCCTTTGTTATGTTACCGACAGTGACGCCTTAGCCTTTGTCCAGAGATGGTTGCTCGTCTGGCGGGCAGAACAGGAGAGAGAAGGCCAATAACCAGCAATGGGAAGAGGGATATGGCAAAGATAGCCTAATGGGTTCCGATAAAACATTGAAGATAATTGTCGGATACTCTACCAGTGTA
>CAVZQK010000008.1:0-4828 GCA_963777355.1 uncultured Chloroflexia bacterium
CCACGTCATATCCCCGAAGTCGATGCTGGACCTGCTATCAGCCATGCCGAAGTTCCCATCCTACCAGACGACACATCCGAAACCCTCCACGAACGTATCAAACACGCTGAGCATCGCTTGATCGTCGAAGCCGTCCGTCAGTATCACATAGTACGCTGACGCTGCAAAAGCGAGTGTTGAAAGGAGCTTCCCACTCTCAACACTCGCTTTTATTAGTTTCTTAGATACGCTTCAGTAGAACGACTGGGATGATACGCGTAGTGTTTTTCTGATACTCGCCAAAACCTGGGGCTTGCTTCACAATGTTGGCGTAGATACGGTCACGCTCCTCTCCCTCCGCTATCACCGTCGCCTGAGCCTTGAATGTCTCTGTCCCTATCTCAAGCGTCACGTCAGGATGTGCCAGGATGTTGTAGTACCAGTCGGGATTGCTCGGTGCTCCAGCTTTAGAGGCAGCAATGACGATGTTGTCGCCGTCTTTAAAAGAGGCTAAGGGATTGATGCGCGGCTGACCACTCTTTGCTCCAATTGTGTGCAACAAGACTATGGTTGCACCTGTGAATGGACCACCAACCTTGCCGTTATTAGCACGAAACTCTTCGATGATCTGTTTGTTCCAATTGTCAGGGCTAGGATTGCTCATGAATGAGAAATCTCCTCTACGTATGTAGTCGTTTTGTATGGGAGGAAGAAATATGCTTTCCTCCTACTCTCCTCTATAACATACTGAAAGCGCGAATTCATCCATATTTCTCTTTAGATAGGAACTTTCTTTTTGCCTGTATGGAAGATGGTTTCTGTTTTATGATATAAAATGAGAAGGAAAAGATGAAAATCTTTTACTGCTTGACTATAAATATATTTATTAGAATAGCCGAAAGAACAAAAATATGCATGCAGAAGGCGAGATACAACCTTATCTAAAACAAACCACAACCCAGAACACTATCCATGCTATTCTCTGCGATGTGGGTGGCGTCATCATCCACAAAAGAAGAACTTCTGAACTCCAACAATGGGAAAACTACCTCGGTTTTCAACCAATGGCCCTACCACTTGCCATCTGGCTCTCTAACACCGCACGTCTCGCCGCACTTGGACAGGCTAGCGTTGGGGATGTCTGGCACGAAATCCAACAAAACTATGCCCTTACCGATAAAGAAATTGAAGCCTTTAAGCACGATTTTACCGCCGCCGACTATCTCGACCCCGTATTCGTTCAATTCCTGCATGAGGTCCGAAAGACCAGAAAGATCGCTCTTCTGAGCAATGCCTGGCCTGATGCCCGTTACGTCTTCGGGACTGAGTTCGGTCTCGAAGCATTAACCGACACTATCATTCTCTCCTGCGAAGAAGGCCTTGCAAAACCAGATCCCCGTATCTACCATCTGGCCGCAGAGCGACTCCAATTGCCCTACGCCTCTATCATGTTTATCGACGACTACCCTCCCAACGTCTCCGCAGCTCAATCCATTGGTATGCAGGGCATCATCTTCGAGACGCGCGAACAAGTAATTACAGATCTGCAAGCATTGTTCTAAGTGGAGAAAGATTCCGTTATCCTGGAAAATAATGATTTACTCGTGAAATTTCAGTTTATCTACAATTTTGTCTACTATTTTTCTTTCGGCCCTGATGGCGATACCAACCAGATTCAGATTGGCTCGCTCGACACAACAAACCGCTTCACGGTTTGCCGCATCATGGGTGGTCGAAAACATCTCTTCCGTGTAGATTGCTGGCTGTACGCCTCGCACAAGCGCACGCTCAAGCACTCTGGCTAATGCCGCACTATCCCCTCCATACACTAACATTGGCTGACCAACCAGGCGCAGATATGTGTTCCCAGATGCATCCTCATATGGCTCGCCGATACTCTCTGGATACGACGCTGCAATCCCGCTTGCCAGAAATGCCGCCACGTTCATCTTTTGCCAGGAGGCCAGGTCAGACCGAATAACTAATGCAACTTTTGTCTCAAAAATCATAAAAAATTATTCCTTACGTCTAGCAATACTTGCCAATAGTTCTCGCAGGAGCCTCGCCTCCTGGGAAGGAAACTGACCAAGAAAGTCCTGGTTCAGTTGGTCCATCTCGCGATCAAGGTCTCCTTGCAGCTCCCGTCCACACGCCGTCAACAGCACACAATTCACACGTCGATCTGTTGCGTGCGACTGGCGCTCGATCAAGCCCGCATGTTCCAGGCGATCAAGCAGCCCTGTCATCGTCGCGCTATCCAGCAGCAACCGCTCCCCCAAATCGGCCCCGCTCTGACCATCCTGTTCCCAGAGCACTTTCAGCACCGCATACTGGATAGGCGTAACACCATAGGGGCTTAGACGCTGCTTGGCCGCTTGCGTCACCCTCTGATATGCCTTGCCGAGATAAAAGCTTAAACAATCCTCAATCCGTTCCATGAAACACTCCTCGTTGAAAAGAGAGAATTCTCCTTTCAGTACGACGCACCTATACAAGTATACAGTACACATAATACTTAGTCAATAGTTACTTGTATACAAGGTATTTACTAAAAAAATAAACCCGCAAGGGTATTGAACTCATTTGGAAAGGTCATCTGCTCTACTTAATTTGGAGAGATTGGCTTTCATATTGTGAGAGAGCAGCATCCATCACGCTCTCTCAACTCTCCAATACTTTCAACCGAATTCAGGATTTCTCCCAGGGTTTCATTTGTTTGTGCCGCCTGGAAGTATGCCGCCGTTGATAGCGCGAATTATGCGATTCACGCGGATCTTCCACCTCCACATTAAAGCGCGTTCCCCAAGACCCAACATTATAAGTAGTGGCCCCATCGCGATAACGTGGCCTGCTTGCTAATGGATTTATGATCTGGTATTTAGCTGTATTCCTTCTCTTTCTTACAAACAATGTTCCTACAAGAGGAGCCGCTCCTACTATCAAAATGCCGAGAATAGTTAAGATCATCTCCATCGGTTGTACAACCTTTCTTGCATCCTACCTTCCTCACAATCTCGTAGGGTAGGTCGACTTGGCCGCCTCCTGCTCGCCTACCACTCTTTCTCCAGATGTTGTATTCTTGTAAATGGGAGTGGTTAGGCTACTAACCATCTATAAATCCGCATGCTCTTTCAACATTTCAATCTTATCAACGTATAAAACATGTTTTATTACAATATCAGTATAATACTGAATGCCTGCTAACCTCTTTTCAACTTAATCAGAACGCCATCGCAGACATCATAAATAAATAACATGAGGCCCTGGTAAAATGGGAGCCGAAATCTCAGTTCACATAAAACAGCTCAGAGGTTAAAGAAAATATATGGTAAATGAACTGAATCCATATGGGGAGTGGCAACCATATCGACCCCATGAAGTAGCTCAACTCTTTTCTCAATTGTCGATTCCCTGGTTGATTGCTGTTCATCCTCACCACCCCTGGCTGCCCCAACTTTTCAAACGATAGCGATGTACTCTTGCTCTGGATCGTGAGGAATATCTCCAGAACTATCGACGACCAGGTCTGCACTAGCATACGGTCTCTGTACTTCTCTATAAAGATCTTCCGCAATCATCCAGTCATTTTCCCATATAGCCCGTATGCTTTCGCCACTACGCGCAATCCCTCTTGCTACACGGATAGTTTGGGGGCATTCTAACCAGATGGTGAAATCATAGGCAGATGCAAGCTCATTGCGCATGGCGTAACATCCCTCAACAAGGATAATACCCCCAGTTGGAACCGTATGCCATTCAGCTAATGTATCACTTCCCCAATCGTAGCGTTGATAGTTTCCCTCTCTCTCAGAAAGCAATGGTTCAAGCACTTGAGCAAAGACACGCCGCCAATCAAAGTCTGCTCCAATTGGCTTCTTTCGAGGATCACCTTGTACTCTTTCCCACGATGGCAGAAAAAAATCATCCATCTGTACCACCGTACATCGGGAAAATCTCTTTGCTAAGGCACAGGTAAAACTACTTTTCCCCGCTCCTCCGGGTCCATCAATACCAACAATCAGCATTGAATGTTTCTTAGGAAGGGAGGTAAGCAGTCCACCTAAATGGTCAAATGAAACTATTTTCTTGTTCATTCTTAATACTCAAAGATATGGAGTCTTGCCTTATAGTACATAGGGAATGAGCCGTTTCGTGTGCCGCATATACTCCTGATATTGCTGGCCCAGATGCTCCTGGAGGACGCGTTCTTCCACATGGATACGGTAGCCTAAGCCAATTAACGCGCATCCCATCAGGGCCAGAGACTCAACCAGTTGGTAGAACTGAGGCCGAATCCGAGAAACATAATCAGCAAGCCAGTGTAGGCGGGATGACGAATCAGCTTGTACGGTCCATCTTTTACCACTTGCTGATCAGCGAAAACCGCCACGCTGGGAGTGAAATAGCGACCAAGTACTTTGATAGCATAGAGGCGGAAAGCGAGACCAGCATAGACCAGGACAATGCCGAACCAGAAGACGAAAACGCTCGCGCTCGTGATGGTGGTAGCAGGAACAACACGGGGTAGCTGCAAACTGAGAAAGACGCCAAGACCAATTGTCCCAGCAACAAGCGCCCGCGATCCTTTATCCCGGAGCTGACCACCAGCTCGGAGGCGTATGAATTGCATGATCCCCAAGATCGCTTCTATCATTGCCCAGATGATATAACCAGCCAGGAGGACGTTCCGAAATAGAAGATTCTGCAAGAAAAGCGGTTGCATATTCTACCTCATGACTGCGTCTCGGACTCGTTCCGCATACACACGTAGGGAAGGATGTTGATCCGACCTCTCCCATTCTCTCCCCTATCGCCTCTCTTCCCCTCTCAAACTCATCCCAGACTGAAC
>CAVZQK010000009.1:0-5181 GCA_963777355.1 uncultured Chloroflexia bacterium
GCCCTGATGTATTTTTCTCTATCTATAGCAATTTATTGAGGGAAGCGCCTTGCCACTCCAATCAAAGAGCGTTAGATTATCCCAGGAATCGCCCGCTCCTGGTTCCCAGCCTACGCCCGGAATCCAGTCTGGTTCCCAGTACACTACGCCTCGCCCGCGATTATTTGGTACTTGCTGGAGAATGGTCAGGAGATTTTGCATATATCCTATCTGACCCGCTGGTGTTGCTGGATAGCTTGTCTGAAGATTCGTCGACGCTGTAACACTGTTCGTGTAATTATCACCGTCCGCCAGCGTCCACGGATACGCCGTTTCTGCGATGATAATATCTTTCTGGTAACGCGTCGCGAGATCGTTCAAGTTGGCTTGTAGCGCTGACAAAGGACCATGCCACCAGGGATAAAATGAAAGACCAATGAGATCGAATTGTACGTTGTAGGGCTGAATATGGTCATAGAACCAGCGACTTCCTGCGTTATCTCCTCCTCGATCAATGTGGACCATAATGCGTGACTTTTTCCCAAACGCTTGTGCGTCCTGTACTCCTTTGATACCTGCATTGAGCAGAGTCGTAAATTGAGCCCAATTTTGTGCCCCGTTTACATAAATTTGCCCAAGTGGCCAGAGCATCCCATTGGTAACCTCGTTACCTACCTGCACAATATCTGGACGTGTCCCCTGGATCTCAAGTAGCGTAAGCACGCCGCGTGTGTACTTATAGACGGTAGAAGCCAGGGTAGCAAGATCCTGTCCTTGCCAGCTAGCTGGCGTTGGCTGCTTGCCCGGATCGGCCCAGAAATCCGAGTAGTGGAGATCCAGGTGGAAAGCAAGACCAGCGGCTTTGATTCGTCTGGCCATATTCATGACATGGGGTAGATCGTTAAAGGGAATGGGAGGGTTGACCCACAGCCGTAAACGCACATGTGTTGCCCCATGTGCGGCGACAATGCGTTCTACGGGGTAGGTCTGCCCATTATCAGAAAAGGTTTTTCCCACACTCTCAAGTTGCTGCGCAATCGAAAGATCATGGCCTAAAACCATACCTGAATAATTCCCCATACCATCCGCTTGCTTCGCTGCCTTTAACAGTTGAGAGGCAAAAGCCTCACTATTCAGAAATGGTCCCAGACTGGCCGCGCTGACAAGCCCTGCCGCAGTGCGCCTCACAAAACGACGACGGTTAAAACCATTCTTTGGTTGAGAAGTATTATGCATCATAGCAAAATCTCTTTCTTTTCCTGAAATCTGTGAATGAGGGCATCTTTACCCTGAAATAGGTGAAAAAGAGCTACCCAGCATCAGGTTGTCAGCATAATAGAGATGCGGAGATTTTCTTCGCCCGCTTGTTTCACCAGAATTGGGATGAATGGAAGCGGCCATCCATCCCGTTCTTACCTTGATATCCTTCGATACCCTGTACCTTCCTCTGTAGAATAGAGCCAGATCCTCAAATGCGGTTTGACTGACGACTACTTCACATGAGATATGGATTCTTCAACAAGACGATCAATGGACTACTTCTGCTTCGCTGCCCATGCATCCAACTGCTTCTGCGCTTCAGCTACAATAGTATCACCACCCGCCTGCTTGATCTGGTCCAGGAATTTTGGCAGATCATTTGGGTTAAGCTTTCCATACATCAATGCAGTTGTTAGTGCGCCAGTTGGGACACCTGAAATGATTGGCGACAGTTGAGCAATCTCTGTTTTGACATTGGTGGGATCGAAAGAGAAACCAAATGCTGCCGAACGCGCAGCTGTAGTATTCGTCTTTTGAATGTTCTCAAAGACTCCAACAGAGTTAGGATCGGTGTAATAGCCGTTCTGCTCATTGCCAAACATCCAGTCCGATCCGGGATTGTAGGCATCGTCTGTTGCGGTAACACCAGGGGGGAAGCCAATGAGTTTTTGGGCTTTGTCTACGAAGACATAGTGCTTTCCCTCAATACCATGACATAAGAGATTAAAGATCTCTGGATCTGTATTGACCAGATTCATAAATTGCAGCACTTTGTCCGGGTGCGTTGAGGTACGTGCGATAGCGTTCATGTTCTGCACAAGACCGTCAGTTGTCAGGAATGGCGTACCCACCGTTTTGACGGTCATTTTGATGCCGAAGTGTTGCTCAATTGTTGGTATATCATTAGGCTTCGCTTGCTGTCCGATGAGCATGCCATACTGATTTGCTTGAACCTGCTGGACGGCTTGCGCTACTGGCACTGGATCATTTTTAAAGTACCCTTTCTGTTTCCATTTCCAACGCAACTCGACTGCCTGGCGATATTCAGGGCTCTCATAGACATTAAAGACTTTCATCTGTGTGTCATTATAGCGAATGCCTGCTACACTAGAACTGCCAGAGAATGTGTCGATGCCGTAGTCTGCCCCTGAAAAGAGAATGCCACCTGCGAAACCTTGATCGGACATATAGACCGGGGTGATACCCGGCTCATGTGCCTTAATCTGGTCCAGGAATGGCTCAATGTCTGCATAACTGGTAAGTGTGGCAGGAATGTATTGCTGATACTTATCTGCAAATGTCTTGTTCATGAATACCCCATAGACATAGGCAAAGTAGTTCTGGTTGGGTACTCCATAGATCTTGCCATTGACCTTTACGGCATTCCAGAAGGCCGCTGGCATGCTGTTGTACAGATCAGGGGCGTACTTCGGTAGGAGATCATCGAGGGCCAGGAAGTTGCCTTTGAGCGCATTCTGCGTGTAGTTGTTGACCCAGGGAGCGGTAAACACCATATCGTAGGGTTGTCCTGCTGTATATCCCAGTTGGAGCTTCTGGTCATAAGACGCGCCATCGATAGGATTGAGGTTGACTTTGATGTTCAACTTCTTCATCTGAGCGGTGTTGCTCATTGCATCTGAAACCGCAGGCGCATCCGATAGCTTGCTAAATGCATCGAATGTATAGGTGACAATCGCCGGCCCGGAGCTTGACGAACTAGATGAGGTGGACCCGCCGCAGGCAGCAAGCAGGGCGCTTGCTGCGCCGCTGCCAAATATTCCTGTCGTTGCGAGCACTTTGCTGCTATCGCTCAGGAAACGCCGCCGTGTGACGCCAGCTTTTGAGAGGTATCCTTCTTGGTTGAGACGAGACATGACTCAGACTCCCTTCCTTGGAGAGTATTGCTCCTCTATGATGAGGAACGAACAAAGAACAGGGATAACCAGCAAATGGGATAACTATGGAATAACTGTGGTGACGCTTAATCACCTTTAAGTCCACCCAGGGTGATGCCACGGACGAAGTAGCGCTGGGTAAAGAGAAATGCCAGGATGATAGGACCGATTGCAACAACTGCCATTGCCATGAGTACCGACTGACTGGGAATATCGGCTGCACTGACATCAGAGGTTGATGCTGCTGTGGCCAGAATGGTGATATTTTGCTGGATCTGGTAGAGCAAGTATTGCAATGAGAAAAGATGGGGATTACTAATATAGAGTAATCCTTGAAACCAGTCGTTCCAGTAGGTGAGCATAGAGAAGAGTCCCACTGTGGCCAGGGCCGGAGTAGACAGAGGAACGACGATCTGAAAAGAAATTCGCCACTCTCCGGCTCCATCCAGTTTCGCCGCTTCAATTAGCTCTGTTGGCAGACCTGCAAAGTAGGTGCGCAAGAGTAGCACATAGAATGGTAAGACCAGGTAGGGCATGATATAGGCCAGTAATGTGTCTTGTAGATGCAGCAACTGTGTCATAATCAGGTAGATAGGTACCAACCCACCATTAAATAAGAGGGTGAAGAGGGTGAAGAAGGAGAGCGACCGCGAAACCTGAAATCACGACGCGAGATCACATACCCTAGCAGGGCCATAATTAATAATGAGAGCGCCGCACCTGCGATGGTGACAAAGATTGAAACGGCGTATGCATCCACAATCTGTGTTGGGTCCTGAAATAAAAACTGGTAGGCTGCGAGGACCACATGTTCGGGGAACAGGGCATAGCCATAGAGCGAGATATCTTTCTCTGAAGAGAAAGATCCTGAAACGACAAGGAGAAGTGGTAGCACAAAAAGAGAGAGAGTACGATCAAAACGGCATGATAATTCCATGTGAGATCATCCGACTTCTCAGAAACCATCTGGTCTTAGTCGGTCTACGGGCTAGACGGTTCGCCAATGCAGGAAGTTGGCCCGCTGAATTGGGGCGTTTTCATTGAACTCATGAGATACTCCTTCTTGAATAGCTAAGCACTGCGAAACGTGTCTGAGCGGAACGTTTCTGTCTGGCCGCTTAAAATGCTGCCTGATCGGGATCAATACGCCGTACAAACCAGTTTGCGCTGACAATAAGGACAAAGCCGACGATTGATTGGAAGAAACCTGCTGCTGAAGCCATACCAACGTCATCGAGCGTAATCAAGGCACGATATACAAAGGTATCGATTACGTCGGTTGTGGGATAGAGCAAGGGTTGGTTACGGGGTACCTGGAAGAAGAGGCCGAAGTCAGCATAGAAGATACGCCCAATCGCCAGGAGCACCGTTAAGATAATTAATGGTCTGAGGAGAGGAAGGGTGATAAAACGTACCTGTTGCCATCTATTTGCCCCATCCAGTCGCGCTGCCTCGTAGTACTCAGGGCTGATTGCAACCATACCAGCAAGAAAGATAATCGAACCAAAGCCCACACTCTTCCAGAGATAGACCAGCGTCAGGATCGCAGGCCAGTATTGCGGAGAGCTATACCAGTCGATAGTCGAGATGTGTAGGGAGCTCAACCAGTGGTTGACCAGACCAGTATCGCCATTGAGCAAGGCATAGATGAAATAGCTCACCAGGATATAAGAGACCAGGTAGGGAAAGAAAATGACCGATTGATAGATCTTAGATAAAATCTTACTGCTCTCCTTGATCTCATTAAGGAGCAATGCAACGATCAGGCAGACTACTGTATTCGAGATGATGAACACGGTGTTCATAAATAGTGTGTTATAGGTAATACGTATGGCAGCGCTGGTGCCGAAGAGAAAATGGAAATTATCGAATCCTACCCAGGCACTGCCAAAAAAACCTTCGTATGGGATGAAATTCTTAAAGGCAATAAGGATTCCTGCCATAGGTAGATAGGCAAAGATGAGCAGAACAAGAATTCCGGGTAGGGCCATTGAGAGCAGGGCCAGATTATTGCTTTTTCGCCTTCTAGACTGTACAGGCGTACGGC
>CAVZQK010000010.1:0-702642 GCA_963777355.1 uncultured Chloroflexia bacterium
CCTGTATCTCATACTTACTTTCATGTATATTGTAAGCCAGGATAGATATCTACCCCGGCTTTTTCTAAATTAGCTGCAAAGCTTTAATGATGATGGAAAGCTCCAAATGCTGCGTCATACATATTGTACCAATAGTGATTTTCGATTGTTGCCCTTCCCTTTTGCCAAGTTTGCATATAATAACCCCAATCAGCAGAGCTTTTGCCCTGACTTCTCAAAAAGGTCTGAAAGTCATTACTTATATAATTACCGATATCGTTTCTCACTTGTCTCCATCAGCGATTGAGTAATGCTTGAGTATCGACTTGTTGACCGCTATAAAGGTTAGGTTGTCCTCCCACTTTATTAGCAAGATCAGGTGCTCCAGTAACCCGCAATTATGTACCACCCATTGCCCATCACCCACCGTAAACGTGTGATCTTGTGCTACTTCCAAATTGTACATTGTCTTGATGCCGGATACCACCACCCACTTGCTTACCACACCCAGACTACCATCTGCTCTCACTATATGCATTCCTGGGACTAGGTCTCCAACTGCTACAAATCCCTCCTCTTGTGTTAAGAATGGATGCTTTTTGTTGGTATGTACTACCTCACTAGTTGCACCAATGGGTTTGCCGTGCTCTAAATGTGCCGGAGTAGATAGAGTCAGATCGATCAGGTCATCATCGTGATTAATCCAGATATGTTCGATAGGTTGCAATTCCATCTTCTGTGTCTTCGGATTATAGGACCAAACCTTTTCTCCCGGTTTCAGTGTTCCAATCGCTTGTTCACCCTGACCAGTTGAAAACCTGGGTATCGGGTGTAAAGCTCAGTCCTCCACAAGCGCCTGCAATTAGTGAACCTCCTTCTTCTGCTGCAACTTCTTCACCACCTATGCCCAGTGCTGTTAAGGGATCAAGGATCATCTAGAGCTTCATCGCATTGTCGACATTCCTCATCACAAACTTTCCCACTGCTTTGACTTTATCGACAATCGAAGACATGAGAATTGCTTAGCGTCTGCTTGAGATCGGTAATTCCCGTATGCTGCAAAATCTTTGCTGCTGTACTATTGGCTTTATCTGTGAATGGATTGTAGGGGGTTCCTGTTTTGAAGTGCTCTACGACAATACGAGCTTTTCGGGGTCACTTTTATGACAGGTGTTTGACGTGGATTGGTTAATCTGAAAGATAGGCGGTGTTCCCGCTTGCGATATATCCTTGTACTTGTGTGTTAACCTGGTCGGGAGTCCAGTTGGTATTATTCTCATAAACGGAGACTGTCCTGTCCTGAAGTTGACAATTCCCTGCTCTCCACTTCCAAAATCGATGCGTTGTCCACTTGGATCAGTTGCAGTTTCAGGATTCCCTTGAACGTAACTATAAGGATCGAGACCTTGAGGATTTCCCTCAACGCTATCAGCTGAGAGGAAACTTGCTGCCACTGGATCATAATATCGTGCGTTATAGTAGTCTAACTCGGTTGCATCCGCATATTGCCCGGTATATCCTTTTGCGGTTCCCATCGAACCCTGGTGGTATTGCTGATTTCCATAGGGTCCATAGGCTTGATTGCCCAATACCGCCGCGCTTCCAGCCGTAGCGCTGAAGCTGCTTACTACGCTTCCTAGTGCAGGTTCAAAAAAGCTCTTGTTTAAGGGAAAGAGAGCTGGTAGATGCGAGCAGGTCCAAGCACAGGGCAAAAGTGTGCTCGTGCTGATTTGGGATAACGCGTCCTGGCATGTGAGTAAGCAGGTGAGAACTTGGCTACGCCAGCACAATCAAACGGTACGGCAAGAGACTCAAACGGGAAAGCGGGCGTGCGCATCATCCCGTGCTGGCTACCTATCAAGAGTCCCTGGCTGAACAAAATTGAGTCAAAATGGGTCCATGGAAAGCGAGCGATTGTCGAACCGGCTCGTCTCTTGACGGCGAGCGAGGTCAGACAGCGGGTCTGCGACTACTTTGGCGTGACAGGCTGGGCTGCTTACACAAAAGGTCGCGTAATTCTGCACGAACCAGTTTGGGCAAGAGCCAGGCCGAAGCATTGCCTTCTGCTTGACTCTCGTCTACGCAAGGAAGAAGGTACCGTTCTTGAGAACAGGCCAATGGCTTGCTTTTCCCCTCCGCATCAGATATACTCACTCCCAGACTCATCATCGGATGAGTCCTCTTGCGAGTTGAAAGGAGAAAAAGACATGAATGCCGTACCCTCTTCAAAATGGTTGTACACCATACCAGGGAGGAGCATGGTCAGTTGACAGGCTCACGTTCGATCATCCCTGTCTCCGACCATCCGAGTAGGTGTCTGTTCTCCTTTGCGTGCATCACATAAGATGTCGCCTTGCCTCTGGTAGAGAACCACTCTTTCCCCTTTTTGCCTGGCTACAGGTGTATTGCCATATACCTCTTCTTCGTTTGTCATGTCGAAGGCAAAGCCTCTGCCGTCGGGATGTGACAAATGAACGAAACACACTTTCATGCTCATTGTGAGGCGCGTGAAATGGACAAACGTTTGCGCGTGTCGTATGACAAGCAGAAGAATATTCCAGTACCATCAGAAAGGGTTTTCCCCATGTACGCTCTTACCGGGGCAAACGGCCAGCTTGGTCGCCTTGTTCTCCAGCACCTTCTTATGCTCGTTCCAGCGGACCAAATCATTGCTACCACCCGCAATCCGAACCTTCTCGACAATTTCGAGACCCGTGGATAATGGTACGCCACGCCGATTTTGCCGATCCGGCAACCCTACGGGCAGCCTTCGCGGGAGCGAAGAGCCTGCTGATCATCAGCACAAACAATAGTGGTCACCGTGTTGAACAACACCAGGCAGCGATAGAAGCGGCAGCGCTTGCAGGCGTTCGCCATATCGTCTATACCTCATGCCCGCAGGCAAGCGTTCACGCCTCCAGCCCTGTCAAGCTGGAGCATGGGCTGACTGAATCCGCGCTGGCCGCCTCCGGCGTGGCATGGACAGCGCTACGCAATCACTTGTATACCGAAGCCCTGCCATATATCATCAACAGCTTGCGGATCGGCGATCAATTGCTCATTCCCGAAGGTCAAGGCAAGCCTGCCTGGGTCACACGAGAGGACTGTGCCCGCACGGCAGCTTTTCGTCCTGGCGGGCAAGAGCCATTTTTCTGGACCCGTTGATGTGACCGGCCCAGAGAGACTTGGCCTAACTGATCTAGCCCAACGCTATTCCAGCATCAGTGGGCATCCGTTGACTGCCCGTGTCTTGCCTGAGCATGAGATCATCGCTCAGATTATAGCGAAAGGGGTGCCAGCCCAGGTGGCAGCAGGTGCGGTCGGTATCGCGAGTGGAGTCGTCCACGATACAACCTCAACAGTCTCAAACATCGTCGAACAGGCAACTGGTACGCAAGCCTTGCCGGTCGATGTGGTGCTGCGTTTTCTGGTCGCTTCTTAAAAGAGTTCCGGCAGATAACGCGCGTTTTATACAGGTAATATACTCTTGTGAATGGAGAGATGCCACTTGCCCGCTTTTCTCCATTCACAATAGGTCGCGTGAATTTGCACTAACCTAAGTACATTCAAGCAATGTTTTGAGAATTGTCTGTGCCTGCCGAGCAGGTTTTATCCCGCGCTTGTTACTTGAATGTACTTAGATCGTCCGTCAGGAGAAATTGTGTTGTGAGCGCTGTTGTGCCAGTTGCTTCCCCAATAAGCCTGCCTGCCAGACTATAATAGTAGGTGTTGCTGGTCGAATTGCCAGAACCATCGTAGACATGTTCCTCTAATCCAAAGGCATAAGTGGTGATACTGGTTCCACTCCCTGTCAGGCTACGGCGCATTTACGCGTTTACCCGCAGAATCATAGGCATACCACTCCTGACTGCTACTCCCAGCATTCCACGCGACTAGCCCATCCAATACGCTGTAGGAAAGTGTGGCCGTTGTTCCTCCAGCGGTCCGGCTGGTCATATTCCCCCAGCTATCGTCGCTGGCGTTGTAGCTTGCACCGCTCAGATTTGAGCAACTCGTCCCTGTTGGATAGAGATTTCATGGCTTTTGGAAAACCCAATCTCCCTGATCTCGCCGCAGCTTGAATTGACAAATTCACCACTTCATGCTATCCTAATCAGGCCGAAATCCAGGGGCACGTCAGGTGCATTTTCACTGTACGCACCGCTTGTGTCTCTTCACTGGTGCTACAGAAAAAATACAGACCCCAGTTGTGGGGGAGAGGTGAGATTTAACAAAGCATGGCTGTCAAAATTCGTTTAAAACGTACGGGCATGAAAAAGGCCCCAAGCTATCGCGTCGTGGTTGCCGATGCGCGTTCCCCTCGCGATGGCCGCATTATCGAACGTATCGGTTGGTACAATCCTCGTACTGAGCCTTCCGAAATTCATATTGACGAAGAAAAAGCTCTGAGCTGGCTGAAAAATGGTGCTCAACCAACCGATTCTGTCGCCAGTCTCCTCAAACGTACCGGTATCCTGGCTCGTTTCGAGGCTTCAAAGACTCCACAGGTTTCTGAAACTCCTGCCCAGGCCTAGTTTGTGGCATGATGAGCACAATTTTGCTCTGTATAGCCCTGGTTTCAGATACGTTCTAATCGAGAGAAGAGTAACGTAAAGGTCACGAGATGCGTAAATTGGTTGAGTATATCGCTCAGTCACTGGTGGATGAGCCTGCGGCTGTACAGGTGCGCGAAGTACGCAATGATCGCAATGCCCTGGTCCTTGAATTACATGTTGCGCCAGATGACTTTGGCAAGGTCATTGGCCGCCAGGGCCGCGTGGCTAAGGCTATGCGCACTCTCCTGCGTGCTGGTGGCACACGCGAAGGCCGCCATACATCTTTAGAGATTTTATAGCAATTCTCTAAGCGGAAAATTTTATAGCGATCTGGTAAAAATCTTAATCTTAGAATATGTCTGCAACAAGCTAGCACTTTTTTCTGCTTCTTTCTGCCAGGCATCTTCTTAGAACTTGTTTGGACAGTGCCGCTAAGGTTTCTACTGGTTCGCTCTCTTGTGATGATGTGCTGGTGATACTGCCGGCGCAAGGAAAGAAATAGGCGATAGAAGCACCATGCCAGGGCAAAAACCTGCGGAATGGGCTACTATTGGCAAAATAGTGGCTCCATTTGGCGTTCGTGGAGAACTAAAAGCTTTCTCGTTGAGCGATGTCCCCAATCGTTTTGCTCAACTGAAAGCTCTCTATATCAGCCCGGATTATACACGAGCTGTCATTGAGGCGGTACGCCCCTATAAAGGGGATATGTATCTGCTGAAGTTGCGTGGTGTTGACGACGCTACCACTGCCGAGACTCTGCGCAGTCGCGATCTCTGTATCCCCCTCGATCAGCTTGCTCAACTTCCTGACGACTCTTACTACCAGCACGATATTCTTGGTATGCGTGTGCTTCTGCTTTCTGAGCAAGAGCTAGGCCCAATTGTGGATATTATCGAGACTGGGAGTAATGATGTCTATGTCATTAAAGGGGCCGATGGTCGCCAGATTTTAATCCCCGCGATCAAAGAGGTCATTAAACAGGTTGATCTCATCCGTCGCGTGATGTATATTGAACCTATGGGAGGATTGCTCGATGATGATGCTGTCATCGATTCTCCTGAAGTATCTGACGAGGAGGTAACGTAATTCTCTTTTTGTGCCGATAGAAAAAGTAGACTGGTTGTCTTAGGTGCTTCTTCCTTTTTATGGAAGCTATTGAAACGAGCAATTTGCCTGTTTCGTGTTATCGGTGAAGAAGATGAAACAATCTTATGTGAGATGCTACTCGTTGAGTGTCTTGCTAAATTCATCACTACTAGTGCGTAGGGGGTGCTTTATGTCTGACCGTATCCCAACTTTTGCTGACCTGTGCAGTGCTATCGCCGAGGGCCAGGTATCCGCAACTGATGATGGCAGTATGTACCACATTAACGCTTTCGATCTACGCCGTTACCTCAATAAATTTCGTTCTCTTCCCACCATCTCTGCTGACACCGCCCAGGACCCTCCTCACTCTGATTCTCAGGATTGGTCCATTTCTGTCGCTTGAGGCCTGTTTGGGCCTTTTTTTCTTCTGCGGCGGCGGTTGCGCTGGGTGAACGGAAGGACTATAATAGGGACCGAGGAATGCTGGCTTTCTGGCCTGCATCTCTTACTTGTTGATTAGATTATAATCCCGCCCTACCTGTGGGCCCTGGCTCTTCTGAGTAGCTGCGCGGGTAACGCTCTTATCATGGGAAGGTATTTTATGGAGCCACTTGAGACGGATTTTGATTATGTCGCGCAACAATCTCAAAATCCTCGTTCGCGCTTTAACTGGCTATATATTATTCCCACTCTGGGCCTTGTCTGGCTGTTGTTCCTGGCAGCTTCTGCCTTCTTTCAATGGTCGATTACCAGTCTGGTGAATCCTATTATGTCGTTTATGCTTGTTGTCTTCTTCGTTCTGGTTGCTTTGTTGTTCTACGCGATGAGCCCCCGCTCAAATCGGGAATAGCTAGCTTCTCTTCCTGAACTGCATTCAGACGGCAGGGAATCGGCCTGTCTGGTATATATAGCGCTGTAAATATAACAGCACAGGCCGTAACCTTTTTGCGGTATTGCTTATCTTATTTGCTTCCACCCTTGCTTATCACTCCTGATCCCGGCCCTCTCAATCTCCTCTCCCCAGATTACCCGTGCCAGAATCTCCGCCGAGTCAACCAGGCGTGGCCCTGATCTATTCATATAATAATTCCCATCAATTGCATAAACGCGCTCCTGTTGTACGGCTCGTAGCCCTTTCCAGGCTGGATGCTCTTGCAATACAGGCAGCTCTTTCTCTGTACGTGCTAACGTAAAGCCACAGGGCGCGAGGACGATAACATCCGGGTCCGCCGCCTGGAGCCCTTCCCAGCTCAGCCACGGTGAATGTTCTCCGCTCTCACCAAAACAGGCACCCGCTCCTGCGTAGCTGAGTAGCTCTGGTACCCAGTTGCCCGCCCCCATCAAAGGATCAAGCCATTCAATAACTGCGACTCGTACTTCTCCCTGCTTTCTTGTAGCCGTGAAGTTATAGCCTGCAAGTCCAACAGACGCCGCTGATACGCTTCAATGAGCGCCTCGGCCTCTGGTATCTTGTCCAGTTCTTTGCCCACAAGGAGAAGGTCTTCCCAGACATCTCCCAGACGATAGGGGGCGAGGGAGACGATATTTGTTTCAAATCCAGTAAGCTGCTGCAATGCGCTATGCACATCCCGCTCGCTGACGGCGCATACCTCACATTGCGTCTGCGTAAAAATACTATCTGGCTGGAGTTTACGCAAGAGCTCGGTATTAATCGCATAGATGCTCAGGGCTTTGAGTGCCCCCGGATTGAGCGTCTCCTGGCTATGCGCTATCTGTTTAATCTGAGCATCGATCTCCGCACTGCTCCCCTCGATATCAATCTGCACTGTGCTTACCAGAGGCAATTTCGTCACCTCTGCTGGATAATCGCATTCATGCGAACGCCCCACTAGCTGCTCAAGACAGCCCAGCGCTGCTATCATCTCAGTCGCACTTGCCAATAAAGAGACCACCCGCTTCATGACTTCGTTCCCTTCTGTTTAGAAAAGTCTAGCTCACTTTGCCTTCGATTATATCGCTATTCTCATGAGGGGAACAAACATGTAACGTTGCCGCGTTATCCTGCCACCAGTCTATTTCGCATCTACTTGCCAGATGATGACTGTTTTGTCTGTAGAGGTTGTGGCAATATAGCGTCCATCCGGCGACCAGGCCAGATTATCTATTGCCTGAGAGTGTCCGTTACTCCCAAAATAGAGGTTTTGCACATGCAAGTTATCCTTGCTCGTACTGGGAACAGGATTCTGGGTATCCCAGATATAGACGAGATTGCTGCGTGCATAGCTCCCTGCAAGATAGCGTCCATTCGGTGACCAGGACAGCCCAAGCAGATGTGGTACCCAGCCATCAGGTGCGTTTGGCGGTATCGTAAGTGGACCGGAATCATTGGTGCCAAATGTCAGTTGCAGCTTGTTTTTCAGCGCGTCCCAGATCTGCACAGCGTCGAGATTCACCACGGCAAGCTGACTAACACTTTTTGGCGACCATTGCTGTATGCTCTCAGAAATGACAAAGTTTTTGCTGCTGCGTGAGGGAAATATCAAGGTCTGAAGAATGTTTCCGCTGCTTACATCCCATATGAGCGCTTTAAAATTGTTCGTCTGACCGGCGAGATAGCGCCCATCTAGAGACCATACCGGGATATTGGTCTCATATGCCTGGCTGGTCTTTGGATTGAGATCGTTGCTTTTCAAGGTCTTAAGTGGATTGCTGCTATGATTGGCATCAAAAAGCGTGATCTCTCCCTGGAAGAAAATTGTGCTTGCAAGGATGTTTTTAGCAGGCGACCATGCTACTCCGCTGAATGTGTCGTCTGAAAACATGTTGGTGGTTGGTCTGGTATATGCCTGAAGTAACTTATTGGTCAATGGCGCAACAATATTAATTTTATTATTCTCTCCTGCTACCGCGACTGCGAGCATCTTGCCATCATTTGACCAGCTTATGCAATCTCTATTAATCACATCGCTGAATTTCCATTTGTTCAACGGTGTACTGATTGTTTGTAGGGTGTTGCTCTGCTTCAGATAGCTGTTGATATCCCAGAGCATGACATTTCCATCGCTCCCTGCACTGGCGAGGTAGCGCCCTTTAGGATGCCAGAGTGCTATGTTGACACCGGCGTTATGAGCACTGAGCACAAGCAATGGAATACCTTTGATAAGCTGTTGCGGTCCTGCTACTGGTGTGGAGATGCCTTGCGGCGTTTGCTGTCCTGGATGACCAATCCCTATAATTGGATTTTTGTGGAGCACGCTTGCCAGCGTCACTCCTCCTCCGACCACGACTACTCCGGCTGTCACTCCCCCAATAAGAAGCTGACGGCGACTAATGGTCTTCTTTTTCGCTGGCGCTGCCTCCGATATATAGGTAAGTGTGCCTGGCGCAGGAGCTGTCGACGCGAATCCTGCTTTACTGTTTTGCGTCGGAGGATAGGTCGGCGCTGGAGAGTACGCTCCACTGCTCTGGGGAGGAGGATAGCCTGGATAGTTTGCGCTATTCGGAAATGGCGGGTAGACTGGCGCACCAGGATAGGATGAGGGCGCTGCATAGTTCGCATTATTGGTAGGTGGAGGAGGATAAGCAGGCCAACCCGGTACCGCTGGATTTGTGGCAGGTCCGTTGAAGGCTTGAGGATAGGGCGCTTCTGAGATAGGTTGAGAGGCTCCACCTGTCCATGTAAATGCTTGTGGCGATGAGGGTTGTGTTTGTGCCAGGCCTGCCGATGGGGCTGCTTGAATCGTTGGTGGGAATGGTGGCGACATGG
Source organism: uncultured Chloroflexia bacterium (assembly GCA_963777355.1). Lineage (GTDB taxonomy): Bacteria > Chloroflexota > Ktedonobacteria > Ktedonobacterales > Ktedonobacteraceae > DATJHM01. Next base: position 9,349 of record CAVZQK010000010.1, read on the forward strand.
AAGTATCTGGTTGTAAATGGATAGGTCCAGGTGCATGTGAGCGCTTGCTCCAGGGCGCGAGCATCGTTGCATCCACATCAGCTACTGGTTGATCTGGCGCGCCCACTCCTGGATTTGACACGCTATTCTGGTTGAGCTGAAGCGCCTGCTCTAATTCATTCACAAAGATGGTGCATGATAGTTGACGCTGAGCAGGCTGTTTAGCCAGCCCTCTTAGTACAACCATTTCGACATCCGCTGAGATAGAGGGCTGCCGATTTCGCAGCCGGTCAGGTGGCATGCTAATCTGCATCATTAAGGTATCATAGGGTGTCTTCCCTCTGAATGGTACGCTCCCGGTCAGCATCTGATAGGCGATAATTGCCATGCTATATAGATCGCTTGCTGCTACCGCGTGACCCTGCGCCTGTTCCGGTGCCATATATTCCGGGGTCCCGGCTCCGGCATTGGTGCGACTGCGTTTTGTTTCATTGAGAATCTTTGCAATGCCAAAGTCCGCAAGCAGCAGCCAATCTTGCTGCAAGAGCATATTGGCTGGCTTAATGTCTCGATGAAGTACCTGCTTACTATGAGCATAGTCAATTGCCTGAGCGGCCTGCCGCAGATAGCGCAAGCTCTCGGCCATAGGCAAAGGTCCCTGCCGACTTTGCAGATGTTCACGCAGCGATCCACCCGCAACATGGGGCATCACCAGGTAGGTGATAATCTCATCATTCTCAATTTTCTCCTCGCCGAAGTCGTGGACCGGGAGAATATGCGGATGTTCCAGTGAAGCAGCCGTCCGAGCCTCCTGCATAAATGCTCGCAGGTAATCATGATCCTCGGTATACACGGCTGGCAACATTTTGAGCGCAACCTGCCGGCGCAATTGTGTATCGTCCGCGAGCCAGACCTCGCCCATGCCGCCTCTCCCTAGCAGATTCCGCAGGCGATAGCGCCCCAGCATTTTCCCTTGCCAGTCAATGGATGGCGTTTGCATCCTCAGTTGCCTCCCATTTTCCAGATTACAAGACTTGCATTGGTATCGGTGTATGCTGCTGCCAACCAGACCCCATCCGCCGACCAGGCAAGTGATTTCACAATTCCAGTGACGCTTGAGGGAGGCGTGATTGTCTGGGTGGGTAGTTTGGAGCGGCTATAATCCCAGATATCTATCTTGCCGTCTTCGTTCCCTCCCGCTAAAATCTGGCTCCCCGCTGTGGGATTCCAGGCAATCGTGGATATGCCCCCTGTCGCGTTCTCATGCTGGCTCAGTGTCTGATAGGTTTTACTGGCGAAATCAAATACTTTAACAGTTTTCGGCTGGCTTAAACATTGTTGAATTGCCGCCAGATGCTGCCCAAAGTTTGCCCAACTGATTGCCCCTACATCGGCGGGAGCGTACTGGTCGCTCTCATCAAATTTCATCAGTCCGACTTTCTGCCATTGGGCCTGCCTACCGACCATTGTGACATCTCCCATCAGAATACCATCATGCGTTCCCAGTGTGATTCGTACTGCGCCATTCGGTTGCGTCCTGAGGAGTATCGGGTTGGTAACAATATCGAAAAAAGTATTCTCATTGACCTTGCTGAGGTTATCGCTTGGGCTCATAAAGAGATTATCGATGGGAATTGCTGAGACCGGCTTTTGCGGATTCTTCGGGTCCCATACCAGAATCTGATCTTTGGCGTTCAAATCTATGTTACTGAGTGAGAAGGGGTGATGCACTGTATAAAAATAATTGTTTCCCCAGGCCAGGCCATCAAAGCTGGCAGAATTGTTCATGGCAAAATTGCTCGAAAATCCCGGCGCGTAATCGCTAAAATCACTCTTATAGACTACAATCTGTGCTGCACCAATCAGTGCAGCAGGCTCAGCATTGGCAATCGCCACGATATCTCCTGCGGGCGACCAGACTGCCAGCATGTCTGAAGCATTATCAAATTGCAGCGAGGCTTTCTCTTTCGGCATCTTGCTCTGTTGAGCTAGCGTTGCCATATCCCAGAGATAGATATTTTTATCGTCTGTATCTCCCACAGAGACTAACTGGTTCTGCTTTGGCGACCATGCCAGCGTCGCGATTGGCTTGTTATGTTTGCCTTGAATAACAATGGGGGTGCCAACACTCAGCGCTGTCGTTGTAGTCGTCGTTGTTGAAGCAGGAGACGCTGCTGCCCCTGCCCTGCCTGACGTTGTTTGTTTCGCTACCTGCCCCCCCATCTGCGTTTTCCCTCGCTCTATTGTCCAGAGACCAAGCCCACCTGCACCTACGAGCACAACTGCGGCGCTGCTTCCGCCAATAACGATCTGACGTCGTGAGAGCAGCTTTTTCTCTGTGGCTGGTGGTGGCGGTGGCGGGACTATAAAAGTTCCTGCACTCGGTGTTGTTGCTGGATAGTTTTGCTGCGGCATTGTAGGGAGCGCACCACTCGGCATATATGTTCCTTCAAATGGTGCATTGACTGTAGCCTGTTGTATCTCTCCCAGAAGGGCTCGCGCCGTAATTGGACGCTGTGTTGGTTGCTTTGCCAGTCCATGCAGCAATGCTTGTTCAAGCGCCAGCGGAATATTTGGATTGAAAGACCGGGGTGCGGGCGGCGGCATCATCAGATGTTGCATCGTCGTTGCATAACTCGACTCGGTACTAAATGGTACGCGCCCCGTGAAAAGTTGGTACGCCAGAACAGCGAGACTATAATTATCACTGGCTGGCTCGGCCTGCCCCTGTGCCTGCTCTGGTGCCATATATTCGGGTGTGCCAAATCCTACTCCGCGCTGCGTCAATTGCTCATAGCCAGAGAGAATGCGTGCAATGCCAAAATCAGTTAATAACAACCAGCCATCATTGCGTAACAACATATTGCCCGGCTTGATATCTCTGTGCACAATCCCCTTGCTATGCGCAAAATCGATGGCCTCTGCCGCCTGCGTCAGATAAGAGACTGCTTCCTGTACTGGCATCAATTGTCTGTTTCGTTGATAACTATCAATCTTTTCAGCCAGCGAACCACCAGAAATATAGGGCATGACAATATAAGTCATCACACGCCCATTCGGCAGAGCCTGCTCACCAAAATCATGTACTGGCAAGATGTGGGGATGATTCAAGGCCGCTGCCGCCTGCGCTTCTCGCTCAAATTGCTGCGAAAATTCATGGTTATCCTGGTTATAAATAGGTAATGTTTTTATCGCAACCTGGCGATGCAGCCGAGGGTCATCCGCTAACCAGACATCCCCCATGCCACCTCGCCCTATTCGTTTGAGTAGTTCATAACGCCCCAGGACTTGCTTTACCGCATTGTTTGGTGGTGGTGTTTCGTCATGCATTATTCAGCCCTTTAAATGCTAGTATAGAGAAATGAATGCAAGTGTCCTTACAGAGATAAATGCAGAGAGAAGAGATACGTTACAGCTTATTACTATACTACAGAAGAAATTTCATGTACAACAATAGGCCATTTTTAACCATAATTACTACTACTCTCTCTTTTTCACTTTTACCTTCTCCACTTATATCTGCTCTTTCTCTAAGAATGGACCAGATTCCGATCTCCTCTTAGTGACAGTATTACTCTCCTTGTTTCCCTCAGGTTTTCCTCGAAAACCTCTTCAACTTCTTCTCTGTTTGTACGTATATTCTTATGAAGAAATGTTTTTGGAGGTAGGTTCTTTCTCACGTATTCCACTCCTACGGCTGAAAGTCGGGTGTTACTATGTCTATGTTGTTGACGGTGGGGGTTCTGGTCGGCGTCTCTTTTTTGATCTTTTGTGGACTTATTGCGAATCTCTTCTTTTATTCTCATGGCCTGTTTCGTGCTGAGCATTTGCAGCAACAGCGCGAGGAGCGTCTCTGGAAGGATTTCTGGAGTCGCCCTCACTCTTCCTCGGATGCAGATCGTCTGGTTCAATAGCGCGGATCACTCCGCACTTCTTATTTCTCCGCTTTTTTATGTCGGTATCCTGCTCTGCCCTGGCATACGTATTACCTACAGAAGGGGACCCGGCCCCTAAAAGAAATTGTCGGTAATAAACTATACTTTCTCTAGATGTAAAGAGCAGCGACTGAGTTCTCTGCACAGCAATGCTTCAGCTTGCTGTTCTTACTATGGGCTGCATACAATACGTGCGTGTCCCAGGGAGAAGCTAATAGACGCTCAGGTAAGGAGTAAGCTCAAAATGACTACAACTCAAACACAACCACAGGTGCAACAATGGACGAATCTTGCCCAGCAGTTGCGCGTTGATAGCATCCGCTGTACGACTGCTGCTGGCTCTGGACATCCTACATCGTCGATGTCTGCCGCAGATCTGCTCTCTGTGCTTATGCTCAGCTATTTGCACTATGATTTCGATAAGCCGCAAAATCCGAATAACGATCACCTCATTTTTTCTAAGGGCCATGCCTCTCCGCTCCTCTATTCTGTCTATAAGGCTGCCGGTGCGGTGAGCGATGAGGAACTTTTAACCTTGCGTAAATTTGGTAGCCGCCTGGAAGGCCATCCCACACCGGTCCTCCCCTGGGTTGATGTTGCTACTGGCTCGCTTGGTCAGGGCTTACCTATCTCTGTTGGTATCGCTCTCGCTCGCAAATATCTGGATAAGTTGCCCTATAGAATCTGGACGCTTCTGGGTGATAGTGAGATGGCTGAAGGCTCGATCTGGGAGGCTTTTGACCTTGCCTCCTACTACAAGCTCGATCACCTGGTTGGCATTCTCGACTGCAATCGTCTCGGCCAGCGCGGCCAGACTGATCTTGGCTGGAATACTGCCGCTTACGCCGAGCGGGCAAAAGCCTTTGGTTGGCATCCTATTGTGATCGATGGTCACAACTATGATGAAATCAATTCCGCCTATGCCGAGGCGATTTAAGTCACCGACCAGCCAGTCTTAATCGTTGCCAAAACTATTAAAGGCAAGGGCGTCTCGTTCCTCGAAAATGCGGATAACTGGCACGGCAAGGCCTTAAACAAAGATCAGGAAGCTCAGGCCCTGCAAGAATTAAATATGCAAGCTCGCAGTATGACTTATACTGTGCAAAAGCCTGAGAGTACCCAGACTCTGCCGCAGCCTCAGAAAAAAGCGCTTGAACTTCCTACTTACGATGCCAATAATGGTGCCGCGACCCGTAAAGCCTATGGTGATGCTCTGCAAGCTCTCGGCGCTGCAAATTCTGAAGTTGTTGTGATGGATGGCGAAGTCAGCAATTCGACTTTCGCTATAGAGTTCGCCAAAGCCTATCCCGATCGCTACTTTGAGCAATTCATTAAAGAGCAGCAGTTGGTCTCTACCGCAGTTGGCATGAGCGTGCGCCATAAGATTCCCTTTGCCTCGACCTTCGCCGCCTTCTTCTCTCGCGCCTATGATTTTATTCGTATGGCTGCGATCTCTCGTGCGAATATCCGCCTGGTCGGTTCTCATGCCGGTGTCTCTATCGGTGAGGATGGCCCTTCTCAGATGGCTCTGGAAGATCTGGCTATGATGCGTGCGGTCTTTGGTAGTACCGTCCTCTATCCCTCTGATCCGAACCAGACGGCTCAATTGACGGCTGAGATGGCTAATCACGATGGTATTGTCTATATGCGTACGACGCGCGAGAAACTGCCTACTCTCTATTCCGCTACTGAGCAGTTCGCTGTTGGTGGCAGTAAGGTTCTTCGTCAATCTGAAAACGACAAGGTGACTGTTGTCGCCGCCGGTATTACCCTCCACGAGGCTTTGAGTGCCTATGAGCAGTTGCAGCAAGAAGGTATCACTATTCGTGTGATCGATGCCTACTCGGTCAAACCTATTGATGCCGAGACTTTGATTACCGCTGCCCAGGAGGCTGGTGGCAAGATGATTACGGTTGAGGACCACTGGCCCGAAGGTGGCCTCGGCGATGCCGTTCTGGAGGTCTTCACCGAGTATGATGGTACTCTGCCGCGTGTCGTCAAACTTGCTGTCGAGTCTATGCCCGGTTCAGGCACTCCCGCTGAATTGATTGAGGAAGCCGGTATCAGCGCCCACCATATCGTTCAAGCGGTAAAAGCTCTGCTGTAAAGCCCTTTTCTCATCCCTGGTTTCGGAGCTGAAAGACCTTTGAGAGATCTCTTTTCTTAAAGGTCTTTTATGCATCTCCGTTCCGCTTTTCCTGATTTTTGCAACTACTATTCCTGCCGTTACGTGTTAATGTCAACAACTAAATACGCTCCCTTCCTGGCAACACAAACTTATATATAAAATCAAAAACCTATGCGCGGGCAGTATTGAAAAAAGATCATCCTCTAATTTGTTGGTTTGTAGACTGATCTTTTTCAGTAGGTGCACTGGCAGTTGAATTAGAAAAGGTGAATTGTATGCGTAAGCAGGCTTCTCTTGTTATCAATCCCCGCACGGGCCAAAATCTGGCGAAGATTACCGATATCTTAGCTGTCTTATCGGCGGCTGGCTGGAAAACTGAGCTGGCGATTAAAGAATATGGTGGACATTCTATGGAACTTGCCCAGGCATTTTCCAGTGGTCCGGATAATCTGGTGGTTGCTTATGGCGGCGATGGTACGCTGAATCAGGTGGTAAATGGAGTTATGGAGAGTGGTAAGACACATCGCAGTACTATAGGGGTGATTCCCGGCGGAACGGCTAATGTCTGGGCGGGCGAGGTTGGTATTCCCACTGAACCTGTCCTGGCAGCCCTCTCGCTGGTCAATAGTAGTGAGCGCAAGGTGGATGTGGGACGCGTGACTATAGAAGGCCTTGATTTTCCTTCGGATGTCACTGTGGATGATGAAAAAAAGAGTAAAAAAAAGCAAAAGGCTGCCAGAAAGAAAAGTCTGACCTGCCACCATTTTCTTTTGATGGCGGGTCTGGGCATCGATGCGGCGATTATGGGGGATGTCTCAAAGCCCTTAAAATACCGCATTGGTCCGCTTGCCGTTGGCCTCTCTGCTGCTAAAGAACTCCCTACACAGCGTGCCTTCCCTATCGAAATCTCGACTTCTGGCGCTGCTGGCGAGGAGAGCGTTTTATGGAAGGGCGAGGCGATCCAGGTGGTCATTGGCAATACGCGCCGCTACGCTGATGTGGCAGAGATGACGCCCGATGCTTATATCGATGATGGTATCCTTGATGTCTGTGTGATCACTGGCGGCGATCCCCTCTCCACTCTTCAACAGATCACTTCTCTCTTGCTACGCCGCAAGCCCGATAATCTGACTGCTGAGTACTTTCATGGGGCCCATCTGAAGATTCGCGTCCCCGCTTCTGTTCCCATGCAGCTTGATGGGAGCGCTGTGAAATTAAAGGACTATCTCAGTAAAGCTGAATATGGTACACTGCAAGGGTCTGGCATGGAGGAGAAGACGCTGATTACCTACTGCTTTGATGCCCTGCCCAAAGCCTTGACGGTGGAGATTCCACGTACCTATAGTGACGAGTTGTTCGAGCATAATCCGGGACACGAGAATCCTGAGCTTGCCGCCCAGGAGCATGTCTCCAGTGCTAAGGTCAATCTTCACACGCATCGCCATCACCATCGTAAAGCCGAGGAGGAAGAAACTCCTTCTCAGCAGCGTACTGAAGAGGCAGAGGGTAGCACAAAAGAGCAGGAGACGCAGGCAACTCATGTTGAGGAGAGCGTACAAGAAAAACAGCCCCCAACTCCTCAGGATCATGAATTGATAGAGAAGCTGATACAAAGTGGCCGGAAAGTGACTGTAGTGGGCAAGGTCCCTGATCCTGCCCGTAAAGAAACCTATATTATCGCTGGCGGCTCGACAAAAGAAAGTACTGGCGAAGTAAAGCCTGTCGCGGTAGTTGTGAATGCTGAGACTGCCATCTTTAGCCGTGAGGGAGAGCGTCTTCTCCTCTCCTCTGTGCAAGAGATGCATCAGGGTATGCTGATTATTGTGGAAGGCAAGAAGAGTAAGCGTGGAGTAATCCAGGCGGCGCGTATGCTCGTGTAGCCGTCATCTCCCTCTCCTTGCCTTGAAGTTGAAGATGCTGGTAGTGTGAGAAGCCACAAGGAGCAAGGAAGAGCGTGATGGAAAATACAGAAGATACAAAAATTCAAATCCTGATGTGCAGGAATCCCTGGAATGGCGTTCAGTTCTGGACGCCGTTCTCAATGTTGATATCCGTGCCTCTCTGCCAAAGTTAGATCAGCAGGGCGTGGTTGCTTATACTGATGGGGCCTGTTTAAAAAATCCTGGCGGCCCTGCCGGTTGGAGTGCTCTCTTCTGGGCCGCCGTCGATCAGATGGATGGCAAAATAGGCGAAGGCGCTGCTAGCCTCGAATGCTACGGCCATATTCCTCGCGCAACTACCACCACAAATAATCGCGCCGAGATCTCCGCCGTTCTCGCCGTTTTATCTATCGCCCCTCCCAGCCTCCCTCTGAAGATTTATAGTGATAGTGAATATACTATCAAAGTCGCGCTCGGCGAATACCAGATGAAAGCCAATCCTGACCTGTGGACTATCTACCGCAAGCTTCTCAGCTATCGCCGTCAGCCCCCCGCCTTTGAATGGGTGCGCGGCCATGCCGGACATCTCCACAACGAACGCGCCGACGAACTGGCTGGCTGGGGAGCCTTTAACAAAGACCGTGCCGCCTACGAAAAATGGCAGGCCTCCCAGGCCCCCGAAGCCCATAATCGTCCTCGCCCGACCCCTTCTCCAGCCTCATCCGGCGATCTAGTAGCCCTCCGCGTCCGTGCGCAACGCCTGAAAACCCTCTTCGATAGCATCGCCGTTGACAGCCCCCGTGTAGCCCCCCAAGAACGCAAATTCGTGGACGACATGGTGAAACGCTTGCAAAAAAACAACTTCGTGCCAACCGAAAAGCAAGCCAACTGGCTCAAAGGCCTCACCGCCAAACATAAAATCTCGTAAATCTTCTTTCACTTATTGACGTAGGGAAGGCGTTTTTTATACAGGAAAAGATTTTATGTATATGTTCTCTAAATCAACAAATCACGGCGAAGTCCTGATGCACGCCTGATAACCACCCCTATTTTTAGCTGGTAAACTTCTCTGTATCTCATGTGATAGAATGGAGCGATTGTTCTGCCTGACGTCTTTCAAGCATTGCTTAATGAAGGGGTATCCATGTATCAAGATCTCGCGCAGCGTTTCTCTGAGTATCTACAGTTGCAGCATCGCCCCGTGGGCCTCGCTTTTGTCGAAGAGATTCCCGAACAGATCCCTCACACTGCCCGTCGTGTCCCCTCTGCCTGCACTTTCTGGCGCATGGGCGAGGAGGGCGTATTCTATGCCGGCGCGGAAGACCATCAGGAATGCCCCATCGGTATGCTTACTATGGGCTTTCCTATGCCCGCCTCCGATCAGCAGCGAGCACAGGATCTTGTTCAGACGATGGCGAGCGTGCAGTATTTTTCGCCCGCTGAAGTGAGCGCTCTGCCTGTCGTTAAACAACCTCATCTGGCGATTGTCTATGGCCGCCTCGATCAACTCCCAGTGAAACCTGATGTCGTCCTCTGTATCTTGCATACTCAGCAAGCGATGCTTGTCGCCGAGGCGCTCGGCCAGGTCAACTGGCTACAGAGTGGCCAGGCCGCCTTTGGCCGCCCTACCTGTGGCGTAATTCCGCGTACTCTGCAAACTGGTGAGACTTCTTTGAGCTTTGGCTGCGTCGGTGCTCGCACGTATATCGATCTCTCTCCCGCCGAGCTGGTCCTGACAATTCCCGGCGAGAAGTTTGCTGGCCTGGTCGATACTCTCCAGACCATTGTTTCTGCCAATGCTGCCCTCGCTCCCTTTCATCAGCAGCAGAAAGCCCGTTTCGCCTGATCCGAATCGGTAGGGACAGGGTTAATCCCTGTCCGATTTGTCCCGAAAGGTAGGGACAGGGTTAATCTCTGTCTGATTTGTATGGATACATCTCATGTCGCTCATATCTGTCGCACTTTAGCGCTGGGCCAGCCAGTGACGGAACCTCAGCCTGTCACGGGTGGCCTCTTGCACGCTATCTGGCGTCTCACAACTACACAGGGAACCTTTGCTGTGAAAGTCTTAAATCCGGCAATTCTGCGTAAACCTGGTATTCATGAGGGCTATCGCTTGAGCGAACAGATCTCTGCCAGCCTGGCCGCTTCCGGCATCCCGGCGATCTCTGCGCTCCCTGGCAAAGACGGGAATCCTTTGCTCCCTGTCGCTGGCTCGATGGTCCTGGTCTACCCGTGGATTGAGGGGGAAGTCCTCTCTTCTGCCCCACAGCCGCCTGAACGCGCTAGCCAGATTGGCCGTATCCTGGGGAAGATCCATACAACCCATCTGGAGATCCCTGCCCTGGAACCTCCTGGCTGGAATCATTTTAGCGCTGACGAGTGGGATATGCTTACTTTTCAGGCCGTCGATCAAGCTCTTCCCTGGACGTATCCTGTACGTGCTTTGCTGAATCGCTTGTCTGAATGGAGTGGCTGGTACGATCAGGCCGCAGAACGTTTAAGCCAGCATCTTGTCGTTAGCCATCGTGATCTCGATCAGAAGAATGTTATCTGGCAAGATGCAACTTCTCCCTATCTGATCGATTGGGAAGCTGTGGGCCTGATTAATCCAACGATGGAGCTCGCTGCTGTCGCACTCTCCTGGAGTGGCCAGAATGTCGGCATTCCGCACAAAGCTACGTTCTCAGCACTTGTAACCGCCTACTATGAATCGGGTGGCACTCTGACTGCAACGGGCCTTGATGCTGTTCATGGTGTGATGGGTACCTGGCTCAGTTGGCTTCTCTTCAATATGCGCCGCTCTCTAGGTGAATCCATCTCTAGCGAGGAGGAGCGCCAGATCGGTATCCGCGAGACGACTGCGACCCTTGCTATTCTGCGCAATCTCGCTCAACATGCCGAGACCTCTGCTGCCTGGTTAGAAGAAAGCCGTTGATCTTAAGAGATGAGGAAAGATTATGACAACTACAAGACGAAGAACGGAAGCCTCTTCCGCCACACCGGACTCCAGTTCTCTCTCTCTCCAGGAACGTAATCCGGGGATGGCTCTGGATCTGGATTGGCTGCACCAGGTACACATTAATCGCAGTGCCGTTGAACGCCGCGCCGCTACTCTCTCGACGCGCCGTACTGTGAAGAAAGAATGGCAGGCCGCGTGGCTTCTCCGCGCTATTACCTGTATCGATCTGACTACGCTGGCTGGAGACGACACTCCTGGCAATGTGCAACGTCTCTGCGGCAAAGCTCGCCAGCCCGTTCGCCAGGAACTGCTGGACGCAATGGCCGTCCCAGCTCTGCACGTAGGAGCCGTCTGCGTCTATCATAATCTCGTCCCTACCGCCGTTGCCGCTCTGAAAGATACCACTATCCCTGTCGCCGCCGTCTCTACCGGATTCCCCGCGGGCCAGAATCCTTTCGAGCTAAAACTTGCCGAGATCAAAGCCTCCGTCCAGGCTGGAGCCCAGGAAATTGATATCGTTATCTCTCGTACTCACGTCCTTACAGGTAACTGGCAGGCCCTTTATGACGAGGTGAAAGCCTTTCGTCTCGCCTGTGGTGATGCCCATCTCAAAACGATTCTGGCAACCCACGAGCTGGCAACTTTCCGTAACGTAGGCATGGCCAGCCTCCTCTGCATGATGGCCGGAGCCGATTTTATTAAAACTTCTACCGGTAAAGAGCCTGTTAATGCCACCCTCCCTGTGAGCCTCGTTATGGTTCGTGCTATTCGTGACTATTATGAGCGCACAGGCTACCAGGTCGGTTTCAAACCCGCCGGCGGCATCCGTACCGCAAAATCCGCCCTGGACTGGCTGATCTTAATGAAAGAAGAGCTCGGCGATCCCTGGCTCCATAACACCCATTTCCGCATCGGAGCCAGCGGTCTGCTCTCCGACATCGAACGCCAATTATCCCATTTCGTCACCGGCCACTACGCCGCTGCCCACTATAACCCCCTGGTTTAGCATTGCAGCGTAGGGACGGCTGTTGATCGGAACTGCGGAGAAATCGGCCTTCGTAGGGACACCATGAAGCGTGCGTTGGCTTATCGCCATCTCACGGCAGAGGCACGCGAAATCGTGTCCACCTCGCCGAGCGTTCCTCTCGCCCTTTGTACAAATTCTATAGGAGGATTTCCCACAATGAAAATAATAGATGCATTCGACACAATGGAATACGGCCCCGCCCCCGAATCCTCTGCCCCGGCACATGCCTGGCTCAACGCGCATCAACCCTTTGGTCTCTTTATCAACAACCAATGGCAGCCCCCGGCAAGCAACCAGTACCTGGAAAGTATCAATCCCGCTACCGGCAAACCCATTGCTCGTGTCGCCTCAGCCAATAGCGCAGACGTCAATGCCGCAGTCGCCGCCGCCCACCAGGCTTTCACCTCCTGGAGCACTACCCCCGGCCACGTCCGCGCTCGCTATCTCTACGCCCTGGCACGCCATATCCAGAAGCATGCTCGCCTCCTCGCCGTTCTAGAATCTCTCGATAACGGCAAGACCATTCGCGAGACTCGCGATATCGATATCCCCCTCGTCGCCCGCCACTTCTACTATCATGCCGGTTGGGCGCAGTTAATGGAGAGCGAGCTATCGGCCTATCAACCTGTCGGGGTCGTTGCCCAGATTATCCCCTGGAATTTTCCTCTGTTAATGCTCGCCTGGAAGATTGCCCCGGCCCTGGCTATGGGGAATACCGTCGTTCTCAAACCCGCTCGCTATACCCCCCTCACCGCCCTGAAATTTGCCGAAATTGTTCAGGAGATCGGTCTTCCCCCCGGCGTCGTAAATATTATCACTGGAGAGGCTGGACAGATCGGCGAAACGCTGCTTAAACATCCCGATGTTCATAAAATCGCTTTTACCGGCTCAACCGAGGTCGGACGCGCAATCCGCCGCACTACCGCTGGCTCTGGCAAAAAACTCTCGCTCGAACTCGGCGGCAAGTCGCCCTTCCTCGTCTTTGATGATGCCGACCTGGATAGCGTGGTTGAGGGCGTCGTTGATGCTATCTGGTTTAATCAGGGTCAGGTCTGTTGTGCTGGTTCGCGTCTCCTTGTGCAGGAGAATATCGCTGACCGTCTCTATCAGAAACTTCGTGCCCGCATGGAAAAATTGCGCATCGGCGACTCGCTGGATAAGGCCGTTGATATCGGTGCTATTGTCTCGGATCAGCAGTTGCAAGAGATTACGCGCCTGGTCGAGCTCGGCGTTGCCGAAGGGGCTCAGCTCTGGCAACCATCCTGGTCCTGTCCCAGTGAAGGCTCCTTCTTCCCCCCGACGCTCTTTACTAGTGTCTCCCCTGCCTCCTCAATTGCCCAGGTCGAGATCTTTGGCCCCGTTCTTGTCGCCATGACCTTCCGTACTCCCGCCGAGGCCGTCGAACTCGCCAATAATACTCGCTATGGCCTCGCCGCCAGTATCTGGAGCGAGAATATCAATCTCGCCCTTGATATCGCGCCAAAGATTAAAGCTGGCAGTGTCTGGATCAATTGCACCAATCTCTTCGATGCCTCTAGCGGCTTCGGTGGCTATCGCGAGAGTGGGTTTGGACGCGAGGGTGGCAAAGAGGGCCTCTACGAATATCTACGCCCTTCCTGGCAGAACTCCATTTTTTCCAAAGATCCACCGCCCGCCCTGGCTACTCAGGAAACCTTCTTTGAAGATCAGGATGATCCTACAGACGTCTATCACTCTTCTTCCAGCATGTTGCCAGCCATAGACCGCACACCAAAACTCTTTATCGGTGGCAAGCAGGTCCGTCCCGATTCCGGCTATAGCCTCTCAATCTCTCGCGCTGGCAAACTGCTTGGCGAGATCGGCGAGGGCAACCGCAAAGATATCCGTAACGCTGTAGAGGCCGCTCATAAAGCGAGCAGTTGGGCCAGCGCCAGTGCCCATAATCGCGCCCAGATCCTCTACTATCTGGCCGAAAATCTTTCTATCCGTGAAGAAGAGTTTGCCCACAGAATCGTCCAGCAAACCAATCAATCTCTGGCTCAAGCTCATGGAGAAGTGCAAGCCAGCCTATCCCGTCTCTTCAGCTACGCCGCCTGGACCGATAAATTCGAGGGCGTCGTCCATCGTCCACCTCTGCGTGGTGTCACTCTCGCCCTCCCCGAACCAATTGGCGTGCTCGGTATCGCCTGTCCGGATGATTACCCTCTGCTCGGTTTCATCTCGCTGCTGGCCCCCGCTATCGCTATGGGCAATACCATCGTCATCATCCCCTCACCCCATAGCCCTTTTAGCGCCACCGACTGCTACCAGGTCTTAGAAACCTCAGACCTGCCCCCTGGCGTCGTCAATATCGTTACCGGAGACCGTGAACAACTCAGCCAGGTCCTTGCCGAACACGAGGATGTCGATGCCCTCTGGTACTTCGGAACCTCTCAAGGCTCTCAGCAAGTCGAGTTCTCTTCCGCCTCCAACATGAAACGCACCTGGGTCAACTATGGCCATACCCGCAACTGGCAAGACCGTATTCAGGGCGAAGGCGAGGAATTCCTACGTCAATCAACCCAGATAAAAAACATCTGGATACCCTACGGCGAATAAATCCTATTTGTCTGGAGGTATCCTCTCCCCTGAATGAACAAGACGATCAGCATAGGGAAGCCCGTTCGGAGAAAAAGAGCGAACGGGCTCGTAGGGACACCATGAAGCGTGCAGCAACCTTGCCCGTGGCAAATCGTCGCCCGCACGCGCAATCGTGTCCTGCTCGCCAAGCGACCCTCTCGCTCGAAAGAACAGGTAGGGACTGGCTTGTCCTCGTCCTCCTCGCCCCACGCTTCTAAAGAAACGCCTCTGCCTCGCTTTCACGCATCATACGAATTTCTGGAACCATTTTGATCTCATGCATCTACAAAAACTCTATCCCCTGCCCGAATCAATCCTTCACCAGATAACGGCTCTAACGAAGCATAGAAACCTCGCATCCCATCCTGTAAAAATTGCAGCGCCTCTTTGATTCTTTCGCTCGCTATCTCCGGATTGTAAGCGCTCTTCCCTTGATCAATTGCATAACAACTGAATTGTACACAAGGGGCCGCACTCAGCAATTCGTTCAGTACCACATATTTCCCTGTCGCGACACTTTCGATCAGTAATTTTGGCTGAAGCTCTGAAAGCTGATACACTCTTTCACTCTCTATGAGAATATTCTCGCCCGCACAACCATCCGGTAAATACCAGCCAAATTGTTCGCGCATCGCCTCATAATGACCTGTAAAACCCAGTGAAATGCCGTTATCCCCAATATACCCACTGGAAGGATGTTCACTGTGATGTTTATCTAAAATATGCTCGCCTGCCGCTGTAATGCCAGTACAGCCCTGTGGCACGATCTGCAATGTCTCGACAATGAGCAATGGCGAAGGATCATAATAACGGTGTGGCCGCTCTCCCGCTTTGAGGGAGTTGCGCTGAATCTGGACCAGTTTTATACGCCCAATCTCATGCATGTTTTTTATCCTCTATTATCTGCCAACTACCTGTCGCAGACGCTCAACGACGTTTTCAAGCTGGCTGGCCGCTTCTGTTGCTGAGGTTGCACCGGTGGCCAGTTGCTCGGTTACCTGCGTTGCTACTTTCAGCGCAGTCTCTAGCTTGATGTTGCTGCTCTTCTGATAGTCAGAGGCGTTCTCGATATAGTGTGCCGCTGCAACAATCTGCTCCAGGGCTAGCCGAATACGCTCGGCGTCGAGTCGCTCCCATTGCCTTGAGAGGGCTGTGCCTGCTTCGCTTAGACTGTGTGCCGCTACTCGTGTCGCTTCAGTATAATACTGAATAGATTGTAAACCAACCTGCGATGAGTCGACTACCCACATCTGCTCTGTGGCCGCATCTTGCTGGCGCTGGGCCAGGGCGCTTAGTGAATGGCTGTTATTGCGCAAGAATTGCATTGATGCTGTCAATGGTGTTGCCATTCTCCCTGCCGCAATAAGACCAACAAGGATCGCGATCAAGCCCATCGCTAACGCGATCAGGGCGGTAAACAGGAGCTGCTGGTTAGCCAGGGCCGTCGCTGTATTGACAGGGCTGAGCACAAAATATTTCCAGTTCAAGAGCCCATAACTTCTCTCAACAACCTGGTACTGTTCGCTCTTCTCCGCTGGTTGCATCTGAAAAGTATCCGTTTCTTGCATACCCTGTAATTGGCTTGCTAGCGCGTTGTCTTGCAGCACTGGGACATCATTTGTTGTCCCATAACGCTGCTCTGCCCTCACACTTTGCGCTGCATCAGCCGGTAACGCCGTCACCGCTTTTAAAAACTCATTCGCTTCGCTTGTGGCAATACGGACACCGTTCTCATCTAGCAGAAAGGCATAACTCCCTGTCCCGTTGTTCCCTTTGTCGCTGTTGACGATATCCAGTATATAGTTCAACTTCAATGTAGCGCGGATGAAGCCCAGGTATTTTTTCGGTGTGATGTTTGTGTCAGGACTTGCTAGCGCTGGCGAGTAGATATCTACTGTCTCGGCTTTGCTCTGCGGATCATAATAGACATCCGATATGACGGTTTTCCCTCTCTGCACTGCCTGCTGGTAGACCGGGGGAACCAGGTATTGCCCATGACGCCCTGGCGCTTGGGGATAGTAGAGGCGTAGACGACCTTGTGTATCAAAAAGGGACCAGTTGGTGTAGTTTTTGTCGCGGAATGCTCCAGCTCCCAGCGTGTAGATTGCATGTTTTTGCCCCTCCGGATCAATAGTCCCATATGGCTCATTCATATAGGTTTGGGCCGAGGGCACTTGAGCCAGCGTCTGTGTATCCAACTCTCGCTCGTTAAAATATGTTTCAATAAGCTGCACACGCGTTTTGGCATCGCTTTGCATCGTTGTGTTGGCCTGGGTTATGAGCGCTGGCCGCGTATACCACTCGCTAAATATAAGGGCGATTGCTAACGGGATAATTGCCGCAAAGACGAGTAAGAGCGATAATCGTAGATATAATGAAATACCGCTTCGCTTTTGAGACGCGTCTTTCTTTGTTTCTCTCATTGTTGATTATCTGTCCTTTTTGTGTTTGTCTCCAGCTTAAATCAGGCCAATCTGTGCAAGATCACGAAGTAAGTTCCAGATGTCGTCTTCTCTCCAATTCATCAGACGGCTCAGCTCGATAATGCTACGCTGCCCATCGAGAAGTAAGAGCAGGTGTCGGTGTGTTCGCGATAGTCCCGCACGCTCTAAGGTCCGTAGCGATTCTTCTGTCGATTTTATACGCTGTGGCGCGGCTGGACTGGGAAGCGGACCCGCTGAAGGTTGCGCCAGGGGTTCTCGTGGTATTTTCTCTAAGGGCGCTGTGCTGCCAGGTTTGTTGAGATCTGCTAGTGCAGGACTGCTTTGAGACGGAATCGCTGGTACTGGACGCGTGATTTTTTCCATCTCTGTCGGGGTGAATGTAAAACGACAGGGACCCCAGATGCTGAGCAAGGATAACGCCGCCTGCCCACTCAGTCGCCCCGTGTGCGCTTCTGTAATATGCCCATGAACAAAGGTGATAATCCCTTTTTCAATGCTTACGCTTTCATCTCGTTCGACGCTTAATACTCCTGTTTTGCGCCCAAGCTGAAGCACCTGGATGACGTTGCTTATTTGATTTGTAGTTGTACCGCGTCTTTGTGACATGAACACTCTGCTCCGCAAAGAAAGAAAGAAACGTTTCTTTCTTTAAATGTTACCCAACATGCATTCTAAACAGCATAACATAAATAAGTGGATCATGAGAAAATTCACCCGAATTTCCTCCTATTTCTCCTACTTTTCTCTTTAACTTGATTGTTTTGGGGCCTCATTTTGCGATTGTAAATTGTTCTACGCGGAAAGTAAAGTCTCTATGGTGAACGATAAAATATGGCACTTTCTCCTATTTACTAGATTTCTGCCATAAGAACATGCGATAATGAAAAAACGCGTTATGGCGAGGGGGAAATAACTGGTTTGAGGCCCTACTTGAAGCTTGTAGCTGTGTATTCTACATGTTATACTGCATAAACGCGTCAAGGAAACCATAGTTGGATGTAGGGGGCTATTGTTCATGGAGTCTCGAAACCTCTCTCGGCCTTTAAATGCGCACACGGGTTTGAGAGGCCAGGGTGATGATCTCTCGCGACCTGAGCGACTCTCAATTAATGAGCTCGCTCGCTGTTGCACTGAAGAGACCAATAAATTTCTGAAGCAGGATGCATCAAATGATCGCTTCTGCCTCGAACTGTTTCGCCGAGCCATTGTCAAACGCGATGACGATGCCTGGGCTTGTGTCTATCAGCAGTACGCACCTCTGGTGCTTACCTGGGTGACTCAGCGCCAGAGCGCGGCTGTCTTGTTGGGGCAAGATGGCAGCGCCCCTCTGGTGAATGCGGCTTTCGCTAAGTTCTCTCAGGCTCTGACTCCTGTGAAGATGGATAATTTTGATACTCTGGCGGCCATTTTAAAATATCTGAAGATGTGTGTCCATAGTGTCGTTGCCGATGAAGTTCGCTCACGCCAGGCTCGCCAGTATGAGGAGACTCTGGAATCAATCGAGCAAGAACCTGCTACTGATGATCCCGCAGATGATGTGGTTTCCAATCTCTCCGCTCAAGATCTCTGGCAGATTATTCAGGAGGAATTAAACGGCGAAGATGAACGTGTTCTGGTCTATCTTGCCTACGTCCAGGGCATGAAACCAGGCGAGATTACCAGCTTGTACCCTCGCTTTTTCCCTTCTGTGGATGATGTCTATCGCATTAAACGCAATGTCCTGGAACGCCTACGCCGCAATAAACGCTTGCAGTTGCTGTTCCGCTCTTCGTAGGGTCGGCTGTTCACCGTGCCCCCTGTGGGGGTCTCTGTCCGCAGCGTGGGGGACGGCTGTTGACTGTGCCCCTCTGGGGATCTCTCCACGAGGGACGTAGGGACGGCTGTTCATCTCTGTCCGCAGCGTGAGGGAGATCTGTTCATCTCTCTCCCGCAAACGCAAAAAGCTGTATCCTCCCCGTTTATTTGCAGTGTGAAAAGAATTTGATCCTGAAGTAGGCGGTGTTTCGCTGATGACCCTGGGGAGAGTCCTCGGTCTGTAAATGATCACTACTTATGGTTTGTATTGGCTTTGTTTCATGTATCATTGAGTATCGTACTCGCGTCTATGTAGCAAGAGTCGCTATTTTTTAGCATACATGGGACTCAAACAGGTCTTTTTCGGCAGTTTGAAAAGGGAGATATGTGGGCCTTTTGACTTTTCTTGCTTGTCTCTGCTACCTGCCCACATGCTTTTGTTTGTTCCTTTCTACCGGTTTGATCTGTAATCTTGTGTGATGTAGAGGAAACGCTCATGGAGTGTAGTGAACCAGGCGCTATTCGCGATGAGGAATTAGCGGCTTTTCTTGCAGGGGACAAGGTACGATCTGAGGTTACCGAGCACCTTGCTCATTGTCCAGCTTGCTCATCTCAGGTTTTACCTTATCGACGAATAGATCTTCAACTTACTAACAAGCTCTATCGCTGGGACTGCCCACCGACTCAGGTGCTTGGCGAATATCAGTTGGCCTTGCTCAGTGCCTTTCAGGCTACTCAGGTCCAATCTCATCTGCTTTACTGTTTACGTTGTAGTGCCGAGGTTGCAGCTTTGACGGAGTTCCTTGCGAACGATCCTGTTCTCGTTGCACAACCGGCTGCCGTTCGCCCTGCCGTCAAGTATCATCAGCCTGTGCAGGAGGTATTGCGCACCCTCGATCAGTGGCGCGAGCACGCTGTAGAGGGCGCACGCCGTATCGCTGCCTCTCTTGTTCTCCCACAGCCTCGCCTGGCGTTCCAGCGTGATGTGGCGGCTCAGGTTGCTTCCTGGCCTCGCAACTATACTGCTGAAGATGTCAATATCTCTCTCCAGGTGGAACAGATGATTCAGCGCAGAGATTCTTTGCAGATCATTGGCTTTGTGAAGCGCTCTGGCGCAACTCTGGAGGCCCTGGAAGGTACATCTGTCAGTCTGTTGTCCCAGGATGGTACTCTGGTCTCGACAGAGCAGATCGATGAGTTGGGGAACTTTGTCTTCTCGACTGTCACTCCTGCCACGTATTCACTGGAAGTTCAGTTCTCTGAGACTGTTGTGGTCATTGAACAGTTGCTTATCGCAGCTCAGGAGTAGCGCCTTTTTTGGCCTCTCTTGAGCCTCACCAGGCAGAGCTTACTCCCTGTGTTTTTGTGGCTTTTCTTGTTTTCATTCGTCTCAAAGAAAGAGATACGCGTATCTGTATTTTTTCTTGGGATTGGCTCTAACGTGGAAATTTGGTGATAGAGAGATAGAATAGATACAGGTCGTTCGTTCCTCACGCAAAAGGGCAACGGCCTGTATCCTTTTTACTTTTGTTTCCTCACGCCTGGAAATAGTGGTTTATGACTCCACAAGACCTTGTCGCTTCTCTGATACAAATGAATGAAGAACAGGGACGTCATGTGCTGCAAACACAGCTTCCTGCCTTTAGTCCTGTGGCTCTTGATCGCCTGGTCTATCTGCTGAAGAAAGAGGCTGATCGCTGCTGGACGACAAATGCAAAGCTTTCGTTTCAGCTTTCTGGCTACCTGCTCGCTATTGGCGATCTGACTCAGCAGAAGTATTATCATGCTCTGGGCTTGATGGCCAGAGGCGATGCTTTGCGCCGTATGGATCAAAATCAGGCTGCTCTTCCTTTCCTCGATGCCGCTGGTGAGGAGTTTTTGGAGCTGTCCGACGAGGTGAGCTGGGCTAGAACACGTATTGGCCGCGTGAGTGCCTGCCTGCGCTTAAATCGTACTACTGAGGCCCTGCGCGATGCTGCTGCTGCCCGCGAGATTTTTATTCGCCATAATAAGCTTTTGCGCGCTGGACAGATTGATGTGAATGCCGCGATTATTGAGTATGAACTTGGTCATTATGATGCCGCCTTACACCTCTTTGATCGCGCTATCGAAACGTATCAGTTGCATGGCGAAGGGGTCGATCTCAATATTGCTCGCGCCCGCGGGAATAAGGCTTTGACTCTCGCCGCTCAGGGAAAATTTGGCGAGGCGGTGACTTTGCATGAGCAGGCCCGTGCGACTTTCTCGACGTATGGCGAAAAAGAGGAGATCTCTGTTGCTCGCGAGGAGCTGAATATTGCTGATATCTACTCTGCTAGAGGTCACTATAGCCAGGCCCTTCTGCTTTATAATCAGAGCCGCGCTCTTTTTCTCAAACATGATGTTGGCTTTGCTGCCGCTGAAGTCGCTCAACATGTCTGCCTCTGCTTGCTGCACCTGAATCGTGTCCGCGATGCCTCTGAGTTGGCCGCTGAGACGGTCAAGTTTTTTCGCACCTCTCCTGGCCAGCGCCATAATCTGGCTCGCTCTATGATGCAGCAAGCCGCTGCCGCTACTCTGGAGGGCCGCTTTCGCGAAGCTGAAGCTCAGTTGCGCGAGGCCAGTGACCTGCTTGAAGAGGATGGCTCGGTCCGCCTCGCTTCTATGGCCCGCTTGCGCCGCGCCGAATTGTACTTCGCCGATGGACAGCTGGCAGCGAGCTCTCAAGAGGCTCAACATGTTGCCGATCTCTTCGCCGAACAGGAAGATTTGCCCAATCTGGCCCGCGCTACCTTATTGCTCGCTCGCCTGGCCGATGCCACCGGTGATCTGCTTACCTCTCAAGATCTCTGTATGCATGCTCTTGATATTGCCCGTGGCCAGGACTTGCTGGATCTGAAATATCTCTGTGAAGATCTTCTCGGCCTGCTCGCTGAACGCCAGGGCGATCTCTCTCTCGCTGCACGCTATTATGATCAGGCGGTCCAGGGAATTGATGAGGTTCAGAGCCGTTTGGTGATGGACGAACGCACGAGCTTTCTGGAGAATAAGGGTGGCATCTATCAACGCGCTATCGTCCTGGCCCTGAAGCGCGATCAGGTCGATCAGGCTTTGATCTACGTTGAAAAGGCAAAATCTCGTGTGCTGGGCGACTATCTGCGCAATAATATCGATATTCGTCTCCGTGCTGGTGATCGCGCCGGTGAAGTGATTCTGCAAGATCTGGAGCGCCTTCGTGAGGAGCAGGCCTGGTTTAGCTCTATTGTCTATCAGACGGAAGATATTAGCAATATGAGCGATACGGCGATTATGCGTATTCAGGCCATTGGCCCCGTTCAGGCCCGCCGCGAGATGCAGCAGCGTGAACGTTTGATTGAGCAGCTTTTAGAGCAGATGCATCTGCGTTCAGCCGGGGACCTGGTCTCAAAGCAGCGCTCAGGTTGGGCCGATAGTATCGATAGTATTGTGACTTCATTAGGCCCAAAGCTCACCGCTTCTACTGTTTTGCTTGAATACTACTTTACAGATCAGGATCTCTATATCTTTCAGATCACCCATCAAGGTATTGATGTGCAGATTGTTCGTAAGGCCTATCCAAAACTGGAGCGCTTACTCTCGCTCTGGCGTGCTAATCTGGAACTCGCAGCTCAGGCTTCTGGCTCCTCAGATCGCGCTCAGGCTTTTTCAGGCCTCCAGGAAAATTGCCTCGGCCTTCTACAACGCCTGCATGATCTCTTACTCCGCCCCATCGCAGATGTATTGGATGCCTGCTCTCATATTATCATCGTTCCCTATGGTATCCTCCATTACTTGCCTTTCCATTGCCTCTTCGATGGCGTTCAATTCGTGGTTGAGCGTTTCGATATCTCCTATCTGCCCTCAGCTTCTTTGCTGGATATCTGCTACCAACGCGGTCAGCGCATTCACGCAAAGGGCGTTCGCCTGGCAGATTCTCTCGTTCTCGGTCTCTCTGATGGCGGACGCCTGACCTATGCTCTTCAAGAAGCTGATGTGGTTGCTCGTCTGCTTGGAACGACAAGCGTGCTCAATGAAGAGGCCACTACCTCTCGTCTCTGGACGCAGGGACCGCATAGTCCTATTGTCCATATTGCTGCCCACGGTCTCTTCCGCCTTGACGCTCCTAATTTTTCGCATATTAAGCTCGCCAATCGCCAGCTCAGTGCTATCGAGGTCTTCAATCTCGACCTCTCTTCCTGTTCGCTGATTACATTAAGTGCCTGCGAAACGGGCCGAGGTGTTGTCGGGGGCGTCGATGAGGTTATTGGCCTGGGCCGTGGCTTTCTTTATGCCGGTGCTGCCTCTCTCCTGCCCACTCTCTGGAAAGTAGATGATGCCAGTAGCGCCGAACTTATGGAGATGTTTTATCAGGCTCTCTTATACGAACAGCCCAAAGCTACCGCCCTCGCTAACGCTCAACGTGCTTTTATTGCCCGTGCCCGTACCTCCATCCGCCCTTATCGCATCCATCCCTACTTCTGGGCCGCCTTCCACCTGATCGGCGACGCAGACCGCCTCTAGCATATATTTGGAGAGGATGGTTTGCCCAAAAAGAGGCCCTCCCCGAGGAATTGTCGGGGTGGCTGTTGACCGTGCCCCCTTTGGGGGTCTCTGACTATGTTTGCCAATTTTCCCTCTCACTTCAGAGGTTGAAAAGTTCGTAATTCATGAATTTCATCCTTCCAATGCTAACAGCGTTGTAGTATAGCATAGAATATCTTTTTCATGACTATTTGAGATAAGATGAATGTGCTTCACAAATTTTTTGCCTGAACAACTGTTCTCCCTGAGAAGTCGAAAAATTGGCAGAAATATCTAAATTGTAAAATATTCACAAATTTTCCCTATCATATAGCACGGACTCTTGTCAAATCCATCTGTTAATGGTAACCTCGACCTGCTATTATTTGAGATAAGTATAGGAGGAGAGAAATTTCTATATGACGCAAACTGATAAAGAACAAAAAAATAATGCTGCTAACCGCCGCCCTGGCAGCCGTCAACAAGAGCGCCTGGAGCGTATAGCACGCCGCCGTAAACGCCGACAAATCATAACTACAACAATTGTCACAACTTTGATAATTCTTTTTGCTATTGCTGGTATCCTTGAATTTCAACAATATTCGGCCCAACAACAAGCTGCCGCCACAAAATTGGATAATCAACATACAACTGCTACTGCTCAGGCCAAAGCCTCTGTGAGCGCCGCTACGGCTGCTGCTGCCACTGCCATCGTAAATACTGAGATCACTGCCACCGCCCAGGTGATTAGCACAGCAGTCGCTCAGGGAATGCAAACGGTTACTGCCGGTTCCCCTACCCCTGCCGCTGGCCCTGCAACTCCCCCAACCGTCAATGGCACTATTCAGAAATTGCCTGATGGCCTGCAATATATCGATACAAAGGTGGGCGTAGGCGCAACCGCCGTCTCCGGTAAAACTCTTTATATGCAATATACCGGCTGGGTCCAGAGTACAGGCAAGAAGTTTGATAGCTCCTATGATCGTGGTGGTCAGCCCATTGCCTTCGCACTTGGTCAGGGCCAGGTTATTAAAGGTTGGGATGAAGGTCTGGCAGGCATGAAAGTCGGCGGCTCGCGACGCCTGATTATCCCGGCTGCTCTGGCCTATGGGAGTCAACCCCCTTCCGGCTCAAATATTCCCGCAAATGCCGTCCTGATCTTTGATGTCTCACTGGTGCTTATCCAATAATTGCCCTTTAAATGCTGAAAAGATAAAAACGAAAGGGATCGTCATGGATTTAAAGCCTGACGATCCCTTTCGTGCGCCAGATATAACAAATTCGGCATACAAATCTCTATGCGCAGCGAGAGAGGTTCCCGTTTCTCCTTCTCTCGCTCCCTCTCTCGCCCTCTCTCTCGTCCTCTCTCTCGCCCAAAAAACAGGTAGGGACCGACTTGTCGTGTCCTCCTCGCTGTTCGTGTCCTCCTCGCCGAGCGACTCTCTCGCTCCTCGAAAAGGTGTCCGAGAGAGATGTGCTATCGTAGAATTGTAATCAGTATGTACAGTCTATCTATGGCAAAGCCAACGAAATACCCTTTTTTTGCACTTGACTTTTTTTGCCGATGTACGGTATACTTTTAGCAATTTGGAACATGTTTCCTTATATAGTCATGTACCGGAAAAGGCACCTTATCGCTATGCTCGTGACAAAGATTTGGCAAACAATACTTCGATCCTTTTCACAGGGAGGGTGTCGCTTCCACTATTTGCACGATGGACCCGGTATTCTCTTTTGGAAGAAGTTTTCTTCCTCACCCCATTGATTCGGGGGTGAGGTTTTTTTTTAACATGGACGCGTTTTTCCTGGCTACTACGAGATGTTTGAGCCCAGAAGCTCATTTTTTAACTCTCGTCTCTCGTGTGTTCCTTGCTTCTTTTGCTGAATGAACTACGAGAAAAGGATGACCTGTCAACCTGTCGATGACGACGTTTTCTACGCAGAATGACTCTCTGCGCTCTGGAGGAATTTATGCAGTACACGATGCTACCTCGCCTGGATGATGCCGTTTCACACATTCAGGGCGATTTTTATGGTAAGGATATTGTTTCTCTCGATCAATTTTCTGCAAGTGACCTGCATGCTGTCTTCTCTCTTGCTCGTAAGATGAAAATGCTTGTTCTGCGCAATGAGCCGTCACACTTGCTTGAAGGCCTGCTCGTTGCTCTGCTCTTTTTTGAACCTTCGAGCCGCACTTTCGCCTCGTTTGCCGCCGCTGTGAAACGCCTCGGCGGCCAGACTCTGGAGATTCAGAATCCTGAGATTGTTTCTTCGGTCTCTAAAGGCGAGTCTTTTGAGGATACTATTCGCGTCTTTGAGGCCTACTCAAATGCGTTGGTGCTCCGCCATTCCCAGGCTGGCTCCGCTCTACGCGCCGCTCAGGCCGCTGAGTTTATCCCGGTCCTCAACGCTGGCGATGGCAGTAATGAACATCCTACCCAGACTCTGCTCGATCTCTTTACTCTCTATGAGCAGTTTGGCCGCCTGGATCATCTCACAGGCCTGCTCGCTGGCGATCTGGTGAATAGCCGCACTCTCCATTCGTTGATACGCGGCCTCTCTCTCTTTAATAATAATACCGTCTACCTGCTTGCTACTGAACGCCTGCGCCTCTCCCCTGCCGAGTTGACGCTGTTTGGTTCACGTGGCATTCGCCTGATTGAGATCTCCTCTGAAAAAGATATTCCGAAAACCTGCGATTTCTGGTACTGGACCCGCATTCAGCGTGAACGCCTGGCAATCAACGACGACTATCAGGATTTGATGCATTCCCAGGTCGTGGTTACTCCTCAGCTGCTGAAGGACTATGCCTCTCCTACGATGATTCTGCTCGATCCTCTCCCTCGTGTGGGGACGATTGACCCGCAGGTGGATGCCGATCCCCGTGCGGTCTATCTTCGCTCGCAGATCCGTAATGGTATGTATATACGTATGGCACTCCTTGCCCTTGTTCTTGGACGTACCACTAATCGTATATATAATTAATAGCGTCCTATATGTTCAGGCTCGCCCTGGCACCATTGAGAATGTGTCTGAATATGTCCCATTTTTCTGAAGATGAACCTGTTTTCTGACACATTCTTAGACAAAACTAAAGTAGAGGATACACATGCATAATACGCTCTTACCAGAAAATCTTACTGAAGTCTCTAACTCACTGACAACGATGATCTCTCCAAAAGCTCCTGTCTACGCTTCTCTCCTGCTGGAAGATGGTACACAGTTTGAAGGTCGCTCCTTTGGCTTTGAGGGTCCTGCTGCCGGTGAGGTGGTCTTCAGTACTGGTATGGTCGGCTATCCTGAAGCTCTGACTGATGCTTCGTATAGTGGCCAGATTCTGGTGATGACTTACCCTATTATGGGCAATTATGGCGTCGCCAATCGTTCCTGGTGGGAAGATGATAAAATTCATATCAATAGTTTGATTGTCTCAAATTATATCGATACTCCTTCCCATTCTCAAAGTATTATGAATCTGGGTGACTGGCTCTACCAGTCTCGCATTCCTGCTCTCGAGATAAAAGATACCCGCCTTTTGACTCAGCATATTCGCACACATGGCACGATGTTGGGCAAGATTGTCTTTGACACGGATATCCCTTTTCATGATCCCAATACCGAAAATCTGGTTGCAAAAGTTTCAACTCCCCACGTTCTACAAGATGGCAGCGGCGATAAAACGATTGTCTTGATCGATTGTGGCGCAAAACATAATATTGTCCGCTGCCTGCGCGCTCGCAATGTGCGCGTGATTACGGTTCCCTGGGATTGGGACCTTTTCTCTCCCTATAATGATTTCTCTTTCGATGGGATTGTGATCTCTAATGGTCCTGGCAACCCTAAAATGCCTGTGAAAACGATTCAGACGCTCCGCACTGCCATCGAACGCCGCGTTCCTACTCTTGGGTATCTGCCTGGGCCACCAGTTGCTGGCGCTGGCCGCTGGCGGCGATACATATCAGCCTCAAATTCGGCCATCGTAGCCAGAATCAGCCCTGTATTCTGCAAGGCACCAAACGCTGCTTTATTACGACGCAAAATCATGGCTTCGCCGTCGGTACTCTCCCACCAGATTTTGAACCCTGGTTTGTCAATGTGAACGATGGCAGTAATGAGGGGATGCGCCATAAAGAATATCCCTTCTTCTCGGTGCAGTTCCATCCCGAAGCGGCTCCTGGACCTCTGGATACTGAGTGGATTTTTGACTACTTCCTGGAAAAGGTAAGGGGCTAAATTGAACACGTTACGTAAAGTCTTGGTTCTGGGGGCCGGTGCCCTGAAGATCGGTCAGGCCGGTGAGTTTGATTATTCTGGCTCGCAAGCCCTCAAAGCGTTACGCGAAGAGGGCGTTGCGACTGTTCTGGTGAATCCAAATATCGCGACTATTCAGACCTCAAAGCTCCTCGCTGATCAGGTCTACTTTCTGCCCGTCAATGCTCTCTTTGTGGAGAAGATTATTGAGAAAGAGCGTCCCGATGGGATCTTGCTCTCCTTTGGTGGGCAGACTGCGCTCAATTGTGGCATTGATCTCTACAAAAAGGGCGTTCTCGAAAAATATCATGTCCAGGTGCTCGGTACTCCTATTTCTGCCATTATTCTGACAGAGGATCGCCAGGAGTTTGCTCAGCATCTGCACAGTATTCAAATTCCCACCCCTCAAAGCCATAGTGCGGAGGCGCTGGAGGATGCGCTGCGCATCGGCAAAGAGATTGGTTTTCCGGTGATGGTTCGTGCTGGTTTTGCTCTCGGCGGCCAGGGCTCTGGGATCGCTCGCACGGTTGAGGAACTGGAACATATTGTCAGTGGTGCATTGGCTTTCGCTCCCCAGGTCCTGATTGAGCAATATCTGCACCACTACAAAGAGGTTGAGTACGAGGTGGTCCGTGATGCTTCTGATAACTGTATCACTGTCTGTAATATGGAGAATATGGACCCTCTGGGCATTCATACCGGTGAATCTGTCGTGCTGGCCCCCAGCCAGACGCTGACAAATACTGAGTACCACATGCTCCGCAGTGCTTCAATTACTATCGTCCGTAGTCTGGGTATCGTCGGCGAATGCAATGTCCAGTTCGCCCTCGATCCGAAATCTTCAGCTTTCTATGTCATTGAGGTGAATGCTCGCCTCTCCCGCAGTTCCGCCCTGGCTAGTAAAGCTACTGGCTATCCTCTCGCCTATGTGGCGGCCAAACTCGCTCTGGGCTATAGTCTGACTGAACTTACTAATCGGGTCACTGGTGTCACTCAGGCTTGCTTCGAGCCAAGCCTGGACTATCTGGTCGTGAAAATTCCTCGCTGGGACCTGGAAAAATTTAAGGGCGTCGATGAAACTATCGGCACTGGTATGAAATCTGTCGGCGAGGTGATGGGCATTGGCCGCACTTTTGAGGAGGCTTTTCAAAAGGCGATTCGTATGCTCGATCTCGATTTTGAGGGCGCGACTTCAGAGAAGGCTTTCTCGCTTACTGAGGGTACTGAGGAGATTATCTCTAAATATCTCTATACGCCAACTCCCAAACGTATGTTTGCCCTGGCCCTCGCTTTGCGTGAAGGTATGAGTGTCGAGGAAATCTCCAGTATCACTGGCATCGATCCCTGGTTCTTGTTGCGCATTCAACATATCGTCGCAGTAGAACACCGGTTGCAGACGCAACAAGACCTCTCTCCCCGCTCTCTGACTATGTATAAGCAGCTCGGTATCTCTGATAAGCGCATTGGTCAGCTCATCGATAAAACTGGCCTGGAGATCCGGGCTTTGCGCAAAGAGATGGGTATTACTCCCTCTGTTTTTCAGATTGATACGTTGGCCGGAGAATTTCCTTCCGATACCAATTATTTGTATCTGACTTACAATGGTCAGCACCATGATGTGAAACCCCTCGGCGCTGATGGCGTGGTTATTCTTGGCTCTGGCCCCTATCGTATTGGCTCCTCTGTGGAGTTTGACTGGACTTCTGTGAGTACGGTGGAGGCGCTGAAAAAGTATCACAAGCATTCGATTGTGATTAACTGTAATCCTGAAACAGTCTCGACAGATTATGATACCTCTGATCGCCTCTACTTTGAGGAACTGACCTTTGAGCGTATCGCCGATATCTGCGATTTTGAACATCCTTATGGCACTATCGTCTCGGTTGGTGGCCAGACACCAAATAATCGTGCTCGCGCACTCAATAACTATGGCATCCCCATTCTTGGTACCGATGTCGCCAATATTGATCGCGCTGAGGATCGCGGAAAGTTCTCTCTTCTGCTGGATACATTGCATATTCGTCAGCCTGCCTGGGATGTGTTTAGTACGATTGCAGAAGCGATTAAATTTGCTGAACGCGTAGACTATCCAGTTCTGGTGCGCCCATCCTATGTCCTCTCAGGCAATGCGATGAATGTCTGCAACAATGAGGCTGAACTGATCCAATATACAAAAGAAGCCGCTGCTGTCTCTCCTGAGCATCCCGTTACGGTGACGAAGTTCTTCCAAAAAGTGAAAGAGATCGAACTGGATGCGGTGGCTCAGCATGGCGAGGTCAAGGCTTTTGTGATCTCTGAACATATTGAGAATGCCGGTGTGCATTCCGGTGATGCGACTATCGTTCTTCCGCCTCAGACCTTAAATGAGGAGACTCAGCGCAAGATTGAAGGGGTTGGCCGCGCGATTGCCCAGGCTCTGGAGATCACTGGTCCTTTTAATATTCAATTCCTGGCAAAGGATAACCAGGTCTACGTGATTGAGGTCAATTTGCGTGCCTCACGTACTTTCCCCTTCATCTCGAAGGTCACTGGCGTCAATTTTATCGAGCTGTTTGTGGATGCCCTGTTTCAGCCTCACATTCATTCCGTCCCTATGCCTGAACTGAATTTTATAGCGGTGAAAGCTCCTCAGTTCTCGTTCTCTCGCCTCTCCGGTGCCGATCCCCTTCTCAGTGTTGAGATGGCTTCAACTGGTGAAGTGGCCTGCTTCGGCGAGGATCTGGAAGAGGCATACCTCAAGGCCATTATTGCTACTGGTGGTACCATTCCGCGTAAGGGCATTTTTATCAGTCTTGGTGGTGAAGATAAGAAGGCAAATTTTCTGGAAAGCGCGCGCTTGCTGTCAACCCTGGGTATCCCACTCTATGCAACTGAAAAGACCTCTGCCTTCTTCCGTGCTCATGGTATCGAGACCACTATGCTCTACAAAATGCATGAACAGCGCACGCCGAATGTGCTTTCATACTTCCGAGAGCATAAGATTGATCTTGCTATCAATGTCGTGGATCGCTATAGTCAGAAGGAAGTTGATGATGACTACGCGCTTCGTCGCTTTACTATCGACTATAATATTCCTTTGTTTACGAAAATTAAGCAGGCGCGTCTGTTTACCAGGGCACTTGTGCAAAAAGATCTTGCCACTGTGCCCATAAAATCCTGGAACAAGTATTAGTTTATGACAGTACAACAGAATGATCCGCAGCTTATGCAGCTCTTTGCCGATGCTGGGGCCGTGGTCAGTAATAGCCATTTTGTCTATACTTCTGGCCGCCATAGCTCGGTCTATATTAATAAAGATGCGCTCTATGTTCATACGGGCGTCATTTCACAGCTCTGCCGCTTTATGGCCCAATCCGCCCCCGCCGATCAAATCGACGTGGTGGTGGGCCCTGTCTTAGGTGGCATTATCCTTTCGCAATGGGTGACCCATTTCTTGAATGCCTCTCGCACAAGCGGAGAAACGCTGGCTGTCTATGCCGAGAAAGATGGCGAGGGACCAGACAAGACGTTCTCTTTTCATCGCGGTTATGATGCGTACATTCCCGGCAAAAATATTCTTATTGTCGAAGATATTCTCACTACTGGCGGCTCTGTCCGCCAGGTGATTGAGACAGTTCGCCATCTTGAAGGCAATGTTGTAGGTGTCAGCGCCCTCTGCAATCGCGGCAATGTCCAGCCCTCTGCTATCGGCAATGTCCCTATTCAAACCTTAATTTCTGTCGATCTACAAACATATACCGCAGAAACCTGCCCTTTCTGTGCGCAACAGATACCCATCAATACCGCCCTCGGCAAAGGCAAAGCGTTTCTGTCCCAACTAAGGTGAACCCGTCGCGTAGGGCAGATCGGCTTGACCGTCTCCTCCTCGCTAGCGAGATGAAACCCGGTCGCGTAGGGCAGATCGGCTTGGCCGTCTCCTGCTCGCTAGCGAGGTGAACCCCGTCGCGTAGGGCAGATCGGCTTGGCCGTCTCCTCCTCGCTAGATACTATCTCACTGCGTGGTGATTTCGACGTAGAGATGGCTGTTAACCGTGCCCCTTGTGGGGGTCTCTGTCCGCTTTCTGAAAAAATGAGGTGAAATCCATGAAATTTGTTGAAAAATTAGCCGCTGCTTCTCAAAAAAATAATAGCCTCTTATGCGTAGGCCTGGACCCGGAGCCAAGTCGCTTCCCGCCTGCCTATATCGGTGAGCCTGAAATCTCTTCTGTGGTAGACTTTTGCCATAAGATTATTGAAGCAACTCTCCCCTATGTCTGTGCCTTTAAGCCGAATAGCGCCTTTTTTGAAGTTCTGGGACCCGCCGGTATGCAAGCTCTTCAGGATGTCGTAAAGGTGATTCCTTCAGATATCCCTGTCATTCTCGATGCTAAACGCGGCGATATTGGCAATACTGCCCGTAACTATGCCGCAACTATCTTCGATGTCTATGGCTTTGATGCCGTGACGGTCAATCCCTATCTGGGCTACGACAGTGTCGCTCCTTTTCTTGCCCATCGTAACAAGGGCATTTTTCTCCTCTGCCGAACCTCGAATCCTGGTGCGCGCGACTTTCAGGATCTCTCTGTCCAGCTCGATGATGAGGTGCGACCTCTCTACGAGGTGGTGGCACAAAAAATTCAATCCTGGAATTCTGAGGGAAATTGTGCCCTTGTCGTTGGTGCCACCTATCCTACAGAACTGGCCCGACTACGGGCTCTTTGCCCTGATATGCCCATTCTCATTCCCGGCGTCGGAACACAGGGTGGTGACCTTGCCGCATCAGTCCGCGCAGGTGTCGATGCCAGAGGTGGGAATGCTATTATCTCTGTCTCCCGCAGTATCTTATATGCCGGTGATGGTGACGAGTTCGTGCGGAAGCTGCAAAAGAGGCCCGCCGTCTCCGTGATCGTATTAACGATGCCCGCTACGATGTATAACCAGGTGGTGCATTTGAGTATGGTCCTGTTGGAGTTGGTGGCATCGCCTCTGCGTCTGACGCTTTGGAATTTCTTATGGCTGGTGCTACTGCTATCCAGGTTGGCTCGATTACCTTTGCTCATCCCCGCGCCGCCGTTGAGATTGTCGAAGGCATCAAGGCCTTTCTCTTACAAGCAGGTATCAGTGACATTAAACAGATTATTGGTGCTCTTTTGAGGTGATGACGTAGCGATCACGATGTTCCCAATTTCCCAATCCATCGTCATCATATATCGTTCCTTCGTATTGCATGCCACACTTCTGCATCACGCGAGCGGAAGCGGTATTCTCTCTTTTACATTCTGCGTGTATCAGCTCGGTTCCCAGCGCAGTAAAGGCGTAGGTAAAGGCCGCTTGGAGCGCTTCAGGCATGTATCCCTGTCCCCAGTAGTGCTGGTTGAGAGCGTAGCCACAGCCACATTCGCGCATCCCTTCCTCGCGTGCATGACGGCTCTTGCCAAGAATCAGCCAGCCGATGAGCAGCCCATTGCTCCGTAACGTTATTGCCCAGTCGTAGGCATCCCGATGGGGGTTGGATGCGAGCTTTACAAGTGATGCGAACCACTCTCGCCGCTTCTCCTCATCCCACGAGGAAAAGTGCATAGAGCGGGTAACGGATGGATCAGACAAGAAATCATTGAGTGCATCCCAATCAGAAGGACCAAAGTCTCGCAGGATCAGCCGTTCAGTTTCAAGGATAGGCATCTTTTCTTACGCTTTCTTCTAGTCAGATAGAGAGCGGTTTGTTTTCATCTCATTCTATCCTCATTTATAGAATAAATGGTGCAAAATACTATTTTGTCTGATTTGCAAGCCGAGAAGATCGACGAGGCTCTCGTGGTACAGCGCGGGCAGGGACGAGCAGATGTGGCAATTGCCCAGGAATTTACACAAAAACTCTTGCAGTTTGATCAAAGTCTCGTTCTTTCTGTTCAGGATATTGCTGCTATACAGCAACAACATGTCTTTATTCTTACTACCATCGCTATTGTTTTCGTTTTTTTAGCTATTCTGGTTGTAGGTTGGTTGATCTATTTAACCCTTAGCCCCAGACTACAGGAGTTGCGCCGCGTTGCTCAATCTGTCAATCATGGCGAATTTCAAAGTTCGCGCCTCTATCGGCGGACAGGACGAGATTACTGAGGTCGCTTCTGCCATGAATAACATGCTGGATACAACTGTCGGCTTGCTCGATGAAACACGCCTCCAACATGATGCCCTTAGAAGCGCTGCGGAGCGCCTCTATTCTGATATGTCTTTGGCAACAAGAGGGGCATCGTTCAACGTCTCTCCCAATAGCGATCCTATCGCTATGCTTTCCAATGCTTTTTCTCGTACAACTGGACGCTTTCGCCATTTTGTTTTGCATGTAAATGAAATGGTCGATCAGACAGATACTATTTCTCGCCGTATGCGTGAGCGCTCAATCGCTATGCTGCAAGCTTTACAAAAACAGGAGAGAGATCAAGCCTCAATGGCTTTTGCCCAAAATATGCTCGCTCTCTCAGACTATCTCCGCTCTATCGCCAAAGATGTGCAAAATGATGTTGCCTCTTTCCAGGGAGAAGACCCACCAAAACCTAAATACTAGCTCGCTTTTCCTATTTAGAAGGAAGATCTTCCCCCCAATGCCGTAGGGAAGTTCGGCTTGCCCGTCTCCTGCTTGCCTACTACTTATCGTTGGCTATGTTGAACGAGGGATGCTTCAGGAATTTCCTCTCTTTTTTCTCAGCACTCTGGACAGAAGCCGATGAATGCTCTATTGTTAAAGGAGATTGCTACCCGCTAATCTCCAATGCCGGACTGAACTTTCTTTGCTAAGACGCATTTTTACATCGACGTAAATTCCGATGTTGCTAAATCAGCACTCTATGGCTCTCATTGAGCCTAAAGCTTTAGAAGAAAATGTCGATAGTCATAAATAAGTACGCTGAAAGGACTGCTGCGCTCTTTGTTGCAACGCTGAAAAAAAGGAATGCGCACTATTTGCTAACCTGATGAACAACCCTTTGGATCATAAAACCGCCGCTGCGGAAACATCTGCCGATGTCCCGGTTTTTTTCTTTAAACCTCTGCGCGTTCTGAACTGGTTATTTGTTATCTGTGCCTTGCTGACCGGAGCCTTTCTTCTGTTAAGTGATATATTCTCATTTTCTTTGCCTCATGCTCCAATATCCGCAGCTCCTTTGCTCTTAATTGGTGCTGCCTACCTTGCTTTTCAAACGCTCACAAACCCTACACTCCTGGATCTTTGTAAAGCTTTGATCGTCAGTTCCGCCTTTATTCTCTGGGGCCTTGATCAGTTACTCCCTGCTGGTTGGTTTGCTACCACGCTTGGTGATGTGGTAATTGTTCTCTATGTGATTGATTTAGGCTGGATGATGCTTGATCGTCTTAAACAGAAAAACCAGAACACTCTTGAAAAATCTTTTGAAGGAGAAAAATAGCGATGCAAGAAGCACAACACCCCGTTGCCTCTGCCAATCTACCCATTGCCTGCTCTCTATCCCAGGATGCTCTTGCCAGCCGCGAGGAAGAACTACACGAACTGTTCACTTCCTTTCAGCAGGCACATGAACTGCCTGATGGCTATGCTCTTCAATATCCAGGCGAAAAAATCTGGGTTGAGAAGCTCACAAACTTCATTTTGCAGGAACGCGTTTGCTGCCCATTCTTTACCTTTGAGCTCGTCTTTGAGCCCGCTCAGGGTCCTCTCTGGCTGCGCCTCTATGGCGGGGAAGGAGTCAAAGATCTTCTGAAGAATCAACTACTTCATCTTCAGTAATGTATTAGGGCTTCTGTAGATGTGCATTAGACCCTGGCCTGACAGTGTAGGAGGTAAAAACACTCGTAGGGCAGATCGGCTTGGCCGTCTCCTGCTCGCCTATCAACCCTCTCGCCGGATGTCACCAATCTTGCCAATGATCTCTGATGTAGGATGGTAGGGTTATTGTTTGATATGTTTCCAGGTCCGATGCAAATTTTTCTCCATCTTTTGGAGATAAGCATCTTGCAAATCAACTCCTGTATAGTTCGCCAATTTGAGAATATATGCCATACAATCAGCTAGTTCCTGTCCCAGGCTCTCTCGATATTCAGTCAATGCATCAGGTAACGTCTTTATCTCGCTATCCTGCTCGTTTCGTACTGGATCAACCATAAAATGCACTTTTTTGAGCACTTGTGCCAGTTCGCCGATCTCGCCACTGAGCAACATCATGTTCAAAAAAATATCTGTGTTAAAGTCATTCTTTTCATCCAGCCAGCGATGAAATTCCTGGTAATCTTTTAGTGTCTGCATTCTATGGGGGAAATGTTCGTTTGTCTCTTTTTCTTGCATATCTCTCTCTTTGTATAGTGTCTCAGAGATCTCTCTTGGAGAGAACTGTCGCCAGGCTTCAGTTTTTCAGTATCCGCGATGCTATACTGCAAAACTACATACAAAAACAACTGAAGCGTAACGACAATTCGTGATTGATGACTATCGCCCTTCAAAATCAGCTTTTAAAGGTTGGACAATCTCTTTATCCATCCGGTGAACAATCTCTTCGGGATAAGGATAGCTCAGGCTGAGAATGATATGGGTTGCCCCTTCGTTGATATAAGGTCGTATCTGCTCCCGGCTCTCTGCCAGATTGTCATAGTTGATACGCCATTGAATTGAACGCTCAATGCTTGCCGGATCTCGCCCAATCGCCGCGCAGTGCTGGTTAAGCACTTCATTCTTATGGCGGAAATCTTCAATGGAGCCGCCGACAAAGTTCCAGATGCTGGCATATTGTGCCACAATTCGCAGCGTGAGCTTCTCACCGCTGCCACCAATTACAAAGGGGGGATAAGGCTTCTGTACTGGTTTCGGTTCACACAACGCATCTTTGAGCTGATAATACTTTCCATCAAAGTTTGCCCGTGTCTCCGTCCACAACAATTTAATTACTTCGCACGCCTCTCCCAGCCGCCTGAGACGCTCTCCCGGCGTATAGAGCGGAATGCCATACATCGTATGTTCTGTTTCATTCCATCCCGCTCCTATCCCGAAATCCAGGCGACCATTGGAGATGATGTCAACGGTAGTGGCGATGTTAGCCAGTACCGCCGGGTGCCGATAGGTATTGCCTGTAACCATCAACCCAAGCCGTATCCGCTCTGTGCGAGCTGCCAACGCTCCTAGAAGCGTCCAGCCCTCTAGATTGGGACCCGTTATATCCGCCGTCAGTGGAATAAAGTGGTCAAATGCCCAGGCATGTTCGATGCTAGGAATACTATCCGCTTCAGTCCAGACGCGTAATATACTTTCGTAAGTGGTATTTTGTTGTGCAGTTTTAATGCCAAAGTGCAGTCTCACGAAGTACCTCTTTCAGTCTTTTGAATACTACTGTAAATAGGCTTACCATGCCTTTATACTACCATATTCAATCCCCAGGGCATCAGCAATAAACGCCTTTTGCTGATGCCACTGGAAAGCCTTGAAAGAAGCGTGGGTTAAACTCGCTCTAATGGCTCAAAGCCGAGCACGCGCAGGACATTGTTCATGGTCTGAATAGTGGTCTGCACGAGCTGCGTGCGGAAGGCTTTTACTACTTCATCTTGCTCTTTAACAATTGGCGGCGTATGCTCATAGAAGTCGCTAAAATGCGCCGCCAGATCATAAGCATAATTCGCAAGCAGATGTGGCGCAAGTTGCTCACTGGCCTCTGCCAATCGCCGTGGATAAACATCTATCTGGCGCAGCAACTCCCATTCGCTCTGCTCAAGTTGCTCCGGCAATTGCTCCAACTTGCTCGGTATTGTGTAACCACTCTCTTGCAAGCGGCGCTGAATGCTATTGGCTCGCGCATAGGCATATTGCAGGTAGACACCTGTATCCCCATTTGGTCGTAGCGCTTCGTCCATGTCCAGGGCGATAATTTGTTGTAGCCCAAAGCAAATCATAAAGTAGCGAATCGCTGAAGCTGCCAGAATAGCCGCCGTCCCCTCGTCCTGCTCAGGCCTGTCTCCCTGCCGCCGGATCTCCAGCATCCGTTTCACTGCGGCATTAATCAGTTCGTCCGCCTTGATTTCGATCCCTTTGCGCCCGGACATGGCATAATAGCTGCGTCCGTCAGAGGTATCGATGCCCAGACTCTCGGCGGTGGCTTTAGAAAGGGTTACTACCTCATAGCCAATATGACGTGAGTTCTTGGCCTGGTCAACATAGCCGAGCCGTCTCAGGCTCTCGTAGACCACTTGTTGCGGATAAGACTGGCGTACATCAATTACGTTGATTGCAATCTTTGCATGACCAAATCGGGTAGGATCACCCTCTTCTGCCGGATTGACCGGCGCGTCTTTCGGTGTGCGCATTGTCCAGAGCTTGCGCCTATCGTGTTGTACTCCCCAGGGGATATAGGTGAAATCAACTCCAATATCATCTGTAAGCCCAAATTTCCAGAGCTGGTTGGAGATATCTTTGGCGGTATAGGTCGCTGTCCCATCGCTTCTCACCAGGATCTTGTCCTGCATCCGCTCGTTCTCTTCCTCCTGGGGTGCCTCTGCATCCCCAAAAGGCAAATCCAGCAGCCAGCCGCCGGACCACTCTCCGGATTTTCTAGCAGTCCTCTGCTGCGTAGCATCTCAAAGGTGTGTCTCCATAGTCCAGCCCCCAGAATCGCGAATTCCCACGTGAGCAGATCGTACGAGATGTTCAGCCGACTCATCGTCTTCAAATGGGCCTGGACAATCTGATGCGATACATCAGTCGCGAGCGCAGGATAATCGGGACCCGACTCCGGTTCTTCGCCATGCTCAATTGCATGCAACACGGCTTTCCGAAACTCTTTATACTCAGGCTTTTCTTCATACAGCTTCCCAACCGCGACATATACCCGTGAGCAATAATAGTCAAACGACTCCCCCTCAAGCATCTCGTTCCCACCGGGTAACTGGAGCTCACCCTTCTGAAGCAGCGTGAAGCCAACGACCACATCCGCAACCTGCACTCCTGAGTCGTCGATATAGTTTTCTGCCTCGACTGTATAGCCCTGAGAGCGCATCATACGTACAACGGTATCTCCCAAACAGGAGTTACGCAGGTGTCCAACATGGGCCGCCTTGTTGCTATTAATCGATGTATGCTCAACGACAACCTTTATTCCTGTGCCAATACTATTCTGACCGAAATCAGGCCCTTCTTCCAGTACATGTTCGATAATAGTCCTGCCAACCGCCGCTCGGTTCAGACGAAAATTGACATATCCTGGCTGCGTTACCGTTACTTCTTGTAACGCGGAAATACTCATACCGTTCAAAATTGTCGCCAGACTATTGGCAATCTGAAGCGGTGGACGTCCTAATACGTTTTTCCCTGCCCAACGCATCACTGGAACCGAGTAGTCGCCGAAGCTACTCTGTGCTGAGAAGCGCAGATCTATAGGAAGTTGCTCGATAGCATAGGTGATCTGTTCCTGAACCAGATATGTCACCACGGCCTGCCGAATAAGCTCAATTAAATATTCTTGAAAGTCTTTCGCTGTCGTTGTCGCCATCGGTTCTGCCTCATGAGATGCTCTCATCAAATCCTCTTCTCTTCAATCCAATTATTGGCACCTACTATAACGTAGGTTTTAGACATGGTCAAGCGTTTTTCATCAAGCAACTTTCTTGTGTTGGGGCATCTACACCCCAAAAAAGTCCCACAAGGGACAGCTTATCATCCGATCTCGCTACCCCTCTTAATGTTTTATACTGACCTTTGTGGGCGTACACTTGCTCAAATAACAGCTTGTTTTCTACCAGTGATGATGCTGGACAAATGGCTGTTGGATCGTGGGAGAGGCGGTGTGGAGCAGTAATGGAGAGAAATGTACCCACAACATAACGCCCAAAACGATCAAGGCCAGGACCAGGAGGATGGACAGAACGATGACGGTTGTGTTTGATGAACGCTGCCGGGTGGCGGCTGCGAATGCTGCATTGTGCTTTGTATGGGCGTCCATGTTGCGCTCCTTTTCTTGCTTATACAATCGATACAAATTTCAATCAAAATAAAAGGGATAACTTTGGATATTACACTCCATGCTATTGTATATCACTATGCTTACTAACGCATTTATAATAGGCCAAAAGTACAGTGTAGCAACAGCGCTAAAGCTCTTCCTCTTTTACGCTGTTGCACAAAAAGTGGTGCCACAAATCGTGGCACCACCTGTCTAGAGCGAGTAGACTTAGCTACTAGCCGTCAAGCGTACTGGTATCGCCAACAGGCTCGCCAAGTTCTTTGGCGCGGATGACGCGGCGCATGATTTTGCCTGAACGTGTCTTAGGCAATGAGGGGGTGAATTCCAGATTCATCCGGGACTGCAATTGCACCGACTGTATGGCGGACATGAAGTTTTAGCTCTTGTTCCATTTCTGGAGAAGCTGTGAAGCCGTTTTTGAGAATGACGAAAACCTTTACATGCTCACCTTTGAGCGCGTCCGGTTTGCCAATCGCTGCCACCTCCGCAACTGCTGGATGACTGACCAGGCTCAATTCGATCTCCATTGATCCCAGACGGTGTCCGCTCACTTTGATGACATCATCCACACGGCCCTGGATGCGGAAGTAACCATCTTTATCCTGGAATGATGCATCACCAGCAAAGTAGACACCAGGAATAGTATCCCAGTAGGTCTGATAGCGTGCTGGATCTCCATAGACGGTTCGCATCAGGCTGGGCCACGGAGTGCGAATAATCAAGAAGCCGCCATTCTCTTTTCCAACCGTTGCTCCACTTTTGTCAACGACATCTGCGTCAATGGTTGGTAGTGGACGTGAGGCGCTACCCGGTTTCAAGGGAAGAAGAGGGGTTGGACTGATCATGATCGAGCCGGTCTCTGTCTGCCACCATGTATCCATAATTGGTAACTGGCTATGCCCAATATTTTTGAAGTACCAGATCCAGGCTTCAGGGTTGATTGGTTCTCCCACCGAACCTAGCAGACGCAGACTGGAGATATCATGCTTGGCGGGCCACTCTTCACCAAAGCGCATTAAGCCACGAATTGCTGTTGGGGAAGTATACAAAATGGTTACTTTAAAGCGGTTTACGATGCTCCAGAAACGACCTGGATCAGGATAGGTCGGTACACCTTCATAAAGGACACTCGTGGCTGCGTTCATCAATGGACCGTAGATGATATAGCTATGCCCTGTTACCCAGCCTACATCTGCCGTACACCAGAAAATGTCAGTGTCTTTAATATCAAAGACAAATTTGGTTGTGGCATAGACTCCGACTGCATAGCCGCCCTGCACGTGGACGACGCCCTTGGGCTTTCCTGTACTTCCACTGGTATAGAGTATATAGAGAAGATCTTCACTGTCCATTGGCTCACAAGGTACTACGGTATCTTCGGGAATATCAGCAAGGAGATCATCCCAGTAGATATCGCGTCCAGCCTGCATATTGACTTCTTTTCCCAATCGGCGCACCACAACAACGCTGGTAATCGTTGGCGTCTCGGCAACTGCATCATCAGCCAACTTCTTTAATTCAATTAGCTTGCCACCTCGATAGTTGCCATCCGCTGTGATAACCACTTTCGCCTGGGCATCAATAATACGATCCCGCAAAGCACTGGAAGCAAAACCACCAAAGACGACTGTATGCACTGCTCCAAGACGGGCCACTGCCAGCACTGCTGCAATCTGTTCGGGGATCGCTGGCATGTAGATCGCGACCCTGTCGCCTTTCTTGACGCCAAGATTTTGCAGGCCTTTCGCCAGCCTGTTTGTCATAACATAGAGATCGTGGTACGTGAGGGTACGCGTTGAGCCGTCATCCCCTTCCCAATAGAAGGCCACTTTATTGCGAACAGGGGTGTCCATATGCCTATCGAGACAATTGTAGACGATGTTAAACTTTCCACCAACAAACCACTTGAAGAAGGGCTTATCTGTCCAGGTAAAGGTCTGCTGCCAGGGCTCGAACCAGTGCAGCTCTTTTGCCTGGTCTTCCCAATACTCGAAGCGATTTTCTAATGACCACTTATAGAAAAATTCATAGTCCTCAAATCCTTTGGACTTCATGTAGGCCGTGAGTTTAGCATTGCTCACCACATCGTTGCTTGGGGCGAAAACACGATCCTCTGACAAAATCGCGTCTGTGTTTTCAAATCCGAGGTTGCTACTCATGCCAATAAATCTCCTCTTAGGATAAAAAACAATACGAAAAGAGGCTTTTCAAATGATAGATTGCCAGCCGCCAGCATGCCTCTTCATTGTAGCGCAGCCAGCTTGAGATTCCGATCCCATTGAGAAAAATGATCCTTTGAAGGATTGTAGAAATAGGCTCCTATGTGTCGAGAGGCCCCCTTTCCTGTAATAGTTCTCACCTTCCATAATATCATACTCTTCCCTCGTTTTGATGTTCTATGTTCACATATTTGTATCTGATGTTAAAAAAACGTTGCTGGTACAATCAGTAGGTTACGCTTGACTTTACTAATTTGTTTAGGTACCATAGTAGTGAGTTGGTAACAGAAGTTACTACTATATCTTCAGGGTGGAGGAAGGAAGTATCCATGCAAGACCGTGATGGGGTATGCTGGTTGCAACTGACGTACAAAGTTCCCAGTGAGCCCTCACAGAAGCGCGTATGGGTCTGGCGGCATTTACAGAACCTCGGTGCTTATGCTTTACAAAACTCGGTGTATCTCCTACCTTTTTCTGATGAGGTAGAGACGCGCTTTCGTCAACTCGCTCATGAGATTGAGGAAATGGGAGGGGATGCCAGCTTATTTTTTGTCCAGGCTCTGGATTCTGAAGACGAACGCCGTATCCTAAGAACCTTATTTGAGGCCCGGCAAAACGAATATGCAACGGTTACAACGGTCTGTCGCCATTTTCTCGCAAAGACCGCAGCCCTTGTTGATGCTCAGGAATGGAATCCTCAGGTTCACGCTGAATTTGCAGAGGTGCTTGAGAAAGTTCACTCGCTCTTTCGTACTGCCAAACGCCATGATCTTCTTGGCTCACTTACTGCCTCGCACCGGGCTACAGCAGCCGAGGCTCTGGTTACCTGTGAACAGGTCTTTCGTGTTCTCCTGGATAAGGATTTTGTGCGTGCTCGCCGCTTGCTAGATGGTCATCGCGATTTTTTTCAGCCTCTTGTTGAGAATGACGTTTCCAGTGTTGGTGCTTCTGTCTTGCAGAGAAGTGTTCAATCTCGCCACGATAACACTGCTCGATGAAATATTTTCAGCCATTAGCGTGTTATCGCCAATAGGAATATCTGCTATCTCATTGCTTTTAGAAAAAATATGAGGTACAGTGCTCATAACGCAACGAAAACGGCTGCCAATTCGTATATATGGTAATATGTGCTGAGTGGTAGGCTCCCTCCTACTTTACTTGTAAAGGGAATAATTATGCAGGAACAATCCAGAAATCGCCGCTCTAGTGGTGCAAAAACTATTGCTATTGATCCGCGTGTTTTACTTGTACGCTATCGTTTACTTCAATTGATGGCTTTGCTTCTTTCGGCAGCTCTGGCCGTTGGTCTCCATTTCATTTTTGCACACTAGTCCGATAACATATATGCACCTGGCGTTTTTGGTCATCTTATTGCCAGGTGTTCTTTTGTTTTACTTTCTGAAGTTCCCCAGTGTGAAATCTGCAAGGTGTTTTGCTGCTTTTCTTGTTAGCAATACCATCCATCATCTCCTAATGCAATATCTATTATGGTTATTACTCTAATTCTTTCTGTCTCTATTTGGAGAAAACGAAATTAACTTGAAAACCTTACATTTCTGTACACTTTAAGCTATTGAGGCAGTAGGCTTGCATGTCTGATTATGATAGTTTACAATCCATAGTATTATGATCATTTATGCTTTGGCTACTATACGATCACAGAGAGTCTTGGAGTAGGGCCATTTATGAGTACTCTTCTGCCCAAAAAAAATACGCCTATCTCTGCCAGGCCTGGTCGTGACGTTGCACCAAAACGCTTGATTGTCACTGCAAGTGTGGCTGCATTTGCAATACGAGATTGGTCGCTTTGGGTGTTGTTACGTGATGGTCCCTGGGGACCGCCTATGCGCCTTGTATTGGGCAATGAGTCCGTGACTGACGCGGTAGATCGCACGCTTGATGCTCTGCTTCTCTGGCCGGCTCAGGCTTCGCTATTGCAGCTAAAAGCTGGCTGGCTAGAGCAACAGGTCTATGTTTGGGGGAGTACCGAACAGGGATCGGCAGTCTCTTTGATTCATAGTATGCTGCTTCGCTCGCATCGCGATGAACTGCGCCCTAATCTCCGGAAACAACCTGTGCCTAGCTTACATGTACAGTGGATTCCTGTCGCCGAGGTGGAATCGGGTCAACGGACGCTTGATGCTGATGTGCGCCCAGGCCTGCTTACGGCTCTCCATGCCTTGCGCTCACATGTGCAACGTGAACCTGAGTTGGTATTGCGCTACCTTGCTGATATGACGGTAATGCGTTCTGCTGAAGATACTTCGCTCTGGCAACAACCTGAAACTGTTTCGCCTACTGGCCGGAATACTCTTCCGCTTAATATCATTAAAGAGCCTCCTACAGGTGACGGAACACTTACTCTGGATGAGGCAGCCTTGCTCTATCGCGCTTTTTTCCCGCCAGAAGAGCAGATTGATCTGTCAAATTTGCGTCGCCGCTTCCTGGAAACAAATTTTTTGGAAACTTTGGATGAGGAGCGCCCAGTACGGGGACGGGAAACTGATTGGCGACATGTGAGCCAGGCCTATCTCTACAGAA
Source organism: uncultured Chloroflexia bacterium (assembly GCA_963777355.1). Taxonomy (GTDB): domain Bacteria; phylum Chloroflexota; class Ktedonobacteria; order Ktedonobacterales; family Ktedonobacteraceae; genus DATJHM01. Next base: position 53,576 of record CAVZQK010000010.1, read on the forward strand.
AGCCATAATTTGCTTGTTTGTTTTGCCTGGATACGCTATGATGAAGAGAGAATGGCACATGTTGTTTTTCTTGCATGTCTTGTTCGCTCTCCAACTCTTCTGAACGTATTGATGAAGGTTTTTTATGGCAAAGGTGACTACTGGTACCGGTGATACTGGATATACAGGCTTGCTGGGTGAGCAGCGTGTTCCTAAATATGATCCCCGCCCTGATACATTTGGGACTGTGGATGAGGCTACTTCGGCTTTGGGCGTGGCCCGTGCTATTGCGCAGGAGCAGCGGGTGAAGGATATTATTTATCGCATTCAGCAGGAGCTCTATCTTTTGATGGGAGAACTTGCAACGCTTCCAGAAAACTATGAAAAGATGGGGCTGCGTATGACACATGAGCATGTGGAGGCGTTAGAGCGGGTGGAGGAAGAGTTGAAGCAAGAGGTAGAGATTCCCAATAAATTTATTATTCCTGGTGATACGTTGGATGGGGCGGCCCTGGATATGGCTCGTGCTATTATCCGTCGCGCTGAACGTATGACGGTAAAGCTATTGCATGATGGAGTGATCCAGAATGTTGAAGTGATACGCTATCTGAATCGTTTGTCGGATCTGATTTTTATCCTGGCACGCTATGTAGAGGTCAAGTCCTCGCTGGCACGTTTGCCCGAATGATTGGCTGCGCCTGGTTGTCAGATGTTGTTGATGGGAAATTGCTTTGATTGTGCTTCATGCTCTCTGGGAGAATATAGCTGATGGCAAGTTGCATCTCTGGTCAGAGTCTTCGAGCGCTGCTGAGGTTGTTTTTGAGCAGGCAGTGCGTTCAACTGAACAGAAAAGGACGCCGGCTCATCCTTTTGCGCTGCCTCATGCAGACCTTCAGGAAATCTTTGCTGATCTTTGTGGGCATCTTTTTGTCCAGGATGCTGACCTGGCGACTCTCGCTTTGCGTCTTCCTTCGCGTCCTGGGGTCCCGTGTTCCTCGCCGGAATTACTTCTTGAGCATGTCCCTCTAACGGGGCAACGGCCTGTTCTGCGCTGGTGGCGTCTGCCAACGCTCGCTCTGGGTGGGGCTGCGGCCCTTGATCTTTTACTCAAACTTCCTCAGCTTCCACCACCTGGTATTGTTTACGGGGAGTCTCTGAGTTTTTGGATGACGGCGGCTACTTTTGCTCTGGAGCTTCTTACCCGGCAATGTTTTGTACCTACCCTTCAAGCAATCTCGCACGGCAGGAACACGCTCTATCAGGCTCTCTGGCAGGTGCAGCTCACCTATGAAGATAACATGCGTTTGCAGCACCTGGCGCATCTCTTGCCGCCACTGTGCTGGTCGTTTATTCCGCCGGGCGAGAAACCAGCCTCGCTCTTGCAAGAGTTGGTCCATGATTTTTTGAATCAGGTTACTGATGCTTTTGTCCGTGAACAGGTTTCTTTCTCCTCGTTGTTTCCGACGCGTCGTGTTGCCCGGTCTTTGCCAGAGCAATGGCTTAAGGCGCTTGTAAGCCCAGACCCGACTATGGCGGCTCCGGCTGAGACGGTGGCTCCTTTTGCTGAGGAACTGCGCGATTGGCTGGACCAGCTTCAACCTCTCTCTGAGACTGCCGCTTTTCGTACTTGTTTTCGTCTTGATCCTCCTGTTGAGGAAGCGCCGAATGTTCAGGCTGAGCCGCTCTGGCAGATCAGTTATCATCTTCAGGCGACTGATGATCCTAGTCTCCTGGTGCCTGCTGAGCAGGTCTGGCAGGAGCGCTCTAGTACGCTGACCTTTCTTCAGCATCAATTTGAGAATCCTCAGGAGCGTTTGCTTGCTGATCTAGGGCGGGCTTCTCGGCTCTTTCCTGCTTTTGAAGAGAGCTTGAACGCTGCGCGACCATCTGCTGTCTCTTTTGATACTGAGCATGCCTATCAGTTTTTACGGGAAGCCGTGCCCCTGCTTGAGCAGAGTGGCTTTGGGGTTCTGGTACCGCCCTGGTGGCAGAAGCGTTCTGCTTCTATCGGTGTGCGCTTGAAATTGCAGGGAAGCGCGGCTGTACAGAATGCTAAAGCTTTGATGAATATGGATGCGCTGGTTTCCTATAGCTGGGATGTGGCTATTGGGGATACCAGCTTGAGTGTAGAAGAATTTGAAAACCTGGTGAGCCTGAAGCGTCCTCTGGTAGAGGTGCGTGGACAATGGGTAGAACTGCGTCCGGAGCAGATTGATGCTGCAATTGCCTTTTTTAAGAAGAAAGCGGCTCGTCAGAGTATGCCTCTGAGTGAAGCTCTGCGTGTTGGTCTGGGCGACGAGATGAGCGAGATGGGCCTGCCTGTGCTGGGTGTTGAAGCTGAAGGTGAGCTGAAGGGCATATTTGATCGTTTGAATCAGCATATCCCGCTTGCCCCTATCACGATTCCGGAGACCTTTCAGGGGCAGTTGCGACCATATCAGCTCAAGGGAGTCTCCTGGCTGGCATTTCTCAGACAGTTTGGTTTTGGAGCCTGCCTGGCTGATGATATGGGGATGGGAAAAACTCCTTCTCTGATTGCCTTGCTGCTCTATTCGCGCGCGCAAGCTGAAGATGAGGCCCGATTGCCAACGTTGATTATCTGTCCTATGTCGATTGTTGGCAACTGGCAGCGTGAGCTGGCGCGTTTTGCTCCTGGTCTGTCTGTGATGGTTCATCATGGTGCGGATCGACTTTCTGCTGAGGATTTTGTGCGTGAGGCGCAGCTTCATGATGTTGTGCTTACTACATATGCGTTGGCTTTGCGAGACAAAGATTTGTTGACCGCCCTGACGTGGGAGCATGTTGTGCTTGACGAGGCGCAAAATATCAAAAACGACGCTGCGAAACAGACTCAGGCGATTAAGCTGATTCCAGGGCAGCATAAGATAGCCCTGACCGGGACGCCGGTTGAGAATCGCCTCTCTGAGCTCTGGTCTATTATGGAGTTTCTCAATCCTGGGTATCTCTATTCCAGTACTGAATTTCGTAAGCGTTTTGCTTTGCCCATTGAACGTTATCATGATGCTGAGCGTGGTGAGACGCTGAAGCAATTGATACAACCCTTTGTCCTGCGCAGAGTCAAGACTGATAAGGAGATTATCAAAGACCTGCCGGAGAAGTTGGAGATGAAGGTGTATTGTAACCTCACTCAGGAGCAGGCGTCTCTTTATGAGGTTGTGGTTAAGGATATGCTTGAGAAGATTGAAGCTGCGGATGGCATTGAGCGGAAGGGCTTGATTCTGTCTGCGCTGACCAGGCTGAAGCAGATTTGCAATCATCCAGCACAATTTATGCACGATAATAGTAGTCTGCCTCGACGTTCTGGTAAACTGGCCCGTCTGAATGAGATGCTGGAGGAAGTGATCGCGAGTGGAGAGAAGGCCTTGATTTTTACGCAATTTGCAGAGATGGGGACGATGTTGCGCCAGTATTTGCAGGAGAATCTGGGGTATGAGACGCTCTTCCTGTATGGAGCCACTGAGAAAAAACAGCGAGATCTGATGATTCAGCGCTTTCAGCAGGAGCGCCGTGGTGCTCCGCTCTTTATTCTTTCGCTCAAGGCAGGCGGGGTTGGGCTGAATCTGACGGCAGCCAATCATGTATTCCATTTTGATCGCTGGTGGAATCCTGCGGTTGAGAATCAGGCGACTGACCGGGCATTTCGTATTGGGCAAGAAAAAAATGTACTGGTGCATAAATTCCTCTGTGTTGGTACCCTTGAAGAGCGTATCGATCAGATGATTGAGCAGAAAAAAGAACTGGCCGAAAACATTGTTGGTAGTGGCGAGAGTTGGCTGACTGAGATGTCTACCGGCCAATTGAAAGATCTTTTTTCTCTCAGCCGTGAGGCTGTCGTATAAGTAGAAGTAATCCATCTTCAAGAATCTCCTTTTCGACGTAGTTCTATCATCATGGCATCTATCTGGTTTTACATAAATGCATCGTTGCGAGGTTAAGTATGAAAGGGCACTACGATGACTTTCATTGGGATTACTATTCCTATGAGCGTCCCAAGAAAGTCCAGAACGGTATCAAAGCAAAGAGCGAGCGTGGCACAATTGGCGAGACCTGGTGGTCTCGGCGCTGGCTGCAAGCTTTAGAAGATCTAGGCATGGGTTCGCGCCTCTCGCGGGGTCGTTCGTATGCTCGCCAGGGCCAGGTGCTCTCGATTGATCTCAGTGAGGGGCAAGTGAAAGCCCGCGTACAGGGTTCTTTGCGAGAGCCTTATAAGGTCACGATTCGCTTGCAGACGCTCAACAAAACTGAATGGGAGCGAGCGACCACGGCAATGGCCAGCCGAGCGATTTTTGCCGCCAAATTGCTTGCTAATGAGATGCCTGCCAATATCGAAGAGGCTTTTCAGGAGGTGCAGCTCGCGCTCTTTCCGAGCAGCGATGAAGATCTAAAGACCAGTTGCTCATGTCCTGATTGGGCCAATCCTTGTAAGCATATTGCCGCCGTTTACTATATTCTTGCTGAACGCTTCGATGAAAATCCTTTCTTACTTTTCAAGCTGCGTGGCCGTTCTCAGGAAGTACTGCTAGCAGATATTAGAGAGAAGCGCCTCGCTGCTTTGCCTGCCAATACCACGTCTCCTGCTTCCAGTGCCTCGATAGCTCCTCTGCCTGTGCTTGCTCCTGTGCGCCTGGAGGAGCAGCTAAGCAATTTCTGGCAGACGGCTGAGCCGCTAGAGAACTTTTCCGTCTCGCCGCAAACTCCCAATGTTGAGCAGGCAGTTCTCAAACGTCTGGGACCTGCACCCTATAGCATTGGCAAACAAAATCTCTCCACAGCCCTTGTCCGCATCTATGAGCGCGTTGAAGAGGCGGCTCTCAGTAAAGCCGAGCGAGAGGAACCAGAAATGAGTAGTTCCTGAGAAACATGCGCATATGCTGAGATGGGATTAGGAGCCATCAGTAATGTGTATAGAGGAAGGTGGAGATCTTTCATAAATTAAGATGCCATTTTCCTCGCAGGAGCAGTATGTGTCTGTCTGCGACGTTGTTGAGGAACGGTTAGAAGAAGATGAAGAGGTAGGTACACGCTTTGAACAGACAATTTTTCAAACGAGCGCTCAGCACAATTCTTCCTACATGTGTGATTACTTTAGGCGTCATATTCGCTCTCCTTACGCATACAGGAACGCTGACAACTATGGCGCGAGGAAACAATGCTCAAGTTTCACATGGTCAGCATGTTTTTTTTGTGAATAGTCGAGTGCGTCCAACGATCTTGCTGCGTGGCAATGCCGGGCAGATTACTGTAGTGCCTGGTCCAGCAGGAAGAGTAGTCATGAAGTACGCAATCCGGCATACTGGTGCGGGACGGCCTGCTACAGTTGCATTTGGTCAGAGTGCCAGAACAAATAGCGTGCTGGGTAGGGAGATTGATTATCCTCGTGTTGGGACGGGTAGTGACCAGGTTGATTGGTGGATTACTTTGCCTAAAAACTCCAATCTGGATTTTACCACTGGTGCAGGGCCCATGACCGTCTCAGGGGTGAGTGGGCACATCTCCTTGATTACTAATGCCGGTGATGTGACTACAAACAATGTCTTCTTTCAGGGCAATTCCATCTTATCGACCCAGGCAGGGAGTATCCATCTGTTGGGTAATGTTCAGGTGGGAAGTACCTGTAGAATCCATACAAATGCCGGCTCGGTTGATGTCTCCTTCCCCTCTTCCGCCAGGCTTTATATCAGCGCCTCTCTGGTAGCTGGCATAGTATCCAGCGATTTCTCTGGTGTTTCGACGAACAGCCGAGGTGCGAGTGGTTATATCGGTCATGGACCTTATGGTAAGGTCTTTATTGACCTTATTGCTGGCACCGTCTCAATTCATCGCCTCTAAGTTGCACTATGCAGGTCTGGTTGAAGAACTCTTTGCTTGCTGTAAAGGGTTCTTCAATTTTTTTATTTTGTCTCCTCCACTTCTCGCACAGATAGTATGGTCTCTTTTGTAGCACTCAAAAAGTGTGAAGCAGGTCATTGCCTGCAAGAAAATGTTCATGCATAGTTGTATCCAGACAAGTTGTGTCTTTTTTGAAACTCGCAATGAGATTCGAGACAAAACGCTTGCAGGATACATTATGTTTTGTAGAGATTCTCAATTCAGCGCCTCACTAACGGGGTACTATGAATGCTATTGACGAAGAGACTCAGCTAACTATTGCCGCTTGCCAGGGATCAATGGTAGCGTTTGAGGCTCTAATTATCTATTATGAACCACGCATTCGGCGAATGCTATATGGCATGACACATGATATACAATTAACGCAGGATCTTTGTCAGGAGACCTTTCTCGCCGCTTATCGCGCTCTACCTCGTATGAAGGGAGAGGAGCTGCATTTTGCTCCCTGGTTGTATCGTATTGCGCTGAACCAGGTACGTAGTGAGTGGCGTAAACGCAAGTATGTGACAATTCTTCCTTTCACTGGCTCTGCTAGTAGCGATAGCGGATTTTCCTTTGAGGAATCGCCAGAAGCCTATCTGCTCAGTGAGAATCCTTTTGAGGATCGTGTATTGCAGCGTGACCTGGTTCAGCGTGCACTAGCGGAGCTACCTATAGCTTCGGCGACCTGCCTGTTATTAGATGCGGAGGGTTTTTCGTACAAAGAGATTGCTGAAATGACCAATGATTCTCTTTCTGCTGTGCGTAGTCGGCTCTCGCGAGCGCGGCAGGCTTTTCAACGTGCGTATACCCAGCTCGATCAGGAAGGAACGTAGAGACACTTATGAAGGATAAGGCTTCGTCCGCGCAAGGCCCGCTCCCATGTCCGTCAGGCGCTGCCTGCCTGCTCTGGTTGGATTACCTGGATCTAGCAGATTCTCCACGCGAGGAACCGTTGGCGGATCTAACGTCCGCAGAGCTGCAAACGGTGCAAAAGTTGGAACAGCATCTGTTTGATTGTCCACTTTGTACCCAGCTCATGCATTCTGAGCGAAAGCGGCATATGCGCCAGCGTGCCGTGTTGCAGTCCTTGCTGCGCGAGGGAGAACAACTGGTACCCTCGACAACGGGGCAGATTCTCTCAGCTTTAAAGCGCGAGAAAGATCTGGCAGCTTTTAGCGATGGCGCTGAAATCGAAGTCGGCGTCATGCGACCCGTAATGCAGAAAAGTCAGGAGCGCAAGCGTCCGGCTGGCCGATCTCGTCATCTGGTACGCACTACTTTTGCTCTGGTTGCGGCGATTGCTATCGTTCTGGCCGGCATAAGTGTTTTTCAGCAGATTACCGTAATGCCGCGACCATCTTCGTCTGCTGTAAAATCTTTTGTAAAAAAACCGCTTCCCACTCCTGTTCGTACATTGACGAGTAGTTGGGGATCGCTTGTAGTTACAAGGCCATCTGTTGATGGAAAAAACCTCCTGATTGAGAACTATGATCCATTTAGTAAACGCTCTGTCTTGCTATTACCTGGATGCTGTACGTTAGATACCGTAGTCGATGGCGTTTCTCATGCGGGCGATGACCTGTTGTATCATCGTTTTGCGCAGGGTCAGACCACCTATAGTCTCTTGTCCGGTCAGAGCTTCGTGGTACGTGGGCAAGGCAGCAATGCGATCTGGAGTACAGACGACCATTTTATCTATATTTTTGTCGATCAGCATCTGCTGCAATATGATGTTCGGCTGCATACACAGAAAACTCTCGCATTTGCCTTGCCGGTTTCCGTTTCACGGCTACAATTTTATTATCGGCAGTATCTCTACTTTTCTTTAGCTCGTACTACCATGAGTACTGATCTCTACCGCATCAATCTGACAACTGGCAGTGTACAATGGCTGACCGAGAGCTTGCCCTTGACGACAGAACCGATTACTTTCTGGCTCAGTCCTGCTGGAACGACGATCTACTATGTCAATGCTATTGGTGGAGAGGATGGCATTTTCTCGATCAACCTTGATGGTACGAATCAGGGTATGGTTGTTGCGAATGCGTTCCCGGTGGGATATGCAAGCGATAATACCCTGGTTGTATTGCGTGAGGTAGAAGGAAAGTTCCAGCTAGTGAAACTCTCGACTCCTCAGCAGGTACTGGTTAGCGACCTTGCCCCTGGTGCGGTCAAGTTGTCTGCTAGCGACGTTGCCCTGGCTCCTTATGCGGGTGTAGTTGTTGTGGCTGGCACCTCTTCTGATGATTTGTTACAACTCTGGGCGACCAATCTGACGGACTTTACGCAGCAGGTTTTCTTATCGCTCACAGCAGCACAGCAAACTGTACCTGTGCATCTTATTGGTTGGGATCGTTTACGGGTATCCTGAGTGAGAAGAAAAAGGAAGTGCCGGATTGGGAGTAATATTCTATGTGTGCCTATTTTCTCTCTGCTAGAGGTCGGCCTCTCTGTACCCGTCTGAGCCTGTCTTTTTATCCAGGTCTTGCTCTTTTGCTGATGATTGTGCTTTCAAGCTGTACTGGTTCATCTGCTGTTTCCAGATCTATGCCTCTCACTGCCAGAAGTACCTCGCTCTCTCGCTCTGTGCCAATTGTTGCAAGCACGACTCTTGATGCGGGACATGGCTGGAACACAGTGGCCCTGGCACAACCGGTTCTGGGAGATCGGGCGTCGGAGCATGTGTTGAATTATGGCTACTTGAGTGGTAAGAGTGCTCCCTTGCTGGCAAAAACACTGCCATCGCCTGAATTTGATGGTATCTCGCCAGATGGTCAGGATCTGCTCTACCAGGTCAGTGATGGTAGCCAGGTAGAGTATTATCGTGCGCTTTTGACGCAACCAGGGACAGGTTTCTTCTATAAACTTCCGGTAGCCAGTGCTGGCAATGCTATCTGGCTTGCGGATAGCCAGCATGTGCTGATTTTGCTGCGGAGCGGTGGCGTGATGAGTGTGGATACAAAGAGTGGCCAGGTGCAGTTGCTTTTCTCCTTGCCCTTGTTGGGAGCGGCTGGTGGTCAGATAGATCTGGCCTCGCTGACCTTTTTTCGGAATAACTATCTCTACTTTGTGGGAGCGGCTGGAGCGTGTGAAGCCTTGCTCTGTCGGATAGAATTGGGAACAACGCGTGTGCAAAGGATCTCCTTTCGTGCGTTGAATGCTCGATACTGGCTGAGTCCTGATGGTTCGACAATCTTCTTTGCGACTGGTGCTGGTCCGGCTGGGCAAGCGGGGATCTATGCAGTGAATGTGGATGGATCGCACTTGCATCTGCTGCGTCCATATGCCCAGGCGCTGCCTATTGGGTTTGCTGCTGACAATACATTAGTGATTTTGCGTCAGGTAAAGCAGCGTTTTGTCGCTCTGAAAGTAGGTACAACGGTTGATCAGGTACTGGTTGCAAACGTCGCACCCGGGGCGGTTTCACTCTGTGCACCGGAGGTATCTGCTCCTGGGATGCCGATTTTGTGTGATGCTTCGATTGCCCTGGCACCTTATGGTCATGCCTTAGTGGTGCAGGCAACCTTTGCGGACAATACCAGTAAGCTCTGGGCAACGGATATCATCACTGGTAAGCAGCAGATCCTCCAGGTTGGTGCAGGGGGAAGTCTGGCTACTCCTGTGCAACTGCTAGGTTGGGATCGCATGGAAATTGCATAGTGTGCCGTCAGAACGTATACTCTTCCGGCTGGCGCTGCTTCCAGATACGAACTTTGTTGATACCACTCTCGCGTAGCAGGGCCATGCTTTGCGCGTGTGCGCGTGCGATTTGTGAAGGCATATGGGCATCGGAGCCAACGCTAATGGGCGTGTTATGCAAAGCACAGGCGCGAGCCAGGCGTTGTACCAGGGAGGGATAGGTCAAGAGATCAAAGCCATTGATCTCCAGAGCCACATCCTGCCGGGTGGCCTCTGCCGCTAGTTGTTCAAGTTCGTCATCGATATTTGTCGGAACATAGGGATTGGTTGCCCGCATACGGACTGGATGGCTAACGAGGCTAAAGGCTTTACTGGTAACTGCGGCGCGTAGCAGGTTGAAGTAGTTTTGCCAGAATTGCAGGCCCTCTTCACGCGTAAAGTGCTCTTTGGCTTCAAACTGGACATCGCCGACTTGATGGACAGAGCCGATGAGGTAGTCCCAGTTGTAGCTTTGCAGGGGAGCGAGAATGCGCTGATGATCTGCGGGAATGAAATCTACTTCCAGGCCCAGGCGAACATCGATCCGGGCCTGCTGTGCTGCTGCTTGTACTGCCTCGCTATAGGTTTGCAGGCTTAACAATGGCCCTTCGAGGGGCATGTGGAGCAAAGGTTCACGCGCATCGCTCATCTGAAAGACATGTTCGGAGAGACCGAGGACGCGGAGATGTCTGCACTTGAGCAGCCTGGGCCATTGCCAGGGCCGAGCTTCTTGAGACGTGATTGTGAAAGTCGGTATCAAGGGGCATGGTATTGTGACTCTTTTCTCAAAAATTGTTTCGCTACTAAAAGTAGCTGTTGCGATCACAGGTTAGTTTGCTTAACGACGGAGATGGTGAAGCCGTCTGTGTTGCCTGTATCAATGGCCAGGGCCAGCGACTCCAGGCGAGGATTCTGGATGACCTCCTGGTTGTAGGTATAGAGAGCCTGGTCGCTTTCGTCATTGCCTGGTTGGAGGCCTCGACCATAGCGAACGGTGTTATCGGCGATGATAATACTGCCGGGACGTGTCAGGCGCATGGCCCATTTAAGATAGTCAGGATAGGGAGTTTTGTCTGCGTCGATAAAGATGAGATCAAATGGTGCTTCGGCGGCAAGTTGGGGAAGCAATTCAAGGGCGGGTCCTACGCGGACTTCAGTTTTGGCTGCGACTCCAGCGCGGGCAAAATTATTGCGTACAACTTCGGCGTGTTTAGGATTGATTTCCAGCGTAATTAAGCGTCCATTGGCAGGTAAGGCGCGGGCCAGCCAGATCCCGCTATAGCCTGCGAGAGAGCCGATCTCCAGAATCTTTTGTGCTCGACAGGCAGTAGCTAAAAGCTGCAAAAATTTGCCCTGGATAGGTGAAATCTGAATTTCAGGGAGGCCAGCGGCTTTGCCAGCAAGCAGGGCCTGTTGTAATCCCTCATCTTCGGCGGCAAAGAGGCGCGTAATGCCTTCTTCGATCTCCTGGCGCATCTGTGCCTCTTGTTGTAGTTTCATTGTATCCTCATGGTTATTAGTCATCTTATCATCTCCAGTTTCTTTTAATAGTAGCAATAGTTGATTAGATTGTTGCTGGTTGCTCGTATGTTTTCAAAAGTCGAGACGCCTCTCTCTCGTCAAGGGCGGCGTGACAGGTTTGAAAGATGTGCAGGGCCTCATGCAAAAAGTCCAGACCTTTCTGGTGGTTGACCTGCTGGTGTGATTCTGGCCAGAGCATCTGTTCTTCTGCTAGTGTACTCCCCTGGAGGAGTAGAATGCCATAGCTATGAAGGGTGCGTGCGTAATCCAGGTGAAGTTCTCGTTCGCGAGAGATCTGAAGAGCCTGGGAGAATGCGGTGCTGGCTTGCTCAAAATCGCCGCATTGCTGTGCGATGAGCCCCAGGAGTCGATAGAGGCGGGCGGTGCTGCGAATAGTCTGATTTTCCTCTGCCTCTTTTAGGGTGATACAGGCGAGTTGTCTGGCCGCTTCGGTCTCGCCGAGCAAGGCGGAAGCGGTTGCCAGGAGATATTTGCTTTCCAGCGTTGGCTCAGCCTCCAGACCCTCAAGGGAGATAACACGTTGGAGGGTTGCTCTGGCGCGGTGAAGTAAGCGTTTGTAGACAGGAATGGTAATCTGAGCAGTAGTTAATTTCTCTTGTGCTTCGATAATGCGCAGATCTCCCAGGCCAACGCGTGCATAATGGATGCAGCGAGAGCTTTTAATATCGCGACCACTTTTGATCGCTTGCAGAATATTTGTGCGTGCCTCTTGCAGTTTGCCCATGTCCTTCTGGACCATCGCTATTTCAGCATGAAACCAGCTAATGCGCTCTCTATCATTAATCTGTTTTGCCAGAGCGAGGCTGCGCCAATACCATTGTTCAGCCTCTTCCAGCTTGCCAGCACGATAGGTCATATCTGCGAGATTGCCCATAATAAAAGCTTGATTGGGAATATCGCCGATGCGCTCGGCTAGCTGGAGGGAGCGACGCATATAGATATGTGCCGCTTTATGTTCGCCTTTGACGGCGTAGGCGACGCCTAAATTACCACAGACGCGGGCGGTCTCGTTCAATAGCTCGTTCTGCTCGTAGAGTTGGAGGGCGATCTGCATATGTTGAAAGGCTTCGTTGAGCTGACCGACGCTGGCGGCGACGATGCCAAGCCGTTCGTGCGCATAGCCTATTTCGAGCGGATCACCGAGGAGTGCACGTTCTATGCGGGTGGCAGGTTCTTTTGTACTTTTTGTTATGTGCACTTCAAAGAGTTGCCCGGATGCTATTTTTTGTGGAGGTGTCTGTGTTTGTCCCTCAGTGGGGATCGGCTGCACAATCTGCTCTAAGATAGTAAGAGCCTCTTGTAAGCAGTGGCGAGCCTCGTCGTAGCGGCCATCCAGGCGTAACATATTGCCATATTGCAGATGGAGGCAGGCCCAGGCGCTGCCGCTACTGATATGCGCTTGAGCAAGAACCTCTTTCCCGCGTTCATAGCTATCATAGGCATGAGCATAATCGCCTGTCGCGACCCAACTATTGCCGATCTCGCGCCAGAGGAGTGCCTGAACCTGGGTATCGTATTCGCTCTGTTCCTGATTTGAAGATGTGACGGCTTTTTGTTGCAGATGGGTTAAGACGTTAAGGGTGCATTGATAGAGAAAGCGTGCATCTTCAAAGTCGCCGAGGACCATATTACATTCGGCGGTAAATTCCATGAGACGACAGAGATGGCGCGGCGCGGTTCCAGGTTGCTGGCTGATGACGCCGGGAAGGAGTGTCCGTGTATAGCTCTGAACATCGCTGTTTTCGGGTGTGCGTAGTTCTTGATTGATAAGGGCCTGGATCGCCTGTAAGTAGTAGCGCCTGGCCTCTGAATAGCCGGAAAGTTTGTAGGCTTGTTTCCCTGCAAGCTCGGCGTAGTGGGCGATCTGGGCGGGATCGCCGCCACCTCTACTGAGATGATGAATAATGGCGATAGCTGTCTTTTCTTGCTGGACAGGGCTTTTATGCATGGCTTTGAGCGCTTCAGCGGCCTTGCGATGCAACTGAGCTCGTCTGGCGGCTGAAAGGCGGTTATAGAGATGGCTAATAATCAGCGGGTGCCAGAAGTGGTAGGTGATATGTGCTCCTGCCCCTTCCTCGGTCAGCAGGCCAGCTCGTAAGGCTTCTTCTAACAGATCGAGAATCATATCTTCGCTTTGCTCATTGGTCATGGGCAGGAGCTGGCTCAATTCAAAAGAGCCGCCGAGGACGGCTGCTTTGCTGAGTAAAGCCTGGCAATCAGCACTTAATCGGCTCAGGCGGCGCTCAAGGACAGCCGAGATTGCTTCGGGGAGAGTGGGGGTAGATCTGCCAGAAGGATGTTCTCTGCGATTCGAGAGATAGTGCGGATTGGTTATCTCTCCTGGTAAAAACTCCTGAGAAAGCAGGGTTTTAGCAGAGAGAAGTTCAGATTTTTCGCTGATATGGTTGCTGGCGTAACGGGCCAATTCTTCGGCGAAGAAAGGATTGCCTGCGGCCTGCTCTTGAATACTAGAGACCGCTTCCTGGGGAAGATGTGAGAGCAGGTTGCCAATTTGTGTCTGAGTGAGTGGTTGGATAGGGAGGGTAATAATGGCCTCTTCACGGCGCAGATCGGCGATTAAGGTATGCAGGCGGTGGAGGGGTGCCAGCTCACCATCGCGGCAGGTTGCGATCAGGAAGATACGCTGATTTTGCAGATGATGCGTGAGATAGGTAAGAATCTCGATACTACTATCGTCGGCCCAATGGAGATCATCAAAGACCAGGAGAAGCGGATGAATCTTGCTCAGAGCCGCCAGCAAGCCCAGCGTGGTCTCCCAGAGCAGCAAGCGTTCCTGTTCATGGGGTAGGGAAACACTTGCGCGTGTGGTTCCTCCAGTTGAAGCACTATTTGCTAGATCTGGTAGCAGCATATTCAAGCGTTCCAGGCGTACCGGGCTCACCGAAGGATTTTCTTCCGAGCCCTGGGTGATTTGATGAATCTCATCGATAGTAAGCGTGCGCAATAAAATGCGGAGCAGTTCTGTCCAGGGTCGATACGGAATCGTCCGTTCCTGTTCATAAGAGCGGCTCCAGGCAACCGCCCAGCCACGCGAATAGGCCTCCAGGCTGAGTTCCTCGGCCAGGCGCGTTTTACCGATGCCAGGTTCGCCACGTAGGAGGAGAAAATGGGGATATTTCTGTTTCTCTCTGACTGTCTGTTCCTCCCCGCTCTCCGTTGCTTGCTGACGTTCTTCCGTTTCTATCGTAAGTAGGGCCTGAAGCATGATATGTTGTTCGTGTTCGCGCCCAATTAAAGGGCTCTGATTATGGCGACCTAACTGAAGGAGGGGGGGCCTGTTGAAGGTTAAAAGGGTTGTAGGAAGGGCAGGCTCTCTATCAACCGGGGTTTCTTGTGTATCGTGAGGAGTCGTAGTATTTGAGCGAGGTGAAGTGTGGAGATCAGGGATGAGGCCCGAACGAAGCGTCTCATAGAGGCTACTGGTTTCGACAAGAGGTTCACCTTCGTATTCGCGTAGAAGGAGATGTTCATGGTTTTTGTAAAGTTGTAATGCTTCCCCCCGGCGATCAAGCAGCGTCAGGAGAATCATCTGGCGTTGGAGAGCGGTTTCGTTGGTTGGTTCGGAGGCCCGCAAACGATCCAGGGTTTCGATAGCACTGACCAGAGCGCCCTGTTCTGTGCGTAACTGTGCAAGATTTAATTGGAGGCCGACCCAACTGCGTTGGAGCATATCGCGTCGAGGAGCGGCCCACTCTGCATAGAGCTCTTCCAGGAGATAGCTACCCCGGTAGAGATTAGTGGCCTCTTCATAAAGTCTTTCAATATGTTTGGGATCAGAGCTTGAGCGAGCCTCTTTGAGGATTTGTTCAAATGCTTCAGCATCGACCCAGATCATAGTGCTATTCGCTAATTCGAGAATATCATGTTCGAGGCGTAAGAGATGTGAACTGGCAGGGCGATCCAGGTCCGGTTCAAGAATCTGGCGAAGTTCATGGACAGCGCCGTTGAGACGATTAGCCGCAATCTCGACATCGAGTTCCGGCCAGAGGAGGTCCATGATCTGTTCGCGGCCCAGGCGGCGTCCGGGGCTACTGAGGAGACAGCCGAGGAGGGCGCGAGCTCTACGGCGATGCCATGTGCGGCTATCGATGCTCTGCCAATCATTGCCATGCTTGCGTTCAATACGAAACTGGCCAAGAACATAAATGCGTAGCAGGGGGCTGTTGCCACGCTGGGTTATTGTGTCTGCAAGCTCGCCAGAAGGCTCCTGACTCGGAGTCAGTTCTTTGGGAGGATGAATACCAATATATTTGCTGACTGTGCGCCCATTCTCGCTCCAGTAGGCATACCAGTACGGTCCATGTCCGGTACCTTCGCGGCATTTGCGGCAGCGTTGCTTGCCACAGCGTGTGAACTGCTGACGATAGGTGACTTTCCCATTCATCCTGTGCACCTGTCTGCCTTTGATATAGGTGAATAAAAAGAGATGCTTCTTGTGATACTATCCATATTTTTCTATGTCTGCTCTGATGGTAGCTATTATAGCCTAGCTTATATGTATATAACAACCGCTTGACCTTTCTGGCGCAAGCGATCCCTGTTATGGTTATCCGTTATGATGAGAGAGGACCAGCCCCATGATCCGATAAGGAATTTTCGCGCCAGGGAAGAAAAAATTTTCTTGAAGCGTAACCCAACCCCGTCGCTGATACATTTTTAGCGCTACCGTTTCGGCATGAGCAGTAGAGAGCACGACTGTCCGATAAGGGAGATTGCGTAAGAGCGTATCATGCAGGCGAGCGCCGATGCCCTGTCCCTGTGCGCGAGGGTGGACAGCCAGTTCGACGAGTTCAAAAGCTTGATCCAGCCATTGTGCTGTTTGTTGTGGCCCTAGAGCCTGGGCTACAATGTCACGCCACCAGAGGCCGGGTCTGCTTGTGTAGCCGTAAGTAAAACCAATGATCTGGCGATGCTGGTTGTGATAGGCAGCGTAGCCTTGAAACCCTGGCCGCGTGGCGTGGTGCAGCAGGGTTTCAGCAAATCTCTGGACGTCTTCTTCTTGCATCTCATAGGGTGGTGAAGCCAGGGCAGCCCGATAGACATCAACGATTTGTGGATAGAGTTGTGGGATGTCCTGAGCACTTAAAAAAGCGAGATTGCTATCCACAAGGATGTCCTTTCGATAAAAATTTCCTGGCTTACATCAACAATTATAGCTATTTTAGCATATGGGCGCGGTATAAAGTGTTTAACCTTCTATGGCTTTCTCCCTTTCAGAAGGAAGTAGTCCAGAGTGAATGAATCCAGGTGGGCATCTGGTTTCTGGGTGACAGCGAAGTATGTTTTTGTATGAGCAGCGCTGTTCAGAACAAACTGTTCCAGGGCAAGTTTCTCTTTGTTGGGGAGTTGGGAGCGCAGTGTCCAATCGTCGTAGTTGTGGGTGCGACGAAAGAGTTCTTGCTCTGCAACTTCAAGTCCGGCCTGCTCAAAAAAGTGTTGCCATTCGTTGAGAGTGTAAGAACGGCCATGCGAGGGGTCGCGCCACTTTTCGATAGTATTGGCAAAGCTATCCAGGGCAGTATCGGCGGGGGCGCAGCTATCTATGACCAGGAAGATGCCGCCTTGTTTTAAGACACGGGCAACTTCGCGAACGGCCTGGGCGACATCGGGGAAGTGGTGTGGCGCAATGCGGCAGGTGACGCGGTCAAAGGTCTCAGCAGCAAAGGGTAACTGCTCGGCGTCGGCGACCTGAAATTGTGCGTTCTGGACGCCTTGAGCGAGAAGAAATGTCTGTGCCTGCTCTAACATTTGGGGGGTAAGATCGGTAACCGTGATCTCTGCTACCAGAGGTGCGACAGCCAGGGCCGTGTGTCCGCCGCCAGTGGCGATATCCAGCGTGTGTTGATCCTTTGCGAACTCACCTAATGCGATGAGGCGCTGAAGGTCGCTGCCTGTTTTATGGGAGGTACTAGAGACATAACTTGCGGCGGTGCGGCTAAAGTAGGCTTTGACCTGGGCCTTTTTTTCATCGTTGTTTGTAGTTGAATCAACCATGTTGTCCTCTTGCTTTCTTTTGTTGTTCTACGCTGAAAACCTGGTAGGAAAATTTTTGCCTGTTTTCAGTATAGTGGCAATTTGGGAAGATCTGGAGGGAGATCTGGCTTTCTCTTGGTTTTGTTTGAGCTTGTCTATAAGCTTTTAGATATAGGTACGATCAAAATTTTCTATTGTGGTTCTTAAATCTGAAGGTTCGTTACCATGTTTATGAGCATTGGAAAGCCCTGGGCAGGATGAGAGATTTCTTGAGGTACTGGGGGCGGTGTGCTAAGATGGAAGAAAATTGTTGCCGCTCTTGTCACCATGAAGATGGAATAGGGATGTATGACGACGCTTGAAGGTTCTGTGGAAAATATTGTCTTTCGGAATGAAGATAATCATTATACGGTTGCGCGTTTTCGTCCAAATGATCGAGGCAGGCTGTTTCGCGATGATCTGACGACGATTGTGGGGACACTGCCCGATATTCATCCCGGTGAGTTGCTTTCGATAGAGGGTGAGTGGGAGCATGATCCGCGCTATGGTCGCCAGTTGCATGTGATGCGCTATACACAGCGTCTGCCAGCTTCTGTAGAGGGGATTACGCGCTATTTGAGTTCTGGCCTAATTAAGGGGATTGGTCCCAAGAAGGCGCGGCTGATTGTGGATCATTTTGGCGAGCAGACGCTGGCGATTATTGAGCAGCAGCCTGAGCGGCTGGTTGAGGTGAAGGGGATTAGTGGCAAGGATCGGGACCAGATTAGCAGCGCATGGTCTGAGCAGAGCGAGATTAAAGAGTTGCATCTTTTCTTGCAGACACATGATGTCTCGATTACGTTGGCGACGAAAGTCTACAAGCAATATGGGAAAGAGTCGATTCGCGTAATTCGGGAAAATCCATATCAGTTAGCCCGCGATGTGACCGGGATTGGTTTTCGTACAGCCGATGAGATTGCTGTCAAACTGGGTCTGCCCTTTGATAGCGTGACCGGTTGGTAACTGGTTTGAAGTATGTATTGATGCAGGCGGCCAACGAGGATGGGCACTGCTTCTTGTATGAAAATGAATTGCAGCGGCGTGCAACGATATTCTGAATGCCCCTCGAAGCCTTGCCGGAAGCGATGCGACACTTGCGCAATGATCCAGATATTTTTGTTGAGCCACCGAAGAAGGTGAACGCTCCAAATATTCTTAGTCGCGATAGTGTTCATGCTGACGGTGCGGATGGCGAGTATGATGAAGCCGTCCATCCATTGGAAGAGCAGATGCGCATCTATTATGGACCATTCTGGTATGCTGAACAGGGTTCTGCACGTCTATTGCGTAGACAGATGAGCGCTCCAAGTTGTTTGCCGCCGACTTCACAGCAACAGTGGGACCGGGTATTTGACCTGTTGAAGCAGAATCGCAATATGCATCTGACGGAGAAGCAGCGGGCTGCGGTACAGATGGCGTATCGGCAGAAGGTGAGTATTCTGACTGGCGGACCGGGGACCGGGAAATCGACCTCGATACGGGCCTTGTTGTTGTTGCTGAAGAAGCGGAAGATTGATGTGGCCCTGGCTGCTCCCACAGGAAGGGCGGCGAAGCGGCTATCTGAGGCGGCTGGTGCGCAGGCGAAGACGCTGCATCGATTGCTGGAGTATGCGCCCCATGAAAATGCATTTTTGCGCAACGAAGACAATCCGCTGCCGCAGCAGTTTGTGATTGTGGACGAGTTTCTCGATGGTAGATATCCTGCTATTTTATAGCCTGTTGAAAGCACTGCCGCGTGAGACGCATCTGCTGCTGGTTGGTGATGCCGATCAGTTACCCTCGGTTGGTCCGGGCAATGTGTTGCGCGATCTACTTCAGAGTGAGGCTCTGCCAGCCGTGCGTCTGCTGGAGTTGTTTCGACAGGCGCAGCAGAGCAAGATTATTGTTTTTGCCCACTCTATTAATGCTGGTCAGCTTCCTGTCCTGAAAGGAGAGAAGAATAGCGACTTCTTTTTCATGAAGGAAGAAGATCCTGTGCAGGCGCAGGAGTTGATTCTGGATCTGGTGGCACAGCGTTTACCTGCGCGGTATCACTTCAAGCCGATGAGCGATATTCAGGTGTTAGCGCCCATGTACAAGGGGCCGATAGGCGTCACCCTTCTCAACGAAAAATTGCAGGAGCGGCTCAATCCTACGGCCATTGCCGAGGTTGAATGGAGTGGACATCATTTTCGAGTGGGCGACAAAGTTATGCAGACGCGCAATAATTATGACAAGGGAGTTTTTAATGGCGATGTAGGCTGGATTCGGGCGATCAATAAAGAGCAGGCAGAGCTGAAGGTTGAGTTTCTGGAAGAGGCAGGGCCGCTCGCGGTGAGCTATGAGTTTCATGAATTGGATGAGCTTGTGCTGGCGTATGCGGTGACGGTGCATAAGAGCCAGGGGAGCGAATATCCTGTAGTCATTATCCCGCTCTTCACACAGCATAGAATGCTGCTTCAGCGCAATCTGCTGTATACGGCGATTACGCGTGCCAAACGTTTCTGTGTCCTTGTGGGGCAGATGCATGCACTGGAGTATGCCATTCGGAATGATCGGGTGGCGATGCGCAACACGGGACTGGCAGAGCGGCTGCTGGCTGGGGGTTCATGGAAGGAATGATGGGGGTGGCTTGCCCTTGTTTAATTCCGAGTTGGGAAGTAGAATATATAGCGGAAGATTTTTGTTCTCTCTGGTAGAGAGTTTACTGAAGCGCGATAGAAATGTATTTTCTTATTTTAAGGAAGGATTATGTATATGGCGGGAACAGAGAACACTGGTTATGCTCATCCAGAGGTATTAGTTGAGACATCCTGGGTTGCTGAGCATCTCAACGATCCAAATATCCGGCTGATTGAGGCTGATGAAGATGTGCTGCTCTATGAAATAGGGCATATTCCAGGTGCCGTAAAGCTGGATTGGCATGTTGATGTGCAGGATAAAGTGAGCCGAGATTTTGTCGATCAGCAGGAGTTCGAGGCGCTTATGGGGCGCTGGGGTATCAGCAATGATACGACGGTTGTGCTGTATGGCGATAAGAATAACTGGTATGCTTGCTATTCGTACTGGCTTTTTAGCATGTATGGGATGAAGAATCTGCATGTGATGAATGGTGGTCGGCTGAAGTGGGAGAGTGAGAAGCGTGAACTGACAAAGAGCGTGCCTCATTACGAAGCGACAACCTATCATGCCGAGCCTGCTGATGAGAGCATTCGTGCATTTCGTGACGACGTAGCCAGCAACCTGCGCAATCCCAGTCGTCGCCTGATCGACGTGCGTTCGCCGCAGGAGTATAGCGGTGAATTGTTGCACATGGTGAACTATCCGCAGGAGGGTGCGCAGCGCGGAGGCCATATTCCGGGGGCGAAGAGCATTCCCTGGGCGACAGCGGCCAATTCTGATGGAACCTTTAAGTCGCCGGAAGATCTGCGCCAGATTTACGGGAGCAAGGATATTACGCCCGATAAAGAGGTAGTGACGTACTGCCGCATTGGAGAGCGTTCGGCACATACGTGGTTTGTGCTTACAGAACTGCTGGGTTTTCCACGAGTGCGCAATTATGATGGTTCATGGACCGAGTGGGGCAATGTCGTGCGTGCTCCTATTGAGAAATAGCTAGCAGAGGGATTTCGTGGCGAAAAGGGATGCTGTTTTTGCAGTGTCCCTTTGCATACTGACTGGTTTGGGAGAGCAAGGGATAATGGATAGACAAGAAGCGATTGATTTTTTATTGGATCATTATGAAAATCCGCGCAATCATGGTCCGCTGGAGCATTCGGATATTAGCTTGAGTGGTGGCAATCCTGGTTGTGCCGATGTGATTACGATGCATGTGCGTTTTGATAAGGATGGGAAGGCTGAGGCGGTGAATTGGGAGGGTGAGGGGTGTACGATTAGTCGTGCGGCGGCATCCTACGTGAGCGAGACCGTGGAGGGGATGAGCGCGGATGAGATCGAGGCGATGACGTTTGAGGATTTGATGGAGGCGCTAGGCCGGGAGTTGGTGATGACGCGGCCAACCTGTGCTACACTGGCACTGGGGACCTTGAAAAGAGGGGTGCACGAGTACGACATGCACAAGCGAGCGAATGCTGATACGGAGAGCAGGTAGGCATAGTATCGTAGTTGCCCTCTTTTGAAAAGAGCCGCTAATTACGCATGAGCGCTGAAGAGGTTACCACTAACGTTGCGACAGAACCCGAAAAACAACGCTGAAGAAACTGAGTTTCTGTTCTGTATTTGATGGAGGTCCATGAGACCACTCTTTTGTTCCCCAAAACATCTCAATCAGAAATATTCAGGGAATGTGACGCGCTCTTACCTTTCCAGAGAGCAGCCTCTATACTTCCACGAGGACGGCTTTGGGGAACAAAAAGAGAATGAGAGGAGCAATGCCAAAGACAGCCCGCTTCACGCTTTTCTGGTCAACAGAACACAACGTTTATCAGCTTTACGAACATGATCATCTTTTGCTTGAGGCCGATAGCGCCTCCTGGTTTACCTGGCTGACCACCCATACCTCCTTCTCTTTTCGTGGACGAGATGGCCATTGCAATCTGCTCAAAGAAACACGGAAAAAGAGCGATGCAGGATACTGGTATGCCTATCAACGACAAGGGACACGAATCGCAAAACGCTATCTGGGCCGTAGCGTTGAGTTATCTACAGCCCACTTAGAAGAGATCGGGAGGGCATTTCAGCAGGCACAAACACTTGTTACCGCAAGTACCTGGCTTGAACGGGAAGGAATGCTCACCGAGGCCATCGAGAAAACGTTGCAAGCACAGGACGCAGAACACGCCGCCGTTCTGATCGACCACTATTTGACCGGGCGAGGCTTTGGTGCTATGCATGATCTCTCCACCCTGCGAAGCTGGCTGGAACAACTGCCCGTGGACATTTTCTCTCAATACCCGCTGCTCTGCCTTCACTACGCGCAGATACATTCAGTGAGTGCTGAACCAGAGCAACCGTCGAATAGCACGCTTGAGCAGATAGATACGCTGTTGCAGATGGCTGATACATGGTGGCGTACTGAAAGGAATCTTGCTCGACTCGGTGAAGTCTATGCCTTTCGTGCTCTCCTCACGATGCGGCAGGGCGCGCAAGAACAGGCTGTTGCCTATGCCAGTCAGGCATTACAGTGGCTTCCACTGGAGTCCGAGCAGTGGCGCGGAGTTTGCCTCAGCCTTCTGGGGTCAAGAGCAATATCATGTGGACAACTCACCCAGGCCACGGCACTCTTGCAAGAGGCGCTCACTATCTGGACAAACCTGCGTCATCCTCATGGGACACGGAATTGTTTGCTACTGTTGGCCACGGTCTATTGCGAGCAAGGAGTGTTCCAACATGCAGAGACCTGTTATCGTCGTGTAATCCAGGAAGCCAGGGAACTTGGAGATCGTGAGGATCTCATTCCTGCCTTACTCGGACTTCGCGCAGGTTTCCTACAAACAGAACGATCTAGAAACTGCTGAGCAGGTCGCGCAGGAAGCTTGGGACGCGAGCGAACAGTGGCGAAATCAGGAATTGTTGCTGCGCTCAACGTTCATGCTGGTCCAAATCTGGTTTCTCCGGGAACCCAAAGCACTTATCCAGCAACGTCTCACCGCGCTCCAGGCACGCTTCTCTGCTCGTCCAGAACTCTTCACCTCTCTCCAGCCTCTCTTCCAGACTTTCGGGCTGAACCGAGAAGCTCCACAGCGTCTGATGGCGAATTTGGAGTCACTTTCGCACCAGGAACAGCGGGTGCTGCGTCTTCTTGTCGCCGAACTTTCCTACCCGGAAATTGCGCGTGAGCTGGTCGTCTCCATCAATACCGTGAAAACGCAAGTGAATAGCATCTATCGCAAGCTCAACGTGCATAGCCGTCGAGAGGCGCGAGCGGTTGCTCAACAGTTTCACCTGTTCTCAACAGACAGCCACAGCAGGCTCAACGCTTCATCTTTTCCAAATCATGAGAGAAGGTGATGCGCTTTCACCCTGGCGCGCTCTATACTGCCATCCAGACGAAGTATCACCAATGTTTGGAGGTAACAGCATGAGCGAATTTTCTTCACGAAGGTACGACAAAGAGGTACCAGTCCTGATTGTTGGGGGAAGCGTTGTTGGTCTCTCGATGGCACTTTTTCTGGCACATCACGGCGTTCACGCGCTTCTCGTTGAGCGGCACGCCACGACATCCATCCATGTCAAGGCTGGTGGCTTCAACACACGGACAATGGAACTCTTCCGCCAGGTTGGCATCGAATTTGCCGTTTTTCAGCAAGAAACGCCGCTGGAGCAACGCGGCGAAATGGGTTTGCGCGTAGAAAGCCTGACGGGAAAGGTGCTCGACCATACTGAAGCGTGGGCGCACCGTTCAGCCAACATCATCGATCCATTTGCGAGTCCCACGCGAACAGCAATGATCGGTCAGGATAAGCTGGAGCCAATATTATGGAGACAGGCAAGTGAACTGGGCTGTGATATCCGCTTTGGCACGGAACTCGTGCATTTTGAACAACAGGCCGAAGGCGTCAATGCCCTGATTCGTGAACGAGCCACGGGACAGGAGTACCGCATTCATACACACTATCTGGTGGCAGCGGATGGCAATAGAAGCGCAATTCGACAACAGCTTGGCATACGCTCCTATGGCTATGGGGTGCTGGGACAATGGGTCAGCATCCTGTTTCAAACAGATCTCAGCGAGACGCTTCAGGGACGAAAAGTGACGCTCTGTTTTGTCAATAACGCGACACTGGATGGCATTCTTGGACAATCTGGAGCATCGAGAGACCGTTGGGCGCTGTTCGCCAATCTCAAACCCAGGCCTGGTGAACATCTCGACGCCCCATCAGAGGCATATTGCCTGGACCTTGTACGTGCAGCCATTGGCATCTCTGACCAGCCCGTGAAGATTATAAGCACACTTCCCTGGGAACTTGCTTCACGTGTTGCGGAACAGTATCAACAGAAACGTGTTTTTCTGGTTGGTGATGCAGCGCATGTGATGACAACGATGGGAGCATTTGGAGCCAATACTGGTATTGCCGATGCTCATAATCTGGCCTGGAAGCTGGCTCTCGTACTCAAAAAAAAGGCTCACGAGAATTTGCTGGCAACCTACGGTCAGGAACGACAACCCGCTGCGGACCTCGCTGTGAGCGTTTCCACCGGTTTATATGCCTACCGTCTGCCACATCATGAACAGAGAGAAGCCATTACGCGCAGCGCCGAGGAGATGCTGATGCGCGTTCGCAAACGTCCTGACGGGCCTCAACCAACAGCTTTTAGTGTGATGCATGGCTATCGCTATCGCTCTGCGGCCATCTCTCATGAAAATACCGAGGATGCTCTTTTTGAAAATCAGCCGTCGGGACGCCCTGGCACACGCGCTCCCCATGTCTGGTTAAGCCACAATGGCAAGCAGATTTCCACGCACGATCTGTATGGAAGCCATTTTGTCTTGCTGACAGATCTCGCTGGACAGTGTTGGCACGAGCCACTTGCAAAGGCAGCAAGCCGGTTGGGATTATCCGTGGAGAGGTATAGCATCGGGCAAGATCAGCCGTATAGCGATGAAGAGGGCAGCTTTCTGGCAAGCTATGGGATCAGCGCCTCAGGTGCTATCCTGGTGCGACCCGATGGTTTTATTGCCTGGCGTGCGCAAAATGCTGTAACCCACCTGATAGGGGCTGAGGAAATGTTCCTTGATTTCTCAAGATTGCTTGGGTACGATCCCCCTCTTTCTGCTCTCTGACATGAGAATGAGCCTGGGAAGCTGCCCTATCACTTAGCGTTGTTTTTCGGGTTCTGTCGCAATGTTAGTAGTAACCTGTGTCGAGATGGTGGTAGGCGAGGCGGAGACGGCCTGCCCTACGAGAGTTTCGTGATTGAAGATTCAGGGTCACAGATTGTAGCGTTGACGCCATTCTGCCAGGATCGATAGGGCTTGATGGAGAAGTTGCTGATGTTCTGGGGGGTTGAGCCAGCGGCTGACGCCGGAAGGGTGGGGGAGTGGGAGGAAGAGCAGGTTGTTGTGTTCTTGATAGGTTCCAATAACATCTTCCAGCCGAACTTTCTTTGCAAACACACCAGATTTTTGTTGTTGTTCTGGCGCTACTTGTTGGGGTTGGAGAGAGTTGGGAGTTGAGACTCAGTGTTTTGACCTTTGGGAGACTGAAAGAGAAATGTTTCGATAGCCATTGTGCCGACCAGGAGGACAACCTTTGGCTGGATAATGCGTAGTTCGGCTTCGAGGTAGGGGCGGCAGAGGGCAAGCTCAGGGGGAGAGGGACGGCGGTCTCCATTGCCGCGTGCATTTTTTCCTGGGTCACAGCGTGTGAGCGAGCTGAGATAAGTGTGTTCGTGCAAGTAGCCGGGGGGAAAGCCAGCTTGCTCCAACCATTTTTGCAAAATGCGTCCCCCCGGTCCACTAAACGGTAGCCCATTCGTGATTGAGCGATGGCCGGGTGCCTGGCCAATCACCAGGATACGATCCTCTGCTCGCCCACTCACTAGCGGTTGTGCCTGTGCCAGATAGCCATGTTCCTGGCAGAGGCGACATTGGCGAATTTGCTGTTGTAGGATTGCTAACGAGCTTACACGATTCATTGCGATATTATTTGCTTGCTTGTTCATTAAGCAATGGTGCCAGATCTGGCTCCGGTGGCTGCGGTGCCAGGGAGCGATATTGTCCTCGGAAGAAGGCGAGAGGCTCTTTGCTTTTGCTAAAACCGTTGCCATTGACGAGCGAGGCATCCTGACGGGCAAAGGCGTCGTCCGCAAAGATCACCTTGCCATTAGTCCCCATCGCTTCGACCTGGCCGAGAAAAATGATATGGTCGCCACCTGGATATTCGGCCACGACGCGTGCATCAATAAAGGCCAGAGACTGGTCCAGAACAGGAGCACCAGTTGCAACCGTATGATAAGAGGCCGCGCAGAAGCGGTTGAAGCGTTCATCAGAATAGGTTGCGAAACAGCGCGAGATCTCTTCCTGGTCGGAGGTCAGCATATTGACCGCGAACCTTTGGCTCTCATGGATAAGCGGTAGCGTGCTACTTGTGAGATCGACGCAAACGAGTACCAGAGGTGGATTGAGGGAGACCGAGCAAAAGGCATTGACCGTAAGGCCCCCCAGTTCGCCTTGATGTTGTGTAGTAACGACAGTGACGCCAGTGGGAAAGCAACCCATAATCTGGCGAAAAAAATCTTTTTCAATTGCCATAGATAATTGTATCCTTTTATTGAAAAATGTAGTATCCCATGCCTGTTTCTTTTGTATTTTGCTAGAAGGTAGGAAGCTTTTTGCAGGGAAAACTACTTTTCTTTAGTAAGTATCATACTCAAATTATTTGTTGTCAACTGACCTAATGGACAGTCTTTGTGTTGCTATCTATTTTATTTGACAGCGTGATTGTACAATGTCTATACTGCTCATAAAGAGAGATCGTTTTAACCGGGTGGCCTGCTATGTGCTGTCAGGCAGAATAGGGAAGTCGGTGAGAATCCGACGCAGTCGCGCTACTGTAACTGGTCCGTTCTTTCCCTCTACACACTCTGTTTAGAGGGTAGGGGCGAACTGTTTCTCCTCTCACAGCGAGAAGTACCACTGTCTTATGGAAGGTCTGAGGTTCAGGCCAGAAGATGGGAAGGCCGGAGAAACAGCAGAAAAGCCAGAAGTCAGGAGACCTGCCCGGTAGTTCAGGTTTGCGTTCCTTCGCGTCTTAAGGAGCGAGCCAAGATACCGCCATTTATTGATATATCAATAGATATATTATAGCACGTCTTGTCTTTGGCCTCCCTCAGAAACGCACTTAGCGCAACCGTTCACTATAGAGGTAGACTGCTTGCGCTTATGAAACTTGCTACTCAATCTGTGCCAAAATCTGGATTGCCGCGATCTCGCAGGGGAGTGCGTTCAACTTCGTTTGTGCTGCTGCTGCTAGGCGGCGCATTGTTTGCTGTGATTTTGCTAGCGGTGAGCTTTGGTTCAACGGCGATTTCTCTCAGCGCGGTAATGCAGATCCTGCTGAATGCTACCGGAATTTTTCATTTTCCGCGTATCTGGGCTGCGACCTCTGAAGTGATAGTGCTGGATGTACGCTTGCCTGTGGTAGTGGCGGCGGGACTGGTTGGTGCGGCGCTGGCTGTTGCCGGGACGCTTTTTCAGGGAATGTTACGCAATCCGCTGGCAGATCCCTATCTACTTGGTACCTCGTCTGGGGCGGCTTTGGGAGCAGCCATCGCATTTATTTTGCCGTTGCAGACCTCGTTTGGCGAGTCATTCTTCTCGTTGACACCTCTGCTAGCCTTTGTTGGGGCGCTAGTCACGGTCCTGCTGGTATATAGTCTGGCGCGGACCGATGGGCAGACACCTGTTGTAACATTGTTGCTGGCGGGTGTAGTTATTAATGCCGTGCTGGTTGCAGTGCAGACGCTGCTCGTCACCTTGAGTCCGCGTGCCCAATATGTCATTACCTCCTTGTTTAACTGGCTCTCAGGGGGGATTGCGATTGTGAGCTGGCCGCCTGTCTTGATTGTTGGAGTAATTGTCGTTGTAAGTATTGTCTGCTCGTTGGCTTTTGCGGGCGTATTGGATGCCTTTGCGCTGGGGGAAGAGGGTGCGGCGTATCTGGGATTGCATGTGGAATGGATCAAATTTCTGATTATCGTGCTTGCCTCTCTGCTGACTGCCGCAGCGGTCTCGATCAGTGGGCTGATTGGTTTTGTAGGGTTGGTAACGCCGCATGTATTGAGGCTCTGGCTGGGACCGTATCATCGTTCACTGCTGCCAACCTCGGCGCTGGCAGGGGCGGTCTTTCTGATTCTGGCGGATCTGCTGGCGCGGATAATTATTGCTCCGGCGGTGCTGCCGGTGGGGATCTTTACCGCCCTGGTAGGTGCGCCCTTTTTTCTATTTTTGCTGCGACATAGGAAGCGAGACTATCGATGGTAGAGCAAAAAACGCCTCTTTTGGAATTGCGGGCAATCGCGTTTGGATATCAGAAGCAGCCACTGCTCTATGACGTCTCGCTCTCTGTGCTCCAGGGTGAACTGGTGGCATTGCTCGGTCCCAATGGTTCAGGAAAGACCACATTGCAGCGTCTGTTCAGTGGTCTACTGCAACCGAGGCAGGGAGAGGTATTGCTGGCTGGTCGTCCATTACGGCAATGGGGAAGGCGGGGGCTGGCGCAACGGATCGCGGTTGTACCGCAGGAACTGCACATGCCTTTTGCTTTTAGCGTTGAGCATATGGTGAGTCTGGGACGGACGCCTTTTCTTTCATTTCTGGGGACACAGACAAAACGCGATGCCGAGATAGTGCAGGATGCGATGGCGGCTACAGGGATCGTGCCGCTGGCTGAGCGGATTTTTAATGAACTGAGTGGGGGTGAGCGCCAGAGAGTGATGATCGCGATGGCCCTGGCGCAGCAGCCGTCTGTCTTGCTGTTAGATGAGCCGACCTCGCACCTGGATATCAAATATCAGATTGAGACACTTGAGCTGGTACAGAAGTTGAATCGGGAGCGAGGAATGACCGTTGTCGCAGCGATCCATGACTTAAATCTAGCTGCCCGCTATTTTCCGCGCCTGATCTTATTTCAACGCGGAATAGTCGCTGATGGGGGACCTGCGGAAGTGTTAGAGGCGGGGCTCCTCAGTCGTGTGTATGGGATTCATGTGCAGGTAGGGATATTGCGGGGGGCTGAGCACTTGAGCATCGTGCCTCCTAGCAGGGAGAAAGAGATTTCGGTTGAGGATGAGACCGCTGTGCTACCGAAGGTGATGCTCATGGCTGGTGGGGGATCTGGCGAACGGATGATGCGCACACT
This sequence comes from uncultured Chloroflexia bacterium, assembly GCA_963777355.1. Classification (GTDB taxonomy): domain Bacteria; phylum Chloroflexota; class Ktedonobacteria; order Ktedonobacterales; family Ktedonobacteraceae; genus DATJHM01. The sequence goes on from CAVZQK010000010.1 coordinate 82,501, forward strand.
TGCTGACGCCCAGATCCCTTTCAGTGCTGGGGCACTGAATATTGGGGATAGCGATCATACGCTGGCTCTGCGTCTGGCGACGACAGTAATTACCGAACAGCCATATGCGCCCCTTTCTCAAGAAGTATTGGCACAGGTGCGTGTGCAACTTGCCCGGTCTGCTTTACTGATTATTTGTCCCATGCCGTTAGGTCCCGGAAATTATGAGTTGCTGCGCGAAGCGCTGGATGCTGCCCGGCAAGGACTCTCTGTAGTGCTGCTTACAGCGAACGAGGAGCCGTCCGTATGTGAAGCGGCAACCGTGGGACAATTAAGTACGCCACTGGAGCAGAGTGGTATTCTGTCTCGTGATTATACTGGTGGTGAGGGGACAAGGCTGGTAGAGGAGCTTTTACAGGCTGGAGCTCAAGTTGTCAGTTCAGTTGGTGAAGTTTTAGCAATAGTCGCAATCCTCGTGCAGAGCCGTGCGGTAAGCCGATAGCCGCAAAGTACACATCTTTCAAAGAATCATAACTAAAATGAATATAACAAAGAAATTGAAAGCATGGAATAAATATGATATTGTTGATTGTAATAGTAAACAATAGTGATCTTTGAAGAAAATGACTGAGAGCAGCGAGCAGAGTGCTTGCCTCAGGCGTGGATGCAGAAGATTTCTCACCAGAGGAGAAAGTCGTCAGACTCTTATTTTGCGTAAATAATTAGGAGGAAACGTATGTCTGGAAGCAATGGTTATGTCAATTCAAATGTGTTAGTTGATGCAGATTGGGTAGTTCAGCACCTCAACGATCCCAAAGTACGTCTGCTTGAGGTAGATGTCAACACCAGATCTTATGATGAAGGGCATATTCCCGGAGCGGTGGGCCTGAACTGGCAGACACAATTACAGGATCGCGTCGTGCGTGCGCCTGTGACCAAAGAGAATCTGGAAGAGTTATTGAGCAGCGCCGGCGTCAGCAGTGATACCACCGTTATTTTATATGGTGATAACAACAACTGGTTTGCCGCCTGGGCGCTCTGGCTGCTGAAGTATTATGGGCACCAGGATGTACGCCTGCTGAACGGTGGGCGTGTCAAATGGCTGGCTGACAAGCGTGAGATTACCACAGAGATTCCTTCCTATCCTCGTACCGAGTATCATGCGCAGGAGCCGAATGCAAGCATTCGTATCTTCCGCGACCAGGTCCTGGCATCGTTAGGGAAAGAGGGTTACACGCTGGTTGACGTGCGTTCTCCTGGTGAGTATAGCGGTGAGTTGCTGGCTCCTGCCAATCTGCCGCAGGAAGGTGCGCAGCGCGGTGGGCATATCCCTGGTGCGCAGAATGTTCCCTGGGCGCAGGCAGTGCAGGAAGATGGGACTTTCAAATCAGCTGAAGAGCTACGTACTCTGTACTCCAGCAAGGGCGTGACCGAGGATAAAGAAGTGATCGCCTATTGCCGTATTGGTGAGCGTTCGGCCCACACCTGGTTTGTACTGACACAACTGCTGGGATATGGGAATGTGCGCAACTACGACGGTTCGTGGACCGAGTGGGGGAGTCTGATTGGTGCTCCTATCGAGCGTTAGCGATTTGATCGCTATCAGGAGAATCGCGTAGGGAAGATCGGCCAGGTCGTCTTCGGCACGCCAACTAGATGTCATTATTCTACATAGGAAGCGGTCATGGTAGTAGTACTGTGACCGCTTCCTATGTAAAGTCGCTAAAGAACGTGAGTTCTGGATAAGGAGATCCCACACTCCGATGAGTGAGTAGAGAAGTCAGACAAACAACTTCTATCCACCATCGGAGGGATCTGGCAATGAATGTACTCGAATTGTTTTGTGCTGTCGATGATTTTTGGCTTCGCTTCATTTGGATGCACACGCCTCTTTTGGCTGCTTGATGGCTGGAGCTTATCCAGAACGCACGTCATGGAGTTATTCATGAGCAGTAGCAGTTAGGCGGCGTAAGAAGAAACGTAACAGGAGCAAGTAAGCACCCGAGACAAGAGCGAAACCTACAGAACCAACCACACCGGCGAACCCAGCCGCGGCAGGCAGATCATTAGGGGTAAGCATATAATACATTATATTCAGCAAGAAAAGGAACCAGAGGGCATAAAAAGGTAAGCCGCTCAAGACAGCCATTATTCTCTGACTACGAGCATCTTCTGACGCAAAAGAAAAGCGGAAAAAGCGAGCATAGAAGTAGGTAAAGGCGACGCCAGCAATGATGTACAAAAAGAGCAGCGACCACCACGCAACACCGATGAGATTGGGAGCGACATCATCCAGTTTCAGCAAAAGCATGTCATGCAGGAAGAATAGAACGACACAGAGAACAATAAACACAGTTGACGGCAACCAGAGACGGAAAGGCAGAAGTATGTCCAGGGAGAAACGTCCGATAGTTATTTTCATAAGAGAATCCTTTCTGGAACGTTCCAGTATCTTATTCATTGGAGGCAATGTTTGATTGCACTTATCCCATAGTTTACTCTACGCAAGAGGGCAATAAAGGTTGAAAAGAGGGACCGTTGTCGATCATCGACCATCTCAAAAACATTTCACAAATTGAGCATTCTCGACAGTGCAGTCCTCTCAATTTTGTCGTTCATTTGATTGCTGGGCTTATTGCCTACAGTCATCAAGACAAAAAGCCAGGCTTGCATCTCGATGAACACGCTCTTCTGGCTGCTTGATCAGCCTTGCTTAAACAGAACTCACGTTAAAGAAGGAAGAGGAGACGGGCAAGCCGATCTGCCCTACAAGGGTTTCACCTCCGCAGTTATCTATCCTCACACGCATTTAATGCACGTCCAACCAGAGATCACCGGCAGCATTGTCGCGCATAACATGGATATCCCAGCAGCCAGAGACAGGAAAATTGAAACCTGCCCCCCATTCTTCGCCTGGGCGGTTCCAGTTTGAACCACCATGCTCGTCTGGACCCCAGATTGGGACGATCTGGCGTCCGGTAGAGTTATAAGCTGCAAAATGAATATTGCCTGAACCCGTCATTCTCCACACGATCTTGACGTCATGTTTTGCCTGCACAGGGATACCTGTGGTTGACATAATGAGTGCCCAGAGTTGAGCATTCGTAGCGCTTCCTTGTGCTTCTGGTCCTATTGAGGAATTGTCTATGGGAGAAGCAGTTTGGCACGTAGTTGGTGGGGTAAATGTTGGCAAGACTGATGGTTGCTGTGCTGTTGGAGAGGGATGCAATACGGGATGATTAGCTGAGGATGAGGAGGACGTTGATGAACATGCAGTCAGTAGTCCAATGAGGAAGATGCAACTGAGCAGATTGAGTTGAAATTTGTGAGCATTATACCAAAGCATATTTATTGCTCCTTAAACACTATAAGAGCCTTCTCGCTACGATCAGAGTATATAGATACTCTGTCAAGCTTCATTGGGAGGATGGATACTATCGGGCAAGATGGGAGGGGAGCTGGAGACAAGCCGATCTACCTTAGAGAGGGTCACTCTCCTACAATCGAAGCTTGAAAGAGTAATAGTATGCAAGTCTGAAATGTAGCTTAAAATAGTATAGCTATTGCACATTTTGAGATTGTGCTAGGTATGACACTGTATGATAAAAATGGAAGAGAAAAAAATCCGTCTCACCATATCCCTGAAGACCAGCAAGAAACGTATGATGGCTCAAGTAGTTTTGCACTCGACCTTTCGCAGTGTGTAAACCCTTTTTCAGGAGGTTTTTTGTGCTATGACTTCTTATCGTAGACTGCTTCATGAAATGCTTGCAAACCGGCACGCTTCCTCGTATACTGGCAACAGTATAGAACATCTGTATATTCATGCTATGCTTTGGGCGAAACATCTGGTTGCACACAATGTGCATGAAGAGGATCAAGTCGGTTTGCTTATGAGTAATGACGAAAAAGCCTCGGTGACCTTGCGCCTGCCCTCTACTTTGGGGACTTATAGTGGTGGCAAGAGCCAGATTATATTACACGCCAATACAATAGAGGAGATGCTGGCGGAACTCGCGCAGCATCATCCTCAGGTCTGGGCCTATCTTTGTACAGAGCAGGGTCATATTCGTGAGCATGTAAAGATGTTTGTCAATAATCAGATGATTAGTGGTCCCAACGGCCTGAAAACGAGCTTAAAAGCGGGTCAGGAGATCATCGTATTGCCGGCATTCTTTGGCTTTTAGGTCGGATATTTTGTTTCCTCCCACTTTTTCTGGCCTTCCTCCAAAAAGTGATGATATGCTAACTAGTAGTAGCCTCTCATTCTCATTTGCATTCATGGGCTTGCATTTTTGCGGTATATCCTGCATAATGTGCTACACGATAGATGAGGAGGTACGTAGTAGTGTTGGCAATGGCGCGTAGTTGTGCAGTGATTGGTCTGGATGGGTCGTTGATTGAGGTTGAGGTAGATATTACCAATGGTTTGGCCGCATTTGTGATAGTTGGTCTCCCAGATACGGCGGTAAACGAAGCCAAAGAGCGTGTGCGTTCGGCGATAAAGAATAGCGGCTGTATTTTTCCATTTAAACATATTACTGTCAATCTGGCTCCAGCAGATTTACGCAAAGAAGGGCCCGCTTATGACCTTCCGATTGCCGTAGGAATACTGCTGGCTTCTGGGCAACTCACCCCTGATGAGCAGATCCATGATTACCTCTTTCTCGGTGAATTGTCATTGGATGGCAGTATCCGGCATACAAATGGCATTCTCCCGATGGTTTCTCTGGCGAGTGAGAGGCGAATCAAGGCCGTCTTCGTACCAGCCGTTGACGCAGCCGAGGCGACCCTGGTAGAAGGGGTGACGGTGTATCCAGTTGAAACATTAGGGCAACTGCTTGGGCATCTCAACAAAGAGCAGCAGATTGAGCCCTATCAGCGCGACCTGCGCCTTTTAGAGAACACGGATGAGGGTATCTATTTACAAGACATGTCATCGGTGAGGGGACAGGAGCATGTCAAACGGGCATTAGAGGTTGCGGCGAGTGGGGGACATAATATTTTGATGAGTGGACCTCCTGGTTCAGGGAAGACCTTACTGGCGCGGACAGTTTCCTCGATTTTGCCAAGAATGGTCATAGAAGAGGCGCTTGAAATCACCAAAATTTATAGTGTGAGCGGGATGCTGCCACCCCAAATGCCCTTGATTGTACAAAGGCCATTTCGAGCGCCCCATCATACCACCAGCAATGCCGGCCTGGTTGGTGGTGGGCGGATTCCGCGGCCTGGAGAGATCAGTCTGGCCCATCGAGGAGTCCTTTTTTTAGATGAGCTGCCAGAATTTGGGCAGAGCGTCCTGGAAGTATTGCGTCAACCGCTGGAAGACAAAGTCGTGACCATTTCGCGTGCTCAAGGCACAATCACCTATCCAGCAAACTTTATGCTCGTAGCGGCCATGAATCCGTGTCCCTGTGGCTATTACGCTGACCCTATAAGAGAGTGTACCTGTTCGGCGACAGGCATTGCCCGTTACCAGAAGCGTATCAGCGGTCCCTTGCTGGATCGTATTGATATTCATGTAGAGGTACCGCGCGTTGATTATGAGAAGCTAGCTGATAAGCGCCAGGTGGAGAGCTCTGCGACGATTCGGGCGCGTGTGCAGGCGGCCCGCGAGCGGCAACTCCAGCGATTTGCGGGAACAAAATTGACCTGCAACGCAGAGATGGGGCCTGCGGAAGTGCGTGATTGCTGTGAAGTGGAGCCTACGGCGGAAAAATTATTGAAAGCCGCGATGCAACAGCTGCATCTTTCTGCCAGAGCTTTTCACCGGGTATTGAAATTGGCACGAACGATAGCAGATCTGAGCGAGAGCGAGTTGATTGCAGCAAATCACGTAGCCGAAGCGATTCAGTACCGGCCTCGTATGGGAATGTGAGAGGCGAGGAGCGTAATTTTTAAAATTGGCCTCTTTTACCGCAGGAGAAAAATCAGGGGGCTTGCCAGACCTGGACGAGTCCCTCGCCGCTGGCGCAAATCAGGTGCTTGCCGTCTTGAAGCCAGAGGAGCGCGTGCGCGGAGGCCGGGTAGCAGTGGGTATTGAAGAGAGTATTGCTCGTGCTGCTATCCCAGATATGGACGCTGCCATCTTTGCTCAAGGAGGCAATACGCTTGCCATCAGGGGACCAGGCGATATTGGTGACCCAGTCCGTATGCTGATAGGGAGTGATGAGCAGCTTCCCTTTATTCATTTCCCAGATATGAATAGTACGATCTTCACCAGCAGTCGCGATCTTTGTGCCATCGGGCGACCAGGCGGTTGTGCGTATCCAACTATTATGTCCACGGTATGTATGAATTTTTCGTCCGCCGGAGGTTTCCCAGACCTGGGCCTCTTGATAGGAGCCGGTCACAATATGTTTGCCGTCAGGGGACCAGGCAATACATCTGACCCAATAGGAATGGCCCCTGTAAGTGAAGACGTGGGTGCCGGTTGCAGCATCCCACAGTTGGACAGTTGTATCAGCGCCACCGCCGCCGCTGGATGCCAGAAGCTTATTTTTTGGAGACCATGCCAGGCCATAGATCATCTCTGCATGGCCGCCGTAGCTAGAAATCCTCTTACCATCACATGCCTGCCAGACCTGGATCGTTTTGTCCAGGCTGGCAGATGCAATCTGTTGCTGGTTCGACGACCATGCGAGGGTCGTAATGCTGCTGCTATGGCCGTGATAGGCGAAGCTGCTGGCTCCTGCTGTAATGCCTCTGACATAGACGACGCGGTCCCGACCACCGTAAGCGATATGTTTGCCGTTGGAAGACCAGGCAATAGTGTAGATAGTATCTGAAGTAGTATTGCGCTCGGTAGCCTGTAAGAGCAGAGTATCGCCTGGTGTCCCTGGTAAAACGTGCGTCGAGAGCGTGCTGGTAAGCAACGTTGTTGGGCTTGTCTGGTTCAGGCAAGCTTGTTCGAGGGCCAGGGCGAACTCAGTGATGGTAGCGTAGCGTTCATGAGGATCTTTCGCGAGAGCTTTAAGTACTACCGCCTCAAGGGTGGGTGAGATAGAGGGGACGATATCGTGCAAAGAAGGGGGCGGAGTAAGCACCTGTTGGACTGCGATCTCTTGATAGGAGCCTTCAAACGGACGTTTACCACAGAGCCATTCATAGACCACAATGGCTAAAGCATACTGGTCACTGGCGGGGCGAGGTTTGCCGCGAGCCTGTTCGGGTGCCATATAGGTAATGGTTCCTGAGACGTCCCGCAGAGACTCTTGTGAGGATGTACGGGAGACAATAGCCAGGCCGAAATCGCTAATCAGGACCTCCCCATCGCGGCCAAGCAGCATATTCTCCGGTTTAATATCGCGGTGAATGACTTTGTGATCGTGAGCGTATTGGAGAGCAGAGGCGATCTGCTTCACATACCGGGCAATCTGTAGGGGGGCGAGATGGGAGCCGCGTGGATGGTGCTGGCGTAGAGTGCCATTGGGAGCGTAGGTCATCGCCAGAAAAGGGATCTGATTCTCCACGCCGAAATCCAGGACGCGAATAATATGGGGATGCTCCAGGCGTGCAATGATGCGTGCTTCCTCGCGGAAGTCATCTATCTCTTCTTGACCAAGCTCTGTATCCAATACTTTGATAGCTACCTGTGTTCCCAGGTGAATATGTTCGCCCAGATAGACATCAGCAAAGCCACCATGTCCCATAACACTGATGAGACGATAGTGTCCAAACTGTTGCCCTACATGCTCTGGCATTCAGAAAGCTCCTGTTCTTCTGCTAGAAATGTCTTGCATCTTGCTGTTTGAGTATACAACATATGCCGTCGTTTATGAGAAATGAGCCTTTTTTAGAAGGGAGAGAGAAGCTGGCTCTCTTTTTTGCGAAAGATTGTCTATCATTAGTAGACGGTGATGGAAAGAAAATTTTAGGATTTATCGCGCTAACAGGCAAAAATGGGGGATGAGAGACAGAGATGTGTCCAGAAAAGCATTTGCTCTTCTGGACACATCTCTGAAAAAAGACGCAGTAATTGTAGACGCTACTACTTGTGCAGATCGATATAGGTAGTTTTGCCTTTATCTTGAATAGTGAAGGCCAGGCGGGTCCAGTTTGCGGGCAAGTGAGGATTTGTCGTATAGCCTTCCTCAGTCATCTTCAGGCCAGCAAATCCCAGAATGGCGGCCTGCCAGACCGCGCCGGCGCAGGCAGTATGAATCCCGTCCGGAGTATTATTGCGCAGATTTTCCAGATCAACCAGAGCGCCCTTCATAAAGAGTTCGTAGGCGCGGTCAATCTGTCCCAACTGGCAAGCCAGAATCACGTGTAGGGCGGGAGTCAGGGAAGAGCCGTAGTCGTGATCAGTGATAGGATAATAGTAGTCCCAATTGATCTGCTTCGTCTTCAGATCAAACTTCTGATCCAGCACCGTGAGAAGCATCAAGACGTCTGCCTGTTTGATAATGCGATACTTCTGCGTTGCGGGTAGACCCATAATGCCCTGATAAGAATCGTTGCGCCCCTTGTACAGATCCTGATCCAGAGGTTCCAGCTTGAAGAAACCGTCAAATTGTTCAAAGATGCCAGTTCTCACATCCATTGGCACACGCAGATTGCGTTCTACATCGCGCCAGTGATCCAGGCGTTGAGCGTTGAGATCAAGTTGCTGTATGAGTTTCTGCGCTGTGTCTGGAGCAGTACGATTGAGCCAATCCAGGACTTCAAAGGCGACACTGATATTTTGCCGGGCCATATAATTGGTATAGACGTCATTGTTGACATGTTCATGCCATTCGTCCGGACCAATCACATTTGTAATCTCGTAGTAGGGTTTGTTATCGTGTTTCTCAGCGCGGCTCGCCCAAAACTTCGCGGTATCTAAGAGCAACTCGGCACCGTACTCATGCATAAAGGCATCATCGCTAGTGATGCGCCAGTATTCGTAGACAGCGTGGGCAATACTGCTCGTGATATGCTGCTCAATTTCGCCATTGAGAACCGGGATGACCTCGCCAGTTTCAGGGTGAACGATTGCTCCGGGGGTAGTCTCTTCGCCACTTAGCGTGCTCTCCCAGGGATATTGCGCACCTTCATAGCCACTGCTGGCGGCCTTCTGGCGTGCCGCTGGGAGCAGACGGTAGCGGTAGAGCAGGAGGTTACGGGCCACAGAGGGCATGACATACGTGAAAAAGGGCAGCATAAAGATCTCAGTATCATGGAAGACGTGGCCGCGATAGCCAAAGCCAGTCAAGCCTTTTGCCGCGATACTGTAGCGGCTATCGTGAAGCGAGGAATTGATGCGCAACTGATAGATGTTATAGCGAATGCCAAGTTGAGCTTGCTCGTCGCCCTCAATAATCACATCCGTCGTCTGCCAGAAGTCCAGCCATGCCTGGCGGTGTTTTTGCAAGAGCAGATCATAGACATTAGTATGAGACTGATAGGCAGGTATGTTTGGAACTATGGAATTGGCGAGATGCAGCGCGGCATGTCGATCAGGTTCCTGGGCACCAGCCGCTTGCTGAATCAGCTCCAGATGGTGTTCAGTTGCAGTTTGTACGGGATTGATAGTATTGTCGCGTGACGTGTACATCACCAGTATTTTGTCAGTGACAAGCGTATTGCCTGGTGTAATAGTCCCGTAAAAGCGGATACTTGGTGAGACATCGGAGTCGACGAACTCTTTGCGCAAGCCGGACTGCGTAGTAAAGCTCATACTCTGGGCTAGCGTCACGCCGGAGCGTTTCGTCTCGCTCATAAGCCAGAGAAGATCATTTTTATGGCCCTGATCCACGGTCTCCCAGTGAAGGACATCGTAATTGCCTTCGGCAGTGTCGATGCTAGACCGGATCGCAATATCGACTGGTTGATCGTCCGGACTTGCCTCAAGAGTGATGCTCATGCGAATAGCGCCAACATGTTCATCCGCGAGACTGGCAAAGCGTTCACTAGAAATGCGCAGGCGGATACCGTCAGGGCTCTCCCAGAGCAGATTGCGCGTGATAACGCCGTGGTGCATATCTAGAGAGCGGTGATACTCAAGCAACGTGCCACGGTCCAGGCGAAAGCGCTCATTATTAACAAAAACCTTGATAACTGTCCAGTCTGGAGCGTTGGCGAGCTCCTCCCTGGCGACAGGAACCTCATCGAAGACGCCAAAGAGTAGCGTAGCAGGGTTGCTTCTGGGATAGCCCTCTTCAAATGTGCCGCGCGTGCAGAAGTAGCCGTTTCCCATCGTGAAAACGGTCTCCTGGCTTTGTACCTTCTTTAGTACCGGGGTAAAAATGTCTTCATTGATATGCCAGTAACTCACGAACGCATCCTCCCTTTATCCATCCAACCTTGCAGTCAAGGTCGTTTTAAAATCCTGAATAGTGCAATCAACTGAGGCGAAACAGACAAATCGCTGGCTGTAAGTGAACATTGCCTAGTTTTTGCGCTTGTGGTAAGCCCACAAAGAAGCTTTTTACGTTGATACTTGTAGTTGGTAATGCATACTTCCCCACCTCCTTTTCCCCTCACAAATGCATATTTAATCGAGACAGATGCCACTCACTATTTAGTAAGAAAGCGAGCAAACACCGTGTCTTTTTACTAACTATAACATATTTTGTGTAAAATGCAATGCTGATTCTATCCCAAAATGATATTGAAATGGAAATAGTATCAACTAGAGCTACTATCTAAAAATAGAAATGCCTGTATCATATTATAGATACCTCCTTTTCTACGTTTAACCTATTGTAGATTATTGCTGTTGTCCATATTTCGTAAATCCTTGATCGCATAACTATCAATGGGGTGTATTATAGCTCAGGCCGCTGAAAAAACATAGGTTACTATACTTTTCTCCCCCCGTGACTTTTTTCCCTTCTTGATTGCTTTTTGCCTTGCTTCCCTTATAAGGAGCAGATCTGCTGAAGCAGGAAGGGATGGTATGTCCTATAATGAAGCTCTCTGGCAATGTTAGCATTGCGTTTTTCTTTTGAATGACACGTAGAGAAAGACTAGTATTGTAACTTAAAAAGCGAGAAGCTTTTTGAGCCGCGAAGAGAAAATGTTCGTGATAAAGAATGAACGTAAAAAAGGCAAAAAAACCACGAAAGGAGAGTCGGCAATTGTTTTTCCTCTTGCAGCATATGGGGAAGAGCGAGTCGCAAAAGTATGAGAGCAATTGCAGTTTTTCCTCAGAAGCGAATAATTTCCCTGATTGAGCATCCGGAGCCGCAGATTGAGCAGTCTGGGCAGGTAAAAATTCGCATTCTGGAGGTAGGGATATGTGGGACAGACAAAGAGATCTGTGCTTTTACCTTTGGGGAGTCACCTGCTGGTTCGGACTATCTTATTCTGGGGCATGAGTCTCTGGGTGAGGTAGTGGAGATTGGTGGTGCGGTCTCGCGTGTCAACGTGGGAGATCTGGTGGTTGTCACAGTTCGGCATCCCTGTGATCAGCCTGACTGTCAATCATGTCGTGTTGGGAGGCAAGATTATTGTGAAACGGGCCAGTATACTGAGCATGGTATTCAAGCCTTACATGGCTTCCTCACAGAATTTGTGGTTGAAGATGAGGAGTATGTCAATATTGTGCCCTGGACATTGCGCGATGTTGCTGTACTGGTTGAACCACTGACAATTGCAGAAAAAGCCATTGCGCGTGTGCAGCAGATGCAGATGCATTTTCCCTGGCTGGCGCAGTCGGCAACAACGGCGAATTTTGGTCGGGGACAGCGTGCGGTGGTGTTGGGTGCAGGGCCTATTGGGCTGCTTGGCATGATGTTACTGGTGAGTGCAGGCTTTGAAACGACAGTCTATTCGCGTGGGCAAGCTCCCAATCTCAAGTCCTCCCTGGTAGAGGCGGTGGGTGCGCGTTATGTTTCTAGCGAAGTAGTAGAAGTGGAACAGCTGGTGAAACAGGTGGGTCGCGTAGATGTGGTCTATGAAGCGTTGGGGGCCTCGCAAATTGCTTTTGAGGTGTTACGCAGAATTGGTCCTCACGGTATTTTTGTCTTTACGGGAGTGCCTGCACATGAAGGTGCGCAGTCGCTAGAACTTGACCGCCTGATGCATGGTCTGGTCATGGGGAATCAGGCAGTTTTTGGCACAGTGAATGCCAGTCCAGAGGCGTTCCAGGCGGCGATTCGTGACCTGGGTATTTTTAAAGAGCGCTGGCCGGAACCGCTCTCTGCGCTTATCAGCGGACGTTATCCTCTAGAGCACTATCAGCAGGTACTTTTGGGCCAGGTAAAAGGTATTAAGCAGGTGTTGTGTATCTCTAGTGAGGGAGATCGATGACTCAATTTTGCGGAAAATCTATCTTAATCAGCGTAGATGTGGTGGGGTTGAGCGGAGATAGGCTGAAAGGGAAGTCAAGAGCTTGAAGAGATTGCTAAAGGAAGTGGTTACATAGCATTTTTGTACAGTGCTGCCCAAAATACTTGTATTTTAGATTTCTATGCACTATTATTTGCTAGAAAATTCTATTTTTGCGCATTAAAGTAAAACGAAAAAAGCACATCTTTATTCGTTATTTTAAATTGTGTAAAAAAGCATGTATGATAGAGCTTCCAGAAAGCAAGTTCGCACATTAGGAAGAGCAGAATTCTATGGCAACAGTACCTTCTGAGGATAAAAACATTTCAATTATTGATAGCGAAAGTGGTATGGAGACGGCGCGGTTGATGGAGCTCGACACGCTGTTGACGCAGATGCTGGGAGGGCTTCTGCCGGCGGATATTGATCTATCTGGCGTCCAGACCGTGCTGGATCTGGCGTGTGGTCCTGGTGGTTGGTCTTTAGACGTAGCTTTTACCAATCCCAAGAAAAAGGTGGTCGGTGTGGATATCAGTCGTACTATGATTCGCTATGCTGAGGCCCAGGCGGAGGTACGGCAACTTCAGAATGTCTATTTCGTCCTCGCGGATGTCCTGAAACCTCTTATGTTTTCTGACAATTCTTTCAATTTAATTAATGCCCGTTTGTTGCGGACCTTTGTGCCGAAATACGCCTGGCATGAGGTATTGCAGGAATGTTTTCGGGTGCTTGCTCCTGGTGGCACATTGTTGGTAACCGAAGCCGAGCTCTTTTTCTCAAATAGCCCTTCTTTTGAGCGTTTCAACTATTTTCTTGCCCAGGCGCTCTGGCGTGCTGGTTTTAGCTTCTCGCCCGATGGGCGCAACCTGGGTATTACCCCTATGTTGCGTACCCTTCTCCAGAAGGCAGGTTTCACAAAGATTCAGCATCAGGCCCAGGCGATTGACTTCTCGGTTGGTACTGAACATTATGCCAGCCTCTGCCAGAACTTGCTGATGCAAAATAGCCTGTTCTGCCCTTTCCTGATTGAGATGGGAGTGGCGACTCGCGAAGAGTTAGATCGTCTGCTGCAAGATATGCAGATTGCATGTTACGATAATGATTTTTGTGGCATCTGGTATTTTCTCTCTGCCTGGGGCCAAAAACCAGTGAAGTAGCCAGGTAAATAAACACACGACCTCTCTGGAAAAAGTCGTGTGTTGCCTTCCTATGCAGTGGAGTGTATCCTGACACGAATCTGCCTGGAGATGAATGGACATTGCGGCAATTTCCTCTAACCTGTTGAGATGAAACATAGATTGAAACACTAAGATTGAAACAACCGATTAGCATGATTGATAAGCGTGTGGATACGGGAACCGAAAATGGCGAAACGCTGATCTTGCGTCTGACCACGCAGCCAACGAATATAGATTTGTTGGAGGATTACGCTCAACTTAAAGTAGGCGAAGGTCAGATAAAAGTCCATCGAAGAGAGGTCGCGGCCACTTTTGGTCGCGTACCGCTCCATAATTTCGCTACGGCTCATAAAACCTGGCAGAGGTGTTATCGTTGGTAGGATCGCTCGCAATTCTGCTGGATCATCGGCCTGTACCCAATAGCAGAGCGAGATTGCGAGATCAAAAAGTGGATCGCCGATGGTCGCCATCTCCCAATCCAGGACCGCGATAGGACGCGCAAGATCGTTTGCATCTAATAACATATTATTGAGCTTAAAATCGTTGTGGATAAGGGTGGGGGCGGGACTGGTTGGGATATGCTCGATAAGCCAGCGTGTCAGCGAGGTCACATCAGGACTTTCAGGGGTCTGGGAGCGTGTATAGCGTTCGATCCAGCCGCTGAGTTGGCGCTCCAGAAAACCCTCTGCATGGCCAAATACAGCCAGGTCCGCAGCTTGCCAGTCAACCGCGTGGATCTCCACCAGTGTATCAACCACCGTCTCAGAAATCCGGCGACAGAGTTCAGGTGTTACCTCTGTCTCAGAAGGAAAGGTATCGTTGAGTACAATGCCTTTCCGTCGCTCCATAACATAGAAGGGGACGCCCATGATCTCCAGGTCGTTACAAAAGAGATAGGGCCGGGGAGCGAGCGGAAAAAACGGGTGGATGCGTGCTAGCAAGCCACTTTCGCGCTGCATATCATGTGCTTTCGGAGGTACCGGTCCAAAGGGGGGACGACGCAAGACACCTTCCCACTCACCAATTTGTACCAGATAGGTCAGATTGGAGGCACCAGAAGGGAACTGGCGCACCGTCCGTGTTCCAGCGCCAATGCCAGGAATATGCGCACGGAGATAGTGCTCAACCTTTGCCCAATCCAGCTCTTCACCTGCGCGTATTTCAATCGTATCATCGATCATACCGTGAACCTCCCCGCTGAGGAAATAATTATTTTCGCTTTTTCCGGTCCGTTTTGAGGATATTGTATTAGTATAACACGGTAGTGCGGTCTCTATCTAACTTCTTAAACCTTGCATATTCTCTGCTTACGCGACTACTATATAGGCACGAGCAAGCCTTTTTTGTTTTGTAAGACGAAGATGTCTAAGAACGTATTTGAAAGAAGCCCGATTACTGTGAATTGTGGGTAGGTTTTCAAGACGTTCTCAGAAAAAGAGTTGAATCGGTGAGGAAGAACCTATGTCGACAGAGATACAGCAGACACAACAGACTGATTTTTATCTCATGGACGAGCTATTGACGCCAGAGGAACGGGCAATTCGTGAGAAGGTACGGGCCTTTTGTGATCGCGAGGTCATCCCCATTATCAATGATTACTGGGAACGGGCCGCATTTCCTTTTGAGCTGATTCCGAAGCTGGCTCAGCTTGGTATCGCTGGTGGAAGTATCCAGGGCTACGGCTGTCCAGGGATGAGCATGACGGCAGCGGGCTTGCTCGCTCTGGAACTGGCTCGTGGTGATGCCAGTGTTTGTACATTCTTTGGTGTCCATTCTGGTCTGGCCATGAGCAGTCTGGCAATGCTGGGCTCTGAGGAGCAGAAACAGCGCTGGCTGCCGGCAATGGCGCGGATGGAGAAGATTGGCGCTTTTGGCCTGACCGAGCCACAGCATGGCTCTGATGCCGTAGCTCTGGAGACACGCGCCAGACGCGAGGGCGATGAATATGTGATTGATGGAGCCAAGCGTTGGATCGGCAATGCCTCTTTTGCTGATGTCACAATTATCTGGGCGAGAGATGACGAAGGGAAGGTCGGCGGATTTCTGGTTGAAAAAGGCACCCCCGGTTTTCAGACAGAGGTAATGACCGGAAAGGTTGCCAAGCGTGCCGTGTGGCAGACCGATATTACCCTGACTGGTGTGCGTGTGCCTGCGGAAAATCGTCTGGCCCTCTCTCGCAGCTTCAAAGATACCTCCAGCGTGCTTACTGCTACACGTTCAGGAGTGGCCTGGGAAGCGGTTGGACATGCGGTGGCTGCATATGAAATCGCACTGGCGTATACCAATGAACGTATTCAATTTGGCAAGCCACTGGCCAGTTTTCAGATTATTCAGAGCAAGCTCGCAAGTATGTTAGCCAATGTGACAAGTATGCAGTTGCTCTGTCTACGTCTCAGTCAGCTTCAGGCATCCGGCAAGATGACAGACGCAATGGCCTCGCTGGCGAAGATGAACAATGCTCGCTTAGCACGTGAGGTGGTTGCGGACGCACGCGAGATGCTGGGCGGAAATGGCATTCTTCTTGAATATCATATTGCCCGCCACCATGCCGATATTGAGGCGGTCTTTACCTATGAAGGTACAGATACGATTCAATCATTGATCGTTGGGCGTGCGATCACTGGCATACAGGCCTTCTCTTCGCGCTAAAGGTCACGGAAGTCTGCATAGATGGGGAGGTGGTCGCTTGCGGCCTCACCTCCCACTCCCTCGCCCGTGGTGACAACCTTGCAGGCTTGCAAGCGAACTGCCAGCTCTGGACTGGCAAAGATATAGTCGATGCGGCAAGAGGGATTGGTGGCTGGAAAGGTATAGCCAGCATTCCTGGATGGAGAGAACGGAAACAGTCGGTGTAGCCCGCTGCTAAAAGCAGATCAAATCCGCCTTGTGTATACAACGGTGTGCTTGCATGTATCAATGCTTGCCCGCCTCTACTATGCAGAAGCGTCCGGATAATCCAGAAGATCAGACGTTCAGAAAATGGTGGTGGGATGTATGGTTTGTGGGCAGTGAGGGCCTGTTTCTTGAGATAAGCATCTTTCTGGTCGCGCATGTGAACGTTATAGCGAAGAATGTCGCTAGCATTCAGCGTATCTCCAGGGGCAATTGCATTGAAATCGCCCATGAGCAGGTGAGGTTTGCCTTTTTGAGGCTCCATGATGCGCATAATCTCTTGCACTTCAGCACGACGCAGACGATTACTTTGCGGGCCGCGATGAAAGCTGGCGATGAAGTGAGCTACAAAGACCGTGACCTGTTGTCCGCCTGGCTCTTCAAGGGTTGCTTCAAGCATATGGTGGCGGGAGAAAACCGCAGTGTTGGTATGAATCTGTGTTGAGATAATTGGAAAGCGGCTGAGCAGAGCAACATTCCAATCGCGGCTATTCCTGCCACGTCCCGTGAGAAAAAAGTGCATCTGCAAGCGGCTGGCTAGCTCTTCAACGACATGAGCGTTTGTGGCCTCCGCCAGACCAATCACATCGGCGTGGCTATCGCGAATCATACTGGTAAGCTGATCCAGGCGTGGAGCGCCGCCAGTGAGAATATTGTAAGAAAGTACCTGCACGCTCAATCCCCTTTTTTCTCTTCTTTTTGCTTGCTGCTATCTGGTTGCCGATGAAGTGAGATATCTAATTGCATTGTAGCACAGGGGGGAATTGAGCAGCAGAGCTAGTTGATGTTCTCTTCAGACACAGTGTTGCTGCGTTCTCCCTCGTTGGCAGTGTTTGTTTGCTCGGCCATGACTGGATCATAGGCGGCTTGTGGCCCTGTCGTTGTATTGGGCATGGTGGCATTGACGGCGGCCCCGGTTCTGGCAAGCTGTCCGGCGGTATCGGCTGGCGTGGTGGTGTCAGCTATCGGAGCATTGTTGTCGGTAGGTACGTTTGTGTTTGTCGTGTCAGGGTTAAGCGGAGTAGTCGTATCTGCGACCTGCGTGTTGGTATCTACTGGAGCCGTTGTGCCCGGTTCATTACGAATTGTAGTGTTCGAGGCACCATTTTCTCGCAGGATAGCCATAGCGTCTGCAAAACGACCCTGTGCATGTACCGTGACGATAGTCTTACCGGCATTTAACTCGTCCTGATAATAGCGAGCCTCTTCTTCAGGGATGCCGAGGTGTGTTAATGCACCGACGAGTCCGCCGGCAAGAGCGCCAATGGCCGCACCTCCCAATGTTGCAGCCAGGATACCACCGGCAATCACGGGACCAAATCCAGGAATGAGGATGGCCGCAACCGCGCCGAGAATGCCACCGAGAACGCCGCCACTAATTGCGCCTGTTGTTGCTCCTGCACCCGTATCACCTTGCTCATTCAGATCGTCATAGCTTGTTTGCGAAGCGAGGAATGCGGCTGCGGCAGGTACGCCGAATCCTGTACCAGGGGTGGATGCTCCCCCTGCACCTGTAGTACCAGCGAGTGCGATAGGTGGTATTGGAGCTTCCGGCCTCGCTGTATCGTTATTAAAAAAAGCTCCCCTTTGCTGATGTTGAGGAGCAATAAAGCCGATCTGGTCGCCAATAAACCCCGCATTTTGCAGCTCTTCAATGGCATGTTCAGCCAGCGCACGTTCAGTAAAAATGCCTACTGCGGTTGAACGATCTGTTGTTGTCATAACAATCTCCTTATCTCTCATTTGCGAGAAGCATGAATGCTTGTGTAAGGATACTTGATTATGCTTCCTTCTCTCTATTAGCTTTTCTCTTTAAGGTACACGGATCAACCGAGGAAAAGAGTTACAAATATGCAGCAGAGCGCTTTCTCTTTTTTCTGACGGCAAGGAGATTGTGGATACATTCTCTGCGCGTAGTCATGTATAGTGCTTTAGAAAGGTGCTTTAGATTTGGCGACTTCTCTAGCCGTAGTAAGAAAGGCGTGCAGAAGCGGGGAGGTATCATCTCTGCGCCAGACAACATTAAATTCGGCTATTGGAGTCGGATCTACAAGATCGAGATAGACAACATCCTGACTCGAAAGTCGTTCAGTGCTCGTTGTGACTAAGCCCACCCCTAATCCCGCCGCAACTAAACTAATAACAAGCTGAAGCTGATTAACTTCCTGGGTGACCTTTGGTCGAAAGCCGACTGTTTCAAATAAGCGCGTCATATAGTCATAGGTTGCTGGATCAAACTGGCGTGCAAACCAGATCCAGGGCTCATCGGCTAATGCGGCAAAGGGAAGCGGTGAGCGTCCAGCCAGCGGATGGTTTACAGGAAGGACGGCCACTACCGGCTCTCGTAGTATGCATTCCTGGAGAAGCTGTGTCTCTTCCAGAGATGAGAATGCCAATGAGGCATGCGTCGCAAAACTCAGATCGAGTGTATTAGTGCTTAATTGTTTCATCTGCTCAATAGTGACAAGGTCATGCAAGATAATTTCTACCTCTGGAAACTGTGTTCGGTATCTTTGTAGAATTATCCGAAAGAGCGGACAATGCACAAAACTTGTATAACCAATAGTGAGTTGTCCAACTTCACCTTTATCTGCACGTTTCGCCCGCCCTCTTGCACGGTCCACCTGTGCAAGAATCTGGTAGGCATCCTCCAGAAACACCTCTCCTGCCACCGTTAAGCGTATCTGCCGATGGGTCCGGTCAAAAAGGAGTACACCCAGATCCTCTTCAAGAAGACTAATTTGCTGGCTGAGAGGTGGTTGTGTCATAAATAGGCGTTCAGCCGCACGGCGAAAATTCTGTTCTTCGGCCACTGCTATAAAGTAGCGTAGATGTCTTATCTCCATTATCTGATACCTTTCGTATATCAAATCAAGATAAAATAAGTATTGGATATATCAATAAAGGTAGTGTATCATGAAAAAGGAAGGAACCTCCTACCCAGCCAGAAAAGAAGGAAAGAGCAAGCAACAATTGCATCTCTTCCTTCAAAGGAAAGAAAAGGAAAGAAATAATGAGCAGCAAAATCGAAAGCGCGAACGGCGTCAAAATTAACGTCCAGGACATTGGGACAGGAAGACCGGTTGTCTTTCTTCACGGATGGCCGGTAAACAGTAGCATGTTTGAATATCAGTTTAATGAATTGCCCAAACATGGCTATCGTTGTATAGGCATTGATTTGCGTGGCTATGGTGAATCCGACAAGCCCTGGGATGGTTACAATTACGATACCCTGGCTGATGATGTGAAAGCCGTGCTTGACGCACTGGATATTCAGGACGCAACGCTGGTCGGCTTTTCTATGGGGGGAGCGATCTCTCTTCATTATTTAGCTCGCTATCAGGGAGCCCATATTGGCAAGTTGGCATTGTTAGCAGCAGCGGCACCAGTGTTTACACAGAGGGAAGACTTCGCCTATGGCTTGCCGAAGGCGGCGGTTGATGGTTTAATTGCAGGTACCTATGCAGATCGCCCTGGTATGCTGAAGAATTTTAGCCAGCTTTTCTTTCATAATCCTGAGAAATTGAGTCCTGAGTTCAACCTGTGGAATTTGAGTTTGGGTCTGGCTGCATCGGCTCGTGCCACAATCCAATGCGCCATTGAGTTGCGTGACGCGGATCTGCGCCAGGATATGGCAAGCGTCAAAGTACCGACAGCCATTCTACATGGAACCGATGACAAGATTTGCCTGTTCGATCTTGCCAAAGTTATGCATGAGGGGATTAAGGGATCAGAACTGATTCCATTTGAGAATGCTGGACATGGTTTTTATTATGAGCAGCGGGACAAAGTGAATGCAGAGCTAATACGTTTTATCGGCTAAAGCCACTCATCTAGAATACCTCTGCCTGTTAGTGTAGCAATCAGACAACAGAAAACACCATCGAAGTTAAGCAGTTATCGCAATCCGGTGGTGTTTTTGCGCCTATATATTGGAGATTTTCACTTGATTTATGGAGATCACTATGGTAAGCTCAATGGGAAATATCTACTCAGGAGGTGCATTTTCTTATGGCGACTTTCATACTGTTCGGGACAGCAAATCATTTGGTGTTGAACGACTGAATGCTGGTAGTTGCTAGAAACAAGAAGTGTGTTTTAGCCATTCTCTCTCTACCGACAGAACACATCTTCTTTGAAGTGAGCTGATTAACTTAGAAGTAGCTCACTGGCTTTTCTTTATACCTCTTTCTCATACTACAGGCACTTCGTTGGCTCACCTCAGATGTCTTTGTGCTTTTCAGATTTCCCCGTCTCTGGCTATACGCTGATATCCCCTGGATTTGCTGTTTTTCCGTTATACACAGATTTTCCTTGTGCTTTTTTTGCTGTTTACAGACGTACGAGCAGGCCGTTTTGGCTGGTAAAATTTTTAGTTGCGAGAAAAGGAGGGACCAAAAATGCTTTATTCCTCATGTGCCGCAAGAGGTCAGATTCTGACCAGGGAAATGATTGGTACGAAAATGGGTAGCGCAATAAGCGTTACTACAAGGAGTTCTGTTCTTGAGCAAATTTACTTATCACAATTCCGAGGACGAGGCGACGAATGTAGTCGCCATAAAACGCAAACGTGGTCAACAGGCCCGGCCCACGCGTAAAACCAGCTATGAGGGTAATGTTGATGTCCAGCGCTGGCTGAAAGAGCAATCTGTAGAGGAGGAGAATCCGAAGCCGCCGTTTCATCCGACCTTTCTGGTTTCGCAGCGCGATGGTCCCTGGATTCTTTCTTCGCTGACACAGTTCTACGAAGATGATCTTATTACCGATGTCTTGCACGTCGTCAAAAGCGGCAAAGAGGCAACCGTCTATTGTTGTGTCGCCCATCCCTCTACGGGATTTGAGTACCTGGCGGCGAAGGTCTATCGGCCACGAATGTTTCGTAGTCTGAAAAATGATGCCGTCTATCGCAAGAGTCGCTTGCAGCGGGACAGGGATGGACAGATCCAGCGTGGGAGCCGGGGGAAACATGGGGGAAACTCTACACGTAACGAGCGCGGGCGTGCGGCCCAGGTAAGCTCATGGATTGAGTACGAGCATGAAACGCAATCTCTGCTCTTTGACGCTGGCGCGGATGTGCCGAAACCGGTAGCGCAGATGGGGAATGCGGTGCTGATGGAATATATTGGCGAGGTGGGTCTGCCTGCACCTTTGTTGCGTGAAGTAACATTGCCTGCTGATGCGGTACCGGAGCTTTTTGCATCTGTGCTGAAAAATATTGAGCTTGCGCTGGCCTGTGAGCGTATTCATGGGGACCTGTCAGAATATAATATGCTCTACTGGCAGGAGCAGATTATGCTGATTGATTTTGCGCAGGCTGTTGATCCACGCTACGATCTTGCGGTCTATGATCTGCTTGAGCGTGATATCGAGCGCGTCTGTCACTACTTTGCCCGCTATGGAATTGAGGCTGATGCGTACGAACTTGCCAGCGATATGTGGCGGCGCTACCTGGTCTCTGATCTTTGATCTCTTGAGGGCAGGGCAGGAATATGCCCTGCCCTCAAGAGCGTGCCAGACCTTCGGTAAATATTTGTTGGTGCCCTCAAATAGCAAAGCTGTCCTCTATTGCACTGTTACAATTCTCTCCCCATTTACAAGAAAATTGTATACTTACTTAAAAAGCAAACCGCAGACGCTTTGAGCAGACACTTTGAAAGGAAACGCCTGTGCCCGAAAAAATCCATAATACCTCAGAAATTCCAGAAGACCCGGACAAAAACTCAATTCAAACAGGCTCAGATATCTACCCTGACTCCCTTAACTGAAGAGCAAATCCAGGCTGCCCACATCAACGGTTTAGTACCCCTGAATGGCCCTATCTATCTCGTTGACTATAATAACCAATGGCCCGGACTCTTTGAGCAAGAGGAGATACGTATCCGCACTGCGCTCGGCGCTCAGGTCCGCTTGCTCGAACACGTGGGCTCAACCTCTATACCAGGACTCGCTGCCAAACCCAAAATCGATATCCTTCTGATCGTACCCGACTCATCCGACGAACTCTCCTATGTCCCATCTCTAGAAGCCGCAGGTTATCTACTCCACATCCGCGAACCAGACTGGTACGAACACCGCCTCTTCAAGGGCCCGGACACGGACATCAATCTCCACGTCTTCTCACCCACCTCTCCCGAAATAGAACGCATGCTTCTCTTCCGAGACTGGCTTCGCAACCATCCAGAAGATCGGGAACTCTACGAACGCACCAAACGAGCGCTTGCACAACAAAACTGGAAGTATACTCAAAACTACGCCGATGCCAAAGCACCCGTCGTCGAAGCAATTCTTGCACGCGCACGTGCACCAATATGTTAACAAAGTGTCGCGTGTTACCTGGCCTGGTAGAGTTTGTATAGCTTTATGGAAGCCACAGAAAAAAAGGAAAATAGCAATGCAAAAACCACCTCTATCCCCCTCTACTCCTCCAAAAAGCCTTATTCATCTGGAGGCCGCTACACAACGCTTCGGTCCCCAGAAAGTCGCTCTCCTTATCGAACTTTCTCAAATGGGCGACCCTCTCGCCGATGCCATCATTCAAGAGATCGAAGATCTCGGCCCTGACGTTGGACGCAATCTAAAACTTGGCATTACTCAAGGACTCGCTGCACTTCAAAATCCCCCGCCCGCTCTCCAAGCTTTCCTTTCAACAACCGAACTCCTCCCCACCTGGGTCGATATCGCCCGCCTCAATCGCGGCTCTGACGCCTACCTTTCTATCGGCAACACCTGGATTCTGCTCTCCCTCGGCCCCGGTTCCCTAACACACACCTATAGCTCGCCTTCCATCGCCCACATTCTCGTTCAGACAGGCAACCTCACAAAAATGGCCTATCAGAGGCTCATTGAAACAGGTATCTGGAATGTAAAATCAGTCCTTCCCGGTGGTCTAAATTGCGGCGCAGAAGGCTACATTCACAATTTACAGGTACGCTTGCTCCATGCACGTGTGCGCAAGACCCTCCTCAAGCGCGGGTGGGATTCTCAAACGGCTGGCAGTCCCATTAACCAGATAGAGATGGTACGCACCTGGCTGGATTTTACCTATGTGCCCTTCGGTGCCCTACAAAGGTTTGGCATTACTTTCACTTCCGATGAGCTTACTGATCTCTACCACTTCTGGCAATATATTGCCCATCTGCTAGGCATCGACGAACGCATCTACCGCGATATTGTCGATCAAAAAAGCGGCGAAGAACTGCTCGCCCTTATCGATAGCACTTCCGAAGGTGCTAATGAAGATTCCAGAGTATTAACCCAGGCTATGATTAAAGCAGTTGCCGCAATTCTGCAACTAACGGTGAAGGTCTCTGATCAAATCGCCTATGACCTTGTTTCCGCAGTTACCCGTCATCTGCATGGCAATACTCTGGCTGATCAGCTTGGCGTGAAAAGAACCTGGCTAAGTGCGCTCATGCCTGTTCTTATTCTGGCTAACCGCATTCAACGCCTCTGGGAGCGCCGCAATTCCGCTGCCCGCCAGAAAGCCATTGCACGCACAGTCCAGGTTTTTCACGAGGCTACCGATAAGGCCAGTCAGACGACCTATCAGGTTAATACAGATCAGCCAGGCCAACAAGAACTTCCACAAACAACTGTTCCTCCAGCCATCTCATAGAAAAATGCCATCTTCAAAAATCTGGGCTCATTCTTTTTGAAGAGAACCCACTTATTCTGAAATTTTTGCTCCTAACTTCCACTCGCTGACCTTATTTTCAACGAGCTGTAACGCGATATGTATCGCACTGGCGGGGTGGGCTGGTTCAAGCTCTTCCAGTACTGTGCTGGCGAAGGTTGCCAGATGGCGTGCAATTAAGCGGGCGGCGTCATTGCCGTTATGTTGCATACATGCCTGGAGTAGCTGGTGGTGTTCTATTTCGCTGGCATGATTCCACCAGATACGGCCATTACGTGGCTGATAAATATGGAGATAGCGTTCGCCACGTTCCATAAGTGTCTGGACAATACGTGAAAGTTCCTGTCCGGCATAGCCACTTAAGGTGGTATGAAAATTTCTGTGGGCCTTCTGCCAGTCCGGAAGATTATTTCTCTCACTCGCTTTATGCATCAACTCCAATGCCTCTTCAGCGGCGATTTTTTGCTCCTGAGAAAAATTGGTTGCAGTAAGAGCAATACCTAATGACTCCAAAACGATTCTGCTGGCGTAGACAGTTGCAAGATCATCGACGGTATAGACGCTTACACGCGCCCGCAGGTTGGGTTCGGCATCAATAAGTCCTTCTTCCTGTAACATGCGAAAGGCCTCACGTAAAGGCGTGCGACTGACTCCTAACGCTTTTGATAACTCCAACTGCGAAAGGATGGTTCCTGGCGGAAGGGACCCGTCAAGAATGAGTTCGCGTAGATAACTATGAACGGCCCGGCTCGATTGGCGACGATCAGTGAGCTCAAGTGGCTTAAGGCGGAGGATTGCTTCCATACAATTTCCCCTTACTAATTTTATTATGCCATTACCTACATTCATGCTCTATCCTGATACCCGTTCTCTTTGGCATCGATTTAGGACGTGGGGATTGAGCATATATCAATAAATATATCGATAATCCATCAAATATATTTTTATGACAATGTAATAAATCAAGTCAACCATAGATACGGCTGATGGCACACTCTCATAATAACACAAAAAAATGCTTTATGCAGAATGGTTGCCGTTTGTCTGAGAGTACTCCTAAGCACAGTTTGAGGGTGTATGAGGCGGCTATCCTGTTCTAATGTTCAGCTTTACAGGAAAGTTTTGCCTGTGCTTGTCTGTAATAGGAAGATGGTATAATCGAAGGTAGAAAAAGAATTGAAAAGAGGGCCTTGCATGGAGACAGTGGAGTCATCTATACCACCTCTGGTTATTCTCAATCCTGCCGCCAATCGTGGCGAGGTAGCTCTCTATCGTGCGCTTCTTAGGCCCTATCTGGCTCAGTTGCCAGGAAGTAGTTATCGGGAGACAGAGCAGCCGGGTGATGCCTGTGCCTGGGCGGCTGAGGCGGCCAGAGCTGGGCGTCCTCTGATCGTTGTTGGTGGTGATGGGACTGTGCATGAGGTCGCGAATGGCATGTTTTCCAGCGGCCAGCATGTCCCTCTAGGGATTGTCGCCTCTGGTTCTGGGAATGATTATGCCTGGCGTACGCTCAATCTCCCTCATGATCCAGAGCAAGCCCTGGATCGAGCCTTTCATGGCCGTATTCGTACCGTTGATGTTGGCCGGGTCAACGAACACTATTTTGTCAATTCTTTTAGCATTGGTCTGGATGCTGATATTGCGGATGCCGCCAATCTCCTCAAAAAGTATCCCCTGATGAGTGGTGAACGCCTGTATTATGCTGCTACCCTGCGCCAGTTGATTTTCGGCTATCAGCGCTGTCCCTGGCTGCGCATATCTCTAAATTCTTCAGAGCTTACGTCTGAGTTGCGCTATGTCTTGCTGGCAGTCACGCTTGGTCCGGCCTATGGGGGTGGCTTTTGCATCAATCCGGGAGCAGATCCTGCTGATGGCCTGTTTGACGTCTGTGCAATTCGCTATGCGCCGCTGCTGCGTGCATTACGACTCTTGTCAGTGGTACAGAAGGGGAAACACGCCTCGCTTCCAGAGGTGAAACTCTCACGTGTGCGTACCCTTGTGCTTGAAAGCAGAGCGCCTGTAATGATGGAGGTAGATGGTGAGACCTCGCTGGCCCAGCGCTTTGAGGTCCAGATTCTGCCTGCCGCGCTCTGGGTACGCATGTAGTTTTCTGCACACACGGTTGTTTTACTCTGCTGGCGTAGTGAGAAATGCTGATGGGCAGAGATGGGTGAGCGTACAATCTCTGCAATGCGGCTTGCGGGACTCGCATATGGCGCGGCCATGAAAGATCAAGAGGTGCGAGAGGTCGAGCCAATCTTTTTCTGGTACAATGCGCATCAGTTCTTGCTCTACTTTTACCGGATCGCTCTGCTGTGTCCAGCCCAGACGGCGCGAGAGGCGGCCAACATGTGTATCGACGACAAATCCGACGATGATACCGTAAGCATTGCCCAATACCACGTTTGCAGTTTTACGCGCTACTCCGGCCAGACTGAGCAGGTCGAGCATCGTTCGCGGTACCTCGCCTCCATACTCGGTGATAATACGCTGGGCGGCGGCACGAATATTTTTCGCCTTATTGCGATAGAAGCCAGTCGAGCGAATATCCTGTTCAAGCTCTTCCTGGCTGATCGTGGCGAAGTCTTCTACGCTCTGGTATTTCTGAAAAAGCTTCTCCGTCACGATATTTACGCGTTCATCGGTGCATTGTGCGGATAGCTGGGTTGCGACAAGGAGTTCTAGCGGATTGGTAAAATTGAGCGAGCAGGCCGCCTCTGGATAAAGGCGACGAAGCTCGGTGGTGATTGCTTCTACCTGCTCTGGCGAGCCAGGTACAGGCTTGTTTTCAGCGGGCAATGAAGTCTGTTCCATATCTCTATCCTGACAGCGTGAAATCTCTCTGACGCAGGAATTTCCTGACGATGCAAGCACTATTATAAGGCTTTGCGCTTATAGATGCAATCGTGCTAATGCTATATTGTTTTTAGACTCCAACCTTTTCGGCTTGCTGAGATAGGTAAATTGTTTTCAGGAATTCAGTAAAATCGTGCATCTCGTCACGATATTCCGCAAGTTTCTGGAGTTGCATCTCACGCGGTTCCGTCAGATGGAAATCAGCAGCTCCCTGGCTTTCTATACGTGTGGTAGATGAGAGGAGGTCAAGTATTAAACGGCGATCAAAGGGGACGGATCGATTCTCGTAAAACTGGCTGAGATACCCGACTACTTTTTGCCGCATAGGAACTTGTAATTTGCGTAGTTTCTGGCCCATAGTGTGATATGCATGCCATGCCGAATTTGACTTCTTCGCAATTTTCTGAATCCGCGTGCTATCGGCGTGTTTCTGACGCAGGCGGCTCAGCTTAGCTTGCAATTTTTCTGCTTTTTTATGTAGTTTTTCCTGTTCCTTTTTAAGTTCCGTGATAGTTGTATCAGATGCGGAAAAATAAATCCAGGGGTAGCGTATATCGCCTTGATCTCTGGTAATATGACCTGCGCATGACATAGTAGTGGTAATGTCCAGCGCATTTAGCGCGATGACAGTGTCAAAGATTTCGTCGTCGATAGGCATACCGAGTCTATCAGAGACAGAGCAAAAGTGCTTCACAAGTTCGTCCCAATGCTGATCCATAAAATCTGCTACCTTTCTCATACTCATCTGTACGCGAACGTACTCGCAAGCGGTCAGTTGTTCCTGCTTCATTGCCGACTGCCATCGCACGGGAACCTTTAAATCAGCCCTCCCGTTTCGGTCTCACACCGGCTCCACAGGCATTTTTCGTCCGGTCGTAGCCACTACCCAGACGGTCACCTTTAAGCCGGAAGGTGGCGAAGCCTCTCATGGGCAAACTGTGCCAGGTTCAAGGACGCGTTCAGGTCTCGGTCGATCACCAGCCCACAGCCCAGACACTGATAGGTGCGGTGCTTGAGCGGCATGCGCTTTTTCACCAGCCCACACCCTGAACAGCGTTTGGTCGAGGGAAACCAGCGCGAGGCCTGAAAGATCTGCCCTCCCGCACTTGCCACCTTGTTCTTCAAGAAGGTGAGCAGTTGCCCCATTGCCGCATCTGCAACCGCACGCGCCAGCTTCCGATTCGCCATCATCCCCAAGATATGCAGGTCTTCGATGCCAATCGTGCCAGCCGTCTGGGCTAACTCAGTGGTGAACTTGTGCTGCACATCGGCTCTGATCGCTGCGATCTGTTGATGCTTGCGTGCCACTTTCACCCGTTGCTTTTCATAGTTCTTGCTGAACGTCGTTTTGCCGGTTTGCTGGTCTTTGACTTTTTGCTTCCGACTGAGCTTTCTTTGCATCCTGCCGAGTTTTTTGAGATGGCGTGCGAGCGGCTTTTGGTTCTCAAGTCTTCGCCCATCGCTGACCACGGCGGCCTGCTTTAAGCCCACATCTACCCCCACGACTGCCGTGGGAGTGGGCGGAAGGGGTTTTTTCAGCTCGACCTGGACAGAGACGTACCAGTATCCTGCTTCACAGGAAACGGTTGCCCCCAGGATCTTGACCTGCTCGCAGATCACCTGTTTCCGTTTGTTGCGTTTCTTGGTCGGGGTTGAGGCTTTTCCCGTCTCCACAAAACGCAGCTTTTCGGCGAGATTGACCGTGCCCAGTTTGCGCAAGCGTTTGCCTCGATCCTTTTTCGTTTGCCGCTGATCCAGGAGGAAGCGGCCCAGGCCGGGGATGCTGATCCAGTGGCTGCCGACGGTGAATTTATCGTTAGAGAGAGAAAACGAGTCATGGGATTTCCCTTTCTTTTTGAATTTCGGATACTCGGCGCGTCCCGCAAAAAAGTTGCTATAGGCGCGTCCCAGGTCATCGAAGGCCCCTTCTACCACGCATTTGGTGACCTCATAGCTCCACGGATACGCCGTTTCCCGCATCGCGTTGAACTGCTTTTTGAGGGCGAACGCATTGGGAGACGTGAGCACGCGTTGCGCTTGGGGAACCGTCTCTTGCTCGGCTTTATAGGCCTGATACTGCTTTTCCCAGTGCTCTCTGCCCCAGTTGTAAATGAAACGCCTCGTCCCACACGCGCGTTTGAGATACTGCACCTGCTCAGGAGTGGGGTTCATCCGTATTTTGTGTGCGGTTTTCATCTTTGAGTGCCTTTTCTAAGGCTTTGCGGTAATTGCGCAATCCATACAAACGTGAGCTAAAACAATGGGTAATCGTGATCAGATCTTGTACCAACTCGTGCTCTGGGCTGAGTTCTTCCGTGTTCATGACCAGGAGTTCGCAGTCATGGGTCGCACAGAGATGAGCCAGTAACGGGTAGCCAAAACGAGCCAGGCGATCTTTATGGGCCAGCACCACCCGCTCGACGTGTCCGGCGATGATGGCATCAACCAGGGCCAAGAAGCGCTTCCGTTTGAAATTGAGGCCCCCGCCAATTTCCATCATCCACTCATCCACCTGGATCTGTCGCTGCTGACAGAACTGCTGCTAACGACTTCTGCTGGTTGGCAAGGTCTCGCTTTTGGGCCTGACTCGACACGCGGCAATAGCCGATGGTTCGTCGATCTGCTTTGGGCTTGCGTGGCTGCCTGAGTGCGACTGCAAGATCTTCATCAGTATAATAGCGGCGGTTCGTCACCGTCCGCTTCGCGGGTAAGACCCCGATCCGATCCCATTTTTGCAGGGTTTTCACGGAGACTCCCACCTGTCTGGCAAAGGCTGCTGGTGTATACATACGTTCATTTTAACACACCTTCACGTACATTTTCAAGAGCTAGCTACTGCTCCTTTATTCCTTCTGGGTGGATGGAACAGGGCGGAGGCAAGCTCCGCCCCTACGAGATTGCTTATCTGGCGAGAGTTAGTCGCTCCAGACCCAATTGGTTATTTCAGGGATATCCTGTAGGTTGGCACGCACATAAGCATGGTGTTTCGCTAGCATATCTTCACACTCGGCTATGAGGTCAGGAGTGAGTCCGCGTACGCGTGGGGTACGTTTCATCGCTTCAATTGCCAGATGGTAGCGGCTCATCCCGTTGAGCACGACCATGTCAAAAGGTGTGGTAGTCGTTCCCTCTTCGTTAAAGCCGCGTACATGGAAGCGAGGGGTATTGGTGCGACCATGAATGACTTCGTGGATGGCACGCTGATAGCCGTGGAAGGCAAACACAACGGGCTTATCCTCGGTGAAATGCTCGACAAAGACCGACTCTTCTACACCGTGCGGATGGAAGAAGGGCGGATAGAGCGACATGAGATCAACGACATTCACGACGCGCACTTTCATCTCAGGGATGTGCTTGCGCAGCCACCACGCCGCCGCTATCGTCTCCATTGTTGGGATATCACCCGCGCAGGCCAGCACTACGTCCGGCTCAACTTTGTCGTCGTTGCTGGCCCAGCGCCAGGTTGACATTCCACGGTTGCAGTGATCTACTGCCTCCTCTATGCTCATATACTGAAGCTGTGGTTGCTTATCGATCACAATCAGATTGATATAGTTGTAGCTATTAAGGCAGTGATTGGTGATCGAGAGCAGGCAGTTGGCGTCGGGCGGCAGGTAGATACGCGCTACTGTCCCCTTCTTCGAGAGGACCGTATCGATCAGGCCAGGCCCCTGGTGGCTGAAGCCGTTATGGTCATTGCGCCAGCAGGTTGAGGTGAGCAGAATATTTAGTGAAGAAATGTGCGCTCGCCAGGGCAATCTGTTTGCTTCCTGCATCCACTTCGTATGCTGGACGGTCATGGAGGCGGAGACCATTGCGAAGGCTTCATAGGTTGCGAAGAGGCCATGCCGTCCGGTGAGCAGATAACCCTCCAGCCAGCCCTGGCAGAGATGTTCGCTCAATACTTCCATGACGCGCCCGTCCGGCGAGACATGATCGTCTATCGAAATGATCTTCTCGACTGAGCAGCGATTTTCGACATCAAAGATATTACCAAGTCGGTTGGAGTTGGTCTCATCCGGGCAGAAGACGCGGAAATTGGCCTGTTCTTTATTTTTTGTGAAGATATCGCGCAGCATCATGCCCATCTGGCGCGTCGATTCGTGGCGTTCGGTAGCCGGGCTGTTTCACATCAATGGCATAATCGCGAAATGCTGGTAGATCCAGGGCTACACGCAGTTTTCCACCATTGGCATGAGGATTGGCTCCCATCCTCAGCTCTCCCTTTGGGGCCGTTGACGCCACATCTGCTACCAGACGTCCGCTTTCATCAAAGAGCTCTTCCGGTTTGTAGCTGCGCATCCAGTCTTCCAGAATCTTCAAGTGCTCTGGCCTGGCTTTGACATCAGCAACCGGGACCTGGTGGGCGCGGAAGGTTCCCTCAATGGGCAGGCCATCGACTACTTTGGGTCCTGTCCAGCCTTTGGGTGTGCGTAGCACAATTGCGGGCCATTTCGGACGTTCGGTAAAACCATTTTTACGGGCATCGTCCTGATACGCGCGAATCTTCTCATAACAGGTATCCAGCGTCTCGGCAAAGGCATGGTGCATTGTCATCGGATCATCGCCCTCGACGAAATGCACATCGTAGCCGTGGGCAGTCAGAAGCTGATTGACGCTCTCGTCTGCATCGCGTCCCAACACAGTTGGTCCGGAAATCTTATAGCCATTAAGATGCAGAATCGGCAACACCGCGCCATCTCGCACCGGATTGAGAAATTTCACACTCTTCCAGGCACCTTCTAGAGGAGCAGTCTCGGCCTCACCATCTCCTACAACAGCGATTGAGATCAGATTTGGATTGTCAAAGACCGAGCCGAAGGCATGCGAGAGGACGTAGCCCAGTTCGCCGCCCTCGTGGATGGAGCCGGGAGTGGGAACACTCACATGGCTTGGCACGCCGCCGGGAGACGAGAATTGACGGAAGAGCTTTTTTATGCCATCTTCATCTTGCGTAATTTCTGGATAGATCTCTGTGTAGGTTCCTTCCAGGTACACATTGGCGAGCAGAGCGGGACCGCCATGACCGGGACCGGCCAGGTAGATCATATCCGCGCCTGTATCCTGGATAAGGCGGTTGACATGCACATAGATGAAACTGAGACCTGGGGAGGTTCCCCAGTGCCCTAATAGCCGAGGCTTAATATGTTCGGGACGGAGTGGCTCGCGTAAAAGGGGGTTGTCTTGCAGGTAAATCTGACCAATCGTAAGATAGTTCGTCGCATTCCAGTACTTGTGCATGAGCTCCAGACGTGCTTGATCGAGCCTGGATATCGTAGTGGTCATTACATCCTCCGAAATAAGCAATCGCTATAAACACCGAAACTTGTTCGCTAACTGACACGACTCAGCCGCCTGTGAAGGTTTCATTGTTTGGTGGGATTGTGCCTCTGATCCATCGTTGCACACTGCCTCGTAGCATCATTGCCTGTACCAGTGTACCATGTCTTCACCCAGAGGGTGGATTTCACGAGCGGCTTCTTTGACGAAGTTTCTTCTTATAAAACCCAGAACAAGCGTACACCATAGAACAGTATGTGGCAAGGGAAATAGACAATTTCTGAGGTTTTTGTGATTCTTTTGTGATTCTTCCTATCGCTCAAACCAGTGGTTCACCTTTCTATGAGATCTTATTATTTCTAAGCCGGAATAAAAGGAAGGAGCACAGAATAGTTTGTTGGGAATAAATTAGAGATATCTCTTCAATATACTTGACAGCAGGCTGTATAAAATGCTATATAATTTATTAGCTACCGTTAAAAAAAGGCATTGTATTGTTTCTTCCAGTTATTTTATAGATCTGCAGATCTCCAGATCTTCAGATCTCAAATCTTCTATTGCGTCAGTCACAAAGATGTGAGTGAATTGTCTACGCAAAAAACTCCACTTCTTTGTTTTTCACTGAACGATTTTCCTGGCTAGCAAAGGAGGTTTTCGTATGGCATCCGAAGCAAGTGGTTTATCGTTTCCCAGGACTGGAACCGGTAGCGGCGCAGCTCTTATTGCGCGGCAGGACCGGATTCCTATCTGGTCGCTCTCCTACTTATTTATTGGCATCCTCGGTATCGGTTTTCTCTTTACCTTCTTCGACATCTTTGACATCAATGTTTCATTCATCCAGACATGTGTTTCTCTTTTCAGCAAGTGTACACCAGTCAACGCTTCTAGTTATCTGGGTCTGCCGACCTTGCTGAATCTTTCTGGTTACGTGGTCGGCTCGTTGATCCTTAGTCCGCTTGCAGACCGCTTTGGCAGGCGAGACATGTTGCTTGTTACGCTGATTATTACCGGTCTAGGTTCACTCTACAATGCCTTTGTTGGCGACTATACCAATTTTGTGCTTGCACGTACGCTTACCGGTATTGGTATTGGCGCGGACCTGGCGCTAGTGGCAACCTATATCAGTGAGGTCGCACCCAGCAATGGTCGCGTCAAATATACCTCAATGATCTTTATTATGTCGTCGCTTGGTGCCTTTCTGGGCATCTGGTTGGGGCTGTTCTTGACGACGCCCGCTACGCCTTTCCCTCTTGGCCTGCCTTTTGCCGTAGCTGGTCCGGGCTTCGAGGTAGGTTGGCGTTGGATGTATGGCATAGGCGCTCTGCTCGCTCTGGTAGGCATTCTGTTGCGCTTCCGTTTACCGGAGTCGCCGCGCTGGCTCATCTCACGTGGCCGTGTCGGTGAGGCAGAGCAGATCGTGAGCGAGATGGAGCAGCGAGCATTAAAACGCCTTTCCAGCCTGCCCCCGCCTGCCGCTGAACTTCCGGTAATCTCAGGTGAGGGGAATGCAACCTATGTGGAAATCTTGAGCAGTGCTGTCTATCGTCGGCGCACTATTGTACTGCTCCTGATGTGGTTTGTCTCATTTATCACTGTCTATGGTATTGGAGTAGGCTTAACGTCTATTCTGGCGACGCTTGGCTATCCACCACCTGAGGCGGGACTCATCGCGGCAGTAGGGGTTTTAGGCTTTATTGCGGTAGCTTTCTTTGCCTATGGCTATGGTGAGGCGCTTGAGCGCAAATACTGGCTCCCCATCTCCGCTGTGCTCACGCTTCTGGGCGGCTTGATTATTGGACTGAGCGGTGCCAGCAACTTTTGGCTCACTGCGTTTGGCTCGATCATTCTCTTTATCGGCTTTAATCTCTTTGTGCCGATGTGTTGGGCCTGGTCGGCTGAGAACTATCCCACCAGAGCACGAGCGAGCGGTTTTGCCCTGGTTGATGGTGTTGGGCATATCGGTGGAGGGATAGGTATTATCCTGATTGCGCCGCTCATTCCTGTGATGGGACCTATTATTACCTTCCTGGTGCTAGGTGGCTTTCTGGTTGTTGCCTCTGTAATTGCCCAATTCGGCACGCTGACAAAAGAAAAGCGCCTGGATGAAGTTTCTCCGTAAATCATAAGTTACTATTCATGATGCCCATTCCCCTACTAAATCCTTTGTAGCTGTGCTAATAGGGAATATGCTGGGGGATATGGGCGTCATAACCGTTCGTTCTCTATACTGTTACTAGTGCTATTTGGATGATGATAGTATCTTTGGAAAACATATGAGTCACCCGAATCATCTCCTGATTACTCTGCTTGGTGACTACTGGTGGAGGCGCACTGAATATCTTCCATCCGCTGCACTCGTTGCCTTGCTCAACGAATTTGGTGTAAGCGATGTGGCTGCACGCGCCGCCCTCAGTCGTCTCGTCCATCATGACCTCCTTGTTACTTCTAAGCACGGACGACAGACATTCTATGGCTTGAGCGAGCGGACTATCCCTCTTCTTGGTGATGGCGCACAGCGCATCTTCTCTTTTGGGATGGGTAGCCATTCCTGGGATGGCAAGTGGAGTCTGGTCGCATTTTCTATCCCCGAAGAGCGGCGGAAACTGCGTTACTTGCTCCGTGATCGTTTGCGCTGGCTCGGTTTCGCCCCTTTTTACGATGGTCTGTGGATCTCTCCTCATGATCGCTTAGACGAGGTTGCTAAGCAACTTGCTGATCTCTCCATCAACGTTGTGACCCTGTTCCGTGCCAGCATTGCGGAGTGTACTCCCGAAGGCGGTTCACCGCTACGTGCGTGGGATCTTGTTGTTCTGCAAACCCAATACCAGCAGTTTATTCGTCAGATGCAACCGCTCCTTGAACGCGTCAATCATGGAGACATCTCTCCCGAAGATGCCCTCATTGCGCGCACAGACATCATGGATATCTGGCGTAGCTTCCCGAAGTTAGACCCTGACCTGCCTGATGTGCTTCTTCCCCTTGATTGGCCTCGTGACCAGGCGCGGCAACTTTTTGTGGAAATCTATGATGCGCTTGGCCCTCTAGCTCACTGCCGCGTTCAGCAGATTATTGCCAGCTATGCGCCCGATCTCGCCCGCTATGCCAGCTATCATGACTCCAACGTGCATTCAGCATCTGCATTTATAATTGATGTTTAGATAAAAAAAGTTCAGTTGGAGGTGAGGCGATCCTCAAGATGATTGCCGAGGGGCGTATCACCCCGGAAGAGGGCGATATGTTGCTGGAGGCGCTAGGAAGCTAATTTAATCCCCAGAAGCATCGATCCCATGCCCTAATAGATCGAGACCAGCCGTGACCATAGCTGAAAGACCAGCATGAATCTCCTCGGAAGATTTGCCTTTTAATCGCCGCCTCGCGTATTCCGCAAAGATCCTCGAATAAAGGGTCAGGATCAGATGCGCAGCGAGGCGAGGCACGATATCATCCGATTTTGTGCCCATGTCTTCGGCAAGGGCATGGGCCAGATCCTCTTCAACAGACTCAGTCATTTGCCGACCACGAGCTTGCAGGGTAGGGCTTTCCCGAATCACCCGGAAGACCTGCTGCCGCGTAAAATCCTGCTCTGGGGACGGCATCGCTTTCATAGGTTCGAGACTGCCGAGCAGCAATTGGCGCAGAAAGGTGAGCAATGATTCGCCTTTCTCACGCTGACGAACGATTCCGGCCAGGGAAGCCTCCATAGGCTGATTGAGTCCAAAAAGAGGTCCTCTTTCGTTGGAAAATAATTATAGACGGTATTTACCGACACATCAGCCGCTTCAGCCACTTCGGTCACTGTCACCTGCTCAAAGCCACGCTCAATAAAGAGCTCTAAAGCCACTCTTGCGATTTTCTCCCGTGTCTGCTGCTTTTTTCGTTCACGTCGTCCTGGTGTCTGTGTCATAAACGCATTGTAGCTCTTTTTGCAATAGACCGCAAGATTGGGGTTCACTCTCTTTCTGCATTTTATTTATAATTGGTGTGACTTAAAAATTTAAGTAAGCGCAAAAATATAGGAAGTGCAGAAAGGAAGGACAATAATGGCAGATGTCTCTGTTCCGGTTTTGATTGTTGGTGCCGGACCAACCGGCCTCTCGACCGCGCTTTTTCTGGCGCAGTGGCAAATCCCGTATATACTCATTGAGCGCCATCCAGGTACCGCGATCTATCCCCGCCCGGTTGGCCTGGGAGCGCGGACGATGGAGATATTCCGGGCGCTAGGGCTGGAAGAGAGAGTCAGGAAAGCCGCCGAGCCACTCAGCAGGAGCCGTGGCGAAATCTTTGTCGAGACCCTTGCCTCCGCCAACATGGCACAGGTCAAACGCCTGAACCTGGATGGGAAAGATCTTGAGACGTTCGACCAGATGAAAGAAGCAGAGCAGGCTATCAGTCCAGCTATAGGCTGTCTGTGTAATCAGGCTGCTCTGGAGCCCGTGTTGTTTGAGGCGGCGCGGGAACGAGGTGGAGATCTGCGCCTTCAGACTGAATTGCTGTCTTTTGAGCAAGATGAGACAGGTGTGACGGCTCTCGTTGTGGATCGCAAGACGGGAGTGCAGCAGCGTATCCGTGCCGACTACCTGGTTGCTGCGGATGGGGCTAATAGCCTTGCGCTGCGCACTCTTGCAATCTCGACGAAAAGCTTTATGTTGTCAGAGATGCATATACTCGCGATTGACTTTCGTGCAGACCTGAGCGAGCTGGTACGAGGCCACGAGTTTATACTTTGTACGATAGAGACCCCTGAAGCTCCGGGCCTGCTCATGGCAATCAATAATAGCGATCGCTGGCTTTTTCAGATGCCTGGGTACCTCGAAAATGGAGAGTTGAAGATCCCATCTGTCGAACGCTGCCAGGAGCTGGTGCGCAAGGCCATCGGGATATCTGATCTTGCGGTAGAAATCATGGGTATTCTCCCCTGGTTGCCGCAAGAGAGGCTGGCTGAGCGCTACCAGGTTGGGCGAGTCTTCCTGGCAGGCGACGCAGCCCATATCATCCTGCCCACCGGCGGGGTGGGTGCGAATTTGGGCATCCAGGATGGACAAAACCTTGCCTGGAAGTTGGCCGCCGTTCTCCAGGGTTACGCCGATTCCACCTTGCTCTCGACCTACGAGATGGAAAGGCGTCATGTGGCTGGCTTTGCCGCCGAGCAGGAAGAGATCACCGACCGAGAAAAAACGACTGACAATGAACTCCAGGCTCGCTTCGGTTTCTATGCCTCGTCAGCCGTGCTCTCTGCCGAAGGGGGAAAGCCAGATGCTGAACTACACAGAGCTGCGAGGGCAGCCCGGTTCGCGCGTGCCTCACCTGTGGGTGGAGTATCAAGGCCGACGGCGTCTCAACTCTTGATATCACTAATCATCATTTTGTCCTGTTGACAAGCTCAGAAGGAAGAAGTCTGGAAACAGGCTGCGCGGGAATGTGCTGCTCACTTTGGCATCGAACTGCCGTCTATAGTGTTGGTTCTGAAGGAGAGCTTTTAGCAAGCAAGGAGAGCTGGCAATGGGCGACCTGCCTGCCTGATCATGGCATGCTCCTGGTTCGGCCTGACAGCTTTGTGGCGGCTCGTGTGAGCGCCCCTGATGAGGATAGGGGTCGGCAACTTATGGGGATACTTCGGCGTTGCATTTGTGTTCGAGGGTGCACACTTGAAAGAGGAATTGGAAAGCAATAAGGGAAGATGAGTGGAGGAAGGCAAAACGGACTTGTAAACGGGACGTAGGTAGTGTTTTGATTGTCAAGGGGTGGTAGATAGGTCGCTGACGAAAAAACGAGTACAGCTTCTCTCTGGGAAGTAGAGCGCACGGCGAAGCCTGGGGGCACCGATTTTACACAGAGGGGAACGCCCCCTGCGCCTGCGTCCTGATTGGCGTTGATGAGGCGAGAAGCCCAGATAGGGCTACCAGCGCATCAACGTCTTCAAACTGCGAAAGATCTCCAAACTCGGCCAGCAAACACGTCGCTGTTTTGGCTCCAATCCCTTTGATCGAGCAGAGCAACTCAAATTTCAAGATGGGCGACTTGTTGATCCGACGACTAAGCTAGGCGAGCTTGCACCTGGGAAAGGTCTTCGGGTTCTCATGCAGCGCATCGTGGGGGAACATGATCATGCAGATCCAGAAGCACTCAACGAGCTCGTTACTGTGCTCTCCGCTCTCCTTAGCTTTGAGTCATTCGAGGCCCTTGGCCCTGCACGTCGTCTTGAAGACGTCGTTCCTCTGGTTTGCCGACTTGCTCACGCAGTGCTCAGCCTGTAGAAAAAAGCATGACTACGGAAAAGGCGTGAGGAACTTTTCTCCCGGCAACGCTGTGACGAAGGCGGGCAGGTTTTAAAGAAGAGATGACGCACCATCGCGAAGAAATCAGCTTCGATGGCGAACGCTTTCTTATCTGCTCGGTTTTTTGAGACCTCGTTGCGCATTCCGTGGGAAATGAAGCGGAGCACTGCCCGTGGCAGAAGAGATTAGTTGCAATCTCTTGAGCTGTAACAAGAACAGGTTAGAAGGACAACGAAAGGACTAAGCCTCATAACGCGAAAGAATTAGGCTTCCGAGAGTCAGTCAGCCTCCCAGGACGAAAACCCTCTTTGTTTCTCCAGAATGCATGATCATTTATGACAAACATTAGACGACTCCCTGCCTCTATGTTAGGATATTAATATTAAGGAGTTAACACTTCTATGCGAGAATCAAACCTCCTCTCTTAGGAAAATTTGTCACGCTCTTAGAGAGCGAGGCCGAGCATCTGTTGCGCGCCCAGCTCGGTATCTCGTACCGACGCATGCTGTTTCTCTTTGTGCTTCAGCATCAGGAAAGCGTCACCCAGCATCGGCTGGCTCAGTTCCTGGGGTATAGCGATCCTGCCGTCAGTACCATGCTGCGTGAGCTGGTCAAAGATGGATACGTTACCACGACCCCTAATCCTGACCACGGACGCAAGCACCTGGTGCGCATCACGCCGCGCGGGCTTGAGCTTGCGCAGACATGGCGCCACCTCCTTGATACCCACTTCGACGAACTCGTGCAGATCGCCGAAGTGGATGACCAGCAATTGCAACACATGACCCGCCGTTTATTAGCAGCACTTGCCGTCAAAACACAGAAGGAACCATCATGAGCATCACCACTCCCACCACCGCGACCAATCACACGTTCTGCTCCGCAGATGGGAGCACCATCGCCTACCTGACCGAGGGCAGTGGTCCCGCCGTCATCCTGATTCCGGCGCGCTTTAGGTTCTGACTATGCTGTTTTGCCAGCACACTTGGCAAGCACTTCACGTGCATACCATTGAGCGCGGGGTGGGGTCTCGGTGCTTGCGGGCCAGCCTACAGTTGGCCACAGAGATAGCGGACGTCAACTCCTTGCAAGCGCTAACGGAGCTACGATGCTGTCGGTCACAGCTTCGGTGGCTTGTCGCTCTCGAAACTGCAGTCACAACCACAGCCTGCGCAAAGTCGCGGTCTATGAGCTCGGCGTCTCTATCGATGGCTCTATCAATATGAGCTGGATACGGGCTTATGAATGGTATCTGGCTCAAGGAAAGCAACTTGACGCCTTTACTTGCTTTTCTCTCGGCGCTGGTCTCGATGCTATGCGCAATACTTCGCACTGGCTTACCAGGCTCATGCTGCCGCTCTTCGTCAAAAAAGAGAAACTACAGAAAATGCTGACTCTGTTGACAGAAAATGGGCGCGAACATGGAGATAGTTGGTCGCTATGACAATAGCTACGGAAACTATGGTGAGATCACGCCTCTGTGCTGCATATGACTGGTGGCAAGACGGGCTCTCGCTGGGTAGAGATGTAGGTAGAGCAACTAGGAGCAGTTATCTCGCACTTGTAGACGCACCAGTTCCGTGGCTCTCGACCACTTCGGTATCGATCAGAAAGATGAGCAAGTGGTGGCGGTATATCTAGAGGGTAAGTTTTTCTATGAATTGCACAAAGAGAGGTCTTCTAGAGCAAGGAAGGGCAAAGAGGTAGATGATAGCTCTAGACTTCGCTAGCAGTATCTTCTGACTCGTTTCTAGGGTTATAAGAAGTGGTGGGATAGAGGCGTATGATGTTTCAGAAGTGAGATAGAACTATAGATGGCGTATTTGTATCATAAATCTTGGTCTTACAATGGATAGAGGAGGAAAGTGATATATGATATCTATGATGACTTTGCAAAAATAGATATGAGTGTCGGAAAAATAGTGCAGGTAGAAGATTTCACCACAGGCGCGCAAACCAGCATATAAACTGATGATAGATTTTGGAATAGAAATAGGTCTCAAACGCTTATTAGTACAAGATTACTAACTATTTAAAAGAGGAACTGTTGGGTAAGCTAGTATAGGTGTTGTAATTGGGAGATGGGTGAAGGGAGGAGGGAGCACGGCTAAAGGTTTTTTACGCCCCCAAATATGAGGTTAATATGGGAGGTAAAATATTTTAGAGAGAGCAAATTTATAATTATTTAAAATAATTAAAATAATAATGAATGGAATATAAAAGATGAGTCATCCCTATAGTCCTTCTGATTAGAGTTACCCTTGCAGATAATGATTGCTATATGTTATAATTTATATAACATATAGCAATATTCATAAGAAATAGGCTACACAGAGAAGAAGTTCAAATTCTTCTCGCCAACTCAACTGGGAGGTCACAATGACTCATACTGTTGCCTGGATTCCCTACGTTGGGAGCAGCCCCTACATTCTGGCGAGCTTCCTGCTGCTCGTCACATACGTTTTGACGTACTTGGGATTTCGTTTTCGCCATGCAGCAATAGTTGTGAAAGGTCCTGGAAAGTTTCTGGGGGTCTTGCTTATCGTATGCTGGTTCTTAGCTGTGATAGCCTTTTTGACATCTATAATCGTCTACGGAATAGCCCAACACCAGCAGGCGATCCAATTCAGTCTCACAAATCCCATTACCCCCGTCACCCTTACTTCGGCAATGATAACCTTTTTTGTCATTCTGTACCTGGTGCGCCAGAGCGGGTTCAAGATAGCCATCGGCAGCGCCATCGTTGGCACCATAGCTGCACCGATGATCTTTGAGCTTCCCTTCGATCTTCTCGTCATGTGGCGAACCTATCCACCCGCTCCACCTGTCCTGTACACCTTGCTCTTCTTTTTGCCGCTCTTTCTCGTGGAGATCTTGAGTTTCGCTCTGCTCTCGTTTTCTCCTGCCATGAAGCTGACGAGATACACCCTCTTCCTGCTGGCCGGTATGTTCTTGCTCTTTACCGTCTGGGCTTTGTTTGGCTTCGCCTATCCATCCACGCCCATCCCAATTGCCCTGAACATGCTCTCCAAAGTTGTGGCCTTTGCGACAGCAGTGTCGCTCTTTACACTGCTGCGGTATCTGGCGAACGAGCCAAAACAGATTTCTCGCGCCCTGTCTCAAGCTAACTGAACTGACCAGCCAGTTTGCTATATATGTTGAATAGCGAACTGGTCGCTATATTCCTGCTCCTGTCGTACCAGGATTTTGCTGATAAGTTCTTTTTGGTACTTTTGCTAGTGAAGGTCAGATGAAGATTCTTGGCAATCTCTTTGAGATCTGCCACCTTCTTTGCCTCTAACTCTGCTGCCATGAATTTTACCTGTTTCTCTGGCTGGTTAGCAGAGGGAAGTGTTTGTTCCGCTTGCACAATCTGCTCTTCTATAATGGCCGTGGAACTTCCCAATTCCCGACATTCTACATCGGGCATACGGCGCAGGACCAGGACGATCTCTGCCAGCAGATCGGCGAGTTCATGGGTCTTCATACGTTCGAGTTGTGCTACTGTCAAGCGTGTGCTCATAGTCTTTCTCTCGACTTTCTACGATAGTTTTTTTTAAGAGAGACGCGGTCCCTGGCGTTTTAGCGTTTGCACGTGAAAGATGCGGCTAATGAATTTCCCGCCAGATTTTTGAACTGGTCCTGAAGCTCACGCTCCTGACCCTTTGGTAAGAAAATTGCGCTGACTGGCAGACGGTTATCTGCTGCGCTGGCTACGACGATGCTGTCGCTGATCGTATGTTTAAAAACCTGCTGCGGATATTCTGCCCGCACCCGGTCACAATAGGTCGCGTGGAGGCGCACATTGGCGCGGATACGCGTCAAGATAATGCCGCCAAGCACAGGACCAATAAAGGTCTCTTTACTCTGATTGGAGAAGAGTTTGTTGACCGAGCGTTGCAGCAGGCCGATGCCATAGGTCGAGAGGAAATCGGGGATGGTCGGTACGACATAGGCATCGCTGGCCCAAAGGCTATTTTTTGTGACGGGATTAAAATTAGGTGGGCAATCGCAGATAATATAATCGTAATCTTCGGCAATTTCATCAAAATAATGTTGCAAAATTGTGTGTCCAACAAAGTCAGTCAGGCGCAGATCCACGTCAACCAGATCGGGATTTGAGGGTAGGAGATCGAAGCCAAAGACCTTTGCCTCGTCTAATACGTTTGGTAAGATTGCATTGCGAATCGGGAAACTATTATCGCGGTGTTCAAAAAGATCATAGGTGGTGCCGCGCATCTTCTTCCACTGCATCCAACGTGCCTGCTCCAGCACATAAAAGGTCGCGCTTGCCTGGGGATCGAGATCGACGAGCAGCGTCCGCCGCCCATGATGCCGTGCCAGTGCGGTAGCCAGCTCAACCGCACAAGACGTCTTGCCGACGCCGCCCTTGAAATTGATAATTGTCACTATTTGAACCATGCTACCTGCCTTCTCATCCCAGAAATACGCGCTATCTCTACTTACAATTAACATCCTCGAAATTATGACAGAGGAGACAGGGAAAGTCAAGTAAAAGAGGAAAAATGGTGGAATTGCTATTAGGCACAAAATGCAGTGCAGCTCTTTATCTTGATAAACATGCACGAGAGGATTATACTGAGATTATAGATATTTTTAGAAAAGGGAGAGTAATAGCCATGTCAGGTCCAAGCGTATTTTTCTCCTATGCCAATGAAGATAAGCCACTGGTAAAAAAACTAAAAAAATATTTGATCGTATTTAAACAAAAGGGATTAATTGCCGAATGGTATGACCATAACATCCTTCCCGGCACGCCTCTGAATGAAGAGCGTGCGCGGCAACTAAATAATGCATCGCTGATAGTTCTATGTATCAGCCCTGATTTCCTCGTGACAGACTATTGTCGTACTGAGATGAGGAGGGCAATGGAGCGATATGAATCTGGGGATGCCTGGGTATTGCCTATTTTGCTTAAACATGCTTCTGGAAGGGTGCGCCGTTTGCCTCTCTCGAGCCATTACCCACAGATGGCCGTCTCGTCACGAGTGGGCGCCCCAGGCCAAAGTCCTAAAGGATATTGCTAAGGGCTTTCAGACAGTACTCCTTGTTCTTGAAGCTAAAGAAAGAGTCTTCTCTCAATATGGAAAAGCCACTATATCATCATCAAGGTCTAATTTTATGGTGCCCTTCCGACGCGATCCCTTTTTCACTGGTCGAGAAGAGGCTTTAACTCAACTACGTTCTTTACTGCTATCTACTGATGCGGATGCTTCGACTCTGCCGCCCGCCCTCAGTGGCTTTCCAGGGATTGGCAAGACTCAGATTGCCATTGAATATGCGTATCGATATCGCCAGGAATATAATAATATTTTATGGGTGAACTCGGCTAAAGATGAAGAAATCATAAAGAGTTTCACTGCTATCGCTGGTTTTTTGAAACTAACTAATGATCAGATGTCTGAGAGGAAAGCATTACTCTCTTAGTCAAAGAGTGGTTGAGCTTAATACCGCGTGGTTGCTTATTTTTGATAATGTTGAAGATATGGGTAAGGTAGCTATATGTATTCCGGTTCACCATCGCGGTCACATCATATTTACTACTATGTTGCAAGCGTTAGGTGGAATGGCGAAACCCATTGATCTGGAAAAGATGACTCTAGATGAAGGTGCATTACTTATTATTAAAACGAAAATCGCATCTTGAGTCAACCTCTTCACTTCAGGATGCCCCAAAAGAAGATGTGGTAATTGCGCAACAAATTGCCCATGAATTTGATGGTTTGCCTTTAGCTCTCAGTCAAGCTGGTGCATATATTGAAGGATCTCAATTAAGTTTTGGTAGATATCTAGAGCTATGGCGTTAGTCATACAAAATAGAGCTTTTAATGCATCGGGAAAGCCTGGCAGACATTTTTGGTCATCCTGCCTCATTAACTGCAACCTTGAAGCTGTCATTGGGCAAAGTTAAAGAAGCCAATCCTGCTGCTGCTGAATTGCTTCGTGTTTGTGCCTTTCTCGCTCCAAGTGCCATTCCTGAAGAACTCTTTGTCGAAGGGGCCAACTATCTTGGCTCAATCCTTGAGTCCTTGGGAAATAATGCTCTTGCTTTTGAAGCAGTTTTTACTGAATTACTAAATATTCTCTCATACAAAGAGATGCGAAGGAGAAAACGTTTACTATCCATCGTTTGGTACAAACTGTTTTAAAAGCTGATATGGATGAATTGGCGCAAAAGTTGTGGATAGAGCGTATACTCAAAATGCTCAATGCGGCCTTTCCTGACGAGGTGTCTGAGGATTGGCAACGGTGTGAACGCTTACTTTCTCAAGTGCAAGTCGGTCATGAGTTGATTAAGCAGACTGGTTTATGTTTTGGGGCAGCAGCACACCTTCTTAATCAGGTTGGCCAGTATTTGGAAAAGCGCTATGGGTTCTTTATGGAAGCAGAGGAACTTTATCAACAAGCATATAAAATCTATAAATCGATATTGGGTTTAGTGCATCTAGAGACACTGGTAGTATATAGTAATCTCGCACGAGTCTATCTTGTTCAGGGAAAATATGAAATGGCAGAATAGCGTATAAGGAGATCAAAA
Source organism: uncultured Chloroflexia bacterium (assembly GCA_963777355.1). Classification (GTDB taxonomy): domain Bacteria; phylum Chloroflexota; class Ktedonobacteria; order Ktedonobacterales; family Ktedonobacteraceae; genus DATJHM01. The sequence goes on from CAVZQK010000010.1 coordinate 127,408, forward strand.
GGGTGAGAGAACAGGTCTTGGGGCGGAACATCCAGATACATTAACGACACTGAAGAGTTTAGCTGAGGCTTATCTTGATTGGGGAAAGTATGGAGAGGCAGAAGAGGTGTATAAGCAGGTAAGAGAGGTGAGTGAACAGGTGTTGGGGAAGGAACATCCAGATACACTGATGGCTCTAAGTAATCTTGCAGGAGTCTATACTAATCAGAAGCGATATAAGGCGGCAGAAGAGATCTATGAGCAGGTGAGAGAGGTGAGCAAGCGGGTGTTGGGACTGGAGCACCCTTTAACGTTTATGGCGTTAAATAGCTTAGCAGGAGTTTATACTATACAGGAGAGGTATGAGGATGCAGAAAATGTATATAAAGATCTATGTGACTTACAGGAGCACGCATTGGGTAAGGAGAACCAGCACCTGGGGGTGAGCCTTTATAATCTTGCTAAAATTTATAGTGAGGAGAAGAAGTATAAAAAAGCAGCGGAATTATATCAGCGTGTCTTAGCAATTGATGAGCAAATTTATGGTTTTATCCACATAGAGATTATTACTGATCTAGCAGCATTAGTTGATACCTATCAGAAACAAGGGGAACAGGAACAGGCAGACATGCTTATTCAACGTATCAGGCATATTCAAGAGCAGCTATAGCCTTTCCCTCAAAACGCGCTTTCTGCTTGCCCTCCACAAAGAGAGACGCCCTCGCTCCCAGAAATACGATGAAGTCATCCTCATCAGTTGCATTCCATTATACCATTGGGAACGAGGGCATCTCTCTCAAAAAAAGAAGTTTAGACCTCTTGTCCGGTGCGCTGGACGCGCAAGAGCGTGCGCAAGGCATCAGCCTGGCCGCGATTTCCAGGCCGCAGAGTGAACCTCTGTCCCAATTATGGGGAGAGAACTCTTGTCCCGAACCGCCGCCGCTCGCTCTCTTTGCATGATCTCATGCACCAGTTGTCGATCCGTCAGCCGCCAGCCACGCCGCTTCGCTTGCTCCGCGAAACGCATCACTCGTGCAAAACCGGCCTCGTAATCGCGCTCTTCACTTGTATCTTGAAGTGGAGTTTCTCTGCATCGTGCTGCCTCTCATCATCTTTACCAAATACCAGCTCTATGTGTGCTCATACACACCATCAGTATGCCAGAAAAGGTATGAGAACGTCAACCGCATAACGGGACAAATCCAATAATTTCTCATAATCTCGTTCTGCTGTTATTTGTGCTTCACCCCTCTCCATCTCGCCTGCCGTTTTCGCGCCCTCTCCGCGGAGTGAGATGGGTGGTAGGCGAGACGGTCAGAGATCAACAGCCGACCCTACGAATTTCTGTATGCAGCGGGGGGATTGTCCTCAGGGAGATGGTTGTCCTTACCGAGCTGCAAGAAAATCTTACATATAGCCACGAGAGACCTCCAGGGCGTCGGCATCAGGGAAGGCTGGGTAGGGCGCGTGCGGCTCAGTCTGGTACCAGAAGGCGACAGAGGCAATGTCGTCTTGCAAGGGGAGATAGCGCCGCCCACTCCGCCAGCCCAGCGCCTGGATCGTGACATGCAGGTCTTCTGTAAAACGGATCGGGTCCATGATATGCCAGCGATACATGCCAAATCGCTGCTGACTCTGGTAGAGACCATCGGGTTGAATGATCTGGGGCAGACCGAGAAAGGCCGTTGAATAGGAACCATATTGCCCATTCGGTTGCTCAAAATTCCAGGCCCCGCCGAAATAATCTTCTGTTCCGGTTCCGCAAATGGTCGGAAAGTCGCTATCGCCATCCAGATAAAACTTAACCTCGCCCTCGCCCCACCAGCCGCAACTGTTGCTCTGCCACGCAAGATATGTGCCAACGTATTGCCCTTTGCCCTTGATGCTATCCAGCAGCGTATGCACCTCTTTATAGGGGAGAGGATTGCTCCGCCGCCATTGCGCGTGGAAATAGGCGGCATCGTCAGGGACCACCGTGAGCGTGTAGTCGATCTGGTAATAAAAGATGATCTTCTTGATCGCTACATTCTCAAGTGTAAGCGGGCGCTTTTGCGGAAGGGCATCTCCCAGTACGCATTCATGCCACCCGCCGGATTCACTGCAACGGGCAACGAATTGATATTGCAGCGCTCGCACCAGCCCAGGGCAAAGAAATCGCCAAAAGGAATTTCAATAGAGGGCCGCTCCTCGCCGTCCCAGTAAGCACGTAAGACGAGACTGCGCCAGTGTGTGGGAGCGGTAGTCATCCACAGATGCTGAATAGCTCCTGCTCCCTGATCTCTGCCAGCGTTGCGCTACTGTGGGGCGCGATAGCGATAGAGGGCGAGATCTTCCATCCCAGAGCCGAGATCACGAGCGCAACTGGCATTGGTCCCTTCAGTTGCCATGCCGCCACGCCCCTTCGCGCCCGTGAAATTTTCGGCGCTGACTGAGCGCGTCTGGGCATCTGAGAGGCGCGACAAATTTCCCAGACCCATTCCCAGACCATTAAAATCATAGCTAGAGCTCACAGTTTTTCTCCTTCTCCAGTTTGTGATATCGTTGATTTGCGGGCGTATGGATAACCAACTAAGACGCGATAGGCAGGCTCCTACAGAAATGATATCATCTCGACTGGCAGGAGAAGCTACAAAAAATGTGCCGACTCCAGAAAGAATTGTAGCTTTTCTTCTCTGTTATTCGTGAGATCTATAACAGAAAAGGGCGAAAGGATAGATTATGGCAGAAGGTTTTTTAGCGGAAGGAACAACCCCTGGCAGTTATGCGCTTAATGATCTGAGTGGCATCGATCTTGTGCGAGGACAGGCTATGAAGCTCTTTCTTGGGGGAGAGTGGATCGCGGGACATGTTGCTTATAGCAGTGGTTATGTCGATCCGACTAGGGGTGCTGACGGAAACGTATTTCTGCAAAGCAGAGGCATGTATGCTATCGCGGATGATGAGCCCGAAGATTCAGTAACCGAGGCTTCTGAGGAGTCTTTTCCTGCCAGTGACCCACCGGCATGGAGTGCAGCAGAGAATACGGCCAATCAGCGTGTGCATCTGCTCAATGGTCCCTACTTTGTTGCCGATGTTGATGGCAGCATATGTGGGCTCTGCACAGGAATGAAAGTCCGTGTATAAGCGGCAAAAGATCAGAGCTTTACATAAGACTCTGATCTTTTGTACGTCTCTCAACTACATTTTTCCCTGACCGGGCAACGAGGAGAGATATCCCTGTTGCCTGTCGAGCGAGAATGGGTTGTTTCGTCTTACTTGTCCAGCTTGCCGACTGCTTTGCTCACAGCGGTTGGTGAATCGAATTCCTGATCGGGCAACTGCTCCAGAGTCGAACGCGCCTGGTCGTCTGCACCATTTTTCTGTGCCTGTTTGAGCAGATCAGCCTTCTTTGCCGGATAGTCGACGCCCTTAAGGAATTTCTCCAATTGGATCGGATTAATCGTTGCCATAATCTTTTTTCCCTTCTTTTCCACTTCAAGCATTCAAAGAATATGTATGTAGTCCCGAACTCTTTTCTCTGTCTGCTGTTTACCATCTGACGGAGTGGACACGTTTTACCGCCGTCGATAGTAACAAGGGATCAATCAGCAAGCCAGGAGAGAGCTAACCTTTTGTATCAGATCATCAATATTCTACCTTCTCCTATTTCTGCTAGCCCTCAGGAGGCCAGTTTGGTAATAATCGTGATAGCATCAGGTGTAAGATGAACCTGTACCTTTCGTTTATCTGGAAAAGAACGGGTCCTGGTGACCATGCCTCGCTTTTCCAGGCGGTTAATATTTTTTGTTGCCGCCGCACTACTCGTTCCACACGCTTTTGCAAATTCTCCAATTGTCCAATGTTGGCGTTGTGCGAGAAGATGCAAAAGCTCTTGTTGGCGAAAGGTAAGTAGTTTTGCTCGTTTTGTTGCAGACCACATAATTGAAATCCTCCTCATTAAAGAAGCAAAAAATGGCTTGAAACAAAATTCTCTTGTGTGAAAAAATGAACTGGTACGAGCATCCTTGTGTTTGTTGTCTCTCAACCGTTTGATCGTAGAGCTTAGTCGAACGTATCGTCTTCGTACCTTTCACCTTGATAAACAAGGCTACCTCTAACCTTCATAGATAGTTTCAGGAAGTATCTTTCTTGTTACCCCTTTCTGATCAACGATCTACGCATCCAAGCACAATATCTGTACTGCCAATAATGGCAACTGCGTCACTCATTTTATGTCCCCGAAGCACTTCCGGGAGGATTTCGAGGTTACAAAAAGAGGGCGCACGCATCTTTGCTCGCCAGGGGAAACTTGCTCCCGTCGCTGATCATATAGAAACCATATTCGCCCCGGCTATTTTCGATTGCGAAATATGTTTCCCCTCGTGGTGGACGTAAAGCGATAGGGACACGCGCGGCGATGGCCCCTGGAGGCATCTTGTCGAGAGCAACGCGGCAGAGCCGAATGCTTTCCCGCATCTCCATCATGCGTACTATATTACGGGCGAAACAGTCGCCTTCCTGGCGTACCTGTACATTGACAGGAACTTCTCGGTATGCCATATAAGGACGATTGACCCGTAGATCCCAATTGATGCCGCTTGCACGGGCCATAGGGCCGGTTAGGCCATAGGCCATTGCCTGTTGGGTCTCAATAAAACCGACCCCTTGTGTTCGCGCCAGAAAAATCTCGTTGCCATTGATAAGCGTATCAAGCTCATCCAGATTCTTCTCTAATTTGTCAAGGTAGGCTTCGCACTCGCGCAACCAGCCTTGAGGAAAATCGTGCAAGACTCCACCCACGCGCATGTAATTAACTGTGAAGCGACTCCCCGCCAGCGCTTCAAACAGGGCTAAGATGCCTTCTCGATCTCGGAAAGTCCACAGAATAGGAGTAAAAGCACCCAGGTCGACAAGATAGGTACCAACTGCTACCAGATGGCTGGCGATGCGTTGTAACTCTCCCACCAGCAGACGAATATATTGTGCTCGTCGTGGTGGCTCAAGATCGATAAGTTGCTCTACCGTCCCCACATAGGCTATTTCGCAGAGCATAGGCGAAAGGTAGTCGGAATTGTCGGTGTAACGGATGCCCTGCATAAGGATTCTATTCTCAAAAATTTTTTCCATGCCCCGGTGCAGGTAGCCAATAACTGGTGTGCAGCCGACGATAGTCTCTCCCTCTAAAGTGAGCACCAGGCGCAATACCCCATGTGTACTGGGATGTTGTGGCCCCATATTCAGGATCATCTCCTGAGCTTTGACCCCTTCGGCCTGACTGGCAAAATCGGAATGAAGGTCAGTATCCTGTGTCATCTAATATCATCCTCTCCCCGAATTTTAAACCCTGTTTTAAGATCTTCTCGCGCAACTTGAAATCCCCTCAGATAAGTTGCTCAGGTCGCGGTGGACAACCTGGTACATAGACATCCACAGGTACAATTGTATCAACCCCCTGCACTGTATAATAACTGTCGTAAAACTCGCCCGCAGAGTTTGCACATTGTCCCATGCTCAGTACCCACTTTGGATCTGGCATCTGTTCCCAGAGCAGACGGAGACGCCGCCCCATTTTTACTGAGACGTACCCGCTACGATCATTAGATCAGCCTGGCGCGGACTAGAGCGGAAGACCTCTGATCCGAAGCGGGATAGATCGTAGTGAGACTGCGCGGCTGCCATCATTTCAATGGCGCAACAGGCCAGGCCATAGCTCAGTGGCCAGACCGAACGTGAACGCGCCCAGTTTTGCGCCCACTGTAACATCTCTGCCACGCTGGTCAGTTCGACGTTGTTTTCTTGATTCCCTGGCGTGTATTCAAACGGTCCCCTCGCTTGTAGGATTGGAACAGTCTTTCTTTTCCCTCCCCCTGTAACTGGATCGTTTCCGCTCCTTCTTGCTGCTTCCTTGTGATCTGCCATCATTTTTATCCTTTCTCTTTATTTCTGCTGGTTATCTTGCATTGCGTTATTCTCTCGCTTTTCAAGCGAAGAGAGCGCGTAGAAAGGCCAATCATTGCGTTCAGTGGCAAGCATTTTCATACTCGCGCTGATGATGTTCCAGACATCTTTCCAATAGCCTTCCTCCTGTTCTTCTCTCTCTGGTGGCTCGATAAGTACACTGGCTGGCACTGGTAATAGATATTCTGCTTGTGCCTGATTGGGTGGAAGCACCTGTATCTGCCGCAAGTGTTGTCCCACCTCTCCGAGTGTCTTGTTGCTGCACAATACCAGATCGGCGTATGTTACAAGTTCACGTTGTAAGCCTGCTGTGACAAGCGGCTCTGGCTTTTTGGCTAAAGAGAGCGCGTTGCAGTCATAAATTATGCCAAGCGGTTCAAGATGGTCCGTCCAGGTGAGTGTCGACGGATCGGTATACCAGAGGAGATACTGCTCTATTCCATATTCGGCGAATAGCTGATCGAGCCAGAGCTTTCTTCTGGTTTCTAACTCCCAGACAGAGATTTCTGGAGCGATGATAGGCATGTTGATCCATACATCAGAAATCTATCTTCCTCCTGACAACGGAGGTTGGAGATTGTTGCCGCGAAAATCTTCAATGAAAAAGACACGCCACTCCTGGGCGCACCAGCGTAGCAGGTGTTGGAAGGATTTCTCTTCATCCTCCCAGCGAACAGAAGAAAAGCAGATAAGATCAATCGGCGCAACTGTTCTTCTAGCTACTGAAGGCAAAGGAGAAAGAGACGAGTTTCTGCATAGATTTGTCTTTCTCTCTAGCATCCTTTGATAGGATAGTGTTCTGTGTGTGAAGCATTTTTTTGTGAAGATAAAGACAAAATACAAAGACGAAACATAAAAATGACTTTTCAGGGCAATTGCCCATCTTCCTGTCTTGCTAAAATGAAGTGCTGAGCTAGCGAAAAACCGTTTCACTGTTTTCATCTTTTTATACGTTAAATGAAAAGAAACGATGACATGTTCTTGTATGATTTCCAAAATTCTTTGGAATATTGTTACAAACTGCCTCTCTTTTCCGTGAATAAGACCGGAAGTGAAAAACCGTTTTAATCTCAGATGAAGAAAGGAAACACTATGTTTTACAGTGATCCGCATTTAGCTTATCCTGTTCGCGTAGATAAGCCGAATCCTCTCTTTGCACGTATGTTGCAGCAAGCTATTGGAGGAATTGAGGGAGAGATCCGCGTCATGCTCCAATATCTTTTCCAGGCGTGGGGATTCCGTGGGCCGGTTAAGTATAAAGATATGCTGTATAACACAGGAACCGAAGAGATCGGACATATCGAGATGCTGGCAACCGCAGTTGCGCTCAACCTGGAGGGAGCACCAATCCATATGCAGGAAGAGGTAGCTGCAAAAAATCCTGTCGTCGGCGCGATTATGGGCGGTATGAATCCGCGCCATTTCATCTCTTCGGCGATGGCCGCAACGGCAGATGATGCCAATGGTACGCCCTTTAATGGTTCCTGGGTCGTGGCAACTGGAAATCTCGTTGCTGACATGTATGCGAATGTCGCCGCTGAGACCTCTGGCCGCACGCTGGTAACTCGTCTCTATGAGTGGACCGATGATCCTGGTATGAAGGATACTCTAGCATTTCTTATTGCCCGTGATACGATGCATCAAAATCAGTGGCTGGCCGTAATTGAAGAGCTTCAGCAGCCTCTGCCTGTTCCCAGTGATTTTCCCCAGGCAAAGGAAAAGAACAAGTTTAGCTATCAGTACTTCGTCCAGTCGACTGCTCCTGTCCCTACAAACGCACGTTTTGCCCAGGGTCCTTCTATTGATGGTAAGGGTGAGTTTAGTATTGTCGCGGCCAGGCCATTAGGGCCTATTCCTATGCTTGCTCCCTCTCCACTTGAAGCTCATACCCTTGTTCAGCCAAAAGATGGTTCTATCGCCGCTCCTGGTAATGTCGTCTCTAAGACCGGTCAGGTGGTTGCCGACACAATTGCAAAGATTACCGGAGACTAGGCAACGAGATAGAAGATCGCTAGTAGAGCGTCTCTAATGTTTAGATCGCGAAGAAACGAGGTGAAAAATATGACACAGCGTGAAGAGCGTCCTTCAACCCCTTCGCAATTTCAGCAGCCTGTGGTTCATGAGTCTGATATGCCGTCACAATCGCAGACGCACGGATCTCAATATCGCGGCAGTGGCAAATTGCAGGGCAAAGTAGCCATCATTACCGGGGCCGATAGTGGCATCGGGCACGCGGTTGCCGTCGCCTTTGCAAAAGAAGGGGCCGACGTTGCAATTGTCTATACGATGCCCATGCAGATGCTCAGCAGGTAAAGCGTGAGGTGGAGCAAGAGGGGCGAAAGTGTCTGGTGATTGCTGGCGATGTTGGAGATGAAAATTTCTGTCAACAGGCGGTTCAGCAGACGGTGCAAGAACTGGGAAAACTGGATATCCTGGTGAACAATGCGGCTGAGCAACATCCTCACAAAGTATTGAGGAGATCAGCGCCGCTCAGCTAGAGCGCACTTTTCGTACAAACATCTTCTCCATGTTTTTTATGGTGAAGGCCGCTATCAAGCACCTGCCAAATTCAGGAGCTATTGTCAATACGACATCGGTTACAGCCTATAAAGGTTCCTCATCCCTCCTTGACTATTCGGCGACGAAGGGCGCGATTGTTGCCTTTACGCGCTCACTTTCTCAGTCGCTTATCCAGCAGGGCATTCGTGTGAATGGAGTCGCACCAGGACCCATCTGGACGCCGCTGATTGTGCAGACGATGCCAAAAGAGCAAGTGGAGAGTTTCGGGAAATCGGTTCCTATGCAGCGAGCTGGTCAACCAGACGAGCTTGCTCCTGCCTATGTCTTCCTGGCTTCAAACGACTCATCGTACATGGCAGGTCAGATCTTGCATCTGAACGGCGGTGAGGTCGTGAACGGATAATAGTTGTAGCTCATCTATGCGTTTCGTAGAGAGAGCGCGGCAAAAAGTAACGTTTGTCTTGCTCTCTCTCATCAAGAGCGAGTTTTCTGCAAGGATCTGCTTTCTCAGAGATCCAGGTCCTTGCCGAACCTTTTATCCTTTCCTGCAAGATTGCATCTTCTCAATAATGTTTTTCGCTAGAGTCGCAATACCCTCAAGCGCATAAGCCCCAATGCTGGAATAAGTCTCCTTCCGATAGCGTTTACTATAGTGCAAGTAAAAAAGTTTAGTCATCCCAGTAGTGAGAGATAGTGATTCCTCTTCCCCTTCAACAGTAAATTTCCCAAAAATCTTTTGAGCGTTGTCTTTTTGTGGTCTATCGCTCTCTCCCTGTCTGCCTATTTTACAGTGCTATGATTGCTATGAAGGAGCATATTAGTATGGCCATTTTAACTACAGAAACTATTAACACTTTTTATGATGATGCTCAAAATACCTCTCTGCTTCCTGACATGCAGATATCACATGATGATGCGTTCCTTGCTTCAACTGATTTGAAAGAACTGAAAGACCGGGAAGAGCTACAGGAAGAACTAAAAGAACTGGAAGAATTGGATCTTTCTGATGGTGCGCTAGATGCAGTGGTAGAGATTAATGAAGAGCTAGAGGATCTACAGGTGCAAGATCCTATTATTACAACAGAGTTAGATACTGATGACTCTCTGCAAATGTATCTGCATGAAATTATCCAGGTCCCACTTTTACAGGCCGGAATAAAGGCATCTTGCGCACCTGATTAACCAGGGGAAACAGGAGCAATTGCGTGCTGAACGTTTGCATATTCAGCCTCGCCCTGCTCTTATCAGGCAGGCGCAGAGGGCGAAACAGCATCTTATCAGGCAAATCTCCGCCTCGTTATCAGCATTGCCCGAACGTATATTGGACGCGGCCTTTCTATGCAGGATTTAATTAAGGAGGGCAATACTGGCTTGATCGCTGCCGCAGAGAAATTTGATGTGACGAGAGGCTATCGTTTCAGTACCGATGCGACCTGGGCGATCCGTCAAACAATTGGACGCGCCATCACGAAAATCATGCGCGAAAGATTCGTTTACCTGTCCATATGATTGAATTCAAAAACCGTATGCGGAAAGTGCAGTATCTTTTGACTCAGAAAATTGGCCGTGAGCCAACGGAGGAAGAACTGGCCGAACATCTCCAGGTAGGCCTGGAGAAGATTCAGGAGATGCTGAGGTTGAGTCCGGATACGCTCAGTCTGGAACTACCAGTGGGCGAAGATGCAGATCATTCCCTGGGAGACCTCGTGGAAGATGATGAACTGCTGACACCCAGTGAGATTGAGCCGAAAGCTGCTCAAACAGCAGATTGAAGATATTCTGCATGAATTGAGCGAGCGTGAACGCTTGGTAATCACTCTCCGCTATGGGTTAGCTGATGAGCAAAGTCACACTCTTGAGGAGGTTGGCAAAGATTTGCATGTTACTCGTGAGCGGGTGCGCCAGATCGAGGTGCAAGCAATGCGCAAACTTCGTTCTCTCAGTCTGAGTAGGGGATTGCAAGAGTACCTTGATGCTTAACAAAACAAAAAAGTAACACCCTCAGAAGCGCTCTGAGGGTGTTACTTTTTTGTTTTGCCTGGCGTGCAATCTACAAGAAATTAGCATTTTCTTAAAACAGTTGAGTATGAAGAAAACTAGCTTTTAAAGAATCCGGGAGTCAAAGCACGCTAGTTTTTGGAGAAAGGAACAAGAGAATAATGATTGAACGAGATAAACAGGTTGATGAGCAGCAAAAAAAGCATCAGGCTGAAAAAGAACATCAGCATCCACAGAAAGATTTTAAAAGCTCAACAGCAGCAACAGGCAGGGATGAGCACCGATAAAGCCGCTATGAAGGATGAAGGCTACATCGCGCGTATTGATGAGAAAACTTCAAAGCACTAAAATGCTTTAAAGCAGGTGTGCAAACGTTTGTTTTAGGAAAGGGGTTCGGCAAGGTATTTGCCGTTAGCACTATGGATTACGCAAAGGAAATTTTGTCCACAGCCGCAAACTCATCTATTATGGAGCAGCACTCACTTCATATGGAGCAGGGTTCGCTCTTCTTTGTTGGAACTGCAACAGTGCTCTTCCGCTATGCTGGCTTTACTATTCTGACGGACCAAACTTTTTACATATGGGCGAACAGGTCAATATTGGCTATGGTCTCCATTCTACGCGCCTGACCGAGCCTGCAATGACTCTTGAGCAGCTACCACCTCTCGATTTTGTTATGCTTTCGCATATGCACGAGGATCATTTTGATCGCGTTGTTGAACGCGAATTGAATAAATTATTGCCGATTATGACGAATCCAAGTGCCGCCGCTGTTCTGAAAAAAAAGGGATTTTCTCAAGCGTATGGTATAAAGACCTGGAAATCAGTGACTCTTTCTAAAGGTACAAGTACTGTGCGCATCACGTCGCTGCCCGCTAAACATGCTCCTGTACCTCTGAAATTCTTGCTGCCTCCTGTAATGGGGAGTATGCGGAGTTCCAATCTGCTCCCGGTCAGACTCGACTCCGTCTCTATATTACCGGCGATACTCTGCTCGATAAGCATCTGCGCCAGATTTCCCGCCGCTTCTCAATATCGATCTGGCCCTGGTCCATCTGGGAGGTACGAAAATTATGGGTGTCCTGCTCGATGGATGGTCGCCAGGGTGCGAAGGCGCTGAAAATTCTTGCCCCCACACGGCTATTCCAGTCCACTTCAATGACTATACTGTTTTTAAGTCGCCGCTGGATGATTTTAAAAAAGCAGTCAGAGATGCCGGCCTGGAAAGCCAGGTTCAATATGTAAATCAGGGAGATATCTATACCTTTGATGTCCCAGGCGGCACTTTGCCTGATGAGCATGCGAAAAGAAGAGGTGTGTCTTCTTTCTCTTTTGCACACCTCTTCTTTTCGCATGCTCCATTTTATTCTCCTTTATTTATACATAAAAGCTGGCATTTGTCAGAAATCTTAAGAATATGTTTCTTTGTTTCTCACCTTGTATACCAAAAGATCACCCTGTTCTGCACATAGTGTTATTGTTTGTAAGAAACAAAGTATATACTGTAATGTTACCTTTTTAGCTAATATTACGTGTTTATAAGCATGGGGAATTCTCAGGATTTCCAATAACATAGCGAAAAAATAGGCTTTGCTCGTAGAACCGATGCGCGATAATCCGCTTCTTGTTTACCAGAAAGGACTTTTGAATTTATGCCACGTACAAAAGGCACTCATTCTCAGAAGCAACTGAGTGCTCGTCAGAAAACAAATGCAGCTGACCGTAATAGGTTGTTGACTGTCCCTGAAGTAGCTCAGCATCTCCGCGTCGATTCTACTACTGTTCGGCGTTGGATCAGCCTGGGCGTGCTTGACGCTGTTGCTCTTCCTCATAAAGGGAAACGTCAGGCATATCGAATCAAGCAACAGACGCTTAATCATCTGCTGAAAGTAGCTGATTTTCCCGCTGCTCTGGAGAACGAGGCTGCTGAGCAGGAGGTTTTGGCACAGGCATAGTGAGGCAAGCGCAGCTCGTTTTTATTCAAAAATTCTTTAGAGAGGGTATCTTCTCTGCGAAGATACCCTCTTTCTTTTGCTTCGGCGCGGCAGGCGGTACTTTTACTTATTCTTTCTCCCTCTGTTTCTTGACAGCAAAAATAACTTTATGCTACAGTTATTTTACCGAAACTTTCGATGCTCTACTGATCAGGTTTAAGATAGGGGATGAAAAGTAGTGAGCCAACGACTTACCATTGCAGAGATAGCAGCAGCGGCAGGGGTATCGATTCCTACCGTGTCAAAAGTGCTGAATCAAAGACCCGATGTGGCAACGACTACACGTGAACGTATTGAACGTATTATTCTGGAAAGCGGCTACGTGCATAATCGCACGCTCCGCGCCCTCGATGAGGAGCAAAAAAAACAGCCGAAACTTATCGATCTGATCTCTCCAGGCGCGCTCGATTCTGACTACTGCTTAGAAATTTACGCGGTATCGAAGAGGTTTTGAATCAGACCGAGTACCGTCTCGCTCTCTTTTCTATGCATAAGGATACCCCTCGTGAGAGACAGTGGCTGGCAGAAGTATCTCGTAAAACAGCCGCTGGTGCCTTTCTGTTTACTTCTATTGAACCTATCAGACACCTGGAAAAACTGCGCAAACAGCATATTCCTTTTGTGGTGATTGATGATGTTGTGCAGCTCGATGCAGATATCCCTTCTGTCGGCTCGACAAATTGGGCTGGCGCGCTCCTGGCTACTGAGTATTTGCTGGATCTTGGTCATCAGCGTATCGCCATAATTATGGGGATTTCCACCCACTTGACGAGTAGAGCCAGGCTTGCCGGGTACTGGGGGGCATTAGAATCCAGGGGTATTTCGGTTGTTCCTGATCTGGTCCGCTCAGGTGATTTTCACCATGAGAGCGGTTATATTCAAACATGCGCTTTGCTAGAATTACCTGAGCCCCCCACAGCTATCTTTGCAACAAGCGACCTGGAAGCTACAGGGGTCTACCAGGCTCTTTACGAGAAAGGCTTGAATGTTCCAAAAGATATTAGCGTGATTGGCTTCGACGATGTTCCAACCTCCGAACGGATGAGCCCTCCTTTGACTACGATTCGTCAGCCCCTCAAAGAGATGGGACGCATGGCCACACGTATGCTTCTGAGTATGATCGAAGGCGAAATATTGGAAAGCAAACGTGTTGAATTGGCAACCTCTCTGGTCATACGTGGATCTTGTTCTTCTCAATCTCACTTAGAATAGCTTTTTCTGTCGAAAGTTTTGTCTTTATTTTGACGATAGTTTTCTATATTATCGAGAATAGACCGAAAAAAGCTTGACAAAGAAATCGTCTTCTGGTTATCCTATAAAGGATGGGGACATGTAATTTTTGGAAAGGAACACTCAATGATGATGTTTTTTTCGCGCAATGCGAACGTTTCCAGCCAACCACGAAGACGACTATCTTTTCTTGCGACAATCCTCTGTATTCTTTCTTCTCTGGCTCTTGCTGCCTTGAGCTTCACTCAAATTGGCGGTACTCCTGTGGCCAGGGCGGCCAGTTGGAACCAGATCTGGGGTGAAGGGTTTAGTGGCAGCTCTGGTACGGGCGTGAATACCTCGAATTGGCTGTATGATACCGGGACGAGTTATCCTGGCGGGGCCGGAAACTGGGGTACCGGCGAAGTTGAAACGATGTCTAGTAGTACCGCCAATGTCTATCAGGATGGTTCTGGCCACCTCGCTATTAATCCTATCCGTAGTGCCAGTGGAGCTGGACTTCGGGGCGCATTGAGACTCAGCGCTCAGATTTCGCTGCTCCTGCCGGTGGCGAGATGGCTATTCAGGCTTCATTCAGATGCCCAATGTTACGGGCGCTGCTGCTCAAGGCTATTGGCCAGCCTTCTGGTCCCTGGGAGCAGCCTTCCGAGGCAATTATAATTATCGGCCCGGCATCGGCGGGATTGATGCGATGGAGAGTGTGAATGGTACCAATGTAGAACATGGCACGCTCCACTGCGGCGTCGATCCCGGTGGTCCCTGTAATGAGACAAATGGTCGGGGTGGAGTCAGGCTTGTTCCCCCTCAACCTGCCAGGCAGGATTTCATACTTACCATGTGGAAGTCGACAGAATACCTCTCCTGAAGAGAGTCGCTGGTACCTGGATGGTGTGCAATTCTGGCAGGTTTATTTTAATACTTCTCGGAATGGTGCCACAACTTGGGCCAACGCTGTCGATCATGGCTTCTTTATTATCTTGAATGTCGCTATGGGTGGCAGTTGGCCGGGAAGCCCAACCTCTTCCACTCAGTCGGGCGCGCCGATGCTCGTTGATTATGTTCATGTCTATACTACGAGTGGCTCGTCTCCTCCTACCCCTACTCCCACTCCCATCTCTGGTTGTACCGCCGGAAGCTTTGCGCAAGGTGTGGTGAATTCTAGCACAACCTCGGCTTTGCCCTGGGTCCAGGCCTGTAGTTGGACCGCTGGCTATGTTATTGTTCATTATATCCGCCCTGGTCTTTCTCAGCAGAATGTGAATACGACTTACAATAATGCCACATCCCGCTGGGAGTATACTGTGACGGGTATGAGTTCTGGTCAGGTGCTCCAGTATTTTTTACCTATCAGAAAAGCGGATTTCAGTACGATACTGCCTCGTACTCATGGACTCACCTGTAACGCTCTCTGTTTCTTTTGTATCTGTTCGCTACCTGGATTTCGTATAGTCCCTATCTGTAGCCTTCGATCTCTCGCCGTTGTTTCTCTTGAAGGGAAAGAGAGGACAAATAGAGGCCAACCACAAAGGTTGGTCTCTCTTTTTCCTGTTATCTACGGCTAATGTGATACTGCTGGTTTCTTTGCGCTCGTCTTTTTAAAAAGGATACTAATGCCTTTTTGAGGAATTTTAGCAGAATATCTGGCATCATGATAGTTTCTTTGATGAAGAGAGGGCTATGCTAGCTATATCAATTTGTAGAGAAAGCCTCTCGCTGTTTTCGGCTCTTCTCTGTCTGAGGCGTTGGTGAAATCCTTTTCGAGGTGCTATTATGCAGAGCATTGAACAAATTGCTCAACTTGAAGTGAGACAACGAGTAAGCTAGTTTCACTTGCCTGGATATTTTTCTCGCTTTCGGTGGTACGCTGCTTGTGACGCTGATTCTGTTTGTTGCGCATCTGTACCCTGCAATTCCAAATATCTCTATTCTCTATCTTTGCTCATTCTTCCTTTAGCCAGTCTCGTGGACGCTATGCCGCCATTCTAGCTGCCCTTGTTGCTTTTCTCTCCTTCGACTTTTTTCTGATTCAACCGCTCTTTACGTTTAATGTCGCTAATCCCGGTGAATGGATTGCACTG
The DNA here is from genome assembly GCA_963777355.1 of uncultured Chloroflexia bacterium. Taxonomy (GTDB): domain Bacteria; phylum Chloroflexota; class Ktedonobacteria; order Ktedonobacterales; family Ktedonobacteraceae; genus DATJHM01. Next base: position 143,144 of record CAVZQK010000010.1, read on the forward strand.
GCTGTTTCCTGATTACTGCTCTGCTTACCAGCCAGCTTGCCTCGCTGATGCGCCAACGCGCTGAGGTGGCCTGGCAGCGTGAGCGGGAGGCGCGTATTCTATGAGGTGATGCATGTAGCTAATCAGAAGATTGGCGTTGCCGATCAGATGGATAGTATTGCCCTGGCTCTGGTTCGCGTCTTTCTCCTGGGGGGTTCGTGAGTGCGCGTTGTTGCTCCCCGATGGCGGAAGATTTAAGCTGGAGGCTGATGCACCTATCCAGATAGAACGTTTTGTATCTCCGATGAGGAATTTGAGGCCGCACGCGCTGTCATGGCTTCAGTCCGTCCGCAACTTCGCTCAAGCACGCTTTCTGCTACTGGCGCAGCGGCTCAACTCGTCTGCTTCCTCTGAAATCTGGCGATCAGTTGCCTGGTGTCCTCTGCTTACACTTGCAAAATACGGTTCCCTGGTTTTCCGGAGATGTGCTGTTGGCGGAGGGGAGGCAAGGCGATTTGCGCGCACACTTCTTCTGGACTTTTCTGGATCAAGCGATTGCTCTGATTGAACGTGCTCGCCTGCGTGCTCAAGTGTAAGCGTTCTTTTCTTTGCTCCCTTCCTCACAAGTTCTCTGAGAGGAAGGGATGTTTTTTCTTGTCTTATGTTAGATTGCTAGCTCTTTCTGATAGTCTTTTAAGAGCTTACGTACTTTTGGATCAATTACAAACATACAATAAGGTTGGAAGCGATCTGCTCATAATAGTTTTTGTGGTAATCTTCCGCTACATAGAAATTTGTGAAGGGTAAAATTTGGGTGACAACTGGATTTTTATAGCTTCCGATCTTCTAATTCTGCTTTTGAGGCCAGTGCGGCCTGTTTGTTCTTCATTCTGGTAATAAATCCCTGAACGGTATTGGGTACCAACATCGTTCCCGCCGATTAAGTGTCGTGGGATCATGGACATGCCAGAAAATTTCTACTAGTTTTGCATAGGAGATACTTCTGGATCAAAGGTAATTCTAATCGCTTCTGCTGCCCCGGTACGCCCGGAACAGACTGCCTCATAGGTTGGGTTCTCGACTTTAGAGGCCGCATAACCCGGTTCAATGGATTGGACCCCTCGAAGTTTTTGTAGCGTGGCCTCAGTACACCAGAAGCATCCACCCGCAAGGATTGCGGTCTCATATTGAGCCATATCTTTGCTTCTCTCTTTCTCTTGATCTACCATCTAGAACACGTCAGATGCCTCGCACATTCCTGCTGATCTTTTCTATTTTACAATGCATTGACGTGAAATGGCTACTGAGGTTGCAACTGCTAAAGAAGTTCTGCAATATTGAGAAAGTTTTCGATTATAAGGTTTGTACTCCCTCTTGTTCCTTTGTCGCTGGCTTCCTCTCTAATGGGAGTGTGAAATAAAAGGTTGCTCCCTGCCCTTCTTCGCTTTCTACCCAGATCTGACCATCCTGGCGTTTGATGATCTCAGAGGCAATATGTAATCCCAACCCCAGTCCTGGCGTCTCTCGCATCTCGGTTTTTTCAATGCGATAAAATGGGTCGAAGATTTTCTTGCGCAACTCCTCCGGAATGCCAGGGCCGAAGTCCTTTACGCTGAGGATGACATCAGTATCGCTTGCCTGCGTTTTTAGTAAAATATATTTGGATTGTGGTGCATACTTCATTGCATTGGTGAGAAAATTGGTAATAACCTGTCCCACACGCATACGATCCCCCCAGACTTGCTGTCCCGTCTTCCCCTCGCTCTGAATAACCTGCTGCTCGCTTACTAGTTGGACCTCTTGCACTATCTCTGTCACCAGGGCGTCAAAGTCGAAATAGCTTTCGTGGAATTGCAACATCCCTCCTGCAAGTCTGGATACATCCAGAAAGTCATCGACGAGGTCGGTTAGCTTTGTGATCTGCTGCTCCATCCGCAGCGAAAGTTGCACTGCCTGCTCGTCTGCTGCTTTGGCATGGCGTTTCCTCAACAGGTAAGCGTAACCTTTTAGACTGGTGAGTGGCGTTTTTAGCTCGTGAACGACCATGCCTATAAACTCGTTGCGCCTCTGTTCCAGTTCCCGGCTGGCGATCTGCTCACGCAGCAAGTGCTCACGGTCACGCTCGGCTTTTCTTCGTTCTATCGCATAGCGAATAATGCGGTATAATAACTCTCCCTGAAGCTGCTCTTTGGAGATGTAGTCGTCTGCTCCCGCCTGGAGCGCCTGTATGTCAATCTCACCTTCATTTGCCCCGGTGAGCAGAATAATCGGGTTTTCATACCCCTGGCTACGTGCTTCTTTTAGCAACTCAATACCGTTAGACGCTCCTAGCCTATAGTCAAGCATACAGAGATCATGCTCTTGTGTCAGCATCGCGTTTAGCCCGGAAAGCGGCGAATGTTCCCAGATGACGGTGTATCGACCTCCGGGAATCTTTGTGAGTATTTTTTGTAGTAGGATATAATCATCCTCATCGTCTTCAATGAGCAGAATTATCGTTGGACGCCTCTCCATATGTCCCTTTCTTGGTCTCGGCTGGCAGGGAGACAACTTCAAACCAGTATTTGCCCAGCGTCTGCATGACTTCTATCAAGCTGTCAAAGGTGACTGGCTTGGTAATAAAAGAGTTGACTCCCAGTTTGTAAGAGCGATAGATATCCTCTTCAGCTTTTGAGGTGGTAAAGACGACGATGGGAATCTCTCTCAGGTCCGGGTCGGCCTTGATCTCTTTGAGCGCTTCCCGCCCATCTTTTTTTGGCATGTTTAAATCAAGCAGAATGATACCGGGACGCGGTGCCTTGCTAGCATCAGTGTACTCACCCCTATACTGCAAATAATCAAGTAGTTCCTCTCCATCGCGGACGCTTATAAGGTTGTTCAACAGCTTCCCTTTTTTCAAGGCTTTTTGCGTAAGCATTATATCATCTTCGTCGTCATCGGCCATGAGAATGAGAATAGGTTGTGCATTCATCATAAGTCTTCTATCTCTTTCATTTTTTGTTGGGTCATTGGGAGGCTAATCAGGAATGTTGCGCCCTCTCCAGGACTACTTTTCGCGGTGATTGTACCACTATGTCGTTCCACAATTTTCCGCACCACGGCCAGACCTATTCCTGTCCCCTCATAATCGCTTTTCCCATGCAGCCGTTGAAATACGGTAAAAATTCGATCCAGATATTTCTCGTCAAAGCCAATTCCGTTGTCCTGTACGGCTATGACGCATACTTTCTCTGGCGGTGTTGCTTCTGACGCTGGATCGTCCTGGATTTCAGCACTTACTCTGACGACTGAAGGTACTCCTGGTTGATGAAATTTGAGGGCGTTGCTCAACAAATTTTGAAACATCTGGTACATCTGCCGCCCATCGGCATCGATAATGGGGAGTGGATCAGCTTCAATTCGCCCCTGCGTACTCTGGAGCCGGGTACTTAGATCATCTATGACTTGACCTACTACCTCATTAAGATCTATGGCGATGAATGGTACTGCTTTTGTCGTGACACGCGAGAAGGTGAGCAGGTCATCAATTAAGACGCGCATTCTGCTGGCTGCATTGCGCATTCTGCTCAGATACGCTTTACCATCTTCCAGCACATCTCCATACTCTTCTTCGAGCAGATTGCCAAAGGCCTGAATCTTGCGCAAAGGCTCTTGTAAGTCATGCGAAGCGACATAGGCAAAATCCTGAAGCTCTTGATTGCTGCGCTGGAGTTCAGCATTGAGATGTCGTAATACTTCTGTACGTTCTTCTACTTGCGCCTCTAGCGTGGCGTTCAATTTCTGCATATCCTGCATCATTGTTGCTAGCCGCTCTTCGTCTTCTTTTCGCTGGGTAATATCTATATTCACACCAAGCATACGCAGGGGACGCTGCTGTTCATCATATTGGGTGACCTCGCCTTTGCCCAGCATCCAGTGCTGTGAGCCGTCAGGCCAGATTACACGGAACTCTGCGTTGTGCTGGGAATCAGTGAACACTGCATTTTTTAAGTTTGTTTCTGCCGCCTCTACATCTTCTGGATGGATACGCTGCCGCCAATTTTCGTATTTTCCCTCGAAACTCCCTGCTGGTAGACCGTACAGCGCCTCTAATTCGGGGGTCCAGTAGATCTGATTTGTCTGGACGTTCCACTCAAAGGTGCCAATATGCCCTACACGCTGGGCCATTGTGAGGCGTTGCTGGTTCCTTTTGATGATTTCTCGCGCCTCTACCTGTTCTATCCCCAGTGCAATGCCGTTGGCGATGGTCATCATCGTTTGCAGGGCAAGCTCATTAAATGGATGGCGGGCAAACATTGCCATGACCCCTATTAATCGCTCACCTATTAATAACGGATAGCCTGCAAAGGCGATCATGCCCTCACGCGTGGCCCATTCCTGGTTGGAGACACGGGGATCATCTTGCACGTTATTGGTTAGATGCGCCTCTCGTTCAGCCGCGATCAAGCCAATTTTAAATTTCCCCACTGGCACCCTGCCGTGAGGACCGTTTAAATGGGTGTACATTCCTGAACTGGCCTGAAGCTCTAATACGTTCTCCGCTTCGTTCAATGTCCAGATTCGTGCAAATGCTGCATCTAAATGTTTCACAAAAGCGTTTGTACAGGCGGAAAGCATAGACGCAAGCGTTTTTTTTCTGTTCAGTGCAATGCTGATCTCCAGGCTGAGCTTCCCTAACTGCGCCTGTTGAGCAAGATACTCTTCCGTACTTCCTTGCTCCGTGTGAGAGGGATCGTGCGTATAGGTCATTCTGCTCTCCTCAATCTACAGTTCCTGCGCCAATTTCTCGTGGTAGAAATAGTTGCTTTTATGGACCATTGAATGCTTTCCCTGAATGAAGTAATAAAATAAATCCCCCTGGTAATGAGGAACTGGAGTGTGCTGCAAATCTTGCGATGCCGCTGCTTATAACCAGCTACCTATCTCAATAGGAGTCTATAATGTTATACGTTACTGATAGGTCTATGGTCTCATATTGTTGCTCTGATTTTTTTCCTTTAACCAGAATAATTCTGTCCTTCAAGCCATCACTTCTGTCTTCCTGTCTTTTATGGGCTGGGTCTCCAGAGCGAGTGCCGATAGAGGATCTGCGAATTGTGTGTGGTCGGCGCTCGCTCTGGAGACTTCCTTACTCTTCCACTTTTTCTTCTGCCTGCTCGCTCACTCCAGCTTCAGCAAACGTCAACATCTCATTATGCGTCCTCACTGCACCCTCGATAAGCGACATCGCTAGCACTGCTCCGGTTCCCTCGCCTAATCTCAGATCTAGATTGAGTAGGGGGACCAGCCCCAGCTGTGCCAGTTGTAGCCTATGCCCTTGCTCTACAGAGGCATGCCCGGCAAAAAAATAGTCTTTTATCTGCGGATTCAAACTGGCCGCGACCAGCGCTGCCGCTCCAGAGATAAATCCATCGATGACAATTCCTCTGCGTTGGACCGCCGCCTCTAGCATCACTCCAACCAGTCCCGCGATCTCCAGTCCGCCTACTTTCATTAAGACATCTAATGGCTGCTCAGGATCAGGTTTGTTCACTGCAATAGCTTTTTGGATGACTTCGATCTTGTGCGCGAACTGCCTGTCATCAATTCCTGTTCCCCGCCCCGTTACCTGCTCGACTGGCTTCTTGAGCAATACCGCACTGATCGCACTTGAGGCGGTGGTATTGCCGATTCCCATCTCTCCTGTGGCAACCAGATCGCAACCCGTAGCCAGTTCTTGTTGGAAGACCTCTCGCCCAACCTGAATCGCCCTGATCATCTCCTGGCTACTCATCGCTGCCTCGTGCGCCATATTTTTCGTGCCGAATGCGATCTTTTTGCTTAGCAAGTTAGGATGATCCAACTCACTTGCCACACCGATATCAACCACTACCACTCTTGCCGCTATCTGTTTAGAGAGCGCATTAATGGCGGCTCCCCCATACAAAAAATTATAGACCATCTGTGGGGTTACTTCGGCAGGATAGGCGCTGACTCCTTCAGCCGTGACGCCGTGATCTGCTGCCATGATGATGACTACTTTTTGTGTGACCTGTGGTTTTACCTCACCGCTGATCCCCGCAAGCTGAATCGCCAGCGCTTCCAGCCGTCCCAGACTTCCTGCTGGCTTGGTTAGCTGCTGTTGCCTCTCTCTCGCTGCTTCCATTGCGGCACTATCCAAGTGGCTCTATACGCGCCGCTAGATCAAGGATCTGTTGTATCTCGCTTGTGTGTTGCAAAATATACTCCTGATAGTGTTGTGGTCTTGCCCTGGCTATTTTCTCTCTCCTCATGCTTTTTCAAAAAAACTTGTGCAGAGAGCGAACAACCTTTATGATGAATGAGGACTGACTGTATAACTTGTTACAGTGTTATACCAACTCTACTATATCACGTTCCGCTTGTGCTATTTGTAGCCTGGAGGCTTTGCTTATGACTGGTGATTCTCTCTCTCTTGAGGCGAATACTGGCTCGTTCCGCTTGTGGCTGGTGCGCCACGGGGCAACGACCTGGAATCTCGAAGGACGCTTTTGTGGAGAGAGCGATATTCCTCTCTCTCCTCTCGGCCTGGAGCAGGCTCTCTGGCTACGGGGCCAGTTGCAATCTGCCAGGATTATGACGATTTATTCCAGTGATCTTGTACGAGCACGCTTGACTGCTGAACTGCTTGCGCCACAATACCTTTCTGTTGCCGCTACCGCTTTATGGCGCGAACTGGCCTTTGGCCGTTGGGAAGGTTTGACCTATGCTGAGATTGCTGCCCTGCCCGAAAACGATCTGCGCTTCTTTACCGATTCTCTGCACTTTGCGCCCCCTGCTGGCGAATCGCTTCTGGACCTCTCTCGCCGCGTCCAACAGGGCTTTGCTCTGCTGCTTGAGGCTGCTCATGCAACTGCGCTGGCGGGGAATCGCCTGGATGATGTGGTCCTGGTCAGTCATGGCGGACCTTTACGCGTGCTTCTCTGCCAGCTTTTACACGTCCCTTTAGAATATCAGTGGCAGTTCCAGCTCGCTCCTGGTTCATTGAGCGCCTTTGATCTCTCTCTCGCTCCTGATGCGGTTTCGCCATTTGCTTCTCTTGCCTTGCTCAATCTATCGATGCAACCTTCAGTGAAAGAAAACCAGAATGCAGAAGTATAGCCCTTTTTTTCAGGATATTCTCCGTCGTTTTCGAGCCGACTGGCGAAACTTTGCCGAACCAGACCCGCATGGCGACCCCTGGTGGTTGCAGCAATATAAAGAATTTGTGGCGGCCCTGCGTTTTCTCACGACGCTCCCCTGGCCTGGGAACGCCCAACTATTTCGCACTTTTGAACCTGAGCCATACCTGATTATGGGAAGCGCCTATTTCTCTCTTATTGGTGGCCTGCTTGCTCTCCTTTTAAGTCTTTTGCCGTTCATTCTGGGAACTCATCTTTCTTCTCTTCTTCTCGCTGCTTTGTTGCTCGTGGCGCAGGTGTTGCTGACTGGCGGACTTCATCTAGAAGGTCTGATGGATACCTGTGATGGTCTCTTCAGCGGACGCAGTACTACACGCAAGCTGGAGATTATGCGCGATAGCCGTGTTGGCAGCTTTGGCGTACTTGGTGCTGCTTGTGTTCTGATCCTTAAGTTTGCCAGCTATGCTAGCCTGAGTGCTCATGCTCTTCCCCTCGTGCTTTTCAGCGTTTTACCTGCCGCTCGTTGGGCCATGCTGCTTGCTGTTTACATCTTTCCAGATGCACGCCCCCAGGGTCTTGGTACCTCTTTTCGTCAAACGGTTACCCTGCCTCGCCTCGTCTGTGCCTCTCTCATTGCTCTGATCATTGCCCTGCTTGCTGCCCACCTGCTCGGACTCCTGATCTGGTTTGCATCTGCCGTTATTGCCCTGCTGCTTGCTGCCTGGATTACCCACGAACTTGATGGTCTCACTGGCGATACCTATGGTGCCATTGAAGAAGTCACTGAAATAGTTCTTCTTCTTCTCATAATTCTTACTGGTATCTTCTGAATCTATCGCCTGAATAGTGAGGTGCGCAGAATACAAGGTGTCGATGCAATCTGTGTGATACGATTTTTGTAATCTACTCTGCGAGGGAAAAAATGAAAGAACAAAACCAGCAAGCTCCTCTATCCCAATGTATTCTCCTTCTCGGCGGCGCACGTAGCGGTAAAAGCTCTTTTGCTCAACGTCTCGCGCTTCAAAGTGGTCGCAGTGTTGCCTATATTGCCACTGCGCAGCCGAGTGATAGCGATATGCGCCAGCGTATCCAGCACCATCAAGCTTCTCGCCCGCCTGCTTGGTATACTATTGAGGAACCACTTGCTATCGCCCAGGCCGTACAGCAGGCTGCATCCCTGGCTGATGTCTTACTCCTCGATTGCATGACGACCTGGCTGGGAAACTGGCTGCTGGCTCAAGGTGAGCAAGATCTGGCTGAGTCTGCTGTAAGAAGTGCCTACTTGTATGAGCGCGTGCTGACCGAGATCGAGACTTTTCTGGAGCGTGTCGTTTTATTGTCTCCCACAAAAACGTTATTGATTGTAAGTAACGAGGTCGGCCTGGGGATCGTCCCCGCCTATCCTTTAGGTATTGTCTATCGTGATCTGCTCGGCCTCGTCAATCAGCGCCTCGCCGCTTTTTCTCAGCGTGTCTATCTGCTTATCGCCGGACTCCCTGTCGATCTTAAACGTTTGCAGGAGGAGATTATTTTGTAGCTCTTTATCCTTGTGTATGGACATAGTTGCGTAGGGCAGGATAGCGATAGGCTAGCCAACCAATCATGAGAAAGGTAAGCATCCCACCTGTGAAAATGGTTAATGATGTCCCTAGCGCCGCCGCTAACAGTCCCGATTCTACTTCTCCCAGTTGCGGCCCACCCATTGCCAGGATCATCTGGACCGCCGTCATTCGCCCGCGTAACTGCTCAGGCGTAAGATGCTGGCGAATGATGCCGCGAATCACTGTTGAGATCGTATCTCCAACTCCTGTCAGCGCGAATAGCACATAAGAGAAGAAAAAGATCGCCGACAGACCGAAGATTGCCGTTGCCAGACCATATAAGGCCACGCTGATTAAGAGTACTTTTCCCTGGCGTTGAATCGGTTTTCGGGTCGCGAGGATCACACCTGTTATCACACCGCCTATCGGTTGGGCTGTTGCCAGTAGCCCATAGCCTTGTGGACCCACATGCAGAATCTGATCGGCCACGAGTGGAAGCATCGTCCGTGCAGAGCTAAAGAACGTCGCATAAAAGTCTAGCAGCATTGTTCCCCATATCACCTGCGTCTGCCGCACAAAATGAAATCCGTCCAGCATTTTGCGCCACTCGAATGCTTCACGCTCTGTGCTCTGGACCTCTCCACGATATTTTATGAAGATTACCGCGATTAATACGATCAGAAAGGAGACCGCATTCGTCAGATAGACAAAGCCAATCGAAAACGTTGCCAGTAGTATACCTGCTATCATTGGCCCCAGAATGGTTCCTACTTGCCACAAAAGAGTAAATAATGTCGTTGCATTTGCCAGCTCCTCACGTGGGACCAGTTGGGGAAAAAACGCGGTCTGTGCTGGCTCGTTAAACGCCGAGATGCCCGCATCCAACGCCGTGAAGAGATAAAGCAGTGGCAGGGTGATCGTACCGTCGAGCGTTAGTAGCCCTAATGTACCTGCACACAGGCACGCCACTACCTGTGACCACAGAATAATCTGTCTGCGATTCCAATGATCGGCCACCGCCCCACCTAGAAAAGCAAACAGAAAGATCGGTACAATACGCACGGCCCCTAATGTCCCCAGGCCGATTGCCTGCATATTTAATCCCAGATGCCATTGTTCCACAGAGAGCACAAATGATTGCCCCCGCAGCAGTTTATAGACATGCCAATTGACGCCAATTAGCTGCATCTGTGAACCTATCATCGAGAAGAGCTGCCCCAACCATAAGAGGCGAAAATCCCGTTGCCGAAGTGCCGGAAGAAAAGTCTTCCTCGTCATATTGCTCTCTTCCCTTCGCGTTCTTCCTCGCTATGCTCGATTTTCGCCGTTTTCCTCTCTAAACTCTCAGCAAGCAGCGTCACCCCGCTAAAAATAAGCTCTTGTTCTTTAGGTGAAAGCTGTTCCAGACATACTGCTAACCGCTCAACATCCAGACCTGTCTGTTCGTAGAGCACCTGAGTGCCTTGTTCTGTCAGCGAAAGCACGACGGTCCGCTCATCATCATCCTTGCGCTCTTTGAGAATGAGCCCTTTCTCAGCTAAGCGCTGGACAATTTCTGATGCAGTATTCTGAGCACATCCAAGATGCACCGCAAGCGCCGAAATCGTTGCCTCTGGCTGATAGTGAATAAATTGCAAGGCCCGTACCGCCTGATGGGAGAGCGAAAACGTGTAGACGGGATGGCAATAATGGTAGATTGCCGCAAAGTGACGCGAGAGGGCTTCTGCCTCCTCTTGAGAAAAATCCATACCAAACTCCCTCGTCTATAGCGATAATATCGTTTATAGCGATGTTATCAAAAAACGGAAAGATTGTCAATTATTTTAGAGAATTTCGGCTCCTCTCCCCCGCCAAAGGGACATAGGCCCGATTGTTAATCTCTGACCGCGTACACCTCCGCTTAAGAAGCGTATCTAATCTTTTGTTTTTGTGCCCGTGCATTTTCCCCTGTCTTGTGCGCACCGCAATCGCTCTTGTTCAACTTTGTTCCAGGTAGCTCTCCCTGTTACATTTGGTAGGGAGACAAAAGGCCTCGACGAGCGATATCCCTTCTCGCATCGTAGATTTCGTAGGGTCGGCTGTTGATCTCTGACCGCCTCGACGAGCGATTCCCTTCTCGCATCGTAGATTTCGTAGGGTCGGCTGTTGATCTCTGACCGCCTCGTTGAGCGATTCTCTCACCCTGCAAAAAAAGTGTCCGGGGTAGCTCTCCCCTGGTCCTCTATCATGCAGGCGAGAGCCGCTCGGCCAGATACTTCAAGCTCAGTGGATAACGATACTCAATCGCGGAATGCGTACCATCGAACAGCTCGAAGAAAACATCCTGCACCCCGATCTCTTGCAACACACTATAAAATGCCTGCGCCCCCAGATCCAGAAAATATTGATCGCGACGACCCGCATCAATATAGATCGCTTTCATTGTACGCAGCGACTCTGCATGCTGGGGTGCCATACGCACCGGGTCCCACCGCAACCAGCGCTCCCACACCTCCGGAATTAGCTCACCTGTCTTGAGATCATAGGGCAGTCGTACCGTCCCATCTGGGTCCGCCGAGTAGCAAGCCGCCATGCAGTAATCATTCATTGGGCCAGCATCGTCACCACGAGCGAAAGCTGGACGCGTCGGAAACTCACGCCAGAACTGTTCATAGGAGCTGTTGTAGTGATCCCGTAAAGTACGCACTGCATGCCGAAAATCCGGCAGATAGCAGGTTTCAAAAAGTGCGTCACCAGCATGGGTTGCCAGACCACCCCAGAGATCAGGACGCAACATAGGCGTAATCATCGCACCGTAGCCACCACTCGATTTACCCGCAATGCCCCGATGCTCACGGCGTGCTAACGTCCGGTAATGCGCATCGATCCAGGGTACTATCTCGTCACAGAGATACGTATGATAGCGGCCCGTAGCAGGCGAATCTACAAACTGGCTCCCACCATACGACGTCCAGCAATCGACCCAGACAAGGATACATGGTGGTGCCTCCTCTCGTGCAAAAAGCTCATCTGCCATCTCAGGAAAATTCTTGCGAAAGGCCGCACGATTCCGCCACATATCCAACTGACCAGTCAAGCCCTGAATCATATAGATCGTCGGATAGCGCCGCTCTGTATCAGCACCGTAGCCAGGTGGTAGATAGACCCAGAGCGGTCTCTGGTAGGGATCGTGTAAAGGATTATTTTTGAGCACTTCGCTCTCGAAGATAAGCTCGTCAAAACGTCCACTCAATGCTATAGACCACGGCAGCATACTATTTTCTTTTCCTCTAATAATGTCTGATGTTATTATTCTAGCACAAGGTGCAGGGACGGCTGTTGATCTCTGTCCGCAGCGAGAGGCTTTGCCTGGAAAGATGGTTCTAGAAACAAAATTTGAGCGTTATTCATTGCTATCCCTGTTAGATTGAACAACTGAAGAGTGTGGACGGTACTGAAGGGGCGAGAGAAAACGGTACAGCTCAACCGAGCCGATCCGCCTGGGACGTTGACCCAGGAGAGCGATTAATGTTGTGGGAAAAAGATTGAGTTGATCTCTGCTTTGCCTGCACAAATTGACAGCGTTATATACTGAAAGATATACTGAACCTGTAACTAGGATTGTATGTTACTATTCGTCATCAGGTGGCCGCTTTTAGCAAAGGCGGCAGAATAGGGAAGCCGGTGGAAATCCGGCGCAGTCGCGCTACTGTAACTGGAAGTCCTTTTTCTTTTGTCTTCCTCCAAGAGTGTGTATACCATTGTTTCTTCTTTAGAAGAAATGGGAAGGTAAAGAAGGGGCGCGAAACCAGAAGCCAGGAGACCTGCCTGATGAATTCTGCTCATGTTCCTTCGCGTAATGAGGAGCGAGCTTCCTGAGTCATTATCCTGTCTCCGGTTGATCTGCATTTCACGCGTGGCGGCAATGAGCATTGTTGTACTCTTTGGAGGTTACAAGCAATGCGCTCTTCTCTTATCTCTCTGCGTTTTTTCCCTGTCTTCTTCCTGTCCTTTCTCATATTGTTCTCAGCGTGTGGCGGACAGGGAAGTACTACCACTTCCAGCCCGGCCTCCCCTCAACCGACAGCTACTCCGGCTCTCGATGCCTATGGTACGCCTATCGCCATACCGGCTGCTGCGCCTCAACGGATTATCTCGCTGGTGCCAAATATGAGTGAGATTCTTGGGGCACTCAACTTGCAGAGCCGTGTGGTGGGTGTTGATTATTATACAAACTATCCCGCCGAGCTTGCCGCCAAACCGAAGGTCTCAGATGCAAATGGCAAGTTCAATATCGAGACTATTGTGGCCTTGCATCCCGATCTTATCTTGAGCTGGGGCGGTCAGACAACCGCCTATGATTCTCAGCTTACAAAACTCAATCTGCACATCATTGATTTTCCCACCGCCAATTTTTCGCAACTTTTGCCTCAGATACAACTGGTTGGCCGTCTCACTTATGCCGAAGCGACTGCCAAAACTTTGATTGCCCAGTTGCAGCAGCAGATCGACCAGGTAAAAGCGAAGGTTGTTGGCACCACTGTCTCCAAAGTCCTGCTAGAGGTCGATGATAGTACTCCGGGGAAACCCTATGTCTTTGGAGGTACATCCTTTGGCGATGAGTTGTTGCAAGATGCTAATGCTACCAATATCTTTCACAGCAATACCTCCAACGGCGGCTATCCTCAAGTAACCGATGAAGCTGTGATCTCAGCCAATCCCCAGTACGTAATTCTGACGGAAGATCCCCTGTATGGCGGTAGCGCCAGCGCGGTCTACAAGCGTCCGAATTGGGGAAGCATTGAGGCGGTAAAGCTGCATCACATCTTTCATCTCAACACCGATATCTTACAACGTCCTGGTCCCCGCCTGGTCGAAGGCCTGCAATGTGTGGCCCAGGTTGTTCATCCCGATAAGTTTCCGGGAGCCTTTCCCGCCTATTGTCAGGTGAATAGTTAGGCAGAAAGCAGATATGGCAGCTCATCCTTTTGCTAAAAGAAATTCGGCCCTTGCCGCTGGCTTGACTGTCTGTCTGGCCGCTGGACTCGATCTGCTGGGAGAGCCGCCGCTTTGTCTGCATCCCGTCGTCTGGTATGGCAAGCTCATCCGCCAGCTAGAGCGCTTTGCCCCGCAAAAGCCGCAGGCTCAGTTCTTCTATGGCATAGAAATGCTCTTTTTAGCTACGCCCGTTGTTCTCGTACCCGCCCTGCTGCTGCAAAAACTGGAGGAGCGTGCAAGCTTGCACGCTCCTCGTAGGGCCATGTTGCTTCAGACCTTCGTCTGCTCTGTTGCTCTGCCTGCCATCGCCCTCAAACCCCTGTTCGCCTTGCGTATGCTCGTCGATGCAGGCCGGCTGGTACGCGAAGCGCTAGAGGACGAAAATCTTGTAGCAGCGCGAGACGCTTTGCGCAGCCTGGTGAGCCGAGATCGCGCCTCTCTGGATCGCGAATTAATCGCCGCTGCGGCTATCGAGTCGTTGGCGGAAAATTTGAGCGATGCGGTTGTCGCGCCTTTGTTCTACTATGCCCTCTTTGGTCTGCCGGGGGCGGCGCTGTATCGCCTCTACAATACCTTCGATTCTATGATTGGCTATCATGGAGACTACGAATATCTCGGCAAAGCCGCTGCCCGTCTGGATGACCTGCTCAATCTGCTTCCCTCTCGCCTGACTGCCTTCTTCATTATTGGTACGGCTCCCTTGTTTGGGGGAGATCAGGGCCGCGCCTGGCAGATCTGGCGACGCGATGCCTCGCGCACGGAGAGTCCAAATGCCGGTCATCCTATGGCCGCCGCCGCTGGAGCCTTACATTTGCAATTGACGAAAGTTGGGTATTATACTCTGGGTGATTATGAACACGCTATTTCACCTGCTGATATCAAGCGGGCAGAATGTATGGCCTACTACACTGGAGGCTTCATGCTTTTATTGACGGCATTTCTGCGTTTTTGCGAGAAACGCTATGCATGAGATGCCTTTGCGCCCTGTACATGGTGCCATAGATTATGCGGAATTGGCCTCTTTAGGACTTACTCCAGAGGAGGTCCTCGATTTTAGTGTCAATTCCAATCCCTATGGCCCTTCACCTGCTGTACAGAAAGCACTTGCTAGTGTCCCTCTGGACCGCTATCCAGACCGTGACTGTCTGCAACTTCGCCAGGCTATTCTGGAGTATGAGATACAGGATCACCGTCTCTCTCTTTCTTCTCTTCTTTGTGGCAATGGCTCAAACGAACTTATCTGGACCATTGCTACGACCTTTCTGCGTCCTGGTGAGAAAGTGGCGATAATCGGGCCTACCTTTGGCGAATATAGCGCCGCCTGTCGTGCCGCTGGCGCTACTATCGTGGGTATACGCGCTACTGCGGAAGATCAGTTCCAGCCCGACAGCATTACCATCTGTCGCTGGCTGCAAAAAGAGTTGCCGCGCCTCGTCTGGCTCTGCAATCCGAATAATCCAACTGGTAGCCTGCTTGAGCCTGACGATCTCTTCCGTATTCTCCATCGCTGTAGGCGTATCGGCGCTCTCCTCGTGATCGACGAAGCCTATCGCCATTTTGTCTTTCCTGCCGAGATCTCCCATACTCATGAGCTTTTAGGAAAACAACTTGAATTACCTCTGATTATCTTACGCTCTTTAACAAAAGATTTTGCCCTGGCGGGATTGCGTCTGGGTTATGCCCTGGCAAATCCTGTCTTGCTCGCTCAGTTGCAGACCCACCTCCCCGCCTGGAATGTCAACGCCCTGGCTCAGGCCGCAGGCATTGCCGCTTTGCAGGATCAGCCCTATCTACAACAAACATTGCAAACCCTTCAGCACGAGCGAGATAGTTTTTTTCAGGCGCTTCATACCTTGCCTGTAAATGTTGTCCCTTCACATACGCATTTTTGCCTGCTTGAGGTTGCAGATGCGCCAGGAATCCGCGCTCGTCTCTTGCAGCAAAAACTCCTGGTTCGAGATTGTACTTCTTTTGGTTTACCTCGGTATATTCGAGTTGCCACTCGCCCTGCTCCTGATTGGCAGATCCTCATTCAGGCCTTGCGTGAGGCTCTATGAAGCAATCTTTCTCCCTGGATTTCCCTGGTGTTCAGGCCGCTTTGACTTCTGAAGCCTATCTGCTCACCAGTGCCGCACCTCTACTAACTTTATCTTCGGCTGTTGTTGGCGGAGGTTTTCAGCGCACGCGCACAATTATCAACCGCCACGTTGCTAAGCACTACAATCATCCCGATCCAGCCAGCGATCTGCGTGCATTTGTCCGTGCAAATAGTCTGCCAGAGCCGTTTGTTGGCCTGCTTACAGGCGTCTGGATTCATCAGGTACAACACGTCACTCTCGCTCAGGATGATCTGCTGGTAGCTTGTATCTTAACTGCGGGTGTCAGTAATGCAGTCTCTGCTGGTTGCACGCTGCCTGTCCCATTTGTTCCTGGCACTATCAATACTATCCTCCTTATTGCCGCTAGCTTGCCAGAATCCGCGCTGGTCAACGCTGTCATTACGGCAACCGAAGCCAAATCGGCAGTTTTGGCAGAGGCTGGTATTCGTACTCCTGATGGACATATTGCAACTGGAACCTCAACGGACGCGATGGTGATTGCCTGTACTGATCGCGGTCCTCTGTTACCCTACGCCGGTCCTGGGACCAGTATCGGTTATCTCATTGGCGCAAGTGTACGCCAGACCCTTCAACAGGCTCTACGGGTTGCTCAATCTGATGTGTAATTGAACTGAAAAAGGCCCGGTCAATAGATTTTTTAGCAGACAGAAATGGAAAGAAATATGTCAGAAGAAACACCTATCGAACCCGAAGAATTAACTGAAGAGGGACGCGCCCGTATTCGTCTTCAACAGTCCGAAGCTCGTGCCCAGCGTAAACGAGGCCGTACCGGCCTCGTCATCGTCAATACCGGCAATGGCAAAGGGAAAACCACCGCCGCGCTTGGCATCCTTATGCGCTCCTGGGGCCAGGATCTGCGCGTTGTGATGCTCCAATTTCTGAAAGCCCAGACCGGCAAGTGGGGCGAGATTCGCGCCGCTAAACGCATGGGCGTCGAAATCATTCCTCTTGGAAAAGGCTTTACCTGGGAAAGTGATAATCTAGCCCAGGATCGTGCTCTTGCTCAGACCTGCTGGCAGCAGTGTCGCGAAAAGATCGAAAGCGGTCAGTACGATGTCGTCATTATGGACGAGATTACCTATACCTTCACATACGGCTGGCTCGACCTCTCAGAGGTGCTCGAAACCCTGCGTAAGCGCAATCCACAGATGCACGTAATCCTGACCGGGCGCGATGCCCCCGAAGCATTAATCGAGTTCGCCGACCTCGTCACCGAAATGCGCGAGATCAAACACCCCTACAAAACCCAGGGAATCTTCGCCCAGAAAGGCATCGAATTCTAAAGCTTTGCGCTTTCGGTACCTGAGCAGCTCTTCCTCGCAAATAATGCTGCTCGCTTGTTTCCTGAGCCGTTTCGTTCCCAAAGAAAATTTGGTATCCTTGTGCTGGAAAAAAGCACGAGCAAAGAGAATGTCGCTCATCAAGAGGGAGAGCTTCCTATGACCATTTACTTTTACACTCCTCACGAAGAACCATATGGATGTTTCTCCAACTTCTCTCGGCATGGGATCGAGATAGATGGGGTCTGGTGGCCAACCGTTGAACACTACTTTCAAGCTCAGAAATTCGCTGGTACCCCTTATGCAGCACAAATTCAGAGAGCTCTGACTCCCAAACAAGCTGCGGGGATGGGAAGAGATCGCATGTTGCCGTTGCGTCCTGATTGGGAACAGGTCAAGGATGAAGTGATGTTCAAAGCTGTCCTCCGGAAGTTCGAGACTCATCATAGCCTGCGAACTCTTCTACTGAGCACGGAAGAAGAGATCGTTGAGAGTGCCCCTGGCGACTATTATTGGGGATGTGGGGCGGATGGGAGTGGGCAGAATAAATTGGGCAAAATCTTGATGCAGGTCAGGAGTATTCTGTCCCATCACGCGGATGAGGAAAGGAGCCAGGAGAAAACAAAGCCGAAAAGAAGAAGGGGACCTGGGTAAGGTAGGGAGAGGCGTTTATCCCTGCTTGATCCCTCTCCATGCTCGCCAACTTGAGATATCTCCCTACTCAAATGCGCTCTCCCTGACACGTTTTCAACGCTCATGGAACTTGGGGGAACTTGGTTCCTGCTCGACAGATACACGAGACCCAAGAGATTAGAACTCTGTTTTTTCTCTCCCAAAGTGTCCCCGAAGCGGCCTCTGGAGCGCTTTCGTAGGGACGGGATGGTGAGGATAGATCACCTCGCGCAACCACAATGCAATCCCGTCCTGTTTCCCTATCGACCCTCTTCCCCTCCATTTCTCTCTCCCAGATTATTTCCGGGAGAAAGCTACTCAAATGGTTGCAGATACTCCCGCTGTGCTTCCCACATCTCATTAAAGAGTGAGCTTAGTTCAGCAGGAGAGCAGACCGCCGCGCTCAATGGATCAAGAAACAGCGCATAGCGTGCCGCCTCTTTGTTGTGGTTGAGCAGGGCCTGACACATTAAGCTATGTACCGCCATATGACTCCGGTTTATCGCCGCAAGCTGTTCGGGGAGCGGACCAAAGTGCGTCGGCTGTATCCCGTTGCGATCTACCAGGCAGGCTACTTCAACGCAGCCATCGGGCAGATTATCAATCAGTCCCGTGTTGCGTACATTTCCATAGACCACGGTTGGCTTGTGCTGTGTCATTGCCTCGATAATAAACGACCCATATTCGTGGCTGCGCTTAAAGGGAATCTCTTTGCTGCCATCCAGCATTCCCTGAATTGACGCTTCATTGTTCTTGCGCCACGTCGGCCAGTTATCTGCGTAGAAGCCTGTGCCACCAAGATAGCCAGGACGACAGTATTTTTCAATCAGTTCGGGCCGCTTTCTGAAATATGGTACATACTCGGAGAAGTGTCCGCTACTCTCGGTGACAAATGCCCCAAAATGTAACATAAACTCCAGCCGCACTGGATCTTTTTCATAGATTTCCGGCTCCTTCGCCCTCTCACGCAAGCGCGGATACATATCTTCTCCGTGATGGCGTAACACGGTGAACCAGGCGTTATGATTGATCCCTGCGCAGCGCCATTCTAGCTCTTCATAAGGAATCTCCAGATAATCTGCCAGTTGTTTGGAGCTTCCCTGCACGCTATGACATAGACCAACGGTTTGCATGCTGGTCCCGGTCAACGCGGCCAGCGTCAAAATCGACATCGGATTAGTATAATTGAGCACTAACGCATTCGGACACAACTCTTCCGCGTCTCGCAGAATATCCAGCCATGCCGGACCTGTGCGCAAGGCTTTGAAGATGCCACCGGGTCCAATAGTATCGCCGATACACTGATTGATTCCATATTTCATAGGAATATCAAAATCATGCCGCACATTTGCCAGCCCCGCAACCTCAATCGTGTTAATCAAAAAATCGCTCTTGCCCAACACCTCGCGCCGATCAGTGGTAGAGCGCACCGTCCAATGCTTTCCACTGATCTCGATCAACTTCTCTGCAATCTGATGTGCCAGTTCAAGACGCTTACTATCGATATCAACCAGGGCGAATGTTCCTTCGTCCAGCCCATCGATGCTTAAAATATCAGTCATAAGTTGACGCGCAAAAACAGTGCTTCCTGCACCTAAGAAGGTAATTTGAACCATGGTCTCTCAAACTCCTTGAAATAAATGAATGCTAAAAAAACCCTTCTTGCCCGAAAGAGGGATGTAGGGTCGGCTGTTGATCTGCGGAGTTACCGTGCTCGCCAATCCCCTCTCTCGCCCAATAGAGATGGCGCTCTCAAGCTCTCGCCAGTCGAATGACTTGTTCGCGTTCTTCTGGCCCAAACCAGGGCGGCGTACTTGCCTGCACATTTTCATTCACCCGCTGATAGCGGCTGGTGGCTGGAATAGTAATATGACAGCGCGGATCACTGAGAATCCATTTCAAAAGCACCTGTGCCCAGGTCTGCACTCCAAACGCTGCAAATGGAGCCAACTCCTCTGTAGATGGGGGACGTTTCAACAGTGCCCCCTCGGCAAACGGTCTCATCACAACGACGCCCAGTTGCATCTCTTCTGCAAGCGGCAAGAGTTCTTTCTCTGCATCCCGTTCAAGTGGATTATACGGTATCTGAATGGCATCGATCCGTTGCGTCTGCATCACCTGGCGCATCTCTCGAAAGGCTGAGCTACTATAATGCGTAATGCCGATGGCCCGTACCTGCCCGGTTTCTCGTAATCCTTCCAATAAGGTCAGATGCTCACGCCAGTTTACCAGATTGTGAATCTGATAGAGGTTAATGCAGTTCTGGAAAATGGAAAGTGCCCGCTTGACCTGTTGCTGCGCCTCTGTACGTGTTGGTGTCCAGATCTTCGTAGCAATCTGTACCTGTTCTCGTCTACCTTGTAGCGTGCGCCCCAGGACATATTCAGCCGCTCCATACATTGGGGAAGAATCGAAAAATGTTACTTCATTCTCTAAGGCTGTATCAACGACCCGTAGCGCATTCTTGTATGCTCCCTCGCCTTGCACATCAAAAGTACGCCATGTTCCCATTCCGATCACCGGCACACTCAGCCTGCTCTTCCCCAATGTACGATGCTCCATTTTGTTTTCCTTTTCTCTCTGTACGCTAGAAACAAAAAGTCCTTAAAGTTTTTTTCGTTCTTGCCGATATTTCAATTAGGACCCTTTATCCAAATGGTATCACAAATAGCGGTTTGTCAACTCATCTGTCTAGCTTATGGCACGATAGCGCCGACAAATCCTTTGCGTTCGCGCGAGAGAAAAGCAATTGATGCCATTTTGCAGCGCAACGGCAAAATGCTTTTGTGTCCTATTCATAGAAATATGTAGGGTTTGCCTGGCAGACACTGTAGGGTTCAATCGGCCTCAAAGGCTGTTTGTGCAGGCTATGTAAGGTGTGTAGGGTTTCTGCTGGCAACCTTCTTTTCAAACTCATCTTGCAAGGTCAATCCTGTTCGCTTCTTGTTTGATACACTGGTTTGCCAGCCAGAAGTGTAGGATGTGTAGGGTCTAAAGTTTTTTGGAGAAAATTTTTGCCTGCTTTTACCGTTTAACTGTGGGTGGCCTCAGCAATGAAATGGACAAGAGCCTCCATATCATTAAGTGCGCGTTCAGAAGCGCTTCTTGATAAGCGTGGCACACTATGCAGGGCGGCAAATGCTTGACGGCAGTGTTCGGCCAGAAATTGCCGGCAATATTCTTGCGTCTCAGTCCGGGCAAAAATATCCAGTATCTCTTCGACTTGTTCGGGAGAGACGGGAGAAGACTGTTGATAGATGGTGCGAAGATGTTTCTGGTCATCGGAGGTGGCATGTTCTAGCGCATGGAGGATGGGCAGGCTCTTTTTACGCCGGTAGATATCGCCCGCTGCAGATTTGCCCAGCTCAGCTGTAGATGCCCACACTCCCAGCAGATCGTCTCGCACTTGAAATGCAATACCGATTGCTTGCCCAAATTGTGTCAGGCGCTCAATCGTTTCTTGATCTCGCGTACCGAGGAGGGCTCCCATCTGTGTTGCGCAGCGCATTAAAGCTCCTGTTTTGCGATAAATCATGTCGATATACGTCGCAACGGAGATTGTCTGGCTCTGCTCAAAGCTGATATCCAGATATTGGCCTTCAGCCAGTACCAGGCTGGCGTGGTCCAGGGCCCGACCAAGCCGGGCGGCGATAGCACCTTCAACGCCCTGCTCAAGCACTCCCCAGAGGGAGAGACGTGCAAGCGCAAACATGCCATCCCCTGCGTTGATTGCCTGGGGAATCCCCCAGAGTTTCCAGAGGGTGGAGCGATGACGCCGTTCTGTGTCACCATCTTCAATATCATCGTGAATCAACGTAAAATTATGCGTTAGCTCTATCGCAACCGCCGCAGGGAGCGCCCGTTGTAGAGAACTGTTTTCAGAAGAGGAGGTGTCTATATCCCAGGACCCTGCGGCCTCATACGCCAGCAAAAGCAATGTGGGACGCAGGAGTTTTCCCGGATTATTCTGCGTCGGTGTGAGTTGTGCGTCGACCCAACCTAGATGATATTGGAGCAGGCCATAGTATGTCTGAAGGTCATTGGCCCCGGATTCAATCCCTTCGTGCAGAATCGTGGAGAGTGTGGCACGGAGCGCAGAGTCAATCTCTTGTTGATAACGGGATAGGGCTAGTTGCATAGTTGGTGTCGTCGCCATAATCGGGTTATGAGAGGCGCAGGAAACGAGCAACGCCTCTCTCCTTTCTGCTGATGTTGCATTTTAAATCTAGGATGTGTCTGCCATGAGCGTGCTTTTTGCTTATCAAAATACGCTGGCTCAGATACGCCCTATGGATGGAGGTAGAAGAAGACACCTGCAATGATGGTGCCTGCCACTACGACAAAGCGCATCACACCCTTTAAGCCGCCGATGCGATAAAGAGGTGAGCAGATGTCACAATAGCGATTAATATATTGATAACGATGTCCGCGCATCCCTTCACGGGTAACTATCACTTCTTCGGTTTTTCGTTTTGTATGCAGTTCATCACACACATAACGACCACAGCCTTTGCAGCTAAATGGATCAACAAAGTGTGAAGTCTTGGAGATAGACCATTGATCGGGATAGACCTGAGTGCCGCAAACATAGCAGACCTGAACCTGGGCCATCTTCATCTGGAGCTCTGCGCAGGGAGAATGTTGTTGTTTCGGAAAATGCTCCTGGCAAAAGCTGAGATGACAATCCGGGCAGCGCCCCAGCGCCTCTTCATGGCATTCATGACAACGCCGTGTTGCCGTCAGCGGGCGTGTATAGCGTTTCATTTCGCTCGTATTGTGCATGGTAATAAGAATCCCCTTTTAGTAGAGATAATGGCTGATCTTAAGCGTCTCCGCGTCCTTGATCCATCCTTGAAAGGAGGTGCTGCTCTGACGCTCTGTTTTAGAGAAAAGTATCCTTGAAGTGTGCCAAAGAAAGCAAAAATTAGTATCCGGCCTCCCCCGGATTCCAGCCACAAAGAGTATACATCGGAACGCTGAAAAGGGCTAGTATGTTTGCACCGGGCTATCACATAACCGGCTGGCTGATACATGTTTTTCTTGCGTGAGTACCATGTACCTACTTATAATACGCCCTTGTCTGCTCCGTTGAAGACATCAGGTACTATCTTACCTGCACTCCCATCTCGTAGGGCAGATCGGCTTGGCCGTCTCCTGCTCGCCAACCGCTCTCTTGTCGGTTTTACAAAGGGGCGCTAACCGTAGGCTCTCCTGTGGAAAATAGCTAATTTGCCATGAAGCAATGAAGAAGGTATCATTAAAAAAGAGCGGCTGTGAAGTCTTTGTATAGAGAATTACTTACCGCTTAGTAGCTAAAGGATATGTTTGACTATGCCACCTGTATTGCCACCAACCATCTGGGCGCAGCATCGTTTAGAATGGGGCCAGCAAACCCATGTGATGGGTATTCTAAACATAACACCAGATTCCTTTTCGGGCGATGGCTTGAGTCTGGCTGGTGAGCCTTCAGAAGTGGATGTCGCACGCGCAGTCGCCCAGGCCGAACATTTTGTGGCTGAAGGTGCTACCATTATCGATGTCGGTGGCGAATCAACCCGCCCAGGTGCACAATCGGTGACCATTGAGCAGGAACTGGCCCGCGTCCTCCCAGTGATTCGTGCCTTATCCCACATCTTACCTGCCGATATCATCATTTCGGTAGATACCTATCATGCCACCGTCGCCGCTCAGGCGCTAGAGGCCGGGGCCAGCATGGTAAATGATATCTGGGCCCTGCGAGCCGATTCAGAGATGGCCTCGGTAGTCCACCAGGCTGCTGTCCCGCTGGTTTTAATGGCAAACATGACCGGATATCAGAAGCGCGACATCGTCAGCGATGTCATACGTTTTCTCTCGCTCAGCATTGAAAAAGCTCTTGCCGCCGGTATCGCCTGGGAGAAGCTCATTCTTGATCCTGGTATAGGCTTCGGCACCACTCCGGCAGAGAATCTTACCTTGCTACGACACCTGGGCGCATTGAAAGCGCTTGGTAGACCTGTCTTGCTTGGTACCTCGCGCAAGTCAACTATCGGACGTGTCCTGGGCGGATTGCCCGCACATGAGCGCGTAGAGGGGACCGCCGCCACTGTTGCCCTGGGGATAGCACAGGGAGCAGATATTGTCCGTGTACACGATGTTCACGAAATGGTCCGTGTCGTCAAAATGAGCGATGCTATCATCCGAGGCACCTTTACCCTATCCTGATGGAGGAGAGAAAGTATGAATTATCAAGAAGCGCTGGCCTATCTCTACAGCTTTACCGATTTCGAGCGCGGAGCAAGCTTTAAACGCGATAGAAGCGACAAGCTACCCCGTATGCTCAGCCTTCTTGATGCTCTGAGTAATCCTCAACAGGATTATAGTAGTACACTGATTGCTGGCACTAAAGGCAAAGGTTCGACTGCGTCTCTCATAGAACGGGTCTTGCGAGAAGCTGGTATACGTACCGGATTGTATACCCAGCCTGACCTGCATACATTTCGTGAGCGGATGCGTATCAACGGCCAATTAATCAGCGAAGAAGAAGTTGCAGAACTGGTACCTGAAGTGAAATCGGCCATCGAAGGGATTCAGGCACGTCATGAGTTTGGCGATTTCATTACCTACGAAGCCGGAACTGCCTTAGCCTTCCTCTACTTTTCCCGCAAAGCGGTGCGGCATGCCGTTTTAGAGGTGGGTCTGGGAGGACGACTGGATGCCACAAATACAACGCATCCCCTCGTCTCTGTCATCACCTCAATTAGCTACGATCATATGCAGATATTAGGTAATACACTGCGCGAGATTGCCACCGAAAAAGCTGGAATTATTAAACAAAATGGCATCGTCGTCACTTCAGCGCAATCCCCCGAAGCCCTTCTAGCGATTGCTGCTGTCTGTAATCAACGCGCTGCACGCCTGATAAGAATTGGCGCTCACGCTGAGGACCCGGCTCAGCAGGAGGTTGAAACTGGGAACTTGCCAGCATTGAGCTACAGTTATACAGTGGAAGAACAACAGCATTTTACCATCTGGACACCAGAGCGAAAATATGAGCAGCTAGAGATTCCCCTGATAGGCGTTCATCAAATAGAGAATGCTACTGTTGCTTTAGCAACTCTGGAAGAGTTGCGGAGACAGGGGCTGGCATGGAATGAAGCGGATCTGCGCAGAGGCTTCCATGCTGTGCATTGGCCCGCCCGCATTGAAGTTGTGGGACATCAACCTACCATCGTCGTAGATGGAGCACACAATGCTGATTCTATGGAGAAGCTCGTTCAGGCTCTGCGCTCAAACTTCAGTATGCAGCGCTTGCTTATCGTTCTGGCAACCAATCAGGACAAAGATCAGGCCGGTATTGTGCAAGCTCTGGCTTCTGCCGATAGTATTATTATCACGCGTGTAAAAAGTCCACGCGCCACATCTCTTGAAACTCTGCATAAGATATGCATGGAATATGCTCCTCATGCGACACTCTATGAGGTAGATGAAAGTCATGCCGCTATGCAGAAAGCAACGGAGTTGGCAACAGCACAAGATCTTATCTGTGCCACCGGCTCTCTGTATCTTGCGGGCGAAGTTCTGCGCTGGGCCGCGGCACGCGGAGATCAGGGGGCTCAAGCGGAGATAGCAGGGGTCGATCATCCCTGAAAATTTGTAGTGCGAACAACATAGTATTCTCTCAGAAGTCATCTGTAGATTGGTGAAACTCCCGTATGGGTTATGCCAGAGACTGGTGAAACTCGCGTAGGGTAGATCGGCTTGGCCGTCTCCTGCTCGCCAACGACGCCCTCGCCGGATGTTACCAATCTTGCATATGCCCTCTGATAAAGTCGTAGTTCGCGTTTAATGCGTTGTCGATAATTTACCACTTCATAGCGGAGGTGAGCAGCCATGCAAGGCTTGATGATGAATTATTCAATGACTTTACAACATGCCTTTAATCGTGCCACGCGGTTATTTTCCCGCAAAGAGATTGTTACTCAAACGGAAGGTCTGCCACATCGTTACACCTATAAAGAGTGGGGGGAGCGCACTATCCAATTAGCGAATGCGCTTCAGCAAGCTGGAGTGACATCTGGAGATCGGATTGCAACTTTCGGCTGGAATACATATCGACATCTGGAGCTCTACTTTGCCATTCCCTGCATGGGAGCGGTCCTGCACACCCTGAATATCCGCCTTTTTGCTGAACAACTGACGTATATCGTCAATGAGGCCGCCGATAAAATCATCTTTGTCGATGCCGATCTCGTGCCTCTTCTGGAGCCTCTGGTTAGCCAACTCCCATCGGTCCAACTCTACGTCATCATGGGCGAAGTTGCCCATAGCACAGGGGCCTTGCAGCCCTCCGTCGACTATGAACAATTTATTGCTGGACAGCCCACCAGCTACCCCTGGCCCGAACTGGATGAGAACGCTGCCGCTGCCATGTGCTATACCTCCGGGACGACAGGGAATCCTAAGGGTGTGGTCTATAGCCATCGCTCGACTTTTCTGCACTGTATGGCTGTTGGTCTCGCCGATGGCCCTGCTGTCTGCGAGCGCGATGTCGTTTTTCCCATCGTGCCCATGTTTCATGCCAACGCCTGGGGACTTGCCCATGCCTCTGTCATGATGGGCGCGAAGCTCGTTTTGCCTGGTCGTTTCATGGACCCCATGCGCGTCGCTCGCTTGATCGAGCAAGAGCGCGTCACGCTTGCAGCAGGCGTGCCAACAATCTGGATCGGTGTACTCAGCCTGTTGGAGAAAGAGCAATTTGATCTCTCATCTCTCCGTGGCGTCCTCTGTGGTGGCTCCGCTGCGCCTCCTGCTTTGATCGAAGGACTTCTGCGCAAGGGAATTACCCTGTTGCACGCCTGGGGTATGACCGAGACCTCGCCTCTTGCCTCGCTCTCTCGTCTGCGCTCCTATCAGGAGGATGCATCACCGGAAGAGCAGCTACGCATACGAGCCAGGCAGGGTACGACGATAGCGGGCGTCGAATTTCGTGTCGTCAATATCGAGACTGGGCAAGAGGTCCCCTGGGATAACCAGACCTATGGGGAACTGCAAGTGCGCGGTCCCTGGATTGCACGGGCATATTATAAGGATAGCGAATCGGCTGAGAAATTCGCGGATGGCTGGTTGCGCACCGGAGATGTCGCCGTCGTCGATGCAGATGGCAACTTGCAATTGGTAGACCGCACCAAAGATCTGGTAAAATCCGGCGGTGAATGGATCTCATCGGTGGAAGTTGAAGGTATCATCATGGGCCATCCAAAGGTCTTGGAAGCCTGCGTCATCGGTGTCCCGCATCCCAAATGGTCAGAGAGACCGCTTGCCTACGTCGTCGCCAAACCCGATTACGTCGGCCAGATTGACAAAGACGAGATCATCGAGTATCTCCGTCCGCAAGTCGCTCGCTGGTGGCTCCCGGATGATGTGCTCTTTATCGATGTAGTCCCAAAGACCAGCGTCGGCAAGTTCGACAAAAAAGTGCTCCGCCGCCGCTACGAAGAATCTAGCAAAGCTTAGCTAAGCTTTATTCTATACCAAACATCTGACAGAATAACTGAGTGGTAAAGACAAAAAGTAGTGCGCGAGTAGCCAGCTCTTTCGGCCTCGATTGCTGTAAGAGCTGCGCAACCGCCTGTGGATCAAATAAACCGCCCGCCTGGAGTGCCTCCGGAGAAAGCGTCTGTTGCCAGAGTTCAGTCTCTCTCTCCTGAAAGAGAGAACTGGTCGCCAAGCTCAATGGTAGCTCGGCTACGCCTCTCTCTCCAGTAATCTGGTCAGCGAGCCGCATAAGATGCCCAGGGGTGTTCTCCTGTAAATCCGGCAGGCGCGTCAACATCTCTATGATGTCGGCGTGTAGAAAAGGAGAACGTAATGCCATCTGCTCTTGTATTGCTAGCTGATGGGCAGGAGCAACAAAGAGGTCTGGTAGGCGCAAATGGAGATCAAGGTAGTAATGACTCTGCCCGGTTCCTGCAAGTTGAGCCGCATGTCGTGCCAGCTTACGTGCGGGCAGCGACAATTCCCAGGGTTCAGCCTGGCTCAATGCCTGCGCCCTTTCAGGCGTCCAGCAGGGAAATCCCTGAGGAGATGTATGGGGGGAGAGTGTCTGTGCATACCAGGGTAAAATAGCCTCTGCCTGCCGATGAGTCGCTGGCGTCTCAAAAACTTTTGCTGGACAGAGAATCTGTGCTCCAAGACCAGAAAGGGCCGCGCGAGCCTGCGTTTCACACCAACAGTATGCAGCAGTTGATGCAGCGCAAGCGGACGTGGAGAGACCGCCGGAGCCTCCAGCGCAGCCAGTGTTGCAGTCCAGAAGGCAGGCTGATCGACACCCGTAATCGCCAGGAAGGGTTGCCCGCTGTCCGCCGCAATCTGCTTCACTCCCGCCCACGCTTTCGCCTGTACCGTCTTTGTATATCCTAGAGAGGCAAGCGTAAAGGGACTTGAAGTTTGCTGTAGGGCAAGCTGATTGACAAGGGCAGAGGCAGGGCCACCACCAGAAAGAGCTACCAACGGAGCTGGATTATCCTGTGCAGGAAGGAGATGGGCCGTCGTCTCTCTTAAAAGATCATGTAGCTGTTCCAGGTTATCAGTTGGGGAAAGCGGTTCGCTGAGGCGAAAATCAGTGGAAGTATTAACCACAGTCTTTGCATGTTGCCAGCGTAGAATAGAACCAGCAGGCACCACGCGAATAGCCTCAAAAGCCGTCCAGGGTGCCGGAATAAAGCCATAGCGCCAGAGGGCATCCAGAGCGGCAAGATGCAGACGGCGCGGAACGCCGATGGCAAGTAGCGCCTTGATTTCGCTGGCAAATAACAGATTTCCCTCGGCTGGCCAATCTTCTATATAGTAGAGGGGGTGAGCACCAGAGAGAGGACGCCGATAGACAAGTGTGCGCCGTTCCGGTACCCAATCCAGTAGAGGAGGCTCATCATTCTGGCGAATTGCATAGGCCGCATCAAAATGGGTCAGGAGACCGACACCAGGCTGAACCGTTCGTGCAGGTTGTCCACCATGTTGCCCTAGCACCTCTCCCAGAGCCAGCAGCGTCTGTTGAATCACATCTTCAGGTACTTGCTCACCTGTAAGCCATCCTGCAATAACCGGCATAAAACTTCCTATAGTCTTAACTAAACAACCGTCCTGAAAATGAAAGATGTCCCTGTTAAAGGGAGAGAACGTCTCTTACATACTACCACGCACAACGTGAAAAACATTGTCTGAAATAGCCAGGAAGTACGTTCTATAGAATATTGCAGATAAATACGCTGTTATGGTATAGTAAGGAGAGACGCAGAGCAGAGGATATGAGCAATATATCTGCGTGCATCCACCGGTGTTGTTACAAAATCAGGTATTAGGAGCCATCAATGTTCATCCTCCTGCTCACACTTCTGGCTGTGGCTAGTGCATTAATCATAGCTGGATTAGTATTGAGTCCGCACCATCAGGAGTCCGTTCCCCCGCCGAGCATCAGGCGAACGCCACGCAGCA
Source organism: uncultured Chloroflexia bacterium (assembly GCA_963777355.1). Classification (GTDB taxonomy): domain Bacteria; phylum Chloroflexota; class Ktedonobacteria; order Ktedonobacterales; family Ktedonobacteraceae; genus DATJHM01. The sequence continues at coordinate 172,324 of CAVZQK010000010.1, forward strand.
CAGTACCCACCTATGGTACTCGCCGCCAGGTTACAACCTATGGTTACAACGTCTATCACGATGATAGGCGCAGGCCCATCGCAGAAAATCGGCAGGTTCGTCTACGCCGTTCGACAGTAGAAGTTGAGCGCCAGGTCTTTGCCCAGGTGTTTTCTTCCATGAATATCGGACGCTTGTTTGGGAAACCCAGGATTGGAGAGCCTACTCCCTGGCTAGGTGTGGCCCTGATTCTCATCGCCTTGACCTGTTTTGGTATGGTCTCCCTCAGAATGCTTGTTCCTGGTTCCGCTATTCTCATGGGTATGACTGCTCCTGATACCAGCGCCGCCGTAACTCCTACCGTAGCAACCACACTCAAAGCGTCATCTCAACCTCTTTTTGCTTCCGCAGGAGCCTCCAATGCCCTGATTCGCCTTAGCCAGGTTGATCCAGCAGAATACAAAAACATCCAGGAATATAATACCTGGTGGCCCTCAGCCTGTTCCGCAGCCTCTATGACCGAAGTCATCAATGCTTATGACAGCAATCATAAGCACTATCGCGTCACTGATATTCTCAACGTGGAGTCAGGATTGCATCAGATTACGCCCGATCTGGGCTTGCTCTCTCCCAGTGGTATCGATGTGACCGTCGCCAAATTTGGCTTCAAAGCCACGCATCTCAATCACCCTTCAGTCGATGACATGATTACTATTGCCCGCAACGGCAACCCGGTTATTATCAACTTCCCCCCCTATCTCTGGCCGGGCGGCCACATCCTTGTCCTGCGAGGAGGAGACAAAAATTCTGTCTATCTGGCGGACTCCTCAAGACTTGACATGCAAGTGATGGCGAGAACAACCTTTCTCAAATATTGGGTAGGCTTCGCTGTCATTGTCGTTCCTAACAAATAGGAAAGCAAAAGGAGGTCGCATCCTCTATAATTGAGGATGCGACCTCCTTTTTTCTCAAAAGAGATTGCTATGCAATCTCAGTTGGAGCTTCTTCTTTGGTTTCTGGTGGAATGTGCAGCTTGATGCGGCGGAAGGATTCCGCATACCCCATCTCCAGACCTTGCTTCTCTTTCGCCTGTTTTGCCACCTGTGCAGAGCGTTCTTTAATACGAACACTGATATCCTCATCAGAGTTGAACTGAGAGACGTGATTTTTCAACGCCTTGCCTTTCAGATCAATCGTAGAGCTCACATCCACATAGGTATTCTCAAGCCCCGTGCCAAAAAGATAGAGCTCGTGTACCCGGTAAGGCAGAAGATCTTCGGCTAAGAGTTCACGATATGAGCGCGGGTTACCAACTGCCGGGAAGATGGCATCCAATACAATATTTCCCGTAGCACGGTGATCGGGATGATTGAGATAGCCGGTAGCATCAGGTTTCTGATTTGGATCTGGTGCAAAGAGGTGCTGTGTTGGATCATGAGTGACCACTACACGAGGACGGTACTTGCGGATCAAACGTACTACCGCTTTGCGTGTAGTCTCATTATTCGTCAGGTGCCCATCGGGGAAGCGCAAAAACTCTACATCGCGAATGCCGAGGACCTCAGCGGCGGCACGTTGCTCCTGTTCGCGCAGCAACATAAAGTCAATATCCTTGAGGCTCGGTACTTCACTCCCTTCGGTGCCGTCTGTCATGATCACCCAGACCACCTTTTTCCCCTGGCTTGTCCAGAGTGCGCTTGTAGCGGCAGCACCGAAGTCGTCGTCATCAGGGTGAGCACCGATTACCATAGCTTCATATTCAGGCGTGGTTATCACTTGTAATGCGCCAGGCGCGTTTCGATCTCCCATAGATAAAACCTCACATATAAAATTTTGTGCAAGTAACATACTTCGTATAGGCCGTGGCCTCAGACGAAGTCAAGCACAGTATTACTTGTAATATATTTCAGAGAGCAGGCGTCGTAGAAACAACTACCTGTTCAAACGCTGAAATAAAATCATTTATTCCGATAGAGGAGCCCGCCAATGTCTCAACTCCCATAGCCCGCTCGGCCAGGCCCTCCCTGAGATATGCCTGCTCAACCGGCGTATGCCCCAGGAGAGAAGCCAGAAAAGATGGGTCCCACCGTAAAAGTAGTCCGGCCTGGAGCAGACTTCCCGTTCGACGCCGAATCATATCCAGGCCAACGATCTTACGTTTGCCGTAAACCACTTCATAGGGAGAGAGAGAGCCGTAGCAAGCGCGTTGTAGTAAGAGCTCATGCTCTCGTGTAGCAGGTTGGCGGCGCAAGGCTTGCTGCGTATGGGCCTCTTCAGGAGAGACCATGCGTGTTTCGATGCCGAAGATCCGCAATGTTTGTACCCAGGCCTCGCCCAACCAGCAGTATGATTTGACCACATCAGCCAGAATCAACGGATGGCCAGCAGGCAGGAGCACATCCAGACTAAGCAGTCCAGGGCCAACCAGCACAGCAGTTCCACCTGCTCGGCGACGATAGATCGGTAATGTACTTGCTGCAAGAACTTCTGGATTCAAGACAGAAAGCTTCTGAGAGAAGCCCAGGACAACGCCTGTTGGTTCGGCCATAGACCAGTATAAGATAGGCGGATCGCCAGGTTGTGCCAGAGAGAGGAAGTGTTCGCTTCTCTCAATGTGAACCTGTTGATCCGCGATTGTTAAAGGATAAACCTGCCAGTTAGTCATTACTTCCTGCCGCCGTGAGGGCACCCGTCTCTCGTGCCTTAATCTCAGGTGTCTCTACTTTCCCTCGCATAAACCAGGCAACGATTGCCATACTTATACTGACAAGAGCGCCGGCTAGCAAGGCGATAGAGGCTCCAAATAGGCGAGCGAGGCCACCGATAAAAAGATTGCCGATAGGTGTGGTGCCTGCAAAAAACAACATATACACACTCATGATTTTACCACGCAAATGATCAGGCGTCACCGTCTGTAACGTAGCATTTGCCGTTGCACTGAAAGCAATTTGCGAGAAGCCAACACTCATAATCAAGATGATAGAGAGCCAGTACCAGTGTGAAATGGCAAACAAGCCTTCAACGACGCAGAACAAGAGCGACCAGAAGATGATATGGGAAACGCTAGCTTTTTTACTTGTCCAGGCCAGCCAGAGAGCTGAGATCAGGGCCCCTGCACCAAAGGCAGAAGAGATGAAGCCAAAGCCTGTTGGTCCTGAGTTTAAGACCTCCGTTGCGAAAAGCGGGAGTACAACATTGAAATTGATACCGAAGAGCGAGACCCAGGCGACAATGGCAATTACCATAAAGATGGCTGGTGTTTGACGAATATAGGTAAAACCTTCTCCCAGGCTTTGCCAGATATTCTGGTGCCCTGTTGGTTTGTTAGCTGGGGATCGTGCAATAGAGTGAAGTTGTTTGATATCAATAAGAGCCAGACCGATAAGGACCGGGATAAAGCTGAGCGCATTTAACAAAAAGAGTGGTGCCATATTAAGCCAGGCAATTAACAGGCCGCTAATACCAGGACCGACCACGCGGGCCATATTAAACATGGAAGAATTGAGTGCAATCGCATTTGGCAGATCTTCCCGTCCGACCATCTCACTCACAAACGCTTGCCTCGTAGGCATATCCATTGCATTAATGGTGCCTAGCATCGTTGCCAGCACAAAAACTTCCCAAAGCTGAACGGTTCTAGTGAAAACCAGTACCCAAAGGATTGCCGCCTGGAGCAGAGCTGCAGATTGTGTAAAGAGTAATACGCGACGTTTGGGTATCCGATCTGCAAGGACTCCACCAAAGAGCGTAAAAAACATCACTGGCAAAAATTGTAGGGCACCAACCAGACCAAGCATAAATGCATTATGGGTGAGCTGTAGAACAAGCCAGGATTGCCCCGTAGACTGCATCCAGGTACCAATCAGTGAGATATTCTGACCCGTCCAGAAGAGGCGAAAGTTGCGATGTTTCAATGCCGCAAACGTGCGCAAAAAGCTTCTGCTGGGCTTCTTCATCCCTGGTTCTACAGAAAGAAGCTCTTGACTATTTTTTGTAAGAGATTGCATAGATAGATTCCTATTCTAGAGTAAGTAAAAAAGCAGAGATGCAGAGAGCATAGAAAGAGAGTTGTCAAAGAAAGATATCTGAGATCAGCGCACTCTCGATGAAAATTGTGCTCATCTCAAATATTTTCTAAAAGACGCATAGATAACTTATGAATGTGTCTCAGGTGCCTTCTCAGCATTTTTTTCGGATTCCAATAGCTGTAACAACGCCAGACGCTTCTGTTTGTGATGATCTAAGCGGGCCAGAAGCGAGGCATGCATCGTTTGTAGCGCCGAAACTTTCTGTTCCACTAGCGTAATCTGTTGGCGAATAAGTTCATCTGCACGCTCTAATTGCCCTAATTTCGCGGAAATTTCAGTCTCCCGCTTAAACGCAAGCTTAATTTGCCCCCGCTCTTCCTCTGCTGAAAGCAGGGTCCGAATATCGACCAGGGAGAAGCCGAGTAGATCCCGTAGTTCTTTGACGCGTTCCAACAACTGAATATCGTCGTCGCTATAGCGGCGATAATTGCCTTCGGTCCGTTCCGTGGGTGGCAGAAGGCCGACCTCTTCGTAATAGCGTAGCGTACGTTTTGTCATACCAGTACGCGTAGCAACCTGCTCAATAGAGTAAAATTGCCGTTCCTGCTGTTGAAGAAAGAGATGATTGCACTTGACTGGAGGACATACTAGCTAGATCCTTTCTAAAGAAGAGTTTCTCAATTGAGATTTCATGAGATACTTTTATTCTATCATAAGATTAACGTTAACGTCAAAGTCAGCAATGAGAAGAAAAAGAAGAAGGCAAATTTCAGAGAATATAAACTCAAAAGGAGAAACGGGTATGATACAATGAGAAAGATAGGGGCATAAATTTTCCTGAAGAAGCCGGGTGCTTCAGCAAAGTAATGCTTAGTTATCATTGATACAAGGATGTGTGAAGATGCATGATACGCTGTCTGCCTTGATAGAGAGGGCATTAGCGGGCAATCAACGTCCCTTGGAATTTTATCTACGTGAGCAGAGCCGTTTACCGGGGCCGAGAGCGAATCTCGAATTGGCTGATGATCTACAAAATTTTTTGGTCAAGACATTGCCACGTAGTTCGGAGCAAGTGCGTTCGCTATTGTATTATCTACTCAACAGTGACCGTCAAAAGGTTGCTAGCAATACACCTGAAGAATTCATTATGCTTTGTGGTATCATCTCCTTTGGTGCCTGTGCTGCCGTTATGCCTGCCTGGAGAGAGGAGACCTACTCGCTGCTTAGCCAGCATGCTTGTAGCGCGTATTGGCGCGTGCGCGAGGGTGTGGCGCTTGCATATCAACACCTCCTGTATGCCTGCCCACAGGAGACATTAGAGCATTTTATGCAACTGGTCACGACGGGAAATTATTTGCACCAACGAGCGGCCATTGTAGCGATTGCGGAACCTGCGATTCTCTATTTGCCGGAGATGCTCCCAGCGGCGTTAACCTTGCAACGTATCGCCCTGGAGCGGCTTCAGTCTGTTGCCTTGACGGAGCGGAAGAATGAGCAATTTCGTATCTTGCGTAGAACCCTGGGGTATACCCTAAGTGTGATTACCGCTGCCACCCCTGAACAAGGATTCGCTTTAATGCGAGAATGTGCAGCGTGGAATGATCCTGATATCCGCGAGGTATTACGTGAGAATCTGAAGAAGAAGCGCCTGGCGAAGTATCCTAAAGATACCGCAGAAGTTGCAAAGCTGCTTTAATGTGTAAAAAAAGCGTTGCTTGAAAAGCGGGTCTATGCTATCATTACATCCACATCAGGAAATGGATAGGAATGTAAGGGGAATTTGTGCCCCTTTCTATCAATGCCGGTAGAGGAGACGCTTCCGGCAACAGAGAAATTGTGGGGAAGATGTCTCAATTATTCTATAGCATGAGCATTCCTGGTCTGGAAACACTGGCGTACAGCGAGATTCGGATGCAGATGCCAGACGCAGAACTGGTAAAGTTCTCACGAGGTATTACCCTCTTTCGTACAGCGGAGACGCCAACTCATCTGCTTAAATTGCGTACTATAGAGGATGTTTTTGTGGCTCTGGTCCATATTAAAGGGTTAGGCCAGGGAGCTGGAGCCCTAAAAGTATTGCATAGCGCAACAGAGCAGGCGGAGATTGCGAAAGCGCTAGCGATATGGCGGCGGATATATAATGCGCAACCTGGCAGTTGGAGGGTGGTGAGCCAGAAATCTGGCACGCACGATTTTCGTCGGAAAGATGCCGGATTGGCGGTAGAGAGTGCTTTGCAAAGAGTCATGCCAAGAGGTATGCGTCATGTGAAAGATGATGCAGATATAGAGATCTGGCTCTGGTTGAGTGGAAGTGAGGTTTTGATCGGACTACGTTTGAGTGATTCCTCCATGCGTCATCGGTATTATAAACAGGAACATCTGCCAGCCTCATTGCGTCCTACGCTTGCCGCTGCTATGGGTATGCTATCACAACCGACGAAGCAAGATATTGTCCTGGACCCCCTCTGTGGAGCCGGAACGCTGCTCATTGAACGCGGTTTACTGGCATCTGCTGATAGGCTCATCGGGGGGGATATTCGCGTAGAGGCAATACAGATGGCGCGGAGAAATGCGAAGGCAGCGGAGGTACAGGCAAGCTGGCGTGAATGGGATGCACGTCATTTGCCATTGCAAGATGCAAGCGTAACGCGCATCCTCTCCAATCTACCCTTTGGGAAGCAGATTGGCTCGCATGAAGAGAATATCGGTTTGTATAGCCGGTTGAGTAGAGAGTTTGCACGTGTGCTGGCTCCGGGCGGGTTAGCTGTTACCTTGACCAGTGAAGATCGTTTATGGGACAATGTGCTGCGCGAACAAGGGTGGCAGATCAGTAAGAAGCTGGTTGTAGTTATTCTTGGTCAGCCTGCCAGCATTTTTGTTGCCGCTCGCTCAAAGACGTAGAAAATCGTACTAAAGAAGAACTGAGAAAAGTAAAAGAGCGTATCACGGAATAGTAGAAGTAAGTGAGAGGAGATTACTCCATTGGGTAATGCAACAACAACAGATTTTCGGAATGGTATGGTCATTCGTTTTAACAATGAACTTTACACCATTACAGAGTTCCATCATGTGAGTCCAGGAAACTGGCGAGCATTTGTGCGCACAAATTTGAAAAGTCTGCGTACCGGACGTGTCATTGAGCAGCGCTTTCGTGCTGGAGAAGATATCGATGAAGTGCGCGTTGAGCATCAGACCTGGCAATTTCTCTATGTTGACGGGAACGATTATGTCTTCATGAATACTGAAACGTTTGATCAGCAGCCTTTGGCAAAAGAGATGCTGGGCGACGCCATAAAATTTTTAAAAGAACAGGACGAGCTCATCCTTCTCGTCGATAGCGAGACCGAGACTATTGTGGCCGTCGAACTCCCCAACTTCCTGGAGCTGACCGTAGAAAGCGCAGAGCCGGGCGTACGTGGAGATACCGCGAACAATGTTACCAAGCCTGCGACTCTGGAGACTGGGGCAGTTGTGAATGTGCCCTTATTCGTCAATCCAGGCGATAAAATTCGCATTGATACGCGCACCGGAAAATATATGGAGCGTGTCAAATAATCTACTCGTATAGGGATCAGATAAGCTGTAAAAAAGCGTGGTACCAGGAGGATACAGATTCCCGGTACCACGCTTTTAGATGCTCATAGATTCTCAATTTTTAGCCATTTTATGCTATTTTTGCTTGACTAGAACGGATGGGTTAGGTATAGTATTTGCAATAGTAAACTCATGTGCTCATAAAGTACCCTATCTGGGCGAGGAGACACATCGAGAAGAGCGCATGTGAAAGAAGCATGCTGAGAAAAGGGGCGATATGAGCTTTGAAGAATTGGTTGTTGAGTTGCGAGAAAAAAGAGTTCATGTATATGATGAGGGAAATGCCTTTCGTCTACAGGCTCCTAAAGGCGTATTGACTCCGCAACTGTTGGAAATAATCACCTCTTATACTGGAGAACTGCTTTACCTGATCCGTCTGGGTGATGTAAGAGTTTGTCCCGCAAGAAGCGAGCATCGTCCCACTTGGCGTTATTCATCAGCCGCTCATGCTTTTCTTTGCGCTGTCTGTCGTCATGAGGATTCAGCCGCCTGAAGAGGGCGCAACATAATTTTTAAAAATGCTGACTGATAAGCGCCCATACATGCGGTCCCAGAATTAAGAGGCCAATGACGATAGACAGCATCGCGCTGAGTAAAACAGCTCCTGCCGCTACATCCTTTGCGATTTTAGCTAGAGGATGGTAGTCAGGGGTAACCAGATCTACGCATACCTCTATAACAGTATTAAACATTTCGGCGATAAAAACTCCTGTAATCGCGATAAAAAGCATGGCAAACTCCAGCGGGGAGATATGCAGGAGTAAGCCAGCGCCGATAACAAGCAAGGCAACCGCAACGTGGACACGAGCATTGCGTTGGGTGTGTAAGGCATACCAGAGACCACTAAAGGCATAGCCGAAGCCTGCAATAAATTTTGCCAACTCACTTTTCTCCTGTTGCTGGGGAAGTGACGGCGTGGGCGCGGGCAATGGCCGACTCAGGGTTGGCAATTTGGATTTATGCTTTTTGTCCATATTCCGTCAAGATAGAGCGTTGAATGCGCACCATCTCCTCATAACCTGCCTGACTCTGGTCGTCGTAGCCAACCAGGTGCAGGATACCATGCACAAAGAGATACAAGAGTTCGTAGAGTGGACTATGCCCGATCTCTGTAGCCTGGCGGACTAAGGTAGGCCAGGACATCATGATATCGCCCAGGTTTTTTACCATATTTGGCGGCGTAATAAAGTCAGGCGGCGTAGCACTGCCAGTATTTTCAGTTTCACGTGATTCCCAGAGTAATTCGCTGGCCGCATGTACCAGCGGTTTCTCTAGCAAAGGGAATGAAAGCACATCAGTTGGTTTATCTTGTTCACGATATTGCTTGTTCAGTTCTCGTACACTTTCGTCGTCGGTAATCAGGAGTGTGAGCATCACTGGTTCGCTAATACCGATTGAACGAAGGGTGAGAAAAGCGATCTCATCCAGATTGATGCTCCCCAGAAGTGCCTCAACGGTAGCATTTTGTTGTGTATCACTGAGACTGATATATAATTCAATAAGTGGGTGTTCTTGCATAGGTGTGCAACCTCAAAACTGTCAGAATAGAGCTTAAATCAGTACTAACTACAAAGCAAATTTCTCTATGTCCTGGTGTGTCGAGTTGCTTTCTTCCCAAAAGCGATAAGAAAGACGATAAAACCCAGAACGAGAATGCTAAAAAGACTAATGGTGCGGTCTAGCAGAATCGCTGCCGCTGTTCGGTTTGCTGCATCGGCTCCCTGATAAAATAGACTAATCATTGCCAGCATACCACCTTCAACAATACCTATTCCTCCACCCGTTGCCGGAATAATGGTGAGTAGTGCCTCACCGAGACCAATAAAGATAGCTGCTGAAAGCATATGTAGCAGGCTCCCACTAATGAGATTCAGAGAGAGTGCCACAAAGAAGAAGCGTAGCGCTTCACACATCCATACAGCAATAGTGAGGAGAGATAGAACAGGAATGCGCTTGAAGGACCCAAGCGTTCCCTCTTGAAAATGGTAGTAGTGTTCGCGGAAACGAAGCGGAACTATCTTCGCAATAGGCTCACGGGCCAGGCGTAAGACAAAGAGGCCAGCAATGCCCAGAACAACGGCCACCAGCACGATTTCCAGACCAAGACGTAGCTGAGACGGTAGATTTTCATGCAGGCTAATAAGTAAGGCAGGAATGAAGAGGAGCAAGAGTATAATCAGATCCAGAAGACGCTCGGCCAGCACGGTACCAAAGCTGCGTGTTGTGGAGACCTGAGCTTCCTGATGCAAGAGGAAGGCGCGGTAGAGATCTCCCAGTTTGGCCGGAACGACAACGTTGGCGAAGAAAGAGATAAAAATAATTTCTACCAGTTTCCAGAAACGCGGTAAGGCTATTCCATTAACCTTTGTATAGCCAACATTTTGCAATAAGATGCGCCAGCGTGCTGCGCGAATAGGGAAAGAGAGATAGTAAACGACAAAGGCGGCGGCGAAGAAAAGCATATTTGCGCTACGGATGGAAGCCCAGGTTTTCTGAGGGTTAATATTGGCCTTTTGCGCAAAATAAGCCAGTAGTGCAAGGACAATTACCAGTGGGACAAGTGTGCGCCAGTTGAGTAAGCGTTTGCCGAGGGCAAGCTGGTCTCGTGTAATTTCGCCATCGGTCTGGGTGGCCTTTTTTTCTTCCGGAACTGAGGATTGAATGTCCAAATCAGTTTTTTCAACAATCTCAGGACGTTTTGCATCTCCTGAAGATTGAAAATCATCGGTAATCAAAACGCCCTCCGGGATTACCTGAGCTCGCCGTGATTCTTGCTAGACGGAGCAGAAGCACGACGAGTAGCGCAAAAAGAATAGTCATACTATGGACGTACAGGTTATCAACGGTATTATGGACACAGACTGAGATCAGGGAAGCGAGCAGGCCAATTGCCAGGGCACGATCATTGCTAAGCATGTCTAGAAGGGTGTGTGTAGTGCGTGCCTGAAGAGAGGTTGTCCCTGAAACGGGATGAGCCCGCTGTTCCTTGCACTGTAAATAGCGTTTGTTGATTGAACGATAGGCATGTCCACCAGCGATAAAGATAGCCGCAACGAAGAGGAGAAAGGCGATTAATCCAAATATGCCAGTCTCAGCGGCGATATTAATATAGTAGTTATGTGCATGACCCAACGGATTTACAAAGATCGTAATATAGTAATGAGGGTAGGCTTGCGGATAATTGCCAATGCCGACACCAGTAAAGGGATGATCCTGAAACATATGGATACCTGCGTACCAGTGGGCAAGACGTTCAGCAACGGAAAAGTCGTCCGAACTGGGCGAAGAGAGGGAGATTGGCACAAAACCGATGAGTTTGAGCAGTTTTAGAATAGGTTTGAGGAGCGCAGAAGGCAGTTTATCCAGTAAATATGCGCCGAAGAGAGCCAGCAGAGCAATCACGCCCAGCCACATAAGAGGGCGCAAACGTGGGAAGCCAACTACGACAATGAAAAAGACGGCAGCGGCAAGGGCAATCTGACCACCGTTTGATTGAGAGAGATAAAACGCATAGCCAAGCAGGAGCGTCGCTATACCCGCCAGAATACGTGTTGCAACGTTGCGTGTGAGAAGTGTCAACGAAATGGTAATGGTTAAGGCCATATCGATATAGCCCGCATAAGGATTGGGTTGGTCGAAGGTACCATAGACCCGCAGACTAGCGGCGCGGATGAATGCACTTGGGCCGAGATCAAAGAAGTTTTGTGCATAACCAAGAAAGGCTTGAGAGAGAGCAGCCACACAGATCAGAATGACGATTGTCCAGAGCTGGCGGCGTGTGCGAATGTAGTGTCCTGCCAGGAGAAGAACTACCAGCACTTCTACCCATTTTACCATCTCTTTCAGGCTGAGAGTGCGGTTCAGAGCGCCGATCATAGAGAGCAGCATCATCGCTAAGAGCGCACACATTGCGAGCACCAGGTAGGGTGGTACCTGAGCCTCTTCTCGATCCAAAGGACCGGCCTGAGGATTCAGACGAGAGAGAAATGGTCGTAAAACGAAACCAAGCAGCCAGCCTACAGCGAGAAGCCCAACGAGCAGGTCCGCAGTACTCAGTGGCAGTGGATTCGGGACAATACCAGTCAGGTAGCCCCAGGGAACCGCCAGGGGGAGCAGATAAAGCGTGACGCGTGGAGAGATAATACACCAGAGTACCATTCCTAAATAGAGTGGAGCAAGCATATTCCACGGATCATGCAGCGCCAGGAGGCAAAAAAGCGCGATAATGCCTCCCGCAAGACCAACCAGGTTTGCGCCGTTTATATGAGACGATACCCGACTCAAAAGATTCGTTGGTCTTTGTCCCTGGACGTGCGTTTGTGAATGACTGAGTTCAGGGTGATATATGCTCATAAAAGTTATACATTTCTTCAGAAATAGGATGTCAATTGAGAAATTTAAGAGACGATTGCAAGTTGCTCAATGCGCTTGCTAAACCATTCAATGGTCCGCTGTAAACCCTCTTCCATCACAACTTGAGGTTGCCAGCCCAGGGCCTGTTGCGCTTTAGTAATATTGGGGCGGCGACGTTCAGGATCATCAATGCGACTTGTCTCAAACTCAATAGTCGATGAGGCATTACAGAGGTGAATTACCATCTGTGCATATTCAAGGACCGTATGTTCTTCAGGATTGCCCAGATTAAAGACTTCCCCTGCTGTTTCGGGCTGAAACATTGCACGTATCAATCCATCAACCAGATCACTCACATAGCAGATACTACGTGTTTTATTGCCGTCGCCATAGATCATCAGCGTCTCATTCCGCAGAGCACGGGTAATAAAATTAGGAATCATACGCCCATCTTCAATCTGGCTATTAGGACCATAGGTATTGAAAATGCGCACTATACGAGCATTCACCTGGAACTGGCGATAATATTCCATCGTGAGCGTCTCTCCCAGGCGTTTGCTTTCGTCATAGCAGGCACGGGGACCAATAGAGTTGACATTCCCCCAATACGATTCGACCTGAGGATGGACGAGAGGATCACCATAGATCTCTGATGTTGAACTAATTAAGAACATCGCCTGTTGCTTTTTTGCCTGTTCAAGCATCTGGTAGGTGCCCTGGCTGTTTACCAGAATGGTTTCAATAGGATGTTCCATATAACCAACCGGGCTGGCTGGACTGGCGAGATGGAAAATCGCATCGGCTGCAAATGAAAAGGGTTGCGTGACATCATGTTGCAAAAAAGTAAAATGTGGATTATGTAGCAAGGGTTCAATATTAAGCATAGAACCGGTTAAAAGATTATCGGCACAGAGGACTGAATGCCCTTCATGAAGGAGACGTGTGCATAAATGGGAGCCGATAAAGCCAGCTCCACCGGTCACAAGGATTTTCAAAGAAGTAGACCTCCAGAAATAGTTAACGCGCTATACAATCAGGGAACCGTAAGGCATAATCAGGTGTGGCATGTAGCGCTTCTGATTCTTTTTTATCCCATCCCACAATCAAATGTTGTGCATTTGTATACTACCTTATTGGCTAGACGAACTGGACACAGGATGGTAACGATATAGCATACTCGGTAAGGCACGCTCTTAGTAACATTATAATGTGCGCTGGCGGAATTTCCAGCGCCGATAAAGAACCTCGTCTCCCCAACTCAAAAATCCACTGGTCGTCAGCCCGTGAACGATGATCACGGCCAGCAGCGAGCGCGGTGAAGGTTGCAGCAGATAAACAAAACTAAAAACAATCCCCGCCAGTCCAACGCCTGCGACGCTTCGCCAGTTCCATTTGCCAAGACGATGATAGAGCGTATAAGCTGCTGTACTGACCAGCCAACCCCAGCCCAACCAGCCCGTCCATTGCGTCACTGCTGCCAGCAGTAAGCCACGGAAAAAGAGTTCTTCAACTGGAGCATTGATAAAGAGATAGAAGGAGCTTTGTAGGATGTGATCGCTTACCGTCGGCCAGCGAAACCAGGGTCCCACCAGGAACATGCGATACAGCGCGGCGAAGGCTGTCATTGCAATACCAACCAGCAGACCAATGCCGACTTGTTGGGGCACATCATGGAGCGTCAGACCAAGAAAGGAAAATGGTAGGTGAAAGATGGCGATATAGATAAATGGAGCCGCTCCCATAGGGAGAATGCGCATTAGGGTATCACGCCACATCCAGCGCCAGGTATCTTTGACGGTAGAGCGTATAACTTGAGATGATTGGACAGTGGACACGTGCGAACCTCTTCTTGGTAAAAATGTCTCCTGCGTCTGCGTTTGAGAACGAATCGCTGACATTGCTTCTCTACTCTTTCCAGTACTAGCTTTCTACTTCTTCTTATGTTAAGTGATCTTTAAATTTGTTAAATGAATTTTAACAGAAAGCCTGATATGAATCACTGTGCTAGAAGGATAAGAGAGGCGTCATGCTGGTAAGAATATATTAGCAATTTAACTGTTGGAGCTCAATGAGCCCTTCCTCAACTTCTTCAGGAGAGAGATTGCCGGCAGCCAGATCTTGGAAACTTTTCTGTTGCAGACGCCGATAAAATGCCAGACCCTGAGTTTGGAGTCCCTGATCGATGGGTGTGGCTTCCAACAGATCAAAAAGGATATCCTCCGCTTTGGCATATTGACCGATGAACTCGTAGTAGGGAAAGAGCAGGGCCTGTGTTGCATAGGGAAGATCATAGGTTGCCAGTTTCAGAAGAAGGTCTTTCAGTTGATCTGGAATTTCGGTCTGCATAATACCAGGTTCCTGTTTCAGAGCGTGAGGTAAAGATGGAGCGCTTTTTTATAGCGATAGTAAGCCTCAGACTCTTGTTGCAGCTCAGCATAAATATCGCCCTCGGCCTTGATCATTGCCGCGATCCAGAGACAGGAATTGATATTGAGGACACCCAGGGGAGAGAGTATTTGTAGGAGTGTCTCCTCTGAGAGAGAGTTGATGAAGCGGGAGCTAAGGCCAACCATCGTAAGTAAGAGGTCGTCGATATAGATGAGGGCCTCCTCATGTTTGTCTCGCTCGCGCAAGCCGAGAAGAATGGAGAGTTCGCGTCCCAGTCGCTCAGCAATGCGCAAAATATAGTCTTTGTTAACCATCGTCGATCCTCTTGAGAGAAGAACGAGCATCCGGAAAGGATGCCCGTTCTGGAGATGCTTCTCAGTACTAGATCATCGTTTTAAGCGTTCTCAGCAGGTGTGCTCTCATCTGTGCTCGTAAGACGCGCGATTGCCTGTTCAATGCGTAGCATACTGACCTCACGTCCCAGTACTTCCATCATTTGAAAGAGAGGTGGCGTTGCCGTTCGGCCACTGACCGCCGTTCGTACAGAACCAAAAAGCTGCCCCGTTTTCAGTTCCAGCGTCTTTGCTAACTCCCGCATAGGCGGCTCCATACTGCTATGCTCCCATTCACTCAGCCCTGCCAGCAAGTCACGCGCGTGCAGCAGCGCCGAACGCGTGCGGGGAGCATCCATCCCTTTTTGAATGAGCAGGGGAGTCTCGTAAGTGATCTCTTTTTCAAAGAAGAATGAGACTACGCGTGCCGCCTCGCCCAGCGTTTTCAGGCGCTCATGCTCTAAGGCAAGAACCTGCTTCGCATACTCTTGATCCAACGGACGTGCAACGGTATCGGGCAGACCGCCTTCAGCCTCTGGCCGTTCCATATAAGGAAGCGCACGCCGTACCAGTTCGTCCAGAGAGAGCTGGCGGATATAGTAGCCGTTCATCCACAAAAGCTTATCTGCATCATAGATGCCCGATGAGATGCCAATCCGATCCAGGGTGAAGACTTTGATGAGCTCTTCTTTTGTGAAGATCTCGGTCTTATCATCGTAGGACCAGCCAACCAGGGCAAGAAAATTGAATACTGCTTCCGGCAGATAGCCATCTCGCTGAAAATCACTCCAGGCAGGAGCCCCACGCCGCTTGCTTAGCTTCTTCTTATCTTTGCCAAGTATCGTTGGTACATGATAAAACAGCGGTGGCTGCCAACCCAGCGCTCGGTAGATCTGTATATGGCGCGGCGCACTCGAAATCCACTCATCTCCTCGGAGCATATGGGTAATGCCCATCAGGTGATCGTCAATGAGATGGGCCAGGTGATATGGTGGGAGTCCGCTTGACTTCATGATGATGGTGTCGTCAAGATCGCTATTTTTGAAGACCATATCTCCATGCAGCTCGTCGTGTACCAGCTGTCTCGCCCTCTATCGGCATTGCAAAGCGAATGGTCCAGGTAATCCCTTCCGCCTCTTTCTCCGCCCGCTCTTCAGCGCTGAGATAGCGGCAATGCCGATCATAGCGCGGCGGCAGCTTCTGCGCTTCCTGCGCCGCACGCATCGCATCCAGGCGCTCAGGCGTACAATAGCACTTATAGGCGTGGCCGGACTCAAGCAACTGATTGGCGTAGTGCTGATAAATTGCTTTTCTCTGAACCTGATAATAAGGGCCATAAGGACCACCGACGATTGGACCTTCATCAACATCGACGCCAAGCCATGCTAACCCTTGTTGTAGATCGGCAACCGAACCCTCAACCGTACGGGCCGTATCGGTATCCTCAATACGTAGAATAAATTGGCCGCCTGTATGGCGAGCGTAAAGCCAGCTAAACAGAGCGGTACGGAAGCCGCCAATATGCTGGAAGCCGGTAGGACTGGGGGCGAAGCGCAGACGTGGTACTCCCGTAGGAGATGCCATCCCCTGGCCGGTGCTGCGATTGTCGATCTGGGTCATGAAACTGTAAACCTCTTCTCATGCTCTCATAACACTTTCGCTCTATTTTAGCATAGAGGACAATAGCCATGTAGCGGTGTATTTCTTCTTCTTTATCTCATTTACTTCTGAGCATGAAAACATAGGGCTTTCTGGCCTGATTTTGTAATCTTCTTCAAGAGTAGAACTAACGCCTATAATAGGAAACAGGAGGCTATGGTGGGGGGAGTGGAAGACGTCGCCATCACGAAGGGCGGGTAGCGTGCCACAAGAAATCTACCCGGACCAGGCCAACAGAGTGGCTCGATCCGGGTAAGGAGATACGACCAGATTACCTACTAATCTTTGCCGAATTCATCAAGTACATCAAGGCTGTTGATAAAGTCTCGATACGCATCCAGGTTCTCGTCGGTCTCTGTCCCTTCCGTAGACTCGGCCCGCGCTGGCAGTTTTGGCGATTCCTCACTTTGCTCCAGTGTGACACCCGCACGTTCTAGCACTCCTTCATCGACATAAATGGGAGTTTTCGCGCGAACGGCAAGGGCAATTGCATCACTAGGTCGAGAATCGATCTCAACATGTCGGCCCGCGACGTCGAGCACGATGCGTGCATAGAAGATTTCGTCGATCAAATCAGAGATAACGATACTGACAATAGTCGCACCAAGTTCTCCGATGACGTTTTTTAGCAGGTCATGAGTGAGTGGCCGCGGTGAGGTTGTTCCTTGCAACTCGACTGCAATCGCATAGGCCTCAGCGTGTGCTATCCAGATAAAGAGATAGCGTTCTTGCTTTGTCGCTTTCAAGATGACCACCCGCTGTTGCGTAGACAGGTTGATCCGTACGCTCTCAACTGTCATCTCTACCATGTTCTTTTGACTCTCTCTTTCGTACCTGCGTCCGTTGAATATCTTACGCCTTTATTGTACACCTATCAATATGTCGGGCGCAAATGGTTTACCGTCTAGCAATGGTGAATGAAAATAGACATTTTCACACGCTTCTTCAAGGAGTATAGCAAATATGCGCTACTATTCCAAGACCTATTCAACCAAGTAGTCTCCTATTCTGAAGGTCTGTCTTTTACCCGCATAGTATAATTCATTGGAAAGAGTGGTGCTAAAAATGGCAAAAATGCGAAAATAAATTCGGAAAATACGTTCCAAAAAAGGCTTGTATTGCCTATGTGGTTGTGGTATTATTAACTCGAATGGCTGTTCTAGGAAGAAGGTGTGGGGAATGCAGGCAAACGTCTTTAGAAAGGCAGGAAAACGTTCTATGTCATTGGAGCAGGCCAGTGAAATCCAGCTCAAGATGTACGATTTCATCGAGAGATATATGAAGTCAGAGGGCATGCCACCGACCAACCGCGAGATTGGCCGGGAGTTGCAAATTGCCAGTACTGGCCATGTAGATTATCACTTAACGATGTTAGAGAAAAAGGGTCTTATCTCTCGTCAACCTAAGAAGAGCCGGGGCATTAAGCTCGTGAAACATACTACAGGTATTCCCATTATGGGCACGATTGCCGCTGGTGAGCCGATTGATATCTTCCGTGATCCATCTATGTCGGTGGATCTAGGAACGAGTCTGGTTGATGCTGAGAATAGCTATGCCCTGGTGGTGCGTGGTCGATCTATGATCGAAGAGCACATTTGCGATGGCGACTATGTGGTGATTAAACCACAGTCAACCTGTCAGAATGGTGATATCGTGGTTGCTGTACACATGCAAGAGGGAGAGAGTGGTAGCGCAACTCTCAAGCGTTTCTTTCAAGAGAAAGAGCATGATCGGGTACGCTTGCAACCGGCCAACTCAGAATTGGAGCCAATTCTCATTCCAAAAAGTCTCTGGGATCGAGAGTGGCAGGTGCAAGGGAAAGTTGTAGCCATCTTCCGTCAATGCGGGAACGCTGCCTGAGCTGCAAAAAAGAGCCATTCATCCCCACTCATTTCTGGCCCAAGGGGTACCATTATGGTACCCTTTTTTTGTCCCAAAAAAGTTTTTGTCAACGTACTTATGAGAGAGGACAATCGTGCTTTGGGGATTCTATCTCGCCGTTATCGCATGTTTTGGGCCATTTTGAGCATTTCTCTTGTTGCGTAGAGAGAGATCTGATATACTACAATCTGTAATCACGTCATTTGTTCTGTGATAAGAAAGAGCTGAAAGATTGCTAACAGCATGAAGCTCAGAAAGGATGCTGGGGACCTATGAAGGCTGTTGCTGTAGCATTGGTTCTTATTGCGGGTGCCGCAGTAGTGCTCTGGTATGGTAATATGTCAAACTCGTGGGTCGTAGGTGGACTAATAGGTGGGTTGGCAGCATTGCTGCTGAGCATTCCAATCTCTCTCTCCCTCTTCTCGTATCTCTCGCGTCGGCATGATGAACGTATCAGGGCTGAAGAAGCATTTGCCGCAGAAGAGCGTTCTCTAGTAGATGACGATCCTCGCTTTTCAGCTCGTTCAGGGCGACGCTCTCAACAGTATATAGAGAGCTCGATCTATGACCCACAGGAGGACTTCACCGAGGATGAGCGTTACGAGCGATATCTGGATTCGCGGATACCCTTACAGAGACGCTTGTCTCCAGAAAGACGTTCATCTAGTACTCAGCAGGATTCTGCACTTGCCCGCGATCTGCCCAGATTACCAGCACCAGCATCTAAAGCACGAACGAGAGAACTGAATGGCTCACCAAAAGAGTCGGAATGGTCCTTACCACGCCGTAAACACTATCCTGGGTTGCCAGCTTCTGATGCCGTAGTTTCTCGGGGTAAACAGCAATCCGAGGCTTTGCGTACTGCACGCCTAGAGGCAACCAGAGATGCAGATGAGAATGCCTCCTGGCCGACTCAGAATGCAAAGCGACATTCATCAGAACGAGCGGTGCCGCAAAGTCGCACAGGGAATGAACTGAAGACGGCACGCCGAACGCGCCAACTGTCAGACCAGGTAGCCTCTCCCGGGGAAGGCCGGCAGGAAAGTAGACAGCGTGCTAATGGAAGATCGCCTGAAGATCTTTCTGAGCGAGAAGAAGAGCGTCTATCCAGGCTACAGCGACGTAAACAGATAGAGACCGATGCTTTAGATCGTCGCTATGCATCGACGGAACGTATTGTACCGCCTGTTGCTCTTCCACCGCCGGTAACACGTCATCCGCACCTTGAGCAAGAGTCTTTGAAAACGGAAGAAGATGGGGATAAGGGACATGGTACCCGGCCACTTATTCGACGAGCACCTTATCTGTATGATGATGACCCCTTAAGACAAGAGTTATTCCAGCATATTGAGACACCACCCGTGCGACGGTCTTCCAGAAATGAATCTGCCTCGTATGGTGATGAGGAAGATGCATAGATAGAGCACCAATGGTCTCGTCTTTTTGGTCCTACTGGTCCTAGCCTCTTTCGTTGAAATATGCTAGTATTGGGCAAAAGCATAGGTTTATGAAGGAGGCATCTATTGTTAAATTCCCTGATTGATGCGTTAACACATTTTATTAATACATTGTATGCAACAACTGGCCTGGCAGGTATTATGATTGCTATGGCCATTGAAAGTTGTCTTATTCCCTTACCTAGTGAAATTGTGATGCCTCTTGCGGGTATTATGATTCAGCAGCATAAGATTTTAGCAGGCGTTCCTCTCCCATTAAGTCTTGTCCTGGTTGCTCTCGCAGGCTCTCTGGGTTGTTTGATTGGTTCGTTGGCTGCCTATGGAATTGGTTATAAGGGTGGGCGGCCACTGATTCTGAAATATGGACGTTATGTGCTTATCTCGCAGCATGATGCTGATAAAGCAGACGCGTTTTTCCTGCGTTGGGGGAGTGCGACGGCCTTCTTCTCTCGTCTTTTGCCTGTAGTACGCACCTATATTTCGTTGCCAGCAGGTATCTCGAAGATGCCTTTGTTGAAATTCAGTATTTATACGTTTCTGGGATCTTTCCCCTGGTGTCTCTTGTTGGCGTATGTCGGCACGGTCGTGGGAAATAACCTGGGAGCATTAAGTCCCGTTTTCCATACCTTCGATGTAGTGATTATCGTTGCTCTGGTGATACTGGTTGCTCTCTACGTCTGGCGACATCTGCGCAATGATCGTCTGGCACGTGTGGCTCACGCAATTGAAGAAGCCAACGTTTCAAATTCCGGCTCCCTCCATGGTCAGCTTCCTCCTCCTGCAAATTGGCCACAATCCTCTCAATCTCTACCGCAGCAGCAGCAATGGGGGCAGAATAATCCGCCTTCCCAAAGTTGGGCGCAAAATGCCCCAGGGCAGATGGCTGGACGATCCAATCCTTCATCTCTACAGGGTCAGCAGGGTCAGCAGCAATGGAGTCAACCGGGTCAGCAGCCTCCTACCCAATGGCCGCAGGGCGGACCACAGTCGCAACAGGGTCAGCAACAATGGGGTCAACCGGGCCAGCAGCCTCCTACCCAATGGCAGCAGGGCGGACCACAATCACAACAGGGTCAGCAACAATGGGGCCAGCCCCCTCAACAATGGCCGTCCCAGGCTGATGATGATCGTACTCTTTATCGTCGCTAAACTACCTTATGTTTGATACCCCTTCTAGAAGAAAAAGTCTTTCATCGAGAAATATGAACGGTGAAAGACTTTTTTTACGTTTTATCGCCTCTAAACTGCTCGGAAGCATCATCGCTTGCCGAGCCAGTTGTCCATTGTGTTCCTAATCAGAAGCCAGGTTATCATATGGATGCCTGGCACAGGTCTTCATCGACTTCAACCTTAGTATATGCCATACTGGAATAAATGAATATCAATATATCATGCTCCTTATTGCTGTGCAAATGGCAGCAAGGCAGACGCGCTGAGTAGTAGTCTGTTGAGGAGCTTTTACATGAGTGCGAAAGTCCTTATAGTTGACTACTGTAAGGGCTTTCGTTTCTTCGTGTGAGATTAACTGATTGTCTTTTTGATCTTATCTCTCCACGAATGAGGGGTTTCCTATTGGTTCTGGTTGTTTTGATTGCCGTCGAAGAGTCCACCAAGATTTCCCATCCGCTTCTCGGCATCTTGTTCCAGGTTGTTCAGCAGACCGCCAGCCGCTTCTTTCGCCTGCTGTGTATATTGAGAACCACCGGGGATTTTGTTGCCATACTGGTCAATGGCCTGATCGATCTGGTTCTCCGCCATCTGTCGTGCGTCCCCTAATAGTCCCCCCTGCTGACCCTGACCTTGCTGGTGATAGGTTCTGCTGATTCTGCCCACCATATTGATCCTGCTGACCTGGTTGCCCATACTGGTTTTGCTGGCCCCTGCTGACCATACTGGTCTTGTTGATTTTGCTGACCATATTGATCTTGCTGTCCGTATTGATCTTGCTGACCATATTGGTTCTGTTGATCCGGCTGACTCGATTTGCTGACCATACTGGTTTGGCTGATTGCCGTATGGACCTTGTTGTATTGGATTGCCATACTGATCGTACTGATCTTGTTGATTGTTGTTCATACTCATCTGTCCTTTCCATCATCACATCTAGAAAGAGAAACGTTCTCTTTCAACAACTGCATTGTATCACTCATGACTGAGGCCATGTCTACTTAAAAAGATGCAAATTCATGCTCCTATCGGGTAGAGAAGTCTAGAAAGAGAAACACATTCACTAAAATTTTAGATTATTCATCTTAAAACTGTTCCGATAACACCTTTACAAAATATGAAATATCCCTCTTCTAGAATGTACTCTCAAACTTCCTCAAGAACTCTCCCTTTCAGTGAGCCAATGGCTTGAGGAGCAAGCTAAACCATGCGCGTCATTCGTCCTGGGAGTCGTCTGGTCCATGAGGTGCCTGAGATGGAGGAACAGGAGATCCAATGGCCTGTTTCCTCGCTCCCACTCGTGCGCACTCCCCGCTATGCTCACAAGCAAGTTGGCAATGCCAATCGGAAACGAATATTCGTTTCTCTCAATTAGTTGGAGTAGGTGGATCAACAGCCGTCCCTATCCCTCACGCCCGGATGAAGATTATGGTGTGGGGCTGCTGACAACACTCCAGGTATAGCCGTTCCAGTGCTCAGTCAGGGTAGTTGAGACGCCGGATGAGTAGCCATAGCCTACGGCCCAGACATTGCCGTGAGAGCGAATGGAGACGCCAGCCAGTTCGCTAAAGTTAGAACCAGTGGGATTGGGGCTGGCAACAATACTCCAGGTGTGACCATTCCAGTGCTCAGTTAACGGGGAAGATGATGCCTGCGGGCTGGAGGTAAAGCTATAGCCAACAGCCCAGACATCACGGGATGAGAGACTGGCAATAGCAAACAGGTAGCTGTGCAAGGGATCGGGGATTGAGGCGAGACTCCAGGAATGCCCGTTCCAGTGTTCAATGAAAGCCTCCTGAGCGTTCTGCTTGTCAGTGAAATGTCCAGCGGCCCAGATGTCATTTTTGGAGACAGCCGAGATGCTTTGGAGGGAACTTAAGGCAGGGGCGGCGTGCTGACTGAGAGTCCAGGAGTGGCCGTTCCAATGTTCGATAAGAGACTGAGAGTTATTCTGTCCATCCACGTAATTACCTGCCGCCCAGGCATCATTATGCGAGATCCCTATAACGGAGGTAAGGTAATTGCTTTGTGGGCCGCCATTGGGGCTGGAGACGATCTGCCACTGTGTCCCATTCCAGTGCTCAATGAATGTATCGGTGGTATTACGTGGGCTATTATTGAGACCTACGGCCCAGACGTCCCGGCTTGAGACAGCGGAGACACTGGTCAGAAAGCTACCGGTACCTTGAGGTTGTGGACAGGGGACGATCTGGAATTGTTTCCCATTCCAATGCTCGATCAAGGATTGGGAAGGTCCGGACTGGGGTGAGGCCGAGCCGACAATCCAGATATCACGAGACGAGATGGCCGCAATACTGGCAAACTGAGAAAACTGCTGGCCAGGGAGATTTGGGCTAGAAACAACCTGCCAGTTATTATGAGAAAAGTGCTCGATCAGAGTATTTGAAGCAAAATCAGTTCTAGATTTGGACTCACCAACAGCCCAAGCTTCAGTGTTTGAGAGGGTAGCAACACCGAAAAGAATATTAAGAGGGCCGCCTGAGGCGTGGGCTTTTTGTGGCAAGAAGGCAACGAAGCCGACAACGATCAGAAAGGCACAGACAAGAGGGAGAAGACGTTTCATACACTTTTTCTTTCTAGGTTTTTAAAATTTTTCTGATCTCTCAAGAGGTTTTGCGCTATTCCATAAACGGATTGAAAGATAAAATTTGGGAGATCAATAGAATATATACATGATATAGATCACTTATAATGGCATTTATATTTATATATTTTTCGATATAAATTTCGAGCAATATTAGCAGTAATTGAAAAGGCGAGAACATTGTAAACGTGTCTGGGAGAAAGGATTCCTCTTTCCTTTCTCCCAGCGAGAAGGGTACTTTCCCTATCCATTTGATTTTGTTGGAGTCAATGGCTTGTCCCCGTTCGCCTCGGAAATATCTCCTCTCACCCTTGCTAACAGCTAGGTGTCAAACTGTTAATGGATGTCAAAATGGATGTCAAATCTCTTTTTTAGTGGGTTGGCAGCTATTAGGTAAACTTCATAAAACAAGGCCGGAAGCGCATTTACTGGTTTGCACTTCCGGCTTTTGTGTGGGTGGAGATGAGGGAGAGTTGAACTCCCTGTCCAAGAAAACTTATCAAAGACTATGCTACAAGCTTAGTCGATGTTTTATCTATGCGCCGTGTACTCCCATCGACAGGATTACTTAGCGCTGGCCCTCTGGTCTTTGATAACGGCTAGAAGACGGTTACCGTTACCGCATCACCGCGTTTTTGACGTCCGATTCTGACCCCACGGGAAAAAATCAGGCGGACGACGCATCACTGGGTATTAGGCAGCGAAAGCGAGTTGTGTTGCTGGTTTTGCAACTATTTTTTGTCGGTTGTTTAACGAGAGTGCATACCGACACCTCGGCTTGCGAATCTTTAATCTGATCACCTGTCGAAACCCGACATCCCCAGATGAAGAATTTCCAGTTCTGCTATTTAGCTTTCTCTGGTGTTTTAAATTATACCATTTTTTCTGGCAAAATACAAGAAAAAACTTATAAGCTATTCTGTCGAATATATCCTCATAGCTATGTTCGACAGAATAGCCGTAGTTTCTGAAGTGGTTATTTTTCAACGTAGTCCATTATGCCAACGCCTTTTGTAGGAATTTGTCTAGCTGCACAATATAGCGCTCGTGGATACCTTCGCCGATTTTCTGGTGCTCGTCGGAAGCCTCAACCATGAAAACAAGTCTGCGCCCATCCACCTCGATTAAGGTTGCGGTGGCACGAACTTGCTGACCAAGAGGGGTAGCGGCCAGGTGATGAACATTGACCAGTGTGCCGACAGTGACATAGCCAGCGTCCAGTGCTTCGGCAACAGCGGTCCAGGAAGCATTTTCCATCAGGGCGATCATCATCGGTGTTGCAAAGACTTCGACTCCACCTGCTCCAACTGCCGCAGCAGTGTTGGCATGGACGACAGTGGTCTGGGCCTCTCCTGTCATTCCAGGGGTAAGAGACATTATGAAGGACCTCTCTTTTTTGTTGGCATCGTATCACAAAAGAGCATGTGGATGCATCGTTTTCACTGGACAATAGCGTGATATTATAAAGGCGAAAACTAGTATCTACATAAACTGTTTGTTGAGGGAGAAAAGAGTTTCATGAGAACTACTGTGCAACGTGTTGCGCATCGAGGGGGATCGAGGCTGGCTCCAGAAAATACGCTGGCGGCCTTTCGCAATGCACTCACTTTACCGATTGATGCCGTTGAGCTGGATGTGCAAATGAGTCGTGATGGTCAGGCGCTCGTCTTTCATGATGCCACAATGGAACGTTTAACTGATGGTCAGGGCAATATGCTGGATCTAGATTATGCCTACTTACGATCTTTGAATGCAGCAGCACACTTTCCCGGTGGTTGGCCAGAAGCGCAACAGATTCCGACCTTGCGTGAAGTGTTGGAGGTAGTGCGGAGTCGTGCGCAGGTCTATATTGAGGTAAAGTCAAGTTATCGTGATGGCGTATATGGACGCTATCCCAATATTGCGAAAGCCGTAGTGAACGATGTCCGTGCCATGAATATGCTCAAGGATGTTTTGATTATCTCATTTGATTGGGAGGTATTACATGAGATACGGCTCCTGGAAGAGCGTCTGCAAACCGCCGCAATTGTCTCAAGTGAGAACTGGCCTGTTCAGGATGAGCAAGCGATAGAGAAACTCTTGACGAAACTAGGAACCTTAGGAGTTTCCTCGTTAAGCCTGGACTGTACATTGTTTACCGAGTCGTTGCGCTCTCAAGTACACGGACGAGGCTTTAAGATTGGGCTATGGACAGTCAACGAGCTTGAGGAATTGCAGCGCCTGGCTGCGGCAGGCGTAGATTCACTTACGACAGATCGACCAGACTTTTTTGCCGACTTGTAGTATTCCAGAAGGTAGAAAGCGCTATTGGTTAGGTAGATGCCTACTACTTTTGTGTGACAGCACTATGATATGTGTCTCTTCTCGCTATTTATCCGTTCTATTTAGCAAGAAGAGCAAAGGTACCATGCTCTATAAGCATTGAATAGCCGTATGTTATAATGAGCGCCAGTCAAAGTAGTCCAAAAAAAGCTAAAAGCACCCAGGGTTGTGAGCGGAGAATACAAAAAATGCAACAAATCGAAATACCAATTCAAACTACTGAAACGGAACCTGACACTTCAAAGATAGCGACCCAGCAAATTGATTTATCAATTGTAATTCCTGTTATGAATGAGCAGCAGAGCGTCCGACCTTTATTTGAAAAATTGGCAAGTCAGATAGGACTACTGGGCAAAAGTTTTGAAGTGATATTTGTGGATGATGGTAGTACAGACAACACTTTTGAGGAACTTAAGAAGTTGCGTGAGGAGAACAGAGGTGTTGTGCGTATTATTCGTTTTCGCGGAAATTTTGGCAAGACACCTGCACTGGTAGCCGGATTTAGCCGTTGTCGCGGCGAAGTCGTCTTTACTATGGATGGAGACCTCCAGGATGACCCGGAGGAGATTCCCAGGTATCTTGAGAAGTTAGACGAAGGATATGATCTAGTCACTGGTTGGAAGTTTCCCCGATTGGACCCTCTTCTTTCAAAGACCTTTCCTTCGCGTGTTTTTAACCGTATGGTAAGTAGTATGACGGGAGTCCATTTGCACGATATCAATAATGGATTTAAGGCATATCGTCATGAGGTAGTGGCTGATCCACATCTGAAATTATATGGAGATTTTCATCGCTTTGTGCCGGTAGTAGCGAACTGGCGTGGGTATCGAATCGCCGAGATCAAAGTGCGCCACCATCCTCGAAAATATGGAGTCTCCAAGTTTGGAGCAAGGCGTTTTGCTCAAGGTCTGATAGACCTGTTGAACGTACTTTTCCTCACCTCATTTTTACGCAATCCTCTGCGCCTTTTTGCTCCAGTAGGTTTCTGGTCATTTATCATCGGGATCATTGTCGAGATTTCAGTAATCATTCGTAAGGTTTTCTTCGCAAAAGCAATTCACGATCAGCCTCTGGTCTTTGTGGGTCTGTTGCTCATTGTTTTTAGTGTGCAGATCATTCTTGCCGGCTTGCAAAGCGAGATGATTCGCCACTATGCCTTTCAGCGTGGAGAAGAGTATAGCATTAAACAAGAATTGGATTAATGCTATTTTATGCTTTCTAGAAGAGGCAAGAGGGTGGGTACTCCCCTCTTGTTTCTCGAATTATAACTATTGGGAAAATAATCAGAATATATGTTTTTGGTCATGAGGGATACCATAATGACCAGTCCGGAAGAGATTATCCACGGAAGCAATAATGCTATATATGCCTGTTCCAGGTTGGAGCGGTTTAAAATTGTTTGCGAGGACCCGGTAGCCGGGGCATCGTTGATTTTGGGGGAGGGGATGGCAAATGAGGAAAAAATCTGCCCTGTCTTTTTGTCCTGTGTCGGGAGTAGAAGGAATACTTATGCCGACAATCCATTTCTATCAAGCATCCTTATTTTCTAGGGGAGAAGGGGCGGAAAATGAGTAATATGAGCTGGCGTAAGCGCTACTCAATTTTGAACAGTCGTCTCTATTTATATCCAGAGCCAGAGACAATGCCCCATTCACGCTTATTCTGGTTGGCGATGGGTATGGTGACAGTCGTTGTATTATTATTCTGTAGCTATTTCATTCTGTATATGTTGACCCAGCATGATGCCTATTTGACCAATGCCGAAGATCTGGGGATTATGGATCAAGCGATCTGGAATACCCTGCATGGGAATATATTACACATGACAATTTGTAACATCGTTAGTGATACAAATTGTGTCTCGCCAGCCGGTTACACGCGTTTTGCCATTCACTTTGAGCCCATTCTTTTTCCGATCTCATGGATCTATTTCTTCTGGCCGTCGCCTAAGACTCTGGTTGTACTCCAAACGCTCGTTGTTGCCACGGGAGCCTATCCAGCATTCTGGTTGGCGAGATTGCGTCTGCGTAGCGAACTGGCGGGTGTTGCTATTGCCCTCTTATATCTGCTTTATCCAGCCTTGAACCAGGCAGTTGTCTATGATTTCCACGCAGTCACGCTTACAGCCGCATTTTTGATGTTCACGCTGTATTTTATGTATACGCGAAGAACGCTCTGGATGTTTGTTTTTGCAATTTTAGCGATGGCATGTAAAGAAGAGATGCCGCTTGTAATCATAATGTTTGGCTTCTGGTCAATAGTGTTTCAGCGTCGTTGGAGGAGTGGTCTCGGTTTAATGGTTCTGGGTGGTGGCTGGTTCCTCTTAGGCTTTCTGTACGTGATCCCACACTTTAGTCCTACGGGGGCGCATCTGCTGATCTCGCGCTACGACGGTATAAAAGCGTTGCTCAAAAAGTATGGGATTGTGCATTTATTGCTGAAGCCAAAGTTGTTTTTACAGCCTTATGTACTTGATCCGGATCATGCAGCCTATTTGCATATTTTGCTGGCTCCATCAGGATATATTCCTTTGCCAGGAGCGCTCCCATCGCTGTATCTCTTGTTCCTGGCTCCGTGGATATTGATTTTAGCAATCCCTTCGGTGGCAGTCAATCTTTTGAGTTCATCACAAAATATGTATAGTGGACTTTTTCAGTATAGTGCTGAGATTGTACCAGTGCTCATCTTTGCTGCGATTGAAGCCATTATGCTCATTCTCTGGGTGGTTCAATTTGTGACATCGCATCTAAAGGGTCGAGAAAAGAAAGGTGTCGTGGCAGATGAGGGAGTAGCTCGATTGTCCAGAAGAAGTTGGGTGAGTACACGCATGCTACAGAGTGGTTTGCTTGTGGCGTTGCTTTCATTCTCCGTATTTAGTGCGATGCGCCTGGATTTTTCATTTCATGGGCAGTTGCCCTATTCTTATGGTTTTCAGTGGCCGCAAGAGACGCCTCATACAGAATTAGCGCAAAAATTCATCAATATGATTCCATCTACCGCTTCAGTTTCAGCGCAGACGAAGCTAGTGCCGCATATTAGCCAGCGCAAGACTATTTACATGTTTCCTTATGGTGTTGATCATGCGGAGTCAGACTATATCTTTTTAGATATAACAGGAGATGTATATCCCTACTTTGGCTCGACCAACTATATTCGCGAGGTAAAAACAGTCCTGCGTAGTGGACATTATGGAGTGGTGGCAGCAGAGGACGGCTATTTGCTGCTCAAGCGTGGGTTGCCAGCGCCTGCTCTAGCTTCTTATACACCGATTGTACCGAATCAGTGGTTTGATCCGGTGTATAATGACAAGCTTGCCTTTACGCTGCCAGCGAGTCTTTGTTCCTATGTTGATGATGATGATGAGCCCAGTAATCTGCCAAATCCAATTCAAGCGGATTTTGTCCCAGAAGATGATGATGGTAGTATCTCCTTGCTAGGCTCTAGTGTTGGGGCACCTACCGCCTTCAGTCGTAGTAGTGGATATATGAGCGTGACCACGTATTGGCGTGTCAACAACCCCGTGCAAGAAGCGGAACAGGTATTACTTTTTATGCAGGGGAGTGATGGAAAAGAACATTTTGTCACGACTGACTTCCCGGATGTTTACTGGTGTCAGAGTAATACCTGGAAACCGGGGACGGTTATAAAATTAACGAGCAAAGTTTTTAACATTTCGCCTAAATTTCCTATTGGGATAGCACATTTGTCCATTGCCCTTATCCCTCTAGTGCAGTCATCGGATAAAATAATGGATGTGAATGCGAGACTTGCTGTTCGGGTTGCGCATGCCAATAAAGATGCGGCGATCAAAGAAACGGATGCTGTAACGCTAAAGACACTAAACATCATTAAGTAGGAGATCCAGAGAGGATCGTGGTGTGTATGGCGACATCGCTCACCGAGAAAACGAAAGAGAATGTAGAGATGGGTATTTACTTAGGGCAACTGCCACCTGCGGAGGTTGCACGTTTCAAAGCTGAGTTAGCGGAGACTTTGATTACCAATTTCTGCTATCCACGCTTTTTCGATCAGCGTACTCAAGCGTTGCGCATGCGTCCTGTGGATCGTGCGAAGCGGCAGGAGGTCTGGCTCTATCTAAGCGGGGTAGACTTCACGCAATGGAGTCGGATCGACCTTTTATCGCCGGACTTTCAGGTGCAGATAGAGCGGCTTTTCATCCAATTTGTCCAGCGCAACCGGGCCTTTTTTGGTGAGCAGGGGCGGCGGCGCATGTCAGATATTCGCATGTTGATTGCCACGGCGGCGGCTGGTGTAGTGCAGGGTTTGCGGGGGCATCTGACGGGCCAGAAAAGCAGTCATCCCTTTGGAAGTCCACGGTCAGTAATATCCTGGGCGACGATGGTACCGAAGGGGCGTACTGAGCCGGGCTGGGAGCAGATCTCGGCGGCGACGATGGTATTACAGCAACAATTGCAAGAGGTGCGTGGAGAGGTAAGGCCAGCCGTGGCAGCGGCTGAGCCACGTCCAGCGGCTGCACCGGTGGCTCGTAAGCCTCTACGTTCAAATAGTGAAACAAATGGAAGCGTCGAGCCGCAGGGTGTGCCAGTCGCAGCGTCATCTTTCTCGGCGGCTTCCGCTGTTCAGGCGCGTCCAGCAGCGCCGGTTCAGGGTGGGAGAAGGGTGTCTGCGCCGCTCTCACCCCCGAATGTGCCTAATACGCCAGCGGCGTCTGTCGGGGCACCTGCGCCAGTACGGAGACCAGAGCCAGCGGTGATGCCTCCTGTAGAGCGGCCAGAGGGAATACCCATGCCTGTCCCACCTGCTCAGCCTGCGAAAGTGACACCTGCGGAAGCGCGAGGGTCATTGTCTTCTGATTCTTTAGCCGGGGCGAATGGATCTGGAGGGCAGGGGCAAGCAAGAAACATGACGACCACCGCGCCCCAGGAGGCAGTGTTGCCTAATGGAATGACCGGTGGGCAGGGGATGATAGGAGAGGATCTAGCGATTTTTGAGCAGATGCGCCACCAGCTCATTCTCTGGTTGAGAATTGAGGCTGTAAAGGCAGGTATTGAGATTGCCGGGCTAAGTCCTGCACAATTATTGGATGTATTGCGCCAGCAGGAGCGGCAGGATGAAACGCGTTTGCAAGTCGTCTCATCCCTTCTCAATCTCGCGAACCAGGCCATAAAGACCGGGACGGTAAGTATGCTCGATTATAAGCAGGCATTGATGTTACATTTAATGCATACCAGGCGTTAAGATCAGGCAGTTGACGACGCGGTAGCAGTGATGGCCGGGAGGAGTTCGCGCAACGGCTCCAGCCAATTTGAGCCGAGAAGACGTCGTGGAATACGGATAACTCCTTGTTGAACGTGTGCATCGTTGCGGAAGCGGCGATAGAGAACGATGCGGTTCGGCACAATCGTACGCTTTACCGTCAAAACAAATTCATTGTCTTTGAGGGAGATAGACTCGTAGCCCAGTTGCGTTGCTGCAACTTTCAAGTGGATAAGAGAGAGCAGGTTTTGTACGGGCAAAGGTGGGGGACCAAAGCGATCAGTCATCTCTGCGGTCATAGACTCAGCCTGTTCGGGTGTAGAAAGATTGGCCAGGCGTTGATAGAAATTGACTTTCAAGGTGCGGTCACCGATATAATCATCGGGAAGATAGGCATCGAGAGGGAGATCCACAGAGGTAGTCGTCGTGCCTACTTCGACCTGTTTGCCCTGGAGTTCCTGAATAGCATCGGCGAGTAGTTTACAATAGAGATCGAAGCCTACCGTATTCATAAAGCCAGACTGTTCTGCACCCAGCAGATTGCCTGCGCCACGTATTTCCAGGTCTTTCATAGCAATACGGAAGCCTGCGCCGAGTTCAGTCGCCTCAAAAATTGCGCGGAGTCGCTTCTCCTGAATAGGTGTTAGTTTTGCATCTTTGCCGTAGAAAAAGTAGGCATAGGCCTGTTGAGTTGCGCGTCCGACGCGGCCTCGCAATTGGTAGAGCTGAGAGAGGCCAAAGTAGGCGGCATTATTGACGATAATCGTATTGGCATTAGGAATATCCAGGCCATTTTCGATTATCGTTGTAGAGACGAGGACATCATACTCGCCATTTGAAAAGTCTACCATGACACGTTCAAGTTGTTCCTCATTCATCTGCCCATGTCCAACGGTAATGCGTGCTTCAGGAAGCAAGCGCTGTAATTTCTGAGCAATGATTTGAATACCCTGGACGCGATTATGGACAAAGAAGACCTGGCCGCCGCGATCAATCTCGCGCATAATAGCCTCGCGGATCAGCTCCTCGTTATATTCCCGAATAGTCGTACGAATGGGAAGGCGTTCTTGAGGTGGTGTTTCAATGACGCTCATATCGCGCAGATTGACCAGAGACATATGCAGCGTTCGAGGGATAGGTGTAGCAGTCATCGTAAGTACATCGATCTCGCTGCGCATCTGCTTCAGGCGTTCTTTATGGACGACGCCGAAGCGTTGTTCCTCGTCGACAATCATCAGGCCGAGATTAAAAAAAACCACATCTTTTTGCAGGAGACGATGGGTACCGATAACTATATCAACCTTGCCAAAGGCCAGATCTTCCAGCGTCTTTTTCTGTTCTTTCTCAGAGCGGAAGCGGCTGAGAAGTTCCACGCGTACCGGGTAGGCCTTCAGGCGTTCTTTGAAGTTATTGTAGTGTTGTAGGGCCAGGACAGTTGTAGGGACCAGGATAGCGACCTGGCGTTGATCGAGAACGGCTTTAAAGGCTGCGCGTAGGGCGACCTCAGTCTTGCCATAGCCAACATCGCCGCAGACCAGACGATCCATAGGGCGAGGGAGTTCCATATCGGCTTTCACCTCATCAATGGCACGGGCCTGGTCGGGGGTCTCTTCAAAGGCAAAGCCATCTTCTAGTTCCTGGAGCCAGGGCTGTTCGGAGTCCGGGGGGAAGGCATGGCCTTTAGCGGCTTCTCGTTCACTATAGAGTTTCAGCAGATCGCGGGCAATATCCTGAACATTTTCTTTCACTCTAGATTTGGCCCTGGTCCATTCGGTTGTGCCCAATTTGCTAAGAGCGGGAACCGAATCGCCCATACCAATAAAGCGGGTGACACGATCAAGCTGATCGGTAGGGATATAGAGCTTATCGGTGCCGGAGTAGTGGATGAGAAGATACTCGCGTTCCACGCCGGTTAAATTTAACTTCACCAGGCCTTCAAAGCGGCCAATACCGTGTTCCTGGTGTACCACATAATCGCCAGGATTCACCTCTGAGAGGAAAGAAGCGGGTGTTATCGGTTTGCGGCGTTGGACGCCACGTCGTTTCGACCAGCCAAAGATCTCCGTATCGGTATAGACAGAGAGTGAGAGCGTGCGGCATTGCCAGCCTTCGGACATCTGGCCTTGAATCAACGTCAGGGTGCCTGCTTCGGGGAGCTGATTAATATTGGTGCCGGGGCTAACATGAATCGTTGCCTCTTGCAGGATACTCTCGTCACTGAGGACTTCAGCCATGCGCCTGGCTTGCGCGGTAACGATCACAATGCGATTGCGATTATCCAGCGCTTTGCGACAATCCTGGACAAATGCGCGGAGGCGGCCACCGTAGGAATTGGCACTGCTGAAGGGGGGCATCAGATTTTCGGTACCACCCCGTTGGCGAAACTCGAATTCGCTTTCGGCGCTTGAGAGAATATCATCGAAGCGGAGTTGACTGCGCTGTTGAAGCTGCAATTCTAGCTCATTCCAGGAGAGATGCGCATCTCGCAGATGGGTAGGATTTTCATGTTCGCGTTCGAGGCGTTCTTTAATTTCAAGAACCTGGCCATCCAGTTGCGCGATATGATTTTGAATGCTAGCGGGATTATCGAGGATGAGTAGGCCGGCGCGAGGAAGATAATTCAGAATTGTGGCACGCTCATGGAGATAGGGAAGGTAGAAAGCGATATCGTCAAAAGAGCGGCGGCTCTGGAGTTCAGCAAGGTCGTGTTTCCAGCGTTCTTCAGCATCCCGATGGAGCAGAGAGCTATCGAGCAAGGCAAGTTCGCGAGCGGCTTCGGGTCCGCGAATAGGGAGAGCCTCACGTGCGGGACCAACGATACAGAGATCAATCGTATTCAGAGAACGCTGCGTCTCCTGGTCGAAGGTGCGCAGAGATTCCACCTCATCCCCAAAAAACTCCACGCGGACAGGGCGAGGGAGCGTAGGGGGGAAGAGATCGATAATGCCGCCGCGATGGCTAAATTGTCCCGGCTCCTCAACTTCAGCGACGGGTTGATAGCCAAGATTATAGAGTTGTTCGAGCATACTGCTCAGATCAACCTCCTGACCAGCTTCCAGTTTAAAGAGCGTTGTAGATAATTCTTGGGGAGGAATTACCTGTTGAGTAAGGGCATGAGCGGAGCAGCAGACAATGGGTGTGCGTTCGTGTTCCACCAGAGCAATCAGAGCCTGCATACGTTTTTGGACTGTCAGGGAATCGCCGATCAAGCGTTCGTAGGGCAGGGCATCGCGGTCAGGGAGACAGAAGATATCGCTAGGATTGGAAAGAAACATCTTCAATGTCTCTGTCATCTGATTGGCCTGAGCTTCGTCGCCGACGACAATCAGCAGTGGCTGTTTCAATGTTGAAGCGAGAGTTGCAATAGCATAAGGACGTGCAGCCTCCGTAATACCGGTTAGAGCGGGTACACCCTGGGCATTTCGTAGTTGCTCAATCAGGCGCTGATATTCAGGTCGTTGTGCTAAGAGCGCCAATAAACCCTTTAAATTCACGTCATCCTCCGTCGGACAAAGAAGCACATCCCAGGGATAGCCGTCATGGGAGAAGGAGCTTCTCGTCTTTACTCACCAAATCTCTCTCTATCATAGCCTACCCGGCGATGTGATGCAATGGCCTTTGAGATATTTATCCCCTGTGTTGATCGGCTTTACTCGACGATAAAGCGTATCTGTTGTGCGTCACTCACCTGCTCAGTGACCTCTCCAATGAGCCAGAAAGGAAGCTCTGATTGGGCAGAAAGTTCAGGCCATAAGGCTGGATCAATGGCGGCAAAGAGTCCGCCGGAGGTCTGAGGGTCGAAGAGAATGGCGCGATCAAGCTCACCGAGATGGGAGCCGAGTTGAACGTAGGAGCCTACAGAGCGTTCATTGCGTCCCGTTCCGCCAGGGACACAGCCAACTTCGGCGTAGTGGCGGACGTTAGGTAAGAGTGGGAGCGCGTTGTAGTGAAAACGCATATTGGTCAGGCTCTGGGTTGCCATTTCCCATGCGTGGCCCATCAAGCTAAAGCCGGTGATATCCGTTACCGCGTGGACTGCTGAGCCAGCCTGGACAAGCAGTTCGCTTGTGCGTCGATTAAGCGTAGTCATAGATTGGATAGCGGCGGTCATATCCTCTGTTTGAACGAGGCCGCGTTTCTGGGCCGTCGTAATCAGACCAGTGCCCAGGCGTTTGCTCAGAACAAGGAGATCGCCGGGATGGGCACCACCTTTCGTGAGAATATGTTGAGGATGGACAATGCCAGTTACTGCGAGACCATACTTCGGTTCGCGGTCCGCGATAGAGTGTCCGCCAGCAATCGCGCTGCCGGCACGTTCAACGACATCCATGCCGCCACGCAGAACCTCGCTGAGGATAGAGGGGTCCAGGTCATCGGGCCAGGCAACGAGGTTGATGGCCATAATTACCTGTCCGCCCATTGCGTAGACATCGCTAAGGGCATTGGTGGCGGCGATAGCGCCGAACGTATAGGGATCATCGACAACGGGTGGGAAGAAGTCAGCCGTACTAATAATGGCCTGATGCTCATTCACCTGGTAGACGGCGGCATCATCGATAGCGCCCAGGCCAACAATCAGTTGAGGAGGGACATTACGTTGGCGGAGGGGACGCAGAACCTCGGCGAGAAGATCTGCTCCGATTTTAGCAGCGCAACCTGCGCAATCAGCAAGTTCAGTGAGCCTGATCTGTTGAGTGCTACTCATTGAGAAACCTTTCTTTGTATCCATGTATCTATCAAGAGCAGAGTTCGTTTTTATATAGATACATTCTAGTAAATCACAAAAAAGTGGATGATTGCCTACATTTTAGCAAACTATACATTCCTACATACCGAGGAAATGATCGGGCGCTTAGCTTTAGCTGTGTAATAAAAACTATACATTGCTCAGAAACGTTCCGCTGCATTTTTCTGAAAGATGGCTCAAGGTGAGAGCATATTTTTTCTAGAGAAAATTGCTGTCAAACTATGCAGAGTATGCACGAGCCGCCTGTAGCGCGGATAGAACGCTACATTGTGTTTGGTAAAGTAGGTGATAAAACCCTTCATTCCCTACACCTCTTCTTTAAATGAAATGATTAATAGAGTAGGATTATGTGTTTGTTCAGAATAGAGATAGGTATGTGTATGAAAACCCTATAGAGTATGCACAACGAGCCTGAAGCCTTGATTCAAGTCTACATTGGATATGCCATGCAAGGCTACAGAGTATACATGAACGATCTGGAGCCATGATTCAACGCTTTAGGAAAGAGTAGGCAGAGTTCACCTGATAGTAATAATCGGCACGGTTGAGAATTTCTGAAGGGATAAGTAGCAGAGGATTGTGCTCGTTTTCAGAGAATTTAGCGGGCTACCAATTAAGGCAAGAAATATGTCCTATCATTATTAATAAACTATTGTTGGCTTTACAAAAGCTTGTTATACTTATGATTGTAGTATAAAGAGCTTTAAGGTATGTCTTAACTGAGCTTCCTAATAGCGAATGTTATTTTGCTTCAGGTAAGTTCTTAATGGAATTATTTCTCTTTCTATGAAAGTTCTTTGTCTAATTTAAGCAGAAATTACATGTTTTAGATGTAATACAGATTAGTTACCGAAAAACAGGGAATGATGGAATGCGTAGGAGTCTGAATTTTTATATTTTGTATGCGTCTCAAGATAGAGATTATGCCACAGAACTCGAAAAACACTTAGAGCCTTTACAGCTTCAAAAGTCAATCACTATCTGGAGCCAGGAAAAAGTCGTCGCAGGCCAGGATTTAGAGGAGGAAATTAAGGAGCACCTGAATGATGCAGATGTTATTTTACCTCTTCTGAGTACAGATTTTATAGTTTCAGAATGTTAT
Source organism: uncultured Chloroflexia bacterium (assembly GCA_963777355.1). Lineage (GTDB taxonomy): Bacteria > Chloroflexota > Ktedonobacteria > Ktedonobacterales > Ktedonobacteraceae > DATJHM01. The sequence continues at coordinate 209,176 of CAVZQK010000010.1, forward strand.
GCTTATCTTAACGCTCCACAAATTTTCTTCAAGTATAAACAGGGTCGAGTAGTGCTCTTACCTATTTATGTACGATCTGTATATCTGGAACCGACGCCATTTTTTCGGATGAAAAAGCTACCAAATGATAGTTTGCCTATTAGCAAATGGGATGATAAAGATGAAGCTTTTGAACAAGTAGTTCTTGGTATCCGTAATGCACTCAAAGATGTTTGGATTCCTGATAGCACTTATGCACTTCAGGATAAGGAGCAAAAAGCTATTGTCAAGCTGATTGACAAAAAAACGCCGACTTTCCTAACGAAAAATGTACATGTGTCTCTATTGCGCTTATCCCTATGTGTTATCACGATTGTGGTTGTTATTTTGGCAATAATGAACATCCCACTATTTAGTATTTCTCACTTTTTGGCTCCTACTGCTGAAACAAGCATACATTCAGAAACGTCTACTGCTCAAATAGGAAGCCTCTCTTCAATTACTCCGTCTGCTGGAACAAAAAGTACACCTCTAGAAGCTTCGACTGTTGAGATAAAAAACACAGTCCAATCAATGCCGGGGAGTGGAAGCATAGCAACTCCTGTGCAACCGGTGGCGACTCCAACGCCTTCTACTTTAGATCCTATGCAAATGTATAGAGATTATACAAGTAAGCCTCCGACTCAAACAGATAACCTTTTAGATGGGAGCGCCTGGACATGGGGGAATGGAGTTCCTGGCTATGGAAACTGTGGATTCTCTGGGAAATTCCATGCAACAGTTACGGGAACGGAGACTTTTGTCTCATGTTACGCTTCTAATGGACCCTGGGTTAATATTGTCTACCAGGTGCAGGTTTCTATTCAGAGTGGAGATGCAGCAGGGCTGGCTGTGAATTATCATCCACGTACCTCAGATCCTATTGTGTCCTATGATGGTTTTCTCTTCTGCCGTGATACTTCTATATCGGATTGCACACCGGGAGATGTATGGCTCACCCGTGTAAGTGGAAATGGGGGTTGCGAGCTACAAGGTAGTAATGATTGCAAACAGACGTATCCAGTCGTAAGAACTTATCCAGGTGCTACCAATATCCTCACTGCTATTATTTTGCACCAGATGATTTATTTATATATTAACGCTACGTTTATTAAGTCTTCTCCTCTTTCTGATTCGACTGGTGGAGATGTCGGTGTTGTGGCGTATAGCAACAATACAAGTGGTGGGACTGATGCCGTCTTTAGCGACGCTAAAATCTGGCTTATATCGTGATAATTATTTCAGTTCTATGTTTCATCGCTCAAGTTTGCCGGGATGTAAGTCTGCCAGGTGGGAGATGAGGGTTTGCATGTCTCTATAGGAGCGCTTGACGGCATCGTGAAGGTGAAGACGGTGCTTTTCCAGGCGTATTTCTCCAAGATAGCGGCCCCGGTAGATGAGATTTCTGAATTGGGCGGCGGGATTGTTTTCGGGTTGGCCGTATGTTTGCCAGAAGGCGTCTATCTCTTTATTGGCATGGAGATGCAGGAGGAAGATAGTCCAGTCGGAGAGAGGGTCGCCCCAGGAGGCACCGTCGAAGTCGAGGATGGCAGTGATCTGGGGGCCGCTTTCTTTGCGTTTCACCAGGATGTTGACAGTCCAGAGATCGCCGTGGAGCAGATGGGGGTGGGTGATTTCGTCGAGGAGCGCATGATGAGTTTGGGCGCTGGCGAGAATACTGCGGATGTCGCTTGTGTCTAATTGGAGAGCAGCGAGATTATGGATGATGGTGGTGAGCTGGTTTGTGATGGTGAGGCTCCAGGATGGGAAGGTTGAGGTCAGTAAGACATTGCCGAAGAGGTCGCCTTGAACAGAGTGAATTTGCTTTGTAATAGTACCGAGCTGATGCCAGAGAGATTTTTGTTCTGGGGGGGTGAAGGTAGAGAGAACCTGTGCCCATTGTTCTCCCTCCATGCAGGTTTGGAGCATATAGTCTCGTTCAATGAGCTGGTGGGTAAAATCGGCCATGAGGATTTTTGGGAGGAGGGGGGCAAGAGGGGCGAAGAAAGGGAGGGCGGCGTATTCGTTGCGCATGCGAATCGTATCGCTGGCGAACTGGCGTGTGGGATGTGGGGCCACACGTAAAATGACTGGTGGCATTGTGTTGATGTGGATGAGATAGGTAGTATTGTAGAGGCCGCCTGAGAGTTCTTGTGCTGAGTTGATCTGAATATGCTTGCCAAATGCATGGCGGCAGATGGCAATGAGCTGCTCGCAGGTGATAGATTGTTGGAATGCGCCGGGGAGGCGTTGGATAGTAGTGTATTCCACGGATTTGCTCCTTTTTCTACCCCTACATTGAATTGTTTCTGTGTCACTATGTTTCTGTTTAATATTATACCCTCTATTTTTTAAAGTTTTTACAGGTTCTTGACGCTTATTTGATGATTTTTAAGTATAGTAGAGTTTCGTGCGTGGGGAAGTAGTTGAGGACCATCATAGGCATACTATGTCTATAAACTGATGCATAAGATGAGCAATGGATCTGCTACTTTACCAGTCCAGATAAAAATTGAGGGGATAGAGAGACGAAATGAAATTGCGAACATCTTTCAAAACATTTACGCTGACAGCTTTTTTTCTGTTAGTTGCGACGGGTATACTGGCGGCTTGTGGGGGTGGAAATACAACAAGCGCTAGTTCAACCTCGACGGGCAGCAATGCTCCAGTTGCTGGCACACCACGTGCTAGAGGTGGTGCTCGTCCAGTGACTGGTACGGTTTCCCAGTATGATGCTACTGCGAAATCGTTGACCATTAAACTGGCTGATGGATCGACTCAGACCTTTAGCGCAGGCAAAACCAAGATCATCCAGGATCAGAAGATTACGCAGCAGCAATTGAGTGCGCTGCTAAGTAAGAGTGGAATTGTAGTGTTTGCGATAGGGCAGAAGGGGAGCGATGGGAGCTATACGGCTCAAGAGATTGTTGCTTCTACGACTATGGGCGGAACAGCCAATGGCAATGGTTTTCAGGGAGGTGGGCCGCAGGGAACGCCTCCGGCTGGTGCGGCGCAAGGCACACCGCGCAATGGTGGGAACAGGGTTTTTATAGTAGGTGGCAAGCTACAGAATAATCAGGTTGTGGGGGATGATCGTAGCGGGAAAGCGATCACGGTAAATTTGAGTGGGACAACGATTATGCTTGATCAGAGCGAAGCGACAGTGAGTGATTTACAAGTGGGTCAGACCGTTTCTGTTGTAGCGGGGCCTGCTCAGGGGAGCAGTACGATGGATGCGCGGCAGATCGTGATTGGGCCTCTTCCTGGTAATGGAGCTGGGGCGTAAGATCTACAAAAAAATGTTTTAGAGATGCATTATCAGGCAACAAATTGGCTGGTTTGTTCTTAAAGAAGCACCTGGATCACATAGAATCCAGGTGCTTTCTTTGTTCTAGAAAATTGGTGATAAAATCCTTGACTCTCTCATAGAAAGCATGTTATCTTTCTATCAAAGATAGTTTTCCCTGTAGAAGGAAAGTTTTCCTAGATGGTATAGTATGAATGAAGAGCAAGAAGAGAGTGCAGATGATGAGGTGCAAGGATCAGCGATATCATCGGCTGCCAGAGGAGCGACATTAAAGCATGTTGCGCTTGCGGCTGGTGTAACGCTTGGTACAGCATCCAAAGCCATCAATGGGCGTGGAAAGCTGAGTCAGGAGACGCGCGAACGGGTACGGAACGAGGCTCGCCGACTAGGTTTTCGTTTTCGCGAACTCGAACAGGATACGTTGGTGGACCAGCATGCGATGATTGGAGTACTGACCTCTGATATTTATGGGCGTTTCAGTCTTCCGTTACTCATGGGGATTGAAAAGGCTTTTGGCACGAGGCCTGTATCTGCAGTTCTCTGCGCGACGAGCGATCAGACAAAGGAACAGCTTCACCTTCAGACCTTACTAGAGCGGCAAGTGGATGGTATCGTGATTTCAGCCCGGCGTGAAGATCCACGTTTACCGATAGATCTGGGACAGGCTCATCTGCCCGTTGTTTATGCGCATACGAGGGTAACAGATCCAAATGCGCTCTGCATACTCCCAGACGATGCTCAAGGTGCGCGCCTGGCTATTGAGCATCTCATTCAAATTGGCAGGCGTCAATTCGCGCATATTACCGGTCCAGGGTATTTTGAAGCTGTGCGTTTGCGTGAGGGGGCAATGCGCCAGATTCTGGCCGAGCACGCCATCCCTTTTGCAGAGCAGCGTGTATTATCGGGTCCCTGGCAAGAAAGCTGGGGTTATACTGCCGCGAAATATCTCATCAAGCAAGATCTATCCATCGACGCGCTCTTTTGTGGTAGTGATCAATTGGCACGTGGGGCTGTGGAGGCGCTGCATGAGATGGGAGTGCGTATTCCAGATGATGTAGCAGTCGTTGGATTTGATAACTGGGAGCCAATTGCGTGTGCTACACGTCCTGCACTCACGACCATTGATATGAATCTCGAAGCTGTTGGGCAGCATGTTGGACAGTGTTTACTGGATCTGCTGGCAGGAAAACTGCTCTCAGGAACAGTACGCCTTCCGTGCAACCTGATTGTTCGCGAGTCCACCAATACACTACTCGTCTAATGGCAGAATTACATTTATAACGTTCCATGATAGGTTATTGGCAGACGTAAAAGTTCGTCAGTCGAAATATGTTGCCTATCCTGCCCACGTTGGTAGATATTTATTTGGAGCGAAAGGAGGAAAATAATCTTTTTGTGATCAGCGTGCATTTGTTTTCCAGCTCTAGTACTCATGTCTTTTCATCATCAATACTTCATGAGCAACCAACAGGTGATCGTGATCCACAGAAACGGCGGCTCATTCTTATGAGTGAGCCAGAAAAACTTGCCATGTTCTTGAAAAAAGAACAGAAAGAGGTACAGCAATGCAGCAACAACCTCATCTTTTTGTGACCAGACCGGGGGCCGGGCATATTCCCCAGCTTTTTTCATTTGGATGTATTATGATGCTCTTACTGAGCGTTATCGCAGCGTGTGGAAGTGCAACAGCGAGTTCACCCAGTAGTAGCAATGGAAAAATCACCCTTACTGAGATGGACTATTGGAGTGTTCCGGCGCAAGGCGCGACGCTGAGCAAGTTATTTAATCAATACGAGAAACTCCATCCAAACATCGTCATTCAGCGAAATGCTGTTCCCTTCGCGAGCTTGTTACCAAAAGCAGACCAGGAAGCGGCTTCTCATACCCTTCCTAATATCATGGCCCTGGATAATCCTGATGTCGCTCAATTTGCTGCTACTGGTGCCCTGACTCCGCTCGATTCCTACTTACAAGGCAATTTTAGCGACTCCGATTTTTATGCTGGCCCTTTGACCACCATGAAATATCAGGGCAAGACCTATTCTTTCCCGGTTGGCAATAACGACCTGGCGCTCTACTACAATAAAAAAATCCTTACCGCTGCAAAAATCAAACCACCGACCACCTGGAGCGAACTTGAGGCCGATGCCAAAGCGTTGACGCATGGCAACACCTATGGCTTTGCCTTCTCCGCGCCTGCCAATGAGCAAGCGACCTTCCAATTTGAGCCATTCCTGTGGTCAAATAACGGAGATCTCTCGAAAGTCGATTCAAGCGCAAGCGTTGCAGCATTGCAGGTCTTAGTGGATATGATTAAGCAAGGTTCCGCCTCAAAGGGTGCGCTCAACTGGGGGCAACCCGATGTAGCAACGCAGTTCGGCGAGGGCAATGCTGCACTCATGGAGAATGGGCCGTGGGAAATTCCCGCGCTAGAGCAGCAGTACCACATGCAATTCGGTGTAGATTTTGACGTCGTACCTATGCCAGTTCCGCAGACTGGTGTTCCGCCTGTCGTCCCACTGGGTGGTGAAGCCTGGACTATTCCAGTCAATAGCAACGCTACTGTAACGAAAGCCAGTTGGGATCTAGTGAACTGGTTGGAGCAACCGGACCAGTTACGCCAGTTAGATAACGGCTTTGGTTATATCCCAGCGATCAAAACCACCGCTCAACTGGTTCTGAAAGACAACCCCGACCTGCAAGTATTTGCAGACGAGTTCAACACTGCTCGTGCGCGTACCGCACAATTGGGGGCAAAGTATCCGAAAGTATCGGAGGTAATCTGGACAGCGGAGCAGTCAGCATTGACTGGAAGTCACACATCGCAAGCCGCTTTAACTCAGGCTCAACAACAAATCGCTACCATCCTCAATAGCTGAACAAGCTAAGGCATAATGCAGAGGGATATTTCATCGGGACCGGGTAGAAATCCTCTGATGAAATATCCCTGTTGCCCTTGTAGTGATAAGTGAAACGGTTGAGCCGAGGAGTATGCAATGTTGTCTACAAAAAAAAACGTCATGGCTGATGCTGTGCCGATAGAAAGAAAAACCTCTCTATCGACAGGACCGTACAGTATGAAGCATATGCGCAGATCATTGATGCGCTTTCTCTTTGTTCTTCCATTGATTCTTTACCTGGCAGTCTTTTATGGCTATCCGTTATTCTATAGTATCCAGATCAGTCTAGAAAAATATGACTTGCAGGCGGAAATCACGGGTATAACTTCTTTTGCAGGCCTGGCCAATTACATTGCCGATTTTCAAGATCCCACCTTTAAAAGCGCAGCCTTGCATACGTTCTTGTTTACCGTAGTGTCTATAGTGCCGCAATTTCTGATAGGTCTGGCATTAGCAGTTTTTTTCTCACGCCGTTTTCCCTTGAGCCGAACCTTGCGTGTTTTGTTTATTTTACCCTGGCTATTACCCTTGATTGTATCCGGCACGATCTGGAAGTGGTTATTTAATGAAGCGAACGGAGTGATCGATCAAGTTTTATCTGGCCTGCATCTCATTCCCACACATTTTAGCTGGTTAACCACGCCTGGGTGGGCCTTTGCTTCAATCATTTTCGTCAACATCTGGCTTGGTATTCCTTTCAACATGGTAATTCTGTATAGTGGGCTGCAAACCATTCCACAAGAATTTTATGAGGCGGCATCGATAGATGGATCAAGTCCCTGGCAAAGATTTCGCTATATAACCATCCCAATGTTAGAGCCAGTGATGGGAATCGTCCTGATGCTAGGTTTCATTTACACCATAAAAGTCTTTGACATTATCTATGTCTTGACGCAAGGAGGGCCAGCGAATGATACGCAGACATTCGCAACCTGGTCCTATGATCTATCTTTTGGCCAGCAATTGTTCGGGCAAGGTGCTGCACAGGCAAACATGATCCTCTTAATTTCGCTGGTTGTGGCCCTATTTTACCTGTGGTGGTCGCGGCTCAACGCCTGGTCAATTTAATGGAGGGACGCTCTTGAGAAATCCAGTTCAGCGCTACCCAGGGAGAAATGAGATATTTCGCAACAAAAAAGCCATTGTGAGAGGGGGAGCGACTATCTTTGGTATCCTCATCACCTTTCTCATGTTATTTCCTGTCTACTGGATGGTAGCAAATTCGTTCGAGACCACCACTGAGATGTTTCGCAATCCCGTGTCGATAGTACCAACTCAGATTACCTTTGATCCATATATCACCGTCTTGCAATCGCAATTACCGCATCTGCTCACCAGCTTAACCGTATCCATCGGGGCGGCAGGTTTAGCGATAGTGATTGCCACCCCGGCAGCGTATGCACTCGCCCATTTCCGTTTGCGCTTCACGATACTGCTCACATTTTTTCTTTTGCTGGCGCAAATGATTCCGACCGTCACATTGGCGACGCCCATGTTTCTGATATTCAACCAGTTTGGACTGCTCAACAGCACACTTGGACTGATTTTGGCAGATAGCACGTATGCAGTACCGTTTGCGGTATTGATCTTACGCACCTTCTTTCTCACAATTCCCTACGAGCTGGTCCAGGCTGCGTTTGTAGATGGAACAGGTGAGTGGGGAGCCTTTTTCAGAGTAGTTCTCCCGCTCGTCGTGCCAGGCGTGATTACGGCAGGATTGTTTGCATTTCTGTTTGCCTGGGGAGATTTTATCTATGGATTAACGCTAACCACGAACAATACGATTGAACCTGTTTCCTTGAGTATCTATTCTTATATAGGCCAGTTTAGCGATTACTGGAATAACGCGATGGCTATTGCTGTACTTGCTTCCATACCGGCGGCAGTTTTGCTTATTCTCTTCCAGCGTTACATCACCGCTGGCTTGACAGCCGGCGCAGTAAAAGGCTAGCGCCAGGTTATGCGCTTGCTGCCGAGGCAAATATAGCATCGTTCCATAGCTCGTGGTTATAGTTAAAACGTTTACCCAGTCAGTCAGTCTATCAATGGGGACAGGGCAGGTGGGTACCTGTGCTTCATGAAAGGATCAGGAATGACCTCATCATCATTTTCCCATGTGCAAGGGAATGCGCAGATGCCATTGCGTTCATCCTCCGTTGCACATACCGCGACACGCTTTGAAGGTGCGTTCTGGGGACCACGCTTGCAGGTTCTCCGTGAGCAGACCTTGCCTGCGATCTATCAACAGATGCAGCAGGATGGACATTTTACGGCTTTTCGTGAGGAATGGCAGGCCGGAATGCGCCCCATTCCGTATGTATTCTGGGAATCTGATATCTCCAAATGGATAGAGGCCGCGAGCTATAGCCTGGCAGCCCATCCAGATGCCCAGCTCGAAACACTTGTTGATGAGGCAATCGCGTTCTTGCTTACGCTGCAACAGCCTGATGGCTATCTCAATCTCTGGTTTACCCAGGTTGAGCCGGAGCGGCGTTGGACCAATCTACGCGACTATCATGAACTCTATTGTGCCGGGCATCTCATCGAGGCCGCTGTAGCGCATTTTCAGGCGACTGGAAAACGAGAGTTTCTAGATGCGGTCTGTCGTTACGCCGATTATATTAATGCGACTTTTGGGATAGAGGAAGGTAAGCGACGTGGCTATTGCGGACATGAAGAGATCGAACTTGCGCTGATCAAGTTGTATCACGCTACAGAGGAGCCTCGTTATCTACGTCTGAGCCAGTATTTTGTAGAAGAACGAGGTAAACGGCCTCCGCATTATTTCGATGTGGAGGCCGAGGAGCGTAGCGAACCGCCCGCAGACTTCTGGGCCAGCACCTACGAATATAACCAATCGCATGTGCCGGTGCGCGAACAGCATGAAATTGTGGGACACGCCGTGCGTGCAATGTATCTCTTCAGCGCAGTGGCCGATCTCGCGCGTGAACTGAGCGATGAAAGTCTGTATGAAACTTGCAAAGATATCTGGAATCATCTCAACTCAAAACGCCTGTATATCACGGGTGGCTTAGGTTCCTCGGAAGGCAACGAAGGCTTCACCACTGATTACGACCTGCCCAATTCTTCCGCATATGCAGAGACATGCGCAGCAATCGGTCTGGTCATGTGGAGCCAGCGCTTACTGTATCTGGACGCCGATCACCGCTATGCCGATGTTTTGGAACAGGCTCTTTACAATGGCGTCTTGAGCGGAATCTCGCTCGATGGCAGCTCGTTTTTCTATGTGAACCCGTTGGAGAGTCATGGAACACATCATCGCCAGCCCTGGTACAAATGTGCCTGTTGCCCACCCAATATCGCTCGTCTGTTACTCTCGCTGGGAAGCTATCTCTATAGTGTAACCGAAAGCGATATACTGGTGCATTTGTACGCCCAATGTACCAGCACACTCTCTGTTGGTTCGCAGCGGGTCATTTTGCATCAACAGACCAATTATCCCTGGGATGGTGAGGTGCGTTTTGAGCTAGAGTTGGACGAACCCAGCGAATTTGGGTTGCACCTGCGTATACCGGGCTGGTGTCCGCACGCTCGCCTGACACTGGGTGACGAGGATATACCCTTCGAGGTACGCAAAGGATATGCACACGTTACCCGCACCTGGAAATCCGGCGATATCGTAGTTCTCTCCCTGGATATGCCTGTCGAGTGCATCTATCCTCATCCAGCCATACGGGAGAATGTAGGAAACATTGCCCTGCGCTCAGGTCCGTTGCTCTACTGTCTGGAAAGCAGTGATAATCCGCTTCCACTCTACCAGATCTGTGTTCCAGCCAGTGCGACCTTTGAAAAACAGTACGTTGCTGATCTTCTGGGGGGAGTTATGCTCCTTCGTAGCGAGGTTCAAGCCCTGGAAAGCACCGGTTGGGCCAATACGCTCTATCGTACGACGCCGCCAGCAGCGAAACCCTATACGTTGACAGCGATCCCTTATTATACCTGGGATCATCGCGAACCGGGTGAGATGCGTGTCTGGTTACGTACATGCGAGGAACAGAAAAGCGAAACATAATCAATGATGTATCTCGATATACTGCTGTTTACTCTATTACCCTCTATTTTTGCTGTCTTCGTAGAAAGAAAGCCGGGAAAAATCTGACAGAGAAAAGGCAAAGGCACTTGACAAGAGAGAACATTTGCGTTAATATTTCAGTACATGCTGAAATATTGAATTGATATGATGGGAATAGAAATGAGGGGAGAGGGTATGGGGGAGAGTATGCAGGAGGCGTATAAGGCCATTGCTGATCCGACGCGGCGGCAGATTTTAAAATATTTACGGGGGGGGGGAGAGAACGGCTGGAGAGCTGGCGGAATACGCTGGGATGGGGCGGACGGCGCTTTCTCATCATCTGACAGTTTTAAAGCTGGCCGATCTAGTGAGGGTAGAGAGGCGGGGGCAATTTCAGGTGTATTCGTTAAATACAACGGTATTTCAGGATCTGATGACTGAAATTATGGATTGGTTTGGAGGTGTCGAAGCGATGGGGGAGACGGGTGGGGGCGGTAGGAAAGTAGGACCTGAAGATGAGTATCGACCTGAAGATGAGTATCGACCTCAAGGAGGAATATAGTATGGACTCTAATGATAGTAATAGTGGCGTGCAGCCAGAAGGGTCAGCACCAAAGTGGGTATCTGCGAGAAATCTGACGTTTTTGGTGATTCTATTGCAGGTTCTTGTGGCGGCGGTGAGCTATCCATTTTTGCCTGAGCGTGTTCCTTCGCATTGGAATTGGGCAGGACAGGTGGATGGCTACATGTCCAGGTTTGGGAATGCACTGCTTTGGCCGGGTCTGAGTATAGTACTACTTGTTTTCTTGAAAGTTCTGATAGGGATAAGTCCACGCCTGGGGAGCGGTGAGAATCAGCAGAGGCAGAAGAAGTTTATTGATCGTTTTCTTGTGATGTTATTCTTGTTTTTGCTAGTTATCCAGGGAACAACCACAGCTTTTGCACTGGGATACAGGATAGATATGTTGTATGTTATAAATGTCGTGGTGGCAGTGTTTTTAATCCTGATAGGGAATTACCTGGGAAAGGTTCAGCGCAACTTCTGGGTTGGGATACGTACACCCTGGACTATGGCAAGTGACATCGTTTGGGAAAGGACGCATAGATTGGGGGGAAGGCTGTTTGTGCTAGAGGGATTTGTGACAATTCTTGCGAACTTTTTTGCCCCTCTACGAGCAGTAGCGTTGCTTGTGCCGTTGTTGGTGGTTGCGCTTATTACAATTGTCTATTCTTATGTAATTTATCAGAGACTGGAGAGGAATGGGGGAGAGCCGTTCTCGTCGCCGTTGCATCCAGATTTGCAGTGACGGGTCATTTGCTTATAGTCATATTGTCAGCGGTATGTGGGGTGAGAGGAGCGCTCGGCGAGGGGTGGAATGCGCCGAGCGCATTCCCTACACGGATTGTCGCTTTATGCCTTACTCTGGCTCCCCACCCATCTCAACTATCAGAGGATTTCCATCATAAGTGATTTCTTTGGTACTTGTACTAGAGCTATCCACGCCTGTCCCTTGTTGCTCAGAGACCAGGAGCAGAGAAAACGTTCTCGTCATAGGCATGCCTGCATAGGCTCCCTGCCTTTTTCCAATATGCAGACGTTTCTTCGCATCATCCCAATGCAACTCTATCGTTGAAAAGGCTCCGTTTTCGTAGTTATACGTATCCCCCTCATCCTCATAGAGAGTAAAGGTAGCATCTCGCCCCTGGTAGATACGCAACAGGAGATGGGAGTTGCTTCTGGCTTCCGCAGTCGATTGGACATCCGGGCCAAAGGGTACGATAGACCCTGCGCGTACGAATAGTGGGAGAATCTCTAATGGAGCATCCGCCTCCACCGTTTGCGCTCCTGAAAACCGTCTACCCGTCCAGAAATCATACCAATCACTGCCTGTTGGTAGATAGACCTGACGTGTTTGGGAATGTGGAGGGAGTGGTTGCGATCCAGGAAGATAGTACATTGGCTTAGTGACTGGATTCACGAGAAACGCCGGTCCAAAGAGGTATTGATCGGTGATGTCGTAGACCTGGGAATCCTGCCGAAAATCGAAAGCCAGAGCGCGAAGCATCGTATAGTCTTGCTGCGTCACATGACCAGCGAGTGAGTAGAGATAGGGCAAGAGCTGGTAGCGTAACCGAATGAAAGTCATTAGAGTATCATAAAAACGCGAACCTGGTTCTCCAAAGCGCCACATTTCACGAGGAGTATCCGTTCCGTGAGAACGGAAGAGAGGAAGGAAGGTTCCGTATTGGAAAAAGCGCACATAAAATTCGCGGTAGCCGAGATCCTCACATCCCTCCGGAAAGTCCCCATCCCAGAACCACAGATCTTTTTTGGCGACAAAAAAGCCTCCAATATCTGCTGTCCAGTAGGGCAATCCGGTCACACAAAAACTAATGCCTGCCGCGATTTGCTGTTTGAGCGTTTGCCACTTTGCTGAAATATCGCCCGACCAGGTGATGGTCCCATAGCGTTGCTGGCCTGCGTATACAGAACGCGTCAGATTGACTACCCGTTTGTCCCTGGAGGTCAGGCGTTGACCCTCATAGATTCCCCGGCTGTGTTGCAGCGAGTAGGCGTTTATATACTGTGGATCAAGGTACTTTTTTGCCTCTTCGGTATTCAATCTGCGTCGTTCTTCTGGTTCTGGTTTGGTCTCTCCCGTCCAATCTGCTTCAAAGGGTTCAGTACAATCGCACCACCAGGCATCCACTCCCAGGGAGAAGAATCCTTCGTTCGCCTGCTTCCAGTAAAGCGCTCTGGCCTGCTCATCAAAAGCATTATACGTCACCTGATCTCCCAGCAGAGAGTCCTGTTCGAGCATCTCTTGATGGTTAGGGCCATGATTATGCATCGTTGGCCAGATGGAGACCATAAGCCTGACCTGTAATCGGTGTAATTCTTCTATCATAGCTTCCGGTTGGGGAAAACGTTCTGGATCGAGGGATTTTTGCCCCCAGAGGTCTCCCGGCCAGGAATGCCAGTCGAGCACAATCCCGTCAAGGGGGATCTGGCGTCGTCGATATTCTTTGACCACCGCGAGGAGTTCTTCTTGCGAATGGTAGCGTTCTTTTGATTGGAGATACCCAAAGACCCATTGCGGCAACATAGGGACCTTGCCGGTCAGGAAGCGGAAGCCCTGGATAATCTGATCAAATTCTGGCCCGTAGAGAAAATAAAAATCAAGTTCGTCATGGATATCACTCCAGAGGAAAGATCCCTGCTCGTCATCATGAAAAGTCATCAGGGAATAACAATCCAGCAAGATTCCATAACCGTTAGTCGAGACGAGCATCGGGACTACGGCTTTCAAATTCTCCTGGTAGAGATCCTGGGACGTTCCTCGCAGATTCAAGAAGCCTTCTTCATGCGACCCTAGACCGTAAAGAGCTTCCCCCTCACTCCACACGAATTTAGTTGGGTGTGATAAGCCTGGCGATCGATGACTTGCTTGACGCCTTCAACCCTCACGCGTGCCCCATCACTACCCTGGACGTCTGCTCGCACTGTTGTTTTGTCAAAGATCGAGCGATATACCGGTGTTGGAGTAAGTGTTTTCCCTCCTCGTTCAGGCTCTCTAGTCAGCATTTGGCCCTGGCGATCACAGTAGACGAACGCAGCGGTCTCTTTCTGGATCTGGATTTCAATGGCAGAGGTGGTAAAGATGAGCAAGAGTGGTGTCTCTTGCACCTCATATGCTACCCCTGGCATAGGTTGGGCCACAATCATCAGGCTTTCCAGGGGAGATGGAGACGGTTCCCAGGCGTAACGAACGCGAACGATGTTGGCAGTATAGGCAATGAGTTGAAGTATTCCTTCAGTTGTTTCAATACATAGACCGTTCGGCTGTGTATGATAGGAGGTCACTCTCATGGGTTGCGTCTCTCTTTCCTTCTTTACCCCGATGTGCATTTCTCAATATCGGAGGCGGTTTTCAGATTTGTTCTGCCAGGGCATTGGTGCCCTGTTGTTGCCAGAGGCGCTCAAATCCCAACCCTGGGGTCTGTGGCGCATGGACCAGCCCTTGAGCATCGACACATTCCTCTCGCACAACTGGATTGCTGAGTACCAGTGACTCATAATAAGAAGTGTTTGAAATAGCCATACACAGGTGTTGATGAATGAGCCCTGGTCCGTGAACTTCTGCGCGTAACCGAAACGCGTCAGCCAGATGGGCAATGCGCATCGCGCCAGTAATGCCTCCGCGCAAATTCCAGCTCGTTCGGACATAGGCTGCACAGCCCGCCGCAATAAAATCCGCCGTATTCATATGCGCTCCGTCCGACGTTTCCGCGACATTCAACGGCACCTTCACGGCTTGTCCGAGCTGCTTGTAGGCCGAGATACTGAATTCGCGCATCGGTTCTTCATACCAGAGATAATCTGCCTCAGCCAGCGCATGGCCCAGATAGATGGCGTCAGGCAGATCAAATCCGGCAGACCCGTCATACATCAGGGGAAGATCTGGTCCGACATGCGCACGTAACGCCTGGCAGAGTTTAGCGTCCCGACGAGCATCTCCCCAGGCATGCAGTTTGATGGCCCGATAGCCCAACTCCAAGCATTGATCGGCTATATCGAGATACTCTTCAAGCGATGCAAAGGTCACGGTACTGGCATAGGCCGGAATACTTTCCCGAAATCCGCCAAGCAGTTGGTACACAGGCAAACCTGCGGCCTTGCCTGCGATATCCCAGAGCGCGACGTCGATGAGTCCATGAATATAAATAGGAAATTCCTCCACCCTATCCAGTTCCCAAAGGCGGTGCCAGATCCATTCCCGTCGCAAGGGGTCCTGTCCCACTAACTCATCGCGCAATCGTCGTTCAACCAGATCAGCGATGATTGGTCCGCGTAACCCTGGAACAATCCCCTCGATACCTTCATCCGTCTGCACACGCAAAAGGGCACGAATGCCAGGGCCGTCAGATCCTGGCAAACCATTTCGCCACCGAAAAACAGGCTCAACAGCTCTGGCTGGACGAAGTTCTACCTGAATTCCACAAATACGCATGATGTGTTTCTTTCTTGTGTAAATAAATAAGGAGCGATTTCGACAAAACAAAGACAGCACTTATCTTCGTGCTTTGTAAGGGCCGGTGCTTTGCCGAATACTTAAAGGGACTTGCAGCAAGGTCTGGGCCGGAAGGGTATGGGGCTCATCGAGTTGTCGAATGAGCATCTCCGCAGCCAGTCGTCCGATTTCTTTATAGGGGAAATCGATGGAGGTCATCGCCGGATGCATCATTTCGGCCAGATGCGAAGGTAGCATTGTTACCACAGAAAAATCCTCAGGAATACGCAGGCCACGTTCCTGAACTGCACGCAAAATACTGCCAACCACCCAGGAATTGATGGTGATGATGCCGGTGAGTGCGGGCCTTTCCTCCAAAATGCTGCGCATCAGCTCATAGCCTTTCTGAGGATCGGGCGGACAGGGATAGGTTTGCCCATGTAAACCTAGTCGGGCAATGCTCTGTTCAAAGCTTTGTGTGGCCCTGACTGCATACGCAGCTCCCCGATTCATCGCCGTATCGATGTTCAGAAAGGCAATGTCCTGGTGCCCAAGTCCTGCCAGGTGTTCAATACTGGTTCGTAAGGCCGCAGCAATATCCAGATCGACAAAACTCGTACCATCATTTTCTGGGGAATTATCGGGACCGTGGCCAATCATGACAAAGGGGTAACTTCGTTCCTTCATAAAAGCAATACGTGGGTCCTTCATCTGGATTTCCATCAGGATCACGCCCTCAATGAAGCCTCGCTTGATCATTTGCAGCGCCCCCTGATCCTGATCCTGGCCTGACCAGAGATAGAGCCCATAGTTGCGTTCCGTCGTCACAGTGGACGCGCCCTCGATAAACTCCAACTGCAAAGAAGAAAGACCTGCGGCTAAGGCAGGATAGAGGATGCCGATAGTATGCGTGCGCTTACTGCGCAAGGCTTGCCCCAGAGCATGTGGTTGGTAATTCAACTCTTCGATAGCCTGTAAAACCCTGGCACGGGCCTGCTCGGAGACAGGGCGTTTTCCACTGAGAGTGTAGGAAACCGTACTGACTGTTACTCCGGCTCGCTTAGCGACATCAATAATAGTAATACCCACTAGACAACTTCCTTCTCTGCGTCAAGGCTGGTGAATGCGAAACGTTTCTCTTCATCATTGTAAAGCGTTTCCTTTTGGTTGTCAAGCTTTGACTTTCCGGCTTGCTTTGGCTATACTCATCTCTATAAGTCATGCGAAACGTTTCGCATAAAAGACGCGAACAGCGGGTCATTGCTTTGCAGGAAGCGTAAGAGAAGATAGAGCTTCTTCAGGAAAGAGGTGGCAGAGGTTTTTCCTCTCCCTGCTTAAAGGCGGAGCATAGATGAAAGGAGATTACTTTCCCCCGGACGACATATCATCCGTACTTATCGACGTCAGTGTCTTTTAGAACTATTTTATAGAATCAGACGACGTTTTCGCCGTCTCATAATCGAGAGGTACTTCCTCCATGAAGGAGTCAGGAGTTTCTCATGTCTCTGATATTTCTTCGCGCAAGAGGTCGCCATGCTTTTCACAGTGCGGTTTTGATGCTGGTGATCAGTTGCGGTTTTTTGTTGGCCGCTTGTGGGGGTAGTGGTGCTACTCCGAATGCCTCATCCAATCAAAATTCCAATGCACCTATCACAGTCTGGATAGACGCCGATCGTATGACGGCTATCAATGAATTCAAGCAGGCGTTTCCTGCTCAAGCCTCAAAGATCCATGCTGTCGTCGTTGATCGTAATCAATTCCCCGCCAAAGTCCTGCTCGAAAACAATATCAACAATGGTGGGCCCGATGTAGTCTTCGCTGAGCCGGATCTTGTGGCGCAGGTATCAGATGCGGCCCACCATTTTCCGCTCGATCTTAGCCCGTATGTTTCGGCAGATATCCAGAAAAACTTTGCTGGCCTGAGTTCCTGTCAGGTTAACGGCAAGCTCGTTTATCTGCGCAATGATCTTGCCCAGTATGTCTTATGGTACAATGCGCCGCTCATGCAACAGTTCGGCTACACCGTCCCGACCACCTGGGAAGAGTATCAGGCTCTGGGGTTGCGCGTTGCGAAAGAGCACCCTGGCTACATCATCGGAGAATTCGCTGACGCCTTTGCCCTCGACGAGTATTTCTGGGGTGGCCAGTGCCCGCTGCACCAGGTCACAGGGGATACCTTGTATACGAACCTCGCCAGTCCTAAATGCACTCGTATGGCAAACATGCTAGACACCTTGCTTCCCACAGGAGTCCTCTCGAAGAAATCTGGTTACTTCGATGCGGGCATGACTGCTCTTGGTAATGCGAACAAGATCCTCATGATGCCCGGTCCCTCCTGGATGGCCCAGGCAGTCTTTAAAGGAACCTATTACAAGACCGCGAACCACCAGCTTGCCGCTGCCCCCCCTCTCAAATGGCAGGCAGATGCGCAGGCATATGCCGGAGCGCTTGGAGGGGCTGCCTGGACAGTATCGAGCCACACGAAAAATATCCAACTCACTTTTGCGGGAAACATTCAGATTTTCACCGAACCGCAGATCGTGAGTGCCAACTTCTCCTATATTGGTATCTCCACAATCAGCCCTACCTGGTCGCCGAACCAGCTCGGCTATTCTTTCGCTTTCACACTTGGGAACTTTGGGGCTGCTGCCGCTATTTCGTTGCTCATGGTAGCGCTTGGTCTCATTGGTGCAACGCTGATCATTCGGATCACTGGCTTCTTCACTACTGATGCCACTGCTGGTTGATATCAGAGAAAGAAAGGAAAACTATTTCTATGCGCCGTGGAACACTTTCGGCTTCTCCCCTCTGGTGGTCCCGCCTGTGGTATCGACGTCCGACCAAAGCAAGCAAGACGATTGGGCCGGTGGGCACCCTCATCCGCTTCTTCGTCCTCTTGCTCCTGGGAATCTTCTTTGGTTTACCGCTCGTCTGGCTGATCCTTGCGCCCACAAAAACAGATGTGCAACTCACACAAAACTTTCCGCTTTCGTTGGGCTCGCTCACGAAAATAGGAGAGGACTGGCAGAATTTGCTATCGTTCGATGACGGTGTGATTATCCAGTGGTCGATCAATTCAGTGATGTATGCCGTAGCGACCTTGATCCTGGCTCTAGCCGTCGCGCTGCCCGCAGGTTATGCTCTCGCAACCTCCAGGCCCAAAGGCCGCAACATCATTCTCTCGCTTACCCTGGTGACCATGCTGTTACCGATTTCAGCGCTCGTCTTGCCCCTCTTCCTGGAGATGAATCTGGTCCAACTGGTGAACACCCCCTGGTCAGTCATCTTGCCCACCTCATTTTTCCCGTTTGGCGTCTATCTCGCGTTCATCTATTATGCCGTCAGTATTCCAAAAGACCTACTAGCGGCAGCACGCATCGATGGTGCCAATGAATGGCAGCTCTTCTGGAATATAGGTTTGCCGCTTTCTCGTTCCTTACTTGGTTTACTCGTATTTTTGAATTTCACGGCAACCTGGACCAATTATTTCCTACCATTTGTCATGTTGCAGGA
Source organism: uncultured Chloroflexia bacterium (assembly GCA_963777355.1). Taxonomy (GTDB): domain Bacteria; phylum Chloroflexota; class Ktedonobacteria; order Ktedonobacterales; family Ktedonobacteraceae; genus DATJHM01. The sequence continues at coordinate 227,959 of CAVZQK010000010.1, forward strand.
TACATCTGTCTATAATCTGCCAGTTGGCTTACAAGCTTTGATTTCAGGAACGAACGCGCTGCACCCAGGGACGAGCACAAATATCCCGATTCATCGTGCCGAACTAGCGCTTGCCGGGGTCATTATGGTCCTGCCAGTAGCGATTATCTTCCTCTTCTCTCAGCGCTTTGTGACCAGTGGTGTATTAACCGGCAGCGTCAAAGACTAACCAGAAACAAGCTATTGTACAGCTCATCGAACGGCTTTGGCAACAACGTTGTTATGGGTGTTGAGTTTGCGCTTGTTGGGGAAGATCCTGTGCGGCCTGGTCCTGTTGTTGCTGTTGTTCCTGGCGAAGGCGGCGTTTCTCTTCTTGTAGGCGGCGGCGTTCGGCCTGTTTTTGTTGGGCTTCTGGATCGGCATTGAGCTCATTCATCGCGGCTTCGATGCCGAGTGCAAGGATCATAGGGACAGCGTTCGCGGCCTGTTCTTCGCTAGTAGAGAGCAGAATACGTTCGTCGCCGGGTGGAGTGCCAAGAACATACTGAATCGTATCCATGCGCTGATTGGTGGGGCGGCCAATGCCGACGCGCAGGCGTGGAATAGCGTCCGTGTGCAGGTGGTGAGTGATATTGCTCAGGCCATTGTGGCCGCCCGTACTACCTTTGCCGCGCAGACGAATTTTGCCTACAGGGAGATCCAGATCATCATAGATAACCAGGAGATCCTCTGGTTGAAGTTTAAACCAATGGACCAACTCACCCACAGCCTCGCCGCTGTTATTCATAAATGTGAGCGGTTTCACCAGAACAATTTTCTCTGAGCCGAGAGAGCCATTAGCCGTGAGGGCACGTCCGCGCCGCTCCCAGCGCCAGTTATTTTTTTCAGCGAGCAGATCGACGACGCGAAAGCCAACATTATGGCGTGTTTGAGTATATTGAGCGCCCGGATTGCCCAGGCCGACGATAAGTTTCATACGTATTATTAGCGACCATAAGACAGGCGGGTAGCCAGATATTTTGGGAGACCAGCCTTAATGATCTTCTCCTGTGTTTTTTCAATAGCATAAGGGACGCGAAAGAACTCGAAACCGTGTTCGGGATCGAAAATCATAAAAGCGGCTTTAGGATTGCCATCGCGAGGTTGGCCAACGCCACCGGGATTCACAATAGCGCGATAGCCTCTCAGGAGTTGCCAATGGCCCTCTTCAGGGGGAATAAGCATTTCATTCGTGAGAGCAATCATATTCTGATTGAGACCGAGCAGAGCCAGGAGTTCTTCAATCTCCTGATTGAGGCGATCTTCGGCATTTACAATCGTCTCTTCTGGAGTAACCTCTGCTTCTACTGGCTGTTCAGGTAGTGATGAATCTTCAGATAGGTTCGGCTCTGAAGCAGTACTTTGAGAGGCAGAGGGAGTAGCTAATGCTTCCGCCTCAATCTCAACAGAGAAAGCCTCCAGAGAAGGCAGGGCAGGGCCTGTTTCAGAGGGAGTCACAGCAAGCTGGTTTTGTTCATCATCAACCTGATGTTGAATCTCAGAGGAGCGACCAAGCACATCAGGGGGATCGAGGTGAGCATCAGTTTCCTGGTGAGGCGCATCACTTTGAGAGGCAGCTTGAGTATTTTGCATTGTGCTGGCACGTACAGCCGCTATTTTTTGTGTTTCGTCATCATCAATCTCTTCGGCCAGCTCATCATCAGGAAGATGTTGCATATCTTCAGCGATCAAGTTATTGTCAGCCGCGTGTTGTTCAGCACTAGAGAGAGGAATAGTAGGAGTATTAGCGATATCAGGTTGTTGGAAGATAACAGGGACATGCGTATGACCGACGAAGCAGTAGCGGGTAAAGAAGTACTCAAAGCTGCGTTCAGCGAGGACCTCACTCGTAAGATATTCCCAGAGAGGGCCATAGGGACTGCCGTGCACAAGAGTACACACATTTTGCTCAATGCGCTCAGGAAGATTGATAAGGAACTCACGATGTTCTTCAGTGAGTTGTTTCGCAGTCCACTCAGCGGAGATGCGAGCGGCCTCACTAAAGTCTTCCAGATCAATTTTGCCAACAGCGGCCCAGTCATGATTGCCCGCGATAATTACATCAGTGCGAGAGCGGAGCAAAGCAATGCATTCATTCGGATTCGGGCCATAGCCGACCAGATCCCCAAGAAACCAGATCTGATCAATAGGTTCTTGCTGAGCAAGTTCATCAATTTTTGCCAGAACCGCTTCTAATGCTTCAAGATTTGCATGGATATCAGTAAAGATGGCGTAGCGCATTTCAATATACTCTTATTCAAATTGATATAGTACGGGGTAGTGTGACTATTCTATCATGTTTGCTCTCGCCTTACAATGCATATTTGATTGAAATATTTGCAGAGATCGCAGCGATAGTATTTTAGCAGAAGCAGCAAAGGGGGAGAACAAGCTCAAAAACATCAAGTAGGAGAGAGGAGGGGGAGGGAGAAACCCCAATTGAGGAGAGTTGTAGCATCGAGATTGCGTTGTTCCTCGCTGGAACTATGCAGAACCACACCAAGCAATTCGTGGCCGTTGCGTTTGGCGGCAAAGACCAGGCAATAGCCGGCGGCATAGGTAAAGCCAGTTTTCACGCCGAGCATACCGGGGTAAGTATCGAGCAACGTATCCGTAGTTGTCCAGGAATAGGCAGCGTGGGTAGAAGTAGCGGGAAGCGTATAGTGATCAGTATGGACGATTTTGGCGAAGAGAGGGAGACGGAGGGCATCTTCAGCCAGGCGTGTCAGATCATAGGCGCTAGTATAATGTTGCAGATCTTCTTCAGGAGTGAGGCTCAGGCCATCAGGATTGGCGTAGTGTGTTTGAAAGAGATGCAAGCGGTAAGCGAAAAGATTCATACGCTGGACAAAATTTTGGGTATTGCCTGCGAGAGCATCAGCAATAGCAATAGCGGCATCATTGCCAGAAGGAAGCATCATGGCATAGAGCATATCTTGAAGAGAGAGAGTATCGCCCAGGCGGAGATTGGCGCTGCTGCTATCTTCAGCGACCCGATCCAGAGAATCCTGATGGACCGTAACTGGTTGTGCCAGATTGCCTGAAGTAATAGCGATGAAGGCGGTCATAATCTTAGTTGTGCTGGCCATTGGTTGGGTTTTCACGCTATTACCATTTGCTAAAACATGTTGAGTATCCATATCAATCATATAGAATTCTGAAGCAGCGACGGGAGGGGGAGTGCCACGGACCGTCAAGATTGGGAGAGGAGTAGGAGTAGGGCGAGGGGTAGGAGTAGGTGGAATGGTTGTAGGAGTAGATGGAATGGCCGTAGGAGAGGGTGGGAGAGGAGTGGGTGTTAGATGAGAGAGAAGGTATGTCCCGAAGTGAGTAAATGCCGGGACTGGAGCGATTATGAGCAGCAGAAGGATTGCCAGGCAAAGGCACAAAAGACCAAGATGTTTACGGCGTTCCATTGCTAACCTCTTCCTACCTTAAAATGAGCTGCATTGGCTAGCGAGCTGTGAAGCATTGATCCGCGATGAATCATCCAGAAATTTGGAGTGCGCCAAGCGCATTCCCTACCTATTTTGCAGGCCACCAGTGAGAAGGTGGTTGTCGGGGAGGGGAGACGGTTAAACCGTCTCCCCTCCGGGACGTGTGAGCTTGGGTTGTCCGACATACTACAAAAGAAAGATTAGAGATCTTGTGGCCAGAGTTTGTGATAGTCAGTGACCTGTTCAAAGGCATCGGCGGCGCGGAAGATATGTTCCTCGCCAAAGGCGTTGCCCAGGAGTTGTAAGCCCACGGGCAGGCCATCGCTAAAGCCGCCGGGAATAGAGACACCGCAGATACCGGCAAGATTGGCAGGAATTGTAAAGACATCCTGGAGATACATCTGATAGGGATCTTTAATCTCGCCCAGCTTAAAAGCAACCGTAGGAGAGGCCGGGCTGACCAGGACATCAAAGTGCTCGAAAGCCTTCTCAAAGTCCTGACGAATAAGCGTACGGACCTTTTCAGCGCGTTTATAATAGGCATCGTAGTAGCCGGCAGAGAGGGCATAGGTACCTAGCATAATACGGCGTTTCACCTCAGCGCCAAAGCCATACTGACGCGTCTTCTCCATTGCTTCCCACATATCATCGGTATCGCGATAAGAATAGCCATATTTCACGCCATCATAGCGAGCCAGATTTGCGCTGGCCTCAGCAGGGGCAATAATATAATAGGCTGCGACCCCATACTTCGTAGAAGGGAGAGAGACATCATGAACCTCAGCGCCGAGATCGCGTAGACGATTCAATACTCTCGCGAACCGCTTTCACGACCCCCGGTTGAGTCCCCTCGACCCAGTACTCTTCAGGGACGCCGATGCGCATCCCTTTCAGAGAGCCAGTCAGAGCGGCAGTATAGTCCGGAACCGGATGAGGAGAACTGGTACCATCGCAGGGATCGTTGCCAGCGATGGCCTGAAGGAGAAGAGCGGCGTCGCGAGCATCGCGGGCGAAAGGGCCAATCTGATCCAGAGAAGAAGCGAAGGCAGTCAGGCCAAAGCGAGAAACGCGTCCGTAGGTAGGTTTAACGCCCACCACATTACAGAGAGAGGCAGGTTGGCGAATCGAGCCGCCGGTATCGCTGCCATAGGAGCCCATCGCCATGCCCGCCGCCACCGCCGCGGCAGAGCCGCCGCTACTGCCGCCTGGGGCGCGTGAGAGGTCCCAGGGATTATGAGTAGGGAAAAAGGCAGAGTGTTCAGTAGAGGAGCCCATAGCGAACTCATCCATATTGGTTTTGCCGACCATCACAAAGCCAGCGGCATGAAGTTTTTGCATCACCGTAGCGTCATAGACTGGTTTGAAGTGTTCCAGCATACGGGAGCCGCAGGTCGTCGTAATCCCTTTAGTATTGATAACATCCTTAATCGCAAGCGGAATCCCCGTCAGAGGGGAGAGATTTTCGCCGCTAGCGAAACGTTGATCGGCGGCGCGGGCTTGAGAGAGAGCGAGCTCATCGGTCACCAGCGTAAAGGCCTTCACGCGTGGTTCAACGGCGCGGATGCGAGCAAGATGAGCTTCAGTCAGCTCAACAGAAGAAATTTTGCGCTGGCGTAGCAGATCTGCCGCCTCGTGAATAGTCAATTGATAGAGTTCAGTCATAGCGGATTTACTCTCCCTCCAGAACAGCATTGACCTTGAGACTATCATCTTCCTGGTCTGGAGCATTTGCCAGCAGAACCTGTGGGGGAAAAGAAGGTCGGGACACATCGGCTCTAGCGATATTCGTCAGGCGTGAGGCGTGAGCAGTAGGGAGAGACATTACTCACATCGGCCTCCTGAAGAATCTTAATATTCTCCAGAATAACAGAGAGCTGGCCACCGAAAGTCTCAATATCGTCTTCGCTCAGGCCCAGGCGGGCGAGCCTAGCTACATTTTGAACTGTCTCGCGATCAATCATGGAAAGTCGTCCTCTTAAAATCTACTACCTACCATCGTACAGAGAAGCCATGAAAATGTTCAGAGGGTTCGCGCCAGGAGACCGAGACCTCATCCACCTCAGAGGCGGAAGGCCCCTGGCGAAGCAGAGAGAGCAAGTGTTCAAGAGCGGGCCGGGGTCCCTGGGCAACCACTTCAACGCTGCCATCGTAAGCATTGTGGGCATACCCGCGCAGACCGAGGCTTAAGGCTCTGCGGACAACGAACTGGCGAAAGCCGACACCCTGAACGAAGCCGGTAACGCGTGCAAATAGTTCTTCAGAAGTCTGATAATTGCGCTGGCTCATATCCTACATATTAGCACACTCTCTCTTCTGAGCATAGTCCTAAGAAAGGGTAGAGGAGAAGAGGAGAGGCGGCATATTGGGACTATCAGGGATAAGATGCAACAAAAAAGCCGGGGTAAGCGTACATAGAGAAGAGAAGAAGACCGTACCCATCTCGTATGCAAAAGTACTCGTGAGATGCAGCGAATTGTGATACCATAGATTTGCCAGGGAAAATCTGACACAAAGAAGCATCAAACAGTTCACCTCAAAGACGACCTCATTGGAGAGTTACAAATGCAGTCAGTACAAGATTTAGCGACAGCGGTTCAACGCGTAGTCGCAAACGTTGAGCGGGTCATAGTAGGGAAGGCAGACGCAGTAGCCTTCAGCCTGATTGCGGTGATATGTCATGGGCATGTACTCATAGAAGACGTGCCGGGTGTGGGAAAGACCGTCCTCACCAAAGCGATAGCGCGTTCAATTGGATGTACATTTAAGCGTATCCAATTCACCCCTGACCTATTGCCGAGTGATATAACAGGGGTATCTATTTATAACCAGAAGTCAGGGAACTTCGAGTTTCGTCCAGGGCCGATAATGGCGCAGATAGTATTGGCAGACGAAGTCAACCGTGCCACCCCGAAGACGCAATCCGCATTATTAGAGGCGATGGAAGAGAGCCAGATAACCGTAGATGGAGTAACGTATCATCTGCCAGATCCATTTATGGTCATGGCGACGCAAAACCCCATCGAATACGAAGGAACATTTCCCCTACCCGAAGCCCAACTGGATCGATTTATGATGAACATCAAACTGGGATATCCGAAGCCAGCCGATGAAGTAAATATTCTCGACAGCCACCAACTGCATCATCCGCTAGAGGATCTCACCCAGATAATGAGTGCTGAAGAGCTTGTATTAATCCAGCAGCAGATAAAAAGCGTCCACGTTGATCCATCGATACGTGAATATATTGTAGGAATTGCCAATGCGACCAGGAATCATGCCAACATCTATCTGGGAGTAAGTCCGCGAGGATCGTTAGCCCTTTTCCGAGCCGCGCAGGCATTAGCGGCCATGCGAGGAAGAGGTTATGTGATCCCCGATGATGTAAAACTGTTAGCCAAACCAACGCTTGGGCACCGCATAATTGTCACACCGGCAGCGAGAGTGAGAGCGATCACCTCCTCAGCGATTCTGGACGAGATCTTGCAGAGTGTAGCAGTGCCAAACGCCTGGGTGAGTGGAGGGAAGGGACGTTAAGAGATGCGACCGTGGCAAGCTGTCCTTCTGATCTGCATCCTTGCATTTTTTGCCGCCAGTAGTGGCTGGAAAGTACTCTATATACTTACGTATGTCTTACTGAGCTTATTCATCCTTTCCCTCTTCTGGGCGCGATACAGCGTGCGCAAGCTCCTATTTCACAGGACAGCGCCAAGCAGGCGGGTGCAGGTTGGAGAAGTCTTTGATGAGCGTCTCATGCTAGACAACTTAAGCATCCTCCCAAAGTTGTGGGTGCAGGTTGCGGATAGTTCCACCGTACCTGGACATCGAGCGGGCTACGTTGCCAGTATGGGTGGGCGAAAGAGAGCAATGTGGCGTGCGAGAAGTACCTGTCGGCAGCGTGGGAAATTTCAGCTAGGGCCGGTCACAGCAACCAGTGGAGACCCCTTCGGTCTCTTTCGGCAGCGAATCGCCTTAGCGGGAATGCAAGAGCTGCTCGTATTGCCACGGGTATTGCCAATAACCAGTTTTGCCTTTTTTAGTGGGGGATTACCTGGAAGAGGGCGGAGTTCGCGCAGGGCCTTACAAACCACGACGAACGCGACCACCATTCGCGAATACGTAGCTGGAGATGCGTTAAGCAGGATACACTGGCGCTCCAGTGCACATTACAACAAACTAATGGTCAAAGAATTTGATCTTGATCCGGCGGTAGATGTGTGGATCTTATTAGATCTGCATGCGCCGGTGCAGGCAGGAGAAGGGGAACACTCGACAGAAGAGTATGGAGTAACCATCGTAGCGACGATTGCCACCTATCTCTTAAGGCAAGATCTCTCGGTTGGTTTGATTATCAACAGTGCGCAGAGAGAAGTCCTCTCCCTGGATCGAGGAGATCGGCAGGTAGAGCGAATATTAGAGTTACTGGCAGTCGTCGAAGCGGGAGAAGGTCCGGACCTTAAAGAATTGCTAGCGCTGGATGCGCTCCATTTTGCGAGGAACACAGCCGCCGTCATCGTCACCCCTTCGGATTTGCGTGACTGGCATGAGGGCTTGCGTCATTTGCAGAGAAGAGGAGTGCAGGTAGCAGTCATTGGACTGGATGCGGCCTCATTTGAGCAAGAACCTTCAGATGAAGATACACTAGCATTATTAGAAGGTGCTGGTATCCCTGTATTACGTATAAAAAGTGGAGAGCCTCTTGCTCAAATCCTGGAGAGTGGTCCTGATGCACGTTACGCGAATCGGAGGTAATGAAGAATGCGCGATGCCTCAGTTGAACGATTGGCCAAACTCATCTCCGAAAACGGCAGTGATTTAGAGGAGAACCAAGGATTTCATCGGCCTGATATCCATTTAAGCCTGGCAGAAGGCTGGTTTTCCCTAGTATTAGTAGCAATTATCATCTATAGCACCATTATCTGTATTCAGGCGGCAGATTGGGTAGAGCACCTGGATCGTCTGACAGTAGTAACCGCATTTGGGCTAGTGGGTGGAGTATTGGCGGCGAAGCAGCAGCGTCTGCCCAGGTGGATTTTACACCTGGTAGTCATCGGGATTGGCTTGCTCCTGGCATACTGGCAGACCGCAAGCGCCTTCTTTGGTGGAGATGGGCGGCTGTTTCTAGCGGCGATTTAGCGGTGGCTCGTTGTTGTGAACAGTGGTGGGGCGACAGATGACGATTTTATCTTCTTGTTTTTCATCGTCACCTTAAGTTTTATCCTGGCGTATACCAGTGCGTGGCTAGTCTATCGAACGCGTAGCCCCTGGTTAATGATAGTAGCAAATGCTGTAGTGATACTGATCAATTTAAATAATGCCCAGGATGGAAATATCATCTTTCTCGTAGTATTTTTAATGGCGTCCCTCTTATTACTCTTACGTTTCAACCTCCATGAATCAATAGCGCACTGGAGGCAGCAGGGTCTACGTTATGCGGAGGACATAGGTTGGGATTTCATGCAGGCGGGAGCATTTCTTTCGATAGGGATATTAATCTTTTCCTGGATATTGCCAGGGAGTTATATAGATCCGTTTGTCTCGCAGGTCTGGAACGCCAATGGGAGTCCCCTGGTAATGATGCAAAACACCTGGAATTGGGTTCTGGCCGTCAACAACGGTCCGATGCCAGCCAATCATGGGAGCTTTCAGAAAGATCTGACCCTGGGGGGAAATCCGCATTTGACCAACGACGTAGTAATGCTAGTACAATCCACAGATGGCAGTCAGTATCTAGGTTCACTGGCTTATGACACCTATAATGGGCGAGGCTGGACAAATACAGGAACCATTGATGACACCCTGAAGGTTCCGGCGAACTTTAGCTATTCTTCAGGGGCGCTCATGACACATGCAGTAAAGCAGAAGATCAGCATCGTCAATGCCCCAGAGGGTTCCTATCCCTTTGTTTTTGGCGCTTCGGAGCTCTCGCAAGTCAACATTCCGACGAAATGGTTAATCAGTGATGCCACAGGTTCGCTCATGGCCTGGGTGGGGCAGGATGCGAGGGTAGTGACGGGGAACACCAGCTATACCATCGTTTCCAACGTCTCCTCAGCTGATATTGAAACCTTGCGGAGTGTGCCCTTGCCGAAGGATGCGCCAGCGTATAGTGATGTGAGCAGGTATAGCGAAGCCGACCAGCAAGTATCGCCGAATGCTTACAACCCGAACGTATTGCAAGTAGATACCGCCTTGCCCAAAGACATGAATCCAGAAATTACAAAGTTAGCGCAAAAAATTACAGCGAATGCGCCAACCATGTACGATAAAGTCGTTGCCCTAGAGAACTACTTGCGCCAGAATTACACCTACAGTCTGGACGTGCAGTTACCGGTAGGAAGAGAAGGAGTTTCCTGGTTTCTGTTTGATAGCAAGAAAGGATTTTGCAACTACTTTGCCTCAGCGATGGCCGTCATGACCCGTTCATTAGGGATACCAGCGCGTGTAGAGGTAGGGTATACAAACGGAACCGCAGATAGCAAAAATCAGCAGAGGGTAGTACGTGGTGTAGACGCGCACTCCTGGACGCAGGTCTACTTTGCAGGGTATGGCTGGATCAACTTTGAGCCCTCGGCCAGCTTCTCAACCTTTAATCGGCCACTACCAAACCAATATGGTACCAGTAGTGCGAGTGCAGCGGATGTCACGGGAAGTTTGGGAAAACAAGGGATTGCGAAAGTGCTGGGGAAAGATCCCGAAAGCGCGTTTGATCAGGGGGCAAGTCATAGTAGTAGTAAAAGCAATCAATGGCAGCAGCAGATGAGTCTCGCTTTGGGGAGTATTCTATTATTGCTGTTGTTTGCTGCACTAGCATTTGGAGTCTGGTGGAGCCGTCTCTTTCAGGGATATGGAGTATCGGCGCAGATCTTTGGCAGGATTTATCTGCTCGCAAACTGGGCGGGCATCAGAGGAGAGACATCACAAACGCCTTATGAATACGTCAAGGGGCTGATCGTAGTTGCGCCTGGAGAAGAGGTCACGCTAGAGAGGCTCAGTGATATCTATGTACGAGAGCGTTGGGCTGATCCAAAGAGTGTCGAGCACCCGGTCATAAGCGGAGAGATTCAGGAACTGCCGGGGATATGGAGAAAACTACAACCAAAATTCTTCGCCTATGTTGCCAGGCATCCCAACTTTCTGCGCTGGCTACCGAGGAGAGTCGTAAGTATCATCGAGAGAAGAAAGAAGCAGAGGCAGCTTAAAGAACAATTTTCAGTACCCTCAAACGGGTCGAGAAAGGACTGAGCTTGTACTGCCTCTGAAGGGGAATTCTCCAGCAGGAAAAGCGAAAAGGTCAAGTAGAGATGACCAGGGCAAAAGCCAGTCCTACGGCTTGACCAAATGGTGGAGATTGTTTACACTGGAGCAGACAGTCTTGCCATATGTAAGATTGTGACCTGAAAAGTATTGAGGAGATTGAGGCTATTATGAATGAAGTAGTTGAGGAAGAACAGCCATATACAATGCTCGTGCCATTGCCGCAGGGGCATGACGTAGTAGAGATTCCTGATGCACCGGGAGTCGTCTTACAAACCCTGGACCTGGCACGGCATGTGGCGATAGCGCCGAATAAAACGCGCTATGTTGTGGCAACCTATAATGATACGCATATGGGAAGGCAGTATATTACCGCGATCTACCCGCAGCAGAATAGTTATCTAACCCTATTCCGCCTAATCATCCATGAAACGAGTTCAGAGACAGCCGAGGAGGCGATCCAGACTCATATTGAATGGGTGCAGATGATCCAGCAAGGGAACCTGAAGCAGATCCTCGAAGCGGCGAAAGCATAAAGACAAGCGAAGAACGACGATGCGTGGCGATTTGGTGAGTCTAGTCCTTGACAGATCGCTAAGCTTTTCCTTATACTTAGACAAGAGGCACTTGCAGAAGCAAAGGCCGAGAGAAGATCCGGAAAAAGTAGTCATCCGGAGACAAAACAGGCACAGAGCACAAAGAAAAAGAAAAGGAGATGGCAACATGAAGAATACTACCTCGATCCGTATGCGCGGTATGCCCGTCGTAAACGGTTATGCCATGTCCTGTGCTCCGGCATTCCTGGCTGGGAAAGCGGTAAAAGTTGGTCGTGTGAGCATTGAGCCGGCTACTGTGCTTTTTTTGCATGGGAAGAGTGTGCCTATTGCCATAGGAGGACCGCCTACTCATAACGAGTAGGAAGAGAGAAACTCCTCAACCGTGGGCACTGGGCAAAAGAAAAAATCCAGTCCCACGGTTTTTTGTCTGTATTTTTTGTGCGGCGCATATCTACATTGATATCAACCTTGAAGGAGAAAAGCGCGTGGCTATCCAGGAAACAGCGATGAAAACGCAGCGAGCCAGGGATATAACTTTTGATGTAAAGAAAGATGCCGTAGTAATTGAAGGCATCTCCAAGTTTTTTACCAAGCCACGTCCTCTTTTCCGTTGGCCGAGGCAAAAAAAAGAACAAGAAGAAAAGCGCGAGATAAAAGCGCTTGAAGGTATTCAGCTTACCATCAAGCAAAGTGAAATTTGGAACGACACCTGGCCACTTCTTATCACAGGAGTTATTAGCATTCCAGTAGGGATTTTTATATTCAGACAAGCCGAACGTTACGCCAAGCGTACAGGCAAGTTAAAGCGTAACGGCTAGAGCAGAGTAGAAGCGCGTGCAAAGCAGGGAAGAGTACTTACACTTTTAGCCTGGAAGAAAGATTGGAGCAATCAACCGTGATCGTACGTTTACATAATCTCGCGGCGCGGGCACCGAGGATGACAGACCTGGACACTGTTACCGGATTACTGATTGCCTGTGATTCAATGGAATCATATATTGCGGAACCCACGGCAGAGGACGTGTGCCGGGTGTGGGAGAGCCCAGATTTTTGCATGGAGACCGATGCCTGGGTCATAGTCACCAATCAAGGAAGACTGGTCGGATATGCGGATGTGAGGCGTGAAGGGGAGGAGCAGATCGTCTCGTTGATCCGTGTCCATCCAGAGTATCGTGGGCGTGGCATGGGGACTTTGCTTATCTGGTTGACAGAAGACCGAGCGAGACAGATGCTGCGCTTACAGGAGAAAGAGTGGCGTGTTGTGCTGTCCGTCACCGTAAGTGATATGGACCAGGGAGCGCGTCATTTACTGGAGCGAGAAGGGTATAGTCTAACGCGTCACTTCTGGCGTTTAGTGATCGACGTAGATGAAGTCTCAAGGACGGCGCAGGAGGAAGGGTCAGAGGAGCAGAGAAAGCTCAAGCTAGATCTGGTGATAGACGCTCATTCGCTGTTATTGCCGTCGTCGCAAAACGGAGCGAGGGAGAGCAGCGTAAGGGCCAATGAATTTGCGTCAGAAAAGAGAGAGAGTGCTCATCATACCGGGATCTATGTTGCGCATCAATACGACGTTTACGAAAAGGTGTTGCGCGCTGGTAGTAAGAGGATAGTAGAAGAGAGCCAGGAAAAGCATTACATCAATGCCTAAGCGTCAAAAAAGAGACAGCCTGATACAGTATTTGTAGCGGGCTGTTTGTTTGTTTAGCGCTGATGAGAAAAGAGACAGGCCTGAAGAGCGAGAATGTGAAATCTACTCTATAATAAGCGTTGTAATAGAGAGAATGCAGAGATAGTGAATTTATTATGAGGGAGGAATGAGGGGGATATGCTAGTTCTGGTCTTATTAGAGCAGCAAGCGACTGTTCACGCTAGCAATGTGCGATTGCTATTGCTGGTGTTAGTACTTATTGCAGTGATTTTATTACTAGCCGGGATGATAGTAGCCCTAGTAACCTGGCGTAATATGCGTAAAAATGTGTAGTCAGTAGGTGTTGGGCGGATACTAGCGTCTGGAGATATGGAACGTACCGAGAGCACGGGCAATCGGCTGTTGTTCTGTGCCATCCAGATTATAGACCGTAGCCTCAAGGACCGCAGTAGAGCGTCCCTGGTGAAGAATAGTCGCTTCAGCCCGCAAGGTGCCGGTACGAACCGCTTTCAAGAAATTGATTTTGGCTTCCATAGTACTAAATGGAGTTCCTGTGGGGAGCACAGAGAGCATCGCCATTGCCATAGCTGTATCGGCCAACGTAAAAATGACCCCGCCATGTACAATCTCCTGAGGATGGAGCAGGCGTGCGTCGACAGAGATGCCGACGACGCCGGTGCCATTTTGCGATTGTTCAATCTGGAGACCCAAAAGTTGAAAGAAGCCAGAGTGATTGGCATACCTGTGGACTTCCTCCAGACTAGAGGGTGGTAATGGCTCTGATTCCGACATAGCTTATTATCTCCCGCGTACAATACGCTCGATCTCACGTTTTACATCGCGCTCGGCGATAGCATCGCGTTTATCATACAATTTTTTACCGCGACAGAGGCCGAGTTCAATCTTCGCCTTGCCGTTTTTGAGATAGAGCTTAAGCGGAATAAGAGTAAGGCCCTTTGTCTCAACCTTGCTCAAAAGCTGAGCGATCTCCTTTTTGTGCAATAATAATTTGCGATTGCGCATAGGATCGTGATTAAAGCGATTGCCGTGCTCGTAGACAGCGATATGGGCATTTTCCAGCCAGATCTCGCCCTTGCGAGCCATTGCATAGGCACCGCGTAGTTGAACATGGCCTTCGCGGATCGATTTAATCTCAGTACCCACCAGAGAGATACCGGCTTCAATAGTACGTTCAACGGTATAATCATGGTAGGCCTGGCGATTGACACTAATAACCTTGATATGGGCAGGTTGTTGATCAGGCTCTTTTTTTGTTGCCTGCTTTGCTGCTGCTTGTTTCGCCATAAAAAACTCCTCAAAGAAGAACATATATCTGCTACCAGGATACATACCATCTCTTGGTAGCAGGAGTACTGCCTTATAGCAGGTAAAAAAGAATCAATGCAAGTGGATGAGTTTCTTGCAGAGGTGACAGAGAAATGCTTGACTTTCCGTGCAAAGAACTCCTACGATCTGAGCTATTAGAGTACGATGTTATATCATACAACACGCGGTAAAATGCGTCGAGAGAAAAGACGAATACACTTCAGCATGCGAGCAATTTGCGAGTGCCAGGTAAAGATCTTACCCCACAAAGGCAGAGAGCGCGTCATAGAGGAGAAAGAATCTTATACTATCGAGCCTGATTTGTGCGTAATTTTGCTTGTACATACTAGAGAATACAAACTTATAGGATACACCTCTTTCTTTTGCTTTTCTAAGAGAAAGGTTTTCGCATGTTTTACCGTCTCGGCAGATTTGTGACCCACTATCGTTGGTGGATAGTAGGATTGTGGATGGTGGTTGCCGCAGCAGCGTTACCTTTTGCGCCCCAGGCCAACCAGGTATTGCAGTCGGGAGGCTTTGTCAGTCCCGACGCCGAATCGCAGAAAGCGATAGATCTACTGGTGCAGAAAATCCATCTCAATCCGACCATCGTGCAGATCATCCTGACCAGTAACCGTTACAGCGCGGATCAGCCTGAGTTCGCGCAGGAGGCGGAGCAGACCATCAGCCATCTGCGTAGCTGGTCAGAAGTAGCAAGCATCATCACATTTCTAGATAATCCCCGCCAGATCTCACTAGATCGTAAAGCGGCATACATAGATATATTACTCAAAACAGATCCGGAGACAGCGCCGAAGTACTTGCCGGAGCTACAAACGCGGTTACAGGCAACGGCGGATTTGAAGTACAGTGTTGGTGGACCGGCGGTCTTCTATGAAGATATCCAGACCGTCAGTGAGCGGGACCTGCGGCGAGCCGAATTATTAGCCTTTCCCTTCGCCATAGTCGCGCTGCTTTTTGTCTTTCGTTCGGTGGTCGCCTCTATTTTGCCGGCGCTGGTTGGTGGGTGTGCCGTAGTGATCGCGCTAGCGCTGATTTTTGGTCTGGGGCATATTACCCCGCTCTCCATCTTTGTCTTAAATATCACCACCCTCTTTGGTCTGGGGTTAGGAGTAGACTACTCGCTCTTTATCGTCAGCCGTTTTCGCGAGGAATTGATGCGAGGGAGAGGAGTGGATGAAGCCGTAGTGGTAGCAATTGCCACGGCGGGGCGGGCGGTTGCCTGTTCCGGGCTAACCGTTTCTATAGGGCTGCTTGGTCTCACCTTTATTCGTATCAACATGTTACGTTCAGTTGGCATGGGAGGCGTCCTGGTGGTCATGCTGGCCCTGCTGGCCGCTTTGACGCTATTACCAGCGCTCCTCTCGATTATAGGGCTGAGAGTCAATGCTTTACCCATGCGTCTGCCGCGTTTATGGGGGAGAAAGGCAGGCGCGGCAGCGTTAGAGGGGAGTGGCGGGCAGGAGACAAGAGAGCCGCAGCATGGCTTCTGGTATCGTTTGTCAGAATTTGTGATGCGTTATCCGATCAGAGTCTTTGTACCAGTCTTACTGCTCCTTTTGAGCTTTGGCCTCCCCTTCATCTTTGTGCGTTTCTCCGCGCCAGATGCCTCAATTTTGCCAGCGGACGTACCATCGCGCCAGGCATATGATCTGCTCGCGCAGCGTTTTAATGACAGGGAGACCACGCCGATAATCATGGCAGTCCAGACACAAGGGAATGTCATGAGCAGAGAGAATATCACCTATCTTTATAACTATATCAGGCGGATAGAGGCCGATCCGCGTGTGCAGCGGGTAGATAGTATCGTCAGTGCTGATCCGCGTTTTACCCTGGCGCAGTACCAGTTGCTCTATACCAATCCGCAGCTACTGGTTGATCCCTATCTGGTCGCCCTGGTAAAGTCTTCAGTAGCTGGAGACACAACCATGATCCAGGTCATCAGCAAATACGGGATGGTAGATGCCAGGTCGCAGGGGATCGTACAGGCGATCCGCAACACCAGTCCCGGACATGGGATACGTGTGCTCGTGGACGGGGGGACGGCGGGTGATATGGATTACGTCAACTCTTTATATTCAGACTTTCCATTGGCCCTCTTCGTAGTTTCCGCAAGTACACTCGTCGTGCTCTTCTTACTATTTAGATCGATAGTGTTACCGATCAAAGCGATATTAATGAACACCCTCTCGATTCTGGCAAGTTATGGAGCGCTGGTCGTTATATTCCAGAATGGTTTCTTGCATCAGTTGCTGAACTTCACCCCGTTGGGCTTTGTCGAAGCCTCCAGTCCTATTCTGCTCTTCTGTTCTCTCTTTGGGCTATCAATGGATTATGAAGTCTTTCTCTTATCACGGGTGCAGGAGGCATTCTGGCAAACAGGAGATAACCGGAAGGCAGTGGCCTTAGGGTTGCAAAGGAGTGGGGGGATCATCACCAGTGCGGCAGTGATTGTCATTGTCGTGAGCGCGTGTTTTGCTACCGCTGACATGATCCTGGTAAAAGCTTTAGGGCTGGGGATGGCGCTGGCGGTATTGTTGGATGCGACCCTGGTGCGCGGTCTGCTGGTCCCGGCAACGATGAGATTGTTAGGTGATTGGAACTGGTGGTTGCCCTTTGTGGGAGTGCAGAGGCATCCTCCGGCGATGGCTGAAGAATATGAAGAATATAGAGCAGAGGAGAGCCGTGAGCAGAGGGGGATGGCTGGGGAGAAAGAGCAGGATCTGCACATGGGAGGTAGGCGATGAACGTGAGCAATCGACAGCGCACACGACTAGGGATATTTATAGGGATGTTGCTAAGTATGCTTCTGGCCTCGTGTTCTTTTCCGGGTGTCTATTCTTCAAGCGAGCAACTGCCCCAGGTAAAGCCAGAAGCCAGCAGCGGGTCTTTGCCAGCGGTGCGTTTTCCCCAGGACGAGGCCGCACATCGGTATCTGACCGAATGGTGGTACTACACAGGGCATATTCAGGCCAGCGAGCCAGGGGAAAAATCCAGCAGTACGGTTTTGAATTTGTCATCTTCCAGGCATTGCGGAGTGATATTCCGCCATTTTATGCCGCACATTTTGCCATCAGCGATCTCAGCCGGGGTCAATTTCACTATGACCAGAGGAAGCAGCTAGAGCCAGACGCCGTGATTCCGAATGGAACTTCAAGTCAGGGAATCAACGTAGGAATTGGTGATTGGCATATTCAGGGACTAAATGGGCGAGATCAGCTACAAGCGAACATGCAGAACTACGTCATCAAGCTCAATCTTCAGGGGAGCAAGCCTGCCACCTTGCACAACGGAAATGGCATCATTCCCTTTGGTCAGAGTGGCTTCTCATATTATTATTCGCGCACACGTATGACGGTCTCTGGTCGCATCATAGATCATAACCAGGCAGTAGCAGTCAGTGGTCAGGCCTGGATGGATCACCAGTGGGGGAACTTCCTGACATCAGGTGGTGGGGGTTGGGACTGGTATAGCCTGCAATTGAATAATCAGAGAGAGATGATGCTCTACTTTATGCGTGATGCCAGTGGCAAAGCCATCTCCACCTATGTAAGTTATATAGACCAGAGCGGAAAAGACTTTTTACTGCCAGCAAGTGCCATTCAGAGCAGCGTACTGGAGAGATGGACCAGCCCGGTGACAGGAATCACCTATCCTTCGGGCTGGAGATTAGTGATCAATGATCCACACATAAGAGACCACGCTGACCATTATGCCTCAGCTTAAGAATCAAGAGTTGATAACCACTAGCTCGACAGGAAACATCTATTGGGAAGGTACAGTAACCATTCAGGCGCATGGAGCGGGGGCAGATGTAGCCGGGAATGGCTATGTCGAGCTAACAGGGTATAGCAAGACGAAGGCCAGTTAAGCAGCGCCTGTTGCCTCTTTAGAGCGTCGTACTGGCAATTCTCTGAAATTTGCCTGCGACAAAGCCGAGATACTCTTGAGAGACCTGTTGGGATACCTGGCTTTGTTGTTGGATCGTCACGACGGCAATGGCGCGTTGAAAGAGATGCTGGCGGGTAATATTGGGGGTAGGAGAGAGTTTGTGGAGTGGTAGGATGCGGGTAGACATGCCGCCGTAGATGCTGCGTGAAAAAAAGGATTGGAGCAGGATCTGGAGCTGGCTTTTCGTCTCCAGAGAATTTTCAAAAGGCGAACAGACAAACTGGTAGAGACGAAAGGCGCGTTTGCCCCAGAGAGGGCGGGCAACGGCTGCATACGAAAAATGGACATCGCCTGAGAGCACCAGAACATCTGAAGCATGAGAGAGCAGAACCTGGGTCAGCTCTTGCCAGGTATCCGCGAAGACCGGCCAATGGTCAAAGCTAGTACGAATAGCCATGCGAAGTTGCAGGCGTGCCAGGCGCAGGCCAAGATAGCGTAGGAGAGGGATGCGGCTATTTTGGAGAGGGCGAACGCCCATCAAATATTCAGCGAGACCAATCAGAGGTGGGAGTAAGACTGGAACAGAAGAGACCACAAGTGCTGGTTGATGTGACTGCGTAGCGAGCCAGTTTTTCAGACTTTGCATCTGAGTATTGCTCATAATACGTGTAGAAGTACAAAAATCATCTTCATCAGTACTAAAAACGGCAGAGCGTTCCGCACGTACATTTGTCATAAAGATAGGTGGGATTGTAGGTATCGTATAATGCCAGGGAAGCAGTGTTTTTCCATACACTTCATCTCGCATGTGGGAGCGAAGGGCTTCTAAAACATCATCGCCACTTTGCGTTGCCTCTTGCATAAGAGAGAGCAGAGGATGAGGAGGATTCTCATCCGGAAGTAGATTTCCCCAGCCCTGATAGATCCAGTAGGCAACCATGCCATCGACGAGCACCTGCTCTTGTCCCTGGCGGAGAGCATTTGCTCGCCAGCCAGAGAAGAGATTCCAATTATTCGTAATCTCATGGTCATCAAAAATCATCAATGTCGGAATATGGGCAAGCAGTTGGCGAATCCCAGGAGTTATCGTCCAGGCGTGAATATAGAGTCTGGCGAAATCAGCGAAATCGAAAGCAGCTTTTTGCGTTGTGGAGAGAGTATTCTGCAAAAGCGCTGGTGGTTCATCTGCATAGATTTGATCGCCAATGAGCAATAATACATGAGGCCAGAGAGTATCCCGTTCATCTTCATGTTGAAGGAGCCAGTCGCCATAAGCGCCAAGCGTATCTGCCGTGGGTTCAGATAATTTGCGGCAAGAGCCATAAGCAACGCGGAGAAGAGGGGCAGGTGCAGACGGAGAGGCGACATCTATAACTGCCAGTCTGTCAACTGGAGTTAGTTGTTTTGCAACTAACGTGCGAAAGCAATAAGAATCGCTTGAAACAGTACTTTTTGGTGAATGGTTATCCTGGGTAGTAATTATTAGTTTATAGGTATACCAGGCAAAAGGGAGTAAAGAAGAGAGTTGAGGGGCGGCATAAAAATGGCCCCCGACCTGAACAGTAGAAGTGAGAGAAGACAGAGAGAGTTCCGGATGAGAGACGGACTCTACGAGCAATGTTACCTGAGCAGGCTGTGATGTTTCTACCCAGATAGTCACACACGTTGAGCTAACAGCGCGAACGAGAGGGCCGAGCAATATATTCATAAATAGTGATCCTTCCTGAAAGCAACGAAAAAGCCGTGTGAGTATACTAAAAGTGGTCAGGCCAGTGGCTACAGATAGTATAGCGCGTAGTGAGGAGTTGCTGTTGTTATTGTCGGGTTATTGACGTATGTGTACAAAGGTATGGTATACTTTGTTGCGATGCAAAGGCCAGAAATGGCCTGCCGCTAAACATTTTGTAGGTAATTTGTTGCTACATTTGTAGAAACAATGTAATAGGGCAGGCTACAAAATGTTATATTTCAGGGAAAATGTGAGCAAATAGAGACGCGAGCAGACGAATCTGAAAGAGAAGCCGTGGAGACCAGCAAAGAAGTCATGAAGGCAAAAACGAACACGACAACGAGAGAAGAGTCGGCAATTGTGGAGCGTGTCGCTCGAATTGTTTTGAGCGTGCGTGGAAGCAAGCCTGATTATACGCGCCTGGCAGCAGAGCTAGAGCAGGCATTGCCATTTGATATTTTTGGAGTTGTCTTATTGCGTCATGATCGAGAGGCGGTACGTGTTGCCGTATGCACAAGAAAGGGAGAGGGGTGGCAGGCGAACTATCACCAGCATCCGTATAGCGGTTCGATGCTTGAGAGTGTTGTACAAAAGCCTCAGTTACAAGTAAAAGAATATGCAGATGGTCTTGATGGTTCTCCTGCTGAGAGTGGTGATGCGTTGAGTGGAAATCATCAGCTACGAACCACAGTGATAGCGCCCCTGCTCATTGAAGATCGCGTATTGGGTACAGTAGAGCTTGGCAGCATGGTATCTGGAACCTACCAGGATGAGACCTTGCAGAGATTGATCAAGGCAGTGGGTCATGTATTGGCCAGTGCCATTGAGAGTGCACAGAGTAGTGGTAGTGCCGAGATGCAAGATCGGCAGAGAAAAGCGCTCAAAGACGTCTCCAGCGCCATCACCTCTGAGGTCGAGCTTTCGACGATTCTCAACCAGATAGTCGAAGGCATCGCAAAAGCATTACATGTGGCCTCGGCGGTTTTCACGATTAATTGGCGAGAGAAGCAGCTCTGTTTAGAAGCGCAGAGCGGTCTAGATGCTCAGAAGGCAGAGGATATTTTCAGTCAATTTCTCCTTCTGGAGAAACAATGCATCATTGGAGAAAGCCTGCTTCAGCAGCAGGTGCGCATCTCGCAAGATATCATGCATGATGAAAGATACCTAAAAAGTCAAAAAATATTTCGAGAATTGCAGATGTTCTCCATTTGTAGTTATCCGCTTGTAACAGGAAACACCGTCTATGGGGCGCTGCTTTTATGCTCACCAGAACCGGGTGGATTCACGCCGTTAAAAGTAGACATCCTCTCACTTTTTGCCAGCCAGGCGATGGTCGCAATCCATAACTGCACACTTTTAGAAGCAGCACAGCAGCGAAGCAGTTTTCAGGAGGCAATCGCGCGTCTGGAGCAGGTGCATCAGAGAGCGAACACAGGAGCCTTGCAATGGGGAAATGTGGCAGAGACAACGGAAGAAGACCCCTTGCACACCGAATATGAGATGGTAGAGCATATACGGGAAGAAGCTCAGCGTGTATTCGGAGTAAGTTTTAGCAGTCTGTTGCGTTTCATCAGTAACCATCTACTTACCCAGCATGAGAGAGATTTGCATGCAGTGCTCCATGCCGATCAGGAAGAGCAGGAACTGCGCACGGGCAACATGGCAGGAGAAAGCTTGAAGGGGGAGACTGAGCGGGAGGACGTTCAAGCGGTTGTAATGACAGGACCGATAAGGAAAGATGCGTTGGCGCATACCGTAGAGCTTTTATCTCAAACGGCGGAGGCCGCGTTGCTCAGTACCGACATGCTAGGTGAATTGAGTAGATTGCTTTTGCAGTTACAGCATACGACGGGCAACAGTGTCAAAGATGCGTGGTTTGTCGTGGATGTGCAGGGGAAATGCGTATATATGAATCCCATTGCTGAAGCGTTATGTGATGTGCGCTTAGAGAACATGGCAATGGTCTACGAGACGCAACTATTGAATACAGCCAGTAGAAGAGAGGGAGCGGCAAAGATAGAGAATATTTTTGCTCGGCTCCTACTACGCATAAGAAACGAGCAAGAAGTGGTCCTCTACTTACAAGATCTGGGGAAAAGTACGACCTATCGACAAGACCTACAATGTGTCTTAGCCGCTGAATCGTTGCATCCGAAATATAGAGTATCTTTGCTCTCTGAGAGAGCTACGGGAAAAAGAGAAAGCGTCCCCACAGATTATCACTATCAGCTCAAGCGGTATCCTTTGTACAATCAGCAAGGGCAGTTCATCGCTCATGCCTTGCAGGTGCACGATATAACAGAGCAAGTAAGGGATGAGAAGAACAGATCCGCCTTACTTTCAGCGGTTTCGCATGATCTGCGCACACCTTTAACAACGATAAAAGCCGCAGTTACAGGATTATTGCAGGAGGACCTGCTCTGGGAGGAGAAGGATCGAAAGGAGATCTTGCAGGATATAGAGAGTGAGACAGATCATCTCACCGTGCTAGTGAACGCCCTGGTGGAGATGTCACGGATCGAGATGGGTGCATTGAGTTTGGATAAAGAGTGGTGCGACCTCGTAGAAGTATTTTACGGAGCCAGGAAAAAGATAGAGCGAACACTGGGGCCCTGCGTCATCAAGGTAGTATTGCAAGAGGGAGCGCAGGATGTCCTTCCTCTCGTCTATGCAGATCATGTGCAGTTGGAGCGGGTATTTTTTTATTTATTGGAGAACTCCGTGCGTTATGGGGGAGAGCAGAGAGAGATTGAAGTACGTCTAGAGGCAGTAATGGCCGTTGCAGAAGCAAGAATGGTGCGTATAGCGGTCACCGATCAAGGGAGAGGATTAACAGCCGAGGAGAGAGAGCACGTTTTCAACTCTTATACCACTGGCACATACGGCACAAACGGACTTGGGTTGGTGATCTGCAAGGGAATTATCGAGGCTCACCAGGGAGAAATAGTTGTAGAGAGTACGCCAGAAGGGGGAGCGAGATACACATTTACGCTTCCTGCGCACCCTTCGCCCAGGTTAAGAAATGAAGTAGCAGAGATAGGAGAGCAAGAATGGGTAGTTCATCAGAGAGAGAGCAGAGATGGTGAGGGGCAGCAGCAGGCGGGAGAGAAGCGATGAAGATGAAGGGAAAGCGTATTCTTGTTGTAGATGATGAGCCACCGATACAGAGAATCCTGAAGCGCAATCTCACAATGAGTGGGTATGATGTCCTGGTAGCTGACAATGGGAAGCAAGCGATAGAGGTCATTCAGCAGCATCAGCCCGACTTAATCCTGCTAGATTTATATTTACCGGGAGAAATGGATGGTCTGGATGTTTGCATATGGGTGCGTCAAACCTTGCGTACCCCGATCATCGTTCTTTCAGCGATCACCGAGGAGCGTCAGAAAGTGCGGGCGTTGGATCTGGGAGCGGATGATTATCTCACCAAGCCATTTAGCAATGATGAATTGCAAGCGAGAGTAAGAGCTTGTTTGCGGCGTGCCTCGCAGACAGATACCGCGATAGAGCAAGAGCCGGAGGAGTTGAGTAGTGAAGATGGATATTTGTACATGAACATAGCGAGGCGTGTGGTAAAAGCGGGGGAGCAGGAAGTGAAATTAACGCCGACAGAATTTGAACTGCTCAGGCAATTAATGTTGTACGCGGGGAAAGTTCTGACCCATCGTTCATTATTACGAGCCGTATGGGGACCGGAATACGGTGAGGAGGCAGATTATCTGCGGGTGTATGTCAGGCAATTGAGATTGAAAGTAGAAGTTGAGCCATCGCGTCCACGGTATATCCTGACGGAGCCAGGGATTGGATATGTCTTTCGTTCGCAGGGAGAAAGTTAAATTATTAATATGATTTTAACGGTTTCGGGTATATTTTTTACTGCATTCTTGTGGATTGTGGCATACACTATAGGCTAGCGTATTCTTGTGATGAGGGAGTGGGGGGTTGAGGTCAAAAAGGGTCAAAAAGGAAAGTAGAAAATGCTGAGAGGGTGAGGTATAGTACTGAGTAGGTTGTGGTAGGGAATAGTGCCTAAAAAGAAAAAAAGTGACGTATTAAGTAAATGTAGGCCAGCGAAATAACCAAAAAAGAGCTCATAGTGGAGACAATGATTATAGAGGTGTGTTGGAAGAGGGGGGAAGTTTAAGTGAGGAGAGAGAGCATGCAGGAAGGCCAGAAACAATGTCAGCACTAGGGAGAGCAGAGCCGCTAGCGATAGAGAGATAGGGTTCGCGTGCTCATCTGGTAAAGGAAATCGAAACGATGGAACAGCAAGACCGGATCATGGATGGAGATCTACAAACGCTAGGTCTTCAATCAATATTAAAAATGCTCGCATTGAGTGAAAAGACAGGAAAATTATTTGTCTCTTCGGGTCCCGAGACCCTCTCAATAAGCTTGCGTAAGGGGCAGATTATCGGGTTACATGAAGATGGTGTGCCGCAACCCGACCTCTTGGGAATGCTCTGCCTGATAAAGAAGCTTGATCCTCCAAGAGCGCAGGCTATTCGTGAGTTGGCGCAAGGGAATATGCAGCTTGCATTACAGATGCTCGTAGAGCGTGGCTGGATGACTGCTGCCGAGATGCAGAGGCGATTAGAGTTTGCGGTAACCCAATCGATAAGCCATGCATTACGCTGGGTCAATGGAAGATTTGCTTTTCACCTACAGCTTTTACCATTAGAGAGTAAAATGCAGCCATTAAATGTTGACTCCATGTTACTAGAAGCCTTGCGCCAGGCGGATGAGTGGGAAGAGATAATGGGAGAGGGAGTCACCTATCTGACACGAACCACCGTTGCGCGTTGGCAGCCGGAAGTCAATAAAGATGTGCGAGGGATGGGATTAAATCAGGAGAGTATAGAAGTGCTCTGTCTTTCCAATGGAGAATTGCCAATGCAAGCAATCGCGTTGGTACTGATGAGTCCCGAAGCCAGAGTAGCGAGGCTAATGGCTAAATTACTGGAGCTCAATCTTATTGAAGTAGTCGATACAGCGTTAGAGACCGAATTACAACAAGATCTGTCCAATATCATCATAAAATGTCAATATACATTAGCACAAAAGAGGAACTCCACCAATCCAGAGTATCATTTATTAGGTTTAATCACGACACTGGCGGAATGCATCAATGGATTGCTCATACATCATGGGCGTTATGCAAGAAGCTTGCGTGGGAGAGGGCATATATCGTCAGCAGAGATCATCCAGTATCTAGAGAGGAGATTTTTGCAGCGTTTACAGATGCTCTCGCGTCAGCAGTATGCGATTCTGGACACCGCAAATTTCAGCAATGGGCAACTAGATTGTACAGATATTCTGACCTTAAACAAAGTAGTGCGGGGGGAGCAACTGGAAGAATTTTATTGGGAGGCAGTGCAGGGGTTAGCTGCTTTTCTGCGCATTGTTTTTGCCGAACTTTTACGAGATGAAGTAGGCAATTCACATACAGGAAGGCAGCTCAACGTTGCCTGGAAAATCTTTTTGTCAGAGATCGATCACGAGGTGCAACAATACCAGGTCTATCGTGCCCATCGAAACACCCAGAAAGCAAGAGGGAGAGAGGGAAATCAGGGGACGGCAATAGGGATAGTACAAAATTGGAATGGAGTTCCAGAAAATGAGGGGAATCCCTTCTGGACATCGGAGACGCAAAGGAGGACCATTTAAATGGCGGAACCTACAGTGTTGGTTGTAGATGATAGCCCTACAGTGAGGAAGATCGTGCAGATGACATTGCAGAGGGAGCATATTAGAGTAATAACCGCCGGAGATGGCCTGAGCGCTTTAACCTCAGTTGCGGATGAAATGCCAGCCGTGATCTTGCTAGATATACAACTTCCGCGTATGGACGGGTACCATATTTGCCAGATAATACGAAAAAACTTGCAGTTTAGGCAAATACCCATTATTATGCTGAGTGGGAAAGATGGTTTATTTGACAAGATGCGAGGAAGGTTGGCAGGTTCAACAGAATATTTAACCAAGCCATTTGATTCTGTAGAGCTAGTACAAACCGTCAAAAAGCATCTGGCCAACTGGCAAGAGCGAGCGCCGATTCAGCAAGAAGGAACGCGTCCGCGTTTACGATACCGAGGGTAGCGAGTTGTACATTTCTTTTTGCCTATATGTAGAGAGAAGAATAGGAAAAGAGGCGTCAGCGGGATAGCCCTTCTTTCCCATCGTGCTAGTGAGGTTCGTTAGGAAAGGTTATAATTGGATGCCTGGGCAAAAAGTACTTGTGGTAGATGATAGTTGGACAGAGTTGACCATGATCGTCACACCTCTGCGCAATAGTGGATTTGAAGTAGTAACAGCGGTAGATGGCGATGAAGCGGTAGAAAAAGTATTCAAAGAGCGTCCGCAGTGTATTGTTCTCGACGTAGTATTACCGAAGCAGAATGGTTTTCAGTTGTGTCGGCGTTTTAAGAGCCTGGAGGCGAGTCGGCATATTCCGATAATCTTGTTGACCAGTAAAAATACGCCGTTAGACAAAGCCTGGGGACTCAGGCAAGGGGCAGATCTTTACGTGACCAAGCCCTTTAACACAGATGAATTAGTAGCAAGTGTGCGGCGTCTCGTTTGAGGCGTCGTCTGCTCTAATTTATGAAAGAGTGACGCAGCGTGTAGTTTTCACGCAGGAGAGACGTGATGTGTTGCTCTATGCCAAATTGGGAGTAGATAAGTAGTGTCCAGTAAAGATCTGAGAACAGCGCAACGCGATGCACTATCGGCGTTACAGAAATTGAGAACGGCATCAGCCGCAGGAGCCACATTACAGCAACTTGCGCAGGCGGGTATCGTGCGTCCTGAAGCGCTTCCTTCTAGTGAAAATACGGCGGCGGTAGTGGGGGAGCAGTATCTTGTATTTTCGTTGGATAATCGGGATGTAGCAGTAAAAGCAGAGCTTGTTCAGGGAGTGGAGCGGCTAGTTGACGTAACAGTGATACCAAATGTATTATCCTGGGTGCGAGGAGTGATGAATTTACGAGGGTCCATCGTCTCCGTTGTAGATTTGCGTATGTTTCTCGACCTTGAGCCAGTGCCTTCTACGCCGCGAACGCGGTTATTATCATTGCAGTATAATGAGATGGTTATCTGTTTTATTGTAGACGGGGTAAGTGAGATGTTGCCAATTCCGGAATCCATGATCAGTGCTGGAAATATGCGCCAGGCAACAATCCCTTATTGGGCTTTACCCCATACTGCTGGTATTGCGTTATTGCCCAATCGAATGATTGTGCTCCTGGATGTACCTCGTCTCCTTTTCTCTGAAAAAATGCAGCATTATGAATCCCTTGGATAATGTAAGGCGACTCTGCAATGGTTCGCCGAAAGAAAAAAGCTCTATTTTTATTCTACTATAGGAGGTCTGGCGCATGAATCCTGAACGCACTAGAAGCGTAAGCGCACTGATGCAGCTAGGATTAATTGCTTCTTCTGCAATTATTGTTGTATTCTTTTTCGTGCTTGGCTTAGTCGCTCTATTAGTAACTGATCATACCATTTTAATTCTGGTAGTATCAGCTTGTGCAATTATCGTCCTTATTGGAGTTATTGCGGTTAATTATTTTGTCCAGCGTTCGATTCGAGAGCAGTTTATTAGTCTGGCCAATCTCTGCCGTGATTATACAAGTGGTGAGCGTGGTGTGAGAGCGGTAGTCAATGGAGACGATGAATTTTCTGCTCTTGCGAACTCGTTGAATATGCTTCTGGACAATCAGGGTGGTGCTGGTGGTGGGATGGGAACGGCATTGAGTGTCTCTGGTGGAGATGCAGCGGCGTTGCAGGCGCAGATTGAGAAGTTGCTTCAGGAAGTGAGTGCTGTAGGTGATGGGGACCTGCGTGTGCAGGCGGAAGTGACGCCGGATACGCTAGGAGTGCTGGCAGACTCGTTCAATTATATGATTGAAGAGTTGGCGAAGGTTGTCGGGCGTGTGCAATCAACTGCTGTACAGGTGACGAATGCAACACGAAGAATTCTGGATCGTTCCGCTGAGTTAGCGCAGGCCACAGAGACCCAGGTAAGTCAGATTTCGCAGACGTCAGAATCGGTTGAGGCGCTGGCAGTCTTTATTCAAACAGTAGCAAGAAATGCGCAATTAAGCGTGGAAGCGGCCCAGGATGCCTTACGGAACGCCGCAAATGGGCAACAGGCAGTGCGTCAGACGATTGAAGGAATGATGGTCATTCGAGAGAATGTGCAGGAGACCTCCAAGAAGATTAAGCGCCTGGGTGAACGCTCGAATGAAATCGGTGAAATTGTGCGGATCATTGAGGACATTGCGGATCAAACGAACCTGCTGGCATTGAATGCCGCAATTCAGTCTGCAATGGCAGGTGAGCATGGACGTGGTTTTGCCGTAGTTGCTGATGAAATCCGTGTTCTGGCAGAACGTTCTACAGAATCCACAAAGCGTATCGCCACCCTGGTCAAAAGTATTCAGGGAGACACGTATGAAGCCGTTGTTGCTATGGAAGATAGCACACAGGAAGTAGTGAAAGGATCTCAACTTGCAGATGATGCAGGTCGTTCGCTCAACTCGATCTACGGAGCGGTAGAGCGGCAGGCGCAGATGATTGAGAGTATTGCGCGAGATGCAAATGAGCAGACCTCTGTATCAGAAGCGGTGGCTGTAGCGATGAGCCGGATCTCAGAGATTACCCGTCAGACGGATGCAGGAACGCAGGAAGCAGCGGTAAGTGTTAGTTACCTGGCAGAGTTGTCTGAGCAACTGCGTGCCTCAGTTTCGACCTTCCGTCTCCCAGATCGAGCCAATGATGGAGCTGGTTCATTTGCGCCGATGGGCGGCATGGCTGAATTGCCTGAGCCCGCAAATAATCCCGTTTTTGCAGGAATGGGAGCAAACGATCAGAATGACTGGAATCAGGGCTTTGCAGGACAGGGTTTTGCGGGGCAAGGTTTTGCAGGACAAGGGCAAGGCTTTGCAGGACAAGGGCAGGGTTTTGCAGGGCAAGGCTTTGCGGCACAAGGACAAGGCTTTGCAGGTCAAGGTTTTGCGGGGCAGGGTTTTTCAGGAAACTTCCCACCGCTGCCAGAGCCAGGCAATTCTGATTCACTTGTAGCATTGGGATCGCCGGCTGCTCAATATAATTTTGCTCCTGCTCAAAATGGTGGAGGTCAGCAAGGCTTTGGGGGGCAGATGAGTTTTGGAGATCAGCAGCAATTTGGTCAGATAGCTGCGAGTGGTGGCGGGCAATTTGGGAGTCCTGCATCTGGTTTTGGTGGTGGGCAGTTCGGGAACCAGCAAGATTTCGGGGACATGAACGGTTTTGATGCGCAGCAGGGATTTGGTGGAAACGGCTTTGGTGGGGGAGGATTCGGAGCACAGGGTTATCAGCCGGGTGGTGGTTTCGGAGCACAGAATCAGAGCCCGTCAGGTTTCTATCAAGGAATGCCAAATGCCAATTCTGGAGCACTGCCGTCAACGCCAGGACAAGGTCAAGGACAACAAGGGGCACCTCGCCCGCGCTGGCAGAATGGAGTGCAGCAGGGGCAGGGTGGTCAGCACTCTTATAATCAAGACCAGGTACCGTTCCCGCGTAACAACGGGTAACGTGGTCAGTAGCTATAAGTGTTATTAGCTCTCTTCTGGAAAACAAGTAGGGAGCGGATAGCACTTAAAAGGTAAGTGGGTAAGCGCAACATGTCGAACACATTTGATAAACTATCAGTCCTCGATTCGTTTATCGAAGAGGTAAATAGTTATTTGCCGCAAATTGAAACGAACCTGGAGCGCCTGGCACAGTCACCTACCGACATGGATGCCCTCGAAGAAACATATCGCTTCACTCATACTATCGGTGGGGCTGCTTCCATGATGGACTTTCCTGGTCTAGCTCATGTAGCTCATGGTATGGAAGATATCCTGGGTGATGCACTGGACGGGATTATGACTCTGGATGAAGCTACTTTAGGATTACTAAGCCGTTCCCTGGGTCGGTTGCATCATCTTCTAGAGGGTGTTCATAGCGGAATTAATGAGGAAGCTGTCATTGCTGAGGATGATGAAGATTATGCTCGCTATCGAGCGCTGATCGAACCAATGCTTACTGCTCAGCAGCCAGCTGTACAGTCGGGTGTGGCTAAAGAGAGTGGGGAATACGCGCCTGTTGCAGGATTTTTTGCGCCAGGGCAGTTTCAGGCATCATCTTCGCATGAGAGCTCATTACCCTCTTTTGATGAAGTATTAGCGTCATTTCGGACGCCAGTTGTTTTGCCAGATGGAGAGGTAGCATGGCCTGAGGAGGAGATGCTGGCAGAACAGGCTGGGAGTAGTCAGCCTTCGGCGCGGGAAATGTATCAACAGCCAGGCGGGGGGCGTGGATTTGAAGGGGAGTTGCAGACGAGGTCCGAAGACTTTATTCAGCCCAATCAAAGCGCTCTTGAGACTCTGGTTGCCTCGACACGTCAGCCTTCAGGGTCTACAACACCAACTCCTGCGTATCCAGGCTTCCGCAATGAGATCAATCAATACGGGTCACCTCCAGAGCCTATTTTGCAAGCATCACCTATTATTGAGCAGCAGAGCACCGCAATCATGCCTGTGCGGGAGAGTGAAAGCCTGCCAGTCGTTTATACTGAGATGCAGCAAGAGGCGGAGACGCTTCGGGAGCAAGCGGATTCTTTGAGGAAGCTCGTTGCCGCGCTACGTTCAGCAATAGTAGTGATTGATCAGCAGCGTGGTGAGTTCAAAGGATTCCTGGATGGTTCAAAAGACGCGCTGGATCGTATGGAAGATTGGGCAGGGCAGGCAATGGGATTAAACCTGCGCAATAGTCCAGAGCAAGTTCGCCGTTACCTGCCGCTTTCTGTCATGTGGGTAGCAAATAGCAAGCTTAAAAAGGTGATGGATCTGCTCAGTCCAGTGACAACCGGTGTTGAGCTAACTGACGAGCAGATGAGTTCGACCCTGCAACAACTTCAGGAATCTATCTCTGCCTGTGGTGATGCTTTGCAGTTGACCCAGACGGGGCCGATGGCAATTTTGAGACAAGAGCCAGGCTGGTCTCCCTGGGAGATGCAAGTAGCGAGAGAGAGCGCCAATAGTAATGTCAGAGAGCGTGTGACCTTTGAGCGTCAGGGGGACCCGGCGGCGCTACGTGCAGAGATTAAGGCTCAGCTGCGTGAGGAGTTAGAGCGAGAGTATGAATCGCATTCAACGACCATTTCTCTAGCTTTGCGCACTGAATTAGAGCAGCAGATCCGCAATGAATTGCATCGGGAATTTGAGGAGAATCGGAGATTACAAGAGCGTGTAGTTGGGCCAGAGAATGAGGGTCAGAGTGACCTGGAGGCACGATTACGCAATGAAATTGAGATTCAGGTTCGGCAGGAATTCCTCAGTCAAATTACGAAAAATGGTGCTGATGCACTTTTGCTTCAGAACACCGCGATGCACGAGGCACCAACCGTCACAAACTTTAGTGATAGAGCACGAGAAGCCACAGTAATGTCTCCTGGAGTACCTGCTCCAAAGTCAAGTTCTCTTCCACCGCCAGCAGCCCTTACAGCGTCAAAATCGAACGTAACTATGCCGCTGGTATCATCTGCCGCGCCAGGCATTCCGCCCGCAGCAAAGCCCGCGTCCCCAGCACCAGCGAAGCAGGCATTGACAGCAGCCAGCACAGATTTTGGTGAAGAAGCGGTAGAAATATTCCGCATGGAGGCTGAGGAGCATTTACAAACCATTAGCATGCACGTTGCGGCTTTAGAAAAAGATCCGACGAATCGAGAGCTTATTCAGGGGGTGCGTCGTGCCACACACACATTAAAAGGTGCTGCTGGTATGATGGGATTCCAGGCTATTGCTGATCTCAGCCATGTCTCGGAAGATCTGCTTGATAGCATTATGGAAGGGACGACAGCTATCAGTTCTCCTGTGGTCAGTCTGATTCTTGATACGGCGGAGACGCTGGATCTATTAATTACTGGTCGTGGTGAGGGAGAGATCAGTGATGAGTCGAGAGTAAACAGCCTGCGTGTGCGTTATAGTGAATTGCTTGGAGAACAGAGCCCTGCGTTTGTGTTGGTAGAGGAAGATCTGGATGCAGATGAGGCGCATGACGATCTGCACGATATGGCGTCTGTAGCAGGAGTAGTGAACGCCAGCCAGGCAACGGGAACCACCGCGCAGCGGACGAGCCGCGGTGATTTAAATGTGCGTGTACGGTTACAGAAGCTGGACGAACTGGTAAATCTCTTTGGTGAGCTGCTTGTGAACCGGAGTGTTCTGGAAGAGAGAATACAGCGGTTATCGCGGCTTGTCTCAGATGTTGGAGTAAGTAGTAATCGTCTACGAGACGTCGGGCAGAAATTGGAGAGCCGATTTGAGGCTGCGACACTGCCTAGTGGGCGTTCTGTGCAGGTGATGCCGGGTGAAGGCAATCAGCTTTCAGGGTTTGGATCATATGGAAAAAATGGGCGCAATGGCACAGGAGCTCCGGCTCACCTCGCCGAATTTGATGAGTTGGAACTTGACCGCTATACCGAATTCCATCAACTCGCGCGTGGCTTGAGCGAAGGAATCTCGGATATGATTACGTTGAGTGCCGAGATGGATGCCGTCATTCGTGAGTGTGAGAGTGTCTTTACCCGTGAGAACCGGTTGAATACCACATTCCAGGATCGTTTGATGAAAGTCCGACTCGTGCCACTTTCGACGATGGCTCCCCGGCTCTATCGTGCAGCGCGTGCGGTGGCCTTAAAACAGCATAAAGAGTTTGAATTTATGCTGGAAGGTGAAGAGACAGAAGTTGACCGTACCGTTTTTGAAGAGATTGCGGGGCCACTGCTGCACCTCATGAGAAATGCCGTCAATCATGCGCTTGAGACGCCTGAAGTACGAGAGGCGAGAGGAAAATCGCCGGTAGGGCAGATCAAATTATCGGCAGGTTACGAGGGCAATCAGGTAGTGATTACCGTACGAGACGATGGTATTGGTCTTGATCAAGAGCATATCCGCGCAGTTGCAATAGCGCGAGGACTCATCCGCGCCGATCAGACACTCAGTGAGGGAGATCTCGTAGATTTGATCTTCCGACCAGGTTTCTCGACTGCGCAAGTGTTGAGCGAAGAGAGTGGGCGTGGAGTGGGTCTGGACGTGGTGCGAGATAGTGTTTCGCGATTGCGTGGGAGCATGGTAGTAGAGTCGATGCCAGGGCAGGGGACAGCATTTACCATGAAGTTCCCAACGAGCCTAGCGATTCAAAGTGCCATGATGGTCCGTGTAGCTGGTCAACAGTACGCAATTCCTACGGCTATGGTAGAGACGATTGGCCGCCTGGACAACTATAAGCGCACCTCGCTTGGTGGGCAACAAGCTATTAGCGTGAACAATGAATTATATCCAATAACTGCATTAGCCCAATACTTATCATTATCTACCGGGCAGATAGACGATAAAGCGCCCCTGCTATTTGTGAATAATGGTGG
This sequence comes from uncultured Chloroflexia bacterium, assembly GCA_963777355.1. GTDB lineage: Bacteria > Chloroflexota > Ktedonobacteria > Ktedonobacterales > Ktedonobacteraceae > DATJHM01. The sequence continues at coordinate 261,293 of CAVZQK010000010.1, forward strand.
GCAGCGTGTGGCGCTGGTGGTTGACGATATTCGTGGGAAGTACGATATCGTCATGAAAAACCTGGGGCCGCACCTGCGGAACGTGCATGGAGTTGCGGGTGCGACTATTCTAGGAAACGGTCAGGTCATCTTAATCTTGGAGCTCTCGCGGCTGCTTGATACGCGTATAAAGACCAGTGCAGGTGGGCAACGGCGTGAATTTGGAGCGCCCGCGCAAGTCATGCGAGGTCCGGTGCGCCAGAGCATTGATCTTTCGAGCAATCGGCAGAGCACCGCGTCGCGTATCCCTGCCGTTCAGCCAACGCGGCCTGAGCGGGGCAAGCATATCCTGGTAGTAGATGACAGTCCAAGCGTGCGCCGTGTGGTAAGTACCATGCTCAAGCAGCATAACTGGGAAGTGCAGATGGCAAGAGATGGTGTTGAGGCTTTGGAAATGATCTCAATTGAGACTCCTGCGGCAGTCTTGCTCGATATCGAGATGCCGCGTATGGACGGATACGAGTTAATTTCGACGGTCCGTGCACAAGAGCAATATCGTACGCTGCCTCTGATTGTGCTTACCTCTCGTGCTGCCTCTAAGCACCAGCAGCGAGCAACCCAGTTAGGGGCAAGTGCGTATGTTGTGAAACCATATCAGGATGAGGAACTCTTGAGCACACTGAGCAAGCTGGTTTATGGTAGTGTCACACGGTGAGGTAACCGGGAGATAGGAAGCAGGCTATGGGTGTTGAACGTGCAGTGACCCGCTGGTATGTACAGCGCCAGATCATATTGGCGGAGATTGCGCATCTTGTGGAAAAGCAAGAGCAAGCATCTCATAGCGAAGTCAAGCAAGCTGAAGAGGCAGTGACAGCGTCGACGCTCTCGTCTGACGCTGTTACACTGCAACTGGAGCAAGCTCAAAGACGGCTGAAAGGCCTGGGGCACTGTCCAAGACCGATGATGGGTTAAACAGAGACGCTGGCAATGGTCTCTGCGATGTGCTGGCCCATTGCCTGGGTTGTCAGCAATAATTTGCCGTTTTCGTAGATATCGGTCGTGCGATATCCTGCTTGAATAGTTTGTTCAACCGCTTGTTCAATCGCATGGGCCTCCCGGTGTAGGCCAAGCAAGTAGCGCAAAAGCAGCGCAGCTGATAAGATTGCAGCGATAGGATTGGCTTTCTCTTGACCAACAATATCAGGGGCGGAGCCATGAATAGGTTCATAGAGGCCAAAGATACCATGCGCAGTCCTACGTGTTCCGAGGCTGGCCGATGGGAGCATACCCATAGAACCGGTCAGCATCGCGGCCTCATCCGTCAGAATATCGCCGAACATATTCTCCGTCACAATCACATCAAAGCTCGCTGGACGACGAATAAGATGCATCGCGCAAGAATCGACCAGGAGATGTTCAAGCGTCACATCGGGATACTCAGTGGCAACGCGTGAGGCGACCTCGCGCCATAAGCGAGAAGAGTTGAGGACATTCGCTTTATCCACCGAAGCCACGCGTTTCTGGCGGTCTCTGGCCAGATCGAAAGCCGTGCGTAGAATGCGTTCAATTTCAGCCTCTGTATAGATCAACGTATCGATTGCCTCGCGACCTTGACTCGTCTGGCGTATCTCGCTTGGTTTACCAAAATAGATACCGCCTGTGAGCTCACGAACCACCAGAAGATCGGTACCTTGCAGGACATCTGCTTTAATCGTCGAAGCATCCAGGAGAGCTGGAAAAGGGCGGATGGGGCGTAGATTGGCAAAGAGTTGTAGCTCTTTACGCAGGCGGAACAGGGCCTGTTCTGGCCTCTTCTCCGGGGGGGCATTATGAGAAGCGCCACCGACAGCGCCGAAGAGAACCGCGTCGCTCTGCTGGCAGAGAGCCATTGTTTCATCAGAGATGGCGACACCTTCAGTTGCCAGAGCAGATAAGCCTACCAGCGCCGGTTGAAATTTGAATGTATGCCCAAATTGTTGGCCAATAGCTTGTAAGATCTTCTGAGCCTGAATAGTTACCTCGGGGCCAATTCCATCCCCCGCCAGAACCGCGATAGAAAAAGTGCTCAACGTCAATACTCCTCTCACTAGAAAAAAGCTAAGAACTGCGTTTATGATACGCTTTTCATTCTATAAAGACAACCTATACCCTCCCCTCTAGAGAGAAATTCGGGCAGAGAAGGTGAGAAGTGAGCTAGTGGCAGACGTGGTAGCGACGTGCTATAATAGAGCGGGTGGAATGGAATAGAAACACGTTCCCCCTCCTGTTTCGATGAACCCTGCTATTATCAAAACCGAGCAATAGGTGCTACTCAACCTTTGCATAGGAGTATTATTATGAGCACCGATATAAAGGGAAGAGGAGATACGTCTGAGCCAAAGGGCCGGCGTACACCGGTGCCGTTGTCAATGGCAACCGGTCCTCAAGAATATGTTCCAGGAGATCAAGAACTGCCAGTTCAGCTGACGAGTCTAGCTGATATGTTGCAATGGACGCAGAACTGGGCACGTTCAAAGTCGGTATGGCCGTTAGGGTATGGTCTGGCTTGTTGTGCTATTGAGATGATGGCCTCCGCCCAGGCCCACTATGATCTATCACGTTTTGGTTCTGAAGTATTCCGCTCAAGTCCGCGCCAGGCAGATTTAATGATTGTGGCCGGGACGGTCTCAATTAAGATGGGCCCGCGTTTGCGTTTACTCTGGGAACAGATGCCAGATCCAAAATGGGTGCTGAGCATGGGGCAGTGTGCCAACTCTGGTGGGGAATTCTATGATAGCTATTATACGGTCCAGGGAGTTGATACCATTGTCCCTGTGGATATCTACGTGCCAGGTTGTCCTCCGCGACCAGAGGCGTTAATCGAAGGTATCCTCAAGCTGCGAGAAAAGATTCAGAAGCAAGGATTGATGATTCGTGGCGAGAAGGAAATAGAGGTATAGCGTATGCGAGGAATTCTGGAAGGTATGGGCCTGACCTTCAGCCACCTGTTTCGACCAAAGGTCACGCGTCTCTATCCATATGAGAAGCCGAAGCTACCGCCGCGCAGCCGGGGTCTTATTCAACTGATCGCGGAGGAAGGTCTGAAGACAGAGTTCAACTTAAAGTGTGAAGCCTGTCTTCTTTGTGAGAAAGCCTGTCCGCCGCGTGCGATCACTATCGAATATGAGCCATTGGATGAGTGGAAAGAGCGGCCCTGGTATAAATCCTATATACGTGAAGGGGCAGATAAATTCACGCCGCGCAAGATTACACCGGCGAGCGGTTCTCCGAAGGCCGGCTTCTATAAAACGCGCATTTCTGAATATGCAATAGAATACTTCAATAAGCCAGTATCTCCCTGTGTGGCCACGCCTGTAAAAGATTCTCTAGAGCCGCAGATTGATCTTGACCAGGTTGATGCCTGGCTGGAGACATGGTCTTACGATGCGAGTGCCTTGCCGGGGCTGCTGGATGCGATTATGGAGCATTATGGGTATCTCCCCTTGCAGGCGGCCAAGCGTGTTGTGCAGGCCAGAGGAGTCGATCTCAGCGATCTATTTGGTATCGCGACTATGAGTCCAAAATTTAAGCCAGCTCCTGCTGTAAAAGGGGTGAAGCGTGATGACCAGCCAGAGCGCGGTCTTGCGCCCGACAAGCGTGGAGTTTGGGGAAATATTCATCATGTGAGGCAGCCCTATGCCTGATTTTGAAACGACGTACCGCGTATTGCCAGGTGAGAGCGTCAGCACTCTTGCCGGCTATCGTGAGCGTGGCGGTTATACTGCATTAGAGAAAGCCCTGCATCAGCAGTCGCCGGAGCAAGTAATCCAATCGGTTATAGATGCGAAACTGCGAGGACTTGGCGGTGCAGGTCGTCTGGCAGGCGAAAAGTGGCGTATCGTCCGTCGCACGCAGGATGACAAGAAATATCTTATCTGCAACGCCTATGATGCCGATCCTCGTGCGTTGTCTGCGCGTCTGCTCTTAGAGCGTAATCCGCACCAGGTAGTAGAGGGAATCGTGCTAGCGGCTTACGCAGTAGGGGCATCCGAGGCGTATCTATTTACGCGCAGTCTGTATCAGGCAGGTCTGGAGTCCGTGCAGGTGGCCTTGCGAGAGGCGATAGAGGCCAATCTCGTAGGGCGTGACATTTTAGGCACGGATTTTAGCTGTACAATCAACGTTGTGGCTGTTGATATAGGCTTTATGGGTGGTGAAGAGACCGTGCAGATGGCCCTTATCAAGGGACGTCGTGGCATGCCTGAGCAGCGTCCGCCCTTTCCAGCGCAGTATGGTCTTTGGGATAAGCCAACCTCTATTAATAACGTCGAGACATTAGCAAATGTGCCTTTGATCGTGCGAGATGGCCCGGCTCCGTTTGTGAGTGTGGGCAGCAAGAATACAGGTGGCACAAAAATCGTCAGTGTCTATGATTTTGCTGAGGGGAGTGAGCCAGTGGTTATCGAGGTCCCATTTGGGACACCGTTACGCCAGGTGCTTGCTCAGGCCGGACTGAACCGTTCAGAAGCCGACACACGTGCTATTGTTGTTGGTGGGGCTGAAGGCGGAGCTCTCCCGCTCTCTCTGTTAGATACGCCATACGATTTTGACGCGATAGAGGAGCAAGGCGCGATTATAGGTTCCAGTGTCATCGAGCTATTACCATCAGCAACCTGCATGGTCGCCTGGTCGATGGAGAGGAGCCGTTATCTCAGCCATGAGTCTTGCGGAAAATGTGTGCCGTGCCGTCTGGGGACCAAGCGTATTGCCGGATTACTGGAAGGTATCATGAGCGATCTGGGAGTAAATGGAGACCTGGACGTGCTGGATGAGTTTGGGGTCTATGTCACCAATGGTTCACTTTGTGGCTTTGGTGTGCAGGCGACCAATCCTTTGAAGACAGCCAGGCGCTATTGGCCTGAGCATTTCACCATGCATATTCAGGAACTGCAATGTCCTACAGCGACCTGTGTTCCGGTACGTGCTCACCGCTTTGTCACAAAGCATGTCCTGCCGTAGAAAGTGTCTGAAAGGAGCTTGCCCTGAGCAAAAAATAAGCTCAGCCAGACACAATCGCGTTGAATTTACTGCTCACTAGAGGAAAGTACATGGCAATATCAATCCGAGATAATTTCTCACCAGCCACGCAGGAGTCGCAGGCTCCGATGGTACGCAATGATGTTGGTCAGCCCAGCTTCACGCTCACTATTGACGGCAAGGTCATGCAAGCCTACCAGGGTCAGACGATTCTGAGCGTTGCGGTAGATAATGGAATCCCCGACATTCCGAATCTCTGTAATGATGAGAAGCTAGAGCCAACATCCGCCTGTCGTATGTGCCTGGTGCATATTGAAGGTGTGGAGCGGCCCCTCCCATCTTGCAACACGCCAGCCACACCGGGCATGGTAGTCCAGACGAACTCCGATGAGCTCTTTCATATTCGTCGCACGAATCTGGAGATGATGCTCTCCGATCATAACGCCTATTGTCAGCCTCCCTGCCAGATTGATTGCCCCACGCATATCGATATTCCTGGTTATCTAGAATTGATTGCCAAAGGATCGATGAAAGAGGCGGCGCGCCTGGTCAAAGAGGTCCTGCCATTCCCCTATATACTGGGTTTGACCTGTCCGGCCCCCTGTCAGAAGGCCTGTCGCCGGGCGCTGGTCGAAGAAGAGATTGCTATCTGTCGTATGCATGGGCATGCCGCAGAATATTCTTTGCTTGATCCGCCTGTCCCTTATGTGAAGGACCCGCCAACTGGCAAGCGTGTTGCGGTTGTAGGAGCCGGTCCGGCGGGACTCTCCTGTGCCTATTATCTTGCATTGCGTGGTCATAGCGTCAAAGTACTGGATATGCAGCCGCAGCCGGGTGGGATGCTGCGTTATGGTATTCCAGAATATCGCTTGCAGAAGGACATGATGGATCGTGAGATCAATGGTGTCTGGGATCTGGGGGCGGAACTTCAGGCAAACGTGAAGCTTGGGCGAGATTTTACCATTGATGACCTGTTTGCTGAGGGCTATGACGCCGTTTACCTGGCGATTGGCTGCTGGACCAGTAATCCTTTGAAGGTCCCTGGAGATGATGCAGAGGGTGTTGTCAATGCCATTTCGTATCTGGGTGAAAAAGTAGAGGGCAAGCCAGTGCCGGTGCAAGAGGGAGACGTAGTGATCGTCATCGGTGGTGGTTTCACCGCTTTTGACTGCACACGTACCTCGTTGCGCCTGGGTGCCAGAGTTCACACCACCTATTATCGTACGCGCAAAGACATGGGGGCGACGACTGAAGAGATTGAAGATGGTGAGGCCGAAGGCGCGACCCTGCATGTTGGTATAGCGCAGAAGCAGATCATCGTGAAAGATGGCAAGGTCACGGGTGTTGAGTATCAGCGTACAAAGCCTGGGGAGCCAGATGCCAGTGGTCGCCGCCGCCCGGTGCCGGTGCCCGGTTCCGAATTCACGATTGACTGCAATGCGGTTATCCCTGCTATCGGTCAGGCCGTAGACACCAAAGTATTGGATGAAAAAGCGGGAGTCAAGTGGACCAAGTGGAAGACCGTGCAGACGAATCCGCATAACTTCATGACAGACCGTGAGGGAGTTTTTGCGGGTGGTGACTGCCAGATGGGTGCAAAAACCATTATCGAGTGTGTGGCGCAGGGCAAGCTGGGTGCACGTTCGATTCATGCCTACCTGATGGGTGAGGAGATGAAAGAGGTTGCACGCCGTCTAGAGCTGGAAGAGCGCAAGCCGGACCTCTTCGACATCGTACCTTATAAGCCCTATGAGCCAAAGGTAAAGATGCCCATGTTGCCCTATGAGGATCGCGCCCGCAACTTCCGTCTCATTGAGATGGGCTATCTCAAAGAACAAGCTGAGCGAGAGGCGGGTCGCTGTCTCCAGTGTGCCTGTCCGGCTGCTGGTCAGTGCGATTTGCAGAAATACAGTATCGAGCATGGTCTGGCCGACAACCGTTTCCACGATGGGGAGCCGAGCGATTACCATGACTATGAAGTAGATCTGTCGCATAGCTTTATTCTCCGTGATCCAAACAAGTGTATTAACTGTACGCAGTGTGTGCGCGTCTGCCATGATGTAATCGGGCCAGATTGCTATGGCATGTTTGGCAAAGGCTTCGATACCATAGTGGCGACACCATTCAACGTCTCTTTGCACGATACCGATTGCGTCTCCTGTGGTGCCTGTGTCCAGGTCTGTCCGACTGGTTCCTTGATGATGGCGGAACGTTATCTCTCGCGCTACGCTTTTGCGCTTGATCGTTGTATCTTCTGTGGTGACTGCGTAGAGGTCTGTCCTCATGGTGCATTGGGAGAGACGCCGAACTTCGAGCTTTCCTTCTTTGATCGTTTCGGAGACGACGTGACCCTGGAGAAAGAAGATCTGGCGAATGCGCCCGATTATCTGGTGCGTCAGCGTCTGCCGCGTGGCAAGAAGAGTTTGCCGGTGATGAGTCCGCTCGTGCGTCCATTGCCTGCGCGTGGTATCCGCGAGTAATCAGTCATTCACTTTGCGTGATGCCGGAAATGATGAGGCCATTGCTCAAAAGTAGGGCATGCTGCAAGGCCAGTTCATCTGCCTGATTGGTAGGCAGATTGGGTGTCAGTGAGAGAGCCTGGAGTAGATCTCTCACGACGCCCTTGTAGCATATCCAGTGTCCCAGTGAAAGTCTTTCGTACATTCCAGTAACTAGGAAAAAGCAGGAAAGATCGTATATTTGGCGACACGCGTATGAGTGTGATCGTACAACTCTGCTTCTATTGGAAGTCCAATCTGTTTCTCTGTCAAGAAAAGGACAAGATTCTCTTCGACTGCATCCTCTAAGATTATTCCATTAGCGCCAATAAGAAGGACACGAGTTACATTGAAACCATGATCGATGACTGGTCCACCCACCCAAAAAGGGTTCCCCTGTAATGCTCCAGATAAGAGAACCCACGGTTGGCTCGTCTCCCTCTCTTCTTTCGCAGGATGATTTTTTTCACCATCATACACAGTATTTCTGAGCCGCCACTCTCCTCGTTCATCGTGATCAACGAAGCAAATACCACTTCGTAGTTGACCAACTTCATTTTCATATCTTACTGCATGAAGGCAATAGGAAGAAAGACAGCGTGATTTGAGAAAATGTATGCTCGCAGATTTGGCTAAAAGTCCATTCTGTCTCAAAACTTCTCGATTTTCTGCTGGCAAATCAGGAGCTTTACTGAGATTTTCAATGACCGTCAATTTTGAGTCATTTTGTAGCATATATTCTTTTCCTTTTTTTCTGAACTTCTTCATCGGTTTATGTGACTATACCTCATATATGTAACCTATCTCAAAAATAGGGAAAAGGACTAGACAGGTGGTTATTTTTATGCGTCTGGATGTATGCAAACCAGAGGGGTAAAACGTCATAGAGGTAGATAGTCGCTCTATCCTCAAACGAACCAGTAGTGGAGAGGTCCTACCGCTACAGAGAATCGTCAGGATACGAAGATTGGCTATAGTTAGCGCATGGGCTTGCAGAGCCGAGAGCACCATTCGAGCATAGAAGGCTCTCCTAATTAAGAGTTGAACAAGGGTGTGCTCAAGGGTGAGAGATCAGAGGCCATGCTGAAGGGAGAAATGGAAGATGCAACAGCAGCGTCTGCGCTTCCCCAAAGGATTTCTTTGGGGAACGGCCTCGTCTTCATACCAGTGTGAGGGTGGGAATACCAACAGTCAGTGGTATCGCTGGGAGCAGCAAGGAAGGATTTTGAGTGGGGAGCAGTGCGGCGAGGCGGCGAACTGGTGGGTAGCCGCAGAGGCAGATTTTGAGCGTGCTGAGCAGTTGGAGAACAATGCTTTACGCATGAGCCTGGAATGGAGCCGCATTGAGCCTTCAGAAGGGCAATGGGAGATTGCTGCAATTGAGCGCTATCGGGCCATGCTGAGCGACTTGCACCGTCGTCATATCACGCCTGTTGTGACCCTGCATCATTTCAGTGATCCGCTCTGGTTTGCCGAAAGAGGCGGCTTCGCAAGTACCCATAATCTCTCCTATTTTACGCGTTACGTTACTTATGTTATTCGGGAGCTAGGTGATTTGTGCTCATTCTGGGTGACGCTCAATGAACCAAACGTCTATGCTATGCAGGGATATCTGCGTGGCGAATTTCCGCCGGGAGAACGGCATATCCTACGAGCATTCACCGTCTTGCGGAACATGATGCAGGCGCATGTAGAAGCTTTCTATCGCATCCGCGATCTTCAGCCGCAGGCACAGATTGGCTATTGCCTGCACTATCGGCTCTTTGATCCTCTTAATCCGCTCTCGCCTCTGGATCGTGGAGCCGCGGGCGTGCAGGAACAATTTTTTAACTGGGGCGTATTGCAGGGGGCAGAAAGTGGTCATTTCCCCTTTCCTGCCGGTGCATTATTGTCGCCAATCAAAGGTGCGGTGGGTGCGAGGGATTATCATGGTATCAATTATTATACGCGTGATCTCGTGCGCTTTGATCCAGGTGTACCAACAGAAGGTTTTGGTGTGCGCCTGGTAAAACGAAATGCAGTTCGTAACGATCCAGGGCTAGACAATAGTTTTGGAGAGATCTATCCTGCTGGTCTCTATCGTGTATTAAAAGAAGTTTACTGGCGAACCAGAGGGAACAAGCCCATGTATATTACCGAAAATGGCTTTAGCGATGCCCTGGATACGCGTCGTCCGCGTGCACTGCTGGAGCATCTGGTCCAGTTGCATCTTGCGATTAAGAAAGGTATCCCCGTCCGTGGCTATTTTCACTGGTCGCTAGTCGATAATTTTGAATGGAATAATGGCTGGTATGTACGTTTTGGCCTGATAGAGATCGATCCTCAGACGCAGGAGCGTGTACCCAGGCGTAGTGCCAGTATGTTTGGTGAGATATGCCGGGCCAACGCGATCACCGAAGAGATTGTAGCTCGTTATGCTCCTGAAGCGTTGGAGGGCATCTTTGGATCGAGTGCCGACGCCTCATCACAGACTCTTTCTAATACAAAGAAGCATTAGAAGAGTAACTGTGAGGTGAGACGAGAAGACAGCTTGTCACGTATATTGAGACGTGCTACACTTTTATTAACGAGGAGATAATGAGTTACGACAATGCAGGTGCAAACCTCTAGTTGAGCATCTGCGTGCAGACAAAGTTATGTCCACAATTTTAGATATTATAAGGCTGGACTTTTCCAATGAATACATCAACATTAATCTCTGAGATGCAAAAATTTCATTTCGGCAGCAAAGTATTTTGTGATGATGGTGAAGAGGGAGTGTTGACGCACGTAATTTTTGACGCGGCTACGCGGCGCTTAAACGCCATTGGCGTGAAATACGGGCGCTTTGCCGGAAGAACTGTTTATTTGTTAGCAGATACAATCATAGGTGCGGCTGGCAGTGGAGTAACGCTGCGTATTACGCGGGCTGAGCTGGAAGGAAGCAATAAAACAGAGCCGAGCGGAGCCGCATTGGATAGCAGGAGCAGCGTACATCTGGCAAATGGTCAGGTAAAAGGTGGACTTGTCCTGGTGGCAGTGCATCCTGAAACAGGAGAGCTGGCCTATATAGTGGCGCATAATCTGCGTCCCAACCAGGATAATCTGCTGCTTCAGCAGTACGTGACAAAACTGGAAAATGGGCAGGTTATCGTCTCACTACCCGACGCAACATTTCAGACGCTGGCACCTTATCGTTCGGATGCGGAATTACAGCAAGAAGTAGAGGATGTCCTATTTGACCTGACACCGCTACACGTGGAGTTCAAAAGTATGACAGTGCGTGTGCTGGATAGTGTGCTCTACCTGGAAGGGAACATCTCTAGCTCATTGCGGGGAGATATAGTGGCGAGTCAGGCCGCGGGTGTGCAGGGATTGTTAGAGATTAAAAACAATCTGCTCGGAGATGATAAGCTAGCGGGTGATCTGGCGATGGCTTTAGCGCATGATCCACGTACGAATAACCTGCCTATTGGAATCTATCCACGCCAGGGTGAGGTTCGGTTAAGTGGAGCGGTGCATACAGAGGAGCAAAAGAAGGCGGCGGAAGAGATCGCCAGCGCCTATCCTGGGGTAAGGACGGTGGTAAATGATTTGCAGGTTGATCCAAAGATGGACATGATCCTTGTGATGTCTTCTTCGGAGGGTGGTGAGGCGGCGGATATTATTCCTGGGAAATATATCCGCCATACAAAGTAGAGATGTCTGAAGGCATTGAGCGTCAATCAGACAGCGCTTAATGCCTGGTTTAAATCTTGAAGAAGATCCTCGACATCTTCAATACCTGCTGAGAGGCGAATGCAGCCAGGGTTAATGCCCATTTTCTGACATTCTTGTTGTGTAAGTGTACGATGAGAAGAGACATAGGGGTAGCTAACCAGGGTAAAGACATCTCCGAGCGAGGTTGCAGGCAGACAAACTTGTAGGCAATTCATAAAGTGGAATGCGGCCTCGCGTGTCTGCGCTTTCAGCTCAAAAGCCAGGAGACCGCCATAGAGACCCCGGCTGAGAAGTTTTTCGGCCAGTGCATGTTGAGGATGTGTGGGAAGGCCAGGATAATAGACGCGTTCAATCGCAGGATGCTCTTGCAGAAATTCGGCGATTCGTAAGGCATTCTGGCACTGGCGCTCCATCCTCACCCCCAAAGTACGCAGGCCGCGCAGCATCAGATGGGCCTCAAAGGGACTGAGCATGGCTCCCAGCAGGATATAGTATGCGCGGAGTTGATCGAGCAGCGTATTTTTTGCGCTGATAACCAGGCCGCCGGTACTATCTCCATGTCCGCTAATATACTTTGTTGCGCTGTGTACAACAAGATCAAAGCCATGCTCAATTGGTCTGACCAGGTAGGGCGAGGCGAAGGTATTATCCACAATCGTCACCGCATCAACCGCTTTCGCAGCCGTACTAATCGTATCCAGATCATTCACCTTGACCAGAGGATTCGAGAGAGTCTCGACGAACACCACATCAGGTTGTTCGCGTTCAATGATTGCGGCGGCGGCAGGACAACAGAGGTCAGCTACGACGAGATCAACGCCGACAGGGACAAAGACTTTACGTAACAGACTAAGGGTTGGGCCATAGAGATCCTGTGAAACGACAATTTTCGTGCCCGTAGTCAGGCCAGATGCAAGCAACGCGCCATGAATTGCCGCCATACCAGAACCGAAAGAGACCGCGCCGATGCCACCTTCCACGCTGGTAATAGCCTCTTCCAGAGCATTGGCGCTGGGATTCGCCTGCCTGGCATAGACAAAGGCAGGTTCGCCTTCAGAAGTAGAGCCTTGAAAAGCCTTATCCTGTGTCTCGATATCGGCATGGAGATAGGTCGTACTGGCATAGATAGGTGGAACTGTTGGCACGCCAGCCTCACTGCCAGAGCGTTTGCTCCGGCCACCGTGAACAAGGAGCGTATTAATATGTTGGGTATCTGAAGTGTTTTTTTGTGTCATTGGGACCTCTCTCCAAAGGCTAGTATAGCGCAAGAATAGTGTAAAAGTTTCTTGCAGAAGAACGTGAACATAGAGAGCTATTTTTCTCCATCCCTTTCGTCTCTGCGAGAGACGAGAGCGTCATCATGCAAATATGAAGAAGCTAGGGAGTGCATAAACAATTCAAATACTGAAGAGACTCCAGCAACTCAGAGAGAGGCGGTAAGGATGTCTCACTATCGACTTGCCAATGATGATAGACCGCGTTATAGCGATCCGCGAGAACGAGAGCAGGATGAAACAAACCAGCCTCTTTTTCCCAGAGAGTATAGCGCGAAATAACCGTACCTTGAGGATCTGATAACAGCGAATAGGGAAGGTGAAGGACCTCCTGTGACATCATATTCCGAATAACCGGGTCTCCTGTAATCGCCAGGAGGGCGCATTGTTCTTCGCGAAAATCTTTATAGAGATCAGCGAAAGCGCGAAGAAGTCTACGAGAAGAGTCATCTTGTGAGCTACGCAGAAAGAGCAGCAGCAAGTGTTCACGTTGTTTATAGTCCCAGGGGCTATGGGGAAGATTATCCGTACCTGGCAAAGTAAAGGCGGGAATGATCTGTCCGCGCTCCAGGGGAGCGATAGGTGTTAAATCAGGCATACTATTCCTTCTTGAATGAGAGCGATGCAGACCGCTTTTTTACATAGTACTGTACTCTGCCAATTTTTGCCAGTCCAGCTCAGCATCTCCGTTCTATTCTCCATAGAACAGTTTAGAATACTGGACAGTTTAGCTATTGGCTTGTTGACGCTTCCCGCTTCAAAGTGCGGGACTTTCTGTCCTGCCTACTGACGATTTTGTAAGAAGGTCAAATAATGTTATACTAAGGCGTTATGAGAAGTTCTGTGAAATTTCTGTGTTGTGCTGCGGCAAAAAGAATGAGAAAAGAGGAGGCGAAGAATGCCCATCTGCCCAATTTGTGATGATACAGGTTTAATAAACTCAAATTCAGCGAATCCCGAATTTTGTTATTGTTCGGCTGGAAAAAAAGCGCGGCGTCAATGGGAGAATACCCATCCAGGGAAAAGCGCAGTGAGGGGTCAGAGCTTTATTGATATTGCCAATCTTGAGCAAGTAAATGCCAGTGTTGATGCTATGCGTGCCTCTCTTTTAGGGAGCGGAAACGAGACGAGTATAGCGCCAGGGAAGCATCCAGCAGTGCAGATGCTCTATCATGTAGGTCATCCTGGGCATGAAGTAACGCCCGCTGAGGCGACCCAGCTCTATGATCTTGCAAAGGCCCTCGAAGGCTTCTTAGGAGGATTAGCGGGATTGAGTCGCAACAGTAAGCGTCCGTAGCATGGAAGCGGCTCTCTGGTTGTCCAGACAAAGTAGCAAATAATGCTATTTACATTGACATGTCCAGATGTGTCAATTATACTTCCTGCGTCAAGGATCTGCCTGCATTCAAGGGATGCCAAAGGGAATAGTTGTACAAGGGATATTTGGCAGAAAAAAGACAGTCTTCTTTTTCTGAAGGGATACATCTTATTTTTATTTAAAAAGAATGAATATTTTGTGCGGGAAGGCGTCATTTTCCTGGTGGGGCAGGAGCTGTTGGTAGAATATGTGGTTGTGTGAGCTTTGTTCGTGCAGAGAGAGGAACACATCATGACGTGCCCACGTTGTGGTAATAAGTGGGATGTAAGTAAGAGTCCTTGTTCACGTTGTGGGTTACTTGTGCGTTTACCCAACAATTTGCGTTCCACGCCACGAGATTCAGCATTGGGACAGAATCAGCCAGGGCCAGCAGCGGCTACACGCACTGTCTCAGATAACTTCCCTATAATGCCATCATCTGCTGATATGAGATCACCTGTAGAGAGTTCTTCGTCGCCATTGCAGCAACAAGAGCCATTTCAAACAGGAGTTTTTCCTGATATTCCTACTATTCCTACCCCAAACCCATTCGATGAATGGCAGCGTACAGGGACCATGTCCATTCAGGGAACGCCGTTGTCATCAGGGCGCACTCCTCCTCTGGATTCTGGACAGGCAAGTTTGCGAGCAAAGCGTCTTGTGGGGAATGCAGAAAAAGGGGAGATGCAGGCAAGGCATGCCATGAGACCGGCAATGGGAGAGTCAGTGTCAGGGTCTTCAGCGGACTTAAATGAGCACATTCCAGAGAATCAGATACGGCCATTAGAGCCTGGCGCGCTATTACGTAATAATCGATATCAACTGCGTGAGTTAGTCAATCGGCAGGAGTGGCAGACAAATGTATATGAAGCGACCTGGTTAGCGCAGGATGCTCAGCGTGGGGGGGCACAGGTCGTTATCACAGAACTTGTAGTGCCTGAGAGTAACTCGATGAGCACTCAATCCATGTTGCGTACTGCTACAATGGCGTTGACCTCTGTGGGACGTCATGCGCATGTACCGACGCTCTGGGATGCTTTTAGCGACCACGGACGGAACTTTTTTGTATTTGAGCTGATTGAAGGGGAATCTCTTTATGCTCGTATGTTGCGGACAGGGCGAGCACTTTCCGAGCAAGAGGTAATCGAGTATTGTGCTCAGATGGTAGAGATCCTGGAGCTTTTAGGCCAGCAGGTACCCGCAATAGTGCATGGCTTAATCCGTCCCGAACATATCATACTAAGTTCTGCTACAAATCGCTATGTATTGACCAACTTCTCTGTTATTCTGGCTGGTGGTGGGACGCAATTTGTTTCAGGGATAGATCGTGTGCGCCTCTCGTCGTATATGTCGCCAGAGTTTGCGCGGGGGATGGTAGACACGCGCTCAGATCTTTATTCCTTAATTGCCTCTGCCTATCATACCGCTACAGGGAGTATTCCCGCCATTATTGGCCCTCTGGGCACAGTGACTTCAGCACAACGTTTAAACCCGAATATCTCCTCGCCGCTTGATCAGATCCTCGCCAAAGGTCTACGGCCAATAGCAGTGCAACGGTATCAGAGAGCCGCTGAACTGCGATCTGACCTCTTCGCGATCTACTCTATAAATGGGAGTCTTGTAGAGAGAAATGCTTCTGTTTCCCATCCTCAGAGTGCTTCGCAAGTAGTCCAGACGCAAATATCTTCCCAGATGGATGCTGTTGCCCAGGTCTTGCCAAACATGCTAGCAACAGATTTTAAAGACGATCAAGAGCGCAAGTTATTATTGCCGCGTCCTGAGGATCTCCCCCCTATAGCTGAGAGGAACGATACGCAATTATCTCTCTTCTGGCTTATAGGTATTCTGGCCTGCCTAACGCTTGTTGTTCTACTTAGCCGTACGATCAGTTAAAGACAGATGGAGAAAACACCGAGAAACAAAGGTCCGTTTTTATAAGAGAGAACGGACCTTTGTTTCCTGGTAAAGATGGAGTTAGTTTGCTTTGGTGCCGACGTGAAGAGCGACGATACCGCCATTGAGATAGTAGTAGCGAACATCGCTCCAACCAGCTTCTTCCATAATACTCTTCAATTGGGGGGCGCGAGGAAAGGTCGTAAGAGAATTGGGGAGATAATTATATTCCTCGAAAGCCTTCCCAAGAATGGTACCAAAGAGAGGAGCGAGCTTATAAAAGTAGAGGTAGAAAAGCGAGCCGAAGATTTTGCCCGGCGGATGGCTGATCTCCAGACAGACCACGCGGCCACCGGGGCGGACAACGCGCAGCATCTCACGAAAGCCCTGGTGAATATCTGTCAGATTGCGTACGGTAAATGCGGAACAGCAGCCATCGACGCTCTCAGTGGGGAGATCAATATGTTCTGCATCGCCGACGCGTAGATCGATGCGATCTTGCAGGCCAAGACGGACCAGCTTCTTCTGGCCTTCTGCAAGCATTTCGGGAGTAATATCCATCCCGATCATATGGGTGTCGGGGGCGGAGCCACGAATAACCGCAATAGAAAGGTCTGCCGTGCCTGTTCCCAGATCGAGGCCAGTCTCGCCGCTTGCGAGGGCCAGGTAGCGTGCAGCACGTGCTCGCCAATAGCCATCGAGACCGAGGCTCATAAGGCGGTTCATCAGATCATAGATGCCCGCAATACGGCCAAAGAGGCGTTGTACATAGGGACGTTTGCCCCCGGTCTCACGAAATTTTTCTTCCAGAGAAAACTTTGTCATCATTTTATACTCATATTCATGTAATTCATATTTTGCGCATAATCACAAAATCAACCAGCTCATCCAGAATATCGCGATCAGGGGAAGGCGGGAAGTGATAGAGAGCCTCGCGAGCTTGCTTACCCTGGGCCACCGCTTCCATCTGAGCGCGTTTTACCCCCTGGCCGTTGCTCACCCAATCCACCACATCGCGAATCTCCTCTTCAGTTGCCTGTCCGCCATTCAGGAGGTGTTGAACCTGCTGATACTGGCCATTTTGTGGTTGTTCTTGTAAGGCATAGATCAGAGGTAACGTCACCATACCCTGGCGGAGATCATTGCCGGCAGGTTTGCCAATAGTAGACTGATCCTCTGTATAGTCGAGGATATCATCGATAATCTGAAAAGCGATGCCCAGATGCAGGCCATATTGATAGAGGTATTCCACCTCTTCATCAGAAGCCTCGCTAATAATCGCGCCGCCTTTGCAGCAGGCAGCGATCAGGCAGGCGGTTTTATGCTCAATTTTTTCATAGTACGCATCAAGAGTAAGATCGATGCGTCCGGCGGTCATCATCTCCATAATCGTGCCTTCGCAGACCGTAGCAACCGTATCGGAGAAGAGATGATCGATGCGGGTATCTTCGATATCAGCAATCAAGCCAGCCGTTTTAGCGAAGTAGTAATCACCGAGCAGAATCGCGATTTTATCGCCCCAGAGAGCATTCACCGTTGGATTGCCTCGGCGCGTTGTTGCTTCATCGACGATATCATCATGAATGAGGGTAGCGAGATGAACCAGCTCGAAGGCAACACTCAAGAGCAACAATTTATCGAAATGATACTGTTTTAATTTTCCTGAAAGGAGCGTAATCGCGGTACGGAGACGTTTCCCCGGCGAGGCAAGAGCATGCATCGAGGCTGAATTTAAGATATCCAGTCCAGAGGTTGCTCGTTCTTGAAAGGTTTGATCGACCAGATCGAGTTCATTCTGGATGCCAGCAAAAAGGCGGCTCAACGTGGCCGTAGTATTCATAATAGAAATCTCCATTTCGCATATTCTCTGGCAAAGAACCAGGCGCGAACTGATACTGAACGAAGAGAAATCGTCCTGCCAGGCATATGCTACTACTGAATAGGTGAATAAGAACTTGCCCCTGTCAGATTATAACGCGCCGTGACCACAGCCGTATAGGGTTTGCTGCTAAAAAGTAGGCCAGAGAGAGCGATAGTTATATATCGGCAGTCGTATCGAGTTCAAGCAAATCTTCCTGGACGTAGCCAGCCGTGAGATTAAATTCGTCCAATGCATCCAGGGCATTGCGGTACTCGGCCCAGGTGAGACGGCGATTAAGTAGCGGATCATTCACCGCTTTCCAGGCAGGAAAATACTGATCCATAAGACTGACGGGTGTATCGGGACCAAGCGTAGTAGCAATCCATTGCAGAACTTCGCGTGTGCCCGCGATATCCTCAGGCATAACCAGATGGCGGATCAACAGGCCTCGGTAGCCAATACCTTCTTCATCAAGTTGCAGGGGGCCGACCTGGCGATACATCTCCTGAAGAGCGGCTTGATTATAATCAACATAGCGAGGCATCTTTGAGGTGCGCAAAGCATGTTTATTATCAGCATATTTCGCATCTGGGAGATACATATCGACCACCCCATCCAGAAGATGAAGCGTTTCCAGATTCTCATAGCCTGCGCAATTATAGACCAGGGGGAGATGCAGGCCTTTTTCGCAAGCGATAACCAGGGCCGCGAGAATCTGCGGAACAAAATGCGTGGGTGTAACCAGATCGAGATTATGGCAACGTTTTTTCTGTAAATAGAGCATCATCTCAGCCAGGCGTTCTGGACCAACGCGGTGGCCCAGGCCGCCCTGACTTAAAGAAAAGTTCTGGCAATAGGTGCAGCGTGCCTGGCAGTAGCCAAAGAAAATGGTTCCAGCTCCACGTGTGCCACTGATAGGTGGCTCTTCGCGTCGATGGACATTCCAGGATGCGACAATAGCCTCAGTGCCTGAATGGCAGACGCCTGTTTTGCCCGCTATACGGTCACAGCGACAATTTTGTGGGCAGATAGTGCAGCTACGCAAGGTTTCCCAGGCCGTAGCTGCTCGTGCGGCCAATTCGCCAGATTCATAGAGATTGAGATAGCTAGGATAGAGCATCGGACCACTCCGGAATATTCTGCTGTGCTATAAAACACGCCTATATTAAAGAAGTGTGCCCTGTGTATCTAGACAGGGCACACAAGCCTACTCTCTCCTCGACTAACTAGGGGGTAGGCCATTTGAAGCCGCGCTGAGAAGGTTTGAGCGCAGTTACGCGCGGCTTCTTCTCTGCTGAAGACTCCTTACTCTCGCTATTTGCAGTCGAACGGGTACGTGGCTTGCGAACAGGTTTCGCAGCTACTTCAGGCGCAACAGGTGCTTCGGTTGTATCCACGGGCGCAGCTACTTCAGCGCTGCTTTCTGGCGCTGTTGTGACATTCTCTGAGGATTCTGTTGCCAGCTTCTCAAGGGTTGTCAGCAACTGTTTTTCTGCTTCAACTTCGTCCTGGTTATCAACAACGTGAACCTGATTGACGAGATTCTCGGTCTCACCATTAATACCGTTCCAGAACTGTTCATTTTTGCGTTGTACAGGGCGTGGACCTTTAAGAACACGTCCGTCGGGCAAGCGCGTAACGTGTTTTTCCTCAGCAGGTTCCTCAGCGCCGCGACGTGGCTTCGTATTGCGGAAGTAGGGTTCCTGGCGAGGAGTCTGCTTCTCCTCAAGACCTTCGTAATCTCCCTCGTAGCGACCACGACCACGAGGAGAGGAATCACGTTGCTCTTCTCTGGCTATGTTGCGCTGGTCTTCGCGCAAAGGACGCTGCTCATCACGCTTGAAATCTTGTCCTCGTCCATTGTCGAAACGTGAATTGCGATCATTCCCGCGAAAATTGCTATCGCGTCTTTCAGAGGGCTGGCCATTGAAGCGATTAGAGGGCTGATGGCGCGGCTCATCGGCATCGGTATTGCGATAATTTGGACTGCCCTGGTTAGTGTAAGGACGGCCACCGGGATTACCGCCACGGTCATACTCACGACGATTGCCGTAGGGTGGACGACTGTCTTCGGAGCGATTACCATAAGGCGGGCGGCCTTCAGAGCGATTGCCGTAGGGTGGGCGACTGCCGCCTTCGGAGCGATTGCCATAAGGTGGGCGGCTGCCTTCAGAGCGGTTACCGTAGGGTGGACGACTGCCGCCTTCAGAGCGGTTACCGTAAGGTGGACGATTATCTTCATAATGGTTACCGTAAGGTGGACGACTGCCGCCTTCGGAGCGATTACCGTAAGGTGGGCGGCCTTCGGAGCGGTTGCCGTAGGGCGGGCGACTGCCGCCTTCGGAGCGATTACCGTAAGGTGGGCGACCTTCGGAGCGATTACCATAGGGCGGACGATTGCCTTCAGAGCGGTTGCCATAAGGTGGGCGGCCTTCGGAGCGATTGCCGTAGGGTGGACGGCTACTTTCGGAGCGGTTGCCATAAGGTGGGCGATTGCCATTCGAGTTGTCGCGTGAAGAATACTCGGAGTAGCGATTCGTGGGCTGGCCGTTTCTGGTTGGTTGACCATTTGTCGAACGCGGACGATAATCATGATGTTGGGTCTGAGCCCCAGATTCCCACGCGCGATCTACGGTTTCGCGGTTGAGACGAGGGCGTGCAGGGCGGGGAGATCGCTCTTCTCCATATTTATTTGAAGGCTTATTGCGGAAAGACGGGCGCTCGTCATCTCGCTGTTGTTTATTGAAATCTCTGGTCATTAGAATGCGGCAGATAGTCCTGACCGAAATGGCAGGATAGAGCGTGCCGCTACTCCTTTCTTTTCTCGAACGAATCAAGACCGAAGCGATCCACGTAGAACGAGGTAAGCTATGAGTCGGCCTTTGGCTTATGAAGTGTGCAGGTGTGCGTATGCTGTAGGTCACAGTAACGTGTCAGATATAGCCCTTTTCCCTACTTCTGGCACATGCTAAAGCGTGTTGTGAGACGAGGATAACACGCTGACTGTCGAACATTCGGGTTTTCTTTTCCGTAGATTGCCCAGGCCCTTTCGTAAATGCTTCGCATTCTGCAAAGATCTGCTGACGTTGCCCTTACGATGTCTACTGCCATTTGGAGGAGCGCGGCGTAAGTAGTGGTTCCGTTGGTACGTTCTCGCTCTCGTTTCCTCCCATCAGTCGTTCCGCACCTACTCTAGCAATTGCGACGCGCTGTATTGCTCAATCAGTTAATTCTTTATGTTGTTGTGCTCCAGGGGGCGCGTCTTCCTTAGTATAGCACAAAATAGCCAGAGTAGCGAGATTCTACCGAAATTAGCGAAAATGGAAAAATCCTCTCCAACGTGGGAAAGAGCGTTATGCAGTCGGTGTGCCTTGTGGAATAGGGCCGCTTTGTAATGGAACACTTTTATAGGTAATTTGCGAGCCGCCAAACATTGCAAGCGCCTGCTGTTGCTTCTCATCTGGCAGCAATGGACGAATGGTAACTTCATAATACAGGCCATATTCATTAAATACTTCTGGTTGATTTGGGAGAAGATGGGCTTGTGTTAATGTGGCATATTGTGCTGAAGTAAGAAGCAGGGCGTGTTGTGGAACAGTATATTTCAGGCAAGCAATCTCTTTGTTCGTGCTCGTAGTATCTTCTGGAACAGTTCCACACTCAAAGGTAGAGAGTTGATTAAGTGTAAAATCTGGGAGCGGCCAGAAGGAGATTTGTTGTGTACGGTCAATAAAAGAGACCTGGCGAGCAAGAAGAGCATAGTCATTTGGCGTATAGGACTGTGTAGGACCAGTGAGTGTCTCAGTAAGGGTTTGCAGTGCTTTACCCAGACGTTGATATTCGCTCATTGCCTGCTGGCTTTCAGGTTGACTGCCAAAAATGCCATAGACAAGTTCGCGAGGTTTGCCGTTTAAGGACAATTCGAGATAGGTTGCGTTCTGGTCAGGAAGATCGAAGAATTGTTGCTGACTGAGAGAGAGCAGGCCATCAGTATCGACCAGGGTAGAGAGAAGCTTTTGCAGATCATCGCTACTCAACTGACCATGACGATCCAGACCAAGCACATAAGAGCCATCTCCATAAAGACTGATACGAGGACCGAGCTGTAAAGTCCCTGCGAGAGAACCGCCATAAAATGTACGCAGAATGACGTCATGTGGATTTGTGCTGTACGTAATGGTCTGATTGGTAGTGCTAGTGAACGTCTGCTTCTGGGTCCCCTGGGTTGTAGACGACAGGACTGCTGGTATTACAACTACTCAAGAGTATACTCAGCAATACCAGGCAGAGCAAGCCGGGGAAGAATGTTCCCCTGGTAGGGATTGTCTCTTTAGAATAGTGGGTCAAGGCTGCACACTTTTTCATTCTCTTGCCTCCTTTGCTGGAGGACAATTCCTCTCGCTTTTTCATAGAGTGATTTAAGAAGCAATTCACAAGAAAAATAGCCGGGAAAGAGGAAATTACCTCTTACTCGTCTCGCTAGAATAGCCAATCATTTTATAGACAAGCTTAGCGGCCAGGAAGTCGGCACGTGTCTGGCCGTCCATTGGACAGAGTTCTACAACATCCATACCAACGATGGTAGTACGATGGCAAATCTCACGAAAGAGCGCAAGCACCTGATACCAGGACAGACCGCCCGGTTCGGGTGTGCCGACAGCGGGCATTTCACTGGGATCAATGGCATCCAGATCAATAGTGACATAGGTATGATTGCCCAGGCGTTCCCAGGGAATGTGTGCACTATTTTGTGCTATCTGATAGGCCCAGACAATAGCGACATCGGGTTTGCTTTGCAAAAACTGGGCCTCTTCGGGGCTAAAGCTGCGAATACCGATCTCCAGAAGAGGAATGCCCATATCGACCACACGTCGTTCAATAGAGGCGTGTGAGAGAGGAGAGCCTTCGTAGGTATCGCGTAAGTCGCCGTGAGCATCAATGTGAACCACAGTCAGGTCGGGATAGTGTTCACGAACAGCCGCGATGGCGGGTGCGGAGAGAGAATGCTCACCGCCTAGCGTGAGAGGAACCTGTCCATGTTTTAAGACGCCGCGTACCACATCGCCGGTAACCTGGAGAGCAGCTGCGTGATCAAGTCCGCTATAGTCCAGAAGCGGGTGAGTGTAGACCCCAACCTCGATAGGGCAACGATCCAGCTCCTCGTCATAGAGCTCCATCTGGCTGGAAGCATCCAGAATAGCCTGTGGACCGTGCTGCGTACCTTTCATATAGCACACACTATATTCAAGTGGGGCGGGAATGATGGTAATACAGGCTGTCTCTGGATTACAATAGGGCGCATCGGGAGCACCAAATTGTGTAATAGATCCATCGTTCATCAAAAGATGCTTCTTTCTTTCTCGTAGAGACTAAGGACGGGCTTCTCACGGACCAAATGATACTGCTATTTTAGCGTACTGCCAGGGGCAAGGCAAGATGGGCCAAAAAAGTCCTAATGGACAGTAGTGATATTTCCTGCCCCCTGAAGATGTGCCAGAATTTCCGATAAATAGTTTAAAGTAAACTGCTAAAATAGGAGAGGGCATTCCATTTTATAAGGAGGTAAATTAACGAAAATCATGAGAATTTAATAGTTTTATAAGAGAGAAGATACGTGTAAAAAGTGATAAAATTTTTTAGAGAAACGTAGCAGTGAGCTTGAAGCTTTCTAAGAAAAAAGGGAAGCAGACGCTCGTTGTAAAAAGTGTCTGCTTACCCTCCTGAAGAAATCGGCACAGAGGGAGAGATCCTTGTGCCTCAGGTGTCTTGCCCTTAGCGTGCCCCCGATTTTGTGAGCCGGGCCATCATTGCTTCTTCATAGCGAGCAGGATCTGGCTCATCTGGACGCAATGAGCGATTTGCACGAATGACGAAGTGTGTTTCAATGTCATCAGTCTGGAAGACCTCTTTAGCGAAGGCGATAGCGTCTTCCTGGCTAAACTCTTTACACGAGCAGATATCGATATCAACTTCACCGTATTCCGGCCAGGCGTGCAGGCTAATATGGCTCTGCGCAATGACGACAAAGCCCGACATACCAGCGTCCAGGGGATTTGAGGTTTCGATATCGTACAGGTGGACGGGGCTCACCTTCTCCATATCAACACGGCCAGGATACTCATCCAGCACACGGCGGAGTAAGGCTGCGTCGACCAGAGTTTCGGGTTTGCAATTGTAAAGCTCCAGCATCAAATGGATCAGCAAAGTATTTACCTCCTGGGTATCTATCTACGCAGCCTCTGCCTCATTACAAAGAATGTGTCTCAACCATGGACAATGAGCCATTTATGCGTTCATGCCAGGCACATTTTGAGAAGCCGTACTGCAAAAAACATTCTGCGTGCCTTATCCAGCACACAGAATGATATTATACATTAGATTGTCAAGCTAATGCAAAAGACAAGCAAGCTTTTTTGATCTAATCAAAACTCTTTTTCCATCTAATGGTCAGCTCTCACTCTATCTAAATCTAACTTTCTCTCATAGAGACGGTTGCGTATCTTCTATCTAATAGGAAAGGTTTGTCGGCATTAGATCGAAAATCAGGTTAAGGACGAACCATTTTCCCGGTCTCGTAAGCTGTTTTCAGTTCTTCTAAGAGAGCATCTCTGTGAATATAGAGCTCTTTCCGAGGACGAGGTTTGGCCTTGCTTACGGCATACGCGGTGAGGAGAGGGAAAGAGATGGTTGAGTCTCCATAGACGACCACGGCATCATGCAGTTGATCTGGTTTGATCTTGCCCCAGGAGACCGCTTCTGAAGGAGTTGCCCCTGAGAGGCCGCCCCAGTGAGGGGCGTCGGTAGTGATCTGTAGAAAGAAGTCGTGGCCGCCTTTTTGAATGCCAAGCACTTCCCATAGCTGTGGTTGGGTCTGAAGATAAAAATTCTTCGGGCTACCGCCGCCTAGAATAATGACGCCATTTTTATGAGCATGATGGACAATCGCCGTTGTTTCATTTACATCTGCCAGCGGATCAAGGGTCAGCAGGCTGCCATCCAGAGCGTTGCGGGCCACATTCATCCCGATGGAGGAGTCGCCGGGAGATGAGGTATAGATAGGCACGTTCCAGGCCGCCGCCTGAGCCAGTACAGAATAGTCAGGTTTGACGCCAGCCTTGAGGAGTTGTGTGCCCAGATGATGATGTAATTCAGAGGTTGCGATGGGGCGATTGGGCAGGCTTTTCAAGGCTTCGCGGACAAAGGCATCGGTATCGAGCAGGACTTTATCCTCAAAGAGGATATCATAAATACGAATTACGCCCTCTTCCTGAAGTTTTGTATCGTCGAGACGGAAATCTCCCCGATGCAGCGACATTGCAAGGGCGTGATGGATATCATGATAGAGATTCGCGCCGGTACTGATAATAAAATCAAGAAAGCCGTAGTCCATAAGCGTAATCAGGCAGCCACCCAGTCCAGCCGGTGTAAGAGCGCCAGCCATCGTCAGGCCAACCGTCACATCGTTTTCGGGGGCGAGCATTTTTTCAGCATAGAGGCGTGCGCCCTCTTGTAAGCGGGCAGAGTTATAGGCTTGAAACTGTTCATCCAACAACTCTGTCACGGTCATATTCGGGCGAACGCGGCGGGGGAGAATCTGCTCGCCCCTGAGATATTCTTCCTGAGAGATGTGCCCCTCAGTTGGTTCTTGTTGCATTTCATGATGATGGTGCATGATATATGAGATCCTTTCTGTCAGTGCAATTTGGTCGTGTGACAACGGTGTTTAGCATAGGACAAATAAGCCCTCTTTTCAAGAGGAAAGAGCAAGCATATTGCTTGAAGCGCTGGCAGTTTTTTGCTTGTAGGAAGGCTCTTAGAAAGGGGGGAAATAGGGAGAGAGCCGCCCTAAGCGGCTCTCCTGGAACGCTATTCGATCATTGCCCGGCGGATCTCGATAATCTGGTCACGGAGTTGACCGGCTTTCTCAAATTCCAATTGTTTGGCTGCCGAACGCATCTGTGATTCGAGATCCTTGATGAGGCGTACAGCCTCATCCTTTGGAATGCCAGCCAGTGCCACTGAAACCGCCTTACCATCCTCTAGAGTGCCATCCACGCCAGCCATTGCTTTGAGACGCTCTGAGAGGGTTTTCACCTCTTTGATGATGCCGCGAGGTGTAATATTGTGCTGCTCATTATAGCTTACTTGTAGCTTACGACGGCGATTTGTTTCATCAAGGGCGCGTTGCATGGATCTCGTTATGGTATCCGCATACATAATTACCGAGCCTTCGACGTGGCGAGCGGCGCGGCCAATAATCTGGATCAACGAACCCTCTGAGCGCAAGAAGCCCTCTTTATCGGCATCGAGAATAGTCACCAGCGAAACCTCCGGGAGATCAAGACCTTCGCGAAGAAGGTTAATGCCGACGACGACATCATAGACACCCAGGCGCAGATCACGCAGAATCTCAATACGCTCAATTGTATCGATCTCAGAATGGAGATAATGCACCTTAATCTGGAGTTCTTGCATATAGTCCGCAAGATCTTCAGCCATCTTCTTGGTCAGGGTAGTAACAAGGACGCGCTGTTTCTTCTGGGTACGCAGACGAATCTCGTGGAGCAGATCATCAATCTGCCCTTTCGTCGGACGTATTTGAATTGCGGGGTCAATCAGACCGGTTGGACGGATCAACTGTTCAACAATCGCCTCGCTATGTTCATGCTCATAGGGACCAGGAGTGGCTGAGACGAAGAGGGCCTGATGCAGTTCGCCTTCAAACTCAGGAAAGGTAAGAGGACGGTTATCCATCGCTGAGGGGAGACGGAAACCATAATCGACCAGGACCTGTTTGCGTGAGCGGTCACCCGCGAACATGCCGCGAACCTGGGGGAGAGCCACGTGTGACTCATCGACCACCATCAGAAAATCATCAGGCATATAATCCAGCAATGTCCAGGGCTGTTCACCGGGGCCGCGACCTGCCAGGTGGCGCGAATAGTTCTCGACACCGGAGCAGAAACCGGTCTCACGTAGCATCTCAATATCAAAATTGGTACGCTGTTTCAGACGCGCCGCTTCCAATAGCTTCCCCTCCGCCTCAAGCTCTGCCAGGCGGCCAACCAGTTCATTTTCAATCAGTGTAATCGCTGCATTCAAGCGTTCCTGTGTCGTTACCCAGTGTTTGGCCGGATAGATATCCACACGCTGACGCTTGCCCAGCACCTCGCCAGTGAGAGGATCAATATCCGTCATGCGCTCAATTTCGTCACCGAAGAACTCAATGCGTACCGCGACATCTTCATAAGCAGGGAAAAGTTCAAGGACATCCCCGCGTACACGGAAACGGCCTCGCACAAAATTCGCGTCATTGCGCTCATATTGAATTTCTGTAAGATGGCGCAGAATCTTATCGCGTCGTTTCTCCTCGCCGACCTTGAGCGTCAGGACCACCTCACCATATTCTTCCGGACTGCCCAGACCGTAGATGCAGGAGACCGAGGCGACAATCAACACGTCCTTGCGCTCGAAGAGACTGCGCGTTGCCGAGAGACGCAGCTTCTCAATCTCCGCATTGAGCATACTTTCCTTCTCGACATAGGTATCAGTACGAGCGATATAGGCCTCTGGCTGATAATAATCGTAGTAAGAAACGAAATATTCAACCGCGTTATTGGGAAAAAACTCTTTGTATTCGCTATAGAGCTGGGCCGCAAGGGTCTTATTGGGAGCAAGCACCAGCGTTGGTTTTTGAACCTGCTCAACCACCTTCGCAACCGTATACGTCTTACCGCTCCCGGTCACGCCCAGCAGCGTTTGATACTTGTAGCCATTCTTTATTCCCTGAGTGAGTTGTGCAATTGCATCAGGCTGGTCGCCGGTAGGCTCAAAAGGGGCTTCGACTTTAAAATCTGGCATGGTGCTACATTCCTATTGGGTGAATTCAGTAAGTAGAATATTTATTCCAATACTCTGCTTATTATATCACGTTGGAAGCTTTTATAGCATCTATTTTTAGGAAGTACATCAACATGTTGCACTGGCTAAGGACCTCAAGCAGAAAATTTGAACTGATTTATTCAGCTCACCCGTGCTATAGAAGATAAAGACTTTTCTCCTCGTGAGGATTTGACTTTTCTGTGGAAGCAGCAAAAATACGAGGAAAGACGCCTGGAGGTTCTTATTATGTTATCTTATTCGCGGGGTTCATTGCTCAAGCAGGTCGTTCTTAGTGCCATCGGCTTACTCTTTGTGCTTCTGCCTTTGAGCAGTTGTAATACGCCTGCCACCCCGAATGCTTTACAATTCACCGCACTCGATCTCAAAATACCGGCTGCGGCCCTGAGCTCTCCTGTTATTGGGCCGTTGCCTGATGCGACAAATTTACATGTAGCAATCACATTTAAGATGGATCAGAATATGCTTAAGCAGGCGCAACAGCAAAAGTTGCAGCCAGGGACGCCGTCCCACGTTGAGCAATTTGCCGGTAAGCTGGGCATCAGTGATGCTACCTATCAGAAGATCAAGAGTTTCTTCAGCGTGGCTGGCATCACGTTAAAGCTGAGTAAGATGCGTACAAATCTGACATTGGATGCGAAGGCGAGCACATTTGCGAAATTGTTACGGACCAAATTTGTGAGACATAGCTACAATGGGCGTACTTTTTTTGCTCCTGCTACGCCCCCTCAGGTGCCTGCTTTTCTGATCAATTATATTGCTGCTGTCACTGGTCTGGATAATTTTAGCGCTCCACCGGAACACGCGCTTGCTAACATGGCGCGTAGTCTACAAGCGCAGCAGGCGCAACAACAGACGCAGAGCAGTAAGCAGCCAGATTGTTCGCCCGTCGATCAAACGCTCTTGCCGCGTCAAGTTGCTGGCGCTTATGGTTTTGATCAGTTCTGGAATCAGGGATATCATGGCGAAAATATGACGGTAAATCTGGTTGAGATCGATGGCTCGTATAAAAATGATATCAATAACTACCTTTCCTGTATTCAATTTAAAGGCAAGTTCTCTGTCCAGAACATTGATGGTCAGCCTCAGCAGGCATTGGGAGAGTCTACGCTCGATATTCAGATGGTTGCTGGCCTGGCCCGTTCAGTGAATATTGTGGCCTATCAGACCGATGGCAGCGATCCCAACGCTGACGTCTGGACGAACGTGAATGATATGCTGCAACAGATTCTCAATGATAATACCAATAATGGCAGTTCGGGGAACGTCGTCAGTATCAGTCTGGGCCAGGCTGAATCCGAGATGGACCAGAGTGATATGCAGGCCATTGATAGTAGTCTTCAGCAGTTGACAAAAGTGGAGCATATGACGGTTTTTGTCGCCAGTGGTGATTGTGGAGCCTTTACGACGCGGCGATATGGGGATCTTTCGGTTGCCTATCCTGCCAGTGATCCCAATGTCGTTTCTGTTGGCGGCACTATTCTCCAGGTCAATGGCAATAGTGGACGAACCAATGAGATTGTCTGGTCCGATGGTTCACAGCGTTCAAAATGTACGAATCAGTGGGGGAGTGGGGGTGGGAATAGCCAGGTCTTTCCACGGCCAGACTGGCAAAATGTTTCGGGCGTCAATAATCAGTATTCCAACAATCATCGTCAGGTTCCGGATGTGGCCGCGGTAGCCTATTCGCTGGCCGTCTACTTTCAGGGTCAATGGGGTTCAGTGGGTGGTACCAGTGCTGCATCGCCGATCTGGGCAACTGCTCTGGTGCTGGTGAACCAGGCGTTGGTGCAGAAAACACATAAGTTTGGGTATTCGCCGCAGTTATTCTACCAGGTCGCTCAACATAATAATGGTGCACAACCGTACTTTGATGTCACACGGGGGAATAATTTGTATTATCCGGCGACAGCGAATTGGGATTATGCTACCGGTCTTGGAACGCCGAACTTACCTGCTTTTTATACTATAGCGCAAGGTCTTGTGTAGGAGGTAGTAATTGGATGAAGTTCTCAGATGAATATATATGTGATGATGGATAGAGAAAAAAGGGGTAGCGAAATATCTGTATTTTGCCAACGTGTAGAATAAAAGGAAAGCGTCAGTTACCCCGCTTGAAAGACTTTTGTCGCATCGATCTACTCTTTTAAATAGAGAGATTGTATGTGAGAAGGAGAACGGTCCCCGTGCATCCAAAGAGGAATGTCGTGGCTGGTGTGTGGAGCAGTATCGTTTTGTTGCTCTTGCTGTTGTACGGTGGCGTCTCTCCATTGGCTGTTGCCGCCGCAGACCGGGCATTTATTCGTGTAGTGGATGCTGTTCCAGAGGCGGGCGTGCTTGATGTGGTAGTGGATGGGGAACATTTTCTCCATAATTTCAGCTTTGCGAAGGTCTCTGGCTATGTCTCCTTGCCTGCTGGCTCGCACCATTTTCTTGTGACGCAGATAATTCGCGGTGAGGTAAAGCAAGCGTTAGATATTTTGATGGTTGTGAGTGCAGGGGTCCCTTATACACTGGCACTGCTCGGAATGCCGCCGAGCCAGATCTCGTTGCAAGCTTTCGTGGATGACAACAGCCTCTCCAGTGATGGCGCAAAAGTACGTGTCTATCAACTTGCCTCGAATGCAGAGGCTATCAACCTTGTTGCTGATGGTAGTGTTATTATCTCGCATCTTACCTTTGAGAACGTAAGCGATTATCTGAATGTTCCTGCTGGGACGTACACGTTTGCGATTACACTGGAGCAGGGGTCTTCATCGTTTGTGCTTTCAGAATTCACTGAGTGCCGAGACGGTAAATAGTCTCTTTGTCCTGAGTTTCAAGAGGGGGCGGACCTCTGCTGCGTTTTGCGCAGGCCTCAGTTGCAGGGATGCCAGGTCCGCCAATTACAGGAAGTGATCCCAATGCTCAGCCGCCTGAAGCGGGTATGAGTTGGATCTCATCAGCCAATTTCTGGGAGAGTGGAATGTTGATTGTGATTGTGACCGGTATTATTGTGACAGTGCTGAAAGTTATACGCCTTAGAAACGAGAGGCTTATTCCAGCAGGAAACTTCCCATCAACTCTCGACGGAGAGCGGCCTTCTGATCTTCGTTGATAGCTTCCTGTTTCTTGATTGGGCCAGTCCAGACGGCCATAGGGCTCGTAGCAGCGGCAGCGAACTCGTTAATCATCATCTCCTCAAGAAAAGTGGGCTGAAGCGGTTTCTTTTTTTCTTGCTTCTGTTCTTCTTCAACCTTTTCGACTTCTTCAGCTTCTTCCTCTTCCTCAAGATCTTCTGTGGCAAGTATTTCGTTGTTTGCTATCGTGGTCTCGGTTGTAGATGTGGGAACATCTTCCTCTGGTGCTGGTGCTTTACCTGAAATCGCTGGTTGTTCGGAGAGGGTTTGTTGTGCAGCAAGGATAGGCGTTGAAAGTTCCACCACTGTAGAGAGAAACGAGAAGCGCTGCCCCTCGATCTCTAGCAGAATGTGCCGTCCATTACGGAGGTTGGTCAGTTGTGTGCGTAACTCCAGATTTTCAGCCTCCAGGGCAGTTCTACGCTGCTGGAGGAGCCGTATTTCTTGTTCAATACGAGCAAAATAATTACTACTCATTTCTTACATCTTCTCCTTGAGAGCCTGCTCTGCGTGACACGGCATGAGAAGCGATACCACTCTCTCGCAAGCACCTACTTTCTGAATAAAAAAAGGCGATACCCTATCACCCTGATATAGAGACGTGCCAGTGTTTATGCGGTAACAATGGTTGTGCTTTCTACTATGCATATACTATCCCCAATTTAGAGACTCCAAAAGCTGATTTTATGTAATTTGTTACTTGCTGTTAGTGGATGGTTAAACCGCTGCTATTTCTAGTAATTCAGTCTTGTTTGTGAAAGTTTTCTTCTCTGCTACTCTACTCAGAAATAAACCGATGGAGAGGAGTAAAGTTGCATAGATTTCAACAAAAATAGCGTAAAGCCGAGACAGGACTGCAATTTCTCGTTGTTCCTCCCGGTGGCGTGATAAAATAGGGGGAATGGACAGAGCGCGTAGTTCGTGTCACGTTTAACATAATGAAAAGGAAGAAAATACATGAACGAGAAAATTCGTGAGATTTTAAGCTGGTACAGTAGCGAGAATCCTGGTGTGCGCACAAATCTGGCACGTATGCTCAATCATGGTCGTCTGGCTGGGACAGGGAAAATGGTGATATTACCTGTCGACCAGGGATTTGAGCATGGGCCAGCGCGTAGTTTTGCCCCAAATCCTGCGGGCTATGATCCGCGTTATCATTTCCAACTGGCGATTGAGTCGGGTTGTAATGCCTATGCCGCTCCTCTGGGATCGCTCTCTGCCGCTGCTGCTGAGTATGCGGGGGATATTCCTTTAATTCTGAAGTGTAACAATCATGATGTCCTCAACGATGAGCGTGATCCAATTTCGGCGGTTACCTCCGGGGTAGCGGATGCGCTGCGTCTTGGATGTGTTGCTGTCGGGTTCACCATCTATCCAGGTTCTAGCGAACGTACCATCATGTATGAGCAGTTGCGTGAGATGACACAAGAGGCGCACGAAGCTGGCCTGGCCGTCGTGGTCTGGTCTTATCCACGTGGTAGCTCGTTGAGTAAAGAGGGAGAGACAGCGGTTGATGTTGTGACCTATGCAGCGCAGATTGCGGCTCAGCTTGGTGCAGATATTATCAAAGTGAAGCTGCCAAGCGCCAGGATAGAACTGGCCGAGGCCCAGAAGGTGTATCAGAAGTACGAGATCTCTATTTCGACGCTGGCCCAGCGCGTGCAGAATGTGATACAGAGTTCATTCGATGGTCGCCGTATTGTGATTTTCTCTGGTGGTGCCTCAGTGGCTGATGAGGAATTTTTCACCGAAGCTCGTGCAATTCGCGATGGTGGTGGTTTTGGTTCAATCATTGGACGCAACTCGTTCCAGCGCAAAAAAGAGGATGCTTTGAAATTTCTGGGAACAGTGATGGGGATCTACGAGGGTTCCATTCAGTAGTTATTGCCATTTTGTTGGTAAGCAGTTGCGTACTCTACTTCAGTCTATGGAAGCAAGTACATAGTATGGCGTTTTCTGGAAGAGCGATTTGCTCGTAAGGGAGACGTCATATTTGCACTACTTGCGTGTATGCAAAAGGTTCTGCTATCGCGTAGTATGGTGTAATAAGCAGTTATAGCCAGGCCAGGAGGGTTATTCAATGCGAAAGCAGGCTCAAGAAGATTTTAAACGCTCCAAGTTCCTTGCTGATGTTGCGCTCTCGCCCGATGGTCGCTTTGTTGCATTTGTAAGTTGGTGGCTAGAAAATGAACAGGATCAAGAACGTAGTGCCCTCTTCCTCCTCCCGTTAGACAGACAAGGTCAGACTGCGCCGCGCAATTTGACTGCTGACAGAATGCAGGTAAAGTCCCCTGTATGGGCACCCGATAGCCAGCGTATCCTTTTCCTTTCAGATGATAACGAGGAGCAACAGCAGGTCTGGCTTATCAATCTGGCAGGAGGAGAGGCGCGAAAGCTCACCACTCTGCCTTCTGGAGTAAACGAGGTTGCCTGGTCACCAGATGGTCACTGGCTGGCTTTGACTGCTCTGGCCGCTCCCCAGATTCGAGGGTTTGAAGAGGAGATGCGCAGCGGGAGGCTCTCGGTTTCTCCTGCCGAAGAGAATCAGGCCTTTGAGCAATTTACGCAGCTTTTTATGATGGCAGCTCCTGGAACGTCTGGAGAAGAGCGTGATCTTCAGTTGCGGCGTCTGACGAATGGTGGTGTTGATTATACGCAGCCTTCCTGGACGCCTGATAGCCAGGAGATCGGTGTGCTCTGTAATCCTGCGGAAGATCGTGAGCGCTCATTCCTGACAGACTTATGGACTCTTGCTCCTGCAACGGGAGAGGCGCGTTGTTTGACTGACCATACTTTAGAAATAGATTGCTATACCTGGTCGCCGGACGGGCGCTCGGCTATTCTCGTTGCAAGTCCTGCGCAGTCCAGTGGGAGTGTGCATCTCTATCTAGTGACGCGAAATGGCAATGTTGGTGACAACATCTTACTTTTAACGCCAGAGATAGATACTGTAGCCCTTTCGCAGACCTTGAATAATCCAGGAACCCCTGGGCCTTATCGGCCCGTCTGGAGTCAGGATGGTCAGAAGGTCTATTTTCTGGTGACAGAGCAGCAGGCGGTGAATGTCTATGCTCTGGAAGTGGTCTGGCGTACGTTGAACCGGTTGACTAAGCGATCTATCACCAGTTTTCTTACGCTTTTTCCTGAGCAACAAAGTTTATTGTTGGCGCAGCAGTATTCCGGCCAAAACTGGGAACTTTATCGCTTGCCTCTGGATGCGACTGTTTCTAGTGAGATAGAGCAATTGACGCGTTTCCCTGAATAGTGTATCTGCAGATCCGAATCACACTATTTTTTCTGGTTTTTTATATCCTTTCTGTAGGGATATCAGGAGCATCAAGAAGTAGATATTTTTTGCCAGATGCCAGGCTCTTTAATGCAGATGGTTTTTCCTCAACAATGGTATAGCTGCTTTGAAATGATGGTTGAGATTGTAGCATTCTTGCTTTTTTATTTGTCTGTATGGCTAGTTCTTCGTAGATTTTCCCTAAGAGAAGATAAGAATCATGATTGGAAGGATCAAGATCTATGGCCTTTCTGGATGCGTGTACTGCCTCCTCAAACCGTCCAAATGTCCAAAGGAGATAGCTTTTCCATTGATATGCAGTGATATTATGAGAATCAAGATCGAGAATATGCTCATAGGCCTCTAATGCTTGCCTATGACTCGGCAACTTTATACACTATCATGGCATAGCTCATCCAGGCGGCAATATTTGTCGGGGAAAAATCGATTGCCTGCTTGATTGCTTCTAGCGCCTCAGAGTAGGCTCCTGAATGAACATAATGATGACTTTGCTCGAACCAGCTTTGTGAAAAAATGAAAGAGACCTCTTCAGAGACCTCTTTTGTGATATAAAAGATTGCCTCTTCCTGATTTCGCCAGAGAGTAATCGGTTTTTTACTTTTTGGCAAAATAGGAATTTGACTGAGAGAAGTTTTTTCCCAATAGGTCGGGCGAAGAAGGATAGAAATGACTTTCGCTTCTCCAGCCTCATATCTTTTCAAGGCTGTTTCAATTTCAACATGGTACAAATAATCAGATTGGAAAAAATCAGCGCTTAAAAGAAAAATGATAAGCTCGGCATTAGTAAGATGGATATAACACTGTTCATCCATATTCTGGCCTGCTTGAAGGTCATCACGTGACCAAATAATGAGAGGGATACTGTGCGCTAACGATTGTAAGCTCTTTTTTAGACGCACACATAATTTTCTGTCATTAGGAACAAATGCGTGGCTTATATATATTGTGAGTGATTTAGGAGATGTGAGCATCATGTATCTTTCTACTAGCGAATTAACCGGAGAGCGTGTGTAGAGTTCCACCAATCCGGCATGGGATTCATTTTACACCTTTCACCTGACGAATTACCAGCGTACCCAGGACCAGATAAATGACCGTGAAAATACTAAGCAGAGTATAGCCGAAATGGTTGGGGATGCTGCGCAAGAGCTGTAGAATGACCGCCCCGATGGTGATTCCCACCATTTGAGGCAAGATACCCATAGCTGACCAGATACCCATAAATTTCCCAGCCTGGTCTGTGGGGGGTAGTGTATCAGTCACCAGCGCCCAGTCTACGCTGGTATAGGCTCCATAGCCGATACCAAAGAAAGCGCCTCCCAGGAGGATAGCGTCTTGATTGCGAAAAAAGATAAAGATGAAACAGACCAGGGTCATCATCGCCCCCGAAAGATAGACCAGCTTTTTGCGTCCCCAATGGTCTGAGGCCCAGCCAGCGATAATAGAGGTGGGTAGGGCGATGAGCAGCAGCACCGGTTGAAAGAGTGCCCCGTTGAAGAACTCGCCCGAAAAAGGCGTCTGAAAAATCACCGTCTTTACGCCAGGGCCGCCCAGGACATCATCGAAATAGTATTGCAGAAAATAGTAGATACTCCAGATGCCCATCATTACCAGAAAGCGTCCCAGCAGCACCCATGAGAGATTTGGATAGGTGCTCGGTTTGAAAAAGAAGGTGCGTAAAAAGGTCTTGAGCCGAAATGGCGTAGCCTGTGCGACGGAGAGAGGAACCTCTTTCACCGTTACCACCGTATAGAGAACAAAGAGTAGCTGAACTCCAGCGATCAACAGAAAGATCTGGACAATCTCGTTGCGGTAGAGTGGCAACGGATCGTTTTTATTGACGAGAATACCTGCGACGATAGAGCCGGAGGCCGTGCCAAGCAGATTGAAGAGACCATTGAAGCCGGAGGCCAGACCGCGCTGATAGAGCGGAACTTTATCCGCGATAATCGCGCTCCAGGGAGAATTTGCCAGATTATTGCTGAACTGAAGCAGAAGGAAAAGCAGTGCGAATGCCGGCAGGAGCAAGGGGGTTGGGAACCAGGATGGCGAGAAGGCAAAAATCAGCAGAATACAGAGATTGAGAGCGGTACCAATGAGCATAAATGGGCGGCGGCGGCCCAGGCGGAAGGTGACGTAATCAGAGATAGAGCCAATAAAAGGATTGACGAGGAACGCGACAAGAGTTCCCCAGATAACGACCAGGGCCAGATTGATGCTTTTACTTGCCGGATCAAGAAATTTCGCCACCATACTGGGGATAACTACCGCTAGAAGTGCCTGCCAGTGAAACTGATTGGCGAACCAGAACAGATTAAGATTGACCAGTCCACCTGTAGAGAGAGGTGGTAGCTTCGTAGTAGACGTAGTCTCAACATTGAGATTTTCGGGTCTATCGCTGATCTCCATCAGAATACCTCTTTGTGGATGATATGGATGTTCGATCAAGAAAGGGGTTGTACTTCATTATAGCCAGGGAAGGAAGACTATTACAAGAGAAAACTCTACCTTTTATTTTCTTGGACAGGATCTACGGCGGTTTTATTTTCTGACACATCTTTCAGCTCTTTGCTTCACAAAAAAGACCGGGAATCAGACGTTAGTCATATGATTCTCGGTCTCTCTTATTTTCAGTGGAGTGAGCGAACAGGCGAAGGTCTTATCTGGTTGAAATTAGTTCCAGTTTTCGACGCCGACCTCTTCACCCTGGCTCTCCAGCCAGCGCTCCAGGTCAATTGCGGCCCGACAGCCATCACCGGCGGCGGTAATCGCCTGGCGATAGCGATGATCGGTGACATCGCCAGCGGCGAAGACACCTGGAACGTTTGTCATAGTATGCTCAACTGGTACGATATAACCAGCCTCGTCCAACTGAATAGTATCTTTAAACAGCTCTGTATTGGGCTGGTGACCAATAGCCAGGAACAGACCCTGAATCTCCAGCTTCTGCTCTTCGCCGGTTTTTCTATTCTGGACCTGGAGTCCACATACCTTGTCGTCACCCAACACTTCGACAACC
This sequence comes from uncultured Chloroflexia bacterium, assembly GCA_963777355.1. Classification (GTDB taxonomy): domain Bacteria; phylum Chloroflexota; class Ktedonobacteria; order Ktedonobacterales; family Ktedonobacteraceae; genus DATJHM01. The sequence continues at coordinate 298,215 of CAVZQK010000010.1, forward strand.
TCGGTATCCAGCAAGAAGCTGATCTTGGGATTTTTTTGCGCCCGATCCTGCATAATCTTACTGGCACGCAGCGTATCGCGGCGATGAACAATCGTGACATGATTAACATACCGGGTCAGAAAGATCGCCTCTTCCATTGCAGTATCACCACCACCAACGACGACCACATCCTTATTCTTATAAAAGAAACCATCACAGGTCGCGCAAGCCGTGACGCCTCGGCGCATCAAGCGCTGTTCGCTCGGCAGTCCCAGCCATTTTGCGCTGGCCCCTGTGGCAATAATCACCGCCTGTGTCCGGTACTCTGTTGAGTCGGTAGTAATGACAAAAGGACGTTTGCTAAAGTCAACCGCAATCACATCTTCCGCGATCATCTCCGCGCCAAAGCGAGCGGCCTGCTTTTCAAAGGTATCCATAATCTCCGGCCCCAGAATGCCTTCGGGGAAGCCAGGAAAATTTTCCACTTCACTCGTCTGCATCAACTGGCCGCCGGTCTGATAGCCCTGTAGCACCAGAACATCCAGATTCGAGCGGGCTGCATAGATTGCGGCAGTATAACCAGATGGTCCGGAGCCAATAATAATAACGCCATAGACCTTTGCCATATTTTTCTTCCTCACTGATAAATGCTTTTTTAGTTCTGCTTATGCTAACACCAGGAGGCGCTTTTTTATGCCCGTTATGGTCCCGGTCATCTATCGCCTTTTACGCTTTTTGCCAGAGCGCCAGGAGCTGCAACGTATCCAGAACAAGCTGCTCTAGAGGTGCAAGCGCGACGTACTCAGCAAATGAGTGTTCGTGAACGACGCCGGTAGAAAGCGTAAAGGCACGCACACCTGGACGGAAGCCGCTTGTATCGCTGCCGATAAACGTTGGCTGCATCTCCAATTGTGCCCCCCGTGTTTCCAGTACCTGGCGATAGGTCTTCAGCAATGGCTCATCAAGCGAAAGTTCATAGCCAGAAGAGTTAGTTTTGAAGCCAATTTGTGCCTCTCCACCATATTGCCGGGCCACCTGCGTAAATGCTTGCTCAATCGCCTGCTTATAGCCATTTAAAGCTATGGCCCCTTCAAAGCTCCGAATCTCGCCTTCGAGATGGAGTGTTTCAGGAATAGCGTTGCGTGCGCTACCGCCGCTGATGCGTCCGATATTAATGCGCGTCTGATCGTGTGCCAGCGAGCCAAGGGGAAACTGAGTTGCGTGAAACATTGCAATAGCATTCACCGTCTCATTAAGATCTTTGCCGGGATGACCGGTGCGACCATGCAGCGTAATATCAAATGATTCGTAGGCGGCTCCCCGTGATACGACGACGCCCGGAGCGAAGGCATTATCAAAGACAATCCCATCCTGTACTTGCCAGGCCGTACTATCGAAGTTGTTTGCGCCGCAAATGCCCGCCTCCTCTTGCACCGTAAAAACGATCACGAGTGGGGGGTGAGGAAGATGGTGTTCAAGGATGCGGCGAAGGACTTCCAAAATAATTACAATCCCGGCGGCATCATCCGCACCAAGATTTGTTTGACCATCACTATAAAGAATACCATCGCGCAAGATCGGGTGATGACCCAGGCCTGGAGGAACGCGGTCCATGTGGGCATTTAGCAGGAGAGCAGGGCCATTGCCAGCGAGGGTACCAATCAAATTACCTGTAGCATCGATCTGTGTCTCCAGACCATAAGCATCGAGTTGCTGCTGCAAGTAAGTGCGTACTAGCTCTTCATGACCAGGAGTGCTGGGGAGACTGATAATATCAAGCAAGGTATGATAGAGAGCATCAGCATAGTACATAAGAGATTCCTCCGAAGAATAAGTTTTTTCTGATTATAGCATCTTTCCTGGACGTCGTAGGAGAGGGGATTGAGAGGGAGAGTGTATCAGGAGATGGGATGCCAACACTCCCAGCCATTCGGTCTATTGAAATCGGCCAGCCGATCAAAGGCGTCTTTGTAGGGAGTGAGGAAACGACATGCCTCGGTGATACTTACGCCATTTGCATACCCTTCTTTATCCATACAATCCCACTCGTAAGCAGTGCTTCTGTCTTTTTTGTCTTGTAGCTTTACGTAATCTTTATTTATGCAAAAGTTGTTTAAACCATCAGAATTGGTAACAGAGAAAGGTTTATTATTTACGATTGAAATCATCTCGACGTCTTTGTAACACTGCAAACTTGATGGATCGTAGTAGTCAGCGAGGCGGTCTACGATGTGATGGATTGTATCGTTATAGGCATAGCGCCATTTACATGCGTTGACTGCTGGATAGGGAGTGATGCTGTTATTACTAATTTTACCTGTATCTGTTTGTGTTGTACAGTCGATGAGAGAAGAATCTTTATTGTCGATCTCACCATGTACGAAACCTGCGCTCTGGCAGAAAGCGTTAATATCAACCACGCCGAGATAATTTTTTAGCTGTTCTGGTTGTGGACCCAAAGTCGGAGGATTTCCGATTGGAGTTGGATTGCTATCATTTACATAAGATACTCTATCTGGCCCTTCGTTCTGATTGAGTGGGGTGCCGAAAATATCCGGATTGCTAATAATAGCGTTTTTGCTTGCTTGCTGGTCTGTCTGCTTAAGAAAATTTTCCCCGACATATTGATTAGTGATTGGCTTATTCGTCACTTGCATATTGACAAGTGTGATGCGGGCGGGATAGCTATTTTCGGTGTTACTTTCAACCGTAATGCCACCACCATGTCCATTGATCGAAGTATTTGCGCTTATCGTTGAAGTATCGATGGTTGCCAGTCCTCCCATAATGGCCAGCCCGCCCCCACTGCCGTTGGCAATATTGCCTGTAATAGTGCTCCTGATCACATTTAATGAAGCATTTTGGATATGAATGCCGCCACCTGTGCTGCTGCCATTGGTAGTACCTGCTGTATTGTTTTGTACCTGGCTATCATAAAGAGAGACTTGTCCCAGCAGACTATAGATCCCACCACCATTATTTAATGCCGTATTTTGATACAACACGCTGTTATTGCTTACGACGACGGAGCCGCCATTATAATTGTAGATACCAGCTCCATTGCCGGTAGCTGTATTATCATGAATTGTGCTTTGATCGATGAAGAGATACCCATAATCGTTGGCGATAGCGCCACCGTTGTAGTCAGCGTGGTTATTGTCTATTTCGCAATTATGCAGCGTCAGATGACCTTGATTATAAATGGCACCGTGCTGATCGATAATGAGGTGGGTAATACGCAGATTGTGGAAGACGACATCAGCAGAAGATAAAATATGGATATTGTTGCCACGAAGGCTGGTAAGGATGATTGAGTTGCCGTAGATCTCAACATTTCCTGAGATCTCAAGAGTAGAAAGCAAAATAATTTCCTTCCCTTTTATTGCATCGGCAACATTGATAATCACACCCTGGGGATTCGATTTTAAGATCTCGCGTAGAGAGCCGGGGCCACTATCATGTGTATTGGTAACCTCATTTTTAGGGATTGGTGGTGATGAGAGGAAAGCTGTATATAGACGTAAATTGCACAGCAGATATACAACAGAGTAAAAGTATTGCCGTTAAAATGAGTAGAATCCTGTTTGCGTATCTGCTTCTTTTTTTTAATTGTGCTTTCCTGGCTTCCTCATATTGTCTGTAAGTGCTGAGTTGCCAAAATTCTTGTTGTTTTGCATCAAGAAGGTTATTGCGAGCCAGATCATCAAGATCATCAAGATCATCATCCCCGATAGAGGCGCTCAACAGGTCTTCCTCGTATCTCCCAGGCATAGATATCAAGGTTGAGCCTTTCGCGGAAGAGAAGGCGGCTTTTTTCCTCTGCAATCCATTGTGTCAGGCGTGGCCACTCGCGCAAAAGTGTTTCATGACTTACTTCTAAAGTCTCTTCCTCCTGGGGTGCTGACTGTGTGCTTAATTGTCCAGTAGGTGGTCTTGAGCGTACCTGATCGGCGGTAATTAAACGTTCCTCGATGAAAATGGTGATTGTTTCCTGCATCATCTGGCGATGTTCATCGCCCCAACAGAGTTCTCCCTCTGAATAAGGGATACGTTTGCGTGTAACAATATTGTGGTCCGTTGTCCCCAGCGCGATGAGATGAAGAAAAAGTTTATGGGTCGCCTCTTGTTGCTCAAAAGAAAGGTTATTGAAGAGATGTTCGGCGTGCTCTCTGAGTGCTCCTCTTACTCCACCTACATTCTCATAGGATTGTTTTGTAATCTGTTCTCCTTCGCGATAATTGAAGAGCATCTCCAGCGCAAATTGCAGCAAAGGGAGTCCATTTCCTTGTCCTTCCATTTCATCAAGCAAGCGATCAACAAGTCCTGGGAGCGAAAGTAACGGGTTCAGTTAATATTTCCAGGGGGGATTGTATCGCTTCTCTCATCTCATCCCGGTTCATAGGGAATACTGCGACCTCGTGTTTGCGTATGAGTTGATAGAGTTTACGGTAGTGATCGACATCGGTTAATCTATTGTAGAAGTCAGCACGGAAAGTAAGAATAACGATCAGATGGGCTATCTCGTTCCGGAGAGGTGACAGCATTCACAAGATTGGCGATAAAGGCCCTTTGTTCCTCAGCGTCTGTAACCGTAAAAAGTTCTTCAAACTGGTCAATGACAAGGACAACTTTGCATGCAACAGGAATTTGACGAGCTTGTTGAGGTTGATGATTGCGCATGATATCGCTTACCAGGTAGCGCAACTCGTTATCAGAAGTCAAAAGCGTCTCGCGCATCTTTGTTCTACTTGTATTGCGAGGGAGATGATCGAGGAGGATATTAATAAGATTCCCGATGGGACTTTTTGTAAGACGCAGGGTGCGCAGAAGTATCCATGACTCACTATTGGGAAGATTTCCCTGGACGATCTGAGGAAGAATACCTGCATTGACAACGCTTGATTTGCCAGAGCCGCTAGATCCGACAATTGCAATCAGGCGATGGCCTTCTCCTCTTGTGTTTACAAGATCATAAAGATGAGAACAGATTTCTTGTATAAGATGCTCTCTGCCATGAAAATAGCGTGCATCATCAAATTCAAATGCTCGCAAGCCAACATAGGGATTTTCTCTGCGGACAACGAGCGAGGGAAGTGGGCGCAGTTCAATACCATTTCTGGCAGTTGTATCTTTATGATGTATTTCCTGATGTTCTTTTTCTGAAACAATCCTTCTGATTTCATCCGCTATTTCTTGAAATGCCTGCCCAGGTTTTTCTGTCTCGCTTATCGTAATCGGTAATTTATTTCGTGGAAGGCATTGAAGATCATCTAGATTGAGACTTTTCCAGTCACAGGGGCTCAGTATGATGGGGATAACAATGATTTTGTGTTCTGCTTCCCTTCTTCTTTTTAATGCCAGCTCCATCTGGATTCTACATTCTGGCTCGTAAATATAGTCAGGGCTGAGGAGAAGTAAAACAATATGAGCTTGCTGAATATGGGAAGCGATAGCCTCTTCTTTGACTTCACCGCCCCTGATATCTTCCTGGGCTTTCCAGAGAGAAATTTTGCCCTGTGCTATAAGAGCACTTAAATGCCTTTCCAGACGGGAAACAAAGCGATGATCTTCTTCTGCATAGCTTAAAAAGAGACGCAGGTGTTCAAAAGCGTGTTCGGCCATCGTGCGCACCTCTAAGTGTTTCTTTTCGTGGCTCACAAAACGGTGGGAGCCACATTTTCATAGTCTTGTTAAGAGACTATTCTATAGAAAATATGCTACATGCACTTTGAAAAAGTATTTCATAAAGTAAACGATGGGTATACCCTTTTTCCATAGATAGTTTTTACAATATAACATAAAAGGCGTTATGTAACAATAATACTATGAGGGACAAATTCTAATTTGCTCCTCATAGTATCTCTTCTTGTTCTCTAATGAAAGGAAACAAGCTATCTTATAGGGATTATAAATCTTTACTCAATCTAGGACTAGACCTCTCTACCCGACATCCAGATCGCGATAGAGATCATGATGGTAGTAAAAACGAGCAGCACCGCTATATTCAAAGGGACACTGGCGATATCATAGCCCAGGAGGACGCCACGAATGGCATTGACGCCGTAGGAGAGGGGATTGAGAAAGAGGACGTAATGGAGCCATTGGGGGACCTGGCGCGTTGGGAAGATGGCCCCTGAAAACATATAAAGTGGCAAGGTAATAAAGTTCTGGATAGTGCCGAAGTTCTCAAAATCGGTGATCCACATCGCAATGACTACGCCCAGTCCTGAGATCGCCAGAGCGGTAACAAAGGTGGCTCCAATTGTGGCAAGAATGTTCAGCGGATTGAGGGCGACAGAGGCAAAAGGCGCAAAAAACAAGATAATAAGGGCCTGAATAGTTGAGCTGGATGCGCCGCCCAGGCATTTGCCGATGACCAGCGTCGAGCGCGGCGTTGGGGCGACCTGAACTTCTTTCAAGAAGCCGAACTCGCGATCATAGACGATGGAGATGGCCGATTGTAAGCCGCTGAAGATAACCGTCATAGCGATAACGCCGGGGAAGACAAACTGTTCATAGCTAAATCCGGCGATAGAGCCCAGGGAACCGCGCAAGCCAAAGCCGAGGGCAAAAAGCCAGACGAGGGCGCGTGCGACTGCTCCCAGGAGACGGCTACGCTGTCGCCAGAGACGGACCATATCGCGTCTCCAGATCATAGCGATACCTTCCAGATCAAGAAAAGAGGCAATCGCTGATCTGTTTGTGGGGGGAGTTTGAGGGAGGATAACGGGTTGTGTAGTTTTTAGCATGAGAAAATATCCTTATTTTCTTTGTCTAGTGCATAAACACACGACCTACTGGGAAAAAGTCGTGTGTTGCATTACAAGATGGTGTGCTGTATCATGACTCTCAGCTCTCCAGAGATGAATGGGCTTTGCCGCAATTTCCTAGAACCTGTTGAGGATTGAAAAACTAGCGACGTAAGCGGCCACGGCTGCGCAAACGAGAACCCATACGATCTTTTGTACTGGCGGACTCGTCACGAATGGCGCGTCCAGTGAGATGGACAAATACATCTTCCAGCGTCGGAACAGTCACGTTCACGCCTGTTACATCGATATCGGCCAGGGTAAGCTGGCGAATAAGACTGGCGGCTAAGGCCTGGCCGTCCTCACCTTCTATAAAGATGGCATCGTCTTCACGGCGTACCTGGTGCTCAGACTGCTGTTCGAGCAGGGCAGCGGCGCGTTCAGGAGAGGATGTAGAGAGGCGTATCACGTCCTGCCCGACTCTATGTTTGAGGGCGGCGGGCGTGTCAATCGCAACGATCTGGCCATGATCGATAATCGCAATGCGATCACAATATTCAGCCTCTTCCATATAATGGGTCGTCATAAAGATAGTTAAGCCCGTACTCTCACGTAGTTTGAGTACATGCTCCCATACACTGCGCCGTGTCTGTGGATCAAGGCCAACGGTGGGTTCATCTAGAAAAAGAGTTTGGGGTTCGTGCAGGAGACCGCGTGCGACTTCGAGACGGCGCTTCATCCCGCCAGAAAAGGTTTTCACAATATCTTTGCGGCGCTCTTCGAGGCCGACCAGTTGGAGCACATCTTGAATGCGGGACTCGCGGGTCTTGCTCGGTGTGTGATAGATCATACAGTGGTAATAAAGATTCTGTTCTGCCGTCAGATATTCGTCGAGGGTGGGATCTTGAAAGACGATGCCAATGCTCTGACGAACTTTTGCAGCTTCGCGGGTAATATCATAGCCATTAATAAATGCCTGGCCGCTGGTAGGCTTGAGCAACGTACAAAGCATTTTAATCGTCGTACTTTTTCCGGCTCCATTGGGTCCAAGAAAGCCAAAGGTCTCGCCGCGTTCCACCTGCAAGTCGATCCCTTGGACGGCTTCGATAGCACCAAATGAGCGGGAGAGTTTTTCAACAGTGATAGTCATGGTTCAACCTCGATAAGATGACGAAGGACAGGCAGAGCGGCCTGGAGATGGGCCAATTCTTCCTGACTAAGATAGGCAAGGCGGCGCTGTAAGTTTGCTCGACGCAGTTGAGTATAAAGCGTAACTGCGCGTCTACCGCGTTCAGTAGGCACTATCCAGACCAGACGCCAATCCTGATCATCGCGTGAGCGCTCGACAAATTCTTGCGTGAGCAGTCGTTTAATCATGGCAGTCACCGACGATTGTGCGACCCTCAGATGATCGGCGAGCTCTTGCATCGTACAGCGCTCATGCTTCAGTAAGATCCGCATCAGTTGTATTTGTCGTCCCGTCGTACTTCGCAGCTCGGTGATATCCTGCCATTCTTGTGAGCCATCTTCCGGACTCATCTCGCGAGGAATATCTGCACGAATTGTTTGTAAGAGACGATAGATGAGATCGAGCAAATCGTCGCTGAGATGTGAGTCCTGGAAAGAAAAATCCTCAGCCATCATACCTACAGTCCTATTGCTTCGTGAAAGAAACACTTCAATAAACTATTATTTAGATAGTCTAAGTATATGATACGCAAATGGTATGTTCTTGTCAAGTTTCAAAAAAGTAATTTCCTTTTGCCTGATACTACTTATTTCTGGGGATATATCCTTCATGCTGTAGCAGCCATTGCTTGCGTTCGAGGCCACCGGCATAGCCTGTAAGAGACGCGTTAGCGCCTACGACACGATGGCAGGGTAGGACAATAGCGATAGGATTAAGGGCATTCGTTCCACCAACGGCGCGATATGCGGTTGGTCTGCCCAATTTCGCAGCCAGTTCACCGTAAGATAGCGTGGTTCCGGGCGGAATAGTGCGCAGGGCGGACCAGGCCTGTTGCTGAAAAGGCGTGCCGCCAGGATTGACTGGAATGGAATCCAGAGCGGGATAGTCACCAGCGAGATAGGCACGCATTTTGTCACTAAAGCCGTGTGGGTTTGTGTGTTGTATGAGATGGATTGGGCCGTAACGGCGTTGGAGTAGTGTTCGCATACGCGGTTCGTAGTCTGCATAATCGAGAGAGCACAGGCGTTCGCCATCGACAACGATAACGATAGTGCCGATAGGAGAGTTGATATGGTCAAATAATAAATCTTTCAAGGGCTGTTGAGTATGCAAGTGGTGGCTCCTCACGAAATTTTGTTTTATATGAGATCTTATTGTAGCAGAAGGAGCAAATTGCCGCCAGATAAGTACAGGAAAGCTATTGACCTATTTTATGAGAATATTTCTGTTTTTGAGGATTTAGAAACAACAATCTTTGTTTGTTGACAGAGAAAGTGTCAACAAGTAAAATACGGACGGATCATATCTTTCTACACAGGTCTACTCTACATCTTCTTAAGAGAATACACTCCTATAAAGCATCAAAAACGCGGAAGATTTGTGCAGGAAAGCACGAACGAATGGCTTCTAGTTATTACAAAGAGCAATCAACACACAAAAAGGGAGAAATCCTACAGTGAAGAGACTGCATAATCCAGAGGTAGGGAGCTTCCTGAGTACCAATCGTATTGAGGCATTTAGTGATGGCGTTTTTGCGGTAGCTATTACCTTGTTAGTCTTGAATCTTCAGGTGCCACAGATAGCTGCATCACTGGTTTCAAAGGATCTCCCACAGAAGCTCCTCGATCTAGGGCCGAAACTGTTGATTTTTGCACTGAGCTTTATCGTGGTTGGCATTTACTGGGTTGCGCATCACAATACCTTCCACTATATTAAACACGCTGATCGCAATCTGCTCTGGCTCAACATTTTGTTATTGCTGTGTATTGTATTTATTCCCTTCCCCACGGAACTTCTGGGTCAGTATCCAGATCAACAGATCTCCGTCCATCATCTATGGTGGCACACTAGTAGTCACCGGGCTCGTGCTTCAGACATTATGGTGGTATGTCACGAGAGGGTATCGTCTGGTGGACAGAGAGATTGATCCGCAACTCGTGCGGCGAGCAACACGAAGAAATCTGCTGGCACCTCTCATCTATCTGCTGGCGATTGGGATCTCGTTTCGCAGCGTGCAACTTAGTCTTGCTCTCTTCATCCTTGTTCCTGTGTTCTACATCTTCCCGGGCCGTATTGATCGGCATTGGATGCAGAGACGTAGGATTGACGAGACTAGCACTTCTGCCAATAAGGATGATGGTTTCTCTGACGAAGAAGCGCCTCCTGTGAGTAGAGGCTCGTCTGAAGAGCAATAATTGCTTCACTATAAAGTAGGAAGGAAAATGCGATGGAGCTTACACCAGGAAGGGCCTTTTACCAGCGGCAGATTTCGGCTCTGGAAGCAAGTGATATAGATGCTTTATTAATGCAGTATCAGCCTGATGCAACTATGATTGGATTTGATATTACCGTGAAAGGGCATGCAGCCATCAGGAAGCACTTCCAGGAATATCTGGAGCGCCTGGGTACGATAAAATTGCAGTCAACTGACAAGTTTACAGAAACAGAGGATGCCATTTTCTTTGAAGCAACGATCATCAGCCAGCTTGGTGAAGCACGTGTCTACGACGTGTTTATGCTCAAAAATGGAAAGGCAACACATCATTTTACTGGTGTGATCGCTGTTCGCTAGCAAAAAGCTTTTCCTCAAACAATACTGGTATTCCGCCTGCTGTTTAACAAGGAAGGAAGCTAACTTGCTGACCATTTCTGCTTCCACCATTCAAGATGGGGCATACCCGAATGCTCTGCTTCTTGAAAAAGAGCAGAGACATCCAGAGGTGTACGGCGTAAATCAATGCTTAAGCGTCCGTTTTGTACCTCTATCACGCCATATTCTGCCCAATGGACTTTGCGGTTCTTTGCCAGGGCAGGGCTGCCAGCGTTCACTGCTGGAAGTCCAACGCTCCCGACGTTGACAATAAAGCTATCTTTATAGCGACGAAGCATCTGAATATGGGTATGGCCGCCAACCAGAATGCTGGCAGAGAATCCTTCCAGCATCTGCTCCACTTCATTATCGGGCGTGGTCGTTGTAAGTACCTCATCAAATGAGCGGGGAGATCCATGAAAGCCTAAAAGCGTTCTTCGTTCATCTAAAGCGCACTTGAATGTGCAGGGAAGGGTCTGGAGATACGCGCGATCCTCTGCACTGAGCTGCGTCGCACACCATTGCGTAACTTCATACATGATGCGTGAGTTTTCAGAACTGTTCTGTATTGATACTGGAGAAGTGAGAAGCCAGTCATCGGTATTCCCTAGCAGAACGGGGCATTGGAGGGCGCGTAGCCGCTCAATGACTTCGTGAGGCTTTGGTCCGAGAGCGGCGATGTCGCCGAGACAGATAATTTGATCGATGCTTTCCTGTGCCAGTTCTTGTAGTACCGTCTCTAGTGCGAGAAGATTTCCGTGAATATCTGAGATGAGTCCAATACGCATAATACTCTTTTTCTTTTTGCTCTCTTCAGTGAGGAAGAAGTATACTTCAGGATAGAGAAGTGCGAATATTGCTTTTCAGAGGCAGGAACAACGAAAGAGGTCTCCTGAGCCAGGATGGCCATATCTTCAAGCGTCGTTCCTATTTTTCCCTCTGAGCAGAATAGCTAATCGTTTGCCGTAGATGCCGATGATGACAGCACTGATACAATGCCTTTGATGGCGTCCGCGGCCTTCTCGGCGATCATGATTGTGGGTGCATTAGTGTTGCCACCTACCACCGTTGGCATAATAGATGCGTCGATAACGCGCAGGCCTTCTACCCCGCGCACGCGTAGCTGTGAATCGACCACCGCCATTGCATCGTTGCCCATTTTACAGGTGCCAACCGGATGATAGAGGGTTTCCACATGCTCACGAATATACTCGGCAATCTCCTCATCCGTCTGGGCTTGTGGACCAGGATGGGTCTCTATATCGCGGAAAGAGGCAAATGCTTCTGACTCACCCAATCTACGTGCAATTTTTACACCTTCCACGAGTACCCGCATATCTGCCTCATCGGCAAAATAATTGGGTTGAATGAGTGGAGGCGCAAGAGGATTGGTCGAAGCCAGCGTAATCGTGCCGTGGCTACGTGGATGGAGTACGCATGGTGCTATCGTGTAGCCATCTCCTTCTGGTACAGTGAAGCCATGATTTAAGTAGTAGACAGGGGTGAAATGATATTGTACATCAGGAAGAGGAAGATTCTCCTGTGTGCGAACAAAAGCGCCGGCCTCAGCCACATTAGAGGTCAGTGGGCCTAATTTATTATCGATGAAATTTTGCAGGTTTTCCGGCGTCTGGGCATGGGCCAGCGAGATAAGTTGTGTGGATGCGTAGAGTACGGGGACCGCCGGGTGATCCTGGAGATTCTGGCCCACGCCTGGGAGATCAGCCACCAATGGGATGCCCAGCTCTTTCAGATGAGCGGCGGGTCCAATCCCTGAGAGCATAAGCAATTGGGGCGAGTTAATGGCCCCGCCAGAGAGGATGACTTCCTTATTGGCGAGGATGCGTTGTTCTTCGCCATCTTGCATATAGGCGATACCGATTGCGCGTGTGCCCTCGAAGAGGACATGGCTGACCTGCGTATTGGTTTGCAGCGTGAAGTTCGGGCGTGTCAGGATAGGATGAATATAGCCAACCGCCGCGCTATGGCGCATACCTTGTCTTTGTGTCACCTGGTAGAAGCCGATACCATCCTGCTCAGCCCCATTGAAATCGTGTGTAAGAGGAATGCCAGCCTCTTCTCCAGCCTCAACGAAGGCACGGGAGAGGGGATTAATAGTCCGGAGATCCGAGACATTGAGCGGTCCACCCGTCCCATGATACTCAGAAGCACCGCGCTCCTCATTTTCGGCTTTTTTGAAGTATGGCAATACATCTGTGTAGCCCCAGCCTTCGTTTCCGAGATCACGCCAGTAGTCGTAATCGCGGCGATTGCCACGAATATAGACCATCGCATTAATAGAACTGGAGCCGCCCAGGACTTTTCCGCGCGGCCAGAACAATCTACGGTTGTGAAGATAGCGCTGTTCCTCGGTCTCATATGACCAATCGAGAGGGGATTTAAATAGACCGGAGAATGCTGCTGGAATGTGGATTTCCTGTGCCTCATCTGGTCCTCCTGCTTCAAGTAGAAGGACACTGATTGAAGGATCTTCGGTCAAGCGGTTTGCCAGTACACAACCTGCCGACCCGGCACCAACGATGACATAGTCATACATGATAATCTCCTCCTTGGAGAGAGCTATGGATCGTACCACGCTACTGGCAAAGTATAGCTGCTAAAATCAGTAAAAGTCAACATTTCGCTGCTTGCGCTGTTTTTTTAGCTCAGAAAAAGATGGTATCATATCTACTCGAAAGAGCGAGGTACAAATAGTACAGAAAATGTGGAGGATTACCATGACCACTGAACCAATCCTGGAATTGGATAATTTCTTTAATCAGGCAATACACAGCTTTTCTGATGAAGAGATGATCCTCGCCTTTACTCGATCTGCACCTTCCATAAGGCGACTTCCTTATGGACCCAATGGGCTGGGGGCATGTTCGACGCTTCAGCTTCCCACTGCTCAAAAAGCGAGGGGTTGGGATCATCGAGAAAATCCCTCTCCTGCATATACAGCGAGATCAGCCCATAATAGGAGAAGAAGCGGTTGTCTGGAGTTGCTTCAGGCATCTGCAACACCTGCCTGTAGAGAGTAGTACAGGTGTCGAAAGCCTTCTCATATGCAGAAGGACTGGCCTGGAAGAGCGTATCGTAGGCAGTGATGCTGGTGTCGTTCTCGAAGTGGAAATTCCAGGCGACCTTGATGGCCTGCTCAAGCGCCGGTTTGGCCAGAGATCGCTGTTGGAAGGCTGCCCGCCGATCCTTGAGGTAGGTGATCTCCCCTAGTGCAATGAGCGGGGGACCATGCTGGACATAGAGGCCCGCCTCCAACTGATCGGCAAAGGTCGAGAGGAGCACCCCAATGCTCTTAAAGTGGACCTTCCAAGGCCCCACCTCATGGTCCCACTCCAAGATTTGGCCGAACTGGCCAACCGGGGCAGGAGCCAGGTCAAGACACCAGTGGTTGTCAAAAGAGCCCAGAAAGGGCAACCATGCCTGATGCCACCAAACAGGTTGGACTGGCTGGGACGGGTAGATGCTCTCCTCCACCCAGATAGGCATACGGCGTGACCACTCTGGATCGAGCTTGCAGAGCTCTTGCTGCCTTTTCCATACTCCTATCATCCCCTCCAATCGATAGAGATTTTTGCCATACAGGAAGGATTTGTTCGAGGTTGAGACCCCGTTATGAATCCGATAACTGGCTTGAAAATCTGTGGGCAAGGTGACGCCGAGGATCGCTTCAGCCTCTGCAAGCTCCTTGTCCGTTACGCCAGGAAGGAATGTACGTGCGTATACAGGTGCGAAGGTCTCAAACCAGGTGTCAATGTGCCTCCAAGCGAGCGTAATCGAATCCATCGTGCTTTCCCCTTTCAGGAGATCAAGAAAGACGAAATTTGCTTTTCTTGTGAAGGGCGAGCATTCTGGTCATGGGGATGCAGCAGGACACGACGTTGGAGCAGCGAAAAGCCTGCTTTCCCTTCTCGGTTGCGCAGAAGAGAACCAAACGCTTGAGTCAAAGTGCAGGCAGCTGCGGACGTCGGATCACTCTTGCAGAGTTGATCAATGAATGTCGTTTGGTCTACCGTTCGCGATTTTTCAGAAGGAAAGCAAGCAGACACACTTAATGTGCCCTAGAACCCAGATAGCTTTTCGCTCTGGGACCGGCTCTATCTGAGCCGGTCTAGTTGCAGTTCTGCCTCTTCGAGAGAAATTGAGCCAATGCGCAGCGCTTCAAGAATAGCCCGGCGTTGTGTCTCACGTTCGCTGTTTATTGGTAGTGAAGAGATCACTTGATCTGGAGAACCTGTGGACGAATCTTCATCATCAAGTGGTTCTTCGCGCTCTTCCTCAAATTCGATGCGTACACGCTGGGGAAGAGTACCTTTTGCTCCTTGAGATGGTTGCAAAGCTGCCCTGCGCTTGCTCCACTCTTTGCGTAAAGCTGCGAGAGCGAGCTCCAGATCTTCCAGAGCGCTTTCTACTCTGACAGCGGTCTCGCTTTGTAGCTTACCTAAACGCTCTGCATACTTACCATAGGCATGGGTGCCTCGGCCACGTTCCCAGACAATTCCCAGATCGGGCGTAAAGGGTGTGCCCACTCCATCCGGATCTTCATTGGTGGTAAATGGAGCCTGGAAATGCAAGCGGGCTGCATCGCTTTGCTGATTCCATTGTAGACGAAAGTGGCGCTTACCCAGCCGTCCTTCCCAGGTGCGTGAACGTTCAGCCTGGCGCTCTTTCTTGTCCAAAGAATATTCGTTATCCATAAAGGTTTCTTTTTTCCTTCCTCTTTAAAAGCGATATGTCGTTATCTTTTTCCTTCTTTTTTACATACGTGGCTGAAAGAGCTATGTTGCAGAAGAATTTTTTACAGATTTTTTACAGCTTTCCGTCTCCTTTTTGATATCTGTAAGGTACCATACTCTCAGCCAGAGTGTATGGCAACAAGTAGATCTGCGGCGGTGATAACATTGACACCAGTGGACACCTCAAAAAAGGCCGCATATCCTCGTTCTACTAATCAAGATTTAATAGTGTAATGGTATATATAAATAAAATATCTGCGCTTTCTGCAATAATTGACTTCTGTTATAGCGCTGTGCGTTTTGTAGAGAAGTTAGGGGCTAAGTCAGTAAGAGAGAATGCTATAAGCAGACAGAAACTCGAAAGGGTTTGATAGATGAGGAAGTTTACCGTATCAGTTTTCATTGTAGGAGCTTTTGTCCTCTATAGTCTTTTGTATAGTCATGCAAATGGCGCAGCGTTGCCAACAAGCTCAACGGCGGCCCGTTCTTCAACGAGTACAACTACGCCGTCTTCAGGAAGTAGTGTTGTACCGACTGTCCCTGGTCCGGCCATTCCTAGTCCAACTGCGCCGCCTGCGGCAAGCACCTCTGGGTCTGGAGCACTCTATAAAGATGGTACCTATACAGGGAGTGTTGCAGATGCGCAGTGGGGCAATCTGCAGGTAAAGGTCGTCATCAAGAATGGTAAGATAACAGACGTCCCATTTTTACAATATCCTAGTGATCGCAATCGCTCAATCATGATCAATAGCTATGCTGATCCTCAGCTAACGAGCGAGGCGATTCAGGCGCAGAGTGCCAATGTTGATATTGTTACTGGAGCAACTGATAGCAGTGAGGCCTTTATCCAATCCCTCACATCTGCACTTTCTCAGGCAAAAGCATAATCATGAAACAAACGCGTCTTCTTATGGGTATGCCTATTACTATCGAGATCGTGGACTCAACGGTCACGGCAGAGGACATTGAGCAGGTATTTGCCTATTTTGTCTCTATTGACGACAGGTTTAGTACCTATAAAGCCACGAGCGAGATCTCAAAAATAAATAGAGGCGAACTTCTGCCAGCACAGTATAGCGAAGAGATGAAAACGATTCTGGCTCTTGCTGAGCAGACGAAAAAAGAGACAAATGGATATTTCGATATCCGGCATAATAATCTCTATGATCCTTCAGGGATTGTCAAAGGCTGGGCGATCTGGAATGCGGCAAATATGCTCAAAGCAAAGAGGTTTGCAGAATTTCTTTGTGGACGCAGGTGGAGATGTTCAGGTGTCTGGTCGCAAAGACGATCATCCCTGGAGAATTGGTATCCGTAATCCCTTTAATCGTACAGAAAATGTGAAGGTGCTTGCTTTGGCAGAGGGGGGTATTGCAACCTCTGGCACGGCCATTCGCGGACAACACATCTATAATCCGCATCAGCCTGATAGCGCGATTCAGGATATCCTCAGTATTACTGTTATTGGACCGAACATTTATGATGCGGATCGTTTTGCCACGGCGGCGTTTGCTATGGGGAAAAAGGGGATACAGTTCATTGAAAAGCTGGCAGGTTTTGAAGGATATATGATCGATGACCAGGCCAGGGCAACATTAACCAGTGGATTTGAAAGGTACGTGGTACACGCGTGATAGCAAAAATAGATTATGTACTGGATCGGATCACCATGTATCGCCTGGTACTTTATGAACTGATTGGCCTGGTCGGCGTAGCGGCAATCCTGGCGTACTTTAAATTGCTGGCTTTTTCTCCACTCTCGCTGCTGCTATCAACCATCTTTCTGCTCATCATGTGTTGGGCAACGAATACGATCTTTGCCTACATCTTTGATATTCCCACCAATCTTGAATTTGCCGCTATTACCGCCTTGATCCTGGCACTGATTATTGATCCTGCAAAATCGCAGGAGACCTTTCAGTTTCTGGGCTGGGCGGCAATCCTGGCAATGGCTTCAAAGTACGTGCTTGCACTCAACAAAAAGCATGTTTTTAATCCTGCCGCCATTGCAGTTGTGATTACCTCTTTTGTGCTCGGTGAATCGGCGAGCTGGTGGATTGGAACCATCTGCATGTTGCCTTTTGTGGTATTGGGGGGCGTGCTCCTGGTCCGAAAATTGGGCCGGGGAGACATGGTCTGGAGCTTCTGTGCCACGGCTCTGATTGCTAGCTGTGTGCTTGCTCTCCTACAAGGCAAGGTTGTTTCTACAGATCTTTACCAGGTGCTTGTGCAATCTCCACTGTTTTTCTTTGCCTTCATTATGCTGACAGAGCCATTGACAGCTCCTCCTACAAGAAATTTGCGTATCATCTATGCAGTGCTCACGGGCATTTTGTTTCTGCCGCAGGTTCATGTTGGCTCGCTCTATTCTACGCCAGAGCTCGCCCTGGTTATTGGCAATGTTTTCTCTTACCTGGTGAGTCCGAAGCAGAGAGTGCAACTGAGACTGAGCAGAAAGATCAGGATGGCTCCGAACATTGTCGATTTTGTGTTTAAATCCTCCCAAAAGCTGGCATTTGTGCCTGGACAATACATGGAGTTCACCCTTGCGCATACTCATCCTGATAGCAGAGGCAATCGTCGCTATTTCACTCTTGCCTCCTCGCCAACAGAGAATGATCTCCACCTGGGTATCCGGTTTTATGAAGAGGGGAGTAGCTTTAAGCAAGCAATGGGGAAAATGGATGGCAGAACAAAGATTGTCGCCGCCCAGATTGCCGGAGATTTTACTCTGCCCCAAGATCCCAGGCAGAAACTGGTCTTTATCGCTGGTGGCATTGGGATTACGCCGTTTAGAAGTATGTTAAAATATCTGCTGGACACGCAGCAGCGTCGTGATATTGTCCTCTTCTATGCCAATCGAACCGCAGATGAGATCGTCTATAAAGATGTCTTGAGCGCGGCACAGACAAAACTGGGTATCGAGACTTTTTGTATCCTGACGAATACAGAGGCGATTCCGCGCAACTGGAACGGTCTGGTTGGTAGGATAAGTGAGCGTATGATTCAGGTGCGGGTGCCGGATTATGCGGAACGTACCTACTTTTTATCAGGGCCACCAGAGATGGTCAGAGCATATGAACATGTGCTGAAAAATATGGGTGTAAAAAGCGAACAGATTAAGAAAGATTTTTTCCCCGGCCTGGTTTAGAAGCAGGCTGAAGAGAGAAAGTTTTGAACTGGGCAGAAGCGGTGGTGTTGCTTTAGCATCCTGGTCATTATCTATCATCTTTTACGTGAAGGGACTTTCTACAAGGAAAAGGGAGAAACCTTCTTTGAGGAACGGGATCGCCAGGCTACCGAAAAACGGCTTGTCGGCCAACTTCGAACGCTTAAGACATCAGGTCACACTCCAACCAATGGCTCTGGTCGGTTAATCTCCTGTCCGACCCGGTGGGGATGGATTTTTTCAGGAGAGAGGAAGGGGTCACTCCTGCAAAGATGTGACCCCTTCTGGCTATTGGTGGCTCTCGATATTTATCGGCGGAGTGGGAATGTCTGTAGGTGATGGTGTGGGTGATGATATTGGAGTGTCTGTAGGCGTAGGAGTGTCTGTGGGTGTTGGTTGTGGGGTTTGTGTAGATTGGGGAAGGCTATACAGCTCGATGACTCCCAGGATGGGCTCTTTGCTGGTGGGTGTGGGAATGAGCTGTATTTTGAGCCATCGAACCGAGCCTGAAAGGGTGAGGACCTGTGCTCCCCCGGTTCTCAGGGACGAGGTCCAGCTACTCCAGGTATCATTGGTGCCGTTGGTGCTATCGGTGGAAAGGGCGAGATGGACCTCGGCTGGAATGGCTTCCCCCTGATTCCATCAGGTCAGGAGATAGGTATTCGAGCTGTCTTTTGGGGTGAGATGGATGAGCGAGGTACAGGTCTTTTGTATCTTCTTTTCTGATTCCTCTTTTTCAAGGGGTTGATGTGTCCCTGCGGTAGGGCTTGGGAGGACGGTAGGCGTTCCAGTTGATTTGTTAGGAGAGGAGCAATAGAGTTGTTGTGCGGAAAGCAACCTACCACTTCCATCGGGGAAAGGTGTTGCTTCTGGAGTGGGCGTAGGAGTGAGAGGCGGCGTGGGTGATGGTGTTGTGGTCTCGCTGATGGTCGGCAGAGGAGTGGTATCTTCGATGGTAGGGATCGCTCCAGTGCTATAGTTCTGAATCATATCGTGCATAGCTTGCAATTGGGGCATGGCCTGGGCTGTTTGTGGATCAATCATATCCAGTGAACCTCCAGCGGCGTTGCTGGCGATATCGAATTGGTTGGCCATTACAATCCCTGCCTGAGCCATGGCCTGCAATGATTGCTGCGTAAACGTTGCCATATAGGGATCATGCAGAGGAGTTTGGCCCGACTTCCAGGAAAAATTCCACTCCGTCACGGCCAGGGGCAACGTTTGTCCAATCGTGCTGCTGACTGCGACATTCACCTCGCTGGCTGCTCGCCCGAATCCGGCAATATGGGCGGGGCAGGAGCTGACCGTTTGGTCGGTGTAGGGATACATATGGTAGCTGACCATATCGGGAAGATTGCCGCTGGCTTTGGCTGCACTCAAGAATTGTTGGATATAGCCGGTATTTGGAGAGGCTACCACGGGACATCATATGGGAAGTAAAAACAGGTGGATCTTTGAGTAATCCAGGTAGTGCAGAACCAAACTCTGCTACGATTGCGTATGGAGCTAATCAAGCTAACTGGTACGTTCAGAGGCAAAATTATTTGTACGGTACAGGAGGTTATAATACTTACCAAGTAGGAAGTAGAGGTAATGATGCACCTGTTAATATGGCTTTGTCCCTGTGTGGAAATAGATGCAATGTGACTTATGGTAATGGTGCCACTGTTCAAATTTGGAGTCCGGTGGACGGCGTTTTTGCTTGGAAGTATTTGTCAGGCCCTACAGATAACACTGTTCCAAGCAGTGTTGTTAGTATCAGTACCTACAAAGGCGTAAATATTACCGGCATCACGACGTTTGCTTCCTGGCTAGTTGATTCCCCAATGCCTGTGGGAGAAGATCCTGCTCCTATTGAAGATCCTGCTCCTATTGACCCAGTCCCTATGCCCGTTTTTTGAAATTGTGAGTAATGCCATAAATTCCTGAATAAGAGGAGAAGTAACATGAGAGTTTAAACGAGCGATGTGACTCATCGCAAACTTTTTCGAGAGTCCACAAAACTAGGGTAGCGATCAAGAGAATGGGACCTCTAAAAGCATGCTTTACTGTTTTCTCACTCTTGTATGTGCGGCGTGCGAAAGAGAAAGTGGGGTTCGGGAGTTTTCCCAGAACCCTACAGGAGCGATTAGGCCTGTGAAATCTCGCAGAACCAGTTTTTCGAGTTTTGCAAAAATTAGGTATTGTTAGCTAATTGCTTGTGTGCGTTCGTGTTGGTACAACATACACCTTCACTTGCGTTGAGTTGGCGGGTTAGCTAACAGTATCAACTTCAAAAGGACTTTTTATGGAGCAGGTAAAAGCTAAATACTATAGAAGCGTGATGGATGCTATGTACTACTTCTATCTATATGTAGAAACCTTGCTTAGTATTAAAAAGAGGGATAGAGTGACAAAAAGGGGGAAGAGGATTTATGAGCGTATTACCACCGATATCATGGACCAAGGAGCTTGGTCACCGGTGGGAACCTATATCGCGGCGACAGATGTTACCGGTTGGCTGTACGTGTGGGAGGCAGAAACAGGACAGAAGGTGTTTGAACGTCAAGCACATGCGTATTCGTTGAGTGCATTGAGGTGGTCTCCAACAGGCAGAGAACTGGTCACCTGTGATACGGCAGGGAACGTGGTGATCTGGGAAGTGCCTTCTGGCCGTGTGAGGTATCGCTATGAGTATCCTGAGGAGGAAAGTGATGCGGAAGGCAGAGGGGGGAGCCAAACAAGAGCAGCGTGGTCTCCCGATGGTCAGTTTCTGGCTTCAAATGGTCTGGTGGGATCACAGCGCGTGCTTGAAGTTTGGAATGCGTCGACGGGAGAGAGGCGGGCAGCCTGGGCTGTTGGGCCATATGCTGCTTCTCTGCTTTGGTCTCCAAATGGAAAATATCTAGCGATGGGTGATGATAGGGGAGTGGTGCACTTGTGGAATCTCTTTACTGGAAAGCGAGTAAAGAGTTATCGGAGGCCGCGTATGACACAACTAAATTCCGTCATTCATACGTCGCGAAGTCCGCTTCCGTTCAATTTGCTAAAAAGGGGATGGGTGATGCATTTGTAACATCACTTATCCCCTTTTTCGCTATCCTGTTTTCTGTTAGAAAGACTTTCAAGAGGTATATAGCTTACACAGCTTCTTCCACAAGGCCACGCCCGGTAAACTGGCTATTATACAGATCTGCATAGAAGCCGTTCCTGGCGAGGAGCTCTTCATGGGTACCCTTCT
Source organism: uncultured Chloroflexia bacterium (assembly GCA_963777355.1). Taxonomy (GTDB): domain Bacteria; phylum Chloroflexota; class Ktedonobacteria; order Ktedonobacterales; family Ktedonobacteraceae; genus DATJHM01. Next base: position 319,865 of record CAVZQK010000010.1, read on the forward strand.
CAATAATCGAGCCATGATTCATGACAAGAATCAGATCGGCATCGCGAATTGTAGAGAGGCGGTGCGCAATCACAAAGCTCGTTCGGCCCTTCATCAGCTCGGCCATCGCCTTCTGAATCTGCAACTCTGTACGGGTATCAACGCTGCTGGTGGCTTCATCCAGAATGAGAATCTCTGGATCGGCCAGGAAGGCACGAGCGATAGTCAGCAACTGTTTTTGACCCTGAGAGATGTTGGTGGCCTCTTCGTTGAGTTCAGTGTTATAACCTTCAGGTAGCGTTCTGATAAAGTGATCCGCGTTGGCCGTTTTCGAGGCGCGAATGATCTCATCCTCGCTGGCTCCGGCGCGTCCATAGGCGATATTATCGTGAATAGTGCCGTGGAAGAGCCAGGTATCCTGGAGCACCATACCAAACGTGCGGCGCAGAGCTCCGCGTTTGAGTTCAGTGATATTGATGCCATCGACCAGAATCTCGCCGCCGTTCACCTCGTAGAAACGCATCAACAGATTGACCAGGGTTGTTTTACCCGCGCCAGTCGGACCGACAATCGCGATCATCTGTCCAGGCTGGACATTGATATTCATATCCTCCATCAGCATGGCATCTTCTTTGTAGCCAAATCTGACATGGCGGAACTCAACTGCGCCCTGTGGATTCTCAATAACTTTGGCATCTGCCGCTTCCGGAGTCTGCTCTTCCTCGTCGAGCAGTTCAAAGATGCGCTCTGCTGAGGCCATCGTAGATTGAATCACATTCGCAATATTCGCCAGTTGCGTAATCGGCATCGTAAACTGTTGTGCATATTGAATAAACGCCTGCACATCGCCAATGGAGATTGCGCCGCGTGTGACCATAATACCGCCGACCACGGCGACAAAGACATAGCCGAGGTTACCGACAAAGCGCATCAGCGGCATAATAATACCGGATACAAACTGCGCTCGCCAACCGGCGTTATACAATTGTTCGTTTAATGTCTCAAAAGTAACAATCGAATCGTTTTCACGTCCAAAGGCTTTGACAATTTTATGGCCGGTGTACATCTCCTCAACGTGTCCATTGAGATGCCCCAATGAGCGCTGTTGCTGGCGGAAGTAATTTTGTGAGCGTTTGGCAATACCCATAGTGACCAGCAGGCTGAGGGGGAGCGTCAGAATGACGACCAGGCTGAGGACCCAGCTAATCGTAAGCATCAGCACGATAACGCCAAGCAGGGTAACTGCTGAGCTAATAAGCTGCGTAATGCTCTGCTGAAGCGTCGTACTGATATTATCCATATCGTTGACAGCGCGACTGAGGATTTCTCCGTGTGTGCGCGAGTCATAAAACTTTAGCGGCAGACGAGACAATTTCTCATCGACCTCGCGGCGCATCTGATAGACCGTTCTTTGGGCCACACCAGCCATCACATACTGCTGAATATACATAAAGATGGAACTGATAATGTAGAGACCGAGCAGAATCAGCAGGACGTTAGCGATATAGGTAAAGTCGATGCCAGGTCCTGCGGGATTGCGATATTTCGCAATCAGTCCCTGGAAGAGTTTGGTTGTTGCCAGTCCAAGAATCTTTGGTCCCACAATATTGAATATCGTACCCAGAATCGCGGCGACCAGCACAATGGTCAGACGATATTTCTGTGGTAGGAAGTAGCCAAGTAAGCGATTGAAGGTTTTGTTGAAGTCCTTTGGCTTCTCAACGGGCCTACCCATAGCGCCCATAGGGCCTCTGCCCATAGGGCCTGGACCCATAGGGCCTGCATTTGCTGATCCTTGTCTTTGCGTCTGGCTCATGATGCAATCTCCTCTAAAGAGAGCTGCGAGGTGACGATTTCGCGATAGACCTCACTGGTTCTCATCAAATCTTGATGGGTGCCGATACCTGCAATGCGTCCTTCATCCAGAACGATAATCTGATCTGCATCCATAACTGTACTGACCCGCTGAGCCACAATGAGCACCGTTGCATCAAGAGTTTCTTTCTTGAGGGCCGCACGCAGTTTTGCGTCCGTTTTAAAATCGAGCGCTGAGAAACTATCATCAAAAATGTAAATTTCTGGTTTTCGCACGATTGCTCGTGCAATCGAAAGGCGCTGCTTCTGACCGCCGGAGACGTTTGTGCCGCCTTGAGCAATCTCTGAGGAGAAGCCGTCTGGCATCTCTGAGATGAATTCACTGGCCTGGGCCACTCTGGCGGCGTATTGTATCTCTTCGTCTGTGGCATCTTCTTTACCATAGCGGATATTATCGCTGATCGTGCCGGAGAAGAGGACTGCTTTTTGTGGCACAAAGCCGATTTTTGCCCGCAGATAGTCCTGCGACATCTCGCGCAGATCAACGCCGTCGATCAGGAGATGGCCGCTATCAATATCATAGAAGCGGGGAATCAGACTTATCAGCGTTGATTTCCCTGAGCCAGTGCCACCAATAATGGCCGTAACCTCGCCTGGGCGGGCGCTAAAAGAGAGATTAGAGAGGGCAGGCTCTTCCGCGCCGGGATAGCTGAAGGTGACATCCTGAAACTCAATATAGCCTCTGCGCTCATTAGCTTCTTTTACCTGCTCGGCGTCCTTGATTTCGGGCTTAATTGCCAGAACCTCATTGATTCTATCCGCCGAGGCAGCGGCACGCGGTAGCATGACGAACATCATAGAAAGCATCAGCAGAGCGAACAGAATTTGCATCGCGTATTGCAGAAAGGCAATCAGTGCGCCGACTTGCATCTGTCCATTGCTGATGCGGATCGCGCCGAACCAGAGGATAGCCACGCTCGAAACGTTTAGCACAAGCATCATAAATGGCATCAGAATGGCCATCAAGCGATTGACTCTGATCGCGACATCTGTCAGATCGAGGTTAGCAATGTCAAAACGCTGCTCTTCCTGCCTATCGCGGTCAAAGGCGCGAATAACACGCACACCTGTCAGACCTTCATCCAGAATAAGATTGAGCCGGTCTAATTTCTTTTGCATCACCTGAAAAAGAGGGATCGCTTTGCTCATAAGTAAGGCAATCGCAATAATCAGCACGGGGACGCAGACCAGCAGAATCCAGGAGAGCCCGACATCCTGATTGAGTGCCAGGATAATGCCGCCAATCATCATCATAGGGGCGGTAATCATCATGCCAAGAACAATCACCAGGACTTGTTGGACCTGGGTGGTATCGTTCGTTGTTCTTGTAATTAAAGAGGCCGTGCTTACCTGGTCAAATTCATGCAGCGAAAAATGTTCTACATGCGTAAAAATCTTGCTACGAATAATTTTGCCAAAGCCGGTAGCGACTCTAGATGAATAAAAGCTGCCAATCACCGCGCAGATAGTGCCTGCGATAGTAATTAGCAACATCAGACCGCCGATCCTCCAGATGTAGCCGGTGTCATTTTTCGCAATGCCATAGTCTACAATATTTGCCATCAGTGTTGGCAGATAGAGATTGGCCATAGATTGCGCAAAGGCCAGCACGAGTACGAGTATAAGTGCTAGCCGATACGGTTTTATAAACCGAAGCAATTGAATCATGCTTCTTCCTCTCCATTCCAGTGTTCGTAAGCCGCCATGCCCGCATCCTTTTCCTGGAAATAGCGAAACGTCGTTGATAATAGGTCGATAAGTTGATTGGTCTGTTCCTCTCCCAGGTAATTAATCAGTCCACGCATAGATTCTAAAAACATATCCATCGCCTGTTGAGCAACCAGCTCGCCCTTGTCTGTCAGATGTAAGGCTAATTGAGCGTCGATCTGTTGGATCAATATGCCTGGTAATAAGTCCATGAGCTTCAAGGCCATTCAGAAGCTGGGTAATCGTTGGAGAGGTAACACGAAGCCGCTTGCTAATCTCTGACACATTGATTTCTGGGCCATGTATATTTTTGCCCCTTTTAATGCAGACAAGCACCTTGGATTTCGCTTGGCTTATATCCTGCAATTGATGGTTGATGCCAGCGTAACTTTTTAAACTCCATCAGCGTTCTGAGCAGTCTTTGCTCAGTAATGGTCTCAGCTTGCTTCATTTGCTGCCCTTTGTCCAGTTGATAAGTGAAGATAGATAACAAAGTAAATTGTTAGGCAACCTAATTATATAGGCGAAAAAATAGAAAGTCAAGGTTACTTTCCTCTTATTCTGTTTTGCTTTCACTATCTGCTGGATATGTGAGCCAGCGTTTATCGCCTTCATAGGGATAGACATGCGATACTACGGGAACAATCCGCTCCCAAAAGTGGCGACGCGTGTTTTGTTTTTCCTTTTACCGCTTTATCTCTATATTTCTTTATAGAAATATGATATAGTACTGCTGGAATTCTCTGAGCGCCCTCAACGACTTATAGAATGAGAAAGCCAGTCTGCTAAGATTCGCTGTATAGAAAAGCGGGAGAGGTTACATGACAGATCGCGTTGGGCAACAACTTGGCAATTACTGGTTGCTCCGCTTGCTTGGATCAGGGGGCTTTGCAGAGGTCTATCTTGGGCAGCACGTTCGTCTCAATACCTATGCAGCTATCAAAGTGTTGCGTACCCATATTGCGGGGGCAGATGTAGAGAGTTTTGAGCGTGAAGCTCAAATCATTGCCAGCCTTGTTCATCCTCATATTGTCCATGTCTGGGATTTTGATGTTGAGCAAGGGGTGGCATTTCTGGTGATGGACTATGCCCCCAGTGGTTCGTTACGTACCCTTCATCCCAAAGGCCGTAGGATTCCTCTGCCTGTTGTGCTTTTGTACGTCCACCAGGTTGCCAACGCGTTACAATTTGCGCATGATCGTCACCTGATTCATCGGGATGTGAAACCAGAAAATATCTTGTTGAAGCGCCAGGGAGAGGTTCTACTGAGCGACTTTGGGATTGCGACGATTGTGCCAACGACGAATTCGCCCAGTATTTTTCAGGGGGAAGGGGGAACCTATCCCTATATGGCTCCTGAACAGATTAAAGGGAAGCCTGTACGTGCCAGCGATCAGTATGCTCTGGCGATCTGTGTCTATGAATGGCTCACGGGAACGCGCCCCTTCAAGGGCACTGGCCCCGAAATTGCGATGCAGCATCTGCACGCCGATCCTCCGCCATTACAAAGACCTGGTCTTGATATCTCTCCTAAAATTGAGGCTGTGGTACTCAAGGCGTTGAGTAAAGATCCCAAAGAGCGATTCCCGACAATTCGCGCCTTTGCCGACGCGTTGCAAGCTGCCAGTCATACTGAAGCTCCTGCCCCAGATATAGAGACTATCCCCACATTACAACCTGTGAGTACCGTGCCACTCGCGCCTTCCGCGCTTTCCCCTCTTCAGTTGCGTATAAGCGGATCGGACGAGAATGAGTTGAAGCCACAAAGTGGAGAGATGCCTTTCTTCCCTCAAAAGGAGCGGAGCGTGCGTTCATTGTCAATCAATCGTCAGAAGTTGTTTTTGCCTCTCGTTCTCCTGTTGTTGTTTGTCCTTCTACTCAGCGGTGGAGGAATGTATTTCCTTCTTTCTGAAAAGTCCTCTTCGGGTAGCACTTCTCCTGGTTCTGCCGCTTCGCCTGGTGTACAGCAGACCCGACCAGTAAAAACAGTCGCCGCATTACTCAGTCCATCTCCTACGCCAGCTCCAACTCCATCTCCTACCACTAATCCTCTGGTGACTGCCACGGCTGCGGCTGCGCTGCAATATTATACGCAGTATACTAATGGCACGCCGACCCAAGAATATACGCCAGGCAATCTTGGTCAGTGGATCAATGGTTCACCAGGATATGGCAGTTGCGAGAATAATGGTGCGCAAGGTTACGATATTGTGCCCAAAACTTTTGGCGATACAGAAGTCTGTGTTGCGCCGCCTCCTGGCGTTACTAGCGGCGATTTTGCTGTTCAGGTTGCGTTGACAGTAAATCATGGGACTGGCGCAGCACTTGGATTTGGTTTCGCACTTCCTACTGCCGGGAAGTTGTTTAATGGAGAGTATTATTACTTTGGTTTTTGTCGCGTTGATAGTGGTAATTACTGTCCATCAGGCGACGTCTTTCTCGATCATGCCCAAAATGGTGCATTTGCACAGTGTATGGGGCCCGATCCTAATCCTGATTATTCAACCAGTGGTAATGCCTGTAGCAAAACGTTTGCCGCAGTGAATACCCCTCTTGGTGCGACAAACGTTCTTACGGTAATCGTCGTTCGTGGTGCTATTTATCTGTATCTGAATACCAGCTTTATCATGGTATTTCAGCCTACCGCACCAGTGAACTATTCGCCTTATGGGCAGGTGGGTGTTGCCGCTGTAGAAGGCGGGGAGGCGACGGACGTTACCTTTCAGTCTCTGAAGATTTGGAAGGTCCAGAGCTAGCAAAGCCGCTTCAAATGCATCTTATCCTTTATCGTTCGACAAGCTCATTAGGAGAGACTTTTAGTTCTTTCACGCTTCCCTCTACACGTGCTCGAATAATAACGTCATTCTCCTCCTGGCGAACAACCACTCCTGGAATGGGAAGAGAGCGCTGTTCAAAACGAGAACGCCAGAGTACCAGATCTTGATTGTGGAATACTTTTTCCGGTCCATTTTGTATCTGATTTATTGCCATCACAATTTCCTACCACTATTTTTTATGAAAACACAGAAACAGGAGCAAAGATTTGTTGCGCTTCTGTATATTTTTTCTGATGTGTTTGCGCCGGTGCGAATCCTATAATAGAACGTCTCATTGTGTTTGTATACGAATCCAGACTTATTACCCACTTGTGTTATTCGTAAAACCGTTGTCTTGAGACATGGGGAGAGGAGGAGCATCCCTTTTTCTGGATGAAGAACAGACCTTGTTGATTGACTGATGACAAACTGAGCTGGTACAAGCAGGGGTTCTGAAAAATCTCTAAGTGCCACTCTCGAAATGCTGATGTTGGTGCCGGACTTGTAGCAGTTCCTCTTCTATTTTGTGCCAAACCTGCTGCTCTGCTTGTTGGAGTGTCAGGCCCAACTTGTGCTTGTAGGATTCGCGCAAGAGGTCGAGGATACGCCTGGGGACAGTTGCGAGAATTGGCTGTTGTTGCTCTTGTGAGGGGAGAATGCTCAGCGTAATCTGTGGTAACCCATAGTAGTCTTCTTTGTTAAATGCAAGCGTGAGCATTTCGGAATACCCGTTGAGAATATCCAGGAGTGCCGGGGTGAAATAGTGTTCTTGTGTGCTGATTACATAGAGCCCGCCAGCGATACGATCCCCCATGAGAATGGGAATAGTCACACTGCTCTGTTCTTGCTCAATCCAGTGTAGAGGGGATGGTGATCCTGGCTCTGTGCTTCTTGACGTGATAATCTGGTGGCCGTCCTGAATTGCCATTCCACATGGTGATTCCGCGCCAAAAAACAGGGTCAGATCTTCAATGTTATAGCCGTTGACGCTTTGCTCCCAGAGGCCTGTACCGCGTGCGAGGATGATACGTAAACTTCGTACATACGGCGGATATCCAGAGGTCGGTGGAACACATTGGACGAGAGTGGCTAATGTTCCCAATTGATGGGGATCTAGATGCTTTAATAGCTGTTGTAAAATGAGAAGCTGAATACTTGAGTTGCGTAAGAATATGGCCTGACTCGCGTATGTATGGTGGATGCGCCGATAAAAGGGAGAAGGAATCTCTTGTATGGTGTTCTCAGGTTCGTCTTTGCTGATGACGTGTTGGGGATAGGCTCTAGACAAGGCTTGTTGTAGCTCCTGAGTACCAATAATATTGGGAAGATGATGTAAGAGTGTTTCTACATTCTCCATCTGTGGTTGGGATATTCCAGTAGACCAACGCACAAGTGTCTGTGGATGCACTCCTAGCACCTGTGCTATATTTTTCCTTCTGGGAATATGAGCAATCAACTCCCCAAGCAAGTCACGCCAATCCCTTTGATCAGACATTTTTAAATACTTCCTTCTGCTCCTCTTGTTAAAGCCGTGCTCTTAAGAGATGTGCTCTGGTTTTGTACCAATTGCTGAAAGGAACAAAAGTAGTGAGCGAAAATCTTCTTTTAACATGTCTAGCTGCATCTGGTTGTAGGTTCTGTCAAATTCTTCCGCTGTAGTAATCCCCGCATTTATCACAAAGGGTTCATACAGTTTGCATGCGATGATGAAATCTTGCTGGAAGCCAGCGTAAAACTCAGTGCCCGCCGAGTGATCTATAAGATGGGGGACTTGCCGAATCTCCTGAAAACCGCCCTGCTGTAGGATGCTGGCCAGCATTGGCACTATCCCTAATAGTTCTCCGCTTGGTGAGAAGCTTTGTCCAATGCGATAGAGCGCTCGGTAGAGCCAGCGCCAGATGGTTTCTAATGCCAGGCTATTAGTGAGCGGAATTTCTACCTCACAAAAATGGAGATGCCCACCGGGGCGCAAGATGCGGTAACATTCTTTCAGGATGTTTTTTGCCGTTGAGGGGTTGAGAAAGCTGACAATCAGACGCCCTGTAATCAGATCAAAGGAGTTATCTGCTAATGGCAATGGCTGGGTCGCATCCATAACATAAAATGTACTATTCTCCAGCTTTTGGATCTTCGCGGATGCTTGTGCATACTGAATCATTTCATGGTCATAGTCGATGCCCACAGTCTCTTTGTCGGGATAGTTAAATGCCACTCCTTGCGTCCAACCGCCAGGACCACATCCAATATCGAGAATACGCTGTATCTTCCCAATCTCTGCTGGCGCAAATACGGGAAAAAATCCTCCTAGCGCTTTCGTCAAAAGCCGATCTTGATCGTTGAGACGTGCCATTTCTGCACCGCTGGTGGTATCAATAAAATAGCGGTTTTCAGCCTCCATGAACTTCTCCTCTTGCTAAAAAGCAGTTTTTCAAGAGTACCTCTGATACATCCTATCCTCTTTAGTATAAAGATTGATATGCTTCTTTTGCAGAAAAAAGTATATCAATATTCTTTTGTTCTGTCAACGCTATAAAGATATGTTAGGTATTTTGTTCTTCTTTGTGTTGTCTACGTCGTTTCTCTTTAAAGAAGCCAGGTCCTTGCTTTTCTCTTCAGTCTGATTCACGCAATCAGTGCCTCGATATTGCCCCTTCTCATACAGGTATGGAATTCAGGAAGGGCTTTCTCCTGGTAATTATTGTCCCGATTACTGGTGATATGTGAAAAATATTTGCGCGTTCGTGCATATTTTTACGCGAATGTGATAGGAAAAACCTTGACAAGTGCGCGATTGTATGGTAATCTCATCTTACTAAGTTTTGTACCCACTTTTATCGCTAAGAAAGCCGTATTCCTCTGGGAAACACGGAGGCGGCAGTTTCTGTCTGGGTAGGTACGGAGTTGGTTCATTATTTACGGTCTCTTATCTACTGGACCATTATTGATGCGCTTGTTGAGAAATTCGTCTCTGATGAAAGGAGGTGAAATCTTTCTTCTTCAGGGTCTCGGACCCATCAAGTAGTCCCGTTCTTTTTCATCTGTTCAATTTGCATCGTCGCGTGTGCAGTAAAGAATTGGATAGCTCTCTTACTTTTCCTGAAGTGTGATCGTATTGTCAAGCTTCCAATGGGCTGACGATAGCACTGAATGGAGAACGGCAGTATTCTTTCCAGCCCTTATTATCTCTGGTAAGGCGGTTGAAGAAGCCCTGTATTTCTACCGTATCGCACTAGAACATGAGTGACGTTTCTTCCTTTCTTGTAAGGAGGATTCATTCTACTCACCGGACAACGTTTCCATGTGTTTGAAAGGTTGGTTCCTGATGCATCTCCCTTTATCTCCGCGAAGACAGTCTTTTTTTAAGAACCTCGGTATTATTGCGACTTTGAGTCTAACACTTGCCGCTTGTGGCGGCGGCGGTAGTGGCACTACTGGCACTACTGGTACTGCTAGCATCCATCCCGGTTGTACGGCTGGCAGCAACACACAGTTAGTGAAACTTACCAGTGCCCATAAGGTTGCCTGGTCGCAGAATGCACTCGATGGTGCCTGGCGCTTTGCTGAAGAAGCAAGCATCGAGTCGCAAGCAGCCGCGCATGGCTATCCAGTTGTTGAAAACAAACGCGAACAATTCAGACGATCAGCAGGTCCAGGATATCGAAAATTTGATTAATGATCGCCCTGACGTTTTGCTCGTTGATCCCCATACTGAAGATGCCGAAGTCAAGGGCATTCTTGATGCACGTAAAGCCTGCATTCCAGTGATCGTTGTTGACCGTGATGTAAATGAGAGCCAGGCCACTCCTGGTCGCGATTTTGCTACTTTCGTCGGTTCCGATTTCCAGAAACAGGGTGCTCTTGCCGCTGATGCTCTTATTGATTCATTAGGTGGCCCCAGCAGCAAAGCAACTATCGTTGAATTAACAGGCACAACCGGTTCTTCTCCCGCCATTTTGCGCGGTGGTGGTTTTGATGGAGAGCTTGCCACGAAAGCCCCTGGCATTAAAATTGTCGCTGAACAGACTGCCAATTTTGATCGTGCCACAGGCCAGCAGGTTATGGCTACTTTGATCCAGCAATTCCCCAATATCAAAGGCGTCTTTGCCCATAACGATGAGATGGCTATTGGTGCTATCACTGCACTGAAAGCCGCTGGCAAACATCCAGGCCAGGATATTAAGGTCGTCTCCATCGATGGAACGAAAGATGCTATTAACCTTGTTCTGTCTGGCGAAGAGTATGCAGTTGTTCAATCAAACCCACGCCTTGGTCCGTTAGTCTTCCAGACGCTTGATCAATATATCAAAGGGCAAGATCTTCCCGCCTGGGTTGTCCAGCAGGATCATGTCTTCGAGAAAGCTGATGGTTCAGCAGCAGCCTACCTCCCTGATGCATTCTAAATCTTCTCTAGTGCATGCGTTGCGCTTTCAGTGCTTCAAGGTTGATTGATAGCACTGGAGGCGCAGCCTAAAAGATGCTCAGGCTAGTGTGGTGTTCTCCACACTGTTTTGCGTTATCAACGGTTCTACCGCAATTTTTGGAGAGGTAGCTTATGCAAGAAAACAATTTGCTTCTGCAAATGGAGCATATTACTATGCGCTTCTCTGGCTCCATCGCGCTCTCCGATGCCTCTATCCATGTGGCACGCAATGAGGTTCATGCCCTTATCGGCGAAAATGGGGCAGGCAAATCGACGCTTATTAAGATTCTAACCGGCGTCTATCGTGTGATGAGGGTACTATTCTTTTTGATGGGCGCAGCGGACTTTTCCAGTCACCACAACATGCTCAGCGCGGTGGTATTAGTACGATCTATCAAGAAATTAATCTTATTCCGTTTCGTAGCGTCACTGAAAATATTTTTTTAGGACGCGAACTCTTTCGCTGGGGATTCCTCGACTGGCGCAAAATGAATGCTGAAGCTACTACTCTGCTCGCACGCTTGCATCTTTCGCTGGATGTGACGAAACCTCTCAATTCCTATAATATTGCTACCCAGCAAATGGTGGCTATTGCCCGCGCGATCTCTTTTAAAAGCAAACTGGTGATTATGGATGAGCCGACTTCCTCGCTTAATGAAGACGAAGTTGCTACGCTTTTTACGGTTATTCGCCAACTGAAGTCGGAAGGGGTCGCAACTATTTTTGTGAGCCATCGGCTCGATGAGCTCTATGCGATCTGCGATGGGATCACGATTTTGCGCGATGGCTGCACTGTTGATGAGCGTCCTATCAATACAATTACAAAGCTCGAACTGGTAGCGAAGATGCTCGGCAAAGATTTAGGCGGTGTCCAGCGCAGTGGCCAGACGAGCTTTGACGCGAGCCGTCACCATGTTGGAGAGGATGTATTACTGAATGTTACAGGCTTGCGTGAGGGCCGTAAATTGCAAGATGCAAATGTTCAGGTGCATACTGGCGAGATCGTTGGCCTCGCTGGCTTGCTTGGCTCTGGACGCAGCGAGGTCGCCCGCGCTGTCTTTGGGGCTGATAGTATCGCTGCCGGAAAGATCTCTATCAATGGGAAAGACGTGCATTTTCGTAAACCGGAGGACGCGATCCGTGCAGGTATTGGCTTTTGCTCTGAAGATCGTAAGATCGATGGGATTATTCCCGATCTCTCTGTGCGCGAAAATTTAACCCTTGCTGCTCTTCCTACGCTCACTCGCTATGGCATTGTGGATCGTAAACAGCAGGAAGAGATCGTAAATCGTTTTATCAAACGCTTAGGTATCAAAACAGCCGGACCAGACCAGAAGATCCGTGAGCTTTCAGGGGGCAATCAACAAAAAGTCTTGCTTGCACGCTGGCTCTGCCTGAATCCCCGCCTGCTTTTGCTAGATGAGCCGACTCGCGGCATCGATGTTGGGGCCAAAGGCGAGATTCAGCACCTTGTCGAGGAATTGGCTGAATCGGGTATGGGCGTTTTGCTTATCTCTTCTGAACTTGAAGAGATCGTTGAGGGGAGTGATCACGTCGTCGTGTTACGTGATGGCGCTACTGTGGCCGAACTTTCTCGCGAGGGTCTGAGCCAGGATGCTATCCTAACTGCAATGGCACATGGTCAGGAACAGTCCACTACAGGAGAAGCTTTATGATTCGATTAGAGCAGCGTCTCACTGCACTGAAAGCGCGTGGCCTTCTACCACAAAATCTTCTGAATATTGGACAGGACTACGGAGCCTTTATCGCGCTTGTGCTGCTCATTATTTTCGATCTTATTTTTACCAGGCAGTTTAATTCGGTCATTGCGATTACTGATCTGCTGGTCCATGTGACGCCGACGCTTATTCTTGGTGTTGGTATGACTCTGGTTATTGCGACTGGCGGTATTGACATCTCGGTTGGCTCGATTATGGGTCTTACTGGCATCCTGACCTACCTGATTTTCAGTGGAAAATTGTTTGGTATTCATAATATTGTGCTGGGTACTGCGGTTGCTATCCCGATTGCTCTAGCGGTTGCTGCACTTATTGGTGTGTTTAATGGCCTCCTGGTGACTCGTTTCAATGTTCAACCAATTGTCGCAACGCTCATCTCTCTGATTACTGTGCGCGGCATCGCCGAGGTAACAGTCAATGGCTTTCAATTCGCGTTTTTAAGCGCCCCCATTGTAAGCTGGCTGAGTGGCAATGTGTTGGGATTTCTCCCCAGGCAAGTGATTCTGATGGCCGTCATTGTCGCGATTTTTGCCTGGCTTTTGCATTCTACTGCTTTTAGCCGCTATCTGCTTTCTGTGGGTGGCAATCAATCAGCCGCTCGCCTGGCTGGCGTTCCGGTGAATCGCATTCTGATGACTGTTTATGGCCTTAGCGGCCTGCTTGCTGGTGTTGCGGGATTAGCCTTTATCGCCTTTGATTCTGCCGCCAATCCGGTCTCTGATGGTCTGGGACGTGAACTTGATGCTATTGCGGCTGTCGCTGTTGGGGGCACTCCACTTACGGGTGGCCGCGCTACGATTCTCGGTACGGCGATTGGCGCTATCTTTATTCAGCTTATTCGTCAGACGGTGGTGTCGCTCAATATACCGGATGATATTGCCAGTATTATCATTGGCATCCTTATTGTGCTGGCGGTCTTCCTTCAGCGTCAGCGCAAAGTATATTAAGAGGCAACTGTGTGCCTCTTTGTCGGTTGGCACACGCTGTGAGTTTGGAGGGAACACTTTATGCCTATGGTTTCACCACAGCCAGGCACGGAAGCACTGGTTGAGTCGGCGGGAGCGAGTACACGCGGCAGGCAGATCAAAATACGCCTGCCCCAGATTGGCGATCTTTTGAGGCAGCAAGGCGCTCTGATTGCGCTTATTATTATCGTGACTTTTAGCCTCATCCGCTATGATAATTTTGATTCAATTACTATCTATAGTGTGCTCAATTTTAATGCACAATTCGGCCTTATCGCTCTGGGCATGACTTTTGTAATTATGACTGGCGGAATTGATCTCTCCGTTGGTGGAATTGCTGCGCTTGCTAGCGTGGTGGCGGCGCTTAATAGCTCGCATGGCTTCTTTTACGCACTGGCTACGGCAATTATTGCTGGTATGCTGGTCGGCATTGCTAATGGTTTTATTGTGGCCTGGATGCGTGTGCCTCCGTTTATTACGACGTTGGCAACTCTGTACGTTGTACGTGGCATTGCATTGAGATTGATCAATGATGCCGCCAGTATCAATCTTAACCAGAAGAGCGATTTTATTCCTGTCGCTGGAACTACTGTAGGTGATGGCTTTTTGAGTCCGCCTCTCCCTTTTACGATCCCACTCTTACTTATCGCCTTTGTGATCGGTATCCTGGTTCTGCGCTACACGCGCTTTGGCCGCTATGTGCTGGCGATAGGTGGCAATTTCGAGGCCGCTCGCCTGATGGGTCTGCCTCTCAAACGCACGCTCTTTCTGGTGTATACGCTCAGTGGCGCACTCTCTGGTCTTGCTGGTGTGCTGTTATCTATCAATCTCAATGGCGGCTCGGCAACTGAGGGCAGTGGTTGGGAGTTGATCGCTATTGCGGCGGTGGTCGTTGGCGGTACGCTCTTGACGGGCGGTGTCGGTTCGGTTTTTGGGACGCTGGTGGGCACACTCTTACTGGGAACTATCGTTGAGATTCTCCAACTTGAGAATAATTATACGCTGGATCATGGTGGTGGTCTCTACCTCAATTCGTTCTGGCAGGATGTGATTCGTGGTATCTTCTTGCTGATTGTTGTCCTCTTGCAAAGTCGTCTGAAACAACAACGGGCTAAACAGGGTACATAATGCTTCCTCCCTGGCTTGCCCGTTATTCACAGTATGCAATGGACTTTAGGAGATTCCATGGGCGGAGACAAGCCCCGCCCATAGTCATGATTCTGAAATACAATTTTCTATCCTCGCGGGCGCAGTCAACTGCGCCCCGCCACCTGCCCCCGAAATCTTCTTTCGAGATCATCTGAAGATAAAGACTTTGAAACGTGGTTCCCATAGGCGTTAAGGTCGCATCCTTTGCAATCAGCGGCAACGTTGTGCCGGTAACTGTATATTGCATGGAAGCAAAGACTTGATTAGTGGCAAGTGTATGCAGCGCTTTTGACGTCCAAGTGTTGATAAAGGTCTCATCCTGGTATTTTTCATCCGCAGATGCTTGCGGGGTGGTATAGTTCCAGGCGGTAATCATAATTGGGAGAAGGGTGTTTAGCTGCAATTGCATGCTGGCACGTGCATCTGCAATGTGCGTCGACCAGTCTCCAATGTTTGTGAGACAGGTATTTTTTGATGCGGTAGCGGTGCAGGCATATTCATGCCAGCTTATCTCATCGGGTCGAGGACGGGCGTTTTGTAAAAAACTGGTGAGGGTGTTGTGGTTGTATTGATAGCTCACTGGCCCAATAAAACTTCCCTGCAACGCGACTTTTTTTATCTGGGGAATGATGCTATTCCAGCCGCTGGTGTATTGCTCAATGGAGATTCCGTTGTTATCATCCTCATTGCCATATTCATAGTAGACGAGGCTCTTGCCAAAAACCTGGTTCATTATTTTCACTGCTTGCAGATCGTCGGCCTGGGCCGTGTCCGGCTCCTGCATCCCCTCCAGAGCAACCAGAGGGAGCGCTCCCATGTTTTTGATGGCCTGCGCCGCTTCTGTTAATGCTCCTTCGGTAAGCGTAGGGCGTAATGTTAAACGCACAATGCGCACATGGAGAAGCTGCATCTCGTTCTGCGTTGTTTTAGAGGTTAATACCTGGTCGTTTGCGTCGAGTAAGCGCAGATTTGTGCCAAAGAGATAGGGTGAAGGATCGCCCGGATTCGCCGCTGGCGTATAAAGATGGCCTTGCGCATAGGGAATGGTTTTTCCTGCTGGTATCTGTTGGGCTGTGTTTTGATGCGAAAAATGATGCCGCCACTCACGCAAGATGCCCACGCTTCCCACAAAACCAAGCACTATGGCACCAAGCACTATGACATACAATGGGATCTGCCTGCTACGTTTCCTGGCTAGCTTTGCGTATTTATTGCTCACTATCTTTGCTCCTAATAACCTTTTACCACTATTGTTCTTGCAAAAAATGTTTGAAACAAGTATGAGGAGGATGGCTGAATATAAGCTGGCTTGAGACTGGTTGTATCCCTCTTTGTATTTTAAAAATGACAAAAAGCTTCTGACCTTTGAGGAAT
Organism: uncultured Chloroflexia bacterium; assembly: GCA_963777355.1. Classification (GTDB taxonomy): domain Bacteria; phylum Chloroflexota; class Ktedonobacteria; order Ktedonobacterales; family Ktedonobacteraceae; genus DATJHM01. Next base: position 335,889 of record CAVZQK010000010.1, read on the forward strand.
ATACCATTTTCATTCTGAAAAATCTCTGGTTTCGCTGCTTCAATAGTACTTTTACAAGTGAGAAGATGAGAGAGGAAAGTTACATCCTGGTGAATTTTTAGAAAAAAGGCCTAATTTCGTCACCTAAAGGTCATATTTGGTTAACCCTTATAGCAAAAAACGTCACTTATCTATGAATAGATGTGTAACATTTTTCTCAGATATTCGAGAATCAGCGCAGCTATAGAAAAGGGGAGGACAATTTTTCATGAAGTGGCCAAGACAGTCACGTTTACTCGTTGCTATTCTTGTTGTTTTGGGCATCATTATCGGCTCTGTGACAGGAAGCTTTTTCTACTTGCATAAAAACCAATCTGCATTCGCATCTGGAGTGCAACATTATTTCTATATATTCGCGATTGGCGATATGTATGTGTTTGATATAGATAATAATAATCAACTTATCAAAACTGTCCCTCTGCCAATTCAAGATGTGCGTGGTGTTGTTGCTAATGCTGCTACTGGCATGTTATATATCAGTCATGGTGGCACTGGTGGCTCACGTGGAGCTGGCGCACTGATGAAATATAATCTGGCAACAAGTAGCATTGTCTGGAATATCCCTTTCGCTTCAGGTGTTGACTATATGGCCATTACACCCGATGGGCAGACAATCTATCTCGCTGATGGCGACCAGAATCCAGATGGAAAATGGTATGTCGTTGATGCGAATGCAGGAACTACCAAAACCACGATTACCGCTGCACCAGGTGCTCATAATGCGGTGATGAGCCCGGATGGCAAATATGTCTATTTTGGTGGGACGCAGGGAAATAACTTTTTTGTGGCAAGTACTGCGACAAACCAGATCGTTCAGCAGATTCCTACTAATGCACCTGTACGTCCCTTTACGGTGAACGCTGAAAATACCTTCGCCTTCGTGAATGAGACGAGCCTGATTGGTTTCCAGGTCCTTGATCTCAAAGCTGGTAAGCCGCTCTATACGGTACAACCACCTGCAAAGTTCACTGGAATCGCCAACATCCAGAATTTTTCGCACGGTGTCTCGCTCTCGCCAGACGAGAAAGAGCTCTATGTGATGGATGCTCCTAATGATATGGTGCACGTCTTTGATGTCTCCAAACTCCCTGGAACGGCTCCAACAGATATCGCTGATATTCAGCTCTCTCCTATCACTGGTTCACAGGTCCCTGGTACCTACGATACCCAGAAAGAGGGTTGGGTGCAACATAGCCTGGATGGCCATTATGTCTATGTAGCGGATTCGGGGATGTGATTAATACTGCGAATCGGCAGATTGTCACAACCATACCTCAACTGGCAAATTCTCGTACCTCCCTCGAGGTTGATTGGACGAGCGGCAAAGTGATAAATGCCGGGACGCGCATCAGTGTCGGCCAGGGCTTTGGTAGCACTGTTGGTGCTCCCTCTGCGGGCCCGCCTGTCACTGTTACTAGCAATGGCCCTGCTATGAAAGGACCCGTCAGCGCGAACTGGACTTTTGCGGAAGGCCGCGTCGGCAAAAATTTCCGTGAGTATCTGACTATTGATGATCCCGATCCTGCAAATGCGTGTACGGTGAATATTCAATATCACTATACTCCTGATGGCGGTACAGCGATGACTAAATCGGTCACTGTCCCTGTTGCCGCTGGGAGCCGGGCTACGGAGTCGGTGAATAGCGATCTTGGCTTCGATTCGGCGGGAGGCAATGCCGCTGCTGTTGCTGCAATTGTCTCGACGACCAATGCAACTCCTGGTTGTACTGGCGTGATGGTTGAACGCCCTATGTACTTTACGAACTATCATGGGATGTCCAGTGGGACCGATGTGATTGGCGCAACTCAGCTTGGCACAAAATTCTACTTCGCGGATGTTCCATCTGGAGCCAATGCTACCAGTTATCTGACGGTCTTTAATCCAGGGACGACTCCTGCGAATATTACTGCAAACTATGCGGCAAATGGACATATTATCCAGCAAACAAGTACTGTTGCCCCAGGGGTACGTGCTACGCTTGCGGTGAATGCGGTAATTAGTGCTGACCATGTTGCGGCAACGGTTACCTCTTCTGTTCCTGTGCTGGTGGAGCGCCCATCCTATATGTCCAATGCGAATGGCTCTGGTGCGGCTGATATTGTTGGTGCCGGTGCTCTGGCTAATGACTGGAACTTTGCGGAAGGCTTTACTGGCTCTGGCTTCCAGGAAAATCTGACTATTGCGAATCTTGATCCTGCAAATGCAACTGCGAATGTTTCTATCATTCTCAAATCACAGACTGGCGCGACTCAGACCTTCCCTGTGACGGTCAATGCAAATAACCAGATTATCTGGAACGTGAACCAGTATAATGCCTTCGCCGGTTCTACTCCTGAGGTCTCCGCCGAGGTGAAATCGACGGGTGCGAATATCGTGGTTCAACGCGAGATTTACTTCCAGTATCATCACTCTCTGAGTAATGGAACTGTCCAGTCTAACGGTGTTACCGACGTTCTGGGCCAGGTTGGACCAGCCGCGAAAAGCGCCTATACATTCGCGGAAGGCTATAGCAATAACGGATACCAGGTATGGCTCACGCTTGAGAATCCGATGGCGAGTGCAGAGAATATTACGGTGAGTATCGTCAATGGAAATCATATGGTCTACGATCAGCAGGTCACGGTGGGCGCGCATAGCCGCTTTACTTTCGATGTCTCTGCTGCGGTCCTGGGTCATATCGCGATTCCGGGTAATATTCCGAGCTTTGAGGCCTCTATGACAGTACAGTCAAGCAACGGCGGCGTCTTCGTCGCTGAACGCCCTGCGTACTGGAATACAGCCAATTCTGCTTACGTGGTTGATGGTGGCAGTGATGCGTTTGGCTATACAGGCTAAACTACATCTTCTGCTATGATTGCTCGCTCCTGCTCTCTGCCTGTCACCAGGTATGAGGCAGGAGCGTTTTTTGTAGAGGTGACAACCACGACCATTTCAAGTTGTTGCTCTCCGTAAACGTTTGTTTTTCTTCAGTAGATACGCTATGCTTCTGAACACGAAGCAATCAATTCTCGCTTGATAGTTCTCGTTTGTGGAGTGCTTGAAAATATGGACGCAAAAAAAATTCTTTCTGCCACTGAGCATCGCCCCTATCCTCTGCCTGCTGGACCCTGGATCATGCAGCAGGAATGGCACAATCTGCTGTTCGCTCATTATCCTATTGCTCATGCTCTTCTGCGACCTTTGATTCCCCCTCAACTTACGCTCGATACCTACGATGCAACTTGTTGGGTCGGTATCGTCCCCTTTTTGATGCGCAATGTCTATCCGCGTGGCCTCTTTGCTGTGCCCTGGCTCTCGCAGTTCCCCGAACTCAATGTGCGTACTTACGTTACTGTCAATGGTATCCCTGGTGTCTATTTTTTTAGTCTCGAAGCTGGCAATGCACTTGCGGTCTCGCTCGCTCGCAATCTCTTTTATCTTCCCTATTTTCATGCTGCTATGGAGATAAGATCTATGACTGATGGCTTTCTGTATCGTAGCCGCCGCATCCATCGAGGTGCGCCCAATGCCGATTTTTCTGCCCTCTATCGTCCAACGGCTGCCGTTGCTCTGTCCGAGCCGGGCTCTCTGGAATATTGGTTTACTGAACGCTATTGCCTCTATGCTGTTCATCGTAACCAGGCCTATCGGGGTAATATTCATCATCTTCGCTGGCCTTTGCAGGTCGCTGAGTGGGACCTTTCCTATAATACGATGGCTCAGTCTCACCACATTCCTCTCTCTGAAGATACTCAACCTCTGCTCCATTTTGCCCGCTTGCAAGAAGTCCTCGTTTGGCCTTTGCAACGTGTCTGAAGAAGGGCGAAAAAATATTCTCTCTTCTGATCACAGATGGAGCTTCTTTTCCCTACCCATTAGCTCTGCTATTTTATGCAGAAAATATATTTGTGATATGATAATAGTAGAGCAAGGTTTCGGCAATGCTGGCGGGTCTCCAATCTCTGGCACTGCCGAGAGAGAAAGGTGCCCATATGGAATTTTCTGGTACACAGACGATTGCCTCGCCCATAGACCATGTCTGGGCGTATCTGCTGGATGTAAATAAGGTTGCGGAGTGTGCCCCCGGCTTTCAAAGCCTGGAGGTGCTTGGAACTGAACATTGGAAGGCTCTTATCTCTGTTGGCGTTGGTCCCGTGAAGGCAAAGTTTACTATGGATGTGACACGCCCAGAAATGCATGAGCCTGACCATATGGTGGTGAAGGGTCGTGGCAAAGCCCCTGGAAGCGCTGTCGAACTCTCTGGTGATATGCACCTCTCCACTGAAGGTGATCTGACTCGTATGGATTGGAAGGCTCATGTGATCGTGAGTGGCACGATTGCTAGTGTGGGCGCACGCCTGATGTCCAGTACGGCTGAGAAGCTCACTGGCCAGTTCTTCACCTGTCTTAGCTCAAAGCTGTTGGCCTCTGAAACTGCCGCAAGCGAAGGCTGATCTGTGTCGTTCTCGATCTTCTCTGTTCGTTATTTTGTGCTTTCCGAGAAGGTAAGAAGGACGAAAAGACGCTGTGGCTTTAAATAGACCAGGCCTGCCACAGCGCCTCCTGCCGATTTTCGGGCGGAGAGAGGGAGACTAGGAGAGTGTCTTAGCCAGAATTCTCAAAGAAAGAGTTGAGCGATTTTTTGACAATTCCCTGGCTTAAGGGGTTGTTTGCAATGGCAACCGGTCCTTCAAGCTCGGCACTCGCCTGATAGTTGAGTAATGCTCCATCAACTTCATCAGCCAGATCAATCTGACTTACGGCGTTGACTTTCCCACCTCGCCCCTGGCGCAATACCTGGAGCTCGATATGGTGAGGGGCCTGGCGATTTGCAATCGTGATCACGATTGCATAGGGTCCCTTGAGACCTGGGATCGGTGTGGTGATGTTGGCCTGGATGCGGTTGGCATCCAGATAGCTTACGGTTTCACATCCTGGAATGCTCTCTTTTAAGACTTCAGAATTTAAAAGCGCGTTATACACTTGTGTACTTGGCGCTTTAAACTTGTGGGTTCCATTCAGTTTCATGAAAAAATTTTTCTCCTCTTCCTTTAACTACAGCGAGATCAAAACGGATAAATGCTGTAATGATAGAAGATTGCTTCATAAATATTTCGACTTTTTTTGCAACCTTCTTGTGTCGCTCTGCCAGTGCCCATTGTAGCCGTTTTGCTCTCTTCTTTCAAGAAAAAGGAATTTTTTCTCCAAATTTCCTAATGCCAATTCACCTGCTAAAGCTCTCCCTCAACCTCTCTCTGTATTCTTTGAAAGAAGTAATTCATATAGTCGTACCGCTCCTGTGCAAGTAGTTTCCCTGTCTCTGTCGTCATGCGTGCAGGCATATTGCCGAAAAGCAGTTGAAACTCTATTGTGGGGGAGTAGTCTGAACGTTTGCGCAATTCACGTACGGTAAGAGGATCTACCGGTTCTTGAATCTCTTTCGGCAGGGGGGCATAAATTTTCTGATTGTAGCGCCCGGTAATGCAATACAGACGGGCTATTCCTAGAGCACCCAGGCAATCAATTTTATCGGCGTCAAAGAGAATTCGTCCTTCCAAACTTGTCGGCGCTCCACTTCCGGTCTGCCGATGGTCACGAATTGCTTGCTGGACTGCTGGCAACGCCTGCTGCGGAAAATCGGTACTGCTTAAAAGCTCTGCTGCCATCTCTGCGCTTATCTGGGCATGGTCACCGCCGCTGCGTCTTTCTCGTTCCTGGCCGAGATCGTGAAAGGCGACTGCTGCCCATATTGTGGGGAGATCACCACCTTCTCGTCTCTGAATCGTCTCTGCTAGCGCGATGACGCGCTGAATATGGTCGAAATCGTGTGAGGCATCTTCACTACCCTCTTGCTCCATTACGTCTTTTGCTAACCTAAGTAACCAGCTACGTAGCTCTCTCATCTTACTTGTCGTCTTTCTTGCTCTCTTCGTTCTTCTCGCTCTTCTCTTCAAAAAGCGGGAGGGTGATGATAAAACAACTTCCTTCTCCCTCAATACCCTTACTCTCCACCCGAATTGTTCCATCCTGTAAACGGAGAAATTCCGCTACGACGTACAGGCCAAGTCCAACCCCTCTGGCGGTTGGTCCCGCTGAATGGATGTTTGGTGCCCGATAGAAACTTTCAAAGAGCCGGGCTTGAGCATCAGATGGTACGCCGATTCCCTTGTCTTGAATCCGAATCTCCGCTTCGTGCTTGCCTGTTTTGCTCTGACTCTGCTTCAGGACGACGGAGATGGGACCACCATGTGGACTATATTTTATGGCATTTTGCAGCAGGTTGGCAAAAATTTGTAATAGCCGTGCCTTATCTCCATATACTTCGTAAGACTGCTTGCCGCGTAATGATCGGTAGCTTAAGCGGTGCCGTTCTGTGGTCGTTGCATGCTGCTTTACTGCCTGCTGTATGACTTCTTCCAGATTGAGTCTCTCCTTCTGAAGGACGATCTGTCCACGGTTTAATTGGGTGACCTCCAGGAAGGTGTTGACGATATTGGTGAGTTGCCGTGTCTGGCTTTCAATGTTATCGATGCTGTCTCGCAATCTCTCTGGCCACTCTGCCATTGGTGCCCGCTTCAATGCTCGCTCCATCATCTGGCTATGCGCGAGGATGACGGTGAGGGGCGTCCGGAATTCGTGGGCTGTTAGCGCCAGAAACTCGTCTTTGAGCGCATTTGAAACCCGCATGGCCGCCTCGTGGGTTCGTGCCTGTTCCGCTTCTTGTTGCCAGCGCACCTGCTCAATCGCGAGTCCGGTGAATTGCGCAATCCCTTCAATTACTGCTACGTCCCAGAGGCTGAAGTCTCGCTTTTCTTTTACCGCTTTGTTCTCGTTTTGTATCTGTGCCGTACGCTCAAGCAACATTACGCCGAGCAACTTCTCATGATGGGTAATAGGGGCCGCAATAAATAAGAGTTGCTCTTTCTCCTGTATTCCTGCTCGCTCTGCAATCTCTCCTGGCTGTATTAAGACCGCGTGTCCCTGCGCCAATTGCTTGTAGACTTCGTCTTGTGGCGAAAGCCAGTTTCTCTGTCTGGCTAGCCAGCCCGATTCTTTTTCAGCGGCGATGCCGATGGAGGTGAGCGGTATAAATATCTGCTGGCTCTCATCATAATAGTGTACAACGCCCCGCTGACAACTCAGTACATTCATAGTCATTGATAATGTGCGCTGAAGAATATCTTTGATCTCTGTCAGGCCGGAGACAACTTCTGCTGCATGCAGCATGGTGTCCAACGCCCGGCGAATGCGCTGCTCCGCTTGCACCTGCTCTGTGACATCTCGAAATGCACTGACGATACCAATCTGCTGCACTTTCCCATCAAAAAGTGGCACGATGTTTAATTCTAGAATGCGCTCTGTTCCATCGGTTCTCCTGGTCAGGACCCGCTCTCCCCGAATCGCCTCTCCTCGCAATCCTCTGGCGAACGGCATCTCTTCTGCTGCTAGCTTCTGCCTCTTTAGCGTATAAATATCTTGCTGCGTGAAAATATCTGGCAGGTGTTCTAGCATATTCTGTCCCGCTGCCAGGATACTTTGTGTTGCTACTATCTGGCCTGCACTATTGTTGCGTAAAAGCACTCTCCCTTGCATGTCTTGTACGGTAATTCCCTCGTTCATTGCATTAAATACGGCATCCAGTGTGTTTGCTCGCTCCATTGCTAGTGAAGCAATTTGCCGCGTCTTTGAAAGAATATGATCGCGTTCAATCGCCATCGCACATTGAGTGGCGACATCTTGCGCAAAGGTATATTGTTCAGGTCCTGGTTCGATACTGTTTTGTTGATAGTGAATTAAGGCAAAACCTGCGCTGGTACGCGTGGCGAAGGGCGATTGTTTGGGAATGTCTGGTGTACCATTGCTATGGTTGCTTACAATGAGCGGGACTATCAGGACGTTTGTCAGACCTAGACGCTGAAACCAGTCTTTTTCTTTTCCCGTAAGCTGCTCTTTATAGATGAAAACTGGCTGGCCCTGTTGGCTGGCTATCTGGCAGTTCGGCAGTTCTGTGAGGGTGGGGATATGCATCTGACTCGGTTCGTTTTCCTCTCTGAGCCCAATTGTGTTGACAACCTGGAGTCGTTCACCGCTTATAAGCGTCATGGCGATGCCGGTGACCTCTAATCCACTCATCAGGTGCCTGGTGGCCAGTCCTAAAACTGTCAGCATGTCCTCTCCTGCGTTAACTGCCAGGGCTACCTGGTGGAGCGCCTGGACCCGCGCAGTGAGACGCTCTGCATGACGCCTCTCTACCTCTGCCTGTTGATAGATTCGTGCATGGTCAATCGCTACTGCTGCTTGTTGTCCTATTGCACGGGCAAGTTGTTGTTGTTCTTTACTGAATGTCCACTGCTTGTCTGGGACATCTAACGACATCATACCAACGGTACGCTTCTCCCGAATTAACGCTATTAAGAGCACTGATCTGACCAGAAAGGTCTTTGCGAGTGTCTGCATCGCCTGACTTTCTGCCTGCCGTAAATCTTCCTGGTAGAGCATTCCCTGCTGGGTAAGAAGGTGTTGGATGGTCTGATCTTGTAGGGGAAGTGAGCTGCGGTGCCAGATTCGGTCTGCTCGTTGAAGCTCCCTGTTCTGGAAGTGAGAGGAAGAGACATGATAGGCTGAGGGGCGAAAACAGCCTGTCTCTTCATCAAGTAGCCAGACTGCGCAACGTTCAACATCACAAACTTCAGTTGTACGACGCACCAGAACATGGAGAATGCGTGTGAGATCAAGAGAGGAGGCCAGCAGCTCTGCCAACTCGCGTAATAGCTCACTCTCGCGCAAGGCATTTAATAAACGTAGGTGCTCGTACTCAGTGATAGATTTGTTCTCGCTCGACATTCGCTGAACCTCTCTGGGTGCAAATAACTGACCCTTTCTTTATGCAGATTCCTGCAAAAAACCGGTGCCTATCCAACTGGACCTTTTTGGCTTTCCCAGGTATACTCTCTCTGAGGCTGGAGTATGCTGGATGGCCAGGTGCCGCTTTTTACTTTCTTTGGTCCGCTTTGAGGATACAGCACTGGAGACGTCAACCATTCAGCCGTGTGAGCCCGCCAACTGACTGACAGCCTTTCCCTTCAGTGGTCTTGTTGCGTAAAAGTGTAACAGATGGGTCTGGACTCCGTCAAGAAACAAGATTCCAGCCAGTGCAAGCGGTCTTCTCCATCAGGCTTCGGCTTGCACTTGTTTGTTGCTGTTGTTGTGCCGAAATTGCTTTCTTCGTTTCAGTGTTTCAGTGTTTCAGTACCCTCAAGCGGGTCGAGAAAGGACATCTGCTCCTGCTGCCCCCAGCAAGGGTAGTCTACCTACGAAACCCGAAAAGGTCAAGTGGAAATGCATTAGGAAACTGGTGATGTGCATGTCTGTTGTAAGTATTGGCATTGATTATTCTGGTTCAGAGTGGAAACTCTGCCTCACTGAAGATGGTCGCACCCGCGATTGTCTGCGCTTTCCTGAGCAAAAGAGCGCTTTGCAATGGCTCACTCACGCCTGTACGCTCGCTCCCGAAGCGGTGATTGGCTTCTCTTCACGTCTGGATTCTGCTTTTAGCCCCCTCTCTACTCTTCTCGATCATGTCCCGCCTGCTGATAACCGTGCTCTATCAGACTTTCTTATCGCGCTGAGTCCTCTCAGCTTGCGCTGCTATAGTCTGCCTGCTCTCAAATATGTGTCTACTGTCCCGGCTTATCGCCGCCTGTTACATCCAGCTATGGGGACTGCCAATATTTTCTGTTCGATTGCCACCTTACTCTATCGTATGCGCGAAGGCTCGGCTTCCTGGTCAGAGATGCGTTTCCTCTGTCTTGAAATAGGTCCGTGGAGCTATACTCTGAGTGTGGTGCAGGATGGCTTGATTATTGATGGTCTCGCATTCGGGCTATCTGCCCAGGATTCCGCTGATTCTGCTCTCTCTGAGCAAGCATTTTGGGAAGGTCTGGCTTATGACCTGGCTGGCCTGATGGCTGTTCATCATTTTGAGGACATTGTCATTTCTCAGCAGCCCGATTCTACAGAGGCGGCAACGTGTAAAGAGGAGGTAATTCAGCGCCTGGGTGATCTTTATCAGTTCTATCTTTATCCCCAGGCCGAAACACAAGCTAACGGTTTTGAAGCGCCTATTGGCGCAGCTCTGCTTGTGGCTGGCTTTTCTCCAGCCAGTCCTACAGCAGAGCTTACTTCGCGTCTACTTCCCGTGATTCCTTAAACGCAGCGACTCGACTGCTACGGTTAGTACTGAACCAAACACGACACTGAGTGCCGCCAAACTCTTTGAATGATCTTTCGTCCTGTCTGTACCTGTTGCTGATGGACCTGCTTCGGGAGGGTGGTTGCGCTCATAGGTGCTTGCTGTTGTTTCTGCGCAAGCTCCTGTTGTGTGGCGTCATTTTTGTTTTCTTCCCCAGTGAGTTCCTTGCTTTCCTCTGCAACGTGTCCACGATCCTTGACGTTCGTTGGTTTAGGGTTGACGTGATGTTCCGATTCTACATCAGGTCTGTCCTTGTTCAATTTCCCCGCCATCGTACTCACAAAGGTTACCAGATCATTGGGAAGAGGTTGAACGTGCTCAAAGAAGAAGGCGTTCACTTCCGCTCCCAGCATGAGAATTACGGCGAAGTAGTAGAGGAAGAGGATGAGGATAACGGCCAGGCCGATAGCTCCGGAGTAGCCCTTCAAGAAGTTGGAGGTGTAAAATGGAAAGAGCTGTAAGAAAAGTACCATCAGAACATCTGCTGCTAATGCGCCCTTCCAGCTATTGCGCCAGCTAATCTTCTGATTAGGGACGATAAAGTAGATAGCCTCAAAGAGTATAAAGCTGGCAATAAGGCTGCTGGCAATACCTGCAAGATAGGTTACAAAGTAACTGCTTGTGAAGGCTGAAAAAAATGGAATTGCTTTCAACTGAGGCACACTATTTACAAGAGAGAGAATAAAAGCCGGTGCTGTTGAGGCAATAAACATAATGGGAACAAGGACGATGAAAAGTATGAGCATCAGAATCGCCATAATGTTCTGCCGGATAATCGTGCGTGGGCGTACTCGGTAGATAATATCCAGGCAACCTTCAATGGTGATAAACAGACGTGAACCACCAAAAATTGCCAGGAGAATAGCAATGATCAGTAAGATCCCTGCATCTTTCTGAATTTGAGTGATTGCACTCTCTAATATGCCCTTGATTGCACCGTTGGAGTTTCCAAACAGTCCTGGTACCCTGGTCAACAGGGCTTGTGCAAATGTATTATTGGGACCGCCCAGGAAAAAACCAAGAATACCAAACAGGGCAATCGCAATTGGCAGAATAGCGGTGAGCAGGTTATATGCCAGCAGACCGGCAAAGTTCATTGCCCAATCGTTCCCAAATTTTTGCAGAAATGCCTGAAATGGCTTCGTCTTCTGATTTACATTTCCTAATAAGTTGCCTGTCGCTTGTTTCGCATCGGCTCTATGATGATGCGTGCTTGCTTGCGTTGCCATGATCGTTCATCCTCCCTACGACTGTAAGGTCTCTTGCTGCTATGGCAGCCGAATCTTTGAAGGATTTGAAGGAGGAGAAGCTTCCCTGTTTATCCCTCCTCTGTACAATCACGGGCTAGTGAGGATGTCGGTTTCAGGATCTCTCGCAGGAACGTCTTTCTCAGAAAAACAGATCTTTTCTGGGAGAACATATTCCCGCGAGGAACGTATACAACCATAGAGCTATACAATTCTGAACAAAGACTGATGGAGATCTATGAGTTCACAACGTCCAAAATCGTTTGCCTCGCTCTTGTGGGGAATTCTTCGCGTGAGCGCCCGCACTCTCTGGGAAAGTAGTGCCAATCCCGCTCGCCCTCTGATGCAGCGCCAGCAGGCGCTTTCTGTTCTGGGCCTTCCACCAACGGCGACTCCCCAGCAGATTAAGCGCCGCTATCGCTCTCTGGCCAAGCGCTATCATCCCGATAAAGGCGGCGATCAGCGCCAGATGCAGCGCATCATCGCCGCCTACGAATTTTTAGCAAAAGATTCGGGGCGCTGAATCCAAACATGTTCTTAGTACAATTTGTTTCCGCAATTGCCACAGAAGCGCCTCCCTGGCCGGCATCTCGCGCCGCACTGATCGCAGAAAATAGCCGCCGGTTGCGCTTCTGTTCCTGGGGACGCTGGCGACGCCTGGGGCGGCGTACTAGCTTGATAAGGCTGCTGCGGTTGCGCTGGTGCCTGGTAAGGCTGTTGAGGCGGCTGGTAGGGCTGCTGTGGCCCTCCCTGATACGACGGGTGTTGTTGCCCTGTTCCTGAAGGCTGCTGAGCCGCATCGGGGCCAATCCCTGGCGACTGCGTGGCTTGAATGGTGCTCTGAATCCCCTTTGCCGCTTTCAGGGCAAATCCGCCTATGGTCGAGGCAATCTTCAAGCCTTTAGCGATATCATCCATGTCTTTTTGTAAACGGTTCGTCGGGGGAAGCAGCGTCGAATCAGAGACTTTTGTGAAGAAGGTTGTCCCAAGCTGGATTCCTTCCCCATTTTCGCTCAATTGGCCCTGGTCCTGTGCTCCATCATCAAATGTCAGAGTGACGATGAGATTTTGTAATGTATAATATCCCTCACGCCTCGTCTCTGGCGCTGCATTGGTAATCTGTTGACCGCTTGCCAGGGATTGCGCCGCGTTTGCTACCCGGCTTTTATTTTGAATAACGAGGCTGAAACGCCCGTTGGCCTGCATAATCAGGCGATCAACGCGCGACATAAAGTAGTCCATACCTACACCAGAGCTATGGACACACTCATATTGACCAGTAATGGGTTTCATCATACGGGCTGTACCTCTCTCCTTCTTTGCGGGAGATACCAGCTACTGTTCGTCTTGCTTTTCTCTACCGCCGCTTGCGATAAGCTTGCTTTCTCTACAGTTTGTCTGACTTCTAGTATACCACTTAGCGCAGCACAGCGTCTTCCGCCAGGGAGGAGGTGTTGCCTGCTGAAACCAGATCTGAGAGGAGTCGTGCCTGCTCAAGCGCCTGCTCACCAGCTTCGATCTTGCCGATCTTGAGCAGATACCGCCCCAGGCGTACCTCGGCGCTGATCCTGGCTGCGATTCGCTGCGTGTCTGCCAGCTCTTGCGTTGCGTAGCGAAAAGCCTCTTCTGCCTCAAGCGTATACGGATCGATGGCCTCAAGAATCCGTCCACGCATTAAATAGGCATCCGCTCGCCTCACTGGATTGCAGCGCTTTCCGGCCTCCAGGGCCAGATCAACATAGCGCAGGGCGTCCTGGTAATTTTTGCTCTCTAGCATAATGTTGGCCAGTGAACAGGCCGCCGCCGAAACAACATTGGCCGCGTCTTGCTGGTAACGTTTTTCTGTCGGAGAGCTGGACAGAGGTTCATCCAGACAAGAAGACCAGATAGAGAGGACCTCTTCCAGATAGGACTGCACTTTTTCTACTGCACCAAGTTGATGCTCGATCTGGGCAATCTGACAGGTTACCATTGCAACACGCAGTTGATCCTCGATGGCACGGTACAGAAAGCGCGCGTTCTCTGCATGCTCAAGGGCACTTCGTAGCTTGTGTATCTTGACATTTTCGTTACCGTTGTTCATACTGTGCATGCTATTGGCCTGGGCGAACGTCAGGAGGGCAATGCCCCAGTGCGCTTCAGCAACATATCCGAAAGGGGTAGTACTATTCATCATATGCAGCGTTTTTTGATACTGCTCCAGTGCATCATCAAGTTGCTGAAGCTCTCGGTAGCTTCCAGCGAGATGCAGATGTAACAACATTAATTCATGGTGTTGCTCAATCTGAAGGCTCTCTGCTCTGGGGTGTTCGCTGATGGCGTAGATGAAATCCTGGTGGGCTTTGAGAAACTTTCGCACTTCATAGTAGCATTGGCCTCGCAGTGCCGCAATGCGCCAGCGGAGTGAAAGAGGAACTTTTGAAAGTTGCAGTTCGGCAAGAAGCGTTATGGTCTTACAAAAGTCTTTATTTATGTAATGAAAACTCGCTTCGGTTCTTAAATCTTCGTAAGATTTGTATTGCCGCGTTTCGATCTCTGCCTCTCGGTGCTGCTGGACGAGTAGCTCCAGATCTTCTAAGGGGAGATGGAGTCTGGTGGCAAGAAAACGCAGACTTTCCTGTGATGGCTCGATTCTGTTTCGCTCTATTTGTGAGATCAGGCTGGTGCTATAATGGCCTTCTGCCACATCCGCTAGTGAGAGTTGCAAGAGTTCTCTTGCTGCTCTGATGCGTCCTCCTAATGTGTCTGGCGAAACATGCTTAGATGGACGTGGCATGAATATATGCCATCCTTCCTCTTAGAAATAAGAAGAAACGGTACAACAGTATAGAACAATTAGAAGTAATTATAATTGATAAGGAGCAAAAATACAATCCTTATCGTAAAGATTTGAGTAATAGACCATGAGTATAGTGTTCGTGTGAGCTTTCTGTAAATCTCTCACAAAAATATCAAAGTTTCCTAACAAAATTCCTAAGAAGTAGCGCTGCAAGCGAAATATTTCAACTTCATACGTTCCATCAGGTATGCAGTTCTTGGAATAGGGATGCATTTCCTGTTTGTTCTCGCTCAGTAAGAAGAGTGTTCTATACTTTACAGTGAGCTATTTTTTATGAAACTAGAACTTATGTCCAAATGTTGCTTGACTTTCCATGTTTAAGGCTGTATGCTGGATAGGCAATAACAGCATTTTTAAAGAGAGGTATAGGCTAGATGTCTCGTTCCCCTAAAACTTTTCCTCCCACGCGAGACGGATCGGGCGCAACACAGGAGCAATTATCGCTGTTTGCGACGAGAGAGACTGAAGAATTTCCTGAGCATGCCTTGCTTCAGCCGGAACTTCAGCCGGAGGTGAAAGACATCGTTAAAACACGTCCGTCGAAAAAGCCTGCAAATTATTCTGCCGCCGATATTCAGGTCCTTGAGGGTATTGCTGCAATTCGCCATCGTCCAGGCATGTACATTGGTTCAACGTCTACCTCTGGCTTGATTCATCTTATCTGGGAAGCCCTGGATAATGCCGTCGATGAGGCGGTGGCTGGCTTCGGAAAACATATCTGGGTTGCTATCGATCAGGAGGGCTGGGTTACTGTTCGCGACGAAGGACGCGGTATGCCCTTTGATCCTATGCTCTACCAGGGCGATTACCTGCCCGCCGCGACGGTGATCTTAACGGTTCCTCACTCAGGTGGCAAGTTCTCGGATGGTGCCTATAAGACCGCCGGTGGCCTGCATGGCGTGGGTGCGACGGTGATTAATGCTCTCTCCGAGAAACTTGAATTGACGATCTGGAAAGATGGTCAACAGTTTACTCAGGATTTCAGCCGTGGTACGGCTCTCCCTTATCACATTGAACCCTGTGATCCGAAACTGCATGGTTCTCAACTTCGCTGGCTCTATGATCGTTCGGTCTTTGATCCCGATGCCTACTATTCCCTGGAGGCGATTGAGAGCCGCATGAAGGCCGCCGCTTTCCTCAATCGTGGCGTCTCTTTCCATCTGGATGCCTGGGATGATGCCACCAGTGAGCAGGTGAATTATGTCTTTTATTCCCGTGATGGCCTTCCTGACTATGTTCGTGATCTCGCTACTAGCACAAGCGCTCCTCTCTTCAAGCAGGTTATCAGTATGATCAAAGAGAAAGATACTGTGCATGTTGAGGTCGCCGCACAACCTACCAGTGGCTATAAAATTGCTATGTACAGCTATGCTAACGCGGTCCGGACTCGCGATGGCGGTGTCCATGAGACTGGCTTTAAAGCTGCTCTCACCAAAGTTGTCAATGATTATGCTATAAAATTTGGGATTATTAAAAATCGTGAGAAAGATGGCTTTAAGCCGGAAGTGATTCAGCAAGGCCTCAATGTCGTTATCTCTGTGAAACTCTCTAATCCACAGTTCCAGGGCCAGACAAAAGATCGTTTGAATAATGGTCCCGTTGAAGGCCTGGTTCGCTCTGTTGTGGATGAAGGCCTCAAAGATTGGTTTGAGAATAATGCTGCATCTGGCAAAGATTGGCTGAAGAAGATTCAGCAGATGCAGAAGGCACGCAATGAAGCTCAGTTGGTTGAGGAACTGGCACGGGCTGGCACGAAGAAAAATGGCGAGCTGATTGATACTACTCTGTCGAAGAAGTTTCTCCGTTGTAATTCTAATGATCCTTCTCGCGCGGAACTCTTTATTGTTGAAGGCGATTCGGCGGGTGGAAGTGCTGGGCAGGGACGATTCTCTGAATTTCAGGCTATCTTGAAACTCAAGGGGAAGCCCTTAAATGTGGCGAAGGCTGACTTAAAAAGTATTGTTGAGAATGAAGAGATCCGCACTATTATTAATGTTCTAGGTACCAGTACTCGTGATACGTTTGATATTACCAATCTGAAATTCCATCGGGTAATTATTGCTACTGACGCTGATGTGGATGGTCTGCATATTCAATGTCTCCTACTTACGCTCTTTCACCAGGAATTTAGTGAGCTGATTGAACAAGGGCATGTCTATATTGCCTGTCCCCCTCTCTATTCTGTCAAATATAAGGGGAAGGTGCTCTGGCTGCTGGATGATGAGGCGCGTTTAAAATTTTTGTCCACTCATGCAGATGCTCAGGGCCTGGAGTTCAAACGCTTCAAAGGTCTGGGTGAGATGAATCCAAAAGAGCTCCGCGATACGACGTTTGATCCCGCTCACCGTGTGCTCAAACGGGTGACGCTGGAAGATGGCATGCTCGCAGGCAAACTGGTCGCCGAACTTATGGAAGATAAAAATGCTGAACGTCGGCGTACTTTTCTGGCTGAGCATTCACGTAAAATCAAAGAATTGGATGTATAGGTTTTATGGCGAGTACAATTGATTCTTCTGCCTCTGAAATCGGCATTATTCGCGAAGATTTCTCTGTTATTATGGCCCAGGCCTTTGCTACGTATGGCCTTTCTGTCGTGACTGATCGTGCCCTGCCCGATGCCCGCGATGGCCTCAAACCTGTCCAACGCCGCATTCTCGCCGGTATGCGCGAAGCACGCTATCTCTCTACCCGCCCAACGGTGAAAAGCGCCGAGATCGTCGGTCTGATTCTCGGCAATTATCATCCTCATGGCGATACTTCGGTCTATGATGCCGCTGTACGTATGGCCCAACCCTTTACCTTGCGCTATCCTTTGATTGATGGCCAGGGCAATATGGGCAGCGAGGATGGCGATGCCCCCGCTGCCTATCGCTATACTGAGATGCGCCTCTCCGCTCTTGCCGAATTTCTTATGGCCGATATGGAGAAAGAAACTGTTCCTCTGCACCCTACCTATAAACAAGACCCAAAGGTGCTGGAACCGGATTATCTCCCAGGCCGTGTTCCTCCTGTGGTGAATGCTTCCAGTGGCATCGCGGTTGGCCTCTCCACGAATATTCCTCCTCATAATCTCGTCGAGGTTTTGCGCGCCTGTATCGCTCTTCTGGATCATCCCGATATGAGCGTAGACCAGCTGTTAACCTATATGCAGGGCCCGGACTTCTCGCAGGGTGGACGCATTATTGGCATTGACGGTATCAAAGATTACTTTTCAAATGGCAAGGGCCGCATCATTGTCCGTGCAGAGGTTCGCCTTGAAGAGACGCCTCGTAGCCGCTCGCTGGTGGTGACGCAGATTCCGCCCATTGGCCGCGATAGGGTGAAGGCTTCGATTGTGAAGGCTATCAATGCTCGTAAGCTTGAGGGTTTGATGCCTGACGTTCGCGATGAGAGCGATACTGAGAAGGGTCTGCGCATTGTTCTGGATCTACGCAAAGACGCTGATGCTGCTCAGTCGCTCACTCAGCTTTTTCATGAGACCGATCTCCAGGTGCCCCTCTCTTTCCAGATGGTTTTTCTCTTTGGCTCACCAATGCAGGCAGCCCGCCAGCCTCGCCAGATTGGCATGGTCGAACTGCTGAATTATTGGAATGAGCACCAGATCGATGTTTTAACCAGACGCTCGCAATTTGATTTGCGCAAAGCTCAAGAACGCTTACATGTGGTGGAAGGGCTGATTATTGGCGCGGCCAATGCGGAACAGATTGTGCGGATTTTCCAGCAGGCTGAAGATCGTGCTGCTGCACGTAAAGCGATTGAGGCGACCTATACGCTCACGCCGATTCAGTCCGACGTAATTGCTTCTATGACTCTTGCTCAAGTGACACGCCTGGATGCCGATAAATATACCAGAGAGAGCGATGAACTACGCACACGCATCGGTGAACTGGAATATCTCCTTTCTGATCGCAAATTTCTGATTGCCCTCTTGAAAAAAGAGATGCAGCAGATGAGCAAGCAGTTTGGCGATGAGCGCCGTACGACGATTGATGCCGAAGGCCGGATTCACGCTCCCATTACCGAGGTTGCCCGCCTCCACGAACGCGAGCCGCTCATCATTGCCTTTACCCGCAATGGTGCCCTGAAATCTCTACCCATCGAGAGCTATAAGCCTAAAGGGAAAAGTGTCTCTGCCCAGTATGCTCCTGTTCGTGGGGATGAACAGCTTAAGCAGGTGATCGAAACGACTTCGCAGGACTATCTGCTTTGTATCTGCTCAACTGGCCGTGTCTTCCAGATCGCTACCCATCGTATCCCGCCTGGTACACGCTCCACGAAAGGTGAGCCAATCAATAAACTGCTCGAATTGGCTCCGGGTGAGTCTGTCGTGACTATTTTGCCTATTGAGGCGTATGCTGAAGATCGCTATCTGGTGCTGTTCAGCCGTTTAGGAAAGGTCAAGAAGTCGCCGCTTAGTGAATATAAAACAGCGGATGTCGATGGCCTCTCTGATATGAAACTGGCCGATGGCGATACTGTTATCTCTGCTCTTCTCTCTGAAGGTCAGGGCGAGTATCTGGTTACTACTGACATGGGACAGACCTTACGCTTCGGCGATGAGACTCTCCGTGCTCAGGGTCGCATTGGTCAGGGGGTGGCTGCTATCGCTCTCAATAAAGGGGCAGTCGTTGTCAGTGCTGTCTACCTGGACAATATTGTCGAGCCTGATAGCGTCGATCTTACGTGCCTGTTTGTTGTGACCGGGCGGGGCATCGGCAAGAAGGTTCCTGTTTCTGAGTATCCCCAGAAGAGCCGTGCCGCTGTTGGTGTGGCAACTACTGAACTCTCTTCAGATGATGCTGTGTTGACTACGCTCTTAATTCAGGAGAGAGATACACTGCTTCTTGCCTGGACTCCTGGTAACGGTGAGCAGGTGAGTCTGTTCCAGGCTGCCAGCTTGCCTGTTTTTCCACGTACGAGAAAAGGTGTCTCCCTCGTCGAGGGTCGGGTGATACAAGCCCTGAAACTTTAGCTCGCGCTCTTGTTGCACGTGTGCTCATTTATGAGGTGATGATAGGTGTCGAAGTCAACGGATGTCCTTATTATTGGCGCTGGCGTCGTTGGCTGTTCGATTGCCTATCACCTGCGCAAGTACGGCGTTGAGGTCACTCTGCTTGAGCGAGGTATTATTGGCGGTGAGGCGTCGGGTGCCGCCGCCGGCCTTTTTGCCTGGCTCAAGCCTATGGCAAAGTTCGATGCCTATCATGACCTTCTGCTTGCCAGCTCCAGACTGTTTCCCTCGCTCGTTGCTGAATTGGAAGATGCTACCGGGCTTTCTGTAGAATACACACAAACCGGTACTCTGCGTACTATTCATCACGAGATCAGAATTGCTCGCTTGCAATCCTGGCTTGCCGCCTGCCGCAGCCGGGATCTCGCTGTGGAACTCTTGAGTGCCGATGAGGTGCATTCCCGTGTGCCGCTTCTTGCTCCCGATACCTACGGTGCTGTCTGGTTCCCTGCTGAAGGCCAGGTCCGTGCCTCTCGCTTTGTGGCCGCCCTTGCCCACGCTGCCCGTCACAACGGAGTACATCTCTACGAAGGGCAGGAGGTCACTGCTATTCAGACTGGCGGAGAGCGTGCTGTCAGTGTAACAACTGCACAACAGGAAACTTTTGCCTGCCAGCAGCTTGTCCTCGCAACCGGTGCCTGGTCCGGCCTCTGGAGCGCCCGGCTCCATCAGAAGCTGCCAGTTATCCCCCAACAGGGACAGCTCATTGCTCTCAGACCGCCTGTTTCTTCTATTCCTCATATTCTGATCGGGAAAGGTGTCTATCTTGCTCCCAAGCAAGATAACACGGTCATTGTTGGCGCAACAAGAGATGACGTAGGCTTTGACTGCTCCGTGACATCCGCAGGTATTGCTGATCTGCGTGAACGTGCGCAAAAATTAGTTCCGGCTCTTGAGCAGGCTGAATTGGTGCAGGCCTGGGCTGGTCTGCGTCCAAAAACGCCGGATACTCACCCCATTCTCGGTCCGCTTCCTGGTTGGACCAATGTTACCGTTGCAACCGGTCATTACAGCTTTGGCATTCTTCTCAGTGCCATCACTGGTCAACAGGTTGCCGCCTGGCTCGCTACTCAAAAACTCTCTCCCCTGCTGCAGCCCTTTTCCCTGGCTCGCTTTCTCCCTTGAATAGCCGATGCTATAATTACAGTGAATGTTCCTTCCACCCTCTCTGGATGAGGAAGGAAGAACCTACACAAGGAGCAAAGCCAGGATGGTGCATGAACTTCCTAACACCTATATTGTTCAGGATCGTGCCAATCAAGATGAAATGACACGTCTCTCTATTCAGGATAAGATGACTACTCAGGGAATGGGCGGTGTCTTGCCTGAGCAATCGGACCCCTCTCGTTTTCGCAGTATTCTCGATATTGGCTGCGGCACCGGCAACTGGTTGATTGAAGTCGCCCTGACCTATCCAGGCATCACCCGCCTGGTCGGCATCGATGCCAGTCAAGAAATGCTCACCTATGCCCAGGCTCAAGCCAGGAAACAACACGTGGATGATCGCGTTACGTTTCGTGCGATGGATGCCCTCCTCCGACTCGACTTTTCTGACGCTTCCTTTGATCTGGTGAATGAACGTTATGCCAGTAGCTTCGTGCGTTCATGGGAATGGCCTAAGTTCTTGTCTGAATGTATTCGTGTCTCCCGGCGTGGTGGCATCGTGCGCTTCTCTGAGTTAGATGCACAGGTCGAAACCTCCAGCTCTGCCCTTACACATCTCAATATTCTGTTTGGGCGTGCGCTCTCTCTAGCAGGCAACACCTTTCTGAGCGGCTCCAATAGCAATGGAAAAACTGCTGATCTGGTTCCTTTACTGGAACGACATGGATTTACTCAGGTGCAGGTGCAAGAACATACATTGGTATTTCGGGCTGGAGCTGAAGAGGGTCAGCTTTTTATTCAGGATATGACGAGGCTATACAAAAATATTGTTCCCTATTTGCAAAAACATCTCCGCCTCCCCGACGATTATCAGGCTTTGTATCAGCAAGCATTGGTTGAGATGCAAGATCCAGATTTCTTCGCCACCTGGCATGTGCCTACGACGTGGGGAACGACTCCCACAAAGGGAAAGAGAGGACGATTCTCCGCCGGGTCATAGGCGTTACTGTGTCTTTGTAATGTCCTGCTCGAAGAGGTAAGGCGACTAGCTTAGCTCGTTCGATAAAAATGCCGGGCGGTAATCCGCCCGGCTGGGAAATGAGCTTATACTGCTTCTAGAGAATCGGCTTGCTTGGTGGGGTATAGGGCTCAGTTGGTGGCGTATAAGGATTTACAACCTCATTGACGCTATTGCTCGCCGTATCAGTAGGACGCTCTGAACGCACGACTTCAATTGAGCACTGTGCAAGTAACGCGCCTACAACACCAATAGCGGCAAAGGTTGGCGCGAGAATGACGCCTGCTAGCCCGAAGGTCAGTGGAATCTCAATGATGGTATGACCATCTTGCTTAATAATCACGCGGCGTACATTGCCCTCATGAATTAGCTCTTTTACTTTGCCCAGGAGCTGCTCACCCATCACCTGAAGTTCTTCGACGCCGTACCCATATTTCTGGTCAACATTTGCGTTGGGATCGGTCTGAGTCATCGTTTTTCTCCTTAT
The DNA here is from genome assembly GCA_963777355.1 of uncultured Chloroflexia bacterium. GTDB lineage: Bacteria > Chloroflexota > Ktedonobacteria > Ktedonobacterales > Ktedonobacteraceae > DATJHM01. The sequence continues at coordinate 357,865 of CAVZQK010000010.1, forward strand.
CAAGTTTTGTACAATACTCTTTATCTGTTATGGGAAACATCATCTATCAGATGATCTTGTGCATCACACGGTTTTCATACGTGCGACATCCACCAAATGTATACATCCTGGCAGCGCTTTTAAGTCTTATGCATATATTATGAGCTCGTTCTCTCGACTCTACTTTCTATACGACTGGTACGCTCAGAAGGTTATAGTTTTTTTTGTAGAGAGCAGGGAAAAATTCGTGTTAGTGATCTTTTTGTGATCTAACAGGAAAGTTTTTGCTATTGACACACCATCACAGAGGGAAGCGTAAAAGAAAAACAGCTCCCCTCTCCTGCGATACCTGAGCTTTCGACCCAGATGCACCCTCCCATTGTTTCTACTAGCTCTTTGCTAATGGAGAGCCCCAATCCTGTCCCTCGTACAGAGCCAGAAAGATCGCGCTTGAGACGGACAAATCGCTCAAAAAGAAAAGGCAGCTCTTCACTAGGTACCCCAGGCCCGGTATCCTTGATGCTAATACAGACGAACTGAGGAGACGTTTCTTCCTGCTTTGCTGCCTCACTCAGTTCTGCACGAATGGTAACGATGCCGGGTGGAGGACAATACTTCAAGCCGTTTGTGAGCAAGTTGCGTATCACCTGACGTACCTGCTGGGAATCAGCTAACACTGTAAGATGGTCGGGAATTTCTAGCTGAATTGTGAAGTCTTGCCGTTGCTGTGGATCAAGCAGTTCTATGACGTTTTGTACGACCTGAAGCACGGAAATCTCCTCTTTTTTGGGAAGCCTTTCTCCATTGCTGATCTGCACTGTATCCAGCACATTATTTACAAGCAGTTGTAGTTCCTGACAGGCTTGAAATGCATGAATCAAGCAATCTGTACGCGCCGCTCTGTCAAGCTGGTCCTCGAATTCTTGCAGCAATTCAAGATAGCCAAGTACTGTCTGAACCGGTGTACGCAGTTCGTGGCTGACGTTGAGGATGAAGCGATCTTTCAACTGATTAAGCTGTTTTTGTTGCTCATAAGCCATGCTTAGCTGGTGTTGTGCCTGTTGTGCTTCTAGTTGGAGTTCGTAGGCAAGAAGCTTTTGCTGTTCTGTATACAGAATTTCTAGACGAGAAGCTTCTGCCTTCTCTAAGAGAAAGCGCAGATAATAGATGAAAACAGCTTCGGTTAAGAGGGCCAGCGTCCCTGTAAAAAAGCCCAGGAGAAGAGAGGAAGGCCAGAAAATACTATGACTACCGATGCTAATTGCAAGCGCGAGAATGATAACCGTAAGGATGGTACAGATAAAAGCGCCTCGCGGCGTAAAGAGCCAGACCGCTAGTGCCAGCGGGAGCGCCCAGAGCGGGCCGGTAAATTGCGAAAAGAGATAGAGGACAAAACAGAGAATATAACAAAATAGCACTATGCCGAGACGTAATGGGAAAGGTAGCCTAATGAGACCAATAAGTAACGTATTGAGAAAGCGCATGCTTCTCCCCCCCTTTCTACCTGGTTGTTCTTCTTCCGCTTCCTATTCTACCATTTCTATTTTTAAATGGAAGTACCAATTCTATTCTCTGCTTTTCTGCTTTTCTAGAAAAATGGGATTGTTTTTCTGGTAGACAACTTTAGGATCATTTTATAAACTATGGATGGTACTTGATACCGTGTTATTTATAGGTGGAAGTTTAAAATGCCTTGTAAAGAGGAGTTTGAAAGGACGGAACACAAAATGGATACGCAAGCCTGGTGGTATGTCTCCGGTCTGTGGGTGCATCCGCAAGATGCTACTCTCTCTCTCAATGATGTTGCTGTATTACGCGGCTATAGCGCTTTTGAATCGCTTCGTACCTATGATCGGCGTCCCTTTCATCTTGAAGAACACCTCAATCGGCTCTTCCGCTCGGCTGAGCTGATTGAATTAGAGATCCCTTTCACACAATCGTATGTAGCCGCTAGAATTCAAGAGGTGATTGAGCGCAATGCTTATACCCATGCCTTGCTCCGTATTCTGGTCACGGGGGGAGAAAGCGAGAATGGCGTCCTGCCTTCGGGTCAACCTCGTCTGGCTGTGTTGATAACTCCTCTAGGCGAACGCGATATGGAACGCTTTGCTCGTGGTGTCAAGCTGATTACCAGTCACCTGACCCGTGTCTCTCCTGAAGCAAAGACTGCTAATTATGTGGCTGCGATCCGCTCATTGAAACAGGCCGCGCGCCAGGGCGCAAGCGATGCCCTCTTTGTCAATGCGCAAGAGCATGTATTGGAGGGGACGCGGAGCAATTTCTTCGTCTTTCGCGGTGAGACGCTTATTACCCCACGAGATGGTATCCTGCTTGGTGTGACACGCAATACCGTCCTTGCCCTGGCTCAGGGACGCTTTGCCATAGAGGAGCGTCCCATTTTACTCTCTGAGTTGGCTCAGATCGACGAAGCTTTTATTACCTCTTCATCGCAAGAGATTACGCCTGTGGTCCAGATCGATGATACGTTGATTGGCTCTGGCAAACCTGGCCCCTATACCTCTGAGTTAGAGCGGCGGTTTATTGCTATGCTTGAACAAGGGAACTTTCACTAGAGCAAGATCTGTTTTTGCTCTAGTGAAATAGTTGTACTGCTTATTTAATGGTGGCCGGAACTGCCTCTGCAACGGCAGCAAAGGCCGCATCAAAGATCGTGAAAGCCTCTTGTAGCTGCTCGTCTGTGATATTGAGAGGAACCAGCGTCCGAATGACATTGTCATACATGCCCGCTTTGAGTAGCAGTAGGCCGCGTGTATGCGCTGCTGCGAGAAGCTGGTTCGTTGTTTGAGGATCTGGCTCTCGGCTCACACGGTCTTTGACGATCTCCATCGCGACCATTCCGCCTAAACCACGCGCCTCACCTACAAAGCTATACCGTTCTTGTAGTGAGACAAAGTGTTGCAGCACTTTCTCACCAATAAACTGTGAGCGCCCTGCCAGATCTTCCTTTTCGTAGATATCAAGGACCGCGAGCGCTGCCGCACAGGCCACCGGATTTCCGCTATACGTTCCCCCCAGCATCCCCGCTGGTGGCGCATCCATGATCTCGGCTCGCCCAATCACGCCGCTGATGGGCATCCCCGCTGCCATCGATTTTGCGACAATTACTAGATCCGGCTCAACCCCATCATGCTCTACTGCAAACATCTTCCCCGTGCGGCAGAAACCGGTCTGGATCTCATCGGCGATAAACAGAATTCCATGCTCCTCGCACAATGCCTTCAGGTCGCGTAAGAAGCCTGGAGGCGCAATCATAAAGCCGCCCTCTCCTTGCACTGGCTCAATCACAATTGCCGCCACCTGATCTGCTGCCACCTCGCCCACAAACATGCGCTCTAGTTCGCGTATGCAGGCACGAGAGGCCTCTGCTGGAGTCATGTTCATGCGATAGGCATACGGAAATGGTGCTTTATAGAATTCTGGCGCGTAAGGACCAAAGCGATATTTATACGGTCTTACTTTGGCCGTCATTGTCATTGTCATCAATGTGCGACCATGATAGGCATTGTCAAATGTGATAATTGCTGGACGCCCGGTTGCATAGCGGGCGATCTTGACGGCGTTTTCTACTGCTTCCGCACCGCTGTTCAAAAAGAGGGCCTTCTTGGGAAAGGTTCCAGGCGTTAAACGGGCCAGACGTTCCGCCAACTCGACATAGCCTTCGTACATCATAACGCTAAAACAGGTGTGGGTAAATTTCTCTGCCTGCTCTTAAATCGCTTTCGTGACCTCTGGACGGGCATGTCCCATATTCATTGTGCCAATGCCGCCAGCAAAATCCAGAAAGCGGTTTCCATCTACATCTTCAATTATTGCCCCCTCAGCCCTGGCTGCGAAGACGTTGACGGTGGCGGAGACTCCTCGTGCGACTGCTGCCTGGCGTCGCGCCAGCAGCTCTTGTGATTTTGCTCCAGGAATAGAAAGAGGTGAAATATCCTTGCTCATGAAAAGCCCTCCTGCTTGGCGAGATAGAATGTGTGACATCCATTGCTCCAGTTCCTACGTTCATTCTACCATATGCCTGTCTCTCCAACTGATATTTCCCTTGTATGCTGTTTACCAATACCCTCTGTCTCTCCAGAGAACCATGCTTCCGATTTCAATACTTGCCTTAAGATAAACGACGTATGGCAAGGGCCGTCCAGTCAAGATTGGACGGCCTGAAGGAAGCAAGCATTGCTCAGCAAAACAAGAAATCAAGGATACCGATTGAGCGAGCGGTTTCTAGATTAGAAATGTTTAAAGAAAACACTTTTTAGGCGGCCCCGCCAAGTTGACGCGGCTCTTGCCTTCGTAGTACCTGCTCTGCGGCTCTTTTGAGTCTGGCTTCGCTGCGGATACCAAATCCTGGCAGATGTCGAATCTTCTGCTGTTGAGCGGCATGGTACAATTTTTCGACACTATCAATGCCCAGCTCTTCGTTGAGACGTATCGCTGTATACGGTCCAACATGCTCCAGCGAGAGCAAGAGTCGTACTCCTTGAGGCAGCGTTGGCAGGCTTAAGCCGTTCTGAAAGGTGAAGGTACCCAGTTCAACAAACTCTTTGATGCGTGTACGTAAACGTTGTCCCAGCCCGGCAACAGGAAGGGCTTCTCCTCGCGCAATGATAGCAGCGGCCTGTTCAGGGAGGTCAAGAATTCCTCTGGCAGCATTGCGATATGCCTGTATACGATAAGGATTGCCCTGCTGTGATTCTATAACATCGGCAATGCTTGCCAGTACTTCGGCAATCTGACGATTGGTCACTCTTGGCACAATCGCTTCCTCTGCTTCCATTCCTGGCAATGTTGGCTGAAGGGATGCTTTATGAAACCTGCTCCCAGGAGAAGGCATAAGTTGAATGGTCTGTGTTAATTGCATTATGCTCATAAGGAATCCTCTTTTCTGTACACGACTTTTTTGCGCTATTGGCCGTGAGCATATACAAAAGTTGAAAAGAAAAAACGTGACGAAAAGCACTTGTTAGTGTACATAGTACATTGAAATCTTGTTCTAATTATAGCACATTTTGTGCGTAACGTCAAAAAATTCGTGAGAACAAGCGTAATAGTCGTCTCGTTCGTATCAGAAAGGAAGGGTTGTTTTGCTGGATGTCTCTCTCTCTCCTTATTCTTTTTAAGGGAGGGAGAAATGGTAATAACGACACTCTTCTACAAGGAGAACATCTCTTGCTAGAAGAGGGTTCTGCATGCAATTCTTTTGAAGAAAAAATTCTATCCTCAAGGAGGAATCTATGACGGCCTATCGTGCTCTCCATATCGACGAGAATCCCCTCGACTATTTTTTGAATGTCAGTGAGCAAGGCTCTCCTTTGCGCGTGGCTGATGTGCTCTTGCGTGTAAACCGGGACCCAAAAGAAGTATTTGCTCACCTGATTCGTATTGCAACTGCAAGTAAATGGAGCCATTCGGCGATTCTCTATCTCATTAGCGATCCCTATAGGGGCTATAACAATACTTTTCTGGTTGAAGCAAAAACAAAAGGTATCAATATCGCAAGCTGGCGCAACGAAGTGATCCCATTTCATCAGTTTACTGTGGGTATTAAAAGGCCTAAGATGGATTGGTACGTTGAAACTCCCCGTGAACGCACCAAACACGATCCAGATAATCCAGAAGATACTTATGGCATTGGCTATCTGCGCCATGTACGTGGTATTGCAATGGATCAGATCAATGGTTTATATGATAAAAAGACGGTCTATGAGCTCACCGCACTCTATGTAAAGCGTGCCGCCCAGCGCCATCTTAAGTCCACTCCCCAGGTGGCGGAGGCTGCTGATGCGCTCGCTGAATTTTTTAAGAAATGGGATGAGAAAGAGACTTCTACCACTCAGGTTTTGCGTCTGATTTGTAGTGGCCTGGTGCAATATAGTTTTTTTGAAGCTTTACGTATACGCGTCATGCACGATCTCAGTGTACCGGAACACCGTGAAGCTGCTTTGAGTAACTTGAGAAATATGCCTTGCATCATCTTTTGCGAAGATCCGCATGGTCTTGTTCCTGAATATGTCGAGAAGGTTGAACGCGGTGAGTGGGATATTCATAATCCAGTGCCAGATGATCTGCTTGATCTGCTGAAAACGGCGGTCCCCGCTGACTTTAATAACAGTCCCAATCTTGAGTGGCGTTATGTGATCAACAAAGGTATTGTCTGGCGTATTGAAGCCGCTGCTGAAGGGTATATACCGCAGAGTAAGGACGAAGAAGATGTTCTGGAAATATTGACCCCAGAACACTTTTCTTCACAGGAGTAGTATGCTAATTATCACGAGCATGTGGTAAGGCTTGTTTCATCTGACGAGTGGACAGGATGGAGCGGGTTAGTCTATACTGGTCGGCAAAAGAAGCTGGAATATCAGCAAACACTGACAGAGAGTCTCTGCTGTCAGAAACATTTTGTATGCCATACATGCTGAAGAAGGAAGTCCATGTCTGACGAAAATGATGTTTTGATCGTTGGTGGTGGCCCTGCGGGCCTGGCGGCGGCTGAAGCGGCGGCGAGCCGCGGTATGCGAACTCTGCTCCTGGAGCGCCAGAACGAGATTGGTTATCCGGTCCATACCAGTGGCGGGAGTTGGGTCAGTGATATGAAAGCTCTCTCCATCCCTGAGTCTTTCTATCATCCCATCAAAAAAGTTATCTTTGTCTCTCCTCGCCGCGAAGTTGTTCTTAACTATAATCCAGGGGTCGCCTGCGTAGTTGATGTGCGTGGACTTTATCAACATCTGGCTGGTCGCGCTGTCGCCGCTGGCGCTCAGATTCGTGTCCGTCATACCGTTGAGCAGACGCTGCTTGAGGAGGGGCGCATTGTGGGGGTGACGGCAAAAAATCATGTCAGTGAGCGTCTTACCTTGCGTGCAGCCGTGACTATCGATGCTAGCGGCGTCTCCCGTCATATCGCTGTCCGCACAGAGATGGGTAATGCCTTTCATCGCTATGGCTATGGGGCCGAGTACGATATGTACGCTCCCAACTATCCGCAGGATGAGCTTTTTTTGATTATGGGCAGCGCTTTTGCTCCTCATGGTTACGCCTGGGCCTTCCCGCGTGGCAACGGACGCGTACGCCTGGGTGTTGGTGTGTTGCATCCCGATTGTGACGCTGATGCCCGCACGTATCTCAATACGATCATTCAGGATCTTCCTCAGTTGACCGAAAAATTCAAGGGCGCTAGCCCGATTGAATACCATACGGGTCTCTTTCCTTCTGAGAGCTATGGAGAGCATTTCTCTCGCGATGGCCTGCTTCTGGCCGGTGATGCTGGCGGTCAGGGCTCAACGCTGGTTGGTGAGGGGATACGTTTTGCTATCTATGCAGGTCAGCTTGCAGGCCGGGTCGCCGCTGAGGCTGTACAGGCTAATGATCTCTCCTCCGCCTTTCTGAGCCGTTTTGATAAAGCCTGGCGTACCCGCTTTGGCCGTGATATGGATATTGCTTACTTGATTAATAAGCGCATTGCTCAATATAGCGATACTCAATGGGATGGCGCACTAGATCTGATGAAACGTTTGACTCCTGCTCAGGTGGCTCAGGCTTTACGTGGCGATTTCAATGCTAGCCTGATTATGGGCGTGCTGACGCGGAATCCAGGTCTGCTGGCGACGGGCGGCAAAAAGTTCCTTGATCTCTTATTGGAACGCATCAATAAGCCTCTGGTGGCATCTGTGGAAAACTGAGTTCTTTCGTATTCCTGATCCAATCGGGATGCTGTTCGTGGGGAGAGATGGGTAGTAAAAAGACTGGAATAAACACCAGCCTACCCTTGTTTTTGTCTACAGAAGCAATTGATATTCCCTATCTGTCTTATCTCGAACGATCATAAGGAGCTATCTGTGTCAGAAGCAACTACCAATACCTCTACGAAAATTAAGATGTATGCCACTACCTGGTGTGGTGACTGTCGTATGGCCAAACGCTGGTTTGACTCTCATAATGTTCCTTATGAGTATATCAATATTGAGGACGATGAGAATGCTGCCGCGTTTGTGGTGAAGGTAAATGGCGGCGCTCGTAGCGTCCCCACGATTATCTTCCCTGATGGTTCTGTTCTGGTAGAGCCATCTGCACGAGAACTGGCCGCTAAGTTCTCCGTCTAATACAACAGAATAGCCCTGTTGAAAATATCCCTCCTGTCGATAGTTATTGATAGGAGGGTTTTTCTTTATCATACCGGTATCCCTTTGCTCCTCCTATACGTTTAATGGGTAGTATCTTCTTACCTGTTTTGTTTGCTAAAGATGTGACTGGTCGATAAATCTGTAGCATGGGCATGAAGGTGATCTTAGCTTTTTTGCATGACTCCGTCTGACACTCGGACGCTGGTCGAATGAAGACGAAATAATCCAGGCGGCTGGCTGGATTACCCAGGCTGTACGGACTCGCCGGGTAAAGTAGTGCTATCGCAGGCGAAAAGTGTATGAATTTTGCTTGACCTCTGGTAAAATAGATACCAGGACCGCGATGGTAATAATCAGGGTAAACAACATATTGCTCGATCATAAGGCACAGTGTTGAAGGAGAGCGTTTAATTATGAGTATCGGTGAGTCCAGGATGCAATATCCTGTTCCTCCTGCCATTGAACATCCTGAGCTGTTAGTGTATCGAGATGAGTTTCCGATTTTGCAACGGAAAACTTATTTGAACAGTTGCTCATTGGGCGCTTTGTCAAAACGATCTATGCAAAAAGTTGCGCGGTTCCTGGAAACGTGGAATGAGTGGGGTGCGTCTGCCTGGGATGAGCTCTGGATGCAGGAAATCGCTCAGGCGCGACAAAAATTTGCTAATCTCATTGGGGCGCAAATTCATGAGGTTGCCATTGCCCCAAATGTTTCAACCGCCCTGAGTAGTATTGCGTCTGCTCTGGATTATGGCTCGCGCAATACCGTTGTAATGGCTGATATGGATTTTCCAACGCTTCCCTATCAATGGTTAGTGAAGAAACGGGTGGGCGTTGAATCCCGTTTTGTATGCAGTCCCGATCAGGTGTATATCTCGCCTGATTTGTTTGACGCCGTTATAGATAGCAAAACTGCCCTGGTCGCGACTTCACGCGTCTTTTTTACCAGCGGCTATATTCAAGATATACGTGCTATTGCAAATATCGCTCATAAAAATGGTGCCTATCTGTTGGTGGACGATTATCAAGGGACGGGCCAGATACCGCTGCATGTGGTGGCCCAGGATATCGATGTCCTGGTGACTGGCGCTGCAAAATGGCTTATGGGTGGCCCTGGTGTTGCTTTTGTCTATATTCGTGAGGGGCTCATTCCTTCATTAGAGCCAACCATTGCTGGCTGGTTTGGACATCGCGAACAGTTTCAGTTTAAAGCGCAAGAATTTACCTTTCGTACGGATGCTGCACGCATAGAGATGGGAACTCCGGCTATGGCTGCTCTCTATGCAGCCAATGGAGGCCTTGATATCGTACAAGAAGTAAGTGTGGAAAGTATCTGCGAACGCACACGCTTTTTGACAAATGATTTGATTGCCCAGGCACGTGAACACGGTTGGAAGGTTCATGCTCCTCTGGAGCCGGAACTGAGAAGCTCAATCGTGATGCTGGAATTGGACCAGCCACAAGAAATTGTTTCTGCGTTAGCTGCCCGTGATATCATCGTGGATGCGCGTCCTGGGCTCTTGCGTGTTTCGCCATACTTTTATAATACCCTCGAAGAAAATATGATTGTCGTAGAGGCAATTGCCGAAATCTTAGAAAATCGAACGAAAAAGTAGTATCATCTTTCCGTTTCATTCCAACCTCTGCATCTGCTGGAGGAGAGCTGAAGACATGGGTAAAGATGTTTAGCCTCACGGAGGAGAGTAATTACTATGCAATGTGCTCATTGTCGTGCTGAGTATAATGAAGATGATGTGTACTGTCGTCAGTGTGGTGCTGATTTGACGGTCCCTTCGACCAGTCTTGTACCGATACAGTCACGTCTGCCAGCGGTTCTGTATAATTCGCCAGTGCCACGAGGCGTTGCCGCAAGCGTCGGAGCTGTCGCTCTTGGCGTCGGTATTGAGTTGCTGCGGCGCGGCATGGTCGCGATGCTCTCACGACCATCGCGAACCGTTGAGGCCTCTCTGCCTGCCTTGAACAGTATGAAAGATATTCTCTTTCCGCAAAAAGAAAAGCCAGTGAAACGCCTGAAAAAGGGCTATGAGATTGAAGAGACCGTTATCTACATGCGCAGAGTGATTCGTCGTTAACACCTTACTTAAGGGAGAGAAAGAGCACCCGTCCTTGTTTCTCTCCCTCCCATCTCTCTCATAAGGAAACGCTCTTTGCCGTGTCTTTGACAAAAAAAGTCTCTCAGTTTTCCTATAAACAAAAACGATTCTATCTTGTTCGTCTGCTAGCCTTTTTTCTGCTAAGTATCTTCTTTTCTGCCTGCTCCTCTTCTGCTGGAGTCTTGAGCGGAGGGAACTGGCAACAGAGTGGGCTGGCGCATCTCCAGGTGCAGTCTCTGGCTGCGCAATCTGGCACACCTACTACGCTCTACGCTGCTACGAATCAAGGCAATATATTTGTCAGTACCGATTCTGGCCAGCACTGGTCTGAGCATAGCTCTGGTCTCCCTCTGCCTGATCCTGTGTATAAACTCTCTACAAACCTGAATGGGCAGAAAGTGTATGCCGCTACTGAAAAAGGTCTTTTTGTCAGCTCTGGCTCTGTCAACTCCTGGACGGTAGTGTCTGGCCTGCCTACTGATCGCTATACTGCGCTCGATTTCTCGGTACGCAATCTCAATACTATCTATGTCGGAACCGGCTTGCATGGTGTACTGGTGAGTACCGATAGTGGAAGCTCCTGGACGCAGGCTGGTAGCGGCGGCTTACCTGTTACTGAATCGGTCAATGATCTCGCAGTGGATGCCGATGTTGGACATGTCTGGAGCGTTGAAGCTTCCGGTGTGTATCGTCTGGATAGTCAGAAAAACAGGTGGCAATCTCTGAGTACAGGATTGCCCTCTGGTATTGCTATCAATACAGTTCTGCCTGCTGGCCTTGCGGGAGGTCCGGCAAATCTCGTCTATCTGGGAACCAACCGTGGCTTCTTTTTATCAGAAGATGCGGGTGCTCACTGGAAGCGTGGAGCTGTTCCCCTTTCTGGGACAAGCGTCCATACGATTCTCATAGATAGTCGCAATACTGATACAAAAACGCTCTACCTGGCAACCGATGCAGGAGCATTGCAGAGCATTGATAGCGGTCAGGATTGGGGTCTGTTAGCGAAAGGTTTACCTGCTAACCAGCCTGTGAAGACATTGGTGCTGGGAGGTGATAACTATGCCCAGATTTATGCTGTCGCTGATGCAATCTATCTCTATCCTGGAACAAGCAGTGGTCTGACGCCGGGGCGTATTGTCCCACTTGTTCTCCTTGCTGTCTTCTTTTTTCTTCTAGTAAGCTTGAGCCAGCGTAGCCGAAGGCGAAGACGTCGGTCAGCAGATCAGACCTCTCTAGCATCCTCTTCGTGAAGCTACATACTCTGTGAAAGATAGCGAGAATGTTTTGTGAAGGACCAGGGGTTGAGATTAAAAATGGTGTGAGCCGAGAAATGCTACGAGCAGATAGAGACCGTAGAGCAGAATACAGACCAGCAGGAACGTACCATAACAGGTAAGTGTCCAGGCACGGCGCGTGTTTAATGCCTGGCGAAGTTGTTCAACCATATCTGGAGGATCAAGTTGAAGATCCGGATGTTGTTCAAGCAAGAGTGGAAGCATGGCGCGGAAGTCACGTGCATTGCTCATCCCCTCTGCTAGAATCAGTGTTGTGTCATCATCCAGATCAGCCATCAGCACGAGCTTGGATGGATTGGGATCACCAGGGATCAATATGAGACGTTTTATGGCATCTAGCTGGATCTGGATCTCCTGGTCTTCTTCCTGGCCGGTAACCACTAGTTCGTTTCTGTAAAGTTGTATCTCTTTTCCCATACCAAAGCGTACAACGCTGATAGGAGAGAGGGTTGTTGCGTTCTCTTCGCTCATCAATTTTTCCATATATTCTTGTCTAATGGTATTCTGCTTTTTAGATTGTACCGCATCATTGCCCCATCGTCGAGTAAGATGATGGATGAGTCTTGTATTGTCATAGCTTGACAGGAAGTCGTTCGAGACCTTACAATTTGGACGAAGTATACATAGGCATACAAGGAAACATTCTACGTTATGGCGCAAATCGGTCTGCTCGAAGATAATGCTCGGATTGCTAAGCTCTGTGTAATGATGTTGCACTATGCCGGTCATCAGGTTACCGTCTATCCGCATCCTGACGAATGTTTGCATGCTTTATTAGCTCAGCCGGGAAACGCTGATAGCAGACTCTATGTCCCGAAAGGAAGCGATTCTGTGTCATTGCCTATAGATGTGCTGGTGCTTGATCTCCATCTGCCTGGTATGAGTGGTACAGAAGTAATACGCTTCCTCAAGTCTTATTCTCACATGCAAACGTTGCCGGTAATATTTTGTAGTGCCGCAGGTCCCCAAGAGGTTTCGCGTGCATTGAAAGTTGCTCCCAAAGCAATATTTGTGGAAAAGCCTTTCACTTTTCAGGAACTCACTGCGGCTATTGACCAGGCTTTGGCTCCGCCAGTAATATAGAGTTACCTCTTTCTTCGCTTTTTACCCGCATAAAGGGATGAGGGAAATTGGTGCCAGATCTTCAATGGGTATGTGAGTGGCTATGCTCATGATCATGGCTGTGGGGATGTCCAACGTAGGGAGCATGAGCATCGATAATTTCACGGCGCTGTTCTATTGGACGTTGGAGCAACTCTTCTAGCCATGCTATGACTTCGTTGAGTCCGGTCTCATCTTTGAGATTGCTGAAGACAAAGGGACGCTCTCCGCGTTTGAGGCGTGCGTCGTGTTCCATGACTGCTAAAGATGCACCGACATAAGGGGCGAGATCAATTTTGTTGATGAGCAGCAGGTCTGAACGCATGATACCGGGACCGCCTTTACGTGGAATCTTATCGCCTCCTGAGACATCTATAACGTAGATCGAGACATCTACGAGTTCTGGGCTAAAGGCAGCGGCCAGATTATCCCCTCCACTTTCCACAAAAATCAAGTTCAAGCCTGGAATACTCTCTTCCAGGTCTGCGATGGCCTCCAGATTCATAGAAGCATCTTCGCGAATTGCTGCATGAGGGCAGCCGCCAGTCTCTACACCACGTACACGTTCTTGTGGCAAGGTTCCCTGGCGTAATAAAAATTCGGCATCTTCACGGGTATAAATGTCGTTAGTGACTACTGCAAGATTATAGCGTGGATAGAGCTTCTGGCTTAAGCAATTTACCAGAGCAGTCTTGCCGCTGCCAACGGGTCCGGCGATCCCGACTCTGAATGCGCGAGCGAAATCTCTATTTTGTTCTGTCATATTTTTTGCCCTGATCAACCTTTCGCGTAAAGTTCATTGCCAGAGAGATAATATTCTCTATCGCGCTTTTCGCCATCTCTGAGAACTGCGAAGACCGCTGTCTACGTATAAATCGCTCTTAAAAAGAGGAAGGAGCGTTACTATGCAACGTCTATAATGCAGTATCCTCAAAACGGACCACAGAAAGCCACAATCATCGCTTAGCCTGCCAGCACCCTCCAATTGCAGAAAGTATACAACGGAAAGCCAAAGAGGTCTAGCAAATTGGCATTAGGAACTGTTGTTTGAGTAAGATGCGTCCTAAAAGATCCTTGAAAACAGTTAATTTTTTTAATATACTAGTTTCCATGAGGGAAGCGAATGTAAAAATGCTATTGAGAGCAGATGGCGCTTTTCCTTTTGTCGCCACAGTCAATGGTGTGTGACTTTTGTGAACAAATTCTTTAAGATGAATTGTTGGAAATGAGGGGCGTAGTCCTCTCGTTTCCGATACTTACTACTATAGTTACGATAGATATGTGTGTCATTGAAGGAGAACTCCCAGGGAGGACGAAATGTCCTGCCTATTTTTTTGTCCAACTGTGAAGCTTTCTGACCGTTTTCTGCGAGATTCAGACAGATGAAATTGATGCGTATGGGATAAGATGGAATCTCAAATGATATACTAGAGAGGTCCAGTCCAGAGCAGGAGGTTCCTCCTGCTTTTTGTCTATTTCAGGTGAATGGCTAGTACCTCAGAAAAGACGGGAGAGGCAGAATATGAGTTTGAACATTCCACGCCGCGTCTATGCCGACCTTTATGGTCCCACCACAGGTGATCGTGTGCGCCTGGCTGATACTGATCTGCTGATTGAGGTGGAGAAGGATTTTACGACGTATGGTGATGAAATCACGTTTGGTGGCGGAAAGGTTATTCGGGATGGGATGGGGCAGAGCAGTCGGGCTACGCGCGAGGGTGTGAATGGGACGCTGGACCTAGTGATTACCAACGCGCTGATTATCGATCACTGGGGGATTGTCAAAGGCGATATCGGGGTGAAGGATGGGCGCATTGTGAAGGTGGGGAAGGCTGGCAATCCTGATGTGATGGAAGGCGTTGATCCTGAATTGGTAGTTGGTTCTGGCACAGAGGTTATTGCTGGCGAAAACATGCTGGTGACGGCGGGCGGAATTGATTCGCATATTCATTTTATTTCTCCTCAACAGGTCTATGAAGCGATGTCAAATGGCATCACGACGATGATTGGTGGCGGCACGGGGCCGGCAACCGGGACAAATGCGACAACGTGTACGCCTGGTGCGTGGAATCTAGCGCGTATGTTGCAGGCGGCGGAAGCATGGCCTGTCAATTTTGGTTTCTTAGGCAAAGGCAATACGGCCACTGAAGCTCCTTTGATTGAACAGATACGAGCAGGGGCATGTGGTTTAAAGCTGCATGAAGACTGGGGAACCACGCCTGCGGCGATTGATACCTGTCTCAAAGTTGCTGATGCCTACGATGTGCAGGTTGCGATCCACACCGACACGATTAACGAGGCTGGTTTTGTGGAAGACACTATCGCCGCGATTGCTGGACGTACGATTCATACGTATCATACGGAAGGTGCGGGTGGTGGTCATGCGCCGGATATTATTCGTATAGCCTCCTTTAAAAACATTCTGCCCTCCTCAACGAATCCAACGATGCCTTTCACAACGAACACCCTGGCCGAGCACTTAGATATGTTGATGGTGTGTCATCATCTCAATCCCCAGGTACCGGAAGATGTGGCCTTTGCGGAGAGCCGTATTCGGCCTGAAACCATTGCCGCCGAAGATATTCTGCATGATCTTGGAGTCTTTAGTATGCTCTCCAGTGACTCGCAGGCGATGGGGCGCATTGGCGAAGTGGTGACACGCACCTGGCAGACTGCACACAAGATGAAGGTACAACGCGGAGCACTGCCGCAGGACTCGGAGCGAAATGATAACTTCAGGGTCAAGCGCTATGTTGCCAAGTATACGATCAATCCTGCAATCACGCATGGTATCGCTCAGCATGTTGGCTCAATCGAGCCAGGGAAGCTAGCGGACCTGGTTTTATGGCGTCCAGCTTTCTTTGGGGTGAAGCCAGAGATGATTGTCAAGGGCGGTTTCATCTCGTGGAGTCTGATGGGTGATGCGAACGCCTCTATTCCTACTCCGCAACCAGTGCTCTATCGTCCCATGTTCGGGTCTTTTGGTGGTGCCACTGCGGCGACCAGCCTCACATTTCTGTCGAAAGCGGCTCTTGAGGAGAATATACCGGGGAAGCTGGCGCTGCACAAAATCCCGGTGGCCGTTGAAAATTGCCGGGCTATCGGCAAGGCGAATATGGTGCATAATGATGCGACTCCTGTCATTGAGGTTGATCCAGAAACATACGAGGTGCGGGCGGATGGTGAGCTACTCACCTGTGAACCTGCTGAGATTTTACCGATGGCACAACGTTATTTTCTCTTTTAGGTAGGAGCGTGTCAGGTTCCTTACTCCCCTTAATTGGCAGGTTAAGCGATTTCTTGATGGTAATCTAGCGGACTTGTATCTGCATTTTTAGCATGTGATCCTGTTCATTTGCTTTGACCTGGACGAAGCCCATGTGCTGATAGAGTGTGAGGGCAGGGGTATTGGTTGGATCGACAAGCAAGGTGACGAAATGTGCCTCTCTGGTTCTGGCATAGAGAATTGCTTGTTCGATGAGACGACGGCCAATGCCTTGCCCGCGCGCTTGTGCTTCAACGCCGATGCCGATTCTCCAACTATGGGTCGGCACTGTGGCATCATCGCGTTTCAGGGTGATAGCTCCCAGTTTTTGTCCGCTAGCATCCAGAGCAATAAAGGCTGGATCGGGATGTTCGGGCCATTTTTGCCAGTACTGTTCTTCGGCGCGTTGCATGGTTTCGCTGCCATGCCGGGCTAAAAAGGTTGGGGAGGCAAGGATCGCCTCCCAGATCATGGCTTGTAGAAATGGGGTATCAGCAGGCGTTGCCTCTCTGATGACGATTGGTCTGGTAAACATACTTTTAAAATTCCTTTCTTCTCTTCTTCTGTGCCTGGCTCCCTCAGTGTGTTGTTTACACCAGTCTCTCGAACCAGGCTACTGTGCGGCGCAGACGGTCCAGGCGCTGCTGGGGAGTGCCGACGGTGGGCCAGTCCATGAGATGGCTGGTGTGTGGATAGCTGACGAGGACGACCAGTTGTTTGCGCTGGCGCAGGGTAATAAAGAGTTGTTGCGCTTCGATAAATGGGCAAGAGAGGTCGTCTTCGGCGTGCAAGAGCAGGAGCGGAGTCCTCATCTGTTCGGCAAAGGTGAGGGGTGAACGCTCATGTTGACGGGTAGGATCGGGCATGGATTGGAGGAGCATGGCACGCTGATCTGAGAAAAGGCTGGCGGTGACGAGTGAGCTGATGCCGTTGCGGCTGACGGCGGCTTTGAAACGTGTGGTTTGGGAGATGGCCCAGCAAGTAAGGTAGCCGCCATAGCTCATACCACCAATGCCCAGGCGTTCACCATCAATTGGTTCGGTTCTGCTCACATGATCGATGCCGAGCAGAAGATCGCGGAAGTCGGTTCCGCCCCAGTCGTTGAGGGTTTTGCGGCTAAAAGTTTCTCCATAGCCAGCGCTGCCTCGGATATTGGGGGCCAGGACGGCGTAGCCGCGTCCGGCCAGGACTTGAAATTCGTGATGATAGCTCTCGCCCCAGGCAAGGGAAGGTCCGCCGTGTGGGGCAATAATCAGGGGCGCACGTGCTCCGGAAGGCAAGGACGGCATGTAGAGCCAGCCTTCGATCTCAACTCCATCGAAACTTTGCCAGGGTAATGCGGCGGGGACGAATAAGCTGATGGCTTTGTAAGAAGGCGTCGTTGATACCGCTGAGGCGGCGGGGATTTTGTCCGGAGCCATCCATACTCCAGAGATCGCCGGGAGTGAACCAGTCGGAGCGAATGGTGGCGATAGTTTTCCCATTGCGGCTAAGTTGTGGAGCGCGGTAACAGCCGTTATTGTTGGTCAGGCGGGTATGGGACTGTTGGATGATGTCGAGCTTATAGAGATGAATCTGGCCGTGTTCTTGTACAGGGACGAGAAAAGCATGGCTATCGGGATACCAGTGTGGTGGCTGGAGCCATTCTCTATGAAGTTCGTCGATGATCCAAGCTCTGGCAGGTGAGCTGGTCTGCTCCCTGGGTCGCTAAGCGAGGGGGTTGATTGCCTTGAGCGTGGACGAGCCAGGGGACATAGTTGCCTGCTTCGGTGAGGTCGGCTGTGGCGATATAGGCAATGTACTGGCCGTCAGGAGACCAGGAGGGGCAGCAGGCAAAGCCATCTTCGTCTGTCAGGCGGCGAAATTGGCCTGTGCGCAGGGTCAGAATCCAGATGGCGCGGCCCAGATTGAGATCGGGATCTTTGCGACGGTTTGCGCTGAAGGCTATCTCAGTTCCATCGGGCGACCAGCAGGATTGAAAGAGATCTACGGATTCAGCAGTCAGGCGCGTAGTTTGTCCGTTGAGGGCAATGAGCCAGAGTTGTTGATGGCGTCCCTGTTGATGTCCCAGGCCGTCGTGTTCTCCATCTAGACGAGTATAAACCCTGGTATCAGGTTGTGGCTCTGTATTTGGCTGATCGTCGATGGGTTTCCAGGCGCTATGGGCCAGCAGAGTTCCGCCGCCGGGATGCCAGCTATATTCGGTCACATCCTGAGCAAGAGCGCTTAGCTGGTGGGCTTCGCCGCCCTGCATTGATAAGAGATAGATCTGAGATGTGCCTGTGCGGTCACTGAGAAAGGCGAGGGTATTGCCATCAGGAGACCAGTGTGGGGTAGTGTCATGTGCCTCACCATTGCTGATTTGCCAGGGCGAGGTATTTTTGTCAGCGCTGTTTCTTGCCAGCCAGATGGCACTGCTGGTCTTGTTGGTGCGGGAATGGCATTGCTGGATAGTAAAAGCGATAAGTGTCCCGTTGGGCGAGATCTGAGGGTCACTGGCGATGCGAAGTTCTAGAAGATCTTCAACGGTCACATAGGGACGAACTGGAGTAGGCGAAGGGGTTGGAACGGCGAGTGGTTCGCTTTGGATACGTGGTACCTGGATGGTGGGTGAGGGTGGGTCAGCAGCATCTTCTTGTATGGGAGGCGTGCCTGAGTGTTCATCCTCTGGCGCGTCTACTGATGTTTCTGGTTCTTCTAAGGATGTGGCAGGTTCATTCTGTTGTGGCTCTGGTGCTGCGGTCTCTTCAGATATGTTTTCTTTGGTAGTATTTATGGGTAGCTCAGGTGTTGCGGTCTCTTCAAACGTGTTTTCTTCAGTAGAACTTGTGTTATGAGATGCAGGTGCTCCATCCTTATCTTTCGCCTCTTCAGGTGTCTCAGCAAATTCCTGGGTATTTTGTGGGGCGGGTTCGGCTCCTGTTAGAGAAGGAGAGGTAGAATTGGCGAGTTGGATCTCTGGCTCAGGTGCCTCTTTTCCCAAAGAGGGCCGGTGCGTTGTGGGTATGTCTTCGTTGTCAAACATGCAAGATCCTCTTTCGTTTTTTCTCTACAAATTTTGTGTTTCAGTAAATAATACTAGCAGCAAGGAGAGCCAGGGTAAGTTGGGAAAGTCCCTGGTTATCTACAATCTCCACTGCGGCCTGAATTACTTTTTGTCGGTCAAGTCCAGCTTTTGCTGTCATAGAGTGTCTTTCTCTTGTGCTACTTTTCTACTTCTTGTGCGAGGACCATGATCGCTTTTTCCATAGCGGCACGAGGGGCAACCAGGACGCGTCCATGACCGATTGCGAGGCGCGAAGGCTCAAGGGCGTTAAGGTTACGGGCGCTTTGCAGAGCGGTTGGTTTGTGCCAGGTAGCCAGAGCGGTAGGGGGAAGAGGGGTTTAACGGTTCCTGCGGCAGCGACACCGCCGAGAGTTTGAAAGGCATCGCCAGCGATCAGAGTACGATCTCGCACGTCGAAAAAGGCGATGTGGCCGGGGGTGTGACCTGGAGAGGCGACGACTTCCAGAGAGCCGACGCGATCCCCGGCGACGAGTTCGCGGGTGGGTTGTGTGTTGCACACCTGATAACTGCCGCGTAGTTTTATCTGAGGTTCGCTGGCATCCAGACTGTGATCTCCACGAAGGAAACGAGCATCACGGCAGCTAATCAATACTTCGGCTTGAGGTAGGGCGGCGTGTAAGGCATCGAGCGAACCGGCATGGTCGTCATGCGCATGAGTGATGCGCGATACGCATAATTGGTAGAGTTCTGAGTTTTAGCAGCAGCAAGGATAGTTTGCGTGCTGCCGGAGAGGCCGGTATCGATCAGGGTAAAGCCATCGTCCTCACGTACAAGGTAGCAGTTGACGAAGCCGAAACGTGTGAGTTGAAAGAGAGTATCTCCAAAGGCGGCTGTTTTCATTTTTTTCCTGCTTCCTGGATTTGAGATACATAGTGGTGAAGAATTTTTAGGGTTGATGAGAAACCCTACAACCCTACAAACCCTACAATAGTAGTGAGAGAGTTTTCTAGGATTGATGAGAACCTTACAAACCCTACAGATATGCTGACGAAGGCAAGAGCTTGAAGTCGATTTTCCGGACAGGATTGCATCTTCGCAGGCCAATCTATTGAGTATGTGCATGCAATTTTCAAATTCATTAGTCGAAGTATTCTCGGCTTCATAATTTGCTCTCGCTTGACTTCAACTTTCTCAATAATGACTTCTGTTTTATTTGGATGTACCTCTGTGTCAGGTCTACATACGCTAGATGGGATGCTTGCAGTGCTGGATTTGAACTGATCTATGCAGACTTGATATAGCCCTCTATTTTATGAATATCGGCAGAAGTAGACAAATCTTAAGGGTGCGAGGAAAATCCTTTCTAACTACTGGGAAATGTATATTTACTAATGTAAGCATATCTTAGACTAAGTATATTAGTTTGTCAAGGGTAAAATCTGGTTCTAGAGGTATATCTTGAGAAAATCGGGGCTGAGTTAGAATTACCTTTATTATGTCTCCGGTAATAAGTTTTGTTAGTACGAGAAGAGGATAGCGATCTGTCGTTCTGGAAAGAGAGTTGAGAGCCTTGTCACAACACACAAATAGGATTTGGTAGTCCGAAGTATGTTATATGAGCAGAAAGCCTGGCCTATTTCAGGCAACAAAGGAGAAGCAAGGGAAATGGACGCCAAACAAATCGTTGCTCAGGGATACGATCATATTGCTGAGTATCACAGTCAGTGGGCAAGCCGAACGCGGGCCGAGGAGCGCCAGCGATATACTGCTCTAGTGTTCGAGCAACTCCCTCCTGGGGCATCGGTGTTGGAGCTTGGTTGTGGAGTGGGTTTGCCAACAACGCTGGCCCTGGCTCAACGTTTTCAAGTGACAGGAATCGACCTCTCCGCTCGACATATTGCCCTTGCCCAACGAAATGTTCCCAATGCTACCTTTATTCAAGATGATATGACCAGCTCTCATTCTCTCCGGCTAGCTTTGATGCTGTTGTCGCCTTTTACTCGATTATCCACGTTCCGCGAGCAGAGCATCCTGATCTTTTCCGCTCCATTGCCGCATGGTTGAAACCTGGAGGTCTTTTTGTTGCGGCAATGGGAACGACTGATGTGGAAGCACAGTTCAGTCCTGATTGGTTAGGAGCACCAATGTACTGGAGTCACTTCGATAGCCAGACAAATCAGCGTCTCATTCAAGAGTCTGGTCTCCAGAGCCTTCGTGCTCAGGAAGAAACTGCTGAGGAGGATGGCGTGCCTGTTACATTCTTGTGGATCGTAGCGTGCAGACCTCTCGCATAGCATGTTTTCCTTTTGGGTCAAATAGCCTCTCAACGCCAGTTTTAAGCGTATCGGGTAGACTTGTAGATGAAATGATCAGGACTTCGCTATTCTCCAGCCAGTTTCTCGGCAAGCGACGATGCCTCAATGGGTTGAGATGAGGTGGGAAAGCTGACGTTTGCGAAGATATCGCGCTCTATTTTCTCACCGGGTCGCACTTCGGGGTAGACTCTGCGAAAGGGCTACTTTTCCCTGCAACAGAGGTCCAAGAACGCTGCGCAGGCGGCGTACCAGGGGTGGAAGTTGCATCTGGCTGGCGTAGCACTCCATCGCCTTCCAGGTTGCCTCAATATATTTTACTGCGTCGATTTTAGTCGTACTTGGTGAGGATGAGGCGAGAGAGGCAACAAAGTCCATATCATTATTTCTGCCACCTTTGCGTGGATCTTTGCCGCGCAGACGCATCCAGGTAATGCCGACGCGCAAAAGTAGCTTGGGCATTGCGGCGTAATACAGCTTCTGAGGTGCGTCTGGCTCGCCTTGTAGTTGTTGGAAAGCGGCCACAGTGGCCTGGTTGATTTTAATGTGGTCGGGATGGCCGTAAGCGCCAAAGGTGTTAAAGGTAACCACAACCTGGGGGCGAACATCGCGCATAACATCGAGAACGCGCTGCGTAAGGACCTCCAATGGGACCTGCCAGGAGCTGTCAGGGTGCTCATTATCAGGGGTACCCATCATTCCGCTATCGCGGTAGTCGAAGGTGACGACATTGGTGAATCCGGCGGCCTGAGTTGCGCAGGCGAATTTGCCAGACGTCGCTCGGTAATCGAGCTATAGCCTTCCATATAGATGGGGTCAATTGTGCCGACATCGCCATTGGTCGTACAAATGAGGGTGGTGATGGCCTGTTCTTCGCGCATATAGCGGTTGGCCAGGGAGATAATACCGACCTCGTCGTCCGGGTGGGCGAAGCAGAAAAGAATGCTTTTAGTCATGTATGGCTCATTTCAGTTGTTGATTGTTAATCTTTCTATGAGTATAGCCCATACGAACGCGAGGTCGCAATAATTGCTAGATTAGCTTATGAGGAAGATGGGTGGTAGGGGAACGTGGAGCGGGATCAACCGCAGGTGAACACACAGAGAAATCGTAGGGTCGGCTGTTAATCTCTGACCGTCTCGCCGAGCGACCCTCTCGCCCACAGCGATGACGCAAAACGCGGTCCCGACCAGCGTTTTCGTCCGCTCTTCAAAACTTGTCCGGGAGAGAGCAATCACCGTCGTGTTGGATGTTATCATCCGGCGAGGGAGCGGTTAGCCAACCGGAGACGGCCTAGCCGATCTTCCCTACGCGATTCTCTTATTTATTAAAATCATCACCTTTGATATCCTTAATAACTTTGATAGCTACTTCGCGCTGGCCTTTTTCGTCCCATGCCAGGCATACATCGGCCATATTCCCATTGCCCAAAAAGCCATCCAGCCGATAGCGCTGACCTAATTTTTCAATACTATATCCATATCGATATATTTTCATATATTCACATTTCTAAGAAGATATCGGGTGTGAATAGAAAAGCACGATTGTTGCTAGTGATAATTGATGGGAAAATTATCGCATAATTCTCTTAAAAGTTCAAGACAAGTGTTTATTTCTTTGTATGTTATGTTGATAGTTTTGCTACATTGTATTTTTTGATTAGAGCCGATCAAGCAACCTGCGTCTGGGCTGGGGGAGTTTGTGAGCGAGGGTGTGAGAGGCGAGGAGGATGGGGAGGAGGAGGAGGGCGAGCAGAATCTCCCACCAGGAGCCGGGAGCAAGTAAGATGTTGAGGAAGAGGAGGAGGAGAGCAGGATAAGTGGCAAGATTCCAGGTGATGAGCCGTGTGCGCAGTGTCTGGCGTGTGGCACAGACCATCGCGGTCAGGCCGAGGACCCAGGCGCTGCCGGTGGTGTAACGCTCCTGCCAGATGCCGTGCTGGTGCATAAAGGTGGTAAAGCCGAGGACCAGAGAGGCAAAGATAGCCAGACAGGTGAGCTGACTGATCGTTTTGAAGATCGTGCCCTGGCGGCTATTGCTCTCGCGCCTGAGAACACGGAGATAGAGGGCGCAGGGGAGAAAGGTGATACTGCTAGCTGCGGCAGGGAGCCACCAGTTGCCACTGAGGTCAGCCAGGTAGATCATAGCGATATAGAGGACAAGAGCAGACCAGGCAATGAGATAGCGCTGGAGGCTTTGCCGATGGGTAATGGTCAGAGCGATGCCAGAGAAGAGGAGAAAAAAAGCAGGTTCGCTGCTAGCAATCCAATCGAGCGTGCGGTGTAGAGAAAGGAGTTCAAGTAAGAAGACCGCAGCGGTCAAGAAGGCAATGGCACCCGTACTGGGGGCGCGTGGATAGAGTCCGGGGGGAGCCAGGAGGAGAGAAGCAAGAACGATACAGGTTAAAAAAATGGCCGCGACAATGATGGGGAGCCATGCCAAGTCGTTGCTCAGGGCAAGAAGAATGACGCCGCTCATGAGTAGCAGTGTTGGTACAAGCGCAAAACTGTTGCTCTTGATGCTGCGGTATTCCTGGGCAGGCATTCTACTTGTGCGCATCCTACTGCTTTCTTGTTTAGTCGCTACGGAATTGCTCTGTATCACTAGCATACCATATGTGGGATAGTGGTCGAGGTAGAGCAGTTTTTCTTGACAGGGCAAACTTCAGATGTCAAAATAAGCGATACGTGCAAGCGTAATCACCTTCGCTTTACAAAAAAGAGGGGGACCATCAAGCCATTCTCGCTTGTGGGCGAGATGGTAGGCAATGAGACAAATTAGAGGAACAAAATATGCATGAGATAACCATTTTTAGCGGGTCGGCCTATCCGGAATTGGCGCGAGAGGTATGTAATTGTTTGGGGGTCTCCCTATCTACAACGACTATTCAGCACTTTAGTAATGATTGTCTCTATGTGCAAATGAATGCAAATTGCCGCGAGAGCGACGTATTTCTTATTCAGCCGCTTGTAACCCCGGTGCAAGAAAACTTAATGGAGCTACTTTTTATGCTCGATGCCGCCAGAGGAGCATCTGCAAAGCGGATTACAGCGGTTATTCCCTATTACTCTTATGCTCGTTCTGATAAGAAAGATGCTCCGCGTATCTCTATTGCAGGCCGGTTGGTGGCGGATCTCTTAGAGACAGCGGGGGCAAATCGGGTCTTAGTGATGACCCTGCACGCACCACAGGTACATGGATTTTTTAGCGTGCCAACAGACCATCTAAATGCCTTAAATGTGCTGGCCCGCCATTTTCGCAATCACGATCTGAGCAACACCGTCGTAGTCTCGCCCGATCTAGGAAACGCAAAGAACGCCTCACATTTTGCCCGGTTATTGAAATTGCCGGTGGCGGCTGGAAGTAAACAGCGCCTCTCGGATGATAGAGTCGTGATTGATCGGATTGTGGGAGATGTTGAGGGAAGGGATGTAATTGTGCTGGATGATGAGATTGCGAATGGTGGGACAATTATCGAGATTCTGCATCGCTTGCGCGAACATCATGTAGGGCGGGTTGTAGTAGCCTGTACGCATGGACTTTTTACAGGGAAAGCGATTGAACGCTTAGCTGCTCAGCATGATATTGCTGAGATTGTAACAACGAATACGGTGCCGCACCCGCCTGAGAGGCGGCTACCGAATATGAAAATTTTATCAATTGCACCTCTGCTCGCGGAGACAATTCAGCGTATTCATAATGGAGAATCGGTGAGCAGTCTTTTTGCCGATACCATGTAGAGACGGAGGGCGGTGAGAAACACCGCCCTGACCGCATGCCAGGATTAGCGAGGGCCGGCGAGGCGTACTTCGTCAGTTGGAAGCGTAAACTGAGTAAAGTTCTTTTTGAAACGTGCTGCGAGGTCTATGAGCCTGCTTATCGTAGGCCTCCTGATCTTTCCAGGTATTGCGTGGATTGAGAATATCTGTGGGGACAGCGGGACAGGTGGCAGGAATATTCAGGCCAAAGATTGGATCGGTCTCTGTGGAGACCTTTTCCAATTCTCCGTTGATCGCCGCGCTCACCATTGCTCGCGTATAGGCGATATTGATGCGCTCACCGACGCCGTAAGAGCCACCAGTCCAGCCAGTATTGATAAGATAGCAACGAACATTGTGGCGTTCGATGCGTTCGCGCAACAGATTCGCGTACTCTCCCGGCTGTAAGGGTAGGAAGGCGGCACCGAAGCAGGAACTAAAGGTCGCCTGGGGTGTAGTGACACCGGCCTCTGTGCCTGCTAGCTTGCTAGTATAGCCAGAGAGGAAGTAGTACATTGCCTGTTCCGTAGTCAGCAGCGAGATAGGTGGAAGGACACCAAAGGAATCTGCTGACAGGAAGATGACTGCCTGTGGATGGCCGCCCGTGCCGGATTCGATCACATTATCAATAAACTCGATGGGATACGCAGCGCGGGTATTTTCCGTCAGCGAATCGTCTTTATAATCTGGATCGCGGGTCTGCTCATTCAGGACGACATTTTCGTAGACAGCACCGAAGCGGATCGCATTCCAGATCTGCGGCTCATATTTCTGAGAGAGATTGATGCATTTAGCATAGCAGCCGCCCTCGAAGTTGAAGACGCCATTATCGCCCCAGCCGTGTTCGTCGTCGCCGATCAGGCGGCGGCTGGGATCGGCAGAGAGACTGGTCTTGCCAGTACCTGAGAGGCCAAAGAAGAGCGCGACGTCGCCTGAACCGCCGACATTGGCGGAACAGTGCATGGGAAGCACTCCTTGGTCGGAAGTAAGAAGTTCAAGACCGTAAAAATAGATTTCTTCATCTCGCCAGCATACTGCGTTCCAGCAATCAGAACCAGGCGTTCTTCAAAATCGATAATGATAGCCATTTCAGAACGTGTCCCGTGCGCACGAGGATTGGTATGAAAATTTGGCACACAGAGAATCGTAAAGCCGGGACGCTCACTGGCGAGATCGCTCTCGTTAGCTCGTAAGAAGAGCTGGCGGGCAAAGAGATTATGCCAGGCGAGTTCCGTGACGACCTGGATAGGCATACGATAGCGGGGATCGGCCCCGGCGGCGGCGTCGAGGACATAGACGTCACGTCCCTGCAAATAATCGGAAAGGCTGCGCCGAACGATCTCAAATGTCTCGTTCGTCATCGGGTGATTGTTATCGCCCCACCAGATCCGTGTAGCCTGTGATTCGTTGACGACGATAAACTTATCTTTGGGGGACCGTCCTGTATGTGAGCCGGTAGTCGCGGCAAAAGCACCATTAGAAGCCAGAGCCCCTTCTTTACGCGCTAAAGCATGTTCGACTAATACCGTAGGTGAAAAATTCCAGTAGACATTCCCTAAATTTACCAGGCCGTAGTTTTCCAGAGCCTTTGGGCTCATAATCAAAGTCATTGGGCACACTCCTTCAGGGCACATGAATAGGGTTGCATATGAACAACGGTGTTACTATTTCGCTCAGATAGCTAGTGCAACCCGGCCCATCCCTAACAATATGGTTAGTCTATCAGAATTTGTGGTTGGAGTGCAACTTGACGAGTGGTATAGTCTGGTATATGAAGTGTTCTCGCTAATGAGACTGAGTTTGTTCTAACTCTGTTAGAAGAAGAACGAGAATGGATTAGGCATAAATCTTGAACAACAAATTGAACATCATTTCGGTTTGAGCTCCGTCAGCCTACGAACATCTCAACACGCCAACAAACGATGTTCTTGCAGTCACAACGGCGACAGATCGATTTGCCCTCAAACTGTACAATTCTCAATCTCGGACAGCTACCGACGTTCAATGGGAGTTAAAACTCATTATTTATCTCATTCGATCTGGTGCGCCAGTAGTAAAACCCGTACCTGGGAAACATGGATATGTGGAGCTATTGCATGTAGACGGACGAGATCGCGTGGCTGCGCTCTTTGAATGGGCAGCGGGTGAGAAACCGACACCAGAGCGACACACCTATACCCTGTTGGGGAAAGCCGCCGCTCAAATCCATCAAGCTGCTGACACTTTTACCTCTTCGTTCCTGCGTGAGAGCTATGATGCTTACGTCCTCATCGACGAACAGCTCCTCCGGATGAAAATGCATCTGAG
This sequence comes from uncultured Chloroflexia bacterium, assembly GCA_963777355.1. Lineage (GTDB taxonomy): Bacteria > Chloroflexota > Ktedonobacteria > Ktedonobacterales > Ktedonobacteraceae > DATJHM01. Next base: position 385,141 of record CAVZQK010000010.1, read on the forward strand.
TGAAGCGAAGAGGTGGGAGCAGACGGTTGCTTTAGGAGAACGCTTAAAACAAGTCCTCATGAATCCAGCATTGGATCGCGGAATCTGTCATATGGACCTCACGCTCGACAATGTGCATCGTCATGGAGAGACCATTACCGTATTCGATTTTGATAGTGCGGGGGCATGTTGGCGTTCAATCGAACCACATGGCGTTTTGAGAACTTCAAAAGAGTACTTTGAAGCATGGCTGGAAGGTTACCGCTCAGTGCGGCCTTTTAGCCAACAAGACGAAAGAGCCGTAGCAGCGTTCAGCATTATTGGTAATTTGCGAGGGGTTGCATGGGAGCTTGGCGTAGCCCGTTCCTCACGCGGAAAACCACTTCTTGGGATAGCAGATCTCCCAGGCGTTGTAGATACGTGGCTTGATTGGGAGCAGAAGAATATGAGTGATCGTCTATAAACTATTTCTTCCAGTCCTCCAGATGGTTCGCGGTCCTTCTTGTTCTATGTAAAGTGCCATACGTATTGCCGAAGAATAACAGATATATTGCTGCCTATTACCCTGACAGCCCTTATCTGTAGGAGCGTAATTTTCGGTGAGAGGGTGGTCGGCGAGCAGGAGACGGGCAAGCCGATCTACCCTACAGGAGAGGGTGGTCGGCGAGCAGGAGACGGGCAAGCCGATCTACCCTACAGGAGAGGGTGGTCGGCGAGCAGGAGACGGGCAAGCCGATCTACCCTACAGGAGAGGGTGGTCGGCGAGCAGGAGACGGGCAAGCCGATCTACCCTACAGGAGAGGGTGGTCGGCGAGGAGGAGACGGGCAAGCCGATCTACCCTACAGGAGAGGGTGGTCAAGATATATTATTGTTCGCGTTACTTTCTTACTCGCTTATGGGCATTTGTGGGCCGGTGGTGGGGCCGACCCAGATGGTTTGGACGTTGACGAATTCACGGATGCCAAATGTGGAGAGTTCGCGTCCGTAGCCGCTCCGTTTGACTCCTCCAAATGGCAAACGAGGGTCACTTGCGGTCATGCCGTTAATAAAGACGCCGCCAGCCTGGATACGCCTGGCTAAGGTGGTGGCGCGTTTGGTGTCACGTGTCCAGAGATTACTACTGAGGCCGAACTGTGAGGAGTTGGCGAGCTGGATGGCATGATCGTCGTTTTGCGCCCAAATCACCGCTGCGGCTGGCCCAAAGGTTTCTTCACTGAAGGCAGGCATCTCCGGGGTGACATGAGTGAGGATGGTTGGGGCGTAGAAGAAACCTTTGCCTTCTAACACTTTTCCGCCTAGAGCAAGTTTGGCACCCATTTTTATGGAGGCCTGAACCTGCCTATCCAGGTCTGCACGCAGATCGTGGCGCGGCATAGGGCCGACCTGTGTTTCTCTATCGAGGGGATCACCTATGCGAAGTTTAGAGGCGATCTCGACAAATTTTTGCTCGAACGCCTCGGCAACTGATTCTACAACGATGAAACGTTTGGCCGCGATACAGCTCTGGCCCGTATTCTGGAATCTGGCGCGCACGGCTGTTTGGGCAGCAGCATCGAGGTCGGCATCGGCAAGGATGATAAAGGGGTCAGAGCCACCGAGCTCAAGAACTGCCTTTTTCAGAGCGTGGCCGCTGGCTGAGCCTACGGCAACACCCGCACCATCACTCCCTGTGAGAGTAACGGCAGCGATGCGCGGATCGGCAATGAGTTTGCTGACTTCTGCACCGGGCACGAGAATGGTGCGGAAGACATTTTGAGGCAGACCACAGTCGCTGAAGATGCGCTCGATCTCCAGGGCAGCGAGCGAGACATTGGAGGCATGTTTTAAGACGATAGTGTTTCCTGCCATTAACGCGGCGGCGGCGAAGCGGAAGACCTGCCAGTAGGGATAGTTCCACGGCATAATCGCAAAGATGACGCCGAGGGGGAGAAAGGAGACGTAGCTTTGAGAGGCATTGGTTGGCGCGTCCTCGTCAGCGAGAAAGCGCTGAGCGTTATCGGCATAGAAATCACAGGCCCAGGCGCACTTCTCGATCTCTGCCTCTGCTTCGGCGATGGGTTTGCCCATCTCAAGCGTAGAGAGGCGTCCCAGGCGTTCTTTGTTTTGGCGCATAAAGCGGGCAACAGTGTGAAGATGCTTGCTGCGTTCCGCAAAAGAGGTTTCGCGCCAACTCTGGAAGGCAGTTGAGACAGCGTCAAGGGTGGCGTCCACCTGTTTTGTGCTAAATGGTTGAAAGACCTGAATAGTCTCTTCTGTTGCCGGATTAATAGATTGGATACTCATAATGCTCATCTTCCTTTCTCTGGAATGTAGTTACCTCTGCAATTTTTCGCGCATCCAATCGGCCTGTTGTGGTCGATGCTTCATAGGGAATATTATTGCAGACATGGTTGCCATCTGCAAAAAACCAGAGCTCAGCCCATTTGCCAGCTTCCGCAGCGATGCGTTTCCCCTGATCGGCAGGGACGATCCTATCGAGTGCTCCCTGGATAACGAGAAGCGGAGTGGAAATTTTTTCTGCCACGCCCTGCAAGTTGAACTGTTGCGATAGAAACAAATCTGGGAGCCCAGTTCTCAATTGCGGCCTGAACCTGTTCATCTTTTGCCATATCTCTCAATTATACTCCATTCCTGGTGGTATCTTACGCTTTTGAGAGGGTGCCACCAAGATAGAGATGACCAATCTCAGGATTATTGAGAATCTCAGTGTGTGTGCCAGTGAGGCGGACGCGGCCACTCTCCAGAACAATACCGTTATTGGAGATACTGAGTCCAGTGCGGGCATTTTGTTCAACGAGAATAATCGTTCTGCCTGTGCTTTGCATCACTTTAACCGTCTCGATGACCTGTTTAAAGGTCTTAGGGTCCAGGCCCATTGACGGCTCATCAAGCAGAATCACGCGGGGATCGAGCATCAGGCAGCGAGCGAATTCGACTAAGCGCTGCTGTCCTCCGGAGAGGCTGCCAGCTTTATCGCGTGCCCGTGTTTTGACGATAGGAAAGAGTTCCTCGACCTCATGCAGACGTTGTTCGATAAGAGCGCGGTCATGGAGCGTAAACGCGCCCAGGCGGACGTTTTCCTGGACAGTCATACTGGGAAAAAGGCTGTGAACCTGCGGAACCTGGACGATACCAAGAGCGAGAATCTGGCGAGGATTCAGGCCGACCAGAGAGCGGTTATCGAACGTCACCTCGCCCAGGCGTGGGCGCAGGAGGCCGCTGATCACGCGCAGAACCGTAGATTTGCCAGCGCCGTTAGGGCCAACGATACAGGTAGTAGTGCCCTGTTCCACTTCCATATCGACGCCTTTAAGAACATCACCGCCATCATACCCGGCATAGATATTCTGTATTTTCAGCAGCGGTGTTTTATTTTGCATATCAGTCTCCTAGATAAGCTTCTAATACGACTGGATTGGCTCGTACCTCTGTTGGTGTGCCCTCAGCAATTTTGGTACCGCGATGCATCACCATAATCCGGTGGCACAAGTTCATAACAAATTCCATATTGTGCTCAACGATCAGAAACGTAACGCCGCGCTGGTTCAGCGTACTGATGCGTTCGGCCAGATAATTAATCATCGTCGGATTCACGCCGCCAGCGGGCTCATCGAGCAGGATAACCTGGGGTTCGGCGATGAGGACAAAAGCAAATTCGAGCAGTTTTTTCTGTCCGAAAGAGAGATTTCCAGCAGGTAGATCTTTGAGTGAGGTGAGACCTACAAAATCGAGCAGTTCTAGTGAGTGTTGCTGCTCGTGTGTTGAACTCCAGCGACTAATCAAGCCCTTGAAATCGTTGCGCTGGACGGCGACATGCATATTTTCCAGAACCGTGAGACGAGGGAAGATACGTGTAAGCTGAAAAGTTCGTCCGATCCCCAGGCGGAAGACCTTATCGGGAGCGGAATTCGTGATCGTGTGATCTTGAAAACGCACCTGGCCGCTGTCAATGCGTTCGTAGCCAGTCATAATATTAAACATCGTCGTTTTTCCCGATCCATTGGGACCGATCAGGCCAGTAATCGAGCCTTTTTCGACGCTGATAGAACAATCTTCCAGGGCGTGAATACCACCAAAGGCTTTAGAAATATTCTGTGCTTCTAAGAAGCTCATAGATTCACTCCTTTTTTTTCTTCGACGCCTGCTGTTGCTCCCTTAGTCTGTGGAGTAAGTGGAGTCACAACAAGGTCAGGCTGGCCCTGATGGCGTGTTGCCTGGTATTTTGTCCAGCGATCCGCAAGTGTTGGAATGATACCACGGGGAAGCAGCAAAATAACGGCCAGGAAGAGTGCGCCATAGAGCAGCAGATAATAGCCATTCTCGCTGAATTGCAAGGTAAAGTATTGCTGAGTGGGCTCCAGAATAAGAGCGCCCAGGATAGGACCGGCGATAGTGCCGAGGCCGCCCATGAAAGCCATAAGTGCAATAGCGATATCGAAGAGAGGATCGAATGCGGTAGCAGGATAGATCAATTCGACGAAATAGGCCCAGATGGCACCAGCGATGCCCACGAGCAAGGCAGAGATAGCGAAAGCAATGAGTTTAGAGGCTCCAGTTTTCACGCCTAAGCCGAGCGCCCGGTCTTCGTCGTCACGAATAGCGAGCAGGCCGAGACCATATTTAGAGTTGCGAACCCACCAGGATATAGCAATGCCGACCAGGAGAGCGGCCAGCGTTACATAATAAAAAGGCGTATTAAAAAAGTCGCCGCTCCAGGAAGTAGGGATAGGCAGGCTCAAACCGCTAGAGCCATTCGTATATTTTGCCAGATTGAAGGCCAGGAGTTGCAGGATAAAGAACATCGCGATAGTGATAACGACAAACGTATGGCGTCTGACGCGCAGGGCGATCCAGCCTAGAGGGATGGAGCAGAGAGCCGTAATCAAGCCTGCAAGCGGGACCAGGAGAAAGGGAATATAGCCACCGGGAACATTGCCATAGTGGCAGATGAGCGCCAGGGCATAAGCGCCCAGGCCAAAGTAGGCGGCATGTCCCAGAGCGATATAGCCGGTGTAGCCGGAGAAGATATTCCATCCCGTAGCAGCAACGGCAAAGATGAGCGTAAAAATGGCGATAGTAGTAACTTCTGGATTAGGAAACGCGATAGGGAAGATGAGCGCTATAACCAGGAGTACCAGCAAGCCAATAGTTTTAAAATACTTCATTATTGTCGCCTCCCTTCCAATTGTCCGAGCAGGCCCTGGGGGCGAACCAACAGGATAATCACGAGAAGAATGAAAAAGACCGTGCTGGCCCAGACAGGCGACCAGACGACAGTAGTGATATCTTCAATGATCAGCATACCTAGAGCCGCGATAAGCGCACCAGGCAAGCTGCCCATACCGCCGAAGATAATAATCGCGAGCAGGCGAGAGATCAAGTCGTAGGAGCTACCCGCATTGAAAGCATTCGTAGCCCCAAAAGCCATACCACCAGCGCCCGCCAATGCGACGCCGATCCCGAAAGTAATAGCGGAGACGCGCTCGACATTAATACCGATCAGTTCGGCGGCGGTGCGGTTCTCTATAGAGGCACGCAAGCTAAAGCCAAACTTTGTGCGGTAGAGCAGGAGGTAGAGGGCAGCCAGTAGCACAACAGCTAAGAGAAAGCTAAAGATGTAGATATAGGAGAGGTAAAAGCCGCCGACCTGAAAAGAAGCAGTAGTATACCAGGCGTGTAGCTGGACATAATTTGCTGAGAAAAGCAAATTCAGAATACCCTCAATGATGAGTGAGACGCCAAAGGTAACCAGGATAGAGAACATCGTGCGGTCCCGTTTAATGGGACGAATAAAGAACCATTCAATGAGAAGACCGACGAGAAACATAACCGGCATCGTAATAAGCAGGCCGAGAAACAGATCAATGTGTAAGGATTGCTCCAGAACATAGCTGAGATAAGCTCCCAGGATAATCAGTGCTCCCTGACCAATATTAATGATATCCATGACCCCAAAGATCAGTGTCAAGCCTGAGGCCATCAACGCATAGATACCTCCAGTTAAAATACCTGTAATAAGCGCTTCAAAAATAATTCCCGACATATGTCCTCCTTGAACGTAGCTCGTCGTGCTGAACACACCCCGTATACAGTCTTGCCACGTTCAGCGTGAAGTCTGGTTTGCTACAGAATATATGCTAGCGAGGAGAGGAGCAGAGTTTGCTCTTCTCTCGTCAGAAAGAAAGCAAGCTTGCTCCTCTCCTCCTATAGCATACCTGGCGCTAATCTAGAAGATCTAGGGCCAGGCTGGTTTGGGATACTCAGGACTGGCTTTAGCCGTATCTGCTGGATAGACAGCTGTAACCGAGCCCTTTTGCCATTGAAAGTCATAGACAGCGCCAGTGATATTTTGTCCCGTACTATCAAATTTAACGTCTCCCTGGACGGTTTGGAACGTATCACCGGAATGGAGTTCATTGATAAGTTTCGTATTATCAATGCTATGAATTTTTGTTGCAGCCTGTTGCAACACCTGTCCGACAGAGTATGCCTCGGCCACATCGGCGCTGATCTGATCGGCAGTGCCGCCATACTTAGCGATATAAGCCTGGACCATCTGAGCATTATTGGGGGTTGTAAGCGAGGGGTCCCAGCCATTGGGATAGAAAATCCCTTCCGCCATGCTTGAGCCGCCAATAGGACCAGTAAACTGGGCACCCTGGTCCGGACCTGCTGATGCGATGATAGCCTTTGGATTAAAATGTTGCTGTTTGAAAGCCTGGACATAGGCGATCATATCCGGCAACATCGAACCCAGGACAACGAGCTGAGCATGTGAGGCAATAACCTTTTGGGCAATAGGCGTGTAGTCGGTAGTTTCAGCGGGATAGACCTGGTAAGAGGCAGTTGTGATGCCGCCCTTTTCCAGGAGTTGGCGGGCGCGATCAATCATTGGTTGCGTAAATGGATCATCCTCTGTTGCGTAGGCGACGCTGGTAGGTCGTTGAGCGGCAGGGAGGGCAAGAATATATTGTGTAAAGCTATCCATCTGACTAACGATAGGAGCTGTAACATCAAAAATATTGCGTAGTCCCTGAGTAAAGACAGAAGGGCCGCCGCCAGAGCCCTCAAGCATTGCGTAGTTGTAGCGGTTGGCAACGACAGATGCAGGTTTAGTGAGCAGGGTAGAGTAGGGTCCCAGGACCAGATCATCATGGTCAACCGAGATAAACTTTTGATAATTTGTCACGACCTGCGTTGTGCTACTAGCGTCCGAAACAAAATTTAATTGCACCTGGCGACCAAGCAGGCCACCATTTTTATTAATCGTATCGGCCCAGAGTTGGTAGCCCTGCTCAGTAGCCTTGCCATCGGCGGAGAAATCGCCAGAAAGCGAGACAGAGACGCCGATTTTGATAGGGGTTTGCGGCTGATTTGCCGGAGTTGCAGCAGTGCTTTGTCCTCCACAGGCACTGATGAGAAGTATGAGAAACAATAGACCGACAGTGTTCCAGGCTGTTTTGGGCCATGCAAGATGGTTTCCGATCACAGCACTCCTCCTTTGTGTAGGTATGCTCTTCTTCAAAAAAAACGGGGAAAAATCAAGCCAGAAGTCCCAATGGTTCCTCTATAAGCTCCGCCAGAGTTGCCAGGAATTGTGCAGCTCGCGCTCCATCTATCGTGCGGTGATCGCAGGAGAGCGTTAAGACCATCATTGGTTGAATGGCTGGCTGACCATTGAGCGGCACAACGCGCTCGGCAATACGGCCTACGGCCAGAATGGCAGCTTGAGGCTGATTAATAATAGCATGAAAAGCGTCAATATTATACATTCCAAGATTGCTGATGGTAAAAGTACCATCTTGTATATCCTGGGGACGGAGTTTGCCTGATAGCGCTCTACTTACCAGATCTTTGCGTTGTTGGGCAATCTCCAGCAATTGAAGTTTATCTGCGTGATGAATAACTGGAACAACCAGACCCTCTTCAATTGCCGCCGCCAGTCCCACATGAACATCGGGCTTTAACAGAATTTTTCCGGCGTGCCAGGACGCATTCATGCGCGGATGGATGCGTAAGGTTGCGGCGACGATCTTTACAAGCAGATCGGTATATGTAATTTTCTCAGGTGAGCGTTTCGAGAGTTGCTCGCGCCAGGTCATCAGACGGCTCACATTGACCTCGCGTTCAAGAAAGAAATGGGGAATACCAGTCCAGCTTTGTGAGGTCCGTTCAGCCATAATGCGCCAGATATTACTGACCGTCAGTTCTTGAGAAGCGCTATCTTGTGCGCTGGTTTCCTCTTTTATTGGAGAGACTTCTTCTGCTGATTCCAGGGCAGGTGACTGTGATTCTAGGGCAGGTGATTCCAGGGTAGGTCTGCGAGCTGCCCCTACGGAGGCATGCAAAACGTCGGCAGCGATGACCGCACCGCCGGGGCCTGTGCCCTTGATTGTTGCGAGCGTTTTTCCTTGTTCGGCGGCCAGGCGTCGAGCTTTTGGTGAAGCCAGAGTGAGGCGTGGAACTGTTTTTGACGCATCGCCCTTTTCCTTGTTTTGGAGATAGGCCAGAACATCAGCTTTTTGAATACGCTTGCCTGTAGATTTTATCTGGTTCAGATCGAGATTATGCTCGGCAGCGATACGCGAAGCCAGGGGGCTGGCGGCGAGCGTAGCCTGTAGGGGCAGCTCGTAGCCCTGGCCCTGTGCCAGATCCATTTCCGGTGGGAAGAATGGATGTAGCGTTATTTCCCTGGTGATTGTCAGACGGTTGAACAGGGCGTTGGGCTGGTGCTTGTTCCGATTTTTGTGTCTCATTGCTGGCAAAGGCTTCATTGGAGGCGAAGACAAGCGCGATCACCTGTCCTACCGGGACATCATCGCCAACGGCAGACGTAACATGAGCCAGAGTGCCAGTTGCTGGTGCTTCGATCTCTACGGTGGCTTTATCGGTCTCGATTTCCACGAGAGGCTCACCCTTTGTCACAAGATCGCCCTCTGTTTTCAGCCATTGAACAATCTTTCCCGTATCTTGCGACATTCCTAATGCTGGTAGAATGACATTTGTCGCCATAGTTAGTTGGCCTCCTGATGTGTTGCGTTTTGCCATTGGCAAGCAGCCTGGAGAAGGGAACAGTTTCTCCAGGCAAGTAGCCCGTTCATGGAGAGGACACGGTGTCCCTACACGTTAGGCGGTTCCCAGGACAGGTTCCAGGAGCGGTCAGGACACGGTTCCCCAGGAGTCCCCAGTTTCACGGTGTCCCTACACATTCAAGTTTGACTGAGTTTCACGGGTTGTAGATAGGGGACCATCAACCGTATAGTAGCGGACGCCAGCGACGAGTAGTTTCTCAGCTGGAAAGCGCGTGATAACCTCGCAGCCGGTTTTCGTCACAATCAGCTGTTCCTCGATGCGGGCGGCGGACCAGCCATCCGAGGCAGGCCAGAACGTTTCGAGGGCAAAGACCATCCCCTCTTCAATCACCTCTGGATGCTCAAGCGAGACCAGGCGGCTAAAGATAGGCTTCTCCCAGATCGAGAGTCCTACACCATGTCCATATTGGAGAGCGAAGGCCGCCTCTTCATTGGGGAAGCCAAACTCCTCCGCTTTCGGCCAGAGCCGGACAATATCGGCGGTAGTGACACCAGGCTTAATCGCATTAACGGCTTGATCTAGAATATCCCGGCAGCGTTTGTAGGCATCGACCTGGGACTGCGAGGCACTGCCTACGGCGAAGGTGCGGTAGTAGCAGGTGCGGTAGCCGTTGTAGCTATGCAGGATATCGAAATAGGCGGGGTCGCCAGGACGCAATGCCCGGTCAGTATAGACATGAGGATGGGGGCTACAGCGTTCACCAGAGATAGCATTGACGCCTTCGACGTGCTCTGAGCCCAGATCGTAGAGGACCTTGCTAACCAGGCCGACGCATTCGTTTTCGCGCAAGCCGGGGCGCAGAGCCCGATATAATTCATCGTAGGCGGCATCGACCATCATACAGGCAGTAGCGAGTAAAGTGATTTCATCCTGAGTCTTAATCAGGCGAGCCTGTTGCATCAGTTGTTGGCCATCGACCACCTTGATGCCCTCGGCCTGTAAGGCAAAAAGTACCGGGAGTTCGATCATATCGACACCAAGCGGTTCGCCGAGCAGGCCCCGTTCTTCCAGCTCAATGCGAATTTTGCGGGCCACATCTTCCGCGCGGCCAGCTTCAGGCAACATCGCGCCGCGTTGAGTGGAGATTCCGGCGCGGGAGCGCTCGCCAAGCCAGGGAGAATAGAGCTGGTGATGGCGTGCAGCAGAACCGAAGTCCCACATAATCGGCTCATCGTTCTGGGGAAGAAGAGAGAAACGAGCAAGCTTATCCATCGCCCAGGTGCCGATATGGGTAGCCGTAATATAGCGGATATTATTCATATCGAAGCAGAGCAATGCCCCAATCTCCGACTCTTTCAGCAACTTCTTGATACGTGTCAGCCGCTCGGTACGCAAGCGCTCGAAGTTTGTGCGCTCTTCCCAGTCCACCCCCATCAGCCCATAGGTTTTGATCGCCATGATAATCGCTCCTTGTTAGCCAGTCATCAACGCTACTACGTAGCTAGCTTCGCTCAGATGACTGAGAGGAAGTCCTTCGTTGGATAGAGTTAGCGTGCGGATTAGACATGCCCACACAACGTTTTTGCCATCTCAGTGACAGTAGCAGCAGTGGGCACGGTAAGATCTTCTAAAACGGGTGAGAATGGCACGGGAACATCCAGCGCGCCCATGCGTTTTACGGGAGCATCCAGGTAGTAGAAAGCCCCATCTGAGATGACCGAGGCCAGCTCAGCGGTGACGCCGTAGCGCTCGTAGCCCTCATCAATCACAATGGCCCGGCTCGTCTTTTTTGCCGATTTAATTAATGCCTCCTTATCAAGAGGGAACATCGTGCGCGGATCAATCACCTCGGCGCTGATCCCAATTTGCTCCAGCATCTCAGCCGCCGCCAGGGCAACCTGGACCATACTACTGGTAGCGACCAGCGTAATATCGTTGCCAGGAAGTTTGATATCGGCAACGCCAAAGGGAATTGAGTAGTCGCCATCCGGGACGGGACCTTTCAACTGATACATCATTTTGTCTTCAAAAAAAACGACAGGATTATTATCACGAATCGCCGTTTTCAGCAGGCCCTTTGCGTCGTAGGGAGTTGAGGGGAGAACGACCTTCAGGCCAGGGATATGGCTAACCCAGGCGTGCAGGCTCTGGCTATGTTGAGCGGCGGTCCGACGTGTTGCGCCCATTGTGGTACGTATTACCAGCGGGACCGTGAGCTTTCCCCCTGACATATAGTGGACTTTGGCGGCCTGATTCACAATCTGGTCCAGGGCCAGGGCGATAAAATCGCCAAACATAATATCGATAATTGGGCGCATGCCAGTCATAGCGCCGCCCACGCCGATACCAGTGATGCCTGGTTCGGAGATGGGAGTATCGATGACGCGGGTAGTGCCAAATTCTTCCACGAGACCGGAAAGCACCTTAAATGGCGTGCCAGCTTCGGCTACATCCTCGCCCATAATAAAGACGCGGGGATCGCGGCGCATCTCTTCGGCCAGTGCCTCGCGAATCGCCTGGCCGAGTGTAATTTCGCGCACCTGCGGACCAGCCTGCTGGTTCGATAACGTATCAGGCATAGACATCTTGATCCACCTCATCTGGATTTGGAAAAGGCGCATTGAGGGCAAAGGCTTCGCCCGCCTCAACTTCGGCCTGGACGCGCTGCTCGATCTCTGCAAAGGTCGTGCTGTCGACGATATCCTGTGCGACCAGCCAATGAGAAAGTATCTTCAGGGGATCGAGATCCTGTCGCCAGCGTTCTTCCTCTTCTTTCGAGCGATAGTAGGAGCGCTGAATGTCGCCGACATGATGTCCGAAATAGCGGTAGGTATTACAGAGAAGGAAGCTGGGTCCTTCGCCCTGGCGAGCGCGTGCTACCATAGCCTGCGTTGTTTCGTAGACCAGGCGAACATCCTGGCCGTCTATCTCTGCGCTCGGAATACCAAATGTTTTGGCCCTGGTAGCCATCTCTCCAGCGGTAGTCTCGGAATTATGCGTGTACTCATTGTACAGATTATTCTCGCAGACATAGATCACTGGTAGCTTCCACAGAGCGGCCATATTCATAACCTCGTACAACAGGCCTTGTCCCAACGCGCCATCGCCAAAGAAGCAGACCGTTACCTGGTCGCTGCCGCGCATCTTGCTGGACATAGCTGCGCCCGTAGCGATACCCGCGCTGCCGCCGACGATAGCATTTGCGCCGAGATTGCCGGTATTCTGGTCTGCAATATGCATCGAGCCGCCCTTGCCATGACAGTAGCCAGCCTCTTTCCCCAGCAGCTCAGCGAACATGAGATCTACTGAAGCGCCCTTTGCCAGACAGTGTCCATGACCCCGGTGCGTGCTGGTGATATAGTCATCGCGTCTCAGCGCCTGGCAGACCCCTACGGCGATAGCTTCTTCTCCACTATAGAGATGAGCCAGGCCGGGCATTCTAGCGGTGAGGTACAACTGATTGACATGGTCCTCGAAAATACGGATCTTCAGCATCTGCTCGTACATTCTCAGCCAACGAGCACCTTCTGTATCTGTCGTACTTTCTGATGGATTTATCTGTTTCGATGTTTCAGGATGTGACATGTTTTTCTCCCATAGAATGTGTCTTAAAAAGGGTTACTAGCAATAGTCGTTGCTTGAAGACACATTCTAGAAGCGGCTTGATAATAAGCGTGTGAATAATCATCATTGATTGAGACACATTCAAGATTGCTAAAGATCTAAGCCAGCCATGCGGGCCAGAACCTTATAGACAACGGCAAAATCTTGCTGTGCCAGGCCCTGCGCACGGGCAGAGGTGAGAAACTGATTGCTAATAGCGACAGTTGGCAAGGGAACATTCAGTTCGCGGCCCATCTCTTCCGCCAACAGCATATCTTTTTGCATCATATTGACATCAAACCAGGCCTCCTCAGGCATATTGAGGATGAAGGGTGTGCGATACTTGAGCGAGGGCGAGGCGATGACGCTATTGAGCATCACTTCCATTGCCGTCTCGATGGGAATGCCGCCTTTGACAGCCATGAAAAGTCCCTCGCAGAAGCCGAGAAATTGCACTTGCAGGTTGAGATTAATGGAGATCTTCATCAAAACGGCGAGGCCATTTTCGCCGACATAGTTCACTTTGGGGCCAATGTCCTGTAGAACGGGTTTGACCTGCTCAAATGTAGCTTGATCGCCGCCTACCATCAGAGAGAGATTGCCCTGCTCAAGGGTAATTACGCTGCCGGAGACGGGTGCATCGAGCATCTTTGCCCCTTTTTCCGCGACCAGAGTTGCGAGATGGCGCGAGGTAGCAGGGCTGACTGTGCTCATATCGATAAATACTTTTCCCTCGCTGAGGCCAGCCAGGACGCCATCAGGGCCGTGAAATATTGCTTGAAGCGCCTGCGTATTAGTGACCATGCTAAAGAGAATATCGGCTTCCTCTGCCACCTCGCGGGGAGAGGTTCCCCAGTGCATTCCTGCATCGAGCAGCCATGCAGCTTTCGATTGTGTACGATTATAGCCGGTGACCGAGTGGCCGGCAGCGAGCAGTCGTTTGGTGACACGACTCCCCATTGCGCCTAATCCGATATAGCCGAGCCGAGCCATACCTACTTACCTCCTCTATAAAATAAATAACTGATTGATTGTAGAGCGGCGACCAGCCCAGAGCGAGGCCAGGCCCAGCGGGACCAAGCCCAGTGGGACCAAGTCCAGAGCGGGACCAAGTCCAGAGCGGGACCAGGTCCAGGGCAGGTCTGCGAGCTGCCCCTACGGGATGTGATGAGGGCTAGCATCTTCGCGGACCTGGCGTAGGTGTGCGCGCATAGCCATGCGTGCCGCCTCTGGATCGCGCTTGATCACGCTTTCCAGGATACGTCGGTGATGAACCTGTCCGCGCTGGGGACCACCCTCAACAGCAAAGATTTGTTTGCGCTGTTCGCTCAGCAGATTCACAATAGAGCGAATGAAAAGCAGGATCAGGGCATTTTGAGTTGCCTGGGCCAGAGCCTCATGAAACTGGTTATCGGCGCTAATAAAAGCTTCGGCGTTATCCAGGTTTTCATCCATCACACGTATCGCCTCGCGCATCAAGGCAAGCTCTTGCTCGGTAGCGCGGGCAGTCGCCAGAGCGGCAATCTCCGTCTCAAAGATCTCGCGTACTTCGACCAGATTATCTGAGCCCCCGACCTCTCCGAGTCTTAACTTCATCACCAGACCGATTGAGTCTTGCAGCGCTTCGTTTGCCCCGTCGATAACAACGGTTCCTCTGCCAGGTCGCATCTCAATCAGCCCTTTCTGGGCCAGGGTTTTCATAGCTTCGCGTACCGCTGTCCGGCTGGCATGAAACTGTTCAGCCAGCTCGCGCTCAGTAGGAAGGCGGTCACCTTTGCGCAATTCGCCGCTTAAGATGCGTTTTTCGATCTGTTCGGCGATCTGCTCAAAAATCTTGACTGGCTGAATCCGTGTATACATGGATATTTCCTGAATTTTGAAACAGAATATATGGAACAAAAATATATGATTGTCTAATCATCATACCAAATGATTCCCGATAAATCAAGCCTTTGCAGATATTTGTGTCTACTCTTGATTTCGGCAGTCCTAAATGGTACGATCAACAGACAATGCATAGAAATGATTTCCTCTAGTAGATGAGAGGGTATAAATATATGGCTGAACGCGTGCAAGCCGGGAGCGTAAAGGGTCACAGAGAAGATTATGAGCCAATCACGGGGCATGCCCATTATGTAGATGACCTCAGGCCGGCGGCGGGACGTCCCGCTGCTTTGTACATGGTTGTCGTACGTAGTCCTTACGCCCATGCTACGATTTAGAGTATTGATCTCACTGCCGCCCGTGCGTTGCCGGGTGTCTTTGCCGCTTTTGAGGGGGCTGAACTGGTACAGGGAATGCCGACTTTTAGTAGTATGCCTCTGCCAGGACTGAGAATGCCTGAACGCCGTCCCCTGGCGGTTGGGAAGGTACGGTATGTAGGTGATCCTGTGGCGGTTATTCTCGCGGAAAGCCAGTATCTTGCTGAAGATGCACGCGATCTGGTTGATATTGAGTATGAGTTATTGCCTGCGGTGACGGACGTGGAAGCTGCTATTGAGCCGAATGCGCCGCTTTTGTATGCTGAATTAGGTTCTAATATTGCATTTGTGCAGAAATCGGGTGGAGGCGATATCCAGGCCGCGTTTGCCCAGGCGGATCGAACCGTGCGTCTGCGCCTGGTAAATCAGCGGCTAGCTCCCAGCTCTCTTGAGCCGCGTGCGTGTCTCTTCGACTTTGACGCGTCGCGTGGCGAACTTACGGCCTGGCTCTCCTCCCAGGCAATCTTTCGGGCGCGGGAGGCGCTGGCAACCTTTCTAGGCCTGGATGCCAGCCACATTCATGTACTCAACGCGAACGTTGGGGGAGCGTTTGGCGCGAAAAACGTATTTCTGGGTGAAGAGATCATTGCGGCGGCTCTGGCGATGAAGTATGAGCGCCCGGTCAAATGGATTGAGCAGAGGAACGAGAATTTGCAGGCGCAATCTCAAGGGCGTGGTCAGGTGAATTATGTCGAAGCTGCCTTTCAAAATGATGGGAGATTGCTTGGTTTAAGGACGCGCTCTTTTGGTGATCTGGGAGCATTTCTTCTTTCGACCACGGCGATGGTCCCCAGTCGTACGCCGTCGATGATCTGTGGAGCATACCGGGTGCAGGCCGTCGAGAGTCAGATGGTGGGTGTCCTGACGAATAAAGCAACGACGGCTCCGTATCGTGGGGCAGGGCGACCTGAAGCGACCTATATTGTAGAACGTACAATAGATCGTATTGCTTTGGAGCTTGGTCTTGATCCTGCGGAGGTGCGTCGCCGCAATTTTATTCTGCCGCAAGATTTTCCCCATAAGACCGTGACCGGCATTCTCTACGATAGCGGGAACTATCAGGCTGCGCTGGAGCGTGCGCTGGAACTGGCTGATTACGAGGGATGGCGTACAAAGCAGAGAGCTGCACGCGAAGCTGTATCCCCTCGGCTGCTGGGGATTGGTCTGGCCTCATTTATCGAATTATCTGGAGATGGTATTTCTCTGCCTGCTCGTGCTCCACGCGAGGCTGCTACAGTGCGTGTGCGCCGTGATGGGACTGTCCTTGTGCAAAGCGGCGTCGCTCATAATGGACAGGGGCATTTTACGGCTTTTGCACAGATCGTAGCAGATGTGCTCAATCTGCCTGCCTCGCAGATAGAGGTACGCATGAATGATAGCAGGTTGCCAGGGTATAGTATTGGAACGTTTGGCAGCCGCATTACACAGGTTGCGGGATCGGCGATCTCACTGGCAGCGAAGGCGGTCAAAGAGAAGGCTTTGCTGCTTGCATCTGCACTGCTGGAGGCCGCTGTAGCTGATCTTGTGCTGGAGTCAGGTCGCGTCAGTGTACGAGGAGCGCCGACTCGCAGTGTCGAGCTGGGAGAGCTAGCCCGGCTCGTGGATGAGCAACCGGAGCTTATTGAGCGAGAAGCGGTTAATCCAGTAAATGGTGTTGCAATTGAAGGATTGGCGGCGTGGCGCGATTTTAGTCCTGGGGGAGCGGGCTATTCCTCTGGAACGCATCTGGCGGTGGTTGAGATAGAGACGGAGACGGGCGATGTGCATATCCTCAAGTATGTCGCTGTGGATGATTGTGGACACGTACTCAATCACTCTCTGGTTGAAGGTCAGATACATGGAAGCCTGGCTCAGGGGATTGCCCAGGCCTTGTATGAAGAGGTTGTCTACGATCAGGATGGGCAGCTTGTGACAGGGACACTGATGGACTATGCCTTGCCAGATGCCAGCAAAGTGCCTGAGTTTGTGACCGACTTTATCGAGACTCCTTCGCCTTTTAATCCTCTTGGTGCGAAGGGCGCGGGCGAGTCGGGATGTATTGGCGGGCCACCTGCGATTGTGAATGCTGTCCTGGATGCGCTTGCGCCGCTTGGTATTAAGACAATAGACATGCCAGTCAGACCGGAGAAGGTCTGGGCGCTCTTACAGGCGGTAAAACAGGGTAGATTAGAGCAGCCTGAACCGATATTGCCTCCATTTCTTCCGTCACTATAGAAAATGCTACAACCCTTATTTTAGCAAGGGAACAATGATAAAGGATCATATCATTGTTCCCTTTATTTTTATTTAAAAACCAGAAATACCAGCAAAGATTTGTTATATTTGATCTAGTGTGATTTTCAACGTAAAATTGAAAATATAATGAATTGTTTTTCTACATCTGTGAGTAATACTATGAAGGATTTGCTTACTTCTGAGAGGTAGTAGTATATGGTGCGAGCGAATGAGCCTCTAGAATATCAGGGAGCGGATTTGAAGGCTGATATTCTGTTGGTTACAGTAACAAGAATTGAAGCCCAGGCAGTGCTCAATCTCTTTTCTAGAGAAACAGGCCAGGCATTTCAACGTCGTTTTATTGGTGATAAAACCTATTTTGATCTTGGGTCGGTGAATGGTGCACGGGTAATGATGGTGCAGTCAGAGATGGGAGCTGGCGGACCGGGTGGTGCGCTCCTGGTTGTGGATGAAGGGATAAGAGTGCTTTCGGCGTCGGCGGTAATTATGGTTGGCATTGCCTTTGGCGTCGACGATAAAAAGCAGGAGATAGGCGATATTCTGGTTTCGCAGCAGCTTCTGGGTTATGAAGTCCAGAAGATTGCAATGGATGAGGCGGGGCAGATAAAACTTATACCTCGCGGTGATCGCCCTCGCGCCTCTACAAGATTGCTTGATCACTTTCAGGGTGGTCTATTAGATTGGCAGGGTGCGAATGTAGACTTTGGCCTGATCCTTTCGGGTGATAAACTTGTCGATCAGCAAGATTTTCGTGATCAGTTGCGCAATTTTGCACCGGAAGCGCTTGGTGGAGAGATGGAGGGGACCGGTCTTTATTCTGCGGCTCATCGCCGAAAAGTGGATTGGATTCTGATTAAGGCTATCTGCGATTGGGCGGATGGAAATAAGGGGCAGGACAAGAGAAGCCGCCAGCAGTTGGCGGCAGAGAATGCTGCCCGCTTTACGCTCCATGTGCTCAAGCAGGGGGGATTTGTCGAGGAGGCCCCTCCCATCTCCAAACCTCCGCCTGCATCGAAGGGGGCCTCCTCTGCGCAAGTATGTGGAACGCTCTTGTACAAATACGATATGCATGCGAGTTGGGTGGTCGCTGTAGCGTGGGAGCCGGGTGGTTCGCGAATTGCTTCGGCGGGTGGGGATGGTATTGTCCGTGTGTGGGAGTCTGAGACTGGAGAGCATTTCTTGACCTATCGGGGGCATACATCGTTGCTCAGTAAAATTAATTTTCAGCCTACAGTCTATACCATAGCCTGGTCCCCCGAAGGATTGCGGATTGTTTCTGGAGGAGATGGAGCCAGGGTCTATGTATGGAATGCAACAACAGGACAGACACTGGTCATTTACCAGGGCCATTCTGGTATTCTTCCCAATGTTTATGCTGCTGTCTGGTCGCCAGATGGAAAGCAGATCGCTTCAGCCTGTAGTAGTATCGGGATAGATAAAACGGTGCATGTGTGGGATGCGGCTTCTGGGGAAAGCCTGTCTCGCTATGCGGCCCATTATGGTTTGATGCCAGATTTCTCTATGTTAGCTCTGGCATGGTCGCCAGATGGGACGCGAATTGCGGCTACAGGTGCTGATAAAACCATACGCATATGGAATGTTGTGAGCAGGCAGCTGATCGCAACGTATCAAGTACGCTCGAAGTGGCCGACTGATCTGGCGTGGTCGCCGGACAGCCGTTATCTTGTTTCTGCCCATCCAGACCATGTAGCCCAGGTGTGGGATACATTTGCAGGAACAAATATTATGAAGTATCAAGGGCATAGTGATAGCATAAGACGTGTCGCATGGTCGCCAGATGGGACACGAATTGCCTCTGCGAGCAATGATAGAACAGTGCAGATCTGGGAGGCGTTGTCTGGTCGCCACATCTATACGTATCGAGGCCATGATAATTGGGCCACCTCGGTTGCATGGTCGCCGGATGGAACGCGAATTGCCTCTGCGAGTAATGATAGAACAGTGCAGGTCTGGTATGTTGGAAAGTAGTGAGGTGGGTTTACCTATTCTCTTGCATCATTTTCAGTTGTGGTAAGAATGAGAGGCAAAGGGAGATGTCTGTGAGTCTATTGTGATACCTCTTCTCTATACTCTTTTAAAGAGGAGTGTTAGCTGAAAGGAATATCGCAATGTCTTTTGAACGTTCTCTTGCCTATAAGGCTCTTCATCCTTACTTTCAATACCGCCTGCGGCTTGATGAGCCGCTTGCTGCACATAGTTCTTTTGGAGTAGGTGGCCCTGCCGACCTCTGGTTGACGTTAGAGACACGTCATGAACTGAATGACCTGATTACTTTGTGTGCTCATGAACGCTGGCCTTTACTCGTAGTAGGCGCGGGGACTAATATTCTCTATGCCGATAGCGGTGTACGCGGGATTGTGGCCAGTCTCGCCCTGCAAGACTATGTCATTGAAGAGCAAGCAGACAGATCTGCCATCGTTGTTGCCGAAGCTGGTCTTCGCTGGTCTCACCTGCTTGAGGTATTGGTTCCATCTGGTTGGGGGGGCCTGGAGTTTGGGGCAGGGATTCCGGGAACGTTGGGGGCTGGCATTGTCAGCAACGCAGGGGCTCATAACCAGGCGTTGGGGCAGGCATTGGAGTGGATAGAGGTGCTGGATGCGCGTAATTGTAATCATGAGGTGCAAGAATCTGTGCTGTTTCCAGTGATGGCTCATTATCGCTATACGCGTGAGGAGTTAAACCTGGGATATCGCCATAGCCGTTTTCGTGAGCATCGGCTGGCGCATATTGATCCTCGTGGTCATCTTGTGTTTCCTGAACGTGGGCTGATCGAGCCAGCCGAACTTGTCGTTGCTCTAGGTCTGCGTGTCCATAAACAAAATCCTGCTGCATTAATGGCAGAGGTAGAACAATTGCGGCAGAAGCGTAGATATATTGATCCAGCGCAGACCCATCTTGGCACAATTTTTAAAGACCCTCAAGATCTTACAGAGGCTGCTGGTAAGACTGCTCGTGAGCTAATTGAGCAAGCTGGCGGCGCGGGAATCACACGAGGGAATGCGCAAATCTCTCCACACAATGCAAATTATATTGTCAACCTGGGGGGAGCTACTGCCGCTGATATTCTGGCCCTGATTATAGAAGCCCATCAGCAAGTGCTGTCCACCTGTGGGATTCACCTGGCTTTGAATGTTGAATTGCTGGGAATGTGGTGAGTTATCAATTGATCCTATTATAAGAGACAAGGCTTGGCGTGGTAGCAAACCTTGTCTCTTTTTTGCTGTGAGAATGTTAGCTATTTAGGCAGGTAAGTGTTAACTAATGGGGTTGCTAAGCTGGAACCAGCCGTTACTTGACCAATTGACTGTTCTGATGAAGATTTTGACTGCTCCATTGGCTGAGGCATCGTAGTAGTGATGAATGAGCAGTGTTCTGCTACCATCCTGATAGAGGGATTGGCCACCGGGACCACGCATATTGCCGGAACCTTGCAATATGACCGTATATCCTCCCTGATCCATGCGTACTCCTGACTCACTGTAGTAGGGTCCAGTGATGCTGGTGGCGCGTCCAACGGCGATCTTGTAGGTACTATTTGCACCCTGGCAACAATAATCGACGGAGGCAAACAAATAGTAGTAGCCGCCGTGAGAGACAATATAGGAAGCTTCGATAGCATCGGGTGAAGGTCTTTGTGCGAGGGAATAGATAGTAGTATCGGTAGAGGAAGGCTTGAATGTGTGGGAGTCGAGCTTGCGTAACTTCAGTCCGCTCCAGAATGAGCCAAACGCGAGCCAGGGCGTGTTGCTGGAGTCGAAGGAGAGATTAGGATCAATTGCGTTATAGTTATCTGTGGAATGTGATTGAAGCACGAGTCCCTGGTCGACCCAGTGATAGTTAGAGGCGGATGGATTGAGCGTCTGATTTGTGGCGAGACCAATAACAGACGTGTTCGAGCCGAATGAGGAACCGGCGTAATAAAGGTAATAGGTGCCATTGACGTAGTGGATATCGGGTGCCCAGAGATTAGTAATATTGCCAACCGCGCTTTTTACCCAGGATGGGATACTGCTGAACACGGAACCCGCTCGTGTCCAGTTCACAAGATCTGTAGACGTCCTGATCTCAAGACCACCGTTTGTTGAGAAGACATAGTAGGTATTTCCCTGCTTAATAATACTTGGATCATGAGCGGCGAGATCACCCTGGATGGCAGGCGAGAGTATACGTGCTTGTGCTGCCTGGGCAACGCTCGCCTGAGTACCAGTGTAATTCAACAGGAATAAGGCAAGGAGCAGAGTGCCACTCAAAGCTAAAGGGAGAAGTTTGAAAAGACGAAGTTTCATTGTGTCGTACGCACCTTTCATGTTCAACATTGAGACATACAAGGAACAAGGACAAAAACCGTGTATTGCCAGATCGTAAGAGAGACAATCTGGTATGATAAACTGGATATGTATCTTTAACGTAGGACCCTTATGACCTTTTATCAGGGAGCCTGGAGTCTGTTCCTGGTATGGAATCCTACGGTGCTTTCGCGTATGATGAGTTGACAGGGAACCTCAACGCGCTCAGGTGGTCCAACACGTGTGCCATCAATACGACCAAGCAAAAATGCTACCGCCAGATCGCCGACCCTTTCTTTATCGGGAGCGATAGTGGTTAAAGATGGAACGGTGAAACGTCCATCTTCGATATCATCAAAGCCAACAACTGCGATATCATCAGGGACTCGATAGCCTGCTTCATGAATGGCACGCATCGCTCCTAAGGCCAGGTGATCATTAAAGCAAAAAACGGCGTCAGGGGGCTTATCCAGAGCGAGCAGTTGCCGCATTGATCGTTCTCCATTACTGCGACTATAGATGGGAAGCGCACGAATAATTAGCCCAGGATCAACTGGAAGTCCTGCCTGGGTTAATGCTTCTGTGTAGCCACGCAGACGCAAAAGAGATGTGTCTGTCTCGCGTCCATTTGTTTCTTGCACACCAAGAGCTACAATAGTACGTCTCCCAAGATCAATAAGATGCTGCGTAGCCAGACGCGCGCATGCAACATTATCGTAGGTTACATGGTCATAGGGTCCGTTATAAATGCGATCCCCCAAAAGCACGATAGGGATAGTACCTCCACGCTGCTGAATATCTTCCGGTTCTAGTGCCATAGGGCTTAAGATCACGCCATCAATGAGATGGGGTGTGATGCCTTGCAGCACATCGCGCTCATTTGCCTGAATGCCCATCGTGTGATCGATTAATACAGTATAAGAGCGGGTTGCGGCTGCACTAATGATGGCATTACCAATCTCAGAAAAATAGACGTTGCTTAGATCAGGAATGGCAAATGCGAGAATCCCTGAGCGTCCCTTGCGTAGATAGCGAGCCGAGAGGTTTGGCTGGTATTTGAGTTCATCTATCGCGGCCTGTACGCGCTCACGCATCTCCTGAGTGACATAAGGATAGTCATTTACCACATTAGAGACAGTTCTAATAGAGACACCTGCTCTACGTGCGACATCTTTTAATGTTGCTACCACTGGCTTATTTATCCTTTAGCGGGCTTCGCATTTGCAACGTTATACACAACTATAATTACTTATTCGGTGAATGTCAATAAAAACGAGAGAGAAATCTCGTTCAACTCTCTTTTTAGCGCTCTTGCACAAGCTTCTTGTTCCAGGTATTGACAAAGGTAAATTTGATATGGTATGTTTCTTGCAACGTTGCAAGGCATACTCTCGTTCATAGCGGAAGTTCATTGTTGAACTGGAAAGGATACCTTTGATCCGTGAACAAACCTCTTCTGTATTATTTTAATCTCTTCCAAATTCCAAAGCAAGCTTGTATCTGCTCATTCTGGTAGTGTGTTTATGGATAAGGTATGCAGATGTCCGGCCCGTTGTTGTGTATTTTTGTTTGTTGTGACCTCTTTTTGATTTTCAGTGTGGTGGCTTACTAGTTCTTTCTTGTAGAAGGAGATCGCTCTTGGCAATTATCAAAGTTGACCTGGCTCGTAAAATCGATAGCATAGATCGGAATATTTATGGCGGCTTTATTGAGCAGTTGGGACGTTGTGTCTATGGCGGTATCTATGAGGAAGGCTCACCTCTGAGCGATGAGCATGGTTTCAGAAAAGACGTGATGGCGGCTGTACGGACGCTGCAAACCCCTATTTTGCGCTGGCCGGGCGGCAATTTTGTGAGCGGCTACCATTGGACTGATGGCATTGGTCCCATCGAAAAGCGGCCACGCCAGATGGAACTGGCCTGGCATACCATCGAGCCCAATCGTTTTGGTACTGACGAGTTTATAGAGTATTGCCGGGTGATGGGTATTGAGCCATATCTGTGTGTGAATATGGGAACGGGCACGATGGACGAGGCGCGTGCATGGGTAGAATATTGTAATGGAACAGGTGATACCTATTGGGCCAATCTGCGCCGTCAAAATGGGCATGACGAACCCTATGGCGTGAAATATTGGGGCCTGGGCAATGAGATGTATGGTCCCTGGCAGATTGGGGCGCTGAATGCCGAGGATTATGTAAAAAAGGCCCGTGAATTTGCGAAGGTGATGAAGTGGACCGATCCATCAATCAAGCTGGTGGGCTGTGGCGAATCGGGTTGGACCGAGTGGGACCGTGTAGTGATCGAGGGTCTAGCCCCCTTTATGGATTACTATAGTCTTCATCTCTATACGGGAAGCGATGACTATTATAGTAATGTGCTGGCTCCTTCGCTCGGTAAGAATTCGCTTTGCGTAGCTGCCAGGCGTTGATCGAGCGGGCGCGTTTTATACAAAAGATTGAGCAGCCCATTCATATCGCTTATGATGAATGGAATGTCTGGTTTCGAGAGCGCGCACCTGAAAGCGGACTGGAAGAACAATATACTCTTGCCGATGCGCTGGCTGTATCTTCTTACCTCAATAGCTTTATTCGTCACTGTGATAGCGTGAAAATGGCAAATCTGGCCCAGCTAGTAAATGTCATTGCCCCCATTTTTACCAACAAAGAAGGCCTCTTCCTTCAGACGATTTATCATCCTCTCCGTCTGTATGCAGAGCATATGCAAGATATTGCCCTGGATGTGCATGTAGAGAGCGAACTCTTTTCTTTTGCTCCTGAAAAAGAACAATCTCCCTGGTCACATCGCATCGCAAAGCTAGGTCCTTTCCAGATGCTGGATGTGACGGCGACCTGTGATTCTAGCGGACATGAGCTTGCTCTGGCCGTAGTAAATCGTGATCGTGAACAGGCTCATGCGACCAGCATTCAGTTCGCTGATGCAGTGACTCTCGATTCAATTGTTGCTTATGAAGTGAATGGAGCTGATCCAGCACTCTGTGAATTCTTTTGAGCAGCCCCTGACGGTTGATATTCGTTCGCGTCAACTAGCACCGCACGGACAGAACGTTCAGTATACGTTTCCTGCGCATTCGCTTACCGTGTTGCGTTTGCGTCTAGCATAACCTTTTTCCAGTGGATTCTGGATGATCTCCAAAGCATGTATGTTCAACAGTTCATTGTAGCGCTGTTCTGCCATTGATTGCACAAGAATGCAGGAGGTTTTATGCTCTCTAAGCAACATGAGCCAGATAAGCTTTCTCATGTGGGCATGCGGCACATGACACGTCGTCGTTTTCTGGAAAGTAGTATTGCGATGGGGGCTGGCGCTGGAGCCGCCCTGACGCTGCTTGATGCCTGCGGTAGCTCTGCTGGTGCAAGCACAGGCCTGACGTATTGGAATCTGTTTGGTGGTGGTGATGGGGTGCGTATGGTGCAGATGGAAAATGCCTTCAGTAAAAGCCATCCCAATGTGCAACTGGAATCCGTCACTTCAGCCTGGGGTGCCCCCTATTATACAAAGTTGGCAATGGCCGCGGCTGGTGGTCGTCCTCCCGATGTTGCTGTCTCCCATATGACGCGTGTTCCTATTTACGCACAGGACAACCTGCTGGACCCATTCGATCTGAATGAACTGGCAAAGGTTGGCATTACGCAGGACAAGTTTTTGCCAGCCATCTGGGAGCGAGCACAGTATAATGGGAAGCTTTATACTATCCCTCTGGATACTCATCCTTATGTTATGTATTACAATACCGATATATGCAAGAAGGCCGGACTGCTTGCGGCTGATGGCACTCTGAAGCCTATGCAGGGACCGGATGCCGTGATAAGTGCGCTCAAGAGTATCCAGAAGGTAACAGGCTCCTGGGGTCTCGCGCTTGATACGCAGGATGTGACCCCGTGGCGTTTGTTCTATACCCTCTACTCTCAGCAAGGGGGGCTGGTGCTCTCACCAAATGGTCGAGAGCTAGTGCTGGATGACAATAAAGCATTGCAGGCCCTCAACTTTATGGCTGACCTTACTACAAAGAGTAAAGTCGCTTCGCCAACGCCCGACTATGGTGGTTCTGTTGCCCTCTTTAGCAGTGGGAAGGCTGGCTTTCATTGGAATGGTGAGTGGGAAGTCACAACATTTCAAGGCGTCAAGAATTTCAATTTTAGTATGGTCCCATTCCCAAATATCTTTGGAGAAAGCCTCGCCCAGGCTGACTCTCATGCGTTCATTCTTCCTCATCAGCTCTCTGTCGATCCGGTACGCAGGGCAACTGCGTTGGAGTTTATTAGTTTTATGCTCAACAACAGTATGATTTGGGCTCAGGGCGGTCATATCCCGGCGTATCTACCTGTTGCTACGAGCGGTGCCTATCAAAACTTGAAACCTCAATCTAATTATGCAGCAGCAGCGGCGAGTGCAGTTGTTGATCCAATTGCCTGGTTCAGTGGTTCGGCTTCTGAGCTTGAGACGCAGGCAGGGGCCGCCTTCCAGTCTGTTCTGGCTGGGAACTTTACTCCTGAGCAAGGGCTGAGTCAATTTCGTGCCGCTCTGTTGAAGTTGCTAAGTATTCCACCTCCACTAGGATAGCGAACTGCTTTGTGCATGACCAGGTGACACTGGAGTCAATAAAGAGGAGTTACTATGTCAGAGATGTCGATTCAAAAGGAGTTGGGTGCAACTACTCAAAGTCAGAGGCAGGTAGAGTCCCACAAGGCCAGACGCTGGCGTACAGACTTGGTAGGCTGGGGATTTGTGCTCCCTTTTCTGCTGGTCTACGCTGTTTTTTTGGTATGGCCTGTGATTCAAGGCTTACGCATGAGCCTTTTCAACTGGAGTATCGGCGGAATAGGCTCGTCGCAGTTTCTGGGCCTGTTCAATTATCAAGAACTATTCAGTGATCCAGCTTTTTGGAATTCACTGGGAGTCACGTTGCTATTTACCGTGCTCAGTACACCAATCCTGGTCGTGCTAGCCCTGATTCTCGCGCTCCTGGTCAACCGTGCTATTCCAGCGCAGGGTCTGTTTCGCACGATTTTCTTTGCTCCTTTTATTCTACCCGTCTCGGTGGTTGTCATTATCTGGAGTTGGATCTATCAACCTGGTTTTGGCTTGATTGATGGGACGCTGGAGAGCGTCGGCTTAAAAGATATTGGTTGGCTCACTGATCCAAATGTGGCGATGATTTCGGTAGTCATTTTAACGGTCTGGTGGACGGTTGGCTACAATTTTGTCCTCTATCTCGCGGGTATGCAGCAGATTCCCCAGGAGGTGAATGAGGCCGCCGCTATCGATGGCGTGAGCACCTGGACGCGCATTCGTTATATTACGATCCCCTTGCTCAATCGCTTCACCTCGCTCATTATTATCCTGCAAGCCATTGCTTCGTTACAGGTGTTTACGCAAACCTATCTGTTGACCACTGGTGGCCCTAATTTTGTCACGCGTAGCGTTATTCAGTACATCTACGAGCAAGGTTTCACCTCATTTCGTGTTGGCTTCGCGGCGGCTATGACCTATGTTTTCTTCATTCTGGTGTTGATCGTGTCACTTTTGCAATTCAGTTTATTTATGCGTCAGAGGAGGGATTCTTAAAATGGCAGCTCAAAGTGTTACGTCAACTCCCCCAGAGGTACAGGGGCGGCAGGCTGGACACAGACCGCGCAGAATTGGCTATTGGGCCGCTTTTGTCCTTCTGGTTGTGCTGGCCATTATCTGGATCGTGCCGATTGCCTGGGCGTTGGATACCGCACTCAAGCCAGAGAGTGAGACGACGACTATCCCTCTCTCCTGGTTTGCCTCACATTTTACCCTGGACGCATTTATCAGCACATTTGCCACGACGAGTATTCCGCGCTGGTACGTCAATAGCGCTTTTACCTCGGCGCTGATCAGTCTCTTGACCGTCATATTAGCCAGCCTGGCCGCTTATGCCTTCTCTCGTATCCCCTTTCGTGGCAGGAACGTGCTGTTCTGGATTATTCTCGCTGGTATTATGGTTCCTGGACAACTGCTCATCATTCCTTTATTCACGCAGATGCAGATTTTTGGCCTGGTCGATACCTACTGGGGCATTATTTTGCCACAGATTACCTCTCCAATTGCAGTGTTCATCTTCAAGCAATACTTCGATGGTATTCCGCCTGAGCTGGAAGAATCGGCGATCATCGATGGTGCGAGCCGTCTGCGCGTCTACTGGCGCATCTGGATGCCGCTTGCCGGACCTGCCATCGCGGCTGTAGCAATCTTTAGCTTTGTCTTCTCATGGAATAACTTTCTCTGGCCCTTTATCGTGATCTCTAGCAATGATATGATGACGGTGCCAGTTGGTCTGGCGACAGTTCAGACCTCATTTGGTCTGCGTTACGCTCAGATTATGGCTTCGGCTCTCCTGGGAGGCCTCCCTGTCCTGGTCGTCTTCCTTTTCTTCCAGCGCCAGATTGTGCGTGGTATTGCTGGAACAGGTGGCATGAAAGGCTAAAACATTTTTTCAGCAAGAAGAAGAGAAGAATTTTGACCTCTCTTCTTCTTGTGTGCTCGTTTTGCTTGTCTGCTAAACTTCGTATAGGGTTCCACTCGTTTACTCCTGGGGAGGCGGTGGGAGGGTAAAAGTAAATCGGCTTCCTTCTTTTGCGCGACCAGAGCTCTCAACCCAGATCTGTCCTGCCATTTCTTCAACCAGGCATTTGCTGATATAGAGTCCTAGCCCCATCCCTCGCGTGGCCCCTGCCTGGTCACGTTTCAGGCGCACAAATTTTTCAAAAAGGAGCGGACGTTCCTCAGCGGGGATACCTGGCCCTTCATCTTGTACACTGATTGTTATTGGGGCAGTCGGCTCGTTTTGTGTGGCTTCTATACGAATCGTCGTCTCTGTGGGGGTGTATTTGCAGGCATTAGAAAGCAGGTTAGATAAGATTAGCTGGCAAGAATGCGGATCGGCCCAGACAAGAAGCTGCTCATCTATTTGCGCTTCAATTTTATGGGTGGTAACTTCACGGGGATCAAGATGGGTAATGCTCTCTTGTACCATCTGCTTGACCGCAAGCGTTTCACAATGAATTGGCACGTGATTTTGATTGATATACACCGCCTCTAATACTCTATTTACTAATGAAGTGAGATCTTCACAACCTTCTATTGCCTTTGCAACGAGAATGCTGAGTTCGGATGTGTCCAGATGCTCGTGATGATTTTTCAAGAGATCTAGATAGCCCTCAACTGCGCTAAGAGGCGTGCGGAGCTCATGACTGACATTGACGAGAAATTCGTCCTTTTGCTGATTGAGCTTTCTCTGGTGCTCATATGCCTGTGTAATCTGTTGTTCTACCTGCAAGGCTTCCATGCGCTGCTGGTTCTGCAAGGCTATTGTCTGCGTGAGTTGCGCGATCTCTTCGGCACGATCAGCTCGAATAATGGCCTGCGTTGCACTTTTGACCCAGAGATAGGAGACGACAGCAACAACAACCTGTAAAAGAACAGGCTGAAGGCTAATCTGATAGCTAGAGATAGCCAGGAGTCGATCAAGCCCGCTAGTGTGAGGTTTCCAGAAGAGAAGTATTTCAATAAGGAGGCAATTATAGATTGTAACAGGAAAAACTATCCAGGCAGGCAAGAGTGAAACTGCGAGAAGTTCGGTTTCTACAGGGAGATAGAAATCTGTCAGATTTGTAACATCAAGTCGTTCTGGAGTGGTGATCAGAAAAATACTGAGCCCCACGATGAACCAGAGTACCACAATCAAACCCGCTGCCAGTATTTTCTGCTGCCGATTTAACCAGATCGCAATGCCTTGAAAGAGGAGTGCAAGGATGATAATAAGAAGTAAATGTATGTTGGCTGTGAGCATTCCTCCGAGGAAGACTGGAAATAAAATGAGCAAGGAGAGGAGTGAAATAGTACTGGTAAGATGAGCTTGCCTTGCCATTTCGCGCTGCTTCAAGTTGCTATTCTCTACTGAAAATGTCGGTGTTGTTACCTGATACCAATTTTGCAAGAGTGTGACAGGGAGAGCAAGAAAGTGCTCAACGCTCGCATGATCTCTCCTTTCTGCTGTTTTCCGCATTCTGTTCCTTCCTAATAAGCTGTTATCTCTTCTCAGATGTAGAGCTTTTATTTCCTTCGATAGCGTACCAATAAGCAGAATTGCTTGTCAAGTAGAGGAAAAAGAAGGCGACCTCTGGCTTATTTTCTTGCTATAGATAAATTAACTATAGAATAGTCTGATACTATTTCCAGTTAAGAATGGTAGAGCAAAAGAAAAATTATAATAAGTGTATTGACAAATACTGATCTATTGACCATAATAAGAGTATCCTCAATTTTGAGTACCTTTCCTTATCGCCACTGTTTCGCGAGGAAAAGGAGGTAGATCCGCAAAACCACTTAAGAACATCCTGGAATCCCCACATTCAGTTGTCACTCCTCCAATTTCTGTATCCACCTGTTGGTGATATCAAAGGAGACTATCTGGTATGCAGACGAGCATTCAGACTGTTACTACCGAAGCCACACTTACTGAAAAGAAGAAGCTACGTAAAGAGTTCCGCCTTTTCGACATGATTTTCTACACCGTTGCCGCTATTATTGGTATTGATACCCTCGGCGCTGCCTCGGCCAATGGGGCTCAGACGCTCACCTGGTTACTTATTTCTGCCGTCACTTTCTTGATTCCCTATGGTCTGCTTACCGCTGAATTAGGCAGTACCTTCACGCAAGAAGGCGGCGTTTATGAATGGTGCAAGCTTGCAGGGGGGCGTTATTTTGCTGCTCTGGGCGCGATTCTCTATTGGATCTCCAATCCCCTCTGGGTGGGTGGAACGCTTTCGGTGACCGCGATTACCGCGATCAAAACGTTCTGGTTTCTTAATCCTAATTATACCTTTGGTGGGAGCAAAGTCACCGATGCCATTGTTGAAATGGTCATTGCTCTGATCTTTATCTGGGGCACAACCTGGTGTGCGATCATGTCGCTCCGCTTTGGCAAATGGCTTTCTGTCTTCGGTTCGTATGTCAAGCTCGCTCTCTTTGCTGTTTTTGTTGTTCTCGCACTCATCTTTGTTGTTGGTGGTCATGCCAAAGGGGCCCACTTTACTGCCGTCGACCTTGTGCCTTCCAACTGGGGCCTGATCGTAAGTGGTATTCTCCCTGTGTTGATCTTTAACTGGGTCGGTTTTGAACTGCAAAACGGTGCAGGAGAAGAGATGCATAATCCGCAGCGCGATGTTCCTGTCTCGTTGATTCGATCAGGAATCATCGCGGTTATTGCCTATGCTATTCCTATTGCGGTCATCCTTTTTGCTCTTCCGAAAGATCAAATCACAAATGCCAGTGGTTTCCTGAAGGCATTTCAGACCGTGAGTGGTGTTTTGCCTGCCCCTATTGCCATTGGCCTGGGCGTTCTGGTCGCTCTTGGAGCCATTATTGCTCTGGCTTCGAGTGGTGGAACCTGGATTATCGGTGCAGATCGAACCTATGCTATTGCTGCTCTTGATCGTGCCGCTCCCGTTTTTCTGGGACGCTTTAGTGGCCGGTTTGGCACGCCTATTGCAGTCAATGCGATGTCCGGTATTGTCGCTACGATTGCTATGGCGGCGGCAATCTCCGTGAATGCCTTTTCAAGCGATCCGAATGTCACGCAGCTTTTTGGACTGGTGCTGGGTTTCACTATCTCAACGACGACGCTATCGTACCTCTTTATCTTTCCCGCCTACATTATCTTGCGCTATAAGTATCCCAATGTGCAGCGCACCTATAAGGTACCTGGTGGGATGGTTGGGGCCTGGATTGTGACGTTGCTTCCTCTTGCGTATGCCGCTGTTGCCAGTTACTTTATTCTGATTCCAACAGATTCAACTGTGAGTAGCTATACAGGTATTACTCGGTTGACCTATGAGTTGACGCAGTTCATTCCTCTCATCGCTATCTTTCTTCTTGCCACCATCTTCTATATCTGGGGGCATATGGAGAAACGTAACAGCGACGTAATAATGGAACTTAACCTGGATGAGCCAGCAGGTGATATGCCTGCGATTGCTGATTAGCCAGGGGAGATCGGGGAGAATTGACGCTTGATCACATTTTTGTGGCGAGGCGTCAATTCTTCTTGTTGAGTTGCTCTCAGCGAGAAAATGTTGTAGCGTAGCAGGAGAAGTTAGAAAGGTGCTTTTGGGTATTTTACTGATGGAGGTATAAAAGCAGAAATGTATGCAATTATTTCTGCGCCAGCGAGTAACACACCTGTTGGCGTTTCTCTTTTGCCTGATGGATCGGGTGCCAGTTTCCGCGTCTGGGCACCAAACGCCCAGACAGTATATGTGCGGTTAAAAGCGACGGAAGGGGATGCCTTTGTCACACTTCCGCTCAAGTCTGACACTGCTCATCCTGCTTACTGGTCTGCTCTTATTGGCGCGGTAGTTGCTGGCGACTACTATCAGTTCGAGATCGTCAATCGGGGTGGGGATAAGTATAATCCCGGCGGGCTCCCTTTTCTGCGCACAGACCCCTATGCCCGGCAGGTTACTTCCTCAGATCCAACGCTGCCTGCGCTGGTGGTTAATCCTACCTCTTTCACTTTTAGTGCTCCCTTTCAGACACCTGCTTTTGCCGATTTCATTGTCTACCAGGCTCATATTGGTTCTTTTGCCGGACGTAACGATGGCATAGCCGTTGCGCTTGATGCCAATGGTGGTACTGCCAGCTTTGCCCAGTTTGAAGTGAAGCTTGATTATATTCGCAGCATGAATTTTAATGCCGTTCAATTTCTGCCAACCGGTGAGTATCGTGGTGTAGAGGGCGAGGCCTATAATCCAAGCAATTATTATGCTCCCGAAGTACTTTATGGCCCTCCCGATGCTCTGCGCCATCTGATAGATGCCTGTCATCGTCGAGGGCTGGCGGTCTTTCTGGATGTTGTATACAACCATATGGATACCACTCATAATCTCTGGCAGTTTGATGGCAACACCGATCATCGCAGTGACGAGAGTGATCCGCGTACCGGCGGTGGCATCTATTTTAGCACCGTGGAGACTGGCTTTGGTCGCCGTCCCGACCACGATTCTCCAGATGTGCAGCGCTTCTTTCGTGAGAATGCGGAGATGTGGTTTCGTGAATATCGGGTGGATGGCCTGCGTTTTGACTCTGCCGTAAATTTTTCGGAAGCCGGTCTGGAGGCGATTGTACAGCCACTGTTGGCTGAGTTTCCTGATAAGTTTATCTATGCTGAAGATAGTAATCCTGACTATATCTTCAATACTATCGGTTTTCGTGCCTGCTGGGATATGGCGAGTGCTGATACCTTTGCGCGTATTATTGAGCATGGCGATATCTCTGGCCTGCAAAATCTCATTGGTCGCTTCGGCTATCCAACGGCCTATAGTGCGATTAAGTATCTGCTAGGCTCCCATGATCAGATCTTTAATCAATGGTCCTACGACGCAGCCACTCAGACGGGGAGCTGGGCGAAGCCGGGTTTTGGCGACCTGCGCGAAAATCGCTATTTTGTTGAACGTATCGGCGGAGCTGTTACTGGACGCAATAACTGGTATGCACGTGCTCAAGCACGACTGGGTTGGGCTTTGAACGTGGCGATGCCTTGCACGCCTCTCCTTTTTATGGGAGGGGAATGTCATCACTACGGCTATTGGAATCCTGCGAATGATGCATATGGTGATCATCGCTTTGATTGGAGCATCGCCGGTGATGCTCTTGGATGGGAGATGAGAACGCTGGTTGGCGATATTAACGCCTTACGCTGGAGTCTGCCTGCTCTGCGCTCAGATATTCCACCGCTCTTTCCCCATTTCGATGCACAAAATCGTGTGCTGGCTTTTTTACGCTCGGATATCGCTGGTCAGAGTGTGCTGGTTGTGGTCAATCTCAGCGATCAGCAATGGAGTGATCCGGTTTATGGTGTCACCATTGGCGGAGGAGGAGATCATTGGAGCGAGATTTTTAACTCCCAGGCTCCACAATATGGTGGCTGGCCAGATTCAGGAAATGGCCCTGTTGATCTCTCTGTTGGCGCTGACGGTCAATTGCATATTCGCTTGCCACAATGGTCTATACTACTGTTTCAGAAAAAATAAGTGCAATAGCTCATATCTTAAATAGAGTAGGAGTAATGAAAATGGCTGCTCAAAAGCAGGACATGCAGATGCCTCGCAAACGGACGAAAGGGGTAACCCTCCAGCGTTTTTTTATGAAAGTACATGTCTTTTTCTATCGACTAACGGGTGGTATTCTTGGTGGCAAGCTGGCAGGACGAACCATGCTTCTCCTGACAACGACTGGCCGCAAGTCTGGACAGGAGCGTGTCACGCCTATTTTCTATTTTACCGATGGTCCTCGTTTTGTGCTAATTGGCTCAAATAGTGGAGCACAAAAGCATCCGCAATGGTGGCTTAACCTTCAGGAACATCCACAAGCGGAGATTCAAGTCAGGGGCAGACGCCTTGCCGTTACTGCCAGCGCGGCAAGCGGGGAAGAGCGTCAGCGCCTCTGGTCAGAGATAACAGCCAGATACCCCGAATTTAATACCTATCAGCAACGTACGTCCCGCGAGATCCCCGTCGTTGTTTTGTCTCCTCAATGAGAGAAGATCTGAATGAATAAATTTCCTCTATTTATTAATTACCCTCTGCTCCTTTGATCATCTGATCAGAGATAACGGCAAAAGCTTGTTGCCAGGAGTCCTCCATAGACGCTGTGAAGCCCGGGACATGTTGTTGAAATGTCGTGATCAGTGCTGTACCCACTAGTGGGTAATGTTCTGGTTGCGCTCCATAGTTCGTGTGCTTTTTTCCAAGTGTTTGTAAGGCTGATGTAAGATTATCTCCACGCTCCACACCAGCGACAACGAAGGCGATTGTTCCCATTAACGAACTATATTGCCTGGGCCAATCTGTCTGTTGGAACAGAATCTCAGCAGCGGGCACATCAGTGAAAAGCTGTTGATAGAAAAGCTCTGCAAACTGCGTTTTGTCTGGTATAAGTTCCAAGCTTTGTCTCAAAAGTACCGGGTCCATGAAAAAAGTCTCCCTTCTGAGCATAAAAAGGCAATAGAAATCCAACAAAGTGGGAAATAGGTAGATTGTTGTTTGTCGCAATTTGGAGATAGCGGCGCACTCTTTTGCAGAAGGCATTCATAGCCTGATACTATTATAAAACAACTTTTCTTCGTCATAGAAGGAAGTACGATCCACACGCGATTTCCCTGGCAAACATATATTTATTGTAATGTATATAGTTAATAAGGTAAAGATGTATAGATCTTATACATAGCTGATATATCTATAGTGCTATTTGTAGATAATAGGATTTTCTGTACATTTAAGGCGAGATTCTCTCCTTGTGCGATGTAATGAGCACTTTCTAATGTCAAAGCCTGCTCAAAAATATACAAAATACCCATCTTTTAGGGCAAGCTTTGCAAGGAAAAGTCGCACAGAATCGCTTTTGATAAAGCTAACTTGATTTCTGATTAAGAGAATACGTTCGTTTCGGCCAAAAGCTGATTACTTCGCTTGACAACTTGGGATTCCTACAGTATAATTATTTCCGAAAGGGAAGCTGGTATATGTAAGGAAATTTAGCTACTTGCTTTCTTACGATCATTTTTGCTGTTATTTTTAATCTCTATTTATTAAGGAGGATGACTATGAACATTGTTCTATGGGTGCTCCAAATTCTGCTCGCACTTGCATTTTTGGGAGCGGGTATCATGAAGGTCTCGCAACCCATTGCGAATCTGAAGAAAAATATGAGCTGGGTTGAAGCCACTCCTGTTGGAGTAGTACGTACCATTGGTGTTCTGGAGATCCTGGGCGCGCTGGGATTGATCTTACCTGCGGTGACGCATATCCTGACCTGGCTAACCCCTGTTGCAGCTATTGGTCTGGTGCTCACCATGATAGGTGCCATGATTCTGCATATTCGTCTCAAAGAAACCAATCGTCTCGTTGCCCCAATAGTTTTGCTTATTCTCGCCCTCATTATTGTTTATGGGCGTTTCGCGCTGGTTCCTCTCTCCTAGAGCAGTTATTGCTAAAAAAGAATGTGTAGCCCTGCTCATATATCAGTGTTGATATGTGAGCAGGGCTACATGTTTTTCTTGCGCATCATAGTAGGCAGGAGAAATCTTCGTAATCCTGCCGCTATGCTTCTCTCCCTACGCAAGCAGGCTCTTGGATGGCTGGAGTTTTTTGCTTATAGCTGCTAGTCCATACGTCATAGGGATGAAAGAAGAAATTGCATTATGCTAGAGGATGAATTATTCTGTAAGCTAGTAAGATAGATAGTATAGCCATATTTCTGAACGAAGAGATAGTTTTCTGAAAAAGTATTTTTTGATCGTTACTCTGGAGAGAAGCCAGGATAAGATTGTCTTTCTGGTATGTCTCATAGATTGGATGTGGAGGATGCTAGATGAGCTCTAAGGATGAGAGATTAAAGAACCTCGATCCCCTATTGGCAAAAAAGAGCCGTACTACTCTGGTAAGATGGGTGCTTACTCTTATTCTACTTGGTTCAAGTTTCTATCTGGCATGGACTTTTTTTAAGCGCAGGCGTCTCCGCAAGGCTTTTCTTACGCCTATTTTTGTTGGGCCGGCTGTTTTACCGTGTGAAGAACCAGCCAAAGAGCCTGTCCCATCTATTATTTTGCCGTCTGAAGGATCGACCAACACCCTGGTAGGTGTGGCTGTCTCTGTTCAGGAGATGCATTCCAGGGAGCAGGTGTTACCAGTAACTGTGCTGCCTTCTTCGTATGAGTACGAGTATGAGAAAACGCTTGATCCAGTGGATTATGAGCAGGAGCGTTCACTTTATCCTCATGTAAAGGTATTTCCACAACAGCAGGATGAGTTGCTTTTCAGAGATCGCCTGCCGTATGATTGGCGACTGGCCGGAGCCAGTCGGCGCGGCTATGGTCATGCTTATGAAGGGAAATATCGTGAGGATGATTTTGCCCTTGTCACGCAATATTTTACGCCTTCTTCTGAGCTTTCGTCGAAAATAATAGCAGAGACTCCACTTTCAGCTGCCCTTATTGCTATTGCTGATGGCATTGGCTCAAAACGTTATGCCCGCTATGGAGCGCATGCAGCCGTTGAGGGTGCGATCTCAACCCTGAGCCGGTCAGCTTCAGCACAAAAAAATCTGGAGGATCTGGCTGGTTCCCTGCTTTCTTCTCTAGAGATTGCTGAATTAGTCGTGCCTCTTGCAGCCCGTGATCTTGCTTGCGCCTTTCTCTGTCAGGCTATGGCCCAGGCTCGGACAGCAGTACATGAGATGGCTCAGCAGCAGGGTCTATCAGTGGCAGAGCTTCGTTCAACCCTCTTGCTGCTGCTTGTTATACCACTGTCAGAAAACCATCTGTTCCTTGCCAGCACGCAAATTGGTGATGGTGCGCTTTTTGCTCGTCTCTGTGGCGAGGGAAGGATCTCTTCAGACTCCTGGTATGCCCTTCAACGAGGACAAATGCAGGGAGTCGGTCATGCAACCGTGTCTTTACTCGATAGTAGTCAGGAGACATGGCAGCAATATTTTCAATGTGGTATTTATAGAGACCTGGATACTGTATTAGGGATGACCGATGGAATTGCTAATGATATTAAACCGCCTCTTCCCGCTTCGCGCCCTTCTGAGTCTGACCCTTTTGCCTTCGTCGAGGATTTTTATACACAGGTATGGACTGCTTTGCAAGCTGCTACCTCTCGTGGAGCGGCTCTAGCGCTGAACGATCTTCTGAGCTATCGCAAGGGACAATCGTATGATGATCGTACCCTTCTGTGTCTATACCGGAAAAAGTGATTTGCAATAAGTAGGTAGTCCGGCTATAAGTGTCTGCTCTCTGATGGCACAAAGAAGAAATCAGAGGGGCGAAATTTCGCCTTTGGCGCTGCTGCTTTACCTATCTTCGGGTGCCAGAGCCAAAGAGAAAATAGGTAGCAGTTTCTTGCACTTTGATATCCAGCCCTGCCTGGGTGCATTGTGTTGTTAACTCGTTTGGATCATAGAAGATTTTGACGATTTCAAATGCTCTGCCATCGTTCAAGATTCGCTTCATGACCTGGTTATTCGCTTCGGGGAGCCGATGGTCGCTGGCAGTACTGGTTGGCTCGCGCCTGCCATCCACAAAAAACACTTTTCCCCCTGGCCTTAGCATCTCCGTAACCCTCTGTAAAAAGTTGCCAAGTCGCTCTCGTGGTACATGAGAGATCCAGAAACCGAAGAAGACTGCGTCATAAGCTCGTTCCGGTTGCCAGGTGAAGAGATCAGCTTGTAGATATGTAACACGTTTGCTTTGTACTTTTGCTTGATTAATGGCGATCATTTCGGTGGAGGCATCAACGGCAGTCACTGTCGTCGCAGTACGTAGTAACCGTTCAGTCCAGATACCGGTGCCAGGGGCAAGTTCAAGCACATCTCCTGTAAGTTGGGCGACTTCCAGTGCTGCAAATACTTCATCTGCTTCTGCGAACCAGCGTAGTATTTGTCTCTGGGTTGCGGTTATAACGGCCCCGACGATAAAACCATTCATCATATTCACTTGCACGAGCTCGATAGTACGCTTGCATATCCTGTAAGATTTCATCTGAAACGATCTGTTCCATCGCTACTCATCCTTTTCTTGAAGAAGGGAACTATACATAAGAACCCAGGTTGAAAAGCTAAACCTCTTTTTAGTATACACTAAACCACTCAACGGTTATTAACTTCCTCGCGCTGCGGCCTTGATTTACAAATCTCTGATGTTTTTCTTGAGGTTTATTGATATTTTTCCAATAGATCTTCAATAGAACATTGCTATACTGCTGTTGGTTGAGAGAAGAGGTTTCTCCCTGCTCAACCTTTGCTGATTTGAGTGTAGAAGAACAGAGCGCCGATGCTTCTGTTGAGATACTTTTTCTGGAACCTCTATTCTGCAATCTTTAAAAAGCAGCTTTGTCGATGAAGTATGCTGAGGAGTTTTGTGTGCAGATACAC
This sequence comes from uncultured Chloroflexia bacterium, assembly GCA_963777355.1. Taxonomy (GTDB): domain Bacteria; phylum Chloroflexota; class Ktedonobacteria; order Ktedonobacterales; family Ktedonobacteraceae; genus DATJHM01. Next base: position 423,539 of record CAVZQK010000010.1, read on the forward strand.
CTGTGGCAGCTTAAATCTATTGTACTCCGTTTTACTACCCATCATTTGATGGAAGGATATTCTCTATGACGCTTGATTATAAAACATCTGGTCTCTCTTATGCAGGTGCAAACGCGGCTTCCGCCGGCTCGGTGAATGCTCTGGCGGCCCAGCCGACCAGAGTATGGCATCGTGTGGCCCTGGCAGCCATTTTTGCGCTCTCGGCCTTTTTCACCTTCTTTCAGATAACGCTCAATGATTATGGTAATTCTTACTATGCCGCTTCGGTGAAAAGTATGTTGACGAGCTGGCATAATTTCTTCTTTGTCTCTTTTGATCCAGGTGGCTTTGTCTCTGTTGATAAACCCCCTCTCGGTCTCTGGATTGAGGCGCTGAGTGCGAAGATTCTGGGTTTTTCTGGTTTCGCGCTCTTTTTGCCGCAGGCCATTGCCGGCCTTCTTGGTGTACTTATCATCTATGCGATTGTCCGTCCACGCTTTGGTCCGATTGCAGGTTTGATCTCTGCTCTGGTATTGGCACTGACTCCTATTAGTGTGGTGATGAGCCGCGATAATAACCAGGATATGATGCTGGTCCTTTTCCTGATGCTGGCCGCCTGGTGCGTGATTCTGGCTGCTGAGCGGGGCAAACTGAGTTGGCTCTTGCTTTGTGCCGTGATGGTTGGGCTGGCTTTTAATGTCAAGACACTGGAAGCGTACCTGGTTGTGCCGGCGCTTGGTCTGCTCTACCTGCTCAGTGCGCCGATCAGTTGGGGGAAGCGTATTCTGCATCTGATTCTGGCTATGGTGCTGATGCTGGTTCTGTCGCTCTCCTGGCTGGTGGCTGTGGATCTGACGCCAGCTTCTCAGCGTCCCTATGTGGGATCGAGCCAGGATAACTCTGAGATTTCCCTGGCTCTTGGCTACAATGGTGTGCAGCGCCTGATTGGAGGAATCGGCGGCGGTGGTAACCACGGAGCGAGCCCTACAGGGGCGAAATCTTCTACGGCGAGTTCTACGAAAAGTACAACGTCTGCTGCGCCTACGCAGTCCCAGAGTTCCGCTACAGGAGCACCAGCTCAAGGTCCTGCCGGGGGACAACCGCCTGCTGCTGGTGGCGGTGGCTTTGGTGGCGGCGCTTTTAGCGGTGGTGCAGCAGGCCCATTGCGCCTGTTTGATTCCTCGCTTGGAGGGCAATCAGGCTGGTTTCTCCCGCTGGCTTTCTTTAGCTTGTTCGTGCTTGCGTGGCAGACACGGCTGCGTCTTCCCCTGTCGCGCTCTCACCAGGCCCTGGCGATCTGGGGCATGTGGCTTTTAGTCGGTAGCATCTTTTTCAGTGTTGCCAGTTTCTTCCATCCCTACTACCTGGTGATTATGGCTCCGCCTATTGCGGCCTTGACTGGTATCGGTCTGGTTCTGCTGTGGAAGGATTATCGCGAGCACTCAGCCTCTCACTGGAAGAGCTGGATGCTTCCTGTTGCCCTATTGCTGAATGCCGCAGGCCAGGCCTATATCCTTACATCTTATGCAAACTGGACTTTCCTGACTCCAGTGATTCTTGTGCTCTGTCTGCTGGCCTCGCTTATTCTGGTGATAGCGAAGCTCTCGCCTCGTGTACAGATGCGGGTGGCTCCTTTGCCAAAGGTTGCCGTCACTCTGGCTTTGATGGCACTGCTAGTAGCACCGTTCATCTGGTCGACAATATCGGATCTGACGCCTAGCAATAGTACTCTCCCTTCGGCTGGTCCATCTACAGAGAATACGCAGTTTGCACGCCGAGTAGGGAGTGGCAGTAACCAGGGATCAGCGCAAGGAACCTCTACGGGTGGTTTCCCCGGTGGTGGTCCGGGTGGATTTGGCGGTGGAGATGGTGGTAATGGAGTGAATACGAAGCTTTTGAGCTACCTGGAAGCAAATCAAGGGACAACAAAATTCCTGTTTGCCACTGAGAGTTCTATGACTGCTGATTCTTATATCATTCAGACTGGTAAGGCGGTGATGGCGATGGGTGGTTTTTCAGGAGGTGATCCTATTCTTACAACGCAGTCCCTGTCTCAACTCGTGAAGAACAATACTATACGGTTCTTCTTGATCTCTTCAAGAACGTCGACTGCGCAATCACTTGAGGAACTTCCTGCATCAGTGAGTAAGCAGATTGAGGAGCGTACGGGCGGAAATGCGGTGGTGGTGGCTTTGGTCAAAGCAGTCAGCTTACGACCTGGGTGCAGAATAACTGTAAGGTTGTATCGAGCAGCGCGTGGCAAACAACCACATCTGCAAGTAGCGCCTCAACAAGGGGATTTGGTGGGAATAATCAACTTTATGATTGTTCCTCCGCTCGCTAGCACTCAACTTCTTCTTGCTTATAAGTAAAGCAGGGGAGCGTCCCGAACGTTTGCAATAAATGTTCGGGACGTTTCTTTTAGAGTGTGGAATACTTCTTTATTTCTGCTCCTGTCGTCTCTTTTAAGCAGAAGGATGAACTGTTACGGGGATGCTCTCCCACGCACGTAAGGTGTTATTTAATTTGCGTTGCGGCTGAGCTGTAAATTCAAATTTTTTGATGCGTTGGGCCAGCGTTGTGAGCAGGACTTCGGCCTCGACGCGGGCAACCGTTTGGCCGACGCAGCGATGAATTCCCATGCCGAATCCGACATGGCCGATGGCATTGCGCTTGATATCGAAGCTGTCTGGATTTGTCCAGCGTCGGGGATCGCGGTTAGCAGATCCGAGAAATAGAAGCACTTTTTCCCCATCGGGAATGCGCACCCCAGCGATTTCGACCTCGCGGGTGGTGGTGCGGAAGAACGTCTGGACCGTTGATTCCCAACGGATCGTCTCCTCAAAAGCCTGTGCGGCCAATACCGGGTTCTCGCGTAACACATTCCATTGTTCGGGATAACTTGCGAATGCGTAGATAGCAGCGGCAATGCCGTTTGAGGTAGTATCGATGCCTGCCGTAAGCAGAGAACGTACGAGAAGTGAGGCCCAGTTCTCAGGAGACTTTCTCGCCTCGGCGATAGCCCAAATCTGAGCACCGAAGCCACCGGGACGCAATACTTCACGGCTGCAACTGGTGGTGATCCATTGTTGAACCGCTTCGGCATTTGCTAAAGATTCCTGTGCTAATTGATTGCGTGGTCCAAAGGCATTAAATGCCAGTGTGCCGTATGCTATTAACTGTTCGCGGCCTTCTTCTGGTAGTCCCACCGCATCGCCAAATACCTTAAGCGGATATGCCTCGGCCAGTTGGGGAACTGCATCAAAGCTACCAAGCGCTATGAGTCGATCTACTAATGCGCTGGTCTCATGTTTACACTCTTCTCGTAGTAGATCCAATGCTCTTGGTGAGAGGACTGGGTTGACGATCTCGCGGGCAAAGGTATGATCTGGCGGATCTGTCTCTAAGAGTAGACTGGGCGGACGCCAGGGTTTCTCTTTGCGGAAATCACTCAGACCAACGCCTGCGGAAGATGAAAAGGTCTTCCAGTCTTTAAGCGAAGCGTTCACCTGCTCATAACGTGCCATGCCCCAGATACCGTAGGTCTCTAAGCGGAATACTGGTCCGGCTTCTCGCATCTGTTCATGCAGTACGTGAGGATAAGTAAGATGTTCAATAGAGAACGGATCGGCGCTGATTACTGGAACCTCTTCTGTTGGAGTGTTTATCTCAGTCATGTGGCCTCCTGTGATCTTCTTGCAAGTAGCACCTCTGCTGATGCAATTCCGAAAAGAAAGATACCCTCTTATTATGCATGATCTTGATCTGATCTGTGTAGCGCTCCTTCACTTGAGAGGGGATTGATGGCTGTATTATTCTCTTTCTTTTTGGTATCATTGAAAGGAGCAGTGATTTACTCCGGCTTTCCAGCTGTGAGGATAGATCAAAAAGCTGAAAAGCTCCTGAGTTTGCTGCACCAGGGTGTTCAAGAACACATAGAAGAAGGATCGGTGACTATGCAGTTATTCCGTCCATCGCTTAATTATCCAACTTACCCCTATGCTGAAATGTTGGCTCGTACCGCCGAGCGTTTCCCCGAAAACGTTGCGGTCCTCTTTAAAGAGGTGAGTCTTACCTATCGCGAACTGAATGCACTGGCAAGCAGCTTTGCTAATGCCTTGAGTGCGCTGGGAGTGCGCAAGGGACAAAAAGTGGGGCTGTTCATGACGAATCGGCCTGAGTATCTTATCAGTTGTTTCGCGATTGCCCGTATTGGCGCGGTTATGAGTCCTTTGAATCCCTCCTATAAAGAGCGTGAAGTTGCTTACCAGTTAGAGAACAGTGAGGCGGTGGCAGTCATCGTACAGCAGGAGTTGCTGCCGTTAGTGAACGTAGTACAGGAGGAACTTCCACTGTTAAAGCTTGTGATTGCAGTCAGCTCGGATAAACTGCCTCCTCTAACGGAAGAGCTCGTCTTCGATCAATTGGTTCGAGATCATGCTCCGCATTTATTTGAGCAACCTGAGATTGGACCGGAAGATGTGGTGGCGCTTCCTTATAGTAGTGGTACAACCGGTCTGCCAAAGGGAGTGTTGCTGAGCCATAAGAATCTGGTGTGTAATGCCTGCCAATCAATTGCCACGGCTCGCATCACCTCCCAGGATCATATGCTGGTCTTTCTTCCGCTCTATCATATTTATGGTATTATGCTGATGGGATGTGCCGCAATGTCTGGTGCTACCCTTGTTCTGATGGAGCGTTTCGAGACTGAGAGGTGTCTACAGCTTATTCAGGAACAGAGCATCACTATTTTATATACCGTACCGCAAGTCCTCGTCACGCTGACGGCGTGGCCCCAATTGCAGGATTACGATCTGCACACGGTTCGTTTTGCGCAATGTGGTGCAGCTCCTGTGCCACCTGTGGTCGCTCATCGTTTCCAGGAGGCTACGCATATTACGGTGGTTACTTCGTATGGTTTGACCGAGGCAGCGCCAGGGACGCATTCTAATCCGGTCTACGATCCACGCCGCATTAAACTGGAGACAGTTGGTCTGCCAATTCATGATACGGAGCAGAAGATCGTGGATATTGAAACTGGCCGTATCGAATTGGGGCTGGGTGAAGAGGGGGAGTTGATTGTGCGGGGGCCGCAGGTGATGCAGGGCTATTGGAAGGCTCCGCAGGCGACAGCAGATGCCTTGCGTGATGGTTGGCTGTATACAGGCGATATTGGCTTCCTCGATGCGAAGGATATGTAACGATCACTGACCGTAAAAAGGAGATGATTAAATTCAAAGGGTTTAGTGTGGCACCAGCCCAGATTGAAGCCTTGCTGCTGGAGCATCCCGCCGTTGCCGATGTCGCGGTTATCGCTAAAGCAGATGCCGAGGCGGGCGAGGTCCCCAAAGCCTTTGTGCTCCTCAAGGCTGGTTCGGAAAACCAGAGTGCGGACGATTTAACTGGCATGGGCAAATGGCAAACTGGCTACATACAAAAATGTGCGTGAGATCGAATTTACCGATGCTATTCCCAGGAATCCTTCTGGAAAAATTTTGCGCCGCATTCTCAAAGAGCGAGAGCAGCAGCGTACTAAGTAAGGGTTTAGCTGAGAGACTTCAAATTTGCTAGCAAAGGAGCTATGATGGCAGAATCACGCTTCGATAGCGGAATGAAGGTTCGCAGAGAGGTGCTTGGCAACGAGCACGTCGAGCGAGCGCAGGCGCGTATTACCCAGTTCGATGCAGATTTCCAGCGCTTTATCACGGAGACGGCGTGGGGTTCTGTCTGGGCCAGACCGGATCTGGATCGTCGCACGCGCAGCCTGGTGACGATTGCAATTCTGGCCGCGCTGGGACGTGAAGAGCTGGCCCTGCACCTGCATGCAAGCCGTAACCTCGACGTTGATCCTCATGAAATTTCCGAAGTACTTCTGCATGTTGCTGTCTACGCGGGCGTTCCTGCCGCGAATACGGCATTCGCAATGGCCAAGAAAGAATTTGACCAGCAAGCCAGTTCACTAGGAGAGCGTGATGGAAGGCAAGACCATCAGGATCAGGAGGAAGTATGAATCAGACTACTATCGGTGAGATTGTACGCGGAGACCGAGAGGTGTTTCCGCCCTATCTGTATGAAGCGTATCAGTCCACGCGACGCCGTGCTCCTACGCTCCCACTCATCGAGATACCGTTGACACTTTCGGAACTGACCGGTCCCGGCCCTGTTATCAGTGCTGTGACGTTGGAGGATGCCGACCTGACGCGGAACGCCGGGACCGGGGGCGAGGCCATTGGCCAGCGTATTATCGTCACAGGTCGCATTCTTGACGATCATGGCAAGCCGATTCCAAACACGTTGTTAGAGATCTGGCAGGCCAATGCTTCAGGGCGTTATCTACATAAACGGGATCAATGGCCTGGCCCCCTTGATCCAAACTTCCTTGGTATGGGTCGTTGTTTGACAAATGAAGAGGGCGTCTATCGCTTCCTGACGGTGCGCCCCGGCGCATATCCCTGGAAAAACCATCTGAATGCCTGGCGTCCGGCCCATATCCATTTCTCGGTATTTGGCTCGTCGATGCTCTCACGTCTGGTGACACAGATGTATTTTCCTGATGATCCGCTGCACCATCTTGATCCCATCATGAATGGCGTGCCAAGCGCGAACTCGCGAGAGCGTCTGATTGCGATTTATGACCATGCTCTAACTGAGCCGGAATGGGCGCTTGGTTATCGCTGGGATATTGTCTTGCATGGCCCTGATGCGACACCTTTCGAGCCAGCAAGATCAGGAGAGGTAGAAAAATGAGTGGATCTCCCTTAACGAGTTCGCAGACCGTGGGACCTTTTTTCTCCCCCGCACTATTGCGCCAGGATGCGATCCGCCATGTATTAACCCAGCCGGAAACGGTTGGTGAGCGTATCCGCATTGAGGGACGTGTCCTGGATGGTGATGGAATACCGGTTCCTGATGCGATGATCGAGATCTGGCAGGCGAATGCGCATGGCCGCTATAATCATCCAGCAGATACGGGATCGGCGGCTCTGGACCCGGCATTTTTGGGTTTTGGTTGCTCAGGGACAGATGAAGAGGGAAACTACTGGTTTGAGACCGTGCTGCCTGGTGCTGTCTCATTTGATGGAGCTCAAAGACAGGCACCGCATATTGCCATGACGGTCTTTGCTCGTGGTCTCCTCAATCATCTCGTGACCCGGCTCTATTTTGAGAATAACCCTGCAAACGCACTTGACCCGGTTCTGCAACGTGTGCCCCGTGAGCGCCAGGCAACCTTACTGGCCCGGCGGGAGACGCGTGATGCAGAGATTATCTATCGCTTTGATATTGTGTTGCAAGGTGCGAACGAGACCGTATTTTTCAATGTCTGATGTGGAGCAAGCGAGATGACCTCTTTTCTTTCGTTATCTGATGCCATCGCGGAGTATGTTCAGGATGGTATGACCCTGGCGCTGGAAGGCTTTACGCACTTGATCCCCTTTGCGGCGGGTCACGAGATTATTCGTCAGCAGAAGCGCAACCTGAGCCTGATACGGATGACACCTGATCTGATTTATGATCAGATGATCGGTATGGGCTGTGTGCAGAAACTTATCTTCTCGTGGGGCGGCAATCCAGGCGTAGGGATGTTGCACCGCTTGCGCGATGCCGTTGAGAACGGGTGGCCCAATCCCCTGATACTGGAAGAGCACAGTCACGCGGCAATCGCGAATGCCTATGCGGCTGGTGCGGCGGGTCTGCCGTGTGCTATCTTCCGAGGCTATCAAGGTTCTGACCTGGTCGGGGTGAACCCGAATATTCGCTTTATCCAATGTCCTTTCACCGGTGAAAAACTGGCCGCCATTCCTGCAATCCGGCCAGACCTGACGATTATTCACGCGCAAAGAGCAGATCGGGCGGGTAATGTCCTTCTCGAAGGAATTATCGGTGTGCAGAAGGAAGCTGTACTGGCTGCGACTCATGCTATTGTCACGGTAGAAGAGATCGTTGACGACCTTCGCGCCCCCAGTCCCAACTCAACGATCCTGCCCTATTGGACCGTCAGCGCTATCGTTAAGGTACCGGGAGGGGCGAGTCCGTCCTATGCTCACGGCTATTATGGGCGAGATAATGCCTTCTACACGGCGTGGGACCCGATTGCGCGGGATCGCGAGACGTTTCTGCGCTGGATGCAGAAGCATGTGCTTGCCGCCAATGCGGATACCTATGTCGAGGCGCTCAACACGCCAGGTGAGGAGTAGTTATGGACTATTCGACAGGCGAAATGATGGCGGTTGCGGCTGCGCGGGTGCTCAAGAACGATGATGTCTGCTTTGTGGGTATCGGTGCTCCTTCGGTGGCCTGCAATCTGGCTCGGCTGACGCATGCACCTGATATCACCCTTATCTACGAATCTGGTACCATTGGCACCAGGCCGGATGTGCTTCCGCTCTCCATCGGTGATCCAGAACTGTGTGAGACCGCTCTCACAACTGTCTCTGTCCCGGAGATGTTCCAATACTGGCTACAGGGAGGTCGCATCTCGGTTGGCTTTCTTGGGGGAGCGCAGCTTGACCGTTTCGCGAATATCAATTCCAGCGTCATCGGTAGCTATGAGCATCCAAAGGTGCGTCTACCCGGTGGTGGTGGTGCGCCGGAGATTGCCAGCCACTGTCAACAAGTGTATGTCGTAATGAGTCTGACGCGTCGGGCATTTGTTGAGCGTGTGGATTTTATCACCTCGTTTGGGTTTGGGACTGGCGGAGATCATCGCCAGCGTCTGGGGATTCGCACGCAGGGGCCGACGCTGGTAGTGACCGATCTCTGTTTGCTGCGGCCAGAGAAGGAGACAAAAGAACTTGTCGTAACCTCGCTGCACCAGGGTGTCACGCGCGAGGAGGTTGTACAACGGACGGGGTGGCCTATCCGCTTTGCGGATACAGTAGAACAAACGTTGCCGCCCAGCGAGACAGAGCTTAGCGTGCTGCGAGATCTGCAAGCGCGGACGGCAGAGGCTCATGCTGGAAAGGCCAGGGCCAATGTCAGGACCGATTGATCTGTTTAGCACTGCGCAGATGTCAGCCGTTTTCTCTCCTGAAGCGCATGTCCAGGGGATGCTAACGTTTGAAGCCGCGCTTGCCCATGCAGAAGCTCAGGTTGGGATATTGTCGGCAGAAGCTGCTATGAGCATTAAGAGCAAGTGCAAGGTAGAGCTCTTTGATGTTGCCGCCCTCTATCGGGATGCGGCAGTAGCTGGTACGCCTGCCATTCCCCTGGTACGGATGCTCACGGCGCTTGTCGAGGGCGAGGCGAAGAAATTTGTGCACTGGGGAGCCACCAGCCAGGATGCCATTGATACCGCCATCATGCTTCAGATGCGGGAAGGTCTGGATCTCCTGCTCGACGGGTTGTATGGAATAGGGACTGTAGCGGCTCAACTTGCTGAGCGCCATCGCCATACCTTGATGGCCGGGCGTACGCTCTTGCAACAGGCATTACCAATTACCTTTGGTCTCAAGGCGGCCCGTTGGCTAGGGCTTGCCGAGCGCCAGATCCGTGCTCTTCAGGAAGAGCGGGAGCAGCGACTAGCGGTCCAGTTGGGGGGAGCCGTTGGGACGCTGGCATCTCTAGGAAGGGATGGGCCACGGGTGGTAGCGTTGCTGGCGGAAGCAGTAGGTCTCGCGCAGCCAGAGCTGCCCTGGCATACAGAGCGGGATCGCATTGCGCGGATCGCTACAAGCCTGGGGGTGGTAGCGGGCGCGATGGCAAAGATTGCCGGTGATATTGTTTTGCTGGCACAGAGCGAACTGGGCGAGGTGACAGAGGGGGCGGCTCCAGGGAAAGGTGGGTCATCCGCCATGCCTCAGAAGCACAATCCGGTAGATGCAATGAGTGCCATCGCCTCGGCTCGCCTGGCGCTTGGAGAAGTTCCAGTGCTTCTTGCTGGGATGGTACAGGAACAAGAGCGGGCGGTAGGTGGGTGGCAGGCAGAATGGGTGGCTCTGCCCGATCTGTTCTGTTTTACCGCAAGTGCTGTTGACCACGTTCGGCAAGCTTTTGAGGGGCTCCAGATTGATCCTGAGCGTATGAGGGCAAACCTGGATCTGACCAGAGGACTGATTATGGCCGAGTCGTTGACAATGGCACTTGCCCGTCATGTGGGAAAGCCAGAAGCGCAGCAGATTGTGCAGGCCGCCTGCGCCCAGGCTGTCAAGTCGGGTGTCAGTCTCCAGCAAACGGTTGCAGCAGATCCACAGGTGTCCTCCCATCTCTCCTCAGAAGAGATAGACGATGCCCTTGATGCCAGCCATTATTTAGGGAGTGCGGATATATTTATTGATCGTGCGCTGGCATCTTTTCAGGAAATACAACGTTCGCGAGGTGATCTATGAAGTTCTTTCTCTCCAATGGTGTCCGTCTTGCGTATCGCATTGATGGAGCAGAGGACGCGCCAACGCTGGTGATGGTAAACTCGCTGGGTACCAATCTGCACATGTGGGATTCCCAGGTAACGCAGCTCAGTCAGAGTCTGCGTATTGTGCGATATGATGCTCGTGGTCATGGTGCTTCTGAGGTCCCTGCGGGCTATTATAGCGTTGAGCAACTTGGACGCGATCTCCTCGCGCTTCTCGATACGCTTCAGCTGGAGAATGCGCATATCTGCGGTCACTCACTCGGTGGGGCTACAGCTCTGTGGTTGACCGCTCAGTATCCTGATCGCGTAACCAGCGCAATATTTGCAAACACCGGAGCGCGAATTGGCTCTGAAGAGAGTTGGAAGACACGGATCAACGCAGTGAGAGCGGGGGGAATGGCTGCTATACTCGATGCTGTTCTTGCACGCTTCCTGAGTGCAGAGTTTCGTCAGCGTGATCCAGAGACAACGCAACTGATTCGTGCAATGATCGAGGCAACCGATCCTACTGGTTATATCGGAGCTTGTGCTGCTCTGCGTGATGCCGACTTGCGGGAGATGGTGCGTACCATCCGTGTTCCCGCCCTTATCATCGCAGGAGAATTGGATGAGTCTACGCCGCCAGCGCAATCGCACGAACTGCATTCCACTATAGCAGGGAGTCAGCAGGTAATGATTTGCGGGGTCGCACACCTGTCGAATGTGGAACAGCCTGAAGTGTTTAACCAGCATGTACTGGCTTTTTTAAATCGTGCTTGAACATGCCTCTTATTGCAGGAGAAGAGCGGGAGGTCACTGAAGATGAATATGCGAACAAGCGTCGGAATTGTGGGAGCAGGTCCGGCTGGTTTACTGCTCTCGCTCCTTCTCGCCAGAGAGGGAATTGATTCGATTGTGATTGAAAATCGCAGCCGGGCGGAGATAGAATTGACAATTCGCGCAGGTGTGCTTGAGCATGGGACCGTTGAGTTATTGACGGAGATGGGCCTTGATGAGCGGATGAGGCGTGAAGGGGCCGTGCATCATGGCATAGAACTGCGTTTTGACGGTGTTGCTCATCGTATCGACTTGCATGAACTGAGCAACGGGCGGGCGATCATGCTTTACCCGCAGCATGAAGTGGTAAAGGATTGTGTAGCGGCACGTCTGAACCAGGGTGGGAGCATCCTCTTCAACGTCAAAGACGTGCATTTGTCTGATATCTCTTCAGATCAGCCAACTATTCATTTTACCCATGAGGATGAGCAAGTGGAGATACAGTGCGATTTCATTGCCGGATGTGATGGCTTTCATGGTGTTTCTCGCTCGTCGATTCCCGCCACAGGCCAAACAGTTTTCTCGCGCTCCTATCCCTTCGGCTGGCTTGGTATTTTAATGCAGGCTCCTCCCTCTTCTCAAGAATTAATTTATGCCTATCATGAGCGTGGTTTTGCGCTGGTCAGTACGCGCTCACCGGAGCTGCAACGCATGTATATTCAGTGTGATCCACACGACGATATTGCAAACTGGTCAGACGAGATGATTCTGGAAGAGCTTGAGACGCGATTGACGACGACTGATAACTGGAAGTTGCGAATAGGGCCAATCGTCCAGAAAAACATTGTCGCGATGCGCAGCTTTGTGATCCAACCGATGCAGTACGGTAGACTGTTTCTCGCAGGTGATGCCGCCCATATTGTGCCGCCAACGGGAGCGAAGGGGATGAATTTAGCGGTTGCGGATATTCGCCATCTTGCTCAGGCTTTTGCCCTGTTCTATAAGCAGAAGCAAACGTCTTTGCTGGATGCCTATACAACAACCTGTTTGAGGCGCGTCTGGCGAGCGGAACATTTCTCCTGGTGGATGACCTCCATGCTGCATCGCTTCCCAGATGACGATCTGTTTCAACAGCGGATGCAACGTGCCCAGCTCGAATATACCGTCAGCTCGCGTGCATCCGCCGCCAGCCTGGCAGAAAATTATGTTGGATTACCTTTTGACTGGTAGCTAGAGAAATTGCAGGAGAACCCCCTACACACTTGACACAAGTGGCCTGTGGGCTGGATTGAACTATGCATCCGACTCTCCATTTGTTTTGAGGAAACCAATACACCCGTGTCAATCAGGGGACGGGATCGCTCGCCTGGACAGAGACCCCACCAGGGGGCACGGTCAACAGCCGTGCCTCGCTGCCTCTGTTTATTTTTTTGTGAAGGTTCACGCCAATGGAGACGAGCCATGCATAGAAGATGGCTGGGGATCGGCCTCCAGAGAGGGGAGAACACATGTGCACCCTGTGCTCTAAAAAGGATCGGCCAACGGGTGAGATGAAGGCGGATGGTTTGTCAGTAGCAAGCATACAAAGCATACATAATGGCCTGGGGACTGAGATTTCAAGCCAACAGAACGCTTAGCGTGAAATGCTACATTTCCTACACAGAAACGCGTGAAGCGTTGGAGAGAATGCCACCTTCCAGATTTAGGAAGAGGCCTGAAAGATGAGAGCATTTTGAGCGCAGGTAGGATGGCAAAGTAGTCCTCTATCTTCCTATCGGCAGAAGGTGTAGTTTCTTGAGGTCTCAGCTTCTTGTTGTGCTTGTTGAATCACTGAGAGCATTGACGTTTCGCAGATAAAAAAGTTATCTGCGAAAAACGAAAAGTTATGTTATGCCAGAAATGCTTGCTCTGTGCGAGACAAGCGAATATACTTGATGGGAAGGGAGCGCGGATGAGATTTGAACAAGAGCAAGTCATAAGAGCGTCTCATGCGTGCTCGGATGGTGCTCGTCACTGGTTCGTGCGGAGTGTCACTGGGAAAAACACGGAGAAAAGGAAAAGATGATTCTATGGTGCCAGCAGATTTCGTCCCTTTTTTTACCACGATGGCTGGTGTTGGAGCCACCCTTTTGGTTTGATCTTTTGGTGATTTCTATTAAGCCGGAAGTCACTCGATCTGAAAACGACCTCGGTGATGCGTCAGGCCCAGGTTGCCAGCTCCTATATTGCATTACTCAATCCGCTTGCGATCTCCTTGATAGCACTTCTGCCTCGTGAAACGATTGGCGCGATTACCATCATCATGAGTACCATTGGACTGCTCACCATCATCATTATGGGAATCTTCCTGCTCCGCGATTCCAGGGGTGAAGTGAAGAAACTGCCCCACGGTTTTTTTATTCTCCTCGGTCTCGTCATGTTTGGCTTTGAGATCTTCTACGGCATACTCTTAGAGAGAGAGCCTACAGATAGTGCTACACTGCATAATCTTGCCATCCTGCTTGTACTGATCTATCTCTATGGGATTGCCCGCGCCTGGGATCTGGTCGGGGCGCGTCAGTTTCATATTCGAGAGGTGCTGAGTCCTTTGATTTTCAAAGAGAGGGAGGAAAGCCCTTCTGACGAACCCACACGTTGAATCGAAGTTAAGAAGGATGTTCACGTGCAGGGAGGCTAGCTGTGGTCATAGAAGCGTCTCATGTGGGGTTGTGCCGATCAGAGACGACCCCATGTGGCTTTCCTGGTGATTAGCGAGATGCGGTCCCAAAGTGCGCCAAATTTTAACGTATTGATACCTCACGCCACCAATTTCAAGAAGCTGGCACGACTTGCATTGAATGTCCAACCTGCCTGTGGCGCACGCCATACCCTCAAATCTCCCAATAAAATTTTATTCTTCGACCTCTGGTGCCAGGAATAGTCCCGAAATAGGACGCCCTCTATTGACAATACCTACTTTTTTATTTCATAGTATGGACAACAATTTAACAAATGCTTAACTAATGATTAACATTTGATTAATATTACTCATCCTTAAGGAACAGGTACGGGAGCTAGCGAATATGCCAAAGCACTATGTGGGCCATTTACCTCAGCGTGATCCTCTGCATCACTATCTGCAATATGATATTTTGCCACAAATGGGTCTTTCTAATCAGGGAGCAAAATTTCGCGTTTTTCGCATGGGCGGCAGCAATGAAGTTTATCTGTATGAAGAGAAGCATACGCAAGTCCAGATAGTCGGCAAATTTTTTGCCAGAAATGGGCATGCTGATTCGTCTCTGCCTGAGAAGGATCAGCGGATGCAGCAAGAGTTTCATAATCTGCATTTGTTGCGGAGCAGTTATGGATTGGTAGGATATCCGCATGATGTCGTACGCCCTCTCGGTTGCAATGGCTGGTTGAATAGCTTATTGGTTGAGGAGTATCGTGCCGGTCAATCATTGAGCAACGTGATTACAGAGACGATTTATGCTCAGCAGCCTGATTGCTTATATCAAAAGCTGACGGCGCTGGCATATTTTCTGGCCACTTTCCATAACAGAACAGCCAATGGTTATGGGGTCAACTTTCACGAGGATTGCTCCTATCTTGATAGATTAGTGCGCAAACTGGCGAAGCAGCAACTGATCTCCTGGGATGATGTGCAAGAGTTCTCCTGGTTGCGGGATCGTTGGTGTGAACAGCCGCGCATGTGGGAAGATCAGCAAGTTCTTGTGCATGGGGATGCGACTCCTGCAAACTTTCTCTTTGGGCCTGGATTGAATGTGATTGGAATCGATCTGGAGAGGATGAAGCGTGCTGATCGAGTCTTTGATATTGGGCGCATTACTGGTGAACTGCAACACTTTTTTCTTCAGATCACGGGTAATAAATATGCTGCTGAACCTTTTATCGGTCATTTTCTCTGGGAATACTCCTGTCATTTTCCCGATCGAGAGAGCGCGTTTCGTTCTATTAGTGGACGTGTGCCTTTCCAGATGGGTCTGACCTTGCTGCGTATCGCCCGTAATTCCTGGCTGAGTCCCGACTATCGGCGACGGCTCATCTGGGAGGCAAAATTGACGTTAAGGACGCTTTAATGGATATTCGTGCGCTACTTTTTGATGTAAATGGAACGCTTATCGATATTGAGACAGATGAGGGAATGGAGGAGATCTACCGAGCTATTGCACACTTCTTGTTATACCAGGGGATTATGCTGCATCGCTGGGAGGTGCGCGATCTGTACTTTCAGCTGATGCAGCGTCAGAGGGCGGCAAGTACTGAGGAGTTCGTGGAGTGGGATGCCATTCAGCTCTGGCGTGAATTTTTAGAGATAAAAGCAAGTCACTACACACGCGCTCTACTACCAGAAAAACGTGAGCAGCTAGCGATCTTTCTGGCAGAACTGCACCGAGGGATTGCCCGTAAAAAACTGCGCCTCTATCCGCAGGTACAGGAGGTCCTCAATCAGCTTCGTTCCCAGTATCGCATGGCGATTGTCTCCGACGCCCAGAGCGCTTATGCGGTTCCCGAATTGCAGGCAGTGGGACTGAGAGAATACTTTGAGCCAATTATCGTCTCTGGCGATTATGGATATCGCAAGCCAGATCCTCGCCTCTTCCAGAAAGCCCTGGATACTTTACAGGTGCGGCCCGAACAGGCTCTCTTTCTCGGCAATGATCTCTATCATGATATTGCAGGTGCGCAGCAGATAGGAATGAAAGCGATTCTTATTTCTTATGGTCAAAGTATTCCAGTGTCTTCAATTGTGCCCGATTACACCATCACGCGTTTTGCAGAACTCCCTGAAGCGGTTAACCACTTCAAAATGTTACTGGTAGACGTAACATCTACTAAAAGATGAGAGTGGAACACTTGACATTTAGCGTCAAACCGGTTACTATTAACTATAGGTTTGGCGCTAAACTAAACCACTGTTTCGATGGAGAGACTGTATGGCACTATTTTTATAAAAGAACAGACTGTCAGGCACATTTCCTATCAGGAAAGCGACAACGTTCTGTCTGCCTCGATCAATGGAGTATGCGAGTATTTTTCTTATCTCTGATTGAGCCTCCATTCATCGCCTGATAATCCAGCATCCCATTACCCACTAGCGCATCCTTCTTACAGATCACGAGCAAATGTGTAATTGCTATCACTTTTCAAACGTCAGGGAGAGCTATTTTGCGGTAGAAAGGTTTCCATTCCTTTCCAAACAA
The DNA here is from genome assembly GCA_963777355.1 of uncultured Chloroflexia bacterium. GTDB lineage: Bacteria > Chloroflexota > Ktedonobacteria > Ktedonobacterales > Ktedonobacteraceae > DATJHM01. Next base: position 439,829 of record CAVZQK010000010.1, read on the forward strand.
ACCAAGTAAGATTACTTGTCCTTAACTCCTATGAACAGGATGTCTATTAAGGTTGTATCTGTGGTGTGTATTTGTTTGTATGAGCGCATGCTCAAGGTGCGAGGGAGCGATTCTGCCCCTATGTTTACATCGATGAATGAGCGTATGGTTCTGAGGAAAAGAGAAGGAGGAAGATAGTACCTATCTGGTTTAAAGCAAGAGCGTTTCAAAGAAGAGTTCTTGTAGTAACATGACCATCTTCTTTTGTAGGAGAGTGACATTCGGCGGGATTGCGGTGGGCGAGGAGGAGACGGTCAAGCCGATCTGCCCTACGGAATGGGATATTTACACAATGATGGGCGAGGAGGAGACGGTCAAGCCGATCTGCCCTACGGGGTGGGTAGTCGATGTTCTACAAACGGGAGTGGTTAGAGTGGTGATGTCAAAGGAGATTGATGGAATGACCATGAAAGCAGTAAAGTTTGCCCTTGTATTTGTCCTGGCGATCACGATTTTGATTTTTGGTATACGCGCCGTTCCTGCGCATGCTGCGTCCTCGCTGTCAATGTTAGGGGCGGATGTCTCGTCGTTGCAACATGCTGAGGACCTGGGAGCTAAATATTATTATGCAAGTGGTACGCAGGGAGATGCACTCCAGATCCTGAAAGATAATGGCGTGAACTATATCCGCCTGCGTATCTGGGTTAATCCGGCAAACGGCTACAATAATGAAAGCAAAGTACTGGCGTTCGCAAAGACCGTAAAAGCCAAAGGCTTAAAGCTATTGATTGATTTCCACTACTCGGATACCTGGGCTGATCCGGGTCATCAAGCGAAGCCTGCCGCCTGGGCGAGCCACACTATCGGCCAGCTACAGACAGATGTCTATAACTATACCTATGGTGTCTGTACAGCTCTCAAGGCCCAGGGAACGACGCCTGATAGCGTGCAGATTGGCAATGAGATTAACGTGGGGATGTTGTGGCCTGATGGAGAGGTTATTAACAGCAATTTTACCAATCTTGGCCTACTCTTGAAATCTGGTTATAATGCCACAAAAGCCTGCAACAGTGGGACACAGGTCATTATCCACACTGCCGACGCAGACAGTGATACAAATGCTCGCTGGTTCTATGATGGTATTACAGCGCAAGGTGTGAAGTGGGATATCACCGGTTTGTCGTACTACTGCTACTGGCATGGTGCAATGTCTGGTATGTCCAGCGTGGTGTCGGATATGACTTCCCGCTACGGAAAACCGGTCATCATTGCGGAGACTGCCTATCCGTTCACAGCAGCCAATGGTGATAGCGAAGCAAACTCTGTAACTGGTTCAGCGCCATGTTCTGGTTATCCCGCGACCTGGACTGGTCAGTACAACAACTTTAGAGATGTGCTTGCAGCGGCGCGGACGGGCGGAGCCATCGGCGTCTTCTACTGGGAGCCGACCTGGATTCCAACACCAGGTAATGGTTGGGACCCGACTAACTCTAGCTCCGGTGATCAGTGGGACAATCAGGCTCTTTTTGGCTGGAGTGGTGGTGCGAATCCAGCTATTGCCCTCTTCAAGCCCTAGATGGTGATGTTGGTCGGCGGGTCACCGCCGGCCAACATCGGTAGTTTGTGGTGTACGCTGGCCGGGACCATGTTTCGCGCCCTCGCAGTGGGGCGAGAGAATCGCTGGTGGCTCATAAGTTCGCCGAAACATTTTTAGCACATGCTGTTAGCTATTGTTGTTCTACCCATCAGATACCCGCCCCTCATGTGTTTTGCACGTCCAATTTACTTAAAGCCAGAAGTCGCTCGATTTTTTCGGACGTTCTAGAGTTGTTATGAGGCATATACATGAGAACTCGAAAGCCGGAGGAATCGACCGTCTGCAACAAGAGAAACTCAAAGGCGAGTTCTCCTATCAGCGGATGATGCATCGATTTGTGCCCTTCTATCACATTGAGCACATCGTGACGTGCCCATAATTCCCGAAACTCCGAGCTGAGACGAGAGAGTTCAGCGATTTGCGTTGCCCACCAGGGATCTTCGATGAAACGACCATATTCAGCGCGAAATTGCGCCAAATACAGGCGCGCAAGTTCCTCCTCCTCTGCGTTTTTTAAACCACGGGACGTAAATATTCTCCAGATCAAGTTTCGCTCTCGCTCGGACTTTGTTTCAAATCTGCCAAAAACGGCGCAAAAGGCGGTATTCCACGCCACGACATTCAAACGAGCATTAACGGCACACGCAGGAGTTGTCCCAAGCTGATTGAGAAATTGTTGTAAGGTCGGGCTGATTGTTGTGTGTGAAAACGTCTCCACTGGCGGAGGTTGTCTGAGTGCGAGCAAAAACATATGGACGCGTTCGTTCGCGTCCAGGTGCAATGTTCTCGCCAGGCTTTCCATCACTTGCACGGAGACGTGAATATCCTGGCCTTGCTCAAGTCTGGTATACCACTCAGGACTGATTCCGGCGAGCAATGCCACTTCTCCCCGTCGTAAGCCCGGTGTCCGCCTGCGTGTCCCTCCTGGTAATCCCACCTGTTCTGGCGAGATGCGAGCGCGGCGGCTCCGCAAGAATGCTGCTAATTCGCGATGACGCCCTAACTCCAATTGATTTATAGACATGCGACCTTCTCCGCTCCAGTGATGTGACCATAAACGAGCAGTGCTAGTGCTAGGATAAACACTCCTCTCGTTAAAACAAGTCTCTCATTATATACTCTGGATGAGAGAGGTGGACAAGTGCGGTAAGCGGCCCATCGAAGGGGCTCACGAGCCATCCGAAAGGATGACTCACCTCGCGATGGTGGAGAAAAATCAACAGAGGAACAGGGCTCATGTTCACTCTACGGGCTTCCGGTTTGCCTGGGATCGTAGAGGTCTAAATAGCCCCACATAACCCCACTAGGAGAAAGCAAAAGACGTATGTTCGAGAATGAAAATTCTGTACAGGTGATGTGTAGCCGCCAGCGAAGGTTGACGCGGCTGGGTCTGAAACTGCCGAGACCGCAGATCCCTGCATGTATCTCAAAAAATCGAGGTGAAGCATGAAGGCGGTTGTCCTCCACGAATACGGTCCCGCGTCAAACCTCACATACGAAGACGTCGAAGACCCCAAACCCGGCGCTGGCGAAGTGCTCGTGCGCGTCTCCGCCACCAGCCTCAATCCCGCCGATTGGCTGGTACGCTCTGGCGTAGTTAAGAATCTCATTCCAATTGAGTTCCCCCACATCCTCGGCTGCGATCTCGCTGGCACCGTTTGCGAGGTAGGTGAGGGCGTCAGCAGTTTCAAGCCCGGCGACCACGTTATGGCGATGACCAGGCACACCTACGCCGAACTCTGCACCGTCAAAGCCACCGTCCTCGTCAAAATTCCCGATGGCCTGGAAATGACCACCGCTGCTACACTCCCACTGGTCAACATCACTGGTGATCAGCTCATACGGCGAGCTGCTCAAGTCAAACCCGGCCAGTCGGTGCTTATCACCGGGGCCCTGGGTGCTGTCGGTCGCTCTGCCGTCTTTGCGGCATCGGAGATCGGCGCGAAGGTCATCGCTGGCGTTCGCGGCAAGCGACTTGACGTTGCCCGCCAACTTCCCGGAGTCAGCGAGGCCATCGCCATCGATGATGACGCAGCGATTGACAAACTCGGTCTGCTCGACTGCGTCGCCGACACTATTGGTGGTAAAGTCGGCAGCAAGTTACTCACCAGGATCAAGCAGGATGGGACGTACGGTTGCTTTCCCCCAACTCCACAAGATGCCGCGCTTCACCCTACCATCTATATCAATATCCTTTTCGGGCAACTCGACCCTGTAACCGCCTTGCGTACCATCTTGCATTATGCCGAAGCTGTCCGCGATGGCAAGCTGACCATTCCAATTGACCGCATCATGCCGCTTGCCGATGCCGCCGAAGCACACGCAACCGCCGAAAAGGGCGGTATCGCCAAGATCGTCCTCACAGCCTGAATACGAAGGTCGGGAGCACCCGCGACCGCGACGGTGGTGAAAACCGTCGCGTTGCGGAGCGCGATTTCCTCGCTTGATGAGTCGAGGAACAGGTTGATAACTGACGAACCAGGGGTGTTTACTGTCGGAAATACCCCTGGTTCGTCAGTCTCTTTCACATTTTTCTCTAAGCGGAAGGGGAAGAGAGATGAGAGCGGCCTATGCAGAGAAAGATTCTTGAGCAGATTTAGCGATTGCCTGCCAGATTATAGAGTTGAACCAATTCTTCAATAACGACCTTGTCGTTTCCCTGTTTAATACCATCGACGACGCAGCTTTGCAGATGATTTTCAAGGATAAGCGCTTCAAGCTTTTCGATAGCCTTTCTGACAGCGTAGGTTTGGCGTAATATATCCACGCAGTATTGATCATCGTCAATCATCTTGCGGATACCTTTCAAATGTCCCTCAATATAATTGAGTCGTTTCAGAACCTCTTTTTTATCTGCTTGCACAATCTTTCTCGCTTTCATATTCTGGATGGGGAAAATTTTATCTTCCACTATACGCCATTCTCTTGTTTTATTTCAAGTTACCTGGCAGGAGACGGGCGAGCCGATCTGCCCTACGAGGGTGTCAAATTACCTGGTAGGAGACGGGCAAGCCGATCTGCCCTACGAGAGGGTCATTTTACCTGGTAGGAGACGGGCGAGCCGATCTGCCCTACGAGAGGGTCATTCATACAAGATTCTTGTGGGATGAATTTCGTGATGCTCGCGCTTGCAACTTTTTTCTCTGTATGCTACGATAATTATACCCCTACCCGGTGGGTATGGGAAGAGAGAAAATTTTTCTACGTGAGAAAAAGAAAGGTTTGACTGTTATGGCTGATATAAAAGAGACAACACTTTCCCTTCCTGATGTAAGCTGCGAGCACTGCGTAAAAACGGTGAATGGCGCTTTGGGTGCGCTTGCCGGTGTTTCCAATGTTTCAACCGATATTCCGACAAAAACTGTGCATTTCAGCTATGATGTGGCTCAGGTGTCGCTGCAAAAAATTGAAGAGACGCTGGATGATGTTGGCTACACAGTAGCAAAGTGATAGGGGAACAAAGGACAACGAGCATGGCAACTATCGCCAGAGGGCAAGAGAATTTTATCGATGAACCGATACAGAATCAGGTTGATACAGAAGAGCAGGCAACTTTTGCTATAGAAGGGATGACGTGTGCCTCGTGTGCGATGCGTATTGAGAAGGGTTTGAAGAAGGTACCAGGTGTACTGGATGCGCAGGTAAATCTGGCAACCGAGCGTGCAACGGTGACCTATAATCCGGCGCAGGCGGGGCAAGAGCTGATGGTCCAGAAAGTGGACGCTATTGGCTATAAGGCCATTCCTCTTGAGAAAGAGCCAACGGAGTCTGTGCTGATTCAGGAAGAGAGTATCGTTCCCTCTGTTGAAACGCATCCGACACAAGAGGAGGAGCGAGGCCAGCGCAAGCAGCAGGAGCTTGTGCGGAAAAGGAATCTCTTGTTTCTGGGCGTTGCGCTTTCTCTTCCTATCGTTGTGCTGAGTATGTTCTTTATGAACAGCTTTGCAGGAGAGAACTATCTGCTTCTCGTACTGGCGACGCCTGTCTGGGCTTTTGTGGGTTGGGACTTCCATCGCAATGCGTTGAAGACGCTCCGTCATGGCGGAGCCAACATGGATACCTTGATCTCTCTTGGTTCGACGGCTGCCTATGCAATGAGCATTCTGGCAACCTTCTTTCCCACGCTGGTTGGTGGGGTGACATTCTATGACACCGTCGCGCTCATCATCACGCTGATCTTTCTCGGCAAATATCTGGAGGCGCGTGCTAAGGGCCAGACCAACGAGGCAATCAAGAAATTGATGGGCCTGCAAGCTCGTACCGCGCATGTAATTCGGCAGAATCAAGAAGTTGAGCTACCGATTGAACAGGTACGTGTGGGAGATGAGCTTCTTGTGCGTCCTGGCGAGAAGATTCCTGTGGATGGCGTAGTTATAACTGGCCGTTCCGCTCTTGATGAATCGATGATTACGGGTGAGAGTCTCCCTGTGGAAAAGACTGAGGGGGATGTACTGATTGGAGCTACTATTAATCAGCGTGGTCTGTTGCGTATGCGTGCGACAAATGTCGGTGCCAATACCGTTCTCGCTACTATTATTCGCCTTGTGGAGCAAGCACAGGGCTCGAAAGCGCCTATTCAGCGTATAGCAGATACCATCTCAGGCATTTTCGTCCCTGTTGTATTACTGATTGCGCTGCTGACCTTCATTGGTTGGGCGATTGCTGGTCTATTGCTGCCGCAGATAGGTATAACCAGTCCCTGGATTACCGCTCTGGTTGCTGCCGTAACCGTACTGGTTGTGGCCTGTCCCTGTGCTCTCGGTCTGGCTACACCAACAGCGATTATGGTCGGAACTGGCAAGGGGGCTGAACAAGGAATTTTAATTAAGGGCGGCGAGAGTCTGGAACGTATTCAGGCGGTGCGTGCAGTTTTGCTGGATAAGACAGGGACAATCACCAACGGCAAGCCCAAACTTACCGATGTAGAGGTGGTTGCAGGTTTTTCAGAAGACGATGTGTTGCGCCTGGCCGCCCAGGCAGAGCAGGGTTCAGAGCATCCTCTGGCTGCCGCGATTGTCGAAGGGGCAAAAGAGCGTGGAATAGCATTGGCAACTTTGCCTGAGCATTTTACAGCCCTGCTTGGTCGGGGAGTAGAAGCCAGAGAAGAAGGGCATACTATCCTGGTTGGAACACGTATGCTCATGGACGAGCGAGGCATCTCTTATAGTCAATTGTCGGAGCAGCAAAGAGCGCTGGAGATGCAGGGAAAAACTGCGATGCTCGTGGTGATAGATCAGGAGCTAGCCGGTTTAATTGCTGTAGCGGATACCGTCAAGTTCGGCTCTGCTGAGGCTATCAAACAGCTTCAGGAGCAGGGATTGCAGGTCTGGATGATTACGGGCGATAACCGCAAGACTGCCGAAGCGATTGCAGCTCAAGTTGGGATTGCTCCAGAGCAGGTACTGGCAGAGGTACTGCCGGAAGAGAAAGCGAGCAAAGTCAAACAGTTGCAATCTGAGGGACTGGTTGTGGCTTTTGCCGGTGATGGCATCAACGATGCACCGGCTCTAGTGCAGGCCGATGCGGGTATTGCAATGGGGACCGGGACTGATATTGCAATGGAAGCGGCTGATATGACGCTGGTCAAAGGGAATCTGAAAAGTGTCTCGACTGCTTTTCGTCTCTCGCGTGCCACTTTGCGCACAATTAAGCAAAATCTCTTCTGGGCTTTTGCGTATAATATTGTCCTGGTGCCTACAGCGATTCTTTCGCCGCTCATTCCGTTCTTAAGGGAGCAGGCCCCCATTTTTGCCGCCGCCGCTATGGCGCTCTCTTCAGTGACCGTCGTAAGTAATTCACTTCGTCTCAGACGATTTGGGCGCTAAACCACGCTTTTCAACGTTGGAGTGAAGAGGTTCACAAATATTCATATGAACCTCTTCACTCCAACTTTCTTTTCTCGCTCAGGATGCAATTACCGCATACGCAGCAGAAAGCTTATCGTATACTACCTTAAGAAAAAGCAGAAAGGTGCATCCTCTCGGAGCGCCTTTCTGCTCTCTCTAACGTGCTACTTTTAAAGTGTGGCAGGAACTTTCTCTTCTACTAGTGATGTATTCTTTGCCGTTATACGTTGCTCCATTGTGCGATTTGCTGCTACCCAGGTTCGTAGAAACATCCAGCCTGCAATGATCACAACTCCTGCCAGAGAGATCCACATAAGCGTAAGCGCGACTCCCTGATTTGTATTCGTCGTGAACACTTTCCCAAATCCTGCCAGTGCGGGTTGGCTGGTGGCTTCAACGGCAAAGACCTGGGGAAGATAGTAAAGCGTTGCACCCAGTACCAGAAATGCTGTTGCCAGGCGATAAGCAGAGATATCATCGTCTACGCGGCGTGAAAGTTTGACGGCCAGAGCCAGCAGGAGACAGAGGGCTGCCAGAGAACCGGTAAGCGGTAGGGCCTGATTTGTGACAATATTGGGTTGAAAGAAGACCCAGCTTAAGGCAAATGTCATCACGATGAGGGCATCACGTATCAGCATATAGGACATCCACCAGATATCAGCGCCGAGACGTAGACCACAGCGGCGCAATGTGCGAATCACGTAGGGGCGGCCCAGGTGTAGCATCAAGGTCATTGTCCACAGAATGGGTAAGAAAGCAACTATGCTACTGATCATCCATTGTGATCCGCCCTGGACAAGGGACTGGGTAATAGCGGTAGCGATATCAGCGGGTTTCATGATCTTTTCCTCTCTCACATTTCTCTTCGTCTATAAATTGGTAGTGCTTGCTTCTGGGGTCTCTGCACGTCCGCCCGTTCTCAAGGCATACGCGGCGGCAAATGCACCTTCGATAGCAATGAGTGCGATAGAGACATAGGAAAACGCTACTGCAAGGCCGGGATTCGTATTAGTAACGAGGGCGGGACTAAATGGGAAACTGGCCTGGACACCGAGCAGATAGGGGACAAAGTAGAGTATAGCTCCGATGCCGAGGAGTATCGTCGTGATGCGGAAATCGCGCAGTGAGTGATCGGGATCGCCCATCAATTTCACGAGCAATGCGCCAAAGAGGACCGCGGCTGCCAGTCCTCCGGTGATTGGGAGGGCATCGGTGACGACGACATCGGGGAAGAAAAACATAAAACTCATGATTACGCCGGAGATGATGAGCAGGTCACGTAAGGCGATATAGATCAACCAGAGTAAATCAGCGCCCAGGCGGAGCGTAAAACGGTCAATCATATCCAGAATATAAGGACGTCCCAGGTGTAGTCCTATGATTGCGAGCCAGAGGATTGGTAAAACCGCTGCAAGCGTGCCTTCCAGAAATTGCTCGCCGCCCGCGTTGATGCCAGAAACAATTGCGTTTGTGAGATCTTGTACAGACACAAGAACACCTCTTTCTATGGGTGTACCAATCAATACTACTATGAATGAACCGTCTCGACATGTTCTCTCGTCTTGGGCTGAAGCACATGAATAGTTGGGCAACGATAGGCCAGATCGCAGCGTAAGCAGCGTTGCGCCTCCTGACGTGCCTGTTCTTCTGTAAAGCCGGTTGCAAACTCAAGGGTGCGATCCGTGCTACTTTGTCCGCTACGCAAGGGCATAACCTCGCGTGGTGATGGACGCAGGTCCAGGGTAATGACGCCATCGGCGGGTAAGACTGAGACAATTTCTGCACTATCCCCTGGCATCTCGTTTACCTCACGAGGTGAGAGCTTGCGTAGATAGGCATGGATGGAACGTGCAGCCTGTCTGCCATGAGCAGCAGCATGAATAATAGTTTTTGGTCCGTAGGTAACGTCTCCCGCTGCAAAGACTCCAGGTGCACCGGTTGCCATTGTTTCTTTGTTGATAAGTAAGCCACCCCATGCTGTGACTTCAACACTGGTCCCCTTCGGCAAAAAGGATGGATCAGGTGCTTCACCAATTGCCACAATAACGATATCCGCAAGTAGCTCGAACGTGTCTCCGGGAATAGGAACCGGGCGGCGACGTCCTTTTGCATCTGGTTGATCCAGTTTCATGCGTTGGCAACGAATGCCGTGGACGGTAAATTCTTCTGTTCCTATGATATGGGTTGGTGTTACCAGTTCGTGTAGCTGGATACCTTCCTCAAGGGCGGCCCGTACTTCCTCTGCCTGGGCAGGCATTGCGGCTCGCGTGCGCCGATAGAGGATCTGGACCGTCTGGGCACCTGCGCGTAGTGCCGAGCGTGCAGCGTCCAATGCAGTGCTTCCACCGCCTACAACCACGACGTTCCCTTCAAGATGCGTAGCCGCTTCCAGATTATATTGCTTCAAGAAGAGGGTTGCAGGGATAACACCATCGAGCTCTCCTTCGCCAGAGATCTCCAGACGTTGGCTACGTTGTGCGCCCACAGCTAAGAGAACAGCATCGTATTGCTCACGTAGTTCATCTAGCGTGATATCGCGTCCAATAGCGGTATTGAGGAAGAGTTCTACGCCAAGTTCGGTGATAGTGGCTATGTCGCGATTCAGCTCAGTGCGTGGGAGACGATAGTCAGGAATGCCAATAGCCATCATGCCACCTGCAACGGGCATGGCATCATAAACGGCGACTTTATATCCTCTGCGTGCCAGATAAAAGGCGGCGCTCAGGCCGGTAGGTCCTGCACCAACAATCGCTATGCGTTCTGCGTAATGATTGCTGGCTGGTTTCAGATGTCGATGGATAGTCCCACCATGATCAGTCGCAAAACGTTTTAGATCGCGAATCGCGATGGGGGCATCAAACTCTCCTCGACGGCAGGCATCCTCACATGGTGCAGTGCAGACCCGACCACAAATAGCAGGGAAGGGATTGGGTTCCGCCGCCACCTCTAGAGCTTCTGCATAGCGTCCTTGAGCTATAAGACTGACGTAGAGACCTGCGTTTGTGCCGACTGGACATGCGGCCTGGCAGGGGGCTCTGAGATCCTCTTTTCTTTCGCCAAGCCAACTGCGCCAGGCCTGCCAGGTACTTTGGCGTTCTGCAACATGCCAGTCGTGTCCCGCTCCCCACGGCGTTTCGCCGGGCTCCTCCGGAGTTGCTCGTGTATAGGCATCAAGTGGCTGCCAGCCGTTCTCAAATGGAAGAGTTGTCAGCAGACCTCGTTGGGCAAATACCGATGTTTGAATTTTGCTATCGATAGTAATCGCGTTTGTTGGGCACTCCTGCACACAGATCTGGCAGCCGATGCATGCCGCCACCTGGACAGGTTTCATCATCATCCACGGGCGCTCTGCATGTGTTGTGGGGATCGGGCTGAGCCTTTCTTTCGCTTCCCCTCTTTCTCCCTCTCCTGAGGGCCGCGTCATATCAAGACATCGTACAGGACAGAGATCCATGCATATTCCGCAATTGATGCAGGAAGTATCATTCACCTGGAAACGATAGGCCATTTGACCTCCTCTTGCTCATGCTGTTTCCCCTGCTAAAACGAAGACTGCAAAAATTTGGCAAAATTTGCACGGAGCAAGCCGGTTTAAAATGCGCTCTGTGTGACAATCGTTTTAGTCGTTTCATAGAATGTTTCTGCCCTAATCGTAGAGAAATTTTGTTACAGTGCTATCACACGAGATGTGGCTACTATCACAAACTCGTCTCGATGCCCTCTTTTTGCACGGAAAAAGTTCTCTTCATCGTCATTTCATGTTTGTGCAGTAGAGTCGAAGGAAGTTTGTCTGTTGCTGATGTTTCTAAGCAGGAGGGTAATATGCGTATTTTGATTGCTGAAGATCATCCCAGCCTTGGCGTTGATTTGAAGCAGGGGATGGAGCAGCGCCATTATGCGGTTGATCTGGTGACCGATGGTGAAGATGCGCTCTCTCTGGCTTTAGCCGTTCCCTATGATCTACTTGTACTTGACGTACTGCTGCCCTCTCTCAATGGTTTTGAGGCCTGTCGTCGTTTGAGAGCGCAGCAAAGGACAATTCCTGTACTGTTTCTGACTGCTCTCAATGCAATAGAAGATCGCGTCACGGGGCTGAATATAGGCGGTGACGACTATCTGACCAAGCCCTTCTCATTCCGTGAATTTGAAGCGCGTGTCCGGGCACTCTTGCGCCGTGATAGCGAGGAAAAAAGTGCGCAACTGCGTTTTCTTGATCTCACACTGGATACCCGTTCACATGAGGTGAGGCGTGGAAAGCGTCTCATTCCACTATCCAGCAAAGAATATGCCTTGCTAGAACTTTTTTTGCGCCATCCTCGCCAAGTCTTAAGCCGCACAATGATCTCGGAACATATCTGGAATCTGGAGGCTGAGCATTTTTCCAATATTATTGATGTCTATGTGCGGTATTTGCGCAGTAAGCTTTGTGCGGAGGATGAGCCTGATCTTATCCAGACGATTCGTGGTTCTGGATATCAATTGAAAGAGCCTTTGTGATGAAGAAGCTCTTTTCACTGATCTGGCCCATGAGCATCCGCTTGCAATTGACTTGTTGGTATACCAGTGTTCTTGCGGCGATGATCCTGGGCGCGGGAAGTCTTGTCTACACGCATCTAGAATCCTCTCTAGAAACGACGCTCGACGGTGCCCTCGCTCTGCGGGTGCAGCAGATCTCAACCGAGATACGTGAGCAGAATAATCAGATCACTATTGAAGATAGTACCGGCAACATTCCCAGTTCAGCGGTCAACAGCAACAAAAGATTCCGATCTTGTTGTGGATATGAATGCTACCTCTATCGTACGCATATTGGACGTGCATGGGCATGTGTTGCGTGCTACACCTGCTTTTCATCTTTTACATCTGCCGGTAGCCAGTTTTCTGCAACCATTGCACGGACCATCCTGGCAAGGCACAATCATGGTCAAAGATGACGAAGAGATACGTATCTACAGTCAGGCGCTACTGGTACATGGTTCACCCTTTGCCCTTGTCCAGGTTGGTGAGTCGCTCCAATCTATTCATACCGTGCTCCGTGAACAGGCGCTTATCTTACTTCTGCTCACGCCTATTGCCCTGTTTTTTACAGCTCTCGTCAGTTTCTGGCTGGCGGGTAGGGCATTTGCTCCAATTCAGCGCCTGACTGCCACTGCTCATAAAATCGGTGCCAGTGATCTGCAACAGCGTGTCCCTGTGCCTGCTAGCCATGACGAGGTCTATTTTCTGGCTTTGACCCTCAACGAAATGATTGCACGTCTCGATGAAGCTTTCAAGCGGCAACGTCGTTTTGTCTCAGATGCCTCACATGAACTGCGCACCCCCGTCGCCGCGATCCGCAGCAAAACAGATGTTGCCCTCCTGCAAGAACGGACTGGCGTTGAATATCGAACGATTCTGCAACATATCAATGCTGAAGCAGAGCGGCTTGGCCTGCTGATTAGTGATCTCCTTGCTCTGGCGCGAGCTGATGAGGGGAAGGTGCTGCTTGAGCGAGAATCTGTACAGTTAGATTTTCTGGTATCAACGGTTGCCATAACCGCGGAAGAGTTAGCGCAACAACGTGAGATTACGCTTATTGTGCAGGCATCTGAGCCGATGACGGTCATCGGTGATGAGGCGCGGCTGATTCAACTGGTCGTGAATATGCTGGACAATGCGCTCAATTACACGCCAGCGAAGGGAACCGTGACGCTTCGTCTTGAGCATAGTGCCGATTCAGCACGCATAATTATCAGTGATACTGGTATAGGCATTGCCCCTGAACATCTGCCTTTTATCTTTGAGCGTTTTTACCGTGTTGATCCAGCGCATCAGCGTCAGGAAGGTGGTAGCAGTGGTCTTGGTTTAGCTATTGCTGACTGGGTTGCTCGCGCCCATGGCGGCACAATTCAGGTTGAAAGTCGACCTGGAGAGGGATCGACGTTTACCGTAACTTTGCCTATTATTGCGCGGGAGAACACTTCTCCTCACTTTAGACAGATTTGCTAGCGGATAAGAAATTTAAGAAAAACTCATGTGGGATAGCTTGACTTTGCAATTGCAATATGCTATATTACTGGTATAGCAAATAGTTATCGCAGGAAAAAGAAGCGGCGATCATATTCAATTGCCTGACAGAGGCGAGGATGAGACAGTTATGTTAGAAACAATTCATAGTTTCTTGCTCGATCCAAATATCGTCTTTTTATTGTTCATTGTGGCGATGATAGGCCTTTATACAGAGATAGCTCATCCTGGGATTATTGTACCCGCCGTGGTGGGTATGCTGGCATTGCTCCTCTTCTTGTTTGCCGCAGTGGCGCTCTCGCCTAACTGGTTAGGCTTGATCTTTATGGTCGCAGCTTTTTCCCTGCTTATTCTTGATCTCCATGCCCCGACTCATGGCGTCCTGACAGTAGGCGCTGTGCTCTCTCTCATCTTTGGGTCTTTTCTCTTTTTTCAAAATAGTAGTGCGCAGACCGGTCTTGCTCTCCAGCCCTGGCTTGTTTATACAATGAGTGGATTGGTTGGTGCTATCGGCTTGCTGCTGCTTTTCTATGTCATGCGTATCCGCCGTTTGCCCGTAAATACCGGTATTGAAGGAATGATTGGCGCACAGGCTATTGTCACCACTGCCTTGCGTCCACTGGGACGTGTCAGGTATGGTGGCGAAAACTGGGAGGCGGCCCTGGATCACCCTGACGAATCCGTCGAAGAGGGAGCACTGGTCCAGATCATGGCCGTCGACGGTCTACGTTTACGCGTATGTCCAGTGCAGACACAGTTAATTTATGGCAATGATCGACCATCTTCTTTTCTTTCACAATCACAATCACAATCATAAGAAGCATAACACCTTGAAAAAAGGAGGCGCATAATGGCGCTTGGTTTTACTCTCATTGCAGCAATTGTTCTTATCGTGGCATTTCTGGCTCTCTCTGGTATGCGTATTGTTCAGCAGTATGAGCGTGGTGTCATCTTTATTCTTGGACGTCTGGATGGTGCAAAGGGGCCAGGATTTTTCTGGGTGCCGCCCTTCATCTCTCGTATGGTGAAAGTTGATCTGCGTATCGTGACACTTACCGTGCCGCCCCAGGAAGTCATTACGCGCGATAACGTCACCATTAAAGTCACGGCAGTCCTCTACTTTTATGTAGTTGATCCAGCCGCCGCCGTTGTCAACGTCATGAATTTTATGCAGGCAACCACGCAGATTGGTCAGACAACGTTACGGAACGTACTGGGCCAATCAGAGCTGGATGAATTGTTGGCGCAGCGCAACAAAATCAACCAGGAACTCCAGTCTATTATTGACGAGCATACGGAACGCTGGGGCGTCAAGGTCACTGCTGTCGAGATTAAGGATATCGAGTTACCTTCTACGATGCAGCGTGCGATGGCAAAGCAGGCGGAAGCAGAGCGAGAGAAGCGGGCGAAGATTATCCATGCTGAAGGCGAATTGCAGGCTTCTGCTCAACTCGCGCAGGCTGCCGCAGTTATTGGTTCACAGCCGAGTGCGCTCCAGTTGCGCTATCTGCAAACGCTGACAGAGATCGCCGTTGAGAAAACTCGACGATCATCTTCCCGTTGCCGATGGACATCATCCAGCCTATGCTGAGTGCTCTGCCGAAGAATGTGCAGGCCGCAGTAGAGCAGCCCATACAAGATGGTATTGAAGGATATCGTTATAATGGCGTCAACGGGGCAGCGCGTCCACAAGCGCCGCAGGGAATCCCGGTGCAACCTATAGCGACAAGCCAGCCAGAACAAACCTCACTTTCTTAAAGAGAGAAAAGAAAACGAGGGGTACAGCTTTCAATGCTGCGTCCCTCGTTTGCTAGTTGGATAGTCGAGGCTTATAGCGCACCTGTATGAGGATCACTCTGTTTGCTTTGCAAATACTCAGCGCAGGTACGATAGGTTTCTTCTGAGATCAATCCCTTTGACACATAATGGGTCAGCATCACATCCAATCGTAAAATGCTTATGAGATTATACCCATGTTGCCGCAGTCGTTCAACTGCCCCATGCTCTCGGTCAACCAGGACGAGGACATCTTTGACTTTAATCACGTTTTCTTCGAGCAGAGCTGCTGTTTCCAGGACGCTGCTGCCACTGGTAATCAAGTCATCGATGATTAAAGCGGTATCGCCTTTCATGAAACGGCCTTCAATGCCGCGATTTCCCGTGCCTTCAGGGTGGATGCGGGCATAGATAAGCGACGTATTTGTCTCCAATGAATAGGCGCTTGCGAGCAGAAGGCCACCTACAGGCACTCCTGCCACCATCGAGAAGGGATGAACTTTGGGCCGACGCAGTGATTGGGCCAGGTTGATCTCTTGTTGCATCAGCTTACTGGCCACGCGGAGGGCGGTTGGATTGCTAATCAAGACCTTCGGGTTCACAAAGACCGGTGAGCTCACCGCTGACTCGCTCACCGTGAAATTGCCAAATTGAACGCCGCCCAGGTCGAACAAAGTCTGCGCCAACCAGAGATTATCCAGAGACTGTTCTTTCGCCACCTCTGCACCTGCGATGCGCTGACATCCTATTTGCATAGGAGCATGCATCGTCTCCTTTCTTTGCTGTGTATCCTTTGACTGTAGAACAAGGGGGTTGCGGCCCCTTTTCCAGGCTCTCTCTTTTTATGGCCAAATGCCGCCGCAACCGGATTTGCTGCTGACCTTTACTGTTTGTCTCTTGATCTGCTCCTTATGGAATATACACGAGTAGACGGCCCACAGTAATCATACGGTGGAACCGTTAGACTCAGCATCCTTTCTCGCAAAGAAGGATTTGCTATAGTATAGCATAGTTTTTAGCCCTCTCGCTATTTCTTGAAGCCAGTAGATTCTTAGATTCTGTCATCCCTTGCACGAATGACAGTGATATGATACGCTACTCCAACCTATTTGAAATAAAAAAAGATCGCATTATCAGGATATCCTTATATAGTAGAAGAACAGGTGAGGCCGTATGCCAGTAATGAGCATCATTAATCTAGGAAAATCTTTCGGGGCGGAGCGTATCTTTGCAGGTTTGAGCTTTCAAGTGGACGAACATGATCGCATCGGACTCGTAGGTCCCAATGGTGCCGGGAAGTCTACCCTGCTCAATATTCTCGCCCGGCGCGAAGAGCCTGACGAAGGTCATGTCTCTTTCTCTCGCAATGCCCGCACTGGCTACCTCACGCAGATCGCCAATTTCTCGCCCGATAATACCTTGCGTGAGGAGCTCCTCTCCGTCTTTTCTTACCTGCACACGTGGGAGCAGGAGATCACAGCTTTAACAGAGGAGATGGCCTCTTCCCACGTTCAGGATGATAGTGTCTTGCATGAGCAGTTGCTGGCACGCTATGCCGAACTCCAGACACGCTATGAGCACGCCGGAGGTTATACCTACGAGAATCGCGTTGACCAGGTACTTGATGGTCTGGGGTTTGCCCGTGAACAGCAGGATGGCCCGGTGATGCAACTGAGCGGGGGGCAGCAGACGCGTGCCGCCCTCGGAAAATTGCTGTTGCAAGAGCCGGACGTTCTCTTGCTCGATGAGCCAACCAATCACCTTGACCTTGCCGCTCTAGAGTGGCTGGAGACCTACCTGCTGAGTTGGAAGGGCGCAATGGTCATTGTGGCCCATGATCGCTACTTTCTGGACAAAATTGTCACGCGTACTATCGAACTGGCCTTTGGACAGATCGAGGAGTATCCTGGCAACTATACCAAATATCTTGAGTTGCGCGAAGAGCGTATGGACCGCCGCCAGCGTGAGTACGAGGCGCAACAGGCTCATATTGCGCATACTGAAGAGTTTATTCGGCGCTATAAAGCGGGTCAGCGCAGTCGTGAGGCGCGAGGTCGGCAAAAATTGCTGGACCGGATGGAGCGGGTGCAGCGTCCGCAAGATTTCAAAGAGATGACCTTCGAGTTTGCCCCTAGCACAGATAGTGGCGTAACAGTAGTTTCAACGCAAAACTTAATCGTTGGGTATGGTCCGCAAGCTCCTACTCTCGCGCCGACGCTCCTCTTTCGTGTGGCAGACCTGGAGCTCTTGCGCGGAGACCGGGTCGGTCTCATTGGTCCCAACGGTGCGGGGAAAACAACCTTATTGCGTACCTTAATTGGGGAACTTCCTCCCGCCAGCGGGGAGGTGCATATCGGGCATGGTGTACGTGTTGGCTATTATTCGCAGACGCACGCTGGCCTCAACATGGATAATACCATTGTCGATGAGATTCGGCTTGTCAGTGCTCTCAGCGAAGAAGGGGCACGTAGTCTATTGGGACGCTTCCTCTTTTCCGGTGACGATGTTTTTAAGCCTATCGGTGCGCTTAGTGGTGGTGAAAGGAGCCGGGTCGCGCTGGCGAAACTGACGTTGCAAGGCTCCAATCTCTTGATTCTAGACGAGCCGACGAACCACCTTGATCTCCAATCGCGCCAATTTCTGGAAGAGGTCTTAGCCGAATTTGAGGGGACGCTCCTTTTCGTCTCGCATGATCGCTACTTTATCGACAGTCTAGCAACGAAAGTCTGGGCCATCGAAGAGAGTATCCTTATCCCTTACCTGGGGAACTATACAGAGTATCGTACACGGAAGCGTCCGCTTGTGCTTGATCTTCCTGCGCCTCTCAAGCAGGCAGCAGTTGAGGAGAAAAAAGCTCCTGCACCAGGGAAGACCGCGGTCAAAAAAGGGCGTAAAGTCAAAGAGCGTACCGTAGAGGACGTCGAGCGCGATATCGAGAAGGCCGAGAACAAAGTAAAAGAATTGGAAGTGGCCCTGGGCGAAGCAGCTCTGCAAGCCGACGCCGCCCGTTTAACAGAGCTCACTGCCGATTATGAGCAGACCAGAGTGCAGATCGATATCCTCCTGGAAGAATGGGAGCGTCTTGCAGGTATGGCAAGCTAAGCTGAAGTTTCCCCGCCTGGTGCATTTCCATTTGACCTTTTCGGGTTTCGTAGATAGACTACCCTTGCTAGGGGCGGCAGGAGCAGATGTCCTTTCTCGACCCGCTTGAGGGTACTGAATGAAACTAGCTTGCTCGCGCTTTTGCTATTCCCCGTCCTACCAATCCGCCAAACGTCAGAATGAGTGGCAGAGCTGCTGCAAGTGCCAGCCAGGCTACCAGGGCTACAATAGGAATGAGCAGATTGGGATGATCTTGAATGGTGAGTATGAGTCGTGAGAGGCCTAGTTTATAAGCGGCTCCGACAAGGCCACCAGCAATCAGGCTAAATAGCAACGTAGGAATGAGATAAACCAGTCCATAGCGAAAAGCGCCGCGTGTAGCTCCAACGCACAGCAGAGCCAGGCCCAGACTTGCAATTCCCAATCCCAACAATGGGGGGAGTGTGGGTTTGAGAATAAGAATGCCCATCCCTGCCGCCCCCAGTAAGAATGCTCCGATCTGACCCAGGAAAGAGAGGAAAAAGCCGCCCGCATTCTTTTTCGGCTCCTCAAATCTTTGCGAACCATTCTGCGATGGTCGTTTCAACTGACTCTGTGCAACGGCCATACCCGCCATAATATTTGTCTTAATCCCATACGATTCCGGATTATTGGCATCGAGCTCCAGTGAACGTTCAATCGCTTCTTTCGCGGCCTCAAATTGGCCCATATTATTCAGAATGACCGCGCGCATACTCCAGGCCAGAGCATTCTGGGGTTCAATTTGTAGTAGCTGTTCAACGGTTGCATTGGCTTCAGCCATTCTGCCCATTGTGCCTAGCAATTGCCCTTTGAGGGTAAGGGCAGCCGTATAGCGTGGCATGAGTTGTAGGGCCTGGTTTACAGAGTTTATTGCCTCGGCAAGCATTTGGGTCTGGGCTTGTTGTTGGGCCTGCTGAAGCAATTGCTGGCATTGCTGCTGGAACTGCTGTTCATTGGCGGCCTGAGGAGGGGTAATTCCAGATTGATGGTATCCTTGCGGGGGCGTCTGCGTCATGGTTACTGCCGGGGCATAAGAGGCCTGATTCGCTGGTGAATCCATTGGATAGCCGGGTTGAGGTGCTGGCGTCCCTGCATAGAAGTCTGCTGAAGCTGATTGTGGGGATTCCATTATGGGCGGAAGCGCTGGCTGTGATACTGATTCGTTCGTGAGCAAAAAAGGCTGTTGCCCCTGCCCAAAGATTTGGGGACGCTGCTGTTCTCCCAGAACTCCAAACAAGTAACTATGTAATTGTTGCATCGTCTGGGTCCCGGTGAGAGGATCAGCCGCTGGACCGCATAAGCCAACAATCATACGGTGTGCAAAGAGTCCTAGACCTCGTTCGCCCACTTCTGCTGCGATCTCATTGCCGCGACAGCTACAGAAGAAGAGACGATCAGGAATCTGTTGCAATGCATTTAAAAGGGTAGGCCCTAGTAGTGGCTTGAAATCGTAGGGAGCTGTTCTCTGCATACTCCAGGCCTGACCAGTCTGGAAACAGTCAAGCAGCAGCACAATTTGTGCAGCACGGCTACGCGCCAGGATCTGCTGGGCAAAAGAGAGGAGGTGCAGGCCACTGGCGCTTTGCTGATAAGAGGTATTCGCCAATGCCAGGTATCCTTCGCCGCTGCGTTCATCAATAAAGGCGTGTCCAGCGAAATAGATAAAGACCAGATCGCCGGGTCCCGCGTTCTGGAGGCATAATTGACCAATCAGCGATTCGACAAGCTCTTTCGTCGCATGCATACCCTGTACTAATTGCACATCCGCAGGCGACCATTTGCCTCCTTGTCCATTCACCAACCACTGAGCAAGGGCCTTCGCATCATGCTCAGCAAATTGTAATGGCCGAAATTGTGGATCTTGATAGTGATTGAGCCCTACGATAAGCCCCAGACGTCTGCTCATCTCTGCTCCTCGTTGTCTTCTGTTAGTTGTTGTTATTTCTGTGTATTGTACGATACTCTCCCTGCTTTATGGTAAAAAATGACATTGTACAGGTACTTTTGGAAGCATTCCGGGTGGAATGAAAGCCATGTTTTCTATGGTATACTTAAAAAAACCTGCTCATCTTTTGAATTTGTAGATAGAGGTAAAAATTATGCCTCGCATTATTGGCTTAACTGGCAATATCGCTTGTGGGAAAACCTCTGTTGGCCAGCTTCTTCTTACATTGGGGGCGGAACGTTATATTGACGCTGATGCGCTGGTTCATCAGTTGTATGAACCCGGTCAAGCGGTAGTGCAGCAGATTGTGGAGCAATTCGGTCCTGAACTTCTGACCAGCGATGGCCGTATTGACCGTAAACGTCTTGGTAGCCTGGTTTTTCAGAATGCTGAAGCGTTGCGGCAACTGGAACGCATTGTCCATCCCGCTGTAGCTCAGGTGGTATGGGCCGAAATTGCTCGCGTGAGTAAGAATGGGATTGCCATTCTGGATGCAGTGAAATTATTGGAAGGTGGCTCTGCGGCACTTTGTAGTAGCAAATGGCTTGTCACCTGTTCTGAAAACTTGGAGATGGAGCGTTTAATGCAGCGGAATCAGCTCTCCGAACAGGATGCACGCGCTCGCCTTGCGGCTCAGCCGTCAGTTGCTGCACGTCTTCCTCTGGTTGATGAAGTAATTGACAATGGTGGTTCCCCCGAAGAGACCCGGCAGCAAGTAGAGGCCGCTTTTCAACGTTTTTGTACCAAATTCCCTGCATGACCATGCTGATTTGTGAAGGTCTAGTAAATAAAGAAAAATTGCTTATTAAAAAAGCTCCTCTTTTCGCGTCGTAGGTAATAGAAAAATTTTACGGCCTGCTCATCTTGAAAAAGGAGGAAATTTTCGCATTATTTGTTCTCAAGAGTGTGCATATCGTTTGCAAAAGAATTGTATGCATTCTTGAAATGCTCTGGTGATAATTGCGCAAAACTCGACGTAGTATCATTGCAGAGGAATGTAATTTATTGGAGAATCCTGTTCTTCATACCATTCATCTCTGGCACTTTTCTGAATCGTGTCTTTGTTATTCCTCAAGGAGGCTGACGGCAGCTTTCTTTCCTCCCACCGCCACGTTTTAGGTGGGTATCCAGAAAGGATTTTTGATGAAGAGACGCTGGTCGCGTATTTTTGCTCTTTCTCTCTCTATTCCGCTGTTGCTTGGTATCCTGGCCGCCTGTGGATCTGGCACCCAGGGAAGCCAGCCCGCCGGGGGAACCACCTCAAGCAAAGGGAGCACAGTCATTAAAATTGGCTCTGACTTTCCAACGAGTGGTAAAGATGAAAGTGCTGGCAAACCTTCTGAAAATGGCGCTGCTCTTGCTGTGATCGATGCCAATAGCAAGAATCTGATTCCTGGCTATACGTTTCAGTTCGTTCCTAAAGACGATGTTGGTCCCCAGGGCACGCACGATGGTCCTACCGGGCAGAAAAATGTGGAAGATCTGATTGGTGATGGCCTTGTTGCTGGTATTGTTGGTCCTTTGAATAGTAGTGTGGCTATCTCTGAACTTGGTGTGACGAACCAGGCTCCTATCGCTCTTATCAGTCCGGCAAATACCAATGACTGTCTTACACAGACAACGCCTGCAACTGAGTGCGGTGGCAGCAATGATAAGTTGTCAACCTACCGGCCTACTGGCAAAGTGACCTATTTCCGTATTGCGACACTGGACCAACACCAGGGAGCTATTCTTGCGGACTTCGGCTATCAGCAGAAGGGCTATCGTAAAGCCTATATCGTTGATGATACCGAAACCTATGGTGCTGGTATCGCGAATGCTTTTGAGGCAGAATGGAAGACCGATGGTGGTATGCTCCTCGGTCATGATAGTGAGCCACCAACGACCACATCTTATGTCAATTTATTAACGAAAATTGCCGCTGCTAAACCCGATGTTCTCTTCTTTGGTGGTAACGACTCAACCGGTGGTATTGCGATCCGCCAGCAGATGGAACAGGTCCCTGCTTTGAAGAATCTGCCTATGGAGGCTGGTGATGGTACTCAGACGAGTGCTTTTGCTACTACCATTGGCAATAGTAACGGTGGCCCCGTTTTTACCTCCGTTGCTTCGGTGAATGCCGCTGCCCTTGATAGCGCCAAGCCCTTCTTCACCGAGTATGATGCAAAGTATGGTCAGAACAACATTGGTTCTTATAGTGCGGGTTCTTATGATTGCGCTATGATTATCATTCAGTCCATCAAAGCCGCTCTTGCTGCTGGAGCAAAGACTCCAACGGATAGCAATGATGCCGCTGGCGCGAAGACATTTCGTCAAGCGGTGATCGATCAGATTCAGAAGATCGATTATAATGGCATTACCGGTCATCACACCTTCGATACAAATGGTGACACAACCAACAAGATCATCTCCATCTATACCATTGGTAAAGATGTGCATGCTGGCGATGGTTGGGACTTCCTTACTCAGCTGAATGTGAAGTAGCCACTGATCATCACTTGTTCCGTGATTTGCTACTCATCATGGAACGTTTTCTGGAGTAGCCTTGCAGATACCTATCTGTGTGGCTACTCCTGCTTTTCCTTCCTTCTCCATTTGTAGTGCGTTTCTTTAGCTTATGTCAGGAAGGTGGTGCTTTCAATGTCGCTTTTCTTGCAACTCCTGGTCTACGGCATTTTTACTGGAGCCATCTATGCACTTATTGCTCTTGGGTATACGATGGTGTATGGCATCATCGAGTTAATTAACTTTGCCCACGGCGATATTTTTATGATTGGCTCTCTGGTCTCTATCGCCATTTTTAATCTACTTGGCATTAATCAGAACTCTCGTCCAACCGGCCTATTTTTAGTGTTTGCATTGATTATCTCTTGCGTCGGTTCTATGCTCATCTGTGCCGTTCTTGGCGTTGTTATTGAGCGTATTGCCTACCGTCCTCTACGGAATGCTCCGCGCCTTGCCCCTCTTATTTCTGCTATTGGTGTTTCGTTGATTCTTGAGGATCTTGGGAAACTCTGGAAGGGCAATACTTATATCTCTTTTCCTCAGATCTTTCCTAACATCACCTATACAGTTGGTCCAATTTCTTTCAGTAGCATTAATGTATTTGTGCTTGCTGTTTCTCTTGCTCTCATGATTACCTTGAACTGGCTCATTAGCCGCACCAAGACTGGTCGTGCAATGCGTGCCGTGGCTCAAGACCGGGATGCGGCTGCGCTGATGGGAGTCAATGTCAATCGCGTGATTGCTACAACCTTCTTTATCGGGGCGGCCCTCGCTGGCGCTGCCGGTTTCATTTACGGTCTCCAATATGGAAGCACGATTTTCACGATTGGTTTCAATCTCGGCCTCGTCGCCTTTACTGCCGCAGTCCTGGGCGGCATTGGGAATATCGTTGGCGCTATGGTTGGTGGTGTTTTGATCGGCATCATCGAAGCTCTGGCAACGCTTATTCCTCCCAGCATTCTTCCGCATGGTGGCAGTGCCTGGTCTCGCGCTATCCTCTTTGCTATTCTTATTCTTATTTTGATCTTCCGCCCCGCTGGCCTCCTGGGTCAACAGACTCCAGAAAAGGTGTGACGGGCATGGCGTATGCAACTTTTTTGTTCTACGCTCTTAGAAGCGAGGTGGTAAAAACGTGTCAATGAGTCTTCCTAAAATTCCGGTTGAGCGCCAGACACGCTTGCTTTTTGTGAAGTGGCTTGTTGCGCTCCTGATTCCCGTTCTGGCTTTTACGCTCTGGAATGGTGAATCGATCCTGAATAATACGCTGCTAGTGCTCTTTACCGGACTCTCCATTGAGGGCGAGACTACCAGCGGTTTGATTCTGGCGAGCATTTTTGTCCTGGTTTTCTATGCTATCGCGCTTATTCTCGCTGGCTATTTTACTGCTGCCGATAGTGGACGGCGCAGCATGGTTGAACTGTGGATTGATGTCGTCATTTTTACCCTGGTGCCGATGCTTCTGGTGATTCTCACGACGAGTCTGGTAATTGGCCTGGCTCTCTGTATCGTGGTCTGGCCGATCTATTTCTGGATTCGCAAGCGCGTGATTGCCGTTCTCCACTATGCTCCGCCTGATCCTCTTGATGAGGTGATAGATCTCAGCCCTGAACAGCAGGCAATTCTCAAGAGCCGGGGTCGCAGTGGTGGCTTCTGGTTTGGCTCTACCCTCTCGCTTATCTGGCTGGTGATAGACCTTGTTTTTCTGTTCAGTGGCGGTCTGCCTACGCCTGTCTTGATTTTTGCGATTATTCGGACGGTTCTTCTTCCGGTGTTCGGTTTGTTGCTTGGTCAGTTCGGTGGTGAGATGGCTGTACGCCGCACCCTCGGCGCTCTGCAAAAAAAAGCTGATGCGAAGATAAAAGATGGTTCCGCTGTCAGTTTAAAGACTGGGATAAAATCTCTCTCCGCCACTCGTGCACGCGAGGAGGCCCGTAATCTGGTTCCCAATGATCTGCCTATGCGCAGTAGTGGTGCTCAACGTTTCTATCTGATCCTCCTGGCCGCCTTTGTGATTTTCTATCCCGCCCTGGACCCTCTCCTCTTTGGCTACGGGACAACAGGCCGTATCAGTGGCTTTGGTGATGCAGGCTATTATATTATCCTTGCTCTTGGCCTGAATATTGTGGTTGGCTTTGCTGGCCTGCTTGATCTTGGATATGTAGCTTTCTTTGCCATTGGGGCTTATACCTGGGGTCTGATTGGTTCGGGTCAGTTTACTGTTCTGACCGGTATAGTGGTGAATCCTCAGATCTGGCCCTGGTTGTTCTGGCCTGTTTTGCTCCTCGCCGCCTGTGTGGCTGCATTCTGGGGTGTGATGCTTGGTATCCCTACTCTGCGATTACGTGGTGATTACCTGGCTATTGTGACGCTGGGCTTTGGTGAGATAATCCCGATCATTTTCTTGCAGATGGATAAATATACGAATGGCACCAATGGCGTCGTTGGCATCTTTCCACCCCATTTCCCAGGCGTTGACTGGACAAGTTTCACTCCTGTCCCTTACTACTACCTGGTGCTTGCGCTCATCGTGATGCTGATCTTTATCAATCTGCGCTTGCGTGACTCCCGCCTGGGTCGCGCCTGGGTCGCGATTCGCGAAGATGAGGTCGCTGCCGCTTCTTCAGGTATTAATCTGGCGAATACAAAACTTTTCGCTTTTGGAGCTGGAGCCTTCTTCTCTGGGATCGCGGGTGCTTATAATGCGGCGAAGCTGGGGAATGTTACTCCTGATTCTTTTAGCTATAACGATTCGATTATCTATCTGGCTATGGTCGTTATCGGCGGTCTGGGCAGTATTCCTGGTGTGATTGTTGGCGCTATTGTAGTCTATGCTGTCAATGAGCTTATTCTATCGCAGCTCGATACGATGGCGGCTGATCCTACAAATGCTCTGCATGCCATCAAAACGATTTTACCTACCTTTACCTTCGATAGTATTCGTAATCTGATCTTTGGGACAATTCTGGTCGTTGTGATGCTCTTCCGCCCCGAAGGCTTGATTCCTAGTGCCCGTCGTAGACGTGAGCTACACCATGTCGATCAAGAGGGCGATGTACAGATTGGCGCTCTGGATACCCCGCCCGGCTCACCTGGCTTTGAATCAGAGATTCACGTTGACTAGCCGCACTGCACTATTTAGGAAGAATGTGTCTCAGATGGCTCGCTGTTGCTGCAAGTGCGTCCCTTCCAGACACGTTCTAACAGAAAGATATGCCTCATGAGTATCGAACACGCCAACCCGGAAGGTGAGACTACCGGGGCCACAACAAACGCTTTGCTGGATCTGAGTGCGGTTACTAAACGTTTTGGTGGCCTGGTCGCTGTCCAGGATGTGAATTTGCAAATTCAGCCGCAAGAGATTATCAGTGTAATCGGCCCAAACGGGGCTGGAAAAACGACGGTCTTTAATCTGATCACTGGTATCTATCGTCCAACTACCGGCGATATCCGCCTGGAAGGTAGGTCGATGGTTGGCCTTTCGCCAGACCAGATTGTGAAACGCGGCATTACTCGTACGTTTCAAAATATTCGCCTTTTTAATAATATGACGGTTCTGGAGAATGTGCTGGTGGGCCAGCATACCCAACTGAAAGCTACTATTATTGGCTCTCTCTTTAGACCTCCTCACGTGGTGCGTGAGGAGGCACATGCCCATGAACGTGCCCTTGAGCTGCTTGGCTTTTTTGGCACCTCTCTGCTTGCACGCCAGGAAGAATATGTAATTAATCTCTCTTATGCCGAGCGCCGCCGTGTGGAGATCGCTCGTGCTCTGGCAGCTAATCCGAAGGTGCTACTTCTCGATGAGCCAACGGCGGGTATGAATGATACGGAGACGCTGGATGCCGTGAAATATATTCGCCGCTTGCGCGATGAGCTTGGTCTGACGATTCTTTTGATCGAGCATAAGCTCTCGGTGACGATGGGTATGTCTGATCGCATTGCTGTGTTGGATTATGGACGCAAGATCGCCGAGGGCCTCCCGGAAGATATCAGACGCAATCCGAAGGTGATTGCGGCTTATCTCGGTACTGCTCCAGAAGAGGAAACCTCAAAAGAATCAGGGGAGCCTACTGCCTGACCTGGGATCATACTCTGCCGGGAAGGACCTGGCGCTGGAAAAATATACTCTAACGAATACGAGGTTCGTCATGCTACGACTAACAAATGTCAATACCTATTATGGTCCCAGCCATATTCTGCAAAATGTCTCGCTGGAGGTCAATAAGGGTGAGATTGTGTGCTTGCTGGGAGCGAATGCTGCCGGTAAGACGACGACGATGAAAACGATCTTTGGTCTGGTACATCCTCGCTCTGGTTCTGTTCAGTTCGAGGAGAAGCCCATTGAACATACGCTGACCGGTGATATTATCAGTTCGGGCCTGGTTCTGGTTCCAGAGGCTCGGCGCATTTTCTCACGTATGACGGTTCTGGAAAACCTGGAAATGGGAGCTTTTACGCGTAGCAATCGCACCGAGGTGAAAGCTGATCTGGATCATGTCTGTCAGATCTTTCCGCGCATCAAAGAACGTTTAAAACAGGTGGCTGGCACGATGTCTGGTGGCGAACAGCAGATGCTGGCAATGGGACGCGCTCTGATGTCTCGCCCACGTATGATCTGTATGGATGAGCCTTCGATGGGCCTCTCGCCAATTCTTGTGGAGACCGTCTTCAGTACGATATTGCGTATCCGGGATGAGGGGATGACGATCTTTCTCGTGGAGCAAAATGCCTCGATGGCCCTCAAACTTGCGGACCGTGGCTACGTGTTACAAACCGGCAAAATTGTTCTTAGCGATACAGCCCCTAATCTTTTAACCAACGATCTTGTGCGCCAGGCGTACCTGGGAGGCGCTTGAGTATCACCTCAACTATGTGGGCGGAGATAAAGCTCCGCCCAATCTCTGGCGCTTGTGTCTCTTCTGTTCGTTTGAGCCTGCTGCTAATGTCTATCTAGCTGACGATGAAGCTCTTTGATGCGCTGATTCACTTGAGCGAGGGTTGTCACTCCTAGCTCTTCCATATCTTCGCGTAGCGTCTCCAGGCGCTCTAAGAGTTCCATATCGTCGTATTCTTCTTCTTCATCCTCAAAATCGTCCTCGTCCACTTCCTGTATGTGCAGCTTTTTAGGATCTTGTGTATCCATCTTGTTCCCTTTCGCGCGCTTTAATATCTAGTAAAGAAAAGATGTAATCGGGTTTTGATACATCCAACCTGCCTGGGTGATGTTTCCCCCAGTTACAAAGGCTGGTTGATCTTGAATCTCTCCATTTTCTGTCAATGTAGCCGTGTAAAGACCTTCTCCTCCCGTAAGATGCCGACCTTGCCAGCTCAAACGCTGATGCGTCACAAAGAGAAAATGACGGCTATCACTGGCCCAACTGCTCGTGGAAACTGGCGCTACTAATGCATTACTGGCTGGTAGCGCTTGCCCATTGTTTTTACTACTACCTGCTTGCTGAGCATTGTGTAAGAGAATCTGGTCCCGGTGTTGCGCAGGTTGCACGAGATGCAAGGTGTTGAGACCATCCAGGAGGAGGAATCGGCTATCAGGTGACCAGTAGGGTACACTCTCCTGCTCTGCCTGTACGGTATAACTGCTCCTGTCATGGAGAGAGAAAATCGTGAAACCTGTTTCTGTCTGGTAAAGAATCATCTGCCCATTTGGTGACCAGGCAAATTGCGTACATGTACAGCTCAAAAGTGATACTATCTGCTGATTGCGCTGCTGAAGCCGTAGCTCTATCGTCTGATCCTTAGCAGTTGTTTGTAGCGCTGTGGTTACTGCATAAAGGATCGCGCCTTGTTGTGGTCCTGGTTGCCAGAGTACCCGTTCAAGGCTTGCCGCCAGGGGATGCCCACTGAGTTGCTCATGCAGTAGATAATGTGTGTCTGTGCCTGTCAAGGTTGTGGTGAGAATTCCCGCCGGGGATGATCCCACGATGTGTTGATTGTTTTCGTCTATAGCGGGTAATGAGAAGAGTGCCGGTAAGCTTTTTGCCGCAATCCCTGCCGGTTGATCGCTCTGCGAGACCCACCAGGTGACGTCCGCCGGGCTGACAGGGCTATTCAGTCCTTCCTGGCGATAGAGCAGGCGTGTCCCGTTGCTGATCCAGAACGGCGTATTATAGCGCACATCGGGACTGGAGAGTGCAATGCTGATAGGTGTTCCCCCATCGACTCCAACGGTATTGAGCGTGCTGGGAACGTCGGCAATCTGTCCAGTCACGGCTTGCTCTGGCAGATGCTTTGCTGCATTGCTCTCAGCAAATGTGCTATCAAGCTGACGAAATACGACAATCTGATGATTTGGCGACCAGCTATATCCTGTTACCGCTTCGCCTCCTGAGACAATCGCAAATGCATTGGCCCCATCGGGATCAATGCTCCATAATTGTCCGGCCCGCAGAAAGGCAATCTCGTTATTTCCTGTATGCCCAGGACTGCACGCCGCCAGCTCTAGCAGCAGAAGTAGCAGGATCATCACAAAATGTCGCTGTCTCATGCCAGGAGTATATCCCTGAAAAGCCTGCGTGGTCAAGTAGTTGAGCGCTTCTGCCTTCTCCTATTTTACTCGATATAAGCAGTGTGATATGCTCTTTTTGCGAGGAGTAACGTTCTTTCATTTTTCGTCATTTTCTGGATTTGTATCTGAGCTGATGTTCAGCAGCAATGAAAAGGTTTTTAGGAGAGAGAAAAAGGCAAGTAAGTATGGAAACCATTTTTAGAGGGAATAAAGATAGTGAAGAAAGGGGGCTGTCCCGTTACTTTCTCGATACCATTCTCGCTGTAGTAGGCGTATTGCTTGCGACTGGATGTATTTATGTATTTCACCTCTATCCAAAAATACCCAATATTACGTTCTTATCACTTCTGGTTGTGCTGGCGTTGGCGATAACGCGGGGAAGGTATGCCGCCATTGTGGCTTCGGTTATCTCCTTTTTTCTGTTTGACTACTTTCTCGTGCCGCCTTTATATCTCTTTACGATTAATAATCAGGATGAGTGGTTTGCCCTCTTCATTTTCCTTGTAACTGCTATTATCACTGGACAGCTTGCCTCTGCCTATAAACGTCGCGCTGAGTTAGCCAGTCAACGGGAAAACGAGACCCGTGCGCTCTATAATATGTTGCGTGCTACTACAACGGCAATGGACCTGAATTTGCAGCTTAGCGTTGTGGCTCGTGCCCTGGTTGATAATTTTTTCTTCGCCGGTGTTCGTGATTGTGCGATCTTGCTCCCCGATGAACGCGGTGTGCTGCAACTTTGCGCCGATGCTGTTCAGTCCGGAACAAATGTATCGCTTCTTTCTGCCGATGAAGAAAAAACAGTCGCTACGGTGCTGACTCAGGGCAAGATTATTGATCTGCATACCGATCCAGAGAGCGCGAGCAGGCATTTAGCTCCTCACTGGTTCCGGCGTCCTATAACGAATGGGAAAGTTGAACATCACTATATCCGCTTGATTCCTTTGCAGGTTGGCTCCCGCAGTGTCGGTGTGGTACGCCTGCTGATGGAGAATGCCCGCTCTCAGCTCGCCATTGAAATTGGCCAGAGCGGGGAGCGGGATCGCCTGAATCATCGCGCCGCTTTTTTCTGGACATTTCTGGACCAGGCCGCTATTATTATTGAACGCTCACGCCTGCGCCGTGAAGCTCTGGATGTAGAGCTTCTGCGCCGTACAGATGCTCTACGCTCGGCTTTGATCTCTTCTGTTTCTCATGATTTGCGTACTCCTCTTTCGTCTATTAAGGCTGCCGCGAGCAGCCTTCTGCAAGATGATGTGCAGTGGAGCGAGGATGAACGCCGTAGTTTTGCTCTGGCGATTGAGCGCGAGGCTGATCGCTTGAATCGTCTGGTTGGGAATTTGCTGGATATGTCTCGTATTGAGGGTGGTGCGCTGAAGCCTGAAAAAGAATGGTTCCCTATTGATGAATTGATTCATGATGTTCTGGGCCATATGGAGTTCTTATTACAGGATCGTGAGGTGAAAACTTTTATCCCTGAAGATCTTCCCCCGGTGGCGCTGGACTATTTACAAATGGACCAGGTTTTAACAAATCTTATAGAGAATGCTGTACGATATACTGTACCTGCATCACCGATAGAAATTTCGGCCCAGGTGAGAGGTCAGGATCTCCTTGTACAAATTGCAGATCATGGACCGGGGATTCCGCAAAAGGATCTTGAGCGGATCTTTGATAAGTTCTACCGGGTCTCAAGGGCCAGCGGTGGCAATGGTGGCGTACGGGGTTCAGGCCTGGGGCTGTCTGTCTGTCGTGGTCTGGTTGAGGCTCACGGTGGGCACATCTGGGCTGAGAATAGACCTGAAGGAGGAGCTCTCTTGCAATTTACATTACCTTTAGGGGAGGCTAAAACAGAAGAAATATGAGTAAAAGTGGTGCTCGCATCCTGGTGGTGGATGATGAAATTGAGATTATGCGTGCCCTCCAACGGAGTTTAACCGCGCATGGCTATGAGGTTTTTACCGCCAATAATGGCGAGGATGCTCTGGGGGCCATTGCTCAGTATCGGCCAGATTTGATGCTGCTCGATCTCGGCCTTCCCGGTATGAGTGGTCTGGAAGTCTGTAAGCAGGTCCGAACGCAGTCTAGCTTGCCAATTATCGTGCTCTCGGTAAAAGATACTGAACGCGACAAGGTGCTGGCTCTGGATCTGGGTGCTGACGATTATGTCTCTAAACCGTTTAGTATTAATGAGGTTCTGGCCCGCGTCAGGGTTGCTTTGCGCCATTCCGCCCCGGTTCAATCTGGCACAGAGCCGATTTTTAGCTCTGGTCCTTTGCGCGTGGATTTCTCTCAACGTCTGGTCACGCGTGAACGGACAGGAAGCTAAATTAACACCTACCGAATATGACCTTCTCAAAGCTTTGATTAAAAATAGCGGGAAAATTATGACGCGCCAGATGCTACTCTCCCAGGTCTGGGGGACCGGTTATGGCACGGAAGCTCATTATCTCCATGTCTATGTTGGACAATTACGCCGCAAGATTGAACCTGATCCCGCCCATCCACGCTTTATTCTCACCGTTTCTGGTGTCGGTTATCGTTTCAATGGTGAAGAATGACAAGGGACGCGCAAGAGCTTTTCCCTTGCGCGTCCCTCTTGCTCTCTCTTTGCCCGCATTTATGCCACTGGCTCCCAACGTTTCAGCAGATGGGCCACACGCCCATCGGATGTTAGCTCGTAGCGTACACGGTCAGGGTTGATATCTTTAAATCGCTCGCTATCTTCAGCGGCAATCACTGTATCATAGGGGTGAACCACTTGCCAGATATGCGAGACATCTGCATCTGCATTGCCTTGCATATAGACATACCTGCGGTCTGATACCTTTGCTTGCAATGCCAGGCTCTCTGCTTTCCCAAAGCTAGCTTTCGCTTCTGGATCGTCTAGATAAGGGTCAACAATCTCCATCATCTGAGGAGCTGCTTTCCTCGTTTTGGCTTCTCCCACATACAGGAAGATAATTGGTTTGGTATCCGCCTGGTTTACCGCAGAGCGGATAATCGCATCGTTATGCACATGACCATTCAGCAGCACCGCCAGGACCGAGTCTGGCATGCGATCCTCAATATGCGTTACTACCACTGGAACAGGAACCTGGCCCTCTTTCCTGTGCTGACGATAATTGATGACGGCAACTGCCATTCCTACTACGGTAACTGCTCCTCCAAAGAGGGTCGCGTAGGGCTTGAAGATGAGATTCGTACACCATGCTATTACGACCATCGCAGTTGTGAGTATGCCCAGATAGAAGTCGATTCTAAACCACAGACCAAATTTCTCCCCCTTTTCCGGGTTCTGGCCTGGAGCATTCTCATTGGCCGCCGCCCTATGCTCATCCGGTTTCATCATATCTTCAACTGCTGTTATCCCTGCCTGATGCCCATTGCTATGTCCATTTAACTCAGGTCGGAATTCTCCCTGCCTGCTTTTTTTTGACTTGCTGGTGTTTGCGCAACTCTCGATAGCGCACGATATCCAGTCCTAGACAGGTTAGCGAGAATGCTCCCAATAGCCCAAAGGCATACATATCACCGAGGATATCAACTCTGCCATTGACCACAATCAGGATCGCGATGGGGATGCCTGTTGCCAGGGCAATAGAGTAATGGGGGGTGCCACGTATTTTATTGCGCTTCAAAACAATCGCGGGGAGAAATTCCATGCGCGAGAGCGCCATAAAAACATGATAGGCACCAATAATCGCCGTGTTGCTGGCGAAGATGAGCAGGGCACTGGCGCTGATTGCAACCTCGGTTTGCAGGAAAATATTTCCCCAGTGGCCCGCCAGGAGCGAGACCAGCTGGTCTGCATTTACGGAACTGCCGGCTTTATCTGGTTGGAGGAGGGTGGCAAACATCGTCAATAAGGGACTGGTAAGACCCACGGTTATGATGACGAGCGCCATTGCTATCCCTGCTATTTTTTTATGCGGTTGCCGCATAACGGGCGAAAGCTGTGAGATACTTTCTAATCCGGAGAATGCCAGAAATGCCCCCGCGAACCCTGTGAGAAAAGAAAGCGGTGTCAGGGCATGGGTAAACATCTTGGGGAAGAGTCCTAGAAATTCTCCAAAGGAAATATGCGTAAAAACCGTGATAAGAATAGCAATGTCGCTCAAGAAGGCGATGATTGCACCCACAAGGCTGACGCGTGCGCTCTCGCTAATACCGACCCAGTTTAATATGCCAAGCAGTACGAGAACTCCTATCGTAATCCAGAGTGCTATCGGTGGTCCCATGACTGGAAAAACAACACTCAGGTAGAGTATTCCTGAAATGCAACTGATGGCTGCCGTCAAAAAATAATCTACGAGAATGAACATGCCCCCTAATGCCCCTGCCCACGGGTTAATCGCCTGTGCTGCTACGGTCACAACGCCTCCACCCTGTGGAAAGCGATGGGTTACCTCTACATATTTTAAGCAGAGTAAAACAAAGACGACCATTGTGAGCATAACGAAGAAGCCTGCCAGGCCCTGTACCGATTGATAGAGAATACCAGGCGTGTAATAGACTGAGGTCCCGATGTCTGCAAATACAACTGCCCAGCAAAGTAGTGGACCAAGTGTATTACTGGCCGCATGGTCGTCCCCATGCGTGTCATGTGATGTTCTCTGGGTCACAAATTCCTGTGCCATACAATTCTGCATCCTTTATGAGGAAAAAGTTTTCTGCTTGCTAGTAATTACACGCATCCCTTAGCGCTTATCGAGTAGAGATCACGTTGGTACATAGTGTAGCACAGTCCTATAGGGGAAGTAAAATATTATGTTTATTTTGAGTGCTAAGCAATTCCTGTTGAGAAAGTTTTTAGCTAAATCATGATTTTCTTGAGAATATATTGAGCTTGCTCTTGCTTTTAAGGAGTAACCATCTCAATCTAAAAAACAAATCTTGAGAAACTATTGAGGATGTGTCTCTCTCTCTTGAGTGTATCTTTAGCGAAATGCGGCTATAGTTTCTCTAGAACAATAGCTTGTGTATCCTGCTCTTTTCGGCGACGCTCGGCAGGCATTTTTTGCTTGCTTGCTCGTAAGTATACTAGGAAAAGAAGAAACAGTAACACAAGTTTAGCTCGGTGTATAACGTCTCCTGAGCTTATGGTCTTGGCTGCTGTATTTTGTGCATGTGACTCTCGAAGGAAACAAAATCGATGGATCAGATAGACGATCAATTGCGTGGACTGCAAGATGATCACCAGGATACTCGTGAAAATCCCGAAATCCTTGCGGATGACCCCGCGCTTTTAGCACGCGCTGAGGTTGTGCAGGGAGAATATCCTGGTCAGGAACGTGTCCGTATTATCCGCCCTGCTCATACTTCCCTCCAGCGTGTGGGCGTTGGGCTTTTGCAGGCAACTGATGCCACGGCATCATCTCGTCGAGGTGTGGGACGTTTCACAAATGTGATGAAGCGTACTCTGATTGGAGCTCCGATTGCCTCGTCGCAAGCTGAGCATGAGCGCTTGACCAAATTTAAAGCTCTGGCTGTGCTTTCCTCGGATGCCATCTCTTCGGTTGCATACGCAACTGAGGCAAGCCTGGCAAGTCTTGCTCTGGCTGGCGTGGCCGCCTTTGGGCTGATTGCTCCTATCGGTATTGCCATTGTTGCCTTGCTTGCCATTGTCGCTATCTCCTATCGACAAACCATCCCCGCTTATCCAAATGGCGGTGGTTCCTATATCGTTGCTAAAGATAATCTGGGCAATGTTCCTGGCTTGATTGCTGCGGCCTCTTTGTTGATCGACTATGTCCTGACGGTCTCGGTGAGTGTGGCTTCTGGTGTGCAGAATCTGGCCTCGCTTTTTCCACAACTCACTCCCTATGTCGTAATTATCGGTGTGTCCCTGGTGCTGCTTATCACCGTCGTAAATCTGCGCGGTGTGCGCGAATCTGGCAGCGTTTTTGCTATCCCTACATACTTCTTTATCTTTACTGCCATTTTCATGATTGTACTTGGCCTCTTCAAAGGGTATGTCTTCGATCATCGGCCCTTCCTGAGTGCATTTCACCCCTATCCCGGTCAGGTTCAGCCAACTGTTACTGAGCCGATGTCCCTCTTCCTGATCCTGAAAGCTTTTGCCGCTGGTTGTTCGGCAATGACTGGAGTGGAGGCAATCTCTAATGGCGTGCCGGTCTTTAAAAAACCGGAAACGCGCAATGCCGCTGCGACCCTGACCTGGATGGCGGTGATCCTGGCCTCTCTGTTTATTGGCCTCACGCTTATCACAATGGCCTATGGCATTGAACCTGTTCCTGGTACTGGGAATCCTACGGTGATCGCGCAGATCGCTGCAAAGGTTTTTCTTAATGGTCCCCTGGCTTTTATGTATCCCTTATTCCTGATTGGCGTTCTGCTCATTCTGACACTTGCCGCTAATACGAGCTACGCCGATTTCCCTCGCCTGGCTTCTCTGCTGGCCCGCGACCATTTCCTTCCTCACCAGTTCGCTTTCCGTGGAGATCGTCTGGCGTTCTCTACGGGTATTATCGTTCTGGCTGTTCTGGCTGGCGGCCTGCTGGTTGCCTTTGGTGGCAATACTGATCAGCTGATTAACCTCTATGCTGTCGGTGTCTTTATGTCATTTACTCTCTCCCAGAGCGGTATGGTTCTACACTGGTGGCGTCTTCGCGCTCGTGAGCGTGGCTGGCAGCGCCGTCTGTCGATCAATGCCCTGGGGGCCTTTACGACGCTGGTTGTTTGTATCATTATTGCCTCGACGAAGTTCTTAGAGGGGGCCTGGATTGTCGTTATCCTCATTCCGCTCCTGGTACTGATGTTTCTGGGTATTCAAAAACACTACCATCGCGTTGAAGGTGAGCGTACGACAAATATTCCCTCTAAGGCAAAAGATATTCGGCATCTCTTTATTGTGCCAATCGCTGGTATGGATCGCGTCTCTATCCAGAGTCTGGCTTATGCTCGTTCGATCTCGCCTCGTGTTATCGCGGTCCACGTCTCGGTAGACGAACAGGATACGCACCATCTGCGTGATGGCTGGAATGAGTATATCCAGCACTTGCCTGAAAAAGAGAAAATTGAGCTCGTCATTATCGAATCCCCCTATCGCTCACTACATATACCTTTATTGGATTACATTGATACGGTCAACGAACTCTATCCGGACTATACGCTGACGGTCCTGCTCCCTGAATTTGTGGTTGAACATTGGTGGGAGAATCTGCTCCATAATCAGACCGCCTTACGTCTTAAGGCTGCTCTCTTGTTCCGTCCCGGTATCGTTGTGACCAGTGTCCCGCAACACCTCCCCAATCGTTCGTTCTATCTCAATCACGCCTGAGGCTAAAAGCCATCCCGTTCGTATGATCACGGACGGGATGGCTTTTTTTGTGTCTTTTTGTACCATCCAAAATCAGAATGCTCTTGCGTTTTCTCGTGCCAGGCGGTAGAATCAAGACAGGTTCCACCAGTTATTGGTTGCGTGCGATCCGTGCCAATAGAAGAAGCTATGCGTTCCTCAAGCAAAGACGTACATTACACACAACCAATCCCCCAAGAAAGGTAGCACAAAACCGAATGACCCTTACAACTCAACCTCGTACAATTGGCGAGTTGCGTAAAAGTGGATATAAGGTTCTTTCTGTCAAAGAAGAAATGCGGAAAAATCTTATCAAGAAGATACGTGAAGGAGAAACGTTATTCCCTGGCATCGTGGGCTATGAAGAGACGGTTATTCCGCAGATCGAGAATGCTCTGCTCTCCGGTCAAGATATTATCTTTCTTGGCGAACGTGGACAGGCAAAGACGCGTATGGCGCGTAGCCTTGTAAATCTCCTGGATGAGGAGGTTCCGATGATCGCTGGTTGTGAAATTAACGACGATCCCTTTGCTCCTATCTGTAAAGCTTGTCGTGATAAAGTAGATTCTCAGGGTGACGATGTCGAGATTGCCTGGCTCCCTCGTGATCGCCGTTATGGCGAGAAACTGGCTACTCCCGATATTACTATCTCTGATCTGGTCGGTGAGGTCGATCCTGTCCGCGTTGCCGAGGGACGCTATCTCTCCGATGAACTGACTATTCACTATGGTATGATCCCTCGTACCAATCGCGGTATCTTCTGTATCAATGAGCTCCCAGACCTCGCTGAACGTATTCAGGTCGGTCTGCTCAATATTATGGAAGAGCGCGATGTGCAGATTCGTGGGTACAAAATTCGCTTGCCTCTCGATGTCTATGTTGTCGCCAGCGCCAACCCCGAAGACTACACTAACCGTGGCCGGATCATTACTCCGCTGAAAGACCGCGTTGGTTCCGAAATTCGTACCCATTATCCCCGTGATGTGGAGCATGAGATCCAGATTATGGATGCCGAGAGTAACCATTTCTCCACCGAGGGCCTGGAGGTGGTTGTTCCTCAGTTTATGAAAGAAGTGATCGCTGAGATCACCCAGCTCGCACGTCGCAGCAACGATATCAGTCAGCGCTCTGGTGTCAGTGTCCGTGTCTCGGTCTCGAATTTCGAGAATGTGCTCAGTAACGCCAGCCGTCGCGCCTTGCGCTTGAAAGAACGCTATGTCGCTCCTCGCGTCAGCGATCTTTCCGCGATTATGGCCTCTACCTGTGGAAAAATTGAGCTTGACGCAGTTGGCGATATCAAAGAAGAGCGCGTCGTCCAGAAATTAATCAATGCCGCCGTCTTGAGTGTCTTCGGTGAACACTTTGAGCAGCGTGAGTTTGAACAACTGGTCGCTGGCTTTGAAAAAGGCCTGAATGTCCAGGTGGGCGACGATATGTCTTCTATGGAATATGTCAATCAACTCTCACGGGTTGGTGGTTTAAGTAAAGCGATTGATAAGCTCAATGGACGTGGCAATCCTGCGATGATCGCTTCTTCTGTCGAGTTTATTCTCGAAGGCCTGCATCTCAATCGCCGTCTCAATAAGGATGAAGTTAGCGGCAAAACGCGCTATCGGCGTTAGGCACTGGATGCATTGGGTGCTATAAGGAACAATACCTATGTTCAACCGCTTTTATAAGAATCGCTACGGGTACTCTCGTTGGGATGGCTCACAGCGTATCGATGGCCTGGATGCCGACGATATCTTGAAAGCCCTCTCTGATGATTACCTGGAGAACGGCAACCTGCAACAGGCGCTCAAGCGCTTGATGCAGGAAGGCGTTCGCGGTGAGGATAATCGCCGTGCGATGGGATTGCGTGAGATGATGGAGCGGATGCGCAATGCTCGCTCCGAACAATTGAACCGCTACAATATGGCCTCTGGTGTCATGGATGACCTGCGCCAGAAGTTGGAAGAGATCAAGCAGATGGAGCGCGACGGCATCCAGAACCGCCTGGATGGCAAAGATCCTGCGTCGCAATCTGGTCAGCAGAACCCTGAAAACCAATCTGGCAATCAGTCTCCGCAAGGTCAGCAAGGCCAGCAAGGCACAGTCAGCAAGGTCAGCAGGGTCAGCAAGGTCAACAAGGTCAACAGGGCAGCAAGGCCAGCAGGGCGAATCAGGACAGAGCGGCGACCTCTCTCCTGAGCAGATGCAGCGCATGTTGGAGATGATTGCCAAACGCAAGCAGGACTTTCTGGATCAGTTGCCCCAAGATGTTCCTGGCCAGATCAAAGGTCTCTCTGAATACGACTTTATGGACGAGCAGGCCCGTGAGAAGTTTCAGGAGTTGATGGCTAGTCTGCAACAGCAGATGATGCAGCAGTTTTTTCAGGGGATGCAGCAGTCATTGCAAAATATGACGCCTGAAGATATTGCCCGCCTGCGCGAGATGATCCGCGATCTTAATCAGATGTTGCGTGAGCGCCAGCAGGGACTGGAGCCGGATTTCGATTCGTTTATGCAAAAACATGGCGAATATTTTCCCGGTGTCAACTCCCTCGATGATCTCATTGAGCAGATGCAGCAGCAGCAAGCTGCGATGCAGGGCATCATGGATAACCTCTCTCCCGACCAGCGTCAAGAGTTGCAAGACCTGATGGAGCAGCTCATGGGCGATGACCGGATACGGGTCGATATGATGGAACTGGCTCAAAATCTTGAAGCTGCTGCCCCTATGGAGCAGATGCGCACCCGCTTCCGCTTCCGTGGCAATGAGACCTTGCCGCTCAATGAAGCCATGCGTATGATGAGCCGTTTGCAGCAAATGGAAGGTCTGGAAGATCAATTTCAAGATGCCCGCCGCCTGGACGATATCGAGGGGATCGATAGCGAAAAGGTCAAAGAACTTCTTGGTGATGAAGAATATCAGTCTCTTGAGCAACTCAAAGAGCTGATGAAGACGCTGGAAGAGGCTGGTCTCGTCGAAAAGAAGGGCAATCGTTATGAGCTGACCGCCCGTGGTATCCGTAAGATTGGTCAGAAAGCCTTGCAGGATATCTTCAATAAGATGAAGCGTGACGGTTTTGGCCGTCATGTGAGCCCATTCCGGGGCGTGGGTGGTGAGCGTACGGACGAGAGCAAGCCGTATCAATTCGGCGATGCCTTTATGCTTGATCTTGAACGTACATTGATGAATGCCATTCATCGGCGCGGCACTGGGACTCCGGTTACTCTGCAAAAAGAAGATTTCGAGGTCTATCGTACCGAGTTCACTACTCAATCTTCAACGGTTCTGATGATTGATATGAGCCTGAGTATGATCTATAACGGCTGCCAGCCTGCTGCAAAAAAGGTTGCCGTCGCCCTCGAAAGCTTAATTCGTTCGCAATTTCCCAGAGATAATCTGTATATCGTTGGCTTCTCGTTTATTGCCCGTGAATATAAGCCTGATGAGCTGATCGAACTTGGTCGCTATGACAATGATCGTGGTACCAATATGGCACATGGTCTGATGCTGGCCCGGCAATTGCTGGCAAAACATCGTGGTGTCAACAAGCAGATCATTATGATTACCGATGGCGGTCCAACCGTCTGGTACGAAGAGCGCTATGGCGGCTGGCAGTTCCAGTTTCCAAGCCCTCTGGCTGAAGAACAGACGTTACGCGAGGTGCAGCGCTGTACACGCGATGGGGTCACGATCAATACCTTTATGTTGTACGATGACGACTATATGGTTGCCTTTGTCAATCAGATTGCAGAGCTCAATCATGGTCGTATGTTCTACGCGGACAAAGATAATCTAGGAGAATATCTCTTATTTGATTATCTTAATAGTAAGCGGAAGTTTGTTTCGTAGATGTCTGAATCTCTCTCGCAGACGTTTCTTGCTGGTGTGCAACTGCTCGGTCTTCACTTGACCGAGCAGCAGCAAGAGCAGTTTCTTGTCTTCCGGCGCGAACTCCTTGATTGGAACACGCGCATGAATTTGACTGCTATTACGAATCCTGAGGAAGTTTCTATAAAACACTTCCTCGATTCGTTGTCGCTCCTGGTTGTCCCTATCCCCGCCCAGGCACGCATCATCGATATTGGTACCGGTGCAGGCTTTCCCGGATTGCCCATAAAAATAGCTCGCCCAGACTGCCATGTGACGTTGCTCGAAGCCACCGGCAAGCGTGTTCTCTTTGTACGCCATGTCATAGAACAACTTGGTCTGGAGAATATTGAAGTGGTGCAGGGACGCGCTGAAGAGCTCGCCCACAAGTCTAACTATCGCGCTTGCTACGATCTGGTGACGGCAAGAGCGGTAGCCGCTTTCTCTACGCTCCTCGAATATTGTGCGCCCTATTGCCAGGTAGGAGGCGCTATTGTGCTGCCCAAAAAGGCGATCTAACCGAAGAACTTGAGCGTGGCAAACGCGCCGCCTACCAGCTTGGCACTGTGCTAAAGAGTTCGCTCCCCGTCCAATTGCCGGGACTGGAAGACGGACGCCGCCTCTTTGTCTGGACGCAGCAGAAGCGCTGTCCCGACCAGTTCCCTCGTCACGGCTCTACTATTGCCAAAAAGCCACTTGGCTGATGGCAGCTTCACTTAATAATGTTCTTGGGGTAGCGTGCCTCGTATCCCAGCGGCGTCAAAAGATCCTGGGTCTGGATAGTTTTTCCTCGCTGGGGACTGACTGAGACCATCGCTATCGGTGTCTCGATCAGCTCCTCTAGCCGTTTAAGATACGCCCTGGCCGCTTCAGGTAGCTCTTCATACACGCTAATACCAGTGGTATTGCTTCTCCACCCCTCTATCTCTTCGTAAATAGGCTCACAAGCCGCCAGATCATTCAGGGTAGCGGGCAGACTATGGATGATTTTTCCATGCAGATTATACGCGATACAGATCTTAATGGTGGGAAAGGTATCCAGCACATCCAGCTTTGTAATCACTGCCGCATCCAACCCGTTCATCTGTGCGACAAAGCGTCCGGCAACTGCGTCAAACCAGCCACAGCGCCGCTCTCGCCCTGCCGCAGAGCCATATTCATGCCCACGGTCACGCATAATGGTGCCAATACCATCAAAGAGCCCGGTTGGCATTGGACCGCTTCCTACCCGTGTAAGATAGGCTTTATAAACACCTACCATGCGATCAATGGAGCGAGGTGGCAGCCCGGCCCCCACTGCTGCGTTTGCGGCCATTGTGGATGAGGAGGTGGCAAAAGGATACGTGCCAAAGTCAATATCTAGCAGTGCTCCCTGCGCCCCTTCTAACAGAATCGTGCGTTGTTGGACCAGAGCCTCGTGCAGCATTTGTTGCGTATCGGCAATGTGTGAGCGCAAACGGAGACCATAGCCGAAATATTCGCCGTGGATTTCTTCTAAAGAGAGAGGAGGATGCCCATAGATCTGTGTTATCATGCGGTTTTTTTGATGGAGAATGGTAGAGAGTTTGGCCCGAAATGCGTCGACATCCAGGAGGTCCGCCATTCGTATACCCGTACGCGCATGTTTATCTACATACGCCGGTCCGATCCCCTGGAACAAGGCGTCAGATGTATCCGAACCTCGCGTCTCTTCTTCCAGGCGCTCCAGCAAAAAGTGGTAGGGCATCACTACGTGGGCACGTTCACTGATATACAGCCGTGAGATGTCCACTCCTTGCTTTTCCAGCGTCTCCATTTCTGCAATTAAGCCTTTAGGATCGACTACTACTCCGTTTCCAATAATACAGGTGGTATTCGGATAGAGAATACCCGATGGCACAAGCCGAAAAGAAAACTCGCCTTTATCATGCACGACTCGGTGTCCCGCATTACTGCCTCCCTGATACCGTACGACCAGGTTTGCACTCATTGCTAGCTCATCTACTATTTTACCTTTGCCTTCGTCGCCCCACTGTGCGCCGATGACTGCAACTACCACCATATTGTCTGTTTCCTCTCGGTATTGTTGTACGGTTCTGAGGCACCCTCCCTATCTTATAATCAGGTGCTTGTGGACACATTACAAGATTTTCTCTATAGGTGTCAAGCAAGCAATAATAGATATTCGTTCTCTTGTGTATTCCTTTTTTGTAGATTTTATCAGATCGCAAATACTATCCATCTTCGTTGTGTCCGTTCAGGAATGTTGAATGTAGTTGAGGAGAAGCTGGTCCGTGATCTGCTCTATCGGTGCACGATCATCGGTAAAGACAATGCCGCCATCTGGATGCGCTTGTTCAACTACCGGCACGACCTCGCTGGCAACCTGGCCCATTATGCTCTCCTGAGGAATACGCGAGAGGTTGGCTTTAAATGTCTCAATAGAGGTTGCTTGTTTTGTGGCCATGATCTCTGTATTGAAGGTACCAGGAACATTGAAGGTGTAAACGTTGGGGAAAACCTGGCTCATGGTGTTCACAAAGGCATGGACCAGGCGATAGTCTGTCTGCGTATGTGCCGTATTTAGCACGACGACTCCATCTGGTGAGAGGTGCTCGCGGATCTGCTGGAAAAATTCTTTGGTCGTGAGCTGAAATGGAATATATGGCTGCTGAAAAGCGTCAATGGCCAGGACATCATAGCTGTTGTGTGTCGTCGCAAGAAATATGCGTCCATCCTGTACATGCACATGGAGATTTGGCTCGTTCATGCCAAAATATTTTTGCCCCATCTCCACAATCGCCGGATCGATCTCCGCGCCATCTATCGGCACTGGTCCATATACCTGCGTAAACTGGCGTGCAATCGTGCCACCTGCCAGGCCAATAATGCCGACTCTGCGCAATTGGTCTGGTGTAAAATTTTTATTGAAGTAGGGAGCAGCCAGGAAGTAGTCCCAATACCAGCCCGTAAGCACGCGACTGCGATCAGCATAATAGATCGAATGGATAGCCTCTCCCTCGTTTAAAACAAGCTGCCGTGTGCCATCTGGCAACTGTTGCACCTGGATGTAATTGTAGAGCGACTCACGCTCGGCAATCAGATAGGGGATATTCTTCAGTGGCCCTAATGGCAAGACCAGTGCTACCAGGACAATGGCAAAGGCTACCCTCCATAATGGACGCAAGCCCCAGAGCGAGGCGGCAAACAGCAAGACGCTGAAAATCAGCAGGGTTCGCCGTACACCAAAGGTTGGAATAAACCAGAGCACCGGCAAAAATGCTCCGAGAATACTCCCGAATGTCGAGATCGCATAGAGCGATCCGCTGGTTCGCCCACTCTTTTTTATCTCGCGGGTCGCCAGGCGAATTGCAAATGGAGAAACCATACCCAGCAGAATCACGGGGATGGCGAAGAGTAAAACAGTTCCCAGTAGCGAACTAAGAAATGCGCTGACCGAGATCTGGGCCATTGCCTGGACTGACCAGGAGAGAATCCCCTCACAGACAAAGGGAATGATCATGATT
The DNA here is from genome assembly GCA_963777355.1 of uncultured Chloroflexia bacterium. Taxonomy (GTDB): domain Bacteria; phylum Chloroflexota; class Ktedonobacteria; order Ktedonobacterales; family Ktedonobacteraceae; genus DATJHM01. Next base: position 483,815 of record CAVZQK010000010.1, read on the forward strand.
GCCAGGGCCGCTATCGCCGTCATGATGCAGAGCGCCCGCTCAGATGGGTAACGATCTGCGAAGCGTCCACCCAGGAAATAGCCTATTGTCAGGTAGATCAGAACCAGACCGATTAAGACTGCCCAGATATAGAGTGAGGTGCCGAAATATGCGCCCAAAAGACGTGATGCACACATCTCCAGGGCGAGACTGGTCATACCTCCGCAAAAAACAAGCAGGCCGAGCGCGTATTTCACTGTTATTCCGTTCTATGCTGCTGGAATTGCCTGGAAAGAGAAACTCTTCAGCATTGCTGTGAAGGTTTGCTGGTTCACCATATCAAACTGAGCATCATTTGCTTGCAGCTCAATAATATATCCTTTTTGCTGATACACAGTGGAGTATACCATTACACGAATTTGATTCTGGTTATTTTGATAAGAAATTGTCTGCATTAACCAGATGGTTCCGCCAATGGTAGTAGTCGTTGGCGTGCTTGCTGGACCCATATAGCCCGGTTTGGTCTGGAAATTTGTTTGGAGGTCCTGGTTGAGTAGATCCCCTGGCTGGCTCGTCGTCTGGCCTGCTACTTTGACTGCTACGATCTCATCTGCTGCCGCCGGGTTGATATACCGATATCCCTGAATATCTGTGGTCGCTCCTGGTGACCAGGTCATCGGATATTCTATCTGATAGCCTAGGGCTGCACATGCGGGCGTACACCATTGAAAGTTTGCGTCAGGGGCCGGTGTAGGAGGAAGCGTGGGTGTCGGTGTAATTGCTGGTGTTGGACTTGGTGTTGGAGCCATTGTGGGTGTTGGTGTCGGAACTGTTGTAGGTACGATTGTAACTGTGGGAGCCGCAACATTACCTGGCCCGCTTGCCGTTGGTTGATTGTCGTTATGTCCCTTGAGCACAAATAACGCTCCCAGGCCAACTACTGCAATAATGACTACTACGATACTGAGGCTGACAACGATTACGGTTGTATTGCCGGGCTGCGCTTTCTGTGTTGCAGCTTTCCCCCGCTCAACTCTGTCATACCTGTAGGCTTGCCCTGTCCCGTCAGGTGAAAACGGTTGCCCATACGTTTGATTGGTGTAGCTCCCTGGCTGGTATGGCGGCTGCTGTACTGGCCCACCGCCATAGTATCCTGTCCCTGGATAATGCATTTGTGTGCCGGGAAAGTTTTGCGGCTGTTGAGGCATCGGTGGCCCAGGCATTCCGCCTGGCAATGAGGATATTGCCTCTGTTGCATCTTGATGAAAACCCGTCTGTCCGTTTGCCACAAATGGATTGGTTGGGATACTTCCTATTTGTGGTGGTAGATTAGGATAGGAGCTCTGGTTGTTCCCATAAATTTGACGCGTGTTCGGGCCACTTTGCGGAGGCACAAAAGAAGAGGGGGTTGCATAGTTATTCAATTGTCCATTGTAGCGTGGTGGGGTATTAACTGCCTCTGTTGGTCTTGCAGGAGGCGTAGTGGGGGTACCACATTGCCCACAAAAGACCTCATTCTGGCTTACCTCGTTACCACATCTTGGACATTTCATGTACTTCCCAATCTTACTCGTGCTCTCTTGCTTATCCAGTTTTTTACGAAATTATTATAACGTATCATGCCCGAAAAGCATAGCGTTTGGATCTTTAGTCCTGGTATTTTACCGCCCACGGCCAGCTTCTTCTTGCCTTCAGACTATCGCGTAATGAATATGTTGCAAGCCGGCGTGCTCACTGTGAAAGTAAGCCAGAATTGTGGGGGCTGCTAAACCTCGCAGCATTTCATTATTAAAGGGCCCACATACGATTAACCAGACCCACGGAATCCCTTGCTCCAAATTCACGCGCCGCATGTTTTTTTTGTCCGTAGTGCTCGCTCGCGGAAACCCTCCAGGATGACTATGATAGACTCCTACAATCCGATCTGGATAGTTCATCTCTACCTCTAAAAGCTCTTCTGGCGCAAATTCAAAGTAGACTGCCGAGCCACTACTATTATTTAGCGGCTGAGTTTCCTGCACATGCCAGTTTCCATCTGCATCTCTCTCTCCAATTAATACGCCACACGCCTCTATCTGACGACGACTATACACATCTTTGAGAAGCAATTCTTGTGCAGTATTGGTGATTGTTATCTGAAGGGGGCTCTCATTTTTTTTCTTGTTATTCATAAAACTTGCTTTTCTATGGGGTCGTTACATGCTGAATGGGAAAGATCATCTGACATTCTGTTTCTATTGTTGCTCTATTATAATCCCTTTTCTCTGCTTTTGTCTCTGCAATTCCTCTTGCAATCCATCCTCTGCATTCCTTGAGCAAGCTCTGACCTTGCAACGGTGGGCCAGCACTAATCAGCCTCTCTGATGGGAAAAATGATAAAATGGAGAAATTCTCTTTTCCCTCAGCACGATTGAGGGAGCGTATCTATGCAACACAACATGACCCCTGATAACGTTTATTCAGCTCCAAAGGAGACGAAGAGTGTAAGGATGGATGATACCTCGAATCAGTGTAATAAACATGCGGAAGGATACGTTACTATATGTCATTGACCATGCAAAAGCTTCAACGTCGTATTGCTGAACTTGAACAGGCGACCACCGGACCTGCCAGAGAGCTATCTCCTGTCTCTATTGCTCCTAGCCGATGGAGCGATGACTCCCCCACCGTCTTCCTCTGCTTCCTGGCAGCAGCTTGAGATAGGAGAATCGTGGGGACGCTTCCATTCTACAAGCTGGCTCCGCGCAACGGTGCAGGTGCCAGAAGCCCTATCGGGTCACGCTCTCCTTCTGCAACTCCACTGGCCTCATCAGTACAATGACGATTCTCTCTTACTTCAAATCGAGGCAACCGTTTTTCTGGACGATCAGGCCATTGGTGCCCTTGACTGGCGTCATCTCACGCTGCTGCTTCCCCCTGTCGCCTCTGATGGTCGATCTCATGCTTTAACAATCCAGGCATATACCCGTCAGCCCCTCTCCTTCGCTGGTCTCACGCTTACTCCTCGCTCTGAACCCGTATGGCAATTCTATTTCATTATGCAGACTGCCTACGAAGCCCTTCTGACTATGAGTGAGACCGATATGGTCCATCATGCCTTGCTTGCCAGACTCAATGAGGCTTGTAACCTGCTCGATCTGCGCGAGGGCTGGCAGAGTGAACGCTTCGCCGCCTCTGTCTCTGTCGCCACGACGTATCTACATGAGCATCTACAAGAAGGTTTAGCATCTGGTAGCCAGCCCCAGATTGTTGTGAGCGGCCATGCTCATCTCGATCTGGCCTGGATGTGGCCCTATTGGAGAACCCACCAGAAGATTGCGCATACGGTCTCCAATGTCCTCGCTTTGATGGACCGTTATCCCGATTATCACTATAGCCAGAGCCAGCCCCAGGCTTTGCAATGGCTGAAAGAGGATCTGCCAGAGCTCTATGCCCGTGTCAAAACACGCGTGGCCGAAGGACGTTTTGAGCCGATTGGTGCAATGTGGGTGGAGGCCGATTGCAATCTGACCTCCGGGGAATCGCTCGTACGCCAGATTCTGCACGGTGTCCGTTTCACCGAAGAAGAGTTTGGTATTACTCCCCAATGTGTCTGGCTTCCTGATGTCTTTGGCTATAGTGCGGCCCTGCCGCAAATTATGCGTGGCTGCGATCTCCCTGTTTTTATGACTACCAAGATTAGCTGGAATCAGTTCAACCGTATGCCCTGTGATACTTTCCGTTGGCGTGGCATTGATGGCTCAGAAGTTCTTACCCACTTTGTTACGGCCCCCGATGTCAGCACCACGAATACCTACTATACCTATAATGGCCCTCTGCGAGCACGCGATCTTCCCGGTACCTGGGCGAACTACCGCCAGAAGGCCATCAATACTGAACTGCTCTATATGGCAGGTTGGGGCGATGGTGGCGGGGGACCAACCGAAGATATGCTGGAACGGGTCAAGACGCTGGATGCTCTCCCCAGCTTTCCGCGTGTTCGTATGGGACGCGCCTCTGAGTTTTTTACCGATCTCTATGAACGTGTCTGGCAGAATCCCCTCTTGCCTACCTGGGTGGGCGAACTCTATCTGGAGTATCATCGTGGCACCTATACCTCGCAGGCTCGTATGAAGCAGGGGAATCGCCGTGCAGAGCTGTTCTATCGCGAAGTAGAGCTCTTGCAAAGTTGGGCCAGTCTCTACGGGATGCCTTCGCGCCAGGAGCAGCTAAATGCTGGTTGGAGGCGCATCCTGCTCAATCAGTTTCACGATGTTCTCCCTGGTTCTTCTATCACCGAGGTCTATCCAGATGCCCTGCAACTCTACACTGAGGCCCATGCGCTCGGCGAGGAGATACGCGCTGAAGCTCTCTCGTTTCTGGGAAAGCACCTTGCCTGGCAAGCGCGTGATCTCATCTTATTAAATACGCTTCCCTGGGAGCGCACCGATCCGCTGCAAATTCCTCTTGCTAGCGCTATCAATCTGGAAGGCCAGCAGGGCACGGATTGGGATGGCAACTTGTTCCTCTTGCTCGATGGTGTCAGCGTTCCTTCTCTGGGAGCCACGACTACCATTACTCACGTGGCAGAAGAGAATCCTGCCTGTGGCATTATGCGGAACGAGGCCGACGAATTGGTTCTGTCTAATCTTTATTATGAGTTGACAATAAATGCTCAGGGAGAGATCAGCCGCCTTTATGATAAATGGGCCGAGCGCGACGTCTTTGTTGCAGGCCAGAGCGGCAATCAGCTGATTGCCTACGAAGATCGTCCTATTAACTATGATGCCTGGGATATTGATCTTTTCTACGAGGAGAAGCCCTATCCTCTACAAACCGTTTCGCATATAGCCATTCTTGAGGAAGGTCCTACACGCGCTACTATCGAGATTGTCCATCCTTTTATGCAGTCGCGTATCACGCAACGTATCTCGCTCTGGCGTCAATCTCCGCGTATCGATATTGCCACAGAGATCGACTGGCACGAGCATCAGACGCTTTTAAAAGCCGCTTTCCCGTTAGCAATCAATGCTACTCTCGCAACCTACGAGATCCAATTCGGCCATGTCCAGCGTCCGACGCACCGCAATACCTCCTGGGACCTTGCCCGCTTTGAGGTCTGTGCTCATCGCTGGGTTGACCTGGGCGAAGGGAACTACGGTGTTAGCCTGCTAAATGATAGCAAATACGGCCACGATATTCACGACAACATGCTGCGCCTCACCTTGCTCAAGTCGGGAATCATGCCCGATCCCCAGGCCGATCAAGGGCATCCATCGCTTTACCTATAGCCTGTTTCCCCATCAAGGCGATTATCGCCAGGCGCAAACGGTCCAGCGTGCCTATGAACTGAACGCGCCCGTATTGACCGTGCAGCCTGGAGAAGACAGCGAGGTCTCAGCAGATCCACATTCCTCAATCTCTTCATTCCTCTCTTGCGACTGTCCCCATGTGATAGTGGAGACTATTAAACCTGCCGAAGATGGCAGAGGCCTGATTATACGCTTGTATGAGACCCATAACCAGCGTGGGCGTGGCTCTCTCTCTTTTGCCACGACTATCAACGCTGCCGAGGAATGTAATCTTCTGGAGAAGGCGCTTGGTCCTGTTTCGTTCCTGGAGAATAGCCTGGAGTTTCAGGTGCGGCCCTTTGAAATTAAAACGTTCCGTGTTCAGCTTGCGCCTAAAGCCTCTTAACAAGTGGAATGGCAATCCCACCCCTATTCGAGGGGTGGGATGCAGGGAGGTTGTATAGTATTCAGACTATTGTGCCTTTGGTACGGCATCGATGTTCTTTTGGTAGAGACCTGGAGAATTGTTTTTTTCTAGTCCTTGTCTCGTTTCTCGTGATGTTCTTTGACCATCTCAATCACGACTGCCACTGCTATAATGATTGCGTCATCAACGCCTTGTGCAATATCAATGGCATAGCTATCGCGGAAGAGCGAAAACTCACGTCCAACCCGGCCAAGCAGATTGCCACGCGCATCGCTGATACTGAAATTCCAGCGCCAGATGTCTCCATTGACGTGCAGAAGCATCCCATGATCGCCTTTGATCTGAAATCGCTCCCCGAAAAGGCGAAACTGCTCATGGATATTTGCCACATGCTGCCCGCCGCTATAGATATCGTAACTGGGCCGCAAAGAAAGGAGTCGCTGCTTAATGCGTATAACATCCTGTCGACTCTGGCGATGATGCATAATCAGGTCGTCACCAAAATGGAAAAATTTCCCGCGAATCTCGAAAACCGGATGTCCTTTATCGTCGCGGACAACGAAGGCCTCTCTCAGGCTCCAGGCACGTTCTTTTAAATGGTAGCGCATTGCAAAAAATCTCCTTATTTTTCTGGCTGCTCAATCTGTGCCTGTCACCAGATCTGTTTACTCAATCGCGAGGCTCTGGCTTATTTCACACATGTTTGAGCAAAAATTGCTCTGCTTGATACTGACGTAAATCCCCAATATGTTCAACGGTAATATCGGGTGTGAAGTCATCAGGGAACGCTTGCTGCGCATACTTCCCCTGTTTTACAAAGACGGTGGTTATGCGATTTTGTAAAATCTGCTTGATATCGACAAGTATTGAGGGTTTATCATCGATCATCACATAGTGGTCCGCAGGCCAGCGCTGCTGAATCTCGTCCAGGTGTTTTTGTTTATGAATATAAATAAGCACTCGTCCCTCAACGGCATCAGCGAGAGAACTGGTCACGATCTTCTCTGCTTGAAAATAACGGTCCCCATCGGAAACAATGACGGTTAGTCCTAGTGTGCGCAGATGCTGAAGTGTCTCCAGTGCAAAGGGATAGAGGGCCTGCACAAAGGGGAAATTATCAAAAATGGATTCTACATGCGCAAAAGTATTCTCATCAACCTTCTCCAGTGGCGTCTCTTTGCGGAAGCGTCTCAGGGTCTCAGGAATATCCACCACATCTTCCTCCCAGCGCACCTCTTCGTAGATCTCCCAGAAGCGTGCCGTCAGCTCTGGCCCAATCCAGACCTGAAGATGCTCATCCAACGTATTTTTCACCTCGTCATTTGCCACCAGCGTATTATCTACGTCCAGCCAGAAAACCAGCGTTGTCATATCTTTTTACCTTTTCCTTTGCTTGCCTGCCCTTGTTTTTCAGCGTAATCCAAGCCCATCTTCTCAAAACGCCTTTGTAGAGAACCTCTGATAAATGCACATCGCTTCTGCTTCTCTACTAGCAGGCTACCTACAGTTATACAACGTTTGATCTCATTGTAACGATGATTGTTGAGCAGAGCTATCTGTTGTTTCCCTTTTTCTTCTACTCCCTATGCTTATAGCATAGCAAGGTGGATCTCCTGGGTTTTACTGCGCAGCAGAGATAAAGCTATACTCAATTTAGACGCTCATAGCCTAAATTGGGTATAATTACGAAAGAGCAATGATTTGCCTATCTGGCGCACAAAAGAAGAAGCGAGAAACCACAACACATGGATAACCCTGACCAGCTCGATCCGCATGAGATCCCTGACGATGAAATTGAGATCGTTGATCTGAATATGACAGACCAGAACCAGCCGACAGCAAGCAAACCACGTCAGCGCATCTCTCTAAAATCGAGGTTTACTCCTCAACAGCGCAAACGACAGGTGCTGGTAACTATCAGCCTCGTCACAGGTCTCTTCTGCTTGCTGCTCTGGAGTATCCTCCCGGTTCGCCAGATGTTGACTTCTCACGACCAGACTACAACACCTATTTCGGGACAAAATCAAAAGTTGTTCTATTTCCAGCGCCTGCCCTCCTGGGGAACCTTTTTTCTCGATGGCCGCAAGATCGCCAATGCCCCTGAAAACCTGGCAGATCGTCCTTTGCCGCTCCCTGTCGGTGTCCACGACCTCGAATGGCGGGCGGCTCCCTTTCAGCCGCTCAGTTGCCGTCTGCATATCCCTGTCGAGCAGACAATAGCTGCGAACAGTTGCCGTATCCAGACAGTCTTTCAATCCAACAGTACGGTGAATGCTTTTCAGATCCTGTTCCCCGGCGCGTTCTCGTTAAAAGACTTGCCTGAAGCGCCGCGCCACTCCCTGGTTCAAAGTGCTCAACACTTATTAGATACTCTGGCTGGTACCACTGAGTTATCGCCGGGAGAACGATTTGCAGATGCAAGAGGCCATGTACAGGTGACGACGGTGCCTGTACAGGTAAAACAACAGTTTGTCTTAGATAGTGAAACGCAGATGTTGCCGCAGTGTATCGGCGTCCAATTTGATCGTTCTTGCTTTATCGCTGGTCAGGATTGTCGCCTTTTTTGCACCCTTGACTGGCCTGCTCATGACGAACTATCCGCACAGACCAGTTGGCATGTTGCAGCGATTTTTCATCCCGTCTGGACGTATACATCTACTCATCATACGCAGGTGGTGCAAGGCGGCGTCCAATTTGTGACCTTATCAATCGCCTGGATACGGGATCATTGGCGGGTAGCATTTCATCAACAGGGAGAAAGTTCTTTTGATGATCCAAATTGTATTACCACCATTGGTATTATTGCGGCAAATCCGGCCTATCGTTCCATTCCCTTGAGCTGGGCCTATGTCTCTGGTCTCAATCGGGCGGATGGCTGTCTGGCTGTGGCGATACCAGGAGGTTCAACCTTCACCGATCCCTCTCTCTTCAGTATTGCCCGCTCTTCAGGCCTGCTTCTCTTCGAGCGCTGCGGTGTGCTCCTGACTGCCGGAAGTGATGCCCAGGCACGTTGGCCGTCTTTACCTACTGTGACTGTCTATGAACGGCAGCTTGCCCTGAATATTCTAAAACAAAGCGCCTTTATCTCCTGAAACTTTCTCTCAAAGAAAAGAAGAGCGGCTAATAGTCAGTCGCTCTTCTTTCTACATGAGAGGAGAACTCACTTCCTTTGAAGCCATCTGGATGACTATGATGCCATTTCCACGCAGTCTCAAGAATCGTTTCGAGACCATATTCAGTCTTCCAGCCCAGCTCGCGCTCTGCCTTACTACGGTCGGCATAGATTGCGATAGGATCACCAGGACGGCGGGGACCGTACTCAACCGAGAAATTAACGCCACTAATACGCTTTGTGGCATCGATCACTTCTTTGACGCTATGGCCCTGTCCCGTACCCAGATTGTAGGCTGTACTCTTGCGCGTTTTGAGCAGCGATTCCACTGCTTTTACGTGCGCAATAGCCAGGTCAACGACGTGAATATAGTCGCGAATAGCTGTACCATCAGGCGTAGGATAATCCGTGCCAAAGACGGTTACCGAGGGGGCACGTCCTTCTGCCGCTTTCATCACCAGTGGCACAAGGTTGAGGGTACGTGTCCAATCTTCGCCAATCGTTCCATCCAGGGCCGCACCCGCCGCATTGAAATAGCGCAGGGCACTGAATTTGACCTCTTTGGTGACGTCGTACCACTTCAGCAATGTCTCACACATCAACTTCGTCTCACCGTAGACACTCTCTGGGCCCAGCGGCGCATCTTCAGCGACAGGAAGCTGTTTTGGCGTACCAAAGATGGAGCAACTGGACGAGAAGACAAAGGTGAGTACCTGGTGACGAACCATTGCATCTAGCAGACGCCGTGTGCCATCCACGTTATTGCGGAAATACTTGCCCGGCTCACTCATCGACTCACCTGGAGCCTTATAGGCTGCGAAATGAATAACGGCCTCTGGCTTTTCCTGCATAAACAACTGGTCAAGGAGAGCTTCATCAGCGATGTTTCCCTGATAGAAAGGTGTCTCGCCAATCGCCTGGCGATTCCCAAACTCCAGTGTATCCAGTACGACAACCTGGTGACCCCGCTTGCTCAGCTCTCGTACTGTGTGCGATCCAATATAACCGGCACCGCCGGTGACAAGCACTTTCATGCCATTTCCTCTTCTTCTCAAAATAGTCAAAATGCAACGCTGCTGATTTTAGTATAGACTCGCTTTGCAACGTCGTCAGCGCCGCAAAAAAGCCCAAAAAAGGGCCAGCAAGCGAACACTATGGGGCGGAGAAAGGAAATGTATTTACGGCTGGCGCGTTTCAATATCCAGTGCTGACAGACCCTTGATAAAATCTTCGGGAGCGCTATGATCGGTCACCAGTGTATGCATCGACTTAATAGGCGCAATGGCATGGAGGGCGACCCGACCTAGTTTGGTGTAGTCAGCCAGGACAAAGGTTTTTTGTGCTCTTTGAATCGTCAACTTATGCGTAATTGCCTCAAGCGGATTGGGACCAGTCAGGCCATGTTGCAGGCTCAGGCCGGTAATTCCCACAAATGCTTTGGCGACATACATCTGGTTCAGGCTCTGTTCTGTTAAAGGTCCAACCAGCGCAAAGAAATCAGGCAGCAAAAGCCCACCAGTGAGGGTCAAAGTAATGCCCTTCATGCCGGTTAGCTCCATCGCGATATTGATCGCGTTCGTGACAACCGTGAGAGGTTGTAGCTGGCTGTGACGAATTGCGCGTGCCAGATGTGTCGTGGTAGTCCCAGGCGAAAGGGCAATCGTATCTCCAGGTTGAATGAGGCGCAGGGCTGTAAGCGCAATCTGCGTCTTCTCTTCAACCTGCTTATTCATATTCTCTTGGAAGGTGAGATCATAAGCATAGGAGCTATAAGCGAGCAGATCAACCGGCAATGCGCCCCCATGTACACGCCGTAAAAGGTTTTGTTGTTCGAGCCGCTCCAGATCGCGCCGAATTGTCGATGAATTGACCTGAAGTTGCTGACTGAGCTGCTCTGCATCTACTCGTCCATTAAGAAGAAGTTCTTGTAAAATAATTTCTGCACGTTTGGCCGTGTTTGCCATGTGGCCCTCTCAACTTGCATATTCTTTCCAGGGTGCAGCTATTATAGATATGTCAGCTTCTAAAGTCAAGCCTCAGCTTGACACACCTTGTGGCAGAAAAAGTCTGCCTTGTAGGTGTGACGTCTAACTTTCCATTCCTGAAGAAACTCATCAATAAAGGTGGATGGGTTCAAAGTAATGATGCACTCGACACTCCTGTTGCGTTCTTGTACAATACAAGAAAAGAGTGGATCTACGTTGTTCGCTACGAATGGTTATACTATGCCACTACAGGAAGCCATTTTGCTAGAAAGTAGTTCATAACAGATTCTCTCAAAAAAGCCTCAAAAAGCCTGATTACTCGCTCACTATTCTGGATTATACTAAGCGCGTACTGGCGCGCAGAGAACGCAGCTCAGCATTCCACATCACTTCCAGATACAACCAACGCACACCAACTCTTGCAAATAGGTTCGCCCAGACGTTTCTTTTCAGCGTCAGCATGGACAGATTGCTTGAGCTTATTTTAGTCGAAACGTCAAATATTAGGAGAGATTACAATGTCACTCGTAGGTTCCCGCTTAGGCCACTATCAACTTTTGCGCCAGATTGGCAGCGGAGGAATGGGGACTATTTATCTGGCCCAGGATACACATATGCCCCGGCAGGTTGCCGTGAAAGTCGTGCGCACCGACGACGAATTACCAGCCAATAGTGACGCCTCTCAGAGGATGGAAAAGCTTTTCTATCGCGAAATGCAGGCTATCGCGCAACTCGATCACTCCCATATCTTGCCTGTATACGATTTTGGCAAGGAAAATATCGATGAAGCGTTATATACCTATCTTGTTATGCCGTATCGCCCAGAAGGATCGCTGGCTGATTGGTTGCGCCAGGCTCGCAACAATGATTTTCTCCCACCATCCGAAGTTGCTAAATTCCTCTTGCAGGCGGCAGAGGCGTTGCAACATGCCCATGATCATGGTGTCATTCACCAGGATGTCAAGCCCCCCAATTTTCTCTTGCGCACACGCTCCTCTCAGCCTGGAGATCTGCCTGATCTCTTGCTTGCCGACTTTGGCATTGCGCGGTTTTTCGCATCTACCTCTAGCCAGAGTATGAGCCAGAGTCACAATGTACGTGGTACGCCTATGTTTATGGCTCCTGAACAGTGGGAAGGCAAAACGGTCCCAGCCAGCGATCAGTATGCCCTGGCCATTATGGCCTTTCGCCTGCTCACCGGCCAGTTGCCCTTTCAGGGATCATTGGGACAGATCATGCACCATCATTATATGATGCAGCCACCGGACCCCAGCAGTCTCAATTCTCAACTTGGCTCGTCAATTGATGCAGTTATCAAACGGGCATTGGCAAAACAGTCGTCAGATCGCTTTCCGTCAATTCTGGAATTCGCGCACATGTTCGCACATGCTCAAGGAGTGTCTGGCGGCCAGCAAAGTTCCCAACCAATCGATATTTCTAACACCTCGCCGGGTCAGGGCTTGCTATCTACCATCTTACCTACCGTCCAATCGTCACAATACTTACCGCAAACTCCTGGACCCACACCTGGATACTCACAGACACTCTCTACACCTGACCAACCTCATACGCTTCCCGCTCAAAACTCGCAGTCCACGCCAGTCGATGATCTAGTAACCAATACGCCTACTTTCATACCAGCACAAACGCCTTTGCCTGGTGCTGCTAATCTACCCTCTACGCCGTCTGCCCTGGATTCGCACCCCGTACAAATTAACGATCTCTCCGCGCATACTCCAGCTTTCACGCCAGAACCGATTTCACAATCGATACTCGCTAATAATTCACGAATACTCGCTCATCCGGAGGTTGCACCACGCAGAAAACTCTCCACACGACAGATGGTTCTGCTGATCGGCCTGATCGCACTGATCGTCCTCGGAGGTAGCGGTACACTACTTTTCAGAAGTATCACTGTGCCAAAGAATAGTCTTCATGGTAGCGCATCAGATCAAGGCAGTCTCCAGGCGAGTGGGAACTTGTCATCAGGACAAACGCCCGCAGGCTCTGGTGGCATTGTTGTTACACCTACGCCAACTACAGGTCATCATTTATCCACCCCCACATCTCGCGCGATATCAATACCAGTTACCGCATCGACACCCGGCGTTACACCCACGTCCCAATTACTATCTGCCACACCTACATCTCAATTGGCAACAATGCCTACTGCAACGCCGCTGCCCACAGCAACGCCAACTTCGATCCCGCCCCCCACTGCAACACCCCAGCCTGCACCGCCTTCGTGCTTGACTGATACGTGGACATCACACCTCAGACCAACCTTCAGTAAGGGCGGTTATGCTCATTATGTCAGCTCCTATTGTAGTGGGGTTGTCTCTCTTACCTTGACTCAGGCACCAGCTTCGGGCGGCAATGAAGTTGACTTCCAGATATGTTACGCGCTAAATACTACTAATTGCTCTAGTTGGGTTCCTTACACATCCCCTAATGCCTGGAGTAAAGTGGCAACAGGCTTGAGTGCAAATCAGGTTTTCTACATCAATACCCGTTGCAATAGCTGTACATCGGATGTGACCCTGAACGGCGGAGTAAAATATTAAAGTCTGAGATAGAGCAGAAAGTCGAACGCCTTAAAGACGCTCGTGTTCGTGCAATAGATCATCGCGTGCTGTGCAATGGAAAGTTAAAGATCACAGACGCGTAATGGTGTAAATTCTAGTATGAAACTGGCAGCTTTCCCACAAGGAGCCTGGTGGGCAAACAATTTTAAAAGACTTGTTCACCAGGCTCCTTGTGGGATTTACTTGTTGCGGTATTATATGACCGAACGAATTGTGCCGCCATCGACGCGGATCGTTGCGCCACTCACATAATCAGCGAGCGGGCTCGCCAGATAGGCTACTGCGGCGGCGATCTCCTCTGGCCGACCGAAACGGCCCACGTCATTTGGAGCTATGGCCTGCGTTGCGTTGCGTTCCATTTCCTCCCACGTCTCGCCCCAGCCATGAGCCTGGGCCATTTGGGCGAGCATTGCCCGCGCTGCCTCGCTCGCAAGGATCGCGCCGGGAGCCACGACGTTTGATGTTACGCCGGTACCCTTCAGTTCACGTGCGAGGGAGACCGCAAGGTTGTGGCGAGCTGCCAACGACGCGTTGTAGTCCGGTTGGAGTGCGTGAGGCTGCTGCGATAGGCCACCTCCAATCTGGATCACTCGACCCCAGTGTCGCTCTCTCATCTGCGGTATCAGGCGCTGGATCATCCGCACGCCAGAAATCACGTTGCTGTTGTATGTCTGGGCCCAGATTTCAGCCGTCGCCTCCGCCCATGAACGGCGTGGAAGGACTCCGGCATTGTTGACCAGAATATCAATAGGTCCGCTAGCGAGCGCTGCGACGGCAACCGCGTCAGCTCCGGCGTCGGTTGTGAGATCACCAAGAGCGACCTCGGCTTTTCCTCCTTCAGCACGGATTGCCTGGGCAACGGCGTTGGCCCGATCTTCGTTGCGACCATGCACCACGACGGCAATGCCCTCCGCTGCGAGCAGTTTCACTATCGCCTCACCTATCCCGGAGCTTGATCCGGTCACCAGTGCCCTCTTCCCAGCCAGTCTTAAATCCATATTTATACCTCGTGTTTCACTTACTTGATCGCAGGCACTTCACCTGCATGTCTGTCATGGTATACTGAAAGGAATCATAGGACAAGATGAGTATAAATCATAGGAATAAGATTCCTATAGTTCGGAGGGTGGACATTCCAGACGCGAGGATAACAGAGAATGGTAAGTCAGCAACAAGAACATCGTTTGCAGGAGCTCGGAGATTTTTTGCGTACCCGTAGAGCAAGACTGACCCCTGAGGATGTGGAACTACCACGAGGAAGCAGGCGCAAAGCTCCTGGACTCAGACGGGCGGAAGTGGCACAACTGGTTGGTGTCAGCGTCGATTGGTATACCTGGTTGGAGCAGGGACGCCCTATTACTCCTTCGACACAGGTCTTAGAACGTCTGGTGCAGACCTTACGTCTGGATGCGAATGAACGTAGCCATCTCTTCCTCTTAGCACATCAGCAACCACCTCCGGCGCTTTTGCTAGAAACTGAAGTCGTGAGTCCCGCGTTACAACATTTCCTTGATCAGTTTGGCACTCGTCCAGCCTTTGTCTCAGGAAGACGATGGGATATCCTGGCCTGGAACGATGCCGGATGCGCGATCTTTGGTGATTATCGCCTGAGGACTGGTCCCCGTGAACGCAATACCATCTGGCAGATCTTTACCAATCCCTTGTCTCGGCAATTCGTCGTTGGTTGGGAAGAAGATGCGCGATGGCTCTTAGCACAATTCCGTAGTAGCTGTGGTCGTCATGCTGGAGACCCCCAGTTGACCGAACTGATCCATGATCTCATGCTCGCTAGTCCTGAATTTCGCGCCTGGTGGCCTGACCATGAAGTACTTAGTGGACAAGAAGGGCGGAAAACACTCAACCATCCACAGGTGGGGTATCTCGTGTTTGAACGTCTCACCTTTCAGGTCTTTGACACGCCAGATCTCAAAATCACTGTGTATACTCCGTTGGAGGAAACAGACACGCCTCGCAAAATGGAGCAACTGCTGGAGCAGTGGTATCAATACGAAGGGCGGGGGCCTCTTTCTCCTCAATCGGTCCACAGTCTTACACAGGCACCGCGATCAGGGCAAGACACGGTTGGATCGTGGCTAGCAGAATGTTGTCAAAGAGCGGAAGGGGCATGGGTAGCGAACAGCAGCGTCATGACCTCCTATGCAAATTGGTGCGAGGCGCACAGATACGAACCGAAGAAGGCGAAAGGCGTCTCGCAATCTCTTATAACTCACGGCTTAGAGATTGGCGTCAACAAAAGAGTCGTCGACGAACATCGCCGGCAAAAAATGGCACGTGGTGTCAGAGGATTGGTCATTCTCTAATATCTCTATATCTCTTAAAAATGTATGCGGATCATCCTCTAAGCGCATACATCCTTTGAGTTTTCTTTGTATACAGATGAGTCATTCTCTGATATCTCTTGAGAATGTATGCGGATCAATCTTTAAGCGCATACATCCTTTGCGTCTTTTTTACGCCATTTGCCATATTGGCACTCTGTTCTTTTCAGATGCTACTTTCTTTCCTCGTTTGCTAGCCCTGGTCAATGCTGTAATTAATTGTAGTCCAGGGCCCGCCATTACTCCGATGAAGTAGCCCACTACTGGTAATAGCCCAACCGTTAGCCGGATCAACAAAGCTCATCGCATTAATTGGTCCAGGATTGCTCTTGCTATCTTGCCAGCTCTGACCTCCATCGTTCGTGAAAAAGAAATCTCCCGTTTGTGTCGCGCTAGCCCAGGCATGTTGTGGGTCAATCACATAGACCGTACTGACTTGCAAAGGGGCTGGCGTGGTGGGTGTCCAGCTTGTGCCGCCATCATGGGTGACATAAAGGACCAGTTCGGATTGTATCGTCGGAAGCGTAATATTGACGGGCATCAAACCAGTATTGCCGAAGAAGACCGGGGGCGTTGTTCCCATCTGTTGGGGTGTTTGTCCCGCTGGAAAACCAAGTTTCTGATTCTGCCAGGTTTTACCTCCGTCATGTGTTACATACAGACCAGGATTTTGCGGTCTACCCGTATCACTACTTGTCGTTGCCCAGCCGTTCAGCGCGTCTCGGAAAGAGATGCCAGATTTGAAGCCCTCGCGTGTGAGACCACTGGAAGGGGTATCCGTGCTTGCTAATCTCTGCCAATGAGCGCCCCCATCGGTACTATGCCAGATATCAGCGCTCTCGCTCCCGGCTCCGGGACCACCGTTCGTGATGACTTCAAGCCAACCCTCTTGCAGATTCCTGAAATGTGGCACATCCAGCCCGTCTGGCGAAGGGACACTGAATGACGCAGTATTCCAGCTTTGTCCACCGTTAAGGGTGCGCAGAATAGTGACTGTGTTTGCGTTGATATTAGGAATGGCAATCCAGGCCGCTTGAGCATTGAGAAAATCGCCCTTTGTTACACTATTGAGAGCAGCCCCCGCAGGAGTAATATCATGCCAGATCTTTCCACCGTCAGAAGTGCGCAGAATAGCTTTGCTGGTAAGCGCCCAGCCATTATTGAGATCGAGCATACGAATCGCCGTCAGCGGGACCGTAGGCTCTGTTGGTGGCGCTGTCGCTGTTACTCCTGTGCTCGTAGTGGCCTGAGCCTCTGTAGCTGTACTTGCTGTTGTCGCTGTTGCAGGCGAACCCGTCCCGTTTCCAGTGCTACCACATGCGGCCAGTAAACAAGACAGGAGCATGGCCGTGAGTGCCGTTACTAGAAAGGATTGCAATCGCTTTTTTGTGTTGAATTCCATAATACTGTTTTTGATCGTCCTTTATCAATCTATCCCAATAGAAACTGCATTTTCTTCTCCCATAAGAGAGAATGCAAATGTGGATCTAAAAATTGCGCAAATATCCGCTTGTTTTTAGATTTATATAAAAATTCGTATAGTCATATGCATGTAATACTATACCAGCATAGTCAATATCTTGATTCTGAAATCTATCCGGCAATGGAAAGGAATTGCTAGCAAAAACTCAGTAGATCCTTGTGCAAGACGCCAAGTTGATGTTGTGTGTACCAATCTGGAGGTCGCTTCTGAAGCGCTCTTGTCAGTGCTCGTACATTGATCAGCAGGCTCATGAAGCGAATCCTCTGCTCAGCATCAGTGGGAAGGGGGATCATCTGCTCATACCCACGAATAAGTGCAGGTAGAAGCAAGAAGGGGAGCGCCTCGCCATCACGGAGATGAAAATGGCCGAGATCATACCAGTGATTGGTTCCCCTGATCTCACCAAAATCGATAATACCTGTATATCGCCCCTGGTCTTGAAAAATATGGGTAGTATCAAGATCACCATGAGCGAGAAAACTCTGTGGCTCATCTAGCCATAAATCATAACGCGTAATGATATCTGCAAGGCGGGCTATTTCCAAAGACGAAAGTCCATACTGAGCTAAATAAGTCAGGTCAGCTTCCCAGGACTCCAGGGCAAAGCTCCGCTGATCCGGCCATTCGGCTTGCAACGAAACAACTTCAGCCTGGTCGCGTTTAACCCAGCCAAAGCCCTCAACGAGAAGCGTGTGAATTGCTGCTAGATCTTGCCCCGCCTCCTCGGTAATAGACTCCAATCTGGACTGGGAAAGAGATGCAGATTGGCTAACAGGTTTGCCCTTGATCTCAGTAACGACCATGACTGAGCGTTGTAAAACCTCATGGCAGTGCTCAAAATAGATTACTTCTGGGACTTTGACATGCCTCTGTCGAAGCTGTGAAAGCGCAAATACTTCTGGGGCAAAACTGGCATTTTCCTCAGGTAAGATGCGCAGGTAGAATGTCTCGTGCGGAAAAACTACCCGATAGACGGCGGTAGAGACCCCTTCTGGAACACGCTCTACACTTCTGGGTTGTGCCTGAAAGACATTTCCCAGAAGTGCTTCGATAATTTCTAGATCGAGAATGTGCTGGAAACGGCGATTTGTAATGGAAAAATCTCCCTCTTTCAGCTTCTTTTCCCTGAGATGCTCTTGGCGCTCCCTGTGCTGAGCACGCTACCAGCACTGCCAACACTCAGGATACTACCGACGCTACCAACGCTGAGAATACTACCAGTACTCCCAACGCTCAAAATACTGCCAACACTGCCGACGCTTAAGATACTGCCGAGACTGCCGACACTCAGGATACTGCCAGCACTTCCCACACTCAAGATGCTTCCGACGCTGCCAACGCTCAAAATACTGCCAACACTGCCGACACTTAGACTACTCCCAGCGCTCCCAACACTGGAAGAAGTAGTATGTCTTTTTGTGATACTACTGCGAGAAAGAATATTGAGAAAGATGAGCAGACCTGCCAGGCCGAGCATCTGCGAAATAGTCGGCATCCTGGTTTTGTTGGCTTGACTGAAAAGAGAAGATAGTTGTTTCATCCAACCTCCACAAACAATTTTTCTGCATCTATTACCATGCACTGCCTACAATAACATATTATTTGTGGCAGGGAAACTTTTCCGCCGAATAGTTTTACCTCACGAAAGCTGACCCATAATACGTACTATGCTGCCCGCAGGAAGTGGAATGCGTACATGATTCCCACTTTGTACCTCTATTTGCTGCGTACTTGAGAGGTGTACTTCATCAGGCTGCTCAAAGGTATTATGGGCATGGATATCGCTGGCTGCCAGTGTCACTACTTCGATAGTGCTCAAAGTACGCTGGTGCAATTCCAATTCCAGCTCAACTGATTCTGTTGGATGGGTATTTACGACGGTAACACACAGCGTCTCATCTCGTACAGAGGCAGAACCTTGAACGGCGCGGAGCGCAAATGGTTTTTTCTCTAGATAGCAGTTTCGACATGCCTGCGCGGATGCTCCTCCATCACTGACGGTCTCGCCAGCACTTAAAAAGCGCACAGCCCTTGCTCCCTTATGGGGCCGATACAGATCAAAGACATGGTAGGTCGGAGTTTTTATACACTGCTCTCCATCGACCAGGAGTAGCGCTTGCAAGACATTAATTAATTGCGCGATATTGGCCATAAAGAGCTTGTCCGCTTGATTATGGAAGGTGTCAAGCGTTAGCGCCGCAACACAGGCATCGCGAATCGTGTTTTGTTGATACAGCCCGCCGGACGGTTTGCCTTTTTCAACCGGATGCCACGTTCCCCATTCATCGAGAATAAGATTGATCTTGCGCTCCGGATCATATTCGTCCATCAGCGTTCGATGCCCGGTGATAATTCCCTCTATCGCCGCAGCTTTTGCCAGCAGTTCAAACCATTCTGCCTCGTTATACTCTGTGGCTGTCCCGGCTGTGCCACAGTAGTAGTGCGCCGCAAATCCTTGTGCATGAAAAATACGATTTCCAGACGTGGGATAGCTTTTCAGGCGCTCAAAGAAATGGCGCGTCCAGTCCCAATCATTCCCATTAGGTCCACAGGCAATTGCGTCGATGGGCGCATCTGGATAGTTGAATGCGAAGCTGCGGTAGCGAGAAAACGCTCCTGCGTACTCTTCTGGACTCATATTGCCACCACAGCCCCAGTTTTCATTCCCAATCCCCCAGTAGCGCACGCCGAATGCTTCCTCCGCTCCATTAGCACGCCGCTCATCTGCCAGCGTCGATTCCCCGGCAAAATTGCAATATTCAATCCAGTCCGCTAGTTGAGCTGGCGTTCCTGATCCCAGGTTGCCCGCGAAATAAGGCTCAGCACCAATGGCACGGCAGAAGGCTATAAATTCATGGGTCCCAAAGTGGTTAGGTTCGGGTGCCATCCCCCAGTGGGTATTGACTCTTCTGGGACGCTTCTCGCGTGGTCCGATACCATCTCGCCAATGATAGGTGTCGGCAAAGCAGCCGCCGGGCCAGCGCAAAACCGGAATCCCCAGAGGTTTCAGGGCTGCAATGACATCGTTTCTGAGACCATCGGCATTTGCAATATCTCCATCTGGTTCAACATAAATACCTGGATAGATCAGCTCGCCCAGATGTTCAGCAAACTGCCCATGAAGGTAAGGATGAATCTGTCCAATAGTTTCCTGAGGCAACACGACTACTCGTTGTACTGAATCCATTTTTCTGCTCCATTTTTCTGTCAGGTGGCCTTCTGTCTGAAGGTGGGGCCTTGTTCCTAACTCCGAAGAGATTGAGACGATGATGCATCAATTCGGCTGAACCTATTTTTATCAATGACATTGTGCAATTGCTACTACGTATGTCGGCGGGGTTTCTATCTCTATTGGGCTCTTAATAATTACTGTTTGTTCATCTCTAGCTTCTATCAACGAGAATAGCCGATGACGAACGTCTTTCTTTGGTGGAAGAGTATGATGATTGTGTTCTCTGCGTGTTATACTGAGTGGCGTCGATAGCGTTGTATGAATCGTTATAAAAAAGAGTTGTTTAGCATCTAAAGAAGAGTTACCCTATGAGTCGTAATAACGGAAAAAATGGATCAGGAAACACTAATTCTCGTCAGCAGAAGGCAAGTGAACATTATCAATCCTTACGTACCAAAGGCCATGCCATTACCGACGACGAGCGCCTCCTGGCCCGCCCTACAAAGCCACTGGTAAGCCCCTCTGAGCCTCTGTCGCAGGAGCGCATCCAGGAAGAGGATCATGCCTTTGATCGCGCTTTAAACTTCGATTTTACGGTTACTGACCCCTGGCGTGTGCTACGTATTATGAGCGAATTTGTGAATGGCTTTGATGTCCTGGCTCATATCCCCCCTTCGGTTGCTATCTTCGGCTCCGCACGTACGAAGCAGGACAATCCTTACTACGCCGCCGCAGTCGAAACGGCCCGTTTGCTCGCATTGAAGGGGTTTGGGATTATCACCGGTGGTGGCCCCGGTATTATGGAGGCTGCCAACAAGGGCGCACAGGACGGCAATAATCTCTCGATAGGGTGCAATATTGAGCTTCCATTCGAGCAAGATTCAAATGCTTTTCTGGATATCTCTGTAGATTTTCGTTACTTTTTTATTCGCAAAACTATGTTTATCAAATATTCCAATGCATTTATCATCTTCCCTGGTGGGTTTGGTACTATGGACGAGCTTTTTGAGGCTTTAACCCTGATTCAGACCAAAAAAGTGAGCAATTTTCCTGTGATTTTGTATGGATCAGCGTATTGGAGCGGACTGATTAGCTGGCTACGCGATACGATGTTGCCTGAGAAGAATGTTGGAGCCGCTGATATTGATCTTCTCTATCTTGCAGATGAGCCACAAGAGATCTGTGATATTGTCTATAATGCCTACCAGAATAATAGCCGCCTGGAAAAAGTTGATCCCAAACGGGAGACTTCAATTCGCTAGACAAAAAGATGGCCCTGCAAATAGAGCCATCTTTTTGTTGCCTGAAATTTTCCTTTGCTTTTCCTGAGCCGCCTTATTGTTCCTGCTGCTCCTCTTTCGTCAGCACATGTTTATATGCTGGATCTGATCGACCTTTCAGTATCACTGTGGCGAGAGGGGGAATGGTAAGCATAATCGAGTGTGGGCAGGATTGCCAGTAGATCGGTCCACTTGGCATGGGATGCTCGTTGAGTAAACCACTTCCACCATAACGCTGATGATCGCTATTCAGAATCTCATAATATGTACCTGCAAAAGGTACTCCCACCCGGTATCCCTGGCGCGGAACCGGTGTGAAATTACAGATAAAGAGGAGCGTCTCTTCTTCCCGTTTGCTCCGGCGCATAAAAGAGATGATGCTGTTATCCGAATCATGCGGATCAACCCAGGAGAAGCCAGCAGGCTCACAATCGAGTTCACTCAACGCCGCCTCTTGCTGATAGAGCTGATTGAGTCTGCTGACGAAGTCCTGAAGCTGTGCATGATGCGGATCACTTGGCGGTGTGAGCAGATGCCAGTCCAGGCTCTCCGCGAAGTCCCACTCGTGCCATTGTCCAAATTCTCCCCCCATAAAAAGCAGCTTTTTGCCAGGATGTCCCCACATATATCCATAAAAGGCCCGCAGATTCGCGAAGCGTTGCCAGAGGTCGCCGGGCATCTTCGTCAGGAGTGAGCCCTTCAGGTGAACCACTTCGTCGTGTGAAAGAGGTAGGACAAAATTCTCTGAATAGGCGTACATCAGTGAAAACGTAATATTGCTATGATGGTAGCGGCGATGGATAGGATCAAGGTGCATATATTCCAGCATATCATGCATCCAGCCCATATTCCATTTAAAGCTAAAGCCCAGACCACCAACGTAGGTTGGTCGCGAGACGAGCGGCCAGGCAGTCGATTCTTCCGCAATCGTTATTGTCCCAGGTACCTCTGCATAAACTGCCTCGTTGAGCTGCCTCAGGAATGTTACTGCCTCCAGATGCTCACGCCCACCATACTCATTTGCCACCCATTGGCCCGGTTCACGCAGATAATCCAGATAAAGCATCGAGGCGACTGCATCGACACGTAAGCCGTCAATATGATATTCTCGTAACCAGAAGAGTGCGCTCGCTACGAGAAAATTGCGCACCTCGTTTTTCCCATAATCAAAGACATACGTTCCCCATTGCATATGCTCCCCTTTACGGGAATCGGCATACTCATAGAGATGGGTGCCGTCAAAATAGCTTAGCGCGTGCCCATCTTTGGGGAAGTGGGCAGGCACCCAGTCAAGAATAATACCGATCTCTTGCTGGTGCAGATAATCGACGAAATAGTGGAAATCCTCTGGACTCCCAAATCGACTCGTTGGCGCATAATAGCCCGTGGGCTGATAGCCCCAGGAGCCATCAAAAGGATATTCCGTAATTGGCAGTAGTTCAATATGGGTAAACCCTAGCTTTTTGACATGTGCGGCCAGCGCTGGTGCCAGCTCCCGATAGGTCATAAAACGATCTTCTTCAACAGCCCCTTCCTGATGGCGTTCGGGTACATGCCGCCAGGAGCCGAGATGCACCTCGTAAATTGAAATAGGAGATCCCAGTTGCTGCCGTTGCCCCCGCTTTTGTATCCAGGCTGTATCTTGCCAGTGGTATTGCTCAATGCCCTCAACAATGCTGGCATTGCTTGGACGTAGTTCAAAGGCAAAGCCGTAAGGATCAAGCTTATCAACACTATAGTTATTGAAACGCGAGTAAATTGCGTACTTGTAAACCGCTCCAGTTGAGAGTTCGGGGATAAAACATTCCCATATCCCCTGCTCTCGCTTGCGTAAGTGCATAGGATGCGTACTACGGTTCCAACCATTGAAGTCTCCAATGACCGAGACCGAGAGGGCATTCGGAGCCCAGAGCGCAAAATGAACACCTGAGACGCCGTTGACGGTGCGTAGATGCGCCCCCATCTTGGTGTAGATCTGATAGTGGCGTCCCTCGCCAAAGAGATGCAGGTCAAAATCGCTGAAGACAGAAGTTATCCCTGGTTGTATCTCTACTGGCGAGGAGGTGGCCTGTTCACCTCTTGATGGCTGAGGAAGTTGTGCTGCCATAACGTATCGTCCTTGCTTTAACTACTATGTGCTCCCTGCTAACGTGTGTCGTCTCTCTGTGTTGTTGGATTGCAGATCTCTGTTTAAGGATAGCATATAGAGCAACTGGCTGATATGGATGAGACCAGATACTGACGCATTTCGTATATATTTTATGCGCTGAAAATGAACCGGTAGGGGCGGATGTTTATCCCTGACCGCCTCGCCAATCACGCACCTCGCACCGCAGAGGCAGGTAGGGGCGGATGTTTATCCCTGGCCGCCTCGCTAATCACGCACCTCGCACCGCAGAGATGGAGCGAAATGAGGTCCCGACGAGAGCTGTTTGGAGAGGATAGGCTTAGTTATACGTTAAGGCAGAAAGGTAGGATAGGAACATGACTCTCGATATTCAGGAGATGAAAAAGCGCCTTGAGCAGAAGCAGGCAGAGATCGTAGAGCATCTGGGCGGTCTGAATCAGGCTCGCCCAACAACGGACGATACCGACGACGCAAGCAATGCGCCGCAGGATTTTGAGGAGAACGCCGTTGATTTTCTGGAAACTGAGCAGGAGCAGGCTATTCTGGTCAATGAGCAAGCTCTCCTTGCCGAGATTGAGGATGCTTTAAATCGTGTCAAGGATGGCACTTATGGAAAGTGCGTTGTAGATGGAAAGCCTATTCCCGAAAAGCGTCTGGAGAAAATTCCCTGGGCGGCTCGCTGTGTCGAACATGAAAGTGAATTGGAACAGCACAATCTGAGCCGGGAAGAGCTCTATGGTTCAAGTACTATTTAGCTGGCAAAAAAAGGTTTAGAAGCACGAAAAAATCAGGAAGAAGAGGCCCGGCAGGAACTTGCTAAATTTCTGCCGGGCCTCTTTTGTACGAAATTGCTCTGCTCGCTACGGAATTTCTTGCCTGGTATGATACAATGACAGTGCAGTATCCTCAAAACGGATCAAAGAAAGGAGCAATTGGCCTTCCAGTACATCCCAGTCACAGGAAGTATACACCGCACAACCGAAAACGTCTAGTGAATCTGTATTAGGAAAGAAGGAAGCGTACTGTGGTAGCCAGGCGTGCACGTCTGTATGATGCAATAGCATTGCTCACCGTCATCATCATTATTTCTGTCGATCAATGGACAAAAAATCTGGTCGTGGCGCATTTAAGTCCCCCCTGGGGAAATATGGTGCCGCTGATCAATCCTTATCTCATGCTCTACTATATTCAAAATAAAGGTGCGGCCTTTGGCATGTTTGATGATGGTTCACATGCTATTATTCTCACTGTGCTTATTGCTTTCGCTGTAATAGTGGTATGCTATCTCTACAGCCGCATTATTAATAGTGGGACGCTGGCTTATAAGATCGTCTTTGGCATGATTATCGGTGGCGCTTTAGGCAACCTGGTGGATCGAGCGCGGCATACAGGGTATGTCGTCGATTTTATCTTCTTTCGTATTCCTCAGATCGGCTTCAATTTTGCGATCTTTAATGTCGCGGATGCCTGTATCTCTGTCGGTGTCGTCCTGCTGTTCATCCTTATTCTTTTCGGTGGCGCGAAATCTGCTAACACGGTGGCAAAGGATGAATCTGAAACTGAGAATCTGGACAAGACTGCCAATGTCCTACATACAACGGAGCAAGATGTCTAATACAACAAACGACGCTGACGCACAAAAAAATCTCGTGGACCAGTCTCAGGAAGATCAGCCTGATCTCTCCTCAGCCCTTGAAATTCAGGATCTCCTGCAGGAGGAAAATTCCTGGCGCATTGGACCAGAGCAGGCCGGCGTGCGCCTTGACCGCTATATCTCGTCACTCTTCCCCAATCTCTCGCGTACCTCTGCCCACCAGTTGATTACTGATGAATCGGTTGTGGTCAACGATAAGAAGAGTAAACCTGGCTATGTCTTGAGAGTGAATGATGAGGTACACGTCCTGCGTACCCTCCCGGTTCCTCAACAAAAGAGTGTAAAGCCTCAGATGCTCCCTCTAGATATTGTCTATGAAGATGCTGATCTTCTGGTGATCAATAAAGCGGCGGGCGTCGTCGTACATCCTGCTCCTGGGCATACCTCTGATACGCTGGTGAATGCCTTAGTGGCGCTCTACCCGGAATTGCAGCAAGAGGATGGCGATCAACGCCCTGGTATCGTCCATCGCCTGGACCGTGATACCTCTGGCCTGCTCCTGGTTGCCAAAAATGCTCACACTCAGGCCGCCCTGGTCGAACAGATGCAGCAACACCAGGTCACAAAACGCTATCTGGCCCTGGTTCAAGGCGTGCTGGCTTTGGATAAAGGCAGCATTGATGCTCCAGTTGGACGCAATCTACGCAATCGCCAACAGATGACGATTACAATTCAGGGTGGCCGCGAGGCGCGAACGCATTTCCGTGTCCTGGAACGCTTCTCTCGCCATACTCTGCTCCTCTTACAATTGGAGACAGGGCGCACCCATCAGATTCGTGTGCATTTGCAAGCTATTGGTCATCCGGTGTATGGAGATCCTATGTATAATTCGTCTCCTTCAGGTCGCACACAGGCCCAACTTCCTCTGGCTCGTCAGTTTCTGCATGCCTCTCAGCTCGAATTTGTTCATCCTACAACTGGCGAACTCTTGAAGTTTGAATCCCCTCTCCCTGCAGACCTCGCAACCATCCTTGAACAACGAGACAAACTATAACCAAACTCTCAGCCCTGCGAGAATCCCGTAGGGCAGAGCGGCTTGTCCGTCTCCTCTTCGCCTACCACCTCTCTCGCTGGATGTTGCTCTTGCACATGGGCACTGACAGAGTAATATAGAGATATGCAATTTTTGTGTACAATTGGGTAAACAAGTAGAAGGAGCATACCTATGTTCGCAGATGAGATTAAAGCCCTCACCTTTGATGTATTTGGAACGGTGGTAGATTACTATAGCTCCATTGTCCACGAAGGAGAACAACTCTCTCATCAGAAAGGACTCAACGTTGATTGGGGCGCGTTTGCTCTTGCCTGGCGCAATCGCTACAACCCCTTTATCCAACGCGTCGAGCAGCATGAACTTCCCTGGACAAAACTCGATACACTCCATCGTCTCGCCCTGGAAGAGGTGCTCACGGAGTTCCATCTCACAGACCTGACAGAAGCAGAGAAAGTCCATCTTAATCGCGTCTGGCACCGCCTTGAACCCTGGCCCGATTCAGTACCAGGGCTCACACGGCTACGCCAAAAATATCTGCTTGCGACCCTCTCCAATGGCAATGTGTCCCTCTTAACGAACATGGCAAAATATAGCGGCCTCCCCTGGGATTGTATCCTCTCGGCTGAACTGGCCAGAGCCTACAAACCCAATCCAGCCGTCTATCAGATGGCTATTGAGTTGCTGGACCTGCAACCAGCACAAATTATGCTCGTCGCAGCTCACCCCTACGATCTGCAAGCTGCACACTCATCTGGCTTCAAAACTGCCTTCATCCCGCGTCCTTTAGAGTACGGGCCTGCACACGCTCACGAACCTCTTCCCACCGCAGAAGAATTCGACGTGGTTGCAACTGATATGCTTGATCTCGCTCGTCAGCTCAACGCGTAGTCCTTTGAAGAAGTTCTAGCACGAGGGCAGGTACGTACCCCTGATCTGAGCGGCACAGCCACAATCCGGCAGTTAGGCCACGCTATTCGTGAGCAGATGTGGAGTAGAGCTATTCAATAAAGACCTGGCTATCGCCTGGCTTCGGGTGTTGGCTTCGCCTTTTCACAATGTTCACCGAATGGTTTGTCCTGCCTCTCTGACCTATGAGCCAATGGGCTGGTTGATCTCCCAGAGATTGCCTTCGGGATCAGCAAAGTAGGCCGTGCGTAGCCCCCATGCCTGGTCAGTTGGGGGTCTGAGAAATGTGACGCCTTTGGCCTTGAGCATTTCGTAGGCGGCATCGATATCCTCAACACCAGCGGCCAGAAGCCCGCGAGGACCGCTCACGTTCTTGAGCTCAATCTCTTGCTCACTGATCATATGGGCTGCGGCTGAGGCCTCTAGCAGGAGAAAGTACACGTTGTCCATCTGGACAGCGATATGCTCAGGATCGCTCTCTGTCACTTGAAGACCGAGCGTATCCCGATAAAATGTAAGACATTTGGTCATGTCTTTTACAAACAACACCGTCGCGGCGATACGATGAAACATGGTGTCTCCCTCTGCTTTCTTTGTCGAGTTGGAACGAGAGCCTCTATGGGTGCGTGATTTATGCATCCTTCCACTCGTTCAGACTTAAGCGCGTCTGTGCTCGATCTGCAACAGTATAGCGTAGAAGGAGGGACACAACTTCTCCTATCTTGCTCTTTTGAGAGATGTCTCTCATGTTTAATCATTTTTAGTGTGCGTCATAGACTATACCCTCGGTCTCCAGTTGTTGACATCGTTCTGGACTCAGACCGAGAGACTCCAAAGGAACATCAACGCTCTCAAGCGCATGCAACCATTTTTCAGTCGTGCGTGTTTTCAATGTCTCCGTCAGCGTATCAACCAACGCTTCCAGATTCGCCATCCGCTTACTGTTCGTAGCGAAAAGCGTATTTTGTAAAAAGATATCTGGGTTTCACCTTTGTTTACCGGAAACGTCAGGACAATTGCCATAGTCCCCAGGATGTGTTGCATGGTGTGCTGGCGCGTACTCATCCAGTGGTGAGACACCGAACGAACGGAGCTGTGGCGATTGAAGAGATCAGCAGCCCGCGACTGCCACGGTGATGAAAACCGTGGCAGTCGCGGGCACTCCTGATCTTCGTGTTCAGGCGGTGAGGACGATCTTGGCAATACCGCCCTTTTCGGCGATTGCCTGAGCTTCGGCGGCATCAGCGAGCGGCATGATGCGCTCGATTGGGATCGTCAACTTGCCGTCGCGTACCGCTTCAGCGTAGTGCAAGATCTTGCAAGATCGTTGCGGGAGCCGACTTGCCCGAAAACGATATTGATGTGGACGGTAGGATGAAGCGCGGCGTTTTGCGGGTTTTGCTTTGGGAAGCAACCGAATGTGCCACCTTCCTTGACTCTGGCAAGTAACTTGTCAGCGAGCTTCCCACCAACGGTATCAGCGACGCAGTCGAGTGGACCAAGTTTGTCAATCTCTGCGTCATCATCGATGGCGATGGCCTCGCTCACTCCGGGAAGTTGCCGGGCCGCGTCAAGTCGCTTGCCACGAACGCCAGCAATGACCCGAGCACCGATCTGCGATGCCGCGAAGACCGCTGAGCGACCGACGGAACCTAAAGCCCCGGTGATGAGGACGGTCTGACCGGGTTGGACGTTGGCACCAAGCCGGATCAGCAGTATCGCCGGTGATGTTGACCAGTGGAAGCGCGGCAGCGGTGTTCATCTCCAGGCCAGCGGGAATTTTGACGAGGTTGGTGGCTTTGACGGTGCAAAGTTCGGCGTAGGTATGCAGAGCCATTGCCATGACGCGGTCGCCCGGCTCGATACTGGTGACGCCCTCGCCTACCTCAAGAACGGTGCCTGCAAGGTCGCAGCCGAGGATGTAGGGGAACTCTACCGGAATGATGTCCTTGACTGCGCCAGAGCGTACCAGCCAATCAGCAGGGTTGATGCTGGTGGCCGAGACGCGCACAAGCACCTCGCCTTCGGCGGGCTTGGGGTCTTCAACGTCTTCGTATGTGAGTAGTGACGCGGGGCCATACTCGTGGAGGACAATTGCTTTCATGCTTTCCCTCGATTTCTTGAGCAATGTTCATGATCGTACAGACGTCATTTCAAATGGATCTTAGATCGGTTTCAGTCGCGCTCGATGATAGGTAAGATCAGGTGCTAAGGATGCGCGGCATCATGCTAGATTCGATAGACACTTCTGTGATGAGTCCATTTAAACTTCATCCATCACGAGTGTATACTAGGGGACAGATTTTAACGAGATACGAGTTTATTCAGGAACTAACACTTCCCGTTTCCGGTCACATCACTGAGTGGAGTATGTTTCATGTCTATAAATCAATTGGAGTTGGATCGTCATCACGAATTAGCCGCGTTTTTGCGCAATCGTCGCGCTCGCATATTGCCAGAACTGGTGGGATTACCGCGAGGGACGCGAAGGCGTACACAGGGCTTACGGCGGGCAGAAGTCGCCCTGCTCGCCGGAGTCACCCCCGAGTGGTATAGTAGGCTTGAGCAGGGGCGAGATATTCACGTCTCCGTGCAATTGTTAGAACGTCTGGCGAGCGTCTTGCAACTGGATACGGATGAACGTACTCATTTATTTTTACTTGCACTCAGACCAGCCACCTCCCGTCGAGACGTTTTCGCCAGTGACGATCAACCCGGCCTTCCAACAGTTTCTCCAGCAACTTGGAACAACCCCTGCGTGTGTGGTTGATGCTCGTTTGAATGTGGTGGAGTGGAATACAGCCTTTTATGCAACCATTGGCGTCGCTTCTGGCTACTCTGCCATGACGTCTGAGCGAGAGCGTAACATGATCTGGAGATTATTCGCGTCTCCTTTGTTGCGGAAAGAAAGCGAGGAATGGGAGAAATTAGCACGAGTGTTTCTGGCGCAATTTCGCGCTGGATATGGTCGTTTCATCAACGATCCCTGGTGGGGCACACAGATCGCAGAACTCTCTCGGATCAGTCCGGCATTTCGGGAATTATGGGCCCGTCACGATGTACTCAGCAGGCCGGAAGGATGGAAATCGATACATCATCCGCTTGTAGGAGAACTGACCCTTGATTTTTTCTTGCTCCAGGCGGTCGATTCCTGCGATCTGCGACTGCTGATTTACTCGCCTCGTAGCAATTCTGGGACTGCCGAGAAAATCGAGCGACTTCTCGCCTTTGAGGAGGAGAGGAAGCATACCATCTCAAAGGCTATTTAGAGACATAGGCGTAGCAGGCAATCTGGGGATGGTATTCCTTCATCGCCATTTTATGCCACCTTTGCACTCATACTCTTCGGTATTCTACATCATTGATATTCTTGTATGCAAACAAACCGTTCCGATGAAGTTCACTCTGCGCTGGATCAATGGGACTGGAGAGAACCTGGACCTGAGGTTTGAACGTATCACCTTGATGACAGCGCAGGAAGCACCTTATCTAGATAGAGCTTTGTGGGACCTGCTTACTTCCCGAATAGGCACGTTTGTTACGCTGAAATGTTTCCTTGAATATATATAGGTTCCGCGGAAAGCTTCAGCGTGAGCTGTCCTGCTATGGGCCGTAAAGCCTGCTTTCTCCCTGTGATGCCGGTAGCAATGACTGGACCTGTTGTGGCAAATACTATAATCTGATCCAGCGGAGTGGCCCAGAGTACATGCAGGTCGTCGCTGAAACGCATGTGGTAAACACCTGGATTAGTCGGTACGTTGCCAATAAATGCACGATTGGCCAGCTCGCGGATCAGTACTGCATAGGCGGTGTAGGCTAGCTTAGGCGTATAGTATCCACTGGCATCGGGTCTTCTGACAAGCCGAAATTCTCTTCCGGATTGAAAAAGTCGCTTCCCATCGTTTAAAAAATCGTACCAGAAGAATTTTTGTACGCCTGCTGACAGGCTGAGTACTGCGCTACGTACAAGATAATGAGCCTGCTCCCTGTCGTTTGTAATGTTGAAAGCAGTAGACCAGCCCAGCTCTGTGATCCAGATTGGCTTCGTATCTCCACGATTGTTTGCTTTGATCAGAGCTTGTAGCTTTTGGATGTGCTCAGCGATTTCCCGTATTTCCGGGGTATCAATAAATATATCCGAATAGGGATGAATGGAGATGACATCTGTATAAGCCAGTCCGCCAGCCTCAAAGAGATCTTCAAACCAATCGAGATCAATACCAAACGTCGCCCCAACAACCACTGTCACATCTGGTCGCACCGTTTAATGGCCTGATACGTGGCACGTAACATCTGTACATAGCATAAAGCGTTGCGGCGTATGGCCCATTTGAGAATGTGCCGTTGTACTCGTTGTATACCTCAACTGCTTTCAACTCTGGACCATAATAGCTCACAAGTGCTCTGGCATAATTGGCAAAGGCCGTAAAGCCGACCTCATCGTACGGTGTCTGGTTGTTATCGTAGAAAGGATTATTATAATCCAGGATCAGCAGTGGAGCGAGCTTGTTCTGACTGAATACCTGCATAAAAGGATCTACCTGTGCGAAATTGTAGATGCCTGCTGTTGTCTCATTTTTGCCCATTTAGCATCGACTCTAACCAAGGTGATTCCCAGCGTTGCCGCTATCGGCACTGCATCCAATGGATCGTGCATAGAAAAATCGGCGCTTACACCGAAGGCTTCATCCTCTGATGGCGTAAATGGAGCAAGAACCGCAAACGAGATGGTCTGAGTTATGGCCGTTTGTGTTGTACGATCTGTGACTGTTAGTACATAATGGTTATCAGGTAAGTTTTGTACGGAAAATGCTGTCTGTTTCCCATTTACTGCTACTTGATCTGGGTGATGGCCGCACAGGTAATCAGTTATGCTATATGTGATAGTGCCGCTAGCTGCCGCTGTCGAAATAGTAAAAACAGGAGATTGTGTATTGAGAAAAATGGTGTTCTGCATGTCTTGTTTCTGCCTTTACGTAAATTTTAAAATCCTACGATTTTCCGCATATTGGTACTGTTAACGGATCTTATTTTCTAGTATAGTATAATTGTTGAGATACTCAACAAACTCAAAAAACTTGAAAAGGTGTAAACAAGATGCAAGAAGAAGGTGTCGTTCTCCTCGAACGCACAGAACAAGTTGCCTCCATTACTCTCTCTCACGCCGGCGTCCTCAATGCTTTGACCTGGAAAATGTATCAGCAATTGGAAGAGCATATTGAAACCCTCGCTCAAGATGAGGCGCTTCGTGTCGTCATCATCCGTGGCGCAGGTAAAGCCTTTGCCGCTGGTACCGATATCTCACAATTCCAAAACTTTGACGGTCCAGCAGGCGTGCAGTACGAGCAGAGGATAGAAACAGTTATCGAAAAACTCTATAACTTTCCCCGCCCCACCATTGCCGCTATTCATGGCTATGCAGTTGGAGCAGGCATTATCTTCTCGTCCGTGTGTGATCTGCGCTATGCAACGCCCTCTTCGCGCTTTGGTGGCCCTATGGCCCGTACACTCGGCAACGCTCTAAACATCAAAAATTATCAACATATCGCTCAAGCATTCGGCCAGATGCGTGCCAGGGAAATGTTATTTACCGCACGTTTGCTATCCGCTGAAGAGGCGCTACAATGCGGCTTTCTCACCACTATCATCGATGAAGAGCAGAATTTCACCCAGGTTTCTGAGATAGCCACCCAGATCAGCTTGCTTGCCCCGCTTACTATCTGGGCCGCCAAAGAGGCCGATAGACGTATTCACGCCACCGAAGAACGCATCCCCTTCAATGATGTACTGGAGCGCGTTTATAATAGCCAGGATTTCGCCGAAGGCGTGCAGGCCCATCGAGAGAAGCGCAAACCCCTATGGAAAGGGATATAGAGAATTGATTCTATCTCGTTCCACGCCTCTCGCGCCGGAGGCATTGTAGGGATGGCTGTCTCTCTCCCATACACCTTTTTTCGCCCTTCAACCGAAGGAGCAATGCGGCCTGATCTCTCCCGTTTTTCCTCTCGCCCTCAAAGAAGAGGGGGGGACCGGCTTTTCCCCGTCCTCCTCGCCGAGCGATTCTCTCGCCCGGCAAAAAGTGTCCGGGTGAGAGGGATGGCTGTTGACCGTGCCCCCTATGGGAGTCTCTGCCCATGTTGGTTCGCGTCGCAGCTATCTAATTTTTCACAAACGCTACCAGACGGCAAAACGCAGCCTCACCACCACTAAACTTCCACGGAAAACAGCCAATCCAGACACGCTGATCCAGCACTTCATCAATCATCCCACCTGCATTCTCTACATGAAAGACCCCATGCGGGAACATATCATAGTGCATCAGTTGCAAATCATCGTCGGGCCAGATCTCCTCCAGCGGCTTCCCCAGCTTCTGCGCACATTTCACCGCAAGGTCAGGACGCACTTTCCGAATGACGGTATTCATGGGATGATCCATCGAACCGGCATCTATGGCAAACCAGGAAATTTTGCGCTCCAATACCCAGTTGGCAAACTCTCGTGTCGGTCCAGGATGCTTGATAAAATAGCGGGTTTCATCCGCCTGCGACTCACCATACCAGTTGCTAGGATAATACTTATGATAACCCGTATGCACCACAACAATATCGTTTGGTTGAATACGCAGTCCCGTCTTGCGCTCCCACTCCTCAAAGTGGGCCGAGGTGTAAATATCATAATCGCCGAGGCCCAACGCCTCAAGATCTACCACTACACCTGGGCCTACTAGCTTATCCAGGGGAATACTCCCGATATCCTGACCATTGGTAATAAAGTGCAAGGGAGCATCAAGGTGAGTCCCAACATGCAGCGTTGATGCAATATGTTGACCCCCCACTTTGTCGAAGGCCACCCGTTTGATCCATTTAATCGTCGGCCCTTCATACGTCGCAAAACCAGGTGTATGCATATCCCAGTTTTGTGAGAGATCAATCACTCGCATATTGCTCAGGTCAATTGGCTGCATATCGTTTTTCTCCTTACATTACCTTGCTCAAAATAACCGGTTGGTCTGAACACATTAGAACGCTGGTACTCATAATATATTTTTTCTTCTCTTACGCGCAAGTAGTGATAAACACTGTCTGCTTGACAGAATCGACGAATATTTCACCATCCGCAAAATTGGCCTAAAAAGACCTATCACAATTTGGGTCCTCTGTCGATAATAGCTAGTGGGGAAGATATTTCCCGTCGCGCTTCCATAATTCCCTCCTCAACTAACTGATAGCGAAATTCTCTGTGTAGCGTGTGTACAGAGGTGTAGGGTTTGGCCCTCCAAAAAGCCAATAAGTAGTACTCTGTCAATCTTCCCTCGTAGGGGGAAGATTGGCTTGCCCGTCTCCGGCTCGCCAACACTGTTCTTGCTGGAATGGCTCTCCCCTACCACGAAACTTTGACAGAGGAGTAGCAAAAATCGCAGCCAAAAAATGTAGGAAGTGTAGTGTGTGTCGGGTTGCACCACAAAAATAAAAATCGTAGCCAAAAAATGTAGGAGGTGTAGCGTGTGTCGGGTTGCATCACAAAAATCAAGAATCGCAAAAATGATAAATGTAAATTGGCCCAACCAACCTGTACAAAGAACTTCGTACAATGATACAATGCACTATCTGCTTTTGTCTGTTCACATGCTACCTCTGGTGGCAGAGAGGAGATTCCCTTTGGCATTGCCAGCACCTCTCGTGGCGACAGTTGAAAAACTTCATGGTGGTCAGCTTGATCTGTTCGCCTATATTGATGAAATATGTGATCACATTGATACAACTGATCCTTCTCTGCACGCACTTCTCCCTGAAACGGATCGCCGCAGCCGTCTAAGAACTGATGCAGCAGCCTTGCAGGCGCGTTTCTCCGATCCTGCCAATCGTCCTCCCTTGTACGGTATTCCTATCGGTATCAAAGATACGTTTCGTGTTGATGGCTTTCCTACTCAGGCTGGATCGCAGTTGCCGCCAGAACTATTTGTTGCCCCCGAAGCTATCTGCGTTACTATGCTCAAAGCTGCCGGAGCGCTTATCCTGGGAAAGACTGTCACTACCGAGTTTGCCTATTTTGAGCCTGGACCAACCCGCAATCCTCACAATCTCAATCATTCCCCAGGCGGCTCCAGTAGTGGTTCGGTTGCCGCTGTGGCCGCCGGATTTTGCCCCCTGGCGCTGGGTACTCAGGTCATTGGCTCGACCATTCGTCCCGCCGCCTATTGCGGCATTGTCGGCTTCAAACCAACCTATGGCCGTATTCCTACCGCTGGCCTGGTGAAATGTGCCAATTCCGTTGAGCACGTTGGCTATTTTACGCAGGATGTTGCAGGTAGTTCATACGTTGCCTCTCTGCTCTGTAGCAACTGGCGTGCACAAGACCTGGCTCCCTCCAAAAAGTTACCAGTTCTTGGCATACCAGACGGCCCCTATCTGGCCCAGGCTTCCACGGAAGCTCTTGCAGAGTTCGAGAATCAGTTGTCGCTCCTCATAAAAGCAGGCTATATCGTCCGCCGCGTGCATGCCTTCAACGATATCGAAGAGATAAATCGCTATCATACGCGCATGGTCTTCGCTGAAATGGCTCAAATACATACTTCATGGTTTGCCCAATACGAATCCCTCTATCGACCTCGTACGGCTGCCGCGCTTCGTGAAGGACAGACGGTGGGTGCTGAAGAACTGGCTCAAGCGCGTGCTGGACGTGCCATTGTGCGTGCAGATGTAGAGGCACGCATGAAACAGGCTGGTATCGATCTCTGGGTGAGTCCTTCTACAACGGGTCCAGCTCCTGAAGGATTAGAGTCTACGGGTAGCCCAATTATGAATCTCCCCTGGACCTATGCCGGTTTACCTGCCATTACCCTCCCTGCCGGACTGGCTGCCAACAAGCTACCACTTGGCTTGCAATGTGTTGGCGCTTCTATGGCTGACGAACGCTTGCTAGCCTGGGTAGCCCCTATGGCGGAGATATTTGTCTCACGATTAAAGGGGGAAGTCTATGTTTGATACGGCTATTCAGGGTGGTCTGGTCGTCCTTCCTGGCGGTATTGATCCTCATGTTCACCAAGCCGGACCAGGATGCCACCAGCATTTATGCGGGGAGGAATGGTCCTTCCTTTTCAAGCCTTGCGTGCTATGCAATTGGCCTACCGAGACGCGCTCAATTCTGTGAGAAGAAGGCGAAATCATGAAACCACCACGTTTTGTATATCATGACCCGGCAACACGCAACGAAGTACTGGCCTTGCTGGATACCTATGAGGATGAGGCCAAATTGCTTGCTGGCGGTCAAAGTCTGGTTCCTCTGCTCAATATGCGCCTGGCCCAGCCCGCACACTTGATAGATATCAATCTCCTGCCCGACCTGGCGTATATTCGTGAGGAGGATGGCTATCTGGCTGTCGGCGCGCTGACCCGTCATCGTGATATAGAGCACTCGTTATTAGTGCGCCGCTCCTGTCCCCTGTTGGCTCAAGCTATCACCTTCGTAGGACATGCACCGATCCGTTCGCGTGGCACGATGGGAGGATCGCTGGCCCATGCCGATCCAGCGGCTGAATTGCCTGTTGTGCTACAAGCATTGGGAGGCCATGTTCGCGCGGAATCATATGTGGGCAGTCGTGATATCTCGGCGGAAACGTTTTTTACCAGTGAATTACAGACCTCTCTCACGAGTAAAGAATTGCTAGTTGAGGCACGATTTCCCATTGCGCCACCACGTACTGGGACCGCATTTAGCGAAGTCAGCCGCCGTCACGGCGATTATGCTCTGGCTGGTGTAGCCGTACAACTCAGCCTGTCTGCTAACGGTACTATTTCCGCCGCCCATCTGGCACTTATGGGGGTAGCCGAAACTCCCTTACGTATACATGGAGGTGGAAGCTATGTTACTAGGCCAGCAGCCATCCGAGGCACTTTTCAGTATGGCAGCAGAACAGGCCTGCTCTCACCTTGATCCCGCCGAGGATATCCACGCTTCCTCTCAATATCGACGTGACGTGGCTGGTGTCCTGGTCATCCGGGCCTTACACACAGCCGCAGAACAAGCAAGCATACGAGGTGAAGCATGAGTGAAAATAACCCGCAGGAAAAACGCCTGATACAGCTACGCGTCAACGGTGTAGCATATCAGCAGCAGGCCGAGACACGCTGGCTTTTAAGTGATTTTCTGCGCCATACGTTGCATCTGACTGGAACCCATGTGGGCTGTGAGCATGGTGTGTGTGGAGCTTGCACGATTATCTTCAATGGCACGCCGATTCGCTCCTGTCTAATGCTCGCGGTACAGGCTGATGGCGCTGAAATCCTCACAGTCGAAGGATTGGCTCAATCTGATGGCACACTCCATCCTCTACAACAGGCATTAAAAGACAATCATGGCTTGCAGTGCGGTTTCTGTACGCCGGGTTTCCTGTTGACAATCTTCGCCCTCTTGCAAGATGATCCCAACCCGAATATGAGTGACGATGAGATTCGCGCGGCTATTTCCGGCAATCTCTGCCGTTGTACCGGTTATCAGGGGATCGTCGCAGCAGTACGCCAGATGCTGATGCAGCGTGTAACTGCTGCTACACAGGTCGAAGCATCAACTATAGGGGGAGGTGAGGGCGCATGACCACAAAAATATTTGGCGCACCTATCACACGCCAGGAAGATCGGCGCTTTTTGACCGGTGCAGGCACCTATATTGATGATATCGATCTGCCTGATATGCTCCATGTCGCCTTCCTACGCAGTTTCTATGCTCACGCACGTATCAATTCTATCGATGTTAGCCAGGCCGCTGCGCTGGATGGTGTGGTGGCAGTGCTGACCCACAAAGATCTCGCTCTGGCTGCTGGACCTTTGCCGCTGCTGATCCCTCATGCGGCACTAACCCATCCCCATACGCAATACGCGCTGGCCAAAGATACTGTGCGCTATGTCGGCGAGGCGGTTGCAATGGTCGTTGCTCAAGACCGCTACATCGCGGAGGATGCTATTGCCCTCATTGATGTTGATTATGAGCCTCTGCCAGTCGTCAGTCCCGCCGATCTAACAGAGGTAATCAGCCCCGCTACGACGCTCATATATGCTGATACTCCTGATAATATTGCCGCACACCTGGTACAACAGGTTGGCGACGTGGACGCCGCCTTCGCCGGAGCAACACATGTTTTCCATCGGCGTGTGCAACTTGAGCGCAGCGCCAGTCAGCCATATGGAGACGCGCGGTGTTATCGCTCGCTTCGATGCTTTCGAGCAGGCCCTGACGGTCTGGGACAGCACGCAGGGGCCAATCTCGATCCGCAATGGCCTTGCGGTTCTCTTCGGTCTTCCTGCCGAAAAGGTACGCGTGACTACACCCGATGTTGGTGGCGGATTTGGCGGCAAGATGATGCTCTTCTATCCCGAAGAAGTACTTGTGCCGTTAGCGGCGATACGCCTGGGAAGACCGATCAAATGGATTGAGGACCGCCTGGAGCATATGGTTGGCTCTAATCAGGAACGAGGACAGGTGCATGATGTCACCATTGCGCTGGATGCCGATGGCCGCATCCTGGGTCTGCGCGATGTTTTTGTCCATGATACAGGTGCCTATTGTCCCTATGGCATCATCGTTCCACAAATTACTTCATGCCAGCTTCCCGGCCCCTACAAATTGCCAACCTACTATTCCGATGCCACCGTCGTCTACACCAATCGCACACCGGTCAGCCCCTATCGTGGCGCGGGACGACCACACGGGGTCTTCGCGATGGAGCGCATCCTCGACTATGCCGCCGACCAGCTTGGTATGGATAGAGCAGAGATTCGCTTTCGCAATATGATCCAGCCCGACGAGTTTCCCTACGATGTTGGTCTGGTCTTTCAGGATGGCCTGCCCACGCGCTACGATAGTGGCAACTATCCTGCTGGCCTGGAACGTGCGTTGGAGATGATCGGCTATGAGCACTTCCGCGAAGAGCAGCGTCAGGCTCGAACCGAAGGCCGTTATCTGGGTATCGGTATCGGCTGTTACGTGGAAGGTACAGGCATCGGACCATACGAAGGGGCACATATTTCTATCGACAATCTGGGCGAGGTGCATGTCGCTACCGGTGTTACAACACAGGGCCAGGGCCACCAGACCTCATTTGCGCAGATCGTTGCCGCAGAGTTGGATATACCAGTGGAAAAGGTGCATATTACCACTGGCGATACACAGCGTTTCCGCTGGGGCATCGGTACGTTTGCCAGCCGGGCAATGGTCGTCGCGGGCAATGCAATCGGGCAGACAGCCATCGCCGTCAAAGAGAAGGCCATAAAAATTGCTTCCTCAATCCTGGAAGTCGCGCCTGAAGATCTCGAACTGGTGGATGGCCGCGTGCGTGTCAAGGGGATGCCCGCACGCGGTCTCTCGCTGGCGGCACTCTCCATCGCCTCTAATCCCATCCGCTATGCCTACGGTGCCAGTGCCCCCGATCTGCCCGCAGTCCTGCCACCACGTGAAGGTCCACCTCTCCCACAGGGAGAAGAACCCGGCCTGGACGCTACCCGCTACTTCAGCCCGCCACATGCTACCTTTGCCAGCGGCGTGCACGCTGGCGATTATCGAGATTGATATCCATACGGGTATTGTTAAAGTGCGCAAATATGCCGTGCTGCACGATTGTGGCAAACTGGTTAACCCACTGATCGTCGAGGGACAGATTTATGGCGGCGTAGCGCAGGGTATTGGGGGTTCATTCTATGAGCACCTGGACTATGACGACAACGGCCAACTGCTCAACGCCAGTTTCATGGATTTTCTTATGCCCTATGCCACCGAAGTACCGCATATGGAGAGCTGATCATATCGAGACGCCCTCACCAATTAATCCTCTGGGAGTAAAAGGTGCAGGTGAAGCTGGTTGTATTCCCGTTCCCGCTTGATGGCTGGAGCTGTCGAAGATGCACTGGCACCTTTTGGGGCCAGAGTGGACCATATGCCGTTAACGCCAGATGATATTCGTAAGCTTATCGCTGTGAAATAAAAATAGTAGTGATGTGCAAGTGGCACCGTTGCCCACACATCACCACTAAATCTTTCCAATGGAAAATTTATGAACGGCCCGTAAGACCCCGCGCTTTGAAGCCGGGGAGACAAGGGCCTCCCTTTTGGCGGATGGGGTGGGGGGTACTCTCCTTTTCTTTCATAGTACTTGTAGTACAGGACCAATAGGCTATTGCTTCTCCTTTCATTCCGAGCTACAATGGCTCTACTCCACGTTGTACCCCTTGTTTGCAGAGAAAGGAGTCTGGTCACATGGCACGCGAAAAGAAGCCTCGCAGAAGCGCGAACCTCGTCCGAAGAAAGACCCGGCTCTGCGCAACAAGATGTACCGCTATCGCTTGTACCATGCGCAAGCAGCGATTGCTGGAGTGGACTGCGCAGAAGTAAGGAGCTATATAACGCCGCTCTCTAATGAACGCACTGCCGCCTATCGCATGGCTGGCGTCTCTGTCAACTACGAGATGCAGGCTGCTCAGCTGCCTGAGATCAAAGAGGATCGTCCTGAATATCAAGAGATCTTTTCGCAGGTGCTTCAAGACGTGCTCCGGCGCATCGACACGTCCATGCAGAACTTCTTTCGCCGCGTCAAAGACTGGGGAAGTTCCTGGATACCCGCGCTACAAATCCAATAGTCGGTATCACTCCTTCACCTATCCACAAAGTGGGTATGAGACTTGTTGACTCCTCTTGACCGAAAGAAGAAGAGCAAGAAGGGCGAGAAGCACACCTGCAAGCTGAAGCTCTCCAAGATTGGGCAGATCAAGATGCTCATGCATCGCCCGATAGAGGGCAAGATCAAGACCTGTTCGATCAAGAGAGATGGCGACCAGTGGTACGCCTGCTTCAGCGTCGAGTATATGTTTGATCCCACGATGGCCTTTCATCCCTCTACCGAAGAGGTCGGCATTGATCTTGGCTTGAAGAGTTATGCGGTGCTCTCTAATGGGGTCACCATCGACAATCCGCGCATCTACCGCGCCACCGAGGAGCAGATCAAAGCAAGCGCACAAGAAACTTTCTCGTTGCAAACGTGAGCAGTCATCGACGTAACCGAGCCAAGAAAGAGCTGTCTCGCCTCTACAGGAAGACGCGTCATCGTCGGCAAGACTTCCTGCAGAAGACCTCGCGCCGCCTGGTCAACGAGTATGGCACGCTCGTCTTTGAAGACCTTCAAATTAAGAACATGAGTGCCACGCCCAAGCCGAAGCAGGATGAAGAAACGAAGAAGTTTCTGCCAAACGGGGCTGCCGCTAAAGGTGGCCTGAACAAAAGTATTTTGGATGCTGCCTGGGGAACCTTGACACGATTGTGTGCAAGCAAAGCGGAAGAAGCTGGCTGCACCGTCGTCAAAGTCTCCCCGCGCAATACCACGCAGGCATGTAGCGGCTGCGGCTCCCTGGTTCCCAAAGATCTCACGGTCAGATGGCACTCTTGCCCTGAGTGCGGCTGTGAGTTGGACCGAGACGAAAACGCTGCGAGAAACATCCTGTACAGGTATAAGCATTCTGATACTCCTCTCTAGAAGTCAAACGAGTGAAAGCAGCCACGCAAGAAAAAGACATGCTGGGGCGGGAAGCGTCCCACAGCCGCCCGGTGAGGAACCCGCCTCGCCCGGTGACTGTCGAAGCCCCCTTTTTATGTTAGGGGTAATTCAATTAGGCTACGAAAGATGTTCGTTGCGTTTTTTTGTTCTCTCTGCTCATTTTTTAGCATTGAATAACGAGAAATAAGAACATCTGCTTCCTATTCATTCAGGCTACTTTTCCAAAATTTTCTTGCCTGAAGCCAGGTCTATTCAATAGTATGCCTCTACTCTTTGTAAAATATGGGCTGCTCATTTTTCTATTCTACGAGCTTTAAAATTGATGTGGTTGTGATGGGAGAACCTCCGGCGAAGGGCCGTATTTCTTTGTAATTAAGAAGACGATAGCTTGAGTTCGCGAGGAGAGGAGTTATGAAACGATGTCAACTATAGAATCCACTGATGCAATTGCACCCAAAAGTGTCCTTCGTCATCGCCCAATTGGCGATAGTAAACCACCAACTGGCCAACGTTCCGTTGTGACTACTGCCGCAGTCCCTGTTGTACCACGCTCTTCACGTATGCGTTTCCCTGTTGACCCTGAAGATGTGCCTCCAAAAGCAGCGAAAGAATTTCCTGCTGATAAGTCCAGAGAAAAATCACCTGCCCCTATAAAAGGGCAGACGAAAGCATTTCTTTTACCTGCTACGAAAGCCTTACCAGACACTCCACCCCCCAAATCCTTCTTTCCTCGGCGGCATTTTGCTCTCAAGGGCTGGCATACGCATCCTCTGCTCTATTGTGGGCTGGGTATGCTTGGTATGATTCTGCTCTGGACTCTAGGAAATATGCTCTCTGGTTGGCTTATCATGTGGCATGATGATATCCAGTATGGCCGCCCACGTACCTATCAAGTTGATGCCTGGGTGGGCCATAATGAGCAGGGAGGCACTCCAAGTCATTTTATCGCCTTGAATCTGAATCATCACGTCGAGGTTATCGAGTTGCCCGGTGGGGATGCTTCTCATGCTCGCATCTATTCTGGCCCGCAAGTGTTTGGTCCCAATAATGACCTTGTGCCAATTACTTTGCGGTTTGTGGATGTGAATAACGACCATAAACCAGATATGCTGGTCCTATTTCAGGGATCAAGTATTGTCTATCTGAATGATCAGGGTACTTTTCGTCCGCCGTTGCCAGTCGAACATGCTGTAGTGGCACATTTTTTGCAACAGCTTCAACTTCACTGATGTCTATATGCTTGAAAAGAGGAGAATGGTATAGACATTTCCTCCTGGCATAGGTTGGGCGGCATATATACCAGGAGGAGAGATGAAT
This sequence comes from uncultured Chloroflexia bacterium, assembly GCA_963777355.1. GTDB lineage: Bacteria > Chloroflexota > Ktedonobacteria > Ktedonobacterales > Ktedonobacteraceae > DATJHM01. Next base: position 526,982 of record CAVZQK010000010.1, read on the forward strand.
GTTGGCGCTGGCCGCTATTTAGCGTTTATTGTTCCCCTGTAAATCTCGGCTAAGTAGCAGATTTTTATGTGCAGATTTCAAGTTGCTGGCATTTTGCGCTGCCTGCGAAAGCACCGCTCCAACAGAAAAGCCAACACGTTTACGTGCCGGAATTGTGATCTGGTCCCCACCTCGAATAGATTTAACGCGACGTGGGGCAACGTCACGCAGATTCCAGGTGCCAAAACCCATCAGGCGCACTTCCTGCCCTTGAGAAACATCTTCGCGAACGACTTCTGTAAAGGCATCTATGACCTTGCTGGTCTCTTTAAGATTGAGGCCTGCACGGGCAGCAATCTGGTGAATCAATTCGTCTTTCCCTACAACCAGGTTTTCTTTGTCAGGCGAACTTGACTTCATGACGTGTACTCCTCATTTGAAATATCATGCAGGTGGTCTTTCTTTCCCTGCTAAACATTGCAACGCGCCTCCTTCTATTGTACGTAGTCAGCCTGCTTGCTTTAATAGACGACACACTTGCCCTGCGCGTTGGAATGGTCTCACCACTCATTTCCACTATACCGACTCCCACCAAATAGTTCGCTTGCTTTTTTACTCCATCTTCGGGTGGGAAGGGAGTTGTCCCATTTTAAAGCCCTGCGGTACATCCATCTGCCACATGCTGTTAGGGACCTTTGTAGGCGAGAGCCAGGCTACCTGTTCATACATTGGCGTGCTCACTTGCTGGCTGTTCGTCTCAAGGATATTGACTGGCATATAGTGACTGTCAAGTAAAAGAATGTTACCCTGCGCTGTGCGAATGCGATAGACGGTCTGCCCTTTGAATGTGTCTTTGCCCTGGTATATCGCCTTGCCCGTTTGAAGATCACTGCGAAGCTGCTCCAGATTAAAGGCCGAGTCGTCGCTACTCCAGGCACTGGTGTCCCATTGCGCGACGTGCTGCATCATGTCCATTCCCAACATCTGATGGGAATCACTGACGACCTGCACATCTATCTGGGTGCCCATGCTCGTTTCAACATTCATCTGGTCGGTAGCCATATTATGATACGTCTGAATACGATATTGTTTCCCATCACTCCCGGTCATGGTCTGACTATGATAGAGCACATAGGTATTCCAGGAGAGACTGGCCGGCAACTGAAAATGTGATTGCATGTTGCTTACAAGCAGGAAGGTGATAACCGCTGCTATGCTGACACATGCGGCAATGCCCCCCCCAATACTGACGCGTGAGAAGGAGCTACGCCGCCTCCGTCTGGCTTGTTGCCGAGTCGAAGCTGCAATTGCGAGCATCACTGCCTGGTCTACCCGCGAAGAGGGCTGAGAGGCTTCAAGATGGGCAACCATTCTGGTCACGGAGTCGAGCGTTTTCCATTCCTGGGCACATTCTGCACAATGTTGTAGGTGATAAGAAAGCAGACGACGTTGTGCAGGCGAGAGATCGGATGATATCGCGAGATAGCGCTTGACAAGCGTACAAACTTCTGGTTTGATCTCGTCCAGCGCTGGTAATGGTGGCAGGTCTGTATTGTTCATGAGTATTTCTCCGCTGTTCCAGCCCCATCTTTTAAGAGACGTTGATAGTGCAACGCAAACATCTTTTTTGCACGTGAGATACGCGTTGCTGCTGTGTTCGGTGAGACTCCAACGATACGTGCGACTTCCTGATAGGGAACTCCCTGTGCTGCATTTAATACCAGTGCAATGGCATATTCCTCTGGCATGTCCTTGAGCGTCATACGGATAAGCTCACGCTCCGCTATCTCTGGAATACCGCCACTGTCAGAAAGCGCGAGCAAGGCATCCGGACCCGGTTCGTCTTCACCACTGATGCTGTCGTTCCTCTGACGCCTCGCCAGGGGCCACCAGGAGAGCCGCTTGCGTCTACGCATTAAATCGATGCATAGGTTTGTAGCAATTCGGTAGAGCCAGGCGGAAAGATGCTCTCGTTCGTGGAGCGTCTCCCAGGAAGTACAGGCGCGGATAAATACTTCCTGTGTAATATCGTCGGCATCCTCCTGGTTGCCCAGTAAACGATACACATAGGTATGGACTGGTACCTTGAATTGCTCGTAGAGTTTGATCAGGTTGATCTCCTCTACAGAGCTGTGGCGTTTGTGATAGTCCATAGACTTATTGAGAGTCATCAAAACCCTTTTCTGGATACCCACCTGCCTTCAGACAGTGGGAGGAAAGAAAGGCGTCGGCAGACGCGCATGGTTTAACCGTTCCCCTCACGGGGAGAGAACAAAATATGAGTCCTGTCTTGTAGTATAACAAAAAAAATGCTTACAGCAAACCTTATTGCCGGCTAGAGCCGAAAAGAGACGAAAATCTGTCCTTTCTATAGGACAAAAGGGTGATTTCTCTTTCAGCGTGGTAATTGCCGGTATAGCAGCTCAAAGTATTTCTCGTCATTAACCAAAAATCAGTAAAAAATGACCTGTCTGAGCGTGTTTACCTCTATAGGTTTTTTATTTTCACTATGATAAAGAAGGCATGTAGCTACTAAAGGCATAGAATAAAAGTATGAATGGTCACACTATCGCTCTGATTATTCCAGCTCTGAATGAAGAAGCTGCTCTGGAGAAGTTGCTGCTCGAATTGCCAAAACAGATGGTGGATTATGTTCTTGTGGTTGATAATGGCAGTACGGATTCTACTCCCCAGGTCGCGACTAAAGCTGGTGCGCAGGTGGTGAGTGAGCCGATACGCGGCTATGGCCGGGCTTGCTGGAGCGGCTTTTGCGCTGCTAAAGCTCTTGGCGCAGATATCCTGGTATTTATGGATGGCGATGGGAGCGATAATCCTACCGATCTTCCTCAGATGCTGAAGCCTGTGCTGGAGGATCAGGCCGATCTCGTTATTGGTTCGCGCGTCAGTGCACTGGCTGAACGAGGAGCAGTTCCGCCGCAGGCGCGTATGGGAAACTGGCTGGTGAGTCGTGTTATTGGTCTGCGCTATGGCCTACGCTTGCATGATGTCGGTTCGTTTCGCGTCATTCGCGTATCTGTGTTAGAATCATTAGAGATGCGCGAGATGACTTTTGGCTGGCCCGTTGAGATGTTGGCGAAAACTGCTCGTGCTGGTTATCGTATTGTCGAGCTGCCCCTGCATTATCGCTGCCGCCGTCATGGTCGTTCTAAGGTTGCGGGGACGCTTAGCGGTAGTATTAAAGCAGCTTATCTGATGTTGCGCACTACTGCACGTTATGTTGGGGTGAGGAGAAAGTATGTCTGACACTGCGCTCATGATTATGACGCGCTATCCGGAATTAGGAAAGGTGAAAACGCGCCTTGCTCGCACTCTTGGGGATGAGCTAACTCTTCGGCTCTATCAGTCCTTTCTTGTCGATCTGGCCACGCGTTTTAATGAGACGACTCATGATCTCTATTGGGTCTCTACACCCGCTCTCCCTGATTTCCACTCTTCCCTGGCTGACCGGATTGCCCCGATTCCTTTACCTGGACAGAGTTTCCCTCAACAGGGGGAGGATCTGGGGGATCGCTTACTTGAAGCGTTTCGGTCTATTCAACGACGAGGTTATCACTCTGCTGTGCTTATCGGTTCTGATTCCCCTCATATTTCTGCCCATACTATTGCAAAAGCATTCCAGGCTCTGGAAGACGCCGATGTTGTGCTTGGACCGTCTGTGGATGGTGGGTATTATCTGATTGCGATGCGTGAGCCCTACGATGTTTTCTCTGCTATTCCTATGAGCACCGATGCTGTTTTACGTTTGACGATAGCGAAGGCTCAGGCGCAAGGCTTACGTGTCGAATTGCTTGACTCTCTACTCGATGTAGATGAATATGCAGATCTGTTAGACCTGGCACAACTGCTTGCTGCTGATCCTGTACTTGCGCCCGCTACTGCTGCCTGTCTTGCTCAGGTGAAAAAGGAGCTTCCCTAATGACTACTATTTCTGTTGCGACGTTGCCTCGCTCTATTTATATCGAACCTACGAGCCGCTGCAACGAACTCTGCCAGCAGTGCCCACGCACGTTGCTCTCACGCGAAGATGACCGCGATCTCCCTTTCGCGCAGTTTCGTGAGATCGTCGATCAATTTCCTGTTCTGGATCGTGTGGTGTTGCATGGTCTGGGCGAACCTCTGCTCAATAAAGATCTTCCTCTGATGATCCGCTATTTGAAAGATCGTGGCACGTATGTTCTGTTTAATTCAAATGGAACGCTTTTGACGAGTAAACGCGGCCAGGCGCTCATCGATGCTGGCCTGGATGAGTACCGCCTCTCTATGGATGGGGCTACCCGCGAGATGTATGCCCGTGTGCGTGGCGTCGATGCCTTCGATAAGATCTGGCGTAACGTCCGCAATTTTGTTACTATGCAGCGGGAACAGGATGCCAGTAAGCCGGCTGTCTCTCTCTGGTTTACCGCTATGCGTGAAAATATTGCCGATCTCCCTCGCTTGATTGAACTCGCCGATGAGAACGGTATTCGTGAAGTCTATATGCAGCGCTTTGTCTACTTTGAGAAGGGTCTGGCTACTGCCAATCAGGCTCTCTTTAGACGCTCTACGCAGGAAGAACTTGCTCTGGTCAGACGCTGTGAGCAGATGTGCAAAGAACGCGGCATTCTCTTTAGAGCGGCTGGCTCCGCAACTCCAATGGAGAGTATTGTACGCGATTTCGGCGAACGCCCCTGGTCTGGCTGTAATCGCCCTTATACATTGACTTATATCACTTCTAGCGGTAATGTCCTTTCTTGCTGTTTCGCTCCTTTCGGCCATAGAAGTGCGAAAGAGTATCAGGAAGAGCGCGTGCTTGGAAATGTTTTTCAGGAGTCGATTGAGAGTATCTGGCATGGCGAACGCTATGAAGCCTTCCGCACCGCTTTTGAGAGTAATCATCCTGCTCGACATTGTGAGCAGTGTGGGCTGAACTGGAGCTATTAATGAGCCGGCTGCATTCTCTATTGCAACGCTGGCGTCTGCCTCTGCTGTGTGCCCTGCTTGCTATTAGCGTGGCTATGATGGCAACGCTGGCGATTACTGCGCCTTCTGACACACAGCCTCTCTCGTCTTTTGTCTTGCTCTGGCTGGGGTGTTTTCTGCCTTATGCTGCGGCCTGCCTGTTAATACTGGCAACCAGGCCGCAGCCTGGACGGACACGCTGGATCGAGCTGAGTGTAATTATGGGCGGAGCATTGGTGCTCCGTCTTCTCTTTCTCGGCAAAGATCCGAATCTCTCCCACGATTCCTGGCGCTATCTCTGGGATGCTCGTGTGACATTGCATGGCTACAGCCCTTATGTCTATGCTCCTGGTCATTCGGCCTTGCTGGGACTCCGCGATTTTCTCTATAATAATAGCCGATTCCGGGGCGTGCCGACGATCTATCCCCCTTTTGCCGAGATGATTTATGTTGGTAGCTATCTTCTCGCACCAGAAAATCTGACGGTGCTCAAGGGTATTTTTGTCGCCTGCGATCTCCTTACCTGCGGCTTGCTAATTCTTGCTTTGCAGAAGAAAGGTCTGGACCCGGCTCGCTGCATTCTCTATGCCTGGTGTCCTCTTCCCATTGTTGAGTTTGCGATGCAAGGCCACGTTGATGTGATCACGGTCTTGTTCAGCGTTGCTGCTCTTCTTTGTGCCCAGAGTCAGCGACGAGGCGCACGGACTTTGACAGGTCTCTGTATCGCTCTGGCGGCACTGGTGAAAATTTATCCTCTTCTCCTCTTGTTGGTTGTATGGCGCAGACGTGATTGGCTGCTTTTGCTGACTTGTTTTGGTACAATAGTGCTTGCTTACATCCCCTATCTTCTGCTCGGACATGGTCAGGTGTTAGGCTTCTTTGGCACTTATGCCGGTGAAGAATCGAGTAATGGCGGCCCTGTTGAACTTATCTACTCTCTTATTGGTTTCACATGTTGGATCTGAGTAAACAATTGGTATCGTTGCTTGTCTATGCCGTTGATGCTCTCGTGATGGGGGGCGTTGCCTGGTGGATCTTCAGGCTGCGACAACGTGAGCGCATAAGCATGGAAGCGGCGGCTTTGGTCCTGACGGGCACGATCTTTGCTATCTCTCCGCATATCTTTCCCTGGTATACTACCGCGCTTCTGCCGTGGGTCGTTCTCTTGCTAAGACCATTGCGGACGAAAGGAAGCTTTCTTCATCCTGCTGCTCTGGCTATTGCTCTGGCCTGGTATTTTCCTTGTGCTACTATAAGCGCATACTTTTTGTCGGGCTCGTATCAAAATTGGACTTTGTATTATGTGTTTGTCTATGGCCTGGTTCTTGCCGGGTTCATTGTTGCTGCTTTTCTTTGGAATAACCAGAGAAAAAAAACCTGTTGAGGTGAGCATGTGAATAATTGGAGGAAACTATGCGCGAGCCTGGACAAGCTGTCGCAACCGATCAAGTAAATCTACCGAGCCCCAAGAGGAACGAAGGGCGCAATGGCCGTCTTCTTGCCGCTCTTCTCGCCCTTCCTGCTGCCCTTGTTGCCAGTATTCTGTCAGTTGTTGTAATGATTAGCCTGATTTTTCTTATTGGCACTGCAACACCGGTGGAGTTTTTTGGCGACTTTGTGCTTAAGCATATTGATGTGAATACGTTCATCTCTCTTCTGGCAAAGTTCAATGGTGGAAATTCAAAATCAGGGCCGTTAGGTCTGGCTCTGCTTGGTATGATTGTGCTTGGAACTTTTCTTGGCCCTTTATACGCGGCTCTTGTAGGTGTGTTGCCACCGGTGAATGGCTATCGCCCTGGCCGCAAAGAGTGGCTGACGGCCCTGGCTTTTTGTCTTATTATGAGCTTACTAGCAACTGTGCTTTTCTGGATTGAGCTTCCTCAGAATCATTATGGCGTCCCCTTTCTCTGGTCACGTGTCTTATCCATTGTGGCTTTATTCCTTGATTTTGGGGTCTATGCTCTTGCTCTCTGCCTTCTTTATCGCGCTCTGTTACCAAAACAAACATCGGAAGTTGAGACGAGTCCGGTGGCCCGCCGACAGGTGCTTGCTCAGGCTGGGGTGGTGGTCTTAGGTATTGGTGGTGGCCTGGCGACTCTAGAACTGTTGCGTTCCTACCTCAGCCTCTACACTTCTTATGATGGTACAAAGTATCGCCCGGCTGGAAATAAAACTCTTCCCATCACTCCTAATGATCTTCATTATGTTGTGACCCAGAATCCCATCGATCCTGCCACAAATATTGGCCTCTGGCGTCTGGAGATTACCGGCCTTATTCAACGTCCAGGGATCTATACTTTTGCTGAGGTTCTTCGTCTTCCTTCTACCGAGCGAGCGATTACGCTGGAGTGCATTGCTAATGGCATCGGCGATCATTTGATTAGTACTGCTATCTGGAAAGGTATCTCTCTGAGTTCTCTGCTCGATCTGCATGGCGGAGCACAGCCGAGTGCCACTTATATCGCTTTTCATAGCGTTGATGGCTACACCGTTAGCCTGCCACTTAAAGAAGTCCTTGCCGCCGACGCGCTCCTGGCTTATCATATGAATCAGGTCGAACTGCCTGCTCGCCACGGCTATCCGATGCGTGTCTTGATTCCGGGACGTTTCGGCGAGGAAAATCCTAAGTGGCTGACACGTATTGAATTGACTGATCATTTTGTGCAGGGACTCTACTCCAGTCAGGGCTGGTATAATGGCCCTCTGCACACTATTAGCCGCATTGATCGACCAATGGGCACGATCCAGGCCGGGCAATCTGTAGACATCGCTGGTCTGGCCTTTGCTGGTCATCGCGGTATTAGCAAGGTGGAGGTGAGCCTTAATGATGGTGCTACCTGGCAGCTTGCTAATCTGGACCCTGCGCTCTCGCAAGATAGCTGGGTCCTTTGGAGCTGGTCATGGAAACCAGGTCAGCCTGGAACCTACACACTGGCTGTGCGTGCAACCGATGGTACTGGCGAGACACAAACCGATAAAGTCCAGGGTACAGTCCCCAATGGGGCAACCGGTTACCATAAAGTCACTGTCGTCGTTGCATAGAGCAATGAAGGATTAGGCAATATGCACTGTAGGACCTACTTAGAGCGTTGCTATTTTGAAAAGTACCTTTTAGATGTCGCTATTGCTACTTTAGAACAGGGAGGTGTCACTTCAAAAGTTGACACCTACCAGTTTCTGGACTCAATCGATGCCTGGGGCTTGCCAAAATATCCAAGCAAAACGGTTATTCTTCCCCCCGAAGCGGACCTCGTTGAACAACTTAGATTGTTTATTCAGGCTCATCATGTCGATCTCCTCGAACCTGATGCCTGGTTAGGGACCTGGGTCGATCCTCTGACTCAACGCTATTATCTAGATATTACTCTTATCTGCCCCGTACTTGAGGAGGCAAAGCGGGAGGCCCTGGAACGCAGTCGTCAGGAAGGACGTACAGTGGTGGCGGTCTATAATTTTAAGCTGAATCAGACCGTCTATCTCTAACCTGGCGCATGCGTATCTCAGCTTGAATGGCAATGTCGCTCAGCAAGCTGAGATACCCTTTCTCTCATTTTTAAGCACGTGTCGGGAATTAGCCCACGTTGAGCAAGATGGTGCTCAACCCAATGAAATCAGGTGAAAGATCGCGCTATCATATGGGGTGTGGATAAGCGCAAGTTCAACACCTCTATTTAGCAATGCCGCCCCCGATAGTTGATACCTCACCTCAGGATCTTTATATCCATATGTTTGAATAGTATAGTTTCCTGCTGGCTCAAGATCCTGCAAACGCAGGTTGGGCAGCAGTTCATGGAAGACGTTCTGGCGTCTGAAAGCGAAGACCACTGCCTCTTTTTTATCGTCTGAAGTATATTGTACCGCTGCCAGATTCCCGTGCTGCTCGTGCGGAGAGAGTAACCATGTCTGCTGACCATCCTGGATCAGGTGGCGCACTTTTTTGTACACTGCGATCCAATGTGCGACTTCCTGCATCTCTTCATTCGTCCAATGCAGCAGATTTCCCCCAATTCCCAGTGCTCCCAGCATAGCAACATGGCTGCTGAAGGAGAATGGGATGGTATTGCCAGAACGATTATCGGTAATCCAGGCTCCCATGACGCGTGCAGGCAGCAGCAGGGAGAATCCTTCTTGAATAAAGAGACGCGCCTCCGGATTGGTATTATCGCTGGCCCAGATCTGCTCGGTCCGCTTCAGCACGCCCAGGTCTGCCCGACTTCCTCCGCCCGAACAGGCTTCGATGCTTAAGTGAGGGTGAGCGGCGCGAAGTTTGTCCATGAGCAAGTAGACGCCACGCGCATGGCGTACCCACAACTCTCGTACCTCCAGCCTTTGCTCATGGGCCTCCGGCCAGCCCGGCTCTGCGAGAGGACAATTCATATCCCACTTTATAAAGTCTATTGCATGGTCAGATAGCAGTCTGTTCAACACGTCGAAGAGATACGTTTGCACATCTTCGCGCCCAACGTTGAGCACAAGCTGATTTCGTGACTCACTCCGAGGCCGCTGGGGAAAATGATAGACCCAATCAGGATGCTTGCGGTACAACTCACTTCTGGGATTTACCATCTCTGGCTCTACCCAGATGCCGAATTGCATCCCTAACTGATGGACATACTCAATCAGCGGTGTTAGCCCTTGCGGAAATTTCTTAATATCCGGGAACCAATCACCTAACCCTGCGTTGTCGTCATTGCGTCCTTCAAACCAGCCATCATCAACAACAAAAAGTTCTACCCCCAGGCTCGCGGCCTTTTCCGCAAGGGCACGCTGTCCTGGTTCGTTCACATCAAAACTTGTCGCTTCCCAGGAATTGTACAGCACAGGCCGCGGTTTTCCCAGATGTTCTTTCGCCAAAACATGCTCGTGCGTATAGCGATGCAGACGATGCCGCATGCCGTTCAATCCTTCGCGCGTAAAACCAGCCACAAATTCTGGTGTCTCAAATATTTCGTTTCTTGAAAGTCGCCAGCGAAAATCGTGATCATGAAGGCCACCTGTAATTGCTGTTGTCCCTGAAATAGCTGTTCTGATCCGCAACGCCCAGTTGCCACTCCATGCCAGCGTGCCAAAATAGCTCTCTCCTGACTGCTCATTGCCAGCAGTCGAGATTGCAAACCAGGGTGCATGAGCTGCTCCCGTGCTCCCACTGCGCGATTCCAGTAGCTCTGTCCCTATGACGAGAGGACGTCGCTGAATATGATCTTCGCTAAACCACTGTCCGGCCAGTGTTGTGAGTGTGCGTGGCGCAAATTGGCGTGGCAGATGCCACATGGCGGAAAATGCTCGCTCAAGCGTGATCGGCTCTTCCCCTGTGTTGCCAAATGTGGCAGAACGTATAATCAGATCATTTTTTATATCCAGACTATACTGTAGCCTGACGTGCAGAGGATAGATGGCATCTTGAAGCTGGATGGTGAGTGAAGGCAGACCGTTGTGCTCTCCAATCTCCGCGCTGCTAAAACGAAGATCGAGATCCCGTGTCCCATCCAGAAAGGTAACCATTGCCGCTAACTCACCATAGCGCAGACCTCCAAAGGGAGGATATTCCTCTGTACTCATGGTCAGAGCCGGGTCCAGGGAACTACGGCTCGTATGCAGTATCGCTGCTGGCAGATCGCTGAGGACATGAAGACGGCTACCCCAGTACAAATGCATCAGGAACTTTTCTTCAGTCACCCCAAATGCATAGGTACTCTCCTCGGTAACAAGGGCCCAGATCTGGCGCTGGGCATCATGCTGAATCCCTGGATTCATCGGTAAAAATGCCATATATCGCTACTTTCCCGTTCACGTTTTTCTTAGCATATCGGCGTATATGTCTCCCTGTCAAGAACAGTTTGCAAGAAAAGCTCAAATAATAGAGGAAGATGAGTAAAAATCATCTTCCTCATAGTGATAAACAAAAAACTGCTTAGACAAACAATGGCTGCATCTGTAGCCGCTCAACCATAGCTTGCATCTCTGTATCAGGCGTCCCGGACTCAAAACGGCTGGCAGCATCAAGCACTTTTGGCAACAGGTTGATATCGCCTACGGTGTTCAGAAAGATTCCTGGTTGCTTGAGCACCCAATGCACTGCGCGATCAATATCCGCTTGCTCCTCCAGCGGCGCATACCAGGTATTGTGCGTATGTTGCTGGCCCAACCAGGGCTTATAGGCAATCGATTTGATTGTCTGAACCGCCGCATTTCTCTGCTGACAGGTGGCGAGCAACGCATAAAAATTTTCCGCATAATAGCTGTTTTGCAGAGTAATATAATTGTAAGGAAGCAGCACAGAATCAAAATCAAAGCGTTCAAGACTGCGCCTATGCGTGGCTGCGATCTGTAGGCCATGTCCTGTCACCCCGATACCACGGATCAGTCCCTGCTTTTTTGCCTCGATTGCCGCTTCAATTACTCCCCCTGGACTCAATGCGGTATCCCATTCAATCGGATCGGCAAGATTATGTAGCTGCCAGAGATCAACGTAGTCTACTCCCATCCTTTGTAATGATCGGTGCAGCTCCTCGGTTCCCTCTTTTGCTGTTCTCGCTCCTGTCTTGGTTGCCAGAAAGAATTTATCTCGGTGCTGCTTGAGCCAGGGCGCAATGCGTAATTCGGCATCGCCATAGCTCGCGGCTACATCAATATGATTTACTCCATACTGGAATAATATCTCAAGTGTCCGATCAGCGTCATACTGAGAGACTGAACCCAGCGCGGCTGCTCCAAATAGTGTACGTGTACTCAAGTGACCACTACGTCCAAAGGGTTGTGTCGCAATTGTCATACGTTTCCTCCTGAATGGATTCAACAAAGAATCCTCTGGCTATCCTCAAGTGATGGAAACAAGATCTGGCTACTTATGGCTTGTGATCTATCTATCATACGATCTGTAGGCTGGCAATGGGTACTCCTGTTGCATAAACAGACCCGGATAGGACTCAAAGAACACTCCTATAGGATGTTTCGCCTATTGGTTTACTTTCTCCAGATTGATATGGTATAAAACCAACTGGAAGGTAGCTTTTGTAGATCAAGCAGAATTTTGTTGCTACTGTCTGTAAAATCATCTTTTTCATGCCCATGATTTGGCGCTGGTGAGTGACGAAATGTTTAGTGTTGTGCAATGCCTGCTCATCGAAAACAGGAAAGGTATATTTTAGGAAGCATTTTTATGAAAAATTTTCTATCTCCGTCCTCAAATACAACTACTCGAACGCTCTCTTCTTTCTTTGAACGGCCTGTATCTCGTCGCACAACTCTGGTTAGTATGTTTGGTCTGGTGCTGGCTGGCTGTGGATCTGCTTCGGATGGCGGAAAAACTCAGACTTCTCAGACAACTCCTACTCCCCTCTCTCTGACGTCTACTCCCCTGCCGACGATACCTTCTGATAATTCGATCACTCCCGAAGTCACACCAAATCCAGGCCGTACCTATGTAATTTTTAAAAATCATCAAGGCATGGTGAACACGGTTGCCTGGTCTCCCAATGGTAGGTATATTGCCTCTGGAGCCAGCGATCGCGTGGTCCAGGTCTGGGATGCTGCTACTGGTACCCCTCTCCTTGTTTATAAAGGTCATAAAGCCTCTGTCCTCACGCTTGGTTGGTCGCCTGATAGTCAGCTCATTGCTTCCGGTGATGGCATTTATAGCGATAATAGCCAGCACCATTCAATTCATATCTGGCCGGCCCTCACTGGCAAAGATCTCCTCTCCTATGATAAGCATACTGGCGTCATCGCTGTTCTGGCCTGGTCCCATGATGGCAAGCATATTGCTTCTGCCAGTGGTGCTGAAACAACGGTGCATATCTGGGAGTCGCAGAGCGGGGATACGGTGACGACGTATCAAGGGAACGGTGGCCCTGTTGCTTCTCTGGCCTGGTCTCCTGATGATCAGTCTGTCGTATCGGGTGTTAATGCCCTGCTCTCCGGCATTACGAAACCGACGGTGAAGGTCTGGCAGAGTCTCTCCGGGAAAGATGATTTTGCTTATCAGAGTGATGGGGCTAATGCTCTGGCCTGGTCGCCCGATGGTAAGCTGATTGCCTCAACTCAGAGCGATAAAATTCAAATCTGGGATGCAGCTACCGGCCAGACTCGCTCTGTCCTGCAAAGCGGCAATTCTGCCGTTTTGACGCTTGCCTGGTCGCCCGATGGTCGCTATCTCGCCTCCGGTGGTGGAAGCACACAATCGGTAGGTACCGACAACATCGCGCAAGTCTGGGATATGGCCAATGGGCAGGTCGTGACGACATATCGTAGCCATCAACTCCCTGTCAGCTCTGTTTCCTGGTCTCCAGATAGTACACGTATCGCCTCTGGCTCCTGGGATAGCGTCGTACGTATCTGGCAAGCCATCTAAGGGGGCAGTGTAAGCGAAAGTATACGCTGAAAGTATGTACCGTCTATACTAGAGGCGGCATGGTTGCTAAGCAGGGCTACACTGAGTGAGCGAAGGCAGCAGAGTTCTCACGAAATGAGATTGAAGTGCATCGAAATCGCTAGTACTCCGTCAAAGTTTCGTGGTAGGGGAGATCCATTCCAGCAAGAACAGCGTTGGCGAGCAGGAGACGGGCAAGCCGATCTACCCTACGGGAGTCTCACTCTCCTACAAGCGAGCAGGAGACGGGCAAGCCGATCTGCCCTACGAGAGTCTCACGCTCCTACAAGCGAGCAGGAGACGGGCAAGCCGATCTGCCCTACGGGAGTCTCACGTTCCTACAAGCGAGCAGGAGACGGGCAAGCCGATCTGCCCTACAAGCGAGCAGGAGACTCTGGAAGATGGTCCTCCATGCGTGAAAAGAAGGATGATCCAGGTCGCCAGTGATGATGTATTGGGTAGAAAGCGCCTATAGTTTCTTCATCGACAAGAAGAGAGAAAACTTGAGGGCAAACTGACAAATTTACGGCAACCTTTCAATGGATGGTGCCTGACGCATATGCTGATTAAAGGATGTTGCTACACTCAGGAGCAATTGTGGAATGAACAGCACAAGCACTGTTGGTACTGCACCTATTGCTTGAATAAGTAGCCCTGTAATCGCCATCCCGATTGGTTGGCTGCCAAAGGCGATCAAGCGGAAAACGCTGTTCACACGGCCCTGCAAATGATCTGGAATCAGCGCCAGGCGATAGCTATATTGCGTCACAAGAAAAATTGGCACAATCGTATAACTCAAGGCATTCGCCAGGCCGAGCAGGAGCGGTGTGGGAGCAAGTGCATAGAACAGCCATGATATTGTCCAGATCCAGGTAGAGGCAATCATGACTCGTGCAAAGCCAAAGCGTTTCTGAAGTGGACTGGCAATAAATGCCCCCACAATACTGCCAACTCCACTTGTGCCAAAAATCAAGCCGATCACAAATGGCGAAGCATGCTCTTGCTGTCCCAGGACAATAAGTATCAGCACAAATCCTATACTTGATGTGACCAGTCCACCCGTAAGCAGAGCGCAGAAACGCAGTAGAGGATGATTCCAGAGCCAGCTCAAGCCCTCCTGAATCTCTTTCAGTAGATGTCTCTCTACTACAACATACTTCTTTTCTTGCGGGGGTATCTTCAGAAAGCAAAGTGAAATGACAGAACAGGCGTAAGAGATTGCATCTCCAAGAAATGGTACCATCGTGGACACACTATAGAATATTCCTCCTAGCGACGGTCCCACGAGCAGCGAAAGCGAGTTCAAGACTTCATTCTGTCCCGCCGCTTCGGGCAATTCCTCTTTGCTCACTAAGTGTGGGAGAATAGCCGATTCTGCCATCTGGAAAAAGGTAAAAAGTGTTCCCTCAAGTAGGGCAACCAGATAAAGTTGCCAGAGGGAAATCGTGCCTGTGAGCATTGCCAGCGGGATGCTTCCCATCGCCAGCGCTCTTCCACAATCACAGAGCAACATCACTTTCTTACGCGGCCAGCGGTCAACCAGTGCTCCAGCCGGGAGACAAAAGAGTGCATATGGTAAACCTCGCAGGGCCGTCATCAGCCCTGCCTGTACCGCTGAATGCGTCAGGGCCAGCACAAGGAGCGGAAATGCTAGTTGAGAGATCTGTGTCCCAATCGAGGAGATTCCCTGACCACTTAGTAATAAAAGAAAGTTTCTGTTGCGCCACAGACCTCTTCGTTGTTTTATCTGCTGCGGCTGATCCTCTACTAATGTAGACATTGTGTGTCACATACTCACTCTCTAATACTGAAAAAAACGAAGATAAAAAATCCTCGCAGTGTTTTTCAGGCACTTACTCATGAGTGGTTGCAACGAAAGAAAAGCGGTGGGGGAGTTGAAGCAATCAATGAGCGGTGCCCAGCGACACCGCCGAGGAAGAAGAAAGACAGCAAAGGAAAATGGAACATTTCTGACGAATCGGCAAGATCTAAACGATTCATCGTCTGTGCCATTCTTTACCGCATAAGCCCGGCGTGGTCGCTTATGCGGTAAAATCAATCATTTGGATATATGTACCTATGAGTGTCTTCATATGGATAATTTTAGCATACTGCTCCCTTCTTTTCAAGGACTTATAGTTTCCGATCTCTTGTGTTGCGAGCAGCCTTCTCTCTCAGGTTTGATGTGTGTTACCCATTGCTCACAATCAGCGCATGGGTACGTTCTGGTAGCATTGTTGCAGGCCAGGGAATGAGCATCTCTTCCCAGGAGATTCCTGCATCTACTGAGCGATAGAGCCCTTTGTTGTTCGCCGCGTAGAAAGTGCCAGGCTCATCTTCGTGTGCTGCCAGTACCGATGCCAGCGTTCCTTGCGTGGGGGGAAGACCTTCTTTCGCTTGTTGCCATTGTCCTCCCTCTGATCGATAGTAGATTGCTGATTCTGCTGTTGCTGGTGTGTGAGCCTGGCGGGGACCAGGGGCTGCCGAGATGACCAGCCTTTCAGGATGAGCAGGGTCTGCTGCGGCACTCCACAGATAATGAAAGTCGAGTCCATCGTCTGGACGATACCAGTTGTCTCCGCCATCATCGCTCTGCACAAAGCCATTGCCGGGGTGCATAAAACCGTCTCCTGCTGCCGCATACAAACGGTTGGGGGCAAGTCGGTGCATAATCAAGGTGTGGGTATCAAACGGACCAGTGGGCTTGCGATCCTCCCATGTCTGACCCCCATCGAGGCTCCGCACAAGCGCACCTGCCTCTGCTGCTGCAAAGATGCGACCAGACACCAGGGGGTCCGGGGTAATCCAGCGGATGTGCGAGGTCCAGGGGCGCGGCGGAAAACTCCAGGTTGGGGCGGAAGGTAGCGCCCGTAAAGATGGAAGCTCTTGCCACGACTTCCCCTGATTGTCTGAGCGATAGAGCGCGCTCGGTTCTGTTCCTGCATAAACGATACCAGCTCCACCTGCCTGATCCACCGAACTGACTGCCACGGACATCACTTGTTTTGAAGTAATACCGGCTCCTGTAGGCTTCCACGTTGCGCCCGCGTCCGTACTCTGCCACATGCCTTGATCGTAGGTACCGCAATAGACGCGCTCCGGCTGTAATGGATCGAGCGCCAGGCATTCTGGTTGCATTCCATTAAGTTGGATGTCTATGCTCCATTCGCCATGCTGTTGACGTATAATTGCTAAAGCCTTCTCTGTAGCAAGAAAAAGAACGGTCATAAAATGTTTCTTCCTTTCAGAAACTTATCGTCATCGCACGAAAGATGCACCTGAGTCAAATTTCTCTGGTAGGATTTTCTATTTCGCTGGCACTTTTCATCAGTATACAATAAAAATACTATCATATTATGGTAAATATTGTCAATGGATTGGTGACAAATATCAAATAAAAAGTAATTTATTGTTATAGGCCACCAGAGCCTCGATCCGGTTCAGGGGAGCGTTGCCAATGCGTTGCAGAACCTGTTGCTGTTCGGCCTGGTAGAGCGCTTGCAAACGTGCCGGGGTTGGGCCATTCGTCACATTTGGGCCAGCGATAGCTCCGCCAACGATCTGTGGGTATCGCGTCAGAATGTCCGGGTGATAGTGAAAAATAGACATTTTACTTCCATTGCAAGATCTTTTCAGAAATCGTTCGTCTGCATAGTAATGAAACATCGTAATGAAGAACGGGAATGGATGACCACATTCAACAGCGTGGAGACGTCATATCGTTCGAGCGAGGTTTGTGAAATCTGATATCTGCTGTAATACAAACAAGCGCAGCAAGCACGCAGAGTATTCCCAGCACCTGAGTCCACTGAAATGGCTCTTTGAGCAAAACGTACGACAAAATCACCGCGCTCACTGGCACCATTCCCACAAACATACCAGCGGTGCTCGCCGGCACCTTTGGTATTCCCTGGTACCATAAAAGATAGGCACCAACCGTTCCAACTGACCCATAGTAGGCCACGACCAGCCAGCCGCTTGCAGGCAGCCGCTGAAAAGGAAAGCCAATCGCCTGAACGATGCCAAATGGCAAAAAGAAGAGAAATCCACAGAACGTCGTCAGAGCGGCTAAGACGAGCGGCGATATCTTCAATGAGACCGTTTTGCCAAAAAGAGTCCAGAGAGCCTCCCCGATCACGGAACCACCGATCAGGAAGTCACCCATCACTGAATGCATTGTGCCAGAAGGAGCACTTCCGCTCAGGTTGATAATGACCATCCCAAGAATCACCAGGAGAAGACCAACAAACTTCTTCTGCCCCAATCGCTCGTGCAGAAACACGTACGAGAGAGTCGCCGTGACCACTGGTGCGGTTCCTAAGATAATCCCACTCTCTGCGGCGGAGGTTTGCTTGAGGCCGTAGAGCAGAAAGATGCTGTACAAAAAGTTCCCGAAAAAGGAAAGAAGAACAATCCTGAACAGATCTCTCTTCATGATTTGGGGGAATGGCTTCTCAGCCCTCAGGACAAGCGGAAGCAACAGAGCCGAAGCCAGTGCAAAACGCAGAGTAGAAGCAAGAAAGAGGGGAAAGCCATCGGAGATCACCTTCCCGGCGACAACAGTACTCCCAACAATGATCATCGCACCTGTCATCTGCGCATAGGGGAGAAAGGCACTTTTTTTCATCTGGCAGATATCCTCTCAATGCTCTTGCCCTCTTCAGGTACACCTCCACCTGCCCCATTTCTCACACCTGGAGAACGTTCTCGAAACATTTGCGTTATTCAAGGTCTCCAATACTGTACAATACCATACAGAGACTGGTCTGTTGTAGAGCCAGTTTCAACGTTTCGTGATGGTACCACTTTGGAGAAAAGGGAAGCATACCCGATGTTCTGGATTCCCATTGAACGATCTTCAATCAAACCTCTTATCCGGCAGATGTATGAACACATCCGTGCTCAAATCCTCTGTGGCGCACTTCAAGAAGGGACACAACTCCCATCGACGCGTGAGCTTGCAGCGAACTTGCATATTTCGCGTAATGTAGTGCTAGAAGCATATGATCAGTTACTGGCAGAAGGCTACGTCGAAAGCCGCGCAGGGTCTGGCACCTACGTCGCCGATGGTATCCACTTTGAAAAGGGGCAAAGCGAGCCTGATGTCTCGCCGGCTCTTTCAGTTGCATCGTTACGCACAGAAGACCAGTACATCGATTTCCGTTCGGGACTGCCTGCGCTCGATCTCTTCCCGCGCAGGCAATGGAGCCAGCTTGCACAACATGTCTATGCAACGGCAGAGTCTGCCATATTTGGCTATGATAACCCGGAAGGACGCCCGGAGTTGCGTACAGCTCTGGCCCGCTATCTCCAGCGCACACGTGGGGTCTCTTGCCAGCCAGCACACATCCTGATCCTTTCGGGCGCATCGCAGGCATTTTCGCTGCTGAATAGGCTCCTTCTTTCCCCCAACGATGAAATGGTGATGGAAGATCCCGTGAACTACGAGGTGCAATTGATCCTTTCGTCTTCAGGCGCACAGCTTTTCCCTGTCCCAGTCGATGAACATGGCATGCAAACGGATTTGCTTCCTCTCAACAGACGACCTCGTTGTATCTTTGTGACACCCTCCCACCAGTTTCCTCAGGGCGGAATTCTTCCCATTCAGAGACGTTTGCAACTGCTCCAGTTTGCTCGTACCGTCGATGGTTACGTAGTCGAAGACGATTATGATAGCGAATTCCGTTATGTGGGGAGTCCCATCAGTTCTCTTCAAGGGCTCTGTCCAGAGCGTGTGATCTATATTGGCACGTTCTCGAAAATTCTGTCTCCGGCACTTCGCCTGGGCTACCTCGTTCTTCCCACAGAACTGGTCGAGCGTGCTCGCAGCATCAAACGCTTGCTTGATTTGCACTCTCCCTCGCTCGAACAGCTCATTCTGGCTCAATTTATCGAAGCTGGCTATCTGGAACGTCATATTGTGAGAATGAAGCGTGTGTATCAGAAACGACGGGATGTCCTAATCACGCGGCTTCGGCAGCATTTCTCCGATCAGGTCGAAATTGTCGGTGATGCGACCGGCCTCCATCTTGTCGCTCGCTTTCCTCAGGTAACATTCACGCCAGAAATCATTGCTGCTATTGAGCGTGCAGAAGTACAAGTCTATCCCGTCGAGCGGCACGCAATTGTCAAAGATCGACATCTCCATGACATTATTCTGGGCTACGGTCACCTCTCACCTGCTCAAATAGAGCAAGGAATCGAGCGAATCAAGCTCGCGATTGGCTAATGTCGATGGGTGTGCAAAAGGAGAACGCTACCTGAGGAAAGCGAGCGACAAGACAAAAGATATGCTACAAGTCCTGATGTGGCTCACCTGGGTGGTAAGCTCTTGAAAATTCAGCGCGCCTATTTGTTTGAGTAAGAATTTGCAAGAAATCAGACTTCTGTGGTGATATCATTGAAGATGAACTATTGAGAACATTCTATGTTTGGAGGAATAAGCAATGCCGCGTGCTATCGACTTCCACGTTCACCTGCCCACAACGGAGTTTATGCAGGTGACGCTTGGCCCTTACGCCAAAGCCGCTGAAAATTCTTTCGTACCGAAGTGAAATTAAAAGATATCGAGCAGATTGCCGCCGACTATGCAGAGCTGGACATGATCGGCGTCCTGCTCGCGTGGGATGCTGAGACCGCAACAGGCTTGCCACCATTGGGCAATGATTACGTCGCTGAAATTGTCAAACGCTACCCTCAGCAATTCATCGGCTTCGCCAGCGTTGATCCCCACAAAGGGAAAGCCGCCATTAAAGAGATTGAACGCGCCGTAAAAGATCTCGGTCTGGCAGGTGCAAAATTCCATCCAGGCGTCCAGGCATTTTATCCCAACGATCCTACCTTTTACCCCTTGATGGAAAAGATTCAGGATCTAGGCATTCCCGCCCTTTTCCATACTGGTACAAATGGTCTGGGAGCAGGCACCCCTGGTGGCATGGGCATCAAGCTAGATCATACCCGTCCCATCTACCTCGATTCCCTGGCCGCAGATTTCCCCGGCCTGACGATTATCGGCGCTCATCCCTCCTGGCCCTGGCACGAAGAGATGATCGCTGCTATGCAACACAAGACCAACCTCTTCAACGACCTCTCTGGTTGGTCGCCAAAGCACATTCCAGAGACGCTCCTGCGCGAAGCCGCCACGCGCCTGCAAGACCGTATTTTGTTCGGCTCCGACTATCCCTTTATCACACCGCAGCGCTGGCTAAAAGACTTTGAGGTCTACGATTTTTTTAAACCGGAAGTGCGAGAAAAGCTCTTATGGCGCAACGCTCAGAAGCTGCTTGCCCATACTCCCGTTGCCCAGATGAGCTTTTCCTGAACTTGTTAAAATCTCTATTTCTCGTTCAATCCCTGATGCACACAAAAAGACGATCCATCGAGGGCGAGGTGAACATGGATGATCTCGACGAGTATGGGAGGTTCTAAATGGTGAAAGAGGCATATCGCTCGGTATCTCACGCAACCAGCTATTTTGCGTGATCCACAGGTACGTAAACTGCTGCGAGAAGTGTGCCATGAAGGAGAGAAAGGTCCGAATTTTTGAGCGCGAAGCTATGATTACCATGTTGATGATCCTGGAAAAGAAAAGCAGGGAAAAGAGACATGACTCTCTTCTCTGAAAGGCACAAACGTAATGGATTCAATGACTGCACTTTGGCAGCGGATTGAACAATGGTTAGCAACTCACGCCCCGAAAATCTTGGAAAATTTTAACCCAGGAGCTTCGGAAGAGGATCTGGCTCAGGCAGAGGCTGCACCTGGCGTCACCTTCCCAGAAGACTTCAAAGCGCTCTACCGCATCCATAACGGTGGCTGTTTACTCCTTCCCTGGCAGTCCACAACCTCTACCCTGGCCGATCTCATGGGTGTCTGGAAGATGTTCATAGAGGGCTGGGAACGAGGTGACGATGAACATTTTCCCGATGAGCCTCCAGGACCGGTTCAGCCGTTTCATTGGCATCCCAAGTGGATTCCTTTTCTCTGGTGTGGATATGGAGCAGAGTATCTCTGCCTTGATTTCGATCCCGGGCCAACTGGTCAGACCGGGCAGGTGATTCTTCGGTCCCATGAATCTGAACCAGCGAGATTGGTTGCCAACACTATCACAGCACTTATCGCTCAGATGGCCAACGATCTGGAAGCAGAGAAATATCTCAGTTTTGGTTCTCATCTTGAAGAGCGTCTGACCACAACGGTATCTACAAAAGCTGGGCTGAAAGGACCCAGGGAGCAGGCCAAACGCTATGATTGTTTCCAACCTTCTCCGGCGAAGGAGATCCTTGATCAGTTACTTATCCCGCCTGGGTGGACACGGAGCATCGTCTCGGAGAACGAGAAAATTGCCCTCTACCAGCAACTCATCGAGCAGTATCATCAGGTATTGCATATGGAGCGGACCAGCCAGGTGGATCGTTTCCGCGCCTATCACAGCCTGATTCACCTGTACCGAAGTGAGGTGCTGCGTGTTGCACGTGCGAGCTCTACAGGCCAACCGTTGGACCAGGCTGCCGTTCGCGTTGTTGAAGACCGCTATCGAAAAGAAGCGGAACGTTTGCTTTCGGCTTTTGAGGCAGAAGCTAAGCGAATGCCAGAAGAGCACTGGGTCCATGAGGATCTCGATCAGGATCTCGATGAGGTGTATAGCGCTAAGCGTGTCCTCAATCTTGCCTCCCAATTTGCGGACCAGGGCAACCTGGGGGCTGCTATTGCGGTTCTTGGTCTCACATTGCACGAGAACAAAACGTGGTTTACGGCTGAAGAACAGTGTGAGATCTATGCCTATTTTATCGACCTGTATCTTCAACAGCAGCAAGTAGAACAAGCGAGACAGGCTCTTGCACTACTTGTTGCAGAGGCACAGAAAAGATCGCCTGAAGACCCTGTTCATGAGACAGTCCGGTATTGGACAACCAGACTCCAACAAGAGAGTGGTGGGCCGGAATCACGCGAGGATTGATCATCATGAGCAGATACTGGGTTTCTCTGGTATCTCTGAAAACTCATTGAAGAATTTCCCTGCCATTTGTCAAAATGATAAATGATTAGGTCTAAAGGTCTACGGGTATATCAGTGCGCCCCGACTGGGTATCGTCTGGGACAGACTGTAGCCTGTTACGTGGAAGCATGAGGTGGAGGCGAGCCGCGCGCCAGCAAAGCAGAGCGCCAACTGCCCCGACGAGGAGAATACATGCCAGACCGGCTTCTGGTCCAAAGGCTCCCCCCGTCCAGGCCACAGGACCCGTCATCGTGGACGAGAAGAAGCCGGGCAGCGTGTGGCCTGAGAGCTGTGTGCCGAAAACTGGACCTTCAAAAAAGTTCCAGCCCACATGTATGCCAATGGCCCACCACAGGCTGCGCGTCAGAATATAGACCGTTGCAATCAGCACGCCCGCAGTCACCATAATTGCGATTGCTCCAATCAGCGTTGCATTGGGCACTATTATGTGCAGAAGGCCGAAAAGGATCGCGCTGACTCCTAGAGCGATCCAGGAGCCAAAAGAGCGTTCCAGTTTGCGAAAGAGCAGGCCGCGAAAGATCAGTTCCTCCTGCAC
This sequence comes from uncultured Chloroflexia bacterium, assembly GCA_963777355.1. Taxonomy (GTDB): domain Bacteria; phylum Chloroflexota; class Ktedonobacteria; order Ktedonobacterales; family Ktedonobacteraceae; genus DATJHM01. The sequence continues at coordinate 549,842 of CAVZQK010000010.1, forward strand.
CGCCCCGGCTATCACGATTACTAGAGGAACGAGCACCGTAAAGAGGCCAAAGAGCAGCAGGGCGAAAAGCACGTAGTGGAAGAAGCCGATCTTCTTGCTGCGTGCAAAGAGCAGTGTGAGTAGGCACAGAGCAAAAACGAAGAAGCCAAACTCAACGGCAGGAAACGGCTGAATGCCGGTAATATGATAGGAGCCGGTAAAGGACAGCGCAAGTGTGACCACCGTCATCAAGGCACCACCGAGCGAGAAGCTAAGCAAGAATTGCCGCAGAGACTGTTGCCTTGCCAGTCCTACCTCGGAGGGCGAACTATGTTCCACCCTGCGTATTACCTGAACGAACATAACGACAATAATGGCAGCTGCCAGGAGGTTGAGAAGCAGATCTCCAGCAGTACTCGCTTGAAACGACGCGGGCAAGAGATTGAGCAAAGTTGTAAGGAGCAGCACCGGAATTATCACTGCGACAAGTTCAATGATCATTTGTCCTATATTGGAAGAAAGGAAACGACGGAAGAGGGACAGAGAGATACTTTTCATTTCTGAGAAAAACCCTTTCAATGTCTCAAAGAATCAGGAAAAAAGGAAAGAAAGGCTAGTTTTGAAAGACGGCAAGTAACTGAAGTGTAGAGCGATGAAGAATCAACGTGAGGCGTGTTGCGCTCGAAAGATCGCAGATACTGGCGCTGATCGCAGGTTGCTCATGATACTCAATCAATACTTCGGGTTCGAGAATACAGCGTTCATGCTGCATCACGAATTGATAGGCTGGAGGATAGGCCATGCAAAGCGAGAAGATGCTCTCCGATGAGCGCCCGCAAGTAGGACAGGCGAAAACGATACTGAATCGGGTGTAAAAAGGCGCAGGCATCACTTCAGGTTCAACACTGAGCAATGGAGCGGGTTGCCCACAGATGCGGCACTGTTGAGAGCCCGTAGTAAATGCCTCTAAACAGAGAGGTGGGACTCTTTGCAGCACACGTTTAAAGGCGGGACGGAAGGAACCCATCTGTGCGAACGACACCTGTGGAGGAGTGTGGATCAGGTCGTTCCCACTCACAAGAGAACAGGTGGGACAACGGAGACGGAGACCAACTGCACCACCTGGCTGTGGCTCGAAGAGTCCTTGTAACCGTTGACGTCCGCAGATGCAGCACCAGATGCTCGTATTACGCCATCCCTGATTCTCCACCTCGTCATGGTGAAGCAGACCAAAAGACTCTGCGTCAGCACGCAACTCGTGCTGGAGCACCTGGCGTAGCTGGCGACGGGCGCGATGGAGTTTCACTTCCAGGGCGTTGATAGTCATGCCGAGTTGCAGCGCAACCGCGCGCTGTGGCAAGTCGGCAAGGTAATGCATCTCTAAGGCTTTGCGTGTGGTGGCAGGGAGATAGTTCATAGCACGATCTAGCAGGATAGCGAGATCCTGACGGTTGAGTTCTTCTGTCAGGTCGAAGGATTGTGGATCAACGCCATCGAAGATGGAGGATTCACTGATATTCTCCTGTTCTCGTTGCAAAGAGGAGAAGGGACGCTGGTGACTATCAGTCGTCCTCTGAGCACGTACCCAGCGCATGCTCATATTACGACAGATACCGTCAAGCCAGAACTCAAAGTGGTCCGGCGAGCGTAAATGAGCCAGATTTTGCCAGGCTGCGACGAGTGTTTCCTGTATAACATCCCCTACCACATCAGGGGGCACACCATAGCGTCGGGCAAGCTGTGCCAGGCGCGGTTCAGCCGCCGAGAGAAGATGTTCAAGATTGTCTGCAAGAGCCTCATATGCGTCCCCTGGCGTTTCATCTTCTTTTTCATTGTCCTTCTCATGCATAGATCCCATCATATCAGACATACATTCAGATTGCCATCCTTCTGCCTTCTTTATTTTCTATTAAAGAAGTCGCCTCCCAGGACAAAAAGCTTACACAAAAAAGGGATGTGGCTCATTTGGTAAACAGAGTGTTGTTTTGTGGACGAGAATCAGAGAGAGATACCATGATGGTCATCTTCTGAGAAATCACTTGTTCTGTATTGCCATGATGAATTTGAGTGTTTCTCTGTGACAAACAGAACCTATCTTGGCTCTGGTCCACTCTTGGTGCAGCCGACATTAAATAAAACGGGTATTTTATTCATTTTTAATAAAGTATCATAGAAGAGGTAAAAAGAAAATGAGAGAAGTAAAAAGTAAAGCAATTTTTATCACATACAGAGAGATATTCCTGTACTTGATCTGCGAAAGCCGACCCACTGGACTTCTGCTCGAAGGTTCTCTGGCGGCTCTGCTGAAAAGAAGGAAGGCTTCATAGGGAACAATCCGAAGGGTACGTCTGGTCTCTGCACGCAGGATCGTCTCCTGAGGAAGCATTTCTCATGGGTTTTGTAAGGACAGATTGGTTAGAAGGCGTGAAGAACCCGCTGGCGCAAGAGGGCGAAGCTGGCTCTCCCATACATTTGCCTTTTGATGAGCTTGATCTTCGTCACTGAGCCTTTAGGGCCAGGAACAGCCTGACCCTGCAAATCAGGGCATGAAATGGTCGATTCTGTGTTCCCGCCTCTCCGGGTGCGACCCGAGGAGTCTGAGGGGAGAAGTAGTTTCTCCCCCACAAGATGCTCAACGAGTGTTTTCTCTGAGCAAAACCGGCGAAGGCCAAAGAAATGAGACTTCCTGGAAAAGACGAGTCCAGCCATCCTCTGCTGGAATGCTGTCTATTGTCCAGATAGCACCGGAGCTGGTGCCAGCGCATACTTTACTTGTGTCAGTTCCTCAGAAACTGTCCATAGTCGCTGCGCGACTGCTTCGTCATGTGAGCTTGCACTCGAAGCGACTTTCTTAGGGTAGCCGCGCGACTCGTTGAGACCCCCTGGCCCAAAGAAATCTCCGCCCTGGACATCTGGTGCAGTGGCCGCATACAGGGTCGGCAAGGCACCCATTTTCGCGCTCTGCGCGAAAATCCGTGTCATGAACCGCAACATGCTGGAATGCTCTTTCCCAGTGGTCGCTGCCCAGCCGGGATGTGCAGCTAGCGCCAGCGTTGATTGGCCTGCCGCCACGAGTCGACGCTGCAACTCATAGGTGAACAGCAGATTTGCGAGTTTGCTCCGAGCATAGCCGGGACTTGGCTGATAATCCCGTTCCCAGTTCAGATTATCAAAGTCAATGCTCCCCGACCGATGCAACCAACTGCTCACTGTCACAATGCGAGCTCCCTGCGTCGCGTTGAGCCTATCCAGCAGCAGACCAGTCAGTGCAAAGTGGCCCAGGTGATTGATCCCAAACTGCTGCTCGAAGCCTTGCGCGGTCTTCCTGTAGGGTGGTAGCCCCACGCCAGCATTGTTGATCAGAAGGTCGAGCCGCTCGTAGCTCTGGCAAAAGGCTGTCGCAAAAGCATGAACGGTTGTCAGGTCGCCCAGATCAAGGGCCATGACGACGACATTACCTGATGGCTTGAGTGCTCTAATCCGCTCAGCGGCAAGGTTGGCTTTAGCAATAGTGCGGCAGGCCATAATGACCGTTGCTCCTTTGTTGGCGAGTGCCCGCGCATCTTCCCAACCCAGTCCACTGTTTGATCCGGTAACAATGGCTACCCGCCCGGTCTGATCTGGTATCTGGTTTTCAGTCCATTGCGTTGTCATGTCGTTTCACCTTTCTTCTGTTCAATCCGAAAAATTGGAGTGAATATTCATTCCATGTACACGCAAAAAAAATCAGCGTTTGATGGCGTCCCAGCAGGCCGCGACCGCTTGCTCGATGGTGACCTGATCCAGTTGAATCTGCTGTGTCATGTGTGCTTCGACCAGCGCGTTCATTGCGCCGGAGATCAGCACCAGCATCACGCCGGGAGGCATCGCTTTGAGCAGGCGTTGCTGTTGGGCATCGATCAGCACTTGCTTGAGGGCAGCAGTCAGTTCCGATGCATTGCTCCTATCCCGTTCCAGGACAAAAGGGACCAGCGCCAATTGGTTTGTAAGTAGGAATTCACGCGGGTGCTGAATGCCGTACCGAACCAGGCCGCCCAGCAGGCATAAGATTCGCTCAACCATTGGCTGGGTTGTGTCATAGCCTTCCAGGACATACTGACTCATGGCGGTCTTTATCTCGCTGAACAGGCATAGCACAAGGTCTTCTTTGCTGGAAAAATAGTTGTAGATGGTACCCATCCCAACCTGCGCCCGCTGCGCAATCTGGGACATGGCCACGTCCTGCAGTCCCTGCTCGAAAACAAGATCGCGAGTTGCAAGAATGATCTGGTCGCGTTTACTACTCATGACACGGTATGACTTTCTATTGGAATGAACGATCACTCCAAATATACAGCAATCTTAGGAAAATGTCAATATTTCTTCCAAGAAGAGTTAGGGTCTATGCGTTCTCAAAAAGAGAAAGAGACAAGACGGTGATTTTGTAGCATATGGAACTCCGTCAAGTTTGATGGCTCTCGATCGGCCTGGGAGGGCTCTGGCCACCCCGGCCATTTTATGCCGCGAGTCACAACTTAAAATATACCGACAAAATATAGTAGCGTAGGGGGAATTTGGCATCGTTGAATTTCTTCCTCATAATTAAAAGATAGTACCATGTAAAAAAAGGTAGGAGTTGTGCTTTGTTCTGATCCGTCCCTGGGTATCCTAACACAAAGAGTCATCTATTTGATAGAATGGTTGCCATTCTATCAAATAGATGACTCTATTCAGCTTGATAGATCAACTATTGCTGTTGCTGCTGTGGTGCCCCCTCTAAGCGTTCGCGCATATGATCGAAGGTCGCTCCATCAATCTCTCCACGAGCATATCGCTCGCGCAGAATCTCCATTGCTGACAATGGCTGTGGCTGCGTCCCCTGCGGCTGTGTTCCCTGTGGATAGCTGAAATGCATTGTTGATCGTGAGCGTAAGGCATTAATCAGAAACACTACTGCGCCGATTAGTAAAACAAACCAGAAAATGCGACTGAGGCCAAACAACAGGAACAATCCAGATCCTAATAAATGACCAAAGAACATTTGTCTACCTCTCTTTTTCTACTACCACATCTCTGTGGTTCTTATGATTTTATCGTTTGGTGGCCTGGCACTTTGATCCACCTGTACTTGAAGGTCTTGCTTTATCTCTGTGTTTCAATCCTAGCCATATTGTATCGCTCATCTATGAAGAAAATGGCATAAGTCTGTAAAATAAGCGCAAAATTTTTAACACGAGAAAAACAGTTTGCTTAATGTGACCCTTCTGTGACGCAGACACGATCTTGCGCGCTTGTGCTATGTTCTATTTAGCGTGTAAAATAGCGCTGTAAGAACGTTCTCCCTGCTTCAAGTATTTCTGGGAGGAATCGCTCTTTATCTCATAGAACTCTGGCACAAACTTATCCATATGACCAGACAACAGTCTGCCTTTGTTGAAAGCTGCGGTGTGTGACCCTGAAAGGGATTCTGGATGAGAAGTAAACTATTTCGGCACGTCAAGTTCGCTCGTATGGCCCTGGTCTTAACCATTCTGTTCGGCATTCTGGGGGCTATAGCGATGATCGTGCAGATGAATATTTTAAGCAAGCTTGTGGCGCAGGTCTTTCTTGAACACAAGGATCTGCACACTATTTTCCCTTTGTTGTTTTTATTATTAGTTGCAATTATCGTACGCGCCAGTCTTCTGTGGGGACGCGAGAGAACTGCTCAGCAGGGAGCCATCCGGGTAAAATCGGTCTTGCGTAGACGGCTGTTTGCCCATCTTCTGCAACTTGGGCCGGCCTATGCTAAAGGTGAACGCACCGGCGAACTGGTTGTGACTGCCAGTGAGGGGATCGAGCGCCTCGATCCCTACTTCAGTCGCTATCTCCCGCAGATGGTGTTAAGTGCCGTTGTCCCTCTTATAGTGGTGGCCGATATTTTCCCTTTTGATTGGGCAAGTGGCGTCTTGCTCCTGGTGACCGCTCCCATTATCCCACTGCTCATGGTTCTGGTGGGGAGCTATTCCGAGCGCCATATGCAGAACCAGTGGAGCGCTCTTTCACGTATGGGTGCGCATTTCCTCGATAGCGTCCAGGGCCTGACCACTCTCAAGCTCTTTGGACGCAGTGAGAGAGAGCGTGAACGTGTCAGAGCCGTCAGTGACAATTTTCGTCAGCAAACGCTCAAAGTTTTACGCGTCGCCTTTCTCTCCGGCATGGTCCTGGAGTTTATGACCGCCTTTGCCATCGCTCTGGTCGCCGTCACTTTGGGAATCCGTCTGCTTGATAATGGTATTCAGTTTGAGCAGGCCTTGCTGATCCTGTTGCTGGCCCCTGAATTTTACCGCCCTTTGCGTGAGCTTGGCACCCAGCGTCACGCGGCAATGGATGGGAAGAGCGCCTCGGAACGTATCTGCGAAATTCTCGATACACCTATTCCCGTTTCTCTTTCATCCAACCCCTCTGCTCTGCTCACACCGCAGCTTTCTCTAGAGATAAAACAGCTTGGCTTTACCTATCCAGGCAGTGACAGGCCCGCTCTAGAAAATATCAATCTGCTATTAGAGCCACATACCTGCACCGCTCTGGTGGGCAGGAGTGGAGCTGGAAAGAGTACGCTTATCAATCTGTTGCTGCGCTTCAATGAGATCACGACGGGCACAATCCTGGTAAACGGTCTTCCTCTCGCAAGTTTTCCGCTAGAAGTCTGGCGCAAGCAGGTTTCGTTTGTCCCGCAAAGACCCTATCTCTTTTACGGGAGTGTGCGCGATAATATTCGTCTGGCCCGTCCGCAAGCGAGCGAGAAAGAGATTATCGAGGCCGCTACGCTGGCGGGTGCAGCCGATTTTATCGCTCAACTCCCTCAAGGCTACTCCACGCTTCTGGGAGAGCGCGGAGCACGCTTAAGCGCCGGACAGATCCAGCGCATTGCCCTGGCACGAGCCTTTCTTAAAGACGCCCCCTTGCTGATTCTCGATGAGCCCACCTCTAACCTTGATCCGCAGAGCGAACTCCTGATCAGACAGGCCCTGAAACGTTTACTTGCCAACCGCTCTGTTCTGGTTATCGCCCATCGCCTGAATACTATCGCTCTCGCGGATCAGGTCGCTGTCCTGGAGGAGGGGCAGCTTGTAGAAATCGGCCCTGCCGCCGCTCTTCTCCAGCAACAAGGAGCCTATGCCCGCCTGATAAGTGCGTATAGACGAAAAGAGGTTGTTGTATGAAACTCCTCACACGTCTGCTCTCCCTCTTGCTTCCTTTCGGCTGGCTCGTTGTGCTGGCAATTTTCCTGGGTAGTATAACTATTGCCAGTAATATGGCCCTGCTCAGCATCGCCGCCTATCTGATTGCGGCAGCGGCCCTGGGACCGCTCTTGATTACCTTGACACTCCCTATGTATATTGTGCGTTTTATGGGCGTCTCACGGGCGGTCTCCCGTTATGCCGAGCGCATGCTCTCCCATAATGCGGCTTTTCGCCTGCTTGCGGAGCTCCGCAGCAAGATCTATAGCCGCCTGGCTGGTCTTTCTCCTGCTCAGCTTCAGTCCTATCGCAGTGGGGATGTCCTGGCGCGTTTGATCTCGGATGTCGAAGAACTGCAAAATGTCTATCTACGTCTCTTCTCGCCGCTCGTTATCTGGCTGATCGTTACGGCGCTCACTTTTTTTGCCTTTGCTCTCTTTGATATGAAGCTGGCCTGGATCTCTCTCGCTTTTCTGCTCTGTTCGGGTCTTGGCGTGCCAGGACTAAGTTGGTGGCTCGCTCGTGGCGTGGGACGGCGACAGATTGAGACGCAGGCTGATCTGAAGATGTTGCTGGTCGATGGGGTGCAGGGTATGCAGGATCTGCTCTCTTGCGATGCAGCCTCTACGCAAGCTGAGAAGATTGCCCATATAGATGCTGACCTCGGCGCAATCCAGCGCCAGATGGCAAATATCACTGGTATTCAACAGACACTATTAGATCTATTGACCAATCTGGCTCTCTGGACCATGTTATTAGTTGCAATTCCTCTGATCACAACGCATCTTATCACAGGCGTCTATCTGGCCTTTCTTGCTTTGTTGATTCTTGCCAGCTTCGAGGCGGTCACTCCCGTTGCTCAGGCCCTACAATTGCTTGGTCACTCACAGGCGGCGGCAAAGCGCCTTTTCTCTGTATTAGATACGCAGCCACAGATCATTGATCCTGTAGAGCCTCTGCCGACGCCTGCAATTGCTTCAACCTCCAGGCATACGCTGGAATTCGAGCACGTTACGTTCTCCTATGGACCTGCTGAAGCCCCTGTTTTACAGGATATCTCGCTCTGCCTGGAGCCTGGTCGGAAGATAGCCATTGTTGGTCCAAGTGGTTCAGGGAAGAGCACGCTGGTAAAGCTTGCCCTGCGCTTTTGGGACACGACTCAGGGAACTATTTGCCTGGATGGACAGGATATCCGCAACTATGCCTTGAATGACCTGCGTAACGTCTTCAGTGTCGTTGACCAGGATACCTATCTTTTTCAGAAAACATTGCGTGGCAATCTCTTGCTGGCACGTCCTGAAGCTAGCAACGAAGATCTGATGCGTGTGCTTGATCAGGTGGGCCTGACTGAGCTTGTGCAGCGCCTTCCTTCTGGTCTGACTACCTGGCTTGGTGAGCAGGGTCTACGGCTCTCAGGCGGCGAGCGTCAACGTCTGGCTATTGCCAGGGCTTTGCTCAAAGATGCCCCCTTGCTCATCCTGGATGAAGCTACCGCCAATCTGGACCCGCTGACCGAGCAGTCCATTCTGGAGACGCTCGATCTGTTGCTGCAAGATCGGACGACGCTGATGATTACGCATCGCCTGGTTGATATGGAGCGGATGGATGAAATTATTGTCATGGATCAGGGCCGTATCTGCCAGCGTGGCACGCATCTTCAGCTTCTTGCCGAGGACGGCTTGTATCGCACGATGCTTGCCTTGCAGGATGATCTGCTGCTGTTCGCGTAGATGCGAGACTTGTTCGGTTGCTGAAACAATAGATTCTTGGAGGGATACTATATGGAAGATACAACTATCTTCTCACGCTTACAATTTGCGTTTACGATTGGGTTTCACTATCTTTTTCCTCAGTTGACAATGGGATTAGCCCTGCTCTTGTTGGTGCTGAAAACTTTGTATATCTGGCGTAAGAATGAGCAGTATAATACCGCTGCGCGCTTCTGGGCGAAGATCTTTGCTATAACCTTTGTAATGGGCGTAGTGACTGGTATCCCAATGGAGTTCCAGTTTGGCACGAATTGGGCTCGTTTCTCTGTTTATGCCGGAGACATTATCGCCCAGACGTTAGCTATGGAAGGCGCGTTTGCCTTCTTCCTCGAATCAGCCTTTCTAGGTATTTTTCTCTTTGGCGAGCATATCTTTGGTCAAAAGATGCACTGGTTCGCAGCCTTCATGGTCTGGTTGGGTACCTGGGCTTCTGGCGCGTTTATCGTCTGTTCAAATTCCTGGATGCAACATCCTGTAGGCTATGTTATGGCCCCAGGTGGTGGAAAATTGCATATCCAGAATTATTGGGCCGTGCTTTTTAATCCCTGGTTCTTCGCGCAATATCTCCATACTATGAGTGGAGCCGTGATCACTGGTGCCTTTTTTATGACTGGTCTGGGAGCGTTTTATCTCCTCTCTACGCGCAATGAAGCGTTTGGCCGTATCTTTGTTGCTATTGGTGTCATTGCTGGCTTGATCGCTGGTATTATTCAGCTCTATCCAAGTGGCGACCTCGAAGGACAGCAGGTTACTCTCAATCAACCCGCAAAGCTGGCGGGTATGGAAGGTCTTTTCCATACAGAAAATGGGGCTGGCATTGTGATTATCGGCCAACCAGATACTAATGCTGGCAAATTGGATAATCCTCTCATTGTGCCAGATGTTCTGAGCTTTCTCACATATAAGCGTTGGACGGCGCAAGTAAAGGGCCTGGACTCGATTCCTGCCAACCAGCGCCCCGACTCGATAGCGATGCTTTACTATAGCTATCACATTATGGTTGGCCTGGGTACGATCTTCATTGCAATCACGGGCCTGGCCCTGCTCATGCTCTGGCGCAAATGGCTCTTTAGCTCGCGCTGGATGCTCTGGATTTTGATGCTGGCGACGCCTTTCCCTTTTATCGCCAATACCGCAGGGTGGTTTACTACCGAACTGGGCCGCCAGCCCTGGATTATCTATGGCCTTCTTCCCACTGCTCAAGGCTCATCAACCAATGTCTCAGCGGGTAACGTCCTGTTTACGCTCCTGGGTTTCGCTGGCATCTATCTCCTGCTGGGCTTGCTCTATGTCATTCTCATGGTCTTTGAAGCCATTCGGGGACCGGAGCAGGAGCGAGCTGAGAAACCAGTTGAGATAGCTGATAGCCTCGACTAATGTTCATTTATACGATGCTGGCCTACCACGATCCAGTAGGGTAGAGCGGCTTGACCGTTATACGATGCTGGCCTACCACGATCCAGTAGGGTAGAGCGGCTTGACCGTCTCCGACTCGCCGACGCCCACCTTTCTTGAAAGGTGATGGTTGGGGTACTGGAGACAAAAATAAAGAGGAAATAGTATGCAAACAGTCTGGTTTGTTCTGGTCGCGTTTATGCTAAGCATGTACGTTATGCTCGATGGCTTTGATCTCGGTGCAGGCGCGATTCACCTTTTTGCTGCTCGCAACAACGCTGAGCGCCTGGCTATTCTTCGTGCCATTGGCCCGGTCTGGGATGGCAATGAAGTCTGGCTTATTGCCGCTGGTGGCACGCTTTTCTTCTCTTTCCCTGTCTTGTATGCCTCCAGTTTCAGCGGTTTCTACCTTCCCTTGATGATTGTTCTCTGGCTCCTCATGCTGAGAGGCATCTCTATTGAGATGCGTACTCTCATTAAATATCCTCTCTGGGCCTCTTTCTGGGATGGCGTCTTTTTTATTGGTAGCGCCCTTCTGGCAATCTTTTTCGGAGCCGCCCTGGGAAATGTCATTCGCGGTGTACCTCTCGATAATAAAGGCGTCTTTTTCGAGCCTCTCTGGACCGATTTTAATCCGTTTAGCAAAGTTACCGGTATTCTGGATTGGTATACGATCCTGACTGGTCTGTTCGCGCTGGCTATCCTGGTTGCTCATGGCGCAAATTTTATTGCCATAAAAACCGAAGGTGAATTAAATATCCGCACGCGCCGCATCTCAAGAATTGCCTGGATTGTGACTGTGGTTCTGACTATTCTCGTCACGATTGCAACATTCGTTGTGCAACCGCTCGTCTGGACCAATTTTATCAGCCGTCCCTGGGGCTTTATCTTCCCTATCATTGCCTTTCTCGGCCTGCTCGGTCTCGGCTACTGGAACTTCAAGCCCCATGATTTTTTCGCTTTCTTCTCCTCAAGCGCTTTCATACTTGGTATGTTGGCGAGTGCCGCCTTCGGTCTCTATCCCGATGTCCTGCCTGCTGCCGATCCTGCTAATAGTCTGACTATTCAGAATGCCTCTGCTTCGGCTTACGGTCTGGCTGTTGGTCTGGTCTGGTGGAGCATTGGCATTCTGCTCGCTGTCATCTACTTCGTCTTTACCTATCGCCTCTTCCGAGGCAAAGTGAGCATGGATGAGGCTGGAGAAGGCTATGGTCCGGCCTGACCGACCTAGCTTGTGTCAGCTTACCCACTGTGTTTTTGTCTTAGCACAAACGGTAAAACAGAGCTGTTTTGCCATTTGTGCTAAATTGGTAAGATACTCAAGAGCTGTTGGTTGCAACTCTTGTGCAGTCCACTCGTAAAAAGAAGATATGGTCTATGCACAAAAGAAGACGTGCGGGAGTATCGTAACCGCTCGCCCATAAAAATCCTATCTTGCTACAGAAGGAGCCTTCTATGTCTGCTCAGCCAATAGCACGCCGCCGTTTCCCCGGACTGGATGCGATAGCGCTGCAACATCCCTATGACCGGGCGGCGCTTGGCGCTCTCCAGCGTATACCAGGAATAGATATCGTTATCCGCAAATTTATCGAGCTATTTCCAGAGCGTGTTGCCTATATCCAGAATGTCGCGCAGACCGTCCGGGTCTCTCCGACGCAATGCCCACAGCTCTATACACAACTCCAGGAAGCCTGTGCGATCCTTGATGTGAAAGAGCCTGAACTCTATGTCGCTCAGCACCCTGTGCCAAATGCCTATACCAGTGGCCACGACCATCCTTATATTGTGGTCACAACCGGCCTGCTCGACCTGATGAATGAAAATGAGGTTCTTGCTGTCATTGCGCATGAATTGGGCCATATCAAATCTGGTCATGTCCTCTATAAGACAATGGCTCGCTGTATTGGCCTTTTGCTTGCTCTTGTTGGCGAGATGACTCTTGGCGTTGGTCGCCTGGTTGGTCGCTCGCTGGAGGCCGCCTTTCTGGAGTGGGATCGCAAATCAGAGTTTTCGGCTGATCGTGCCGCTATGCTGGTCGTGCAAGATCCCCAGGTGATGCTCTCTCTGATGATGAAGTTTGCCGGGGGCACGCTTTTTCAGAAAGATCAGATGAGCGCTAGCGAGTTTTTAAAACAGGCCGATCTTTACGAAGAGGTCGATGTCAAACTGCTGGATCGCGTCTATAAAATGCTCATGGTCTCAGCCGTTAACCATCCCTTAATTATTGTGCGTTCTCGTGAGATCGTGAACTGGGCCGCTGGCACAGAGTATCAAGATATCTACGAGGGACGCTACCCACGCAGGCCCGCGCCTTCTGGTAGCAATGGTGCAGGCCCGAAAGCTCCTGGTGCAAGCGGTGGTGGCACTGCGACTGCTACAGAAGTCAGAGCTGAAACATCGGCCCTTATACGTTGTCCTAATTGCGGACGGGAGCAGTTGAACAGGCGCTATTGTAGCCTCTGTGGTGGTACTATCTCCTGATCTTGTTGACACAGGCGCGTGACCGGAAATGTTGAGAGGGGGAATACTGAGGTTTGCAGATAGAAAAACGTTTTGTTTCTGCAAACCTCAGTATCAATCCGTTTTTGTTAGGAGATTTTGACCAGTTGCTTGCCGAAGTTCTCTCCTTTGAGCATCCCGATAAAGGCCTTCGGTGCATTTTCTAGACCATTAGCGGTGCTCTCGCGATATTTGAGCTTGCCTGCTATAAACAGCTCTTGCAGCTCTTTCATCGCTGGTGGGAAAGATTGGGCATGTTCGCCCACAATAAAGCCTTGAACTTTGCTGCGGTTTATCAGAATTGCCGTGTAGTTCCGCATTCTATAGGGATGTTCTGCGTTGTATTGCGAAACCGCACCACAGAGAGCCACGCGGGAGAAAGTATTTAAGCGCTCAAAAACTTCGTCGGTAATTTCTCCACCGACATTATCAAAGTAGTTATCTATGCCATCGGGTGTGGCTGCTTTCAGATCTTCTACCAGGTTTCCCGTTTTATAGTCGATACAGGCATCAAAGCCCAATTCGTTTACGACATACGCGCATTTTTCTTTGCCTCCAGCTATGCCAACCGCCCGGCAACCGTGCGCTTTCGCCAATTGTCCAACCACACTCCCTACCGCGCCCGAAGCGGCTGAAACTACTACAGTCTCGCCCTCTTTCGGTGCACAAATCTCAATCAGACCAATCCAGGCCGTCAGGCCCGGCATACCCAGTACACCAAGATAAGCGGAGAGCGGGATAGCGGCATTATCGTCTAGCTTCGTCAGACCCTTGCCGTTTGAAACACCGTATTGCTGCCAACCAAAATAGCCCAGCACCTTATCATTCACCTGGAAATCCGAATTTTTCGACTCGATGACCGTCCCGACTGTCCCCCCAACCATTACATCATTCAGCTCAGTCTTGGCGGCATACGATTTACTATCATTCATCCGTCCACGCATATACGGATCGAGCGAAAGATACTTATTCTGGACCAGCACCTGCCCAGCGCTAATCTCTTCTACAGGAGCCTCAACAATATGAAAGTTCTCTTCCGTCACCCAGCCCTTCGGACGGCTGGCAAGCCGCACCTGCATATTTTTTCTATCCGACATCTCTATTTACCTTCTCTTTCTGTGTTTATTTGTGCCAAATGGCACCTTATCAATAACAGCAACAAAGCAGCTTTTATTTCTTATATAGGGTCAGTTCTGTTTGTGAAGGCGATTGACACTCATTGCCAGATCCCTCCAATGGTGGATAGAAGTTGTTTGTCTGACTCCTATTCTCACTCATCGGAGTATGGGATCTCCTTATCCAGAACTCACGTTATCTAGTACCGTGACCGTCTCTCATTTGAAAGGAGGAATTTCCGGCGAGGGCGTGGTCGGCGAGATGGAGACGGCCTAGCCGATCTACCCTACAGGATTTTCTCCTTCCTACATATGAGAGCGGTCACGGTACTAGCCTTCTATTGTTTGACTTGAAGGTAGCGGACCAGCCGATTCCTCAACGGGTACAGTATTGAGTACCTGTGGGCGTGCAATGAGTAACCAGACGAAGTAGATCAGGCCAATTGCAAACATAATCAAGCAGTAAAGCCAGGGAGACGCGAATGTACTGCCGTCTCGGAAGATAGCCAGCTCAAAGACGAGCCAGGCCAGGGCCAGAATGATCACAGGCCATTCAAATCGCCCCAGATTAAATCCGCCACTATGCGCTTCTGGCAGTTTGCGCCGAGCATAAATGTAAAAGATAACGGTGATCAGGTAGATGATTGCTGGCAACAGGGTGGAGGCGCTGAAGAGGTTGGCAAGTGTGTTTGACTGTTGCGCAAAGATGGCCAATACAACTTCACAGATAATTCCTGTCAGCAGCGTCGTCGCTAACGGGGTTCCGGTACGCTCATTAACCTTTTTGAATATATTGTGCGCCGGGAAACGATTGTCTCGTGCCATTGCCCAGGTTAAACGTGTATGCGTCAGAAAAATGACCAGGCCGCAGGCGAAAATTGAGAATGTCACAAAGACCAGGAAGATATCACCAACAACGGTTCCCAGAATATGGGTGACAATATCCGCAACTGGCGTTGAAGAAGCCGCCAGGCCCTTTACGTCGTAGGTGGCTAGATTCAAAACAAGCAGAAAGAGGAATCCGACAATCCCACTCAAAACCACCGCCGACCACATGGCGAAAGGGACCACTTTGTGGGCGTTTTCCGTCTCTTCTGCCAGATTCGCCGCTGCCTCAAAGCCAACAATTGTGTACGCTCCCAACAGGAAGGTAAACATAAATGGACCAGTAGAAAAGAGTCCGCCGAGATCGAAATATCCATTCGGCGAGACCGCCCCTGTCGAGAAGAGATTCCCTGGATTCAACTGTTTACTGATCAGACCTACGATAAGCAGCAGAATCGTTAGACCAACAATACCAATAACTTCTGTGCCAACCGCCGCATTGTTAATCCGCGTCGACCAGCGTGTGGAGAACATAATCAGGAGCATCTGAATAGCGATGATAATAGCGGTAATAAGCCAGGCATTTTGTGGCGTCTCTGTATAGTTGAAGAGGCGAGGCAGCACCGCCTGCGCAATGGCATAATCTACGGAAACAATAACGACGGTTAAGAACATAAAGGAAATCCAGCCGACCAACCACCCAAACTTGGGATTAGCCAGGCGCGAAATCCACTGATAGGAATATCCCGCCAGGGGAATACGTGAGGAGAGGGCTGCAAAGACGAGGGCTACAAAAAGTTGCCCAACCGCCACAAAGGGCCAGCTCCAGATTGCGCGTGGCCCACCCCACGTAAGAGCGCTCCCATAGGTGGTAAAAATCCCGGTAGTAATGCTAATAAAGGAAAACCCAATGGCAAATGCAGCAAAGCGTTTCAACTCACGGCGAAATTCGGGTCGATAGCCATATTGTTGTAATGTCTGGTCAGCATCGTTTTCTGGAACATGTTCGGCAAGAGACATGGGCATACCTCCTGTATCAAAGTGGAAGGTTTGTCACTATGCAGGAACGGACTACAGAAAAGATAGAATTGGATGGGATGAATGCCATTCAGAAAAGTTGTGAGCACCTCCTAAAAATAATTTGCTGTGATCCCGCCGTCTACATTGAGTTGTGCACCGTTGGTCCACGAAGATTCATCGGATGCCAGATAGAGGGCCAGGGAGACCACATCTTCGGGAAGACCAAAGCGGCCCGCTGGAATGCGGTTCAAACGGGTGAGACGCGCCTCTTCGCTGGTCCAGAGATGATCGAGCAGACCCGTGTTTATTGGCCCTGGACAGATTGCGTTGCAGCGAATCCCTTGCCGCCCATACTGTACCGCCAGCGATTTGGTAAGCGCCAGAATACCCCCCTTTGAGGCGGTGTAGGCGTCCTGGGCTACGACACACCCCAGTAGCGCGTTCATCGAGGAAATATTGATAATTGAACCCTGATTTTGCTTGAGCATGTGAGGGATGACATATTTACAACAGAGAAAGACACTTTTGAGATTAACAACCATTACAGTGTCCCAGAGTTCTTCCGTGATATCGAGGACGCTCCCATCCGCGTTTGGCATAATCCCGGCATTGTTATAGAGGACATCGATATGACCATACGCGGCAATGGCGGTCTCGACAAGCTGTGCAACCGCAGAGCCACGGGTGACATCAGCATAAACAAATAGCGCCTCCCCTCCCGCGTCCCGAATCCCCTGTGCAACAGCCTCGCCCTCCTGCTGTGCAATGTCGGTTACAACAATGATCGCCCCTTCTCGTGCGAACATTTCAGCCGCCACCTTCCCCATACCACGAGCCGAACCAGTAATCAGCGCAACTTTATTGGTCAATCTCATAGGACGCAGTGTTCCCTTTCCCATCTCAAGAGAGAAGTTATGGTAGATAGCTGCTTCATCTGTAACGCTAAAATAACCTGGACGCTGGAAATAAAAATGTGAGCAGCAAGCACAAAGTATTATTACTTTTACTGTACGGTATACAGGCGGCTTTTGCAAGACCTACGCCTGAGCTTGCTCTCATTGGAGCAAGCCATGTTACAGCGTCTTCGTCTATTCTGTTTTGTAAACGAAGCCTGGACCGCCAAGAAACATTCCCCCGTCTACATTCACACAGCGTTCGTTTGCATACACGAAGGCCTCGGTAACCTTTTTTGCCTGGCACCCTCGTATCAGATTGATCGGCGTATGCCCGTGAATGATCTGCTCTCCGCCAAAGATATCAAGATACCGCCGTGCATAATCCGCCCCCTCGTTGCCAGAGAGAAAGACCCCACGGCGGGCAAAGTCTTCCAGCAGTTCCTCCCAGGCCAGCGCGTCACTATGCTTGAGCAATTTCTTGACGTTCTCATTCACTTCGCTCACCGAACGCCCATACTTCACATAAAATGAAGCATCCGCGTGCATAAGCAATTTATTCTTGAAGGTTGCCATTGGGGGCAGGTTTGCTAACCATTCAAGGTGTGGCTGATGCAGACTGGCAATATCTTTCTTTATCCCACCATTGCGCTTCCAGCGTGAGATGAAATTACTGCCCAGACCCGTTGAGCGCCGTCCAAAGCGATACGCTCCCAAGATCAGCATTTCATGGTTTCCTAATAGCGACAAGACCTGCCCACCTGTTGCCTCTGCCTCTTTTTCGAGCCGCATCACCAGATCGATAACCCCGATGCCATCCGGTCCCCGATCCACAAAATCGCCCAGGAACCAGAGCACCGCCTGCTCACCGCGCCAGGAGAGCTGCTCGTCGATCAGGTGCGCTTGTTGTAACAGGTGGACAAGTTTTTTCATCTGGCCATGAATATCACCAATAACATAGGCGGGTGCAGCAGTCTGCATAGGTTCGTTTCCTTTTTCTGTGACAGGTGCCTGAAAATGCACCCAACGTCAGAACGATAAATATTGCATATATTGTAGACACGTTTCTCTCAGAGAGTGCAATATGAGCAGTACTAGTCGTCTCTTTTTCAAGACAGAAAGAAGAGCGGAAACTCTATGTTTTCCGCTCTTCTTCAGTCGTTGTTGCAGGCTCTTAGTGTTTCTGACGTCCCCAGAGCCAGATACCTACTAAAAGGAGTGGAGCAAGGGCACTCCCGATAAGCGCTGTACGGCGTCCATTTGTCTTTTCTTCACCCTTCCATCCATCGCTAATATCTCTGCCTTGCTCCATAGGCTCAAACAGATTTCCTCGGCTCGGCGGTGTAAATTCTGGCTTGAAATGGCCTTTATCTATTTGTTGCGCAACGATAGGCTCTGCCAATGCGGGCGCAACTGTATGGAGAGAACCAATCATTCTGCCGGCATTACCAACAAAAACTTCACGCTGTGGTCTGATGGCGCAGGCTAACATCGTCTTTGCCACTTTTTCAGCCGGATAAACTGGCGGCAGTGCTCGGACCGCCCTATGAGAGTAATTGGCGGCATGACGGAAAAATGGCGTATCAATTGTTGCTGGCATTACCGTGCAGATGTGGATGTTAGCACCATCGAGGACATCGATTTCAGCTCTCAAGCTTTCGCCTAGCGCCCGAATCCCAGATTTTGAGATGGCATATGCGCTGTAGTAAGGACCGGGAGCCGCCGCAATCATTGAGGAGGTATTAATAATAACCCCATGACCCTGCTCACGGAAATGAGGCAGAACGGCGCGTACTCCATTCGTTGTACCGAACAGGTTCGTTTCGATTACCTGGCGGTAAACGTCGGGAGGAAGCTCTTCAAAACGGCCATAGGCACCCACTCCGGCGTTGTTGATCCATACATCGATATGACCAAAGCGCTCGATTGCATGACGAGCGAGATTTTTTACTGCGAACTCATCTGTGACATCCGTGACTACCGCCAGTGCTTCATTGCCACTTACCTGCTGGCACTCGTCGGCAACTTCCTGTAAGAGCAACTCTCGCCTTGCCGCAACAACCACATTCGCGCCGTTGCGGGCAAATTCGAGGGCTGTAGCCCTGCCTATACCGCTGGAAGCCCCTGTAATCACGACGACACTTCCCTGAATCTTCTCTGACATCTTTACCTCCTGTTCTTTCAATGTCCTGGACCGTAATTTTTACGATATTTTTCCTTGAGTGGCTACTTCTGATCGTACAACTCTTTTGTAAACCGTGTGAAATAGAGAGACTATTTTGCCGGGAAGCAGTATTTCAAAAACTTTTTAGACTTCAATACCACGAATGATGATTACCAAATGTGACAATATTTTTAGGATGGGAAAAATAGGGAGGGATAGCTTGAGGCCTGAGTGAAAAGGTGTATTTCTCGCTATGCTGGTTCGTCTGAAGTAGCAAAATTGGATCAAGAAAGGACACGAACGCAGAAGAGAAAATTATTCTCAATGCGCTGTGTCCGAAAAGAATCTAGAACGGATGAATGCCTACTCAGTTTTCGCGTGCCTGGGCCCAAAACTCTAAGAGGTCGCTTTTGGTAACAATACCTGTCAACGTCGACTGACTCATTACGGCAACTGCCGATTGACCTGTGCTAAATAAGGTATACGCTTCACGGGCGGGGGTATCGGCGCTCATTGTTGGAAATGGCGGACCCTGCACCTGTCCCACTGAACTGGAAGAGAGTGGTTCTCCACTAGCCAGACGTTTCAGCAAGAGATCTTCGGTCAGGCTTCCGACCATCTCGCCATTTTCTAGCACTGGCGTCTGACTGATTCCATAGCGCCTCAACAGCTCTACGGCATCCGCAACCGAATCGGTGGTAGCAACGCTGACGACTGGCGGCATACTACGGGCATGAGTGCGCCGATAAGTCAGAACGTCTAACATAGTTGGCTGATCGTTCTCGGCCTGCACAATGAGATCATTCTCACGCATCCAGGTATCGTTATATTGTTTGCTCAGATAGCCGCGTCCGGTATCTGGAAGCAGCACAACGACGACGTCATTTGCTGTTAAGTTGCGGGCATAGGTATGCGCAGCCGCCAGGGCCGTGCCTGCCGAGCCGCCAACGAGGATGCCTTCCTCGTGAGCAAGGCGGCGTGCCCAGTAGAATGAAGTCCGATCATCAATGCGGATTACCTCGTCTACCAGATCCGCGTCATAATTCTTTGGATAGAGGTCCATGCCAATGCCCTCAACTTTATAGGGCTTCGGCGTGTCACCTGAATAGACAGAACCGGGCGGATCGGCTCCAATGATTTTCACGTTCGGATTCTGCTCTTTTAAATAGCGCGCTGTACCAGAGATCGTGCCCCCGGTGCCGATGCCTGCCACAAACGCGGAGATCCGCCCGTCTGTGTCCTGCCAGATCTCCGGACCTGTAGTGGCATAATGTGCGGCTGGATTGGCTGGATTCGAGTACTGATCTGGACAGCAGGCTCCCGGTATCTCTTTTGCCAATCGATAGGCAATGTTTTTGTAGTAGTCCGGCGATTCATGGGTGACGCTGCTCGGTGCGATGACGACTTCCGCGCCATAGGCTCGCAGTAGACTGCGTTTCTCTTCGCTCGCTTTGTCGGTCATGACAAAAATACAATGATAGCCTTTAATCGCTGCCGCTATCGCCAGGCCATGCCCGGTATTACCGCTGGTTGGCTCTACGATTGTTCCGCCTGGACGCAGCAAGCCTTGCCGCTCACAGTAGTCGATCATTGCCGGGCCAATGCGATCTTTGACGCTTCCGCCTGGATTCAACGGTTCCATTTTCACTAGCATGAGTGGTGGCACATCGCTTGCGATCCGGTTCAAGCGCACTAGTGGCGTATGACCAATAAGATCCAGGATAGAGGGAGAGTACTTCATCCCGGACCCTGCTTTTTTCTCGTTTACCATCTATTCCTCTGACTGTCTTTTTTGCAAGGATAACGCATCTACTCAACTTTTTGAGAAGGTATCTGATCATGCACAAATACCTTCTCTTCGCCTGTTGACTTTAGATACTTTCTCAGTATAGCACTTCTCTGGTGCGCAGGTTTTTAGCTGACGCGGCAGAAGACGGTCTTTAAATAAGCCGTCTCTGGCATCGCTAGATGGATGGGATGATCCGCACTAAATGTATAGGTCTCTAATAATTGTACTTCGCGCGAAAGACGCTGAGCGCTCAAGGAAAGTACCCCTAAAAGGTCATCCATGCCAACCGGACCAGAACAGGAACAGGAAAGCAGAATGCCTCCTGGACGTAGGAGTTGCATGCCTAGTGTGTTGAGGCGGCGATACCCTTTGAGTGCCTGGTTTCTTGCTCCTTGTGTTTTGGCAAATGCCGGTGGGTCCAGGACGATCACATCAAATTGTTCTTGCTGCTCTACTGCTTGCTCCAGGTAATCAAAGGCATCTGCTATCAAAAACTGGTGTAGTTCAGGGTTCAGACCGTTGAGTTTGAAATGCTGGTAGGCCACGTCAACGGCTGGCTCGGAGATATCAACACTGGTTACACGCGTTTCACTATCAGCCAGTGCCGCATAGACAGAGAAACCGCCCGTATAACAGAAACAGTTCAGCACACGTTTTCCCGGTGCATATTTGCGCAGAGCCTGGCGTTTGTCTCGCTGATCCAGGAAGAGGCCTGTTTTTTGTCCCCCCCAGGCATCAACCATAAATTGAATACCATTCTCCAGAACGCCAATAAGCTCAGGTACCTCGCCAGCAGCAATCGCGGGTTCTTCGATCTCTAAGCCTTCCCGCTTCCTGCCTTGTATGTCGTTGCGCCAGAGAATGCCTTTCGCTCCCGTCTCTTCTAGCAGTGCCTCAATAATCAGTGGACGCAGACGCTCCATACCTGCTGTATGTATCTGTACAACAAGGATATCTGCATAGTGGTCCACAACCAGACCTGGTAAGCCATCGCCTTCCGCGTGAATCAGGCGATAGGCATTGGTCTTGCTGCTTTCAAAGATGGTACGTAGCTCCTGGGCACGGCGAATACGGCGGCGCAAAAAATCTGCATCGATTGCTTCTTCCGGATTACGTGTTAAGATTCGTATCGCGATATCTGTGTTAGGATTATAGTAACCACGTGCGATAAATTGGCCCGTGGCGGATTTTACATCAAGCAGCCCACCGGCTTCAACCCAATGTGGCGGCTGTTGCAAGGCTCCTGAGAAAATCCATAGGTGTCCACTCTGTAAGCTCTCATCTCGATGAGGTTTGAGACTGGCTGTAGGGTAATGCGCTTCCAAAACACTTGCTCCTTTTCTCTCTCTGATACATCTTGCCTCTATTATGGGGCAGATCCTGATCTCTGGCAAGTGCACTCTTCTCCACAATATTTTTGAAAATGCTCAAGGTTCTTCCTCGGCTTAAAAGAGGAAGAACCTTGATAAGAGATTTTTTGACGACCGCGCTAACGCTCAGTGCTGTTCATTGCTTAGCAGCGTGGGGAGTATCGTCTGTCGGTTGTTTGTGCTATGCAACTATCCAATATCTCCTTCACTGGTGCTCAGTTCAACAACCACATCCTGATTACGTGCATCACGGTGTCCCAGAAAGTAGAAAACTGTTGTAAGCAAGACAATGAGCACAAGAGGAATAAATTGCGTCAGTTCATAGGTGAGTCGGCTGACTGACCCTGGAACTGTACTTGGAACGAGAATAAAGATAACCGCGATGAGTGCATAGGTGAAGGGGAGCAGCGTGACGATCCATGCACCAACCATCCCGCCAGGGACGCGATAGGTGCGGGGCACATTGGGATATTTATAGCGGAGAATCAGGAACGACGGGAACATAAATAGGTATGCTAATGTCGCTGTGGAGATGACAAAGCCAAGTACCAGACTGAAAAGGGTAGTAATACCTCCGGAACCAAAGGCGTTAATTAAGACAGCCGCCACCATTGCTATTGTTGCCATAATGCCAGACATGAGGTTCACGGCGATAGGCGTCCCATACTTCGCGCTAAAGCGTCCAAATATGAGAGGGGCCGTACGATCAAGCGCTGAAATGGCGTAGGTACGATCAGCTCCCATAATCCAGGTGCCACCACTTGAGGCGAGAGCAATGGCAAAGGCTAAGGCGACAAGCCAGCCCAGGGGAGTGGCTAGAGGTCCGAGGACGGTGTCTACTAATTTGAATGCAGTTAAGAAGCCACCTACATTGGTGAGTTGATCTTTGGGGAGCACGAGCAGGATAGTAATCAGAAATGTAGCGTAGGCAATGACCGCAACTATCCCCGCTCGAATAATGGAACGTGGCACATCGCGCTGCGGATTTTCCATCTCCTCGCCCGCGCCGTTCTGCACTTCAAATCCCTGCCATTGGAAGATGAGTACGGGAAGAATGGCGCTGACGATCAGGCCAAAGTTGGTCGGGACCAGATCGGCCAGGTTGAGGCTTCCGCCTTTGGAGTGACCACCGATAAGGAAAACGAGTGCCAGAACGACGAAGATACCCAGGAGTCCGAGTTTGAGATATGAGCCGAAGACAGAGATGTATTTCCCAACGCGCAGGGAGAGGATCGCGCACCAGATTGTGCCCCAGACGAAGAAGAGAGCGATGAGTATTTCTACGGCGGCATCTGTTGCGGTGCTTCCGCCAAATTGGTAGCTGAGGCTCCCAAACCAGAAAGATTTGATCGCCGCGATGGCCCCAACCGATAAGGTCCCACCAAGCCAGAGGGGATTTGAGACCCAGTACATCATAGCACCCAATGCCCCGAAGAAGCGCCCGCCTGCCATTTTGCACCAGACGTACATCCCCCCTTCCTGGGTAAATGTGCTGCCGAGTTCCGCTGTGAGCAACGCGTAGGGTACCAGAAACGTTACCGCCGATATAACCAGCCAGGTAAGGGATTGTGCTCCGTTGGCCGCAAATGCCCCAATAGTGTCTAATCCGATGAGTGCCGCAAGCGTATAGAAGATCATGTCAATGTAGTTGAACTCTTTACGAAGCTTCTTTTTCTCCTCAAGCACCGCCGAACTTGTGACCTCGTGCAGGTTAATGTCCATCAGAGGTATCCTCCTTATGCTCATGACGTCGCGTGACAATTAGGAGTAAAAATAGGGGAAGTTCTATTTCACGACTATTGTACAACAAATCCTTGCTAAATGGATGGGATATTCTTATCCTGAAGCTTTTTCATAAACTCAGCTTTAGTATGCTTTTATCAATGTTGTACAATAATCAATGTACGACTTATGCTAGTAGCGGCAAGGTGCCAAAAGGATGTCAAAAGGAGCAAGACTGTGTTTCAACGAATTTTAGTACCTCTTGATGGCACAGCGCTGTCTGAGAAAGCCATACCTGTGGCCGCATGGATTGCGCGTGCCAGTGGTGGAACTATTGTCTTTATAAGCGTCGTCCTCCCGCCGGTAGAGTTCGGAACCTATTCTCCAGAGCGAACTGTGGCGTTAAAACCCGGTGCATTTGAAAGACGCGAGGCTGAAGCAAATAGCTATTTGTCAGGTGTTGTTGCTACCTATGCCAGCGAACTGGCAAACATTCCTACGGAGATCCATGTCACTGCTGGCGCGGTATCGTCGGAGATTTACTCCGAGGCAAGATTAGAGAATGCTGATCTGATCGTCTTGTCTAGCAAGGGTGAGACAGGTCTGAACCGTCTGGTTTTTGGCAATATGGCCCAGGACGTGGTGCGTCATAGCACCGTACCGGTGCTGGTAATCCAGGACCAGGAATAATCTTCTCCCTACTAAAAGTCGTATCATTTGCCAAAGTGATTTTTATTGTTCAAGCCAGGTGTATTTTCCCCGTTTCTAGAGAAACCGAAGCGCGATCCCGCCAAAAAATAAGAAAGCATTGCGAGAAAAGTTTTACTCTCTTCCTGCAATGCTTTTTGTTTGAAGGATAAGTCCGGTAGCTATTATTGTTGCTTCTGAAGACGAATGGCGGCGATGACAGGATCTGTATGATGTTCCGCCATACGAATCTCGGCTTTTCGCAAGTTATACGCACTGTTGATTAATGATATATGCGTAAATGCCTGCGGATAATTTCCCAACGCGACGTTGTTATGCGAATCAATCTCTTCTGCGAATAAGCCTAACCGCCCTGCGTAGGTCAGCAAACGCTCAAAAAGCGAACGTGCTTCATCGACGCGGCCCTGCATGCAAAGGTTATCAACGAGCCAGAATGTACACATAGCAAATGTGCCTTCAGCCCCTTCTAACCCGTCATCCGAGAGATAGCGATAGACAAAACCATGCTCATCGGTCAGTTTTTCCATGATACGATCTACGGTTGAACGCATACGTGGGTCATCTGGAGGAATAAATCCAACCAGAGGGAGCAGCAGGTTAGAGGCATCTAACGCTGTGTCATCATAGGCCTGTGTGAACGCTCCTAGGGCGGTGTTATACCCTCGCGCAAGGATCTCTGCGCGGATCTGGTCTCGTACGGCCATCCAGCGCGGAAGATCGGCTTCCAGATTTGCTTGCTGTGCAGCACGAATGCCACGATCCAGGGCAACCCAGCACATGACTTTGGAGTAGACGAAATGGCGCAAACCACCGCGCACTTCCCAGATGCCGCTGTCGGTCTCATGCCAATGGGCACAGACATGGTCGACTAAACGGCGCATCATATTCCAGAGAGGCCCCTCCAGGGTTTCTCCATAGCGCTCGAAACCGCCCTGACGCCGGTAAAGGTGAATACAGTCGAGCACCTCGCCAAAGACATCGAGCTGTTTCTGCTTTGCCGCTCCATTGCCAATACGCACCGGGCTCGAACCGCAATAGCCTTCCAGATGAGGGAGCTCCCTCTCTGTGAGATCGCACTCACCGCGAATGCCGTACATGATCTGGAGCTCTTCCCCATTGTTGTAGGAGAGACGGCGCAGCCAGTGGGTAAATGCGCGTGCCTCGTCCGTAAATCCTAGTACATTCAGGGCATAGAGCGTAAAGGTCCCATCTCGCAACCAGGTGAAACGATAGTCCCAGTTGCGGACGCCGCCGAGCTCTTCAGGCAAGGAAGCGGTTGGGGCGGCGACGATTGCACCGGTAGGCGCATAGGTCATCATCTTTAACGCTAATGCACTCCTCTGTACCCATTCTGTATAGGCTCCATGATAGCTGCAACTCTTAATCCATTTACGCCAGCAATGCAGGGTGTGTGCGAGCTCAGCCTCAAAGTTTCGTTGATGTAGTTCACCTTCCAGCAGCCTGCGGGCCGCCTGGGCACTACGTCCTAAACCCAGGGCAAAAAGGACACGCTCTCCTTCACGTAAGGTAAACTGCGAAACGACAGCCTGATGCCTGGCGGCGGGATCATCCGTGACATAGGTGCTAAACTCTGCGGCAAGATGGGCATCGACGATAGCAAGTGCCACATGCTGTCCACCCCCAGAAATCAGCGCTCCCATATCTTCTGGTACAAGCGTGATTTTACTGTCTGCGGCAGCATAGTCTGGACTTGCTTTTAAGGTCATTGTTATCGCCATCTCGCCGTGTGTGCACTCGACCATTCTTATCAGGCAATGGCACGAGCCGTCATCACGCGTCCAGGTGTTATTGTTCATGCCTTGATAGGGCCACGCGTTGAGCGTTTCTACCGGCATAAAGTCTGTTAGTACCATTTCACCAGCCGTACTCGCAAATCGTGTTTGCAAGACGTTGCTACCTTTGAGGTAGCGTTGAGAGCCAGGGATTGTTCCTTCTGTAGGTGCGATCTGATAATACCCCCCACGCTCAGCATCGAGCAGGCGACAAAAGATAGCAGGGCTATCAAAGTCTGGTAGACATCCCCAGTCTACAGCTCCATCCGGCGATATCAGCACCGTTGAATGACAATCACCGATGACTCCATACGAATTGATCGGCTGATATGTGCGATTGAGTTCGTTCATCCCAACCATTTACACAACACTTCTCTCTTTGTTTTATTAGTGTTCCTTAAAAAAAGTTTGGAGACTTCTTAAAGTCTCCTTAGAACTACCCTTTCGGGCCCTCATAACAAAAAAGAACGCAAAGCTAGTGGTAATGGTAACAGGTTTATTAAAAGTTCTTATTTTTGTCCCTTCTTTCCCCTTTTTACCATTTCTCTCTTACACTCTACATACATTCAACGTTTTCTTATAACAGTATTAGTCTGGTATTTATTCTCATTTTGCTTCGTTTTAACTGCTGTTTCTTACCATCTCTTGCCTATGCATAAAACTCGCTCCTGGCTCTTTTCCTAAAATCGTTTGGCTGAAAGTTTGCTCTTTACTGGACAGAGACCTATCTTAAATGCTACCTTGATAGTATTGTATCCTACCTTTCAAAAATTGAAGGGTACAAATATTTTGAACTCTCTCAGAGAGTCCTGGCTCTTCACTCAACGCAGCCCCGGATGCCCTGCGTCTTTCAAGCGGGGGAGGAATGGGCCTTCCTTGTTTGGGGGGGTTAGGGTGGGAAGAGTTCATCTGTTCCTCTTTTCTTGACCTATAGTTGAAGATATGGTAGACTAGAACCATGAAAACGATGATGACCGCGAAATTGAAACTGCATACGACACCAGAGCAATTTGCCGCATTGCGTGCAACTCAACTGGCCTATCGTGACTCGCTGAATCTGGTGAGTCAGTACGCCTTTGCACATGGCAAGATGAGCAACAAAGTCAAATTGCAGGATGGCACCTATGATGAAATTCGTGCTCGTTTTCATCTCCCTTCGCAAATGGCCTGTTAGGTTCCTCGACAGGTCGGAGCCACCTATAAAGGCTTGTGGACGAAAGTCAAACAGAATGCTCTTGCTCAGAAAAGCAGGACACACCAAGAAACGCTACAAAGGACTGGATCAAGCTCCCAAGTATGTCTCTCCCACACTGACCTATCACTATGGGCATGACTACAGTTTCAAGAAAGATCAACACGTCAGCGTCCTGTCCCTGGATGGGCGTGTCATTGTTCCCTACACCGGCTATGATGAACATCTCGATCTCATCCAGAAAGGTGCTCAGATCGGAGCCGCCAAACTGTGGTACGACAAACCCAAGAAGCGCTTTTACCTGTTGGTCAGTCTTGAGATTGAGACACCAGACCCAACACCACAAACCCACAAACAAGTCGTTGGTGTTGATGTAGGACTGCGCTACCTGGCAGTGACGAGCACCACCAAAGGAGATTGTACCTTCTCATTCTGGCAAGACGTGTCAGAGCCAAAGCCAACCATTACGCACGACTGAGAAAGCGTCTTCAGAAAAAAGGCACTCGTTCCGCTACCCGCCGTCTGGTGGCGATCAGTGGACGAGAGAGACGGTTGAAGCAAGACGCCAATCATGTCGTTTCCAAACGCATCGTGACACAGCACCCCAACAGCCTGATCGGGTTGGAGAATCTGACAGATATTCGAGAGCGAACGAAGAGGCGCAAAGGCAAACAAGCCAGTAAGAAGCAGAGGAAAGCCAATGCAGCCTACTCCAAGTGGTCCTTTGCCGAACTGCACAGCCATGATTGCCTATAAAGCTCTGTTGAACAAGAGCATGGCAATCAAGGTGGATGCCAACTACACCTCGCAAGCTTGCCCTGTGTGTGGGCATACCTGCACGGAGAACCGGCCCAACAAAGGCTTGTTGTTCGTCTGTCAGAACTGCCATTATACGCTCCATGCTGATCTGGTTGGTGCTCGAAATATCACGATGCGAACGCTTCCTTATCCGGCAAGACTGGATGAGACGGGCACCTTGTCGATGTGCCCTGATGTGTCGGACGTTGAAGCCAAAGCGCACGTCTTTCGAGATATAGCGAGTTGCGGTGGAGTCCAGACACAAGCCCCCTGTCTTTAGACATGGGGTTATTGACTAGAACGTATCTTATGAGAGTCATCCTGGGATTATTGCGCTGGTGTGAGACTGTTTTTAGAGCATACTTGAGAGGGGCACAATAGTTGCTACACTGATTTGGGATAGGCCCTGAAAGAAAGCGAAAAAATATGAAGACAATTCTACAAATGGTTCGTCATCCCGCTGGCAGGATTGGCCTGAGCGTGGGTCTGGCAATTGGGTTTGTGGCGGCTGTTATGGGTGAGGCGAGTAAGGGATTAGTATTTGTAGGGCTGTGTCGTTTTATCGCCAGCCGTCTTTCTCGTTCCTAAATAATTTGTGCAATCAAAGATAAGGCATGCTAGACGATAAGATCCAGCATGCCTTTACTGTCCGAATTCTCCTCCCCACTTCCCTATTTGTGCTTAGCTTTTCTCTCATCAAGGAAGCAGTTTGTCTGCCGCTTCCGGCCCCATTGATTGATCTGCAACTGTATCGGTTACACTGCTGACGGCTTTCTGCTTTGCTTGCTGAAACTCGCGTGGGTGCCGCTCTCGCCATTCTATCCAGACGGTGATTAAAAATGCTTGTAAGATGCCGGCAATTGGCGAGGCAAAGAGTGCTCCCCATATGCCGAACAATTCTCCACCGGCAATTAATGCTGCCATAGAGACGATAGGATGGAGCCCAACGGATTTCCCTACGATCCGTGGTCCGACAATGTCGCCTTCTATGATGTGGATAACAATAAAGTAGATGAGTACGATTAATGCGACAACCCATCCTTTTGTGAGGGCCAGTAATACACAGATGGCTCCTGATGCTAGCGTGCCAAGTATGGGGATAAATTCTAGAATAAAGGATAAGACTCCTAGAAGTAAGGCATACGGCACACCGATTACTTGCATTCCTACGCCGACGAGGACACTGATTAATGTGCAGAGTAAGATCTGGCCCCGAATATAGCCTCCCACAATTCGTTGCAGTGTATCCAGAGCGAAACCTACACGCCCTCTCTGATGACGCGGGGTATTACGCCGTAGCCAGTTGGTGACACGTCGTCCATCTACCAGAAAGTAAATGCTTAATACACCCACAATAATGATATCGAGGATGGTGCCAAGTACGCCGGTGACAAAGGGGAGCAGGCTCCCTGCTGCACCTGATGCCTGGCTCAGAACTTGTTGGCGGATAGATTCGATGAATGATGGCTGAATGCCAAGTGTATGAATAATGCTGTTAAGTTGACTGTTTCCGCCTGACGTGATGAGCCTGTTTACGAAATTATAGAGACCATTAAATTGTACTATGGCGGTTTAAATCACCAGGTAGAGTAGTCCGCCAATTCCACCCAGGACGATCAGGTAGACGACTGAGATGGCTAAGAAGCGGGGCATTATGCGCTCAAACATGGTTACGGCTGGTGTTAATGCATAGGCCAGCAGGGCGGCAATAACGACGACCAGGAGCGTTCTGCCGATGTGTTGCGCCGACATCAGAACGATGTAAAGCACGCCGATCCAGGCCAGAATTGCCAGTGGAACGTCTCTTCTTAGTCTCCATTTGGCAAGATTATAGGTCATTTCGTTGGTTTTGGTAGCACGATCTTCCTCGCCAGAAACATCGTTTGCACTGACGATTGCATCACTCAGAGCTTCCTTTTCAACACTATTCATGATATTGCCGCTACTCTCTCCTGGCGGCTTCGTATTCACTGTCCTTATGAGGTTATGCCCTGTCATGACCAGGACATGCCCTACTGAACCAAGTAAGCGCTGCCGCCGCCCCTCGACTTTCTTTGCCTCTCCCTCGCTTCGCTGTTGTTCATTGCCTGCAACGGCCCCTGCCGCTTCCTGAACTGCTCCTGCGGCCTCTTTTTCGCTGCCCTCAGCCGCCGCTCGATCCATTTCTGCGGCCTCTTTGTACATGGCCTCGATCTCTTCCTGGTTCATCTTTCTCTCTCTCCCCTGGTTTTATCCCAGGCCTCTTACAGCCTGCCCTTCTCCCCCCATCGCTTCTTTCCTTGAGTCACAGTTCTCTCTGCTAAGCATCTTTTTTACTATTTTGTGATCTCTCTTCTATCACGTTATACAAAGCGAAAGTGAATGCAATAGGATATCTCTCTACTACAAGATCTGTGCGAGAAAGCCTTTTACTTTGGATCAACACTGCTGAGATTTTGTGTGTTCGACATAAACAGCGCTTCATTGATGTGATGATATCTAAATATTGTATCATCTGACGAACTTATGCGCCGTCTCTTGACATTTTCTTATCTGTGTTGTTATGGTTTATCATCTGATAAATGAAATTCTTTAGAAGAATTTGGTGGGAGCTTCAGAAAATAGCCTCTTGAAGCAAGAAAGAAAGGTACGTTTATGAAAGCTATTGGTTTCTATCGTTCTCTTCCCATCGAAAATGATGAGAGCCTGATCGACCTGGAAATAGAGAAGCCCACACCAGATGGGCATGATCTGTTGGTGCAAGTCAAAGCGATCTCTGTTAATCCGACTGATGTCAAAAGTCGTATGTATGGAAATCAGAAAGAGGAGATCCCACAGATCCTGGGTCGTGATGTCGCTGGAATTGTAGCTGAGGTTGGGCCGGCATGTACTCTCTTCAGGGTGGGCGATGAGGTGTATTACGCGGGCAGTAATATACGACCAGGCGGCAATAGCGAGTTCCATCTGGTGGATGAACGCATCGTAGGTCATAAACCGCAAAGCCTTGATTTCGCGCAGGCTGCCGCGCTTCCTCTGACCTCGCTGACCGCTCTGGAAGGTCTTTTTGAACGGCTGGGTATCTCGCACGATTCCGCCATAAACAAAGGCAAGAGCATTCTGATTATCGGTGCAGCCGGAGGTGTTGGCTCCATCGCAACCCAGCTTGCCAATCTTACAGGTCTGACGGTCATTGGTACCGCCTCGCGGCCAGAATCGGTACGATGGGCCAGAGAGCATGGGGCCGCCTATACGATTAGTCACGCGCAAGCATTTGTTCCTCAGTTAAAAGCGCTTGGCTTTCCTCTGATGGATTACATTTTCTGTTTAAATAACCCTGACCACCATTGGGATGATATAGTTGCGTCTATTGCACCACAAGGCAAAATCTGTTCCATTCTGCCGATAGGTGCCTCGGCGAATTTTATGCCGCTCTTTCAAAAGAGCGTAACCCTTGCCTGGGAACTCATGTTTACCCGGTCCATGTTCCAGACGGCTGATATGATCGAGCAGCACAAGCACCTGGAAGAACTGGCACGTCTGGTTGATGCTGGCAAAATCCAGACAACTCTTACCGAACTGCTTGAGCCGATTAACGCAGCTAATCTGCGTGCGGCCCACGCGAAGGTTGAAAGTGGCAGAACTATTGGCAAGATTGTACTGGCGAACTTTTAAATCGTAATTTAAACTGTAAGAGAGAAAGGGGTATCTGTAGGAAGAGGTGAAGTCTCATGTACGGAAAGGATTTTTTATCAAATGATGCAAAATGAAGAATTTTTCTTACGTCCCAGGCTCTTTACGCCTCTTCCTCTCGGTAGCATTCAACCTCGCGGCTGGCTGCATAACCAGCTCCAGCTTCAGGCTGACGGTCTCAGCGGTCACCTTGATGAGTTCTGGAATGATATCGCCAATAGCGGCTGGATCGGTGGTGACGCTGAAGGGTGGGAGCGTGGCCCTTATTGGCTCGATGGCCTGGTTCCTCTGGCCTATACTTTAAACGATGAGCGCCTGAAAGCGAAGGTACAACACTGGCTCGACTATATTCTTGAGTATCAGCAAGAAGATGGTTGGCTGGGACCACTTCATGATACTACCTACGGGTATATGCACGATCCGTGGCCAACCTTCATCATCCTGAAAGCTATGACGCAATACTACGAAGCAACCAGCGATCCGCGTATTATCCCCTCTATACAACGCTGTCTGCTTCGCTTACAAAACCAGTTTCAGCACCAGCCCCTTATCGGCTGGGCGCAAATTCGAGCTTCCGAACTCTTGCTCAATATCTTACTGGCTTTACGAGTACACTCAGGAACCCTGGCTCCTGGATTTTGCTCGCGTCTGTGCAACAGCAAGCATTCGATTGGACTTGGTCTCTACAAGGATTTTCCCTTTTTAAAGATCGCCAACCCACCTGGACGATGGAGAGTCATGTCGTCAATAATGCTATGGCGCTTAAAGAACCGGCTGTCTTTGCCCGGCTCACCCAAAACGAACAGGCCCATCAGGAGGTTGAGCATCGTATCCAGGTGCTTGACGCCTATCATGGCCAGGTCACCGGCGTTTTTACCGGCGATGAAGTTCTGGCGGGGAAAAATCCCTCTCAGGGGGACCTGAGCTCTGTGCTGTCGTTGAATATCTCTTCTCGCTCGAAGGAATCCGGCTTGCAATTTACGGAGACCCCACATTCGCTGATCGCCTGGAGCGTATTACCCTACAATGCCCTTCCTGCTACTTTTAAACCCGATATGTGGGCCCATCAAAGAGGATATGATCAGCAGGGTGAATCAGGTTATCCGTGCGCCTGCTGAGCGACCCATACCTGTATACTACTAATGGTCCAGATGCCAATCTCTTTGGTCTTGAGCCAAACTTCGGTTGTTGCACCGCCAACATGCATCAGGGCTGGCCCGAAATTCACCAGCCATCTCTGGGATGCGTAGCGCCGATCAGGGTCTTGTTGCCATTGCCTATGCCCCCTGTGCTCTCACTACCACTATTGCCGATATTCCAGTCCATATCAACGTCGAGACCCGCTATCCGTTTGCCGAAACCATTCAGATTACTCGTGCAAGCTGAGCGTGCAATCTCTTTTCCCCTCGTTAGAATATTCCGGCTTGGACCAACCACGCTACAATTGAGATAGCTAGCAAACAGGAATCTGCTCAGCCAGGGAGCTTCTATCGCATAGAACGCCAATGGAGTACACCACAGACGCTCTCTCTGCATCTCTCCATGCCACTGAAGATACAGACTCGTTATAACAAGAGCGCAACTCTTGAAAGGGGGCCTTTGGTGTACTCGCTGCAAATAAACGAGGATTGGCAACAAATATGGGGCGAGCTTCCCCATGCAACCTGGGCAGTTTCTCCGGCAAGCCCCTGGAACTACGCGCTTGACCTTGACCGTAGTCATCCTGAGCGCTCTGTCCAGCTTGTCACCGCTACCAATTTCAGCGATCAGCCCTTCTCCCCTGAAGGAGCGCCCGTCCAACTTCTGTTGACCGGCCATCGTCTCCCTTCCTGGGGTGTTGAGCACAACGCCGCCGCCCCAGTTCCTGAAAGCCCCGTGAGCA
Source organism: uncultured Chloroflexia bacterium (assembly GCA_963777355.1). GTDB lineage: Bacteria > Chloroflexota > Ktedonobacteria > Ktedonobacterales > Ktedonobacteraceae > DATJHM01. The sequence continues at coordinate 583,626 of CAVZQK010000010.1, forward strand.
CATCCGCACCCGCCGAGCAACTTACCCTGATCCCCTACGGCAGTACCAATCTCCGCGTCACCGAATTTCCCACCACAACCTGACCAATCTCTCCCGCTTTCCCGCCTGTCTCTTTGCGTCTACACAGCAGACAGGCGGGAGAAGCAAATCCGGAAACCGACACACAATAATCTCAGCTCTTGAGCACTCCATTCACCTTCCCATTGTGCCCATAAACTGTTCGCTCCCCAGCCAACGCCACAAGCTGCACTTCTTTCTCCTCGCCCGGCTCAAAGCGTACCGCCGTCCCGGCAGCGATATTCAAGCGCATCCCATACGCCACCTCACGCTCAAAGCTGAGCGCCTGATTGACCTCGAAAAAATGATAGTGACTGCCTATCTGTACTGGCCGATCTCCCGTATGCGTGACCAGCAGCGTCACCGTTTCACGTCCGACATTCGCCTGAATATCGCCAGCCTGTTCATCGAGCAAATACTCTCCCGGTTTCATCGCGCCCTCCTTACCTGAGCGAAGACAATTTCAACTATCTGATCGGATCGTGAATGGTGACAAGCTTGGTGCCATCAGGAAAGGTGGCCTCAACCTGCACCTCGTGCAGCATCTCGGCTATCCCTTCCATCACATCCTCCCGTTTCAAAAGCGTGGTACCAAAGGACATGACCTCGGAGACGCTTTTTCCGTCGCGTGCCGCTTCCATGATTTCTGCACTCAAAATCGCTACTGCCTCCGGATAGTTCAGCTTGAGACCACGCGCCTGCCGCTTCCGTGCCAACTCGGATGCGACAAACAATAGGAGCTTCTCTTGTTCACGTTGGGTGAGGTACACATTGCCCTCCTTTTTTTTCTTGCACAACATACGAACATACGTAAAAATAATGGTCGCCAGAGTTAATATATTTTGCGAGGTGGAATTGCTTTTTTCTGGAAGAGTTCCTGCCGAGTCCTCTTCCAGAATAAGAGCAGCCCTGCCGGAATGGCTCTTCCCTGCTGGCTTACTCCTCGAATGACCAGTCCATGCGCCGCTAGCGTGCTGACTCCCCATAGCCCTCCTCCCTCCTGGCTGATCTGCGTTGCCAGCTCGCTCAGTTGTTTCTCCAGTTGTAGCCAGTATGAGACGGGCTTGCCGACGCGGCAGAGATAAAAGCTGCCCATATACTGATAGCCCGCCAGCGCGGTTGCGGCCCCAGGTGCTCTCCGCTGTGGCTCTAGCGAAAAGCATTCACGCAGTAGTGGGCGGCTGCTTGTTTTGATCTCCATCTCCATGTGCATTTGTTCGTATGCAAAAAGCTCTCCCCGTGCCACTCTGCCTGGTGCAAGTGTCTCCCACCAGCAGAGGCCAGCGTCCTCTTCTAGCAGGATCTCTGTCTGTTGCCGATAACGTGCCCCTGCAAATGGAATCAGCGGATCGGGCAGGTATTCGAGCAGACCACCACTTTGTACGTGTACCCTGGTGCTCTGTTCCGCGCAGGGAGCGCCGGGACGACTTCGGTAGATGCGCGTGGCGCTGGTCGTGGTCAACTGGACGCTGGCCTGAGCACCAACCTCTATTTCAATCTGTAACTGATCTCCCCCCAATACTCCCCCCGAAATATTATGCAGATGTACCAGCGTCCCCCCGTCATCCTGCTCAAATGCGCGGATCACCTTGAGCGGTGGCCGCTGTTCGCTCGTTATCATGCGCGTCTGCCGCGCCGTAGGCTCATACACAAACCCCAAACGTAACAGACCTTGCGTTCGCCCTACACGCTCTTGCCGCTCGTCTCGCTCTCTTTGTATCTGAATTGTAGCGTATCCCCCTTCTTAAATTCTTATCCGATTCTTGCGCCGAATCCTCTAATTCCAATGGAACCAAACCGTTCAAACACCTCTTTTTTAGCTGATAAAGAGCCGCGTGACCAGGGCCGGATGGCGCATGCTACCAATCTCGCAAATCGGTGTGAAGATAGCCGGAATCTGCCCCTGTTGCGCTAAATCTTCACTTCGTTGGGCAACGTTTAGCAGGTTGGGCTTGAGCTGCCAGAGCAATGTGCTCGCCTGACTTTGTCCCAGCGGTAGCATACGTTGGCAGGCCGAGACTAAACTCATCATTGACTGATGAAGATACGCTAGCGTCGTTGTGTATTCATCCACGCCGAGAAGCGTCCCCACCAGACCAAATGCCGGACTATGATGGATCTCTATTCCGGTCTCTTTGGCGGTTTGTAGCGCTAGAGTGAAGGTCTCGTGAGGATGCAAGTTCTGTATAAGTTGGAGTAGGCGTCGGCCCAGTGTCGCGCTGGCGCTACGGCTCTCGCGTGCGCTTTTGTAAGCACTCAATTCAGCATTGAGTGCGAGCCAGGATTCTGAAAAGATGGTTGTATCGGGAGAATCAGTCGGGCCAGCAAGACGATGCGCACGGCGACAAAAGATGCTTTCAAATGTCCCTGTCTCTTCCAGGTAATCGCGCAGGAACGCATCAAGTTGCGTAACGCTGAGTAGACCTTCTTCTACCAATGTCTCCAGCCCAAATGAATGGGCGGTTGCTCCAATTGGTAGGGCGCTATCCGCCACTTGCAGGAGTCTGAGCAATCCCAGGTCGTCAATCTGCATATGCTTTCTACGCAAGAGCTTTCTTTAGAGAGAGCCAGTTCAAAAATAGTTGAACCTTCTGCTCAAGAATGGAATTGACGTTAGCTTATCATAGCTCCCTTGAAAACACAAATTAACTCATCTTCAGCCCTTAGAAATTTGCTCGACAAGCATTCTATCGTATGGTATGATGGGGAACATTGTTTCGCTCTTGTCTAGTCTGGAGTCCTGCATGCACGCCTTATTGGTGGCAACAACAAATCGTCATAAGTTGGATGAATATCGCGCTATTTTCGCTGGTCTACCGTTTACTCTGCTTTCACTTGCTGATATCCAGCTCGCTTTGGATGTAGAAGAGACAGGTACCACTTTTCAAGAAAATGCTGAGTTGAAAGCGCTGACCTACGCGAGGGTTTCAGGTATGCTCTCTCTGGCCGATGATTCTGGCCTGGAGATAGATGCGCTCGGCGGTGCCCCCGGCGTCTATTCCGCTCGCTTTGTCCGCCCAGACGCTAGCTATGAAGAGCGTTTTCAGGTTATTTTTGCGCAACTTCAAGGTCTCCCAGCGGAAAAGCGGAGCGCACGCTTTCAATGCGTTATCACTATTGCCGAACCAACTGGCTATTGTCGTAGTGTCCAGGGGACTATCGATGGCCGCATTACCGAGGCTCCCAGGGGTGCGCATGGTTTTGGCTATGATCCGATCTTCCTGGTTCCTGAGCTAGGGAAGACTACCGCTGAACTGCCGCCAGAAGAGAAGAACCGCATTAGCCATCGCGGCAAGGCGGCACAACTGGCCCGTGAACTGTTGATAAACTGGCCTCTCTCTCCATCTTCTCAAGAAATATAAGCAATTATCGTAGCGCACTAATCAACAGATATATGAGGAAACAGGTAAAATATGGCGAAAAACTCGGCCATTCGTATTGCCCTGGACTTGGAAACAACGGGACTACATGCGGATCAGGACGCCATCCTTGAGGTTGCGGCAATAAAATTTCAGGACCATACTGTGCTTGATACGTTTGAGACTTTTGTCTCTCCTGGGCGTTCTATCCCTTTTCGCGTGCAACGCCTGACAGGTATTAAGGCGGAACTTTTGGCCGGGGCTCCTCTCTTCGAGACGATCTCGAAAAAACTTCAGCAGTTTCTCGGCGATTATCCTATTGTCGGTCATAGTATTCCTTTTGATGTCGGCTTCCTGCGCCGCTGGGGCCTGGCACGCTCTAATGCGCTGGTTGATACCTTTGAACTGGCAACGGTGATGCTCCCCTCTCTCTCCAGCTATAACCTGGGCCAGGTCGCGGAATCGCTCGGTATTGAGGTGCCGCAGGACCGCCATCGCGCTATGGTGGATACTGTCCTGGCTATGGATGTCTTTCTGGCTCTCCACGAGCGTTTGCAGCAGGTTGAGCTCTCTTTGTTAAAAGATCTCGCCAATCTGGATGCCCCTCGCTCCTGGCCTCTCTTGCATTTTTTTCGGCAAGAACTACGAGACCGCCAGGAACGTGATGGCTTGCAAGGCTCTCTTGTGCGTGGCAGCCTGGGAGACCGTTTCGCCGCTCAGCTCGGCATGGACCCACGCGTTTTGTCGTTCGCTATCTCCCAGAAGGAGAGCGCTGAACCTGTGCAAAAGATCCCCCCTGTTGCTTCTCCTACCTCGCTCCAGGTAAAAATCGAACAGGATGCAGTGCTGGTGTCCACTATGGCCTCCGCCGCAGATCAAAGAAGTACGGTTACCTCTAATTTTCAGACGGCCCGTACCGACATCTATCACTCCCTCGACCAGCTCTCTTCCTTGCTTGTGGAGGTCACGGTTGATGGCAATGAATATACTCCTGCTCTTTTGCCTGTGCTAGAGTGGATCGAGCAACACTCGCATTCTTCCCCAGAAGCTTCCTCGGAAGCCCCTCCACGCCTGGTGATTGCCTGTGTCAATCAACAGAACGCCCGTCGCTTGATCGAGACGACGCTGCCGCGTTTACAGTCAACGCTGCATAGCCAGTTGTCAGTTGCTTACCAGGCTGAACATGGCGGCTATCTCTGTACGCATCGCTGGTTTGGCGCGGCTCTGCGCCGGACCAGCGGTGAACTAACTGCTGAACAGGCACGCGGTCTGGCAAAGTTGGGACTCTGGGCACAGCAGACGCTGACTGGCGAACGCAGCGAGTTGACGCTGCTCCCTCAAGAAATCTCTGCCTGGGAACGTATCTCCTCTGGCATCGAGCGCCTCCCGCCCGCGGAGAGCCGCGCCGGGACGGTCTATCAGCGCTGCACCTATCGACGCAAAGGTTTCTGCTTTGTGGAACGAGCTGAAGAACGCGTGAATGCGGCCCAGATTGTCGTTACGACTCATGCTGGCTTATTTGATGATCTTTCGCGGACGCACTCGCTTTTAGCTGGGATCAAGCGCCGACTTATCCTGGATGCTGATCTGTTGGAAGAGGAGTATGGACGTTGGAGTAATGTCGAGTTGCAGCAGGCTCATCTGCTTGCTCTGCTCAATACTGTCGGTACTGAACTGTCCGATGGCCGCTATCAGGGACTCTTAGCTCTGGCCGCTCCGTCCTTGCGCGAGAATGGTCCTGGCGGTCTCTCAAACCGCCCGACGATTGCCAAAGCTGAGCTGGATGCACGTATGCTTACCTGGTTTCAGGCCCTTCGGCAGGCGCGGGGCGCGGTTGAAACGCTTTTTAGCAGTTTCCATGCCGTGTTAGATGAAATCGCTCAACAGAGTGGCCGTGAGAAGGGCCGTGGTGAGCGTGCTCATGGTGGCCGCGGCGGCGCAGAGCGCACTGAGCAACCGGTACGCTTGAATAGCCAGATTCAGCAGGTGGGGAGCTGGACACAGACGGCTCGTGCCTGGCAGCAGGCGGCTCATCGTTTGCAAGTCGTGATAGATCTTTTACATGAGGCGGAAAAGTTGCTGCTCAGCACGCAACGCAATCGCCGCCGCCAGGAGATTGGGAGCGGCGAGGAGAGCTCGATGGCGGCTGAGTTTTCCGCTCTGGCTCAACAATTGCTGGAGCAGAAAAAGCTTGGTCAGGAAGCGCTCCTGCTTAGCGAGGGCAATACTGTCTATTGGCTGCGTATGCCTCCACCGCCGCCTGCTAATCATACGAATAGCAACGCTCGCTCAAATGACGCCCATCCGCCCCAGGAGCCAGTTGTAGAGAGTGTGCCTGTCCTCTATGCCCAATCGATCCAGGCATCCTCGTTTTTGCGCCGTTTTCTGCATACTGAGAAGACCTCTACTATTTTTGCTGGCTCTGCCCTCTCCGTGGATGACTCTTTTGCCTTTGCGCGTGGACGTTTTGCCCTGGAAAACGAGGCCTCCGTCTCTGTTGTCGCCGATCACCATGAACAGACCTTGCTCTACCTGCCAGACGATGTGCCAGAACCAAACATCCCCCAATATCAGCGCCACCTTGACGAGACGCTTATTCAGCTTGCTCTGGCCCTGGATGGTCAATTGGTGACGCTCTTTACCTCCCATGCCGCCTTACGCAGCTCCTATGCTGCTATTAAATCCTTATTGGAGACGCGTGGCATCCTTGTGTTAGGGCAGGGCATGGACGGCTCACCTCGCCAGCTCTGGCAGATCTTCCAGAAGCAGGAGCGCGTCGTGCTTCTCGGTACGGGCAGCTTCTGGGAAGGGGCGGAAGACGTAACCCATTCGCCGACCTGCACGGTCATTGCGCGTCTACCCATGCCCGTCCTAAACGACCCGCCAATTGCCGCTCGTGCCGACCTCTACTCTGACCAACTGCACCAGCTCACCGTCCCTATGGCCGCCCTGCGCATGAAGCGAGCCTTCAACCGCCTCGTCTGGAACGACCAGAAACGCAACGTAATCGTCATATTTGATAAACGCGTCATCTCAAAGGAATACGGTTCTATGATCTTACACAGCCTCCCGCGTACCTCCCAGCGCCAGGGACCCGCCTCCCACATGTCAGAAACCATCCTCGACTGGCTAACCGCCGCCGCAACCGGGGAATAGGCGAAAACGCAGGGATTATTTCGGGCGAGAGGGGTACCTGCAGGTACCCCTCTTCCATCTTTTTTTGATCCACTGGCAAATAGTGCTACAACTGGTCGCTCCCTATTGCCAGACTACTCAACCCGTTTGTGTTCTGCTATACTATCCCTACATCGTTTCTCTTTGCTGAAAGACCCATGCACGCGGTTTCGCGAACTATGTCAGAGCCCTATTCTAGAGGATTATCAAAAAATGAGCATTGTTTCTGTCATCGATAGCACCGAAGAGTTGCACTCAGCCCTGCAAGCCGTTCATGGCCTGACGCTCTTACGCAATGTACTGGAAGATGAGCCAGCTCAAATTATGCTGCGTTTCTTCACCGCTATTAGCGCCACTACGCCTGATCCTGAGCAGATTGCCCTACTTTATAGCCGGATCTTCGCCGCCCTTGCTGAAACCGCCAACCAGGATCAGGCTCTTCCCCTCGCAGATGCCTGGCAGGCATATCTTGTTGCCCGCCTCATTGATTCCCAGAATCTCTGGACTTCTTTGATTGAACGCGCTGGCAGCACTCAGCTCTCTTCTACACTGCGTTCCCAGGCTCAACGCGATCTACGCACACTTCAACGCCTCTTCCAGTTCTCCGCAGAGACGCTTCTACAACTAACCCGTGAACTGGTCACCCCTACGCTCCCTGTCCTCCACGATGCCTGGCTTCCCTGGTCAGACCTTGCTCCTCTCCCTGACGATCCCTCTCCCCAGGTTCGTAGCCTGCTTGCCCAGACTATCGCTCAATCTGAAGATTGGGCAGACCTTGCCGCCCCTCTAGAGCACTATTGGGCTCGCCACGGCACCGGAGAGCTCGCTCACTTTACTGCTTTCCGCTGGCAACGTGCTGAAGGTTTGCGCGGTATCCTTCATCCTGATCCCATTCAATTCTCCAACTTGATTGGCTATGGGCGTGAACAACATCTCTTGCAGGCCAATACGCAACGCTTCCTGGCTGATCTGCCCGCCCAGGATGCCTTGCTCTATGGCGCTCCCGGTACCGGCAAGTCCTCAACCGTCAAAGCTCTCGTCAATGCTTATGCCGAGCAGGGCCTGCGCCTGGTCGAGGTTCATAAAGAAGATATTAAAGATCTGCCACGCATCGTTGCTCTCTTGCGCCATCGTGCCCCTCACTTCCTGCTTTTTATCGATGACCTCTCTTTTGAAGAGCATGAGACCGAGTATAAGGTCCTTAAAATGTTGCTTGAGGGTACCGCTGAATCACGCCCACGCAATGTTCTGATCTATGCAACCACTAATCGCATGAATCTCATCCGTGAAAACTTCTCAGATCGTGGCAAACCGGACGATGATACGAATTGGCGCGATACAATGGATGAGAAGCAATCTCTCGTCCATCGCTTCGGCCTGCGTGTTACCTTTCTCTCTCCAGATCAGGAACGCTATCTTGAAATTACTCTCGGCCTTGCCCATCAGCGCCATCTTGCTCTCTCCGATGAACTTATTCGTCAGCGCGCCCTGCGCTGGGAACGCCAGCACGTAGGCCGCTCAGGCCGCCTCGCCCGCCAGTTCATCGATGACCTTGAAGCTGAACTAAAAACCCTGGCTCCTCCTGCATAAATACCTTGTACCCATGCCGAAATTTGGGACGCAGATGTCTGGCTTCTGACTGTTCTCTCTCATTCAGTTCAGAATCCAGACTATTTATAGAGGACGTGAATACCTTCTCTCTTTTCTGAAAACTTCTTGCTGGTCCGGCCTCTTTCTCCTCTTCAGAAATCGAACTCTCCTGCCGATATCTATACAAAGAGAGCAATAATAGCCTCTCGCTGTGATGCTTATACGAAAGAAGAGATGGAGAATTTGATGAACGCTGCTATAACACTTGAACATCTTTCGGCCTTATCTGCACGGAGTTTTTCCTCTCACGAAGAGGCGATGGAGACCGTTTTACACGCTGTTGGCGAGTTCCTGGGGATGCGTACAAGTTTTTTGAGCAATATTTCTCGCAAGGACAATCGTCTTACTGTCGTCGGCGCTCATTCTTTTGAAGGTGGACTTCCTCTGGCAGCGGGTATGGAGATCCCACTTTCTCATGCATTCTGTGATATGATCGCAAGTGCTCCTGTTCTTGCTCCTCTCGTATTAGAAGATGTGCGCCATAATCCTCGCGCTCTTGCTCATCCCTCTACTAAGGCTTTTCCTGGGGTCGGGAGTTATATCGGCGTCCCTGTTACTCTCACTGATGGTACGTTCTTTGGCACGCTCTGTGCTGCCGATGCCGAGATTCAATCTTTTTCTTCTCAGCATCCTTCTCTTATGATTGTTCTGGCTCGTCTGCTTGCTACTCAGATTGAGCGGGAGCAGGAACTGATTCAAAGGCGCTACGCTGAGTCATGCTTGCGTCAGGCCCATTATGAATTACAGGAGGCCCATGATAGTCTGGCTACTCTGGCTATTACTGATCCTGTGACTGACCTGCCTAATCATCGCGCTGTTCTCTCTGCCGTCGATAGCGCCCTTGCTCATGCTCGCCAACGAGAAGAGCACTGCGCGGTCTGTTTTGTCGATCTAGATCACTTTAAAACTATCAATGATACCTATGGTCATACCGCTGGTGATAGTGTTCTTTATGAGGTCGGCCAACTGATATGTCGCCATATTCGCCAGCACGATTTTTTTGGCCGCTGGGGCGGTGAAGAGTTTGTTACAGTAATAAATATTGACTCTGAAACAGATGCGCTTAAAATTGCTGAACGCCTGCGTAGCCTCATTGCCAATCATCTCTTCCCTATCGGCGATGGCATTCGTCTGACTGCATCTCTTGGGGTCGCTATCTCTCCTCTTCATGCCATTGATCGCTCTAGCCTTATCGATGCCGCAGATAAAGCAATGTACGAAGCAAAACGCGCAGGCCGTAATCAGGTCCATTCTGCTTCAGGCCTGGTCGTTGAACCTTGCTTAGATGTGAAGCCTGAAGTCTTTTCACAAGATGCTGATTTCTCTCTCTCTGGCACGGTTGAGGCTCTGGCCTTCCTGGTCGATTCTCGCGATCACTATACTGGTGAACATACTGAAGAGGTCCGCTCTCTTGCCTCTCAGTTGGGCGAGTCGATGGCTCTTAGCAAAGATGAGGTACGTATGTTGAGTATCGCCGCGCGCTTGCATGATGTGGGAAAGATTGCTATCCCTGATGCTATTTTGAACAAACCGGGAAAGCTTACCTCCGATGAATGGATGATTATGCAACGCCATGCCGCTCTTGGCGCTGATATCGTCAACCATTTCCCTGCCCTATGCACGATTGCACCCGTTATTCGGGCTCATCATGAGCGTTGGGATGGCGCTGGTTATCCAGACCAACTGGTCGCTGAACAGATCCCTCTTGGCTCTCGCATTATTGCGGTTGCTGATTCCTATGGCGCTATGACCACTAATCGCCCCTATCGCCAGGCTTCTTCCCCTGAGTGGGCCCTTGCAGAGCTTCGCCGTTGTGCCGGATCTCAATTTGATCCCGCTGTGGTCGAGGCTTTTGCCCAATTTCTTTTGCAAGATGGCTTGATTGCTAATGAAGTTGCTTGCTAGCTATCTTTGACCTTTTTCTCATATATTCCCATATGTAGCTTGTTCCTCAATAGTATAGTGAAAGAGAAGTTACCAGAACCACTAGCACTTACTTCCTCTTAATAGAGGCTCTGAATTTGAGCTCTGGCAGACATCTATAGCACCCTTAATGAGGGTTGCTGCTTACATCCTGTTTTACTACTGAAAAATATTTGCAAATAGAGGAGCGGAAAGATAATCGATAATGTATTCCGAAATTACGCATAAGAAAATTGGTCGTCGCCGGTTTTTTTCTCTCGGCGGCTCAGCCATCCTGACGGTCTCTCTTAGCGCTCTTTCCTGGCCCGAACACGCCACTTCTGTCCAGGCTTCGACTGTCAATGTTGTTATCCTTTGGAATGAAGCTTTACTCCAGGCTATTCGCGATAACCACACCGGCCCCTCGGTTGCTGCTCGCGCTCTGGCTATGGTCCATACTGCTATCTACGATGCCTGGGCCGCTTATGATCGCGTGGCGACGTGTGTCTATCTGCCAAAACAAGAGAAACAGGCTCCTTCTGCAAATGTACCTGCACTACAGCAACAGGCGCTGAGCTATGCTGCATATCGTACCCTGGTTGATCTTTTTCCTGCCTCAATGCCTCTCTTTCGCTCTTTGATGCAGCAACTTGGCTATGATCCCGCTGCTCTCTCTCTGGATACGCGCACTGCCATCGGTATCGGTAATCTTGCGGCTCAAACGCTTCTCTCTGCTCGCCATAAAGATGGTGCTAATCAATTAGGCGATCTGCATCCCGGTGCGTATTCCGATTATACCAACTATCACCCGGTGAATACACCCGATCATCTGCTTGACCCTACGCGCTGGCAACCGTTGCGGATTCCTGATGGTCAGGGCGGTTTTGTGGCGCAATCTTTTACCACTCCTCAATGGGGACGCGTTCAACCCTTTGCCCTGAGGTCAGGTTCTCAGTTTCGACCCGCCTCTTCTTTACCTGCCGCCTCTTCTCAGGCGTATCTTGAGCAGGCTCAACAGATGCTCAACTATAGTGCCAATTTGACTGATACACAAAAAACGATTGCCGATTATTGGCGCGATGGTCCTGGTACGGTTCAGCCTGCCGGCCACTGGTCGCTCTTCGCTCACTATCTCTCACAACGCGATTCTCATACAGTAGATCAAGATGTGAAACTCTTTTTTGCTCTTGCTAATGCATTGCTTGATGCCAGTATTGTCTGTTGGGATTGCAAGCGGGCATATGACTCTGTTCGCCCTATTACTGCTATCCGCTCTCTCTTCGCAGGTAAAAAAGTTCTCGCCTGGGCTGGACCACATCTTGGTACGCGCCTGCTCGAAGGCCAGAATTGGCAGCCCTATCAGTCTGCCACCTTTGTCACGCCTCCGTTCCCTGAGTTTTATTCCGGTCACAGCACCTTTAGTGCCGCTGGAGCAGAGATCCTCCGCCGCTTCTCTGGTAGTGACTCCTTCGGAGCCTCTTTTACGCGTCTCGCTGGCACCTCCCCTCTCGAACCTGGGACTGCCCCCGCTACGGATATTACGCTCTCCTGGCCTACGTTCTCTGATGCCGCCGCTCAGGCTGGTCTTTCACGCCGCTACGGCGGTATCCATTTCCCCAACGGCGACCTCTCTGGCCGCGCTTCAGGCCGCTCTGTTGGGGAAATCGTTTGGCAAAAAGCTCAGGCCTATATTACTGGTAGCTCCTGATCTTATAGACAAGCACCTGATTCTTCGTTGGAATCAGAGCTTGCCTGCTCTGTTACGTCCCTTTTTCGCTTTTCGTTTTCTGCAATCTCTGAAAGGAACAAAAATTATATTGGTACTTGTGACGTCTTTTTTAAAGCGACGCATTTTTAAGAATCTAGAAAAACCTCCCATGATTGGTATGATGACGGACTGGCAATCCTTCTTTGGGGATTATATCGATTCCCGTTGGCGTCGTGAACATCCAACCATCTTCAGAGTAGGATGAACTGCTCTGAACGCGCACTGGCAACCAGATGTCTGGCGCAATTTCGATCTCCAGGCTGTCCCCTACATGAAATACTTCACTTCCATGACGATATCTTCGCGCCTGGAGATCATAGCGGAGAAGGGCTCTCTTCTCTTCAAAAACAATAGGCATCTCTGTCGTGTGTTTCTGCATAATGAATCTCTTTCCTGTATTTTTCATAATTTTTTGCATAGGTGTTACAAGTGTATGAGGTATTTGGTCCTGTTTCTCTTACTCTATAGTACTGTTTGTCTATGCACTTTGGCAATAGATAGTACTGTTTGTCTACGTCTCTGGCCCGTGCTTCGTCTACTTTTTCTCCGCTAGCTGTTGTGGTACGATAAAGCCTGACCTTCGATACGTACGTCAAATTGCCACCTTGCACATTTGTAACAATTGAGAGGATAGAAAATATTCTATGCTGAAGTTCGATCATCAAGGACTCGTTCCTGCTGTGATCCTGGATGCTGCTACCGATGAGGTGCTCATGGTGGCGTTTATGAATCAGGAAGCACTACAACGTACCCGTGAAACCGGCTATACTCATTTTTTTAGCCGCTCACGCAATTCTCTCTGGCGCAAGGGTGAGCAATCTGGCCATGTCCAGGAGGTGCGAGATATCTTCGTCAACTGTGAAGAAAATAGTTTGCTTATCCGTGTCTCGCAACATGGCCCCGCCGCCTGCCACGAAGGTTATCATAGCTGCTACTACCGCCGCCTTCTCCCGGATGATACCTATCAGCTCGTCTCCGAGCGCCTTTTCGATCCTGCTACTGTTTATTCTCAATTCCAATCTCAATCCTCTCAACAGGATGCCATAGCCCCTTCAGAGGTTTCAATCCCTCCAGTTTCGATCTCTCCAGTTTCAATCTCTCCTGAGATGCAACAACAATTAGAGCGCGAGATGCGTCAACTCTACGGTGTGTATCTCTATCTGCGCGACCATGATTTGAGCGAACAGTCGAATACTTCCCGCCTCTTGCAAGAGCGCAGCCAGGGCTATCTAGTCTCTCGCCTCGCCGATGAACTGGAAGAACTGGCCGAGGTTCAGACTGGCGAACATGTCCATTCTGGCCGCGAAGCCGATACGATCCTTGAGGGGAGCCAGGTTGGCTATTGGATGCTCTTGCTCGCTGCCGGTTGTAACATTCTCTATAACGACTTTGCTCCCCATTCTGCTCTCTTACAGGGCTATCAAGAAACCTTCAGTGAGGCAAAGATCATTGAACTCCGTCAAGAATGTTTGAATTCTGGTTGCCTCTCAAGAAAATGCTGCAATCGCCCGTGGCCTCCAACTGGGTTTCTCGCTGGTCGGTTGGGCCTGCGCTGAATCCGGCGTTACTCCCTTACAACCTGTTGAGTACGATCTCGATCAGATGCGCCGTAAGGGACTTGTCTAGTAGCTTAACCGTTTTATTATAAAAGAGATTGGAGACGTAGATGCCAGAAATCCAGGGGGTTATTTTCGATCTAGGTGGCACTCTTCTCGATTGGCACGATTGGCTGGGCGATAGTCCGCGCCGTTGGGGCCTCTCTTATGATTCCCTGCTCCAAGCTATCCCTGCCAAACAATGGCCTGAACGCTCTGCCTACGTCCAGGCTATGCTAGCCGCCGAGCAGGCTCACTGGCAACAAGTCTCAACTCTCTATACCAGTAATACTCCTGTTGCCCTTTTACAGGACGGTTTTCAACGTCTTAGCTATCCCGTGACCGAATCCGATCTTCTTGCCGCTCTTGACGGTTACGCCCAGGCGGTAGCCGGTTGGGCCTTTGTCTTCCCCGATTCCGTTCCCACTCTTCAAACGTTGCGTGCTCAAGGGTATCGTCTCGGCCTCCTTTCAAATACCTGGTGGGCCGCCGATTGGCACAATGCCGACCTCGTCGCTCACGGCCTGGATCTCCTCCTCGATGAGATTGTCTATACCTCAGACCTCCCCTACTCTAAACCTCACCCTTCCACCTTCCTGGAGGTTGCCTCTCGCCTTGATGTCGATCCTCTCGCCTGTGTTATGATCGGTGATCGCATGATAGATGATGTCTCAGGGGCATTAGGTGTTGGCATGCGTGCGATCTGGAAGGAAAATAGCAGTCCCTGGCCTCTCCCCAATTCTATTACTCCGACTGCCACCATCCGCACTCTTGCTGAACTCCCTGCTCTTCTCGCTTCCTGGTCTAATCAGAAGAAAGGAAGTGCCTGATGCTTCCTCTCAAGAAATCCAGCAGAAAGGAGATCTGCTTGCTTTTTCAGATCACATTGTAATAGCTTGCTTTACTCATGCTTGATAGAGAAGAAAAGAGGAAGCAAGAAATGCTTCCTCTTTTCTTCTCTATGAATTGTGTTTTACCTTTTTTGTTCCTACTGGATCAATCTACCAAGTACAACTTCTATTGTATAGCTCTCCAGCTTCTTCGCCGAACTGGGTGAGATCTTCTCACGATACGTGATCTCGAACGAGGGATAATCCCTCTCGCTGATCGAGACCAGCACGTTTCCTGCCAGCGTCTCTTGCATGATCTCTTCCATATGCGGCTGAAGCGTTTGTGCCAGTTCAACATTTGTATACAGAGCCAGCCCGATCCGGTCATCAATGTTAAAGCCAGCCTTTTTGCGCATATCCTGAATGAAGTGCGTCAGGTCGCGGATCATCCCCTCTTCGCGCAATTCATCCGTGATTGTGGTCTCCAATGCGACGATATAGCCGCGCTCTTCGGCTGTTACAAAGCCCGGACGCGCTGTGGCACTGACTTCAATCTCTTCTGGCAACAGCGTCACTTGCTGTCCCGCAACGATGATCGGCAACTCATTTGCCTCTGCCAATTGACGTGCTGCCTCTTGCGAACCATGCGCATCCAATCCCTTAAAGTACGCCAGGATCTTCTGCACCAACGGCCCATGCTTCGGTCCCAGGATCTTTACCTGCGGCTTCAGACTATAGGCGAGCATATCGCTCTCTTCGCTCAGCAGATCCAGATTCTTGATGTTCAGCTCTTCAAGTATCTGCTCTTTGAGCCGGATCAGGGCATCCTCTTCCGCATCGCTCGGCACACGTACATAAAGCGAGTTCAACGGCTGACGTACGCGAATCTGCGCTTTTTCACGTGCTGCACGTCCCAACCCAACGACGCGCATAACCAGGTGCGTCTCACTGGTCAGTTGCTCGTCGATGAGCTTTTCCTGCACCTGTGGCCAGTCGCACAGATGCACGCTGAGCGGGGCCGCTTTGTTGACACTGCGCACCAGATTCTGATACAACTCTTCCGTCATAAAGGGCATAAACGGTGCCAGCAATGTCACTAACGTTGTCAAACATTCGTACAGCGTCAGATAGGTTGCGATCTTGTCCTCATCCAGCCCTGGCTTCCAGATTCTCTCGCGACTCCGGCGCAGGTACCAGTTCGAGAGATCATCCAGAAATTCCTGTATGGCCTCGGCTGGCTTTGTCGTATCGTAGAACTCCAGACTGTTGCTTACGGTCCGGATTGTTAGTTGCAATTCGGAGAGTATCCAGCGATCTAACTCCGAGCGATGCCATGCAGAGAGGGTATGTTGCGTCGGATCAAACTGGTCGATGTTCGCGTAGGTCACAAAGAACCAGTAGACATTCCAGATCTTGTCCAATGTCCGCCGCACGAGCATCCATTTCTCGCTCAGGCGCACCGGCATTCCGCTCTCGGCTGCTTTCTGTAAGTCATCCGGCGTTGGTATCCGAGGAAAGTTCAGATTCTGCTCTGGTACATGGTTGCTATAGAGCCAGCGCATCGTATCTGAACCCACTGCCTCGGCTGCCTCGTCAAAAACAATCATATTGCCTTTGGATTTGTGCATTGGTGTTCCGTCTTCGGACATCAGCGTCGCATAGCCAAAGAGCGTTCTGAACGGAGGCGTGTTCTCCAGCACGGTGCTCATCACGAGCATCGAGTAGAACCAGTTGCGGAACTGGCCAGGAAACGATTCGGTCACAAAGTCGGCTGGAAACCATTCTCGCCATTTCTCTGGATCTGTGCGATAGTGCAGCGTTGAGTAGGGTACAATGCCCGCATCGAGCCAGGGATTGCCAACATCTTTAATCCGTGTAAGCTCGTTACCACAATCTTTACACTGGATTTTGACGGCATCAACCCAGGGTCTATGTGGTGAATGTCCATCAAATTCGTCCCACCCCGCAACGGCTCGCTCTTTTAGCTCTTCTTTGCTCCCGATGATCTCAAAGGTCCCACATTTCGAGCAGTCATAGATCGGCAGGGCCAGTCCCCAGTAGCGTTTTTTGGAGATCATCCAGTCGTCCATGTTGCGCAACCAGTCGAGCTCGCGTTCCAGTCCAAAGGCTGGTATCCAGGTGATCTGTTTAACGACCTCCATGATCTCGTAGCGCAACTGCTCCATCGAGATGAACCATTCGTCAACCAGGCGGAAGATCAATTCGGTCTTACAGCGCCAGCAAGTTGGATAGCGGTGCTTATAGTTCTGTGGACGGTACAGCAGACCTTTTTGTGTGAGATTCTCAGCCACCTGCTGTCCCACGTTTGCCGCGTTCTGCCCTGTGAGCCAGTCAAAGCCGTCGATATAGACGCCAAACTCATCTACTGGCGCTACTACATCCAGACCGAACTCTTTCGAGAGGCCGAAGTCTTCACGTCCGCATCCCGGCGCGATATGCACGATACCGGTCCCCTCGGTTGCGCTGACGTCTTTCCAGGGCACAACCGTATGCACGACTTTCTGCTCCGCCGGGAGCTCGTCGAAAGGACCTCGGTAGCTCCAACCGACCATCTCGCTCCCTTTGAGGGTCTGGACAACATGATAATCGCCTTTGTCTCGCCCTTTCAAGGCTTTGAGTACTGGCAACTGCTGCTCGGCCAGATAGTAATACTCGCCATCTTGCTCGACTTTGACGTAATTCAAGTCGGGGTTGACGGCAGCCGCGACATTTGCCGCCAGTGTCCACGGTGTCGTTGTCCAGGCTAGCAGGTATTCTCCTGGGTGGTCGGTAAGCGGAAAACGCACGTACAGGCTAAGATGGGTGAGCTCTTTATAACCCTCTGCTTCCATCTCCATATTCGAGATACCGGTGGCGCAGCGCGGGCACCAGGGCATGACGTCTCGCCCTTTGTAGAGCAGGTTCCGCTCTTTACATTTTTTTAAGAATGACCAGATGGTGTAGTTGTTCTCGTCGGACAGCGTATAGTAGTCGTTTCCCCAGTCCATCCAGTAGCCGAGCCGGATCGACTGCTCGGTGATGCGCCTGGCAAAGGTGAACACGCGCTCTTTACAGCGCTCGACAAACGCAGCGATGCCATACTCTTCGATATCTCTCTTGGTCTTTAATCCAAGATCCTGTTCGACATTGACTTCAACCCATAATCCCTGGCAGTCAAAGCCGTTCTGATAGCGCTGCTTAAACCCCTGCATGGTCTTGTAGCGCTGATACAGATCTTTATAGGTGCGCCCCCAGGCATGATGAACGCCCATTGGATTGTTCGCGGTGATTGGACCGTCCAAAAATGAGTAGTGTTTATCGCTGTGTTCGTTGCGATGCAGGTATGCCTGGAGGATCTTCTGTTCATCCCACAACTGCTGGATGTTTTGTTCCAACCTGGGATAATCGACCCGGTCTGCCGCGATCACCGGCTGGAATACGCTCGATTTAACTGACACTGCATCCTCCTCTGTTTCCAGGCGTTTCGCGTTTCGTAGATTGTTACGCTGCCCGGTTGGTAAGATCGGTTGATTAGGAGAACGTGCCTGAGCCGCACTCTCATGCTGTCAGGTATGTGCGGCTTTGAGGCATGTTCTGTGTGATGACTAAAAAAACTGTTTGCCTATATATTCAGGTGAGTCCAGGAGCATAATCTCTAAACGCTTATTGATTCTGCCTTTGTTCTCAGTTCTGGTAATTTTGATCCCGCCAACTTCTTTTGTATGATTGACGTGTGTACCACCATCAGCCTGTAAGTCCAATCCGACGATTTCGACAATACGCACCTCTTCGATCTCCGGTGGCAACAAATTAATCTTGGTGCGTACCAGGTCGGGAATCGCAAACGCCTTCTCGCGTGGGAGTGTGTAAACATGGATTGGATAGTCGGCCTCTATTGCCTCGTTCACCTGTCGCTCTATAGCGGCGATCCGTTCACGATCCAGATTTTCCATTGAAAAATCCATGCGGGCGTGATCTGGGTACATCTGGCCCCCGGTTACCTGCACCCCGTATTCTTTCCAGATAATGCCACAAAGAATGTGTAAAGCCGTGTGCGTGCGCATCATCTGATAGCGAAACTCCCAGTCGATGGTTCCTACTACCTCGGTCCCTATCGCAGGTGGGGTACAATCAATCGTATGCCAGACGATGTCATGCCGTTTGTTCATCGCAATAACGTTGGCCTGTTCACGCTGATCGTGCCAGCTAATGGTGCCTCTATCTGCCATCTGACCACCGCCACCGGGGTAGAAAACAGTGGCATCGAGAGCAATCTCGTCTCCTTCAACCGCTACAACCGTTGCTGTACACTCGTAAGTAAAGCTATTCGTATGATAGAGCAGCTTCGTCTTCATAAGTAGTGCCCTCCTTTATACTAGAGTGGCGAGAGAACCACAAGGTCTTCAGGCTTGTGGATGAACGCCGTGCATTACCCTTGACTTTCAATGTACTGACAAATGGTTTCCTGACTCGCATTTCCACTAGGACAGCAAAAGTATCCATCACTTTACACGGTTCGTAATATCAACAAAAAACCCCCCGCCCGACGAGGGACGAGAGGACTTCCCGTGGTACCACCCTGATTGACCAGAAGATTACATGCATCGTCCTGGCGCTCTTTCTTATCCGTATTCCGTTCCTGCCCAGGAGACTGATCTTTATGTGGTTTACAAGCGTGCTATGATAAGCATCAGCAAGAAACAGCCTGTAACACCACTCTAACTCAGTATGAGCTTGAAGGATTACGCCCTTTGTGATAACGGGAAGGTTCCGGCTAGGCCTACTGGATGAGTTCGGCCAGCAGCTCTGGAGTGATTTTCTGCTCGCTCTTTGTATCCGGTTACACCAACCCCGGATTCTCTGTAACAAATGTGAGCGGCATACTTGCTCCGTCATCGCCTGGATACAATATAAAAAATCTGCCCTGGTCTCTGCTTTCGTCTCTTCTATAAAAGGTTGATTGCCAGGAGATCGCAGGTAGTTGTTAAAGACATAGTAAGAATATCCACAAGCCATGATACCATAGGAAATGATAGAATACAATAGCTTAATCTGAAGCAGGGTATTTCTTGTTGTGTCGAATTGCTTTCTCATAGGCAGAGAAGATGTGGTGCCTATGAGTTGAATAGAGATAGAGAAGGACTGATTATGCATGTACGATCTCAAATCTTTTTATGGACCTAATGCCGGTTATGTGCTGGACTTGTATGAACGTTACCTACAAGATCCTGCTTCCGTTGATGCTTCGACCCAGGCGCTCTTTGCCTCCTGGTCTCCCTCCGAAGTTCAAGAGACTCTTTCTGATGGGATGTATTCAGCTCCAGCATCGGCTCCTACGACAAATTTTCTTAGTACGAGAAGCACCTCTGTTACGCCTCGCCCTCTTTCTGAAGACGAAGTAGATCTGGTGGTCAAAACTTCTGCTTTGACGCACGCAATTCGTGAGCGAGGTCATCTGGGTGCTCATCTTGATCCACTTGATAGTGAACCTGTCGGTGATCCGGCTCTGCTTCTGGAGAGCTATGGCCTGACTGAGGAGGATCTTCAGCTTTTGCCTGCCGATATTGTGGGTGGTCATTCGGCTGAAGGGGCGGCGAATGCTTTGGAGGCGATTCAAGCTCTGCGGGCGATGTATTCTGGGACTATCAGTTATGAGTTTGACCAGGTGAAGAGCCCTGAAGAACGCAAGTGGTTGCGGGATGCTGTTGGTCTGCGCCTGTATCATCGTGAGCCGGGCCAGGGTGACGCTCGCAAGCTTTTGAAGCGCCTGGTGCAAGTTGAGTCTTTTGAGCGTTATCTTCAGCAGATCTTTCCTGGTCAGAAGCGCTTTTCTATCGAAGGCCTGGATACGTTGGTGCCTATGCTTGATGAGATTATTCAAGGGGCCGTCGATTCTGAGAGCCGCGAGGTGATTATTGGGATGGCTCATCGTGGCCGTCTGAATGTGCTGGCTCATGTGTTGGAGAAGCCCTACGCCGCAATTCTGGCCGAGTTTTCGCACGCGAAGCACGAAGAAGGAACTCCGCTCACCGATACCTTTGGTTTCGGTTGGACCGGCGATGTGAAGTATCATCTGGGTGCTGAGTATCTCTTTGGCGAGAATGCCGCCGTTGAGCTGAAGATTGTCCTGGCTCCCAATCCTAGCCACCTGGAGTTTGTGAATCCGGTCATCGAAGGTATGACTCGCGCCGCTCAAGAGATCCGTTCTGTCCCTGGTATACCTTTGCAGGATGTTGATAATACTCTGCCTATCCTGATTCATGGTGATGCCGCCTTCCCTGGTGAGGGGGTGGTTGCTGAGACGCTTAATCTGTGGCACCTGCGCGGTTTCTGGGTTGGGGGCACAATTCATATTATTGCCAATAATCAGCTTGGTTTTACGACAGACCCTGTTGATAGCCGTTCTACTCCATTTGCAAGTGATCTGGCTAAAGGGTTTGGCCTGCCGATTATTCATGTCAATGCTGATGACCCTTATGCCTGTCTGACTGGTGTCCGAATAGCTCATGCCTATCGGGATCGTTTCCATAAAGATATTCTGGTTGACCTGGTTGGCTATCGGCGCTGGGGTCACAATGAGGGCGATGAACCTGCCTTCACGCAGCCAGGCATGTATGAGAAGATTCGCACCCATCCTTCTGTACGTGAGCTCTGTGCTCGCCGTCTGGAGCAAGAGGGCGTAATGACCCACGAAGAGATCTCGGCTTTGCTTGAAGAGGTTAAGGCTACTCTTGAACAGGCGAAACACGATGCTGATGTGCTCTCTGAGCAACCTGAAGAAGAGATAAGTCTGAACGGCCATCAGGAGCCGATTGCTCTCCCCGCCGCGCTTTCTGCTGAGCAGTTGCAGGTCTGGAACCGAGAGTTGCTTAGCTGGCCGAAAGATTTTACTCCTAATCCCAAACTGGCTCGTACGCTTCAGCGCCGCGCTTCTGCCTTTGGTCCGGATGGTGGGATCGATTGGGGGCACGCGGAAGCACTGGCTTTTGCCTCTATTCTGGCGGATGGTACGCCTATTCGTCTCACTGGTCAGGATACCGAGCGAGGGACATTCAGTCATCGGCATGCTGTTCTGCACCATCAAGTAGATGGCTCGACGTATATTCCTTTGCAGCATCTTTCTGATTCTCATGCCTCGTTCTCCATTTATAATAGTCCACTGAGTGAAACCGGGGTGCTCGGTTTTGAGTATGGATATAGTGTCCATGCTCCTGATGCGCTGGTCCTCTGGGAAGCGCAATTTGGCGATTTTGCCAATGTTGCTCAGGTAATTATTGATCAGTTTCTCTCCTCTGGTATGGCGAAATGGCGGCAGATGTCTTCGCTGGTACTGCTTTTACCTCATGGCTATGAGGGCCAGGGACCAGAGCATTCTAGCGCCCGCCTTGAGCGCTATCTGCAACTGGCGGCTGAGGAAAACTGGCGTGTCGCCAATTGTTCTACAGCGGCACAGTACTTTCATCTGTTGCGTCTGCAAGCAGCTAATCTTGCCCAGGCTCCTCGTCCTCTGATTTTGATGACGCCCAAGAGTCTGTTGCGCCATCCTGCCTCTGCCTCCAAATTACAGGACCTTGTGGATGTAACCTTCCAACCGGTGCTGGATGATGCCAGAACCTTTGCACATCCTGAGCGGATACGTCGCGTCCTGCTCTGTTCGGGGAAGATCGCTATTGATCTGCTCGCTCATGAGAGCTTGAAACAGAGCGATGAGATTGCGCTGGTGCGCCTTGAGCAGCTTTACCCCTTCCCCGAAGAAGAGCTGAAGCATGTGCTGAATCGTTACCCCAAGATGCGGGAGGTATTCTGGGTCCAGGAGGAGCCGCGAAACATGGGGGCCTGGAGCTATATTGCGCCGCGCCTCTCAGAAGTCGTACAATCTCAGGCAAAGGTTGAAGTTGTCTCACGCCCCGAACGTTCAAGTCCCGCCGCAGGTTTCTGGGAGTTGTACGAGGCCGAGCAAAAACAAATTATTGCGCAGGCTTCTAGCTTGCCACTAGGACAACCTGGAGGAAGAAATGTCCATTGAAATTCGTGTTCCCCCGTTGGGGGAGTCTATCGTTGAAGCTACAATTGCCTCCTGGCTGAAACATGAGGGGGACGCCGTTCGTCGCGGCGAAGCCCTTGTGGAATTAGAGACGGATAAGGTGAACATAGAGGTCAATGCGGAGCAGGATGGCGTCCTTCAGCAGATTGCGAAAAAGGCAGGCGATGAGGTTGCCGTTGGCGAGGTCCTCGGCCTCATTGGCGAAGGCTCTGCGCAAACTCCGGCCCTGGCAGCCTCTGCTCAATCCAATGGGCAGGCCAGTGCGGCCGGTGCTCGACGAGCTGGCTGAGGTCTACGGCATCCCCCACGTCATCGAGAACGTGGAGCGGTGCGCGGTGCTCCGGCCGGGGCGCACCATCATGCTGTGCGGCACCATGTGGGGCAAGGAGCTGTACCGGCACCGCAAGATCGAGACCGGCGGCGGGCTGGTCGTCCCGCCGCTGCGGCACCCGAAGCACGTCAAGGCGGCCTCCAAGGCCGGGCACTGGACTGAGGGCACCGTGATGTCGATCGCCGGGCACGTGGCGCCGATCGCGCTGGCCCGGGAGCTGATGGGGGTCACCCGGTACGTGCCGCGCGAGCGGCTGGTGGAGGCCGCGCCGGCCTACTACATGCAGTACGTGGCCGAGCACGCCCGCGCCTACCTGTCGAACCGGGAGGCTGCGTGAGGGGCGCGAAGGAGCACGGCGAGGTCGTGCTGACCGCCATCGTCGGCGGGCGGGGCTCGGTCCGGGCACTGGATTACGCGATGTCGCGGCTCGGCCCGGATCAGTTCGAGGACACCCGGCAGAAGGACCTGATCACGCTGCTGCATGGCTATGCCATGAGCACCCACGGGATCTGCACCAGCGAGGCGCTGGAGGACCTGCTGCGGGACAAGCAGGCCGGCTCCCGGCTGGACCTGGTGGCCTACTACGACCTGCTGGCCGCCCGGCCGCTGCCGCAGGGGCACGAGTTCAAGCACTCGGTCGGGCAGCTGGCCGAGCTGGCTGCCAAGCGGTCCACCGGCACGGCGATGGCCACCGCGCTGGAGATCCTGAATCACGGGGTCTGGGAGGACGAGCAGACCCATCTCAAAGGCCATGAGGACGCCCGCGGCTACCTGCTGGCGGAGTTCGCCCGCATCGAAGCCGAGATGCACCTGTCCGACTCGCCCGAGGGCGACGCGCACGATGACGCCATGTCCGTGCTCGACGGGTACGCCAAGGCCAAGGCGCTGCGGGCATCCGGGCAGGCGCCTGGCGTGCTGTTCGGCCTGCCGTCGCTGGACGCCTACCTGGATGGCGGGCTGACCAACGGGGAGATGGCCGTCATCCGGGCCGGGACCACGATCGGCAAGAGCCGGTGGTGCGTGCAGTGGGCCTGGAATGCCTCAGTCAAGCAGGGCAAGAACGTCATCTACTTCACCACCGAGACGCTGCGCCCGGAGATCTGCATCAACCTGATCGCCCGGCATTCCCGCCAGCCGCAGTTCGGGCTGGGCGACGGGCTCAACTCCCGGTCCATCCGGCCAGCGGCTCTCCGCGGCGGAGGAGACCGCGCTGGATGCGGTGGTCACCGACTTCAAGAGCGGGGACTACGGCCGGCTGCGGGTGGTGCAGATGCCGGAGAACTGCACCATGACCGCGCTGGCCAGCCGGTACGCCGCGATCGAGAAGATGTTCACCCCGGACCTGGTGATCGCCGACTACCTGCAGCTGTTCGAGCCGGAGAAGCGCAGCAGGGACGCCCGGGACTTCGAGAACCTGGCCGGCATCCTCAAGAAAGCTGAGCGCTGGTGCGGGACGTGCAGCAACGGCCGCGGGGTGGCGTTCGGCACCCCCTGGCAGGTCAACCGGACCGGCCGGGCCAACCTGCGCGCCTCCGGCGGCTACACCCTGGAGGACTCCGGCGGGTCGCAGGAGGCCTCCAACACCCCGGACCTGGTGCTGGACCTGCTGGACCGCGAGGAGGACACCTCCAACGGCCGCCGGGCCCCGCTGGAAATCCAGGTGAAGAAGAGCCGCGGCGGGCCCCGGGGCAAGCGGTTCCCGGTCGAGGCCGACTACGCTACCTGCTACTTCACCGAGCGCGACCTGGGCGACGCGGAGATGGAGATGGCCCTGGAGATGGAGGGCAGCGATGCCTGAGCTGATGCCGAAGTGGGCACGGTGCCCGGAGTGCGGGACCGTCCATTTCACTGTCCGGGATCACGGGAACGAGTTCTCCCTGGTCTGCGTGGAGGGCCATGAGCTGCGCCGGTTCTTCGCCCTGACTCAGCCGGACGTTCCCCCGCCCCCTGTCCGGAGCCAGCATGCCGCCGCGCAAGTCGCTCGCCCGGATCGCTAACGAGCAGGTCCCGTTCGCCCGGGCAGCCAGCTGGGCCGGGCTACGAGGAGTGTCTGACCGGGGCACCCGGGACAGCTGCCCGAAGTGCGGGCACGAGGAGTCATTCCGCGGCTATACCGACCACGGGTTCTGCCATCAGTGCCGGACGTATTTCTCCGCGGTCAGCCTGCTGGCTGCGGTGTGGGAGATGACCAGCTTCGACGCGGCCCGCAAGGCGCTGGACCAGATCGGCTACGTGCCGCTGGACTACGCCGGCCAGTGGGAGCACGCGCAGCGCGAGCCCGAGCTGGACACCCCGGCGCTGGCCCGGGCGCTGCGCACCTGGTGCGCAGCGAATCTCCCCGGCTGGGAGACCCGGCAGCTCGACCCTGGCCCGGCCCGGGCGCTGGCCCGCTGCCTCGGCCTGCTGCCACGCGTGAGAAAGGAGCGAGATTGTGATGAGTGGCTGAGGCGTTGCACCCAGGTCATAGGCAGGCTTCTCGGGGAAGTTACCTGACTCGTGTTAGTGTTATAGTCAGCAAGGGAACACCTCAGGACGAAGGAAGGAGGCAAGCCATGCCAAGCCCGAGAGTTGCAGACAGGAAGCCGATCCCCCCGCTGCAGGGGTGGACCGCCGTTCCGGTGGCCGGCCAGGAGATCGGCGTGTCCCGGCAGTGGATCTTCGATATGATCACGGCCGGCAAGATCAAGACCGCCCGGCAGATCCCCGGTTCCGGTGACCGGCAGGCGGCCATCGTCATGCGCACGGCCGAGGTCGAGGAGCTGAAGGCGCTGCGTGCAGCCTCCCAGTCCTGCGAGGACTGCCGGAAGCTGCGGATGCTGGGCAAGCAGCCCGCCATCTGCGAGCACCAGGATCGTGAGGAGATCACCGTCCCCGGCGAGGACCTGGAAGCCGCCGCACTGGGCGTCTAGGGCGTAGTACCAGGTATGAGGTACTGCGGAAGCCCCTATCCCCCGGCGCCGTCCCCGCGCCGGGCCCCGCTGGTCGGGAAGATGTCGTGGAGCGTGCCGTCCGAGACTCATCCGGACGTCACGTACACGGTCACCCGCACCCCAGACGGCCAGTGGGAATGTGACTGCCTGGGGTGCTACTACGGCGCCCGGCCTGACGGGGAGTGCAGGCACATCGACCGGGTGCGCGGCTGGCTGGCTGACGACCCGGCTGCCGCTGAGGCAGCTGCCCTGGCCGACGCCGCATGACCGCGCTTATCCTGGTCTGCAGGGGCCCTGCAGGAGTGAGCATGAGCGTGGACACCGAGTTCCTGGCCGCCCGCGGCTGGGACATGAGCGTGCCCGTCGATACCTGCCATCTGGATTGCCCGGCGCCGGGCTACCTCAAGATCGTGGACGGGATGGAGATCATCCTGTGCCCGGCCGACGCCATGGTGCTGGAGGCCGGCGTATGGCACGGTGACTACAGCGGCGCCGAGACTCCGGCTGACTCGATGGCCGAGGTCTGGCCCTGGATGCCCGCGCAGGTGGCCTGATGGCTACCGTGTGGAACGAGGACCCGCTGGGTCAGCTCGGGCCCGTGGCGTCGTGCCGGGGCTGCGGGAGAGGCTTGTGGCCGCGCGGGGAGAACTGGGCGGACGAGGACGGGTTCGAGGTCTGCGTCAAGGCCCCGCTGGAGTCCGTCGGAAGCGGCCAGCGCCCGGGCTACGTGCTGCACGAGCCGATGCCCGCCGGTCTGCGCGGCGCCCCGGCCGGGGCATGACTGCACCCCAGGGCCGGTGTGCCGGGTGCCAGGAGAACGGGCCGGCGCGTGAGGTCACTGCGCACATCGTGAGCTGTGACGGGTTTGCCCGGCTGTACCAGCAGGGCCTGCGCCCGCTGGAAGCCGGCCCAGGAGTACGCCCGCTGGCTGGAACAGGACCGCGACCGCGAGCATGCCGAAGAACTCCAGGGGCGCGTCGACGATACCGTCCGGCGCAGGGACCAGTCCGCGGACCGGTTCGCCGGCGATGACCTCCTGGGAGACAGAGACGATGAGCAGCACCGGCAGATGGTCTGAGCTGTTCGGCGACGGACGCAAGTGGCGGGTGCTGGAGGAGGCCACCGGGCAGGTGGGCCAGGGCGGGGCGGTGGTCGAGTTCCGCCGCGGCCGGTTCGAGGTCAAGACCGAGGGCTTCGCCTACGCCTCGCCGCTGTCCACCAACCTGGCGCTGCGCGGGATGGTGCTGCAGGAGACCGACGCGACCGGGGCGCACGACATCCCGGGCTCGCGGGTCGCGGTTGGCCAGCCCGCGGTCAAGACCGCGCGCACAGAGTACGGGGCCATCTGGTGAACGCGCCGAGACGGTGGTGGTCTGAGCCCTGCGCGGGAGCGTGCCGGCACACCATCATGGTGTTCGCCGAGCATCCCGGCACGGTGGTGGTGCACGCCGACTGCTCGCTGCCGGAATCTCCTGAAAATGTCACTACGGCCGTGCACTATGTGAAGGACTCTGATTCCTGCCAGGCGGAAGACGGGCAGTCCTGACGCGAGTCAGCTTGACTAGTGTCAGGTGAGTGATACGATCTTCCCATCGGTGGATCAGGCCCCAGAGGCGGGTGGAGCGGTTGGCTGCAGCATCTGTTTTTACGGTCCCTGCCAGCTACGATGAGCTGGCCCGGAACTACGGGTACGTCATCTCCGCGGGGGTACGGCGGTGTATCCCGTGGGCTAGGCCCTGGGATCAGGAGGATGTCGCGCAGTACATCCTCGGGCAGTTCGTGGCTAACGACGTCATCGCCCAGTTCGACCCGTCCAAGGTCTCTGACCGGGCTAAGGACCCGTTCCGGGCCTTTCTCATGGCCAAGGTCCCGCTGTACTGCCGGGGGAGAGCCCAGGCGCTGGCCACGCACTACGGCCGCGAGCTGTCTATCGCCGATGCCGAGGTGGGCGACGGCTCCTCGGCCTGGATCGAGCAGGTGACGGCCGGGGCGGTCGAGGACGACTATGGCCTGGACGACGACGAAATGCTGCAGCGGCTGCGCGAGCACCTGGCGGCCTGCCCGCCGGCTGAAGGCCAGCCGCACCTGCTGGAGATGTTCGACGACATCGCCGCCCGGGCCGCCGCCGGCGAGCCGGTTAACTCCGTGGTGGTCCGGAAGAAGTTCGGCGGCACGCCGCGACAGGCTGCCGGGTACCTGGAGCGGCTGCGCGCGGAGCTGCGCGAGGCGGTCAGGGCCCGCCCGTCCGGGGAGCCGGACGAGGAGCCGGAGAGCCCGCCTGATTTCGAGGCGGACCTCGGGGTGGCCGTGCTGATGTCTTCGGAGGTGCTGCGGGCCGCTGACATCCTCAAAGAATCCCCCGGCAACCAGGTGGTCGGCTACTGGAAAGCCGCCGGGCATCCGCTGGCGCAGTACGGCAAGACCTGGTACCTGGCCCCGGCGAAGGCCGAGCTGAGGCGGTACGCGCACCTGCGCGGGGAGAAAGGCGGCCACTACGAGGGCGGTCACGGCTGCCCGGTCCGGCGCGGGCTGATCCACTGGCTGGAGCGCATCGGCGGCCGTCCGGTTCCCCCGCCGCCGCGCGTGCGCCCGCCTGACCGGCATCCGCGGGCCGAGCATTTCGCCCGGCTGGAGGCCGCGCTGTGGCAGATGCCAGGCTCGGACGGCGCCAAGGTCGACAAGGTGCTCGCGCTGGCGCGGGAGGTGTTCACGTGACGAAGCTGACGCTGCGGATGCTGACCGAGCAGGAGATGGCCGACGAGGACGCTTACTGGGCCCGTCAGACCGTGACCGAGGCCTGGCATCAGTGGGTGCTGGCCAGTTGCGAGGAGCGGGGCGGGCACTGGTGGTATCTCGATATGCAACCCGTGGGACGGCATCGAGCTGAGCTGCACCGGCTGCGGGGCCGATGTCAACGACCTGATTCCTGACGGGCACGACCTGATGTGCGGCACGTTCAAGGTCATGGAGGGCTACGAGCTGACCCTGGATACTGGGCGACGCCATCGTCAACCAGCGGTACCAGGACCGGCACAGCTACTGGGGCTGCGAGGGCCTGAACATCATCTACGGCTGGCGGGGCCCGGTGACCGCGAGCATCCGCACCGAGAAGTACGGCGGTTACTTCGAGCCGGCGGAATATGACGTCTGGATCGACCTGGAGGCCGCATGACCCCTGACGAGACGTTCGCCGCGCTGCCGCCGGCCCTGCTGCTGCTCGGGCCCGGGAGCTGGGGGGCCGCCGTCACGATGTACGAGACGCACCGGTCCTCGTTCAGCACCAAGGTGGAGAAGCTTGACGCCGAATCGGCCCGGCACGTCCGGGCCCAGGCCTACATCCGGCCGTTCGGCAGGGCGGTCAAGGTCATCCTCGTCGGCCTGGACGGTGCCTCCGCGGCCGCCCAGGACATCTTGCTGAAGGTGCTGGAGGAGCCGCCGTCCTATTGTCCGGTTCATCCTGGCCGCCTCGCTGCCGCCGCTGGACACCGTGGTGTCCCGGTGCCGGGTGCTGGTGCAGGGCCAGGCTCCGGAGCCTGGCGCCGACCTCGAGACGGATGACGCGCGGCAGGCGGTGGCAATCGCGGTCCGCGCCGCCCGGGACGGGCACGCCGAGCTGCTGGCTGCCGCGACGGCGAAATGGGGGGATGCGCACACCGCGCAGCTCCGGGCCTGGGCGGCTGAGCGGGCCGCTGACCGCTGGCTGCAGTTCGACGAGGATTTCATCACCGGCGTCTCGACGGCGCAGGCCCTGTCCATCCTGGCCGCGCTGACCGCCTACTCCGGGTCCCGTGCCTCCCACCTGGTCGCGTTCGACAAGGCGTTCAGGATAGAGATGAATTCGCGCGGGGTTTTCCGCGGGGACCCGCGGCCGATGACTAGCCCATGTCACGCATCAACGGTCACGGGCCTCAGAAGCCGCAGCAGCAGATCGCCCAGCCGCCTCCTCAGGTCCCCGCTGGAGGAGCTGCAGGAGCAGTTCGAGGCTGTCCGCGACGGCAACCAGGACCGGCTGGGCAGACTCGGCCAGCTCGGGGCAGAGATGGACCCGATGTCGTTTCTGCATGCCCGGATGGACTGCCTGATCGACTCCATCTCCCGGTTCGCCGGGCCTAACGGGCCGCGCTGGGCGCTGATCACCCGGCTGGAGTTCGAGCAGCACATCTCCCCGGGAGCTGGATAAGGTCGAGAAGGGAGGGCACCCAGGCCCAGCTGGCCGAGGGGAGCGCATTGTGGACGCCTTTTTCGATGATTGCCGGCCTGGCCCGTGCTTGACCGGGCATGTTCAAGGCGCGCCCCGTAGTAAGGGGCATGGCGACATACTCCCAGTGGGGCCGGAGCCGGAGGCTCAACCCCGTGACCTGGATGTGCGGAGACGAGCCGGGCCTGATCCGGCTTGGTGCTCGACGCGTACCGCGCGGCCACCCCGTCGGACTGGCCAGTTCGTGCTGTTTGCGGCGGCAGCCGAATCTCGATTTGTGGGACGGCGCTGCTGTCCGACTCGCTGCCGGTGTTCCCCCGGCTGACCGTCGTGTACGGCGCGGAGAAGCTGAGAGAATCCGGGCCGGGCGGGCTGGGTTGGCCGAGGCCTCCGCCGATGGCCCGCGGGGGGGGGGTGGTCGTCGTTCCGCCGCCTCGGACTTCGCCAAGTCCCGGGGAGAGGGGGCGCACCTGCAGCCGAGAGTCAAGAAATCCCGGCAGGGGCAGCTGATCCGGTGCTGCGCGCCTGGTCGAAATCCGAGGATCAGGTGATCCTGGTCGCGTCCTGGTGGCCGGGGCTGACCCGCAGACCAGGCCTGGACGGTGCTCCCGCCGGTGCGGCGGGAGCCTGGACCCTGGCCGCGGAGGCGTGCGACAAGGCGGTGCGGGCCCGGCTCGCGCCGACTGAGATGTTCATCGCCGCGGTGTGCGAAGCCGGAGCCGGGCGCGGCGTTCGCCGACGCCCTGGTGAAAGGGGAATAAGGCTGCGGCCATGAGGGCCGCGGCCCGCAGCAGGGGCCCTGGCGATACCGGCTACGGGCTGGCGGTGCTGCTGACCAAGCTGGGGCAGCTGGGCGCCATCTGCGCGGCGCAGAAAGCGGGCGCGGGGCCCGCGTGACCTGGCTGCCCGGACCGGGCTCGGCCGCTGGATCGTGAGCCAGCTGGCCCCGTACGCCGGCACAAATACGACGTGGACCGGGTGACCCGGTGCCGTGAGCTGCTGGCCATGGCCGAGTCCCGGCACCGGACCGGAGCGGCCGCGGGGGGGGTCGCCCAGGCCGTGGTGGCGGTGCTGGTGAGTCCGTAGTACAGGGCATGTACCGCGTCTATTGGGCGGGGCAGTGGCTGTCCGGCGCATACCTCGGCAGAACACCGGGCCTTGAAGGCTGAAATCGAGTGCGCCGGGCGGGGTTCGTGGCGGGACGAGGGCCAGGTGCAGGATGAGGACTGGCGGATCGATGCGCCAGACAATGCCTACGGGCGTAGTTTTCTCATGCTGAGGCTGCCGAATTGCTGCGGTGAGTTCACCGGAGAGGCAGACGCGCAGGCGCGGGCCGACGAGAACGGCCACGAGGACCACCCGCACCAGGTAGTAGTGGCTGGTAGCGCGGAGGAGCGGGAACTGCTGGCATATGGGCGCAGACGACTCCGGGGAGCTGAAGATGGCACTCGCTGAGGTGGACAGGCTGAACAAGGAGAACGAATCCCTGCGGACCATCGCCACGATCGCGATGTCCGAGCTGACCCGGCCCCCCAGATGGGCCGCGTCGGGACCGGCTGGCTCAGCTGGACGCGGGAGAGATCTCTGATGCCGTCCCCGAGTGACCGGACGGTGGCTGTCGAGGTTGTCCCGGACAAGAATACAGCCCGGAGACGTGCTCGACGAGTTCATCGTGGCCATGACCAGGTGGGGGCACGTGCCCTGGGTCAGCCCGGGTAGCGTGCCCCCGGAGGAGCAGGTCATCCTGCCCGGCCCGGATGTCCTGGCTCGTCGGGCCGACTGGGCTACCCGGATCGCCCGGGCTGTCGGCTCCGGACGTAGTTAGACATGTGACGGTCGTTTACTCCCCGCACGTGAAGTGCGCCCGGTGCCATCATCTCCGGGCCCGGGCCAGCTGCGAGGAGATCGGCGGGCTGCTGTACGGCGGGTGCTGCGCCGCGGTGATCCGCTCGGGGCCGCTGTACTGGTGCCAGTTGTGCGGGGCGAGCCTACCGGAGGACATGATGGCTGAGCTGCAGACATGCAAGCTGTGCGCGAGCGGGCTATGACGGCTGCTGTTACCGCGCCGAGTTACGAGAGCATCACCGACCTGGCTGAGTTCGCCGCGCTGTGCGGGCGGCTGGGGGCGGAGAAGAAGCCCATCGGCTACAACGTCGAGACCGGCTACTCCGGACCGGACTACTACAAGGGATCGCTGCGCGCGGAGATCAACTACCTGGTTTCCGCCCAGCTGACCAACTCCGGTGACTGGGCCCGGATGGTGCCGCTGGCTTTCGACCACGGGGTCAATCTCGACAACAGGGCAGTAGCCGCGCTGCTGTGGGCGCTGTTCCACGTCACCGACGACGAGGGACTGCCTTTGGTGGTGGCGCACAACGCCTTCGCCGAGCTGCGGTGGTCCGCCCGGTTCTTCCTCCGCAACCTGTGGGATCACCCGCTGTTCGGCCGCCAGGTGATCGCGGCGCGCGGCTACTTCCCGCTCCGGTCGGACAGCCTGCTGGAGTCCTTCGTCGAGGCCCGCCCACCCCAAGCACGGCCTGAAAGACATCACCGAGTGGGACTTCGGCCACAAGATGGCCAAGATCGAGTCCCTGTTCCCCAGCCTGACCCAGAAGCAGGAGGACTGCCTGCGGTTCTCGGTGCTCGACCCGGGCCGTCCGGATGTGGTCGACTACGCCTGCGAGGATGCGCTGTGGTGCCTGAAGGCCCACCTGCTGCGCTGGGAGGCCATCCGGAAGAGCCCGATCTTCCGGATGGAGATGCAGATCCCTGCCCATCGTCTGCGACATGGCTGACGAGGGCTTCGAGATGGACTGGGATTACATCCGCCGCGGCGCCAAGGAGGCCCGCGAGTTCGAGCAGCTGTTCCTGGCCGAGATCCGCGAGGATTTCGCCGGACTGCTGGGCCATGAGCTGCCGGTCACGTTCAACTTCAACTCCTCCCAGCAGCTGTCCAGGCTGTTCTATGACCAGCTGGGCCTGCCGGTGGTGCACTGGACCAAGGGCACCGACAACAGCCCGCCCAAGCCTTCGGTGGATGCTAAGAACGCGCTGCCCAAGCTATCCAAGCTGTGCCCGGCGGTGGGACGGTACTGGAAATACTCCAAGCTGGTCACGCTGCGCACCAAGTACCTGGAGTTGTACGACACCAAGTACCGGTCGGCATGGCTCAAGCCCGGGCCCACTGCACCCTGCTGCAGTACGGCACGATCGCCAGCAGGTTCAGCTGCGAGGACTTCAACTACCAGCAGCTGTCCAAGCCGTTCGAGGCCGAGCTGCGCGACGGCACCCGGTTCGAGTTCCGGCTGCGGGACGCCATCAAGGCCCCTTACCAGCGCCCGCCCGTGGTGGGAGATGGTGCTGGAGGAGGCCGGTTCCCCGGTGGCGCGACTGTGCCCGCCAGAAGATGGCCGCGAGCTGGGCTGGTACCTGCTGGGCGGGGACTACAGCCAGATCGAGCTGCGGGTGATGGCCAGCCAGGCGAATTGCTCCCGGCTGATCGCCGACTACGCCGCCGGGGCGGACGTGCACTGCCGTACCGCTTCGCTGATGCTCGGAGTGCCCGAGGCCGAGGTGACCAAGAAGCAGCGCGCGGAGGGCAAGACCCGCAACTTCGCTAACATCTTCGGCCAGGGTTTCAAGGCGCTGGCCGACCAGCTGGGCATCCCCGAGGACGAGGCCCGGCTGAAAGACCAGCAGTATCACGCGCTCTACCCCGAACTGAAGCCGTACCGGGCCCGGGAGATCGCCCGGGCCCGGCGTCAGGGTTACCTGATCACGAAGTTCGGCCGGAGGATCACCATCCACGAGTACAAAAACCCCGGACCCGAAGATCCAGGCCAAGGGTGACATGACCGCGGGCAACGCGGTCATCCAGGGCCCGGCGACGGAGATTACGTCAAGATGGCGATGATCCGGGCTGTCCGGGCGCTGCGCAAGGCCGGGCTCGCGGACAAGGTGAAGCTGATCATGAACATCCACGACGCGCTGGAGTTCGCGGTGCGCAAGGACGTCTCGCCGGCCGAGGTCATCGCGGTGCTCACCCCGGCGGTCATCTTTCCGGTGAAAGGCTGGCTGCCCATGGTCATGGAATCGCACATGGGCGCCACCTGGGGCGGGGTGAAAGACCTGGAGCTGGGCTCGGATGGCAGCGTGCACCTCAAAGGCAAGGTCAGACACTGAAGCTGCCCGACGCCCCGCCCGAGCCGGTACTGGCGCCCGCGCCCGCCGCGGCCGTAGCGGAGCCCGCGGATCCGTCCGGTCCGGACGGTGATCATCACCGCGGACGACGTGCCCGGCACAGCGGACGCACAGCGGCTGAAGGCGCTGCTCGCGTCGGTACCCGGCCCGAACACGGTCCTGCTCCGGGTACCTGACGGGGATGTGCAGGTCAGCGGGACATCAGGGACTCGGGCCGGAGCACCGAGCCCCGGGTGGCCACCATCTTGCCGGGGGCGCTGGTCTGCTACAACCTGGACTCGGTGGACCGCGATCTGCTGGTCAAGGGTCTTCGGCTGTAATAAGGGGCATGACGGCAATCAAGGCGGGCTGGGCTCGCAAAGACTACGGACGAGACCGGTACGACGTCGAGGTCAGCCTTGACGATCTGCCGGACATCCTCATCAAGCACAAGGTCGACCCGGCGTACGCCGACATCCCCTATAGCCGCAAGCTGACCATCCTCCGGCTGGTCGCGGAGACCCATGCCACCGACGTCTACGCGCGGCGCGAGATGGCCAAACACCCCGGCTGGAACGGCAAGGGCACCCCGCCCGTGGCCGTGGCCGACGTCCTGGGCAGGCTCTGGACCAATTCAAGGGCCAGCTGGCCGCGATCCTGGCTGACTACAAGCCGGCTGAGGAGCCGGTGACCAGCGGCACGTCAGCAAGCCCCTGCCCGGTGTCCTGGGCCAGGTCGAGGCGCTGACCGGGCAGTGGGCCGATGCGATGGCCCGGCTGCGGTTCGGCACCGAGGAGGTGCCGCTGGAGGTGCCGCCCGTCGAGGCCAGGGTCATGACGTGCACGAGGCGCTGCTGGCTATCCGGGCCCGGCTGGACATGGCCGAGCAGCTGCTGAAGAGCGCCCGCATCGAGCGGCGCCGGTTCCGGGCCCGGGCCAAGATCCGGCGGCAGGAAGCTGATGACGCCTACGACGAGCAGCTGGCCAAGCTGGCCGAGGGGGCGGTGCGCCGCGAGTTTGAGGGCGCGCAGGAGCGGATGGCCAAGGCCCGGCTGCACGTGCTGGAGAAGACGCGCAAGATGCGCACCGCCGAGGCGGTGCGGGATCTGGTCGATGACGCCTACGAGGGCCTGCGCGACCAGTTCTTCGGCCTGCGGGACATCCGGCAGGAGCTGCTGGACCGGCTGCGCGAGCTGCAGTGGGAATCGTCCATGGAGCGCTGATGAGCGGGCTGATCTGCGCCTTCGGGCCGTGCCGCAGGCAGGTCACCGGCGAGGTCCGGATCGAGGTGCACCGGGTGGACGACGCTGACGTGGCGTTCGGGCCTGGCATCCGCGGCTTCCCGCTGGACGACGTATCCGGGCCGCTGGTCGATGTCTTCCACACCCGGTGCTGGTGGGCCCAGGTCAAGCGGGTGCGCCTGCTGCGCGCCCGGTCCGCCGATCCTGCCGGGTATTCCGGTCCCGCGCCTGACTGGCGCGAGCCGGAGACCTGCGATGTGGAGGATCTGCGCGGTGGAGTCGTACGAGATTATCGAGGAGCTGGAACGGCTCCAGACTGAGTTCGGGCCGGGCCGGTGCCAGTTCCCTGACCCGCTGGAGGCCTGGTGGAACGACATCGACCATATCCAGTTCGATTCGGTCACCCAGACTTACCGGTTCGTTCCCGCCAGCTAGCGCCAGTGTCAGACCTCGCCCGTATAACAGGGTGAAGCGCGAATCGCGGACCGAGCAAAGCAGGAGAGACATGAAGGTATCGCTCAGCGACAAGTCCAGCGCCCAGACCGGCCCTGACCTGTTCGAGAAGCTGGAGCTGTCCACCGATGAGGTGGCCCGGCTGATCATCCCGGTGGACGCCGCGGATCGGGTGTACGTTCACACCCTGGAGGCGCCCATCGTCTCCGGCGGCGAGATCAAGATGGCGGCCAAGACCCGCAAGGACAAGTCCACCTACGAGGTCATCGACACCACGTTCGTGGGCCGCCTGGCAGTGCCTGGGAGACCCGGAGGTCATGAAGGCCAAGGGCGGCATCGACCCGGGTAACTGCCCGATGTGCGCCGCGGCCCAGGAGCTGGGGGTCCCCGAGCTGATCCCCGAGCCCCGGTTCGCCATTCCGGTCATCCGGGTCACCTGCACGTCCAAGACCTCTGCCGAGCCGCAGGACCCGCCAGGTGCGAAGATCTACGTGCTCACCCTCACCGCCAAGCAGTACTCCGGCCTGGTCGGCAACTTCGATTCCATCCGCGAGCTGTACGACTGGCCGCCGACGCATGAGGTCAAGCCCAACCAGGCGGACATCATCCTCAAGTGCGCGGACGGCGACTGGAAGCGGTACGAGTGGCAGCCGCCGAAGCGCCGGTGCTGGCAGGAGGCCAAGAACCCCGAGATGTTCAGCCTGATCAAGAGGCTGTGGGGAAACGCGGCTAACCGGCCCACCGACGAACAGCTGGAGGCGGCTATCGCCCGCCCGGCGGATCGCAGGTGGGTCGAGATCGACCTGGAGAAGGTCACCAGCGCCTGGGCCGAGGTCCGTTCCATCCAGCGCGGGGAGACGCCCGAGCGCCACCGCCAGCAGCCGGCCGAGACCGCCGGCGCCAACACCGGCGCTGACGACCTGGCCGGCGCGCTCGACGACCTGGACAACATCGACGAGCTGCTGGGCGACGACTCGGTGGCGGGCACGGGGTCCGGCGAGCCGGACCTGGTCGGGCTGGGCGAGTTCGACGCCGGTACGACGTCCAACCCCGGCTCCAACGGCAAGGCCGCCGCGGCCAGCGAGCCGGGCCCGGACGACACCGTGCAGGAGGCCGCCGGGGACCCGCCGGGTGACGAGGGCGAGCTGTTCGGCGACCCCGAGCCGGCTGCTGGGGCCAAGACCCCGGTCAAGGCTGCTGCTGGGGCCAAGATCCCGGTCAAGGCTGCTGCTGGGGCCAAGATCCCGGTCAAGGCTGCTGCTGGGGCCAAGATCCCGGTCAAGGCTGCCGCGGCCCCGGCCGACGAGGACGACGTGGGCAGCTTCGACAAGATCATGGATGACCTGTAGCCCATGATCACTATCGTGGCGCTCGGTGCTCCGAAGACTCAGGGCAGCGTCAAGGCCGTGGTTTCTCGGAGCACCGGGCGCCCCATGATCAAGAAGGACAACGAGAAGTCCCAGAACGAGTGGCGGGCCAATGTCCGGGATCAGGCTCGCGAGGCCATGGGCGGCCGGGACCCGATGGAGGGCCCGGTTGTCCTGGCTATCACCTTCACACGGGACAAGCCGGGCTCGGCGCCGAAGCGCAAGCCCAGCTGGCCGTTTCAGAAGCCGGACTGGGACAAGCTGGCCCGGGCTATCTCCGACGGGCTGAAGGATGGCGGGGCGTACAAGGACGACGCCCAGGTGGTGTGGGCGGTCGTAGCCAAGCACTATCCGGTTAGCGCTGACGGCCGCGAGCCGCTGCACGCCGGGGGTGACGCCGAGTTCATCCGCTGGCTGGCCACGCCGGGCAGCACCCTGGATGTCCTCAACGTGCCGGGCGTCGTGGTCCGGCTCGCGCACCTGACCGAGTTCGACGGAATCCGCAAGCAGCTGGCCGAGGCCGGCTTCGAGCCGAAGGACGTGATCGGCGGTGCCTAAGGCGAGCGGGCCCGGCAAGAAGACGGGCACCGGGCTGGAGAAGGCCCTGGAGCAGATCAACCGGGCTTACGGGACCGGGGCCATCCGCCGCATGGGCGACGAGGAGCGCGTGCCGGTGGAGGTCATCCCCACCGGCTCCATCGCGCTGAACCGGGCGCTGGGCGACCGGCGGGTTCCCGCGCGGGCGGATCATCGAGGGGTACGGGCCCGAGTCCTCGGGCAAGACCTCAGTGGCCCTGCACGCCATGGCCAACCTGCAGAAGGCCGGCGGGATCGGCGCGTTCATCGACGCCGAGCATGCGCTGGACCCGGACTGGGCCGCGAAGCTGGGCGTCAACGTCGATGACCTGCTGCTCACCCAGCCGGATACCGGCGAGCAGGCGCTGGAGACCGTGGACATGCTCACCCGGTCTGGTGCCGTCGGGCTGATCATCGTCGACTCGGTGTCCGCGCTGGTGCCCAAGGCGGAGATCGAGGGCGAGATGGGGGACAGCCACGTCGGGCTCCAGGCCCGGCTCATGTCCCAGGCCCTGCGCAAGCTGACCGGCATCGCCCACGACACCGGCACCACCATCTACTTCATCAACCAGCTGCGGGAGAAGGTCGGGGTCATGTTCGGCCCCACCGAGACCACCTCGGGCGGGAAGGCGCTGAAGTTCTACGCCTCGGTGCGGCTGGATATCCGCCGGATCGAGACGCTGAAAGACGGTGGCGACGCCATCGGCAACCGGGTCCGGGTCAAGGTGGTCAAGAACAAGCTGGCCCGGCCGTTCCAGGTGGCCGAGTTCGACTTCTTGTACGACTGCGGGATCTCCCGGGGCGGCGAGCTGGTCGATCTCGGGGTGGAGGTGGGCGCTGTCAGGAAGGCTGGCGCCTGGTACACCTACGAGGGCGAGCAGATCGGGCAGGGCAAGCAGAACGCCGCCCACTTCCTGCAGACTCACGGCGAGATCGGGGACCGGATCGAGGCGGCCATCCTGGCCGAGCTGAGTCCGCTGGCCAAGGCTGAGGCGGGCGCCGAAGCCGAGTCCGTGCCGTGGTCCGCGCCCGAGCCGTAGTAACTGGGTGAGACCGAGCCCACGATAATCACGGGAGAACCAGATGGCCGACCTGCTCACCCTGGCGGAGGCCCGGACGGCCTTCGCCGCCACCGAGCCGCTGGCTTCGGCCGCGTTCGTGGTCGATCCGGACCTCAGCGAGAGCGAGCGCCCGTATGTCCAGATCGAGGAGGCCTGGCGCACGCACGGCGAGGACGTCGCGCCGACCAAGCAGGTGGAATGCTGGCTGACCGTCCCCGAGCTGGACGGCCAGCGGTTCCAGCTGACGTACCAGGCCGCCCGGCAGCTGGGCAGCACCTGCCGTCAGCCGCAGGCACTCCAGATCTCGCAGCCGGCCGAGCTGCACCAGCTCATCGTCAACTGGTGGCTGGCGCGCGGGCTCGGGGTGCGCAAGATCAAGCTGCTGCTGTCCTCGCACCAGGGCGAGGGCCCGGACGGGGAGAAGGTGCCGCTCGTGGTCGCGCAGACCCGGGACACGGTGACCCCGTTCTCCAACCTCGTCCTGCTGGACGAGGTGCTGAAGGTGCTCACCGCCAAGTACGGCAAGGACGTGGCCGGCCGGGCGATGGTGCATTTCGTGATGAGCCACGACCTGGAGCACACCGACTGCACCGTGGTGGTGCCGGAGGCCGGCCGGGACATTGCCGGGCAGACCTGGGTGCCCGGGACGCAGTTCACCAACAGCTGCATTGGCTTGAAGCAGACCACCGTGACCGGCGCCCTGATGGCGGCTGACTCTTCCGGGGTCGCGCTCGACGGGGCGCACAGCGCCGGCGGCTTCAAGCGGAAGAACTCCAATCCCGAGGACGCCTACAGGTGGGCCGCGGAGTCCGCCTATGACGTGCTCGGGGCGCTGGACATCGCCTGGGACAACGTGGCCCGGCTGCACCAGGTGCCGATCGGTATCGCCCCCGGCACGTTCGTGGAGTCGCTGTGCCGCGAGTTCAAGGTACCCAAGGTCCAGATGCAGCGGCTGACCGCGGTACTGGAGGAGTGGCCGGGCGAGCTGACCATGGACGCCCTGGTGCAGATCACGGCGCGGTGCGCCAACATGGAGGACCTGCCGTGGCGGACGGTGGGCCAGCTGCAGGAGATGGCCGGGCACATCATCCACTCCGAAGGCGGCCGGTGCTCGAAGGACAAGCCGTGCTACCGCGCCTACCCGCAGGGTTTCGAGCCCCTTGCCTGACTTGACTCCAGTCAGGTAAGGAGTATCCTGGTGACGAGGGCGGGCCGCAGCGGTATCGCAGGCGGCCCGCTCATCCAGGAGGTGACTATGGCACTGGGCTCCGACGGGGAATGCCCGATGACCTTCGACGCGGAAGGCGTGGCCCAGCTGTCTGACGGCACGCAGATGCTGTTGCAGGTCCGGTTCACCCTTACCGAGCTGAGCCCGGAGGACCCGCGCCGGGCCGGCGACGGGTTTGTGCACGGGCGGCCGTGCCCCTGCCTGCTGGGTGCCCACCTGCAGATGGCCCACGCGCTGGCGGCCGGGCTGCTGGAGGAGATGTGAACCCCGGTCTGCAGGTCAAGCAGTACGTGGCCGAGGTGAACGGGGCTTTCGGGTCCCGCTGGCGGGTATTCAGGACCGGCGGGCCCGGCTACCTGCTCGTGCTTGTTCAGAACCCTGACATCTACCGCGTGGTGCGCCCGTGCGAACTGCGGCCTGACGTGCGCAGCGCGCTGGCCCACGGCTGGGGCCATACGGATAATCGCTGCTCGAACTGCAGACAGCCGATGGCTGATCA
Source organism: uncultured Chloroflexia bacterium (assembly GCA_963777355.1). Taxonomy (GTDB): domain Bacteria; phylum Chloroflexota; class Ktedonobacteria; order Ktedonobacterales; family Ktedonobacteraceae; genus DATJHM01. The sequence goes on from CAVZQK010000010.1 coordinate 624,067, forward strand.
TTGCACGGTCCATCTCATCCCGTGCTGCCCGGGACGGTGCCCTGGTGCCTAGCCCGCTGACCGCCTGGTACCTCTGCGAAGGCTGCGGCGAGGAGACTGAGGGCGCCTGGCTGCCGCCGGAGGACCAGGACGACGAGACCGAGCCCGCGCTGCAGCACTGCCCGTGCGGGTCCTCCCAGGTCGTGGCCTGGCCCGGCTACGCGTTCCGCACAGAGGCGGGTTGAGCCGTAGTAACGGGCATGACGCTGACGCGCATCGACATCGCCGACTACCAGAGCCTGCACAAGGCCACCATCCCGGTAGGAAAACTGACCTCTGTCACCGGACCGACCGGCGCCGGCAAGTCCTCGGTCCGCCGGGCTGCTGGCCGACGCGCAGCAGGTGGCCAGCTTCACCGCCCGTGTCGCCTCCGGCGAGCTGGTCGACCTCGGCAACGACCGCTACCAGAGCACGCAGGGCTGGGACCGGGGGGAGATCTGGACCCTTCGCCAGTCGAGTGTCGGGGACCGGCAGATGCTGGCCATGCCGGAGCACGGCCTGGACCTCATGGAAGGCGGCAAGGCCCGCCTCTACAGCGCGGTGCCCGCGTGGCACGGCCTGGGCCAGGTCATCCCCGGTGGCATCGAAGATGTTGACGACGTGATCAAGCTGGGCGGGCTGAACGTGCCGGCTGTCTCCATCCCGGTCCCCGACTACACCATCCCCGGCCTGACCGGCCCGGACGGCGAGCCGCTGCGGCACTCTGTGCCCGGCCAGTACATCGTGGCCAACGGCAACACCGGCGAGTTCTGGGGCATGGTGGGCAAGGTCCACAAGAACATCGACGTCCGGACCAGCTTCGAGTTCATGATGGACATCGTGGGCAAGCAGGGCATCACCTGGGAGTCGGCCGGCCTGATGGGCGGCGGGCGCAAGGTGTTCATCTCCTGCAAGATCCCTGGCGGCGTCACCATCGACCCGGGCGGCATCAACGAGACTGAGGACCTGTTCCTGGTCGTGCAGGACACCCGCGACGGTTCCGGCGCTTACCGCGCCATGATCACCCCGTGGCGTCCCATCTGCCAGAACACGAACCGGTTCGCGCTGCGCGACGCGGTGTCCACGGTCAAGCTGCGGCACACCCGGGGCCTTCCCCAGCGCATCGAGCAGGCCCGCCAGGTGCTGGGCCTGACCGTCGAGTACTCGGAGGCTTTCGCGGCCGAGGAGACCGCGCTGGCCCGCACGGACACCACGCTGGCCGAATTCCAGGCCATCATGTCGGAGCTGTTCGCCGACGGCAAGAAGGACGACGACGCCTCCGGCCGCGTGTTCGGCGGCAGGCTCTCCGAGGAGGGCACCCGCACCCGGATGGCCAACGACCGCCGCGAGACCGACCTGCTGGAGCGGTTCGGCACCAAGGCCGGCCGCGTCGGGCGCACCGCGTATGCCGCTGAGCAGGCCTACACGGGGTACCTGGACTGGGCCGGTACCCGCAAGGGCAAGACCCCGGCCGAGCGCTGGCTGGGCCGCGTCGAGGCCAACCTGGACGGCACCGACGACCTGGCCAAGACCCGGGCGCACGCCCGCCTGATGCAGCTGGTAGGCGGCGGCACCGAGAAGCGGTAAGGACCCGTCAGGGCCGGGGGCCCCGGGAGCTGGGAGACCAGCCCCGGGGCCCTTCGCGTTTCCGGCACAGCCAGCTAGCTGTGCCACTTGACACGAGTCAGGTAGTCCGGTAACGTTGGCCTTGCAAGCAACCGAGAGCCAGGGAAGGCACAGACCATGATCCGCACCGACGCCGAGCGCACGTTCCAGCCGATCCACCGCACCCGCACGCACAACGGGGATGAGCGGGACGCGCTCAGCAGCGACCACACCCGCCTTGACCACCGCGCCGGCGTGCGCACCGCCATCAAGGCCAGCGCGCAGCGCCGCGACCGCCGCGTTACCGCCGTGCAGCTGTCCCGCTACACCACCATCTGAGAGGCTGAGCAGACATGACCGAGCAGAACGGGGCCCCGGACACCGGGGCCCCCGCGCCCGAGGACGACGAGCTGACCGAGGTGCCCGAGCACCACAACGACCTGGGCGACTGGTGCCCTAGCTCCGGCGGGAAGACCAGCGACGGCACGTGCCCGCAGTACTGCCGCCACGCGGACGAGCTGGTCGGCTTCGACGCCGGCGAGCGCGACGGGGATGAGGATGAGGACGACCCGGCCGAGGTCAGCGAAGAGCACGAGGACGCGGGGGCCGTTGCGGTGCGCAGGTGCGCTTACTGCGGCCACCTGGGCGACCTGGAGCCCATCAACCCGCACACCAGCTCCCAGGCGTGCCGCAACACGGTTCTGTGCCAGCTGCGACAGCAGAGCCAGGACCCGCCCATGCACCTGGCAGACGTGGCGCTGGCCGTGGCTAAGGACGTCACGCGGCTGTCAGAGATCGAGCTGGCACGGGTCATCCTGGCTCTCAAGCGCGCCGTGGTCGCGGCTGAGGTCGAGCTAGGCAACAACCGCGACCGCGCCCGGGGAGACGCGGCACTCGCGCAGGCGGCCGGGGAGATGGCACCACGGAAGGCAGGGGGCCCGCCCACGGTATGCCGCGAGTGCGGTAGCCCCGGCGACTGCACGTATCCGTGTTCCCCTGAGCTGAGGTAGCCGAGCGTACGAAAACGAGCCGGTCAGCTATAGGTCACCGCCTGTAGCTGACCGGCCTGTTTAATGAAAGATGAGCGCGGGTGAATTCCTGGCACAGCTGGCCCGCTGCCCTATTGACTTGAGTCAGGTAACCGCATAAGCTGAGGGCATGACAACCGAGCCCCAGGGAAGGCACCTGATGGACACCGCGCGAACCCCGATCGCCAGCCCGTTCCACATGTTCACGTTCGAGATCTGGCCCGACCCGATGCCAGCCGCGAGCTACCCGCTGCTGCTGCCCGAGTACCTGACCGTCAAGGCCACGGACGCGGACCAGGCGCGGGACTTCGCCGCGCAGGCCATCAAGCCCGGCCAGTCCGCCACGCTGACCGGCCACATCCGATCCCAGTGCTACCCGGCCCACCCGGGCGAGCGCTGACAATCCCGGCCCGGGGCACCCGCCCCGGGCCACCACCTGACACAGGGAAGGCATCACCGATGAGCACCGAGACGAGCACTACTCCCGTATCCGACGCGCTGGCCGAGGTCGACGAACTGGCTCAGGGCGAGCGGCAAGGCCGGCGTTACCCGTACCTCAGCGCGCTTGAAAGCCTGGCCGACGCGGTGCGCTCGCACGGCATCGGCACCGAGCTGGCCGCGCGCCGGCTGCCCGCTGTCCCGGTCCCGGACATGACCCAGCACGATGGGTACACCGTGCGCGCGGTCATCCCGGGCGGGTTCGGCGCGACGGGCCACTGGTACGTAGCCGCGCAAGGCGGCCAGGGGTTCGGCGAGCGCTGGTCGACCTGGTACGTCCACGCGGACGAGTCCGGCCGGCTCTGGTTTTCCGCTCCGGCCTACCAGGACGGGCCAGGCGACAACCGGTTCGCCGCGCTTACTCACCTGGTACACCGTTCTGGCCTGTGACCAGCTGACACAGCTGCCCGGGCGCTTGACTCAAGTCAGGTACCCGGGTAAGCTGTTGCTGTACGCAACTCCGATCCTTACAGGGCAGGCACTAATGATCACCATCCTGAGCAACCCGCACTACGCCATCGTGGCCGCGCTGGCCGTGGCCAGGGCGCTGCGCGCGGCTGCGCTGTACCGGGCGGGCCGGTAGTGGCCGCCCCGTTCGCGCAGGCCGGCCTAGACCAGCTGGCCGCCGTCATCCCGGATCTTGACAACCTGGACACTGACTGGGGCGCGTGGGAGGACGAGCTGGCCGCTGTCAGCTACTCGCGTATCCCGGTCATCATGCGCCGCTGGCTGTGGCCCGGCGTGCTCCCGGTCGGCAACCCCGCGCTGTTCGCGGGCAAGGGGTCTGTGGGCAAGGGCGTGCTGTTCGCCCTGGTGGCCGCGCACGTGGTGCTAGGCGTCCCGTTCCCCGGGACCGCGCAGTACGCGGACCTGGAGAAGTGGCGCGCGGCCGACCCGGCTACGCGCGGGGAGCGTCCCGGGCTGGGCGAGCCTGGCCGTGTGATCTGGATCGCGGGCATGGAGGACGACCAGTTCGAAGACCTCGCGCCGAGGCTGCGCGCGGCTATCCGCTACCTGGTCGAGCTGTACGAGCTGCCCGGGGAGCTGGCCCATGACGTGACCGGCGCTATCCGGTTCGTGCATGACCTGAGCGAATGGCCTGACGGGTCCGCGTTCGCGCTGCCTGTCGACTGCGACCGGCTGGCCGCCACGGTCAAGGCGCTGAACACCGAGCTGACCGAAGGCAACCGCCGGCGTGATCCTGAGGATGAGGACGCGCCGGCCAGGCCCGCCCGTGCGGCTGGTCGTGATGGACCCGCTGTCCGACCTGATCAGCGATGAGCCCGCGCCCGGGGTGAACGGGCAGCGCCAGCGCTACACCATCGACAGCCGCCAGGGCGCGCGGCGGACGCTGCGCCCGGTTAAGGCGATGGCCCGCCGGCTGGATATCAGCGTCGTGATCGTCCACCACCTGACCCAGGACGGCAAGGTGGCCGGCTCTCCGGCCGTGCTGGACTGCCTGCGCCTGGCGTTCGTGATCTCCGCCCGCAAGGACGATCCCGCTACCCGGGTGATCACTCAGCACAAGTCCAATATCAGCGACACGCCGCCGCAGCAGTACACCACCGCGTGCGCCTACCCGGACACGCATGCCGCCTGGGTGGCGTCGGCGGATGAGCGAGCTGCCCGCGTCCAGGCAGCTGCCGCCCGGTCAGCTCCCGACCAGGGCACGCTGAGGGACCGCGTACGGGCCGCAGCGGGCCAGCGGGCACCCGTCCCGGGTGATGAGCTGCCCCCGGGCCCGTACGGCCTTCTCAGGCGCATGGGGGACGCCTCGCCTGAGGTGATGGGCAGGGCCTACGCCAGTCAGGACGCGGCGCGCGGCGCTGCTGCTGCGGACGCGGGCACCGACGGACTGGCCTGGCTGCCGGGGGACAAGCCAGGCGTGGCCGCGTGCGCGGTGCGGACGGCCACGGGCGAGCTGCGCGGCTACTCCGTGTTCCCCGTCCGCCAGCCGTAGTCACGGGTGGCCGCGTGCCTGACTTCCCCCGGGCACGCGGCCAGCTGCACCGCTTGACACGAGTCCGCGCGGCGCAGCTGGACCCGGAAGGCGCGTGGGCCCGTGCTGAGCTGGAAGACAGGATGGGGCACCGGTTCCGCCAGGACCTGTCCATGCTGGACATCATCGAGCTGGCCGAGCAGGCCGGCCCGGTAGACGCGAGCGGGGCAGGCTGCCAGGTAGAGGACTGGGCCGCTTGACACGAGTCAGGTACTCATGCGACAATGGAGTCTCAATCACACACCGAAGACAGGGCAGGCAATGAGCTACACCGACCACGCCGCGCAGGCCAGGAGCTACAGCCGGACCGCCAGCGCGGCCACCAGGCGGGCTGAGCGCGCCGCGCACCAGGCGCAAGGCTGGTACACCGAGGCCGCGCACCAGCGCCGACTGGCCGCCAGCCTCACCCGCGCCCCGTGGCGCTGGCTTCCCGAGATCGGATATACCCCGGCCGCGCATGAGGACCAGGCGCGCACCTGGGAACGGCTGGGAGATACCTACCTCCGGATGAGCTTCAGCGCGACCAGCTCAGCAGCGCATTACCGCGAGCTGGCCGCGAGCTACCGCACCATGGCAGCGGAGCGAGCTGCCAGGCTGGCCGTCTGAGCTGATGGCGGGCCCGCGTGTCCCGTCACGGGGCACCGGGCCCGCTGCGCTATTGACACGAGTCAGGTACTCGTGAGATGATGGGATCTCCACCGACAGACAGGGCAGGCACGTGAACCTTCACGAGAACATGGCAATGCACCTCATCTACACGCACGGTTACAGCCCGGAGCAGACGCACCGCAGCTACGCGGACCTGAAAGCCGAGCACGACGGCCTGCAGTGCCCGCCGACTAAGGCCAGCGCAGCGGAGACACCCGGCACCATTGCCAGCGCATGCGCGTTCGGCTGGGGCGCATGATGGCCGCCGCTGACACGCTCATCACGCACGTGACACAGGCCAGGACCACCGAGGCGGCCGAGGCCATCAAGCCATCCGTGGTCAGGACCGCAGCTGACCAGCTGCATATCGACCCGGACGGCCACGGCGTGGCATGGCTGCGCCGGGCCATCGTGGCCGAGGCTCAGGCATGACCGCGCGAGCTGCGGTGACCGCGCGCACCATAACGCGCCAGCTGCGCCAGCTGCACCCGGACGTGAAGCTGAGCACTGCCACGGGAGCGCACCCGGGAGAGTTCCGGGTGACGCTGCCTGAGGCCAGCTTCCGCCACGACGGGGGAGCATGGGGAATCGCTCACATCCTGCATACGCATCTAGGCGTGCCGTTCGGCGTGGACGGCACCAGCTGGCACCGCGACAAGCGCCGGCCGGGTGGCGTCGGTGGCGCTGCACGTACGGCCAGCTGCGAGCTAGCCCGCACAGCATCAGGGCCCGGCCAGCTTCCCCAACCGGCCGGGCCCTTACGCGTGCCACGGTAGCCGAGCTGAGCTCTCCAGGGGAGCGGACACGCGGGTGATGAGGTCAGCTCCGATCGCAGGCCAGCGGGCCCGCGAGCTGTACCGCGAGCTGTGATCCGGGATCATGAGGGCACGGGGGTGATGCACGCAACCGGGTCCCGCTCCGTCGGAACAGTGCGCGGGCAGCTCCCGGGCCAGCTGTCCCGGGGCACGCATGCCGGGAGCTGCCAGCGGGCAGGTACCGCCCCGGGCCGGCCGCCGGCACAGCTAGGCCGGCCTGCCAGCCTCTGAGCCGCGCTGTGCGCCCCGGGCCATGCCTGCGCACGCGGCACAGCGCGCGGGCCCGCCTCCCACGGGAGGCGGGCCCTAGGCCTAGGCCGGCTAGTCCAGGTAGAACCCGTGGCTGTCGGGATCGGCGTAGGCCGGCGGGCCCGCTAGCCGCATGACCTCTGCGCCGTAAGGGTCATCCGACCCGTCATCCGTGGGCACGTCCACCGTGACCAGCTGGTCAAGGAGAAACGTGCGGTGCGAGGACGGGCCCCAGAACGTGGCACGCGGGCCCGCGTGCCTCACCTTGAAGATCTGGCCTACGCCGGCCATGGCCATGCCGGTAGTGACGTTGCGCGCTAGGTGCGTAGCTTCCACTGTCTTGCCTTCCCTGGTGTCCTGCGCCCGGCTGCTTGCCGAGCAAGCGCGAGCCTATCGACCTACCTGACACAAGTCAATAGCTAGGGCCCGTCCTGGCGGTGACAGTACTGTCACCTTTTTCCCCTGGTCAGTGTCCGTTTTGCCCTTGACACAAGTCAGGTGGCTGACTAGGCTTGCCGTTGTACGGCAAGCAACACACACTCACTCACTACAGGGCAGGCACGCAATGACGACCGCACAGCCGCACGAGCGTTTCACCCACCTCCCGGCCGACATAGCCAAGTCCCTGGCGGACTATGACGCCAGGGTTGCCAGCGGGGAAGCCACCTTCGACAGTGAAGGATTCGCGCCGCATCAGCCTGATGTCATGGGCGGGTGGATACAGTCCAACCTGGCGCTGCACCTGTCCGTGATGGACGCAGGGGAGTAGGGCCATGGAACGCACCATCGCACCCGTCCACGCGGCCGTCGTGCGCGTGCATGCACCGGACACGGACCGGACCTGCCTGTTCATGTGGCGGATGCTGTCAATCGCCCTGGCCGTTGTGACGGCCGTCACGATGGACAAGTGGGAGGTGTCTGGCATGGTCGCGCTGTTCGGTGAGCATGCCGGAGAGACCATCGAGTACGTAGGCGAATGGTTCGCCAAGATGTAGGCCGCACGCCATACGGGCCCGGGGCATGTGCCCCGGGCCCGTATGGCGTGCCTAGGGCTAGGCCGCGCGCTGGCACGCGCGCACAGCGCACCACAGCACCACGCGCGGGCAGGCCGCGCCGGGCGGGCCCGGGCCCGCCCCCCCCGAGGACATCCGCCCCCCGCCCCCGCCGGCCAGGTCCCGTCGCCGACACATCCGGAGTCCCGTTCCGCGGCCCGTAAACCGGCCGCGTAGGGTGTGTCCCGCCCGCGGGCACCAGATATATTTCCGGCCGGAGTCCCGTTCCGCCGGATGTTCTTAAAACCCTCCGCCGGCGGCCGTGAAAAATATCCTGTCAGGTCACGGTCAGGTCGCAGGATCGGCGTTCCGGCACGCCGGGCCCGCCTGGAAGATATTCTTCGCGGGACCCGGATTCTGCGGGAGGGGGGCCGATTGGGCCGCCCGCGCGGGCTAGCCCGCGGCTCACCTAAGGAGAAGCACATGCGACTACGGGCTCTTGCCCTCCGCCGCCGGGCAGTCCTGACGGCTGTACTGGCCGCGGGCCTCGGGGGCGGCGCCGCGCTGGCCGTCCCCGTCCAGCCCGCCGGGGCGGTCACCGTGACCTGCCTGTCCTGCATCCACGTGCAGAACGAGTACGCCTTCCGCGGCGCGCTCGACGCGGTGCATCAGGCGACGGCGGTCAACTCGCCGATCAGCTTGTGGTACGAGACGCCGACCACCACCGACGCCGGCGCTGACCTCCAGGTGGTCTCCGCCGGGACGGTCACCCCGGCGCTGAACACCGCTGATTTCGGCGTGGTCAACCAGTCGCACCTGAACTGGATCGACTACGTGGGCGACTCGGTTGTCCGGTTCCGCTACGACCCGTTCGGCAACGGCGGCGCCAACACCTTCATCGGGCTGAACGGCCAGATGGGCGACGGCACCTCGGTGGCGCTGCGCCACGACAACCCGAACTCGATCTGGCAGGAGTTCATCGAGGTCCCGGTGAACGCCGCGGGCCAGCCGGACGGCAACAACGGCAACGGCGGGATCAACAACCTGGGCGGCGTGGCGAACGCCTGCGGGAACCCGGTCAGCCCGGCGGCGGGCGCGCAGCACTGCGTGCTCATCGACGTCGGCCAGACCCAGAACCCGAATGACCCGTTCATCCTGACCGACCCGGATAACGCCTTCACCGGCTCGCTGGTGCAGCAGACGGTGCAGCAGGCCAGCATCAACCAGTTCGACGCGGTGACCACCGCCCAGGTGTGGCAGTTCCGCGACTAGCAGCAGGCGAGCCGGGCCCGGTGGCTCGGGCCCGGCTCAGTGACCGCAACTGCCTGAAGGGTCCCCCTGAGCGTATACATAGGGCATGGGGACTGATACGAGACGCCGCCGGACCGACTGGGGCCCGTCCTGGCTGCCCTGGTGGCTGATGTGGGCGTTCCTGCTGTCCTGGCCGCTGGCGCTGGGCTGGTGGCCGCTGGAGATCTTGTGGCTGGCCGTGCTCGGCCTCACGGCGGGTCTCGCGGTGACCGGGCGTCGCGGCCCGCGCGCTCATCCGTAGTACCTGGTGAGCCCAGCGGGCCCGCAGGCACGTGCGCAAGGCGGGTCCCTGGGACGGGGATGAGGGAGGGGCGGCGGCACCGCTGGCCCGCCGGGCGCCCCCCGCGCAAGGGGAACCCGGCACGGACTAGGGCCGAGCCGCGGGCCGTCCCTCCCGATTCCCGTCTCGCGCGCCCGCGCGGTCTATCTCGTACGTGCTACATTCCCGCGGGGGCTAGCCGCGGGGGCGGCTCCGCCCTAACCGGGGGACCGGGCCCGATTCTGCCGCCATGAGCTGGCGTAAGCGCAGGTGCTGGTGCCAGCTGGCCGCGTGCGTCCCGTGCCTGCGGCCGCTGGTCCGGCGCCACCTGGACCGCTCCTACGCCCGTGCGCACCGGACCCCGGTCAGGTCATAATGGATGCCGCCGCCGCGGCCCTCTCGCTGGTCCTGGTGGCTGACTCGGATTCGTGTGTCGCGAGCGAGTCCGGGTTCGCCTTCCTGACCGGCTCCGACGGGGCGGTGATGGCCGACGGCGGGGAGGTCATCGTGATCCGGGACGGAGATTCGTGCGGGTTTTCTGAGCGCGAGCTGACGGCGTGGCCTTCTGACCAGGACTCCTGCCATGCCGACGATGAGGCGATGTCGGCATGGCCATCAGATTCGGACGGGTTTTTCGCGGTCGACGGGGGTGAGCTGATCATCCTCGCCGACCACGCCGAAACCTGCACCGCGACGGACTCCGAGCTGCCTCTGCAGGTGTGGAGCTACCCCCCGCTGCTGAGTATCGGCGCAGGTGGGCACTTCGTGGTCCGCGCTCACGGGGGACGGGTGGTCCTCTCCGGGCGGCATGCCGGGGCGGACATCTGGCGGTTCGCGCAGCGGCTCTCCGCGGCCGCGGAAGTGGCCTGGGTACGGGATAGCGACTCGGCCCGGATGGGCGAGGCCGAGCAGGTGCCGGATTCGGTCACGATCGATGTTCTGCCGGCTCTTGAGGTCAACGTACTTGTGTCAGGTGGCTAGCGGGTGTTACCGTAGCGTTTCAGCAGGTCAAAAAAAAGATATCCAGTTTGCTTGTGATATCTAGATATCATGTGGTAGAACAGATTCCGTGAGCGCAGTCACCCAGAACATGCTTCTGCGGCTCCCCCCGGAGCTGATGGAGGAACTGGAGGCTGCGTGCGGTGAGGAGGGCCTGGACCGCACCGAGATGGTGATCCAGGGCCTGTTCATCCGGCTCCGGATGAGGGACAAGACCAAGGTCGGGCCGCTGCTGGAATCCTACGGCTACCAGCCACGACGCCGGCCAGGGCGGCCCCGCAAGGAGGCAGCCGCACTGAACGGAGCTGGACCGGCCGGAACACGGTACGCAACCGGAGGGTTGCATGATGACGTCTGAGAGGGAGTGAAAGCATGGATGAGACACATCCGGTTCTGGTCTCACCCTCTCAGGCGTATAAAAGCTTGTTCCGTCCCGGGGTGAGATATACAAAAACCAGCAACGATTTTCAGAGCCACGGGCTGCCCGCCCGGGCAACGCTGACCGCCACCCTGGAGAGCCGCGGATGGATGACTCCCCGCGGATGCAAGGCGGTACCCGGCTGCGGTGTGTCGGGCTGGGTCTACCCGAGTGCGGTAATGCCGCCGCGAGGCGTCGATCCCCGGGGGAAGGTGCCTCAGGCGAAAGGGACTGTCCCAGGCTGGGACGAGAGCCGGGTCCAGGAGCACATCATCCATGACGGCCATAAAAGCTCTACTCAACCGGCGGCGGTCACGAGATGTCCCTGACGGCGGGCAGCCTGTTCTTCTTCTTCCCGGGGCGGTGCCTGATGGCGAAGCTGCTGGGATCTGACCCGGCCGCCGGCGCGGCCGTGACGCACGCGCTGGAGCTGGCCGGCGCGGCCCGGATGGGCTGCCGCGGCGAGATCGGGTTCACCGGGCCGGACCCGGAGCTGGTGCGTTCGCCCTGGCCGAGATCGTGGCCATCTTCATGGACAAGCTGGACAAGGCCAGCTGGGATTCCTACGCGGTGATGGCGGACATCTACATGGCAGTGCACGGACGCAACCGGGGGGAGACGGAAGGTGCAGGGCATGGTTAGCGGCGCTGACAGGATGAAACGCGTGCCCTCCGACGGACTCACCCCAGCCAGCTGCGCCAGCGCGGGCTCGCCCGGCTGGCGGACTCGCTGGAACAGGATGAGCCCGCCCGGGCGACGGCGCAGGGCATCCAGGCGATGGCGTTTCTTTTTCGCCTCGATGTCGGCGGCGGAGCACGAGGAGCCGACTGGCTCGCACCGGGCGGCGGCAGATGACCGGACGCTGGGCGAGCAGGGGTGTGCAGTGGCTGACGCCCGCGAGATCTACGACCCGACCCGGGACCTGGCGGTGCTGCTGCACGCGGCGCTGCGCCAGGGACACTCAAGCTTCCGCCACGCTGGGGGCGCTGCGCCGGCTTGGGGGAGCATGTGGCCTGCGCCGGCGAGTTCGCCGCCTGCGCCTCGGACATCGAGGCGCGGCTGCGCGAGCGGCTGGAGCAGGGGGGCGCGTTCGGGGCTGACCTGGACGAGGGAGCGGCGGCCGCCGCCGCCCGGCTGCATGAGGATGCCGCGGCGTTCCGCGCGGAGATGGCCGGCTCGGAGGCGGACCTGGACGGCTTCGTCGAGCGCACGCTGGCGGCCATCAGGATACCCGGAGGAGCACTGCCGCCGGATCACCCGGTCCGCCGCGCGCTGGCCGGGCGGCGCCGGGACCCGGGCGGGCCCATGGCCGGCTATTCCGGCGCCATCTGATGGAGGTCCGGGGCAACTGCCCGATGGGCTGCGGCGAGGGCCTGATCCTGAGCGAGCTGGGCGGGCTGCTCTGCGCGGACCTGCTGTGCTCCCGGCGGGCTGCCGCGCAGGAGATCCTGGCTGATGCCGAGGCCGGGCACGTCGTGACGTTCACTGACGAGGGCTTCATCATCCAGCATCCGCTGCGCGAGCGGCTCGATGGGAGCGCTGAAGTGCGAGCTGCACGCCTACCTGGCGGGCCAGCCCCTGGCCCTGTTTCACCCCGGCGCTTCCCGGGCCACGTCGTATACGGGCGGCTGGACCTGGGGGTAGCGGCATTGTTGACCCAAGATCCGCCTATCACTTGACAGCAGTCAGGTAAAACACGTACGGTGGCGTGCATGGGGATACTGAGTGGCGAGGCGTTTGCCATGACCCGGACTGCGCCGCCAGCTACGCGTTCTTCGTCGAAGGCCGCAGGACCGTGAGCGCGGCGGCGGAGGCGGCGGGAATGATCCGGGCCGGCGGCGTGCTGGCGGGCCGGGCCCGGGCCTGGCTGCGCCGGCGGGGGCTGGCCGAATCCGAGCTGGGCACCGCCACCGGGCGGGCCCGGGTGAACGTCATCGCGGCCGAGACACACGGCTGCTGAGCAACAGGGAAGGCATGACATGAGCGCCAGGAAATGGGATGTGTGGAGCATCCAGCGGAAAGACTGCAGCGGCCTGGTGGTCGTTGAGGGGGTCACCGAGAAGGCGGCACGGGACGCCGCGGACGCCAAGAACGGCGCGGCCGCACGGCAGGCTATGACCAGCGTGGCGTTCGTCGCGCTGACCATGGCCGGACCCCGGTCTGGGGTGACCTGCCGCCGCTGCCTTGAGCCGGAACCCGAGCCGGAGAAAGGCCGGCGAGCTGCACGCCGACTGGGCGCAGGCCCCGTCGGATAACAGCTACCTCGGCATCCTGACCTAACCACCACCGAGCACGATGACCAGTTCGCGGCAACAGCCAGAAGTTCACCTGGTCTTGCAGGCACGTCCACATGCACCAGCGCGAGGCTGTCGCCTGCGCGCAGGCCGAGCTGGACCGCCGCCAGGCACTCAGGGCGGAAGCCGAGCTCGAGGAGGCCGCGCGAAACTCGGCGGCGGTACGACCGGATCTATCGGGGCAAGCTGCGCACCTCCGACGACCCGGCCGATGCGGACCTGTACCTGGCTTCGGACAACGGCACGACCATCGTGTGCTTCTCCCCCGGCGACATGCCGGCGCTGCGCGCCGCGGTGCTGCCCTGGTTCGAGGGCCTGACGGCCCTGCAGGACATCTGGAGCGCGAAATTCGGGCCGGGCGGGCGCCGGGCGGTCGAGGCGGGTGGCGCGGCAGGCTACAAGCTGGGCGTGGAGGACATGGAGAACACCCCGGTCTACCGGGCCGCCCATGAAGCACGCGCAGGACGTGATCGACTTCCTGACCGGCCTGGCGGGCACGACGGCGGCCATCCGGGACGGGATGCTCGACGCCCTGGGCACGGTGGCCAGGGTTTCCTGGCGAAGATGCAGGCCGAATCCGGGGACGAGGCCGATCGTGGCTGACTGGCTGGAGTCGCTGCTGCACCCGGTACGGTACAACCGGGTCACCTTCCTGGCGGCCCGCGCGTTCTGGCACGGCTGCCTGCGGGAGGACTCGACCGACGAGCAGTTGAGTGCGCTATCCGCCAGATCCATGAGCTGAGGGCGGCACGCCCATGACCCTGGACATCCAGCGCCAGGTCGTCGACGACCTGAACTACCTGGAGGAGCACGGCGCGCTGGCCGGGGTGGCCGAGGTGATCGCGAGCGGCGCATCCAGGTGGAGCAGCTGGGCTACACCCTGGAGCATGACGAGCGCGAGCACGAAGACGGCAACCTGGCGCACCGCGCCTCCGCCAAGCTGGGTTTCGCCCAGCTGAGCCGGGCCCAGGGCACTGCCGACCCGGCCTCGGACGAGCGGTGGCTGGCCAAGGCCGGCGCGCTGTGCGCGGCCGAGATCGACCGGCTAAGCAGGCTCGTGGAGCGGGGTGATCCCCATCCCTCGACCCCACGAGCACGGACGAGGACCTGGCCCGGGCCGAGCGCGGCCACGTGCAGGCGGCGGGCAAGTGCGGGGTCTCCGACGGCTACGCCAAGTGCACCAACTCGGAGATCCCCGCGCACCGGGTGCACTGGGACCGCTATACGCAGCATGAGTTCATTACCGATGAGCCGGAGCCGCGCCATGCCTAGGCCAGATGCGGCGCAGATCCTGGCTTCCATGGCCGTGACCGGCGAGGAGAAGCTGACGTTCGCGCTGCGGCTCGCGACCAGCGATGCCGAGCTGACCCGGGTCCTGACCGAGGTGGCGGGCGGGGCCACCTACATCGTGGCTCGGACCAACACCGTGGTCAGCTCGCGGCGGCCGGACCCGTTCGCGGCCGCCGTCATCCTGCCCTGGGGGGTCTACGAGGCCATGCAGGCTGACCTGACACCCCGAGGGGAGGACCGGTCTTGATGGACATCTACGCAGAAGCCAGCGCTACCGCGGTAGCGCTGGTCCGGGCGGCGGCCCTCGGGCACCGGCGCCGCGACGACGACCGCGATCCCGGCCAGATCGTCTGCGGGTACGTGGAGGCGGCCTGCCTGGCCCAGGGCCTGACGGACACCGCCAAGCCGATGGCCCTGTTCGTCGGGGGGCTGCCCCAGCTGGGCGGCTGCGCCGTGCTCGGGCTGCACGTGCAGGCCACCGGGCAGGGCTACGACGAGATCGACCCGGATCAGCTGCGCGGGCAGCTGGACAAGTGGAGCTGCGTTTCATGGCCGGGGGAGGGCTCAGGCGTGCTGACTGAGGCGGCTCGCGCCGCTGCTGGCCCGCTCGGTGCCGCTGGTGTTCGAGCGCTGCGGCGCCAAGCTGTATGCGCGCACCCCGGCCGGGGAGTATGCCTACAGCGACTCCGGCTGTCCGAATGGCGGGGCGGCAAGCGCGTCCACTACTCCGGCGGGGACATCCAGGCCTCTGACGCCCGCGGGTTCTACCGGCACGCCGCCATTGTCGATAAGCCGTTCCTGCGCGGCCTGGACGCGCTGGAGGACCGCAGGAGGCTGAGCTGATGGTCGGCTACGTGGACCCCCGGGAGCTGACAGCCGGGTACAGCCACTCCCAGGGCAAAGGAGTGGCGGCCTACTGGGGCGTGCTGCGCGACGGCAGCGCCGAGGTGTGGCGCTGCGCGGGGACGGCCTCCCACCGGCCGCACATGGCTCCCATCATGGCGAGGCATTCGCGGAGGCCGAGCTGGAGCGGCGGCTGCAGGGCGCTCGTCTGTGCTGGACGCGCTGCACTGCGCGCCGTGCTGGCTGTTCTGGGATCTCGGGCAGGTGTCCGCCGGATCGGGCGCGGACGAGACTGTGGCCGGCTACGCCTGCGCGGCCTGTGCCCGCGGTGCACCGGCCCGGCTGCCCGGGTCCGGATGGCGGTGCTGGAACGCGAGGGGCGGCGCGTGCGATCGTGGCGGGAAAGTACGCGGCGCAGACGCGGGTCCCCAGCACCAGACCCGGACCGAGATCGAGCGGACGCTGACCCGGTGCGGCGCCACCGCGTTCGCCTACGGCTGGTCCGCTGGCCGGCCTGGCCCAGGTCATGTTCGAGCTCGGCGGCCGCCGGATGCGGTGCGAGATCGCCGCGCCGGACCGGTTGGAGAAGCGGGTCACGCATGACGGCCGGGGCTACCGCCGGTCCGAGGCGTCCATGCGGAACGCCTACGACCGGGAAATGCGCCGGCTGTGGCGGTAGCTGGCGCTGGTGGGAAGGCCAAGGTGGAGGCGGTCGCGACCGGCATCGTGAGCCTGGAGGAGGAGTTCCTTAGCCATGTAGTCCTGCCCGATGGCAGCACAGTGGGTCAGTGGGTGGAGCCCGGCTCGCGGAAGTGTCCGGCAGGGGAGACATGCCTGCCTTGCTCCCGGGAGCGACGGACCAGTGAATGCCCCGCTGGTTCAGGATTCGCATCTGCTCTCGGTAGCTGAGCATGAGATCGGCGTAGCCAGGAGCGCGCGAGCCCTTCTGTCTCAGTGCCTGGACTTCCAGCAGGAGGTCGAACTCGGCCCGGACTCTGTCGTCCGGAGGAAAGGTCGTGCGTCGACCAGGAAGGCCGCTCGACTCGCCCTGAGCCGTCCACGAGGTGGCCGGACGCGCGTTAGCCGAGCCCGCCGGGGTATAGTCTGGCCGTTTGCCTGGCCACATGCGGAAGAACGGCTCCAGGACGTCTGGGTCGGTATTGGTGACTGTGACCAGACTGCGGGTCCTGCCTGGTCCGCTGTTATGATGGTGGCTGTACCTTCGCCTTCGAACAGCCGGCCAGCCCAGCTCGGGCGTTCTTGGGCCAGACCGGCCGTGCATTGAGCCTGGCTTGCAGGGCTGACTCGCTCGGCTTTCTGCTGGGCGCGGTACTTCTATTCGTCTCAGGTCGCAAGCGCGCTTGGCGGCCAGGTCTTTGTGGGGCATGACATGATAGTAGCTTGGTTCCTGGCGCACGTGGTGCTGCCGGATGACCCACCGTCGGCCAGTGGGTCGAGCCGCAGCTGGCCGAGCTGTCCGGGAGCGGGGACATGCCCGCGCTCCTGCCCGGGACAGGAGGACACGCGTGAGCGAGGAAACAGGCTGGGGAGTTCCGCGGCGATCAGGTTCAGCGGGAGGCGGATCAGGACCGGCGCGAGGAGGTGCTGGAGATCGTCGCCGAGGTGGTGGCCGATCACCGGGAAAGCTGCGCCTCCCGGGACGTCGAGCACGCCGTGCCGGCCAGGCTGCTACGCCGGGGCCGCCCGGCTGTCACCATGTCCCGGGACCGGGCGAAGGCGCTGCTGCGCGAGCTGGCCGGGCAGGGCAAGGTGCACAGCCGCCGCCGCCAGGCCAGCATCCTGTACTTCCCCGGCGCGGCGGCGGAGGAGACCATCCATGCGGAGTGACCCGCAAGGCGACATCACCGAGCTGCGCGAGCTGCGGGCCGAGGTGCTGCGGCTCGGGCTGCGCTCGGCAGATCCCGCTCACCCGGACACCGCGGTGGATTTCGCCTCCGGTGCCAGATCGCGGCGCACAAGCTGAAGCTGTCCACAGGCATCGCCTGGGGCGACTACGAGCTGATCAAGGCGCACCGGGGCGAGGCCGTGTTCGCGCTGAAGCAGCCGCTGGAGTCCAGCCCGCTGGGCGGGCCGCGCTGGGTAATCACGGCGAACCAAGACCTGGGCGAGCTGGCCGACAAGCTGGGCCTGTACGAGGACGGCCGGTAGGCAGCTGTGGACGCCGCTGTCAGCGTGGCCCCCCGGGAGGGCCGCTAGCCGGACACCGAGGCCGAGGAGACCACCAGGAGCTGGTTCGCCTACTCGGCGGACTGCCCGGCGTGCAGCAAGCAGGCCGGGTTCCGCTGCATCTACACCTCCGGCCCGGATTCGATGACCAGTGCCTACGGGCGGCCACGTGACTACCGGCATACCAAGATCCGCCTCAAGGGCACCATGACCGTTCATCCGCACTACCAGCGGGTGAACATGGCGGCGGAGAAGGCCCGGCAACGCGAGGCCCGGGCCCGCCGGAAGCGGGAGAAGGAGAATCCGGCCGTGAGGCAGCGCGCGGACCTGCGACAGGTCCGGGCCGCGCTGAACGAGTTCGACCGGGCCGAGTACGAGCAGCTGCGGGACTGGCTGAAGAACCATGGCGCCATCTTGTGGGGCGGCGAGCGGCCGGACGGCAGCCTGCGCGGGGACACGTACACGTTCGGATCAAGCGATTAACCGGGGGTGCATGCCGGGAAATCGTCCTGGTCGGGGTGACCGCCGCCCGGAAGGGCCGCCCGGTCACCGACGGCGCGGTGACAGCCGAGTACTGGGCACCCGGCCGGGACCCCGAGCATGATCCCGCCGCCCGGGCCGACCCGGATCACGCCGTGCCAGCCCGTTCGACGCCTCACCGGCGATGGCTGGCCCGGGTTCCCACGCACGGCTGGGCGCCCGGCACCTGGACGGTGCGCCGCGGGGTGGCCGGTGATGACGAGACCTGGGCCTGGGTGACCTTCGGCCTGGCGGGTTGACTGAGGTCCGCGCGAGATTGGCCTCGATTTCCAGGAGCCCGAGGGCCCAGCCCGTCCCGGCGGGAGGCGCCTCTCCGGGCCGGCTTCTGTCGCTCCGGCAGGAGGCTTTATCCGTGAAGCCCGTCAACTCGCTCCCGGCCACCGTCACCACGGTGCTGGGAGCCGCCGCAGCGCTCTCATCGCGTTCGCTCACCTGTCCGCCGCGAATGCCGCCCTTGTCACCTCGCTGGCTGCCGCGCTCGGCACCGTGGTGATGATCGTCGCCGGGGCCGTCGCCGGCAAGCCGGTCTCGATGCAGGTCGTCACCGGGGCCGCTACCGTGATCTTCGCTGACCTGGCCCTGTTCGGCCTCCACATGGACCCGGATCAGCGCGGCGCCCTGGTCGGCGCGGTCACCGTGGCGCTGGGGGCCATCTTCCACCTGCTGCACATCACCGTCGCCGCCGTCCCGCTGAAATCCTCGGCCGTCACCACCGACCCGGCGCTGGCGAAGCTGGCTGGCCGGAGAAGCCCTGACAGCGCAGGTCCCCCGCAGGCGCGGGGACGGTTCGGTGGACCAGATCCCAGGCGCGGGCGCGGGGCCTGCTGACGGGACTCCGAGAGTTGCGGGGTTCGCGGAGCCTGCTGCCAGTGTGCCTCGTGCCGGCGGGGAGCACAACATCGCGGCGGCCTGGCCGTCGCTGGCCGCCCGGCTGGTCGAGATCGGCGGGGTGCGGGTCAGTTACGCTCAGGCGGTCAGTCCGCTGCCGTCCTGGCGGGGAGCCGCACCTCGGCCATCGCGCCGGTGCTGCGCGCGCAGGCTCCGCTGGCGGGCTGCGACTACTTCGCGGTGGCGGCGCCGCACCTGGCGGCGGCCCGCCAGCTCCCGAACAGGGGCGCATCGGGGCGGCAGGCCGGCACGTCACCAAGATCGCTTTCCTGGCCGCCGTCGAGATGATCCTGGCCGCGGCCCTGGAAGCCGAGCTGGCCGGGTGGGCGTCGGCCCTGGCCACCGACGAGCGGTACGCCGCGGCCATCGCCCGGGACGCGGTGACGATCCGCCAGCGGGCCCACGCCGTCGGCATCCGCTCCGCGGTGCGCTCCGCGGTGGCCCGCGCGGTGGCGGCCTGCAACGCCCGGCGCGGGGGGTTCACCTGTTCTAGACGTCTGCCTGCGGGACGGGCTCCTGCCGGTTCGCCGCGCCGCCCTACGCGGTGCTGGACGCCCCGGCGCCGCCGGGGCGGATGATCCGGCCCTGGAACCACGCCAGCCGCGGGGAGGGCTTCTCCGCCGATGCGGCCGCCGATCAGCTGGCCCGGCTGGCCGTGGCGGGCGGGTGTCCGGTGGCCGACTGCGCGGCCTGATGAGGGGATCAACCATCGGCCCCGTCATCCACTTCTTCGGGCTGGACAACGCGGCCGGGCCGTTCTACCTGTTCTGGAGCGGCGTGGCCGGGTCGTTCCTGGTCAACCTGGCCACGTTCGGCCTGGTGCTGTACGTGCACCACAGCTGCCAGGACTCGTGGCGGTGCCCGCGGTGGGGCAGGTACCCGGCAGCCGGCGGGATGTTCAAGGTCTGCCGGCACCACCATCCGGACCTGAAAGGCATCAGGCCCCGCCGGGCGCACATCGCGGCGTGGCACGCGGAATGGCAGCGGAGGGGGAGCGGTGGGGGGCTTCTGGGGTAACGTGCTGGAGCAGACGCTGGGCTCGTCCCGGTGTTCGCGGTCGGGCTGTACCTGTCGCACCGCGGGCTGAAGCGGCGCCTGAACCGGGTCACCCGCAAGCAGACGGGGGACATCCAGGTGATCACCGACGAGCAGACCACCGAGCTGGAACGGCGCCGGGCTGCGCGCGTCGCCCGTATTACAGGGCATGGCCCTACCTGACGCTGCCCAGCTGACCCCAGCTCAGCGGGAGAAGGCCGGCCTGCGCGTCAAGCGCCTGCGGGACATCATCGACTTCCCCGGCCTGGCCTGGTTCAACTCCGAGCCCTGCCCGCGGCACAAGGACCGCGGCACGCCGTATCCGCTGTGCCGGGACTGCGGCATCATCCCGCGCCGCCACCAGCGGATCGGCGCCGCCTGGATGTACCTGGCCGGCAAGGGCCTGCTGTCTGACACGGTGGGCTCGGGCAAGACCGCGCAGGCGCTGCTGGTGCTGGCCATGTGCAAAGCAGGACGGGGAGCTGGGCTATCACAACCGCGCGGTGATCATCTGCCAGGCGGTGGCCGTCGATGCACGACCCGTGGGCTGACTCGCTGCGCCGTCTCGCCCCGGACCTGCACGTCATCATCGCCGACGGCACCCCGGCGCAGCGCCGCAAGCTGTGCGAGGGGGACTGGGAGGTCGCGGTGGTCTCCGAGCGGACTTCGCCCCGGCAAGGGCGTCAAGACCTCCCGGACGGGCGACGTGGATATCCTGGCCGCGCCGTACCGCCAGGTCGGGATCTTGTTCTACGACGACACCGACGCGATGCGGGACCCGTCCTCGCGGACCTGCCGGGCCATCACCCGGCTGGCGAAGCGGTGCACCCGGGTGCACGGCATGCACGCCACCCCGCTGCAGAAGCGGCTGATGGAGCTGTGGAGCTTCACCGGGCCGGTCGGCGGGCACGAGAAGAACCGGCTCGGCTCGGAGTCCCGCTGCCACCAGCGCTACGTCACCACGACCACGAAGTGGATCACCCGTGCCGGACCGCCGGGACAAGACCGGGCGCAGGTCACCCGCAAGCGGGTCTTCGAGGACTCGGGGATGACCAGGGACCGCGAGCGGGTGCTGGAGTTCCGCCGGGCCATCGCGCCGATCGTGCTCCGCCGCACCGCCGCCGACCTGGACGACGTGGACCTGCCGGATGTCCAGCTCAACCCGGTGTTCCTGGATCTGCACCCGGTCCAGCGGGCCCGGTACGAGGAACTGCGCTCGGGGGTGCTGCGCCGGCTGACCGCGCAGGGCACGCAGGTCACCCGCGCGGTGGCGGCCGCCGCGTTCACCCGCGGCCAGCAGATCTGCGGCGGACTGGCCGCGCTCGACGAGGGCCCGGGCACGGACATCTCGGCCAAGCTGGACTGGGTGATGGACGCCCTGACCGGCGACCTGGCCGAGGAGAAGGTGGTCTGCTTCGTCTACCACAAGGGCAACGTCCGGGCGTTGTCCGAGCGGCTGAAGCGGGAGGAGATCGGCCACGTCATCATGTCCGGCGACATGACCGACAAGAAGCGCCGGGCCCGCCGCCTCCAGCTGTTTCGCGACGACCCGCGGGCCCGGGTGCTGATCGGCACCACCACCATCGAGCGTCCCTGAACCTGCAGACCGCCCGGCACCTGATCGCGGTGGACACCATCCTGAACCCGGCCCGGATGGAGCAGCTGGTCGGCCGGGTCCGGCGCCAGGGCTGCGCCTTCGGGATGGTGTTCCTGCACCAGCTGCTGTGCCGCGGGCACCCAGGAGGACGGCTACCTGCCGCTGCTGCGGCGCGAGGCCGAGGTGGCCGGGGCGGTCTGGGATGAGGCCACCGACATCTTCCGCGCGCTGACGCCCCGCCAGATCATGCGCATGATCGCCGAGGGTCAGCCCGGCCGGCGGCGGCCTGATGGCCCGCCCCCGGTGCGAGGACTGCGGGAAGTTCATCTACACCTCGCGTAAGGACGCTCATCGCGGGATGGGCAAGCTGAAGAACCAGTTCGCCTACTGGGACCTGGAGTGCAATCACTGGCACACCTCGTCCACCCGGACTACATCCGAGGTGCGGCCGCAGCGGGTCATCCGGCGCAGGCGCCGGGCTGCGTAAGGAGCAGGCCGGCAGCTGGTGAATAGCGCATGACGATTGCGCCAGCATGCCGAGCGACCGGGTTTCCCTCTTCCTCGCAGCCAAGCGGGTGCTGCGCGTTCACGGCGACTGGACTGACCAGCAGGTGGCTGAGCACATCGGGCTCCATTCCCTGCTCATCCCCAACCGCCGGCCGCCTGGACCGAAGTCGAGCAGGACGGCTGAGTTCATGCCGGACCCCGAGGTGGCCGCCCGGGTCTCGGGGCTGGTGGAGGACATCATTCCGCAGGCCCGGGTGGAGGCATACAAGGTGTGGCAGCGGGCGCCGCACGCCCTGGAGCTGGACGAGCTGCACGCCATCGCGCTGAAAGGACTGGCCGAGGCGGCCGCCCGGTGGCAGGTCTATTGCGCGGAGAAAGGCCATGACCCGCGGGCGTTCGAGTACTTCCCGGCGTACGTGCTGGCCCGGATGCGCGGCGCGATGCTGGATAACCTGCGCGGCCAGGACTGGGTAACCCGGTCCGACCGGACCCGGGCTAAGGCCATCCGCGACGCCGGCCAGGACCGGGGCGCGTCGGAGGCCGAGCTGGCCCGGTCTACCGGGATGTCCGTCACCGAGGTCCGCTCGACGCTGGCCGCGGTGAGCGCCCGGCCGGTCTCGATCGATGCTGAGCCGCATGACGTCGCCGACGAGGCCGACGTGGAATCCCAGGCGGTGGTGTCCGAGGTGCTGGCCGCGGTCACCGCGGTGACCGCCTCCCTGCCGCCGGACGTGCAGGTGCTGCTGGCCTTGCGCTACTACGCCGGCCGCACCATCGCCGACGCGGCCGGCGCCGTCGGCATGGACCCGAACGCGGCGGCCCGCGCGCACACCCGGGCCATCCTGGCCATCCACGATGCGATGATCAAGGCGGTGGCTTGATGACAGCTAGGGTCATGCAGTCCGATGATCCGGCGGAGCTGCCGCGGCCGCCCGAGCGGCCGTCTTCGCGGCTGCTGGAGAACCCGGATGAGGCCCGGGACCGGCAGGTGGCCCAGATCGCCGGCGCGGTGTCCGCGCTGGCTCGCAAGGTGGAGGCAATCGACCGCCCGCCGGTGACCACCGCGGAGCGGCGCGAGGCGCTGAATGTCTCCCTGGAATACTTCGCCGGCCTGAGCATGGGCCGCCCGCCGAAGGTCGAGGAGCTGCTGTCCCTGTCCAGGTACCTGACCGGGGAGTAGTACAGGGCATGGCACTAAACGACCTGGAGAAGGAAGCCGGCCGGAAGTTCCGGGCCGGCTGGCAGGGCATGCTCGACGAACTGAACCGGGATGAGCCGCCGGGCGGGGAGGCGGACCCGCTGCACCGGACGGTCCGGCATGCCTGCCCGGAGCACGGCGGTGCCTCCATCGGCATCGAGCTGCGCGAGCACCGCGAGCTGAACGGGCTTTACCGGGTCTGCTACTGCGGGCGCGTGGCCCTCGTCACGGCGCCTGGAGGGGACTTCCCGCACGAGAACTGCGGGGCTAGCAAGATCGCCGCTGAGGCCGGGCTGCTGACGTTCGTCTGGAAAGATGGCCGGTGCCCTGACTGCGGGCTGGTGCTGCGCAGCTCTCGTGGCCGCGTGGCGCTGACCGCGGACCTGCCGCCGTTGAAGGAGCGCAAAATTGCCTGAAAAGCCCGGACACATCATCGAGATTTCCGACTCGCTCGGCCGTGACGTCGACCGCTGGAAGGCGGGCCAGGGTGAGGCTCCGCCTATGGAGGCGTTCATGTCTGACGCCGCCCTGGATCAGGTGGCGGCGCAGACCGCGCAGGTGGCCCGCGCGGTGCCGGCCGAGTCGCTGACCCCGATCACGCCCGCGCAGGCAGCTGAGCTGACCCGGTTCGACGGCGAGACCATGCCGGTGATCCCCCGCACCCGGCGGGTCATCCCGCCGCCGTTCCGCCGGGACCGGATCGAGGTCAGCCGTCACGGCCGCAAGTGGCTGCCGACCCTTGTCGAGAACGTCTCCATCGGCGACACCGTGCCCGGGGTCGGCGTGGTGGCCAAAGTCGAGCGGTGGAGGAGATTGGAGCCGGTTGACGGGTGGGCGGCGTAGTAGAGAGCATGAAGGTAATCCTCACGGGCCCGAGCGGCATCCCAGTGGAATTCGATCTCGGTGAGCAGGTGCAGGCGCACCGGCTGCCGGACTAGCCATGTACCGAATCGCTGACCTCTGCGGCGGGGTCGGGATCTCAGGCGACGGCTACCGCAACGCGGGCATCGAGGCCGACTGCTTCGATATCGACCCGGGCTGCGCGAAATACTGCCCGGGTGAGTTCCACTGCCTGGACATCCTGGACCTGACCGTCGATGACCTCAAAGACTACGACCTGATCCACCTGGCCGCGCCGTGCCAGCGCTGGTCGGACATGTGCGCCTGCCGGCCCGAGCTGGCCGCGCAGTACCCGGACCTGATCACCCCGATGCGAAGACTGAATCCCAGCAGAGCACAAATAGTGTTTCTGTGCCCACTCCCGCAAAGCAAATTGCTGATTCGCAACGTCCCCCTTCTCCTCTCGCGCGGCGAATTGCTGCTGAACATAACGTAGATATTTCGCAGGTGCATGGTAGTAGCCCGCATGGCCGCGTGACAAAAGATGATGTTGTGAATTACATGGAGCAGGCCAGAACGCCTTCTCAGGCCCTGCCTGCAATTGCGCCAACTCCATCTCTCCCCCAGGCTACTCCGTCTATTTCCTCATCAAGCGCGAATGGTCGGCCAGAGGAGCGGGTGAGGATGTCCCGTCGTCGCCAGACGATTGCGCAGCGCCTGGTTGAGGCTCAGCATACGGCGGCGATGCTAACGACCTTCAATGAGATCGACATGAGCGCGATAATGGATATTCGCAGCAGACGAAAAGATGCTTTTAAAGAGCGTCACGAGGTCTCATTAGGCTTTATGTCCTTTTTTACTAAAGCCATAGTCGGCGCATTGAAAGCTTTCCCTCGCCTGAATGCCGAGATTCAGGGGAATGAAATGGTCCTTAAGCGCTACTATGACATCGGTATCGCGGTAGGTGCTGAAGAGGGTCTGGTAGTCCCTGTTATACGCAATGCCGATCAGAAGAGTTTTGCGCAGATCGAGCGTGAGATTGCAGATTATGCCAAACGTGCGCGTGCCAATACTCTCTCACTGGGCGATCTTCAGGGGGGGACTTTTACGATTACCAATGGTGGCACTTTTGGTTCTCTCCTTTCCACGCCTATTCTTAATGGACCGCAAGTAGCGATCCTGGGAATGCATAAGATTGAGCAGCGTCCCATTGCCCTTAATGGACAGGTGGTGATCCGTCCTATGATGTACGTTGCACTTTCTTATGATCACCGTATTGTTGATGGTCGGGAGGCGGTACAGTTTTTGGTCAGAGCCAAAGAATTGTTAGAGGACCCCGAATCCCTGCTCATCGAAGGCTAGCTCTTATTTGTAGGGAGCGCATTGATGCAATTTGAAATGGGCTATCTCGACATGAAGTGCTATAACCTGTATAATCAAATAGATGTACATCTTCAGCATTTTATCTTGTATGGGTACCTGCGTTTATCCTAGCAGGTAAGTGGACCCGTTGCTATAGAGAGAACGGATTTCTTTTGTGTCAACATGCTCCTTGTAGTAGTGCCTGGTAATTCGCAGATCCTCAGGTGGGAGCATTTGTCATGAGATCGAACGGCAGGGACAGAGGGAGTTGCCAGGGTTATGGGTAACAGCGATGATATGAATGTGCTTGTTGGCAAAACGCTGGGCCAGTTTCGCATTGTTGAGCGTATTGGCGCTGGTGGGATGGCAACTGTCTTTAAAGCATATCAACCAACCCTTGATCGTTATGTTGCGATCAAAGTTTTACCAGCGTATCATGCACGTGATCCTATTTTTGTGAAACGTTTTGTGCAGGAGGCACGTGCGGTTGCGAAATTGGCCCATCCCAATATTGTCCAAATTCATGATTTTGGCGAGCAGGATGGTATCACTTTTATTGTCATGGAATACGTAGATGGTGGGACGCTAAAAGATCGTTTGAAGAAGCCTCTCCCGCCCGCCGAAGCCATTGATTTCACCATTCAGGCAGCCGAGGGTCTGGATTGCGCCCATAGCAATGGCATTATTCACCGGGACGTGAAGCCTGCAAATATGTTGGTGCGCAAAGACGGACATCTTTTGCTCTCCGATTTCGGGATCGCAAAAATTCTTGAGGGGACAACTAATCTGACACGCGTAGGTACAGGTATTGGCACTCCTCAATATATGTCGCCAGAGCAGGGAACGGGGCAGGCGGTAGATCGGCGCAGTGATTTCTATTCTCTTGGTATCGTGCTTTTCCATTGTTTAAGCGGGCGTGTGCCGTTTACCGCTGACAACCCTTTGACGATTACCGTCAAGCATCTCAATGAACCGTTGCCTGTTGAGCGTCTGGTTGCTGAAGGGGTCCCACAACCGATTATTCAAGTTGTGCAGAAGATGACGGCAAAATTCCCGCATGAACGTTACCAGGCTGCTGATTCGCTGATTGACGCGTTGACCAGTGCCCTGGCTGCTTCGGATCTGGCTATGGTGAGGTGGCGTGGTGGCGTTCCGCCCTATGCAAGTGTGGCCGGTGCTTCTGGAGCTATGACTCAACTCCCAACTGCGAATGTGAGTAGCCCGCTATCGAGCAACCTGGTAGCTTTGCTCCATCTGGATCTCCTCAGCCAGTTGTAACATTGACCTGTTTCCGTTGTGGTGCTCCCAATCCCAGTACGCGGCTCTATTGCACGACCTGTGGCGATGATCTCTCGAATAAGCGGGCAACCAATGATCGTTTTTTGAGCCAAAACGGGCGACCAGTGCTCGCTCGCCTTTCTATGCAACAAGGCCCGATGGCAGGCCGTGCCTACCGTTTCCACCAGGATGTTACAACGATTGGCCGCACGAATGGCAATGATCTGGTCATATCCGGACGAACAGTCTCACGCCGCCATGCTCGGCTCTGGTTTGCGGAAGGGCGCTGGTATCTTGAAGATTTACAGAGTGCAAATGGTACACTGGTCAATAATGCACGCATCTACCAGCCTGTTATGTTAAATGATGGTGATGTCATCAATTTCGGTGATGAAGCCGTAATATTTAATATAACCTATGGGCCATAAGTGTCCTTTTTGAAGAACGTTTTGCTACTATATGCCGATCACACTTGCAGTCTTGAGTTTCGGCATTTCTGATAGACCAGGAAAGGAAAAGGTCATGACCTCTATTAATCCACTCGTCCAGGTTGCGCAACAAATGTTACTGGGAGGGGCTGTGAAGCAGAATCATGCTCTGGAACATGCAACAATTGTCTTGCTCTCGAAGAAGTATCCAGATGTGCGTCTCTCCGGAATCTCTTTTGCCGCAGGTTTTTTTGTTTTTGGTGAGCTACCTACCGAAGCCATTCTGCCTGCTGCCGAGGAGGCCCTGGGCTTGCTGCGTTCCACACAGCCCGAACTAGCTGTGCATGAGCGCTGTGGCACGAATCTGGCGGTTGCCGGTATGTTGACGGGTCTTTCTGCGATGGCTGTCGCGAAGATGCGCCGTCCTTACAGTACGGCGAACAATGTGATCCTGGCTTCAACAGCGGCTCTGGTACTTGCGCGTCCGCTAGGATTGACAGTGCAGCGTTATATTACGACACAGACACCGAACGCGTCCATGCGTATTCTTGGCGTTAAGCCAATGCAGGTGCTTGGTGCTCCCGCCCACTTTGTGAGTACTGATAACCCGGATGCAGCCAGTCTGTTTTCTTAAGAGACTTCATGAAAGTTTGTTTTTTTAGTACGTGGAGGAGAGATGAGCGGAGATCGTAATCGTTTTTTAGTGGAAACCTCCTGGTTAGCTGAGCATATCCATGACCCGCATATCCGTATTGTAGATATGCGGGGCTATGTGCGCTCAGTCAATCGTGCCGGTGTTGAGGGCGTGCAGGATGCTTTATATATTGGTGCTCGTGATGAGTACAAGCAAGAGCATATCCCTGAAGCGCTCTACATCGACTGGAGCAGCGATATTGTTGATCCTGCTGATGAGGTAGAGGCGCAGATTGCGCCTCCTGGGCGTTTTGCTCAGGCAATGGAGCAGCTTGGGATTGGTGATGAGCACCTGGTAATTGCCTATGACGCTCATCCCACGGCGCAGTTTGCCACACGTCTCTGGTGGGCGTTGAACTACTATGGTCATGGACAAGTTGCGGTCCTGAATGGTGGTTTTTTAAAGTGGAAACGTGAGGGGCGTCCTCTGACAGACGTGATCCCTACGTATGCTCCAGCGGTCTTTACGCCACGTCCTCAGTCCCAATTGCGTGCAACTGCTGAAGAGGTGTTAGCGCTGATTGGTCAGTCTGGCGTGAATCTGGTAGATGCACGCGATTCAGGTCAGTATAGCGGGGTGCTTGCTCGTGGAGATGGTCGTCGTGGTCATATTCCTGGTGCGATCAATCTGCCGCGTGAAGATCTCATCGATCCACAGACGGGTACGTTTCGCAGCAACGAGGAGCTGACACAGATCTTCGCGCAGGCAGGCGTCTCTCCTGAGCAGCATATCGTAGCCTATTGTAACGGTGGAGTTGCCGCTACTTCTGTCCTCTTTAGTCTGGCCTTGCTTGGCTATCCCCATCTTACCAATTACGATGGTTCATGGAATGAATGGGGGAGTCGGCAGGATCTGCCTGTAGAGATCTAAAGGTGTTTGCCTGAGAATTGTCGGAATTGTGCCAGTACAAGGCCTTGCGTTATTCAGACGACATGGCCAGAAGCTGCTCGATTTTCTCGGCGGTTCCAGAGTTGCTCTGTGGCGTGTGAATCAGCAGTCGCAGATCGTGGGAATCGACCGTCTGGAACCAGAGAAAATCAAAGGTCAGTTTTCCGACAAGCCGATGATGCATCGTCTTGTGTCCTTCCGACATGCTCCGTACCTCGTGACGGGCCCATAATTCCCGAAACTCTGGACTGATCCGGGAGAGTTCAGCGATCTGTGTAGCCCACCAGGGATCGTTGATGAAACGACCATAGCCAGCGCGAAATTGCGCCAGATACACGCGTGCCAGTTCCTCCCACTCCTCGTTTGCTTCCCGCACAGGGGAAGTGAATAATTGCCAGATCAAGTTGCGCTCTTGTGCCGTTCGCATGGCAAAGTCGCCAAAAACGACGCGAGAGGCTGCATTCCACGCCACAACGTTCAAACGCGCATCAACGACGCACGTCGGTATGGTCCCAAGTTGCGTGAGAAACTGCTTGAAGGTCGCGCTGATCGTCGTTGGTGAAAACGTCTCGACGGGAGGAGGCTGTCTGAGAGCAAGCAAAAATAGATGGGCGCGTTCGTTGGGGTCCAGCAGCAGGACTCTCGCCAGACATTCCAACACATGCACGGAGACGTGAATATCTCGTCCCTGCTCCAGCCAGGTATACCACTCCGGACTGACTCCGGAAAGCTGTGCCACTTCTGCCCGCCGTAAGCCTGGGGTCCGCCTTCGTGTCCCTCCCGGTAAGCCTACCTGTTCTGGCGAGACGCGAGCGCGGCAGCTGCGTAAGAACGTTGCTAATTCGTAATGACGATCCAACTCCAATTGATTCATAGGCATGTGACAGGCTCCGCTCTGTTCTGTGACCAGAAACGAGAAGTGCTAGTTCTAGGATAAACGCTTCTCTCGTTAAAACATATCTCACATTATACACTAGTGACGGATAAGGTGAGTGTATCCATCACAGTGTCTCCAGAATTGGTAGGCTTCGGAGATCCCATTCAACGAGACTGGGCTCGCGGGCGTTCTGCTTCAGCGCGAGGCTTTCCGGGACAGCGCACGCGTGGTGTGGTCACACAACCGAAACCCTAACCCTACGTTTCCTGTACATCTAATGGAGGAATTTCTCATGAAAGTTTTCGTTACTGGTGCTTCCGGCTGGATCGGCTCCGCCGTCGTTCCTGAACTCATCGGTGCCGGCCATCAGGTCATCGGGCTTGCCCGCTCGGATGCTTCCGCATCTGCCCTCGTCGCCGCCGGGGCACAGGTGCATCGCGGCACTCTTGATGATCTCGACAGCCTGCACAGTGCAGCCGCCGCGTCGGATGGCGTGATCCACCTCGCGTTCAAGCACGACGTCGCCTTCTCAGGGGACTTCCAGGGCGCTGTTGATGCGGATCGTCGTGCCATCGAAACCTTCGGCGAGGCACTTGCAGGCTCTGATCGACCGTTCGTCATCGCCTCCGGAGTGCTTGGGCTCGCACCAGGGCGTGTGGCGACCGAACGGGACGGCCATGACCCCGACCCGGCTGTGCTCGGTCGGATGGACAATGCAAAGATGACGCTCTCCCTCGCTTCCCGCAGCGTCCGCTCATCCATTGTGCGACTCTCTCCCACGGTTCACGGCAAAGGAGATAACGGCTTCGTTGCGACTCTGGTCGGCATCGCCCGCGACAAGGGCACTTCTGGCTACATCGGCGACGGGTCCAATCGCTGGCCTGCCGTGCACCGGCTCGACGCGGCGCACCTCTTCCGCCTGGCACTGGAGAAGGCCCCGGCGGGCTCGACACTGCATGCTGTTGCGGACGAGGGCGTGCCGGTCCGCGCCATCGCCGAGGTGATCGGTCGGCATCTCGAAGTGCCAGTGGTCGCTATCTCTCCTGAAAACGCGGGCGAACACTTCAGCTTTCTGGCTGGCTTCCTCGCCCTCGATTCCCCAGCTTCGAGCGTGCTGACCCGTAAGCTGCTGGGGTGGCAGCCTGTGCATTCGGGGCTCCTGGCGGACCTCGAAGAAGGTCATTACTTTACGAACAAGAGGTGATGTCCCGGTTGCCTGGTCAAGAGATGCGCGCTTCGACACGAGTCTTTTGTCACCTTTTCGGTGAAGACCTCCCGAGGTGGAGCGGTTCCGATCCGGCTCCACCTTAGACTTGGCGATCTGCCAGCGGCACAGCGTAGCCTGCTGGCACTGAGCCACCACAAGCATCTCTTCTCCCCACTTTACCAGGAGCCCAGCAGTTGCTCCGGCAGCCACTGGCGCAGGCGCAGAGCGAGAACTATCTACGCATCTTCCTCACCATTCTCGACTTCACTAACAGTATTTAGCATTGCTATTGCCTCTATTTCTACGAGAATCGTAGGATCAATCAGCTTTTGTACCTCTACCATCGTTGCAACCGGGCGAATATCCTTGAACACTTCTCCGTGCGCTCGTCCAACTTCCTGCCATTGGCTGATATCTGTGACATAGATGCGCGTTTGCACGACTTCCTGAAATGAACTACCAGCCTGCTCTAATACTAGCCCAATACGCCGTAAAATCTCTCTGGCTTGCTGATAACTATCGCCTTGATAGAGTCCCTGACCATTGGCATCAGTTGCTGTCGTGCCAGCGATAAAGAGCATATTGCCAGCTTTTACTGCTCGCGAATATCCTACAAGTGGTTCCCACGGCGATCCCGATGAGATATTTTCTCTTCATAAAGTCCCTTTTTGCCCCCTGGTGAATGTGGTTTTCTCTCTGAAACTCCCTATCGATGACCGTTTTGGATGAAGCAGAGCTCAATCTGTTCATCGCTCTGTCCCGCTATCTATCCCTACGTACCAGATGACAATTGTGTTCCATCTCATCTTTTGATGATAGCTAGACTGGGCAGAGACGTTTCGCTTTTCTCAGGAGAGGTGAAGTTGCCACTTCCCGTTTAGTGGGTCATCGTGGTCGAGTCGAGTCCGTCTGCCGTAATAGTATAGGTTGTTCCATCGGTTGGTATATATTGATTGATGTTCTGACTATGGTAGCAAGTATTTTTGTGGTATTCATTGTCGTTTTCACTTTCACTGATTTTGGTAGTCTATTGCCTTGAGATTTCTATACTCTGCTATGGAACTCTTCTATCTACTAAGATAGGTTGTCCAATTTTCTCTAAACTTGATAGCTGATTTTTTTAGGTGAAGATGAGCAAAGCTATCCGGGTTACGGTCCATAGTCGCTCTATGATATACTGATCAAAATAAGAGAAGTAGATAAGTGTATGCAAGAACCCAATTTTTCTGATGACATCCGACGAGCAGGCACAAGATAATCGTCTCGATCTTGCTGAGATTATGCAGCGTTTTGGTGTGAATACGTGGGAGAATCTTGGCCTGGATGAGGATGCTCCTGGCCCTACTTTAAGCGTACTTGTAGAGATTGATGGTGAGCGCTATGTGCTTCGTGAACGTCCCGAAGGGATGCTCGAAGAGAATCTGGCGCATCGCTATGATTTTCAGCGCTATCTCCAGCAAGCTGGCATTCCTCTGCCTGCCTTGCGCTTGACGCCAGAAGGAGAGCCAGTGGTTGCCCAGGGGGAAGGATTTTTTGAGCTACAGCAGTGGAGTGCTGGCGAGCGTTTTTCCACCTCTGATCCTCGTAGTCTGGACTGGGTAGGTGCCGCTGGTACGATGCTAGGGCGTATCCATACCGCTTCTCAGGCGTATACCGGTCACACGCATCGCTGGCCTTCGGAGGTGCATGTTGGTGGTATGGTGCAGAGCTGGCTGAATCTAGCTCATGCCAGGGCCGACGAGATTGAACTTCAGGCCATTTCTGTTGCGCTCAATAATTGGGCTGAGCAGTGGGAGGCGCTGTTGCCAGCGGCTATGATGTCTATTGGAGCCGTTCGTAATCTTCCAGAGTTTCATATTCATGGCGATTATCATGCGTTAAATCTGCGCTTTAACTCTTTTGGCGTTACCGCAGTTCTCGGTATAGAGGCCTCTCACTGGGAGAAGCGCATTTTTGAGGTCGCCTATGCCCTCTTCTACTTTAGTGCGCTGGCCTGGCTGCCTGGAGAAGAGCTGAAATCGTCCCCTTACCAAACGTGGCTTCGAGCCTGAGCGTGCGCGTCGTTTCTTGCAGGCGTATGGCAAACTCTGTCCGCCCGTTCCGGGCGAGGCAGCCTTACTGACTAATGCCATGATGTTGATGGCTCCAATTGCCACAATTAATGGGCCACTTGAAGATCTGTTTTATCAACAGGGCCTGCCTCCTGAAACGCTGATTGATGATGTGCTGGAACGGTTGCACTGGGCGGCTTCATTTCCAGCGTGGTTGCAGCGCACACGTGCTGCTCTTACTGAAATGTGGCCTGAGAGCTAAAGATCCGCGTGCTTCATTTTTTAGCGTCTAAATAAGAAAACCAACCAGCAGACTGTAAGAGCCTATCTTTTAGGCAGAGTGGGCGGGTTGCAAAGTGCTCCAGATAAGTTGGGCAATTGTTTTGTTCCAGGAAATAAATAATTTACAGATGCCCACGGCTAATCAGAAAGACGCCTAAAAGGATAAGCACGAAAACAATAATGAGCAATATAACAATGGTGCCGGGGCCAATCGAGAAGAATGATTTTGGTGCTCCCTGTGCTTGTGGTGGTGCCACATGGCCTTGCCTGCGCCTGACCGGGGGTTGTGGCGTATAGGATGGCGGTGGTGGTGTCTGAATCGCAGTCGAGCTGTGTGGTCCCATCTTTGCATCCATTGGGACAGGCGTCATTGCTTGCTGAATTGCATAGGGGGCATGTGCTCCAGTCGTCCCTCTTTGCGGTCTGGCTTTTTGGGCATGATCAATATTCTGCTGCTGAGCCATTGCCTGGGGTTTAATAATCATCGTCTGTTCTCCAATATTCTGTTTAGGAGCATTGGAGCCTGGTCCTGGTTTTTGTGCGCTTGCTTGAGGAGAAGCCAGCGTAGACCCGCAGCGCGGGCAATACGTTGCCTGTGCGTTTACTATCGTATTACAACGTGGACAATGGATAGACCCTGAAGCAGCCGGAGCATGGTTCGGTACAGGAGTTTGAGGACTGCTATCCTGTGAATTCTGGGTTGCGGCCTGCTCTTTCGCCGCCTGTATGGCTTCATAGAGCATTGGTAGGTCAGGCTGCGTACTGTGTGGATCAACGGAAGAAGGCGATCCACTAGCGGGTTGTTGCAGGGACGGTGGCAGCATGCTAATAACTTTTTTCAGGTCCTGAGCCATATCTGCAACTGATTGATAGCGATCTTTAGATTTCATTGCCATTGCACGCTGAATGACCTTATTCAACTGCTTCAGGAGGTCTGGTGGAAGCAACCCTAATTGTGCAAGTTGGCGTAAATGACGAGGACCGGGTTTGGCAGGTCGATTAGAGCCCAGGCGGAACTGCCGCCCGTTTGCCTCAGGATTCTCCTCAGGCGGATTTTTTGCTAGAAGTTCCTGGAGAGTGGGCAGATCTGGCAAGTTTTGTTGCATGGCCTGGTTTCGTGTCGAGACGCTGGGTGGCTCGTGAGTTGTCAGGGCAAAATAGAGTGTGCCGCCTAATGCGTATACATCTGATCGGGTGTCTGTGCCGCTGCCACCTGGATACTGTTCTTGAGGCGCATAGCCGGGAGTGCCCTGGTGACGAATAAAAAAGAGCGTTCGTGCGCCATCGGCGGCAGCTTTTGCATTGCCCAGATCTACCAGAATAGCAGTGCCATTGGAAGTAATGCGAATATTGTCAGGCTTAATATCGCGGTGAATAACAGGCGGATGCTGATTGTGCAGAAACATCACGGCATCGCAGATAGAGACGAGCCATTGCAGAATCCGCTCAATGGGGACCACTTCGTTTCGTTGGCGAGCCATGCGCACGAGATCGGTCAGGTCGTTGCCTTCAATATAATTTAAGACGACATAATAACGACCACGTTCAATAAAAGCATCCTGGAAAGCTGGCAGGCTGGGATGATGAAGTTGGCTAAGTACGGTCGCCTCATGTTTGAGTTGTTCCTGACCACTTGCACCGGTCACGAGGTATTCTTTGACCGCGCACTGCTGATGGGTAGTCAGATTAGATGCCAGGTAGACGTGTCCAAATCCGCCACTGCCAAGTACGCGTTCAATTCGATAGTGTCCATAGAGTATTGTGCCAGGTGGTATCGTTTCTATCATAAGACCTCCCTTGTGGAGACCCACATGCCCTTCAGGCTATGGGGGAAACAAAGATGCCAGCAGGCACACTCTGTTCGCTTTTTCCCCTTTGCGGGGATGCATTTTCGCTCCTGGAAATAGTCAAATCCTCTTGCTTGTAAGCTGCGTATCTTCTACCAGACTACTGAGCGGGATTTGATAATAGTGTGAGCCAAAATGATAGCTTGCTCGGCATTCCGCGTTGCTTTGCAAGCCTGTATTCGCATTATACACTAGTTCAGAGTACATGTACATCACAAAAAGCAGATGTAGAATGAGTCTTAAAACCGCTTCCTGGCAAGGGAATATTGAAACTCATCCAGAATGCGTTCCAGGCGGTTTTTCTGAAACGGCTGCTAGCTGCTACTATTATACAATTCGTTTTTCGGCTTGAACAGGTAAAATTACACAATCTGTTGAGAAAATAGCAGGAGTTTTGCCTATCTGGGCATTTTCATACGTGTAGTTTGCCCGGATTCTCTACATGTGCTATAAGTTTGATCATCCTGTGAACACTATTTATCTTCTTTGGCGCTAAAAGAAAGGGTCGGCATGATGCTCTCTTCCCCTCGTACGGGTTTTGTCTTTGATGAGCGGTTTCTCGGTCATGATACGGGCGTAGAAACGTTGGTTCAGATGCGTGGGGGAGCATTTGTAGTCTCTCCAGATCCTCATCCTTCTTCGTCACATATTACACAGCGCATCAAAGAATTTCTGGATGGTTCAGGCTTAACTGCACGCATGGTGCCGATTCCTGCGCGGGCGGCGAGTGAAGACGAGCTAGCATTTTTTCATACTCGCGCCTATATCGCAGGTATTCGCGCCTATGCTGCCGGGGGACCATCTTCAGGACCCTGGGGAGAGACTGATGAGGATACAGTTGTCAGCCCTGGCTCTTTCGAGGCGGCGCTTTTTGCTGCCGGGGGAGCTTTGAATGCGGTCAGTGCAGTGTTAGAAGGGCAGGTACGCAACGCCTATGCATTGCTGCGTCCCCCTTGCCATCATGCAACCAGTAATCAGGGATTAGGTTTCTGTATTTTTAACAATACGGTTCTGGCGGCCCATCATGCTCGCGCTGTCTATGGTCTTGAACGCATTCTCATCGTAGATTGGGATGCCCATCATGGCAATGGTACGCAGGATGCTTTTTACGCAGATTCTGGCATCCTTTTTATTTCTTTGCATCAGCAAAACTTGTATCCCCGGCTGAGCGGTGAACTGGAACAGGTCGGAAGCGGTTCTGGGGCTGGCTATACAGTGAATATCCCTCTTCCGCCCGGCACTGGAGATAGGGGATATCGAGCCGCATTCGAGCAGATCGTCTTGCCGATTGGGGAGCAATTTCGCCCGCAGCTTGTGATTGTTACAGCAGGTCAGGACGCAAGCTGGATGGACCCTCTTACGCAGATGATGCTGACAATGGACGGGTATCAGCAGATTTCCCAGATGATGGTAAATTTTGCCGAGCAGGTTTGTGATGGACGATTGGTGATGCTCCAGGCTGGCGGATATAGTGCCAGCTATGTTCCCTATTGCACTGTAGGCGTAGTGGGACCTCTGCTAAATAATGATCCAGGTCTGATCGATCTCAACGCGGCCTCCTCAGAGGTTGATCTCTGTAAAACAATTTTCACGCATGATACGCAACAAGCCTTACTGACGGCCAGAGGATGGCATAAACACTGGTGGAACCTCTAAGCTTTTGGAAAAGAGATGCGCTTGTAAAGCCAGCCCTAAGCGTACTCCCAATTCATATTCTTTAACAGCCCTTGTAAGGCCTGTGAGGCCGTTTTGAACAGCGTTGGTCCACTGAAGCCTTGAAACTGCCCAGCAGCGCTTAGATGGGGTTCTAGGGCCAGAAAGCCATTATAGCCATCCTTGCGCAGCCGCTCTAAGAGTGCAGGCCAGTCTCCTTCACCTTTGCCTGCTGGAACGAGCGTCCCATCTGCACGCACATCTTTGACATGGACGTAGTCCAGCCAGGGCAAGGTCGCTTCATAGGCATCTGGATAGGGGACCTGTTTACACTGAAGATAGTTTGCTGGATCAAGGACCGAGCGCAGGCTGCGCTGTGCCACCGCTTGAAAGATATCGACGTTACGCGCGATAGTGTCTCCATAGATATCTTTCTCATTTTCATGCACAAGCGTTAGCCCTACGTTCGCTGCTCGCGTTGCCATCTCACGGAGATGGGCTACTACCGCTTCTCGATAGCTGGCCGGATCGGCATCCGGCTGGCTCGTTGGCGGATAAAAAGAGAAGATACGGATATAGGCACTTTCCAGGCGTTGCGCTATGACCAGTGCACGCTCGAACTGTTTGAGATGTTCCGCAAAAGGAAAATCAATGGGGACTTTTCCAATTGGCGAAGCAATGGCCGCAACCCCCATGTTGTGCGCTTTAAGGGTTTGTTTTATTGTATTGACCTGTTCGTCAGTGAGAGCGAGGACATTGCTGCCCCAGACGCCGCGCAGTTCGATGAAGCGGATCTGTTCTTGCTGAAGAACCTCAATCTGTTCATCCAGGTCTGGAGAGATCTCATCCGCAAAAGCTGAAAGACGAATCATGAGAGGATAACTTCCTTTCCCGTTCTAGCCGCTTCGTACACTCCTAGAATAATCTCAACTGGATGACGTCCTGCCTGCCCATCCACCAGAGGGGTCCCATTTTCGCGAATCGCCTGGATCATATTGGCAATCTGTTGCGCATGGGTATTTGTCTGTAAGGCAGCCGGATTCTGGGCCGCTGTGCTCTCAGTCTGCTCCTCAGAGGCGGTTTTTTTTGCGCCACCATAGATGCCAAGCTCTTTTTGATCGTCGCGTGCCAGATGCAGATAAGCCAGGCGGTCATTCTCGATAATCGCCGAGCCTTTGTCGCCAAAAACCTCGATACGTGTGACTGCACCGGGATAACCGCCTGTTGTTGCAGAAATCGTGCCGATGGCACCGTTTGCAAAGCGTAAGATGGCAACTGCGACGTCTTCAGTCTCTATACTATGCACTAGCGTGTCTGTGTATGCCTGGATGCGCTGAACGGGCCCCATAAGCCATTGTAGGAGATCAATCGAGTGAATCGACTGATTCATCAGAACACCGCCACCATCGAGTTCCCAGGTTCCACGCCACGCTCCACTATCATAATACTTTTGTGCGCGCCACCAGGGAATGGCCGCGTTGCCCAGAACGAGGCGGCCAAGCGCACCTTCTTGAATCAACGCATGAACCTGGGCTGAGGCGGCATCGAAGCGGTGCTGGCTGATAACGGCTACTTTGCGCCCGGTCTCTTTTTGCACCTGTAATATCTCTGCAAGCCGTTGCTGTTGGATCTCCATCGGCTTTTCGATGATGACATGCGCCCCTGCCCGCATAGCCAGGCAGGCATGTTCACCATGCATACCACTGGGGGTACAGACGTCAACAACGTCCAGGTGTTCACGCTCAAGCATCTCCTGAGCATCTGTATAGGCGTGGGCTCCATATTTTTGCGCCAGTTCCTGCGCTTTCTCTGCATCAGTATCTGCTACCGCAACCAGAGCAGCGTCAGGCAGACTGCTGATTGCCTCTGCGTGTAGCGGGCCGATTACGCCACAGCCGATAATTCCAAAGCGTAATTTCTCTGTCATATTTTCCGTTTTCTTTCTTTACAGATGGTGGTTAAATACTCGTAGACCATTGTTCGCGGAGTGTGGCAATTGCGGGTCCAACCTCTGTTGCCAGATTGCCCCAATTGCATTCGATGGAGATGCGCTGATCATAGCCACCTTGCTGAAGGGCACGAAAATACGCACGGAAGTCATCGCCGTGTTGACCGGGAGCGGTTCGTCCTTCTAACTCAGCCAGATGCACATGTGAAAGCAGGGGTACCCAGGGAGGAAGGGTCTCTGCTGTCTCTTGATTAGAGCGCATATGGTAGATGTCGGCCAGTAGGCGTGCCCCGGAGCTTTCAATACTTTGTACCAGCGCTCCACTCTCCGCAACCGTATTCAGCATGTTTGTCTCTGCATAGCGTAAGGGTTCCAGCACAAATTGCAGCGCATACTGGCTAGCCCATGTACACCATTGCGCGAAATGATCGCTAATCTGCTGAAGGGCATCCTCGTGATCATATCCTGCTGGACAATTTCGTGCTGCACCACTGCCAAAAACAAGAATACGGATACCTGCCTGTTCTGCACGTTGCAGGGTGGTTTTGATATAGCGTTCGAGGCGGGGAGCGTCAACCTGTTGTGTGGGAGTAGAGACCAGCACAAGATTGGCGGGGAGCAAGGAATTAGCTGCTTCTATTGGTACTGCTAGCCTTTGTGCTTCGTGCCACAATGCTACAAATTCTTGTTGAGGCTGTTCAGGTACGAGAAAACGTTGTACCACTTCTTCCAGGTAGTCAAAAGGGAGCTCTTTAAGCTCTTCTTGTACCTGGCGAAAGGGCGCACAAATGCCGAATCGCATAACCTGTCCTTCCACTGATTTTTTCTAGATAGAGCGAATTGCTCGTCTCGCTAAGGGCTAGACGAAATAGGATATATGCACAAGTTACACTGTTTGTGTGCAGCGTAACTTGTGTAATTTCCTTTAGCATATCACAAAAACAAAGGAAGGATGATCTGATTATCTCTGTTTTGCTTGATCGTGTGTTTGCTATCTCTGTTGTTTTTAACTCTACTTTTCTTTCGTTAATCTTCATTTAAATAATGATTATAGACGTGTTAAGATATGGTAAAATTCCTGTTTTGTAGCTATGTTATCTATGAAATAGATAAAAATATGTATGTTCAGTATATTGTGAGGTGTCTATCTGATCCTTACACTGAAAGCAGGTAGCTTCAAGAAGAAAGGCGCTATCTACCATCTCTGTTCCCTCTGTTTTGCCTGAGAATGCCGCCCACTGCAAGGCGCACAGACATTGTATTTCTTCTATTTAGGTATCCGGAGGAAGCCCCATTATGAGTGGCTCATTTTTTTCCGAAATTTTCTCTCCTTCTCCCGCAAATCGACGTCGATTTCTCAAACAGGCCGCAAGCCTGGGAGTTGCTACTTCGTCCCTTTCTGCTTTTCTAGCTGCGTGTGGACAGGCTGCAACGACGACTGGCACCGGTGCAGCACCAAATCTTACTGGTCCCATTGATATGCAGACGCTGATCACCAATGCCAAAAAAGAAGGAGATCTGCAAGCTATCGGTATTCCGCCTGAATGGGCTGACTACGCGGACATCCTGTCAAACTTTGCGAGTAAATATGTCAATGTCGATTATAAAGCAGAGGCCGAGTTTTCTTCAGCGCAGGAGCTGGAAGTATTTAAGCAATCGAAGCTGCATCCTCACGGTGATATTGGGGATGTAGGGTTTAAATTTGGTCCACAGGCGATGCAGGCTGGTCTGGTGACTCCGTATAAACATGCGAATTGGGCCGATATTCCGGATGATCTGAAAGATCCGTCTGGAAACTGGTGTACTGAGTATTGGGGTACTCAGGCCTTCGTGGTGAATACGGATATCGTGAAGACACCGCCTACAACCTTCAAAGAATTGCTGTCTGGTAATTACAAGAATATGGTAGGCATTGATGGTGATCCTCGCCAGGCCAATGATGCATTTATTGCCGTCTACTCAGCTGCTCTGGCAGCCAGTGGCAGCGTTGATAGTATTCAGCCAGGCATCGATTTCTTTACGCAACTCAAGAAGAAGGGCAATTTCACCGCCGCCCGTGCCAGTGAGGCAAATATTGCGAAGGGCGAAGTTGCTATCGCTATTATCTGGGACTATCTGGGTCTGGCTCATCGCGATGATCTGAAAGGGAAGCCCAATCTTCAGGTGCTCATCCCTTCTGATGGTTCTATTGCAGGTCCCTATGTTTCTCTTATCAACAAAACCGCTCCCCATCCTTACTCTGCTCGTTTGTGGAACGAATATCTCTTCTCGGATGAAGGCCAGTTATTCTTCCTGAAAGGGTATGCTCACCCCGCACGCTACCAGAAGCTCGTGGCAGCGAACAAAGTTCCGGCAGACCTTGCCGCAAAACTACCTGCTGCCGAGCAGTATGCAAACGTCAAGTTTGTCACTGACCTCACTAAGCTTTCTGCCGCTGCGGATGCGCTCAACCAGAATTGGCAATCGCAGGTCCTCGGCCAATAAGTGTAGAGAACGAAGCGTTTCTCGTTTCAGTCCCCTCAAGTGGGCCGGGAAAGAAGACCCCTTCTGCCGCCACTGCTGAGGGATTCTACACCGGGAAAAACGAAAAGGTCAAGTAGAGATGCACTAGGAAGAAGCGAGAGAGATGGAGCTTTGGGGCATTCATCTCTCCTCGTTTGCTTATAAAGGGATGATTATGCAATCACGAGTAAATGCTCTCTCGGAGGACAAGACTGTTGCGGATGGAAAAGAACAGGTTTCAACGATTTTGCGGCAGAAGGGCAGGAGGCGCTGGAGCTACACGTTGACGAGCTGGTTAGGCTTAATTCCTCTCTTCCTCTTTTGCCTCCTGTTTGAAGTGCTCCCGGCCCTGGTGGTCTTGCAGGGCAGTTTTCTTGATAGTAGCACTGGCGCGTTTACCCTCAAAAACTATCAGCGGATGTTTTCACAATCGGGCAATTTTCATGCCTTCGAGAATAGTATTCTCCTTTCTCTGGTGAGTGCTTTAATCGGGGGACTGGTGGGCTCGATTGTCGCCTATAGCGTTTTTCGGCTACGCAGTAACTGGTTGCGCCAATTTATCTTGAGCTTCTCCAGTATCGCTGCAAATTTTGCAGGTGTGCCACTGGCCTTTGCCTTTATTGCCACGCTTGGAGTCACTGGCTTTCTCACGGTTGCGATACGGACCTGGCTGCACATTAGTATTTATGACCAGGGGTTTAATCTGTATACCTTTTCTGGCCTGGTCCTCATCTACGTCTATTTTCAGTTGCCATTAATGTTGTTGATCACGTTGCCAGCATTAAGTTCTTTGCGTCCAGAATGGCGGGAAGCAGCCACAAATCTGGGGGCCTCGCCCTTCCGGTACTGGCAAAAGGTGGCGTTGCCGATTTTGTTTCCCTCGATTATTGCGGGGACGATGTTGCTTTTTGCTAATGCCTTTGCCGCTTATGCATCCGCCTATGCTCTGGCCCAGGGCAATATTAATCTGGTGCCGATTCTGATTAGCTTTGTGGTGAATGGCAATGTGAGCCTGGATACTGGTCTGGGAAACGCGCTGGCGATGGGTATGATCGTCATCCTGCTCCTGGTTGTTTTTGTCTATACCTATATGTTGCGTCGTATTAATCGTTGGCAGGGAAGGTAGGAAGATCGTATGGCAACATCTGTACCTGCGCAGGCTGTGCGTAGGCGTACATCGTTTGGTATTGATACTGTCTTTCTGCTGCTTACAATGGTCTATCTGCTGGTGCCTCTAGCTGCGACGCTGGTTTTTGGCCTTTCTGGTTCTTCTCCTTTTGCATCTTTTCAGCAGATTTTTCGCGATAAGGATTTCTATAGTACCTTACTGACTTCGTTTAGTCTGGCGGTGGCATCGACCCTGATCTCTCTTTTATTGGTAACACCGACAGCCTATTGGGTGCAGATTCGTCTGCCCCGGTTGCGATTGCTCTTAGAGATTTTGTCTCTGATTCCTTTTGCTGTTCCTGCGATTGTGCTTTCGCTTGGTCTGCTAGAGGTCTATGGGACCCCGAATCTCCTGACGAGCATCCTCTCGTTTGGCCTTGTCCCTCTCTTAA
This sequence comes from uncultured Chloroflexia bacterium, assembly GCA_963777355.1. Taxonomy (GTDB): domain Bacteria; phylum Chloroflexota; class Ktedonobacteria; order Ktedonobacterales; family Ktedonobacteraceae; genus DATJHM01. The sequence goes on from CAVZQK010000010.1 coordinate 666,701, forward strand.
GCGGACCGCCCTTTACTCTGGCGAACACACCACCGCTGCTGGCTTGTGCCTATGTGGTGATCTCTTTGCCGTTTGTCTACCGGCCCATTGACAATAGTCTGCGTTCACTCAATGCTAATGTTTTAACGGAGGCGGGGCAGAGTCTGGGAGCGGGTTGGTGGAGTATCTTTTTACGGATTATTCTGCCAAATATTTGGCCCGGTATGATCAGTGCCGCCCTGCTAACGTTCTCGACGGCGATGGGTGAGTTTACCCTGGCCTCGCTCTTTAGCATTTATACCTTCCCGAACTATCTGGACCAGGTAGGGCAGATGGACCCACGTGAGGCGGCGATCCTCTCTGTCTTTAGCTTTGCTTTGACCTTGCTGTGTGTTCTCGCCCTGATCTTGCTTGTGAGACGGCGTTCAGGTGGTTCGAGTCAGGAGAGCGTGGAGCTTGCCGCGATTAAGTAGCCATTCGAGAGGTAGAATGAAAGGAAAATAGAGATGAGCTTTCTTGAAATAGAAGATATGGTGAAATATTTCGGCAAGGTAACTGCCGTCGATCATATTTCTTTCTCTATCAATAAGGGCGAATTTTTGACCCTGTTAGGCCCAAGCGGGTGTGGAAAAACGACGATGCTGCGTATGGTTGCTGGTTTTGAACAACCTGATGGTGGGCGTATTTTGTTAGATGGAGAAGATATCACACAGCGTCCTGCCAGAAGGCGGCCTATGGGGATGGTCTTTCAATCCTATGCCCTCTTTCCCCATATGACGGCGGAGCAGAATATCGCCTTTGGTATGAGCATGAAGCGTCTGCCCGCAGCCCATATTCAGAAGCGTTGTAACGAACTACTGGAACTGGTCGATCTGGCGCAGCATGGTCGGCGCTATCCACACCAACTTTCGGGGGGACAGCAGCAGCGTATCGCTCTGGCGCGTGCCCTGGCAGTGGAACCGAAGGTGCTCTTACTGGATGAGCCGCTCTCGGCACTGGATGCAAGGGTTCGTGTCTCGCTGCGCAATGAGATTCGGCGTATTCAATTGCAACTGGCGATGACAGCTATCTATGTTACTCATGATCAGGAAGAGGCGCTGGCAATTTCTGATCGTATCGCGGTAATGGCTGGTGGGAGAGTTGAGCAGATTGATCAGCCGGAAGAGATCTATCGCAATCCACGTACAGCCTTTGCGGCGACTTTTGTGGGTACTACCAATCAGTTCAAGGGTACCTTAGAGTCGGCAAGAGAAGGTTTATGCCATGTTAAGGATCATCTTTTCCGTGTGCCAGCGCAGCCTGGTCTGGCTGATGCTACCCCTGTGCTTGTGGTCGTGCGTCCTGAAGAGGTCACGCTACATGCTGTGGACGAAGACGCAACGAGCGCAAATGGATATGGGAATCAGCTAGAGGGTGTTATTGAGCTGCGTACTTTTCTGGGACCATTTACCCGTTTTCATATTCAGCTTGGTTCGCAAGAAAAGATGACGGCTGATATTCCGAGCCGGATTGCACGTGATTACAGTGTGGCGCAACATGTCCAGGTCTCGTTTCCGCCCGAAGCCTGCCAGGTTCTGCCTCTGGAGTCGACTGGCGTGCCTGCTAGCCAGCTTTTGGAGGCAGAAACGCTTTAGCTGCACATAATGTGTGCCTACTCTCTGGTGAGACTTTGCACACTTATAGATAAGAGGAATCGTCTCCAAACTACCCATTCTACCCACTAGTGGAACTCTTCTGGCCTGGCTAACGTTTTTAATAATAACGGTAGCAAGCAAACATCTTGCAGACAGGCTTGAGGAGATAGGAAGAGTATGTTGGAGACGGCTATTTTACAGACGTTGATACGCGTTGAAGCCCTGAATGATCAATCTACCAGCGAACATGCCGCGCGTCTGGCATCGCTGGCTGAGGCAACGGCACGTCGTTTGCACCTCTCCAGCGAACGTATCCATCTATTGACTCTGGCTGCACGTTTGCATGATATCGGCAAAGTTGGCATTCCTCGTACGATTTTGCAAAAAACAGGCCCTTTAACTGAAGATGAGTGGGTGATTATGCGCACGCATCCGGCGCTTGGTGCCTCCTTCTTGACACGACATGGTGGTATTTTTGCCCAGATTGCCCCTATTGTTCTGGCGCATCATGAGCGTTGGGATGGGGATGGCTATCCTTATCGTCTGGTGGGCCCTGACATTCCGCTTGAAGCGCGTATTATTGCCGTGGTGGATGCATTTGATGCAATGCGCAGCACACGCTGTTATCACGAAGCGCTGTCTCTCCAGCAGGCTTGTGTGGAACTGGTGCGAGGGGTAAATACGCGCTATGATCCGCAGGTAGTAGAAGCATTTCTGGCCTCTCTTCCCGAAAGGGCTCTGGATGTATCTTTGTTGCGTAGACGTTTGATGTTTGCCTGTGCTACAATGCCTGCATTAGTTGCAATTTAAGTGTGAGGTAGGACTGTTATGGGCAAGCAGGCGATAACAACTCTTGTAAAGAGTTCGCAGATTGATCTGGCAATTCTGGCCTGGATAGATGCGAAGAAGCGGCATTCAGGGAGCGAAAAGACGCGCAAGGCCTATAGCGACACGATCTATGGTTTTCGTGCGCTTCTGCAACAGACAGGCTATGATCTGGACCCTTATCTGAATGCAGGTGAAGATTCTGAAGAGGCACGTCACCAGGCATTTAGTGAGATAGGTCTGGTAGCCCAGGGATTTGCAGCTCTGTCCGTCAAAGATAGGCAGGTTTCAGAATCTACGTATAATCAGCGTCTGGCAATCCTGAGTAGCTTTTATACATTTGCTAACAAGCGTGGTTTTTTTACCTGTGGCAATCCGATCTCTACCGTAGAGCGCTCACGGGTGCAAGCCTACAAATATGCTCAACCTCTGGACGTGGAGGATGTCGTCGAGCGTATGCAGGCCATTGATCGCACGAACAAGCAGGGCGCGCGGGATTATGCGCTGCTGGCGATTCTCTTACAGACCGGCAGACGGCTCTCTGAAGTGATTGATCTGCGCTGGCGCAATGTCCTGGTCAAGGGCTCACGTATTACGCTCGTCTTTGAGCACTGTAAAGGTGGCAAAGTTATGAGGGATACGATCCCGCCGGGTGTTGCCAATGCGCTGCTGGAGTGGTTGACAATGGCGTACGGTTCGCGGCTGCGGAGCTTGAATGGTGATGCCCCTTTATGGATCAGTTTTACACGAAAAGCCGCAGTTGATGACGACCATCCGACAAGCCTACCGCCTCCTCTTACTATTCGTTCTGTGGCCAATATCTGTGAGAAGCATCTTGGGATCTCCAAAGTACACGTTACGCGCCACACATGGGCGCGGACGATGGAAGATGCGGGAGCCAAGATCAGCGATATCCAGGCTCGTTTAGGCCATGAGTCGCTGGCCACTACGGGACGCTATCTTGCCGCTTTGAAGCAGGCGGAAAATCCGCATGCCGATAAGCTGGCCTCGTTATTTGGTCTTTCTTAATCCGCTCTGGGAATATTGTGCTTGTTCTCTTCTGTTTTTGTAAGTGAAATAGTATCGCTAAAACAATTGCAATGGGAGAACAAGATGAAAAAGATGAGCGTAGAGATCTGGTCGGATGTGGCCTGCCCCTGGTGCTATATAGGGAAGCGTCGTTTTGAGACGGCGCTGGCGCAATTTAAGCATCGAGACGAGGTTGAGGTTATCTGGCGGAGTTATCAGCTTGATCCCAGTGCGCCTCGTACTTCAGACAAGACGATCAACGAGATTTTGGCAAAGAAATACGGTGTCAGCCCACAAAAAGCTCTGGCGATGAATAATCAGATTAGCGAGCTTGGTGTAAAAGAGGGAATCGACTATCACTTTGAGAAGGTACAGTACGGGAACACATTTGATGCCCATCGTTTGATTCATCTTGCTGCAACGCATAATCTGCAAAATGCCGTCAAAGAGCGTTTGATGAAAGCCTATTTTACTGAGGGTGCGACGATTGGTGATCCAGAGACGCTTGTCACATGTGTTGCTGAAGTCGGACTTGATGCTGAGGAAGCTCGCGCTGTCCTCAATAGTGATGCCTATGCCGATGAGGTGCGGGCAGATATCCAGCGAGCCAGCTTGTTTGGCATTCAGGGCGTGCCATTTTTTGCAATCGATGAGACCTACGGCGTGTCTGGTGCGCAGCCGGTTGAAGTGTTTAGCGAGGTGCTGACGAAGGCCTGGGCCGCGTCTCATCCGCTCGTCAAGATTGGTGCTGTCTCACAAGATACGGGGATATGCGAGGGAGATTCGTGCTCGATCTAGAGAGAGGCCATCTGGCCCCGCAGAGAGACGTGAAACCGCTGCGACTCAGCCGAGTTCTTGGGCCAGCCCGATGAGAAGTCCTTCAGGTCCGCGGATGTAGCAGAGCCGATATGCATCTTGGTACTGGACCACTTCGCTGCTGACAAGCTCTGCGCCGTGCTTGCGGAGCCGGGCGAGCGTGTCGTCGATGTCGTCCACGGCAAACATGACGCGTAGGTAGCCCAGAGCGTTCACTGGGGCGTTCCGGTGATCAGCGGCCACAGGAGGCGTGATAAATCGCGAGAGCTCGAGCCGGCTGTGGCCGTCTGGCGTGCGCATCATGGCGATCTCAACGCGCTGGTCGCCCAGTCCAGTGACGCGCCCTGCCCACTCGCCTTCTACCATGTCTCGCCCTTCGAGCTCAAGGCCGAGCTCAGCGAAAAAAGAGATAGCAGCATCGAGGGATTCCACCACGATGCCGATGTTGTCCATTCGTTTAAGCGCCATGTATCCATCTTATAATATGTCGTCCGTTCTGTCAACGAACGCAGACCAGGAGACCAGGAGTTTCTTTTTGCTAAGCACTCTCATCATGGCTCGATTTCAAGTGGGAAGGAAACCACAGATGGAGCTGTGAGCACCAAACGAAATGCTTGTTGCTGCTTTTCCCATATCACAGAGTAGGCATCAAGACCAGGGCGACCGAGATGGTCCCATTGTTCGTAGGCCCGCGTCACGGTGTCCCAGAGGTGTTCCCCACCGCGTTGATAGCCTACCCACACACCGCGCCACGCATCCGGCGGCGCGTCTGGAGAGAGCTGAATGATCGTCTCTTTCTGCGGGTCAATGATCGTGTAGAAGGGTCGGCCATCCGCACCGGGCATCTCTCTGGCAAGCGTAATGCCAGGCTGAGACCATTGTAAAAACCAGAGAAAGTTTCGATCCTGCAAAAGCTGAGCAGCCTGATCACTCGACACAGAGATGCGCGACGTCTCAGGTTCGCACAAAAGCCTGGACACAGGACGAGTAGCCAGGCTCTCAAGAGGGCGCAGAGGCATAAAAGAGAGGTAGCGCGGGTCAAAGTGGCCCACTGCGCTCCCATCCGCCCTTTTCTCCACGATGAGGAAGCTACTCTTACGAAGGCTTCCTTGTAAATCCATAACGATGCGCCCGCCAGGTGCAAGTTGCTCATACCATGCTCGCGGGATGCCAGGCGCGGAAGCTGTGGCCACGATCCGGTCATAGGGTGCGCGAGCGGGGACACCCAGCCGGCCATCTCCTGCATGGACAGAAACCGGTCCGACAGAAGCATGCAGCGCCTCCTCTGCCGCTTGTGCCAGGCTTTCCTCAAGATCGATGGTCGTCACCAGCGTCGGGTCACCCACCAGAAACGCCAGCAACGCCGCATTATATCCAGTTCCAGTGCCAATCTCCAGCACCCGCATACCCGACTCAAGTGCGAGAGCCTCCAGCATCATCGCCATCACAGTGGGCGCAGAGCTAGAGCTAATGGGGCACTGGTGTTCATCAAGCAGGGTGATCAGCGGCGGCTCGTCCTGATAGAGAGCCTCGATCCAGGCATCTGGCTCTCCCTTTTCCGCTTCGCGCCTGACCCAGGAACCCCCTTCCTGCTCGTAGAAGGATGAGACAAAGATCTCGCGGGGGATGGTCAGAAAGGCTTGCGCTACCTGGTCATTCCTGATGAGCGAATGCTCGCGAAGTCCGGCCACCAGACGGGCACGCGCCTGCTCGCTACGCGGCTGGCGCTCTCTGATTTCTCGCATAAACAATACTCCTCCAGATCTCTCAAAAGATTGGCCACAGCCACGGCCCGCGTGTCAATTTGGGAGTTCCGTGGACGAAAATCGGAGACATCGGCGAGCGACCAACTCTCTTTTTGAGGAAGGAGCCACTCATGGATGTATCCAGATTCCAACCAGAGAGTTCCCACATGTACACCCTATTCTACCACCCTACGTTCCTAACTGTTACTTAATTGCAAGCTGACCCACTAGTTCTCCCTTATGAAACCTCACCAATGAGCAAGGATAACTCTGCCTGAGAAATGGCCCAGGCCGCATTCACAAGACCGATATGACTGAATGCCTGCGGGAAGTTCCCCAGTAGTTCGTTCGTCTCCGGGTCTATCTCCTCGGCAAGCAGTCCGACATCATTTACATAGGAAACCGCCTGCTCAAAGGTCTTCCTGGCCCGCTCAATCTCTCCGGCCAGCGCAAGTGCGTGAGCCAGCCAGAATGTGCAGAGCAGGAAAGTTCCCTCCTCGCCAGCGAGTCCATCGGAGGCGCGATAGCGATAGACAAGACCGTGGGCGTCTGTCAATCGATCTGCGATGGCATCAATGGTTGCTTTCATCCGTGGGTCGCTGCCCGGCACGAAGCCCACGATTGGCATCATGAGTGTAGAGGCATCCAATTCGTCGGAGCCAAATGCCTGGGTGTACGCGCCAGCTTTCTCACTCCAACCGCGCTTGAGAATAGCGTCACGAATCTGCTCACGGGTCTCAGTCCATGCTGCGACCCTGTCATGAGCCGCAAGTATTTCGGCGAGGCTGATGGCACGGTCAAGTGCTACCCAGCACATGAGCTTTGAGTAAAGAAAGTCCTGTGGACCTCCCCGCACCTCCCAGATGCCTTGATCCTGCTCCTGCCAGTGGATCGCAGCCGCATCTGCCACTTCGACGAGGAAGTGACGTGTGGTCTCGTCCAGTTCGCTGAGCTGATCGCGCAACTTATGAGCTGCGCTGAGTAGCTCACCATAGACATCGAGCTGGCGTTGGTCCCACGCTCCATTCCCGATACGTACAGGTCGGCTTGCCCGCCACCCTGTCAGATGGTTGAGAGTGCGTTCGCTGAGATCGCGTTCTCCGCCGACTCCGAACATGATCTGTAGTTGGGCTCCACGCCGCAGCTGTGAGGCTACGGCACCCGCCATCCACGAAAAGAACCAGAGTGCCTCATCGGGACACGCGGCTACCCAGAGTGCCTCCAGGGTCAGGGAGGCGTCACGTATCCAGGTGAAACGATAATCCCAGTTGCGTTCACCTCCTACTGACTCTGGCAGTGACGTAGTTGGCGCTGCAATAATGGCTCCAGTAGCCCGGAACATGAGCCCTTGCAACACACGACCACTCAGGTGAACCAGCTCCCGCCCATATCCTTCATAGCGCTGATGCAGCTCTGACCAGGTACGCCATCCTGCCAGTGTGTTCTCCAGGGAGCTGACGATCTCTGTGGTTGAGTATATCTGTGGGGCTTTTTCCCAGCTTGCCCGGTGCTGTAGGGCAAAATCTGCCTGTTCACCTGCCTGAAGAATGAAGCGAGCATGGGCTGTTGATCCATCTATCGTGAGTTCTCTCTGCGAGGAAAGTAGTAGGACATCGGCACCGCCACGAGCAAGAATACCGCCCGGAACTGGCTTGAGCAAGGGCGAGATCAGACCATATTCAGGTCGGGGCGCGTACTCTATCTCTATCTCCACCGTTCCATGCTCACAGCGTATTGAGCGCAATAAGACTCCAGGAGAGTCAACGCCCAGTTCATGCCCCCGCATATTGCGTCCGATAGCCATCGCGTCGATCAGTACTGCCGTTCCTGCCGGTGTGCTGAATCGGTTCTCCAGGACCATTGTGGTATCGATGTATCGGCGTTTCACTTCGGAGGTGCCAACCACCTTGATTGACCAGTGCCCTGCTTGATCATCCAGTAGCCGGGCAAAGACCGAAGGCCCGTCAAAGCGTGGAAAGCATAACCAATCAATGGAACCTGTGCGACTCACCAGCGTAGCTGAGCGACAGTCTGACAGTAAAGCGTAATCAGCAATTGGTAGGGTACTCATGTCTTTCCTCCTGGTTTTCCATAGTTATCCAGATATCCGCTTTAATAGTTCGGCTGATGAGCGTACTCTTGGAATGCCTTATAGAGTACTGCTCTGTCAATCTTCTCTTGTAGAAATGATAGTATACCTATAAGTGTCTTAGCTATTGTCTTGCTTACAGTTGATTTGTTACATTTCTGTAAAAACTGCTCTAAATCTGTAGCGATGTTTGTAAATAGTGAGCGCTTGCTGATAGTTGCCCTGTTTTTCGGCAAGCGTCGCCAGTCCATCAAGGGGAGAATCATTCTTCTGCAAATGAAACCAAAACGGGAGAGGTTCTCTTGTCATAGTAAGAGAGATACTGGCAACAGAAATATGATAGTATCTCTCTTGTGTTTTTCGTCCTGAGGAGTCGTTATTGCGCTGTCAAGCCACCGTCGAGCACCAGTACGGTACCTGTTGTGAAGGAGGACTCATCGCTGGCGAGGAACAGCGCCGCATTTGCAATCTCCTCAGGAGTCCCCAATCGTCCCAGCGGAATGAGGCTGCCGAGCTTTTGAAGCGCACGCTCTGGATCGCGATGCGTTGAGACCATCGCATCTACCATCGGCGTCGCTGTAAAAGCAGGCGCAAGGGCGTTCACCCTGATATGAGAATGGGCCAGTTCAAGGGCGGCAGTCCTGGTCAGATGGATACACGCAGCTTTCGAGGAAGCGTAGGCCGCATAGCCAGGATTCCCAACAATGCCTGCAACACTCGCTGTATTAATGATCGAGCCACCCTGGCCTGCCTGTATCATTGCTGCCGCACCATATTTGATTCCCAGAAAGACCCCTTTCGCGTTGAGCGCGAAGACTCTTTCCCATTCGCTCTCTTGTAGGTCGAGAATAGACGCATGTTGCTCACCTGTTCCTGCATTGTTGCACAGGACATTGAGCGTGCCAAAGTGATCGAGGGTTGCCTGCACAGCCGCTTCCACTTCCTGCGCAACGGTGACGTTGAGCTGCACTGCAAGGGCAGTGCCACCTTGTTTCTCAATGAAATGAATGGTTTCTGCATTGCCTGAGGCATTGAGGTCGCCTGCTACCACAGATGCACCCTCACGAGCGAAGAGTACTGCCATCGCGCGTCCAATGCCACTTCCTGCGCCGGTAATCAAGGCCACTTTGCCTTTGAGTCTCTCTCCCATTTGTGCGCTCTCTTTCTGAATCACTTTTGTTGTGCACAAGGCCGCTTTCTTGACAGCCCCTTGTCTCGTCGTGAGACTGCATGCCTCTCAGGCCAGATATGCACAACTCATCCCAGAATACCTGTATTGAATCCTTCTTGCAGAGGGATGAAGAATATGATGCAGTATAACACTTTTCTCCGGTTCTCTTATTTTTCTGGTAGTGGCTTGCTGCGCGGCGCTGCACACGAATCTCTGATCACTAGCGAGGTCGAAAGCTCCACGTGGTTTGAGTCCAGGGAGAAGCCAGAGATAAGCCGTAAGAGCATAGTGGCGGCCATTTTCCCCATTTCTACCAGTGGCTGATGAATAGTTGTTAATGGCGGCGACATCTGGGCCGTGTATGTCACATCGTCGAAGCCGATCACACTCATGTCATCGGGAATCCGAATATTGCGTCGGTACAATGCCTGGTAGACACCAGTTGCCTGAGCATCGTTTCCTGTAAAGATGGCTGTCGGCGGGTTGGGATGATTGAGGAGGGCGTAGGTTTGCTGGATGCCATCTCCCAACAGGTAATTCCCCTCGTAAATAAGTGTGGGATCTATCGTGATTCCTGCACGCTCAAGCGCTTCGCGATACCCGGCCAGGCGTGCGCGAGAAGTGGTAAGGTGTAGTGGGCCGGTGATAATGCCAATCCGGCGATGACCCAGAGAGATCAGATACTCCGTTGCCGTATATCCGCCCAGCCAGATTGTTGAACCAATTGTGGGAAAGGTTGTGGTCGGTTCATTTCGGTCCCCAATGGCAATAAAAGGGATGTTCTGCTCCATTAAGGCATTGGGGATGCCCACCCGCTCGTAGGGGAGCAAGAGCAAGACACCATCTGTCGATTGATCTAGCATACGCCGCAGCCAGAGACGCTCAGTTGTCTCATCTTCTTGCGTGGCAAAAATGGCCAGACGGTGCCCACTCTCTTCGAGGACACTTTGAACACCATGCATAATACCGAGGTCATATCCACCTTCCAGGCGCATAATCACCAGATCAATCAATCCGCTTTGCCCCTTGCGCAGGTGGCGTGCTGCGTGATTTTGCACATAGTCATTTTGTTCGATGAGCTTTTGGATACGTACACGTGTCTGTGTGCTGACTCCTGGAAGTTGGTTGAGCACCTTGGAGACAGTAGTGGTTGAAACCCCCGCCTCTTTTGCAATCTCTACCATTGTTAACCGCTTATTTTGTTTCGGCTCCAAGGCCATATTCATCTCTCCATTTAGGTAAACGATAACTCATTTCCTCACGCCAATTGTACCTCTTTTTTCTCTCTTGTCAAGTTAATTCTGCATAGTCTTGCTGAAGAAGCGTGCTAGCAGGGCCTGTTTTAGGGGCACTTTATGGTATAAAATGAATATTACTCCTCCTCTTGACAATCATCAGTCTCTATGCTATCTTTCATGCAGAAAGAATAAGGTAAACGTTACCCATAAAAAAACTCTCATTGCTCGCTGTCTATGGCGATCAACGTTGAGGGAGTAGCCGCTCTCTTTGTGGGAGAAGAAATTATTGGAAACGTTCCCTATTTGGATGCTGCGAGGTGTCGTCCTCGCTTTAGTCCCCTCAAGAGCCCGGTAGAAGCTTTGCTGTATTGACCGTCAACGTTCGACGAGAATAGCAGTTGAGGAGGTTTGTAAGCTATGGCGCTCGTTTCTTTAAAACAAGCTTATCATGCGTATTCCAGACATTGTTTGTTTCTCCCGTATTTCTGCTCGCCTCATTTGCGCTTTACACGCAGGTAATCTATCTCTTTCGCTATCCCAATTTGTTGCTTACATTGTCTCTCTGTAGGCAAGGAAACTAATCACCGAGCCCAATTATTCAATATTTTCATGTCAGGTTGTTTCTGTTTTAACATCCTTACAACATGATGAGTAGTCTTTCATGTCTTTTTTAGGAGGTTTCTCATGAATATGACTATCGAAGATGGAGTCTTTTAGTACCCGGCGTCGCTTTTTGCAGCATGGTACCGCTTTAGGTCTTGGCGTCATTGGTCTGGATATGTTGACGGCTTGCGGCTCTCCTGCTAGCACGACGACTTCGGATGTTGCAACTGCAACTGTGAATACGTTGCCGCCCCCAAGTAATCCCGGCGCTGTTTTTGTCTTTAATCAGCAAATTAAACAGTTTGAGCAGGTGCATGCCAATGAGAAGATCGTTGGCAAAACGGACCCCTATGATCCTACAACGTATTTTGCCCGCTTTGCGGCAGGGCAGGTTGAAGATGCCACACAAACCTACTTTACCGAACCACCTCTTTTGATTTCAAAACACACTGTTGCAGATATTACTGGCCTGGCAAAAGGCTGGCAGTACTGGGACAGCTATAACCCCAGCATTGCTTCGATTGCTACTGACCCCGCCACCGGGAAGATCTATGGCGTGCCGCAGAATGGCTATGCTCTGGGTATCTATTACAATCGTAAGATGTTCACGGCGGCAGGACTTGATCCTGATAAGCCTCCAACGAATTGGAGTGATTTCCGCAGCTATGCAAAAGCTTTGAAGAGTTCGTCGGTGGCTGGCTATGCTGAGACCAGCAGCGGGAATCAGGGCGGCTGGCATTTTACCAATTGGATGTATACGGCAGGCGGTGATATGCAATCGGCTGATGGGAAGAAGGCGACTTTTAATAGCGATAAGGGTGTCAGCGTGCTGCAATTGTTGAAAGAGATGCGCTTCACGGACCAGTCTATGACCAAACAGCAACTTTTCACCCAGGCTGATACGCTGCAACTGCTCGCTACAAACAAGGTCGCGATGGTTGTGATGGCTCCCGACCAGTTGGATGCACTAAAGTCGCAGTATCAGGCGAATCTGGATGATTTTGGCATTGGCCCGATTCCTCAGAACGGGGGGAATGCGGTTCTGACTGGTGGCAATATTTTTGTGTTTAATCCCAGATCATCTCAATCGGTGATTAAGGCTGCCTTTGATTATGTGCTCTATACCAACTTCGATCTCGATGTCATGGAGAATACTCTCGCGGCTAAATCTTCGGCTGGCCAGGTCGTAGGTCAACCAACCAATGTTCTCTTTACTGGTGCTTTCCAACAAAAGATCAATGAGTTGAACACGAAATATGCAAATGTACCGGTACAGAACTATCTGCCTTTTACACGCGTGCCCGTGTCATTACGTCCTGAACCCCGCAAGCAGACTCAGAAGATGTATGCCTCGCTTGATCCTGTGATGCAGGCGGTATTGACTGATCCGAAAGCTGATCCGCAAGCGTTGCTGAACCAGGCTGCACAGCAATTCCAGCAGGTGCTCGATTCGGCCTCCTAAGATTGGAACGAGATGGAAGTGCCTCTTCGCACAAGGGCAGGTCTTCGAGCTGCCCCTACTCCATCTCACGGGAAAAACATTTCCTTGAAGGAGAATCTTATGAGGTATGGATCATCTTCTCCCTTTTTACCTGGGCATAGACCAGAGGCATCATTACAACCTTTACGACGTACATCCGTTTCTCAGGGGAAATACCGCTCCCTGCGGAAGGTCCATGCAGTGCGCAATCTCAGTGACTATCTCTTTCTGTTGCCGGCACTGGTGGTCTTCGGACTTTTTGTCTGGTATCCGATTGTCATGGGCTTTGTGATGAGTTTTCAGAGTATTGATCTGATTAATCCCTCTGTCTGGGTGGGCTGGGAGAATTATCGGCGCGTGATCTCTGATCCACTTTTTGCGCTAGCCTGGCGCAATACTCTGGCTTTCACTCTTTATGCGCTCCTGTTTGGCTATCTGGTACCAATTATTCTGGCTCTGTTTATTAATGAGATGCGCCACGGAAAAGGTTTCTTTCGCCTGGCTTTCTATCTCCCTGTCATGTTGCCGCCAATTGTGACGGTTTTTCTCTGGCGCTGGATCTACAATCCGGATTCGGGCCTCTTAAATGCTTTACTGAGCCTGGTTCATCTCCCCGGCGCTCTCTGGCTGGAGACGCCCGGTACTGCTTTACCCGCTCTGATGGTGATTACGACCTGGAGTAACGCTGGTTCGACTATGCTGATTTATCTCGCGGCCCTTCAGGGTGTTCCTGCATCGCTTTATGAAGCGGCTGAGATTGATGGCTCAAATATCTGGCGAAAACTCTGGCATGTGACGCTCCCTACTATCCGTCCGATTATGCTGTTGATGCTTATACTCCAGATCATTGGCACGATGCAGGTCTTTATCGAACCCTTCACTGTGACAGGCGGGGGGCCGCAGAACTCTACGCTGAGTATTCTCCTGTTAATTTATAACTATGCGTTCCAGCAAGCCGATTTTGGCGGCGCAAGTGCTCTGGGTGTGATGCTTTTCCTTGCTCTGGCTGTCTTTGCACTCATCTATATGCGCATGACCAATCGTTTGCTGCAAGGAGATTAACCTATGGCGCGCTCTATAAATGATTCGCAAGATTCGCTTCGACCAGCGCCGAAGCGGCTCAGAAGCGCACTGGCTGAAGATGCCAACGAACGGATGCTGGTCTCTTCTCAGGCTTTGCAACGTCCGATAGGGCGTATGCTCTACTGGTTGGTGTTTGCTCTCCTGCTACTGAGTACAATTGTTGCGTTGGGACCGATCTACTGGATGTTTAGCGGGGCATTGAAATCGAGTCTGGAAATATTTCAGACACCACCAACTATCTGGCCGCTCCATCCGCAGTGGAGCAATTATAGCAACGCCTGGCAGGTGCTGAATATCCAGCTCTATCTGGGAAATTCGCTGATTCTGGCGTTTGGAGCTGTAGTGTTACAACTCCTGATCTCTGCGACGGCGGCCTTTGCTCTCTCAAAATTGCAGCTCGCCGGGAAGAATATTATTCAGTTCTGTTTTTTCTGTACTTTGATGGTGCCACCCGTTGTCTATCTGATTCCGCAATTCGTTAATATCAGCAATCTGCCCTTGATTCACCTCTCCCTCTTCAATTCCTGGGCGGGTGTCTGGTTCCCTGAAGCGGCTAACGCTTTTAATATCCTGATCCTCAAAAGTTTCTTTGATGGTATTGCCAATGAGCTAACAGAGGCGGCAAGCCTGGACGGCGCAAATTCATGGCAGATTTTTCTTCGCATTATTCTCCCTCTCTCTCGTCCAGCGTTGGCGGTGGTGACAATTTTTACGATGATTGCCTCCTGGAAGGATTTCCTCTGGCCGCTGGTCGTGCTGGCCGATGATCATCTTCAACCACTAATTGTGTCGCTCTACCACCAGTCTGGCGATCATGCGAATTTGCCTTTCACGTATCTGATTGCTGGCCTTGTCCTTGCCAGTATTCCGCCAATTCTCTTGTTTCTGCTCTTCCAGCGGCAGATTATTCGTGGCATTAGCCTGACTGGCCTGAAAGGCTAAGCCAGTGTGCGGCGCACAAACCAGCACCCGCTTTTGCTAGTGAGATGGTGGCATTGAGCTACACACTAGTAGAGCATTACATAGAGGTATGCTACTGCATTGTTTTACAGGCTAATGGTGTAGTACGAAATAAATAGCCTGGAAAGGTTTTGTATGATGCAAAAGGTAAGCCGTAAAAGACGTACTATGTTATTTGGAGCGTTTATTCTAGTTATGCTGATTATCAGCAGTATTAGTATTGTGACTATGGCCTCCCATCCCGTGCATGCGGCTGGCGGCTCAGGGGCTACTCTTCCCTATGCCGAGATGGAAGCTCACTCTCAGCCGACGAATGGGACTATCCTCGGCCCTAGCCTATACGGTAGGCGATCTCGCTTCTGATGCTGTAGATCGTCAGGCTGTTAAGTTGACCCAGAGTCAGCACGTTGATTTTACTCTACCCCAACAGGCAAATTCGATCAATCTGCGCTATAGTATCCCTGACGCTTCCGGAGGTGGTGGCATAAACGCGCCACTGAGTATCTATATCAATGGCGTAAAACAGACTGATCTTCAACTCACATCGAAATATAGCTGGCTCTATGGAACTCCTGGTTTTAGCGATTGTAATGCCAACGATTGGTCAAATACTCCTGGTGGGGTTGCTGTTCATCAGTTTGATGAGGTGCATGCGCTGTTGCCAGAGATGGCGGCTCATACGACGGTGAGATTGCAAGTCGACTCCGAAGATACGGCTGCATGGTATGTCATTGATGTCGCCGACTTCCAGGAAGTGGCTGCACCGCTGACTGAACCGGCAGGGGATATCTCAGTCACCGATTCGCCATATAACGCCGATCCGACGGGCGTGACGGATGCTACTACGGCTATTCAAAACGCTGTCAATGCCGGTTCGACTCAGGGTAAGGGGGTCTGGATTCCAAAGGGCACGTATCTGGTCACTAGCCATATCCTCGTGAACAATGTTACCCTGACTGGCGCGGGTCCGTGGTATTCAATTCTTGGTGGCGCACCGGTTGGTAGCGGTACGGGTGTTGGGGTCTACGGTAATGATACCTATGATGGCAATGCCAGCTCCAATGTCACACTCTCGAATTTTGCTATCGAGGGCCAGATTACGAACCGCGTCGATTGTATTCAGGACAATGGCATCGGTGGCTCGCTGGACAGTTCAAATATTTCCAATATCTGGATCGAGCATACCAAAGTGGGTATGTGGTTCGACGGACCGTTCAATAATCTGAAGATTACCAATAGCCGCATTGACAGTACGCTCGCGGATGGTATTAACTTCCATCGCAATATTACCAACTCTAGCGTTAGTCAGACTATTATACGCGGTGTCGGTGACGATGGCCTCGCGATGTGGTCGGCTACCGATAATGTGCCAAATACTGGTGATAGCAACGATACTTTTGATCACAATACCGTACAATCCCCCTACTTAGCCAATGATATCGCTATCTACGGTGGCAATGGAAATACTGTCACCAACAATCTTGTCAGCGGCTCTCAGTATCGCGGCGGTGGCATCATGCTGGATTATGAAAATTTCGGCAATTCAACCGCACCCTTTGCCGGTACCACTACCGTTTCAAACAATACTATTAAGTATACAAGCGGGTTTGGGGACCAGGGCATCCAACAATTTGGCGCGTTGATGTTCTGGGCAGATAATGGTCCCATCAATGCTCCCTTCACGATTTCAGGCGATGAGATCGATAACAGCCAGTATGCAGCGATTTCATTTGATGGCGGTAATCCTGTAAGCACGGTAGCTATGAACGGCATCAATATCAATGGCGCTGAGTTCGCATTCTCGAGTGAAGTACCCCCCGCTCAAGCAGGGGGCTTCGACAGTCGCCGGGGGAAGCGGGTTCCTCACCGGGCGGCTGTGGGACCCTTCCGGCCCCAGCGTTCTTTTTCTTTCGTGGCTTCTTTTCTTGTTTGACCACCACGATTGGAGTTTCAGGATGCTTATACCTGTAGAGGATGTTACGAGCGGCGTTCTCGTCTCGGTCCATTGTGCATCCGCACTCAGGGCAAGAGTGCCATCGGATGCTGAGATCTTTGGGGACCAGGGAGCCGCAGCCACTACAAGCCTGCGTGGTGTTGCGAGGGGAGACTTTGACGACGGTGCAGCCAGCTTCTTCCGCTTTGCTTGCACACAATCGTGTCAAGGTTCCCCAGGCAGCATCCAAAATACTCTTGTTCAGGCCACCTTTAGCGGCAGCCCCATTGTGCAGAAACTTCTTGGTCTCTTCGTCCTGCTTCGGCTTGGGCGTGGCACTCAGGTTCTTGATCTGGAGATCCTCGAAAACCAGGGTGCCATAGGAGTTGACCAGGCGGCGCGATGTTTTGTGGAGGAAGTCTTGCCGACGGTGCCGCGTTTTCCTAGAGAGGCGAGACAGTTCTTTCTTTGCTCGGTTGCGCCGATGACTGCCACGTTTGCAGCGAGAAAGTTTCTTGTGCGCTTGCTTGATCTGCTCCTCAGTGGCGCGGTAGATGCGGGGATTATCGATGGTGACCCCGTTGGAGAGCACCGCGTAGCTCTTGAGACCAAGATCAATGCCGACCTCTTGGGTAGAGGGATGAAAAGCCTTCGTGGAATCAAACGTGTATTCGACGCTGAAGCAGGCGTACCACTGGTCGCCATCTCGTTTGATGGAGCAGGTCTTGATCTTGCCCTCTATCGGGCGATGCATGACCATCTTGATCTGCCCAATCTTGGAGAGCTTCAGCTTGCAGGTCTGCTTCTCGCCCTTCTTGCTCCTCTTCTTTCGGGCAGGAGGAGCGACAATTTCATACCCACTTTGCGGATAGGTGAAGGAGTGATACCGACTATTGGATTTGTAGCGCGGATACCCAGGCACTTCGCCATTTTTGACGCGGCGAAAGAAGTTCTGCATGGACGTGTCGATGCGCCGGAGCACGTCTTGAAGCACCTGCGAAAAGATCTCCTGATATTCTGGTCTGTCCTCTTTGATCTCAGGCAGTTGAGCCGCCTGCATCTCGTAGTTGAGAGAGACGCCAGCCATGCGATAGGCGGCTGTACGTTCTTCGAGGGCTGCGTTATACAACTCTTTACTTCTGCGCAAGATCCACTCCAGCGTGTCGATCTGCTTGCGCGTGGGGTACAACCTGTAGCGGTACATCTTGTTGCGCAAAGCAGGGTCTTTCTTCGGGCGAGGTTCGCGCTTCTTGCGAGGCTTCTTTTCGCGTGCCATGTGACAAGACTCCTTTCTCTGCAAAAAAAGGGTACAACGTGTAGTAGAGCCATTGTAGCTTGGAACGAGAGAAGAAGCAATAGCCTATTGGTCATGTACTACAAGTACTATGGAGAAAAAGGAGAGTATCCCCCCACCCAATCCGCCAAAAAGGGAGACCCTTGTCTCCCCGGCTTCAAAGCCTGATTCTTACCCACATTTTACAAAGCGAGCGTGAGAAGGATCTTTCTTCCTCGAAAGGGGTCGCCCTTTGAGAGTGCTCCCAAGCTCGCACATGATCCCAATTGTAAAATGTGGGTAAAAGACAGGCTTCAAAGCGCGGGGTCTTACGGGCCGTTCGATAAAGCTGTCAGCATAGTATGAAGCAGACACCGCGCTTCATTGAGGAGTACTTGCCTCCATGAAGTGCGGCGGCTGTCAGTCACTCGAAAGTATGCTGGTTGGCGCTTCCAAAAATACAGACGAATATATCCATCTTTTATTGCTCTCTTCTTCTCATTCTTCATATAGAAGGAAACACATTTATGGAGATGGTACCACCAGCAAGCGCGAATGTGCGTTTGTTCTCTCCCCCTCCTCCTGGATATCAAGCCTTTGGGGCTGCGGAGATTGTGACAAAGAATACCTCGCAGGTCTGCTTGCAGGCTGGCTCTGCCACTGTCGAGGTGATGGTACTTGCTCCCGACCTGTTTCGCGTCGGGATATTTCCTGCTGGGCGTGCTATAGACTATTCGTCTGTGGCCGTTGTGGATCAGGAGTGGCAAGCAGGAGTGGTGAAGATCGTTGAAGGGGATGAGGAGGTAACTATTACAACTTCTATCGCGACTGCTCATCTTTCGCTCGCCCCGTTGCGTCTTCATTTCACAGATCCCACAGGCCGCACCTTTGCAGCAGATGATGTAGAACTGGGGATGGGCTGGTTTCCTTCTCCAGAACAGGCCTCTGTGAGCGATCTTGTGAATCCTGCTGCGATCTTAGGATCGCCTGTGCGTGTCTATAAAAAGCATCATGCCGACGAGCACTATTTTGGCTGCGGCGAACGCACAGGTGAGCTGAACAAGACAGATTCTCACCAGCTTTTCTGGAATATTGATCCGCCCCGTGGCCATACTGCCCTCCAGAATAATCTCTATGTTTCGATCCCTTTTACCATGATTCTGGCAGATGGACAGGCCTGGGGCCTCTTTCTTGATAGTACCTGCCGGGTTGAGTTCGATCTGGCGCATGAAGATCCTCGCCGCTCCTGGTTCGGTGTCGCCAATGGTGATCTCGTGTATTATGTATTCTGTGGCCCGACTCCTCAAGCGGTTCTCGCCGGCTATACTGCCCTGACGGGCCATACTCCGCTCCCCCCGTTATGGTCGTTAGGCAATGGGCAGAGCCGCTTTAGCTATGAGACGGCTGACGAGGTTCGCTCTATTGCCCATATGTTTCGTGAACGGGATATCCCCTGTGATACGCTCTATCTCGATATTGATGCCCTGGACGGGTATCGCGTCTTTACCTGGGACCGTACACGCTTTCCTGATCCAGAGGGGCTGTTTGCTGAACTGCAAGCGCTGGGATTTCATATAGTTTGTATTGTCGATGCCGGGGTCAAGGTTGACCTACAGTCTTCGGTGTACCTTGAGGGCAGAGACCGCGATCTCTATTGTAAGACAGCCCAGGGGACTGATTACCAGAATGCTGTCTGGCCGGGAATCTGCGTGTTTCCTGATTTTACTAATCCTGAGACCCGCTTCTGGTGGGGCGAGCAACATCGCCCCTTGCTTGATGCTGGCGTCGCTGGTATCTGGTCTGATATGAATGAACCAGCTCTCTTTATTCCTTTAAATTCAACTATGCCCGATGAGGTGATTTATCCAGGGGAAAATAGAGCCAGATTGCATCTTCAGGTGCATAACGCCTATGGATCATTGATGGTTCAGGGGACGCGGGAAGGTCTTCTGCGTCTACGCCCTGATCAGCGACCATTTATTATTACGCGTTCTGGCTACGCGGGAGTCCAGCGCCACGCTCTCGTTTGGACGGGGGATAACTCTTCTACCTGGGACCATCTCGCGATGAGTCTCCCGCAGTTGCTGAATCTCGGACTCTCTGGTGTGGGCTGGGCTGGCGTCGATATTGGTGGATTTTATGGCGATGCGAGCGGCGAATTGCTTGCCCGCTGGACCGAATTTGGTATCTTTCAGGCCTTCTGTCGCAATCATTCGGAAAAACAAACTCTTCACCAGGAGCCGTGGGTCTTTGGTGAACCGTATGAAACGATTTGTCGCAGTATGCTGAAGCTACGTCAGCGCCTGTTACCGTATCTTTATACGCTTTTTGACGAATGTCAGCGCACCGGTTCCCCTCTTCTGCGCCCACTTTTTTGGTCCTATCCGGAGGATACGAGCACGTATGCTCTCGAAGATGAGGTGTTCTGTGGCGATGCTTTCCTTGTGGCACCGATTACCCGTCCCGGTAGGACATATCGTTATGTCTATATTCCCTCTGGAAGCTGGTTTCACTTCTGGACCGCTACCCGGCTGGAGGGTCCGACTCACATCGTAGCATATGCTCCTCCTGGTCAACCCGCTTTCTATGTTCGGGCTAATACCGCTGTGCCTCTCTGGCCTGCCAGCAGCTATGTGGATCAAGAGCAGACTGACCCGCTGACTTTTCTCATTTTCCCAGCTGAGGGGAGTGGCTACTCAACCCTGTACGAAGATGCTGGCGATGGCTACGCATATCGAAACGGCGTCTATGCAAGACGTACCATTACCTGTACAGTGGAGGCCGGCGATATTCATGTGCTGATAAGTGCACAGGAAGGAACTTTCGTTGCTGCCAGAAAGCGCGTTCGCTTAGAACTACGCGCCGTCTCTGCTGCCCCGGCGAGTATCCTCCTTGAGGGATTTGAGCCTGCCTGGCACTACTACCCAGATTCTCGCACTCTCATTGTCGATCTGGAAGCGACATGTGAAGCAATGGATATTCTGATTCAGTTTTAAGAAGAAGTCTCTGCTCAAGAAAAGAGGTTCCACAGTCCTCCGCGCCTTTTTGTTTTATCAAGGATCGTCATATCGAAGATTGCCCCGGTGAGGATGGCTCCACGGATATCCGCTGAGGTGAGATCTGCCACTTTGAGGTTTGCATTACTAAGATCAGCCTCTCGCAGATCGGCTTCTCGGAGGTTGGCAGCGTGCAAATTCACTCCCCGCATGTTCGCCAATCTCATATCTGTCCCACTGAGGTTCGCCAATGTGAGATTGGCCTCTTTCAAATTCACCGCTCGTAAGTTCGCACCACTGAGATTCGCCATGTTGAGATTCGTTTTGCTGAGATCGAAACTTTTGAGGTCCATCCCACTGAGGACCGCTTTACTGAGATCAAGCAGTACTTCTGGATGTTTCTGCCGCCACTGATTCCATTCTACTGCCCCACTTTTAAGAAGATAGAGATGTTCTTGCTGCGCCATTTCTTGTGTCTCCTACTTATGACAATTGGTCCTCGTTCTATCCAGGTATCGCCTGGAAACTCTTGTAAGAATCAAATCTCTTTTTACCTTAGCAAGCGTGGTTTTTATTATAGAGGAGCTAGACATACTTAGCAAGTAAATCTCACTTTCGGGTCATTCTAGAGATGATACTTGTACTAGAAATTACTTGTACTAGAAATTACTTGTAAATCCCTTCAAGAGGCCATTGTGAGAAGATGTAACTTCTGCTATTATTTGGAAATGAACTGCACAGTTGCAGAATCTGTACTTCAGGCAGGATACTCTCAAGGATAGCCAGAACTATCTCTACCGTAGCCCATATGTCCTTTTTCATTGATATTGTTCAATTTACACAATATAATCGCCTTGATTGGTTGCATCACTGATGAAATGCCAGTTCTTTTTTATTCAATTGGTATTTTAACAGCATTTCTCGTAAAAAACGCAGGACGAAAAGGCAACGGTTCACACTCAAAATAAATCTTGAAACCGAGGCTTTTTGTATCAGCAGTATTACACAAGAGAAGAGGCAAAACAGATGGGCAATAGCTTTGCTGAAGATGCTTCCAACGAATTTGGTCATCTAAAGCGATCTGAATAAAAATTTGATAACGAGGTCCGAATCTTATGAATCAACTTGCGCCACAAGAAAAACTATCCCCTCTTCCTCAACGTTCCCAGCAGTCATTATCTGAAGAAAAAGAGTCAGGAATATTGTACTGGTGGTATCGTATGACCTCTCCTCCCGCGCCAAAAGAAAATGCCTCGTTCGAGGAGCGAGAACTCTTTCGTCGTGGGCGCACCGGTAGCCAAATTAGTATTGCTCTCTTTCTTCTGCTCTTTATTTCCGTCCCGGCAGCCATTGCCGGGTCCAACTCGTTACTCGTTATAATCCTGATCATCGACTTCTTTATTCTTATCTCTGCGATGATCTTCAATCGTTTGAAAAGGGTCAGCATTGCTGGTATTCTGGTTGTTCTTGCTTTTACTGCCAGTCCCACTATGAATATTTTGACGACTCCGATGGGCGTGAACACCAGTGCCTTGCCGGTGTTCGGCCTCCTGGTGCTTCCCGTGATGTGCGCAGTCTCTTTTCTTCCTCCCCGCTGGGTGTTCGTGATTGCCTTTCTCAATTGTGTTTTTACCTTCGTTGTCTTGAAGTTCCTCCCTAGTTCGGGGGAATTGCATCAGGTTCTCATCGCTGCCTTTCCGGGCATTGTGACCCCGATTATTCTGAGTCAGGGTATCGTCTCCATTGTGGCCTTCCTCTGGGTGAATGGCGCTCGCACGGCTCTCCGCCGTGCTGATCGGGCCGAGCATATCGCTGAACTGGAAGAAGCCGAGATCAAGCGACAAGAACAACAGCTTCTGCTCAGCAGACAGATTGAAGATGGTATTCAACAGATTACGACAACAATCAGTCTGGCTGCCAATGATGTTAGCGCTCGCGTTCCTCTAAGCCAGGAAAATGTTTTATGGCGAGCAGGTATGGCAATTAATACTCTTTTGAATCGGTTACAAGGCTCTAAACAAAATCAGGAAGAACTGACAAGAACATACACGTTTGCGAAACAGGTCGAAAAGTGTATTAGAGAGGGAAAACCTATTCAGTTATCAGGATGGACTGGAACAGCCCTCGATCCGATTATTGTGGCATATAACGAGCGAGTCTCATCAAAAAAATAGAAGCAATGATGTCTCAAGGTGCGTGTGGAGTATCACATACACGTCAATGCAGACGTGGACTTCGTCACAACGGACGTGAACAGTTCTTTGTCTGATTGACAAGTATGTTGCTCCTTAAGAAGAAAGGGAGAAAACAAGTGCGTAGAGTTGTTATTACAGGAATGGGTGTCATTAGTCCTCTTGGAAATACAAGAGATGCTTTCTGGCAGGGACTGGTTGCAGGGCAGTCTGGGGCAAAATCACTCAAGGACATTATTCATGATGGTGGCCTTTTCGAGAAACTTGGTGCCGATTTTGCCTCGCAGGTGATTACTGAAGTGGAGCAGTTTGAAGAAGCTGAACAATTACCTGAGCATATTCGTCGGCGCGATCGCTATGTGCAGTTTGCGGTTGCGGCAGCACTGCAAGCTGTTCGTGATGCTCAATTGCAGGAAGCATCGGTTGCCACTCGCGCTAATTGGGGCGTTGCCTTTACTACTGCGGTGGGAGCGGCTGTGACTACTGAAGCTTCCTATTGCCTGGCCACGCACGATGGACGTGAAGCGCTCGATCCAGCGAAGATCCCTGCTGATTTCTACCTGGATTTGATTTGCAATACCCCAGGCATACTTCTGGCTCAGTTACTCGATCTCCACGGGCCATGCGATGCTGTCTCCTCAGCGTGCGCAAGTGGCATTGATATCATTGGACAGGCCTATGAGTCGATACGCGATGGTGATGCAGATATTATGCTTACAGTGGCAAGCGAAGCTCCCCTCGCTCCTACAAGATTTGGGGGATGCGATGTTATCCATTGCTTATCGACGGGCTTCAATGACCAGCCCAAGCTCGCATCTCGCCCATTCGACGCGGAGCGCAACGGATTTGTGATGGGCGAGGGCGCTGGGGCATTCATTTTGGAAGATTTCGATCACGCAATCAAAAGAGGCGCTCCTATCTATGCAGAAATCACAGGTTTCGGTCTAAGAAGCAATGCGACCCATATGGTCAGTCTGAAACCTGCGGTTGCTCCCCACTTAGCTGGTGCAATTATGCAAGCGATAAACAATGCAGGGATCAGGCCAGAAGACATTGACTATATCAATCCACATGCCAGTTCAACAAATCAAAATGACCAGACTGAAACGCTTGCAATCAAACTAGCGCTGGGTGAGCATGCCTATAAGGTTCCGATGAGCGCGACTAAGTCAGAACTTGGTCATCCTCTTGGGACTTCTGGTATGTATGGCGTCATGGTAGCCGTGCTCAGTCTGACTCAAGGCGAAATTCATCCAACTATCAATTACAAAACCCCTGACCCTCTCTGTGATCTTGATTGTGTGCCAAACGAGGCACGCCACTTCCAGGCAACACACGCCCTTGTAAATGCAAGCGGTTTTTCAGGGACTCATGCGACGCTCGTCGTAGAAAAAGTGAAGGAAGGAAACAAATGACCAATATCGTTGCTATTACTGGTATCGGGACACTGACACCAGCAGGAAGGGGCATCGCTGCGTTATGGGAGGGCATCTCCTCTCATGATACCTATCTCAAGCCCATCGATCCTCAAAGATATTTTGATCCTACCAACTATACTTGTCAGGTAGCTGGACAGGTGCCTTCCTTCAGCGATCCACATCTCACGGACGCGATCATCGCACAGACAGATCGTTGCTCTCAAATGGCCTTTGTCGCTGTTGTTGATGCGCTTAAAATGGCGCAATTGCCACTGGACTTTCGTGCTGAGAACTTGCCAATATCTGCAAAGCGGGTGGCATTAGCTATCTCTACTATCGCAGCCGGGTGGACCTATACAGAACGTGAGATGAACCATCTCTGGACGCAGGGACTGGGTGCAATGAACCGCTATGGTCTCACTGCTGGCTTCCCTGCCGGTCCACAGGGACATATAAGTATTCCCTTTGGGGTAGAAGGACGCACTCGTACCTTTGTCTCCGAGCGGGCAAGCGGGGCTCAGGCACTGATTGAAGGGGCAAAAGCTATCCTGAACGGAGATGCAGAGATTGCCATCGCTGGTGGAACTGATGCTCCTATTACTCCACTCGTATGGTCAGCTTATGATCCTATGCTCCAGCCAACGAATCAATTGGATGACCAGGTGCCCACGAAGCAAACAGGCATGCTGATTGGCGAAGGAAGCACGTTTCTTCTTCTTGAAGAGCGTGAGCACGCAAGGCGTCGCGGTGTTCCTATCCTGGCCGAGATTCATGGTTGGGGTAAACGCACAGATCCAAATCCTTTAGAAGGATCATTGGGAAGAGAGATGAAGTCGGCTATTCGTATAAGTTTGAACAAAGCTGGCATCCAGCCAGGTGATATCGGTGTGATATTTCCTGGTGGCCCCGCCCTTCCAGCAGAGGACGCAGCAGAATCTGCCGCGATACACGATACGTTTGAACGCCCGCTTCCTCTTATCCTTCCCAAGTCCAAAATTGGGCATTTGCTCGGTGCCGCGACCCCAACAGATGTCGCTATTGCTGCATTGGCCCTCAATCAGCAAGCGCTTCCTTCTCAGGATATTCCTTATTCGGATCTGCCAATAGGATATGCGCTCATTCTCTCTACTGGACTAGGGGGTATGTATGCAAGCCTTATCTTGAGCAAATCTTCGTAGTGGTCTTTTTACAGCTACTAGCAACCGTTGCTAGTAGCTGTACCTATCCTTAGAGCTCCCGCCTAAATAAGCTGAACAGAGGAGGGCAAAAGTTGTGGAACAATAGGAGCGTTCTATTCGCTATGAAAGGTCTCCCCGTTTCCGGCTATTGCCACTCGTCTCATTAGGAAACTCTCTTCTCTTCGAGCTCCGCTTGCTTGTCAGGATGTGCAATAGCCAGCAAGCGCCGTGTACGCTCGCGCAATGGTTGCCCACGTAGGTCCGCAACTCCAAACTCTGTGACGACCAACCCGGCATCACTGCGTGCTGTGCTTACCGGACCTGCTAGCTGCGCGACGATCCTTTGCGACGGGATGACGAGGATGGGCAATCCCCCTCTGGAACGCGCCGCTCCACGGAAGAAATCTACCGCGCCTCCTACTGCACCAACATACTGACCATTTACTACTTCGGCATTGATCTGCCCCGAAAGATCGATCTCGATGGCCGAGTTGATCGCCACAAATTTCTCTTGCGCTGCCAGCACTTCTGGATTATGGGTGTAGCTGGTCTCACGCAACTCTATGGCCGGATTGTGATCTGCATAAGAAAATAGCCGCTGTGACCCCATTAGTAATCCGCTGATAGTCTTTCCTCTGTCCAGACTCTTGCGTGTGTTGGTGATGACTCCTGCCTCCATCAGGTCTGCTACGCTGTCGTTGATTATTCCGGAATGCACACCCAGATCGCGCCGATCTACCATCTGCATGAGGATTGCTTCGGGCAATTTGCCAATGCCGAACTGAAGCGTAGACCCATCTTCTATCAGACCCGCAACATGTTTAGCTATGCTCTTCTCAAGTGGACCCGGCTCTATCCGCTTCATCTCGGCAGGTGCGCGAGAGCTATATACCACTATGTCAAGATCGGATTCGCTCAGCATTCGCCCACAAGCCGTCTGAGGTATCTGCTCGTTGACCTCTGCAATTACGACGCGAGCCGTATCAATTGCAGCTCTCAGGTAGTCTTCAGCAAGGCCAGGACTATAGCGGCCTTCCGCGTCCGCTGGCGCAAGTTGTACCAGGACAACATCAATTGGGATTACTCTCCTACGAAAAAAGTCGGGTAGCTGCGAGTAATGCACAGGGAGAATATCAAGCAGACCCGCTTTGTGTAGCGCCCGATTTCCTCCACTACCACAATAGGATAGGAAAGAGATAGTGTCAGCATGTTCAACCATTACGGTCTCTGAGGCCGGAATACCCAGGAAGCAGCGGAATCGCCCGATGCGTGCCCGCTGTTCCATAAGCTTCTCTGTCAATGTGCATGGCTCTGCACAGGCCTGGCCCCAGATGACGGTATCCCCGCTTCGCACGTAACGGGAGAGGTCTAGCTCGTCAATCGATTCTAGTATCTCAGCCATCGTTGCCTCAGATTTTTCTCTTGATGCATAAAGTATTTTAATCCCATTTATCTTAAAAATATCTGCGTTGTCAATATGTGCGATACAGTGGATGGTAAGGAGCGAGTATAATGGATTTGGTTCTTATTTGAAAACGAACGTTTAGCTGAAACTTGAGGTGAAAATTATGAGGACATTCAAAAATATCGATGAACTATCCGCCGCAGTTGGGGAGAAACTGGGTACGAGTGACTGGGTGGTTGTAGAGCAGGACCGCATCAATACCTTCGCAGACGCTACCGGCGATCATCAATGGATTCATATCGATGCCGCACGGGCCGCCCAGGGGCCGTTTGGTGGCACTATTGCTCATGGAATGCTGACGCTGTCGTTGTTGCCAACTTTCCTGTCTCAGATCTATAGCGTTGAGGGGGTGAGACTGGCAATCAACTACGGACTGGATAGGGTTCGCTTCCCTTCTCCCGTACCTGCCGGCTCCAGACTGCGTGCCCATTCCCAACTGGCGGAGGTAACTCCACTGGATGCCGCTGTACAGATCAAACTCTCTACAACTATTGAGATCGAAGGTGGAAACAAACCAGCCTGCGTCGTCGAATTTATCGTTCGCTATATCATTTAAACTCGCCGCATCGCCGGGGTTTCTGTATCTTCGAGGATCGCGTAGGACACGGCGGCTTGGCCGTCTCCAGTTCGCTAACCGCTCTCTCGCCGGTTAATGCGTGATGGCGTCGCGTCAGGTAGAAAGGACTTTAATCTCATGAGCCAGCCTCTCAGTAATATATGTATCCTTGACCTGTCTCGTCTGCTACCCGGCGCGTATGCCTCGCAAATGCTGGCCGATTTCGGGGCCGATGTTATTAAAGTCGAGGAACCCGGCAGTGGCGATTATAGCCGCTCCATGCCCCCCTTTGGCCCTAACAATATGGGCATGCTTTTCCTTGCCGTCAATCGCAATAAGCGCAGTATGACCCTTAACCTCAAGCAAGGTCGCGATCTCTTCTTACGCCTGGTACGTCAGGCTGATGTGGTTCTGGAGAGCTTTCGTCCTGGCGTCATGAGACGTCTTGGTCTGGGCTATGAACATCTGAAAGAGGTGAATCCTGGCATTATCTATTGTGCCATTAGCGGTTATGGCCAGGATGGACCCTACCGTCTCTATGCCGGGCATGATCTGAACTATGTGGGCTATGCCGGGATGCTCCATTATAATCGCGGCCCTGATGGTAAACCTGCTCTGCCGATGACCCAGATCGGTGATCTTGTCGGTGGCGGCTATCTCTCGGTTGTTGGTATTCTTACTGCTTTGCTGAGGCGTGCAAGTACGGGAGAAGGGACAATGATTGATACTTCTATGACTGAGGGCGCGCTCTCTCTACTGCCTTATACCTCATCCGTCTATCTCAATACAGAGCATAGCCCCCTCCCTGGCCACTCTCGCCTCGATGGCGCTCTCCCTAACTACAATATCTACGAGACCAGCGACGGCAAATATCTGACTCTAGCCGCCCTTGAGCCAAAATTCTGGCAAATGTTCTGCCTCCGTATCGGCCATCCAGAACTTGTCTCCTCAGCCCTGGATACAAGCCCAGAGCAGCGCGAAGAGACGAAGCTTCTTCTCCGTTCTATCTTCAAAAGCCGGACGCGTGACGAATGGCTGGCCGATCTTGCTGATAGCGATGCCTGTGTTGGCCCCGTCTATAGCATCGATGAAGTTATGAACGATCCACACATGCAGGCGCGTGGTGTGACGATGACAAGTGGTACAGAAGAAGGTGAGCGCTTCCAGACCCTGACAACATTTCCGCGTATCTCTTCACTTGAGACTGAACAGCGTTACGCTCCCCCGACTTTGGGTGAGCATACATACGAACTTTTGCGCGAATTCGGCTGTAGTGAAGCGGAGATTGCGCAATTCACAGAGGAGCATATCATCTAGCGTTTGATCCGCAGCAAAGGAGCTATCATTGTGAATGATATTAATCCCTTCTCCCAACAATACATTGATATTCGTCAGGGTGTGCGTGATGTGTGCAGAGCATTTGATAGTGCCTACTGGCAAAAAGTTGAGGAAGCAGTAGCCTATCCCGAAGCGTTCGTCCAGGCTCTGACCTCGGCTGGATGGCTGGCTGCCCTGATCCCCGAAGAGTTTGGCGGTTCCGGAGTAAGCCTGGCCGAAGCGTCGGTCATCCTCGAAGAGATCAATCGCTCCGGTGCGAACTCCGGCGCATGTCACGCTCAAATGTATACGATGGGCGCTCTCTTGCGTCATGGCTCACTGGAGCAGAAACGCATGTATCTGCCACAGATTGCGTCCGGCGAATTGCGCCTTCAGTCATTCGGCAGTCACTGAACCTACCACTGGTACAGATACGACCAAAATCAAGACCTTTGCTGAGAAGCGGGATGATAAATATATTGTGAACGGCCAGAAGGTCTGGATCTCACGCCTGCAACATTCGGATCTCCTGTTGCTTCTGGCCCGCACGACGCCTCTGCCACAAGTGAAGAAGAAAACCGAGGGCTTATCGGTCTTTCTGGTGGATCTGCGTGAGAGTGAAAGAAAAGGCCTGACGGTGCGTCCCATCCGTAATATGGTCAACCACGAGACCAACGAATTGTTCTTTGACAACTTCGAGGTCCCGGCTGAGAATCTGATCGGGGAAGAGGGCAAGGGCTTTTCCTATATTCTTGATGGTATGAACGCCGAGCGGATTCTTATTGCGGCGGAATGCATTGGCGATGGCTACTGGTTTCTCGACAAAGCGCGTCATTATGCCAATGAGCGCATCGTCTTTGATCGTCCCGATCGGACAAAATCAGGGCATCCAGTTTCCAATTGCCCAGGCCTATGCCCACGTCCGAGCGGCAGATCTGATGCGCTACGAAGCGGCCCGCCTCTTTGATGCCAAACAATCCTGCGGGGCCGAGGCGAACATGGCAAAGCTGCTGGCTGCTGATGCTTCATGGGAGGCCGCCAATGTCTGCTTGCAAACTCACGGCGGCTTTGGCTTCGCCGCTGAGTACGATATTGAGCGCAAATTCCGCGAAACGCGTCTCTACCAGGTCGCACCCATCTCTACCAATCTCATCCTCTCCTACCTGGGTGAACATGTCTTAAACCTACCTCGCTCGTTTTAAAACAAAACGCGTAGGGTAGACGGTTGAACCCGCGTAGGGGAGACGGTCTCAACCGTCTCCAAACGCGACAATCTCGTTGGAACCTACCAACAGCGTAGGGCAGACGGTTCAACCGTCTCCTGCTCGCCCGACGACCACGATCTCGTGGGAACCTGGCAAAGAAAAGAAAGGATACACAACAACCATGACTGAACAAAAAGACGGTTGGCGCGGACGCTTCTACGAGGACTTTGAGGTCGGCGACGTGTACCAGCATCCCCTGGGCCGCACGGTCACGACCACGGACAACCTCTGGTTTACCCTTCTCACCCAGAACACTGCACCGCTCCATGTCGATCATCAGTACGCGTCTCAGACCGAATTCGGTCAACCCCTGGTCAACTCCACATTTACCCTCGCCCTGGTAACCGGCCAGAGCGTGAGCGATATCTCGCAAAATGTGCTGGCAAATCTTGGCTGGGATGAGATCAAGCTTCCCCACCCTGTCTTTGAGGGCGATACCCTCTATTCTCAATCAGAGGTTCTGGAGAAGCGCGAATCCAGTTCCCGCCCGAACGCCGGAATCGTAACCGTCAAAACCACAGGCTACAACCAGAAAGGCGAGATTGTCATCACTTTTAAACGGAGTGTCATGGTCTATAAACGAGGATACGCGCCGCAGATTGTGCGCCTGAAGCCAGAAGCAGCGCAATAAACATGCTTCCCCAAATGTGCTCTCTTGCCGAACAGAAGGAGATATGTTCAGCTCTCTCTCTCTCCTCTCCCGGACACATTTGGGAAAGGGCGGCAAATGATCTTGATGAAAGACCCCTTTTCGTGCCGCAGAAACCACGTAGGGTCGGCTGTTGATCTCTGACCGTCTCGCCTATTACCAACCTCGCCCCGTAGCGACAGGGCGAAATGCGGTCCCGGCGAACGCTTTCACCCTCCCTTCAAAACGTGTCCGGGTGAGAGGAGCGATCCTCTCGTTCTTCTAGCGTTATTGCCTTTCTACAGAATGCCATTCTTGCAATGAAAATACCCAATAAAAATGCCCCTGTCAACTACGATGCGTTAAGTTGCTACAGCAAGATGTTTCTTGACAACCTCCCCTTCCGATGTTACCCTTTTGCAAGGGTAACATGTCCTCTTTATGAGGAGGAAGGGATATTTGCTGTATGAGCAATTTCTCAGAGGAAAGCCTGAAACTGCGCCGTGAACTTGCTTATGCCTGCCGCATTCTAGCTGCCAATGGCCAGAACGATACGATCTACGGCCACGTCACATATCGCGAGCCAGGTGCAAAGACTTTTTGGATGAAGCCCGCAACCCTGGGCCTGGACGAAATCACGCCAGACACCTTGATTCGCCTTGACCTGGATGGCAATGTCGTCGAAGGGGAGTTACCTCGCCACATCGAGTTTCCTATTCATACTGAGATTTTCAGAGCCAGACCCGACATCACCTGCGTTGTCCATACCCATCCCATCTACTCAATCGCCTTTGCCGCTACAGGCCAACCCTTGCACGCCGTTTCCCACGAGGGCGCACAATTTACCCCTCCAGACGTCCCCCGCTTCACCCAAACCTCCGACCTTATTACCACCCGCGCCCTCGGAGAGAAAGTCACTGCTACTCTGGGTAAAAGCCTTGCTTGCTACCTCGTCAACCACGGCATCGTAGTCGCTGGTGACACTATTGAGAAAGCGATAGTCTCAGCTATCAACCTGGAGCGAGCCAGCCAGATCCAACTTCTCGCCTCTTCCCAGTCCTTTAGCTGGACCTCCGATGAAGATATTCCCGGCAAACGAGAGAAAATTTTTGCTGCTGGCCCTTTAAGAAATGTCTGGAACTATTATTGTCGCCGTATTAGACCATTGTGAAAAAGACCGAGGCCTATTTACTACTTACTCAATGATGGTCAGTTGATTATTCACAGTGAGATTTTTGGAGACATCTGTGGCATTGACCAGGTTAATATGGATATTGGTTGGTCCGATATCAGCGGTTCGAGGATCTATGGTGAGAGTAACAGAGAAGTTGCCCTGTGCATCACTGGTGGCATAAATAAGATCACTGTCAACTGCCTGGACCCCTATACTTGCTTGCAGTTTGGCGTTGGCAACCCAACCTTTTACAGTAACCGTTACCTTGCCCCCTCGCTTTACCTGATTGGGAGTGACATTCACGATGGCGTTCTGGCAGCTAGCCGCAGTTGTGCAGTCGCCCGACTCTGTGACCGCGGGCTCGGTAAGATGGTCAATTTACCTTGCACAATGAGATTTTTGGAGCTAGCTGTGCCATCGGCCAGGTTAATATGGATATTGGTTGGTCCGATATCAGCAGTTCGAGGATCTATGGTGAGGGTGACAGAGAAGTTGCCTTGTGCATCACTGGTGGCATAGATAAGATCACTGTCAACCGCCTGGACCCCTATACTTGCTTGCAGTTTGGCGTTGGCAATCCATCCTTTTCCTGTAATCGTTACTTTGCTCCCTCGCTTTACCTGATTGGGAGTGACATTCACGATGGTGTTCTGGCAGCTAGCCGCAGTTGTGCAACCACCCGTACTCTGTGATTCTCCTGTGCTCGGTGCGCTTGTTGGTGCTGCCGTGGTTGGTGCGCTGGCCGTTGAATCAACGCTGAGCGTGCTCGTCGCTCCTCCATCTCCCTGCCCACCAAATTGTGTGGTGCTACTACTTGATCCACCTTCACATGCCGCCAACATGGCGACCAGAAGAACACTCAGTGCCAATATAGAGAAAAATTTCCAGATTTTCATACTTTTTTGTTCGCCTCCATGAGAAAAAGATGCTTTATAAATGAGATCGTTCGATGCAGGAAACGTTACATGGACCAGGCAAATAGGGTAGGAAAACTAAAAGAAATTACCCTTTTCTGCTTGACTTTTCCTCTCTTCCTATTTACAATTAATTAACAAGACAATTAATTAATTTCCAAAAGAGGATTCCTATTCTGGCAAGAACGCCAAAAATAGTAGAGGATCGGCGCGATCACATTCTGGAAGCCGCCATCACGGTCTTTTCCCAGATCCGGACGAAGGTCAGCACCAGAGAGCAGGAGGCATATGAACAGTAAACAGCAATCACTTATCTCTCAGAGCCGAGAAGAAGTCCCATATATCCTCTTCTTTAAAGAGATCGATGCTTCTTGCCTCTCCCATGTGGGCGGCAAAGGAGCTAATCTGGGAGAACTGACACACGCAGGATTGCCTGTCCCACCCGGTTTTTGTGTCACCACCGCAGCATATCAGCAAATTTCCGAACGTGCGGACCTGACCTCGCTTCTCGCCGAACTAACAGACAAGTCAACCCCATCCCACCTCGCCGAGATTGCCGCAACTATTCGTGAGCATCTACTCAGCGTCTCCTTCCCGCCTGACCTCGTCGCTACTGTGCGTGCTGCATATACATCCCTGGGGAACGGTCTTCCGATCCCGGTAGCCGTACGCTCCTCGGCCACTGCCGAAGACCTCCCCTTTGCCAGTTTCGCTGGCCAGCAAGATACCTACCTCAATATCGTTGGCGAGGATGCCTTGTTGGTTGCAATACGACAATGCTGGTCCTCCCTCTGGACCGAGCGAGCAGTCGCCTATCGTGCCAATCACCACATTGACCCCCACACGGTCAGCCTCTCCGTCGTCGTTCAGCTCATGGTCGAGGTCCAGGTTGCGGGTGTCCTCTTTACTGCAAATCCCCTTACCGGGCGACGTCGTCAAGCTGTCATCGATGCCAATCCCGGACTGGGAGAGGCCGTCGTCTCCGGTGCTGTCAATCCCGACCATTTTGTCGTCAATACTGTTAGTGGAGAGATCGTCGAACGCCGCCTGGGAGATAAACGCGTGTTCATTCACGCTCTACCAGGCGGCGGCACGCAACGCGTCGAGCACGCCGATCAGAGCGCGTACGCCTGCCTGAACGACGCACAGGTGCGGGTACTGGCCCATCTAGGTGCTCAGGTAGAGGCCCACTATCACGCACCTCAAGACATCGAATGGGCCATCGATACTACCGGCAAACTCTGGCTCACCCAGGCAAGACCAATTACACCCTCTACCCGCTCCCGGCCTCTGCTCCACTGTCAGATGCAGAACTGCGTGTCTACCTTTCTATCAATGTGGCCCAGGGTGTCTATCAACCCTTCACGCCTATGGGCATCGCTGCCTTCCGCCTCTTTGTTCAGGGTGTAGCCAGCATGGCGAAATTTGCTCCCCTGCCAGGGGAAGCAGGGCCAAATTTCTTTGTCGAGGCCGGGATGCGTATCTTCGTTGATCTGACAACCGCCATTCGTCATCCCATCGGTCACCGGATAGTCGGAAAACTGCTCCCCTTTGCCGAGGCTCGTTCATCTGTCCTGCTACAAACACTTGCCACTGATCCCCGCTTGCAAGTCAGATCCTCTGGACGCTGGAGCTTTATCCGTAGGGCCATCGCTTTTGCTACTCATCTTCATCTTCCCCGCTATCTCCTCCAGGCCCTCTTTCGCCCACAGGTAGCGCGTCAACGTGTGCTTGCTCTGCAACAACAGTTGCAGCAACAATGTCTCTCCCCTCTGCCACCAGTTCGCTTGCACGTCTAAATTATGTAGAGCAATTTTCTCGTCAGCGCGTCTTTCGCTCGGTGGGTCGGTGGCTGCCGTCATGCTTGCCGGCTTTCTCTCTCTTGCTCTGGCTGAAAAGTTCCTCGGCAAGCTAGCAAGCGCTGATGAGCTTCAGACTGTTCTGCGCAGTCTGCCCTTCAACCCCACTACTCAGATGGATCTTGCGCTCTGGACCATTGCCCAAAAGATAGCTGCTGACCAGGAAGCCACATATATGCTTACACACTCCCCTGAAAAGATGACTCAGGCGTACCATCAGCACTCTTTGCCACCCGTGGTGCAGGAGAATCTCGCCGCCTTCCTGCAT
Source organism: uncultured Chloroflexia bacterium (assembly GCA_963777355.1). Lineage (GTDB taxonomy): Bacteria > Chloroflexota > Ktedonobacteria > Ktedonobacterales > Ktedonobacteraceae > DATJHM01. The sequence continues at coordinate 701,789 of CAVZQK010000010.1, forward strand.
ACCTATGGGCATCGTGGCATAGCGGAGATTGATCTGGGCCTACCCCGCTGGTCTGATGATCCTACTCATATTCTGGGGGTACTGACCAACTATCTGCGTCTCAAAGATACCAATCAAGCACCTGATGTGCTGTTTGCTCGTGGCGAAAAGCAAGCTGAGGCTATGCTGCATGAATTAACGCAGCGTGCCATGCGGCGGAACTGGCTACGTGGCTGGCTCGTCAACATCTATCTACGTCGAACACGAGCTTTAGTTGGTATGCGTGAATTGCCAAAGTTCTATCTGGTCTGGATCTGGCGCATATGCGCGACCTCCTGCGTCCCGTTGCAGAGGAACTGGTCAATTCTCGGTCGTTGGAACAGCTCGATGACCTCTACTTCCTTTCCTTTGCAGAAGCGCGTGCCGCCCTTGCCGGAACCGATATGCATCTTCTGATCCGTGAGCGACGTGCGCTCTATCGAGCAAGAGATGCTCCGTCGCCACATTCCACATATTCTGCTTTCCGACGGCTCCGAGCCAACCGTTCTTGCCAATGCAACAGACCAGAAAATATCTTGCAAGGCACTCCCGCCTCTGCTGGCACTATCACCGCGAAGGCCCGTGTGATCCTCAACCCTGTTGGTGCCCACCTGGAGCCAGGCGAAATCCTCGTTACCCCTTCCACTGACCCTGGCTGGACCCCCCTCTTCTTGACCGCAGGCGGTCTGGTTATGGAACTGGGAGGTTCCATTCGCACGGAGCCGTCGTCGCACGCGAATATGGCATCCCCGCCGTCGTCGGTGTAGCAGGAGCCACCGCCCACATCCAAACCGGACAAACGCTCCGCATAGACGGCTCAGCCGGCACCATCACCC
>CAVZQK010000011.1:0-27897 GCA_963777355.1 uncultured Chloroflexia bacterium
AAACAGAGGATCTCAATACTATACCTGTATCATTTTTTCTAAGAATGGCGAAATACAGGTGGAGCATGTTTTGGCAGCAAACCAACTTCAGGTGGTGACGAAAGAAGTGGTGGAGACCGCTCATGAGAATCTCATCATTGGGAATTGAGCGAGCCTTCTGAGTCGGGAGTTAATCAGTCTAATGGTTGAGGTGTCTCAAAATCGTTCGTTTCTTGCGACAACAAAGACGTCTTCCTGCCACATCAGGGCCTCTTTGTGCTCTTGACACCAAAGAGGAGAAGCGCCACAATCTGCTCAGGGAGCTGATCATCAAGCGGTTGAGCTGTAGCAATCGTTCGAACCAGGATTGGTCCAATCGCAGCTTCCATCAAAAGACGCGCATCAATCTCCTCGGGAAGTTCACCACGGTCTTTTGCTCGCTGAATGAGCACTTCGGCGCTGTTGAAGCTATCTTCCCAATAGACCCGGCGCACCTCTGCTAGCTCCGGTTGCGGATAGTGGCCCACCACAATCTGGTCAATGACTTTTCCCATAGGGGTCTGGATGCGTGTGATAATCCCACGGAGCAACTCTAGCAGATCGGTTTGCAAGGTTCCGGTATCTGGTGTGGGCGTCTCGGTGGCGTTGTAGTCTAGCAACGCCTCCGCCACAATGGCCGCTTTGGTTCCCCATCGGCGAAACAAGGTGACTTCGTTGATCCCAGCCACCAGGGCGATCTCTTTCGTCGTCATCGCCTCATAGCCGCGCTGGCTCAACAGATCAAGCGTGGCCGCAAGCACTGCCGCTCGCAGGCCATCCCCTCGTTTCCCGACAGTTGCTCCGGAACGAGGGGATGGGAGCTTTTCTCTGGCTGATGGTTCATCTCTTCTTTTTTTCATTCTCAGAGTATACCAGAGGTGCTTTAAGAAAGCAAGTAGCACTTGCATTATCATAGAATGTCTGGTATACTCTGAATGCAAGTAACACTTGCTCTCATCAAGGAAGGAGAAAACTGATGAAGATCATTACGCTGGAAGAGCATTTTGAAATAGCTGAAATCAAAAAAGCAGTGGCCAGGTTTCTTCCTGATTCCCGTGAACAATTCTATCAACCACCCACCAGGCAACTTGAAGATCTGGGGGTTCATCGTCTGGCGGAGATGGATGCCATGGGCATCGATGTCCAGGTTCTCTCTCATACCTCGGCGGGTCTTTCGCAGATCCCGGCAGCAGAGGCGATCGCGCTGGCGCGAGCCATCAATGATCAACTCGCGGAGACTGTTCAGAACCATCCCGATCGTTTTGTCGGCTTTGCGACCTTGCCCACACTTGATCCAGAGGCGGCGGCTCACGAATTGGAGCGCTCGGTCACTGCCCTTGGTTTCAAAGGAGCAATGATTCATGGGCAAACCAATAATCGCTTTCTGGATGATCCTTCGTTTCGCCCCATTCTCGAAACGGCTGCCGCACTCGACGTTCCTCTCTATCTCCATCCCGCCCCTCCATCGCGCGTCATACAGGAGGCCTATTATGCAGGCTTTGATCCTGCTGTCAGCGCAAGTTTTGCCACTTTCGGGTGGGGATGGCACTTGGACACAGGCATTCACGCGCTGCGCATGATTCTGGGTGGGGTTTTCGACCGCTATCCCAACTTACAACTTCTGCTCGGTCACTGGGGAGAAATGATACCCTTCTATCTGGCTCGTTTTGCCGAAGCTCTCACCCCGGCAGCCAGCCAGTTACAGCGGCCTGTGGCGGACTACTTCGTTCAGCAGATGTATGTCACTCCCAGCGGGATGTTTACGCTTCCCTCATTCTTGCTGGCCATGCAGGTAGTGGGAGCTGAGCGCATTCTGTATTCCGTTGATTATCCCTTTCACTTTCAGGAGGAGGACAAGCCAGAGCGTTTCTAGAGCATGCCCCAATCAGTCCTGCTGACAAAGAAAAAATTGCCCACAGCAACGCCGAAGGGCTGCTCAAACTTTCTTCGCTGTATCATAGTGATGTCAGCAAATGACACCACTACTTCGTCTTGCCTCTCTTTCCAAGAGAGCTCTTATAGGAGATTTTTCTATGCGTATCTTTGTTACCGAGGCTACCGGACACATCGGCACTCTCGTCGTAGCTGAGCTGCTTACGGTTGGCCTTGATGAGGGCCGCTCCTTTGAAGGGAAAGCGTCATGAAACAGCAGCAACATCCAATAGAAACGATCGGCACTTCGCAAATCGAGCGTGCTCTCGTTCTCAGCGGCGGTGGTCCAGTCGGATACGCCTGGATGGCGGGTCTGATCGGGGGACTGGTCGCTCATGATGTTGATCTTAGCCGTGCGGAGCTCATCGTTGGAACCTCCGCAGGTTCCATTGTCGGTGCCCAACTTGCTCTCGGTCTGGATGTCGCGGCCCTCGTGGCCGAAACGAACCGGCACTCCGAGCTAAACATCTACTTGTCCGCTGGCCCCGGACTCGGAAACCAGCTCGTCGAATGGGTCAACGCCGCCCACGCTGCAAATCCCGACGAGGCGCGAACAGCAATCGGCCTCAAAGCATTGGCGGCCGCGACCATCGGTGAAGACGCCTTCGTGGCAATGTCAGGGTTCTCGGTGCTCGCAGGACGGGAATGGCCACCAACGTTTCGCGCTACAGCGGTCAGCACGACCACCGGCCAACTGGTCACATGGTCCAGGGACTCCCACGTTGACCTCGCAAGGGCGCTCGCAGCGAGTTCCTCCATCCCAGGACTCACTCCACCAGTGACGCTGAACGGAGACCGCTACATGGACGGGGGCGTGCGCAGTTCGCTGAACGCAGACCTGGCCGCCGGAGCCCGTTCCGTTCTTGTGGTGGCGTGCTTCTCCCTTACTCCACCCAATGGCGTCGACGCGAACCTGCGGCACCGGTATGAAGATTTCTCTCAAGAGCTTGACACCATCAGAGCCGCTGGCGGATCGCTGGAAATCATTGAGCCAGGACCGGAATTCTTACGTCTCAGCGGCTACAACAGCCGTCTTCTGGACATCAACTTGATGTCCGAGGCGGTTCAGATCGGACGGCGACAGGCGATGATTGAATCCGCTCGACTCGGATCTTGGGCCTAAATGAGAGAAACTAGCAGAGAAAGCCCAGATACGATTTTTGATCTGTCAGTTTACCGTTATATCAAAGAGGTAACCACTCTACCATCAAATTCATGAGCGAAAAAGAACAAGCAATCTATTCGCTGTCACTACCTCAGATAATTGGACAGAAATTACCTCACTGAATTTTTGGATTTACAGACTGCTGATACAAGTAGCTGTGGGCACAAGCCCACAACTACTCTGTATGGATTAATCTTCCACGCGATCCAGGCCGCGGGATTTACTCAGGGCTACCTCAAATTTCCGTTTGACGGGTGGCAAATGGTTGACAACGCGCATCATGCTGCTTTGTCCAGCCAGGATAACCCGGCCAATCACTGGTTTGTGAATGAGGGCTTTACTATTCATTTGAGCCAGCGATTCCTTGACAGCTTCGTTCCCATATTTGCGCATTTTTTCTTCGTAATCGCGTATTGCGGTTAAAAGATCTGTTTGTCCATCGCGCACAGCTACGAGTTGCTTGCACAATAAACGCGCATCACGCAGGGCCGTGTTTGCACCCGCGCCGCGACCAGGAGTCATAGTATGAATCGCGTCTCCCAGCAAGGTGACATTGCTGGTTGTCCAGGCAGCAACAGGCTGGGACGTGCGAATATTAATGGCTGAAAAGGTTGTTGGATCGCTCAATTGGACCAATCTGCGCATATTCGGATGCCAATCGGGGATCATCTCAAGCATCAACGCAATCAATTCCTCGCCGTGCAAATTCATGGGATCACGCGGGAAATAGCGCCTGGCGGCCCAGAAACCCCAGCCGATATAGTCCCGCTCGTTGTCATATCGCATGCCCGGCCATTTGGCGAGCAGGGCCGCATCATTGACACCTATACCCTCTTTTACGATCCCATCGTGCTGCCATTTAAATTCCACTATATGGAGAATAGCGCCAAACCCTTTGGGGGCCATAATAATGCTAAGACCGTTAAAGACTTTGTCCGAGACCAATTGCCTGGTTTCTGGCGTCATAGGAGCTTTGGCTCCAAACGAGAGCATACCTGTTTCGACCAGTTGCGCATGGGGCAGGTATTGTTTGCGCACACGCGAATTGGCCCCATCAGCCGCAACCAGTACGGTGCCAGTCGCACTGGAACCATCCGCGAAAAAGGCTGTCACGCTGCCATCTTCTTGCTGCTCGTAATGGGTGAAGACTTTGTCGAAATGTACCTCGTCTTCCAGGCCTGTCAAGAGTACCTGACGCATAGTCATGCGGCTAACAGTGTGATCTCGTTTGAGTGGATCAGGGTTCCCTGTCAGCGCCGAACCACCTATCGACACCAGTTCAGTCATTTGCTCGTTGAGCATATTGAAGTATTTCGGCGGCCTGGCACAGGTTGTGATAAAGGTGTCAAACAGATCCGGCGGCAAATTTGCTTTTAAGCCTCGGATACCATCGGGATCAATACCCACACGATAACCCTGTAAACCGCCCAGGCGCGTGCGGTCACGTTCATAAACCGCGACACTGATATTCGCCTGCTTCAATCCTTGCGCCAGACACAGGCCGCCTGTGCCTGCTCCAATAATCAGCACATGCAACGGGAGAGTAGACATGGTTCGCTCCTTCTGGTAAAATTACTTCAGTAATTAGCTATCACAGAAACATAATAAACCAATAACTAAAAATCACAGTATCTAAGATATATTACGCAAAGGCTTGAAAAATGTTGCACGAAAAAGTGCCGTCGAAAAAATTTGGTCCAGACCATACCGCCCAAAGTTCAGCAGGGACAGAAACACCGGGGGCAACTGAAGCCTCTACCCACGTCCGCGCTGATCAGATCATGCAGTTGGTGAGAGAGATGCAGCGCAGTAGTGACATCTCGACCTTTTTTATTCATGCGGTGGCCGCGAAAGTCGGGATTAATCCCACCGATCTTAAAGTGCTCAGCATCCTCTCCCGCCAGAGTCCGCTCAGCGCCGGACGTATCGCTGAACTCACTGGCCTGACAACCGGGGCCATTACCTTCATGCTTGATCGTTTAGAAAAAGCTGGCTATGCGCGTAGGGTGCGCCATCCTATTGATCGCCGCATTGTGCTGATTGAGCTTATTCCTGAACCGCTGCAACGCGCTACCGGCAATTATTTTGCCGGTATGGTTCAGGCAACCACCGACACGGTGAAGAATTACACTGATGAGCAACTTGAGCTGATTCTAGATTTTCTTGGGAAGGTAAATACTGCGGCGGAAGAAGTAGTGAATGGTATGAGCGAGTAGAGGAGGTCCCACGTGGAATTTCGTCAATTATCTTACTTTCTAGCAGCCGCCTCCACGCAAAATTTTCGCCAGGCCGCCGAGCTGTCCCTGGTAACACAGCCCGCTTTAAGCCGCCAGATCGCTGCTCTGGAGAAAGAACTCGGCACGCCCCTCTTCAAACGCATCAAACAACACGTAGAACTGACGCCCGCCGGACAGGCTTTCGTCGAGTACGCAAAGGAAACTCTGGAGATATTGCAACAGGGCGAACAGGAAATGGCCCGTTGGCAACAGGGCCTGAGTGGTACTAGTCCTCATCGGCTGTAATCATTCTCTGGCAACCGCTTTTCTGCCACCGCTCCTGGCCGCATTTCGCAAACAATCTCCCAACATTCGTCTCAAGGTGCAGATTCAACACAGCGACAAAGTCATTGCGCAGGTTGAACGGGGCGAGGTAGATCTGGGCTTTATCTACGATCCGGCCATTCGCTCAGACATGGTCGTTATCAAAGAGCTCTTTCGCCAACCACTTCAGCTCCTGGTTCCCACTCAACACCCCCTGGCGCTGATAGAGGCACAAGACCGAACGTTGCAACGTATTCTTGCCGAGCCGCTTTTATTGTTGGGAGAAGGCGCTCGGTTGCGCAAAGTGCTGGACCGTATCTTCCTGCAACGCGGTCTTTCCGTACAACCAACCATCGAAATCGAATCCGTCGAAGGCCTCAAAGAGCTGGTCAGACAGGGCTGTGGCGTCACACTTATCCCCCCCACTCTCCTCAAACTCCCACAGGATGATCTCGCCATCCTGCCAATCGCCGACGTTACCGAAATCTTTATCTTTGCCCTCGTCTATCGCCGTGTTGGCACAATATCTCTCCCCGCACGCCAATTCATGAACACCGTTATCGAAACAACTTTGCTCATATCCTAGTACTCTGACCAGGCTCACCTATCATCCAGAAAATGCGTTAACTCCTTGTTTTTAGAGCAAGAATGGGGTATCTTTTGAGCGTTAGGAAGGAGTATGACTATGAAGAAAATCCATCTCGATACAGATATCGGCGGCGATATGGACGATCTGTGCGCACTCGCAATGCTTTTGAAGTGGCCCGATCTCGACATCACAGGCGTGACAACCGTGTCCGAGGAATCTGGAAGGCGAGCAGGTTATGTGTCCTATGTCCTGAACCTGATGCAGCGTACTGACATTATGTATGCAGCTGGGGCCGATGTCGCTTCTGGCTTTTATCGGTACAAACTGGACTATCCTCCCGAAGAAGAAAACTGGCCAGAACCCATTGCACCCCAGCCAGGTTCGCCAGATCAGGCGGTAGCACTCCTCAAACGTAGTATCGAGCAAGGTGCCATCATTGTTGCGACGGGACCGTTGACCAACCTGATGCTGTTGGAAAAACAGTATCCTGGCATTCTCTCACAAAGCACCTTGTTTCTCATGGGGGGCTATGTGTTTGACATTCCGGATGGCTATCCGCAATGGGACAAGAAGGATGATTACAACATCCAGGTGGATATGGACTCAGCTCGCTTTGTCCTGGAACATGCCAACCCAACGCTTGTCCCTATCTCAGTTACAGAGTCAGACAGCCTTGAGACGGGTGTACCTTCCAAGACTGGCTCAGGCTGGTCACTTAGGCCAACTCATCGTGCGTCAAGCAGATGTGTGTGCGAGGAGTCTCCATTACGAACAACTGTATGGCGAAACCTGTTCAGGACTCCCCAGTGACATCATTAATTTTCTCCATGATCCATTGGCCTGCGCCATTGCATTAGGCTGGAATGAGGGAGTTGAGATGGAGACAGTATCCCTCAGACTGGAAACGAGAGAGAACTGGCTCTATGAGAATTCCCGACCCCAATGGCATTCCCATGCGTCTTGTCACAAAAATTGACAGCCATGCTTTTAATGAATATTGGTGCCAGATTCTCTGCAAGTAATGAAGATCTTTAGACATTGAGCAATAAGCAATTCAATCTGAAAGCACTTATTGCTCCACTACCCCGCTTTTTCCTTCTCTTCTCGCTGTCTCGCAAACGCTTCCCCTCGTTCTCTGGTCCGACGCGAATACCATATTGTCCACAAAATTATCCCTCCAATAAACCCATACAACACAAAAGGAGAGACAAGTAGGAATTGGGAAACGCTGAGAACAAAAACCAGATAGGTACGTATCGCTGCTTCAAGCAGAAAGCCCACTCCCCACACTACGGTTGAGATGCGCATGGAATGACGAAAGGTCGGATATTGCCACAGCGAATTAAACCATTCTAACTTCTCAGGGACATTCCCGGTTGCAAAAGTACGCGCAAAGTAAAATCCCAGCGGCTTCGGAAAAAGCAGCGAGATCAGGTACGCTACGGCCAGCGTTACCGTGAAAAAGGATTCGCGTATCAGATACAAACGCGGACTACCACCAAGCATCACGAGGATAATACTTATGGCAATACTAGCCAACACCATACCTGCAATCAGGTCTACGCGCCCTTTCCGTACCACTCCTATAATGGTATCGATGATAGGCGGAACTCCTGAAAGAAAAAGAGCCAGAATTTCAGGAATGTGCGTGTAGTTGTTCAAGAGCGTATAGATTATGTAGGGAAGGACCGCGTTAATGACAATGCTATAAAGAATGCCGCGTATCGTCGCACCTGGTTTTATCTGTCTGTCGGCATCTGTACTGGGTGCTGAAGCGTTTATCATCGATAGTTTTCCTTTTTTCTGCTGACTTCTCTTCTAAGCGATTACGCCTCTAGAATATTCAGGTAAGCGCTTTTATCTTATCAAACAATGTCAATACTCCTGTGGAGTAGCTCCGTTACATATTTTTTAGCATCCAGCGTCACCAATATGCCCTCTGAGTATCAATAAACAAAATCTCTTCTCTCCTGATTCAGATAGTACTATCTATAAATATTTGCAATACATTTTATTTTCATATTTCTTGTGTAATATAATACTATATACGGAAGTAGCAAAGAATGTTCAAATCATCAGGAGGAACAACATGACGAAAGAAAAACAGGAATATCCCAGTACCTATTTTGTCGAAGATCGCTCTAATGAAGCGGAACTTGCTAGATTGCGTATCCAGGATCAGATGATTACCAGAAGCATGGGTGGCGTCCTCCCAGAGCAACCTGACCCTCAGAGCTTCGAGCGTATCCTCGATGTTGCCTGCGGCACTGGAAGCTGGCTTATTGAAACGGCACAGGCCTATCCAGACATCTCTCTGCTGATAGGCGTTGATGTCAGTGCGCATATCTTGGGAGCTGCTCGCTCCCAAGCAAAGCAGCAAGGCTTAGATGATCGTGTCGAGTTTCATGTTATGGATGCCTTGCGCATGTTAGAGTTTCCCCAGGGATATTTCGACCTGATCAATCTCCGATTGGGGAGCAGTTTTCTGCGCACCTGGGACTGGCGCAATCTTCTGGCCGAGTTCCAACGCGTAAGCCAACCGGGTGGTACCATCCGCATCACAGATACAGAACGCATACGAAATTCCACCAGCTCAGCATTTAATGCGCTCTGGGACCAATTCCAGTGCGCCATGTATCGCTCTGGACATCTCTTTGATCCCACACCCAGCGGAATCAGTGGTCATCTAGAAGAACTGCTGCACCAATCTGGCCTGTTAGAAATTCAGAAACAATCGTATCTCCTCCATTACCGCTCAGGCACGCCAGAAACGTTGGCTTTTATAAAAGATATGCAATATACATTTCAGACACTGAAACCTTTCATCAGCAAATGGGGAGGTGCTAGTTCCGACTACGATGAGATCTATCAGCAAGCCCTTATCGAGATGCAACAGCCAGATTTTACGGTCACCTGGCCTTTTTTAACAGTATGGGGACGAAATAAACGCAAATGTACAACAATAAATAATCAATAGAGCGCGTAAAGTAGGAATAGGCCCCTTCCTATCCATGTTATCCTTGACAGAGATACAAATATGAATTACAATTCATTTAGTGAGTAGAGATTCATTTTAAAAATATGTTTCTCACGCTACTTCACTTAATACACAAAAAAGCATCTCTGAAATAAGGAATGATTATGAACATAGAATCCCATCAAACTCAACTGGAGCCTATTCCTCAGCCACCAACAAAATTTATGCTGGGCAACCTGCTTGAGCTACTTGGAGATACCCATACCCAGGATATTATGAAAATTGCCCGCGAATATGGGCCGATTTTTCAACTCGAACTACCAGGAAGGACTCTCGTTGTCGTCTCCGGCCACGATCTGGTTGACGAACTCTGCGACGAGAGCCGCTTCGACAAAAAGGTCTGGTCGCCTCTAGAAAAGGTTCGCCCATTTGCGGGGGACGGACTCTTTACTTCCTGGACCCAGGAACCAAACTGGCACAAGGCTCACTCTATTCTGATGCCCAATTTTAGTATGAAGGCGATGCAGGGCTATCATCCGATGATGGTCGATATCGCTGAACAACTTCTTGCTAAATGGGCACGCACGAATGCCGACGACGAGATCGATATCCCTGGCGATATGACCCGCCTGACCCTCGATACGATTGGCCTCTGCGGTTTCGATTATCGCTTCAATTCGTTTTATCGCGAAAATATGCATCCCTTCGTGCAAAGTATGGTTCGCGCTTTAGCAGAAGCAATGGATAGTACAAACCGCCTTCCGCTTCAGGATAAACTTCTCATCCATAAGCATCGCCAGAATCAGGCCGATATCAACTTTATGAACGAGACGGTTGATCGCATTATTAAAGAGCGCAAAGAGCTGGGCGTTGAGAATAGCCCCAAGCAAGACCTGCTCTATCATATGCTCGTCGGTAAAGATAAACAGAGCGGTGAGCAGCTCGACGATGTGAATATCCGCTATCAGATCATTACGTTCCTGATCGCCGGACACGAGACAACCAGTGGTCTGCTTTCGTTCGCTACCTACTTCCTGCTGCAACATCCTGAGGTCCTGGCAAAAGCCTATGACGAGGTTGACCGCGTGCTCGGCAACGATATTACCACCCCGCCAGCCTTTACCCAGGTGAACCGTCTGCGCTATATCTCGCAGATTCTCAAAGAGGCACTGCGCCTGTGGCCGACTGCCCCCATGTTCGCTGTCTACCCTTATGCAGACGAAACCGTCATCGGCGGCAAATACAAAATCACAAAAGATATGGATGTCGCCGTCCTTATCCCTATGCTACACCGGGACAAGAGCGTCTGGGGCGAGGATGCGGAAGAGTTCGATCCCGACCATTTCGCCCCTGAAATCGAGCGGAATCTGCCACCAAACGCCTTTAAAGCCTTTGGCAACGGCCAGCGTGCCTGCATCGGACGCCAATTCGCTCTGCAAGAAGCTACGCTGGTTCTCGGCATGATCCTGCAACGCTTTAAACTGATTGACTTTATGCACTACCAACTCAAAGTCAAAGAGACGCTGACACTCAAACCTGATAACTTCAAAATGCGTGTCAAACCGCGTACGGATGCTGATCGCAGCGTCGTTATCACGCCTGCACGTCAGGAACCTGAGCAGCCAGTCAAAGCGCCAACACCAATTACCGCCAGCAACGTATCACAGCACCATACGCCCTTGCTCGTCCTTTTCGGCTCCAATCTGGGCACCTCTGAGGATATCGCGCACCGTATCGGTGAAGACGGCGCTGCCCTCGGCTTCGATGCGACTATCGCTTCCCTGGACGACTATGTGGGCAACCTCCCCAGCAAAGGAGCTCTGATCGTTGTGACCGCTTCCTACAACGGCACACCCCCGGATAACGCCGGACAGTTTGTCGGCTGGCTCAAAGGGCATGAGCTGAACACAGACGCATTGAAGGACGTCAACTATACTGTCTTTGGCTGCGGCAACCACGAATGGGCTTCCACGTTCCAGGCCATCCCTCGCTTGATCGATAGCCAGCTAGAAGCACATGGAGCACAGCGCATCTACCAGCGTGGTGAGGGAGACGCCAGCGACGACTTCGATGGTCAATTTCAGAACTGGTACCAGAACTTCTGGCCGAGCATTGCTCACGCACTCAATGTCAACCTCGGCGAAAGCAGCAGCACCGCGAAGGGCCAGATGTACGCCATCGATGTGCTGAGCGATGAAGAGCCAGTCAATCCTTTCATCGGCTCTTTTGGCGCACAACCAATGAAGATTCTGGCGAACCGCGAACTCCAGCAACACGACGGAGCCATCCCTCTGAACGTTCAACCCGCCATATCGAACTTGCTCTTCCGGCGAATATGTTCTACCGGGCTGGCGATCACCTGGGTATCCTTGCTCGCAACAGCACGGAGCAGGTCCGCCGCGTCACCCAACGCTTCAGCTTCGATCCCGCCGCCAAGATCCGTATCCGCAAGAGCGATACGCGCAAGACTCACTTGCCCGTCGATGAGCCAATCTGGATTCTCGATCTACTGGCAAATTATGTCGAACTGCAAGATGTCGCTACGCGTAGTCAGATCAAGATTATGGCCGAGCATACGCAATGTCCGCCGGATAAGAGAAAGCTGCAAGCTTTTTCGGGAGATGATGAGCAGAGCAACGCCCGTTATCGCGAAGAGGTTCTGGCAAAGCGTAAATCGCTGATCGATCTCATGGAAGAGTTTCCGGCCTGCGAACTCCCCTTCAACGTCTACCTGGAACTGCTCTCGCCGATCCGGCCTCGCTACTACTCGATCTCGTCTTCGCCACTGGTGAAACATGATCAGGCCAGCATTACCGTAGGAGTTGTACAGGGACCAGCGAAATCTGGACGTGGTACCTTTACAGGGATGTGCTCAGGCTATCTGGCACAGGAGCAGAAAGGCAACACCATCTACGCCTTTGTGCAAGATACCAAATCCCGCTTCCGCTTGCCCGATGACCAGTCGCTACCGCTCATCATGGTCGGACCTGGCACGGGCCTGGCCCCCTTCCGTGGCTTTCTACAGGAGCGAGCAGCCTTGCAAGATGAAGGCAAAGAGGTTGGCAAGTCGCTTCTCTTCTTCGGCTGCCGCCATCCTCAGCAAGACTTCATCTACGAAGACGAGCTGAAGGGATACGTGGAAAAAGGCACCACCGAACTATTCGTCGCCTTCTCGCGTGAAAACCCGGACAAAAAAGTCTACGTCCAGGACAAAATTCGCGAGAACAGAGAGCGCGTCTGGGAGCTGCTCGAACAGGGAGCAGTCATCTACATCTGCGGAGACGCCAGCCAGATGGCCCCCGATGTTCAACAGGTCTTCAAAGCCATCTACCAGGAAAAGACTGGCAAGAGCGAACAGGAGGCTGAGCAGTGGCTCGAATGAACTCACCAGCCAGGACCGCTACCTGGTCGATGTCTGGGGCAACTAACAATTATTACAATGTAAAAAACCGGAGACATGCTTTCGATGTCTCCGGTTTCTCTCTGCGAAAATAGTAGTTTTGGCCTACCTCTTCAAAAAGTATGCGTTTCAAAAGCGATCTTGAGCGATCAAGAGCAGCCAGATGCAACGAATGTTTATCGTCAAAAGTGTCGTAGAGTCTCCCACGTCCAATACTAGTACATTGGACGAGATCCTCAATCGAGACCCCCTCGTAGCCTCGTTCCCAGAATGCGTTCATGGCCTTCTCCAGAACCTGCTGGGGATCGAATGCTTTCTTTCCTGCTATCGGGCTGTCTTGTGTTCCTCCTTGTATAGGAGTACATACACCTATTTTTCCTTTGTCAAGTAGGTTCCAGATTTTGAAGAGGGATGAATTTGGGGCTGGAGAAAATGGCGGTGTCTTGTCCCTTTACCTATCGCCAGCTCTCCTGGTCCATCGATTGGCATATCCGAGAGGAGACCTTGCTCGCAGCAGATTGTATATTCTGCCACGACTTTTCTGCTGCGAGTCATAGAGCATCCGGCTGGCTTGAAACCGTGGCTCAATGTATTCGGTTAGAGAAGCCCAACAATGCTGGGTTGCACTTTATGACAGCCTCGCGCATTTCACCCCTTGTACAACGACATCTTTCTCCCCTTTCTGCTCTGCAACAGCAAATTCTCGCCTTTTGCGACTTCTCTCCTACTATCTCTACCTAGTTGACCGATGATTCATCATTTCGGTCTGTCATTGAAGCAAACCGTGAGCGATTAAAAAAGATTTTTCAAAGAGCATTTGACAAAGTTAGGTCGGTTGTCCTATAATGATAATGCCGGTAAAAGTTAACGTATCAAAATACTTCAATGAAAGGGGAGAAAAAATGAGAATAACAGATCATGCGGAAATGTTAGACATCAAAGCGGATAATGGCATAGTGCATTTGACTTTGCTCTGGGACGAAAAAAATCTGGTCTTGGTGGATACTGGATTTCCCGGGCAGTTTGAGCTGATTCTGGCGGCGATTGAGCAGACAGGACACAACCCGGAGGACTTAACATACATCATCATAACCCATCAGGATATCGACCACATCGGTTGCTTAAAGGAATTTAAAACCAAGTGGCCCCACATTCAAGTGCTGGCTCATGAGGAGGAGGCTCCCTACATAGATGGGAGAAAAACCCCGGTAAAGCTAGCGATATTGGAAGCCAACATAGACAAATTACCGGAGGAAAGAAAGCAGTACGCAGGATTTTTAAAAACGGCTTTTGCCAATCGGCAGGTAGTAAACATTGACAAAACTATTGCGGACGGAGAAAAGCTGGACGTATGTGGTGGCATGGAAGTGATTTTCACACCGGGACATACACCGGGGCATATCAGTTTATTCATAAAGGATGGAAGCCTTTTAATTGTAGGTGACTCTATGAACATCGCCGATGGGAAACCAGTCGGGCCTCGTCTTGAGATTTGCTATGACATAGAGCAAGCGAAAAAATCCTGCGTGAAAATGGCCGCCTATCCGGTCGAGGCTTTGGTGGCTTACCACAGTGGACTGTTGACTGGCCAACTGCAAGAACAGATAAAAGATATGGCAGAGAAGCTATAAGGTAGTGCCCCGCTAACTGGTGAAATTGGGGGAAAGGATTGAAAAAAATGAGTTTCGGCATATGCCGAAAGAAAACCAACCAATAACAGCGAAGGAAGGAATCGCATGAGCAGAGGAAGCAAGCAAACGAGCCGGGAAGATATTTTAAATGTAACACGCAAGCTGTTTACAGAAAGCGACTACAATCATGTATCTCTTCGTGACATTTCAAAGGAGCTTGGAATCAGCGTAGGAAACTTATCTTATTACTACAAAAGCAAGATAGAGCTCATTGAGGCGGCAATACTGGAAAAGCGTGAGCAATATGAGCAAAACGGAAAGGATATCCCCGCAACAACAATTAAAGAGCTGGACGAGTTATTACAGCGTTCTCAAGATATGCAGGAGGAACAATTATGTTATTACAGACAATATTCCCAGCTCTCAGAGAGAAGCGCAACCTTAAGAAATTTACAGCTACTAGTTTATCGGGAGTTAGAACAAATATGGCTGCAAACATTTTCCAATTTTAGAGAATCAGGATTAATGAAAGCAGAGCAAGACCAAAAGCAAACAGCAAACGTAATATCAGCGATTCTGTTTCTGTCAACGCATTGGCACGAAAGAGATGCGTTAGATAAGCTATTGGGAATGGAAACTCCGGAGTTTAAAGAAACAGTGTGGTCACTTTTATTGCCTCTATTAACGGATAAAGGCGCAGAGATTTACAGCAAGACTGGAGCATCGGTCAAGTAACAGTGATGACAGGTGACAAGCCAGCAATCACGACACTTAAGACGCGATGGGTCATCCCCTGGCCTGCTGGCAGCGTGATTCTCTTCTGGCGCTCACTCCACCACACCTGCTGCTGTTTCAGCAGCAGACAGGCTAAATGTCTTTCCTATGGTGTCTTATGGATATCAGTAAAGCCACGTTCTATGAGTATTTTTCTTCAAAAGAGGAGGGGGGTCCATGAGATGCTCAGGGAAGTCAGATAGGTTTAAACACTTCCTCGTGCCCTGGTGGAAGTTGGTGAGTGTAGTGGACTGCGCGGCGCGCGGCTCGATGCGGTGGATATCCTGATCGAACAGGACATCCTTCGACGAGAGCAAAGAGACGAAACACAAGCCTCGCAAGCTTCGTCCCCCGATAGACACGTTTTTTGACCTATCGGGGAACGTGAAGCATTACCTTCCCGTTGAAAGCGTGGCCTTGAGAACATCTCGCAGCGTCAATGGTGGTCGGCCAATGAGGCGAGCAAGTGTTGGATCGACGTTGGCAAACTCGCCTTGCCTGCTGGCGGCAAAGGACCCGAGGTACAGCTTCGCCATCAACTCAGGGCTCCCTTGAGCAACTAAGTGAGAGCAATACTCCTCGTCTGACACCACGACTCGGCGGATGGGTCGGCCTGTCACTTCCGAGACGATCTCTGCAACACCAGCTAAGTCGAGTGCCTCGGAGCCAGTGAGAGCGGGGGTGATCCCGTCAAGACCGCCCTTCGCCAGCGTGATCGCCGTCGCCCTTGCCAGATCAGCAAGGGCTGTCCAAGCAACGGGCCCGTCCTCTGGCGCGACTATTTCCCCTGTCTCAATGGCGCTCCCAAGCTTTATGAGGGCAGACGATGCGTAATAGCCATTGCGCAGTGCAGTGAAGGCCACACCCGACTCACGCAGTGCCGCCTCTGTGGCGGCGTGATCGAGCGCGGGAGCAAAGGATGATGCTGGGTTTGCTGCCATCTGGCTCGTATAGAGAATCCTTTGAGCACCGACCGCTTTGGCCGTGTCAATCGCCGTCCGATGCTGACGGAGAGCCCGCTCTCCAAGACGACTGACTGACACGATGAGCACTTGCGATGCCCCCTCAAAAGCATGCACGAGGCTCGCCGCGTCGTCAAAGTCCCCACGCCTGACGCGAACCCCTCGTTGCTCAAGGTCTCGTGCCTTCTCCGTGTCCTGGACACTCACGCCAAGCTGTTGGGCGGGAACGAGTTCGAGCAGAATTCTCCACGACTGCCCGGCCAAGATGGCCGTTGGCTCCAGTAACGATAATCATGCTATCCTCCTGTAATTTTTTCATGTACTCATCATACTGTTTGTTCAAAAGGTCGCTCTTGTTGTCATTTTGTCCTGAGAGAATCCGTTGATGGAACGAGTCTTTCCCTCTGCTCTCCTTCCTGTTGCCAGATGTTCCATCCCGTCTCTCGTTCATCCCACTTTCTCGACCGGGAACTGGATCTCGGTGAGCGCATCGTCAAGCTGTTCTCTCCGGTACAGAAAAATCTTGCGGCGTGGTCCCACGATGGTGTAGCCATTGTGTTCCATCCAGGTTCCCAGCGCTTGATAGGCCGAGAACGCCAGCGCGGGAGAGCCTTGATGGAGTGTACTGGCCATGTGAGGAACCGCTGGCAACTCACAGCGTGTCAGCCGTCCCTCACTCCGGGTCGTCAGGGCATCGGCGTCTCTCCCCTCAACCGGTGCGACAATCTCTACAGAACCGAGGGTCTGCTCATCCTCACTCTCCCAATGAAGGACGAGCAGAGGATCGATGGGCGTGACCCCATAGCGCTTCACCAGGGAACTGATGGGGTCAATCCAGTCTGCCTGAGCCGCCATCTCCGTCGTCGTCAGGCGCAGGGAAACCCCGGTGATCGGCTTGATCGCTTTGAGCACGACTTCATAGATCGGCAGACCACGGCCTTGCTCAAGGGATCGCAGGCGTGCTTCGATGCGCACGAGTTGCTCCTGTTCTGCCTGGATATGCTGCTGGAGTTGTGCCTGCCTGAGCCGCAGCATCCCTTGCCATATTGAAGGCGAAAGTCCTTCGGAGAGAAGCTCGACGATCTGGGTGAGTCCCAATCCGAGCTCTTTGAGCGCCAGAATGCGATGCAGGTGCGGCAACTGATCCATTGTGTAGAACCGATACCCGGTCTCGGGATCGACCTGGATCGGCTTGAGAAGCCCGATCTCGTCGTAGTAGCGCAGGGTGGTCATCGACACCTCAGCGAGCTTCGCAAAATCGCGAATCTTTAACATCTCATTTCCTCTCTTCCAGCCTGTTTGCAGCCAGATGAACAACGCTTGTCACGAGCATACAACCTTCAGGTAGGGTGAAAGTCAAGAGGGACACGAAAAGCGCAAAACTCCATACCACCTTCACCTCTGAGCGAGACCCAGGCTCGCCTCCGCTTCCCTCAAGAAGTGCTCTCTCGAAGCTTTCCCTCTCGCTGATAGAGCAGCCCGTTTGCTACTTCTACTTGCTGTTGCGACGCCGGGGAAGGAAAGAGGTAGGGACAGGCATTTCCCCATCGGCTCTGTATCTTTATATCAGCGAGCCTTGCGTCTGGAAGAACAGATGGGGGGACTGCACCACCTCCGTCTGACTGCTACGTTGCATGGGTTGTCTTTGCTCTACTGGGAGCAAGGCAAATATGTCCAGGCGGAACCGTTGGGCCTGCGAGCGCTCTCCATTTGGGAGCAAGCACAGGAAGCGGAGCATGCTGGGCTGGCTCGTCTGATTAATGGGCTGGCGATGGTGTACTTCAATCAAGGCAAGTATGCCCAGGCGACGCTCTCTGACAAGCAGAAGAAATCTCATTTCCTACATCCTTTCCTCCCGGAGAAGAAATCAGGAAGCGAGAGGAGAGCAAACCAGACGTTTGAAGAAGCGACGCATGCCGCAATTTCAGTTCAACCCGTCCGCTTCATTCATGATTCATTTTGACCCGTCCCGTGACGAGCAAGCTCGTGAACATCTGGATCAACTGTGGGGCAAGTTTATCGAGGGCGGTGAAGCGCTCATGCCACTGGACATCTATCCGTTCAGCAAGCGATATGGCTGGGTGAAAGACCGCTATGGGCTTACTTGCAGAAAACGCATTTGCAGCATATGGTGAGTGCGATGGTGAACAACGTGGTGCGAACCTTGGCTTAGTTAGATGAAGAGCCTCTTGCCAAAACACGTACATCGAAATTCACTGCGTCAGCTTCGGTTACTTAAGGCAAGAGGTTCGCCAATAGTATCTTCTGACCACGCTTCGGGGTCATGCGGAGTGGTGCGCTTTCAGCGCATGGCGTTTCAAATTGCAGTTGAGCCACAGAGTAAAATGATTTACAATATAGCCGCCTCCCACTCCGTCTGGGTTAGCCCGTAGGATGGCTCGGACGGCTCCCTGGCGATGCGCTCGGCTATCGAGAGAAAGACGCGCTCGTCCATTTGTGTGCGTAACTGCCTGAGCATCTCATCAACAAAAGACGTCTCGGGAGAATGCACTAGAGCCAGTCCCACCCTGGCGCTGAAGAATGCTCGCAGCGCTTGTTCTGGTTGTTCTCGCTGTTGCATGAGCAGACCCAGTTCTTTCAGCGCACAGGCCACGTGCTTCCGGTCCTTTATCGGCCTCAAGGTGGCAAGTGACTCCGTCAACAGATGTTCTGCCTCTTCCAGCTGTCCTTGCTCTCGCGCCACGATGCCCAGTTCCAGGCGAGCAATGGCCACTTCTCGCTGGTCGTCTACCTGTAAAAGAAGGGTCAGCGCTTCTGAGCAGAGCTGACGTGCCCGTTCAGGCTGTCCCTGCTTCCGCGCCAGGCTGCCGAGTTCATGGAGGGTGATGCCGATCTGACGCCGCCCCTCAAGATCCTGAAAAATGGCAAGAGCTTCTTCCGTGAACCGCTGGGCCTGCTCGAAGTGCCCCTGTTCTGCTGCTAATCTGCCTAGATGGCGGAAAGTGACAGCGATCTGACCCCTCTCCTCAAGGTGCTGAAAAATGGCGAGAGCTTCTTCCATGAGCCGCTGGGCCTGCTCGAAGTGTCTCTGCACGGTTACCAATACGTTCCCTAGATCGAGGAGCGTAAAGGCGAGGCCACGAGGGTCCTCCAACTGGCGCTGGAGCACAATGGCCTCTTCCAGGTACTGTCGTGCCTGTTCAAATCGCCCCTGGTGCCGCTCCAGGTTGCCAAGACCGCCTAAAACAATGGCGGCGGCACGCTGAATTCCCTAGACGGCGAAGGATACTCAACGCCTCTTCATAGAGCAGGCGTGCCTGTTCTAGTTGGCCTCGCTCTCGTGCCACGATACCCAGTTTAGCCAGCATCATCGCGATGCCATGCTGATCGTTCACCTCACGATAGATGAGGAATGCTTGCTCATAGAGCAAGCGTGCCTGCTCAGGCTCTCCTTGTGCCTGTACGAGGTTACCCTGCGCCCAAAGGGCAAGTGCAATTCCACGTTGATCGCCCAATTGCTGTAGGATAGCAAGTGCCTCAGTCAGGAACAGATGTGACTGGTGATACTGCCCTTGCCTCGATGCAACATCAGCCCTTTCGAGCAACACCTGGGCCACGATGGTACGATGTTCACCCTCGCGAGCCAGGTTCAGACTGTTCTGCCAGTGGGCTTGTGCCTGCGGGTAATCCCCCCGACCACTTATTATTAGTCCCAGGTGAAACAAGGCTGTTGCCTGGCCGTCAGTGTCGTTGAGATCCCGGGCGGCCTGCAGGGAGCGCTGAAGGTGGGTTTCGGCAAGTGTATAGAGTCCACGCGGGATCAAGAAGGGCACGAAAGCATGTACTCCCCTCACAAGAGCTGGCAGCATGCCACGCTCAAACGCTGCCTCCAGCGCCGCGACGATATTCGCGCTCTCGCTATCGAACACCGTAGCGTCCTCAGCATGTGCTTCGATGTAGGCAACAAAGTAGTTGACCAGTCGTTCGGGTACGCTCTCGTCAGTCAGGTGGTGACGGGCATAGTCGGCGATGGTTTGATGCAAGGTGTAGCGTCCAGGCCCACTGCTTTCCAGCAGCCCCGCGTCAGTCAGCTCATCAAGTGTCTCCACCGATAGCGCACTGACTGCGACGGCGGCTTCCTCCGCAAACGTATTGGGCTTGGGCGGAAAAACCGCCAGTGCACGCATTGCGGCACGAGCCCTCTCGCTTACCTGCTGATCACTCATCCCAATCATCACCTGTAGTGATAGAGGAGCGCCCGCTGATAAGCCCGGGTGTCCGCCTATCACTGGCTGTGTCTCATGTAGCTGTAAGCGTTCGTCGGCGTTGCGTAAGCGGTGAAGGGCAGCCCGCAATCGGCGCGGTTGACCGCTATGAGCCTGTGCACGCAAGTAGTTACCAAGCAGCATCAAGGCCAATGGAAGACCACCGACGGCTGCGACAAGCGCCCGAACTTCTTCCGGCTCCGCCTGCACCACCTCCGGTGCCAGTCGCAACAAGAGCCTGCGCCCATCGGTGTCATCTAACTCGCGGACCACAATGGCCCCTTCCGGGGTGAAACGCCGCGCGATTTCCGGGAAACGTGTCGTGAGCAGGTGAGCGCAATGTGGCCCTCCTACCCGAAACATCTGTGCCTGCGTGATCTGCCAGGCATCATCGATGATCAGCAGCATGCGCCGCTGGCCGATGGCCGCATGGATGCTTTTGGCCCAGGCAGTCGTTTGGGCACCCTGGGTGAGATGAGCGGGAGCGCAACGCAGCAGCGTTCCCCAATGACTGAGCAGTCCGAGCACATCGGGCTCGTAGCCCAACCCAGTCCACAGCACGCCATCGGCAAAATAGGCCTGGATCTCCTCATCATGCGCCAGCTCCGTTGCCAGGGCAGTTTTTCCCACCCCAGGTAAGCCATTGATGGCACAGAGCGCTACAGGATGCCCGCTCAACAATCGCTGCTTGAGTTGGCGAAACAGGTCATCACGTCCAACAAGACTATGGCCGAGCGGTGGAGGAATAGCTGGGTCGAGGAGAGGGAATGGTGGAGAGGGAAGGTGGGTCGGTATTTCATCCAGTTCCCCTCTCGCCTGATCCTCGGGTGTCTCTATTTCTGCTGGGACCAGACCGAGTTCCGCCACGCTCAGATCGAAGAGCGCACAGAGTTGCTGGCGGAAGTGCGGACTCGCCATCGCAGCACCACGCTCCCAGCGACTGACGGTGAAAGCGTCGGTGCCAATCTCGCGTGCCACATATTCCTGCGACCAGCCACGTTGCACACGCGCTCGCTTGAGATACATATTAGGAGCAAATCTGCTCGTCTTCTTCATAAAAGGTTACTCCTACAGGTTACTCTCCAACTACTCGTCTGTATGATAGCATCTCATCAATCACCTCTGCAACCAATGTAAGAAGGAAGTCCACCCAAGCGTTTCGATACATATCTTCCATGATGAGACTAGAAGACGACTAGTAAACGATCTTAAACCCATGTATCCGAAGGTATATACTTCTCTACAGAAAGCGCAATCACAAAAACGCTTTCGATGAACAACAGGAAATTTCAAGAAATACGACTAACTTCTGACAAAAGGGTAGCGGCGGCTACTGTCTTTTGCCTGCCATGACCGGCGGGCACTAATCAACAGGGAAAAATTATGCGCTTCAAAAGCATTTTAGATACCATCGGAAATACCCCTTTAGTAGAGCTGAAACGTTTCAGCCCACGTCCCGGTGTGCACATTTTTGCGAAGTTAGAGGGAACGAACCCCACAGGGAGCATCAAAGACCGTATCGCATTGCGGATGGTCGAGGAGGCTGAAGCCAGTGGCAAACTTCACTCCGGCTCAATCATCCTCGAACCGACAAGCGGGAATACCGGGATTGGACTAGCTATGATCTGTCTCATAAAAGGATATCAATTTGTGGCGGTCTTGCCCGACAACGTTACACAAGAGCGGCGGAAGTTGCTAGAGATGTACGGGGCAAAGATTATTGATTCTGATGGCACACTGGGAAGCAACGGCGCGGTACGACTGGCGAAGAAGATGGCCGAAGAAGATAGCCGCTATATCATGCTCTATCAATATGGAAACGAAGCAAATCCACGCGCTCATTATTATGGGACGGCTCCTGAAATTATCCGCGATCTTCCTGATATCACTGTATTGGTTGCTGGTCTTGGGACGGGTGGGACGTTGACGGGGAATGCGAGGCGGTTAAAAGAATATAATCCATCGATCAAGGTTATCGCGTCTGAGCCACTACAGGGCGACGCCGTGCAGGGCTTGCGCAGTTTGGAAGATGGCTTTGTGCCTCCTGTGCTCGATCAATCGCTTTTAGACGGGAAAATCCTGGTGCCAAGCACAGAGGCAATACGCAGGATGCGTCAATTGAAAGATCAAGAAGGCATTTTCGCAGGTCCCTCATGCGGAGCCGCACTCCATGCAGCTTTGCATGTTGCCAGGACGCTGGAACAGGGCAAGATTGTGGTCATTCTCGCTGATGGTGGGTGGAAATATCTCAGCGAAGACCTGTGGAAACGCAATATTGATGAACTTGAAGAGGATCTAGAGGCAAAAATATTATGGTAGCAGGTGAAGTCTTTTGTCCCGTCTCTTTTCAGCACATAAATAAGAACTAGGATTTCTCTTCACAACCACCATGATCGGCTTCTTCGCAATCGGTCTTGTCTTAATGAGTTTTGCCTTATTGGAGACGGTCTTCGATTTCTGCGTTGGCTGCATCGTTTACACGTCTGTCGTGTTCCCTCTTTTGGGAAAAAGGCAGAACGAGGCATTTGAGGAATAAAGGAAAAATATATACATGATCCATTCAGAAATCGCCCTGCTTGAACCACTGGAAGTCGCCTTAACGACCTTTCAACAGCAGTATCCCACATTTACAACGACGCATGTGCTCGATGAACTGCGTGCCACGGACTATGCCCGCTTGGATCAGCAACAACACGTCTACCTGGACTACACGGGGGGCGGGCTCTATGCTGAGCGCCAGTTGCGCGACTACTTCCGATTGATCAACGACAACGTGTTTGGCAACCCTCACTCCACCAATCCCGCGTCGCAGGCCATGAACACGCTGGTCGAGCAGGCTCGCAGGTATGTGCTCGACTACTTCAGAGCCTCGCCTGATGAGTATGTCGCCATTTTCACGGCCAACGCCACCGGAGCAGTCAAACTCTGTGGCAGAGGCCTATCCCTTCGCCTCGGGTGGGCAGTACCTGCTCATCTTCGATAATCACAACGCAGTCAACGGCGTGCGCGAGTTTGCGCGAGCGAAAGAGGCCACCTTTCACTACGTTCCCATAGAGCCGCCCGATATGCGCGTGAACGAAGCTCGCCTCTCGCAGGCACTCGCGCAAGCCAGGCCCGAACACCACAACCTGTTTGCCTTTCCTGCTCAGTCCAATGTCACCGGCGTTCAACATCCTCTCGAATGGATTGCACAGGCGCAGGCGCAGGGCTGGGATGTGCTGCTGGATGCCGCCGCCTTTGCTCCCTCCAACCGGCTTGATCTCTCGCGCTGGCATCCTGACTTTGTGCCCCTCTCGTTCTATAAGATCTTCGGTTTCCCCACAGGAGCAGGCTGCCTGCTGGCACGCAAATCTGCGCTGGCGAAACTGCGCCGTCCCTGGTTTTCTGGGGGCACCATCACCTTATCCTCTGTCTTGGCCGCCGATGCCACCGGCTACGGCTTTTACCTGTCCCCTGGGGAGGCTGGCTTCGAGGATGGGACCCTGAACTATCTGCTCCTGCCCGCGGTGGAGATCGGGCTGCGCTATATCGAGTCTATTGGCATTGACATCATTCATGAGCGTGTACGTTGTCTCACAGGCTGGCTCCTGGAACAGATGCAGGCCCTACGCCATAGCAACGGCCAGCCCCTGGTCAGAATCTATGGTCCAATCACCACCGAGAGGCGTGGCGGAACAATTGCCTTCAATGTGTGTGATCCAGATGGTGCAGTGCTGGATTGTTACGCCTCGCAGGAGCAGGCCAATGAGTGTGGCATTTCCGTGCGCAGCGGCTGCTTCTGCAATCCGGGGGTGCGTGAGGTGGCGCTAGGATTTGTGCGTGAGGATCTCGCCCACAGCTTCAGCAGAAAAGAGCGCATGACCTACGAGCAGTTTCTGCATGTCATTGATAACCAGAAGCAGGGTGCAGTGCGCGTTTCGCTGGGCCTGGTTACCACCTTTGCCGATGTCTATCGGTTTGTGCAGTTCCTGCACTCCTTGATTGACAGCCGGGGTCCTTTAACACAAAAAACCATCCAACCACCACAGGTGCTTCTCTCGTCGAGCGAACAATGTGTTTGCAGATACCAGGATCATCGCGCTTGGAAGGTGTTCTGTCCTCAATGCGGGAGACTTCTCCCTGGAGTTACCCTTCTATGGAAGCACAGCAGACAGGGGAATCTGAAACATCTGAAATTGGATAAACAATAAAGGATGTTGAGCAGGAAGCATTAACCACTCAGGTGCTTGAACTCCTGTACATGTTTCGCCCCGATGTGGTAATTACCTTTGGTCCTGATGGCGGCTACGGGCACCCCGACCATATCGCCATCAGTGCCGCGACGACTGCCTCCTGTCAACGCTATGAGCACGCCAGAACCTCCGAGCTGCATCACGAATCGAAGAATGTATCCTCTATCTGTACCTACTAAGTAGACCATACGGACATCCATTTATCAAGATATACTGCTTTCTTTCTTTGCTCCTTGTTTTTCATACTGAACTGGACTCAGATAGTCTAGAGAAGAATGTTTTCTTTTACGATTGTAATACACTTCGATATACTCAAAAATCGCAGTTCTTGCCTCATTTCTTGTTGCGAAGACGCGCGAAGATGCTCACCGCTTTTTTTAAGATATCCTTTTCTTGCCGTAATATCTCGATTTTCACAGTGTAATCTTCTCATTTCCTCTTCTATGAATATTTGATGCCCTTTCCCAGGAAAAGCTTCTTGCCCTCGCTCCCCAAATTCGGGACAATTCCAGGTTGCGTATCCCTCCAGAGAGCCGCCCTCGCATCAACGCTCATAAAGGTAAAGCGACAGGTGCGCATAACCTGAAGAGTGTGTCCTTCTCCTCAGAAAAATGGGGTGCTTTCTGTTTGATTTTCCTCGACGCAGCTCTACCCAGGGAGCTTGGCTACAAGGACATCAACCATCTCGGCGAAGGGGGGAATGGCAAGCAAATCGGCCCCTTGATCCGCGCGAACCGCTCCAGCCAGGAAATGGGTTTGCCTCCCTGCTTCATCTGGAAACACATCGAAGACTGCAGAGGTCGCGGGTCCCACGCGGAACGCATACCAAGCCGTTGTTCTCGGCGCTCCCTCGATCTGTTTCAGCGAATCTTCTTTGAGGTAGCGCTCCCAATCTGCCACTTTCCCCGGCTTTGCCTCGAAGTGAACGAGAGATCCAACGGTCACGCTCTTTTCTCCCGCAGGAAGCTTGAGCGCAAGAATATCAACCTTCTGGAAGATGGGCCGCAGTGTAAACCACTCAGCATGTTTCTCCGCCAGGACCGGGCCGCCTACGGAAAGGAGGGCCTCTCTCTCCTCCTCATTCGTGAAGGCTGCGAAGGCACCAAATGTCGTGCGTCCCATGCGGAATGCATACCAGGCCGTCGAGGCTGGTTGCTGCTGCACGATAGACAACCCTTCCTTAAACAAGCGCTCGACATCTGCCTCGTTTCCAGGTTTGGTCTCGAATTGAGCAAGTACTCCTACCGTTCCCATATTAGATCTCCTTTTTCTCATGGCAGTTGACACTATACACTGTCCGGACTCGACTTCACTTCATTTTCTGTGTACAGGAAAGAGTATAATAGGGAAAAGGTGTGGGACCAAGTGTAAAACTACACCTGAATTGAGACGAGATCGTCCCAACAGGTCATGATCAGGCTTTTCAGAGTATGGTCACAGGAGAGAAGCATGCAAGACAGCGAGCCTGACTCCTTCGATACGTCGAAGGTGCTACGTGATGTCCTCGGCGAGATTGAAACCTTGCGGATCAGAAGACAAGAGGAGAGAAGGGATCATCCCCATCCACAACTCAAACGCTTTACCCAACAAGAGTTAACCGATGAGGCGTGCCCGACGTATAAAAATTTGCTGGTCGGGCGTTCTCTGCGGGTTCCTAGCCGCCATACCATCCTACACATCGCCCAGTATCTCGAATGCACCGCTGCCCAGCGCAACACGTTGCTCTTAGCTGCCCGCTATCTTCCCGAAACGCTCGAATTGGAAGATACCCAACTCAAGCAAGCACTAGAGCAAGGCCGCCACCTCATGGGAATACTGCCCTACCCGGCAATGATGGTGACCCATACGCTGGAGGTCCAGGCAGTCAACGAAGCCTTCCAGCGTCTCTTTGAGTTCCCCGCGATCACTGCGATTCCACAACCGCACCACAATCTCTTCCATTTCTTGTTTCATCCCGACTTGCCAGTGCGGGGACGTTCAACCTTCAGTGATCAGGCAGTCAAAGCGTGGCAGGCTCAGGCGTCTCGTGGCATTCAACTCTTTAAACACAGCAATATCTTGTACCAATTTGAGCCCTGGTATCAAGAGCTGATTGAACGCTTCTGTGCTCTCCCCGATTTTCGTGCGTATTGGGAGCGAGACGCTTCTGTGCTCGATCAACAAGACACTCCCTCGAAACTGCTTCTCTCGAGACATGCCATCACTGGCGAACTACTCCAAACAAAGCTCCGGCACGTTTACCTCTCGGTCTGTAGCCACAGGTATCCTAGCATTGTGGCATTTTTCCCTCTAGATGAGGCAGCACGCGAGGTCTTTGCATCCCTTGGTTGTGCTAAGAGTTCTGCTATTAACGCTGTTAGCATACATGACCCTCTCTAGAAAAGAGCGTAGAGGCTTTTTTACCCCTAAACCTCATTGCACATTTCGTAGGATCTACAGTTGTAGGACTAGAAATAGATGGAGGCACTCTGAGGGTATAGTTAAGGAAGGAAGGTAGTGGTATTGGGGTAGTTGATAGTATGCAAGACAAAATACGCCAGCGTTTCTTATGTGATGTAACGCATGGCTAGCGAGGTATTGAGCAAGTATGGCTGACAGGCCTCTCCTCTCAAACCGTTCTTGATCTGCCAGAACTGGGCTCTCCCGCAGGCTCAGTGCTTCGGGGGAGAGATACGTTCTTCCCGAAAGTGCGATAGGGCTTGCCAGGCAAGGTCGATGCGTGGGGGCCGTCCGAACGGTGAAAAGGTCTTTGACCGGATTCCAAAGCACCTAGATGTGCATAGCTAGCCGTGGCATCGGGACACAATCGTATTGATGTCGTCCTGCGACACTATCTAAGATAGATCCGCAAATCAACCTTATCATCCACTTTTTCTCATCTCTCTTGGTTTAGATGATCCATCCAGGGCGGCTGGCTTCCCATACTTCCTTGCGTTATTTGCACAATTTTATGCAAATATGAGCTCAGCCAAAGACACAAAGCAAAAAAGATGGGTATCTGGTGGGCAAAAAGTGGTTTTCCCTCGTGAGTATCCATATATGCAGCTGACTGCTTCACATGCCCTTCAGAGCCATTCATAAAGCTCACTTTTGACAGTGACTCCGAAAGATTGAGACAAGTGGGGACGGAAGAGATTATGTAAAATTGAGATTGGTTGTACAAGAAAATAGGGGTAGAACTCCGCTAAGATATTGTTGGAGAAATCAAAATTTGAGCTAATAACCAAAGGATAGGCAAGAAAGTTCTAAGCGCCCAAAATCAATTCACCAACAATATCTGAGAAGTTCCACTAAAGCCGTAAGCTTCGCCTCTTGCTCCATTTTCCATGTTCCACAATAACGATGGAGTAAATACAGTTTAGCGTGCAGCAGATGGCTCAAATACAACTTCACAACGACTTTCCCAGCCCTGATCTGAGCCGCCAATCGACGCAAACCAGCTTCATCTGCA
>CAVZQK010000012.1:0-16422 GCA_963777355.1 uncultured Chloroflexia bacterium
ACTAGGTAATACACTACAGTGGCACATCTTTTTGAACGGGGTGGGCTGACCCCGTCTCAGAAGCTCAGCAGTTCAGCAGCAGTGAGGTCTCAGCGAACCCCCGATCAGTTCACGTGAGCTTGCAAGACCTCAGCTGCCTGCTCTAAGACGGCGATGGTCAGTTCGTGGTTGGGGGCCAGACGCTGGATGTAGTTGTGGTTGCGGATATGGCGAGAGGCTCGCCAGGCCCCTTTGGGCACGCGCCACTCATGATGAGCCGAGAAGTGACCCATCTTGCCCACAAAGCGAAACGAGTCCTGCTCTTTCACCCAGGAAAACCACTCCGGGGAATCAGGGCAGATCGGAAGCAGCCCCTTCTTCGGACAGATCACCACATAGCCACCATCCCCTCGATACTCCACGCGAGGGATGACATGAACGGGCTTGCGGGGCGCTTTAGCGACCGGACGCGCCTTGGAGGTGGGGGGAGTGACGTTGGCAGAACGCTGGCGGGTCTTCTTCGGCGCGGCGAGAGGTGTGGCAGGAGGTTGTAGGAGCAGTTGCGTGAGCGTGGCGATCTGCTGTTGGAGAGCAGTGACCTGCGCTTGCAAGGCCGAGAGTGTCTCGGGCAGAGCCAGCACCGCAGCGGGCAGTGGGACGGGCGAAGCCTCCTCATGAGCACAGAGGGAGGCTTCGGCAGAGGTGAGGCTGCGTTGATGGTGATGGGCGAGCAGGTGCAGGTGCTCAACACGTATGCCTTTCTTGCGTGCGTCCTGTGGATCGGATTGCAAAGGAAACTGAGCATCAGCCAGCCAGCGGCGCAAGGTTTTGGCATCAATGCCCAAACGAAGGGCAGCCTGGGCCAAAGGAACAAGGGTCATCAGAGAACTCCTTTCATCAGAAAAGGGAACACGAATCAAGGACAGTCGGGCATCTTCCCAGGAGTATCCCCAGAAAGATGCAGGGCAAACAGGAGGGAAAGTTCCC
The DNA here is from genome assembly GCA_963777355.1 of uncultured Chloroflexia bacterium. Taxonomy (GTDB): domain Bacteria; phylum Chloroflexota; class Ktedonobacteria; order Ktedonobacterales; family Ktedonobacteraceae; genus DATJHM01. Next base: position 967 of record CAVZQK010000012.1, read on the forward strand.
AGGAAAACTCCCGGGAACCAGACAGGGTAGAAGCAGGCTCAGCCCGCTTTCTGGCGGCGACGGCGATGGTAGTAGCCCGCCCAATACTGATGCGTGCGTCGGAAGAGGGACCATTGCACGATCAGCGGAACCGAGGTGGGAGCGGGCAGGAGCAGATGAGCGAGCAGATGCTGGGCTTCGGAAGGGGTCAAGGCGATGAGGGCAGGTAAGGAGCCGCTGTCCGGCTCGTCGGGCGTAGGAGAAGCCAGCAGACAACAGGAGAGCAGGAAGGCGTAAGCCAGCAGAACCAGAGTGATATGCCGGTACCATCCCACAAAGCTGCGGACCTCGTACTGATCAAGCCCCAGCGCCTTAGAAGCTTGCAGATCTTCTTCAATGGACCAGCGGGCGCCGTAGGCCTGAGCCATCGTGAGCAGCGAGGTCTCGGGGGGAGCCCAAACCAGAATGTAAGCAAGCTGAGAGGGATCGTCGAGGCAGCGGCGCACCAGCAGCCACCGGCGACCGTCGTGCAGGCCAGCATGCAGCACCGGCAGACGAGCCCAATCAAAGAGGCGCTCGCCTTTGGTGCCCGAACTGACGGAGAAGCGGTGCCAATCGCCAGGGCGCAGGGCTCGTGCAGCGATACTGGCTACATCCGAGAGCAGCAGACCGGTACGGGTCTGCACACAGACCACTTCGGTGGAAGGGATCGCGAGGGCGTAGGGGGAGCTGTGCTCGGTGAGCCAGTCGCGCAACTGGGAGCTGTGACCGTAAACGGTATCACCCACTACCCAGTGAGCAGGCAGATGGGTATCGTGGGCTCGTTGGAGCATGCGTATCGCCAGCTCGGGTTTGGTCTGAAAGGCAAGCGCGTCGGGGATGTGAGCGGCTTGACGTCGGGGGAGATCCGAGCACCAATCTTCCGGGAGATACAATTCGCGATCGATAAGGCCATGGCCCTGCGAAGTCACGTAGGAGAGGAAGACGCCGACCTGACAGTTCTCAACGGTGCCGCTGACGCCGCAATACTGGGGAGCGACCCCGGCCGAGTGACGGCCACGTTTGGGGAAGCCGCTCTCATCCATGGCTAGGACCGGGAAGACTGGGGAGGATACCGCTGAGGGAGGGTGCAAGGTCTGGCAGACCAGGCAGCGCAGGAGATCGCGAAGGGCATCCTGGTCCCAGACGGCATGCGAGAGCAAGCGTTGGATGCCGTAGGGATGGGCGAGCCGAGCCTGTTCAGCAATCTGCCAGCCATTCTTGCGGGGAATGTCGCTCAGCAGCGCCTGAAGATAGAGGTGCGCATGTTGGTGAACTTCAGGACGGGCAAACAGGGGGGCCAGACGCTCATGCAACAGATGCAAGCTCATGACCCAGGAACTAATCAGATGCACTGTTGATCCCAACGGCTCGGATGTGGTATGCTCAAGGGGCTTCATGCTTTTCTCCTTTCACAAGGGACCGCTTGATGAACATCCGTAGCATGTCACACTGCAATGAGAATGGCAGAAATTTTTCTGATGTGGGGAGAATTCGGTGGAATATGCCCGAGGTTTCACCAGTTTGTTGAAGAGCATCTCGATCGCGGGACTTTTCCCTGGAATATGCCCCAGATTCAAAGTGCCACTGTAGTGTAATAATTGGCAAAAGCCCTTCTTCTCTCGTTGTCTAAATGCTTGAGGATGCTCGTCTGAGCTTGATACTCTGTATTCGTAATCCTACAAAGACAATATACGAAGTCTAAATGCTTGAGGATGCTCGTCTGAGCTTGATACTTTCAAGGAAAACGGACAGTTGATCCTCATTGATGCAGGTCTAAATGCTTGAGGATGCTCGTCTGAGCTTGATACTTTCAAGGAAAACGGACAGTTGATCCTCATTGATGCAGGTCTAAATGCTTGAGGATGCTCGTCTGAGCTTGATACTCGCGCTCCTGGTATTGCAGAACCATATGCTGAGGAGTCTAAATGCTTGAGGATGCTCGTCTGAGCTTGATACCCTCCAATATGGAGGAGTATCTTTTGCAATGCTAGAGTCTAAATGCTTGAGGATGCTCGTCTGAGCTTGATACCAAACAAGTTAAGCATGATAAGCCCGACCTCGGGGTGTCTAAATGCTTGAGGATGCTCGTCTGAGCTTGATACCATACGAGGACTACCTTGCCAAGGACGATTTACCAGTCTAAATGCTTGAGGATGCTCGTCTGAGCTTGATACTTTTATATAAAAGGAGAGCCGGTACTACCTACTTTGTCTAAATGCTTGAGGATGCTCGTCTGAGCTTGATACTTGTACGAATAGACCGCTACGGTCATACACACCATGGTCTAAATGCTTGAGGATGCTCGTCTGAGCTTGATACCCTAGTAGACAGGCACTTAGTTGTTGCATTAACGTCTAAATGCTTGAGGATGCTCGTCTGAGCTTGATACATTTATTCTGTATTCGTATTGATTGTCCATCAGTTTTGTCTAAATGCTTGAGGATGCTCGTCTGAGCTTGATACAACAAGTTTTTGAGATGGTCAAGAGAACAACGTAAACAGTCTAAATGCTTGAGGATGCTCGTCTGAGCTTGATACGACAGCGACAGCTACGCAGACTACAACGCCAATGGCCGTCTAAATGCTTGAGGATGCTCGTCTGAGCTTGATACTTAGACATACCGTAGACGGGATGACTGGAAAGGCAAAGAGGGGTCTAAATGCTTGAGGATGCTCGTCTGAGCTTGATACAGTTATATTTGATTTGTATCGGCAGATTTCCAAAATCGTCTAAATGCTTGAGGATGCTCGTCTGAGCTTGATACTCTAGCTGATCTAATGTTTAGGACTTTGAAGTAGTTCACGTCTAAATGCTTGAGGATGCTCGTCTGAGCTTGATACGCTACTATTCCATTTCTAAAACGTTCCGGAATTTTGCGGTCTAAATGCTTGAGGATGCTCGTCTGAGCTTGATACCAGCAATCGCTTCTGCAAAGAACTGATTGGCTAGTACCACGTCTAAATGCTTGAGGATGCTCGTCTGAGCTTGATACCCTCATATTTGCTGAATAAAAAGAACTACAGTATCAGTCTAAATGCTTGAGGATGCTCGTCTGAGCTTGATACTGTCATTCACCTGATAGTTCAGGAACAACAATCCGGGTCTAAATGCTTGAGGATGCTCGTCTGAGCTTGAATTTAGCATAGCTGAGAATCTCCGTCTTTGCAGTACTATGTCTAAATGCTTGAGGAACCTCGTCTGAGCTTGAAGCACTTTAGGGCTCGGATATGACGCATGTGACTACGGCGTCTAAATGCTTGAGCAAGCTCGTCTGAGATTGATAGTCATCGTTTTGTAATTTTATCTATAATTACGGCAAGGTCTAAATGCTTGAGGAACCTCGTCTGAGCTTGATACTGAAGTTGAGGTAGATGGACACTTTCCGTAGGCCATAGTCTAAATGCTTGAGGAACCTCGTCTGAGATTACAAAAATCGGCATGGTGTTCAGATTAGCCCACAAGCCCAAACAAAGAAGATACTCCAGATAAAAATGTCTGGAGTATCTTCTTTGTTATTTCCTTGAAAAGGGCAGAATGTTACTTGTCAGATTGGCAACCGGGATCGGTTCTATAGAGGCGGGGGATCAGGCAAGGACGCCCGCCCCATTTATTTACTGACATCCGTTCATGATAGCCTCAAAGTGGTGCCTATTCATCTCGATTTTCGGTTTAAGCATCACGCCCGCTTTAAAGAAGGATAGCCACCACTTCCTTTTCAAACACCTATTGTCTCTGTTCACGATTCACTTGTCTGTGTTGTAGTAGTAATCCGCTTGTATTCATGCCGTCGTGTCATTTGTTGCGTAGATGGGGTACTCTTCTACACTATCTGCTGTCTGCTCTTTAGCTATGTAGAGGTAGAGGGTGAGTATAACTTTGTCATCCATGAGCCTCGCTTCTGGTTATACTTTCCCACTTCTCCAGAGACATTTCCATCTCTGTTTGATAGATCTCTGGAGGATAGCCGGGAGCCTCTATGACTAACGCTGCCTCCGCCTGTTCCACACGTCTGTATTCCTGGTTGATAGCCTTTGCCTTGTTGTAGAAGATATTCGCTCTGGTCCATGCGGTTTGTAGGTCGGGCGCGTAGACAGGGTGACGGGTATGGTTCCCTAGCGGATCTTCTATGGTCATGATAAAAAGAGAGACGGTGATTTTAGGTTCTGCTGCTTCTTTTACCGCAAGCCAGTCAAGCGCCCTTTGAGTATCGAGTAAGAGAGGATCTTCTGTGGATGATTCCTCTTTTTCCTCATCCAGAGACACGTAAGTACATCGGGGTCGCAACTTCAACCATGCTTCAGCTTTTTTCAGGGCTTCATAGTTATCTGGTGCTTCTAACGGGAGTTTGTGATGACCGCCCTCTGCCTCGCCCTCTATAGTATAAGTGAGTAGAAATACCTTGTTCATAAGCTGCTACTTCCCTTATACTGACGTGTTTGCCAACGATTCCAGTCAATATCATTCAAGGTATAGGTTCGGTGACTCAGGCGATTAAAGGCGGCTAAGACACGTTTAGCGGTGGCTTCCTGGCAGTAGCCCCCGATCTCTACGATGTACGATTGAGTCAAGAGCAATCCTGCCTCGTGCGCCAGTTGCTCGGAAGTGAACTGTTGGTTTCGTCGTAGTTCTAACAAGGTGGGTTTCTTTTCTTCTCGTGTTGACATAGCTATTTTCTCCTGATACGAGTTAAAGTGTTTTTTACGCTTGTTCGTAGTGGGACATGCAAACTCCTCTGTGACAAAGGGTCCATACTTTTTTGATGGGAAGGAACAAGGTACTTCGCGTTATTACGCAATGAAAACGGATGATGATAAAACAATTGAAAAACTTGCTGGCGTGGTGGGAACGCTCATATGGGCGTCAACGTCCCACCCTGGCACTCTCACCCGGAAGAACAGCCCGAACGGCAGCGCTAATATTCACTTGAAGTGTAGAGAGTATCAGTGATATCATCAAGGAACAAGGTGTTCCTAAAAGAGGAACACAGTGTTAACAGGCAATCAGTGAAATAAGAGGGTAGATAGATATGGCGGGAGATAAAGAGCGAACCCAAGAACTGGATGATAATGCATTCGGGAAACTAGTAAAGTCTTTTCGCGAGCAACGGGGCTTGTCACAAGGTAAGCTTGCAGAGCAATGGGGACACACGCGAGAATATGTATCCCAGATAGAGCGAGGGAGGCGGAAACTAGATAAACAAGAGCAGATCAATCGCCTGGCAGATATTCTCGACATCCCCTCTGAGCGACTAGAGGCCATTGGCAAAGGAATTCCACAGCGGCAAGTAAGGCTTGCAGAGAGACCTGCTGAGGCGGATGATATCTTGCTTCAGACGTTGCTAGAGCCTTCCCTTGCCACCGTCAAATTGTCCTGGTTGCTCTGGTTAGCAGATGGGAAAAACATGCCTGTGTCCGAAGAATCTGGTAGAGTTAACGACCAAATTGGAGGATGCTCTAACCAGGCATCATGGGCAGTTTATGAAACCGGCACAAAAAGTGCAGGCCTATGCACAGGAGATGCTGGGAAAGATCGCGTTTGACCAGCTCCGCTACACTGATGCAATGGGGCATTTTCAAGAAATGCTGGATCTAGGGGAGGAACTAGGCGATCCGAATATCATCGCATTGGCGCACATTCATCGGGCTGATATTTTGCGGAAGCGAGGGCGCTACGAGACTGCTATCAAGGTGCTCAATGCCATTGAGCCCATTGTTGCTACTGCGAATGAGCATGTGCAGGGCATTCGGTGGCAGATTCTCGCAAGAGCGCACTCTGCTTATGGACAGGAAAATCTATTTCTAGAAGCAATAGACCAGGCTGAAGATGTTGCCACAAACACCAAAGAAACGATAGACACACAATATAATCAGTTTAGCCTGGTGGAAGTGCTTCAGGAAAAGGGACAAGGGTATACGATGTTGTGGCAGCCGGAAAAAGCCCTGGACATCTATCAGCAGACAGATAAGCTCAGGCCATTTCGTCCAATACGTGAAATGGGTTCATACATGATTATTAAGGCGCAGGCTCACGCTTACAGTGGGGATCTTGCAAATGGAATAGCCTTAGCTACCCAGGGCATTACACTGGCACAACGTTACGGCTCACAACGACATATTAGCAGGGTACAAGCGATGTACGATAGGCTCAGGGTAACAAAACTCGGAAAACATACTCGTATGAAGGATCTCAAAGACGCGTTGTTGAGCACGCAGAAATGACGAAGATTGTCTACGTCATAAGTTGTGGTACACCAAAAGCACAACAACTCTATGAGCTTATTCCTCTGCTTCAAGCTGCAAGTTGGGGCGTATGTGTCATCCTGACGCCCTATGCCACAAGGTTTGTGGATCAGGAACGACTGACACGCCTGACGGGATATCCAGTGCGCAGCGACTATAAGCAACATGAAGACCTGGATGTATTGCCGCCTGCCGATGCAGTGCTGGTATATCCAGCAACATTCAACACAATCAACAAATGGGCATTAGGTATCAGTGATACGCTCGCTCTTGGCTTGCTCTGTGAATTCACCGGGCTAAAGTCGCCAATCCTTGCCATTCCAGTAGTACGTGAAAACAAACTGGCCGCACATCCAGCATTTCCACGAAGCCTACGTCTACTCAGGCGCTATGGTGTGCAGGTGCTCTATGATACGCAGAAATATCCTCCAGAAATGAACTTCCTAGCCAGGTCATCGTTGATGCATTGCAAAGAATGATAGAAGCGCGGTAACATAATGACTCCTTTTCTTTCTCTGTATTAACAATATTTTCGTAAATGCAGGTAAAAATTTCGCAAATAGAGATATAAGAGCACATCTGTTCTATAATCATAAACGCACGTACATTCATCTGTGGTAGTGAAGATGAGAATAAATTCACTACCACCGTATGTAAAATCTTTCTGTTACATTAAACGACTCATCTAACCTGCTGGTTGCCAGTTGAGAATACTCTGAAAGGCCGGCTCCAGACCAGCGTTGTTCACAATACTAGCAGGTATCTGGCCTGGACTGGTAATGACTTAATTGTTTGCGACGGTGACACCCTTTCCTGAAGTATAGCCAGAGGATTCTCCCAGTAGTTATTCTCAACATCGGTTGCGTCGTAATTACCGTTGTTTGCGGTATAATCGACGTGCCGGGAGGCCCAGGCATCAGCAGAACCCGTGTTGTAGATCCCATTCCCGGTAATCGTCACATCGGTAGCACCATTGTCGGTGTAGATCACATGTCCCGCGCCCATCTGATCGTGGATCACATTCCCGGTAATGTGTTCGCCGTTGGAGAGCGAGCTACCAGTGATTCCATTGGTATAGATACCAGCCCCATCATTAAGCAACTGCATATGATTAAAAATCAAATTATTTGAAAGTGTGTTGTCGTGCGAAAAATTGGGCTGCGCAGCCATCTTCTCTTTGTCGGGCCAGCCACCCCAACCGATTGAAACAGCGGAGTATGAAGTGTGATCGATCTGGTTATGGGTGAGGGTCGTACTAGCGGCATAGCCAATGTCCACACCTATTCCACCGTGATACTCTACTGGCAGATTGTAAACGTGATTATCCGCGATAGTATTGCTCTGCGTCTCAGAAGAGCCGCTAGCAGTGGGTAGCGTGACATTTCCTAGTTCAATACCGTTGCCGGAGGTATCAGTAAACACGGAGCCCTTCACAAGATCGTTTTGTGAGCCATTGCCGAGAGCGAGACCTGCCGCCCCTAGATGAACGAATGCGTCGTTGGTGAACTGGATATGCTGATCGTAGGTAAACGAGACGTTACCAGGGAGTTGGGTCCAGGTCGCATATGGGCAGGTTCCGGGCTGAGGAGGCAAGGTGCAGAGGCCTTGAACCTGCCAGCCATTGGTACCTGTGACCCGGTAATTGGCCTGGATCTCAGAGAATCCCTCACCAGTACTGGAACCTAGCCAGGTGGCATAGGAAAACTGGAGACCGTCAAACACAATATTGTGGATAGGTGAGGAGGCCGTACCTGCACCTGTGACGAGACTTTCTAGCACAGGAACCTCTACATCCGCCGTAGCAAGATCCTCACCCGAACGGGGAATGTAGTAGATCTTGCTGCTCCCCTCATCCAAAAACCACTCACCAGGAGTATCGAGCAATTGAAAGGCATTCTCGACGTCAGTCGGAGACTCAGTAATCGACTTGCGACCCACCAGATTGTAGGCCCGCCCATCGGCAAAGCAGCAGAGCCGCATCGTAGAATTGTTCCAACAAGGCTGAGCCATAGTGATCGTTGTACCAGAGAGCGAGCCAACCGGGCAGCGTGGCTCTGTCCAGGCACCCAAGCCACCCCTGTAGATAAACTCAATTTCGGGCGCAGAACCGCTCGGATTTTTCCAGCCTGCCAGTGTGGCAGCCGAGGCCGTATAGCCAGTACTGGTCTGCGTCAAAGTGACAGGTGAAGCTCCATGCGCACGCTGAGCCCGTGTGCCATTTACATAAAGTTGCCGGGTCTTTAATCCAGCAGGGGCCTGTGCCACCCAGATCTGCTTTGTAGTATCAAATTGGGACCAGCCACTGAGCTTGACGGCTCCACTAAGAACCGGGTGTGCCCCAGATGCAGCTTTCCATATTACATTAAAACCGCCGGTCCCCGAATCACTGGCATTGAGCGTCAAAGGTTGTGACATCCGATAGATACCATCTGCCAGAACAACCGTAACATCTCCAGTCATACTTTTGTTCAGCGAGCGCACCAGACTTTGCGCATGCTGCACCGTTTTGATCGGCGCACTCTGCGTGCCCGGATTGCTATCACTGCCACCTGGCGAGACATAAAGCGTGGTTACCGCAGGCGCAGCAAATACCAGCGCAGCGCTCATACCGGCTAGCGCAAGTGCAAAGGCCAATAAACTCATGATCCAGTTCCATCTGTGCATGAGTATGCGTTTCATGTATTTTTCCTCTTTGAACAGTGGGAACAGTCCCACCAGATCTTCAACAAACGATTGCAAGTTATCAGGAACCATCGGCAACCTCGCCTGATCCCTGGATGGCAGGCGGCCTCTTGCCCCTGCCATCTCCAACCTATGAAGTATGAAAAATTGATGCAGCTATACTACACGCAAGAGGAGAGAGCCATGAGAAGCCAATGAACTGGAGTAATTGCCGCTAAAAGAGCCCAGATTTTTATGGCCCCAGAGGTCGCGAACACTATGGGAACCACTTAAACCGAGAGAACTCCAATTCACGGTGACCGTCGCAGTCGAACTCCCTAGATTAAAAAGCGCAACCGTATATGATCCGTCGCTATTTTGCACGCGCCACACCTGCTGGTTGCTCGATTGTGAAAGAGGCGTAGCGACTTTGCCCGCCTGATCGATGGCAAGGACTTCCTTGTTGGTGAGCAATTGCAGGCCATAGCTATCCAGTTTCGTAAGATCATCACCTGGATACAAAGGTACCGCAGAAATAGCCCACAATGTCATATAGGTCTGGCGCTCTGTATCGGTAACGCCATCCATACTGCCATTGCCGACATCAAGCGAATCAAAGTCATTCCACCCTCCTGGACCAGCAAATGTTGCCCATTTGGGAGCACTACTGAAACGAGAAGAGACAGATGACCAGGCTGTGAGTCCCCCTGGACAGCGGCTATAACACTCTATGTCACCAGTAGTTCGCCAGCCATTCGCGTATGTTTGCCAGAAACTGATATCACTTATATCCACTGACGATGAGAGTTCTAACACAACATGATAGGGGCTGAGGGCACTTGAGTATGCCTTCACATCATTGCGCGTGTCATAGCCAGCAACTGCCGAGCCAGGTGCCACGCCATCAAGTTTGAGGAAATCTACGCCCCAACCATGAAGCTGAGCAGCGATAGAATTAATATACGGCTGGGCACAAGGTTTGGTGTAATCAATTTTATAGGTATTGCCAAAATGATTGCCTGCTGTCAAAGGCTGCACCGCAATGTCGTTCGCATGACATGTAGTCCCCAGGACAGGTGTATTCTGTTGCACAGCAAGCTTAGGAATGCCAGGAACCAGATAGAGGCCAAATTTCTGCCCATTTTTATGGATGTAGGTGCCAAGAGCTCCTAGATTAGGAAAACGCTGCGTATCAGGCGTCCAGCGTCCATCAGCATCAACTGCAAAATCACTCCCAGATTGTTGATACCAGTCAGCATCAAGATTGATATAACTGTACCCAGAGGCTTGTAATTTCTGGTGCATTGCATCAGACTGCGCCTCAATATCGCTAGCAGTCATCCAACTTTTACCATAGCCAGAGACGTGCGCACCTGTAAGACTCCAACTACTCCAGCCCAAAAATGGCTGTGGGACCAGGCCATTGCTTGCAGCATAGGTCGTAGTCGTATATGCAGTGTTGAGACCTATTCCTGCCAGTACCATCACAATCACTATCGCAAATAATATAGATCGGTGCCGATGAAAAACCTCTTTGTTCTGACTCATAATCAGCTCCCTTTGGTTTTAACCTGAGAAAATACATGTTCTGATCTACTATGAAGAGAATGCATCAATGCTCTCTGCCCTCGCCGGAGAGGATATTTCTAACGTGTATTTTTGTGACGTTTCTTCCTGGTTCAAGCGTGGTCCAGATTGGACCATCCTGGAAGCGCCCGCTGTTTCCTCCTTTCTTCAATAAAAAAGAAAAGCATATATTATATAGATGACTTGTAGATAAGTCATCTATACCACAGAGAAAAGAAAAATGCTTGAACAGTTGTATCCACGCGCAATCCTATGCAAAAGAAGCGCTGGCACTTGTGTTTCTCCTGACTAAGCATTTACTTAATCACTGATATAAATCAGTGTAAGAGGGAAAAAGGTATTCTGTCAATCTATAAGAACAAATTGGCTAGTATATCCAAAACGAGCAAATATCTTCTAGCCTAAATGAGCATTATATAGGATAGAATACATGGAACAGAGGCAGTAAAAGCTGCCCCCATTTGACTGTGCTAGAGGCATGGCCGGTTATTCCATTCATCCTTGACAAAAGTGATATTTCTACCGTACACTCTGTTACGTCAGTCACTAAGTGAATTATTATAAGGAAGGGATCATGACGATCCATCTCACTCCCTCTATCGATCATGAAGAAGGACTATAATGTCAGGTTTAACCTCCCCTATAGACCGTAAGCTTATGCGTGCTATGAACCAGAATATGCTTTTAAACCTGATTCGCATACATGCTCCTGTCTCACGAACACAGCTCTCAGTCCTTTCTGGACTAAGTTCTGGTACGATTGTCAATATTATTGCAGAATTGCTAGATCAGCAGCTTGTTGTGGAACAAGGGATTGCAGAATCAACCATTGGTCGCAAGGCGGGCCTCCTGGATTTAGATCCAGAAGGGGGATATGTTATCGGTCTTAGCCTGATTGAAGAAGAGATAATCGCAGTAGCATTGCTCAATCTCCTGGGAGAAGTGGTCCTGACTGAGAGTTGGACAGCTCCGTTGCGCTCTCAAGGCTCAACGGCGGTGCAAGCGCTTGCCAAAGGGGTAGAAAGCTTTCTCGCACGTAGCAACATCCCACGCCCTAAGATTCTCGGTTTAGGCTGTGGATTCTCCGGCTACGTCTCCGCTCAAAGTGGACATGTTATCGATGATTGGATTCATCAGTGGCATAATCTTGATGTGAGTACCACGCTTAGCCATGCGCTACACATGCCAGTCTATCTTGATAACATCGTTAATTGCCTGGGATGCTATGAACATCTCTTTGGACGTGGCAAGCAATACCGTGATTTCCTGGTAGTGACGGTAGGACGCGGCGTTGGACTGGCAATGGTTATCAATGGAGAGGTCTACCGCGGCGCACACGGAGGCGGGGGAGAGTTTGGGCATATTCCTAGCATTCCGGGGGGCAGACTCTGTGAATGTGGCAAACGTGGCTGTCTGGAAGCATACGCATCTGATCCAGGTATGCTTGCCTCCTATCACGAGCTCTGTCAGGCACACCCTGACAACCCTCTCGTACCACCGGATTTGACACTCGCGCAAATTCATGCAATAGCCCAACAAGAGGCTTCTCCGCTCCGCCAGATCTTCACACGGACAGGTCACTTGCTTGGATACGGCCTGGTGACGCTGGTAAATTTGCTCAATCCAGAGTGTATCATCGTTACAGGCCCCGATGTCACAAATAAAGCACTGCTTTTTGCCGCTATGCGCGAAATACTCCGTCATCAGGCTTTCTCTGAATTGAGTGAGCATTTGCAAATAGTGATCGAATCGGTCTCAGAGACCTGTTGGGCACAGGGCGCAGGCTGCCTGGTCTTACGACATTTCTTCAGTTCACCACTGCGTCTCTAAAAGAGCCGCCCTCGGCCATCATTCTCTCAATTGGCTTCTAAGTGAGCCTCTAGCAAGCGAGAGTGCAAACTGTCGCTTCTTGTCAACGGCTTGCTCTCTCGCCTGTCCTATTGTTGGAAAAGATTCCACTGGTTAGTCTGGCAGCACTATTCTTGGGAAAGCGAGGAGAAAGCGTCCAGGTATCCACTAAGCAAGGAAACTAGATCTCCCTGTGCTTCTTGCTCCACCCACTCTTCAAGAGCCACACGCAACGCGGCCATGTAGATGGCCACCTGGAAACGGATCGTGTTGCAATTCGTGGCAAATTCCAGGTGGGAACACAGCGCATCACAGATGACTGGCTCTGTTGCCACCAGCGCATAGAGATAGAGAGAAGCAATCGATGGGGTCTGTATGACCACCTGATAGCGGAGCAGAAAACTGGCCCGCTGCTGCTGATACAGGCTGGCCATAGAGACAAGGATCACGCGCAGGGCGACATGCGCTGACTCCGTTGATGCTACGCGTTGCAGAGAGCGGAGGCCTTCGCTCCTGGCTGCGTACATTGGCCCAATCAGCACTTCCTCTTTCGACGCAAAGTAGCGAAAAAAGGTGCGTGATGACATTACTACTGCATCAGCAATGTCCTGGATAGAGGTCTGCTCATAACCCTGCCGCTGGAACAGACGCAGGGCGGCCTCTTCAATGGTAGCTTGCGCCAGCCGTTTCTTGCGTTCTCGCAAACTCATTGGTTCTGCGTCTTCGTGTGCTAAATTTTCCATGTCACTCATTTCCTCTTCTTCGCATATTGACTTTTGTCATACAATGACATTATAATTCATACAGACAGACGTGACAACTCCAAACTTTCTCCACGTCATGTTGATTCCCTGAAATAAATATTTTTGAGGGACGGGCCTCTGCGGTTTTCTCGTCCTGAAGTCACATCCATATAAGGAGTAGAACGTATGAGTATTGAACGACAAGTCGCCCTGGTAACTGGTGCCGGCTCTGGCATTGGTCGTGCGCTGGTCCAGCGTTTTGTGTCTGCGGGGATAGCCGTGGTTGCGGTTGACATCGTGGAAGCACCACTGCAAGCATTGGTCAAGGAACTACAAGAACAAGGTGCAGCGATTACCGGATGTACCGCCAATGTCGCGTCAGAGAGTGACGTGGATGCCATGCTGACCACCGCCACATCCGTCTTTGGGCGACTTGATATCCTCTGCAATAATGCGGGGATTATGGATCTCATGACTCCTGCTGCCGAGGTCTCCCTGGATTTATGGGACCGCGTTATGGCCGTCAACCTGTATGGACCCTTTCTGGCCTGCCGGCGTGCAATTCCGCTCTTCTTAGAGCAAGGCGGAGGTTGTATCATCAATACCGCTTCGGAAGCGGGATTACGGGGTGGGGCAGCCGGCACTGCCTATACCGTTGCCAAGCACGGAGTAGTGGGACTGACCAGGAGTATTGCCTTCCACTATGGAGAACGTGGTATCCGCTGCAATGCGGTCTGTCCTGGAGCTGTCGCGACCTCCATTGGGATAGGAAATGGCATCCCAAGTGAAGCAGGTCTGAGCAGAGTGATGCCGTTTTCTCAAAGGCAGCGCTCCCTCGCGGGTTTCTGGGCCTGAAGAGCTCGCCGCTGCCATTGCCTTTCTTGCCTCCAAAGATGCCAGTTTTATCAATGGGGCGATTCTCCCCGTTGATGGCGGCTGGTTCGCGGCCTGACCTCCCCACTTCTTGAGTACTGAGAAATACGCTCATAGTAAGTGAGCACACAAGCAAAGGAAAGCAGGAGATGAGGAATCTCAACAGGATTGTGATCATCGGAAAGGAATACACGAAAGAAAGATCATTATGAATAATACCCCAAATCAGGCCACACCAGAAAAAGCAGCGATCAATCCATTTAGCGGTGAGAACAGTGAACTTGTTAGAAATGCCTTTAGCTTGTTCGCACAGATGCGGTCCATAGGCGCTGTTATACCTATCCCGTTTCCCATGCCGGGGATAGATGGCCGGGCCTGGGCGATCACGCGTATGGAAGAGGCCGTGCAGGTACTCAAAGATCATGCACACTTTACCGTGGACCCCAGTTTCCTGGGGAGCAAGGGTATTTTTGGGGGCGGCAACGCCGATACCTCCGACACGCCAACCTTCTTTACCGCCAAATCAATGCTCAGGGTCGATGAGCCCGATCATCGGCGCTTACGCCTGCTCGTGTCCAAAGCCTTCACGCCCAGGTATATCGCAGGTTTGCGTCCGCGCGTGCAGGAGATTGCCGATGAGTTGCTCGACGGCGTGCAAGATCAAGGCCAGATGGAGCTCGTCGGGGACTACGCCTTTCCCTTGCCGATCAACGTCATTTCGGAGATGCTGGGGGTGCCTCACGCCGACCGGGCACAGATCCGCGTCTGGTCGGAGGCGATGGCGAAGGCAGGGACTGGGGAAACAAGATCGAGAGGTTATGCTGCCATGCGCGCCTTCGGGGAATACACAGCACAACTGGTGGCCGAAAAACGCCAACATCCGGCGGAGGACTTGATTAGCCAGATGACCGCCATCGAAGAGGAAGGGGATCGGCTCAGCGAAGCGGAAATGCTCTCGATGATCACGCTGCTGATCTTTGCCAGCCATGAGACGACCTCCAACCTGATTGGCACCGGCACCTTGATATTGTTCGATCATCCTGATCAGCTTGAGAAGCTCAAAGCCGATCTCAGCCTTGTTCCTGCGGCGGTCGAAGAACTGCTGCGTTTCAACGGGCCAGCCACTATCGCGGGACCGCGTTTTGCCCCCGAAGATATCGAGATCGCCGGGCAGCAGATCAAGAAAGGGGATCTCGTTATTACCTTCCTGCTCTCGGCGAATCACGATGAGACGCAGTTTACACAGCCAGACGAGCTGGATATTGCGCGCACGCTCAATCGTCATCTCGGCTTTGGGCATGGCATTCATACCTGTCTGGGAGCGCCGCTGGCCCGCCTGGAAGGTGACATTGCCTTTACCACCCTGCTCAAGCGCATGCCCAATCTGCGGCTGGGCGTCCCCCGTGAGAACGTCACCTGGCACTTCAGTCTTAGCTCACAGAGTCTGGCCGCCCTGTCTGTCGTTTTTTAGCAGAGAAATTAG
>CAVZQK010000013.1:0-8080 GCA_963777355.1 uncultured Chloroflexia bacterium
CTACAAATAACGAGGTTATTTCTTCCAGGCTTTTAACCAAGCCTGGAAGAGAAAGAAGGAACTGTGTGCAAAATCTTTCTAAATTAAACGACTCATCTAACCCGCTGGCTGCCAGTTGAGAATGCTCTGAAAGGCAGGCTCAAGGCCAGCATTATTCACAATGCTCGCAGGTATCTGACCTGAACTGGTAATAACTTGATTGTTTGCGACGGTGACACCCTTTCCTGAGGTATAGCCAGAAGGGTTCTCCCAGTAGTTATTCTCAACATCGGTTGCGTCGTAATTGCCGTTGTTTGCAGTATAATCGACGTGCCGGGAGGCCCAGGCATCAGCAGAACCCGTGTTGTAGATCCCATTCCCGGTAATGGTCACATCGGTAGCACCGTTATCGGTGTAGATCACATGTCCCGCACCCATCTGATCGTGGATCACATTCCCGGTAATGTGTTCGCCGTTGGAGAGCGAGCTACCAGTGATTCCATTTGTATAGATACCAGCCCCATCATTAAGCAACTGCATATGGTTAAAAATCAAATTATTTGAAAGTGTGTTGTCGTGCGAAAAATTGGGCTGCGCGGCCATCTTCTCTTTGTCGGGCCAGCCACCCCAACCGATTGAAACGGCGGAGTATGAAGTGTGATCGATCTGGTTATGGGTGAGGGTCGTACTAGCGGCATAGCCAATGTCCACACCTATTCCACCGTGATACTCTACTGGCAGATTGTAGATGTGATTATCCGCGATAGTATTGCTCTGCGTCTCAGAAGAGCCGGTAGTAGTGGGTAGCGTGACATTTCCTAGTTCAATACCGTTGCCGGAGGTATCAGTAAACACGGAGCCCTTCACAAGATCGTTTTGTGAGCCATTGCCGAGAGCGAGACCAGCCGCCCCCAGATGAACGAATGCGTCGTTGGTGAACTGGATATGCTGATCATAGGTAAACGAGACGTTACCAGGGAGTTGGGTCCAGGTCGCATATGGGCAGGTTCCGGGCTGAGGGGGCAAGGTGCAGAGGCCTTGAACCTGCCAACCATTGGTACCTGTGACCCGGTAATTGGCCTGAATTTCAGAGAATCCCTCACCAGTACTGGAGCCTAGCCAGGTGGCATAGGAAAACTGGAGACCGTCAAACACAATATTGTGGATAGGTGAGGAGGCCATACCAGCACCCGTAACGAGACTTTCTAGCACAGGAACCTCTACATCTGCCGTGGCAAGATTTTCACCCGAACGAGGAATGTAGTAGATCTTGCTGCTCCCCTCATCCAGAAACCACTCACCAGGAGTATCAAGCAATTGAAAGGCATTCTCGACGTCAGTCGGAGACTCAGTGATCGACATGCGCCCCACCAGATTGTAGGCCCGCCCATCGGCAAAGCAGCAGAGCCGCATCGTAGAATTGTTCCAACAAGGCTGGGCCATAGTGATCGTTGTACCAGAGAAAGAGCCAACCGGGCAGCGTGGCTCTGTCCAGGCACCCAGGCCACCCCTGTAGATAAACTCAATTTCGGGCGCAGAACCACTCGGATTTTTCCACCCGGCCAGCGTGGCCGCCGAAGCTGTATAGCCTGTGCTGGTCTGCTTCAAAGTGACAGGTAAGCCCCCGTGTGCTCGCTGTGCCCGTGTTCCGTTTACATAGAGTTGCCGGGTCTTTAATCCAGCAGGGGCCTGTGCCACCCAGATCTGCTTTGTAGTATCAAATTGGGACCAACCACTGAGCTTGACGGCTCCACTAAGAACCGGGTGTGCCCCAGATGCAGCTTTCCATATCACATTAAAACCGCCGGTCCCCGAATCACTGGCATTGAGCGTCAAAGGTTGTAACATCCGATAGATACCATCTGCCAGAACAACCGTAACATCTCCAGTCATACTTTTGTTCAGCGAGCGCACCAGACTTTGCGCGTGTTGCACCGTTTTGATCGGCGCACTCTGCGTGCCGGGATTGCTATCACTGCCACCTGGCGAGACATAAAGCGTGGTTACCGCAGGCGCGGCAAATACCAGCGCAGCGCCCATACCGGCTAGCGCAAGTGCAAAGGCCAATAAACTCATGATCCAGTTCCATCTGTGCATGAGTACGCGTTTCATGTATTTTTCCTCTTCTGAACAGTGGGAACAGTCCCACCAGATCTTCAACAAACGCTTGCAAGTTATCAGGCTCCTCATCGGCAACCTCGCCTGATCCCTGGATGGCAAGGGCCTGATTGCCCTCTGCCATCTCTAATCTATGAGATATGAAAAATTGATGTAGCTATACTACACGCAAGAGGAGAGAGCCATGAGAAGCCAATGAATCAGACTGCGCCTCAATATCGCTAGCAGTCATCCAACTTTTACCATAGCCAGAGGCGTGCGTCACCTGTAAGACTCCAACTACTCCAGCCCAAAAATGGCTGTGGGACCAGGCCATTGCTTGCAGCATAGGTTGTAGTCGTATATGCAGTGTTGAGACCTATTCCTGCCAGTACCATCACAATCACTATCGCAAATAATATAGATCGGTGCCGATGAAAAACCTCTTTGTTCTGACTCATAATCAGCTCCCTTTGGTTTTAACCTGAGAAAATACATGTTCTGATCTACTATGAAGAGAATGCATCAATGCTCTCTGCCCTCGCCGGAGAGGATATTTCTAACGTGTATTTTTGTGACGTTTCTTCCTGGTTCAAGCGTGGTCCAGATTGGACCATCCTGGAAGCGCCCGCTGTTTCCTCCTTTCTTCAATAAAAAGAAAAGCATATATTATATAGATGACTTGTAGATAAGTCATCTATACCACAGAGAAAAGAAAAATGCTTGAACAGTTGTATCCACGCGCAATCCTATGCAAAAGAAGCGCTGGCACTTGTGTTTCTCCTGACTAAGCATTTACTTAATCACTGATATAAATCAGTGTAAGAGGGAAAAAGGTATTCTGTCAATCTATAAGAACAAATTGGCTAGTATATCCAAAACGAGCAAATATCTTCTGAGCCTAAATGAGCATTATATAGGATAGAATACATGGAACAGAGGCAGTAAAAGCTGCCCCCATTTGACTGTGCTAGAGGCATGGCCGGTTATTCCATTCATCCTTGACAAAAGTGATATTTCTACCGTACACTCTGTTACGTCAGTCACTAAGTGAATTATTATAAGGAAGGGATCATGACGATCCATCTCACTCCCTCTATCGATCATGAAGAAGGACTATAATGTCAGGTTTAACCTCCCCTATAGACCGTAAGCTTATGCGTGCTATGAACCAGAATATGCTTTTAAACCTGATTCGCATACATGCTCCTGTCTCACGAACACAGCTCTCAGTCCTTTCTGGACTAAGTTCTGGTACGATTGTCAATATTATTGCAGAATTGCTAGATCAGCAGCTTGTTGTGGAACAAGGCATTGCAGAATCAACCATTGGTCGCAAGGCGGGCCTCCTGGATTTAGATCCAGAAGGGGGATATGTTATCGGTCTTAGCCTGATTGAAGAAGAGATAATCGCAGTAGCATTGCTCAATCTCCTGGGAGAAGTGGTCCTGACTGAGAGTTGGACAGCTCCGTTGCGCTCTCAAGGCTCAACGGCGGTGCAAGCGCTTGCCAAAGGGGTAGAAAGCTTTCTCGCACGTAGCAACATCCCACGCCCTAAGATTCTCGGTTTAGGCTGTGGATTCTCCGGCTACGTCTCCGCTCAAAGTGGACATGTTATCGATGATTGGATTCATCAGTGGCATAATCTTGATGTGAGTACCACGCTTAGCCATGCGCTACACATGCCAGTCTATCTTGATAACATCGTTAATTGCCTGGGATGCTATGAACATCTCTTTGGACGTGGCAAGCAATACCGTGATTTCCTGGTAGTGACGGTAGGACGCGGCGTTGGACTGGCAATGGTTATCAATGGAGAGGTCTACCGCGGCGCACACGGAGGCGGGGGAGAGTTTGGGCATATTCCTAGCATTCCGGGGGGCAGACTCTGTGAATGTGGCAAACGTGGCTGTCTGGAAGCATACGCATCTGATCCAGGTATGCTTGCCTCCTATCACGAGCTCTGTCAGGCACACCCTGACGACCCTCTCGTACCACCGGATTTGACACTCGCGCAAATTCATGCAATAGCCCAACAAGAGGCTTCTCCGCTCCGCCAGATCTTCACACGGACAGGTCACTTGCTTGGATACGGCCTGGTGACGCTGGTAAATTTGCTCAATCCAGAGTGTATCATCGTTACAGGCCCCGATGTCACAAATAAAGCACTGCTTTTTGCCGCTATGCGCGAAATACTCCGTCATCAGGCTTTCTCTGAATTGAGTGAGCATTTGCAAATAGTGATCGAATCGGTCTCAGAGACCTGTTGGGCACAGGGCGCAGGCTGCCTGGTCTTACGACATTTCTTCAGTTCACCACTGCGTCTCTAAAAGAGCCGCCCTCGGCCATCATTCTCTCAATTGGCTTCTAAGTGAGCCTCTAGCAAGCGAGAGTGCAAACTGTCGCTTCTTGTCAACGGCTTGCTCTCTCGCCTGTCCTATTGTTGGAAAAGATTCCACTGGTTAGTCTGGCAGCGCTATTCTTGGGAAAGCGAGGAGAAAGCGTCCAGGTATCCACTAAGCAAGGAAACTAGATCTCCCTGTGCTTCTTGCTCCACCCACTCTTCAAGAGCCACACGCAACGCGGCCATGTAGATGGCCACCTGGAAACGGATCGTCGTTGCGGTTCGTGGCAGATTCCAGGTGGGAGCACAGCGCATCACAGATGACTGGCTCTGTTGCCACCAGCGCATAGAGATAGATGAGAAGCAATCGATGGGGTCTGTATGACCACCTGATAGCGGAGCAGAAAACTGGCCCGCTGCTGCTGATACAGGCTGGCCATGGAGCACAAGGATCGCTCGCAGGGCTGCATGCGCTGACTCCGTTGACGCCACGCGCTGCAGAAAGCGGAGGCCTTCGCTCCTGGACTGCGTGCATTGGCCCAATGAGCACTTCCTCTTTCGACGCAAAATAGCGAAAAAAGGTGCGTGATGACATCATCACCGCATCAGCAATGTCCTGGATAGAGGTCTGCTCATAACCCTGCTGCTGAAACAGACGCAGGGCGGCCTCTTCAATGGTAGCTTGCGCCAGCCGTTTCTTGCGTTCTCGCAAACTCATTGGCTGCTGCGTCGTCGTGTGCTAAATATTTCCATGTCATTCATTTCCTCTTCTTCGCATATTGACTTTTGTCATACAATGACATTATAATTCATACAGACAGACGTGACAACTCCAAACTTTCTCCACGTCATGTTGATTCCCTGAAATAAATATTTTTGAGGGACGGGCCTCTGCGGTTTTCTCGTCCTGAAGTCACATCCATATAAGGAGTAGAACGTATGAGTATTGAACGACAAGTCGCCCTGGTAACTGGTGCCGGCTCTGGCATTGGTCGTGCGCTGGTCCAGCGTTTTGTGTCTGCGGGGATAGCCGTGGTTGCGGTTGACATCGTGGAAGCACCACTGCAAGCATTGGTCAAGGAACTACAAGAACAAGGTGCAGCGATTACCGGATGTACCGCCAATGTCGCGTCAGAGAGTGACGTGGATGCCATGCTGACCACCGCCACATCCGTCTTTGGGCGACTTGATATCCTCTGCAATAATGCGGGGATTATGGATCTCATGACTCCTGCTGCCGAGGTCTCCCTGGATTTATGGGACCGCGTTATGGCCGTCAACCTGTATGGACCCTTTCTGGCCTGCCGGCGTGCGATCTCGCTCTTCTTAGAGCAAGGCGGAGGTTGTATCATCAATACCGCTTCGGAAGCGGGATTACCGGGGCGCGGGCAGCCGGCACTGCCTATACCGTTGCCAAGCACGGGGTAGTGGGACTGACCAGGAGTATTGCCTTCCACTATGGAGAACGTGGTATTCGCTGCAATGCGGTCTGTCCTGGAGCTGTCGCAACCGCCATTGGGATAGGAAATGGCATCCCAAGTGAAGCAGGTCTGAGCAGAGTGATGCCGTTTCTAAGGCAGCGCTCCCTCGCGGGTTTCTGGGCCTGAAGAGCTCGCCGCTGCCATTGCCTTTCTTGCCTCCAAAGATGCCAGTTTTATCAATAGGGCGATTCTCCCCGTTGATGGCGGCTGGTTCGCGGCCTGACCTCCCCACTTCTTGAGTACTGAGAAATATGCTCATAGTAAGTGAGCACACAAGCAAAGGAAAACAGGAGATAAGGAATCTCAACAGGATCGTGATCATCGAAAAGAAATACACAAAAGAAAGATCATTATGAATAATATCCCAAATCAGGCCACACCAGAAAAAGCAGCGATCAATCCATTTAGCGGTGAGAACAGTGAACTTGTTAGGAATCCCTTTAGCTTGTTCGCACAGATGCGGTCCATAGGCGCTGTTATACCTATCCCGTTTCCCATGCCGGGAATAGATGGCCGGGCCTGGGCGATCACGCGTATGGAAAAGGCCGTGCAGGTACTCAAAGATCATGCACACTTTACCGTGGACCCCAGTTTCCTGGGGAGCAAGGGTATTTTGGGGGCGGCAACGCCAATACCTCCGACACGCCGACCTTCTTTACCGCCAAATCGATGCTCAGGGTCGATGGTCACGATCATCGGCGCTTACGCCTGCTCGTGTCCAAAGCCTTCACGCCCAGGTATATCGCAGGTTTGCGTCCGCGCGTACAGGAGATTGCCGATGAGTTGCTCGACGGCGTGCAAGATCAAGGCCAGATGGAGCTCGTCGGGGACTACGCCTTTCGCCTGCCGATCAACGTCATTTCGGAGATGCTGGGAGTGCCTGACCAGACCGGGACCAGATCCGCGTCTGGTCGGAGGCGATGGCAAAGCAGGGAATCGGGATGCGAGATGAGAAGGTCTATGCTGCCATGCGCGCCTTCGGGGCATACACTGTACAGTTGGTGGCCGACAAACGCCAGCATCCGGCGGAGGACTTGATCAGCCAGATGATCAAGATCGAAGAGGGAGGGGATCGGCTCAGCGAAACAGAACTGCTCTCGACGATCACGCTGCTGATCTTTGCCGGCCATGAGACGACTTCCAATCTGATCGCCAATGGCACCTTGATGCTGTTCGATTATCCCGATCAGCTGGAGAAGCTCAAAGCAGATCTCAGCCTGGTTCCCTCGGCAGTCGAAGAACTGCTGCGCTTCCACGGGCCAGCTTTTATCGCGGGACCGCGCTTTGCCACCGAAGATATTGAGCTCGCCGGCCAGCAGATCAAGCGAGGGGATGTGGTTGTACCCTTCCTCAAACTCGTCGAATCACAATGGGATCCATTGTCACCGAGCCAGACGAGCTGGATATTGTGCGCACGATCAGCCGCCATCTCGCCTTTGGGCAGGGCATTCATATCTGCCTGGGAGCACCGCTGGCCCGCCTGGAAGCAGACATTGCCTTTACCACCTTGCTGAAACGCATGCCTAACCTGCGGCTGGGCATCCCCCGTGAGAACATCATCTGGCACTTTGCTCTGAGCGCACGGAGTCTGGCCATTCTGCCTGTGGCTTTTTAGCTAAGAAATTAGTAGGAAAAACATTGTCTGAGACGCATGCAAACATGGCCCTCTTAGTGATGGATATGCAGGTAGGAATTGTCACACGGTATGTCCAGGGAGGTGACTTTTTCACATCCTATACACACAGCTCTTGATGCGGCACGGGCAGCATCAATTCCCGTGATCTATGTGATGGTGGGCTTTCGCCCGGGTCATCCTGAGATCAGTCCAAGGAATCAGATTTTCGCTGCCGTCAAGCAGCGGCAATCTTCCTCGTCAGCACCGGTGACCTCCATGGAGATCTATCCGGCCATTGCTCCCCAGCCTACGGATATCGTGGTCACGAAACGTCGTGTCAGTGCGTTTAGCGGGAGTGATTTAGATGTGGTGTTACGCGCACAGGACATTTCACACCTGGTGCTCTGTGGCATCGCGACCAGCGGGGTTGTTTTATCCACTCTGCGGGAAGCAGCTGATAAGGATTATCAGTTGACCGTCTTAGCCGATTGCTGTGTTGATAGTGATGAAGAAGTCCAGCGCGTCCTGCTGTCCAAAGTCTTTCCACAACAAGCCGCCGTGGTC
>CAVZQK010000014.1:0-9056 GCA_963777355.1 uncultured Chloroflexia bacterium
GATGAGACTAAAAATATAACCCCCTCTTTCACCAAGAATGAGCCAATTTCATTCCCAAATTGACCATCGAACGTTATTTGCTTTCGATATGACCCAGTTCTTTGAGATCTGCAAATACAGCACATGCCTCAGACCACGCGGGATCTCCCGCGTAAAGCGTGCTCCGGAGATAGGCGAGAGTCAACCGCTGGATCGTCGCCACTTGTTCAGGGTTCTCGTCAGTAGTCTCCGGCGCATCGTATCCCGTTATGCCGCCGAGCATGTGCTCTCCACCAAACAGCGTCAGCAAGCTCTTTGGTCCTGGGCTAAAAAAATAGGGATCAGCATGATAACTGGCACCCCGAGAAGTGAGTTGTGGCTCGTTGTCTTTGTCGCCCATCACAACGAGCGTTGGCGTGGTCATCTCAGCGAAGCGAGCGGTGCGAAGGCAGGCATAGTGAGCGACAGCCGGACCGAGATGATCGCCGCCAGCACCAGTCGTGGCGAGCAACACACCTGCTTTGATCCGGGTATCGGGGAGATACACGATAGTTCCATCATCATCGGTAAATTGCGCTCCCAGCAACATACTTGCTGTCTGGCCACCGAATGAATGTCCAACGACTGCCACACGACTTCGATCAAGCCGTCCCTTGATTGCCGGAACAGCCTCTTCAATAAGATCAAGGTGATCGAGAATGTAGTTCATATCTTCAATGCGAGATCGCCAGAATAAAGGTGCCCCAGGAGTTGTTGGATCAAAGCCCAGGCTTTTAGAAGTGAGATGAGTGGGTTGGATGACGGCAAAGCCATGCGCAGCCCAAAAATCGACGACGGGACTGAAGCCGTGAAGCGAAGAGAGATTATTCGATGTTCCTCCGCCGTGCGAGAGTAGGATCAGAGGAAGGTTGCGCCCGATGGTCGGTGCGGACACTTTTATCTGTAAGTCCACGAGGCGAGCCGGAACTGAGAGCACAACTGGGCTAACGGCGACGACTGGAGTCGCTACAGGAACTGGGATATTCGCTGCTCTGCCTATGCGCACATGATCCCTTCCCCGTTGTATTCCTGTTTCTTTCTTTGGGTTAGGGGTTAAAGCGACGTTTATGCTCTGCATAACGTATTCCTCCGTTATCTATGCTAACTTAAAAATGATATCCTTGCTAACATGGAGATGTTACCATACTGTTATCATTGTTGTCAATATCCGTTATCAATGATATCATGCTGAGAAGAGGCCGATGATCTGACGGGAAGACGGCTTGATGGCAATCTATGCTGCTGCATTCACGCGCTATGATGACAAGATATTTCGTCGAAGCGAAACGGCTGATAGCGTTGATAACAAAAATACGTGAGAATGGAAGAGATGAGAAAGATGAAGCAGGTCTCTCAAGAGGATGTTCGCGCTTCCCAGGAAGACATACGAACCCGAAGCATTGAGGTCGCATTGCAGCTTTTGAAAGAAGGTGGACGCGACGCTTTGACGACGCGGGCGGTAGCGGATGCTGCGGGAATACAGGCCCCCACACTCTATCGCCTTTTTGGTGACAAGCGAGGATTGTTAGATGCGGTGGTTGAGTACAGCTATATCTCGGCTTTCAAGACAAAGAAAACTCAGGAATACGGCCCCGATCCGCTTGAAAATTTGAGAAAAGCCTGGGAGCACCATACTAAATACGGACTCGATAATCCCATCCTGTATGCTTTAATCGTCGGTGATCCGCGACCCGGCTTCCCTTCTCCAGTGACTCAAAAGATCCAGCAGCGTCTCGGTGAGACGATCCATCAGATAGCGCTTGCAGGCCGATTGAGAGTCGCTGAAAAACAGGCCGTCGAGTTAGTGTATGCAGCGAGCACCGGGGCCGTTCTCGCTCTCTTGGCGATGCCTGAAGAACAGCGAGATCTTCGACTCGCGCAAGATGCATGCGAAGCGGTCATAGCTGCTATTACCAACGATTTACTCACGTCAAACAAGCCAGGAGCTGAAACGGCAGCGATTACGCTGAAAGCGGCGCTCCCGGAAGTGAAATCACTGACAGATGGAGAGCGGCTTTTCCTGACAGAGTTACTGGACAGGATCGCTACTCGCGGGGGATCATGATGTCATCCCATTTGAAAGAGGCGCATTTTCCAGGTATTTTGACAGTGGGCTCTTCTGTGCATTTTTAACGAAAGGTGGCAATTTGGGAATGAAATGAAAAAAGAGCACGGGACAATATGGAAGAGTATTACTGTTCGTTGTGCAGAAATACGCAGAGAAAATCTGTTCTAAACTCCTGAATTTACTACGCTCCCTAACTCTCTTTGCCCGATAAATTAGACCTCCACAGTGAGCGGCTTCTGGCCCCAGACAGTGAGGTAATACCAGTGAGCACAAAAATCATCCTCCAGCATCTCTTGCTCCACTTGTTGATAGAGCCGCTCGCCCTCCTCCTGAGTGAGCAGGTTGTTTGCAACCAGATGTGGGATCATGAGTTGCAGAAAGATCGTGCGATCCTTTGCGATTGGGCGATAGGCAGGTGTATCAACGGACCAATCTATGACGAACGGACGCATCTGCACATGCTGACAGCCCACTTTGCGAAGTGTATGTGCTAAAACTAATGTGGTTCCGGTACTACGTCCATCCGCTGAAAAGCCGATCCCTTGCCGCTTGATGGATTGCATGAGCAGTCCGGTGAGACGCTCAAAAGCAGGACTCGTGGTAAGGCTGTTGTTCTCCGCTTCCGTTAAGCGAATCCAGCCGCCAGGCCTGGTAATCCGCATGACTTCTCTCAGAGCAGCCATCCAGGTTTTTTGGGAACAACTGAAAAGTAGCGTGCATTGACCAGGTCAAAATAGTTGTCAGGATAGTCTAAGGGGCCTGAGGCATCCATTACCTCAAAACGGGCATTGGAGAGGAGACCACTCCTGGCAAGCGTGTTGGCGTATGCAATCATTGGCTCATCAATATCAAAGCCGACTACTTCCAGATGTGGAGCCGTTTGAGCGAGATGCATCGCCCATCCACCTGTACCACACGCCATATCTAGCACGCTCTCCATTGGCGCGAGAAAAGCTGTAGGATCTGCCTGCTCAGGGAGGATTCCCCCTAACAACTGAGTAAGCAGTCGGTCCTGTTCATATAAACGGATAGGTTCCGTTGGGCTATCTTGAATAAAGTAGGTGTTGCCGCTGGGAGAAAGATATTCTTCTGACATAGGAAACCGCCTCCGTTCTGCTTTCTGAAATATGGGCACTGATGAGAAACAGGCATAAAAGGTTATATTCGTAATTTATATTTTTTAGTGTATCACGAATGGCACAACTCGTCCAGTACCTGTGACTACATTTTATTGTGTTAGTAGCTCAATACAAAGCGTTGATATCGACGAAATGAGCTTCTTTTGATCTCATTCAAAGCTCAAAGCTCAGGTAGTCTCATTAGAGAGATCCCTCAAATAGGCCTCCAGTCGGTATCTGTCACATCCACAGGTGCATCCCCTCAACTCCTCTCTGGCTCTATACTTGAAACATCAACACAAATACAAAACAGTTTTACATACCTACCAGGAGGTCTAAAAATTATGGATAAAACAATCTCTTACACATTGCACTTCTCTCGCCGCCCGCTGACGATCTTTAGCCAGCTTGTGACGACTGTCTTACTACTGTTGACTATCTTTCTGACCCTGCTTGCCGTTTTTGTTGCCAAAAGTACGATTTTGCTTATCGTTAGTATCTCGATGTTTCTTATTGCTGGCCTGGTTGCTAGTGGGATTCGCTGGGCTCCGCTGCTTGGTAGCCTGATCTGTAGCTTCTGCATGTATGCCTTTGTAGCTCAATCAGCGTTTCCTCTCTATCATCTGGCCCACCCGAAAGATGCCTATAATCCCTGGCAACTCTCCTACATCATCTTTATTGTGATCGTTATTCTCTTCTGGGGTATGCTGCTTACCTTCGCTTCAGGCATTGTTGCAACCATCTTAAACTACCGTCAGCAGGTGCCGCATACGCCGCGCTGGTTTTCTCATGCGCTCTCATTAGCTATTGGGCTTTTATTAGGAGCAATTCTGATTGGTAGCTTTGGTCCTACGCTAAGTACTGCCAGTGCCGCGACCAGCAGCAATGGTGTACCTACGGTTCACATGGGGATTACCAGCTTTCTCCAATCCTCGGTAACGGTTCCTAAAGGCTCAAAACTTACGCTCGTAGATGACGGCAACTTTGAACATATTCTGTCAAATGGTGAGTGGGTCAATGGCCAGCCACAAACAGAGCAGCAGGCAGGCGCACCCAAAGTGAATCAACAGACGATTAATGGTCAGAGTCTAGAGATAGGCCCCTTTACAACCGCTGGTACTTATCATCTCTATTGCTCAATTCATACGGGCATGACTCTGACGATCATTGTTCAGTGATTTAGTGATTTATGCATTGTGTTTGTATTTCTACTTCCCTCTTAAGACTATAAGAAAATCGGCTTGAAAGTAAAAAGGAGCAGATATATGACAATAGATATAAAGCAGCATCAACAAAAAAAGATCTCTTTTCTTTCGGTCTTGTTTGTCCTCACCGCTCTCGTTCTTATACTGGCCAGTGGCTTTACCCTCTTCAGGTCCACCACCCAGCCGGCAACCTATCCCCGTTCTGGGGGTACCGTCACGCAGCTAGCTACGCCGCCAATTCCGAGCGGCCCAGAGATTCCTGCGGCTTTAAATATGGGTATGTCTGGAGCCCCTACATCCATTACCAGTCTACAAGCGCCATCGACGGCCAGATCTGAGAAGCATTTTACGCTGGTCGCCGAGCCTGCCCAGATCTCGATTGGTTCAGCGGAGAAAATCGCCGCCTGGACATTTAACGGTACAGCCCCCGGTCCTACGCTCCGTGTGCAACAAGGAGACCTGGTTGTGGTGACGCTGGTCAATCATCTTTCGTTTGGCGTGACCATTCACTGGCACGGCATAGATGTCCCCAATTCGGCAGATGGCGTGGCTGGCGTGACACAGGATGCAGTTCAGCCTGGGCAGTCCTACATCTATCGTTTTCTGGCAAAAGATCCCGGCACCTACTGGTATCATTCCCACCAGTTCAGCTATGCCGAGACCACCGGTGGCCTCTACGGCACTATCATTGTTGATCCCACTACCCCCGTTATTCATGCCGATCTGGACATGGCGGTCTCTCTCCATGACTGGGTTAGCAATAACGGGCAGACATTCGTTATTGATAATACAGCAGGTACCCTCAACAAATCGGCACAGTCAGGGCAATGGGTGCGCCTACGCATTGTCAATACGTCTAGCAATCAGCATCTAGTGACCTTGCTGGGGACGCCTTTCCAGGTCGTGTCTCTCGATGGACATGATCTCAACAAACCTCAACAACTGAACGAGACCCCACTCCCTATCGGTGCGGCTCAGCGCTACGATCTGCTTTTTCAGATGCCCGCACATGGCAATGTCGCCCTGGTCACCTCTGCCGACAATCAGTACTACCAACAAACCCCAGCCGTAACCTTCGGCGAGAGTAAACTATCAGCAGCTTTACCACCCGTCAACGCACGCTGGTTTGATCTCACCAGTTATGGTCAACCTGCACCAGACCCTATTACGGTACAAAGCCACTTTGAGGCAACTTACCCTATTGTTCTGGGAACCGCAATGGGCGACTCTATGGGCCGTACTGGCACGATTTATACATTTAATAAGAAAGTGTTTCCTCACACCGATATGATTATGGTCCATTATGGGGAACTGGTCCGCTTGCATCTGGACAACCAGAGCGATCTCGTTCATCCCATCCACCTGCATGGCCATATCTTCACCGTCCTGACGCACAACGGAAAAGCTCTAACAGGTAGTCCGATTCACCTGGACACGATCAATATTCAGCCGCATGATAGCTATGAGATCGCCTTCATAGCCAACAATCCCGGCATCTGGATGCTCCACTGCCACAATCTACTGCACGCTAATTGGGGGATGGATATGATGATTATGTACAATATGTCTACTCCCTATACCATAGGCAGTAGCTCAGGAAATTTTCCTGACTGAGAACAGACCTATTAGCTCTTTTGAAGTGGAACCTACCCGCAAACAAGATTTGCGTTGTTTGCGAGTTGGCTCCTTCTTGCCATTGGTATTGGAGCGATTCCACTTCTACAAGTCTTGATAATACCGAGTTACTGGTAAAGCAGTATATCCGACCTTTTCATAGGTTCTTCTGGCGGGCGCATGACCTGGATCTCCGCCTGTCGCTACAATAGCGAGCTTCATACCGCTTTCTTTCATCTTTTCGAGCGCAAAATGATTCAATTCCGTCCCTATCCCCTGGTTTTGATAATCAGGATGCACAGCAAGCAATTCAACTTCCCTGTATTCTCCTGGCCATTTTCCTGGCTATTTAAGGTATATGCGATAAACCCGGTAATGGTTCCATCTGCTTCTGCAACCCACACAAACGTTTTCTCGTGCTCTCCACAAATCTTTTCAACGGTTGCTCTCTGGGTCATTTTCCAATCTGGAAAAAGAAGTGAATAGATTTTCGTACCCAGTACTTGCTCGAATGAGTGAAACACGGGCATCCATGCTAACAATGATAATTGAACTACTTCTTCCATATCATCAGGAGAGAAAGGTCGAATATGCAAATTCATCATGCCCCTCTTTTTTCAGTGAAGGATCTCTCGGAACCGCTCTGAGATTGAAGTTTGGTCAAGGCCTAGCGCAGATGCCAACGCCAACGAGAGCGGCTCTTCACCAATACGATACCATTGCGCGTTACCTGTTGTAAGCGCATAAACTCCTGGTCCCACGCGGCGCTAGTTCCAGCCAGGTCTGAAATTCTAGCCGCTCACCTAAACGAGCGCTCTCTAGATATTCAATATCGTAGTCAAGCGCATTCATCTCCGCACTCTCCGGGGCGAAGCCAGCTTTGTATAGGCTTCCCACCCGGCATTGTCCAAAATCTCGATATAGGTTGCATTGTTGAGATGTTTCATCACATCGGTATCTGAAAAACGGATTATATGCTCCAGCCGCTCAGGTTCGCTTTGGAAATGCTGGCCAGGACATCTCAGAGATGTGCGCTTCAGGGCCATCCGGTAACCAGATCTCCGCCGTCTTTTCAGGTAAACGCGCTGGACGACCTCGCTTATCCAGATAGACCCAGAGCGTTCGCGCGGATGCCCCTGGCTTCCCCTCTTCCTGGCCCACAAGATAAGCATCATATGCCCGTTGCGCCGTGATACGCGTGAAACCAATCCCATAGGTTTTTACGCTCAACGGCGTATGTACCGGTATCGGCGCGGCAAAGGAGATGACCGACCTCTTAACAATCCAGTTTGCCTCTCCTCTTCAAGCTGCACATCCTAGGCATGAGAGCAGCAATATCCTGCATATAACGGACAAACGCGGCTGGTTTCATCAGCCCATAGCAATCGCCTTCATCATAGCGAACCGTATACTGAGTATAAAATTGGCATTTCATACATTCCCCTGATGCAAATCAATTGACAAAGAAAAAAGCAGAGTTTATATTCTCATGGTTATCTTTTCCATGAGAATACAGTGAATAATGTAGTATAGCTCATAAAAGACTAGCAGTTATACACTAGCAGAATATTTATTTACGACGAAAAAAGGGGCAAAAGACGTTTCTCCCGCAACTACATCTCCAAAATTTGCATATTGCTCTCATACCTGCTACAATAGTGTTGTAAATACACTAACATCACTGGCGATGGCCTATAAAAAAGAAGTGAGGGAGTCCCGCTCGTTCAACAACGCAGACGATCACGAAATCTCTTGTCCGTAGATCTTTTTAGTGAACAAGACTGAACGTCTGAAAGGAAGTTTTTCATGGAAAAGCTGATAACTGTTGTTGGAAAGAACGGTGTTGAGTATACGGTCCCGCTGACTGGCGAGCAAACAGACTACTACCTGCGTCTTGCCCAGACGCGCGCAGCAACTTCCGGTGATGTAATGAAGGAATTCAGTACTTTAATCATCGAAAAGTGCCAGCAACACAATAAGGCTCAATACAACTAACCAGCAAGCAAAAAGTAAAATCTGGGCTGATCTTGAAATAAGACCAGCCCTATCCATTTGTCTTAGGCCTTTTGAATAAAATTTTCTTTTTGCAAGGAAGTACGCTACAATAGAGACAATAAAAGCTTCTTATGCAGAAAGAAGAATGAGACATGTCTCTGCGATCAAATTCACAGAAAGAACAGCCAAGCACCTATTTCGTCCAGGATCGCACCAGTACCGACGAACGAGTTCGTGTCCAGCTTCAAGATAAGATGGTTACAAAAGCGATGGGCGGTGCCTTGCCAGAACAAGCCGATCCCACGCTCTTCCGGCGCGTCATTGACATCGGTTGTGGTACCGGCGGCTGGCTCATTGAAACTGCCAAAACCTATCCCGACATATCACTGCTTGTCGGTGTTGATATCAGTAATCGCATGATTGAATTTGCCCGTAAACAGGCCCAGGCGGACCTGGTGGATGATCGAGTCAAGTTCCATGTGATGGACGTGCTACGTACAAGCGAATTTCCTCACCATCCCTTTGACCTGCTGAACCAGCGTCTTGGCTGGAGTTATCTGCGAACCTGGGATTGGCCCAACTTGCTGAGCACCTATCAACACATGACGCGGCCAGGAGGGGTGATCCGCATCACGGAAAGCGATGTCCTGGGAACAACTACCAGCCCGGCACTCACACAACTCTTCGATCTGGCCCGTAATGCCCTTTACCAGGCAGGCCATCTCTTTACGCCTGAACAGGATGGCGTGACAGGCAAGCTTCCTGATCTTTTACGCCATCACGGCATTCGAGATGTTCAGACACGCGCTACAGTCCTGGAATATCGCCCCGGTACAGAATTAATGGAGACCTTCTTTGAAGATATAAAGCTGCTCTTTCGCACCTTAGAGCCCTTTATACGCAAGTGGAGCCGCATCCCAGATAACTACGATCAGATCTACCAGCAGGCTCTTCATGAGATCCAACAACCAGGCAGTATATCTACTGGACGCATGGTCACGGCCTGGGGTACGAATAAGTAGCAAGTGCGTCAGTGCC
>CAVZQK010000015.1:0-16751 GCA_963777355.1 uncultured Chloroflexia bacterium
TTCTCAGCAAATGCTTTAAAAACAGCCTCTCTTTTTACCTTCTTCTTAAAGCAAACAAATTCTGTAATATTCATAATACTACCTCTTGACTTAGAGCGTACTCTAAATTGTAATACCGAACGTCATTTGCTTTCGATATGACCCAGTTCTTTGAGAATCTGCAAATGCAGCACATGCCTCAGACCACGCGGGATCTCCCGCGTAAAGCGTGCTCCGGAGATAGGCGAGAGTCAACCGCTGGATCGTCGCCACTCGTTCAGGGTTCTCGTCAGTAGTCTCCGCCGCATCGTATCCCGTTATGCCGCCGAGCATGTGCTCTCCACCAGACAACAGTCAGCAAGCTCTTTGGTCCTGGGCTTAAAAAATAGGGATCAGCATGATAGCTGGCACCCCGAGAAGTGAGTTGTGGCTCGTTGTCTTTGTCGCCCACCACGACGAGCGTTGGCGTGGTCATCTCAGCGAAGCGAGCGGTGCGAAGGCAGGCATAGTGAGCGGCAGCCGGACCGAGATGATCGCCACCTGCACCAGTGGAGGCGAGCAACACACCCGCTTTGATCCGGATATCGGGCATATACACGACCGTTCCATCATCATCGGTAAACTGCGCACCCAGCAACATGCTTGCTGTTTGGCCACCGAATGAGTGTCCAACGACCACCACGCGACTTCGATCAAGCCGTCCCTTGATTTCAGGAACTGCCTCTTCAATGACATCAAGGTGATCGAGAATGTGGTTCATATCTTCAATGCGAGATCGCCAGAATAAAGGCGCCCCAGGAGTTGTTGGATCAAAGCCCAGGCTTTTAGAAGTGAGATGAGTGGGTTGGATGACGACAAAGCCATGCGCAGCCCAAAAATCGACGACAGGACTGAAGCCGTGGAGCGAAGAGAGATTATTCGACGTTCCTCCACCGTGCGAGAGCAGGATCAGAGGAAGGTTGCGCCCGATGGTCGGTGCTGACACTTTTATCTGTAAATCCACGAGGCGAGCCCGGAACTGAGAGCACGACTGGGCTGACGGTAACGACTGGAGTCGCTACAGGAACCGGAATGTTCGCAGCTCTGCCTATGCGCACATGATCCCTTCCCCGTTGTATTCCTGTTTCTTTCTTGGGGTTAGGGGTTAAAGCGACGTCTTATGCTCTGCATAACGTATTCCTCCGTTATCTATGCTAACATAAAAATGATATCTTTGCTAACATGGAAATGGTATCATACTGTTATCATCGTTGTCAATATCCGTTATCAATGATATCATGCTGAGAAGAGTGGCGGGAAGACAGCTTGCAGCATTTCCACGAGAGAGTGGAAGGCTTGTCTCACAGAGAGAGACATCTTCTGAGCCATTGTTATAGGATGACTGACAAGGTATTTCGTCGAAGCGAAACGACTGAGAGCGATCCACAGATAACATTGATAACAAAAATACGTGAGAATGGAAGAGATGAAAAAGATAAAGCAGGACTCTCAAGAGGATGTTCACGCCTCCCGGGAAGACGTACGAACCCGAAGCATTGAGGTCGCTTTGCAGCTTTTGAAAGAAGGCGGACGCGACGCTTTGACGACGCGGGCGGTAGCGGACGCTGCGGGAATACAGGCTCCCACGCTGTATCGACTTTTTGGCGACAAACGAGGGTTGTTAGATGCGGTGGTTGAGTACAGCTATGTCTCGGCTTTCAAGACAAAGAAAGCGCAGAAATATGGCCCAGATCCGCTTGGAAATTTGAGAAAAGCCTGGGAGCACCATACCATATACGGACTTGAGAATCCCATCCTGTATGCTTTAATGGTCGGTGATCCGCGACCCGGCTTCCCTTCTCCAGTGACTCAAATAGGTCCAGCAGCGTCTCGGGGAGACGATCCATCAGATAGCGCTTGCAGGCCGATTGAGAGTCACTGAAAAACAAGCCGTCGAGTTAGTGTATGCAGCGAGCACCGGGGCCGTTCTCGCTCTCCTGGCGATGCCTGAAGAACAGCGAGATCTTCGACTCGCGCAAGATGCATGCGAAGCGGTCATAGCCGCGATTACCAACGATTCACCTACATCAAACAAGCCAGGAGCTGAAACGGCAGCGATTACGCTCAAAGCTGCGCTCCCGGAAGTGAAGTCACTGACAGACGGAGAGCGGCTTTTCCTGACAGAGTTACTGGACAGGATCGCTACTCGCGGAGGATCATGATATTCATCGAATTTGAAAGAACAGAGAAAATTTGTTCTAAACCCCTCGAATCTACTACGCTCCCTGACTCTCTCTGCCCGATAAATTAGACCTCCACAGTGAGCGGCTTCTGGCCCCAGACAGTGAGGTAATACCAGTGAGCACAAAAATCATCCTCCAGCAGCTCTTGCTCCACTTGTTGATAGAGCCGCTCGCCCTCCTCCTGAGTGAGCAGGCTGTTTGCAACCAGATGCGGGATCATGAGTTGCAGAAAGATCGTGCGATCCTTTGCGATTGGGCGATAAGCAGGTGTATCAACGGACCAATCTATGACAAACGGACGCATCTGCACATGCTGACAGCCCACTTTGCGAAGTGTATGCGCTAGAACTAATGTGGTTCCGGTACTACGTCCATCCGCCGAAAAGCCGATCCCTTGCTGCTTGATGGATTGCATAAGCAGTCCGGTGAGACGCTCAAAAGCAGGACTTGTGGTAAGACCATTGTTCTCCGCTTCCGTTAGCAAATCCAGCCGCCAGGCCTGGTAATCCGCATGACTTCTCTCAGAGCAGCCATCCAGGTCTTTTTGGGAACAACTGAAAAGTAGCGTGCATTGACCAGGTCAAAATAGTTGTCAGGATAGTCTAAGGGGCCTGAGGCATCCATTACCTCAAAACGGGCATTGGAGAGGAGACCACTCCTGGCAAGCGTG
Source organism: uncultured Chloroflexia bacterium (assembly GCA_963777355.1). Lineage (GTDB taxonomy): Bacteria > Chloroflexota > Ktedonobacteria > Ktedonobacterales > Ktedonobacteraceae > DATJHM01. The sequence goes on from CAVZQK010000015.1 coordinate 2,872, forward strand.
TTGGCGTATGCAATCATTGGCTCATCAATATCAAAGCCGACTACTTCCAGATGTGGAGCCGTTTGAGCAAGATGCATCGCCCATCCACCTGTACCACACGCCATATCTAGCACGCTCTCCATTGGCGCGAGAAAAGCTGTAGGATCTGCCTGCTCAGGGAGGATTCCCCCTAACAACTGAGTAAGCAGCCGGTCCTGTTCATATAAACGGATAGGTTCCGTTGGGCTATCTTGAATAAAGTAGGTGTTGCCACTGGGAGAAAGATATTCTTCTGACATAGGAAACCGCCTCCGTTCTGCTCTCTGAAATATGGGCCGCTCCTGAAAAATGAACCAGCCGCATGGCGCATATGGGCGCTGATGAGAAACAGGTATAAAAGGTTATATTTGGTAATTTACATTTTTTAGTGTATCACGAATGGCGCAACTCGTCCAGTACCTGTACGTCTATAATGCTACTACTTCTAAGTTGAAAGCTGCTCGTAAGGCTGAAGCAATTTCAGCGAAGGCCCGTTTTCCCGGTTCCTCAAAGAGATCTGGAAAATCGTGAATCATGCCATCGTAGCGGGAAGCTTTGACCGGCACTCCGGCCTCTTTCAAGCGGGCGGCATACGCCTCGGTCTCATCACGCAAAATATCATACTCTGCATAGATGATTAATGCAGGAGGCAGACCGGAAAGGTCGGGGGCTAGCAGTGGCGAGGCCAGAGGATTGGTTCTATCCGCAACATTGGGCAGGTAATTATTTGCGATCCAGAGCATTTGCGCTTTCGTTAAACTATAGCCCTCGGCAAATTCCTCCATAGAGGCACTATTCAACCTAAAATCTGTCGCCGGGCAGATCATCAGTTGAAAAAGCAAGCTGGGACCTTTTCGGTCTCGCGCCATCTGTGCAACAACCGTGGCCATGTTCGCGCCCGCGCTATCGCCAGCAACGGCAATACGGGCAGGATCGCCCTGAAATTCAGCGGCATGGGCCGCTGCCCATTGGGTCGCAGCATAACTATCTTCTATTGCAGCCGGAAAGGGGAATTCGGGAGCCAGGCGATAATCCACTGAGAGAACGATACATCCGACCAGGTTTGTCAGACGCCGACACATTGGGTCCTGGATATCAAGATTGCCAACCTGCCAACCACCTGTATGGAAAAATACCAGTATGGGGAAAGGGCCACTCCCTTGCGGCGTATAGATCCTGATGGGAATTTCGCTCTCTGGACCGGGGATAATGCGGTCTTCAACATTGGCAACTGGTTCTGGCTCACCACGGGACGCCTGCATCATTTTTACCAATTCACGAGCTTTGGTGACGGTCATGTCCGGGGTGTAGACAAAACCCAGCGCTGTCATCTGCTCTATTAACTGTTGGGCTTGAGGATCGAGAGGCATTGTTTATTCTCCTTTGTGAAACACTCATCAATGAGAGATCGTGCGACCCCCACACATTCAGGGGAGACGCTTAACTACTGCTTTGACTCTCTGTATGTACTGCTACTGCTTTCTGGCAACGACGCCAGCGCAATCACTCATCCCATCAACCAAGTTTGAAGGGATCACGAGTCTGGCCGGAGAGCTCGACCCAGACGGATTTGGTGTGCATGTATTCGTGGATGCTGGCGAGACCGTTCTCGGACCCTATTCCGCTCAATTTGTACCCACCAAATGGCACATTAAAGGAAAGTGTCCGGTACGAATTGATCCAGATGGTCCCCGCGCGCAGGGCATGGGCAACACGGTGAGCGCGACGGATATCTCGTGTCCAGATGCCAGCGGCCAGACCATAGCGCGTATCATTAGCCAGACGGATAGCTTCTTCTTCAGTATGAAATGGGATCACAGAGAGCACAGGGCCGAAAATCTCTTCCTGAGCCACGCGCATACTGTTTTCTACATGAGTGAAGATGGTTGGCTCAACGAAAAATCCATTCACCAGATCTGGATCGGTGGGAATATGGCCGCCGCAGACCAGCTGCGCTCCCTCTTCCTGGGCAATGTCGATATAGCTTTTGATCTTTTCTTGCTGACCCTTGAAGGCGGCTGGCCCCATCTCTGTCTCCATCTTTAATGGATTGCCCAGTTTGATGGCCCGCGCTCGTTCGCCAAGCTGACTGACAACTTCATCATGGATACTTGCGTCAATGAGAAGACGCGAGCCTGCAATACAGGTCTGACCACTGGCAGCGAAGATACCCGAAATAATTCCGTTTACGGTCCCCTCGTCGGCGTCGGCAAAGACGATGTTGGGCGACTTCCCACCCAGTTCCAGGCTGACACGCGCAAGATGGTCGGCGGCATTTTCATTACGCGAATGCCGGTTGCCGTCGAGCCTGTGAATGCAACCTTATCTACCCCAGGATGGCTCACAAGTGGACTCCCTGTGCCTGCACCATAGCCTGTAACGACATTGAAGACTCCAGGAGGAAAACCAGCTTCAGCAAAAAGACGCGCAAATTCAAGCGTTGATATCGAGGTATGCTCTGACGGCTTGACGACAAAAGTACAACCTGCGGCCAGAGCTGCGGCTAACTTGAAGCTGAGCAGCAACAGGGGCGAGTTCCAGGGAGTAATGGCTGCGACGACTCCAATTGGTTCGCGCCGCGTGTAGACAAAAAAGTTCGCTTTATCGCCAGGAATCGTCTCTCCCTCAAGTTTATCTGCCGCACCCGCGAAGTAGTAATACCATTCAGCTAAGGATTTGAGCTGTCCCGCCATCTCGCGAATGAGTTTGCCGTTATCTGTACTCTCTACAATGGCGAGATGCTCGGCATTCTCTGCCAGGACGGTGGCAAATTGGCGCATCAATCTGGCCCGTTCGGTACCGGTCATGCGTCCCCACGGCCCCTCATCGAAGGCGGCGCGAGCAGCCCGCACAGCGGCATCAACGTCTGCGGCGTCTGCCTCTGGTACGATTGCCCAGGCCTTGCCTGTATATGGATTGATACTCTCAAAGGTTCGGCCCGATTGGGCATTTACCCACTCCCCCCCGATAAGCATCTGATAGTGGCGCACTTCTCCGGCCACTGGTGTCTGGACTACCTGCATATGCATCTCCTTTTCTATTGACTGCTATAGATATATTTTATACAAGACGCCGATGCCACAAATGCTATCTGCGTGAATCGGCAAACGTGACTCCTGCTAACGAGTGCAGAGTACTTGCGGTCCCTGCTCTAACAACATGGGAGGATAGCTCGTGACCGATAAGTGGACGTAGCTTCTTTCCTTCCGCTAATAACAAAGCAAGATCGATGCCGGTTTCTATCCCCATCTCATGCAACATATGTACGAGATCTTCAGTCGAGATATTCCCCGTCGCCCCTGGCGCAAAAGGACAACCACCAATGCCGCCAAGTGAAGCGTCGAACTGGGTAATCCCGGCTTGCAGGCCGACCAGGGCATTCGCTAAACCCATATCCCGTGTGTTGTGCAGATGAAGACTCCATGCAATCTCTGAAAATCGTTCTTTGACTGCGTCGATGGTCTGCCAGACCTGAAGCGGGTTTGCGGCTCCATCGGTGTCCGCAAGGCTGATCCGACGTATCCCCATGCTGATTAGCTCCTCAACTATCCAGAAGATCCGCGCTAGAGGGGTACGACCTTCAAATGGACAGTGGAAAGCTGTCGCGATGGTAGCTACCAGGTCGGCCTGGGGATTTTCGCTGTAGACATAAGAACAGAGCTCTGCCAGTTGCACGAGTGATTCCTGGACACTGCGATTCAGGTTGGCGCGATTATGGCTTTCGCTGGCCGAAACGACGAGATGGAGTTCAGTCACTCCAGCCGCCAGGGCACGTTGGGCTCCCTTTTTGTTAGGGATGAGCGCACTATAGATCACTCCTGGATACCGTGGTAGCTGAGCCAGGAGCTCTGCGGCGTCGGCCAGCTGGGGAACTACCCTGGGATGCACAAAAGAGGTCACTTCAATAGAGACCACACCTGCTCGCACGAGTCCTTTGATCACCTCTATCTTGTCCTGAGTCCCGATAATACGATCTTCGTTCTGAAAACCATCACGAGCAACGACATCGGTCACTATTACCTGCCTGGGTAGTTGCATTGTCGCACCGCTATTCATATGAACCCCCTTTTATCGAGACGCGCTAGATCACACCATCCTGCCTGAGTTTCGCCAACCGCTCAGGCGTGAAATGAAGGAACTGACCATAGACCTCCTCGTTGTGTGCGCCCAGGGCGGGGCCAAGCCATTGTGTTTCACCTGGTGTTTCGCTGAGCCGGGGGATAATACCTGGAAAGCGCACCCTTTGAGCTTCTTCTTCTGGCTCGATACTGATCTCGTGATCTTCAATCATGGCGCGCGCCCTGAAGTGAGGATCATTGGCAATATCTGCCGCATCATAGATAGGGCCAGCAGGTACGCCGGCCTCGATCATGGTCGCCATTACCTCGTCGAGCGTATAGCGGGCTGTCCAGTCGGAGATCACGCCATCGAGAAACTCCCGCTGCTCTGTTCTGCCGACATTGTCAGCAAAACGCGGCTCTTCTGCAAGGTCGGGTCGCCCAATCGCCCGCATCAGTCGTTTGAAAACGCCATCTGCATTGCCTCCAATCACTACCCATTTCTCTTGCTTGCAGGCATAAATATTAGAAGGTGTCAGCCCCGGCAGGATGTTTCCTGTACGCTGGCGAATCACACCATAGCCATCATATTCGGGGAGAAGCGATTCGGCAACGGCAAAAACAGCTTCATATAATGCCACATCAACTACCTGTCCATATCCTGCTGGGATTGCTACTCCTGGTTCCTGCCCGGCTGAAGAAGTTGTCTCAGTGCCAGCATGTTCTTGCTGGCGCTGACGTTCGCGGTGCAACAGCGCCATTAAAGCGCCAATGACGCCAAACATGCCTGCCAGCGAATCCCCCAGACTGATTCCCAGCCGCGTCGGCGGACGATCTGGATAGCCCGTCAGGTTGCGTAGTCCTCCCATCGCCTCAGCTATCCCGCCGAAACCGGTCCGGTCCCGGTATGGACCTGTCTGTCCATAGCCAGAGATGCGCACTAAAATAATATCCGGGTTAACCGCTTTCATGACCTCATGGCTAAGATTCCATTTCTCTAGCGTGCCCGGACGGAAGTTTTCAATCACGACATCTATGTGAGGTAGCAACTGAAGGATAATGTCTTGTCCTTCTGATGTATGCAGGTCTAAGGTAATTGATTTTTTATTTCGTGCTTGTAAGGACCAGAAGAGAGAGGTTTTGCCACGCACAAGACGCCACTGGCGCAGCTCATCACCCGTTCTTGGCCGCTCAACCTTGATGACTTCGGCCCCAAACTCGGCGAAGAGTCGCCCGGCATAGGGCGCGGCAATCAGGTTGCCGAGTTCTAATACCCGAAAATCACTGAGCGGTCCCATTTGTCTATTCACGTATCTACTCCCGTCCTATACTTCTGTATCGGTATGAGCTGAGGCGGAACTCGATGGCTAATGAGTATTTATCTCGTTACTGAGGTTGTAACATGAAAGATTTTATGCTGTCAATCTTGATTCAAAAAATCAACCCTTTATAGGATATAGGAGCAACAATATCTGCTTAAAAACAGCAATGTTGATGATTAAATCAATGTATAGTATCCTACTACGAAAGCCCGGAAGGACATGGGAAAAGATTTCCCTCTATAAATAAAAAGTGAAGGCTATGAGAGAAAATCAGTATCTGACCGCTCAGGAAGCTGCCGATGAATTAGGGATTAGCCTGGAAACACTTTATGCCTATGTAAGTCGAGGCTTGATCCGCTCACAAGCAGGTGATGGAAAGAAACGCAACCGCTGGTATCCTCTGGAAGATGTACAACGTCTCAAAAAACGCAAAGGCGAACTTCATCACCCAGATAAAGTCGCTTCCGGCGCAATGCAGGCTGGAACACCAGTGATGGAGTCTGCGATTACGATGATTACAGATGACTGTTTCTACTATCGAGGTTACAATGCCCTCACACTGGCTACAACTCACTCTATTGAGCAGGTCGCTTCCCTCATCTGGACAGGGGATTTCTCAAAAGAGCATTCCCTTTTCTTACGCGTGCTACCAGAGAGGATGCTTGCTCGCTATCAAAAAATACGCTCTCATCTCAATGGGCTGACTCCGCTGGAGGCGTTTCAGATCTGTCTCCCCCTGGTTGCCTTCGATGACATTGCTGCCTATGATCTGCGTCCAGAGGCCGTCGCGCAGACAGGTGCTCGTATCTTACAACTTTTGACCACCGTGACGGTTGATCAACAATATACTATGCAAGGACAAAGCATTGCCCAGACACTCCAACAGGGCTGGGTGCCTCACGACGAGCAGGCCGCGGCTTTATTGACGGCGGCCCTTATTCTCTGTGCTGATCAGGAGCTCAACGTTACATCCTTTACCGCCCGCTGCGTCGCTTCAGCGGGTTCAACGCCCTATGCCGTTATCTCTTCCGGGTTATCGGCTCTCCAGGGAATCAAGCACGCCGGACAGACAGAACGCATTGAAGCGTTTTTGCGGGAAACGGACTCCTCTGCCAATGTTCGCTCGTCAATGATCAGTCTGCTAAAACGAGGAGAAGCTATCCCTGGATTCGGAGAAGTGGTTCCTGGATTTGGCTCTGTTTTCTATCCGACAGGCGACCCACGCGGAAAATTGCTGCTTGAACTGACCGCTCAAACCTATCCCCAAGCCTCGACTGTCCTTCTGGCGCAACATATCACAGAGGAGACATATAACTTGCTCGGCGAACGACCTACGATATTTTTGGCCTTGTCACCCTGGCCCACACGCTGAATCTCCCCCCTGGTGGCGCGATTGCGCTCTTTGCCTTAGGACGCTCTATCGGTTGGATCGGTCATAGTATTGAACAGTATCAGGCGGATCAGGTGATTTGCCCTCGTGCCCGTTACGTCGGCCCTCCTCCACGTCTACAAGAATGAGCTTCTTTTTGATCTCATTCAAAGCTCAGGTAGTCTCATGAGAGAGATCCCTCAAATAGGTCTCCAGTCGGTATCTGTCACATCCACAGGTGCATCCCCTCAACTCCCCTCTGGCTCTATACTTGAAGCATCAACACAAATACAAAACAGTTTTACATACCTACCAGGAGATCTAAAAATTATGGATAAAACAATCTCTTACACATTTCACTTTTCTCGCCGCCCGCTGACGATCTTTAGCCAGCTTGTGACGACTGTCTTACTACTGTTGACTATCTTTCTGACGCTGCTTGCCGTTTTTGTTGCAAAAAGTACGATTTTACTTATTGTAAGCATCTTGATGTTTCTTATCGCTGGCCTGGTTGCTAGTGGGATTCGCTGGGCTCCACTGCTTGGTAGCTTGATCTGTAGCTTCTGCATGTATGCCTTTGTAGCCCAATCAGCGTTTCCTCTCTATCATCTAGCCCACCCGAAGGATGCCTATAATCCCTGGCAACTCTCCTACATCATCTTTATTGTGATCGTTATTCTTTTCTGGGGGATGCTGCTTACCTTCGCTTCAGGCATTGTTGCAACCATCTTAAATTACCGTCAGCAGGTGCCGCATACGCCGCGCTGGTTTTCTCATGCGCTCTCATTAGCTATTGGACTTTTATTAGGGGCAATTCTGATTGGTAGCTTTGGTCCTACGCTAGGTACTGCCAGTGCAGCGACCAGTATCAACGGTGTGCTAACAGTCCACATGGGTATTACCAGCTTTCTCCAATCCTCGGTAACGGTTCCTAAAGGCTCAAAACTTACGCTTGTAGATGACGGCAACTTTGAACATATTCTGTCAAATGGTGAGTGGGCCAATGGCCAGCCACAAACAGAGCAGCAGGCAGGCGCACCCAAAGTGAATCAACAGACGATTAATGGTCAGAGTCTAGAGATAGGCCCCTTTACAACCGCTGGTACTTATCATCTCTATTGCTCAATTCATACAGGCATGACTCTGACAATTATTGTTCAGTGACTATACGTGACAATTGTTGTTCAGGACTTATAAATAGCTTCTATTTCCCTAAGACTATAAGAAGCCGATCTAAAAGTAAAAAAGGCACAAAGATATGACAATAGATAGCAAGCAGCATCAACAAAAAAAGATCTCTTTTCTTTCGGTCTTGTTTGTCCTCACCGCTCTCGTTCTCATACTGGCCAGTGGCTTTACCCTCTTCAGGTCCACCACCCAGTCGGCAACCAATCGCCGTCCTGGGAGTACCGTCACGCAGCTAGCTACGCCGCCAATTCCGAGCGGCCCAGAGATTCCTGCGGCTTTAAATATGGGTATGTCTGGAGCACCTACATCCATTATGAGTCTACAAGCGCCATCGACGGCCAGATCTGAGAAGCATTTTACACTGGTCGCCGGGCCTGCCCAGATCTCGATTGGCTCAGTTGGGAAGATCGCTGCCTGGACATTTAACGGTACAGCCCCCGGTCCTACGCTCCGTGTGCAGCAGGGAGACATGGTTGTGGTGACGCTGGTCAATCATCTTTCGTTTGGTGTGACCATTCACTGGCACGGCATAGATGTCCCCAATTCGGCAGATGGTGTGGCTGGCGTGACACAGGATGCAGTTCAGCCTGGGCAGTCCTATATCTATCGTTTTCTGGCAAAAGATCCCGGCACCTACTGGTATCATTCCCACCAGTTTAGCTATGCCGAGACCACCGGTGGTCTCTACGGCACTATCATTGTTGATCCCACTCCCCCCGCTATTCATGCCGATCTGGACATTGCGGTCTCTCTCCATGACTGGGTTAGCAATAACGGGCAGACATTCGTTATTGATAATACAGCAGGTACCCTCAACAAATCGGCACAGTCAGGGCAATGGGTACGCCTACGCATTGTCAATACGTCTTAAGCAATCAGCATCTAGTGACCTTGCTGGGAACGCTTCCAGATTGTGTCTCTCGATGGACACGATCTCAACAAACCTCAACAACTTAATGAGATCCCACTCCCTATCGGTGCGGCTCAGCGCTACGATCTGCTTTTTCAGATGCCCCCACACATGGCAATGTCGCCCTGGTCACCTCTGCCGACAATCAGCACTACCAACAAACCCCAGCACTAACCTTCGGCGAGAGTAAACTATCAGCGGCTTTACCAGCCGTCAACGCACACTGGTTTGATCTCACCAGTTATGGTCAACCTGCACCAGATCCTATTACGGTACAAAGCCACTTTGAAGCAACTTACCCTATTGTTCTGGGAACCGCAATGGGCGATTCTATGGGCCGTACTGGCACGATTTATACCTTTAATAAGAAAGTGTTTCCTCATACCGATATGATTATGGTCCACTATGGGGAACTGGTCCGCTTGCACCTGGACAACCAGAGCGATCTCGTTCATCCCATCCACCTGCATGGCCACACCTTCACCGTCCTGACGCACAACGGAAAAGCTCTAACAGGTAGTCCGATTCACCTGGACACGATCAATATTCAGCCGCATGATAGCTACGACATCGCCTTCATAGCCAACAATCCCGGCATCTGGATGCTCCACTGCCATAATCTACTACACGCCAATTGGGGGATGGATATGATGGTTATGTACAATATGTCTACTCCCTATACCATAGGCAGTAGCTCAGGAAATTTTCCTGACTGAGAACACGCCTATTAGCTCTTTTGAAGTGGAACCTACCCGCAAACAAGATTTGCGTTGTTTGCGAGTCGGCTCCTCCTTGCTATTGGTGTTGGAGCGATTTCACTTCTAACAAGTCTTGATAATACCGAGTTACTGGTAAAGCAGTATATCCGGCCTTTTCATAGGTTCTTCTGGCGGGCGCATGACCTGGATCTCCGCCTGTCGCTACAATAGCAAGCTTCATACCGCTTTCTTTCATCTTTTCAAGCACAAAATGGTTCAATTCCGTCCCTATCCCCTGGTTTTGATAATCAGGATGCACGGCAAGCAATTCAACTTCCCCTGTGTTCTCCTGACCATTTTCCTGGCTGTTTAAGGTATATGCGATAAATCCGGTAATGGTTCCATCTGCTTCTGCAACCCACACAAGCGTTTTCTCGTGCTCTCTACAAATCTTTTCAACGGTTGCTCTCTGGGTCATTTTCCAATCTGGAAAAAGAAGTGAATAGATTTTAGTACCCAGCACTTGCTCAAATGAGTGAAACACGGGCATCCAGCTAACAATGATAATTGAACAACTTCTTCCATATCATTAGGAGAGAAAGGTCGAATATGCAAATTCATCATGCCCCTCTTTTTCTCAGTGAAGGATCTCTCGGAACCGCTCTAGATTGAAGTTTGGTCAAGGCTTAGCGCAGATGCCAACGCCAACGAGAGCGGCTCTTCACCAATACGATACCATTGCGCGTTACCTGTTGTAAGCGCATAAACTCCTGGCCCACAGCGCGCTAGTTCCAGCCAGGCTGAAGTCCAGCCGCTCACCTAAACGAGCGCTCTCTAAACAATATCGTAGTCAAGCGCATTCATCTCCGCACCTCCGGGGCGAAGCCAGCTTTTGTATAGGCTTCCCACCCTGCGTTTCCATAATCTCGATATAGGTTGCATTGTTGATATGTTTCATCACATCGGTATCTGAAAAACGGATCATATGCTCCAGCCGCTCAGGTTCGCTGTGAGGAAATGCTGACCAGGGAGGTCAGAGACCAGCGCTTCAGGGCCATCCGGTAACCAGATCTGCGCCGTCTTTTCAGGTAAACGCGCTGGACGACCTCGCTTATCCAGATAGACCCAGAGCGTTGGCGTGCATGCCACCGGCATCCCTTCTTCCGGGCCCACAAGATAGCCATCATACGCCCGTTGCGCCGTGATACGCGTGAAACCAATCCCATAGGTTTTTACGTTCAACGACGTATGTACCGGTATCTGGCGCGGCAAAAGGAGATGACCGATCTCTTAACAATCCAGTTCCCCTCTCCTTCAAGCTGCACATCCTCAGCATCTAGAGCAGCAACATCCTGCATATAACGGATAAACGCGGCTGGTTTCATCAGCCCATAGCAATCGCCTTCATCATAGCGAACCGTATACTGAGTATAAAATTGGCGTTTCATACATTCCCCTGATAGAGAATCAATTGACAAAGAAAAAAGCAGAGTTTTATTTTGATGGTTATCTTTTCATGAGAATGAGCGATTAATGAAGTATAGCGCATAAAAGACTCGTACTTATACACTAGCGGAAAAGCTATTTACAACGAAAAAAGGGGAAAAAGACATTTATCCTGCTGCTAGCGCTATAAAATTTGCCTATTACCCTGATACCTGTTACAATAGTGTTGTAAATACACTAACATCACTGGTGATGACCTATAAAAAAGAAGTAACAGAGTACCGCTCGTTCGACAACGCAGACGATCACGAAATTTCTTGCCTGTAGACCTTTTTAGTGAACAAGACAGAACGTCTGAAAGGAAGTTTTTCATGGAAAAGCTGATAACTGTTGTTGGAAAGAACGGTGTTGAGTATACGGTCCCGCTGACTGGCGAGCAAACAGACTACTACTGGGGGCTTGCTTAAACGCGCGCAGCAACTTCCGGTGATGTAATGAAGGAATTTCAGTACTTTAATCATCGAAAAGTGCCAGCAACACAACAAGGCTCAATACAACTAACCAGCAAGCAAAAAGTAAAATCCGGGCTGATCTTGAATAAAGATCAGCCTTTCAGGTGTGCATTTTCCCGTTACCCATCCTAAAATCAGGGACGTTTCATCATTCCAAAACCGGACTTGTACCTTCCACCTTCGGCTGGACAGGTACCTCATGAACAACCCGACTATCCCGCGTATCACTCAAGCACTTATGCCAGATCAGGCGATGAATACCGAAGATAGTACGGCAGACGATTGACGTGAGGCAGGAAAGGGAAAAACACCAATATGGCGGTGAGAATACCCATCGTGAGCAAGACCAATGCATCGGCATTCGGCGAAGTGTTATATGGCGGTATCTGGTACCAGAAGGTGTAGAGCCAGAGCCACGCTTGCCCCGGATAGTTGCCGGTCTCGTTCACTACACCCCACTGGTAATTTAGCAGGTTGAATTGCGTGGCTTTCGTTGGCAGGGCATCCTCAGACAAAAAGAGCAACGGTTTGGTAAAGTCATTCTGGTAGAAACTGCCACTACGCAGCAACAGGCCATCTAATGCGCCGCTTGCTAAGGTCAACAAATGGTCCATCATTGTAGGCAGTTAACCACTTTCGGCCCTTTGGCATAACCACATGACCAGCGTTCCCTGTCGCTTTCCCCAATGCCTTCGTATAACCATCTTCCCAGACCGCTTGCTGCTTTGCGTCAGCCTGGTTAAACGTCTGCAATACCGCCGCCACCTGCTGATCGGTCTGCGCGGAGACATTGGAGCGGACCAAAGAACATAGACGTGCGCCACATCGATGGGAATGGTCACGCCAGCCCCTTGCTGGAACGAGATTGGACCAAGCGACTGCACAGAACCGGTCCCCTGGTTGTAAGGCGGCCCATATTGGGCAATGACACTCGTGCCGCTGAGCTCCTTCATACTGGTGGTGACAAAACTGAGCGGATTTGCCTGGGCATACTGCTGAATTGTCAGCGGCGGCTCATCTGGCGATGATAAAGAAGCCAGCAAGTATGAGTGAGAGGGCGAAGATGACTACCAGGGCAATTATCCCCTCACGGATGAGATCATAGGGCATCATTCGTAACCCTCGATAATAGGTGACCTGGTTGTAAGGATGTGGACGCAATGCCGCAGGAAGTAACCCGATTTATTTTGTGCTACCCACCTCTCCAAAGCGATTCTCTCCCATCTCTTCCTTAACTGTCGGCGCATAGGGATGTACAATACCCCGAATGCGAACCAGTAACAGGTGCATACCAACCAGAGCGATAAGCACAATCGGCAAAATTACGATATGAAATCCATACATCTGCCCAAAAGATAATCGATTGAAGAAGGCACCAACTCCGAGAATAATTAAGCGCATCTTTGCCCTGAGCAGCAATCCACTGCGCACTAAAGTTGGTCATTGATAGGTAACCCGTAAACGCGGTGCCGATGCCTGCCAGAAAGATAATCGCCCCCGATACCCACGTCAACCCACGACCATGCCGCCATGCCCCCTTAAAAAACGTTGTCCACAGGTGGAGCGTCATCGAAAAGAAAAACGCCTCGGCACACCAGAAATGCAGATGATTCACAAAATGGCCGACAGCATTGATGTGCCACCACTGCGGTCCAGAAGGCGGCCAGGATGATAGCGGAGAGAATTAAGAGCACAAGACTGGAGAGAGAGATCACGCCGAAGAAGTAGGCAGGTGAGCGCACAAATGCTGGCATATGGTCAGGAAGTAAATCTTCCAGAGGTACCCAGCTGCGACTTGTTCACGAATTGCCGTGGTTATGTTCATGAGTGTACCACCTCCTTTGGTATCTTCCCATCATCGGCTCCAGCAGGATGCTGTATGGCTTCGAGCGTGGAGAGGTGCTGCTTTTCTGGCAACCTCAACATCACAGCCAGCGCGAAGATAAGAAGCAGGAGAATGATCACTATCAAGTTGGCAAGTGAGATCAGGATAAATCCGAAATGTAGGTATTCGGCGGGACCATTCATGCTATGATCTCCTTTCTTTCAGGGAAAAGCGATGGATCTTTCCAAAACAGGTGTTTCACATTCTGCCTTTTGTGGACTGGTCTCGGTTTGCGTGGAAATTGGTACAACAAATGAGTACACCATGATGGCATATTAATTCCACAGCGTGAAATAATGCGTTAAAAACATAACTATTGTCAGGATATATTCCTTTTCACAAGGAAATACTCTACAATAGAGACAACGAAAGATTCTTATGCAGAAAGAGAGAACGAAGCATGTCTCTGCGATCAAATTCACCAGAAAGAACAGCCAAGCACCCATTTCGTCCAGGATCGCACCAGTACCGACG
>CAVZQK010000016.1:0-7858 GCA_963777355.1 uncultured Chloroflexia bacterium
AACAAGTTCGTGTCCAGCTTCAAGATAAGATGGTTACAAAAGCGATGGGCGGTGCCTTGCCAGAACAAGCCGATCCCACGCTCTTCCGGCGCGTCATTGATATCGGTTGTGGGACCGGTGGCTGGCTCATTGAAACGGCCAAAACCTCTCCCGACATATCACTGCTTGTCGGTGTTGATATCAGTAATCGCATGATTGAATTTGCCCGTAAACAGGCCCAGGCGGACCTGGTGGATGATCAGTCAAATTCCATGTAATGGACGTGTTACGTACAAGCGAATTTCCTCACCATCCCTTTGACCTGCTGAACCAGCGTCTTGGCTGGAGTTATCTGCGAACCTGGGATTGGCCCAACTTGCTGAGCACCTATCAACACATGACGCGGCCAGGAGGGGTGATCCGCATCACGGAAAGCGATGTCCTGGGAACAACTACCAGCCCGGCACTCACACAACTCTTCGATCTGGCCCGTAATGCCCTTTACCAGGCAGGCCATCTCTTTACGCCTGAACAGGATGGTGTGACAGGCAAGCTTCCTGATCTTTTACGCCATCACGGCATTCGAGATGTTCAGACACGCGCTACAGTCCTGGAATATCGCCCTGGTACAGAATTAATGGAGACCTTCTTTGAAGATATAAAGCTGCTCTTTCGCACCTTAGAGCCCTTTATACGCAAGTGGAGCCGCATCCCAGATAACTACGATCAGATCTACCAGCAGGCTCTTCATAGATCCAACAACCTGGCAGTATATCTACTGGACGCATGGTTACGGCCTGGGGTACCAATAAGTAGAATTAGGGTTGTTTCATTGCTGTGCAGCCAGAGCCGCCAGGTGGTTGAGGGCCGAACTCTCCATCACCTGCTGGCAGGTATCTTGTGCATACACAAGTAGCGCGGTATAAGCCCTCCGCGCCTTCTCCCACGCGGTATTTAGTTCATATGCTCTGCCCAGATGAAGGTAGAGATGCTCAATTTCAGACGCGGCCAGCGTGGTCTCCAAATTCAATCCTGGCAAACGCTCTGTCAGCAAATGCTGAGCTTGCTCGTAGAGGACGATGGCATCTCTCACGGCCACCACCCGCATTGCCTCATCGCCCGCCGCCAGACTCCAGTGGAACGCTGGTTCCGCAAGTCTCGCTGCCAACGCATGATATGCCAGTTCCGCCGCAGGCGCTGCCACTTTTTGTAGCGCCTCCAATGCTCGGCGGTGAAAGATGGATCGCCGCGCCTCTCCCGCCTCAGCATAAACTACTGCACGTATCTTTGCGTGCGCAAATGAGTAATACCCGGTAGCAACTAACCCTCCCCGGCGCTCCGACTCAAGGAGCAGACCGCTATGCAATACCCCGTCCAATGCAGGCAGCCCATCACGTTCTGTGAAATCTGCTACCTGGCATAGCAATTCAAAGGTAATTCTCTGATCCAGGACCGCTCCTGCTACCAGCAAGGCAAAAGCATTCGGAGGCAGCCGATCCAACCGGGCCACAATGACTTCGCGCACGCTGGGCGGGAAAAATCCTCGCACCACCATCTCATGCTCCATCGCTGTCGTAAAGTCAATGGTCCAGCCACCATCTTCCTTCGGACTGATGGCAAAAACGTCACGTTCAAGTAAGACTTTGAGCGTCTCCATCATATAAAACGGTTGCCCCTCCGTCTCTGCAAAGAGCCACTGACCAAATCTCTCCAACTCCACCGCTCGCCCCTTGTCTTTGCCCGCAAAGGCTTGAAGTAGGTGCAAGATGTCTTCGCTGGTGAGAGGTCCAAGCTGCAAGCGGGTCAGCGGCACAGCCCGTTCCATACCGGTACGCCATTCAGCCAGCGCCGGCCTCATCTCTCTCTCCCCCATACGCAACGTCAGGAGCAGGAGCACAGGGGTCTTACTCTCTGCAAAACGCCGAGCGAGGTAATGCAACACATCAAGCGAAGCTGCATCTGCCCACTGCACATCATCAATGAACAAAACAGTGGGGCCCGCGCCGCTAAAGCCTGCCCCAGCCGCACCACCGCTTCAAACAACCTGATCCGCGCTACTACCTTGTCTCCTGAAGGTACCGATAGATCCGGATAGCGATCATACAGTTCGGGGAGCAGGCGTGCGAGCTCCGCCAGCCAGAGATCTGAAATTAGATCATCTGGGGCATTCTCCCGCTCAATGCGCGGGCGCAGCGCCTCGATCACAGGACGATAAGGAAGCTGACCCCCGGTCTCAAAAGCTCTCCCATGTAACACGTCTGCCCCTTCGACCTCTGCCCACGCCATAAACTCTGTCGCCAGTCGCGTCTTCCCAATACCAACCCCCCCTTCTAGCAGTACTACCTGCGTCTGACTACGTTGCACGTAATGATAGACCCTGATTAACGTACTCAGTTCCGCATCCCTTCCCAACAAAGGGCCATCGAGGAGCATCGCCAGCGAAAACGCTGTCGGTGATACGGGCATCACCTTGCGCGGAGGTGGCGCGACAGCACGCATGCGGCTGGCCAGCGCTACTGTCTCTGGTGTCGGCTCGGTCTGCATCCCTGTTGCAAACCTTGCCCGGCAGGTGTCATAGGCACGCAATGCAGCAGACCGATCCCCAGCAGCGAAATACAGGCGCATCAGCCGCTGATAGGCGTCCTCATGCAAAGGAGCAAGGACGAGCCAGCGATTGACCGTTTCAATTGCTGATACCAACTCTCCCGCTTCAAATTGAAGGTAGGAGAGCCGATCAAAGATCTCGCTGATGTGCAGATGCCAGTATTCTCGTTGGCTGCGCACCCAGTCATCAAAAGCTGGAACATCACGCAACGAGAAGCCTTCCAAAAACTCACCGCGAGGAAGGCTGACTGCACGCTGAAGATGAGCAAGCAAACTACGATGTTCGCTCTCTGACATGGTGAGCGCGGTACGCGTCGACGCACGCGCCATACTCCAGGCTTCATCGATGATGTGCAGGTCCAGCTCGATAGCAGTAGTGAGGTTAAGACCGAGGGTATCGTGTTTAATGAGCAGGTGAGATACAGGCAAAGCATCAGTACTCTCACCTAGCATGTGACGCAGATGGAGCAGGGTAGTACGAAGGGCTGCCCGACTATGCATCGTATCCCCTTCTGGCCAGAACTGCTCAGAAAGCTTCTTGCGCTGATGCGTCTGACCCTCCACCGCCAGATAGATGAAAAGTGCAAGCTCCTTACGTGTAGAAAACATCAGCACCTGATCAGCATGGCATACTTCTGGCGGACCCAGTAATGCCAGATATAAGTCACCCATTTAACGTCCCTTATAACGCTCTGCGGCTATCATTTGAGAAGGGAAGAGCAGATATTCGCACTCACCCAATAAAGGAACAAAAATATGAGAGCGCGTTTCAAGCCAGATACTGCATCTAACCCATGCATTATCGCACGCGACACCACATGAGTGAAAGGAACGCTTCTATGACCAGGGAAAAAAGTACCCTGCCAGAAGAACAGCAAACCAGACTACTTGAGCTGTTAAATCGCAGTTTAGCCGACGCCATTGATCTGCAATTGCAAAGCAGGCAGGCCTATTGGAACATCAAAGGACCTCATTTCAGAACCCTACGCGAGTTGTTCAACGAGATTTCTCAGGGAGTAGAAGAGTATACAAGCTTGATTGCTGAGCATATTGTGCAACTTGGTAGCCAGGCAGAAGGCACTGTCCATGCAGTAGCCAGGCGTTCTTCGCTCGACAAGTATCCGCTAACCACTACTGAAGGGAAAAATACTCATATCTCTGCTCTTACGACAACGCTCGCGGCTTTTGGCAAACAGGTACGCTATGCCAGCGAACAGGCTACCGAACTCAATGATGCCGATACCGCGGCTATTTTCACAGAGATTGCTCGCGGCATCGACAAGTGGCTCTGGTTGGTCGAGACGAGCCAGCAAGCAGAGAGTTAAATAACAGGAAGCTCTGCATATAACACCAATATAACGCCTGTTATAACGCTCTACAGCTACACTTAGGCAGCGTATGGCTCCCCTCCCTGGTCTGATGGACCGAAAAAGAGAGAACGGAGGGTGTGCACTGTACATCTGTATCAAAGAAAGGGTACAATCATGACAGCTACAACTCTGCTGTGGTGGCTAATTATTGGGCTGATTGCAGGTTTTCTTGCGAGCCGCGTGATGCGCGGAGGCGGCTATGGACTGATTGGTGATATTATTGTCGGCATCATCGGTGCTTTCATTGGTGGCTGGCTGGCTGGTCTCCTGGGACTAGGAGCTAATGGCCTGATCGGCAGTATCATTATTGCCTTTATCGGTGCCTGTATTCTTCTTGCTATCTTACATGCCATTCCAAGTACATCACGTAGGCGCAGAAGATAATACCAGCGCTATCTGCCCTATGAGGAGAGGGATGTGAGGAGAGGTTAAACCTTTGCTATAGCAGGCCGCAAACCACTCAAAACATCCTGGCTCTCCACTATTTTAATGCATAATTTCTTATTTTCTGACAGCACTATAAGGATAAGATGGCATTCGATCTGAAAGAGAAAAATCATGGTTGATGCGAGCAAAAAGCTCGTGGATGCGTTGCCATCTGATGTATCTCCATATGGGGATGCATCTTTTCCTATTGTGGGAATTGGAGCATCCGCGGGTGGCCTGGAAGCGTTTACTCAACTGCTAGAACACTTGCCAACTACAACTGGTATGGCCTATATCTTTGTACAACACCTGGCCCCCACTCATAATAGTATCTTACCTGATCTGCTTGCACGTGTGACAAAGATGCCCCTCTGTGCCGCTGAGGATCAGATGCGAGTGGAGCCAGACTATGTCTATGTCATCCCCCCGAATGTCGATCTGATCCTGAAGCAGGGAGTCCTCCAGCTTCTACCACGCACACAGCAGGGTGGTCAGCATTTCACTATAGACAGGTTTTTCCGTTCTCTTGCACTGGACCACAACCGACAAGCTATCGGCGTTCTCCTCTCAGGAACCGCCTTTGACGGCACAGCGGGCCTGGAGGCAATCAAAGCAGAAGGTGGCATCACCTTTGCCCAAAATGAGCTATCAGCAGAATACCCACAAATGCCCCAGCATGCGATTGCTGCCGGATGGGTGGATCGGATTCTGCCGCCACAGGAGATTGCCAATGTCCTGATCGCTCTCAGCAAACATCCATCCCTCGCTCCTGCTATCTCACTGGACCTGCATACACTTATTCCTTCCGAACAGCAAGCATTCACACAGATTTGCCTGCTGCTCAAAAGCGCTACAGATATCGATTTTCTCGCATATCGCCCTGCCACCCTGCAACGCCGAATCTCACGCCGCATGGCGATAATGCAGATCAAGCAGTTCGCTGCCTATTCTACCTATCTGGAAAACCATCCTGCTGAGACGGAAGCTTTGAGCCTGGAGATTCTGATCCATGTCACTAGCTTTTTTCGCGATCCAACAGCTTTTGAAGTGGTAAGCCGCCAGGTCTTTCCAATAATTGTGCCTCATCTCTTCCCGACAAATTCCATCAGAATCTGGGTCGTAGGCTGTTCCACTGGCGAGGAAGTATACTCGCTGGCCATTATATTAGTCGAATTTCTCGAAAAACAGGAACTTCGCCCTCTCTTTTCAGATTTTTGCCACTGATCTCGATGCCTCTGCCATTAAGCAGGCCAGAGCGGGTATCTACCAGAGAAAAACTTTGCAGACGGTCTCCTCAGAACGCTTGCAGCGCTTTTTTCTTCCTCTGGATAGAAATGGTGGGCGCTACCAGATCAAGGAGGCAATCCGCAAGCATTGTGTCTTTGCACGCCATAATGTGACACACGATCCACCGTTTTCACGGCTCGATCTGGTCAGTTGCCGGAATATGCTTATTTACCTGACACCTTCGGGACAAGAGAAGGTTTTGCAAACACTGCATTATGCCTTGAGGCCACATGGTTTCCTTCTACTTGGAGCCTCTGAAAGTGTTGGCCCAGATTCTCCTCTCTTTACCCCTGTGGAACCTCACCAAAAACTGTTTACGAAGAAAAGCTGGGTGCGACCCCTCTTACCACCTGTCATTAGAGAGGGAGATAAGCGGACAACGAAACAAGAAAGCGTTAAGAAGGAGGCAGAGGAGATGATTCAAGAATATACTATCCAACAAGAAGCCGAGCATCTACTACTCACCAAATATGCACCCGTCAGCGTCATTCTCGATGCAGATCTACAGATTCTTCATCTCCGTGGCAACACCAGCTTATACCTGGAACCTGCCCCTGGCAAAGCTACCTTTCATGTGCTCAAATGGGTCCGTGAAGGGTTGAAGTCGGGCCTGTATACTGCCATTTCTACAGCTCAAAAAGAAGACCGTCCTGTCAGAAGAGAGGGGCTACACTTAAGCAATACGCACCGCATCGTGCAGATCACCGTCGTACCACTCAAGGCGTCCTCCCTGAATTCGTGGCTTTCTCGTCCTTTTTGAGGAGGGACCACCCCTGCTCCCCATCGCAGGCACCCTCTCTCTTGGCTCTCTCCTCGGCAGACAAGATAGAAATGCCACCGCTATAGCTCGCATTGCTACACTAGAACAAGCATTGGCTACCGCCCAGGCAGAGGTACAGGCGATGCTCGATACAGACGAGAGGGCCAATCAGCACCTGCAAGAGGCCAACGAGGAGGTCCGTTCAAGCAATGAAGAACTGCAAAGTATCAACGAAGAATTAGAAACTTCCCAGGCAGAAGTACAGGCGGTGAATGAAGAACTCACAAGTGCCAATCAAGAACTGCAAACACGCAATGAGCAATTGCGTGTTGCCCAGGACTACGCCGAGTCCATTGTCGAGGCCATCCGCGAACCGCTCGTCGTGCTCAATGCTGACATGCGCGTGCAAAGTGCCAATACAGCCTTCTATCAGTTCTTTCATGTGGTCCCTAAGGAGACAGAACATCATCAACTCTCTGAACTGGGGAATGGACAATGGAATCACCCGCAATTACGAGCTCTATTAAAAGAAATGCCACTCACAAACCAGTCCTTTCACAACCTTGAGGTGGAGCACCATTTTCCCATCATTGGACATAAGATTATGCTGTTGAGTGGTCGGCGCATCGTGAACGAACGCAGAGGGAGCAATGGCCCCTTGATACTGCTGGCGATGGCGGATGACACGACGCGCAGAGAGCTAGAACGGCAGAAAGAGACTTTCCTCGGCATGGTCAGCCATGAACTCAATACTCCCCTTACCAGCGCAAAAGGTTTCGTTCAATTGCTCCAACGCCGCGTGAGGAAAGCGGGCGATGAGAAAACTGCAACCGATCTTGAAAAGATTGATGCACGCCTGGACAAGCTTTCACGCCTGATCCGCAGTCTGCTCGATGCCAGCGCACTGGCAACTGGTACGTTCTCGATACACTCGACAGCATTTTCCGTAGATGATCTGGTACGCGAAATTGTTGAGGAGAGCGCACACACAGCACATGGTCGTCTCCATCTTGAGGACACGACACAGGCAACAGCATATGGAGACCGGGAACGTACAGGACAGGTCTTGCTTAATCTGCTCACCAATGCCCTGAAATATTCTGCCCCAAATGAGCCTGTCTGGCTCAGAACTTCAGTTACCAAAGACGCGATCACGCTGAGCGTGCAGGATAACGGTGTGGGTATCACTCACGACCAGCAAGCAGAGAATCTTCGAGCGTTTTGCCCGCCTTGAGCAGGCCGACCGGGACAGGATACCAGGCGTGGGGCTGGGACTCTATATTGCGGCACAGATCATTACCCATCAAGGAGGCCACATCTGGGTGGAGAGCACTCTCGGTCAGGGCACTACCTTTTTTTCACCCTTCTGTTCCCCCCAAAACCCTAGTGGTCTGATAAAGAGCAAAGAGGATAAGCAATATCGGTCATCCCC
>CAVZQK010000017.1:0-9754 GCA_963777355.1 uncultured Chloroflexia bacterium
ACGCTAATAGATTGATTTTGTAGGTAAAAGACAGATTTCAAATCAGAGATTCACACCTTAGTAGGTGAGCAAAAGCCGATCTGCAACAACTTCGCCCTCCATCGTCCTTCCATCCATCTGAAATCGCTTTAACATCGAATGGCCGCAGTTCACAAGAACCTCTCGCTCAAAAATTCCATTTGGAAGAGGCAATATTACAAAGAGTATTGCCTGACTTTTTTGTTCCATCAATGCTAAGAGCTACTTGTACACCACGAAATTTGCATCGGCGAATTTCTTCAAATAGATCTCCAATAGTAAAAGATTGTGCCCCATACAAAATACCCTGACTAAAACTGTACGGCGGATCACAGTATACTAAATCACCCTCTTGTGCCATACTCATTGCTCCATAATAATTCATACAAGCAATTGTGGTTCCTTTTGTAAGAGGTATCCAACCTTCAACCCTTTTCGCAAAATTTTTAGGTGGCATTGGTTTATGAATGCCACAGGGAGTAGACATATAACCATCCCGTTTGCGAAATCTCACTACACCTCCATAACAAGAGCGGCAAAGAAAGAGTAAATCAGCACCATTTGGATGAGCATTATAAGAAGCTTTTATTTTTTCATATCCTTCTACTTTATTCCCTCCCATTGTCTTATCCCATCGCTCTTCGTACCATTGCTTCAATTTCTCTGGGTTGGTTTGGAGAGTTTGCCAAATCTCTACTAGAGGTGCAAATATATCACTTACAAACGCTCTCTCTGGCCCTAACGCTCCCCACACAGCTCCGCTTCCCAAAAAAGGTTCAAAATAGACACCATAGTCTATAGGAAAATAAGAAACTATTTCTTTGGCGAATTGCTGTTTGTTTCCTATCCACTTTAATAACTGGTCCCTAGAACCCTTAAGCTGCCTCCTCTTCGTTTAGTTCATCAGCTTTTACCTTCCCTTCAACCTGATACCTCTCGACTTCATCAAATAAAGCTTGCTGAGCCGGGTGGATGATAGACCTGGTTTTTCCAAACCCTGCTGTTGAAACCATATGAGGGCGACGTGATCGTTTAAGCCCGTTACTATCATCCACATCAGCCAAACCAGAAGTTTCCCAACCCTCCAAATTACTTTTAGACGTACTTTGCTTAACATTCGTCTCATCGAATAGCGGATTTTGCATAAGTCATCCCTTCTTCTACTATCTTCCCTCCTTTGATCTAAAATCTTTTTCCCCTCTCCAAATGTGCCCATGAATCGGCCTCTGGAGCGATATCGTAGGGACGGGATGGTGAGGGTTGACCAACTTGCGCTACCACTCTGCAATCCCGTCCTGTTCCCCAATCGATCCTCTTCCCTCCATTTCCCCCCTCCCCAAATGTGTCAGGGAAGAGAGCATTATAGTCACACGCACTCAATGGCGGAGGCACGCTTTTCGGTACTGATCCCAAATACAACGCAACAGGCTTCCCTACCTGCTATGCTTTCTTGTTGGGATTGTTGCTAGCTGCCATCTGCGCCTTTGTCCTGGCAATTCCTACCATCTTTAATTTTGCCATCTACGTTGCCATTACCTCTATCGCGGTCATTGGTCTCTACATCGCCTATGGCTTACCGATCCTGCTGCGTATTCTCTCAAAGGCACAATGGGATGGTGAAGCATCAACCATCCCAACTTTTTTACTTTCAATCATGAGTGAGTCCAGGCGTCACCATCGGTGCAAATAGATCCATAAGCGTCTGGCATTGTCCTTTTTCCTCTTCCCCTTCAGGCGAAGGATCAAACATAGCTAATATCGCAGTATAGTAGTGCTGTCCTAAGTATCAAGATCTCATTAGTCTTATTGAGTGATGTATTAGAGGGAGCGCTTGAGATCTCAAGCGTTGGCACGCTCTTTACCACCGCTCCCAAATATCATACAACAAATTTTCCTACTTGCTATGCTTTTACATTAATTCACATTTATATTTAATACATTTCACTCTATAAATTTCTCTCAATCAATACCTCAAGATTTAAAACATATTATTTATGTTTTTATCCTTATTTATTACTTATACTATCAGCAGCAAATCTGATAAGATTAAAGATCATAACCGTTTTTAAATTCCGCCATAAGTCCATATTTTTATAGGAAATAATGGATTTGATGTAATGAAATGAACAGAATAATGGTTATCCTCTACAGTAAGCTTTTTTGAGATAGCGCACAAATAAAAAGGAAGGAAGATCAAAACTATGTAGTAATCATGATCGCATGTCTACTACAATATGATGCTTTGTGGAAGTAAAGCCAGGAATTCTCTGCTTCGCTCTCGGAAAAGCACCACGTCAAACTCACATTTTTTTTACCAATCTTATCAAAATAGCCAATTAGGCTACTTAGTTCACTTGATGTAATGTATCAATGTGATTAAAGGTTTTACAGACAAGTGCAAACAGTTGCTTGTCTTGATAGTAGAAGTAGCGGTGGCATACCGGGCTAATTAGGGGGGACGGGGAATTGTATCTGAGCACTCACTATGCACATAAACGTAAAGTGGGGTATATCAGATATGGCAAAACATGATACTCATTCGGATACTGAGTTGCTAAAAGGCTTGGCACGTAATCTGTCAGGAACTTTTGAACAGCTTGTACATACCTACGACGCTCAATTACGCGGATTTGTTCAGAATAAGGTGCGGTGCGAGGAGAACACAAAGGATATTATGCAAAATTGCTGGATGCGTGCCTTCCAGGCTCTGAATCAGTATCCTCAAGAACAAATATTGACTTTAAAGTTGCGTCCCTGGCTATTCACAATCGCTCGAACCACCATGTGTACCTACATCGAGAAAGGGAGAAAAGATATGTCCAACACCACCCCAATTGAATCGTTTAAAGATAATTCCTGGGAGCCTGCTTGCGAACTCTCTCCAGAAGATATTGCCGAGTTCAAGGAGCAGATAGAATTAGTGAAAATTACCATTAACCAACTGCCTCTAGCCTCAAGGACTGTACTCACTCTATACATCTTGGACGAACTCAAATATGACGAAATTGCTAAACGCCTTCATCAACCTGTCAAAAACGTAAGAGCTAATGGATCTCGTGGCTTAAAACAGTTGCGGAAAATGCTCGCTGCGCATATTTACTAGAGGAGATACGCATGAATTTTCCAGAATATGACGAGGAAGGAATTTTCCTTCAAGACACTGAGCAATCGTTGTATCAACAAGTTCCTGAAGAATCCTCTTCAGATATTCAACTCATTCTTGCCCATCTCGGCTTATTAGAAACACCAGAGCTAACAGGAGCATCAATAGAGCAACTCATCAATGAGTTACAAGATGCGCGTTGGGAAACACGAGCATCTGCGGCTACGGCATTAGGAGATCTTAAAAACTCCTGTCCCCATTGATCCCCTGACTCTCGCTCTTCAAGATACCCATGAGGCAGTTCGTGCTGCGGCAGCACGAGCTTTGGGAAACCTAGAAAAGGGGTACCACCTATCACAGTACTTATCACAGCATTAGACGACTCTAGCGCTTTAGTAAGAGAGGGAGCAATTACCTCCCTGGGAAAGGCCGGAATATATATTTCGCTTGCGCCTTTGCTTGTTGCCCTCGATGATGTGGGTGATTCGGTACGTGCTGCTGCCATCTATACGCTAGGAAAGATAGGAAAAGATGTTCCTGTGAGCCTTTTGAAAAAAGGGTTGTCTGATCCCTGTCCCCTTGTGCGTGAGGCTACGGCAACAGCATTGGGAAATCTGGCCAATACTGAGGCCAGATTGATTCTGCTTACTGCAATTCAAGAAGAAGAGGAAACTCTCGTTCGTGAAGCAATTGCACAGTCCTTACTATGTTTAGAAACTCCTCTTACTCAAGACTTCATTCAGATCATTATCAATATGGAATATCCAAAAGCAGAAGGAGTAGCACAACAAGCAATGAAAGCTTTGTTACATCTGGGATTAGATATCCATGAAGAAACTGCCTGTATTGCCCATCTTGTAGTGGCACTGCAAGGGATCAATAAAGACATACAAAAGGCAATCACTACCTATCTTATTGGGAAAGCATTTGATGCTTTAAGTGAGAAAATGGACCTTGCCCCTTCGATTGAACTACTTCAACAGAAACAACTCAATCCTGCCGAGCGGGAAGGAGTATGGCGAGTCTTGGATGCTTTAGCAGAAAATACCCGTCAAGAAAGGAAAAAAATACAGTTACTTATTTCTGGCCTTAAAGATCCAGATGTCAAGATACGAAATGAAGCCGAGGAAGCTATAAGATGGCTTACTCAAATTGCAAATAATCTTCGTGAAGAACGCATCTCAATAGATCTACCAGAAAAAGCACTGGAAAATAAAGATGAGGAACAGGGATTAATGATCAATCATACTTTAATTGGACAAGGGCTAGAAGCCTTAGAAGAACGAGAGACATTAGAACCAATCTTTACTGGGTTACGTGATGCCGATGTACAAAAAAAAGATGCTTTTTCACATCTACACAAACAAGCGAAAAAAGCATTTATGGCACGCATGCCAGGTGGGACACTCAATATTTCTTTAAGAAATACTCCAGGATCAACACCCCTTGAACTCCAATTTGGTTCAACCGACGAGAAAGAGCAACAAGATGGCAGAACGATTCTCCCCTGGGACAATACAGCACCAAAGGCGAAAGAATTTATCGAATCTCCTGGTATAGTAAAACCCAATCCGATAAATAAGAATGCTAGTAATTGGACGTGAAAAGGTAATCATTACTCTTTTCAACACTTAATAGCAAAAATATGCTCAGCATACAAATAGAAACAGAATACTAATTTGTTTCATCACATCAATGAATTGGAGTAGCATATAATGACAACATTGGGTGTACAGAAACCTATTATCATTTTTTATTGCGCCGTTTCTGAAGATCACTCTCTGCTGGCAGAGCTCGACAAGCATCTTGCCGTTATACGTAGGTCAACGCAGGTTGTCACGCTATATACTGGCCAAATTCTTTCAGGTGCAATGCAAGAGCAGGCCACAACTCAACAGTTTCTTTCCGCAGATATTATTCTGCTTCTTGTCAGTCCAGATGCTCTCAGTTCTTCCATCTGGTATGAAATGATGCAACGTGCAATGGAACGACATCGCCGGGGAATGGTTTGCGTTATTCCTATCCTATTACGACAGGTTTATTATGACGATGCGCCATTTACTACGCTAAAAATGCTCCCCTCAGATGGAAAGGCCATTACTTCTCATTCTGATCCTAATAGCATCTTCTCAGAAATTGCGCGTAGTATCCACACTGTCGTAAAGGAGATGCAGAGTCTGCCAGCCTTTGTATCTCCTTCTATCGCACATACACCCACTTCCCCTAAAAATTTGCCAACTGAGATACTTCCGACGGAACAATCAACCCAATACGCATTACTTCATCATTATTCTTTTTATCGTTGGATACTTTTTGCTTCCCACACAGCATTCGCAGCGATAATTCCCATAAGCACTCAACGTTGCTGCAATCAAGTACCCACAGGGCAACCCGCCACCAAACCTGCCTGGCTTCTTCTAATGCTTTAAGTCAAGAAATAAAACCTGAAATCCCTTGACAAATACCCCATTATCAGGTTACAATCTAACCAGTTAGTTAAGTAACCAACCGGTTAGATCAGAAAAGAGTATACAAGCAAGAATGGCTGAACCTGGAAGTAGACGCGGGCGTGCTCACGACGCTGAAGGCACGCGCGAGGCAATCCTGAATGCGGCTGAAGAGGTCTTCGCAGAACACGGATTCGATGGCGCACGCATCGATGCTATTGCGGAGACGGCAGGATATAACAAAAGCCTGCTCTTTCACTATTATGGCGATAAGCTGGGACTCTATACAGCGGTTCTCCAGCGCATCGATCAACAGGGCACTGAACTGCAAATCAGGATACTTGGACCATTGCTCTCCGATGAGAGCCTTGCTTCCGACGCAAGCAAGTTCAGTACATTTCTAAGAGCTACTATTCGCTTGATATTCGATTTTCTGATCGAGAATCCTCGTATGACACGTATGTTAGCCTGGGAATCTGCGGAGGGTTGGCAGACCTATAGGAAGATAGCCTCCCAATTTAATACGGAAGATGCAAAACAGCTCAGACAATTACTGGCTCAAGCTAAGGAATGGGGACTGATCCGTCCTGGCATCAGACCGACTTGGTCCTTAGCGTTGCCTTCACAACCTGTATCGCCTACCTGAACTCTATCCCAATGATGGAAATGACATTCAACGAAGAGGATTTTTCATCACAGGATGCACTGGTTAAAACACGAGAAATAATCGCTGATTTTGTTATTCATGGCATTATGGCCAACCCATAAGAGGCTCGCCACAGAGGTTAAGGCCTACATTTGTAGCAGAAATCCGCTCACAATCCGGCACGTAGGATGCCACAACCCCTTGTGGGATATGCTCCATCTCGCCGAACGCTTTATTGTCCCTTTATTATGTACCTGAACTCTTTAGCCTTCCTTCATGATAGATACAGACATGATAACGATAGGTTGTGTTACATTAACCTCTTTTAAATCAGGAAAAATCCATGAAAGGAATCTCAAACCATGACACAGGAGATTACTATAAACGATCTGCTTACACAAGAAACAAAACGCAATCCAGCGGCATTCTATGCACGCCTACGAGCGCAAGAACCCATTACATATCTTGGCGACTTCCTCGGCATGGGAAATACCTGGATTGTTACAAATTATGATGATGCCATCGCAGTTTTGAAAGATCCACGTTTTACGAAAGATAGACGAAAGGTCTTATCGCCAGCAGATGTACGGCTCCCATGCGGATAACCCCTTTCTCGTCTTAATGGACAATATGTTGATGGTAGATCCACCCGATCATACCCGTCTGCGCAGTCTGGTCTCAAAAGCGTTTACGCCACGTATGATCGAGCAATTGCGCCCTCGTATCCAGCAGATTACAGACGAACTATTGGATGCTGTACAGGATCGTGGAGAGATGGATCTCATCAACGATTTTGCCTATCCACTTCCTATCACGGTCATTTCCGAAATGTTGGGTATTCCAGCGACGGACCGCCAACAGTTTCGTACCTGGACACAGGCGATGGTGAATTCAGGCGAAAAGCCTCTACCAGGAGGCAGGAATGGCGTCTTCAATAGGAGAGTTTATCCAGTATATCAAGACCTTGCTGGACAAAAAACGCGCCCACCCTGGTAATGATCTGACCAGCAATCTGGTACAGGTAGAAGAGAACGGGGATGCGCTGAGCGAGAATGAATTGATTTCCATGACCTTCTTGCTCATCGTCGCCGGACACGAAACAACGGTAAATCTGATCGGCAATGGCACCCTGGCGCTCCTGCAACATCCAGACCAGATGCAACTACTCCAGCATGATCCTACCTTGATCCCTACAGCCGTCGAGGAACTATTGCGTTTTACGGCTCCAGTGAACCTCTCCGATGAGCGCTGGGCAAACGAGGATATACCTATGCATGGCAAAGTGATCCACAAAGGCGATATGGTATACGCTTCTTTGGCCGGAGCTAATACCGATCCACAGCAGTTCCATCATCCCGATACACTGGATATTACGCGACAGGAGAATCAGCACCTGGCCTTTGGTAAAGGTATCCACTATTGCCTGGGTGCCCCGCTGGCACGCCTGGAGGGCCAGATTGCCTTCGGCACACTGATCCAACGCCTGCCCAATCTACGCCTGGCTAGCGATCCCGCACAATTGCTCTGGAACAACAACCCGATGTTGCGTGGCCTCAAGAGCTTACCAGTGACGTTTTAAATCACAGACACAGTGGATAACTCTAACATGAATAGGCGGGCTAGAAGCCTGCCTATTCATGTTGCCTAAAAAATCCTCAAACATCCTCAAGAAATCTCTCATCTTGCCGATAGCTATATCAGAGACCCTTTTACATCTCTACATTCGCACACTACATCCGCCTCATTCAGGTGCTTGAATTAGCATACCAAAAGTCTCAGGCCAATCCTGTAGAGTATGGTAGCTTTCCTTTCTCTTTTCTAGAGAATATTATTAAGAAATAAAGCAGCAAAGCTACCCTAATTCGTTAATCTCCTGATAACCCTGATCTTATTCGACAGTGGAGAGAGCAAAACAAGATGACAGCACAAAAAGCGCTAAAGCCTGTTATCATTTTTTATTGTTCTGTTTCTGAAGATCATGCTCTACTCGAAGAGCTGGATAAACACCTTGCTGGTATTCGCCAGGCAAATCAATAATTACACTCTATGATGGACAAATTCTTCCTGGCTACGTACAGGCACAAGTCACAGAGGACCAATTTCTTTCAGCAAATATTATCTTGCTTCTTATCAGTCCCGATGCCCTTAATTCTACTTCCTGGTACGCAATGATGCAGCGTGCACTGGAACGACAGCAAAAAGGGGAGGCTCGCGTTATTCCTATCCTACTAAGACAGGTGTATTATGCTGATGCGCCATTTACCACTTTAACGATGCTTCCTTCAAATGGAACTGCTATCGCTTCTCACGCCGATCCCAATAGTGCCCTTGCAGAAGTCGCGCGTTCTATTCATACGATAGTAAAAGAAGTCTCTGCCTTACCAGCCTCTTCCTTGCCTGCAACCTTTATTTCATCCCAACAATTGCCAACGGCTTTGTTTGAGGAAGAGCGAGATGAAGCACCCTCACCAGTCCTCGATTATAAAGGCCATAAAGGTTTTGTTCTTACCGTCTCCTGGTCCCACGACGGACGCTTCATTGCCTCCGCAGGCTCAGATGGAACCGTTCATGTGTGGAATGCCGCCAATGGCTTGCCTATTTTGATCTATCATCGTCATATAGATGAGCTTCTTCCTGGCTTGCCCCTCAAAATACCTGTCTATATTCACGCTGTTTCATGGTCTCCCACTACCCGACAGATTGCATCTGCTGGCACAAAAGAAACAATCCATATTTGGAATGCTTTTACCGGAACTATTGACGTAGTCTATTCCCACCAAGCACGTGTGCTCTCCTCAATTCATTCCCTGGCCTGGTCTCCCAATGGATCATTTCTCGCCTCAATCTGTAGCATGGAAAGATTTATTGTATTCAAAGCCCTACGTATATGGGATACAAAGACCCATCAGCTCATTCAAGAGTTCTCTCTCCAGGCGAAGTCAGTCAATGAACATCTTTCAGCAACCTCCGCGCTCGCATGGTCTCCTGATGGACAATATATTGCAACGGCCTCTGGTGGCGAAAATCTCTCTATCTGGCATGCTACCCAGGGCACGCTTGTGGATCAATGGCGTCTCGGTCATGATATGACGCTTGTCGTCGCATGGTCTCCTAACGACAAACAACGACTTGCCACTGCGGGTGGTGACCATATGGTACGCATCTGGCAGGTAGGAAAAAACAGAAGGCTTCTTTCTACCTGCGCTGGACATAGCGGGAATATCAGAGCCATTGCCTGGTCTCCTGATGGTCAGTATCTCTCTTCAACAAGTCATGACAAAACAATACGCATCTGGGACCCTGAGACAGGCACTTGTCTGCATACATTTCGCCATCATACCGGATGGGTAAACTCGGTCTCCTGGTCTCCTCAAGGGAAACGTCTTGCCTCTGGTAGCCAGGATGGGACAGTACGTGTTCAGCTACTAGAGACAAGCGTTTTCTAAAGATCCAATAGCAAGGGCTATTCTTTACAAGAGGGTTTCATCAGTAGTAAAAGAAAACGTATACGCCCCGGCATTCCGTTCCGTGTACAGTAGT
>CAVZQK010000018.1:0-249925 GCA_963777355.1 uncultured Chloroflexia bacterium
AGACGAGAAGCCCACAAAGTGGCATTATTGATAGTAGTAGCGCTCAAGGTCGTATCTATTGTGAAGCTGCACCGGTGTTCGATCTTCAGAGTCATGCCCTGATAGGTCTAGTACTGGTTGGGCATTCTCTTGCCGAGCTAGATAATGCCGTGAACTCTCTTTTAAGTCTGCTTGTGATCGTGGGGGCAATTGTCCTGCTTGGTGCCGGTCTGGGAGGACTATTTCTTGCTAATCGCGCTCTTCAACCGACGCGTGAAGCTTTTACGCGTCAGCAGCGCTTTATTGCTGATGCATCTCACGAGCTACGCACACCTTTAACGTTTCTCTGTGCTAATACCGAGATTCTGTTGGATGGCCGTGATCGCTTAGATCCTGATGATGTGACCTTGCTTGAGGATATCTATTCCGAGGCTAATCATATGAATGCGCTGGCTAACAACATGTTGGCTCTGGCTCGCCTGGATGCCGACGAGAGCCATCTCCATCGTGAGCATGATGTTGTTGACCTGAGCAAGCTTGCTGAACGGCTGGCACGCCAGGGAGAAGCCGCAGCGCAAAAGCATGGGATACAGGTGCATTTTGAAAGTGCAGGGCCGGCCCCTGTGATTGGTGATCCTGTCTTGCTTGAACAGGCGGCACTGGTGTTGCTGGATAACGCCCTGAAATATAATCGTCCCAACGGAAGCGTCAGAATAAATACATTTCTGTCAAATAGCAGAGCTTTTTTATCGGTCCATGATACGGGAATCGGCATTGCCCCAAAACATCTTTCCCGGCTAGGAGAACGTTTTTATCGCGCTGATAAGGCGCGTTCCCGCGCCGTTGGTGGTACCGGGCTTGGCCTTTCTATTGCCTATGGTATTGCCCAGGCACACAATGGCTCGCTTGAATTAACCAGCACATTGCATGTGGGAACAACTGCCATACTCTCTCTGCCAGCCTTGCCAAGCAGCCCGTCTAGAGACACTCATGGAAAGCCTACCTCTCTTTCAGGAACTGTCGGCCAACTCAGTTAGAGTTGAAATCCTGGCACACTTTCTCGCTCTTTCAGATAAGCGGCCTGTAGTTCCTGCCAGGTCTTCTCACCGCCCAGATGGTGGAGAGCGATGCCTGCCAGGCGCATTGGCGGCGGTGTATTGCCGACGAAGAGGATGCTAACTGCATAGCCGCGTCTCTGCATACGTGCCAGCGTCTCGACGAGCTGCTCATTCAGTGTGCTGGTGATTACGACTATCGTTGCTCCATTAGGGAGAGTCCTCTGCTCCGCTTGAATAATCTCTGTGATGCCGCCACCAAAGAAGGTCTGGACACGGGCGAGGGTCTCCAGCAGCCGTTTACGCTGTTCTTCAGTGCTTGCCGCCGTGATATGGATTCGCCGCCGCCGTAACTGCCCGGCAATCCGCGCCTCCAGATTGTCGCCCTCTTCATCTTCAGGGAACTTCTCGTCAGGAATATAGAGAGAAGCATTTGAATGTAAGCCGACAGCATAGCCCTGATTGATGCCCCAATCGGCAACGGACGCAGCGGCGCAGATTGCCAGCTCTTGTAGATCGGGATAAATTCCGTAGTAGGAATCCGTGCGGGCCACAGCATTGAGAAAGATCACAAGAGAGTGAGTCGTTGTCGTCTCATAAATTTTGCTCTGGAGCTGTGTTGTGCGGGCTGTTGCTTTCCAATTGACCCGTCTCAGACTATCGCCATAAGCATAATCCCGAACACCGATAGCCTGGGATGGATCTTCCAGTAGGCGCTGCCTGGCTCGTCGCTCGCCGAAGGGATGGCGAGATGGCAGATTGAAGCTTGCTAAGGGTAGTACAAGGGGATAGACCAGTACATACTGACGATTAGCGAGCTCCATCTCGCGGCTCAAAAAACCAAATGCATCTCCACTACGCAGGATGGTTGGTCCAAAAGTATGTACTCCGCGTGTCGTACAATGCACGCTATACTGCCTGGTTATGCGCTCATACCAGCTCGGACTGAAGAGACATTCCAGAGTACTGCTCTCTTTGCTAGCAGTGTTGTGGAACTCCTGTCCCGCGATTAATAATGTTCGTGGAACGCTATCCTGGATCTCCAGCCACGGAAGCGGCAACAGCTTCGCATTCTCAACGGCGAGTGAAAGTGTGATAACCTCGCCAAAAGTGGCCCTATGTTCGCTAAAGTGCCGTTGATATCTCAGGTCGCTCAAACAGTAGCTGGCCCAGATATTGGTAATGCTCAGGACCAGAATCAACAAAATGCCACTGATAGTGAGCAATGGGAGATGGAGTGGAATACCAAGAATGATCAGCGCGATACATGCGAGGTACCAGCGGGAATCTGTTGGCTCACCACGTAGCTGGATATCTTTTGGTGCGGATCTCTGAAAGCCGAGTATTGGTACTGGTCTCATGGCTCTACCGGGACCGCGACTGTTTGCAGAATATCACCAATAATCTGTTCCATTGCATGTCCATGCAAACGCGCCTGGCTGGTAGCAATCATCCGATGGGCCAGGACCGCACGCGCTATATGCTTCACGTCATCTGGCAAAACATACCTTCGACCTTGCACCGCCGCATAGGCCTGGCTGGCCCGGTAGAGTGCCAGGGTGCCGCGTGGACTGACCCCAAGTTCTACCGCGTTATGTATTCGTGTGGCATGAACGATATCAACGATATAGCCCTCGACTGCTGGCTCAACATGGATACGCCGAATGATCTCTTGCAGATTTTGTATTTCAGCCGCGTCAAGGACCGGTTTAAGCTCCTGCAACGGTTGAGCCTCTTTAAAGCGCTGAAGGATCAAGCGTTCTTCATCTCGATCTGGATAATCCAGGTGCAAGCGCATCAGAAAGCGATCCAACTGAGCTTCTGGCAGAGGGAATGTGCCTTCTAATTCCACGGGATTCTGTGTTGCAATGACAATAAATGGTCGGGGTAGCACCAGCGTTTCGCGCTCGATACTGATCTGTCGCTCTTCCATTGCCTCCAGCAGAGCCGATTGTGTACGGGGTGTTGCCCGGTTGATCTCATCTGCCAGAACGATCTGAGAGAGCAGAGGACCGGGCCGAAATTCAAATTCGCCTTTTTTCTGATTATAAAATGTTATCCCGGTGATATCTGATGGAAGCAGGTCCGGTGTAAACTGAATGCGTTGAAAGGCGCAGCCAAGAGAACGTGCCAGGGACTTCGCCAGGGTAGTTTTGCCAATCCCCGGAACATCCTCAAAAAGCACATGCCCTTCACAAAGTAATGCCACCATCAATAAATCGATCACATCTACTTTGCCAACAATTACTCGCCCCACATTCTGGCGAATAGTCTGTGTCGCTCTCTGAATCAGGCGAACATCGTCCATTTGTGACATGCTACATCCTTACGTTTTAGAAATAGAGAAGGATCAGGCACTTGTAAAAGAGGGTCCTACTTGTTGAACAGACCAGCATACGCGCAGAACAACGGAAATTTTATCTGTAAAAGATGAACAATAGAATGGATTTCTATTGAATGAAAACAGTCTCTGCCTCCGTATTATATCAAATCTAGCCAATCTTATTGCTATGATTATACGTGTTACTTACTGTTTACTACACCTTGAGTTCCAATTTCGTGGTGAGCCTGATATGGCCCAGCGTCTCTGGGAATACAATGTGCTCGCTACCTGTCAAAATAATGTCCCGGTCTACTCCTATGTTCTATACTTAAAGAAGGAAGGGAAGTTTGTTACCTCTCCCTCTCTACGTCAGTATCCGACAGGAGAAGATATTCATCGCTTCCAGTTTGGAGTCATCAAGCTCTGGGAGATCCCGACTGCGCATTTAAAGGGCTTGGGCTTCAAAGGCTTGCTCCCACTCCTACCCCTGACACGAGAAGGAAAAGATCGAGCCATTGTAGAAGAAATTATTACGGAGTTGTCGGCGAACAGAAGTCAGCCAGAAGCTGATCTCTTATCGCTCACCTATGGTCTGGCCTCGTTGATCTTCCGTTCGGAAGAGGATCAAAACTGGCTGAAAGGCAGGTTTAGCATGTTGGATGAGCTATTGAATGAGTCCTGGGCATTTCAAGAGGTTTTACAAAGAGGCGTAGAAAAAGGGCTACAAAAAGGGTTACAATCATCTCGTCACACCCTGATTGCGTTAGTTGAGAATCATTATCCCGCTCTTGTCAATCTTGCTAAAGAGAAGGCAGATACAATTGTAGATGTTGACGCTTTACAAAATCTCATTCTTCAGGTGGGCCTTGCAAAGAGCGAGAAAGAGGTCGATACCTTATTGAAGTAACGCTGTACGTCTGGCTCTGTTTGAGACCGCTATACTAGCTGAAAAGCTCCACCACGGCCTCGTACTTCAGAAACTCCAGTCTGTGGCTCGTATATTACCCGGATCTGGTTGCCTATCGGTCTCCAGGTCTGGGGATCGCTTGGCCCAAAAAGTACGATGGTCGGCAGACCAAACAGTGCTGCTAGATGCGTCATACCTGCATCATTGCCCAGATAAAAGCGACAGCTTTGCAGTTCCCGGCATACCTCAAGCAGGGGCGCATTTGCTAAAATTTGCACCTCTGCCAGGCCCCGTTTTGTCTGTTGCAATAAGTCACGCAATTGTGCAATCCGCTCCTCATCTGCTGGACCACTCAAAAGTAGGATTGGTCGCCCCTGTTGCTGGAGATCACCAATTACCCTCGCAAATTGCTCAACTGGCCAGCATTTTCGTGCCCCCCCACTTCCAGGGTGAATCGCAATCCTTCTTTGTTGTCTCTTCCCCACATCCTCTTCCCGATTTGCCTGTTGCAGAGGCGTTAGACCAGATGGCAACTTGAAAGGCTCTCTCTCATCCATCTCCAGGCCCACCTTCCGCCCCAGATAGCGCACAATATGCTCATGTACTTCGTCGCCTGGCCTTCCAGGCGCAACAATCACACCCTGACATCCGGCTTCATAAAGATTGCGTTCAACCAGTCCTTCACTATCTCGCAACCAGCCCACAGCCAGATCAGTCCGCGCCAGCTCCTCACGCAATCTTGGCGCACGAATTCCCCTATCCAGAAATAGCTCGCTCCAATAAGCCGTGTCATAATTATAAGTGACCTGAGCAACGCCCCATGCCCGGCTCAAATCCAGCACCGCTGCATGGCTCACCAGCGTCACCTGCACCATCTCCCCTACGAACTGTTGTCTGAGTGCCTGGATCACTGGAAATGCCAGTAGAGCATCTCCCAATGCCCCTGGTCGTATCACCACTATACGTTTCATGCCACTACTTCTCTATTTCCGAGCCAGAAACAAAATCTCAAGGATAACGGCGGCAAGTAGAATAATCAGCGCCATAATGATGTTCCAGCTATGTAATGCCAGGAAGATCAGGTTGAGAATCACTGCCGCGGTCAGCAGGGCGCTCTGACGTAGAGCGTAGCGGGTCAAGAGATGATAGTGGCGTTTGGGGAAGATGCGTTGCTCAATGCTGTAGGTAAGCGGCGCGAGGGTACTACTCAGGGCAAAGCCGAAGATGAGGAAAAATACACAGAAGGCGAGTGGCGAATTGGGTGGAATGAAGCGAGTAAAAAGCAGTAGCGCGGCCCAACCGAGGGCCGCGAGAGGCAATAAGAGATAGATTGAGGAACTTCTAGCCATACTGTGTCCTATCTTAACAGATTAAAGCCCCTATTTCCATTCAAGGGCGCTTCGTTGCGGCGCTGACTCTCAGGCGTCTCATTCAGGAAGTACTGTTGCCAGAGGTCTGGCGCATCCTTACTCTCACCGCCATGCGTGGTATAACGCGTGCGTACGCGGCAGATGACCGGTGTATTCACTCCCGCGCCGGCTACGATGACCTGGCCTTTAGAGAGTGCAGGCAGATTGTCAAGCAGATCGCGTCCTACCCCTTCAATCGCTGAAGCCACACTCTTCTGGTCAATCTCATTCACAATACGCATAATACACTGTGTCTGGCACTGGCTGAGCACATCTGCATCTAGTTTGCCTGGACGCTGGCTAATCAGTCCAACGCCGATACCAAATTTACGTCCCTCAGCCAGCACCTGTTTGAGAATTGCCGTGGAGACAACCTCTGCTCCGCCAGGGGCAAAGTGGTGGGCCTCTTCTATCAGCACAAAGACCGGGTAGGGCAGATAGGATTCTCCCGAATGGACTTTTCCGCGCTCTGTGTCCATGCGTGCCTGGTTTAAACGGCGCAACAGGGTTGCCACGATGACCTGCTGATCCCGCTCATCGATCTCGTTTAATTGCAATACGGTACATTGTCCCGGCTTGAAGATTTCGGGGAGATCCAGGTGTTGAGTGTCATCAAAGGTAAAACTGTGCTCGAAGCGCTGCTCAATACGCCAGGTCAGGGCATGGACTGTACTGAAAATCGTCGGCTCCGTCGCTCTCTTCATCGGTTTTTTGCCGTGAGACAGCCTTGATTGCTTGTTTGAGATCAGCAGCGCCCCAGGGCGTGCCACGCTTAGTCTCATGAACCTTGCGCAAGGCCCGGCTCAAAAGATACTGTTGCTTCTCGGTCATCTCTGGTAGAAGAGAACGCATATCGCCAATATTGAGCGTTGAGATGCGCACCTTGACCTGGTCCGGCTTATACACACGTACCTGAGAGCGGTATCCTGGCCGCTTCCCTTCGCCTGGTGCTTCAAACTGGGGGGAGTTCATGAGCTGATCCAGCGTACTATATTCTCCATGAGGATCAACAATCAGGACGCAGGCTTTATTATGTGGCTGCATAAGTTCTTCAATTACCACACTTGCCAGGTAGCTTTTTCCTGCACCTGTACTGGCAATGATAGCCATATGTGTGCTGACCAGATCTTTCACTGAAAGTACAATCGGCACCGCGTCGGGCGTGCGTGTGAGTAGCGAGCCAATAGTTGCCGAGCCTGGCTCTTTATCCTTTTTGCGACTAATGACCTCGGAGAGCATCAGGTCATCAGCGAGGAAGATGCGTTTCCCCGACTGGGGTGGAATCCACGGATTAATGAATGAACCCGTTACCATGTCATAATAGCCCATAATCGAGACATGCAGCTCAAAGAGTTCGTTGGTGTGCGAATTATAGCCGACCATCGCCGCAACCTGCTCAGGCGAAATCTCTGGCTCTCCCAGGAAGGTGTCTGGATAGAGCTTGATAGGAACGCGCTTCATGATACGTCCTAAAACACGCCGGAAGCCCGGTGTAGCGCCGTTCTGGCCTATCATCTCGGTATCGCGTAGCTCATAATAGACGTACTCACCGTTCTTCAGAACCTGGTTATCATCGCGTGAGATAAAGGTATATTCGTGAGTGGTCTCTCCTGGTCCCTTCGTAATCCCGACTGGTTTGCGTAAAGGTTGAGCACCCGTAGGCGAAAGATGAGATTGAGGTTGCATGTATGGTCCCTTCTTTAGCTTAGCCTGTAGTCTCAACCTTTAGCCGCCAGGCGAAGTTGCGTTTGACAATAGATAAGAGCGCTAGATTCTGAGGAAACAGATGCTCAAGCTGGTCGATAATGCGCAGTGTCACCATTGGTAGCAGGCTGTTGCGCTGAGAGATGATGTGAGGGAGATAGCCCATATGCAGATAGGGATTTTGTGTATCCGGTCCGTCTACGCTGGCATCGCTAAAATAATGAAAATCTCGTACCTCTGTATCCGTCATTGTCTCGATCTCGCTGCCTAGCTCAAGTGAGAGTGGTGGTACCCCATGCATGGTTGTAAGAATGCTCTGTTCTCCCTCAGCGGAAGGCTGCATCTCCAGCATGCCCAAAATCATAATGTAGATCAGGACGGCCTTCTCTGAGATATAGTCGGGCGAGAATAGCTCTACCTGGGTTTCATTCGAGAGCCGGGGACCCAGCGAGCCAAAGGCCGGATTGACGAGAATGGTGTCGTAAATAACACCAATGGCGTAGGTCACAGGCTCCTGGCTCAGACCAAGAGCGTAATCCAGCGTCGCATCTGGATCTTCACTCCGGGACTTCACTGCCACACGCACAAAGCGCCCGAAAGCGTAATCCGCCGGGCCTGGCTCGATCTCAACTTCACGTGGCCCATAGACCTGGCAGGCGTAGTTGATATGCGAGTCCGATTTGACGATTTTGCCGATAAACATCTTGTTTAACTCTCCAGGTAGAAACGCGTTCTTGCTGTCTCTTTCTTACTGTCGCCGTTCAAGGCGGAAATGGGCACGCAAAGAATAGTTGTACGGATGGACGCTCTGCCTCGAAGACACTTTCTAAAAGATAAGGTGATGAGAACAAATGCTTTGGCGGCATTATAACACCGAAGAACTATTTGTGCCACTGGGTCTTGCTAAGTATGAGCGATCAGTATACGATGTAAGATGCCGTTAAACACTGCCATATGTAGTCTGTAAGGAGGTCCTGCTATGTCAGCGACAAAATCCTCGCATTCATCTGATGGAACTCCCTCTCGTGAAGTTCCTCGCCGTCCACCGGAGGTGGACAAGTTTGTGGATGCGTTTCTTTCTACGGTCTGCGATACCAGTCGCAGGTATATTTTGGAACTGCTGGCGGCTTCGAGTGAGGGTGTAGAAGAGGGCATTTCAGAGTGGCGTTCGGGTGATATTGCCCGCGCAATCAATCTCTCTGCTGCCACTACATCTGAACATCTTCGTCAGCTTACCAGTGCTGGTCTGCTCTCTTCTCGCCGCGAAGGCAATGTAGTGTATTATTCTTTGCGCAATCATGGCCTGGTACACGGCTTTCAAGGGCTCCTGGAAGCTTTGGATAAGCACTATAACGCCTTGCTGCTTTCTAATAGCGACTAGCAGTTTCAATACCCTCAAGCGGGTTCGAGAAAGGACATGTGCTCCTGCCGCCGCCAGCAAGATGAGTCTATCTATGAAACCCGGAAAGGTCAAGTGGAAATGCACTAGAAGCTGTTTTCTAGCAGGGAAATAATGCGTGTGCTCCGTTCAAGTCAAAAGACGTTCGATGGTCTGAAGAAAATCGTCGAGATCAAGAGGCTTGTTCATACCTATGATTTTGCGTTTCGACAGCTCATGGACGGGTAAACGAGCGCTAATCATGATCGCTGGCACCTCAGTTAGTCCTTCTATAACATGCAAACGATCATACAGTTCGATTCCTGTCATGCGCGGCAAATGATAGTCCAGAATGAAAATATCTGGTTTGAGTGATTGGACTGCTGCCAGTGTCCCATGTCCATCTGTCTTCAGTAAGACTTGATGCGGTGTTTCCTGGGTGATTGCCTGCACTAATACTTCGCCAATGTTTCTATCGTCTTCAACCAGAAGTACCAGCTTTTGTGTGGGTCTATGCTCTGTCTCATGAGCCATACACTGCTCCTAGCAGATTCCATCGTAGATTTTTCTATCAGTCGGTGAGCTTTTATCAGCGGTAAGAAGATGAAAGCTCTAATACTGTCTCTAACTATTTGGCGTGCGCATCTGCTTTTTGTAGATTGAGACAGTTTTACCTCTGCAATTTCGTTCGCGAACGAAATTGTATCTTGACTATACCACATTTTTTCTGCTATGAGAAGCAGGTTACCCGAAATTCCTCTCTGGTAGCTATGAGCGTTTCGCGTTTTCTTTCCCCAATTTTCTTTTCCTTGCACGTGTTTTGTGGATTCCGCGAAAATTGAAAGGTCTGGTATACTTTTGCTATAGCGTCATGCGAGAAATAAACGCTGAAAAGGTAAAGTTTTCCTATACAGATTTACTATTTTCTGTGTAGTTTTATTGTGAGAAAGGCTTTTTATGGCTGAGCGTCTGTTGCCTGATTTAGATGATTTATTACAGGAACTTTTGTTAATTGAAGAGGGTGAGCATGAGTTTATGCCGCAGGATGGTATTGCCGATCTGCGCCAGCTCTTTTTTCCGATTACACGCCAGGGAATCTATTTGAATCATGCTTCTCAAGGTCCTATGTCGCGCCCGGTGGTGACCACTATGCATCAATATGTGGATGATGTTAGCAGCTTTGGTTCGGCCCATTTTCCTATCTGGCAGGAATATATTCTGGGTGCTCGCCGTCGCCTGGCAAATATGATTGGCGGTCATCCCAGTCAGATCGCCTTTACATCCAGCACGGGTGATAGTCTGATGCTGCTTGCGGCGGCTCTTCCCTGGAAGGCGGGGGACGTCGTTTTGCTGGCTGAAGGTGAGTTTCCCGCTAATGTCTACCCCTGGCTCAATCTACGTGAGCAGGGAGTGCAGATCGAGTTTGTGCCGCTCCATGAGAATCGTATTTCTGCTTCTGAGGTGAAAGCACTGATAACTGAGCGCACGCGCCTGGTCAGCTTGAGCCTGGTCGAGTTTTCAACCGGTTTCCGCAACGATATCCAGTCTATCGCTGCTTATTGTCATGAGCGAGGCGTACTTTGCGGTATTGATGCGATGCAGGCGCTTGGATCAA
This sequence comes from uncultured Chloroflexia bacterium, assembly GCA_963777355.1. Classification (GTDB taxonomy): domain Bacteria; phylum Chloroflexota; class Ktedonobacteria; order Ktedonobacterales; family Ktedonobacteraceae; genus DATJHM01. Next base: position 10,371 of record CAVZQK010000018.1, read on the forward strand.
TAGACGTGAATGTAAAGACGCTGGATGTCGATTTCCTGGTTGCTTCTAGCCATAAATGGCTGCTTGCACCGCAGCGCACTGGCCTGCTCTATATTTCGACAGGGCTGTTTTCTCAATTGAAGGTGCAGCGCCGGGGCTGGTATAGCGTGGAAGAGCCTTACGATTTCTTCAATTATGAGCAGCCCTTAAAGCGTGGTGCTTGGCGTTTTGAGCATAGCTTTCCCAATGTGATGCCGATAGTTGGTCTGGATTCCGCCCTGGGTATGTTCGATACTCTTGATGGCGGTATGCAGTCCGTCGAAAAGCGTATTCTCGGCCTGACCGATTATGCTCTGCAAGGGCTTGAGCGCCTGGGCTATCCGCTTCTCACGCCGCGTGGTGAGGGTGAGCGTTCGGGCATTGTTAGCTTTCAATTACACCCGGAACGGCCCGATCTCACAACTTCGCAGGCTGTAGAAATCCTGGCTGAGCGTTCAATCACCGTTGCGGCACGCGGCGAGGGGTTGCGTATCTCACCGCACTTCTATAATACCTTTGAGGATCTCGATCAGCTTCTGAACGCTCTGGAAGATCTTAAACGACCTCCTGCGCCAAAGAAGTAGTTCTTGCTTGTTTGATGAATGTGCCATTTTGAAAGATCAAATTACTTCCCTGAAGGAGAAGGAACTCATGCATTTCACCTTTTCGCCTATGTGTGATGCTGATCTTCGCTCTATCGCTACCTGGTCCTATAAGGAGCCTTATAGCATTTATAATATGGTGTTGGGAGAGGATGCTGATCTCGCTGAATTCTTTGAACCTCGCAGCCCCTATTATTCTGTGCGTAATGAACAAGGCGAACTATATGGCTTCTTTAACTATGGCACGTCGGCACTTGTTCAGACAAGCCTTGAGCCTGGGCTCTATGTAGAACAGCATGTTCTCCCTGTTGGCCTGGGCTTGCGTCCTGATCTTACTAGCAAAGGATTTGGATCAGCTTTTGTCGAAGCGGGCCTTGTCTTTGCTCTGCAACAATTTGCTCCAAAACAGTTTCTCCTGTTTGTGCTGTCCTGGAATGAGCGTGCGATCCGCGTGTATGAGCGATTGGGCTTTCGGCGAATTAAGCTCTTAAAAGTGCAGAATCGTCATGGTGAGCGCAAATTTCTGGAGATGAGGCGGGAAGTCCAGGCAGATTCAGCAGAAAACCTGTCCAAATGACCATAGCCAGGATGATGGGTGTTGGCTTTATACTGGTAAAAGATGTTGAATGCATTGCACCGGGCTTTCTGGCGTGCCAGAGACAATCGTTCTGCTTGACAAAGAACTCGTTCATCGCACTCAATATAGGCAGATGAGTGATGTGTCAGATAACACAGCCCGCTCATAGAGCCGACTCACGAAATCGTGAATGTCCAGGGCGGATGCCCTCTACTTTTGTTACGTTGCCTCGTGTTAGAGAGTATTTGAAGGAGAGTTTTTATGGCTTTTGAACTTCCACCTCTGCCGTACGACTACAATGCGCTGGAGCCGTACATCGATACACAGACGATGCAGTTGCACCATGATAAGCACCATGCAACCTATGTTACTAATCTGAATAATGCATTGAAGGGAAACGAGTTTGAAAATCTCCCAGTTGAAGAGGTAATCACTCGTCTTAATGAGGTCCCGGAGAATGCTCGGACTGCTGTACGCAACAATGGTGGTGGTCATCTTAACCACTCCATGTTCTGGCAGATCATGGCTCCAAACGCCGGTGGTGCTCCCACGGGCGATCTGGCAGCCGCTATCGACTCGGCCTTTGGTTCGTTCGATGCCTTCAAGACCGCTTTCAACGATGCTGGTACCAAGCGCTTCGGCTCCGGTTGGGCCTGGCTGGTCCTCGATAAGAGCGGTAAGCTACAAGTGACCTCTACCGCGAACCAGGATAGTCCTTTGATTGATGGTCTCTATCCAATCATGGGCAATGATGTCTGGGAGCATGCCTACTATCTGAAGTACCAGAACCGCCGCCCGGAGTATCTTGGCGCGTGGTGGAATGTGGTCAACTGGCCAGAAGTTGCCAAACGCTACAACCAGGCCCACAGCGCAAGATAGACTTGTAGAGAAGTTATCTATTGCTAAAAAGCAATATGAGTCATCCCGAACTTTTGCAAAAGTGGGCAACCCCTCTTTTGCGGGGTTCATAGGGGTGGCTAGCCCCTATGGGGGATTGAGGGGTCTCCCCTCAATCTCTCTTTTTTTCTTGCCCGTAAAAATTGCATCGCACTTGTGATATCGTCAAACACCCGCTCTTCATCCTGATTTAGCGCTTCAGCAATCTGAAATTTTTGCCTACGTATTCTCCTTAACAAAATCAAGAACGGTCACTCCACTAACTTTTGCACACTTTATAAAAGCGTGGGAGGACTCATAACCTCACCACATAGCAGCCTATTCTTCCAGGTGGGGGCGAAGGTGGCATGGAGGAAAGAAAGTGAAAAATCTCACGCAGGAGGCGTAGTATTAGCCAGAAAGAAAAGAAATATGCATGAAATACCTAGCGAGAGGAATAACCATGTTCTGGAGAATAGTGCAAGCGTGCCCTGGCCTGTTTTCTCGGCATTCCCTGGCAGGCTCTGGCAGGCTGAAGCGAGAGTATGTCCTTCAAGCCGGTATGTTGCTGGCACTTCTGCTGGCCTCGTGCTCAACAAATAGCGCTCAGCCGAGCAAATCTGTTTTCACGCCTCCTCCGAAGCCAACACAGACGCAACTGCCAGCGGGAACGGTGCTCTACCAGGCCGATTGGTCTAAGGGATTGGGGGCCTGGAAGACGCAGCCGGGCTGGAAAGTGAAAAACGGCTATATCGAGAGTGATTTGAGCACACTCTCGCTGCTCCTGCCGTATCATATTACGGTTCCGAATTATGTGATCGAGTATAATCTTCAGGTAGTCAACGTACCTAAGGATGGAGGGCAGTTTCAGCTTGTGGCCGATCGGCAGCCGGGCAAAGATGGCTATACCGCAGATATCCTCCACCTCTTATCCCCGGGGATACGTCCACGCTCCATCCATGCGCTTTCAGAAGTGCTGATAGATCCATTTGATTCGATGGACTCGTCCGTTGCGCAGGTCTTCGATTACGACCCCGGAAGTGACTATCGCCTCTATCGCGTTGAGGTGAGGGGTCCGCGTGTGGATTTTAGAGTGATGGATTGGCTCGTGAGCCGTGCGATCGATACACAGACGCCGAACCTGTCGAATGGCCCGCTTCACTTCTTGAGTCAGGGCGCTATTTTGCGCATAAGCAGCTTCCGTGTGCTGGCGAATTAAATTTTGAGTCATCTCAAAATTTTCTGAAGTGAGGTATTGGGTCTAGAGGAAGAAAAAGCGGATGAAAAAGCACAGATCTCTTCGCTCGATCCATTGCATCAGGAACTGGTCCAGGTCCTCTGGTGTTTCAAATGTCATCGCACCGACCAGCGGTGTCAGAAGACGCTGGCACCGCTGCATCGGCTTTGTTGGGCCCTTAGTCGGCTTTGGGATGACTCATATTGCTTTTTTCAACTTGTAAAAATTCTCTGGTCAACAATTTATCTCAAATTAGCTCAAAATAGCGCCGTCTCTCCCAGTTTGTTACCGCCTTCTCGTATTCGCTTACCTCCCAGCGACGGGTGGCTGTATAATGTTCGACAAAATCGGCTCCGAGGTAGTCACGCGCAATCTCGCTCTTCTCAAAAAGATCGGTTGCGGCTGCCAGGTTGTGGGCAAGTGGCTGAATACGTCCTTCGGCGATGGCTTGCGTAATGGTTGCCGGATCATAAGCATTTCCACTCAGCCTCTCCGGCAACTCCAGCTTTTGTTCAATGCCGTAAAGTCCACTGGCAAGCAATCCGGCAAATACAAGATAAAAGTTGGCATCGGCCCCAGGAACGCGATTCTCCAGCCGGATCGCACGTTTGCCATTGTTAATGATGCGCACTGCGCAGGTGCGGTTATCCATGCCCCAGGTGGTATTCAGGGGTGCCCAGGTGCCTTCAACATACCGTTTGTATGAGTTAATGACTGGCGCATAGAGAACCAGGAACTCAGGCAGTTTTTGCAGGACGCCCGCCAGAAACTGGCGCATCAGTGACGACATATGTCCCTCGGCCTCTTCATCCCAGAACAGATTACGACTCCCATCGCTCTGCCATAAGCTCATATGTGAGTGTCCACTGCTGCCATCCTCCTGATCGTTCCACTTGGCCATAAAGGTCGCGGAGAGGCCTTCTTGATGGCAGATCTCTTTCACGCCTGTTTTGAAGAGCAGTGTGCGGTCAGCTGCGTTCAGGACCTCGCTATAGCGAATATTCATCTCGTACATACCTGGTCCATGTTCGCGATTATAGCCTTCAATCTCGATACCAGCATCGCGCATCATCCGCGCAATTCGTCCGAGCAGGGCATCGTCGGCGCTGGCCTGGCTGATCGCATAACAGTTCATACCGGGATTGAGTGCGGTCAGATTTGGTCCAAAGTCTTTTTCGCGCAGTGAGACCTGATTCTCACGAAAGAAGCGAAACTCCAGTTCCGAGGCGGCCAGCGCTTTAAAACCCTGTTCCTGTGCTCGCCTGGTGAGCCTTTGCAGAACAGTGCGTGGAGAAATAGCAACTTCTGACCCTTGCTCTGTCCAGAGATCGCAGATACACGATGCAACATTTTCTTCCCAGGGGACCAGGGCGAAGGTCTCAAGATCTGGCTTCATCACGATATCAGCAAAGCCTCGCTCCCAGTTGCTGAAGCGGAGATGGGGCAAGACGTTCTCGGCAATGTCCCAGCCAAAAAGCACATCGCACTGCGCAAAGCCATCCTCCAGGGCATCGAGAAAATATCGGGCGGCTACGCGCTTCCCGCGAAAGACGCCTTCGATATCTGGTGCGCCAATTTTGATATATTCGATCTTTCCCTCGCTGATAAGTTGCCTGATAGTGGTGATATCCAAGCGCTTTGTACCTTTCTGGCTGTGGGGCCATGCTCAAAAAAAGCCTACAGTGTTGGGACAACAACTTCAATAACCACAAGAGTTGTCAATGATCTCTCTATTGTCTCTTGCCAGAACTTGTGGCGTCAAGTGTGGAAAAATACTTATCTGGAAAAGTTATCCACAGACTTATCCACATCAATTGGGGAGAACTAACAAAATTTGTGGATAAAGTAGTATTTTGCTCCTGAAGACTTGACAAATTTCATCTGCCCTTATCCCTGTACATATGTGGTTTCAACCGTCCTTCGAGGAAGCAAAGAAGGAGTTGCCTGCTATTCTGGTAAATGTTGGAAGCAACTATCAGGTGGTTGGTGGATGTATATACAGCTTTTTCCTGATACTATCGCGGACAAATATCATGTACAATTCTTTTGTACTAGTTTCAGGTTATGCGCGTTAGCCTGTTTCCGATGGTATGGTGAGGAGATTGTCCTATGTCTTCGCTTATTAAGCAGACCTCCGGTATCTTTCTCGTACTTTGTGTGCTGTTGATGGCTAGCTGTACTCCTTCACCATTAAGCAGCCAGAAGTCGTATCCGACGCGGTCTGTCTATCCAATAATCAGACAGATACCACAGCAGGTGCAGCTCATCTCTTCGGCCTGGGAAGCTCTTTCTCTCCCTACTCCTAACACTGTCCTGCTCTCTTCTACTGTCTCGCCCAATAATCCCTCGACGATTTATATCTGCACTAGATCATCTCGCTTTCCAGGTATTGCAAGCTCGATTGCCCTCTGGAGGACACGTGATGCTGGTCAACATTGGTCCTCACTTCCTCTTCCAAAGACTACTGGCACCGCTTGTTCGATCTCGCTCGCTCCTTCTCTGCAACAACGTATTGCTGTCTTGATTACCAATCGCTGTAACGATCAAGTACCCTGTCTCTACAGTACATTGTATTTTAGCTCTGATAGTGGTGCTACCTGGCGACAGTTTTCGCTTGCTGCTACTGTACCTCATGCGGCAACGATTACACAAAATGCTAGTATCGTAACTGATCATCGCCTGTATTTGTGGTATTCCTATTCCTATAGTAATCGCCAGGCTCTATCTCAGTATAGCCTTCTGACTCGCAGTAACGATGATGGTCTCACCTGGTCGCGCATTGACAGCCATTTTGAACCGTATAGCTTTTTTCTCCCACCTCAAATCACTCAAAGTGAGCAATTACTACTCAGTACCATATCCCTCTCTTCCACTAACCATTCTGAAGCTTTGTTGTGGACGAGCTATGATGCTGGCAGCTCCTGGAGTCGAGTGGGCACAATCCCTCCTCCTGGAGACAATTTCTTACTCTTCTCATCCAACTCTTTTCCAATTTCGCATATTCCACTCTATGCTCTGGGTGCTGAACAAGTCCCTTCTGCTCTCTATGATCTGAAGGTTATTCAGAGCACAAATGGCCACAACTGGTCCCTTCTTCCTCCGCTTCCTGTACCTGGTACCAGCCCGGCACATCCCGGCCTGCTCCAGGCCCTGGGTAGTACCAGCGATGGTGACTTTCTTGCCTTTGGACCTGATCCCAAAGTCGGCCTGCCCTCCTCTTTGCAAGCTCTGCCAGATCCCATACCTGCCTTCTGGCTTTGGTTCTGGAATCCGCACACTTCTACCTGGCAGGTTCTCTCAACTCCCCTGACCTATCCTGCACGCGAAGATTGTGGACTCTGCTGGTCTGCCCAACTCTCTAGTGGTCTAGATCATAGCCAGTATCTTTATGTCCAGCGTTGGGAAGAGGTCAATAGCTTTTTCCGCGTACATCTTCCGTCTCTGTCAGGAGCGACGAACTCGTGAGAGAAAGAGCGATTTCTCGTCTCTTTAACTTTAAGAAAGGTTTTCGTAATGTCCCTCTCTTCGCAACAAGAACCGGCACCCAAACACCAATCTCGCTCTCACACACCCATTCCTCAAGGGCGTAAAGGCGATATTCCTCTTGAGCAGTTATCGATAACTATGAGCTGGGGTGAGCGTCTGTTGCCTTACTTTTATATTGCTATGGAGAGCTGCTGGATCTATGCAATTTTTCTGGTGCTTGCTCACGGAAACTTTTTTCAATCTACCGTTCCGCTCCTTCCTATGTGGGGACTTTTTCTCTTGTTTGCTGGTAGCTACTTTTTCTCTCTGCTGATTGATCGTCGCCAGTATCGTCGTGCCCTTGCCGCCAGTGGTGGGAGAAAGACGCAGGTTGAGGCCAGGGGAACGTTGTGGATCTTTGGTGTGATTGCGTCGCTGGCGCTTTTTGTCACCTGGGGGAGCCTCTATGTAGACCACTACCTACTTTTTGATCCGCGTTGGGTTGGCGCTCTCTTTACTGATCTCCTGCTGCTCACACCATCTGGCTATCGTATCCTTGTGATCTGGGCTCTGGCTGGCTATTTCTGTTGGCGTGGGCTGCGTCTATCGCAGCGTCCTATTGAGCCGGGTGATATATTGGGTCGTCTGCGTATCGGTATTGTTGTCATTATTGCGGCTTTGTTGCTGACATTTTCTGCCGAAAGTCAGGTGCAGGGATCGCTGCTGCGCCTGCTCCTCATCCCGCTTTTTCTCACGCTCGCTTTAATTGCCCACGCCCTCGCCCGTGCGATTTCTATGCGTCACGCTCACCCTGTTGGCTTGCAAGGCGGTGCCGTTGCTCAGGAGCGCTCTCTCTTCTTGCTTATTGGTGGTGTTGGGATTGGCCTGTTTCTGCTTGCCCTTGTGCTGGGACTCTTTATCAGTCCTGCCTTTCTCAAAGATTTCCAGCAAGAGCTTACTCCTCTGGGTATTACTTATGATTGGCTGGTGAGCATGCTGGCTCATCTGGTTGTATTTATTTTGACGCCTCTTTTCTGGCTGGTAAGCCTCTTCCATTTTTCCCCGGTACCAGAGAAGATCCCCCCAACTCCTCCTACCGGATTAACTGGCCTGCCTCATTCAACCCCACCTGCATCGATCCTCCTGGCAGCCTCTGTCCTCAAAATCGTTTTGCCATTGCTGGCACTTGCGATTATTGGCCTGGCTATTTTCTTGCTTGTAACACGCAGGCGCAGATTTGTACTACAGCATCGTGCTCTGGAGATGCATGAGAGCCTCTGGTCCTGGCAACTTTTCCGCACGCAACTTATTACCTTTTTCCTGGCAATCTGGCGACGTCTCTTCGGTAAAAAACAGCAGGACAAAACTCTTCCTCTAGTAGAAGAGCCGCTCAGTGGTCCCCCGGCTCTGCGGAGTATTCGTGAAATCTATCGGGCATTGTTGAAGTGGGCAGCCCAACACAGTTTACCGCGTAAACGCTTTGAAACTCCAGCTGAGTTTCAGCAACGCCTACTTGATAAATTTCCGCAAACCGGTCAAGAGGTGCAGACTCTGACCACCGCTTATACCGCTATCCGCTATGGTGGAATTGTTCCCGATGACGCTGAGCTTCAGCAGGTGGAACAAAGCTGGTCAGCACTCCAACAAAAACTGTAAGATGTCATGTAGGGTAGACGGTTCAACCGTCTCCATCTCGCCGACGACACCTCTCGCGACCACCTCTCGTTGGAGGTCAGCTCTCCTATAAAGAAAGAGTTATTTTGTGAATAGACGCAATACCACTAGAAAAGCCATCCGAACACCAAATTTTCCAAAACAGGAACTTGCAAAAGGGCTGCCCGATACCCGGATTCAGCCCCATGCCTACTACGTACAACTGGCCCTTTCTCAAGACGATCTGAGTGAGCAAGAGGCGGCCCATAGCTCGTTTGACCAGGTACTTTTCCAGGGCGTGCAGCTAAACAAAACACGCTTTCATAATCTACAACTGCTCGATTGCCGCTTGCTCACCTGTGATCTTGCCAACGCAGAATGGAGCGCTGCCTCGCTCTCTCGCGTAGAACTGTTTGATTGTCAATTGACTGGCCTGCAATGCAGCGAGGCCCACTTTCAGGATGTGCTTTTTAAGGGTTGCCACGGTAGCTTCGCCCAATTTGCCCTGGCAACCTGTAAAAGTGTGCGCTTTGAGGACTGCGATTTGAGCGATGCCAATTTTATGAATGTCGATCTTTCTACCGTATCATTCTTCAATTGCAATCTGCACAATGCTGATCTTACCGGAACAAAGCTTGCAGGCGTTGATCTACGCAGATCTCAGATCGATGGTGCTCGTGTAGGCCCCCGCGAACTGAAAGGGGCCATTCTTGATCCCAATCAGGCCCTCGCTTTTGTCCGTTCTATGGGCATCGAGGTCGCTCCCACACCCGAACCCTACTAAAACGCTGACCATCCTCATATATAAGATATTAGCCCGACAACAATCGCGTAGGGCAGATCGGCTAGGCCGTCTCCTCTCCGCTTACCACGTTCTTGCTGGATGTCACCAAGCTTGCAAATGGTATGCGAGATGCCTCCTGATGGTGATCCTCTTCTCCCTTCGTTCAAAGTCGCGGTAGCACTATCTCCTGAAGAGGTAGCTGTTCTAGCTTCTGAATTGACGCAAAATAGTGTTGTTTGATAAAGAGTAAGATGCCATCAGTCAGGCAATGAGCCTCTATTTTGTTGTAAAATAAAAGCACAGGGAGATACCTGTCCTCCGCGTACCCAGTAACATTTTCATGAGGAAAAATGTGTTACCCATTGAAAGATGACAATGGGCTGTTTTCTTTTGGGCTTCCTGGTAAGGAAGAAGCTATGATGATGGATTTGTCCATTCTCAATCTCGCATACAGCGTTGTAGTTAGTAGCAGAGAGGAGCAATCTGATGGAATATAGGCAGCTTGGTGGTTCTGGTCTGAAAGTTTCTGCGCTGAGCTTTGGCACGGCGACCTTTGGTGGAGGCAACGCTTTTTTTAGCGCCTGGGGTAATACCGGTGTAGCCGAGGCAAGCCGTCTGATCGACATCTGCCTGGAAGCTGGTGTTACTCTGTTCGATACAGCGGATGCCTACTCCAACGGCCTTTCGGAAGAGGTTCTTGGTAAGGCTATTGCTGGGCGGCGCGATCAATTGCTTCTTTCCACGAAGGCAACTTTCCGCACCGGCGATGGACCGAACGAGCTAGGTTCCTCACGCTATCATCTGATTCGGTCCTGCGAGGATAGTCTGCGCAGACTGAATACGGATCATATCGATATCTATACGATGCATGGCTTTGACGCGCTTACCCCCGTTGAAGAGACACTGCGCACGCTTGATACTCTGGTACAGAGTGGTAAGGTACGCTATATCGCCTGTTCCAATTTCTCCGGCTGGCATCTGATGAAGTCTCTTGCTACCGCGCAGACCTACGGGTGGACGCGCTATGTAGCCCACCAGGCCTTTTATTCTCTGGCCGGACGTGAGTACGAATGGGAACTCATGCCGCTTGCCCTCGATCAAAAGGTTGGTACGATCATCTGGAGCCCTCTGGCTTCAGGAGTGCTTTCAGGCAAGATCCGTCGAAACCAGCCAGCGCCAGAAGGTAGTCGTGTGCAGCAGATAGGTTCGGAAGGCTCACGGATCTCTGATGAGAAATTGTACGAGATCCTGGACGCTATCGATGCTATTGCTGAAGAGACGGGCAAGTCGTTCTCTCAGATTGCCTTGAATTGGCTTTTGCAGCGCCCCACGGTAGCCAGCATCATTGTTGGCGCTCGCAACGAGGAGCAACTCAAAAGTAATCTCGGCGCAGTTGGCTGGAATCTTACCGCCGAGCAGATCACGAAGCTGGATAAAGCCAGCGAAATTCCTACGATCTACCCCTACTGGCATCAGCGGCCCTTTGCAGAGCGCAACCCTCTGGCGGTTCCTGCCTATAAAGAGCGGTAGTTTTTCTTTCAAGCCTGCTCTGGCAGGGTAGGCGATTCGTGTGTCACATGCCCATCTACTACCTGGTAGACGTGGGCGCGGTCAATGATCTCCTGGGGAAAGCTGGTGAGATCTGTAGAGGTCAGAAAAACCTGCTGATGCTTCAGTACGAGGCGCAGCAGGTAGCCTCGCCTTGAGGCGTCAAGCTCGCTAAATACATCGTCCAGCAAGAGAATTGGCTCGTCTCCCGTACTCTGATGCATATAGGCTAGCTCAGCAAGTTTGGCGGCAAGCGCTGCTGTCCGCTGTTGTCCGCGTGATCCATAGGTCAGCATATTTACACCATTGACAATAAATTCCAGATCATCCCGGTGTGGACCAAGCAGGCAGACGCCTTGATGCAGTTCTTTGCGTCTCGCCTCTTGAAGCTGCTTCCGATAGTTTTTGGCAGCGTCCGCCGGATTAGTGTTCTCTTCGATCTTAAATGAAGGCCGGTAGCTGATCTGTAGATGTTCGCGTCCGCCGCTGATACTCTGTTGAATCCCCTCACCCTGCTGGTTGAGAGCGTCAATCATACGTTTGCGTTCGTACATAATGAGATTAGCGGTCTGGGTGAGCTGCTCATCGAGATACTCCAGCATATGTGGATCTTCCTGGTTATCGCGTATGCGCTTAAGCAGGGCCGACCTCTGCGTGACTATTTTACGATATTTGAGAAGCGCCTGGCAGTAGCGCGGTTGCACCTGACAGAGGGCGCGATCCAGAAAGCGCCGCCGCTCTTCTGGCGGTCCATCAACCAGGTGCAGAGTCGCCGGGCGCAAAGAGCACGACTTTTATCTGCCCGATGACATCCATCGTTCTTCTGGGGATGCTATTGATCTTCAGGCGCTTGCGGGGCGCGTTTGCTGGCAGCTCAACCGAGCGGTGCGAAGAGACCACCTCGGCCATTGCAGGTGGGCTGGGATCAAAGATAAGCATTTCAACCTGGAGTAGCTCTTCACGCCGTTTTACATATCCATCCAGGTGGGCCACATGCTCTGGCGTATACCAGTTGACGACCTCTCGGTCTCCGCTGGCATGAAATGAGTTGACAGTTGCGAGCATGCTGATAGCCTCAAGTAGATTGGTTTTGCCCTGTGCGTTTTCCCCATAAAAGAGAAACAGGCCAGGTTCTAACTTGAGATCTAGCTCCCGATAATTGCGAAATTCGTGCAGGCTGAGGTGTGAGAGATACATGCTACTTCCACTCTGTTCTCTACAGAACAGATACGATGCAGGCGGCAAAACTGGTCGCCTGCATGTTGTAATTAAGGGGATGTGCTTAAGATCGTTATCGGTTCGTGCTCATTGGCATAATAACACAGGTGTATTCAGCGGAACTGACCGGCTTTATAACACCTGGGCGTGCTTTTGAGGTGACTTCCAGGGCAACCTCTGGCGTATCCATTGCAGCCAGCACCTCAGAAAGATATTTGACGTTAAAAATAATCTCTTGCTCCGGCCCATCGACTGCGGCATTAATCGTACTGACATTGCTGCCAACATCTTCAGCGGTCGCTTCGATGGTCAGGGTGCCAGGCTCTAGATCGCTCTTTCCACTCACCACTTTGACTAGAGTGATATTGGAGCTATCGCGTGCAAAGGGGGCGACGGATTTCACGGCGGCGGCAAACTCTTTGGTTTCAAGCACGGCACGCGTTGTGTATTCTTTGGGAATGATTCCGCGAAAGTTCGGGAAGGTTCCTTCGATCAGGCGTGAAACCAGATCGATCTGGTCCGTATGGAAAAGCACCTGGCTGCGATTAGGTGTCACGATCATCTGGACACTGCCTTCATTCGGCAGAATACGTGCCAACTCATTGAGGGTGCGTGCTGGAATAAGGATCGGACTGTGTGCGGTAGTATCTCCGGGCAATGGCGCAACGCGCACAGCCAGGCGGAATGCGTCTGCGGCGGCAAACGTCAGTTTCTCATTGTTCACCTCGACATGAATACCGGTCAGAACCGGGCGTGAGTCATCATCGGCGGCGGCAAAAGTAACCTGAGCAATAATCTCTTTGAGTTGGCTGGCGTCCAGGTGGATGGGTGGCTCTCCCCCTTCAGCGGTTGGAATCAGGGGAAACTCTGAAGGGTCCATCCCTTTAATACTGGCACTACTACGTAAACTTTTGACGTTCATCGTGTGGCTTTCGTCGGCAACAATCAGATCAACGCTGGCCGGTGGGAGACTGCTTACCAGATCGGCGATAAGTTTGGCTGGTACAGTCGTTGTTCCTTCTTCCTGTACTTCCGCATCTATCCAACAATTAATCCCTATCTCCAGGTTTGTTGCCGAAAGCTTTAAGCGGCCCTGATCAGTTGCCAGCAAAATATTGGCAAGTATAGGTAGCGTGCTGCGATTTGAGACCGCATGGCCCACAACTGAGAGGCCCCGGCTCAAATCTTGCTGTTTACAGGTAATTTTCACTGGCGTTCTTTCCCTCCACGAATATCCAATCTGGATACGTTTCCAGGCTTCCTCCACAAATATCCAATCTGGATATATTTTTTCCTGGTTAGTATAGCTTAATTAACAGAGTGTGTAAACCAGTTTTGTCTGTTCTTCGACGGTAAAATCGCTCTTCTACTCCATCTGCCTGATTCCCCAACTGGTTCTGTCAAGAAGGCCATGCTTGCCTATTCTTTCTCTCCTTCACAAAACTGGTTATTTGCAAAATGTTGGCCATCACAATTTTATGGGGGCAGATCGGCCAGCCGTTTCTAAAGGAAGCAGGTAGACCTTCGTAGGGACACGATTGCGCATGCTGGAATCTAGCCCCCGGCAACCCCGTCGCTCGCACGCGCAATCGTGTCCTCCTCGCCGAGCGATCCTCTTCCTTCTTTAGTAAGAATGTTCGCTCTATTAAAAAAGTGACATTGCTCGATATATTAAAACGCCAGGTAATCCTCTTTTTGCCGGAAGACCAGGAGGACAAACTGGTAGAGCGCAAATAACTCTAGCGCAAAAGGGAGATAGCCACTATAGCCGAGAAGCGGCATCTCAAAAATTTTCCAGAAGCCGACGAAAGGTACCGTATATTGCCACTTAGGCAGTGCAAAGTAGTTCCACATCTCCCAGAAGAAGCCGCAGGTTAGCCCTGCAAGTGGTAATACAATAAAGCGCCAATCTTTCATTAATATATGTGCAATCGTCGATTTACGGCCCATAAAATTATTGAGTGGATCAAGCAGGAAGGCCACGCATAACCAGACCAGGCCGAAGCAGTACCTGGGGAAGATCCAGGGGAGGATAAAGCTTACTATGCCTACTCCTTCAAGTAAAAGAAATGTTTTTAACGAGATGCGCCGTCCCGTTTCAGTGGCCGGCAGTTCTGGACGCAATGGTTTATGGGTCCAGAGCAGTTCCGCAGTCTCCATTACGGCTGGTAGCACAGTACTGAAGTTGAGCGTTGCTAGCAGGAAGTAGGCCAGCGGCGTATAGGGCTGATCCAGGATATAATGCCAGTTTTGTACCGCCGTATTTAACAACTCGAAGATCCACCAGAAGAGGCTCGATACAATGAAGAGTCTGACATAGCGCCAGCGCATACGTTGGAGGAGCGAGGTGCCCCGGCGGGCTACAACAAGGGCATCGATGAACAGGATATACCCAAACCAGAGTGGAAAGAAGCTATAGCGAAAGAATGGATCGATGCGTAGCCAGGATGCAGCCCAGGAGAGCAGACAGAGAGCCAGTCCAATAAAGCCATAGCCTGGGAGAGGCCACGCGAAATGTTTTGCAAGCGTTTTTGGATAGTCCACTAGTTTTTGTTTTCTAATCGTTCTAATATCAACGCATGTAAATGGTCTGCATTCGTACGTAGATCGCCTTTCAGATAGATACCGGGAATCTGCGCAATTATAGTAGTATACTGGGATTGGGAAAAAACCAGTCCGCCAAAGGCAAAGAGGGGGCGTGGTGATGGCATAGACTGGATTTGCCGACCTAGCGAGATTAAGGCCGGCAGGTATGTGGGCATGGTCAGCGAGGTGCATATGAGTGCTGGCATGATCTTATGAATGATATGGAGCAGGCCTGTTGTCTCAATGCTCTGTCCCATATAGGCCACACGAATTCCTCGTCTCCTCAGAAAAAGCGCCAGCATAAGTGCTCCCAATTCATGAGCTTCTCCAGGGGCACAGCAGATAAGAGCATATGGCCCGCTCAAGGGACTGGGAGTGATATGAAACAGATTGGTCAGCAGTGCGCGAAAAAAGTTGCTGGCAAAATGCTCTTCTGGCACGCTTAAGTGTTTTTCCGCCCAGAGCTGTCCTACCTGATGCATCGTTGGTGTAATAAGCTCGATGCAGATCTGCTCAACTGGATAGATTGATAACATGGTCCCCATAATTATATGCGCCATTGGCTCATCGAGGTTACGAAATGTTTCTATCAACCTCTCTCTCGTCATCGGTATATTATTTGTAGCCGGGTAGGCGTGACGTCCTGCATCGCCTCCCAGGGGAGACCATTCTTGCAGGAAAGCTAGCGTCTCTTTGCCGCTGATCGGTTCTGTAGTGGCTTCTGAGGGGGAGAGGGTAATCTGAAAGACTGAAGATGTTTCCTGTTGTATCTCTTCAGTTATAGTTTGTGATTGCTCTGCTTTTTCCGTTTGTTCTTGCAGATGCTCTTCGTTCATATGGCGAAAGAGCGCGATTGCCTGGCTAATCGATATTCCTGAATCGATACGCTTTTTTAGCCAGCGAATGAGCACAATGTGCCGTTCAGAGTAGAGGCGGTATGTGTTTTCTCCCCGCTCAGGTGCAATTACCGTATAACGACGTTCCCATGCACGTATTGTTGGTGCCGG
This sequence comes from uncultured Chloroflexia bacterium, assembly GCA_963777355.1. Taxonomy (GTDB): domain Bacteria; phylum Chloroflexota; class Ktedonobacteria; order Ktedonobacterales; family Ktedonobacteraceae; genus DATJHM01. Next base: position 25,942 of record CAVZQK010000018.1, read on the forward strand.
AACTCCTGTTTGCTGGACGACTGCTTTGGTATTGAACATAGGAGTATCTGAGTAGTGCTCCAAATCTGGCCATTCAATCGGTCCCTTGCGTTCGCTCATGGTCTCTCTCCGATGCATATCGGCCTTGTGGAAGAGAACGTAGACATTGCACTACTACCTCTAGTACTCAAAATGGTAAGAATAGACTAATTACACGTTATCATATTTTACACTGCAAGTCCACGCTTTGTAGGGCCTGTAACAAAGGCTCTATGAGACTGTGCCACACCTTTAAGACGAAGCAAGATGGAACTTCGGGTAAATCTCTGGAAGAGATTACCTCTCTTGAATGCCTGTTTGTCTCATTCCCGTTTGGCCTATCCTTGACAGAAACTAAAAATCCTGTTATTATGCGCAATGCATATTTATACCTCGCTGTTATAACGTTAGGTGTAGACTAATGCTACAAAAGTACCTATCATTATGGTACTTTCTGTGCTGTTCCCCCTGCGCTAGTATGGGCCTGCTTCTCTTTTTATTGCTGAAGCGTTTGGCCTATTCTTCAGTTCAGTGCTTATGGGACTGAATTTGTGTTGTCGTCTCTATCCGGGATTCAGGAACTGTCAGGGCTGGCTCTCCACCCTTGCCGCCCACGTCTCCTCCTGGAGTAACACGCAGGGCTGTACTGATTTGTACAATAAAATTGAGGAAAAAAGATGTTTGCGGTCATTAAAAGTGGTGGACACCAATACAAAGTTACTGTGGGACAAAGGTTAGAAGTGAATCGCCTCCCCCACACCGATGGTTTGCAGATCGAGATTCCGGAAGTGCTTCTGATCTCTGATGCGGATCGCTCGCTGGTTGGTGCTCCATTTGTTGAAAATGCCTCTATCCTGGCTACTGTTGAAGGCCAGACGCGTGGCGAGAAGTTGATTGTTTTTAAATATAAGTCCAAGAAGCGCTATCGTCATCGCCGGGGCCATCGCCAGGAACTGACTATTCTGACCATCGATGATATTGTGTCAGAGGGTAAGAGTCTGGTTACGGGAGAGGCACCTAAGCGCAAAGAGTCTGCGGCAAGCAGCACGGAGGAATAAAGAAGCTATGGCTCATAAAAAAGGTGTAGGTAGCTCTCGTAATGGGCGTGATAGCAAACCTAAGATGCTTGGTGTAAAACGCTTCGATGGCCAGCTTGTGACTGCCGGAAGTATCATTGTACGTCAGCATGGCACGAAGATTTATCCCGGTGTAGCTGTTGGGGTCGGACGCGATTTTACCATTTATGCGCTTATTGATGGCTACGTCAAGTTTGGTCATGATAGTCGCAAGCGCCGCTCGGTGAGTATTGTCACGGAGTTCCCTGATCGCCCATCAATTGCTGAACTACTCTCTGCTCAAAGTGAGCAAGTTGCCGTCGCTGGCAATTAACTCTCAACGCGGCTCCATTGGGAGAGGAGGTAGACGCTCCGCCCCCAATGGATGCTTCTTTTTTCAACGGAGTCTGCAAGATCACGTTGGCTTTTCTTCATTTTATTCTGACGAGATTTGATCTGCATCCTCTATTTTTGCTTTTCTCGCGCGGGCTTATGCCATCTTTTATCTATCCCCATTTGGGCATGCTTTTTCTGAGCACGCGCCCATCTTTGATAGCTTTCAACACTTCAGGATAACCTATTTTTATTTTGCCTGTCGGAAAGCTTCTGGTTAATATTTGTAAGCGCTCTATGGCCTAATAGTACGGTCTCCTTCGTGCTCTCATAGACTTTTAATTTAAAAATGATACAAGGATAACAAAGATAGGTTATATAGAGATAGCTGATACAGATAAAAAGCTAACAAGGATGGTTTTCCTTGCTTAAAAGTGCCTTACCAGGGCCTTTATAGATATGAAAGTGGTGGAAATAAGCAAATGGTTCCTCCAAGCAATTCATCTAAACCGCGTCAATTCTTGCGACCAGGATTGCCTTTTAAGGAGGCTCCGGGGCAGGTTGAGCCGCAGTCGCCTATGCCTGATTTTAGTCAGCAGAATGCCGCGTGGCAGCAACATCCAGTTACTGATTCATACCCCAATCCAGTATATGAATCGGACTTTACTGCTTCATTTAGTGCTGCCAATCTTTATGCGCAGTCTGTCCATACAGATGCCCAATCAGTTCCCCCGGAGCAATCTTCTTTCTCTCGTCAACCTGCTGGACAACTATTTGCTCCTGGGAAAAAGAATGTTCCGCCATTTTCGCCATTTGGTCCTGGGAAACCTTCGCAATTTCAGCCTCTTACCAGCAGTAAACATGGTATTCCTGTACATCCAGTTACTGATAGGCAGCAGATTCTTTTTAGCCCGTTTGGCGATGCCCAACAGGATTTAACCTCTTCTCCATTATATAGAAGTGGACAGCAGGGGGGAGCCCCGTCGTTTCAGGGCCTTTTGAGCGGATCTGCCTCAATGTCTCCGCCTGTAATGCCTGGTACTGAAGCTTTTCCTCTGCCAATGACAGGACCTCAGTACGTGCCAGGCGGCGTTCCAAATAGTGCAGGTCAGCAATTTCCAATGACAGGCTCGCAGTACGTGCCAGGCGGCGTTCCAAATGGTGCAGGTCAGCAATTTAATAACTTTCAACCATCTGCATTCTCTCAGGGTATGATTGCCATGCCAGGGTTTTCGAGTGGTATTGTCAGTCCACAGACTGCCCCTGCTATGCCCGGATTTCCCGGTGCAGTGGCCAATCGGCCCCAGGCTCCCGCTTCCTGGAATGCTCCTACCACTACAGGTACACGTCCAACAGCTCAACCCGTCAGGCCTGCAACTGCACCTGTTAAGGTCCCTAAGCAAGTGCCTGCAAAACAGAAAGGTCGCCCTGTTATTGCAGCCGTGGTCTGCCTGGTCCTGGTGTTGATCGTGCTTATGGTCTCACAGAGAACGATGCTTCTTTCTCTTATCCAACATAAAGGAAGTACGCAGGCCGATTTACAAACCTCTGCCAATTCGGTTCCGCTTGCACCTGGTATCAATACGATTACTAATAACAAGGAGATCTCGCCATTTCTCTTTGGGGCAAATATGGCCCTCTTTCACGATTATGACGAGACTATCATTAACTCGGCAGCCACGCGCCAGCAGTTAAAAAATATTGGCGTGCGTATTATTCGTATGCCTACACGTACAACATTGAGTGCTGCAACCACATTACAAGCTGCTCGCGATATTAAAGCAATTGGCGCATCCGCTCTCGTTGTGATGCATGGTCCAGAGTTTACATCTGCCCCTCTCTTTGATGCAGATCAGCAGGTAATTAGTACAATCACCAGTGTCTTTGGTAGCCAGCCCGTCTACTTTGAATTTGGCAATGAGTCCGATCTTAATGGTATTGATGTCGCCCATTATACGGCGAAATGGAATGCAGTTATCCCTCTGCTGAAAAAGCAGTTTCCCACTGCACGCTTTATTGCTCTTGATAACTATCAGTTTACCCGTCGTTATATGAAAACCTTTCTACAGGGAGCCAATCCCCTCCCGGATGGGGTGAGCTGGCATGAGTATACCTGTAGCGTGACCTGGAGCGCCGATTTCTGCCTTGCTAATATTGATTCCTGGTCTATCCATTTTGCTCAAGCCCGTGCCGCGATGAAGGAAGCTACCGGCAAGGAACTTCCTATCTGGATCTCTGAGTGGAACTACACCTCGGACCAGGAGATTATAAATGGCCAACCCATCAATGATGGAAAATACAATAACCCTGACTTTATGAAGGCATGGACTACAAAGGCTATGAATGCCCTGATTCAGGGTCGCGTTTTTGCTGCTATGCAATACTTCGCAACCGACCAGCCCATGCCGTTAATTTATAATAATCAGGTTCAGACAGAGGGTCAGATCTTTCAGCAAAACTATAAGTCAATTATGGTTGATGGCAATACTCCGCCTGCCGTTCCCTATCAGGTTCCCCCGCCTGTTATCAATCCCAATGCTCAATATACCTTTGAGAATGGGGCTGCTGGCTGGTCTCTCGTTGGTGGTACTCCACTTACGATTACTACTGCTAAGGCTTTGGATGGCACACACTCATTGGCGCTTACTCTTGCTGATGCCAGTGAGGACGACTTCCCGACCATCTCGGTGAATGCAAGTACTATGGCTTCTCCGCCAAAGGCAGGCCAGATGATTACTACTTACATCTATGTGGCCAATCCTAAGGCATTGATTAATGCGAAGATCTTTGTTTCTGATCCTAAGCAAAACTGGAAGTTTGCTAATTCACTCACGCTGACAGCAGGTGCGTGGAATAAGGTCTGGTTTTCCCTCCCTCTTAATTATACTAGCCAGGTTGCTCAGGTCGGTTTACAGTTCTTCACTTCTACCCCTGGTGTTAGTACCGATGTTTATATAGATAATTTCGGCTGGAAATAGGACAGGTGGTCTTTCCCCCAGTCCTATACCTATCCTAAAGGAGAGGCAGTGCTTAAACTGCCTCTCCTTTGGCTCTCCTTCTTACTTCCTCTTCCTCTCCTTAACATCTTTTCCCGAACCTCAACTACTTCTTTGCATTCCTACAAGTCTTTTAAGAAATCCTTTAATATGTATGTTTCCTTCCATGCTCTCAAGAAATCGCTTATTCTGCCGATAGAAATGTTCAGGAACCTTTTGCCATTCTGCATGGTGCTCAAAATGTCAACCATCTGCTGTAGGGTTACATAATGGCCTGGTGATTTCAATGCACTTCAATAAGTAGTATTCTGTCAATCTTTCCTTGTAGGAGAGTGAGACGCTCGTAGGGTAGAGCGGCTTGCCCGTCTCCTGCTCGCCAACGCTCTTCTTGCTGGAATGGATCACCCCTACCATGAAACTTTGACGGAGGAGTATGAGTTAGCTCTCTTTTTTAAAGAAGATAGAAAAAAGGGCTATCATCTGATTATGAATGATAGCCCTTTTTTTAGAGATGCGTATGTTCTCTATTTGGTCGGACAGACGATCTCTATACGACCATTCGGAACGTTGTTGGTAAAAGTACAATTCTGGTTATTAATGGTTGTAGTTCCTGTGCAGCCTGCTAATACTTGTCCATTAATGCTGCAACTGATTCCTGAATGCACAGGGGCTGGTATCGGCGTTTGTACAGGACCTTGTATAGGTAATTGCACCGGTCCCTGAGTGGTTCCCTGGCCGGGTAGTGGATTTTTAAAGGTGGCATCAACGGTCATATTGTCTTCCATCTTCAATTTAATGGGACTCTTTTCGTGCAGTAGTTCCTGGCAGTTCAAGCCCATTGCTCCCCATGTCATAACAAAACGCTGTGCTAAGAAGGTGAAGAGGTTACTGGCTACAGCCGGTGCGGGCGAGGCAATATTCTGTGTAAAAGGCTGATCGTGTTGAATACGCTCAGGTCCTATGTTCAATAAATTGGTGCAATAGGTACGTGTGCTCCCCTGCTCGGCATTTTGAATGACGGGCTGGTCGACGCCAATGCGATAAGCATTCAACTTTTTCAGGCTGTGGTTGCCATTTACGAGAACCATTGGATCATCATTGGGAACAACTGCCATCGGTTGCTGCTGATGCGCTGCTGCCTGGAGCTCATCTAAAGGCAGTGCTGTTACTGTATGCCCAGGATCGGCCAGATCGGGAGCAGTCCAGGGGATGCAACCAAGTGTGCCGTCCAGTGCAATGCTGATCAGGCGGTTATCACTGGCATTAACAAGCAATTGTGTATCCTGTAGCTGTGCCGTGTTCGCGGCATTCATCTGTGCAATCTTCCCATCGTTGGTAGCCAGATAAGCTGTATTGACATTGTCGCTCTGGTCCATATCGACAGCACTGAAATCACGCACTGATGGACAGATGCGCCCGTCTTTTCCTGTTCCTAATACTGGTGGTACTAACTTTCCTGCTGCAATGGCCTGGTTTGCGGTCTGGAAGAAGGCTTGCGCATTACAATATGCATACTGGCTAAAGACGCTGTCTTTAACTCCATTGACGCAGTTGTTGTTTTCGAGCACCTGGTCGTTGGCCCCTTTGAGCGTCAAATTTCCAGCATTGTAGCCAAACCAGAGAGCTACAATACCATTGGCTGGTAACTGTGGTACGACTGGTGCTGCGGCTGGTTCACTGTTTTTATCGATCACGAGCGGATTGTAAATAGAAATCTGCCCCGTTGCCGGATTGATAACTGCTCCCTGTACAAAGGCCGATTGATTGATGTTGCTCTCATGACAGGGGCCAGCATCACGATCTGTTGCCTCAAGCCGGTACGGTGTTGCTAACCCTTGAGCGGTCAGGGGCTGATCCGGAACAATCAGAGTGCAATCAGGGTTAAACTCGGCAGCGTGTGTGCTTGTCGTCGTGTTCGGAGAAAAATAGGCTACTGCACCAATGGCGATGAGGACCGCAAGCAATGCTCCTGTCAGTATGGGGACGAGCGGCGATGTACGCCGTGATCTTGGACGTAAACTGTATCTTAGCTTGAGACGATTGAAGACGTGCATGACTACTCACTTTCTGTTCAATGCCACCTGGCATAGACCTCTCCCAATGCTTCCTTTCCTCATCCGGAAAATGGGCCTGGGCTCCGTGTTTCTATTGAGAATATTCGCTTTAGGCGACAGCGAGCTAGAGGCAGTTATGGTAAAAGCTTTTATTAAAAAATGAGGCAGTTGTAGCTGTCGTACTGCTCTGATCGCCTACTCATAAAAATTGCACTATTCGCTGAGCCCTAAATGCTCAGTCATACTGGTGATCAGTCCACCATAAGATGCTACAAGCTGTTAGGAAATTTCTTTATATGGAACTATTTGTATTAATACTATCGTTTGGGATATTACCACAATCTTTACTGTTCACTCGTTTTCTGGCTGAAGAGTAGTAAAAAAGTACTGATTTGTAAATCTATAATCTTCGATGCTAACTCTCGTTCGCGAATAGCAATTGTTTTCTGCAAAAGTGGTGTTACAGCCTCAGATATACTGGATGATAGGAGACGCTTTGTCCGGTATACTGCCTGAAAGGATACTATATGCGAGCAATAATTAGTGTAACGAACCATACTGGTCTGACTGCTCTTGCTCAGGAATTGAGCACTCACAATGTTGAACTATTCTCACATCCCGATACACTCTCTCTCTTGCAGAAAGAGGGTATTCAGGCACAGCCCGTAAGCACTCTTACCGGCTTTTTTGACCCTGTGGATCAAGGACTGAGTTTGCTCCATCCTGCCTTATTAGCAGGGGTGATGACTCCTCATAGTGCTGTTTCTGGACAGCAGATCCACACTATTGGTTTTATTGATGTGGTGGTAGTAAATATTCCTGCTTTTGCCGAATTGGCCCACTCTTCGTCGGTGCCTCCTCACGAAGTATTGTCTCAGATTGGCGTTGGGGAGATTGCTCTGCTTCGTGCTGCGGCCTGCAATTTTTCCGATGTCCTGGTACTGACACGTCCAGATGACTATAGTACCGTTATGCAGGAATGGCGCGAACAGGGTGAAGTAAGTTGGGAGACACGTCGTCACCTGGCTACCCTTGCGTTTCAATACGTTGCAAGCTATGATACTGCCCTTGCTGGCTATCTTCGTGCCTCTTCTGGCGAGTTATTTCCTGAAATGCTGACTCTCCCTTTAGAGCGTGTTCGGACGTTGCGCTATGGTGAAAATCCTCATCAGCAGGCCGCCTTCTATCGCTGGCAGGGTTCTTCCGCCAATCCTTCTCTTGCCAACGCTGAGGTACTTCATGGCAAGGAGTTATCTTTTAATAACCTGCTTGATCTAGATGTCGCTTTGCAGACCGTTCAGAGCTTTACGGCTCCGACTGTCGCTATTATTAAGCATACCAATCCTTGCGGTCTGGCCTGCGATGATGTATTACTTGAGGCCTATAAAAAAGCTCATGCTGGCGATCCTATCTCGGCGTTTGGTGGCATCATTGGCTGCAATCGCATTATTGATCTCGCAATGGCTGAGGAGGTCAATCAACTTTTCTATGAAGCTATTATTGCTCCCAATTTTCAGCCTGCGGCTCTCGACCTCTTGCGCCGGAAGAAGAATATTCGCCTACTGGCAACGCATGGTCTCATTGAACCTCTCTCTTCCGCCACTCATCTGCTGGATTCCTACCCTTCCAATATCCACTCTGTTACCGGCGGCTTGCTTCTGCAAACGCCCGATGTATTACATGAGCACGAGATTGAGTACCATGTTATGAGTGAGCGAGAGCCAACACTTGATGAGGTGACGGACCTGATGTTTGCCTGGAAAGCGGTCCAGCATGTTAAATCCAATGCTATTGTGCTCGCTCATAAATTAACCCTCGTGGGTGTTGGTGCTGGACAGATGAATCGTCTGGGCAGTGTTCAAATTGCCGTGAATAGAGCCGCTGAGCGTGCTCGAACGTCGGTACTGGCTTCCGATGCCTTTTTCCCTTTCGCCGATAGCGTTGAAGCGGCGGCGAAAGCTGGCGTAACCGCGATTATCCAGCCCGGTGGTTCGCTGCGTGATGAAGAGGCCATTCATGTGGCGAATCATTATGCAATTGCGATGATCTTTACAGGACGTCGCCATTTTCGCCATTGAACACCAGAGATTCTCTCCCTGGAAGAGGGTATGGGGAAGAGGGAGAGTAAAAAAGAAAGAGCCACCGTCTCTCACAAAATAAGTGTGTCGCGGTGACTCTTTCTTTGCTCTCTGGTCACATGTATCGTTAAGCGGTAGTAACAATCTCATCTGAGAAGAAGCGTACCCAGAGTACGACAACTGCCAATCCACCGATCAAAGCGAAGAAGCCCACAGCACCACCATTCGGATTTGCCGGATCTTTGAAGGGGTAGAAGATGATCATTGCAAGCCATGCCACGGTGAGAACCACCGTCCAGCTTAGTTTGTTCGCTTCAGAACTGGCATGGTAAAAGATATGGTAGAAGACGATAACAAGCAGACCAATAAGCGCTATCACTGGTAACAGGGGAGTTATTACACTGCCATCACCGGCCCAGTCGATCACCAGTGAGGATTTAATGAGTAAGAAGGTACATACCCATAAAATAGAAAGTATCAGTCCCCCGATAACCTTACGAAAATCTGCGGGATTATTCACGCTCTATGGCTCCTTTCAAGGAGGATATGATAATGAAAATGATAGGGCTTTTATGCAAGCAAAGGGCCTCTTTCCGTATACGTATTGTAGTCTTATTGCCAAAAGAAATCAACTATTCGGCCTGGAAATATGCGTGCGCAAAACGCGCCGCCCATTTTGCATTATTCAGCAGGAGACTCTTATTGGCTTCTACGCTCTCTCCCGCTGTAATCCGCGCAACGTGTGCAAGTACAAATGGTGTCGTTGCCGCTCCTTTGATGCCTTGCTCTTTTGCTAGCCTTAAGGCCTCTTCTGTTGCTGCCTCAAGCGGTCTGGCATCCATTGCTTGCCCTGCTTCTATTGGACAGGTAACCACTATGCCGCCCAGTTGACAGGCCCAGTGATAGCGGGCTGTACTTGCAACAAGTTCTACGTCGTCAAGGCGCTGGTTCAACTGTCGTCCGCTACTACGTACATAAAAGGCCGGTAATTCATTCGTCTGCCAGCCGATCACAGGCACACCCTGTGTTTCTAGATATTCTAGAGTCAGATCAAGATCAAGAATCGATTTTGCTCCGGCGCAGGTGACCAGGACCGGCGTACGACTGAGTTCAGTCAGGTCAGCAGAAATATCCATTGTGCTTTCTGCACCTCTATGGACTCCACCAATGCCACCTGTGGCAAAGAAGTGAATACCAACCATACTGGCGCAGAGCATAGTACCTGCAACAGTGGTCGCTCCCAGGCGTTTGCTTGCCAGTGTCAGAGCCAGATCGCGTCGACTCACTTTTTGCACATCTCTAGCCGTTGCTAGTTGCTCAATCTCTGCGGATGAGAGGCCAACCTTGATCTGACCATCATTAATAGCGATGGTCGCCGGCACGGCTCCCTCTGCACGTATAGTCTGCTCCATAGCCTGGGCTACATCTCGGTTTGTGGGGTATGGCAGGCCATGAGCGATCACTGTCGATTCCAGGGCCACAACTGCTCTGTGTTCATGCAATGCTGCCTGCACTTCATCTGCAAGATGGATATATTCAGGAAATTGTTTCATTACTCAGCTCTCTATGAGAAGTTCAGCGCAGTATCTAAACTGATACAGCGATCCTCTGAAGGATACTCCATCATACATAATGGTGCTATTTTATCCTATTTTGTTTGCATGAAGTCAAGGTGCATGTTATAGTTATTTCAGAACCTATGAGAAACTATGTTGATTAAAAAAATTACTTATAGCTAGGAGAGATAGTGATGTCAGCAATAAAAAAATTGGTAGCCGCTGGTGCAGTTGTTGGTGGAACGCTTGGTGTATTGGCACTGTATAATAAAGCAACTGAATCTATGGCCGGTGAACTTGATACTGTTTTGACAGGTGAGGAGCGCCGTTATCCCTGGAAATATGGCGATATGTTCTACACTGTTAAAGGCAATCGTGATGCCAAACCTCTGTTACTGGTTCATGGCTTTGGTCCTGGTGCCTCTTCTTATGAGTGGCGTAAAAATGCTGATGTTTTAGCTGAAAATTTCCGGGTATTTACTCTCGACTTGCTGGGATATGGTCTTTCTGATCGCCCTACTGCCGATTATAGTGCAGAGACGTTTGCCGACCTGATTAATGATTTTATCAAAGAGGTGATTGGCAAGCCTGCGATTGTGGTTGCTCATGGCCTGTCGAGTGCATATGTGATCGCTGACGCCTACCGTCGCCCCCAACTGTTTGAGCGCCTGATCCTGGTCTCTCCTCCCACTACTATTTTGCAGGAGTCTTTCCCTGGTCCAATCAATGTTGCCTGGAAAGGTGTTCTACGCACCCCCGTTATTGGTAGCTTCATTAGCAATGTATTGACCTCGCGCCACGGTATTCGCAGCTATTATGATGCTCAAGGCTATCACAATCCCGGCCTGATTACCGACGAATTGGTTGAGTATGTCTATACTAGCTCCCATCAGTCGAATGCGCATTATCCTCTGGCCTCCTACCTGAGCAACTCGTTGAATATGGATGTTCATGAGCCTCTTGCACGCTTACAGGTTCCTGTTACGGCTGTCTGGGGACGCGAAGGCACGCTGACACCTTCTGAGGCAAGTTCTGCTTTCAAACGTGTTAATCCGCGCATTGATGTACGCATTCTCGACAAAGCCAGCTACCATGTCCAGGAAGAGCAGGCCGCAAAGTTCAACAACCTCGTTCGTGAGTCCGCTCTCACAAGTGCTGTCTAAAGCAAGAGCTATAGCTGTTTCTCTCTTAAGGGTTATTGGATACTTAGTGTAATCCAATAACCCTTACTGTTATAGTAAGGTGATCTTCTCTTTTTTTCGTCCTTTTCTTCTGCTAGTAATCTGGTTGTTATTTCCCTTTAGAAAATTTTCTTGTGGTCGATAGTATTCTTAAGAGCTCTTCTCATCATCCCCAAAAAGATTTGATCCTTTTATGGTGAGTCTACTAGAAGAGAAAACTTTTAAGTGCAATGTAAAACTCTTTTTAATATCGATAAAATCCTTGACAAATTCATTTGACTTGGGTAATCTTTGAATCCAAAGACTTTTATACGTAGTATCATTTATATAGTGCTTTCCATGCAGTAAACACTCCTTTAGAGGTGCTTATGCGGGTATGCGCTGTAGCGCTCTGCGAACAACTTGATCCACATCTGTATTCCTCTGCTATTACATTTACTTTTCTGCCAACTTTTGCTGTGTTCTCTGTATCTTTGCTCTTCTATCTCCCACTTTCCTCTACCCTATGTGAAAGGAATATGTTATGACGCAGCGATTTACTCTCGGCATTGAAGAAGAGTTTCAGATGGTAAATACCTATTCTGGTCAGTTAGCTTCGCATATTCATACAGTTTTGGACAAGGGTGGCCCGCTATTGGGAGAGAAGATTAAAGCTGAGATGTTACAGTCGACAGTGGAATTGATCTCCGACGTTTGTCCAACGATTGCTCATGCTCGTGCTGAGATGGCGCATCTGCGTTCAACCCTGATCTCGCTGGTTGAGGCTGAGAATCTCTCTTTAATTAGCGCCGGGACTCATCCTCTCGCCCATTGGCAAGACCAGTTGCGGACTCAAAATGAGCGCTATGAGGAGCTAGAAGAAGAGTATCAAGATGTAGGGCGTTCTATTCTGATTTTTGGCCTGCATGTTCATGTTGGTCTTGACACGCGGATAGCCTCTGTTCCTTTGATGAATCAGTTGCGTACCTGGATTCCTCATCTTATCGCCCTCTCTAGCAACTCGCCATTTTGGGCTGGTCGCTACACAGGTCTGAAATCGTATCGCACCATTGTTTGGAAACGCTTCCCTCGCTCAGGAGTGCCTGAACTTTTTGACTCGACTGCTGATTTTGACCGTTATGTAACTTCTTTAATAGATACTGGCTGCATCGATAATGGAAAGCGTATCTGGTGGGATATTCGCCCTCATCCCTTTTTTAAAACGATTGAATTTCGTTGTTGTGATATGCCTGCTACTTTTGAAGATATGATGGCGATAGCCGCGCTCTGCCAGGCTCTGGTTGCCAAACTCTATTGGATGTACTCGCGCAATCTCACGTTTTATACCCTGCCTAATAGCTATATTGAGGAGAATAAATGGCGTGCCGCCCGCTACGGCCTGGATGCAGATGTGGTTGATTTTGTGCAGCAGCGCCGCTTGACTATGCGCAGAGTCGATTGAGGAATTGCTAGATTTTGTCGATGATGTGGTTGATGATCTAGGAAGCCGCCGCGAGATGAATTATATCAGAGCTTTACTTGAGGACCCGCGTGGGAGCGGCGCTGATCGTCAGATCGCTGTCTATCAGGAAACGGGGAGCGTGGAGGCGGTGACGCATTTTCTGATGGAGCAGACATTACAGGGATTGGCGTCTCATACTGTGAGGTAATCCTGTTTTGCTGGCTGGAGTACGCTAAAGGTAAGGAATGCAGCGTGGAGATCTAGCAATGCTATGGAGCCTGATAGCTCCACGTCGCATCCCTTCAGCCTTTGTGCTACTAGATTCTTTTCCCATCATTTTCTCTTGTTTTGGACCACTTAGGAAGCATATTACTCTCCTACCCTGGTTTTGTCTGGATTGTAGAATGGTGAGGAAGAAGTGTAGGTATTCATTCATCATTTTTGAAAGGATTAATACCTAGAAAAAGTTCTTCTAACTTTTTCCATACTGCAAGTTCGGCATCTGCTCTTTTCATCTGTTGGTGGTTTTTTTCTGCTGCTAACATAGTTCTGGTCACCTCTGCTTGAAAATTTTCCAGATACTGCTCTTGTATATCGCTGGGAGGAAGAATGCCTAAATTGATCTCTTTCAAAGGATAAAACTGATCAGGCCCAAATGCCAGAATAAGTAAGTCAGTATAGCCCTGAATAAGCTCGATATGAGCAGCGCTAAAATAGTCTGGTTGTGTACTAATAACGACAATTGCACCTGCTGTCTGGTCAAAGTTAAGCAGAGGAAAAGCGACTAAGCTTTCAGCAAAAGAAATCTGATAGGTTGGATAATGCTGGGTGAGTTCTTTATTGCTTTGTACAATGATAATATGGCCCCTGCTAACCGCATTTCCCACCGGGGATTCCAGCCCCAGAAGGGTGATCTGATTCTCTATAGAACTTTCCCAGGGAGGTGTAGCTCTTATCAACGTAACCCGTAGACTGCGGATTTTCTCGCCTGCGAAGGGAGGTACACATTGACAGATGAGTATTTGTAAACCTTGTTTTAAATGATCAAGGTGACGCAACATTTGCTGAAAAATGGTAATGCAGATTGTCGATGAGCGCAAGAGAGGTGGGCTGGTAGTATAAATATTGATAATGTTGGAGTAGAAGGCTGAAGGAATCTCTTGTACAAGCGGTTCTTCTAAACTGCTCTCGGACAAATAATTGGGAATATCTTTCTGGAGTAGGGCTTGCATTTTTTGTCTCTGACGAGGAATTGCATTCAAGAGTGCGCGCAAATTAGCAGGGCGAGGTAGAGAAGTCTTATTTGTCCATCGTGTCAAGGTAATGGGATTGATGCCCATTGTTGTAGCTATCCGCTGATGCTCCAATGGATCACTTATAATAGTATGTAGTAATTCTTGCCATGTCTGTGGTTCTTCCATCTCGTGCATTTACTTCCATGATAGTACACAATAACAGCTCATCCAGAGTATTTTGGAATATCCTGCATAAGCTGGTGTTAGAGACGTTCTCAGGATCTTTTGCAAATTGTATACATGTAATTTCATGTATGTTTGTAATCTTATTCGATACAGTATAAGCATACATCGTATACTGTGAGACGTCAATATGGTGGACGTCAAACGTTCATCATAAAAAATATTCACCGAATAGCGTATACAGGTGATGTTTGTTAGAAGACAAAACGTTTTTCTCAAAAAAAACCTCCTGGTTCTGTTTTTGACAGAGCCGCAGAGGTTTCCTGTTCCTGCTTTTGATAAAGCAATAGAGGTTTTTAATTAACCTCGCTGGCGTTGCCATTCCTGTTGTGCTTGTTGTAGCCCTAACAATTCTTGCTCCATCTGCAAGATCTGTTTTTGTAGCTGCTCTTTTTGTTGTTGTGGACCCAGAAGACGCAAGTCCTCGAACCACTTATACCCTTTACTCAAAACACCGAAAGGTACAAAGGCCGCTGTTTCATGATAACGTGCGCAAGTACTAGACATTTGTGTAGTGATCTGCCTGAGATATATTCTCAATTGTTTGATCTGCAACTTTAACTGTTTGATCTGGTCTTTATAAGGGTCTTGTAAACTGGCGCTACTACGAGATTGAGTCATGCGGCGTGGTTGTGTAGAGAAAGCTTGTGCTGGCCCTTGCTGTAACGCTGTGCCGCACTTCTCACGAAAATTCGCACCATGTTGTACTCTTGCACCACATTCTGGACAATTCATCAAAACCTCCTGTCAGGTATACTCTTTTTCACCTGGATTGTTTTTTACACGATTAACTGATGAATGAAGTTTTAAGACTCTTAAAATAGCGGTCATACAAATGTAAGTTAGCATTACAAAAGCAAAATCATATATTGTTTATAGCCATGTTTTCTGGAAAGAGATTAGTATTGATGGAGGCTACTATAAAGAAATAGGAGGAAAATTGCCAGGTAGATAGTAAAGACGATTGAACTGACAACCAGGCTATTGTGAGCTCCATTGAGTGTTCGGCGTAAGCTTAACACCTGTCTCGCCCGGCGTTTCCCAAGAATGCCAAAGATAATTCCCCCAGCCCCGGTGTCAGACAAATGAAAGATATCCATACGGGGAAAAAGGCACCTGTTGATTCATAAATCGTTGGGAGAAGTGAGCAGGAAGCTACTGGTAGGATGATTGCTGAGAGGCAGCAGACAATACTGGCAATCGCATATTTATTGCGTCTGGGACCGATTGTCATTGGACCTTGATAGTACTGATTTTGTTGCTGCATGACCTGAATCTGGCCATGCGCGGTATAGATTGCCGTACTTGCTGTCAGCAAACTGGTTGTCTGCGTTGCCTGGGTTGGGAGTGGGGAAGGGATATAGGAGATACTAGAAGGTATTCTTGAAGTACCACTCTTGCTGTGCAATCCCCGCTCCAGCCGGAGCTGTTTATCAATTTGCTCTAGCTCTTTATGCACTTGCTCAATAGTATGAGGACGTTTGCTGACATCAAACTCAACCATTTGCATGAGAAGTTGTGAGAGTGTTTGTTGTTCTGGTGAGGCTAAGGGCGCAAACGTGAATGGCTGGTCAGCCGGATCATTTCCAGAACAGAGCTGATGTAAAATCGCGCCCAGGCTATAGATATCCGCTGTTGGTGCCGTCTGGGCACGTCCATATTGTTCTGGTGCTGCGTAGCCTGGTGAGCCAAAGGGAATGGTATCGTGATCCTTTCCCGGCTTATGTCTACGGGCTATTCCGAAATCAATGAGATAGAGATGCCCCCCGCGTGTAAGCATAATATTGCCAGGTTTAAGATCGCGAAAAATAATGGCTGGTTCTTGATTGTGGAGATAGCGTAGGACATTACAAAGCACAAGGCCAATCTCCAATATTTCCTGTGTAGGAAGAGGTTGACCTTTCAGCTTTTCCAGATATTGTTCTAAGGTATTTCCATCGATAAACTCCATGACAAGGTACCAGCATTCTTGCTCTGAGAAATGTTCGTAGAATTGTGGCAAGTTGCGCTGTTGGAGATTGGAGAGAAAATGCACCTCGCGGTTAAATGTATCGGTAGCTTCGATCTGTTCTTGAGAAGAGAGATCACGCAGACTAATTGCTTTTAGGGCAACAGTACGTTTTTCTTGAAGATCTTCAGCCAGATAGACTGCGCTGTAACCACCTTCGCCGATCTGTTTAAGTAAGCGATAGCGTTCTTGTAAGAGGACACCATGTGCTGAACTTAACTCTTTCTCTAGAGGAATAGTGATACGTAAAGAATATCCACAGGAGAAACAGCGTCCGCTGCTGACCGGGTTGCCTGCTCCACAATAAATACAGAATCGCTCAATTTCACTCATCTGCTTGCTCCGACGTTCAATACATTTCGTATAGCATAACTGAATTATAAGCTATTGAGAAGTCTTATATGACCTATAGTGCTCTCCCGCTAATTATAGAGCATAGGGATGAGCGTAGTGCAAGCAAATGGAATGGAGTTAATGTGTTTCTACAAGTTGTGCGCCATAGTGGCGGAGAAGTTCTTCTGCCACCTGAGTCCGCTCATCCGCCTTAACCGTAACGACGATCTGACCAGACTTCACGGCATGCTCATACTTACGAGCTTGTTGTTCAGGCACGCCCAGGTGGATAAATGTGCCCAGGAAGCCACCCGCTACGCCGCCAAAGGCAATACCAAAGAGTGAGGCCAGACTACCTACAACGATAGCGGGTCCAATGCCAGGAATGAGGATGCCTATAGCGGCTCCCAGTACTCCGCCCACAACTTCTCCTGTAACAGTGCTAGTCTCCTCTTCTGTCTCTTCTCCTTCAGGTTCAGTAGGAACAGGTTTAGGAGTTGGAGCGGCAGCCGTTTCTGCGTGTGTCGCCGTCATAGGAGCATCGGGGCGAGAATGTTTCTGGTGTTCTTGTTGCATATGGCGTTGAGGAAGGTGATCAATGGCTTCTTCAGCTATAGGGAGAGTAGTTGCCAGAATATTTGTAGCATCGCTTGGTCCAGTAATTGGTACCAACAAAGCATCTGCAACGCCCATCAGGCCGCCGACCAGGCCTTGTAAGATAGGGTGAGAATGGTTTTCTGTCTGCATATGTGGCTGAGTGAGTATCCGCTCATCGCGAAGCACAAAGCCAATCTGCTCATCAGAAAAATGTGCCTCTTTCAGAGCAACGAGCGTATTACGCATCTGTACGCGATTTGTAAATATACCAACAACGAGTCGTTCGTGATTCGTCATCTTAAAGTGTGCCTCTTTTCATAAAAAGATATCTTAAAGCTGTTCACTAAAAGTCTGTTTCTAGCAGATATCTTTTAAGTCAGCCTATCGCTTGATATTACGAATAGAGAGGGTAAAAAGTTCCTTTCCATTTGTCTGGAGTTATCACTAATGATGGCCTCTTTGGGCTAACTTGTTGAAAGATACTTTGATTGATATAATATATATTACAGCATAAACTAGGAGCGGGTGCAGTTAGACAAACGATAAGGGGCTCGAAAAAGATGGTATACGCAGCTTTTAGTCCTGGAGAGAGACAGGTTGGGAATTTGAGGAGAGCATGACAACAACCAACACTGTATTATCTGGCTCGCTAAAAGACTTTGGCCTGGTAGAAGTCTTACAGGTGATGGAGCTGGGCGGTATGACCGGAGTGATTCACTTGAAGCAGAGCGGTGGAAGAATGGGCATCTTGTACTTTCACGAGGGCAAGCTAGCCAATTGTTCTGAGTTTGATCCAGGGGCCCTTACTGTCGGTGATGTTCTTCAGCAGTTGGGTATGGCGACGCAAGAGATGATCGAAGAAGCCTATGCCCGCCAACTGCAAGACCCATTTGGGAAGCGTATTGGTGAGCGCCTGGTAATGATGGGCGTTATTGCCGATACGCAATTAAGAGAGGCACTGCGCACAAAAGCTATCTGGACGGTGCGAGAACTGGCACTCTGGCAGGGTGGGAGCTACGAATTTACCGCCAGTCCCAATTTACAGAAGCTGCTCCCTTATGGTGAAGTTTCGCTAGACATCGAAGTGATGCGTATTACTATGGAGATGGTACGCTATGGAGATGAATGGCAAGAGCTGATCAAATATTTGCCTCAAGGTATGCGAACCACACTGCAATTAGCGCCAATGATTGCCCGTCCCATGCGTTTTGATCTACGAACTATGGAATTGTTCTCCTATATTAACCTCTTTCGGCGTGTGCGACGTATTGCCAGTGCGCTACGGCGGCCAGAATTAGATATTGCTCGTGATCTGGCTCAGCTAGTGGAGCAAAATTTCTTACGTGTCGTATCGACCCATCAAGAGGTCCCACGCAACACAGGCCGCAGGCTCAATCTGCCAGATCCTGCTGAGAAGTTGAGGCTGGAAAATTTTGAGCTTCTGGATCTTATCAGCCGTATGGAGCAAGAATGGCAAAAGCGGCGTTCGCCGATGGATCAATTGCCTGCCCTGGTGGAATTTGTCAACTGGACTATGGATTCGCTGGCGGATACCTGTCGGGCGAATGGGACGGAGCTTGACGCCAGGACGCTCAAAGCGTTTATGGACAACGAGCGTTTAAGCAGTCTGGGCAACTACGAATTTCGTGTTGACCATAATCATATTGATGTTGATAACTTTACTTCCCTCTGTTACGAAGTCTTGAGTGGTGACATTAAGCAGGCGGAGGGTTTTTACAATCAAGCATCAATGTGTCTGCATCGTTTGCTCTCCTGTATTTTTGAAGCAATCAATGCACGGGTAGCTAATCCCCGTGAACGGCTAGAGAATCAGGAGGTCTGGGAGGCTATGTTTGAGCAATTCGCCTTACAGAATGGGGAAGTTTGAAAAAGCGGCCTGTTTGAGTAGGTGATGAGCGGTATTAGCCGTACAAATGAATCAGGAGCTAGTCCAAAGAGAATAGAGTGGACTAGCTCCTTTATTGTAAAGCTCCTATACTCGAATAGGAAAATGGGAGACTGAGAAAGTTATTAAGCGCTTTCAACGGTTGGAGTAGGACCGCCAGTGGGCGCGGCTGGTGGGGTCTGTGCAGAGGCCGCTGGTGGGGTCTGTTCTGCAAAATCGCCTTCCTGGGCCTGGCGCTTAAAAATGTAGTAGGCGGAGTTAGCGGTTAGAGGTTGAATGCCCACGAGTTCCCAGCCACCTTCGCCGAGGCCATTCATATAGCGTCGAGCAAACGTACTGCGGCGTTCATTCCCGATCAGCGTCTCAACGCCCTCGCATGAGATCCGTCCACGGTAGTCAATATAGACAACTTTATACGCCCATTGTGCCATAGTGTCCTCCTTTCTCACAGAGCAGTAGATGCAGTGTGTTGAGGTAATCGTTTTGAATAATAGAAAGTGTCAGAGTGAGCCAGACAGTTGCAGTGATCGTAAACGCTGCTTCTGGCAGATTTTCGTACTGAGCTACCACCGGAAGAGACCCTTTGATGGCAGATCCGCTGTCATCGTACGTATGAAATGCGCCAGGTCGTCCTCTGTTATACTGCCTCGCCCGCAGACAAGCGAACGACCTGAAACGTATTTCTCCGAGCACTGAGTCAGACGCCGGGTTCCACAATCAACGTCTTAGCAGATGCCGTTTCCTTCCGGGTGGTTTCCTCTGCACAGTGATAGTATAGGCGTAAAATAGATGGGGTGCACCGCTCAATTCACCAGTTTTTAGAGCAGGATAAATGCTCTGCCCATTACCTGTTAAAACAGACAGGTAGCGTAGAAAAGGCTATCTTAGCTGCGAGTAGGATAGGATCAGTATCCTACTCGGAAAATGGGAGCGTAAAGGAGAAAGTTGTCCCTTTTGGACCTTCGGTTTGGGTTTCATCAGTACGTGGTTCAAGGAGTAAGATCCCATTATGGGCTTCAATAATTGATTTAGCAATGTAGAGTCCCAGGCCAGAGCCTCTGCGATCGCTGGTTGCCTGTAAACGGGCATAGGGACGGAAGAGCTGGCTAATATCAGAGGAAGGGATACTGGCACCTTGATTATGGACGCTCACATGGACATGATTGGCAGTGAGCCAGACGCGGACCGTAACTGTCGTTTGTTCGTCTGAATATTTAATAGCGTTGTCGAGCAGATTACCCAGCACCTGTTGGAGGCGGCCACTATCCCAATTGCCGATAATGCCTTCGATGGGAGTTTCAACAAGAAACTTATGATAAGGAGCGACTGGGCGTAGTTGTTCAACCGTATCGCGGGTAAGCTGTGCCAGATCGCATCTTTCGCGGAAGAGCGTAAATTGTCCCGAAGTCAGGCGAGAGGCATCAAGCAGATCATTGACAAGGCGTGTCATGCGGCGGGCCTGGCTAATAATAATGGAAGTCTGGCGTTGTACAGATGAGGCGCGGCGAGATTTTTTACTTTCTGGCTCATTCTCGATTTGGGCTGGGGGAGTCTGGCGGGCCAGCATCTGGGCATAATTAATAATAGGCGCGAGCGGGCCACGCAACTCATGGGCGATCATTGCAGTAAATTGTTCTTTTCGTGCCAACTGATCGCGCAGGAGGAGATTTTCGCTGGAGAGTTCATCTACCTGGCGCTGTAAATCCTGGATAATCTGTTCTTTCGTTTGTTCTTGAAATTGCTCATGGCGAACCTGCATAACCAATGTTTCTCCTCTGCAACTGTTATCAGCCTTGACCCTCCATCTCGCTATTTCTTAATTATTCGTATACAGTAGTCCAAAGCTGCGCATTGAGACAATCGTGGGTCTTTCCTGAAAGGGTTTGTGTAATCAGTATACATCCTAGAGACGTATGACACGCCATGATAAGAGCTGCTTTATAGGAATTTTGGGTGGTTTTTTAGTGTTACAGTAAAAATTACGAGAGAGAGAAAAAAACTAGAGTTGAAGTAGACCCACCTCTTCAAGTTCTTCGCGTACCCAGGCGCTCAGTTTATAAATATTGAACGAAGGATCGGCGTGAGCAATCTGATGGCGTAAGCGTTCAATAATAGTCTGGCGAATATAGTGGTCGTCAGTGAGTAGCAATTCGCCAGCGGCGATCTCGATCTGTTGACGTTGAATGGCGGCGAGGCCGCTCTCTTCTAGCATAACATCTTCCTTTTTTTGTTTTTTTGTGAGAGAAGAGATCCGTAAGAGACTGAGGAATGAATAGTCGTTGCGGAAATCCTCTCCCTCAAAATTTTCTAACTATTGCTAGCTGTCGACGCACTCTCACTTTTGGCGGCAGGAGTGCTGACAGGAGTACTCGTTTCGCTAGATTTGCTTTCGCTGGATGAGCTTTCGCCGTTGCCGTTTGTGTCTGTTTTAACTTCACCTGGTGGGAGAGTGCTGCCATTGGCATGATCAGTTTTATAAAAGCCGTGGCCTTTAAAAACCACGCCGGCGGGAAAAAGAACGCGCCGAATAGAATTTCCACACTCAGGGCAAACAGTCAAAGGTTCAGCCGTCATTTTCTGCCACGTCTCGAAGCGGTGGTTACAGGTCTGACAAAGATACTCGTAGGTTGGCATACACCAATCACCTCTTTAAAAAAGATCGATACAATAAGAACCGGATTATACAGGCAAAACTGCCTGAACTCTATTTATAAAGAAAAGGAAGGCGTTTTCACAAACGTCTTTTTTTAATAGTAGCGTGAAATTTATGAGTTGTCAATCTCAAGGTGAGAGTGCTAGCACTCTTAGCGTAAAAATTAACATAACACAAACAATTTGACTCCTATTAATAAAAACGGAGAGAGCGGGTAACTTATTCCGCACGCCCAATATATTCCTTGATCTTTGCTGCTGCGTCGCGGGTCATACCATCGAGAGCGGCCAGATCGTCTATGCTAGCGTTACTGATAGCGCGGACCGAGCCGAAGTGTTTAAGCAGAGCCTGTTTACGTTTTGGGCCGATGCCAGGAATTTCGTCGAGCACCGACTTAAATGTGCGTTCTGAACGAACCTTGCGGTGATAAGTAATACTGAATCGATGGGCCTCGTCACGGATACGCTGGAGCATATAGAGGCTTTGCGAAGTGCGTGGCAGTGTGAGTGGTTCGGGGGAGCCAGGAACGAAGATCGCTTCAGAGGTGGTCAACTTTGTGTGTGAGCCTTCGTCTTTCGCGAAGCCGATAATAGGGATATCCAGTTGTAGCTCTTCCATAACTGCCAGGGCGGCATGTAGCTGGCCCTTGCCGCCGTCAATAACGATCAGATCGGGGATTGCCCAATCGTGTTGTAGATCGCTTTGTTTGGCGGCCTTATGATTGCCACTTGCTTGCTCAAGAGCAATAATTTCCTCAGCAGCAAGCATCCTCGCTCCCTGACTATCCTCTTCAAGATTTGTGGGGAGAGATTCTGTTTCAGCGGCGGCCAGGGCAGTGGTGCCTGCGTATTTGCGGAAGCGGCGGCGTAGCACCTCCTGGTGACTAGCAAAATCATTTGCACCTTCAACCGTTTTGATTTTGAAGCGGCGGTACTCGCTATTTTTTGGGCGTCCGGCTTCAAAGACCACCATAGCGGCTACCGAATCAGTGCCTTGAGTATTCGAGATATCGTAGCACTCGATGCGTTGAGGAGGAGCGACCAGATTGAGAGCTTCCTGTAATTCCTCTAGAGCGAGTTGAGTTTTCTGGCTATCGGTAAGCCATTTAATGCGCTGTTGCTCAAGAACCTGTTGGGCATTCTGTTTGACCATTTCGATCAGGCGGACCTTCTCGCCGCGTTTAGGGACAGTGATAGTAACCGCAGGACTGGTGGCGGCTGTACCTTTGCGTTTTTCACGTAGCCAATTTTGAATAAGCAAACGTTCATCTGGTTCAAATTCCGTTACCAACTCAGCAGGGATATGGGGAGAATTGTCGTAGAACTGTTGAATAAAGGAAGTTATAATCTCTGCGTCTGAACTCTCGCGTGTGCCCTGGAGAATGAAGTACTCGCGTCCCACAAGTTTGCCAGAGCGGAAAAAGAAGACCTGAGCGCACGTTTCATCGTCGCCACGGGCCAGGGCGATCACATCCTGGTCATCCTGTCCCTCTGTATTAATAATGCGTTGTTTTTCCAGGATGCGATCAACTGCCTGAATGCGATCACGAATACGGGCGGCCTCCTCAAAATTCAGATCTTCGGCGGCTTGCTCCATCTTTTCCTGTAAGCTCTGCAAAACTTCATCATGTTTACCCTCAAGAAAAAGAATAACCTGTTGAATAATTGCCGCGTACTCCTCACGGGTTGTATAAGCCACACAGGGTGCGACACAGCGATGAATAAAGTATTGAGTGCAGGGTCGGGCAAGCAGCTTCTGTTTCCAGCCAGGAGGGGGATTGTCAGAGGGCGGAGCCCAGGAGCTTGCATCGTAGCGGCAGGTGCGGAAGCTAAAAAGTTTGTTCAACAGATCGAGAGTAGCATCAACCGCGCCAGAGTTTGTATAGGGGCCGAAGTAGCGATTGCCATCGCGGTGGAAGCTACGGACGCGATAGACGCGAGGGAAGTCCTCGGTAAGAGCGACCTTAATATAGGGATAATTTTTGTCGTCGCGCAGGAGTACATTATATTTGGGGCGATTCTGCTTAATAAGATTGCTCTCCAGGACCAGAGCTTCGACTTCATTACTGACCACCAGGAACTCAATATCCTCGATTTTGGCGACCATGCTACAATTCTTGGGGCTTAAATCGGTAGACTCCTGAAAATAGGAGCGGACGCGGTTAAAAAGCGAAATAGCCTTCCCCACGTAGATAATCGTCCCTTCAGCATCTTTCATAAGATAGACACCTGGTTTGTGGGGGAGTGAATTTAGAGACTGATTGAATTTTTTCGTTCATCAACCGTCCTTTCTGGAGACCTTCATGCCTTCAGGCTGAGGGAGGAAAGAAAGGCTGCTGGCAGGCAGAGAAATCTTTCCTGTCTGATAACTATAGCCATCGAGATGATGAAGCGAGTGGCAATACTGAGCCCCTATCCCCTCAACGGTCCCGGTTTTGGTTTTGATGTTGAAGGAGCCCGTCGCCCGTACGGCCACTCTTCCAACATAGGTCCCTCTTTTCACCCCTTTCGTAACCACGGCTCTCACCATGTCGCCCGTTTGGAAGCCTTTGACCTTCCTGGCGGCTTTGGCTTTGCCTCGTGGGAAACCGAGATCGTTGACCAGGCGCATCTGTCTACACCCATGTCCGTTGGCAGTAATGAGCAGGGGTCTGACGGTCTTGAGATGAAGACCGGTCGGTGTACTTTTGCCGACACACGCTGCATCTACCCAGTGGAGCTTGGGCAATCCTTGTTGGATACGGTTGAACTTCGTGCGGCCACCGGAGCCACACTCCACTGGCAGCCCGATCTGCTTCAAGCGTTCATACAAGGCCCAACGCGATGCATTCACGGCTGCCGCATCGCCCAGGGGAGCTCTGGCTTGTGCTTTGAGCTTTTTGAGGAGTTCGGGCTGGTTCTTGAGAAACTGCTCTACTGGTTGGGTCCCTTTTTTCTGGTTGCACGCTTCACAGGCGAGCGTGAGATTGCTGATCTGATTGGAGCCTCCGTTGGCTTTAGCCTGGATGTGCTCGACCTGGAGCGGTCTTTGCGTACCTGAGCAGTAGGCGCATTGTCGGTTCCACTTCATGAGCAGATACTCACGCAACTCATATCCGGCAAGCGTCCCCTGTTGATACTGGCATCCTTCGATCTCTGGATTCTCCAGCGCTTGCAGATCGAAGCGTACCAGTTCTTGAGAGATGGCGGTGATCGGGCAAGACTGACACACTCTCTTCACCCAGGTGATGATATTGCTGATCCGACTCTCTAGGGAGGGAGGAAGCCACCCCTGTTTCTGGTTGCCCCTATTGCTCCATCTGGGTTGACGATACCGCGTTTTGCGCTGCCTGCGACTCCTGCGAGCGGCCCGACGTTTCTCTAATCGCTTCTTGATGTACTCCCCTCTATGGGTCAACTCTGCGGCGAAAACGACTTCCCCGTTCGCATCATTGACAATGGCGATCCCTGTCACTTTTGAGCCGGGATCGAGCTTGATCCTCAGTGGCGGCCCGGCGGTCGGTTCACAAGCAGTTTTGAGCACCAGGGTAAAGGGGTAGCGTTTCAACACGGCGGCTTTTCCTGTGGTGAGCAGGTAGCGAGCATAGCCAGGATGGACTGGGGCGACGGGTTGTCTGTTGGTATCGACGAGAAAAACCTTTGACATGCCTGCTCCTGTAAGAGCCTCCCCTCTGGTTGCCCTTTGGGGGTAATGGTGGCCTCGACAAGGTTCAAAGCGGTTTGGCGTACACCGCACTGGCACTAACCCTCGTAATCCTGTTTAACGGTGTACTGTAGAGGGCAAGACTGGCCTCGCATCCTGCCGTACCTATTTCGCTATGAACGTAGCTCCGAAGAACTGAGTCTGCTCAGGTGAAGCTGGTAGCTCCCCTTACGGGGAACTGCAAGCCCATCCCCTTACAGGGGATCGGGTCCCTGACTATACTATGAGCACCTTGAGTGGTGAAATCCTGTTTGACCGCTCTATATTATACCTCTTTGCTTAGAGATATGTCGACCAAATTCGCGCTCCTTTTGGGAGTAAAACAATTACATTAAGAAGCATGGTACAAAAGAAAAGTATTTTGCAACGGGCCTATTTCTTCATTCTCAAAAAACTGGCAGTATCAGGCGTACTGGGAGTATTATGTACCATGTTGAAAAAAGGTCTTATTCTCTCATATCGGCGGGGTACGCAAACGCTGAAGTATAGTAGCTAACTTGTTTGAATCTGGATGTATGCTCAGATCCCTCTGGCTGATAGAGGAAACGTGCTGATTTTATCGAGGGAAGCAAAGATATGAGTTGTATTGGTACGGCAGGGCACGTCGATCATGGAAAATCGACGCTAGTGAAGGCTCTCACAGGAATAGATCCGGATAGGCTGGCGGAAGAGAAAGAGCGTGGCATGACCATTGATCTAGGTTTTGCCTGGTTAAAGCTACCGAGTGGGCGAGAGGTCAGCATCGTAGATGTGCCGGGGCATGAAAGCTTCATAAAAAATATGCTAGCGGGGGTTGGTGGTATTGATGCAGCTTTATTAGTAGTAGCCGCAGACGAGGGAGTAATGCCGCAGACGCGAGAGCACCTGGCGATACTGAATCTGCTAGGAGTGCGTAGGGGGATCGTGGTAGTAACGAAGGCAGATCTAGTGGATGAGGAATGGTTAGAGCTAGTGCGAGAAGAAGTTATTGAGCAGCTCAAGCCGACCACGCTGGCTGATGCGCCAGTGCATGCCGTCTCCGTCTATACCGGGCGTGGTTTGCCAGAGTTGGTCAACGAATTAGAAAAAATCCTCAGTGCGGCCCAGGAGAGACAGAATATCGCGCGTCCGCGTCTGCCAATTGATCGTGTCTTCACCCTGACAGGTTTTGGCACAATCGTCACCGGGACCCTATTGGATGGAAATCTAGAGAATGGGCAAGAGGTAGAAATCTTGCCACAAGGGACGCGTTCGCGTATCCGAGGAATCCAGACGCATAAACAGCAGGTGGAGCGTGCATTTCCGGGGAGTAGAGCTGCAATTAATCTGGCGAGCATCGCTCGGAGTGAGCTAGAGAGAGGGAATGTCGTGAGTTTGCCAGGGCAGCTTCACACCACGCTCCTCTGTGATGTAAAGCTTCATCTACTACCGGATGTAAAGCAGGCGCTGGCGCATAACAGCGATGTAGATTTCTATAGCGGTGCGCAAGAGATAGCGGCGCGGGTGCGTTTGTTAGAGGCAGAAGAGCTCCAGCCTGGAGAGAGCGGGTGGGCGCAGTTACGTTTAAGCAAGGCGGCAGTCGTAGCCCGAAGAGATCGTTTCATCTTGCGTATACCATCGCCAGGCATGACCATTGGTGGCGGAGAGATCATAGAGGTCCAGCCGCGTTATCATCGTCGTCATCAGAGGCAGATAATAGAGAAGCTTGTTCGGCTAGAGGAGGGGACAGCGGATGAGCTAGTAGTAGCCGTATTAGATAGACGTTTGGCTGGGAAGAGCGGGGGAGGAGTTGCGCAGGGGCTGCTAGGTTATGAATTGCAAGAGATAGCGGAGCAGTGTAATTTGGCAGAGGATGTGACGTTAGGAGTACTAGAGACGTTGTTATTAGAGGGGAGAGTCCGCAAGATAGGCGAATATTGGTTTGCGCGACAGGTCTGGGAAGAGTTAACTGAAAAGGCAGTTGGCCTGGTAAGAGAGCTCCATCGGCATTATCCTTTGCGTAGTGGGCTTTCAAAAGAAGAGTGGCGTGCGCGTTTACATCTCACACCGAGAATGGCTGCTGATATCTTTGCCGTTTTAGTTGTGGAGAAGAAGCTAGAGATAGTACCTGAAGCGATAGGAAAGCAAGAGGAGAGGGAGAGGGGAAATTTTCGGGCGGGTACAGTGTCAGCAGGCGGGTTTATTCGTGTATTTAATTTTACGCCTAAATTTAGCGAAGAGCAGCAGAGACAGATCGAGCAGATGATCCAGCGTTTTCAAGAGAATCCTTCTATGCCGCCAGAGCGAAGTGACGTAGAGAAAACACTTGGAGGAGAGATTGTCAACGCGCTTATTGAGCAGGGGCAATTCGTCAAGGTAGGAGCGCACCTCTTATTTTTGCGTGAGACGTATGAGGAGATGCAGGTACGTCTGATTGAATACTTGCAAAAGCACAAGAGGATCACCGTAGCGGAGGCGCGTGATGTGTTGGGTGGTTCGCGGAAGTATATATTGCCATTATTAGAGCAGATGGATACCTTACATATAACCAGGCGTCTAGGAGATGAGCGGGTATTGGGATTAGTTGCCCTGCGTGCGATAGGGGACGAGGAGCAAAAAGGCTAAGAGAGCTTCACTGTCTGGGAGCGTAGAGGGGATGGTGAGAGACAAATCCTGTCTCCTACAGAGTAGTATGATAGGTAAGAGGAGAGGGAAAGCAGGAAACTCCTACTTTAGAAGAAGAGTGTTCCATTCTGTCACAGAATAGGTTAAAATAGTGTCGCTATAAAAAGAGTTAATGTACATTTCATTTTACAGGGACCCAGCCTCCTGGTAGGAGAAACAAGAAATTGGCGATTAGGATAGAGGTCCTGTTTCTGCAACACATAATCGTAGAGTAGGATTTCTAATAGTAGGACAACCTGTCGGGTATCAAGATAGCGATACTCTTACAGCATTCGCCCCATTGGCAAGGAAGGGCGGTTGTGAACAGACAACGCCTGTACAGTGCGGAGAGCTATGCAAAACGAAGTTTTGGGTGATCGATACCAGTTACAAGATCCCATAGGCCGTGGTGGTATGGCAACGATCTATCGGGGTCATGACATGCGCATGGACCGCGTCGTGGCTATCAAGGTGCTCCGAGATGTTTACAGTACCGATCCAAAGTTTGTGACGCGCTTTCAACGCGAGGCGAAGGCAGCCTCCGCATTGCAGCATCCAAATATCGTGCAGGTCTATGATTATGGGCAAAGCAATGGAACCTATTTTATTGCGATGGAGCTCATTGAAGGGACAGACCTGCGCAGGTATTTGCGTTCACGCGGAGTGTTAGCGACGGATCGAGCGATCATTATTGCGCATGATGTAGCATTTGGGTTAGGTGCGGCCCATAGGCGGAGTATTGTGCATAGGGATGTGAAGCCGCAGAATATTCTCGTGGGGAAAGATGGCTCGATCAAGCTAACCGACTTTGGAATTGCCAGCGTCTATAAAGACATCAATGCAGAGCGTTTGACGACGACAGGTATGACCCTGGGGACAGTGCAATATTATGCACCGGAGCAGGCGCAGGGAGAGATAGTGAGCCCGGCGGCTGATGTCTATGCGTTGGGAATAGTCATGTATGAGATGGTAACCGGGCGGACGCCGTTTGATGGTGACACGCCGGTTGCGGTTGCGATGCAGCATATTCAAGATATCCCTATCCCGCCTCGTCAACTAAACCCTAATATCCCACCGGCGCTTGAAGCGATTATCCTGCGCTGTTTAGAGAAAGTACCGGAGATGCGTTTTCGGGATGGAAGCTCGTTGGCGCACGCACTAGAGATGTTAGGGGAAGAAGACCTGGGAATGGTTGCGCCTGCGGCTAAGGGGCCGGGGGGTATGCCAGCAGCGCCTGGAGATCCTACAGTTTTAATGAATAGTCCAGGTAGTGGAGTGCAGGCTCCACTGACCTCTGGGACGAATCATCGAGGGGGGCAGGCGGTCTACAATGGTGCAGGTGCACAAGAATATGCTCCGGGTGTGCAGCCGTATGCTGAACAGACCTATATGCAGGGGGGATATAACAACGGGCAGGCACCGATGATGGTGAATCAGGGGGGAACATATGGGCCAGGTGGGATAGTTGGTAGTGATGCTACGCGCCCTTTTACGAAAGACGCCTTACAGGGAAAGGGAGTGGCAAATCCAAGAGAGACGCGTTTTGCAAACATTGTAACCTGGTTAATTGTATTGGCTGCGTTAGTCCTACTAGGATTTAGCATTTATCTAGCAAGTATGCTTGGGCTACTAGATTTTCTAGGGGGAAACAAAACAAATACAAATCCGGCTGCAACTGCGACACCTGTTGTACAATTTATCCCCGTACCTGACCTTGTAGGAATGACGAAAGAAGACGCCAGAGCCAAAGTGATTGGTCTTGGTTTTAAATGGTATGCAAAGTATGATGGACCAAAGCTTCCAGATGTAATAGCACAGAATCCAACGGCTGGTGACAGAGCGGCAAAAGGAGCAACAATCAGTGTCACCCTGGGTGTCTCAAAGGTCAAAGTGCCAACAGGGCTTAAAGGAAGCGTACTCGCTGATGCGATTACACTGCTCAAGAGTAATAATATTCAATATAGAATAACTGATGATGGAGCCAATCCGGCGCAGGGTGAGAATATCGTTGTAAGTGTTAATCCGGATGAGGGGAGCATGATCTTTCCTGATACGTCGGTGGAGTTACACGTAGTAAATTACACGAATGGAACGTCAGTTGCTCCGACGCCAGTGCCACCGACGGCGACGCCAGTAGTGAAGCCAACGCCGACGCCAGTAGTGAAGCCAACGCCGACGCCAGTGCCACCGACGCCAACATCAGTGCCGCCGACGCCAGTGCCACCGACGGCGACGCCAGTACCGCCGACGCCAGGATTAACACCGACGCCAACATAGAAGTGTATCTATATCTCAACGGCGGGATAGAAAAGAATGTAATGAGGCAGGTTTAGAACTTGTGAAGTCATAGGCACAATTTCTGGCCTGCCCTCCTTTTTTGAAGCAAGAGGCAGGGGAGAGCATGTTTAATGTGTAGTAACTAATACGCAATAGAGCGAGCTGTATACGTAAGAAAAAGTAACGCATCGGTGCAGTAAGACGTGTTATACTTGAAGTAGAAACATGATATTGGCTGTCTGGTGATAGGAAAGAGGGCAGGTAAACAGCACATGTACAAAGCGCAGGGATGCCGGGATAGGAGCCAGGGGAGCCGGTTGCGTGAACGAAGAGAATCCAGGGTATCTTATAGGCAATGCGTAGCTGGATGTGACTGCGGGCGACCACATCTTCCCTCCAAAATCAAAGGCATAAGGAATCCTTTATGATGAAACTTGATGGAGCGATAACTCCGGCCAACACCCTATTTGTTTTGCTCTGTTTTGAGGGGCCCGATGTCTACTCGACGGCGGGCGGTTTAGGGACCCGCGTTTCGGAACTCAGTGAAGAACTGGCGGTCCAGGGATATACAACGCACTTAATTTATATAGGAGATCCAAACAAGCCAGCGATAGAAGTGCGTGTGAATGGGCGATTGATTCTCAAACGGTGGTCTCAGTGGGTGAGCAAATACTATCCAAATGGTGTTTATGATGGAGAAGAGCAGAAGCTCTATGATTACAATGAAAGTGTGCCCTATCATATCTATCATGAAATAGTACATCCGGCGCAAGCGGAAAACAAAACAGTGGTCATTATGGGAGAAGATTGGCATACAGCGGAGGCAATGACTCGGACATCTGATCTTCTCAACTGGTATGGTGTACGGCAGCAGGTATTAATGCTCTGGAATCTTAATAGTTTAATGTCGTTGCACCGTATCAACTGGGGGCGGCTCAACTTTGTAACTACCTTATGCACGGTAAGTAAATATATGAAGCATAAGATGTGGGAGTTAAGCGTCAATCCGCTCGTCATTCCCAATGGTATTCCCACGCGGCATATGGAGCCAGTAGAGCGTACAGCGGTTGAGCGTTTGCGAACGATAGCGCGCCAGGGAGATCCAAATCGTTTCTTCCTCTTTAAAATTGGGCGTTTTGATCCTGACAAACGTTGGATTATGGCCGTAGAGGCGGCGGCGCGTTTAAAGCACAGTGGGCACCCAATCACGCTTTTTGTGAGAGGTGGGATAGAGCCGCATGGAGCGGAAGTTTTTCATCGTGCGTATAGTCTGGGGTTAAGTATTAAAGACGTAGTAGCGCAACGTCCCAATCTAGAGCAGTGTTTAGATGCCATAGAGCAAGCGGGGCCAGCAGATATTTATAATCTGCGTTTCTTCTTGCCGGAAGAGTTTGTGAGAACCACCTATGCTGCTGCTGATGCCACGCTAGCCAATAGTGGACATGAGCCATTTGGGTTAGTGGCCTTAGAGGTCATGGCAGCGCAGGGAATCGCCGTCACCGGTTCGACAGGAGAAGATTATGCGATCTCCTTTGAGAATGCGATTGTGACCGAGACGGATGATCCCGATGAAATTGTAGGGTATCTGTTATATTTGCAGCGTCATCCTGCTGAAAATGAGCGTATTCGCAGAGCCGGACACGAGACGGCGCAGCAATTTTTGTGGGAGCGTGTAATTGAGAATCTGTTAGGGAAGCTTGAGTTCCTGGCGCGTAAACAGAATATCACCTTGTCCAGCACAACAGCGACGCTTGTAGAGTCAGGCGAGGCCAGTGCTGTAGGAGAGGACCAGCGGGGAGGTCGTGCGAGAGGAACCGAGCAGTGTAATTTAAGAGGATGGATGACTTATGGTTGCGGATCTGGCGATCTACACTGTGGTTCATCAGCCGCGCCGGTTAAAATTACCGGCGCAGCCAATTCCACGAGGAGCATCAATAGAGGATATTGCCCATTGCCTCTTTGATGAACGGATGAATGAACGTTACTTCCGAAAAGTAGCATTATATAGTTACTATCCAGCGTGTCGTATGTTTCTAGACCTGGTACGCCAGGGAATGCATCTTTCGATTGGCTTCTCGCTTTCATTTATTCGCCAGGCGGCGCTCTGGGACATGCAGCTACTGGACCTTTTTCGGGAGTTAGTTGCGCATGAGAATGTCGAATTAATTGGAGTCGAGCCCTATCATAGTTTTCTTTTTCTATTGGATCTACCGGCCTTTGTAGTACGTATGCGGAAAATGGCGGAGGAGCTGGAACAGATCTTTGGCAAGCGTCCGGTAGTGACCGATACAACAGAGATGTGTATGTCGAAGGGTCTCTACCAGGCTTTGGATACCGCAGGTTTTCGAGGGGCGTTGTTGGATGGGCGTCCCTGGGTGATGGAATGGCGTGAGAGCACTCATCTTTACAACAGCAATGACAATGTGCCCTATGCGAGGCCTTTTGAAGAGAAGAAGAGTGGGAGACGTACACGTAAGAAAGTCTCGAAGCTGATAGACGGAACACCGTCGAGCGAAGGTCCTTATCTACTTACGCGCCATCTGGAACTGAGCGATGATGTTGGTTATCGTTTTTCTAATCGCAGTTGGCATGGTTATCCTCTTTATGCAGACACCTATGCCAATTGGATTGCGCACAGTGGGGGGGACATGATGTTGTTAGGTTGGGACTTCGAGACGTTTGGTGAACATCATCGGCAAGACAGCGGCATCTTTGAGTTTATGCGTGCATTGCCCGCTGAACTCGCAGGTCGCAAAGTAGAGACGTATACAGCCAGCCAGCTTATTGAGCGTCACCGTGTCCATGCCTATCAACTGCCGTTGCCAATTGAGCCGACAACCTGGGCAGGGAGTGGTGGTATGGAATTTTTCCTGGGCAACAGTGCACAGCAGAATATCTTACAACTCATGAATCATGTCTATAACATGGCCAGACTCACCGAAGACCTGGATCTCATTGATCTGGCAGTCTGGCTCACCCAATCGGACAACCTGCACTTTGATTCAGTGGTATGGGAGAAATGGGCCAGAGGCAGAAGTCTCGGCATATTTTACGCCCGACAGAGTGGTGGAAGTTGGGGTCACAACGGAGTTATTCAAGAGCAACAGCAGGTGTACGTCAATGCATTGCGAGCAATGGAGCCTTACCTGCCAGTAAAAGCGTTACGTAGAGCCACACGCAAGAGCGAAAAGAGTTCGGCCAATTTGCTGGAAGGAGCGAGAGAACTGGCATTTGCTTCTAGCTAATTTCAGTATCCTCAAACGGGTCGAGAAAGGACAGGTGCTCCTGCCATCCCCAGCAAGGATAGTCTACCTACGAAACCCGAAAAGATCAAGTAGAAATGCACTAGGATTGTGGATTCAGATGAAGCAGAGAGAAGCAGAATAACAAAACGAGGCTTATTCTGCTTCTTTTTGTGTTTAAAGTCAGAGTCACATAATTGTGCTGTTTAAATCCAGGTAAAGAAATGTGCAGAACAGCTATTACTTTTTACTCAGTCATGCGCGAAAGATTGACGGGAGAGGGTCTATTTAGATAGACTCGTCACAAGGACAGAAATAAAACAAAGAAAACGGTAATGAGGTAGGATATGTCACAATTTAGGAGCCCTCAGGGACGTCAAGCGAAGACGATTGAAGTGGCTGAGGCAAGCTATATAGATACACTCTCCACAACCCCTCCCATTACCAGTCCACTCCTTTATACTTTACAACCGCAAGAGTTCCTCTCCACCGATCAACTAGATTTTGCATCGACCGCCGAAGTTGACACAGAGCAGCTTGAATTCCCTTCGGCATTACCCTTTCCTTTAGAGATAGGGAATAGCGAGACAGGGAATAGCACTCGCGAACTAAATGGGTCGAGTATAGAGGTAGGAAACAGCACGCAAGAGCTGAGTGAGCCACGCATTACGCGCGATCTTGGAGGAGCAAACGCGACGCGTGTACTCTCACCGATGGCAACGAGAACGCTAACCAATACGCTTTCAGAGGCAGCGCCATTGCCAGGGAAGGGACGGACAGCCGTCGTTATACCTGGAAAGAAAAAGAAAGCGCCGAAAACGCAGCTCAAGCGGATGCATCCACGCTTGCGTTACGGATTAATCGTGGGATCAATGATAGGGATCATAGGAGTTGCTCTAATGACCCTGACGCCGTTGAACAACGATCAGAATCAGTTGCCAGCCTTAAGCACAGTAGTCAGGTGGATACAGACGCAGCAGATCACCTGGAATGTTAGTAGTCGTGTTGCAGATGAGCAAATCAGGGAACGACAGACACAACAAATACGCCCCCGTCACCGCTAAGCCCTGGTGGTCCAATCACCATTTTGCCAACGAGCCAGTATGTAGCGATTGCCAGGCAGGCCGCACTAGCAGTAGGGATATCGCCAGTCTATTTTGTCAATCAGATTAATGCAGAGAGCAGTTTCAACCCCTATGCAGTCTCGCCTGTAGGAGCGGTAGGAATAGCACAATTTTTACCATCGACAGCGGCAGGGCTGGGTATTAATCCGTATGATCCGATTCAGGCCTTGAACGGGGCAGCGCTCCATATGGCTACGATGACGAGGACCTACAATGGGAATTATGCGATGGCTCTGGCAGCATATAATGCTGGTCCGGGAGTCGTCGATTACGCGGTGCAGCAGGGGGGAGCCAACTGGATGAATTTCGTCCCCTACGAGACGCGGCAATATATTTACAAAATCATGGGGATTTGACCTCTCCCCATGTCCAAATGACAGGGATTTTTAGAGTTGCCTATAGGGATGAAGGCGAGAAGGGGGCGAGGTAAACTTTGCTTCAATGTATATGTATCTATCTGGCAGATAGGATGGCATTGACGTATATTGTGGGGGCGTGATACAGTAGAGTCCTTATGAAATGAAAGCTGGGGCTTTGGTGAGGTGCGGAGAGGCTTGCGCTTGTTAGCGAAAGAGTGTTCATGCCAGATATACATATACGCTCGCACAAAGATATTCTCTGGTTGATATTAGACAAACAGCCATTAAATCCTTTAACACCTGAGATGCTGGAGCAATTGACGGCAGCGCTCAATAGAGCGAGGCAAGTACAGCCAAGATTAGTGGTATTGACCAGTATGGGGGAGCGTGCATTTTGTACTGGCATAAAGCTGCCGGGCGACGCTGAGTCTGAGCAGGAAGCATTTCTGCTGGTAGCGAGAGATACCGATGAAGCCTTTCAGGTTTTACGTAGGCAAGGGATATCAACGGTAGCTCTAGTCAAAGGAAGTGCATTTAGAGCTGGTTGTGAATTAGCCGCATTTTGTGAAACGATCATCGCACGTGATGATGCTGAATTCCGTCTCCCCTCAATCACAGGAAAAATTTTCCCCTCCTCACTTGCTATTTATCTCCCCGATCTTCTAGGAGCGTCGGTCTCGGCCCAGTTAGCTCAGAGCGGAGAGACGCTGTCTGCCCAGAAGGCCCTTCACCTGGGGCTGGTACACCAGGTTATTCCCAGGAGGCGTTTTCTCAATGATAGCGAAGAACTGCTCGTAATGTTAGCGAATGTAGGACCAGGCGTGCAGAAGCCTTAGGCTATGGTAGAGATGGAAAGTGGAGGGGCGGAGCAAGTTGCCGCCCTTAAGGGATTGAAAATTGAAATAAAATTATGGGATTGAAGAAAAGATTGAAACATTGGATGCGAGGTCAGCGAAATGCTGTTTTAAGCCTGCGCCGAAACCTGTTGCTGTGCCATCATAGTTACTAATAAGGGCGGGAAACCGTTTGCAGTCAGCGACATTCCAGGACCAGCCGAGGTAGCCGACGTGCATCTGATCCAGCAAATTCATCGTTAAATCGATATAGCCATGCTGGCAGTCATTTTCCCCTAGTTCGCCCACGAGGACAGGAGTATCGACGAGGATAGGTTGAATATTCTTTTGTATGCAGGAAGTATCAGCGCATTGAATAAAATTATAGGAGTGGAACGAGGCCATAAGATTGTGGTCCGGGTCCTGTGGTTTATTATTATTCCAATCAACCAGATTGCCAGCATAGCTAAGACCACCAGCAAGCAGTACATTATGAGAGCCAGAAGTGCGGACGGCATTGACCAGGCTTTGCATCCCAGCCACGGCATAATCAATCTTCTCGCAAGGGGCTGTTGAGGGAGAAAAGCTGCCTTCGAGCCAGCAAGTCCATGTAGAGGGAAACGGCTCATTATACAGGTCAAAGAGAACAGAAGAATTATTTTTAAACGTATTTGCCACAGAAGACCAGAATAGGGGTGAATGATCGGCATCAGGCATTGCCAACTGTTTTTTTGCCAATGTCTGACCAGGAGCGGCCCAGTGCAGATCGAGAATCACAATAATATTTTTGGAGTTAAGCAAATGAACATAATCAGCGATTGCTTTTTGGTAAGCAGGACCGGAATAATTTGCGGGAACTCCATTCAGACCAAGCCAGCAGTCCTCATTCAGGGGAATCCGCACCACATTAATATGCCAGCTTGCCATAGTATCAACCGAGGCAGCATCACTGGGACCATCGAAAAAGCCATTTCCTTGTACGCACATATACTCAGTTCCTGAGCGATTTACGCCGTGTAAAATCACTGTCTGGCCTTTATCATTGACAAGCTTATTACCAGAGACCTGTAAGCCCGTGATGGATGGTGGTGTCAGTAGGACGACGCGGACGGCAAGAACCGCACCAATAACAAGAAGGCATAGAAATAGAATAAAGACAATAATAGCAAAGCGAGTAGGTCGCAATCTAGTTTTCAATGTTCATACACCTTTTTCTTAATAGGGTATTAAAAAAGAGAATACAATATTTATGCCAGCATATATTGTACCATTGTCATAGTTATTACTAAAGAGAATGTGGTTTTTACAGAGCTTATTTCCTATGTACCTGAGGCTTTTCACGATATTTTTGTACAGCGATAGCTATGATAGCGGTGAGAAGGACTATTGCGGCGGCAACATAATGAAGAGAATTTTCGAGGAATGTGAGCAAAGAAAATTGTTGAGGGGTAAAGTTAAACAGAGAGAAGAAAGGCTGACGGGAACTTTTGAGAACGGAGAAACGTCTCTATAGCAGAATGAGGTGTGGGCGTTGAAGGTATAGAGAAGAGGAGTTTGTCAGCATGAAGAAGGCGCAACAGAAAAATTCTCATGGCGTTTCGGGGTCATGTTATGTTCAATAGGGCTTTTGTTTCTCCTGGCTGCTTGTGGTAGTAGTCAGAGCACAGGTGGTCCAGGTTCGTCAGGCGGGGGAACTGTGCCGCCCGCCAGCCCAACGGCATCCGCAGGGTCTACAAGCGTTACAGGGTGTCCAAGCAATGAGGTGGTAACAGGGACACCAGCGAAGGCAAATGTTACCGTGCAAGCGAATCTAGTGAAGGATAGCGTCACGGCGCATACAGGTGATCTGATAGAAGTGCGTTTACCCTTTGGGCAAAAGTGGAATGGTCCGACCAGTTCACTAGGAGTGTTACAAATTCAAGATCCGATAGGTTATCCGCTCACTTCCGATCATGTATGTATCTGGCGCTTCCAGGCGAAAGCGAGTGGTTCGACGACGTTAGACTTCACGGGACGAGCAATCTGTGCGCCAGGGAAAATGTGTCCTCTGTATGTTGAAAACATCTCTTTCACTGTGGATGTGAAATGATAAAGAGGGCTCGATAATAATTATCCAGGCTCATTTTGTGGATCTGACTACCTCCAGCCTTGTCTTAATCGGGTCAGAGGGTAGTCAGATCCCTTTTTTTCTTGGATTCGCTGAAAATATAGATTGTTCGTAAACTTCTTTGTATCCTTGACAACGAGGAAAAACCATGTTATTGTATCGGTAACGGATATATCCGTTACCGATACAATAACATGGTTTTTCTGTGAAATGAGAAATATTGTATGAAACAGATTGGGCGAGATCCAGAGATGTTGTTGCCGCTAACGCCTGCGGTTTTCCATATCCTGCTGGCGCTAGCTGATAGTGAGCGGCATGGTTATGGCATTATGCAGGAGATTGCTTTACGGACCGAGGGGAAGATGCGTATGGGGCCGGGAACGCTCTATGGTTCTATTAAGCGTATGCTTGTTGATGGTTTGATTGAGGAATCGGGGGAGCGCCCAGATCCATCCCTGGATGATGAGCGTCGGCGCTATTACCGGCTGACAGGCTTTGGGGTGCGGGTTGTGAGGGCAGAAGCCGAGCGTCTGGCCCAACTGGTAAACGTAGCGCGTCATAAAAAAATATTGTTGGGCCCTGATGCAGTAGGAGGTAGCCTGGCATGAAAGTGTTTTCAGAGCGAGGAATTGTAAAGTGCTCAGAGCGCTGTTATCGGGCGTTGCTGGTCCTCTATCCAGCACAATTTCGTCGTGAATTTCAGAGGGAGATGGTCCTGGTCTTTCGCGATAGTTGTCACACGGCTTTACAACGGCAGGGAGGCTCTGGCCTGCTCCGCTTCTGGGCACTCACCGGGTATGATCTGGCAATCACATCGGGGTATGAACACTATCGAAATTTCATCTTAAAATTGCAGCATGTATCAGGCAAAGAAAAGGAGTTCTCTATGCTCTCTCCTCTCTTCCAATTTAATGTAGCGGCTCGTAGTGATATTGGGTGTGTACGAACAAACAACGAAGATAGTATGTTGTCGGTAATCCCCGAAGATTCCCAGGTATTGCAGGAGAAAGGTGCGCTATTCGTCGTAGCAGATGGATTAGGTGGGCATGATTGTGGCGAGATTGCCAGTAGTCTAGCCGCGAGTACATTAAGAGAGGCATACTACCAGAGTCATGAGAGCAAGCTAGAGGATGCGCTCAAAGAGAGTGTGATGCAAGCTCATCAGGCGCTGCTGCGTGCAAGTGAGGCCAGAAGTGATAGTAAGCCGATGGCAACGACCTGTATAGCGGCTGTCTTACACGGAAATGTGCTTTATGTAGCAAATGTCGGAGATAGCAGAGCATATATTGTGCATCAGGGAGAGATACGACAGATCTCGCAGGATCATTCAGTCGTAGCGGAAGAGGTTCGTAAGGGTACTATTACAGAAGAAGAGGCCAGGACGCATCCGCAGAGGAATGTGATTTATAGAAGTCTGGGAGTTGATGGTAAGGCAGAGGTGGATCTTTTTACCGAGCGAGTGCAGAAGGGCGACGTGCTTTTCCTTTGTACAGATGGTCTCTCAATGCTTGTCACAGATCATGAAATACGTACATTGGTAGAAGCGTATGAGCCAGAAGAATGTGTCGAGCGTTTGATTGCGCTTGCTAAAGAACGAGGCGGACCAGATAATATTACGGCTGTTGTAGTGCGTGTGGGGGCAGCCTAAAGGATTGGTAGATCTTTGCTGGCAACAAAGATTGCCTTAATTCGATAGAAAAAGTGGCCTGTCTTCCCTAAAAGAAGACAGGCCATCTGTAATATGTTGACTACTGAATTTCGGGTGGCTGAATTGGATCACTGGACAAGGGTGGTGGCGCAAGGACTACAGGGCCATTTGGTGTATGCGCTTCTAGTTTCTTGGGAGGAACATAGATGCCAGTTTCCTCAAGAATTTTCTGCATATCCTTTGCGTCAATCGTCTCTTTACGGCGAAGTTCCTGGGCAATACGGTCCAGAGTAGGCCGATGAGAGGTAAGAAGATTGACGGATCGGGCGTAGCCTTCGCGCACAATGCTGTCCACCTCTTCATCGATGAGTTCGGCGGTCTCCTCGCTATAATCAGTAGGAGTACCCGTACTGCCGCCGCCAGCGAAAGGACTTTCCCGCTCACTAAAAGAGACTGTCCCCAGGCGCTCACTCATACCCCAGCGGGTCACCATCTGGCGTGCAATCATCGTCACACGTTGAAGATCATTTTCCGCGCCAGTCGTAATACGTCCGAAGACCACCTGTTCAGCCGCTCGTCCGCCGAGAGCGGTCACGATCTGTGTCTGGAGATATTCTTTCGGATAGTTATAGCGATCATCGAGTGGGGTGTACATAGTGACACCGAGGGCCTGACCACGTGGGACAATGGTTACCTTAGTAACAGGATCAGACTCATTCATGAGCAGACCCGTCAGAGCATGGCCACCTTCATGATAGGCAGTGACATTAAGGTCTTCATCGCTCAGCACCAGAGGGCGCTCAGCACCGAGAAGAATCTTATCCAGGGCCTCTTCAAAACAGCGTTGATTCACGCTATCCAGATTGCGGCGTGCGGCCAGCAGAGCGGCCTCATTCACCAGATTTGCCAGGTCGGCACCAACCATACCGGTAGTTGAGCGAGCGATAGCCGTCAGATCGATATCGCTGGAGAGAGGGACTGTGCGAGAGTGAATCTTCAGAATTGCCAGACGGCCATTCCAGTCTGGCCGATCAACCGTAACGCGGCGGTCAAAGCGGCCTGGGCGTAGAAGCGCTTGATCGAGGCCATCGGGTCGGTTTGTAGCTGCGATAACCACCACTGCCTGGCGGTTGTCAAAGCCGTCCATCTCAACCAGCAACTGATTGAGTGTTTGTTCGCGCTCATCATTAGTATTGATACTAGAGCCGCGTTGGCGACCAACGGCATCAATTTCATCAATGAAGATAATGCTCGGCGAAGCTTTCTTCGCTTGATCGAAGAGATCGCGCACGCGGCTAGCGCCGACGCCGACCAGGACCTCAACAAACTCAGAGCCAGACATAGAGAAGAAGGGGACACCAGCTTCACCGGCAACAGCGCGAGCCAGCAGTGTTTTACCGGTACCCGGAGGGCCAACCAGGAGAACACCACGAGGGATTTTGCCGCCCAGGCGCTGAAACTTCTGCGGAGTTTTCAGAAACTCGACCACCTCTTGCAGCTCATACTTAAATTCATCAACGCCCGCGACATCAGCAAAGGTCGTGCTAGGGCGGTCCTCTAAAATCAGTTTAGCGCGGCTCTTCCCAAAGCTAAAAATACCTTGCTGACCCTGACCTGCGCGGCGGCTCAAAAAGATAAAGAGAGCGATCAAGAAAACCCAGGGGAGGAACGTGATCAGAATATTGAACCAGAACGAATTATCGGGGGGCGCATTATAGCGGACAATTGCGTGATTGTCATTCAGCAACTGAGGCAGCTTTGTATCATTGCCAGCAGGCAACTGCGTCACATGATATTGCGTCTGATTGCGAAAAGGCGTATTAAACTCACCATTGATATCGGTATCGCCGATAAAAGTAGCAGTTTTAATATTTTTCGCCATGATTTGAGAATAAAAATCGGTATAGCTAATAGTATTTGTCTGCTGGGAACTGCTAGAATTATTGGCATTATTGATGAAGCTAAAAACGTAGAAGACCACCAAAATGCCGACCAGAGCGAGTAGCCAGCGCGTCATATTGCCGCCGGAGCGCTTCGGCGGAGTCGGGCCGCCATTGGGAGACCCAGTTGGTGGGCGTTGGGGCCGTTCGTTATTGTTTTGTAGCCAGAATTGCTTCCCCGGCTTATTATCCATCGTGTAACCTGCTTTCTGGGCCTCCGATATACAAGAATTGAAGATATCCGGATACCCGGATGCAAAAGGGTATGTGGACCATTCTTATGCGATGCTTTTATTATATCCTACTGATGTAGGAAATGCACGCACAGGGTAGAGTCTTAAGAAAAAAGCCCGGCTCTCAATTTTTAGAGTGACGAGGCCGAATATCTTCACCGTATCTCGGTTTTGCTTACTTAGCATATATACGTCTTTTAAGCCGAAACAGTTGGAAAGAATGAGCATATTTTTCACTTCTACAGAAAGAAAAGAAAGATAGAAAATCGTACTACTCGGTTTTTCTGTCATACATTTGTAACATTTCTTCTTTATACTTAAGTTACAATCAAAAGAAAGATTTTTTAAGA
This sequence comes from uncultured Chloroflexia bacterium, assembly GCA_963777355.1. Lineage (GTDB taxonomy): Bacteria > Chloroflexota > Ktedonobacteria > Ktedonobacterales > Ktedonobacteraceae > DATJHM01. The sequence goes on from CAVZQK010000018.1 coordinate 68,066, forward strand.
AAATAGTGATAGAAAAGGGAAAATTGATGCAGCAGTATTCAGCAGAGCAAGAACGTGAATATGGGAAAGATGAGTTTTATCAGCCGCAAGCGGCGGCGCAGAGAGTGCAAACAGAGGCGAATAATGGGCCGAGCTTTGGCCAGCGTCTAGGGTTGGCGATTACCTCAGTGGTGACTCTCCTGCTTGTCTGTATTGGTGTGATGGGGTTTTTAACGAACGAGGGTCATGAGTCATTGAGCTGGCCTGCTCTGATCCTGGCTTGTGTACTGATTGTAACTTTGAGTGGAGCAATAACTGCAATTAATTTTATCTTCGGTTATAAGCACTAATTGGGCTAGTTGAAACGGTATTGCTGACGTATAGTTGAGCGAGACGCATACGCTGTTTGAGCGCGGCGTATGCATCTTCTCAGGTTTACCAGCGGCTGCCCATATGCTCTTTGATGCTGGAGTAGCGGGGATTGCCGATGATAATATGGTCCACCAGTTCGATCTCGAGGAGCTGGCCAGCTTTAAGTACCTCGCGGGTAACAGCAAAATCTTCTGGGCTTGGAGTTGGGTCGCCGCTGGGATGGTTGTGGCAGAGGAGGATGCGTGGGCAGTTGCGGATAATGGCCGGGCGAAAGACCTCTGCGACACGGACAACCGAGGTATTGACCGTCCCTTTATAGCGTTGTGAGTATTCTACCAGGTGATTCTTCGAGTCTAGAATTAGAATGTGCATCTCCTCATGCGCTAAATCCATCATCTCCAGACGGACAATCTGAGCGGCCTCATCGGCAGTTTTGATCTGGATGCGTTTATCGCGTTGTTCAAGACTGAGGCGTTTGCCCAATTCCAAAGCGGCCTTAAGCTGCGCTGCCTTTGCCGAGCCGAGGCCATGCTCCTGGCAGAGCATGTGAAAATCGACATTGAGCAGGCCACTGAGTCCACCATACTTTATTAAGAGTCTGCTGGCGAGCTCCATAGCATTCTCGCCCTGGGTGCCGGTGCGGAGAATAATGGCGAGGAGATCGGGATTACTGAGAAATTGTGCGCCATATTTTTGCAGACGTTCGCGAGGGCGATCGTCCACAGGAATATCATGTACTGTAGCATGATAAATGACCGGGACGAGCGCTTCAGGTTGATACGTTTCTAGGGCTGTAATTGACATAGGGCAATATAGCTCCTTCAAGAGTATAGAGAGAATAAGAGAGAATATATTTAATACTATATATTATAGAGGTAATAAAAGTAATTAGGGGAAATACGTAGTGTTTTTGTATGAGATATCCGCATCCAAGTACTACTCGCATTGTATATAACAAGTAGTAAACAATTTTTACTACTACAAAAAGAGATAGCAGGAGGGGAACTGTGCTAAAAAAGACCATAGCTTCTTTACGATCTCGTAAGGATGAGACAAGATAGTTTGAACAATGAGCAAAGACATCCTGGATTTTCAAGCATCCAGGATGTCTTTGCTTTCAATTGTTTTATAGCGCTAAAACAGATTAGTTGTGCCACTCAAGATCAGGCTATCGCTAGCGGCACAGGGGATATTGCTATTTGTGCCTATTGCGGCAGTGTTGACGGTGAATTTGCCGGATAAAGCTCCGCTGAGTTTGCCGTTGATGAGTTGCTGAATTTGTTGATTGTAGGTGTTGTACTGAAATGAGAGCAGGAGTACATTGAGTGTAGTCTGTGTGACATTAACGCTAAGATTGCCGCTGCTAGCAGTGGGCGTGACCAGTGTTGTCGCGGTACCGACGCGCAGGGAGCCGAGCATGATATCAGAGGTCACGACCAGTTGTGAACCCTGAACAGCGACCTGAATATTCTGGGCGGACATACTGCTATTTAAGGGAATAGTGCCAAAGCTTGAGCCAAGTGTTGCCAGCGAGTTGGCGGGAATTTCTACGTAGGCGGGTGAGGTATTGGCGGGTATCTCCTGGCTGAGTTGCCGATTATTGGCGGTGAGACTGGATTGTTGAGTTGTAGATGTGCTCTGGCCGAGGGAGAGCGGGAACTGTAGGCCCAGATTTAGAGCAGAGTCACCACAGCCAGGTGTGGTCTGGATGGAATTGAGTTGACCAATGGGCATATGGAAGGTTGCCAGAGGGCCGTTGACCAGTGTGGGACCATTTGGAGTTGATTGAGCGCTTACCTGGATAGTTGAGGCATCTTTGACGCTAAACGTGATCAGCATACTGGTATTGATTGGTTGGGGATCGCCTGGATAGAGGCTGATGCGTAGCGCGGCTGCCAGACCGTTTTTTTGTGGTGTCAAGCTGGTCAGGGTAGCTGAGGGCTGGATAAGCGTCTGGGCCATCTGTCCGGCCCAGCTCTGGCTTGAGGCGGGCAACTTTGAGACGATACTATCGATTGCTCCGTTCACCGCTACTGGTACTTGCTGGTCGATGCGGCTCTGAAACATGGGTTGTAGAACCGAGGTGGGGAGATAAAAATTTGCGGCAATGTTCGTGGTTGCGGTTGTCTGGCTCTGCTGTTGGGTGTTGTTGGATGCGGCATGGACCGGCGCGGCGATGGAGAACAGGCTGACAATCAGTCCTACCAGGAGCAGGCTAGCTGTGATAGGGGCTATGAACCTGAGATTTCTTTTATGCCATATCATGTTTGTTTTCCTTTAAAGACCTGCATATATGTTTCGTGTTCTGACTACCTTCATGGGTAGGATAGTGACATCCAGCGAGAGAGTGGTAGGCGAGCAGGAGACGGCCAAGCCGATCTGCCCTACGAGATCGGTGATAGTGGGCCGATCTCTTACTGACCAGAACATCAGTGAGAGAGCAATTTATTGATATCTACGGGTCCGTTCAAACAGAAGGAGAGCGGTGCGGTCTGTGCGGCAACTCCTTGAATGGGCGGAGCGAGAGCCTGAATGACGAGCATGGTAGCGCCTTTGCTACAAGGAAGAGCGGTGCTGGTATGGACCGAGACCAGGCGGACACCTTTGAGCTGTCCACGGAGTGCTGGCATGACTGCGCTACTAAAAAGCTGATTAACTGCTGATTGCATTCCGGCGGTGGCCTGGCCGTTGGCGGGGATACCATCGCGTTTCAACTGGTAGATCTGAAGCTGAAGATTCTGTTGCAAATCTATCCCCAGTTTACCATCCAGTTCAATAGGCATAACACGGTGAATGCCGCTGCTATCAATGTGCAAGTTCAGGCTGAGAGAGAGGCTGTCACCTGGAAGAGGGACAACTGCGAGATCGCTCAAGACACCGGCTTGTAGATGCAGTTGTTGCACAAAAATCGAAGTTAAAGCGCCACTGTCCAGAGCCAGTTAAATCAGGCGTGGGCCGCTATTCGTCGGCGTATTGGAGTTGGTCAGCAGCGTTCCCGACGTGGGAACTGTTGTTGTAGTTGGACCGTCTGAGTTATCGCTATCATCGGGGGCGAGCATAAATGCAGCCAGGACCCCACCGCCGACGAGTAGCAGAATCAGGCTGAGAGCGATAATAACCAGGCGACGACGCGACTTTTTAGAGATTCTGGATGGCAAGGCCGGGATTGCGCCGGTAGAGGCATCCGCTATATCGGCAACGGCAAGGGTTATGGCCTCATACAAAGGAATTTCCTCTGGTTCCTCGATCTCGACAGGAACAGCCTGGCGTCCCCAGAGGAAGAGGGCGGGAAGCAGAGCAAGCAGGCAGAGAACCATAGAGAAAAAGAAGACAGAACAATAGACCGTATGCGCAGACTCAATAAGATGTTGTCCATAGCCTTTGGACCAGGCTGCGAACTGAGCCGTAGTGGCACTACCTGGGAGAGCGGGATAGGCACGAGCCAGATTTTTGAAATAGGCGAGCGCCCAGGAAGTGAGGGCAGCGAGACCGAGGATCATGCCGATCATGCGCAGGGCAGTCACAATTGAAGCGCTCATCCCAGCCTGGCGGGCGCGAGCGGCGTTAATGGCGGTAGTACTGATGGGCGAGATAACCAGACCAAAGCCGAAGCCAGCGGTCATCGTACTGATCGTCATTTGCAGCCAGTCTACGTGAATGGGCCAGCGACTCATCAAGAAGAAGCCAGCCGCCGTAAAGAGGAGGCCGAGGATACCAGTGAAGCGGCAAGTAATGCGTGAGCAGAGCCAGCCACCTAAGAGTGCTCCGGGAGGAATCATGGCGGTCATACGCAGCAAGGCCAGACCGCTATCCAGGACTTTGCCCTGCATCACAGTATCAACGAAGATCGGAATATCGGCCATCGCGATAATCAAAGTTGCGCCCACAAACGTACTCACCAGAGCAGAGGCGCTGAAGGGAAAGCGTTTGAAAAGCGAAATCTCAATGACTGGGTAGCGTGCTTTAATTTCGCGCAGAACAAAGGCGATCAAAAAGATAATTGCCAGACCGAGTACAAGCGGATTATTCTGGGGAGCCGTCCCGCCAGCCGTGCTGGGAGAAAGCGTTGAGCCTTGTTGGGCGAGACCGAGGCTCAGGCAGGTCAAAGCGACAGCCAGCAGACAGGCTCCCAGCCAATCAATGCGTCCGCGCAGGCGTTTGCCTTTAGGAATAAAGAACCAGGTACCGATCAGCAGCAGCAGGACAATGGGCACATTCAGATAAAAGATAGCTTCCCAGCCCAGGCGATCAACAATAATTGCGCCGTAGAGAGGACCAAGAGCGCCACCTGCTTCTGTCATAGCTCCAATGATACCGAGGGCCAGGCCGCGCTTCTCATGTCCATAAAAATCACCGGCGAGGGCCATTGCAATAGGCACAATCGCTCCGCCGCCTACAGCCTGGAAGAGACGGGCGGCAATCAGCCAGACCAGGCCAGGGGAAGAAGTATCGATATTGAGAGCATTTAAAAAGCTAATATCAATGGATTGGCCAAGCAAAGGGGCGATGGCGCAGAAGATAGAACCGAGACCGAAGATAATGAGACAGAGCAGAAAGATACGGCGGCGGCCATACATATCAGAGACGCGGCCCATCAGGGGCATAGCGATAACAAAACCGAGAAGATAGGCACTCACAATCCAGGCGGCGTGATCGAGTTGGATAATAGGAATTTGTAAAGTCGTAATAATTTGTGGCAGAGCAGTAACTACCACCGTTTGATCGAGCGAGCTAAAAAAGACAGCGAGGCAGGCAATGCCCAGAGCGGCCAGGGCCAGGCGACGGTCTCGTTGAGTTGGGCTCGTCTGTGCCGGGGGCAGAGGTTCTGGTGTGACATCCAGTGGAGCCTCTGGCGGTGCTGCGAAAAGTTCTGTGGGCATTGGCAATTCGAGCTGTTCCACCTCTGCATCGGCGGAAGCGGGTGGGTTAAACGTCCCTGCCTCTGCCTCGTTTGAGATAAAATCGCCCTGCTTTAAGCGTGAAGAAGTTTCTTCATCATCTTCTAAAGTATACATTTCCCCCCCCAATAAAGAACGTGCTTGAGATGAGCACAAGTTTTGCCGAGAGTAAGTAATTCCAGCAGACACATCTTCAGAACGAGAATACCATTACATTTGCGGTGGGTTAATCGTGACATTTTGATTATAGTTGGACAACAAGAAACTGCGCGAAGTCTGAGCGGTATCGCTGGGCGTGGCCTGACCAGTCACGGTTACAAGGTAAGGAAGATTATCGCCCTTGCCGATGCAGGCGCTAGTCTGGAGCTGGGTACCCGCGGGCATACCGCCGCCGGTAAGAAAGGCCAGGTCCTGAGCTGCAAGTTGGCCTTGAATGTGCCAGCAGGGAACTGTATTAATGGCATCAGTAGTAGGGACGCTAACGTTGTGGACTTTGCTGATGAGCGAAATAATACCAGTATCAGGATTGGTCAGCGTACGAGGATCGAGGACGCCTTTGACCTGTCGCCATTGGCCGGTAATCGGATCGGTAATAAATTGATTCGCACCCACACTAATTAGATTTACCGTAACGGATTGGCCGGAGAGAATAACCGTAGCCTGAGCCTTGACCTTATCGGGCATCAGAACATCCCCGTTTGCGCTACGGATTTGAATCTGGTCTGACTGGGCGGTACCAGCATTTTGTACCTGCATCAGGACATGAAAAGTCTTTACCACACGAAAATTCTTTTGCAGATTTGAGAGTAGTTGTTGTGTGGTTGGTTTTGGGACATTTACCAGATTTGAATTAGTGTGAGCATGTTTCCAGGGCAAGCGGCAACCCGCAAGCAAGCAGATACAGAACGCACATAGGAGAATGCGCGTCACGAGAATGCGTGCAGAATTCATAAAGAACGTCTCCCCAACTAATAGTGCTTTTAAAAGGATCTCAACAATGCTTATTCTGAGGAAATCAACGTCGGGGATGAAATGATTTGGGGGGAGAGGTACTTTCTGGGGTAACTTGGTACGGAAAAAGATAGTTTGGTATCAAAGATCTCCCTCATCATGAGAACGTCCTCTCTTGCTTTTTAGCCTGATATATTGTAAAGTATTTATAGTTCGTAAAGAACGCAAAGAACGCAAAGAATGTAAAGAATTCAAGGTACTAAAAGGTTTTAAGTTGTAAAAATATTGGATTAGAAAGGAAGCGTTTAGCGATGGAGAAGCTGATGACTTCAGAGGAAGTTGCGGAAATCTTTCATGTTGATCCTGTAACGATACGACGGATTGTCAACAAAGGCGACCTTGCAGCCTATCGGATTGCTTCTGACTACCGTTTTGCGCCATCGGATATTGAAGAGTATCTGCGGAAGCAGCGCATTGGTCAGCCTCTAAAAAAAGAAGCTGAGGGGACATTTGTATTGGATCAATTAACCCAATGGATACTCAATGCACTGAAGGGAAAATATGTGACCCCGATTGAAGTGGTGAACCGTTTTAATCGTTTTACACCGCCGGCACGAATGGTACTTACACGAGCACATGAAGAGGCTCAACGTTTTCAGCATAAATTTGTTGGAACAGAACATATATTGCTTGGATTAATGGATGAAGAAACGGACCTCTGTGCTCAGATTCTCAGAGATGTGAACACAGAACCGGGCGAGGTACGTAAGGTTGTAGAGGAGATTATGAGTAAGGGGAAGCGCCTGGTTCCTGAAGAGCAGACTAGTACTGGTGTTATAGCGCTAACAGGCCGGGCGAAAAAGGTGATAGAACTTTCTGTAGATGAAGCACGGCGTTTTAACCGCCAAATGGTTGATAGTGAGCATTTGCTGATTGGTTTGTTACGTGAAAATGGAGGAATTGCAGCAGGAGTTTTGATGGCTTTAGGAGTCACTGTAGAGGGAGCGCGGACGCATCTGTACTTTCAGGCTGAGGAAAATAAGGCTGATATAGTACCCGTTATTCCGCCCGAAGCTGCTTCATTGCCGATTGAGGAGGGACAGGGAAGTGTCTGTAGCCGGTGTGGGGCGATGTGTCCGCGCTACTTTCATTTCTGCTTTAACTGTGGTCAACCTATTGAATAGTCATCCTATCTTTTAAATGAGGAAGAAATTGAAAAGATGCCCTACTTTCAAGAGAGGGCACCTTTTCAAAAGATAAAAGACGAATTGTGAAACTTTTCTATCTAAAGGCAGATACGACAATTACAAGATGTTAGGCGAGCGTTAAGCATGATAAATCTGTCTGGGTCACGGCGGTTCGCGTCCTTGTAAGAGCTGGAGGCATGTTCTTTCATCATATTGAAGGAAGCGTTCTTCCTGTTTCGTTTCAGTCCTCTCAAGCGGGCCGGGAAAGAAGACCCCTCCTGCCGCCGCTATAAAGAATGCTACACCAGGAAAAACGAAAAGGTCAAGTGGAGATGCATTAGGGTTGTTTCTATCAAGAATAGAAAGTTGTGTAATAGGAAGCTGTCGGTTAGTGTGATCTCTGTCGAGAATGGCGAGAGGTCCACTATTGGAATTTTGCTTAGCATGATCTCTGCCTGGCATGGAGAGAGGCATAGTATTCTGTTTCTCCTGTTTAGCGTGGTCTCTGCCTGGCATGGAGAGAGGCACGATAGTGAGTTGCTGCTTCGTGCGGTCTCTGTCAGGAACGGAGAGAGGCGCGGCATTGGATGTATATACTGTTTTCTGTAAGATAGGCATAACATTGGCCTCTCTCCCAGATACAGTTTTCAGGAAAAGGGAAAGCTCTGATCGAGACTTCTTTTCGTATCCTGTCTGTGGAGCGAGATGCGTGGTTGGTGAACCACCTGGAATGCGCCGAGCGCTTTCCCTACACGATTCTTTTGGGCGAGAGTGGTTTTCTGTAAAGAGTGCGTTGGCGTGTCGGGTAATGGTATTTGATAGGGAGTTGTTATTGTTTTTCATACAAAATAACCTTTTCCTTTTAACTAAGATATTCTTGAAAACTAAGGTATACTTCATACCTTGCATAGTTGTTTCTCTTTGCACTTATATATGTCGGTGGGGCTATAAAAAACTTTAGTGTTTTGAGAGGATAATTCAAAACTCGTGATTACATAATTTCGAGCAAGGTAAAAGGAATGCAAGGAGGCCAGTTGAGGTACAAAAGCAACAGGAAAATCTGTATTGTGTTTTTTTGTAAGATTGCGTATGCTTTTTTCAGGAATGCCTAGCCTATAGTTCTAGTTACAAGAAAGGGGAGATGGCAGTTCAACCCCGATCAAGAGAGACTGACGGGGCTTACTTGCCGCAATATTATGGCTGAACTGACTCAAAGTAGTGTTAGTAAACAGACGCCTTATCTCCACAAGCAAGGAAGCGCTACTCAGCTTATCGTGAATGATAAACCGTTCCTGGTTATTGGTGGTGAACTACATAACTCTAGTTCATCAACTATTGAGTATATGAGGCCAATCTGGGAAAGGTTGGTGGCATTAAATCTCAACACGGTGCTTGCTCCCGTTTCCTGGGAACTTACTGAACCGGAAGAAGGGCGGTTTGATTTCACACTTGTTGATGGACTTATTCAAGGCGCACGCTCTCATGATCTGCGACTCATATTTCTCTGGTTTGGCAGTTGGAAGAACGGCAGGTCCAGCTATATTCCGAGCTGGATGAAACAGGATTATCGCAGATTCCCGCGTATCAGACTTCAGAGTGGGCAGAGTACTGAGCTCCTTTCGACGTTGGCAGAGACGAACCGGGATGCGGATGCCAGAGCATTTGCGGCCCTGATGCAGCATATTCGGGAGGTAGACGGCAGAGAACATACCGTTATTATGGTACAGGTGGAAAATGAGGTTGGAGTATTAGGTGATACACGCGATCACTCCGAGGCAGCGAATAATGCATTTGCCGGGTCGGTGCCCCAGGTATTGATGGATCAGCTTATGAAGCAGCGGCAGGAGTTGGGGCTTGAAGTACGGCAATGTTGGGAAGTGAGCGGATTTAAGACCAGAGGAAGTTGGGGGGAGATCTTTGGTAGTAGTGCACAGAGTGACGAAATTTTTATGGCCTGGAACTATGCATGTTATGTTGATAAGGTAGTCGAGGCTGGTAAGGCGAAATACGATATTCCAATGTTCGTAAATGCCTGGTTGAATGGGCCAGAACAGCAGCCTGGCGATTGGCCAAGTGGAGGGCCAGTACCTCATATGCTTGATATCTGGCAGGCCGGTGCGCCGCATATTGATCTACTAAGTCCGGACATTTATGTTGACAATTTCCAGGAGTGGTGCCAACGCTATACACGGCGTGGCAACCCCCTCTTCATTCCAGAGATGCGGCATGGAGAGGAGGGACCACACAATGCCTTCTACGCGATTGGTGAGCATGAGGCAATCGGGATCTCACCATTTGCTATCGATTCAATTGAGAATCCAGCGGATGCTCCTCTTAGCAAGGCCTACGCAATTTTGAGGCAGCTTGCACCACTTATTCTTGAATATCAGGGTAAGGGAGCAATAACTGGCTTCATGCTTGATGAGGAACATCCTGGCATACGGCGGGAACTGGGGGGCTACGAACTGGAAATCTCACTGGATCATAGCTTCACCGGTCAATCTAAGCGTGGCTATGGTCTTATCATCGCTGTAGGTTCAGAAGAGTTCGTCGGGGGTGGATATGGATTTATGGTCGGGTTTCAGCCCAAAACGGTTGGCCCTGCCTTTGCCAGTGTTGCAGTAATTGAAGAGGGGGAATATCGTCATGGGAAATGGATTCGTGGGCGGCGCTTGAACGGTGATGAGTCCAATCAAGGGCAATGGTGGCGTTTCCCTGTTTCAGGATCGAGCGGTATTGAGCGCTGTACATTGTATCGTTACGAATAGATATAGATATACTTTGAGCGCAGGATAATGTCCTGCGCTCAAGCTAGCACATAATTTCTGCATCTCTCGAAATACTGCCTGCTAGAGGTGATAAATAATTCGATGAGATTGGAAAAGTTTAGACGCAGAGGCCGAGAGCCGTAGTCAGGCGTAGAAGTTCAACTGCAAGGCTAGAGTCTAAATGTGAGATAAGTGCTTGTGCTGTTTCGTCGAGTAGGCGAATGGCAGCGGGTGAATTGAGATCATCTTCCATTGCGGCCTTGAAGCTGCTGGTGAGTTCGCTATTTTCGCTGGTGGCGTCTTGTTTAATGAAAGAGCGGACCTGTTGAAAATGGTCAACAACCGTCTGAGCGGCCTCAAGATCGGCGGGGAAGCATTCCCAGGGTTGGCGATAGTGATGCTGTTGCAGGACCACGCGAATAGTATCGGCAGAGTACGATTTCAAGAGATTGCTAACGAGAGTGAGGTTGCCGAGCGATTTACTCATCTTCTCACCATCCTGATAGACCATGCCAGTATGCGCCCAAATATGCGAGAAAGGGACCTTGCCAGTATAGTGTTCGGATTGAGCGATCTCGCAAGTATGGTGAGGAAAGGCCAGGTCAGCGCCGCCGCCATGAATATCTATCTGTTCGCCCAGGTGGTGAAGGATAATAGAACTACACTCAATATGCCAGCCTGGGCGTCCGGGTCCCCAGGGGCTAGCCCAGGCTGGTTCGCCGGGGGCCTGGGCCTGCCAGAGCACAAAATCAAGAGGATCTTTCTTGCGGGAATCTTCTGGGAAATTGCCGCGCTCATTTGCCACATTCAGCATGGCCCTATAATCGTTCAAACCAAGAGCGCGGGCCATTTTCCCGAAATCTGGATCATGGCGCACATCATAGAAGACGCAGCCCTCACTAACATAAGCATAGTTTAGAGCGACGAGGCGTTCAGCCATCTGAATAATAGTAGGAATCTCATCAGTAGCGCGGACATAGGCATCGGGTCTGCGGACATTTAGAGCGTCCATATCGCGCAAGAAGCGTTCGGTTTCGCGTCTGCCCAATTCATCCCAGGCCATACCAAGCTCACGAGACTTGCGAATCACATCGTCATCGACATCTGTAACATTTTGCACATAGCGTACCTTCTGGCCGCGAAACTCAAGATAGCGGATCATAGTATCGAACGAGACATAGGTAAAAGCATGACCCAGATGTGTTGTATCGTAAGGTGTGACACCACAGACATAGATGCGCACCGTATCGTCAAGAGGGGTAAGTGTTTCCAGCGACTGTGTCAGAGTATTAAACAGCTTCATGTTTCTCTCCTAGACCGAACAAGCGAATGGCATTAGCAGTAGTGATCTGTGCGATCTCCTCCAGAGCCATACCGCGAATCTCGGCTAACTTTTCGGCGACATGTTTGACGAAGAGTGGTTCGTTACGCCTGGCGCGTAGTGGTTTAGGAACCAGGTAGGGGCTATCGGTCTCAATCAGAACGCGGTCCAGAGGAACCATACGGGCAACATCTGGTAGAGCATTGCCCTGTTTCGTCAGAGGACCGGCAAAGGAGAGCATAAAGCCAGCAAAGGCCAGGCAGGCTTCGGCCTCTGCGACATCGCCCGAAAAGCAATGAAAGACGCCGTGCAAGTCACGTCCGTAGGCGTGTAAAAGTTCCATCACATCGTCATGGGCATCGCGCACATGGATGATGCAAGGCAGATTGCACTCACGGGCCAGTTCAAGGTGAGCGCAGAAGACTTCACGCTGTTTCTCTCTAGGAGAAAGCATACGAAAGTAATCGAGTCCGAATTCGCCGATGGCTACGACTTCTGGTTCGTCTGCGAGTGCACGTAGTTGTGTCCGAACCTCAGCCGAATAGGTAGTAGCATCATGTGGATGCACGCCAACACCAGCATAGACCATATCTGGATGAGCTTTTGCTAGAGCTACAGCCGCGAGACTTGAAGGGAGATCACAGCCTGGATCGACAATGCGCGTGACACCGCCTGAGAGCGCTGCTTGTAACGTTGCTTCGCGATCCTCGTCGAATTGTGAGGTGTCAATATGAGCATGGCTATCGATAAACACGCCAGCTATCCTTTCCTCTCTATTAAGCGAATAAGCAAAAAAATAAAGCCAATACTCCGCATCTAGTGGCGACAGCAGCGAGCTATTTTATCATCTTGCCACAGGTATAGACATAAGAATAGACACATAGTAGCAAGGGAAATAGGCATGTATACAGTGATGAGACACTGCATGTTCTTCCGAGAGCAAACGAATTTACCACCGTCGTAAACCGATAGAGGTTCCCATTGAAAACCCGGCCTTTTTTACGTAACAGGCACTCTCATTACTGGTAGTATAGGCATAGCTTTTCAATGGTGTCAACCATCATAGTAAAGAGCAGGGCGAGCGAATTGCAGAGGAGCTTAGCAATTTGCCGCTAAGCTCCTCTTAGAAATGAGAAATGCAGAAAGCGATTAAAAACCGTAGGCGGTCAGGTTACCGCTGTTATCGGGAACAAAGATGTTTCCATTGACGACTATGGGACTTTGCCAGTGGAGAGAGCCAATCGAGCCTCTGGCTGAGGCCTGGTTGCTTGCCCAGAGTTGGGCTCCAGTTGTTGGGTTTAGTGCGTGCAAGACACCGTTGCCCTGGATAAAGAGCATACCATTTGCAACAAAGGGAGAGCTACCTGCATTTGCATTACTCTGATAAGCCAGTTGTAGCGCGGACTTGTTATTGCTATTTACAATCTTGTAGGCCATCAGACCATTAAAGTTGGTAACAAAGACCCAGGTAACGCCGCTGCTATCGGTCCAGACGGCAGGTTGAGTATCTACATCACCTGTTATTGGTAGGGTGAGTACCTGCAAAGAACCGCCAACATTGTTAGGTCCGCCCTTACCAGAGAGATTCTGGCGGTTGAGCAGGCGGATATTGTTATCCTTGCCCGATTGTACAACCATAAATGGAGTTGCAGTGTTAGATTGCTTGGGAAGGATTACCGGGTCTGTGCTGCCAAGATCCTGGTCATTCGCCTGGAGGGCGGCGAAGTTTGTAGGAGTATAGCTATCGACCACCTTAGAGAGATTGGGTGTCAGTTCGATAACGCTATCACCATAGGAGAGGCCATCACCTCTGAATGGTCCGTTGCCTGTCGTGACAAAGATATTGCCTGTCACAGGATCGAACGTAGGAGCCGCACGCCCCCAGATGGCCGTCTGTACATCGGCGCATTCAGTGCTATTGAGAACATGAGTAATATTGGCACAGACAGCGTTCCAGACCGTTTTCGTGCCAGTGCTTAGATTGACTGCGACGATATGGCCCTCGTAATGACCGCCGTCTCCTGGATAGCCACCCATGCTCATATAGAGGAAGCCATTGGCGATATTGATAGAAGACGAGCCCTTTTCTACATTTGGCATATTTGTAAGAAGAGTAGGCCAGGTGCTATTGACCACCTCAGAACCGTTGCTGACCGCATACTTATGGACTTTTCCATCCAGTCCGTAGCCGTAGACAAAGGCTCCTGATGGATCGATAGCTGGCGAGCTTGTTGTAAAGTTGGGGCCGCTTGTGGTCTTGCTCCAGACTATCGTTCCATTGCTGGCATCAATGGCAAGTAAGCTGCCAGTTTTTGTTGTTACGAACAGAAGCGTTTTAATGCCGGTTGGAGTGTTGACGTTAGGAAGTTCTGCTGGTGCTCCATCGACAATTGCGGGTAGAGCAACCTGCCAATGACGTTTAAGCGAGCCAACATTACTCGAAGTAATCGTCGTTTCGGCGCTATTGACACCTGTGCGCTGACCGCCGCCATCAAAGGCAGACCAGGCTATAGGCGTAGTGGCTGCCGCCGCTTCGGGAGAGGAATGGAAGGTGCTAGAAATGAAGAGAGCGCTGGTGAGCGCGAGAAACAAGGCGAGGGAAAACCTCGTAGAGATGATGGTTTTTCGTTTCATCAAAAACTCCTTATGTACGATGAAAGGCCTTTTAAGAACACATAAACATGTGCTCATGATGATAGGATGGGCTTATGACAGGATCTAAATTCGCTAGATTTTAATACACTATACAGGTATTGCCGTTAAAAACAGCAATCTATCTGGCAAGATGCGGCTACTTTTGTAAAGACACGCTTTGCTTACAAGAGTGAATAAGCGAGAGAACTGGGTAGTGATAGATACAAATATATCTATGTAACGGTTTGCTTGCGCTTAAATTTCCTCCTATTAAAAGGTATTTATGCAGGTTTCCAGACCTGGACGGTAGTATCGAGTCCGCCGCTAGCGACATCATTGCCATTATGCGACCAGGCGACAGTCGTAACAGAATTTTTGTGGCCCTGGTAAGAAAAGACATTGTTCCCCGTAGGTGCATCCCAGATCTGAATAGGGGCTGCGGAACCGCTCGTATCGCTGGCAGAGACGATACGTTGACCAGAGGGAGACCATGCTAGAGCATTAATGGTGCCAGTGTGTCCAGTATAGGTATAGACATTCTTGCCTGTTAGAGCCTGCCAGACCTGAACCGTTGTATCAGTGCTACCAGAGGCAAGCAATGTACTATCGGGAGACCATGCCAGGGCCTGAACTGGGCGTGTGTGGCCAGTATAGGTAAAGAGTGTTTTCCCTGTACTGGCCTGCCAGACCTGGACTGTTGTATCGTCGCTGGCCGAGGCGAGATAGGTGCCATCGGGGGACCAGATTACCGTATTGACATTGCTCGTATGGCCGGTGTAGCGAATAAGTGCGTGTTTACTTGTAGCTGTTGTCGAGCCAGTTGCCAGACTCCATACCTGCACCGTCTCATCAAGACTGGCAGAAGCAACATGCTGACTATCAGGAGACCATGCTAGCGAAGTAATGCCTCCCTTATGGCCCAGATAAACGATATTGCGTACCAACATACGCGCATCCCAGACCTCAATTCTGGCATCTTCAGACCCGGACGCCAGATAATGTTTATCAGGAGACCAGGCAACCGCGCGGACTGGACTTGTATGGCCGCGAAAAGAGACCTCATGGCTACCGGTGGTGGCATTCCATATTTGCACCGTCTTATCCTGGCTGGCGGAAGCAATCCGTTTGCTATCAGGCGACCAGCTTACCGACCAGACAGTATCTTTATGACCATGATAGGTAAAAAGCGTAGGTGAGAGCGATTGAATATAGCGTGCGATAGATGGTTCGGCAAAGATCCCGCCAATTATACAGACACCTATACCGACTGTTACTGCACCGCCTATTACCATGCGGCGAGAATATTTTTTCTCTGGCAGAGGTTGTGTTGGCAGGAACGAGCTAATGGAGCGAGCGGGTCTGGCGATCCAGGTATGTTCAGTGGCTTGTGTCAGACTGGCGGGTGGATGTGCAGGCAACGTTGAAGGCGAAATCGTCTCCTGTTCGGGGGGAGTTTCCTGTGCCTGGAGTTTTGCGTTATTGGAGGAGGTACGGGTTTCTAGCATAACGGGAGAGAGAGGGGGGATTGTTGATTCAAGAGGGCCTGTATTGTGGGTGGAAGAGGCTGGAGAAGATTCGCGCATGAGCGAGGCATGTTCATTTGTCTGATGCAGAGCTTGAGAGAGCGCGTGAGAAAACTCTGTCACTGAAGGGAAGCGAGCCTCAGGCTCTTTTTCCAGAGCACGCATCAGAACCGCTTCTAGAGCGAGGGGAGTCGTCGAAAGTTTCTCACAGAGAGAAGGAGGAGAGATTTTCTGATGTTGTTCATAGAGCTCAAAAAAAGAGCCCTGGAAAGGTCGTTCACCGCACAGCCATTCATAGACAAGGATCGCCAATGCATATTGATCGCTTGCTGGATAGGCTTTCCCTCTAAATTGTTCTGGAGCCATATAAGCACCGGTACCCAGGAGCTTCTCAGGCAACTGGGCCGAGGTACTCTGCACGATAATCGCGATACCAAAGTCGCTAAGTAAAATTTCATCGTCAGCGCCGAGCAGAATATTTTCAGGTTTCACATCGCGGTGTACGATCCTATGATCGTGAGCATATTGCAGGGCATCGGCGATCTGTGCGACATAATCGACTACCAGACTTAGTGGTAAACGT
Source organism: uncultured Chloroflexia bacterium (assembly GCA_963777355.1). Classification (GTDB taxonomy): domain Bacteria; phylum Chloroflexota; class Ktedonobacteria; order Ktedonobacterales; family Ktedonobacteraceae; genus DATJHM01. The sequence goes on from CAVZQK010000018.1 coordinate 84,282, forward strand.
GAACGTTGAGGATAGCGTTCGCGTAGCGTCCCATGTTCAGCGTACTCAGTGACGAGAAAAGGGATATTATTTTCGACATCAAAGTCGAGCACGCGCACAATGTGTTTGTGGGCGAGGCGGGCGATAGTGCGGGCCTCATTGCAGAAAGCGTCCCTCTCTTCATCGCTAACCAGGCGTGTTTGAAGAACCTTGACAGCGGCAATAGTGTTCAGATAGACATGTTCGCCAAGATAGACTTCTGCAAAGCCACCAGAGCCAATTGGACGTAATAAGCGATAGTTGCCCAGTTGTCGTCCCGAAAGATCAGCCATGCTTTCTTCTCACTCCAGGGAAGTTTTCTTCTCCACTCTTTGTGTGGAAATGCACAGATTGCCTTTTCTTGATTGTACGAGTGGTCACATAGGAAGTCAAGAAAAGATATGTTGTACAAGGATATACGAGACAGGTAACAAGAAGTTCCTTTCTTTGTGGTTCTACTCATTTGCTTTAGCGTCAATTTAAGAGGTATTTGTTCTATTGGCAGGCGATAAGGCAGAAAAAGCTTTTTCGACAGATATGTACGGGGAAGCAAAAAAGAAAGCAATCAGGTGTAAAAACAAAATACCCGATTGCTTTCTTCCTAACAGGTCAAAAGGTTTCCATCATTCCACTGTACAGAATTGACTTAGTACTGAGAGATGCGTCCCTGGGTTTCGTGAAGTTCGGCCAGGGTAGCTGCAAGTTCGGCCTGGATGGCTTGCAGTTGCTGGCGTGCTTCTTGAAGTTTCTGTTCGCGTTCACGAATGGTGCGAACGTGGACTTCCTGGTCTTTAGCGGACTGGAGCTGTGCTTTTGCCTCTTCAAGCTGCTGTTGGGCGGCCTGGAGTTGCTCTTGCAGTTGTTGAAGCTCATCAACCTGGGCAGGGGTTTCTGTGGCGGGAGCGGATGCCACCGCTTCAGGTTCGCTCGTCTCGGCCTGGGCAGGTGCGGACTCAGGTTCGCTCGTGGTTTCGGGGGTGACAATCTCAGATGAAGCACTCGGCGTTTCAATGCTTGGAGCTTCGTTGGTGATGTCCGGTGTAACGACCTCAGATGGCGCTGCATCAGGCTGAGCATCTTGTGCTGTATCGATCTCCTCAGATGCTGGTGCTTCGTCTTGAGAGGTAGCTGCATCGTCAGGAACGACGACTTCAGTATAGGTAGCGGGGACTTCGTCGGTCTGCTCAGGAGTCTCGACGGCAGCGATAGGAGCTTCGTCGGTTGTTCAGGAGTCTCGACAGCAGCGATAGGAGCTTCGTCGGTGTATTCGGGAGTCTCGACAGCAGCGATAGGAGCTTCGTCGGTGTATTCGGGAGTCTCGACAGCAGCGACGGGAGCTTCGTCGGTCTGTTCAGGAGTCTCGACGGCAGCGACGGGGACTTCTTCAGCATATTCGAGAGTTTCGACAGTAGCAACAGGGACTTCATCGGTGTATTCGGGAGTCTCAGCCGTAGCGGCGGGGACTTCGTCAACTGGCTCAGCAGAGTCTTCTTCTGTTGCGGCAGGAGCCTCGTCGCTCTGCTCAGGGGTTTCGGTGGTAGTAGCAGGAGCCTCTTCGGCCTGCTCAGAAGTCTCTAGATCTGGAGCCGTAACCTCCTCTGGTTCGGTATGGGCGGTCTCGGTTGTTGCCAGAGGCTGTGTTGGCTCTTCGCTGGTAGTGCTGTCTGCAACCTCTGTTGCCGGTGCTGAATAATCCTGCGGCGTGACCTCAGCGTCGTGTACAGCTCCATTCTGGGGCGCAACCTCGGCTGGTTGTTCCTCAGGAGAAAGCGGTTCCACTGGTGTCGCCCAGGCGGGAACTTCGTTGATTGGCTCGGCGGTTGCACTGCTGGAATCGCTAGTTGGCTGTGTATCGTCAACCGTCTGCTGTTCAGGTGCGCTTGTAGTAGCTGCTGTTGAGCGGAGAGGTGGATCATAAGCGCCGAACTGATGTAAGACTCCGACTGCTTCGTGCTCGTGACCAGGGGCGTTGACGGTTAAAATGGTGCGTCCATTGTGATACTCATGGGCGTAATAATGAGCCTCATCATCCGATAATCCGGTATTGACGAGATCATTAACAATAGTTTCCTCACCAGAGGTGGTGCCAGTAAATAAGCTCTTGAGTTCTTCTAAAAATCCGCCACTCGTACCTGGTGCCGAATAGCGGATCTGGTCCTGGGTAAAGCCAGCATTATACAGGGCTTCAATGGCCTGTTCTGCTGTTGCATGGTCGCGGAAAACCCCAACAATGGTGGAAGATGGTGTAACTGACATCTGTGTGCTCCTTTGACATCGATACTTTTCGTTATGCCAGGGATAATAGGCCAGTTCTTACGTTAGCTATTCAATAAATATGCTAACGTCTATATAATATCATGTTTTTTATGCTGTGGGCTAATGAAAATATGCATATAAATTGGGCAAAAACATCGTACAAAAAAACCGTTTCAAAAACTACTTGCATGAAGTGTATACATATCAGATAAAAGCTCTAAAAAATCTTTTAGCATTATTTGCTTAGAGCTCTTCACTGTCCAGCCAGATAGTCACAGGGCCATCGTTAATCAGCGAGACGGCCATATCGGCACCAAAGATGCCGCCTGCGATGGGGATGTTGTAAGCGGAGAGAGATGTCTTGAAGCGTTCGACGAGTGGCTCTGCGATGGCAGGGGGAGCGGCTGAGGTAAAGCTTGGGCGGCGGCCTTTATGGGTGTCGGCGTAGAGGGTGAATTGAGAGACCACGAGGGCCGCTCCCTGAATATCAAGCAGGGAGCGATTCATCTTGCCCTGTTCATCCTCGAAGATGCGCAGATGGACGATTTTGTCAACGAGCTGTTTGACCTGGGTTTCACTGTCCTGTTGACCTATGCCGAGAAGAATCAAAAACCATGCTCAATTGCGCCGACGATTTCACCTTCGACAGTCACACTTGCCTGGCTTACACGTTGGAGTAATACTCTCATGCCTCTTCTGGTTTCTTGCTTTTGACAGATTGGGGGAGGTCGGTCTGGAGGGCGACGGCGATGGCGATGGAGAACAGGGCCAGGTCGGCGATGCTGACGTCGAAGGCGCTGATGCCTAGCTGTTCGGCACGCAATTTGGCGTTGCCGTGCAGGCGGACGCTGGGGCGGCCACTGCGCAGTTGGACGACTTCCATTTCGCGCCAGGCGACTCCGTGGAGGCCGGTGCCGAGGGCTTTGCTGATGGCTTCTTTGGCGGCGAAGCGTCCGGCCAGGCGAGCCACTTTGCCGCGACATTGCCGGACTTCCAGTTCGGTATAGACGCGTTGCAGGAAGCGTTCGCCATGATGCTCGTAGACGCTGCGCACTCGCTCAACTTCGATAATATCAACGCCCACCGCGACGTTCACTCCCTGGGTGGGAGTGAGCGGCACGGGGAGACCAGCCACGCCCGCAGGTCCAAAGAGCCAGTCGGGCATAGGAGTGCCGGGCTGGCGCACAAGAGGGGTAAAAAGCAATGGCTGGTCCGCATCCATTAGTTGTTCTCTCCTATCACGACTATGCTCTCTTCGCCTAGAAGCTCCGTCTCTTCGGCGCTCTCGCCGCTGGCGTCGCCAGATGCAAGAACCGAAGGTGCAGGTGAAGTGCCGCGTCCCATGCCACGATAGATGAAACCGATGCGGTTCATTTCCGCCGCCTCGTAGATATTGCGTGCATCAATCAGGACCGGACGATGCATCAGACTACAGATCTGCTGCATATTCAGAGACTTGAACTCGTTCCACTCGGTCACAAGGACCAGAGCATCAACACCTTCAGCGACCTTATAAGGGCCATCGCAGAAAGTCACAGCATCCATACGCACGCCCTCGCGTTCAAGAGCTATGCGCCCTGTCTCCTGAGCCACAGGATCAAAGACGCGGACTATTGCGCCCTGGCTAGTCACCCAGCGAATGATATCAATCGAGGGAGCTTCGCGCATATCGTCTGTATCCGGCTTAAAGGCCAGGCCGAGGATACCAATCGTCGTACCGCGCAGAGAGCCAAGAATATTGCTGAGCTTGGTGACAACCAGGCGGCGTTGGTCGTAGTTAATATCCATAACCGCGTGTAGAAGTTGTGGATGCAGGCCCGCTTCATCAGCCATATAGGCCAGGGCGCGTACATCTTTGGGGAAGCAGCTTCCGCCGTAGCCCAGGCCAGCATTCAGGAAGGCATGACCGATACGTTTATCGTAGCCCATGCCGACGGCAACCTCTTTGACATCCGCCCCCAGACGTTCGCAGATCTGGGCGATCTCATTGATAAAAGAGATCTTGGTTGCCAGGAAGGCATTAGAGGCGTACTTAATCATCTCGGCGGTATACAGATCAGTGATGACCACAGGAGCGCGTAGGGGGAGATAGAGGCGTGCGACCCGGTGAGCGGCCTCTGGATCTGAGGAGCCCAGCACCACACGATCAGGATTCTGAAAGTCTTGCAGAGCAGAGCCTTCGCGTAAGAACTCAGGATTAGAGACGACAGCAAAAGAGGCAGTGGGATGAACCAGATTATTGTGTACCACGCGTGATACCACATCGCCGCTGCCCACCGGGACCGTACTTTTATTAATGATAATCGCATTATGATCGAGATTCTGAGCGATACTACGTGCGGCACTCTCCACATAGCGCATATCGGCACTACCCTGATTAGAACCAGTCGGCGTATTTACTGCAATGAATATAAATTCACTATTTGCCAGACCTTCACTATAGCTTGTGGTAAAATGCAGGCGTCCAGCCTGGAAATTCCGCTCGACCATCCCTTCCAGCCCAGGTTCATAGATAGGAAGAATACCCTGTTTCAGACGTTCAATTTTTTCAGGAACAATATCGATACACGTAACCTGATTGCCCATATCCGCGAGACAGGTGCCGGTCACCAGACCAACGTAGCCTGTCCCAATCACACATATAACTGACACACTATTACTCCTCTACTGTTACAAATGGATTTTCATACTGCTCTTCCATAATCGTTGTAGGTTCTCCATGACCAGAAAAAACTACTAAATCACCATCAAGGGTATAGAGTTTATTGCGTATAGAGGCTACGAGTTGTTCGTAGTTACCACCTTCCAGATCGGTCCGTCCGATACTGCGATTGAAGAGAGTATCGCCGCTGAAGACACAATAGGGCTGGTGAACCAGGCTAATGCCTCCAGGGGTATGACCGGGAGTGTGCAAGACTTCGAGTGTAAGCGTGCCGAAGGTGATGCGATCTCCCTCATTGAGCAAGATATCCGGTTTTCTTTTTACAAGTGGGGCCTGGAGCCCAAAGCGGGCTGCCATGAGTTCATCGGTGTACATATAGACATCGGCGGGATGGATTGCCAGAGGAACGGGATAGACAGCACTGACGGCATCAATCGCACAGATATGATCAAGGTGACCGTGGGTATTGATAATATAGCGAGGAATCAATTTGAGCTCTTCAATCGTCTCTAAAATACGTTCTGGCTCATCACCAGGATCGATAATGACCGCTTCACGGGTCTGTGGACATGCATAGAGGTAGCAATTTTCCTGAAAAAGCTCGCCAACAGTCACGCGGGCGACGATAGGCATCTGTGCTTTATTTCCCTCGATATCGGGCATACGGTCTCTTCCTCCTGGGTTTTTCGACGGTCTATATTTAACACTGTGTCTCATTATAACATAGCGTATCCGAAATGCATCTCTTATCTTTTGGTGTCCGCCCATAATCTTATTTGTTTTTGTTTGTAGCGGTGTAGTAGAGAACGTACTTTGAAAGTGGCTTAGCCTGGCAATACTGAGTGCTAGCTTAAACAAGATTGAGGAAGTAGCAATAGCCAGGAGAATAGTTTCTAAAAAAACGGAGCATCCGCCTTAATTTAAACGGGCAAGAGGGGCGAAGATTGCAGAAATGTACATTTTGTGTTAAAATACGAGGAAGATATCTTTCAACGCACATGTCTGCTCCTCTTTTTTCCGGATATACGCAGCATGAATTATTTCCTCTGCAAGAGCGGCTAGGAGAAAGAAAAGAATCTCACTAGCCGTTATTTCCTATGATAAAATTTCATAAACGAAAGGAACCCTTCAGACACGTTCTCAAGATAAGAGCAATTGCTGTTCAAAATGAGCTGGTAGAAGAGCTATACAGAGGAAGGTAGCTGAGAAAGAGCGCAAAAATTATTGCATAGGGGAACGGATGACAGCTACCTTCTTCTCTTATCTGTTCTTAATCTAGACGAAATAAACATAAGTAATGTAAAATGAGATTTAAGGTTAACTTGCTTGATTATTCTTTATCCGTAAGCCGGGAAGTGTCAGCGAGCGGGATGCAGCGCTCAGGAGGAACGAGTGGAACAGACGCCGAAAGATCATGCGGAACGAAGGGGCTATCGTAAGAGTCCTGGACGTCAGTATGGATACGAGTATGATCCTTTGTATGGTCAGACAAGGCAACCGGGGGGTGGCCAGGGAGAGGTACCGACCCGAAGTGGACGCTTAGCATCGCGAGCAGCGACGAATCAGCGTTCTGAATCTCTCACCCAGCGTCCTGATCCTCGGCGAACGCGTCAGCTTTTACGTCAGAACATCCTTGCCAGCAAGGGCCACTCTCCTGATGAAGAGCAAGAGCAGGATGAGTTAACCACTTCCAGATACTATGAAGAGATAGAAGAGACTCCCCGCTATAGCCAGCACCAGCCCTCGCGTAGTGGTCAGATTGCCCGTTCGCGTGCTGTCTCAACGCGAGATCTAGAGACGGATGATGAGGAAGAGCTGTATGACTATGCTGATCCCGGTGCGGGCTATGAAGAGGAGACAGAAGACCCGCTGGATAGTGATCTAGAATACACGAGCCCTCATCTTACCTCCCGACTTGATGGAGAACTTGTGGATCGTTCGCGTCTGCCTGCGCGTGCATCGCGTAGTAGTAGACAACCTGTGGAAGAGGAAGTGTATGATGATGGGTATGACGATTACGAAGATGATCTCTATGCAGAAGAAGAGCCTGCACCACGGAGGCGCAGAGGGAAAAAACGCGGTGTAACGCGTCGTAATCTCCTCTTTGGTCTGGGAGCAGCCGCTGTTGCTGGTACGGGTATTGCAGCATATGAGTTGGGGCCAAAGATACCACAAGCTCTTGGGAATGTAGGAGCGAATGTTGAGCAGCAGGTGCAGGATGCATTTAACAAGGGCTTAGCGCAGGGGGCAGATGCTGCGCGGAGAGAGTTTATCACCGGTCTGGACACGCTCGAAGGGGTCTCGCTGAGTGGAGCGATAGAGGCGGCGAAATTAACGCGGGTCGCCTATGATGTGTTTGTTTCGCCGGTTGTCAAAATCTCGTCCCAAATAACTGGTGACGTATTGAATGGTATGCTTACCGCGTTTAAGGCAGGACGCGACTGGCTTGGTCGTATCAATCAGGATAACGCGACCCTGGCAGCGATTCAAACCGTGCTTGAATCCTGGACACAGCAGGTACAGAAATTGCCAAAGCAGCTTGACAATATCACACAGGCCGATTTAGATGGAGCGCAGGCGTATCTACGATCTTTGCAGGGAAAATTGGATGAAGAGAAAGCCAAGTTAAATAGTCCCCAGGGTACACCGACTGCGCAACAGAAGCCCACTCCCCAGGCTAATCCGAAAGCCAAATAGATAGCCATAATTGTTTGTTCTTTATTATCGCCCGGCAGGTACTATTTTTCTCAGCCGGGCGATATTGATACATATAAATTTTTATATTCTTCCGTTTTTCCAGATTCTCTTATTGCATCTCCACTTGACCTTTTCGTTTTTCCTGGGGTAGCAAATTCCTTACAGAGGCGGCAGGAGCTCCGTCCTTTCTCGACCTGTTTGAGGGTACTGAAACTTCTATTGATGAATGGTGTAGAATAAGAGGGAGAAGACGATGGGCTCCGTTCTCGCTCCTCATAACTTCATGATGACTGAGTTGTGGGCGAGATAGAACGGAGACATATTCTGTTATCTGGTAAAGAGCACAAAAGGTAGAGCATCTTTGGTACATAGTGAAGTCCAGCCTCAAGCGCTGCGTATCGATGATCTGGCACAGCTTTCGAGCGTGCCGAGTAGAACTATTCGTTTCTACAATACTCAAGGCCTTCTTCCCCCACCGGTTATGCGCGGTAGAGTTGCCTATTATAATCAAGAGCATCTCGTTGTGTTGAGTCTGATTCAAAGTCTGAAAGAGCAGAACTTACCTCTTGAGGTGATTAAGCAGCTTCTGGAGGTCCGCGCTCAGTATGGTGAGGTGCAGATGAACCTGGCGTTGAAGCAGCGCTTATTGCCAGTAATGACCGGTTCAGCCCAGCAGGTACGTTTGACGAAAGAGGAGCTGGCGCGGCAGGCGAGCACCTCTATTGAGCATATCAATACATTACTAGAAATGGAACTGCTTTTTCCTGTGCGGAGCGAGGACGAACTGTTATTTAGTGGCGATGATGTACTGCTGGTAGGGCTCTACGCACGATTAGAGCAGATTGGTCTGCCTCTTGCGCTGCCAGGGTTGATCCGTTTCCAGATGCGCCAGCTTGTGAGAAGCGAAGTGGCAGCATGTGAGCAATACATGTTGCCTCACTGGCAAGAGGCGAATCTCCCTTTAGAGGAGCAGACGGCACAGTTCGAGCAAATATTGACCTTGACCGATACATTGATCTCAGTACTGCATCGTAAGCTTGTATATCAGGTTTAAAAGGGATGACCATTAGAGCAAGGTCATCCCTTTTGTTTAGAGTCAGGAAGCAGATGGGTTTTCTTGAGGAACCTTTGTCTCGCTGGCCTCTTCTATTGATTGTTCGGAGGAGACAGAGGGAGCAGGGGGTTGATCTACTGCTTCATCCTCGTTATTTGGCGGAGGGAGCGTTTCCTCCGGATGTTCTGGCTCAATATGTTTAATCTCATCATCCTCGATGTGAACCTCTTCGCCATCCAGCGTTTTCTGCGCCAGGAGTGGCTCTTCAAATTCTTCATCTTCGGTCTCTTTTTGTGGAATACCGTAGGTAGCGGGGACTTCTCCTTCAGGGACGGGCTTTGAATGGCGCATGATCCAGAAGGATACGGGGATCAAGATGATGAATACAACAAGTGAGGTCCATTGTGCCTGTTTCAGAGCCCCAGTTCAGGCCGAAAGGGGCAACGATATCGTTTGCACGTGTAAAGAAGATCAAGAATTGTGTGATAGCATAACCGAACAAGTAGACGAGCATCAAGACGCCTGGACGCCTGGTGCGGCGAAGGACAAAGTACATAATAGTAAGTAGAACTAGGTTGGTAAGCAGTTCGTAACCGGCTGCAGGTTGAACCGGTACATTGCAATTGACCGGGCAGGCAAAGCTAGCCGGATTCTGATAGACCGTCGACCAGGGGAGCGTGCTGCGATAGCCGATAATATCGCCATTGATGAGATTCCCAAAGCGGCCAAAGATCTGGCCAACCGAGGCGAAAAGCACACCTGCGTCTACTAGAACCAGAGGATTGAGACGCTCGGCTTCTGGCACGCCAGATCAGTGTGGCAATAACCAGGAAGATCGCGCCATAGAAAGCCATGCCTCCTTCCCATGTTGCAATAATATTGAGGGGATGCATGAGGTAGTTTTGTACAAGGTCTGGTTGTTGAATGACGAAATACAAGCGTCCACCGATAACCCCGGCAGCAATACACCACCAGAGCACGCGATAGACCGTTTCCTCACCGATCCCTTTACTCTTGGTATAGCCTCTGATCGCCTGAAGGCCAATCAGAATAGCAACGACATACATCAAGCCATACCAGCGCAAAGCAATGGGGCCGAGATGTACAATCACCGGGTCCATATTGATATAGATGTAAGGCGGACCGATACGTAGCCAACCCAGATCAAAGACATAAGCCAGGGGAAGATCGCTCATGATAATTTCTCCAATGAATAAAAACACGGCTTTTCTATCTTGTCTATAATAGTATGCCTCATGGATCTGTGCAAGGGAGAAATGTGTATCATCTCATTTCTTAATTGCGTAAATGTACCGAAATTAGTCTATTGTGTCTCTTCGGCGAGGGCCTGGAATAGAAAGCAATTAAACGGACAGCGCGTTCCAGATCACTAAGACGAATATGTTCATTTGGTGAATGGGCGCTACTCCCCCAATACGACGGGTTGCCAGGAGCGCTTAATCCAGGGAGACCGACATGGCGGCGCAAAGCCCCAAGAAATGGTAACGTTCCACCGAAAATCGGCACAATTGATGGCTCTTGATTGGTATAACGACGTGCAATGGTAGCGACACGCTGGGCTAGTGGGTCCGTAATAGGTGTTACAACAGGTTCGGCGGCTCCCAGAACAGCGATAGTGATATCGTCGTAGCCTTGAGTATGCAGATGAGCGCGTAATTTCTCGGCGATATCATGTGGGTCCTGGTTGGGCACCAGTCGAAAATCAATCTTTGCCATTGCCCGTGCAGGAAGAACTGTTTTGACACCTTCACCGATATAACCGCTTTGCAAGCCAGCCAGGTTACAGGTAGGAGTAAAAGCGGCACGTTCGCGTAGAGCCGTACCATGCAGATCATCAAGAAATTGTGGTACCTGATACGTCTGTCGGAGTTGCTCTTCGTTGTCAGCCTGCTTGGCGATAGCCGCAAGTTGGGCTGCATCTGGAGATTGTACAGCATCGTAGAAGCCAGGAACTTGTACGTGTCCGTTGGGTGTTTTTATTGTCGCCAGAGCTTGTATGAGACGCCAGGCGGCGCTGGGCAGAATAGAGGCCATACCCGAATGTACATCGATGCCGGTGCCTTGAACTTCTAATTGAAGATAGAGCAAACCTTTCGTCCCCAAGCCTAGAATTAGCCGATCTGTGGCATCAAAGCTAGATCCTTCCCAGAAGCAGCCATCTGCTTGCAGAAGAGCTGCATATTTTTCAGCAATAACTGCAAAATGTGGACTGCCGATCTCTTCTTCGCCTTCGATAATCCAGCGGAGAGTGATAGGGAGTTCACCATAAGTTGCGCGTAGTGCCAGGATAGCTGCCAGTCGAGCCGCAATTTCACCTTTATTATCTGCGATGCCACGAGCATAGAGCTTGCCATCGCGCTCAGTTGGTTGGTAGGGTGGAGAATGCCAGAGATCGAGCGGCTCCGCTGGTTGGACATCGTAGTGGTTATAGAGAAGGATGCTATAAGGGCTACGTCCACGCAATTCACCGTAGATTGCTGGTGGAACACCTTCAGACGTAAGTTTTTGCGTCTCGAAACCTGCCGTACTGAGGAGTGTTTCAACAAGTTCGGCCATTTCAGAGATGCCAAGATTCTGCGCAGCAACACTTGGCTGGCGACACAATTGTTCGAGGAGCGCACGAGCCTCGTGCTTATGTGTATCAAGATAGGAAGTAAGGTCAGACATAGTAGGCCTTTCTTGACTGCATACTCTTCTCCTTGCCTCTCTTATTAGGGTTTAGCGGATTTAACAAAAGTGCTAATAAAAGCAGCAAAAAGGCTTTAAGTATCATGCCATTTTTTGTAAGAAACTTGCCACCGTACGTACGCCCTTGAAAAACTGGTCAAGCAAGTATTTCTCATTTGGTGCGTGCAGATTGTCGTCTGGGAGGCCAAAGCCCATGAGTACCACAGGAACGTTGAGTTGCTCATAGAAAAGCGCTGCAACTGGAATTGAGCCACCCTCGCGAATATAGACAGGTTCCTGGCCGTAGACCTCTTTCAGGGCAGTGGCAGCAGCGAGCATAGGAGCGCTATCCGGTGAGACCAGGATACCTTCGCCTCCATGCGCACTCACTATTTTGACCTGTACATCTGTAGGAGCGGCCTCTTTCACAGCGCGTTCAAAAAGCAAAAAGGCCTCTTGCGAAGTCAGATCGGGGGGCAGGCGCAGGCTAATTTTAGCTTTTGCCACGGCGGGAATAACCGTCTTGGCCCCTTCAGCCGTAAAACCGCCGCTAATGCCATGCACCTCCAGCGTTGGGCGTGCCCAGATGCGTTCCATCGGCGGATACTCTAGCTCGCCTGAAAGCTGGGTTACGCCCATCTCCTCCCGCAGCGTCTCGCCAATGTGCAGAGGATCGTCTTTCCAGAAATCGCGCTCGGCATGTGTTGGCTTGCGCAGACGATCATAGAGGCCTGGAATGTGAATATGACCGTCTGCATCCTTCAAGCGACTAATGATAATGGCCAGAGCGTGGAGAGGATTGGGGGCGATGCCGCCGTAGGTTCCGGAGTGGAGATCCTGTTTAGCACCTTGAACCTCAACCTCAGTGTAGATAATGCCGCGCAAGCCATAGATCAGAGCGGGCAGATCTTTTGAGGGCATATGTGTATCACAGATAAAAACGGCATCACAACTCAGGCGTTCAGGATAGGTTCTGACATACTGTTCGATAAATTCGCCGCCAGCCTCTTCTTCACCCTCAATGAGCACTTTAACATTGATTGGTAGTGTTCCATTAACGCTCATCAAAGCTTCAAGTGCTTTAAAAATGAGCATCACCTGCCCCTTATCGTCTGAGGCTCCACGGCAGTAGATATTGCCATTGCGGATCGTTGGTTCAAAGGGTGGCGAAGTCCAGAGATCGATAGGATCAACTGGTTGGACATCGTAGTGTCCATAGATCAGCAGTGTTGGTTTGCCTGGAGCTTTAAGCCATTCACCATAGACGAGGGGATGGCCCTGTGTCTGAAGGGCTTCGGCCTGTTCAAAGCCAATGCCCTGGAGTTGTGCAACCGCGTATGCGGCTGCATGCTGAATATCGGCTATATGTTCTGGCAGCGTACTGATGCTAGGAATGCGCAGCCAGCCCTGTAAGTCTGCGAGGAAAGCATCTTGATGTTCGGTAATATATGTTTCAAGAGCTGTAGTATCCTGGGTCATATTAGTACGGTATCCTTTCAATGTTACTCTCTTTGCGTTATAGTATCACAAGCTAACCAGGTAACGTGTTCCTACCGAAACATAGGCACTGAGCATTATTTTTTGCCTTGCAAAATCTTTCAAAAATCTTGCCGCTTTTCGCACTTTGTTGAGTATTGATTAGTTAGAGGGGGAAAGAGGTTTTTTGGTGGATGTATGGCTTGATTGTCGGGGTTACAGTCTTTTCCCCTTCGTCACAGGACAATATAGCTATTTAATGAGATGAGTCGCCTACGATAAGATACTATGGAACAAGATGGGGTTATTTCGATAAATGGAGGCGACGATATGAAAGAGATCAGGGCAAAAGATAGCCAGCGATGGAAGTATTGCTCTTCCTGCCGAGGTGCGGCAAGTCCTTAATTTGCAGCCAGGAGATACTGTAGTGATGCGGGTGGAGGGTGGCGAACTACGGGTTTTTCCCAGGGGATATTACGCTTTAAAAGAGGCACAATCCCTGGTGGGCCATTATGTCTCTCCTGAGCGTTCGCTGGCGAATGAACTGGTTGCAGAGCGTCGCCAGGAGCGATATTGAGTTGAAAACCTGCGTCTTAGATGCGTCGGCGCTTCTAGCATTTTTACAGCAGGAAAAAGGTCATGACATTGTTGAGCAGGCATTAATGGCAGGTGCGGCCATCTCACAGCTCAACCTTGCCGAGGTAGTGACAAAATTAAGTGATGCTGGTATGCCACCAGACACCATTTATAAGGTGCTGGCCCTGCCTAATCTCGAAGTGGTCGATTTTGATACAGCAATGGCGTATCGAGTAGGTTTATTGAGATCGCCGACGAAGCAGATCCGGCTCTCGTTAGGAGATAGGGCATGTCTGGCCCTGGCTCGTTTCTTAAAGTTGCCTGTTCTGACAACTGATAGTGCCTGGAGTGGTCTAAAGTTGGGTATTCCAATAATTGATATTACCGCAATCACCCGAACTAACAAAACATAATGCATCCAAAGAGGTCAGGTGATTTTGTGTACGGCTTGCCTATTGTAAATCCAGGAGACCTCTTTGGCATTGCGTGCTATACTGTCTGCGACTGGAGGCTGCTAGCTGGCTGAGCGAGAGTTTTGGCTTTCTGTGGTCCGCCTTGAGGATACTGCACTATGTTATAATGCATCCTGAACACTCGTTCTTATTTTGAGAAAAAAGAAAATCAGAAAAATTGTTGTGTGGGGGGATTGAAAAGATATGCCAATTCGTCAACTTGCGCCCGATGTTGCGGCGAAGATTGCTGCCGGAGAGGTAGTGGAGCGGCCTGCTTCCGTGGTGAAAGAGTTAATCGAGAATAGTATTGATGCCGGGGCGACGCAAATTCGCGTCGATCTGGCGAATGGTGGTCTTCAGTTGATCCGCATCACTGATAATGGTTGCGGTATTCCGTTCGCAGAACTGCCTCTGGCATTGGAGCGGCACGCGACCAGCAAGGTGGCACAGATTGATGATTTAGAGCGTATTCGTTCGCTAGGATTCCGTGGTGAAGCTCTGGCCAGTATTGCTGCGGTAGCAGAAGTCAATCTGACAAGTCGGCCACGTGGAGCGGAGCAGGGGGCGCAGATCAGCGCCAGCGATGGGCGTATCTCAGAAGTGAGCGCGGCAGCCGTGCCCGAAGGGACGGTGCTCACCGTGCGAAACCTGTTCAGCGCCGTTCCGGCCCGCCTGAAGTTTCTCAAGAGTCGCAATACCGAGGTGAGCCATTGCCATCATTTACTGGAACAGTATGCGCTGGCCTATCCTGAGATTCGTTTCAGCGTCTTCAGTGAAGGACGACAGATTTTTGCTACGCCTGGTGATGGGCAGCTTACCAGCGTGCTGATTGAAGTGTATGGTTTGCAGGTAGCAGAGCAGATGGTAGCTATACAGAGTGCGGTCCAGAGCGATGAAAACGATAAAAGGCCGGTAGTAAATGGATATGTTAGCCGTCCTGTTAGCTATAAAAGCACACGCCAGTATATCTCATTTTTTGTCAATCGGCGCTGGGTGCTAAGCCGTGTGCTCACTGCGGCGGTAGAGGATGCCTATCACTCACTGTTGCTGCCAGGGCGGCATCCAATTGCAGTGGTCAATATCCAGATTGATCCAGGATTGTTGGATGTCAATGTGCATCCGGCTAAAACGGAGATACGCTTTCTACATGAGCGGCGTGTGTACGCTGCCATTCAACGGGCCGTACGGGCCGCCCTGTTAGAGGAACCACAAATGCCGCAATGGCAGTCGCGCCAGAAGGCGAAGTCTCAGGGTCAGGAAAAAGATGCCGTGCAGGCAGAGATGGGCAGCTCAGCCGAGGAAGAAGTGCTTGAGGATGATCCACTGGCGGGCCTGGATGAGCCGGAGAGCGTGGCTGGTTCGGCCAGTAACGACTTACCTTTTTCTATCTCCTCACCAATAGCGCAACGTTCACAGGGGGCAACTCCAAGCTATCCACGAGACAATCCCTGGTTGACAGTGACCGAGGAAGAGACAGGGACCAGGCCGCCAGTAGTATCGCGGCTCTGGCAGAGTCATGTGCGCGCTGACTCGAACGAAACTGGGGAGAGAGAGTCTGCTGCTGCATTGCGCCTGAAACGCACTCAAATACTGAAGCAGACAGGAACTGCTTCAGTGCCACTAGCAGCGCCGCCTGTAGAAAAATCCTCTGAAGAGGCATCTATACCGAAAGAAGAAGCCGCGCAGAATGTGCTTAGAGAAGAGGAAAATCACGAGATTGGCGGACGTGAAGAGGTCTGGACGGGGACGCGAATTGATCCAACGCAGCCCCACAAGCTGCCGCGCTTGCGTGTCGTTGGGCAGGTTGCCCAGAGTTTTATCGTCACAGAAGGCGAGGAGGGCATGTACCTCGTTGACCAACATGCCGCCCATGAGCGTATTCTTTTAGAGCGGATGGTTGCCGCTCTAAAGGCTCGTACTCCGCTCTCGCAGTTGCTTCTCACTCCCATCGCCCTTGATCTTGCACCTGGAGAACTGGAGGCGCTTGAAGAGCATGTACCCCAGCTGGAGCAGATCGGCTTTGCGCTTGCGCCGACCGAGGATACGCATAGTCTGGAGATACGGGCTGTACCCAGCGTCCTGGTAAAGCAGATGAATGCTCGTTCGCTGCACGAACTGCTCATCGATCTGACCGCCCCGGAGAATCTGGGTCAGACGGAGACCTGGGAAGAGCGGGCATTGGCAAATGTTGCTTGTAAGGCCGCAATCAAAGCCCATTACTTTTTGACGGTAAGTGAGATGCGCGAGATGTTAGAGCAGCTAGAGCAGACTAGTGCACCATTTAGCTGCTGTCATGGGCGACCAACTATGGTACATTTTAGCCTATCCGCTTTAGAGCGCGAATTTGGGAGACGGTAACTATGCTGGCTGATGTATTAGCCTCTGCCGCAAGTTGGAATATGGCACATCCCTTGCTTTCCTATCGGGTGCCAGCCGACCTCGAAGGAGAAGTTCAGGTGGGACAGCTTGTTGCAGTTCCGTATAGTGAGCGTCTGGTTGAGGGGATCATCTGGGATCTGCGCAATGCAGGCGAAGAGGAGGAGGAGGAGGAATATTTTTATGAGATTGAGGCTGATGCAGATGCTCTGGATAACAATACCTCTACCAGTACTGCTATCCGTCCTCTGCGCTCTATTCTGGATCATGAACCGGCCTTATTGCCCTATCAGATGGCGTTGGCGGAATGGATAGCAGACTACTACGTCACGCCTCTGGCGCAGGTCGCGCAGATGATGTTACCACCTGGTTTAATGCAGCGTTCGCAGATGGTATTACGTCTGGTGACCGAGAATCCAGCTGAACTGGAAGTGTTGCTTGCTCATGGGCCAGAGACCTCTCTTAACACTCAGGCACTCGTTGGTCTATTGCTTTCGGATGGAGAGGTACAGGTTGAGCAGCTTAAAGAGATGCTGGGAGCCAGGCGGGCCAAAGAACTGCTCAAAGAGGCGCGTAGTAGTGGTTTGATTGCTCAGGATGCAGAACTCGCCAGTCCGAAAGCGCGCATTCGTACCAGGCGTGTTGTGCGTTTATTCGCGCAGGGCGTAGCGCTGGAGGAGTGGCGGCAGCGTGCTCAGGAGCGTTTGCAGCAGCACTTTCGCGAATCGGAGCGTGAGCCAGTAAGTTTCGCACCTGACAACATCCGGCGGCGTCCCGGAGAATCTACCAGGAGAAAAGGGGCGGTCCTCTCTCCCTGGTCCTTACCTACCGAATCTTCAACCTTCGAGCTGACCGCGCATGATAAAGCCGGTTTGCTTGCTCAGCGGCAACTTGCCGCTCTTGATCTACTGCTTCATGATGCGCAGGATCAGAGCCATTGGACGCCTCATGCGCTTTGTAAAGCTAGCGGTTTAACAACAGACCAGCTCAAGCAGCTTCAGCGAGAACGCATTCTTAGCATTGAAGAAGTTGAGGTAAGGCGTGATCCTCTGGCCGGACGTAAATTGCCAGTGAGCATCGCACTTGAATTAACCCGCGACCAGCAAGCGGCGTTGAAACAGATTTTAGAAAGTGCTATGCAGGGAGAGACAGTCAGGAAGAGCACTGAAGACCAGGTGCTAGATTCTCCTGTGCCTCTGCCGATTCTGCTGCATGGAGTAACGGGCAGTGGAAAGACAGAGGTCTATTTGCAGGCGTTGGCGGCCATCATAGAGCAGGGAAAACGGGGTATTGTCCTGGTTCCAGAAATTGCATTGACCACCCAGGCCGTCCAGCGTGTGGCGGCCCGTTTTCCGGAGCGGGTCGCGATTATTCATAGCGAATTAAGTGTAGGGGAGCGCTACGACGAGTGGCGAAGGATTTGCGGGGGCGAGGTAGACGTCGTTATTGGTTCGCGTTCCGCCCTCTTCTCGCCTTTGCCGGATCTGGGTATTATCATTGTCGATGAAGAGCACGAACCGGCATACAAGCAGAGTGAGCGTCGTCCGACCTACCATGCCCGCGAAGCGGCCCTGGTTCTTGGGCAGATTTTGCATATTCCAGTAGTCCTGGGCAGTGCAACGCCCTCCGTAGAATCTTTCTATCGGGCTGTAGAGGAGCGGCGCTATCAGCTTGTGGAGCTACCAGCGCGTATTGGATCGTATCTACCGCCGGTAGAGGTCATTGATCTGCGAAGCGAATTACATGCGGGTAATACCAGCATCATCAGTCGAAAGTTGCAAGAGGAACTGGAGAAGGTCCTACAAAATGGGCAGCAGGCGATCTTATTTTTAAATCGGCGAGGCGCAGCAAGTTGTATTCTCTGTCGAGATTGTGGATATGTTGCCACCTGTGAAGAGTGCGATGTGCCTTTAACATATCATTCCACCGAGCGTCTTTTGCTTTGTCATTATTGTGGCAAACAGCACAAAGTCATTCGTTTCTGTCCGGGCTGCAAAAGTTCGGGCATTCGTTATTTTGGTCTGGGAACCGAAAAAGTCCAGGAAACGATTCAGAAGACATTTCCCAATGCGCGACTCTTGCGCTGGGATCGGGATACAGCCCGCAATCGCCACGCCCATGAGCAACTGCTGGATCGTTTTGCCAATCGAGAGGCTGATATCCTGATTGGCACACAGATGATTGCTAAGGGCCTGGACCTACCGGGAGTCACGCTTGTAGGTGTTGTCTCCGCTGATATCGCCTTAAACATTCCCGATTATGCGACCTCGGAGCGTACATTTACGCTGCTTACCCAGGTAGCCGGGCGAGCGGGGCGAGGCGATGAGCCGGGCAAAGTCATTTTTCAAACTTTTAATCCGCTGCACTTCTGTATTGATACCGCCTCGCATCACGACTACCACGAGTTTTATGCGGCTGAGATTGACGCCAGAAGGAGGTATCACTATCCGCCCTTTCGCCAGTTTATAAAGCTCACCTATCGTCACGAGAATCGGCATCGTTGTCAGAATGAAGCACTGCTGCTCTACGAAAAGATTCAGCTCTGGATTGAGCGCCTGGGTATGGAAGATGCTGATATTGTTGGTCCCGCTCCCGCGCTGACCGAACGGGTACGCAACAAATATCAGTGGCAAATGATTGTGCGGGGGCTTGATCTCTATCGCTTATTGCGGGTCATTGATGCGCCTGAATGGG
This sequence comes from uncultured Chloroflexia bacterium, assembly GCA_963777355.1. GTDB lineage: Bacteria > Chloroflexota > Ktedonobacteria > Ktedonobacterales > Ktedonobacteraceae > DATJHM01. The sequence goes on from CAVZQK010000018.1 coordinate 103,231, forward strand.
ATATTGATATTGACCCGGTAAGTACCATGTAAGTTTGCTGGTGGTCGGGAAAGAGAGTACGGACTTCTACTAAGCAGCTAAAAGTTTTTGGAGTATTTTTTCGTAGAGCGCATATGTTTTTTCATCAAACAACACAAAAATGACCTGTTGTAAGCTGGTCGGTTTCTTGATGTGCTCAATGACCGTCTGGAGTGCGATAGGCGTTGCCTCGTGCAGTGGATAGCCATATGCGCCAGCACTCAGCGCAGGGAAAGCAATGCTTTTGAGCTGGTATTGCTCTGCAAGATCGAGGCAGGTCTGGTAGGCGCTCTTGAGCAAGTGGGCGTCATCAGCTTTGCCACGATAGATCGGGCCAACGGCGTGAAAGATGTAGCGAGCTTTCAGCTTGCCAGCGCCAGTTGCCACAGCACTTCCTGTTGGGCAGCCACCAATGCTACGACATTCTGCCATAATACTGGGGCCAGCCGCGCGATGAATCGCGCCATCGACGCCGCCACCGCCGGCCAGAGCTGAATTTGCGGCATTGACAATCGCGTCTGCCTCGACTTCGGCAATATTGCCGCGTCGTAAATTTAGGGTCACATCAGCAACTATTGCTGTGTATATTGACATACAATGGTCCAATCTATTTTTGAGAAAAAGAGACTGCGTTGTTGTTATTGTATCTGATGGTGGAGAAAAAAGCGAGAGAGGGATCAGAATGAGAAGGGGAGAGAAGTGTTGCGGGTATAAATTTGCCCCTGTGGGCATGCTGGCTGCGTGGAAGAGCGCACGATGCCGCGTGACCCAGCAGGGGACTGATCCCATAATAGTGATGGCAGCGAGGAAATAAATTACAATAGACTACTTTTTGACGACGGCCTCTGAGAGTTCTTTGCCAGGGAAGAAGCGCACGCGCTCTTTCGCGGGCACCTCGATTTCTTCGCGGTTGCGTGGATTAACCCCCCTACGAGCGGCGCTCTGGCGCACCTTAAAAGAGCCAAATCCTACTAAACGTACCTCGTCACCATTCTCAAGAGCCTCGCGGATCGCATCGAGCGTTGCCTCTAGTACATCCGCTGCCTGCTTTTGAGAAAGCTTTGTCTGTTTGGCAATACGCTTTGAGAGCTCTTGCCTACCGATAGTGTTCGCTTTTTCTGCCTGAGTAGCATTTTGTTCGGCCATGGGTGCAAAATCCTCCTTGCAACAATCAACACACTTCGCTGTTTATCCTGATGTTTCACATTTGTTGGGCCTGTAGAGCGGCATCATAACCTCGCTGCCGTTAGGAGTATAGCACGCGTTTTTCAGAAATACAAGGACGCCTCTATGCTTGCTGGATGAGTATAAAGCATGGTCCGGCCTGGGAAGCCAGTCTATAGCAAGCAGGCGAGGTAAAAACTGGCTTCCCAGGCCGAATTAGCGTGATTGCATAAATGAATGTAGCAATTGTACTAGATTGAGCCATTTCATTATTTAGAGTGGTTTATAGAGAAGCAAGCCATCATTGTTCACCTGACGTGTAACGCGTTGTTGAGAGCGCATATGTTCAAGATGTGCGACGATCTCAGCCACGCCCATACGTTTTGCTTCATCACTTTTGAGCCGACTGCCAAACAACTGTTCTGTGAGTTGCGTAGCGTGTTGGGGTTTACTCTTCAGCAGGTCAAGAAGCTGTTGTTCACGTTCCGTATGGTGTTTTTTAATCTCATAGGCGCGGCCAGCCAGATCAGAGAAAGGTTCACCATGTCCTGGCAGTACGAGAGCGGCGGGAATATCAGCGACCTTATCCAGAGAGGTCAGATAATCATCCAGGGGATTGGGGCGATCATTTTCTGTATAGAGGCCAATATTAGGCGTAATACGTGGTAATACATGATCGGCTGACAGGAAGAGCTGATCGCGTTGGTGATAAAGGCAGATCTGTCCATCGGAGTGACCAGGCGTCCAAATGACGCGGTAGATTTCCCCTGCCAGTTCGAGCTCCTCGCCATCTGCAACCGTCACAATGGCATCCTGTGGCGGGACACGAATAATCTGTTTCATTGTTTCCGGTTCGACACGAGCCATCCAGAGCTGAGTGGGGGGGAGACCGTGTTGTACCAGAAAATGGGAGACATTGCCGAAGCGTTCTGGCATACTTCCCGTGCCCAGAACATTGACAGCGGCTTTATCCAGTGCGTGCATATATACTGGCACGCCAGTCTGTTCTTGCAGTTCACCGGAGAGGCCAACGTGGTCGGGATGATGGTGTGTGAGGACGATGGACTGTAAGCGTTCCGGAGATAAGCCAGCCTGTGCCAGGCCTATTTTAAAGGCAGCTCGTGCCTCAGGCGTTCCCATCCCTGTATCGATGAGGGTCCAGCCCTGTTTGCCAAGCAGGGCATAGACGTTGACTGTCTTGAGTGGAAAAGGAATGGGAAGAGTGATTTTCCAGACATTTGGAGTAACTTCGCGTGGTTCACTAAGGGTATTGGCTGCTTGGGCTGGCTGATGTGGTTGAGTCATTGTTTGTTCCTTTGTCTACCTGTACGAATTGTTCATTACTAAACAGTACCTAGATTGTATGTGTTATGAAAAACGAGTGTCAATCTGCCATCTTATTTGTTTGCATTTGCATACTATAGAAAAGGGGTAATTCGCTCATAAAAACTCATCTCTCTGAAAAATCTTCTCAGTGATTGTGAGTTATCCACAAGTTTTCCACTTTATGATAGAAAATTGGTGGATAACACTCTTTTCGAGAGGCCTGAAGAAATGTTACAATGAAGTGGGGAAAAGTGGGGAAGAGTGGAGAAAGCGTTGATTGGGTGGAGGAGATTGGGAAAGAATATCCAAGAGAGCTAGAAAATCTCGGTTTTGTTATTCAGATTGTTTGTAATAGCACCTTATGATGAGGAAATAGAAACCTATGTTTCTCGGCGAGTATGAACACACAGTAGACACAAAGGGTCGTATGGCCGTGCCCGCGAAATTTCGCTCTCAGATGGATCGGGGGGCAGTCGTGAGCAAGGGTATGGGAACCTGTCTTTCGGTTTACACTATGACTCGCTGGGAAGAAAAGTCAAATGAGCTCGTTTCAGGAATGACAAGCGATGAGCTGCGCGATTTTGAGCGCAGAATCTATCCTAGTGCCAGTGAGATCGATCTAGATGCACAGGGACGCATGATTATTCCCATGAAACTACGCACGTATGCGCAGCTTGGGAATGAGGTCACAGTAGTTGGTGTGCGCGATCATTTCGAGATTTGGAGCCGTTCTACCTGGTTGGCCTATCAGGATCGGCTTGAAGTCGAGGGAAATGGCATTCCTTTTTAAGTTGAAGTAATTGCACGGTTATGAATGAATACACAACAGACACTGCATATTCCGGTTTTGCTGGATGAAGTAATACGCTTTTTGCAACCAGAGCCAGGTAATTTTTATATAGACGGTACACTTGGTGGTGGTGGTCATACTGCGGAGCTTTTAAAGCGTTCGGCCCCTACGGGGAAGGTATTGGGTCTTGATACCGATGTCGAGGCGCTAGACCGAGTGCGTAAGCGTTTGGCCGAAGAGGTACAGAGTGGTCGCCTGGTGCTAGCTCATGGAAATTTTGTCGAGATGGCTCGTCTCGCAGATGAAACGGGTTTTTCTGCTGAGAATATCCAGGGAATTTTACTGGATCTAGGATTCTCATCAGATCAAATGGATAATGCGCAGCGCGGCTTCTCTTTCAGTGCTGATGGTCCTTTAGATATGCGGCTTGATCAGTCATTGCCAATTTCTGCGGCTGAACTGGTCAACACGGCAAGCGAACAAGAACTAGCAGCCATTATCTGGCGATATGGAGAAGAGACGCGTTCGCGGGCTATTGCCCGGCGGATTGTGCGGGAGCGTCAGCAGCAGCCAATAAACAGCACTGGCCGCCTGGCGCGAATAGCTGCGGCGGGTGTGCCCTATAGGCCGGGCGCGATCCACCCGGCGACGAAGACATTTCAGGCCTTGCGTATCGCGATCAATCAGGAGTTGGAGCGTTTAACGGAGGTACTTCCACAGATGCTCGACATTTTATCGTCGCAGAACGGTGGAGAGAGTGAGGGGAAGAGAGGTGGGCGTATGGCGATAATCTCATTCCATTCTTTGGAAGATCGCATTGTCAAAGAATTTATGCGGCGTGAGGCGACAGACTGTCTCTGCCCGCCGCGTGTTCCGATCTGTGTCTGCGGTCATAAAGCGCGATTACGCCTCTTAACGCCTCGCCCAGTTGTCCCAGGTGAGCAAGAGATTCAGGCTAATCCACGTGCTCGTAGTGCGAAGTTGCGGGTTGCAGAAATACTTATTGGTTCGTAGTGCGTCAGTGTCGAGGGCAGGAAACGAGCCGGGAGCGAATCCCACTCCTGAATAGTTTTTTCCAGTAATGCCAGTTGGAGTGCGAAAAAACTCGACATCGCAAAGGAACGCAAAAAAATGTACAGTCTGAAAGAGCGGTATGGCTCCTCATTGGAGGTACCAACAAAACCAATCCTGGCTGCAAAGAGACGCCGACAGTTATATCCGTTCTTTTTCCATATGGGTCCTGTTGCGCTCTCAATTACCAGTGTCTTGTTGATTGGTTTGATGGCAGTTTTGTATCTCAATCAGCTGGGCCAGGCGATTGCCGCGAATCAGACCTTACAGGACGTCCGGGCACAGCAGGCTGAGTTAAAAAGGCAAGATCAAGATATTCTGAGAATCATTGCTCAGGAGCAATCACCAGCGTTTATTGCAACAGAAGCGAAGAAACTAGGATTAGTGCCGGCTGATCCTAGAGTAGTGCAGATATTGGTCATAGAGCATTTACGGCCTATGCCGTTGAAAAATCTTTCTCAAGAGCTTCAGCCTTGAAGAGGTAAAGAAGTTGTAGTCGTAGATGAGCGTTTGCATAATTTGGAGGAGGAGTAGATGAACACAGAGCTGCAACGCGCCCGTAACCGCCAGATGTTCATCTTCTTGCTGGTTTTAGCGGGAATGGTAGCCTTGATGGGTCGTCTCTACTACTGGCAGGTAGTGCAATCTCCTCAACTCGCAAATTGGGCGAATCAAGAGCATATTCAAAATCGTGTTGTGCCAGCGCCGCGTGGCCTGATCTATGATAGCCAGGGTCAGTTACTTGCGACGAATATTGTGCGCGACGATGTATATATAGAGCCGATTCCTTTTGCCGATGACCATACTGATGTGGAGACGCTAACAACTGCCAGAACGAAGTTGATTGCCAGTATCCGCCAGGTATTACCGAGTTTGGCGGTTGTCGACTTAGAGAAAGATCTGGGCCTGAATCTCTATACGGTTCGTATTGCAACCTCGATTGATCCGGCTCAGAGTCAGCGTCTGCGGGATCTGGCGCTCCCTTACACCTTTTTGGAGCCACGTACACTTCGTGTCTATCCAGGGGGAGACCTGGCGTCCCAGGTGCTAGGGTATGTGCAGGAGAATGCTTTACCGGATGGGGGAGCATTAGGGCAGTACGGTATTGAGGGGGAATTGAACGATCTGCTTTCGGGGAAGCCTGGAAGCTTTACCGCTGAGCGCGATCTCAATGGCAATCCTTTAACCGTTGGGGCGAGTGCCAGCCAGCAGGTGATCAACGGTGCCAATGTCACATTGACTGTTGATAGCGTCGTTCAGTATATGGTGCAGACAGCGCTTGCTCAATATGTGAAAGATGCCCAGGCTCATAGTGGAACGGTAGTGATCCTGAATGCGCGGACAGGGGCTATAGTAGCGATGGCGGGCTACCCTTCCTTTGATCCAAATAGCTATAGCAGTTATGCCGATAAGCTGGGATGTAACGGTAGCGAGGAAGTCTTTTTTAATCCCGCTCTCTATTGCGCCTATGAGCCAGGTTCGACGATGAAGGCAGTCACGATGGCGGCGGCCCTGGATCAAGGTCTGATTACGCCAGATACGAGCATTGACGATAAAGGCATTCTGACCTTTAGCGATGGCACGCCGCCGGTGACAAACTGGGCGAATATCGCGTATGGCCAGGAGACAATGACGCAGGTACTTGAGCACTCAGCCAATGTTGGCTCGGCCTGGGTAGGCCATAATGTATTGGGGCCGGCTCGTTTTTATCCCTACCTGCGCCGTTTCGGCTTTGGGCAGGCGAGCGGAATTGATGGCCCTGAACAGGCTGGTTACTATAAAACAAACACCAGCCCGGATTGGTCGCCGAGCGATCTTGCACGGCAGTCCTTTGGTCAGACACTTCTTGTCACACCTCTTCAGATGGCGATGGCCTATCAGGCGATAGCCAATGGTGGAGTGATGATGAAGCCGTACATAGTATCGGCGATCAATCAAAAGGGCCATGTAACGCAGATGCAGCCGCAAGTGAAGCAGCGTGTAGTGAGCCAGCAGGCGGCGCAAGAGTTGACACAGATGCTGATTGCCGCCGCCAATTATAATCAGCAAGCGACTTTTTCTGGATATAGTGTAGCGGTGAAGACTGGAACCTCGACAACACAGGGGTTGTCAGATGAGAAAACAGAGGCTTCAATGGTTGGTTTTGTGCCAGCATCTCAGCCACGTTTTGTCATCCTGGTGAAATTGGATCAGCCGCAATCGGCTACTTATAGTATCTTTGGTGGAACGGCTGCTGGCCCTCTCTGGAGGGCGCTGGCGCAACAGTTGATGTGGCATTTTGCCATTCCGCCTGATCTGGCGTGATGGTTGTCCTCTAGCGAAGAACAGAGGAGAGGTAAGTATATGCAGCAAGATCAGAACGAGAAACCGCTCCCTCAACCGGAGCTGAGTGAGACGTGGCTGGAATTATTGGGAGCGAGCGTGCCACGACGGTCTCAGCCACAAGAGGAAACCGCCGATGAGGCTGCTATTCCTTTGCTGGAGAGTGATCCCTGGCGGGACTTGTTGCAAGACGAAGATATGGCCCTGGTCGATCTGCAAAAGATCTCTTTGCATACCGCCGATCAGGATGTTGAGCGAGCCTTGCAGGTGATGCGCGAGCAAGCTGACAATGAAAAGCGATAAATTTGCCCTTCTCTGCATCCAAAGAGAGTATACTAGAAAATCTGTTCTATGTCAAGTAGGAAATGCAATCGTTTGGGCGAAAGAGGAGATGTAGCGCACGTTTGCGGTTGGATGATGGACCCTGGAGACAGGGAAGCAAGGAAGAGTGCAGGCATTCATGGTAGACAATCGAGCTAAAAGAGAAGGACAAACCGAAAAAACGGTGCGGCCAGCGAAGCGTCATCCAGGACAAAAAATGCTGGTTGAGCGTTCGCCTGCTCTAAACGCTGAATTTCAGTATCCCCGAAACGGGCTGAAGAGAGCGAAAATGAGTGCTCGACCTGCTAACTCACTCCAATCAGAAAGAGTATCCAGGGGAAAGCCGAAAGGGTCTGGTAGGTCTGGACTGGGAAAAGTGAATTATGCTGCTGAAGAGATGTTGGGACGAGCGGCTCGACCTCTTCGGCGTCTACCCCGGCAGCAGAGGAGTATTCTGTCGTTCTTGTTTCCTTTCAGCCTGAAACAGCAAGTTACGCTACCTGGTCAACATGGGGAGACGGCGCGTGTAAGTGAGCAGGCGGTTACGGAGCGTATCAGTGTTGAGGAGCAACAGAAGCTGACCATGTTGGAGATGTTTTTGCCGCGTGTCGCGGGAAAAATCGATTACTGGTTGCTGGTTGTGGTACTGGCTCTCCTGTGTTTGGGTCTGGTCATGGTCTATAGTGCCAGTTCATTTATCGCAACTCAGGCTTATGGAGATCCATCCTATTACTTTCAGAAGCAGATGATGTGGGCCCTTCTTGGTATTATTGCTATGCTCGTAACCATGAGGATTGATTATCGGCTGTGGCGTCGTTTTACCTTGCCCGGTATGATGGTCATTCTGCCCTTGCTCGTCATTGTCCTGATTTTTGGTCGCAATGTTTATGGGGCAACGCGCTGGATACCGCTGGGACCGTTCTTCTCTTTTCAGCCGAGTGAGCTAACAAAGCTCGTTCTGGCCCTTTACATTGCAGACTGGTTAGCACGTAAAGGTCGGCAGAAGGTCGGTACTTTTCTGTACGGTCTGGCACCATTTATCATTCTCGTCGGCGTGATTCTTGGTCTGGTCTTGCTGGAGAAAGATATGGGCACCGCGATTATTCTCGCTGGTCTGGCGGCGGTCATGTTTTTTACGGCGGGTGCAAATCTGGTTCAATTCTTGCTGGCGCTGCTTTGTGGGGGGGCAATCTTTCTTTCGCAGGCATTCAGTAGCTATCGCTTTTATCGTCTAAAAGGTTTCATGAATCCTTTTAAGGATATCACAGGTATTAATGCGCAGTTATATCAATCTCTATTAGCATTGGGCTCTGGGGGCTGGTTTGGGCTTGGGCTGGGTGCGAGTCGGCAGAAAACAGGATATCTGCCGTTGCCATATATCGACTCAATCTTCGCTATTACAGGCGAGGAACTGGGTTTTATCGGTTGTGCTTTCATTATTGTTTTGTTTATGTTTCTGGCTTTTCGTGGCTTTCGTCTGGCCCGGCGCACACAGGATGTGTATGGAGCGTTGCTCGCAACAGGAATTACCACCTGGCTGGTTCTTCAGGCGATGATTAATATTGGCTCTTCGACTGCGGCGATTCCATATACAGGAGTGCCGTTACCGTTTATTAGTTTTGGTGGTTCTTCACTGGTAGTCACTATGGCGGCTGTCGGTGTTTTGCTCAATATTTCGCGTTATATTCAGGAGCCGGATGCTCCCGCGCTGTCCAGGCGTGCTCTTACAAAGACTATTAGTAAAAAGAAAGCATAAGACAATTGCGTCTTATTGCACAGGTTACATATGCGATTTCTTATATCTGGCGGAGGGACCGGTGGGCATATCTATCCCGCCCTGGCGGTTGCTACGCGTTTACGCGATCTCTCTTATAGCGATATTCTCTATCTTGGCAGTGATGACGGCCTGGAGACGCAGCTTGTGCCTGCGGCGGGTCTGACCCTGGCGACGGTAAAAGCTGGAAAGCTTCAGCGTTATGTCTCCTGGAGTACCGTAAAAGGGGTTGCCCGTGTGCCTGTAGGTATAACGCAGGCACTGAATATTGTGCGTCAGTTCCGTCCGGATGTAGTCTTTACCAGTGGTGGCTATGTTGCTGTTCCTGCGGGCCTTGCCGCTCGTAGTCAGAATATACCTTTACTCATACACCAGCAGGATGTGCCGCCTAATCTAGCGAATCGCTTAATTGCGCCGCTGGCAACGCGCATCTCAGTTGCATTCAGCGATTCTCTGCCATACTTTCCGGCGCAGAAATCTCTGCTCCTGGGGAATCCGCTGCGGCAAGAGATTCTCGATGTGCGGCAGACCGTACCTCAGGAGGCGAAGCGAACGTTGGGGTTTGCACAAGATCTGCCATTGCTGCTAGTGACAGGCGGAAGCCAGGGAGCCCGGCACCTTAACCAGGTGCTCTGTCGTGCGCTACCTGAGCTCTTGCCATTCTGCCAGGTCTTACAGATCAGTGGTCAGAAGCTTTTTGCGGAGACGCAAACGCTCTCAAGTGAGATGATGCAGAATCTCAGCCCTGAATTGCAGCAACGCTACCGGCTAGAGCCCTATATGTCTGAAGAGATGCCATCTGCCTTACAGGCGGCAGACCTGGTGATCTGTCGGGCGGGGGCGGCGACGTTAAGCGAACTGGCATTTCTGGCCAAGCCAACCATCCTGGTGCCGTTGCCGCCAGCCGTAGGGAAGTCTCCCCAGGAGGCGAATGCCACAGCCTTTGCCAAAAAGGGGCGGCCCTGGTGATTAAAGATGACGACTTGCAGCCTGTAGGGGTAGTTGAGCAGATACAGTCCGTACTTCATTCTGAAGAGAAGCGGGAGATGCTTTCTCGCTCTATCGCAACGTTTGCAAAAGAGCATGCGACGCAGGAAATTGTAGAGACGCTGTTGAGTATGGTAAAAGGTGCTGGATCGCTGGATTTAAAGAAGCAAGAGGTTTTACGTCATTGAAACAAAGACACTTGCATTTTATGGGTATCGGTGGACAAGGCATCTCAGCAGTAGCTCAGATGGCGCTTCAGGCTGGCGACGAAGTGACTGGTTGTGACCGCCAGCGTTCAGCGACAGTGCGTCAGCTAGAAGAGGTCGGAATTAGCGTGCAGATCGGTCATAGTGCGGCGCACCTGGCTACTGTAGATATGCTGGTAATCAGTCCTGCCATCACCGCGCTTGATGCAAACAATGCCGAACTACAGGCGGCTCGTGAGCGGAATCTGCCAATTATAGTCTGGCAGGAACTGTTAAGTGAGTACATGCGCGAGAAATGTGTGCTCTCAGTGAGTGGTGTGCATGGCAAAGGTACGACCACCGCGATGCTCTCACTCATCCTGCTGGACGCTGGTTTTGATCCAACCTGTGAAATTGGAGCTGTCGTGCCACGCTTCGGGGCCAACTATCGTCTTGGACAGAGCCAGTACTTTGTGAATGAGGCCGATGAGTTCAACCATAATTTCTGGCATTATCATCCGCGTGTGGCTCTCGTCAAGGCTCTAGAGTATGAGCATCCAGAGTTCTTTGCCGACTACGAGGCCTTTCTGGCGGCATTTGAACATTTCATTCGTGGTATGGATTTCGAGGGTGACTGGTCAATTCCGCCCACGTTAGTCTTAAATGCTGATAGTTCAGGCTGTCTGGACCTGTTTACGCGTCTGCGTGGCTGGCCTGGTCGTCTGATAACGTATAGCGTTGAGGGATTGCATCCTGCGGGTCTTCCGGAGCTTGAGGCGGCGGAAACCTATTGGGCTACTGCTATTCAGCTGGATGGAAAGACTAGTTTTCGGGTAAGGGGTCGCATTGATACCGCACTCAATGGTCGTGAGATTCGCTTGCAGCTTCCGGGAATCCATAACATCGAGAATGCTCTGGCCGCTTTAGTCATGGCTCGTATTCTGGGCGCTGATCCGGATTCTCTGATCCGTTCTCTAGAGGAGTTCGGTGGTATTCGCCGCCGTTCAGAGATTCGTTATCGAGGAGCGCTCAATCTGAAGACGCACCTGGTTGATGATGTGCTGCTGATTGATGACTATGCTCACCATCCTACGGCTATCAGGATGACGCTAGAAGCGATGCGCAGACGTTATCCTGAGCGCCGCTTGGTAGCGGTCTATCAGCCACATATGTATAGTCGCACGAAGACATTTTTTGCACAATTTGTTACATCTTTTGATAGAGCTGATCTAGTCATACTAACTGAGATTTTTCCAGCGCGTGAGCAGGATACCGGTCTGGTGCATACGCGGGATCTGGTGAGTGCCCTGGCTCAACGGCCACATTTTGCAGCCGCGAACAAAGAAGTACTTTACGGTGGTGAAACGCTTCAGCAGACCATACAACTCTTGCGTGACCATCTCTGCTCTGGTGACCTGGTAATACTTATGGGCGCTGGCGACATTTATACTGTAACCGAACTGCTCATGCAGGGTTAAGTTGAGAGAGAAAATAATTCTATGGCATTTGAAGTTGAGACCGCCTATACCGAACTACGAGCCCGCTTTGGTGAGCGAGTGCGCCGTGACGAGCCACTTGCACGCCATTGTACTTTTGGTGTGGGTGGGCCCGCCGATATCTGGGTCTCGCTTGAACGGCGCGAGGATTTGCTGGATCTGGTAACCCTATCTGCGGAGCGGCGCTGGCCTCTGCTCATCACTGGAAATGGCACAAATGTTTTGTATGCCGATGCTGGCGTACGGGGTATCGTAGCCCGTATCGCTCTAACCACCTATACACTTGAGGATCGTGGCGATGGGACCGCCCTGCTGGTTGCTGGCGCTGGAGTAAGCTGGCCGCGTTTATTAAACGAACTGGCTCTTTTGGGATGGGGTGGGTTAGAGTTTGGTCCTGGTATTCCGGGAACACTGGGTGGTGGAGTTATCAGCAATGCGGGTGCGCATCAAGGCGATCTGGGCCAGGTTCTGCAATGGGTAGAGGTAGTGGATGCGCGTCAGTGTGAGACACAGATGTTGCCACCGGTTATCGTGCATTATCAGCACGACGATCTGGAGTTGAGCTATCGACACAGCCGTTTTCGTGCTCAGCGCCGTGTGCAGTTTGATGCGCTTGGCAATCCAGTCGCTGCCCCTCGCCAGCTTATTGAGCCGGGAGAGATCATTGTACAGATGGGTATTTTGTTGAAGCAGCGCGAGCCAGCGTTGTTGCGTGAAACAATTGATGCTCACAAATTACATCGAAAGCAGACACAGCCGGTGCAGCAAAGCGCAGGCTCTGTCTTTAAGAATCCTGAAGGGGACTATGCGGGCCGTCTGATTGAGGCGGTTGGTTTGAAGGGGGAGACTCGCGGTAGGGCGCAGCTTTCAGAGCGCCACGCCAATTTTATTGTGAACGTAGGAGGCGCGCGTGCTGCGGATATTGCAGCACTTATCAAAGAGGCACATAATCGCGTACGTGAACAGTTTGGTGTGGATTTGGAGTTAGAAGTTGAGTTACGCGGTGAGTGGAGGGAAACAATATCATGACGCAGAAAAAACAACTTCAAGAGCAGGTAGCTTCGCATTCTTACAAACGGCCAGTTGTGCATGAAGAAGCTCCACAGACTCTCCAACGCGTTGTTACGATTCCTGACGTCAATCCGCTGGAGTCCTGGAACGAGTTTGAGCTCCGCCGTAAGCAGATAAGTCGTGCTCGCACACGCCCTCGCAAATATGTAGGACCTGTTGCACGAACGTTTGTGCAGACTGGTGCCTATGCTCCCATCGGGCAATCGCGAACAGTGAGAAAATCACTTTCAGGGTATGGTACACGCGTGCCGCAACGCAGCGGTCGGCTGGCTTTTCGTCGTGGTCTGATCTGGAAGCTCTTGAGTGTGCTGGCTGGCGGCGTGCTCTTAATGTTGGCGGCAAACTTTGCATTTGCCGGCAACGCCTTTCGCATTGAGCAGGTCACAGTACTTGGTACACATAATGATACTTTGATACGTTCTATACAGAGAATGGGTATGCAGGGGCAAAATATTTTCTTGCTCAACGTACCTGCGATGAGTGAGCGTATCACCGCATCCTCTCTGGTTGATTCTGCAACATTAAGTAAGCAGTTACCGAATCAACTGGTCGTGACAGTGAACGAGCGTACGCCATTTTTGCTCTGGGAGACACCGCAAGGCCTGTTTAGCGTTGATCACAAGGGAGTGGTGATCGCGCCAGTAGATACAGGTGCCAATGTTGCTGGCTTTGAAACCGTGACGGACGTCAGTCAGCAGGATGGGCAAAAGGCAGCGAAAAATTATCCTATAATTCAACCGGGTACACAATTAAATCAAGCTGATATTGCATTTGCGTCCAATATATTCAAAGAACTTCCAGGTGTCCTGGGTAACAGTGTTTTTACATTGCATTATGATGGTACAATATATGCTACAACTCCTGATGAGTCTAACAGTGTGGGTCGTAAGGGATCATTTATTGTGAAAAGTGGAGATGGTTGGCTTGCCTATCTCGGTGGAGCGGGAGATAGCAATTCTTTGGAGAATAGACTGCTTGAGTTGCAACAATTGCTTTTACTGGCGCAAAAGCAGCAATTGAAGTTTGCGACCATCGATCTGCGCTATGGCTTGCATCCTGTTTATACAGTAAAGTGAAGATAGTTATACGTGGCTTGTTTCAAAAAAGACTTTGTAGTGCGTCTCATCTTTGTACCGCCTAGGGGGAGCTTCTATCGTGCAAGAGCGGGTGATTGTCGGCATTGATGTCGGAACAACAAAAATCTGTGTCCTGGTCGGAGAATTAGATCGCGACGGGAAGCTGAATATTGTTGGTGTTGGCACCTGCCCTTCACAGGGTTTGCGCCGCGGAGTGGTGGTGAACATTGAAGAGACGGTCACTTCAATTGCTGCGGCGCTAGATCGTGCTGAACGCCTTTCGGGGAAAAAAATTCTCTCGGCATATGTGGGTATTGCTGGAAGCCATATTGAATCGGAAAATAGCAAAGGATTTGTTGCCATCTCTAGCCATCAGGATATCTCGCAAAACGACATCAGCCGAGCGATAGAGGTGGCACGTGCGATTGCGATTCCTGCTAATCGCGAAGTTATTCATGTGATTCCGCGAGGATATGTAGTAGATGGGCAAGAGGGTATTAAAAATCCTATAGGGATGTCTGGTTTTCGTCTAGAAGTAGAGACACATATCATTACGGGGGCTGTGTCTTCAATTCATAATTTAATTAAATGTGTACATAAAGCTCATGTAGAGATTGAAGACCTTGTGCTAGAGCCTCTGGCATCCAGTGAGGCAGTTCTGGCGGATGGAGAGACCGATCTGGGAGTGGCGCTGGTCGATATTGGTGGCGGCACAACCGATGTTGCGGTATTTGTTGATGGAGCTATCTGGCATACGATTGTGTTGCCTGTTGGTGGCAATCTCATCACCAGTGATATCGCGATAGGTCTGCGCCTGTCTCCAGGCGTAGCGGAAGAGTTAAAGATCACCTATGGTCATTGTGATCCTTCAGTCATTGATGATGATGACATGGTAGACCTGTCGCAATTTATGCCTGATTGTAATGATCTTGTTCCTCGTAAATTGCTTGCGGAGATTATTCAAGCCCGTGTTGAAGAGCTTTTTGGCATGGTGCATGAGGAGATAAAAAAGTCTGGCTACGATGGGCTATTGCCAGCGGGTATTGTAATCACCGGGGGAACGGCAGAACTCCCCGGAATCCTGGAACTTTCGGGCCAGATTCTGGATCTGCCTACGCGGATGGGGGCTCCCCTGGGATTGCATGGGTTGGCTGATTCCATTAGCCGTCCTGCATTCTCGACGGCTGTCGGTCTTTTATTATGGGGATTGCGTCATACATCTTTTTTGATCGACGAGGAGGAGCCAGACAGTGAAGAGCCTGGAGATATTCTCTCCCGTTTCGGACGCTGGCTGCGTGCATTTATTCCTTAGAAGAACCATAGAACCTGTCTTAAACGGCACGGCAAGTTACGCTCATCTCAGACACGTTCTTCAGCATAGTTTCTCACGAGAAAGAATGTGTTTTTGTTCGTTCTACCAATGAGAGACTTTAAAGGGGGCCACGGAAATGTTACCAATGGGAAATCATCAAATTGAAGGCTTCGCTCAGATTCGCGTTATCGGCGTTGGCGGCGGCGGCAGCAATGCGGTTAATCGCATGATTCAGGCGAATATGGTGGGGATTGAGTTTATCGCCATCAATACGGACGCCCAGGCGTTGCTGTTGACTGAGGCTCCACATCGCATTCGCATCGGCGATAAGCTCACTCGTGGTCTCGGTGCAGGAGGGAACCCTAGCGTCGGTTCAAAGGCTGCTGAGGAGAACGCCGAGGAGATCTACGAGGCTTTGAAGGGTTCTGATATGGTGTTTATTACTGCCGGTATGGGTGGTGGCACAGGGACGGGTGCCAGCCCAGTAGTAGCGCAGATTGCCCGCGAGGTTGGGGCGCTTACAGTTGGAGTAGTGACAAAGCCTTTTGCCTTTGAAGGTAAGAAGCGTATGCTCTCGGCTGAAGAGGGAATCGCGAGTTTGAAGCAGCACGTAGATACATTGATCACTGTGCCAAATGATCGTCTGCTCCAGGTTGCGGATAAGCGCACGCCTCTGGCCGATGCCTTCCGCCTGGCCGATGATGTCTTGCGCCAGGGTATTCAGGGCATCAGCGATCTGATCACCGTTCCTGGTCTGATTAATCTGGACTTTGCGGATGTGAAGACGATCATGTCTGCTGCTGGTTCGGCCCTGATGGCTATTGGCGAGGCCAGTGGCGAGACGCGGGCCACGGATGCCGCCAATATTGCTATTGCCAGTCCGCTCCTGGATATTGATATCAGTGGCGCTCGCGGCGTATTATTCAATATCACTGGCGGGATGGATATGACCCTCTTCGAGGTCAATGAGGCGGCGGATATTATCAGTAATGCTGCCCATCCTGAAGCGAATATCATTTTTGGTGCGGTGCAAGATCCGAATTATGACGGAAAGGTCAAAATTACGGTAATTGCCACGGGTTTTGATGGGGGCGCGGCTCGTCCACAGCCTGCTTCGCATACCTCCTATGCGCAGCCTCGCCAGGATTATGATCGCAGCAGGCTCTATCCTGTCTCATCTGCTCCGGTAAACAATATGAGCAATGGTAATAGTGGCTCCGCACGAGCACCACAGGCCCAGAATCAATATGCACAGCCGTCGGTTGGTGCACCGCTTCAGCCTGCCAGCCTTGCAAAGCCTTCAACTGATCCATTGGGAAATGGCTCGATTTCTGGTTCGCGTGCCCAGCAGATGGGTGGGCAGTTGCCAGTGGATAATAGTCGTCCTCGTCAGGTGACACCACCACCTTTGTCTATGAGTGGCGATCCGAGTTATGCGCGAGGTGGTACGCCGCCCGTGCAGAATATGCGTGATCGAAGTGCATCTCTGCCGACAGAAGCGGACGAAGAAGAGTACGGCCTGGAGCAAGAGCTACCGGAGTCAGAGATGGGTTCGCAGAACTTACCGATGCCAGAGCCAGGTGCGCAGCCTCTCCAGCATCCGCCAACCTCTGGCCGTGCAATTCGGCGTCTGGACCGTAATTCAGAACTGGTTCGTGGGAGCCGGAATGCGCCTTCGGGTGATGTCATTGATATTCCAGCCTTTTTGCGCCGTCGTTAGTTGGAAAAAAGAGCACAAAAAATGGACCGCAGATCTGCGGTCCATTTTTTTACCGGGTTAAATTTTATTGCGCGTTCTGCCCAGGTTGCCCGGAATCTCTTTGTTTAAACCAATATGGTTTACCACCACGCGTACTCCTGGTAGACCAATCATCTCTCGCTCCAGCATCTGTTTCATGCTACTGTTAGGAACATCGCCATAAAGATGGACGATAAAGTTCTCTACCAGAATATTCAGATTCTGTGCGCCATCAAGCTTTCCCTGGGCCCGTAGGCTTTCGAGGCGATTGTTGGCCAGGGGGAGAATTGCATCTTCTGCGACCAGAAAATTCCGTACATCCAATACATTGGGTACAGTATGCATAACCCGCTCCAGATGTTCGCGTTGGGCCTCAAGTTCGACTTTGCCATAGAGGGCCAGAATGACACCGTTCTCCTTGACCTGGTCAAGTTCGACAGTAACTGGGTGGACACTGTAAGCTGTACTGCTCACAGTCACATTTCTATCCAGTGTCAACTGAGCTTGCTCCAGCACCTGGTGCGGAGTTAAGTGCGAATTATAGATATAGACAGGGCCTTGTTCTTCATGTGGGGAGGCCATCGGATCTTCCAGGGCCCAGCCTAGAATGCCGACCAGGATAAGTGGAGCTCCAATTATAGTTAGCCAGGGGGTTTCTGGAACGAACAGCAGTCCAGCTACCGTCATCAGAATGGCTGCACTCAAGAGCGCAGGCCACAGACTCGGATTCGGCAAATGGATATGAGGCTCTTCCTCTTCCACCTCTGGATTGGCTGCAATGGATTGATGGAGCTCGTCTGTTGTGAGCTGAGCACTTTGTAGTGACGTTTCCATAAATCACTCGCTTTCTTCCGAGAGTGGTATAAATTCAGCGAGGACCTTACTTTTCTAGTTGTCCTGCTATTAAGCATACCAAATATCTCTCTTTCATGCAAGCATATCCCTGCTGTTTCTGCTCGTGCTAAACGCTGACATTGCATGCTAGCTCAAGGAGTTCTTTCTCTAGCTCTTGCCACACGCGCAATTCAGCCTGGAGGCGCGTGAGGGAATGTTTGCGCTGCACTGCCTGAATCATTTTTTGCATGACCCGTTCCTGAAAACCTGCGAGATACTTCTGTTGCAAGTGCCCTTCTGGCATAATTCCTAACTCTATCTGGCAGAGATCGTAAAATTCCTCTGGCTCAAATGCCAATGCAAGCAGGTCAGCGTAGGATTTGATCTGGTCGAGCCGTGTCTGTGTAAAGTAGTACGGTTCGTTACTTACAATAAGCAGACAGCCGGCGGTACGATCAGCCTGCATAATTGGATATGCTACGCAACTTTCTCCCAGGGAGAGAGACTGTTCGGAAAAAAGGTGCGTTTTTTCGTTGCTGCATTGCAGCATAATGGGATGACCAGAGACGATAGCCTGTCCTGTTGGCGACTCTGCTCCGAAAAGTTGTGTCTGGTAGTCATGACTAATTGAAGAAATGGTGCCTCTACCGTAGGTTTTACGTAAGCTGCGAATCTTATTTTGCTCATCAGGTTGCATACATTGAATAATGATAGCCGCTATACCCTGTTGATTAGGGTCGATATGTGTGAGTACTTGCTGTAAGATCAAGGTACTGATCGTAGGAGCACGCAGGACTGTCGGACTACTGGTATACGCATTCAGGACCTGACCATAGAAAGTAGAAGGGATTTCCGGAACCTGGATCTCCTGTGTTGTCTGCACATGAAACAGCTGAGGGAAATCGTCTGCGAGAAATTCAGCGAATTGCGTACGATAATGAGGTAATGCTTCCAGGAGTAGACGTATATTATCATAACGTGGCCTTGTAGAGCTGGTACACCATCGGGAAAGAGTGACGGGATTGATGTTCAAGCTCTGGGCGATACGTTGTTTTTCCTGGGTATCACTGATTATTTTTCCTAGCAATTCGCGCCATGTGTTTGCTTCTTTTACTGTCATATGTTGTCACCGGTATGCATGAATATGTATCCTTTTTACGCGCAAAAAAAGATTTTTTTGTAGAGCATCTTAAATTGTGTAAAATACAGCATAGCCTGTTGTTATAGAACAGTCAATAGAAATGTCATTAAAATTTGATAAATAATCTTGCTTCTCGCTCTTTAAGAGACGTTTTCTTGTAAAAGCCCTTTTTCTTCCCAGGACTCTTTAAAATCTCTAGATGTCAGAGAATAACTTCTTACTATAATGAAGAGCGGAGCATAAAAAAAGACCCTCTCTGTCAACAGAGAGGGAGCTGTCAGGAGATCAAGATTTTAATAGCGCTTGCAGGTCTGAAGTAACCTGTCCAGGTTTGAAATCGTCTCCCAGGAAGATACGTTCGTTTCCGTATTTATCAATGAGGAAGACGCCAGTGCTGTGAGCGATAGTCTGCTGGTTAGCTGCTGCATAAATATGGTAGTTTGACCAGACAGGTGAAAGCTGGTTGCGGGTACCTATGAGATAATGCCAGTAATTTTCCATGTTATGGGCTTGTGAGAAGTTCATAGCGGCAGCGAGGGTATCACCCTTTGGATCGGTACTGATGGCGATAACGCCTACCTGTTGAGCCTGTGAGCCGAGTCCCTGGAGCGCTGTATGGAGCTTTTCAGCGGTGAGCGGACAGATATCAGGACAATGGGTGTATAAAAACGTGACAACTACGGGTTTGCCCTTCATATCTGAAAGGGACACTTGCTTGCCAAGCTGATCAGTTAAGCGAAAATCGGGTGCGGGAGTTGTACCGAGATCTGTTCCTTGAAGGCCAGAGGCTGATGAGTTACTGGTTGTGGCATTGAAATCAGGCGTAGAGGTCGGAGCCGGGTGGCGTTAAATCAGCGTCACAAGGATAACTACCAGGATGGCACACGTAAGAACGGATAGGCGGGATGCGAGACGCCAGTTCATGCTCATTCTCTTCTCCTTTTGCGCATTAATGGATAACGCGGTCAATGACCATAAGAGCGAAAATCGCGGCCAGGTAACAGTTTGAGTACCAGAAAAGGGTACGTGCCCATTTTTTGCTATCCTTCTCATCAAGGAAGAGGCGAAGAGCCATATAGAGCAAGATCCCGCCCAGGATAAGCGCTCCTACCAGGTAGATATATCCCATCGCGTGAATCATAAAGAGGACCAGGGTTACCGCAAGCAACAGAAGTGAGTAGAGAAAGATCTGTTTCCGTGTCTCGTGTTCTCCCATTACCACCGGCAGCATTGGCACTCCGGCTTTCTCATAGTCTTTTTGAATGAGCAGGGAGAGAGCCCAGAAGTGAGGTGGAGTCCAGTAGAAGATAATGGCGAAGAGCCAGATAGCGGCCAGAGAGACATTATTGGTCACTGCCGCCCAGCCAACCAGGACCGGGACTGCGCCAGCAGCTCCGCCGATGACGATATTCTGTGCGGAGGTGCGTTTCAAACCCAGTGTATAGACAAAGACATAAAATAAGATGGCGCTTATGGCTAAGATAGAACTGAGCAGATTGACTAAAGTAGCCAGGAGAACAAATGAGGCCACTCCAAGCAGAATACCGAAGACTAAAGCCTGCGTTGGTTGTACTTTGCCAGCAGGCAAGGCACGGCGTTGGGTGCGTCCCATAATCTGGTCGATATCGCGGTCTATATAGCAGTTAATGCTATTCGCGCTCCCTGCCGCCATTGCTCCACCAAGCAGTGTTGCCAGTACCAGACCAAGAGGAGGGAGGCCCCGGTAAGCAATCGCCATAGCCGCAACTGTCGTTCCCAGAAGCAGGACGGTGACATGAGGTTTCATCAGGTTGATATAGCTAGAGATAGTCTGTTTGAGACTACTCGCCTCTAAGTGTGTATCTACATTCATAAAATTCCCATCAAATTTGCTGTCAGATGATATACCAACACGACTTGTGAGGGTAGTGGACAACGCACGTCCTGAAAGAACGACAGGCTGGTCCTATTTTCAGCCTTGCTCCTGTTACTACCCTTGCAACATAAGAGCGTCGCCTTACAATTACCTGAATGAAAACACGCAACCTTTCCTGCTTCAGTCCTTGAGCTGGTCACAAGAACTTTATTCGCTGTTCTTTGTGCTATGGAAAAGCTTGTTCTCTTTTCGTGGTCCTGTTATAGTATTGTACGGGATACTCTGGAAAGGCTCAGTTGCGTCATGGAAGCAAATTTAGGTCTCTCATTCTGGCTTACTCATTGGAATACCTCGCCTTCTCTCTACATAGGGACTGCTTTGATCGTTGGTCTTTATCTCTATGCAGTTGGACCGTTGCGCAAAAAATATCAGCTTGCTGATAGCGTTAGACGCGGGCAGGTGCTTGCTTTTCTGCTAGGAATGATGATTATCTTTCTGGCCCTTGTCACGCCACTGGATGAACTGGGAGATGAATATCTCTTTTCAGCCCATATGGTGCAGCATCTTTTAATCACCGTTGCTGGCCCCCCCTTATTGTTGATTGGTTTGCCGACCTGGTTGGTTGAGTCTCTTTTGCGTCAGCCTGTAGTGTTTCGTATTGCGAAATTTTTGACCTTTCCAATTGTGGCCTTTTTTCTGTTTAACGCAGATTTCTGGCTCTGGCATGCACCTGCTCTTTATAATGCTACTCTCTCCAATGAGAATATACATATAGTAGAGCATATGACCTTTATGATCTTTGCAGTCATCTACTGGTGGCCAGTGTTCAGTCCCTCAGAGAATCTCCTGCCCCGGCTCTCGCTTGGTGGTCAGATTCTGTATATTTTTATCAGCGGCATGCCGGTGGTATTACTGGGTGCAGGTCTGACTTTTACGCCGCCGCTTTATGCGCCATATATAGAGCAGCCGGTGCGTGCCTGGGGAATCTCTCCCACGATGGATCAGCAATTGGGTGGTCTTATTATGTGGATTCCCGGCAATATCTTCAACATCGTTATCGTGAGTATACTTTTTATCCGTTGGATGCGTGCGCAGGACGAAAATCAGAGCAGGGAAGAGGCTGAACGTTTTGCGCAAGAAGATGATGATGAGCAGAATAATGAGTCGGATGTTGCCGAGCAGCTTTACTAGTTTCAATTCTCAACAGGTTATAGGAAATTGCGATGACGTCCATTTATTTGCCCAAAGATGAGTGCCAGGATACAACACACACCGTATTGTAACGCAACACACGACTTTTTCCAATCAGGTTGTGTGTTTATGTACTAGCGAAGTTTTTCAGGTTTCTGTAAGGTTGCCTTGAGAAACTGCAAGTCCTCTGTCAGGGCCGATCAGTACACTAAGCTGTAACATGGAAAGAGTGTCATTTTTAGCAAGACATCATCGTCCATTATCAACTTGGAATGTGTCTGAAAAAGTGGCTGGAAGGGACTTAAAGTGCTTAGCGTGAGCTGATTGAGACCTATTCTGAGAGGACTAATTCATTCCTCAAGCTATTTTTAGATACTGATACTGATACTTTCTTACTTTTAGGAGAATAAGACGTGAGGATGCCTTTATTTCGTGGGGCAAAACGCTGGATGATTCCAATCACCGGCCTGGTGCTATCCTCGATACTGTTTGCCGCGTGCGGTGAAACCTCTCCCACTATTCTGGATACCCACGGACCAGTAGCAGCCCAGGAAACATTTTTGTTCTGGGTGATTCTGGTCGTCTCTGTGATTATCTTTGTGGGTGTCGAGGGTATGTTGATCTTCAACATTGTGCGCTTCCGCGAGCGACCAGGCACGCCTGCCCCCAAACAGATTCATGGGAACACGCTCATTGAGATTATCTGGACCGCTGCGCCTGCCGTTGTCCTGCTCATTGTGCTCGTGTTCACCGTAAGAGGTGTGCTGGCAGTTGCTCCGGAGTCTCAGCCGACTACCGGGAATACCGTCAATGTGACGGCGATTGGTCACCAATGGTGGTGGGAGTTTTACTACCCACAATACAATATTACGACTGCTGATACCCTGGTTATTCCGACAAACACAACGATCCATGTCAATTTGTTTTCTAATAACGTCATTCATAGCTTCTGGGTGCCGAAGTTGACTGGAAAGACCGACCTGATTCCTGGTCATGATAATACTAAATGGTTTATCGCTAATGATCCGGGCACATATCAGGGTATCTGTGCTGAATTCTGTGGAACGCAGCACGCGAATATGCGTTTTACGGTCCAGGCTGTCGCTTCTGACGCGTTTAATACCTGGGCGATTACTGCAAATCAGGCTGCCGCTACTCCTGCTGATGGCTCTCAGGCTGCTCAGGGTGAGGCAATTTTTAAAGTTCAATGTGCAACCTGTCATGGTATCGTTGGTGTCACACCAAACTATCATATGCAAGACTCCTCGAAAAACTGTGATGAGGTGAAGAATTGTCTGCTCGGACCTGATCTAACCCACTTTGGCACCCGCAAGCTGATTGCCGGCGGCGTTTTGCAGTGGGATCAGCAGTCCTGCCAACCCAGTAACCCGAATCTTATGACCCAGTGTAATATTGCGGTCTGGCTTCACAATACGCAGGCCGTTAAGCCGGGCAACGATATGGTTGTGAATCTGACACAGGATCAAATTACCCAGCTTGTTGCTTATCTGATTACGCTGAAGTAGGCCAGGTTGACGAGCATCTCCTCTACCTATGTAGGGCAAGATTGTTGGAGGAATTCTTATGGCAACGCGCACTATCGGTGATAGCGCAACAACAGTAGTTCGCCGAAGAAGTTTCAGTGAAAGCTATATCGGCGAATGGATTACAACAACCGATCATAAAAAGATTGGTCTGATGTATCTGCTCACTGGCTTCTTCTTCTTTCTAGTTGGTGGTATGGAGGCATTGCTTATCCGTACCCAACTGGCGCAGCCAAATGGAAAAGTCTTAAGTCCAGATACGTATAATGCGGTCTTTACGATGCACGGTGTGACAATGATCTTCCTTTTTGTCATTCCTGTGCTCACTGGATTTGGGAATTATGTGGTGCCGCTGATGATCGGCGCTCGTGATATGGCCTTTCCACGTATGAATGCTTTTGGCTTTTGGTTGGTGGTCTTCGGGGGCATCTTCTTGCAGTCGAGCTTTCTGTTCAATGCAGCTCCTGATGGCGGTTGGTTCCAGTATGCGCCTTTAAGTGAACTTTCCTGCGGCGTAAATGCAGTTTCGTGTGGCCCAAATATGAACCCTGATTTCTGGGTGTTGGGCACCATGCTGCTTGGTATCTCTTCGATTGCAGGCTCTCTCAACTTTGTGGTCACTGTGCTAAAGCTACGTGCACCTGGTATGAGCATTAACCGTATGCCGCTCTTTACCTGGATGATGTTGGTGACCTCGTTCCTGCTGTTGTTTGCTCTGCCTAGTCTGACGGTTGCTAGCTTCTTGTTGCTGCTAGATCGCCACCTGGGAATGCATTTTTATCAGTGGGGCTTCGGTGGTGATCCACTGCTGTGGCAGCACCTGTTCTGGTCGTTTGGTCACCCAGAAGTCTACATCTTGATTCTGCCAGCGTTCGGCATCATCTCCGAAGTGCTGCCAGTCTTCTCACGCAAACCGATCTTTGGTTATACTTTTATTGCCTGGTCCGGTGTGGCCATTGGTTTCTTGAGCTTTACTGTATGGGCGCACCATATGTTTGCGGTTGGTCTGCCTTCTATCGCGCAGGTCTTCTTTGCAACGAGTACGACGCTTATCGCAATTCCAACGGCGGTGAAAATCTTCAACTGGCTGGCAACGATCTTTGGCGGCAAGATTTCGTTCAAAGTTCCTATGCTCTTCGCTCTGGGCTTTCTTGCTATGTTCCTGATTGGTGGTCTGAATGGTGCTGCTCTGGCAGTGGTGCCTTTTGATTATCAGATCACGGATAGCTACTTTGTCGTTTCGCACATTCACTATGTATTGTTTGGTGGTAGTGCGCTGGGTATCTTTGCCGGTTTCTACTACTGGTTCCCCAAGTTTACGGGAAAGATGATGGGTGAGCGTCTTGGTCAATGGCATTTCTGGCTCTTTATGATTGGTTTGAACCTGACCTTTTTCCCTATGCATATTCTCGGACTGCTTGGTATGGCTCGTCGTATCTACACCTATCCAGCAGATCAGGGCTGGAATGAGCTAAACTTGCTAGCTTCTATCGGGGCCTTTATTATCGGTCTCGGCGCGATGGTCTTTATGTACAATGTGATTGCCAGCTTAAAGAATGGTCAGAAGGCAACGAGCGATCCCTGGGATGCCTTTACGCTGGAGTGGGACACGACTTCTCCTCCGAAGAAGTATAACTTCCTGGAGATCCCTGTGGTGCGCAGTCGCCGCCCATTCTACGATAAGAAGTATCCAGAAATCGCTGACTGGAAGTCGGTAACCCATTAATTGAATACACATCGCAACAAACCTGCCAATGGTGGCGCTCTAGAAGAGGTAGACGTGTCTCAAGATCAGTCAGAGGTGCAGGAACAGGAGCAACAGCAGCCTGTTGTTGAAGAGGTGCTCGTAGGTGTTCAGGAGGAGGCTCCTGAAGGCGAGACGAAGAAGCGTGTCAGGAAAAAGGCTCGGAAGTTGACGGAGGCGGATATGGAACCGCCGAAGGCGAGCATCTGGCCTCTGGCGCTGGCGCTGGCAATTGCGTTTACGATGGCAGGTTCTATCTACAACGCAATCTTCTTCGCGATTGGTGGAGTACTTATTCTGGCCTGTATTATTGGTTGGGCAATGGAACGTCGTCACTAAGATCTGCTGTATGTATCCTGGTGGTACATACAGCTTCTTTGAAATAGGGAGTTTTGAAATGGGCGTTGTTCATGGTGAGCAAGTCCGGGCTATGGAGGAGCATGGAGCAACGACAGGCCGCAGCCTCGAATGGTGGGGCATGGTCTTCTTTATCGCTTCTGAAGGTCTGATCTTTGCAAACTTAATTGCAGCCTATCTTTACCTGGATATTCGCAGTGGTGGTTTCCACCTGCCGAGTGGTGAGCATCTTTCCTGGGTGTATCCGCTGATTAACACGATTATCCTGCTAGGGAGCAGCGGTCCGGTTATCCTGGCGCGGCAAGGAATTACCAAAGGAAATCAGAGACAGCTTGCCTGGGGCTTAATTGGCACAGTCATTATGGGTCTGATCTTTCTGGGTGGTCAGGTCTACGAGTACATTTCGCTGTATGGTGAAGGCTTTACTGTTGGCTTTAAGAGCTT
Source organism: uncultured Chloroflexia bacterium (assembly GCA_963777355.1). Taxonomy (GTDB): domain Bacteria; phylum Chloroflexota; class Ktedonobacteria; order Ktedonobacterales; family Ktedonobacteraceae; genus DATJHM01. Next base: position 128,992 of record CAVZQK010000018.1, read on the forward strand.
TGGCTCAGCCTTTTTCACCTTAACGGGCTTTCACGGTCTGCATGTGACCATCGGTGTGCTCTTCCTGTTTATCGTCTATCTGCGCTCGCTGCGCGGTGATTTCACGGCGAAGAAACACTTTGCGGTTGAAGCCGCTGAATTGTACTGGCACTTTGTTGATGGTGTCTGGATCATTGTGTTCAGCACTGTCTACCTGTTGCCTCTTTTGCGTGGCTAATAGCTGCCTTTTTCTTTGAAACGACGAATGTTTGCCCATATTGGGGAAGTGTTCGTCGTTTCATATTCTTCTGATCGTTCTTACCCAAATTGTTTTGTGGAAGCCTCTTAAGAGCAGAAGAAACAGAGAGAATGTGTTACAATGAGGTAATAAGCAGCGTGACACAGGAGTATATACCAGAGCGGGTGACAGAAAGGCACACAACCATGAAGGATGCAATGAACAGAAATACAACTGACGTTGCTGTTCGTCAGGAAGGAGTGCGTCGTGTTCGCAGACGCGCTGCGGTTTGTTCTATTTGTACGCGGCGGATCTGGTTTGATCCCGTACATGTCATGGAGCCAGAAGGTGTGCCAGAGCCACGCCTTGCCTGGGTCCTCTGTCGGCGTTGTTATCAATCTCTCCAGGCCGAGATGCAGCGTTCACCGCTTACTTCTCCTCTCTGTATGCGTATTGCAATGGGTATGGTCGCTTCAGAATACTGGCCGCAGGCTTATCCTACCCGTATGCGAGCATATGTAAGTGATCGTCGCTGGATTATCTTTATCGCCGCTGGTTTCATAATTGCGATGATTGTGCATCTTGCCCTGATTGTTATGATCGCTGCTCTGCACTGACCTCTAACGAGAGTACCTGTTTTTCTCGTAATCGAGATCCAGGTTCAAACAGGTTCTCTGACTAAACGTTAATCTCTTCATTTGTCTGGGTACTGGTTACGATTTCACTGCTTACTTGAGGGGTGGTTGGACGAAAGACGAAGCGTTTTGAGATGGCGAAGTTGTAGAAAAAGACTACGATGATTCCAATCGCGTTCGCCACGTAGATGTTGATACCCAGCCATTGCTTTAGCACAATTGCGACAATGATCGAGAGGATCTGTGCTGATATGCTGGTTGATTGAGCTTTCAGAGCGCGTTTTACCCAGTCCCAGCCATGAATATGCTGGCTCTGTTCTCGATAAGTAAAAAGCTGATTCAGAACAAAGTTGATGGTTGTACTGACTTCAAACGAACAGATGACTGCCAGTGGATAGAGGGTATTATGAAATAGAAGCGAAAAGAGGGCCAGAGCTAACAAATTGATTGGAATACCCAGTCCGCCAACCATACCATAGCGCACAATTTTTTTTTGCCACAATTTTTGCAGTGTAATTTTGATAGGAGTAAAAATAGTAATTCAACCTCTCTCTCGAAATACGTTTTACTTATTGTACCTCATTTTACCCCTCCGGCCACTTGAAATCCAAGCGAACTAGCCCATTCGCCCCAGATAGGAGAGGCGCTCCAGAATATTCTCTCCGTCCCCGCCCTATCTGTTCCATTGCTTCACACCAGATCGTCAGGCGTAGACCAGGGTGTGGCAGATGTTTTTGAGCGAGCCACCAGAGATAGTTTACTGGGAATAAACGCAGGAGAGGTTGTAGAACGCGATAGCACTGATATTGTACTGATTGTTTGCCAAGTTGTAACCAGGCCGTGATCCAGCCGAAGATCTCCGTAGGGCTGAGCGTTTTCAAGGCGAGGGTGTAGATATGTGGGTAGTATCTGGGGGTATTGAGAACCAGGCGCGTGTAGTCCAGCCAGCTAATACGGTCCTTAAAAAAGGCATTAGTGATTTCTGGTCCCAGATGAGCAAGCACGCGGCAGAAGACATTTAAGGTTTCGTTGACTTGCCAGATTGGCTCTGCCTGGGGAGATTTTGCGATCATAAATTTGCTGAAAGCCCGTGCCACTGCTGGTACGGCTTCAGCAGCACGAATATGCTGAAGATCTTCTGCTGTGAGACAGTCAGTTTTAATCGCTTGATAGAGTAGCGTGGTGATGCGGCACAGATTGCGTACATATGAGCCAAAGCCACAGAAGGTTAGAGGCGATTGAAAGGCGGCAGCGTCTCCCAGAGAGATCACATGATCGTAGGCCAGAACCTTTTGCTCTTTCTGCCAGGGGAGGCTGATGTTGTAGCCTGCCGGTATAAAACCGTAAACAGGTTTGAGGATCTCAACGTTACTGGTATCTTTATAGGCAGGTAGCAGGGCAAAAAAGTCGTCGAACAGTTCAAGCAGATCTACACGATCTCCTGACTGGGCATAATAGAAGAGATAAATGGCGACGGCATCACCCGCTCCTGGGAAAGCCTCCCAGATATATTGGCGGCCTTTGCGTGCGTCTTCGGTTGAGACCAGGATTTCGCCCACTTCAGGATCGAGCGCATCATCTGCTGGCCCTTGTTTATAGCCGCGAGCAACCGTGCCAACGGTAGGACAGACCAGAGAGAAGGGGCGTCCACAGTTAAGTTGACAGGCAATCGGTGAGGTTGAGCCCATACCATCTATGAGCAGGCGTCCAGCATAGCGCTGTTGTGTGTTATAAACGTTGTTTATAACATCGACGTTGACACCCTGCCCGGTTGTTACTGTGGCCTGGACAAAGGTTGTTGTATGGAGAATGACATTTGGAAGACTACCGTGAGGTTGATAGGCGAGAATTTTGCGCATACAAACTGCGGTCAGTTTTTCGGCATCGATAGCAATATTCAAGACATCTTGCAGATGAAGCTCGGCTCGTTGCGTATGAATATGCTTCGCCGAGAAGCGGACCAGCCCACTCGTATACTCACGCTGAATAACGCTGCTTAGCTCTTCAGGAGTTAGCAGACCAACGTCCAGCAACTCCTGAAGCTCCTCGCGTGAGATATTCCATTCCCGGTGAACCGCTCCAACAGTAAAGCGATCAAAGACCAGGACGCGCAGATGGTAGCGTGTTGTCATGACAGCGGCATGTAACAGATTGAGGCCGCCACCTGCATAGATAATATCGAATGTATCGGTTGCTGGCACTTCGGGGGCGGTACCACGGACAACCACTTCCGTATAGTTGCGTGTGGTACCGGCCTGTAACAGATTTTGCCAGCTCGCGTTCAAGTCTTGCAGGCGGCGTAGATGGGTCTCACCATCTGGCATGCGGTCAAAAGCCTCTGCTAGATGTGGATAGGTGCTTGCTAACGTTTCTCTCTCTGTTTGCATACTATTCGTCTTTTTTCTAGCATGTTGCTGAAATCAGCGCACTCTCAGGAAGTATCAAGCCCTTCTTAGACAGATGCTTTGCTAAGAAGTTGCCTGTTCAGCCCGCAAAAATGTACTTGATAGCGTTCATATAGGTTGTATGTTGCTCACGGCGAATATTATGGCCTGCTCCGTGGATATGGATACTTTGTGCATGGGGCAATGCCTGTGTCACCTGTTGAGCCGTTTCTTGTGAGACAATGGCCCCGCGCTCTGTATCTCCGGTAATGAGCAAGGTTGGGCAGGATATTTTTCCCACCAGCTCAGAGCCAGCCAGAATGAGCAAGATTGATGCCTTTCTCAAAGATGCTCAGGTCGAGCTGTTCTTTTGCCTCGATCCAGGGTGCGAGCTCTGCTTCCAACCAGGTTGGATTATTCTTACGTGCCTGGATAATACGCTCTTCTGGTGGTAACTCACGAAGTGGCACAATCCATTGTAGCCAGAAATTGGGGTTGGGCGTACGATTTGGAGTATCAGTTTGTGGTATTTGTAGTCCCCAGGGGGGATCTTCCAGAAGAAGTGCCTGTACCAGTTCAGGATATTCGGCTGCGACGAAGGCAGCGGTAGCGGCTCCCATAGAGTGTCCCAGCAGGCGCGTGCTGCCTAATTGCAAGGCTTGAATGCTAGATACAACATCCTCTCCCAGAAGTTCAGACGTGAGGGCGCTTGTGGCTCTACTAGAGCGTCCATGCCCACGGGCATCTAACATAATTACATCATAGTCACTCGCAAGCTCCTGAGCCACTGGCGTCCAGCAAAGACCATTATCGCTCAGTCCGTGGAGCAGGACCAGAGAAGGCTTGTCACCACCGGTACGATAATAATGGATAGAAATGCCGTTTTTTTTGGTCTCACCCTCTAACCAGGTCATCGATATCTCCTCGCTACAGAATACGCTGTTCCTATTTTTAAATGTTGTGCGTGCGGTTGTATTTGCCTCTCTTAACTATACGATGCATATTACTCTTTGGGTAGGTATTAAATAGAAGTGAGTTTTTGTACGCTCTTAATTTCTGTATATATTTGGATACTCTACGTAGAAAGCCTACTGCTTTTTTTCGCCGATAGTGATGTAGACCTCCCAACGAGCATGGCGTACAATCTCCGAGCGGCGGTGTAGCCCGACCTGCTCAAGGGGGATATGTTTTCCGAACCAGGCATCGGGCAGAATAGTGCTGGTAGTACCTGTAAGGGTATCTCGATTAGTGGGTAGCCCTTGTGTATCTGGTGGTTGTGCATCAGCGCGTTGCCGGGCCATCTCTTCAGTAAGGTTGCGCTTCTTGCGCGGCCCATAAAGCGCAGCCGAGCCATAGACCAGAGTCTGGATGAAGACCAGAAGTGGTTGCAGGAAGCCCACTGGCAGGAGGTTTGCTCCCTCTATAACGATCAGGCGACCACCTGGTCGTAGCACGCGCTCAATCTCTGAAAGGCTATCAGGGTCATAAATATATTCTGAGGGGAAGGTGCTGACGACGCTGTCGAATGTTTCTGCACTAAAGGGGAGCGACTGTGCGGAGCCTTGAAGAACAGTGGCAGTAGTCCCCTGTTTGCGTTTTTTCAGTGTGTCACGTGCGGCAGCAACCATCTGAGGCGAATGTTCAACAGCTTTACAATCGTATCCTGCCTCTAGCATATCAGCCAGTAGATCTCCCAGGCCACAACCAAGCTCAAGTACGGTAATACCATGTAGTCGCTTCAAGATCAGACGTTGCCAGACACGCCATTGTCCAGCAAAAGGAACTGTACTGGCAAAGCGGTAGAGATAACGATTTTTGTAAAGCGTCTCGAAGAGCAGTTTGCGCAAAGATGGCATCATCGTCACTTTTCCTTCCCTTTAGTACATACCTGGAATCGCTGTACAATCAGCAAAGAATATGCTCACCTTAGCCACGGCCTAAGAATATATCTAGTAATTCACTTAGTGTGAAGATAGTGTAATCGGGTCTAAGAGCATCAACAGGGATAGTATATTCCCATTTGCCATTTTGCAGTGCATACTGGAACACATCTTCTTTTTCTGCGAGGATATCATTGCCCTCTAGCAGATTGGTCTGTGTCTCTGGTGTCTGTTTAGCAATTGTGGTATGCGCCGAACTGCGTCTGCCTACTGATGAGTCCTTCATCTCCTCGTGTAGACGTTCTTTTGCCCGCCAGATGGAGAAGAGGTTGAGAAGGTTTGCTCCCTGGATATCTGCCTGGAGTGAGTCTCCAACCATCGCGACCTCAGCGGGTGAGACGCCGAGTTTATTGATAGCATGCAAGAATATATCAGCATGAGGCTTGCGTATCCCCAGGTCAACAGAGACCGCCATTGCAGATAAATCAAAGTAGCGATCAAATCCGATCTGGTGCATATCTTCCTGGAAGGGTGCTCCGCCGTAGCCGCGATTGGTGACGACACCGAGGAGATAGCCACGCTTTTGTAATTCGGTTAATGTGGCATAAGTATCAGGAAAGATTATGCGGGATTCTGGAATGCGCACACGCAAGGCCTCGTAAATGTCCACTCCGGCTGTAGGATCGAGACGAGGTAAGCCAAGTTGTTCCAGGGCAGTAAGGATAACATCAGGGTAGTCTGGCTCATAGCCAGGCCGTTGGCGCATGCGTATGCGCATCTCATCGTCGATCTGTTTATAGAGGAGAGAGCCGAACTGCTTTGGATCAGTTGCGGGAAAGAGTTGAGGATCGATATAGCTGCTTACGACCCGCACTGCTCGCAGTCTGGCGCTGCTCTCGGCGTGTTTATAGGTCTTCGGGTTACGTGTCCAGAGAGTATCTCCGAAATCAAAGAGGAGACAGCGGATAGTTTTAGCTGGGTGTAATGGCTGCTTCGTCAATCATGCACTCCTGATAAAATATCAGCTCGCAATAAATTTACTGTATGTAAAGGAGAGAGCAGTTCAAAAGAGGTGAAAGAGAAAACAAAAAAGTGCTCTGTTGCTTCATAAAAGCATGAAGCAACAGGGCGCTATAGCGGATTTCTGTGCTAACAAAAAAGCAGACTAGCGTGACTCTTCACTCGGTGCCAGGACGTCATCAACTAGGCCATACTCGACTGCCTGTTGGGCAGTCAGGTAGTAGTTGCGGTCAGAGTCCTGCATAATGCGCTCCATAGTCTGTCCGGTATGCTTAGAAAGAATTTCGTACAGATTGCGGCGCAAGCGGAGAATTTCGCGTGCAGTAATCTCGATATCAGCCGCCTGACCTTCGGCTCCGCCGAGAGGCTGGTGGATCAGAATCGTCGAGTTTGGCAGAGCATAACGTTTGCCAGCCGCGCCAGCGGCGAGCAGTACTGCACCCATGCTCATAGCCATACCCATACAGACGGTGGAAACGTCCGGGCGCAGCCACTGAATCGTATCATAGATCGCCAGGCCTGCGTAGATCACGCCACCTGGGGAGTTGATATACATGTTGATGTCTTTGGTTGCATCCTCACTCTGGAGATACAGCAACTGGGCGACGATGCTGTTTGCAACCTGGTCATCGATAGCGGTACCAATAAAGATGATGCGCTCTTTCAGCAAGCGCGAGTAAAGGTCCCAAGAGCGTTCGCCGCGAGGTGTTGACTCGATAACGGCGGGAATAATGCCTCTTGGCTCAAGTACTTCTCTAGACTCCTTGATCCATTTTGGATCGCGAGGATTAAAAAGAGTCATAGTTGCTCCTTACATATCTATCACGGTCCCCTCATTAACTGAGGGGATAGGCCGGTAGTAAAACAAACCTGTGCAGAGAAAAACCCACGCATGCGGGGATGTTACCGTTATGATAGCACCTGGAAAGTACAAACGCAAGAAAGAATGAACTCATCTTTTTCTTAGCGGCCACGTTTTGCTCGATAGTCTTGAGCATAGTTGAAATGGATAGTTTCAGCCAGCCCGATATCGCCCAGGCGCGAGCGTATGCGCTCGTCCATCCCCTGCAAGCCTTTCGGGTTAGCGGTAATGACGGTAGGTAGTCTCTCATTATAGCGATAATTGAGCAACTGAAAAAGCTTTTCATTGGCCCACGGCGAACTTTGTTGTGCGCCCAGATCGTCCAAAATCAGCACTTCGGCCTCACGCATCTTTGAAAAGAGTTGATCATAGACTTCGGTTGCCGTTGGGGCAAAAGCGGCGCGTAAATGATCGAGCAGATCAGGAACCACAGAAAAGAGCACAACAGCTCCAGATTCCAGGCACTGATTGGCGATAGCGGCAGCCAGATGTGTTTTACCACAGCCGTTAGGTCCGATGAAAACAAGCCAGCTATCATCAAGTCTTTCTGCATAGTTGCGAGCAGCCTCAAATGCTTCTTTGACACCGGGCGTGCGTGTATTAAAGGTGCTAAATGTGCTATCGCGGAAGGCATCCATATTTGACATCTCGCGTAGCTGGTTACGCCGTTTGTCTTTTCGTTCGGCCTCTTTACATATGCAAGCAACAGGTTTGCCAAAGTTTGGATGTCCAAAGGGAACATTGGCACGTAGATAGCCTGCTCCCCGACATTTCTGACAAATTGGTTTCGCTACAGGCGAGATAAAGATTCCTACTTCTGGTGGATTTGGTTGGATATAAATGGGATTATGTGGCACAAGTTGCCGATTCGCACGTCCCTGAGATGGTATCTCTCTGTCGTTTTCAGGCGTACGTGCTGGACCTGTAGTATAGTCATAGCGCGGATTGAGCGGTTGGGTATTTCGTCCACCTGATCTGGTGATTTCTGGAGAATGTGACTCTGGTGAACGCATTGCAGGCAAGCTGTTAGACGCTGGTCGTACATTACGTAAGCTGCGTGAATTATACCTGCCAGGTTGTGAGCCATTTGGGCCAATCGGTGGAAGTTCATACGTATTGGTCGCGTAGGTTGTTATCGTATCTGCAACAACTCTTGTCCTTGTATGACCGGGCTGTTTACGGAGTTCGTATTCATCTTCCCATGTGGTGTAGTAGACATGTTGTGAATGTTCATCCTCTTTCTCCTCTTCATCCATGTACTCGTCAAGTTGCACGTCAGACTCAATTACAGGAATTGCGTCATCAGTATGGTAGTAGAAGACATCGTGTGAAGGAGATAGATAGGTTGTTTCTTTCGGGCTACGTGTAGCCTGTTCTCCCTGCTCAGACTCGCGATACGTATTGGCTCCATAATCCGCAAGACGTTGAGGCGAGAGAGGGGAGCGTTGGGGATTGGCCCCGTACTGGCGAGGAACTCGCTGAACGGGTTGCTCCACCTGTGCCAGCTCCGGATGGGGGGCAGATGAAAAACGTCGGAGCCCCTGCGTTTTTTGCATAGCTGCTGGCTGAGGTGGATAGGAGGGTCTACGTGGAGCAGGGTTTGTATCCTGCTCAATTTTGGGACGTTGTGTATATTGTCGTGGTGACTGTGGGGGGGCCTGCCCCTCTTGCAACGACTTTTGTAGCTCGGCACGCTGCTCGGCGCGTTGTGAGCGGCGCAGAGTTGATCTGTTGACGATATCGTTCAGGCGCTCCATTTTATTGCCTGCCCTCCGTTTCCCAGCGCCTTAAAATGGCGCGTATATATGACCAGTTGCGTTTATTCCGTTGTACGGCTTCACGAAATGCGTCTTCAATCCATTCATGTGGGTACTGTTTTTCGGCTTCAATCAGCTGATCCGCGAGTAATGGTGAAAGTAAACCAATGTTTTGTTCATAAAGGACAAAGATATTAGGACGTTCTATTTGCACTTTTATATCATGATATTTATCTGGTCCCCTGGAAGCAATATACCCTCGGCGACCAATACTTGCTTGCTGAACCGCTTCTAGCCTTTCTTCCTCCTCCTCCTCTTCTTCCTCCTCTGGTAAGATACTTTTGAAGAAAGAGGCAGGTATTAACTGTCCCCCCTCCAATTCCTGGACAACTTTGCGGCTATGGGCCGTATGAAAAAAATACCAGTTTATAACCTCGGCCTCGCCCTTCTGTTCGACAAAGAAGCGAAGCTGAGCGCGTAGCAATGTCCCACGTATAATTGCCTGCTCCAGAGCTTGACGCAGACGTTCTTCAGGCGGGCGTGGATCACCCTGGCGTTTGAGGCTGTTGAGCAACTGCGTATCGTGCAGTAACTCTCTTTCACTTATACAACGCAGGTTGCCTTTTTTTTGTGCCAGCCGCCAGAAAATAAAGAGTGTGACCTTCAACTCAAAACTATCTTCAATTTCAGGAAGCAGGTGTGTAAAAAAGGTTTCTGGTATTGGTACATATGGATTGCGCCCAGTTGGAAAACCTGGAAAGGTGTTCATTGCGTTCCCCCTCATCATTCGTCAGTTGGCGGTGAAACCTCCAGGTCGTGGAACCGGGTCTGGTTCGCCTGGAAGTAGAGACTGACTTCACCCACTGGCCCATTACGATGTTTAGCAACAATAATATCGGCAATATTTTTTCGTTCAGTATCAGGGTTATATACGTCGTCGCGATAGATAAACATGACAATATCCGCGTCCTGCTCAATACTGTTATGTACGATGATGTCGCCAGCGACGAAATTATGCAACCCATCTATAGTAAGATCGTAGACTTCTGCTTCGCCGTCTGGTTCTATCGAGGAAACTTCGTCCCAATAAACGTCACTTTGTGCTATCCTTGCTAGTGGTAAGCTACCTACAGCAAGTGCAAGTTTAGCTGTGCGCTCTCGGCTTAGATTTTGTTTATAAATGCTAGTGCCACAGTAGGCGTTACCCAGATTTGCCTGCATCTGACGACCTGTTAGGCCTATCATTTGCATTGCGGGCAGTGCGTACAATTGCCATACCTCTCTTGGAATTGAATCTCGATTTGTATTAGCTGATCGTGATGCCATATGCTCCATAATCGCGCTATGATGCAGGATTTTATTTTGTCCTAGTCCTCCAATTTGATTAAGAAACTGCTCGACATCAGTTTTGCCACTTACTATTACGTGATATTGATTTCGTCCTTTACCAAATTGAGGATGTGAAGACACTTTTGCTGTTATGCCTAAACGCAATAAAAGCGATTGTACATTTCTCGCTAAAATATTGCTACTTGAAGCATAGTAGATATTAGTGTAATGTTGTTTTCCGACACTTAGATGAATACTGCCATCTGTGGACCACAGATGTCTTAAGAAGAGTGATATTCCTTGCTCAGGTTGTGCAAAGACTCTTTCTGGTATGTACTTTTCATATGAGCGCAGGCCAAATACTCCTAGATTGGATAGCCATGTCGAGACTGGATTATGTATTTTATGAGTGAGATGATTCGCTGCACTTAAGTAAACTTGATACCACTCGTGCTCCTTCTGAATACGAGGTATAATAGCATCTCCGAAAACTTTAATTGCCAAGTCGGATACTAATTCTGCAAGTGTAATATCATTTGTTGTGTATTGAAGTGAATGCCGAGGTAGCATGCAACCATCTCCTATAAGATGTCCAAGTAGTGCTAATTCGTCATCGCTCATTGTTGCATTCGTAGAATTATACAATCGACGTGGTACTGCTATTCTTTCATGTATTAGCAAGTCATCCAGCCTTTTCCAACCATGAATTGTCAGAAATTTATGATTAGCTGTAGCTCGCATAGTTTTCCCCAAGCGTGTCTGCAATTTATAGACTGATTTAACTCCTGTGGAAAACGCATTGGTTACTACGCGTGTTTCAAATAACCATGTTTCAAGGTTCAATGCTAAGACACGTACATCTTTTTTGTTTACTAACGTCTCAATTGGACGATAGATCCCTTCATCAGGTAAATAAACAGGGGTATCCCCTGTAAGACAGCCAGATTCTCTCAGATCCGAGAGTTGAGGTACTTTAGACTGCCTGCTCTCAACGGCACGCGAAAGCTGAGCAAGTGCCAATACCGGCACATTAAGCTCACGCGCCAATCCTTTGAGATTACGACTAATCTCGGAGATCTCCTGCTCACGGTTGCGATTGCGCGATCCTCCAGGGGCGCTCTGCATAAGTTGCAAGTAGTCCACAATCACCATGTCTATACCATGTTCAGCATGAAGACGTCGCGCTTTACTGCGCATCTCTGTGCTAGAGATGCCTGCGGTATCATCGATCCAGATATTCGCTTCTGAGAGGCGATTCATAGACGTAATGATGCGTTCCCACTCGTCGTCCTCAATCCAGCCTGTACGTAGCCGCTGCTGGTCAATTCCTGCCTCCATAGAGAGAAGACGTTGTAGAAGTTGCTCTTTGCTCATCTCCAGGCTGAATACGGCTATGGAGCGTTGATGTTTAAGCGCGGAATTGTGTGCTAGACTGAGGGCAAAGCTCGTTTTTCCCATTGCAGGCCTAGCAGCCAGGATAATCAAGTCGGAGCGCTGAAGGCCACCAGTCATGCGGTCCAGATCGGTAAAGCCGGTTGGCACGCCAACGACAGCCCCTCGTTGCCCTTGTAGCGAGTCCAGCTTCTCCATATAATCTACGAGCAGCTCGCGTAAGGCTGAGAAGTCGGAGCGAGAATGGCGTTGGGTGATGCTAAAGATAAGTTGTTCGGCATGATCCAGAGCAACGTTCGCATCAACTTCTTCATAAGCGACAGCAGCTATATCACCGGCTGCCTGAATGAGCCGCCGTAGAATAGCGTTGCGCTCGACGATATGGGCATAGTGTTCAGCATTGATACTGGTAGGAACCAGATTGATCAGCGAGGTAATATAAGCGGGACCGCCTACTTCTTCTAGCTTATTACGCCGTGACAGTTCATCACAGATTGTAATGAGATCAGCAGCATCCCGCTTCTGATAGAGGTGCATTATCACTTCATAGATAGTGCGATGCGCATCGCGGTAGAAATCCTCCGCCTGGAGAAAATCAGCAATATGCACGATAGCCTCAGGATCGATGATAATGCTACCAAGAACGCTACTTTCGGCCTCGGTATTTTGCGGTAACAGTTTTTCCACGTCTCTGGCTCCAGCCTCTACAAGGAATTGTCTGTACTACCTTGAACCAGGTAGTATGCTGGCTGCTTACCACCTTCTAGCTAGTAGGCAGCATAGATCAGTATAAGCTACCCTTCATCATGAAAAGTAGCTATAAACCAGAAGACCCTTGAGTCGCGGACAGTCCTACCAGATTCTAGCAGTGAAATGGTAAATATAATAGCTTTTAGAAAAAATGGTTAGTTGCTAGCTACTGGTGATGCTGAATTATAGCATATATTCGCACAAGTGTTCGACACCCTTTAGAAGAGCGCGTACTCATTCGGGTTCTGGTTTTTCAATCTGTGAAATCTCGTGTTTCAAAAGTTTAACGAATATTGCGCCGTAAAGCAAATGGTATGTATTGCTGAGTAATGTGGAAATGTGGATAACTCTGATGGTATATGTAGATGTATCTATCTTAAATTTGAGCTTAAAATGGTAAATAGTTGGGAAAAATACACATAACTGGCCGACTTTTCCACCACAAACACTGAGTTATCCCCATTTATCCACATAGTTATCCACATAGTTATCCACCAAAACTCGCTGCACAAGTACCAAAAATCCAGATATGTAGATGGAATAAGGGGGGAAGACTGGGCTAGTGGCGTGGTGTATACTGTGATTTGAAAAAGCCGAACTTTGGGGAGAGAGCAAGAGAGTTGGTGGAAGAGATAACGTTGCGGAGAGAATCACTTGACCTCAACGATTAGAAACCGCTATTATAACAAAATAAAATAAGCATGCCTCAGAAAGGCACCACCAAGTGAAAGAATGGTAACGCCGTTTTTCAGAAGAAATCGAGTTTCTATCGGTTTCGTAAATTAAGAAGGAGTATTCCTAAGAATTCATGCCAAAGACGACAAAACGCGCTGCAACGAGACGTGCCGAGAGGATTGCAAAAGCGCACTCATCAGAACTCCCAAATCTGGAGATCAGGCCAACGCCGCAAGTACGGCGTAATTCTCCCGGATATCGACCTGCCGCTCGCGGAGTAGCACGCTATCCCTGGGCAACTTCTCTGCTTATTGTATTAATTGTCGGTGGTCTGATCGCTATTTTCTACTCTTATCATCTTGGTCCATTTGCGCCGCCTCAGAAGCCGCAACCTAAACCCACAGCCTCAGCAGTTTTGAAACAGGCAACGGCTATAGTCGCAGGTTTACCAGCAGCTCAAAGAACTGCGATGACCAGTTCTCCCTGTCTGGCAAGCACTATACTTAGCAAGATTACTGATACCTCTCCGGCTCCTACCTCTGACGCGTTTAACAAGATCCAGCATACATACAGCGCTGCTCCAAAGATGAGCATTGATACGAAACAGGTCTATTGTGCTGGTATTAACACAAATCGTGGATTAATCGTGTTACAGTTGAGACCTGATTGGGCTCCGCAGACAGTGAACAACTTCGTGTTCCTGGCGCAGCATCAGTTTTATGATGGTATTGTTTTCCATCGTGTCAATCAGTACAACGGCCAGGCCCAGCCACGAATGCTTCAGACCGGAGATCCTCAAGGCAATGGGACCGGGGGACCGGGTTATAAATTTAATGATGAGCCGGTGCAGAGCGACTATACCGCCGGGACCGTAGCTATGGCCAACAGCGGTGCAAATACCAATGGGAGCCAGTTTTTCATTAATGTTGACAACAACAGTAGCTTGCCGAAGTCGTATAATCTCTTTGGAGAGGTTGTCAAAGGATTGGATGTGGCGCTCCAGATTCAGGGTCCTGGTGACAATGCAAATACCAAAGGGGTGAAACCAGATGTCATGAATCATGTAATTGTGGTTCCGGCATCCTGAGACACTTTTCATTGATTGTTTTCGACGGCTTAGTTATACGTGCTATTTTGTGGGAAGGTCGGGAGAAGAAAGGGGACTCTCTTTTTTCCTATTCCGCTTTCTTTAGGAGAGCACAATACATCAGGAGGTTTTTGTGGCGAAGAAATATTCAGAACAACCTGCAATGCAGATTGATCCAGCTAAAAACTACACGGCCATTTTTCATACTGCAAAAGGCGATATTGAGGTGAAGCTTTTCGCAAAGCAGGCACCGATCACAGTGAACAATTTTGTCTTTCTGGCACGCGAAGGTTTTTATAACAACACAACGTTTCACCGTGTCATTGGTGGCTTTATGGCTCAGGGAGGTGATCCAACCGGTACTGGCACAGGCGGTCCTGGTTATAGCTTTCGCGATGAGCAGGGGGCGTTAGCGCTCAAACACGATAAAGCTGGTATCCTCTCGATGGCAAATGCCGGACCGCATACGAATGGCTCACAGTTCTTCCTCACTTATGGCCCTACGCCTCATCTAAATGGCCGTCACGGCGTCTTTGGAGAGGTGACGAAGGGAATGGACGTACTCAAAGCAATTCGTGAGCGTCCTGATCCGCAGCGTGATCGCCAGGCGGGTGATGCCATCTCCTGGATTGAAATTGTTGAGAGCTAGACAATTCCTATCTGTACGGCTCATAAAAGTCCTGTTGTCCCTTAAGGCAACAGGACTTTTATGAGTCCGGCTTCTTTTTTGTGCTTGCAAACGTGTAGAAAGCAAGAGATACGTGGAAAAAAAAGGAGAAGGTTTTTATGAGCGCAGTAGAAACGGTAGAAACCCTGATTAGTGCTTTGCAGGCTAATGATCTAGAACTAGCAGCCAGGAAGATGAGCGATGAATTTCTTTTGCAGGGTCTGGGACCGCGTGACCTGCGCAAAAATGAGTTGCTGGCAATACAAAGTGAGTTTCATGCCGGTCTTAGCGATTTCAGCTATAATCTTACAGATCTTCGGGAGGAGGAGAATCGCATCAAAGGATTTATCGCCATCTCCGGAACCCATACGCAGAATCTCAACCTGCCCATGTTTGGTCTCACAAACGTACCAGCTACAGGATTATTTATCAGCCTGCCGCAAACTCCAGTCCTTTTCGAGGTTGAGGCAGATCTTGTCTCCCTTATGCAGATCGTCCCAGTGCCTGGTGGTAGTATTACAGGTCTGATTCAACAACTTGGAACCGAAATTCCTGCCGAACTCGTTGAGGATACAAAATCGCAATGATGCCAGTATTTTTTCTGCTCCGTCCAGAATCAGCTCTCTGGACGGAATAGCTTTTCACGCTTCTTCATAGGCAGCATGGTTGCGCGTAGCCGCCCAGGCCCCCCAGAGACCGAAGAGACCGCCAATAAAGCCCTGGACCAGTAAGACTACCAGAGCAGTAATCAGCCCACCCCCAATATTTCCTGCGCTCGTCGCGCTATTGCTATTAATATGGCCTGGATAGCTTGGAATATAGTTGACAACAAAGCTGCCAATATACATAACTGCACCGGCTGTTGCACCTGCATAAAAGCCGGGGCGACGTTCTATACGGGTCTTGCCCATGATAAAGCCGACGATAAAGCAGACGAGCAAGCTAATAACGATATTGAGACACCAGAGGCCAACGATAATACCGGCATAACTATTTGCAGTGCTTCCTGCCGCGCGGGCCGCAGCGTTGTAGGTTGAAGCATTAAGATAGGTGAGGACAATATTCAAGAAAGCGATCAGAGCGCCTGCTATAACGCCAGTAATGATAGCAATAGTGAGCCCATTGCCAGGTCGGGGAGTCAGCGCTGATACTGGCTCTTCGGCATCGTATCTTGTCTGTGCCCTCTATATGCTGGTCGAGAAGCCCGTCTGGGGACCGGTTTTTCCTCTTCCTCTTCCCCTTCATCATCCGGAGGAAGGTCATCAAGCTCGTCATCATCCGGATCTTGATGACCGTTTTGACTATTCCGATTCGCCGGACGGGGTTTGGAGTGTGCTTTATCTGGATCTTGCATCTCTCTGTACTTCCTTTACTGGTCTTTACTATTTTGTCTTGAGTGTGGCGTAGACGGATGGATAGGTATTAATCAGTGTCCAGTTACTGGCAGGCCAGTAAATCAGGACTGCCTGTCCAACAATGAAGCTTTTGGGGACAAAACCCCAGTAACGCGAATCATCGCTTACCTCACGGTTATCGCCCAGTACAAAATAGTCATTGGGGGGTACGGTCCATTGCTGGCCTTGAGGATTAGAAGCCTTTTTGATATATGGCTCTTTTAATTCAACTCCATTGACCCATACATGCGTGAAATCTGTGCGAATCGTATCACCGGGTAGGCCGATAACGCGTTTGATATAGTCAGGAACTGGTTTATTTGGACCGGAATACGGATAATGGAAGACGATCACATCTCCTCGTTCTGGCGCATGAAAGAGGTACGTCACCTTGTTCACCACCACATATTCATCGGTATTTAAGCCTGGCTGCATACTTGGTCCCTCTACATGATAGCTTTGAATGACAAAGCGAATCACCAGAAAGATGAGTATGGTAAGCGCGACAGTTTCTATAATTTCGCGTACCAAATGTGAACGTTTCAACTTACAACCTCGTCTTTGTTTTTTTATCTTGACATTACTCGCAAAGTAGAAAGATGGATACAAAGAGAGGTGATTGCCTCTCTTTAAGAAATACGCTGCTCTTTGTATGTCAGGATTACTACTTGTTGCTCTGCCTATTATAGCCGATAGTGTCTCTGGCTTCTACTAGGGGTCATCCTATTTCGTTGTGAGGCAAACAGAAGTGAGAAGGTGTAAGAAGGAGCTATGCGGATGGATAGTCATTGCGCTAGAGATGGTGTGGCAATAAGCTATTTAATGAGATGGAAGAGCTATTCTCTTCGTCTCCATCCGTCCGCAAAATACGTCGGAGATTATTTAAAGCCGCCTGGATGCGTTTCTTCAAAGTATTTTCCGAAGTACTAAGCGTTCGGGACATTTCAGGGAGGGTCATCCCATTATAATAATGTAGAACAATAACAATGCGTTGCTTTATTGGTAGTTCTTCAATTGCCTGAGCCAGATCCCAGTCTCGCTCCAGCCGGCCCTTGTGATCATCGGCAATCTGGGCTAGCAGGTCAGTTTCCTGTTCTGAGAGAGCCTGCCGCATAAACGCTGCCGAGCGAGCCAGGCGACGTTTGAAGCTAATACACTGATTGACTACGATGCGCATAAGCCAGGGACGGAGCGCACCCGCTTTGCGTAGATCGACCAGATGATGCCAGGCCTGAATTAAGGCATCCTGAACAACATCTTCAGCAATATCCCTATCACCAACAATTATGGAAGCCGTGCGCAGCATCAAAGTGCTATACTGGTCAACAATCTCCGTAAAAGCGGTCTGATCTCCCTGGAGGGCACGCGCAACCATCAGACGCTGCTCCATCTGTTCAGGAGTTTCCATGGCCTCTTCTTCGCTCTCTAATTGCTCAGACAAACTATTTTGCTTTATCGATCTATCTTCATCTGTAGTATGATATGCTTTCCTATCAGAAAGAGGAATTTCTAGTTCGCGCGCTATATAGGTAACCATTTTGCTCTGTTCTCCTGCTCTATGGTAGTGTTATGCAAACATTATACAGAAATATAACATAGGGTATACATCAGAACAAAGTGTGCCTACTCACTGATTTTGTCATGAGCAGTATAGGCTATGAATGTGAAGGGAAGAGGTGAATTTGACCAGGGGAAAGATTTTTGTAGTGGTTGAATCATTGTGCAAACATTATGCAAAGTGGGTTATGGAAGAATGTAAGAAGGCTTCTATTCTTGTGGTACGAGATAATCAATGTATCTTTCCCATTGCCCCTAAAATAAGAGAGGGTATATCTCAGCAAGTACTAGATAGAGCTGATGAGATGATAAAAGAGTACAGTGCTGATTTAGATTACCTCAAAGGTAGATAAAAATTCATTGATAACAGGTCATAATCAATTTCTCTTCGCGTGCAAGAAAAACAAAGATGGATGCTTTCCTACTACTTTATAGAGGAAAGCATCCATCTTTGTTTTTGATAATTCTTGCAGATGGCTGGGGTACAAGGATTCGAACCTCAATTGACTGATCCAGAATCAGCTGTCCTACCGTTGAACGATACCCCAATATTTAGCTGCGGCCTTTGCCGCTTACGAAGAGTATAATACCGCAACTCTCCTGGATTGTCAACCCTTTTTTAAGAAAAGAGAAGCTTTTGCTTCAAGTGTTTTTTTGCTCTTTGCGTATCGTCCTCCGGGCAGATTGCCATTCCTCTTGCTTAGAGCATACAATACCCTCAGAAAGAAACTGGTTAGCAGTTTTTGTTTGTCCTTTTAGGAAGTATGGAAAGGATGTTTCTATGCGCAATAAAATATCGGTGATTGGGGCTGGCTTTGTTGGCAGTACCCTGGTACAGCGTCTGGCTGAACGCGACTACGCGGATGTAGTGATGTTTGATATTGTGCCTAATATGCCTCAAGGCAAAGCGTTAGATATGCTTCAGGCTGGTCCTGTGCTTGGCTATGACTCTCTGGTTATTGGTAGCAACGATTATGCCGATACCGCTAATTCAGACATTGTAGTCATTACGTCAGGCTTTCCGCGTAAGCCGGGCATGACACGCGACGACCTGGTGAAGAAGAACCAGGAGGTTATTTCGCAGGTGACTGAGCAGGTGGTAAAACATTCTCCCAATACTATTATCATTATGGTCACCAATCCTCTTGATGCGATGGCCCAGCTTGCTTATAAGGTTAGCGGCTTTCCGCGTGAGCGGGTAATTGGTATGGCGGGTGTTCTGGATACCGCGCGTTTCCGGACTTTTATTGCCCAGGAGGTGGGTGCCTCAGTACGCGATGTCCAGGCATACGTTCTGGGTGGTCATGGTGATACGATGGTCCCGCTTTCTCGCCTGTGTACTGTTGCCGGTATTCCGATTGATAAATTTTTGTCTGCCGAGCGTATTGAGCAGATCGTGCAGCGTACACGCGATGGTGGTGCTGAGATTGTTAAATTGCTTGGTACAGGGAGCGCCTATTTTGCCCCCTCGGCGTCTATTTTGCAGATGATCGATTCGATTATTCTGGATAAGAAAATGATCGTTCCCTGTGCTGTTTACCTCCAGGGTGAATATGGTATTCATAATCTTTTTGTTGGTGTGCCAGCCAAGCTTGGTGCGAAGGGTCTGGAACAGGTGGTGGAGGTTGAACTGACAGGGAACGAACGTGAACTTTTACAGAAATCAGTTGATGCAGTCAAGGAATTGATTCAGGTGATGGGTATCTAGCAGATAAGTAGCAGGACGGAATTGCATGGTAACTAGGGGAAATTAGTCGAAATTACCATCCCGTCCCTACGGAAGCCGCGCTGGGAGCCGTGTCGGACCTATTTGGAGAGGAGGAACTGATTACTCGTCCTCCTCGTCCTCCTCGCTCGCTTTTTCTGTTTTGCCTGCTCCGCTGATGATGATGATGTATTCACCTTTGGCTTTGCCCTGCTCGCTCGTGACCCGAAGAAGCTGACTCAGCGAGCCTCGCTCGATCTTCTCAAACATCTTCGTAAGGTCGTTAGCAAGAGCTGCCGGGCGATCACCGAAGACGGCCAGAGCATCCTCAAAGAAGCCGGTAAGCCGATAGGGGCTTTCATAGTAGATCAGCGTATGAGGTGCGTCCTTATCCTGCTCCATAAATTTTCGTCGCCCAACAGTCTTACGCGGAGGAAATCCTCGAAAGGTGAAGCTATGGACCGGGAGACCGGAGAGGACAAGGGCCATAACGAAGGCACTTGGTCCTGGAATCATTGTCACCGGTAGATCCGCCTGAATAGCGCGGCGGACTAGCGTGAAGCCAGGATCGGCAATGCCTGGTGTCCCGGCATCGGTCACAACTGCTATCGATTTGCCCTCTCTTAAAAGATCCTCAATGCGTCCTCCCGCTCGCTGCTCATTGTGCTCGTGAAAGGAGATCTGAGGTTTCTGAATAGCGAAGTGTTTGAGAAGTAAGCCAGTTTTGCGTGTATCTTCACTGGCGACAAGATCGACGCTACGCAAGATTTCCAACGCTCTTAGCGTGATGTCTCCAAGATTTCCAATAGGGGTGGCGACTAAATAGAGCATATTAGTTTTTTTTGTTCTCCTGGCGTATATGTGGGAGATCATTCATGACCTCTTGCCTCTTCACTTTTAGCGTGTGCGTGCGCGGAAAATCTTTCTCCGGCCAGATAGTAAAACTGCGTACTTGCTGGTGCGAAGCCAGGCGTTTGTTTGCCTGCTGGACAATCGCCTTTGCTTTTGTGGAATCATCGAGTAAGAGTACCGCGTGTACCTCTGGATCTTTGTTCTCTTCGTTCAGGCCAACCACAACCACATCTTTGAGATCGCCACTATCGAGTAAAGCGTTTTCAACATCTTCAGGATAGACATTGAGACCATTAGCCAGAACGATCAGGTTCTTTTTTCTTCCTTTAATATAGAGCCTTTGTTCTTTATCAAGATAGCCCAGATCACCCGTATAGTACCAGCCAGCGCGAAAGGCGCTCTCTGTGGCTTCCGCATTCTTCCAGTAGCCAGCAGCAACGTTTGGTCCCTGAACGAGAATCTCGTTGTCTTCAGCGATGCGCACAGAGATACCGGGCAGAGGATTGCCAACCAATTCGTAGTTGTGATCGCTCATCCTGGTGACAGAGATCACCGGGGAGCATTCGGTTGCTCCATAGCCCTGGAGGATACGGAAACCCATATTCTCCCATCTGCGTGCAAGCAGTGGTGGTAGGTAGGCACCGCCACTCACAAAAAGACGAAAAGATCCACTGAAACGTTTGTGGATCTGTCCAAAGAGGTAGCGGCGTAGCCCGAAAGGAAGGGTTGCTGCTAGCTTATGGAGCAGTGCAAACGCTCTCTCTTTTTTCTGTCGTCTCACCTCTCGCTCAATTCCATTCAGGAAGAGTTGTAATGCCTGGGGGACGAGAACCATCACCGTGATATGTTGTGTTGCAAGGAGTTTGAGAAGCGTATCTGGTGCAAGCGAACGAGCGTATAGAATACTTGCTCCTGTACTGAGGAGCGCAATTTCAATTGTCATTTCAAACATATGTGAGAGTGGCAGAATGGAGAGTGCACGATCTTTCTGATTGATATCCACCACTTGCAGCGCCGCTACTGCATTGCTTGTGATGTTTTTGTGACTGAGCATTACTCCTTTTGGTTGACCGGTTGTTCCTGAAGTGAAAACGAGCTCTGCAAGATCGTTTTCATCTATCGTTGGTAGGGTTTGTTCTATCGCTGGTAGGTTCTGACGGGGAGTCTCTTCGGTAAGAAGAGATCCAATATCAATAAATGGAATCGACGCTTGCTTGAGAGCGGCATACTGTTTTTGTGTGGTAATAAGATACGTTGCTTCGCTGACTTCATAGATACGTTGGAGAAAATCTTCTTTACTATTTACATCCAGTGGAACGACAACAAGACCCAGGAGTAGAGCAGCAAAATAGGCGATCAGCCATTCTGAGCAACTGGCGGACCAGATCAGAATACGATCCCCTTTGACCAGGCCTTGCTTCTGCAAGTAAGCAGTAAATGTATAGATGCGTGCCTGCACGTCTTCGTAGCTAAGTGAGACCAACTCCCCGCCATCTCCTGGCTGAGAGAGCGCAATATGAGTAGGATAGCGTGCGACCGCATTAGCAAAGAGTTCAGAAATAGTAGCCAAATTCTAGCCTTTCTTTCTTACACGAACCGTGCGAAGCGTCCGTGCTGCACAACTTATTGAAACGTGTGAGAATTTGCCTGGAATCCGCCCTCGACTAGCAAAATTTGAGCTCATCTTAGCTCATCATAAAGAAGTCCTGAGCAGATGTATCTCTAAGTAGCTCATCATCAGAAAGAGTACTTTAGATCGCGCTCTTTTTCTCACTATACTACTTTTGTGCTACTAAAGAAACGAATGCTCTATATTGAGCATTATAGTTGAGTAAGACTATTTTGACTAGAGTCTATAACTAGGGAGAAAGAAGGTGCTATTGCATGTATCTCTTTAGCTTACTCATTCTGGTATATAACTAGAGCTTGTATTTTAAAAGAGAGAATAAAAAAAGTTTGTATGTAGTAGAGAAGATGGTTTTATGCTGTATCTCTATGGTACGGTACTACTATGAGCGATTACTCTTCAAGCAAAGATTTGGAGGCATAACAATATTCATATAAAATAAGATTGCTTTTTTATCAAAAAAAATTGATCAGCTACTGGTTTAGCAATCTTAAGAATTATACAATAAGACTATTGCGGCTTGACTAAGAATCATGAAGTATGTTAAACTGTGGAAGATGAAGTACTATCTAGCTAACTCCATTCCGGTAATAAGGGTGCCATTATACAAACATGTTTTCTAGTGAAGAGAATGCATCCATATTCCTACTTTTGTAACTGTAAGGAAAAGTTGGCTAGTCTCCCTGAAATGTGCTGAATAGATTTCTCATATACCCTATCGTACTATTCGTTGAAAGGATATTATTCCATGCCATCCCTTGAAACTGCCAATGTAGGGAAGGCTGTTGCAGCGAGAGTCGGTACGAATATCCGCGAGGTTCGTACTAAGCTAGGTATGACTCAAGCTCAATTAGCAGCTCCTGAGTTTTCTATCTCGTATATCTCTGCTATCGAGCGTGGCAAGATCCGCCCTTCTTTAAAGGCATTGTCTATTCTTGCTCGCCGCCTCGATGTCCCCCTGACTTTCTTGCTCGAAGGTTCTCCCGCTGGCGCAGCCGAAGCTCGTGCTGTTGGCTATTCCCCCGCCGACTCCGGACCCGATCAGCGCGTAGATGTTGATCTCCTCCTGGCCGAAGTGCTTGTGCAACAAGGCGCTTTTAGTCAGGCAGAAGAACTGCTTATCCCTATTCAGCCAGATCGTATCACAACAGACCAGGTCTATCATCTGTATCTGCTCCGTGGTGAAATTCACTTTGGCTCTAATGAGTATCAGGAAGCTGTCGTCGATCTGCGCTCCGCTGTCTCGCAAGGTGAAGCTCTCAATGACAGTGAGTATACAGAGCGCGCCCGTAACTTGCTCGGCAAAGCCTACTTCTCGCTCTATAACTATACTCTGGCACTCGAAAATCATCTTAAGTGTAATACTTCTATAGATGATGGGCAGGTGACCGACCCTGTTTTCTTCCTCGACGTGTTTAGCAATCTTGCAAATGACTACTTCCGTCTGGGAGATCTGGAAAAATCGGTCTCTTTCTATCATCGTGCTCTCGGCACTCTGGATATGATGAATCGGGATAGCCGCACCTTCGCTCAGAAATATATGGAGATTAGCCAGCGCTATAAGGCCGTTGGGAAACTGGTTATGGCCCGTGAGTATGCAATGCGGAGTCTGGCTATCTATGAGATGCGAGATGAGCAGCGCCTGGTCGGTCTGACGCACCAGCGTTTGGGTAAGGCCTTAGAGAAGCAGAATCATCTCGATGATGCTGAGCTGGAATATCGCCAGGCAATTACTATTGAGCGCGATCTAAATGATGAGATTGCGGCTTCGCTCTGCCATACAGCCCTGGCTGAGCTATTGTTGAAGCGTGGTAATCTGGAGGCGGCTGAGCAGGAAGCTCAGGAGGCATTAAGCTTTGCTCGCTCTAGTGAACGATGAGCAGACACAAGGCCAGGCCTTGATTGCTCTGGCACAGATTCGTCACCAGGGAGGGGACTTCGCTTCCGCTGATCTCTCTTTTACGCAGGCTCTTGATCTTCTGGATAGTTCGCAGGCTCATGAGATTGCTGCCAGCGCTTACTTCCGCTTTGCCAATCTCCTTGAAGAGCGTGGCGAGGTTCAGCGTAGCCTTTCTGCAATTAAAAAGGCCTATGAGCATCAGCGCTTAGGGAAGCGTGGCGATATCGAGTAGGTTGTTCGATCTCTTTCAGTATGCATTTTGTGTGTTGGGCGCAACGCCTGTCTCTTTTCAATTTTCTTTTTGTTTTCTAATAAAAAGAAAATTGTTTTGGTAGATATGCGTTGCGCCCAACACGTATTTTATGTACAATGCGAAAGAGGAATAATTGATTGATGTCCGTTTCGGAGGGCTTTTTCGTATGCCATTCACTGCTCATGATCTCAGATATCAGCCAGAGCAGAGCTATCCCTTATTGTATGCTTATTTGCAAAGGAATGCACAGCGCTATCTGGGGGGGCTCAAGTATGATGCTTTTGAGGTCGATACTGTTGTTGGCCATGTTGTTGAACAGTTAGTCCGCCTTGGCCTCTTTGCTGGCGGTGAATCCTCTCCTAAGACTGCTTTAGACCATCTTACTGATGCTCAATTCTATGCCTTCTTAAGCCGCAGTGTCCATAATAAGGCGATTGACCGTCTGCGCAAGCGGCATTTTCCAATTAGCACTTCCGCTGAATTGGAGGCTGGTGAGCGTGATGAGAGCGATGATGATCCTATGGAAGGGGCTGTCACTTCTCTCTGGGGCTCTACTCCCTTTTCAACTCCCGAAGAGATTACGCTGCATCTCTCTTCTCAATTGGCTCTACGGAATGTACTGAAACATTGTATTCAAAAGTTGCAGGTTGCTCCTAATCAATTAGAAGCGGTCTTATATGAACTGGCGGAGGCCGGGGCTGAAGATCTGCTTCATTGCCTCTCTGAGGATTTGCATATCACTCCCGCTTCTTCTGAGACCTTAAATCCGCATTTTAGCCAGCATAAAGATCATGCCCACAAGAAAATTCGCCACTGCCTCCAACAACAGAGTTCAAATTTGACGGTCACTGTCGCTTTACGTCTGTGTGAATATAAGGTTCTCTCGCAGGAGACGAACAAGTATACAGTGAATCTTCAGGCCCTTGCACAACAGGATCTTTCTGAAAACGATGTGCGTACTGGTTTGAATGAACTGGTTACTGAAGGATTACTCTCCTGGCATGGTGAGGAGAGTGTCCATTTGAGCAGTGCCCAGTCTAAGCGGCTGACGCGCTTTTATAAAGAAGAGTAAGTTCCCATTCCCGATAAGAGGAGGCAGATATGTCAGAATACAATCAGAATGAAGGCCGCTCCATTCCTTCAACCAGTCAGCAGGCGTTAGCCACTTGGCTTCAACAGCTCCTTCAGGAGCCTGAACAACCTAAAATCCAATTACAAGAGATCTCTCAGTCTGATGCTACTCTGGAGTTAGTCTTTCAAGACAATTATCATCTCCCTTTTTATCAGCAGTTGCCCGATTTCTGCATGGCCTTGCTAAATAATGATTCTCAAGCAACGGTTCATTATGCCCCTTTACTCTACCATCTGGTAGGCTGTCATGAATGTTCTGCTGCGTATCTGGATCTCTATGATGCCCTGCATGCCGCCATTTTTCCTGAGGGCGTTCGCCCTATTCTAGGTCAGGGGACGCGTACACTTGATGCTACTCCTCATCGTATGCTTGGTCATCTCTGCCAGACCTTGATTAGCCAGGCTGAGGCGCTCCTCATCCAGGGTCGCCATGAACATCACAATTATGATCAACCAGTGCGTGCTTTGCTTCAACTCGCTTTGCAAATTAGCTCACATATTGTGCAAGGGACGACCCGTCGTGAGGCGCTGCATGATCTGGTGCGTGTGGCTACGTTGTTCGATGGCTCCGCTGCTTCTCAAGAGACAGATCCCTCTGTCTATGCCTATTCTCCAACTCTAGCTGGAACTGGTAGTACGCGCTCTGGTGCAAGATCGGTGCGTCGCCAGGCCGCCGGTCAGATTCCAGAAGCTCCTGTTATTCAATTACGCGCTCGTAATCTTACTGGTATGATTACTCAGCGGGGAGATCTGCTTGAATTGCACTTGCAAGATCTGGATCAGCTTCTGCGTGGCCGTATGCTCTGTATCAATGTCGCTCTTGGCTCGCTCTTTGAGCCGGTGCATTGGCGTGGTGGCAATCCTCATGCTATTAGAAGTGTTGTTCCTGTTGATACCACCGGTTCGTTGGTAACCCCGTTAGGAGAAACGGAGTTACAATTGAGCGATCCAGAGGAGCGTAATATGCTGGAAGCCCTGTTTTTACTGCTTCAAGTTCGGGCTTGCGATCAGGATGCGGGCTGAAAATTAACGGTACCGCTTTTGCCACCACTCTTCTGTGCGACGTAGGCTTGTTCTAAGGTAATCGTTGTATCAACGCCTTTACACATATCATAAATAGTTAAAGCGGCAACGGTTACAGCGGTAAGTGCTTCAACGTCAACACCTGTTTTATAATGGGTGCGTGTGCGTCCCTCTATCTCTATCAACCCGGCCTCGCTATTGAGGCTAAAGTGAAGATCAATGTGCGTCATAGGGAGAGGATGGCAGAGGGGAATAAGTTGGGGGGTTTGTTTGGCTGCCATAATCCCTGCAATTTTTGCTACCTCTAGTACACTTCCTTTGGTTACCTGGTTGGTCTCGATAAGATGGGTCGTCGCTGGAGCCATGCGTATGCGGGCCTTAGCCAGCGCGGTTCGTTCAGTTTCTTGCTGATCAGTGACATCAACCATATGGATCTGTCCCTGTTCATTGAGATGCGTAAGCGATTTGGCTGGACTCTGCTCGCTTTGCGGTTCTGTCATTTTCCTTGCCTTTGTTGACTCTGAAAGGCACGCCGGAAATAGGTAAAGGCTTCGCGATCTTTGCCAACCTCTTCAAGTAGTTGAGCATAACGAACAGCCTCATTGGCCAGTTCCTCATGATTCCCCAATTGTTCGAGTATATCCAGCCCGGTTACAAAATGCCGGTCACCTTCAGTATAGTGTTGTAATACGTATTCAACCCGGCCCAAAATAAGATGAGCCTCCGCTCCAATCAGCGTTGCTTCGTACGAGGTGGCTTTCTCTCTGGCTAAAGTTGCATAATGAAGTGCTTCTGAGAAATTCCGTTGCTGGAAATACCAGCCAGCGTTGCATGTATAAAGACTAGCTAGTGTGAGTGCGTCCTGGTTGGTGCTCTCTTCTTTCTCTAATGCCTTATCCAGATAGTTTCGGGCCTCGTTTTGATCTCCCTTCATTATCGCATATCCAAGATAGTGATAGAGTTCACTTCGTTGCCGTTTCTGTTGCTGTTGTAGCTCAAACTGTAATCCTTTATAGGCGTAAAAAGTGGCAAGTTCATAACTCTTACTGGCCGAATAGTGCTGGCCAAGCTGCCAGTAAGTATCTGCGATCTGTTGAGGTGTGGAAAGATTTTTTGTAATGTCGAGCCCTTTGTGGAACATCTCTAAGGCCTGGGGATAGTTCTCAAGCTGCGTATAATGTTGTCCCATATGCATATATACCTGTACGGTAAAAAAAGGATCTTCTGGCTCACTACTCTCGATCTGGTTCAAGCAACGCTGATGGGAGAGGATGGCTTGTGTATAATTGCGCGATGCGGCATAAGAAAGCGCTAATAGGTTCAAAATGCGCAAATTAAGGTAGGTATCGTTCAGTTCTTTTGCTAGCAGGCTTGCTTCAGAGAGCATATATTCGCACTCTTGGAATTGCTGTGCACGATAATAAGCCCAACCAAGTAGATAGCGATGCAGTAATTGTTGTTGCTTCTTTAATCTTTTTGTTGAGAGCTTACTTAACTGGTTGATAGCTTCTTGTGCTTCTCCTTGTTGAGTGAAGAGCCTGGCTTCCAGCAATGCTAGTTCTACCTCATCATCGTCTCTCTCTGTAACACTTATCGTAGCAGTTGTGCGGTCCTCATTTTGAGCACGATTAGGCAGAAGTTGTGTTGAAGATAAGCCAAGACGAGTCGCTAGAATTTCTAGTGCCCGCAGGGAAGGATGAAATCTGCCCGCGTTCTATTGCTGATATATAACTAACTGAAAAGTCCGGTGCTGCAAGTTGGCTTTGTGTATAATGTTGAGCGAGCCGAGCTGCGCGTAGTTTTTCTCCTACCGATTTTCCAATTTTGCTCGATGCCTGTTCCGGGGACATACAAACCTCCTAGAACTGTTCTTAATAAAATGAGTCAATAAATACACACAATGTAGGTTCAAAGGTATTGTAAAATACTCCTATGTATTGTGTCAATACATCAGTGGAATTACTGTTAGAAAGATACTCGTATTGCTTTTCTTGTGTTGCGAGTAAAAATTTTGTCTACTCCCTTAATGAAGAGTGAATACACTTCGCTTTATGATCTCTTCTTATCTTAATTCCTAAAAAAGCATTATGGTCATAGTAAACCTATTCTATGGCTCTCTATAGTTCATCTTGAG
Organism: uncultured Chloroflexia bacterium; assembly: GCA_963777355.1. Lineage (GTDB taxonomy): Bacteria > Chloroflexota > Ktedonobacteria > Ktedonobacterales > Ktedonobacteraceae > DATJHM01. The sequence goes on from CAVZQK010000018.1 coordinate 157,223, forward strand.
TAGCTCTTTATTATAGTGTGTGTGCATACTGTCTATTTTATAGTAATGGAGAGTGTAGTTACGTTGTATTCTCTCTTTTTGACGAGGGTGCTACAATCCTTTCAGGGCGTGTTGTAAATGAATGTGCAGTCGCAAAGATAGCGTTTTTTTGTTGCTCCCACTATGTTTGAAAGCGCTTTCAGAGCGCATTGGAAGTGTTTTAAAAGAACGCTCATTGCAAGAATTTTCGCCCTATCTCAAGTACTTTCTCAGCTATTAGTACTGTTTGACTGTTTCTTTTGGAGTTACTACTATGTTTCGTTTCTTGACTGCTGGTGAGTCTCATGGCCCATGTTTGACTATGGTTGTCGAGGGGTTGCCTGCTGGCTTGCCTATAGAGAAGGCAACTATCGATGAGGACCTGCGCCGTCGTCAGGGGGGCTATGGTCGTGGTGGCCGCATGAAAATTGAGAAAGACGAGGTTCGCTTTCTTTCAGGCGTTCGTCATGGTCAGACGCTTGGTTCTCCTATTACAATGCAGGTTGAAAATCTGGACTGGGTGAATTGGGAGGAGCGTATGAATGCTGCTCCTGTTGAGACAGAGATGGAGAAGGTGACTCGTGTGCGTCCCGGCCATGCTGATTTTACTGGTGCTATAAAGTATGGGCACACCGATGTTCGCAATGTTATTGAACGTTCTAGCTCTCGTGAAACCGCTGCCCGTGTCGCTGTCGGCGGCCTTTGCCGTCTTTTCCTGGCTCAATTTGGTATAGCTCTCTATAGCCATGTGCTCTCTATTGCTAATGTTGGTTATGAGACTGAGCGCCCGCTTATCCGCTCTGCTTATCCTGATGAGATGTGGGCTATCGTTGAGGCTTCTCCTATGCGCTGTGCTGATACATCATTGACAGAGAAGATGATTGCTCGTATTCTTGAGGCGAAGCGGGATGGCGATACCTGCGGTGGCGTTTTTGAAGTGGTAGCCTTTGGGGTGCCTATTGGTCTGGGTAGCTATAGTCAATGGGATCGTCGCCTGAGTGCTCGCCTGGGGATGGTGATGATGAGTATTCCCTCGGTGAAGGGCGTAGAGATCGGCGCTGGTTTTGCGACGACGCGCACGACAGGTTCTCACGTTCATGATGTGTTGCGGAGTGAGGGGGATAGTTCGTGGTATCATATGACAAATAATGCCGGTGGTATTGAAGGTGGCATTACGAATGGTGAGCCGGTAGTGGCACGTGTTGGGGTAAAACCAATTCCAACGTTGGCCCATCCACTTCCTTCTATTGATATTGCGACTGGTGAAAATATCGATCAAAGTCGCTATGAGCGGAGTGATGTCTGTGTCGTTCCTGCTGCCGGTGTGGTTGGAGAGGCGATGATGGCGATAGTCCTTACCGAGGCTCTGCTTGAAAACTCGGTGGCGATAGTCTTGAAGAGATGAAGCGTAATTACCACGGAACTTATCAATAGGGAGAGACGTTTTATTAGGGAGAGCTTCTATGGATTTTTAGATTGCTGGTATGGCAGCCTGGCGTTTGCTGTTGGCCGCTTTGCTCTAGAAACTTGCCAGAATGCTGGATCAATGGTACAGTTGTGCACGGATGTACGAGATGTGATGTATAAAATGGTGGTACGTTCTTAAAGGCAGGGAAAGCAGCTTTTATGAATATAAGTTCAAGTATACGCAAATTGACGCAGTTATTCGTCGTGCTGTTCCTGGCGCTCAGCGGTGGCCTGGTCTACTGGCAGGTGGTTGTGGCGCAACAGGTAACGTCGAATGTACATAATGGTCGCCGTTGTCTGGCGGACTCTGCCCCTATTCGCGGCAGAATTTTTGATCGCAATGGAGTTCTGCTGGCAGATTCAAAGCCTGGTGGCTCAGGAAGTTGTGGGTATGTGCGCCACTATTATGAACCATCGTTAGCTGGTCTGATTGGTTTCTATGGTGGCCCTAACTATACTATGACAGGAATTGAGAAGCAGTATGATCCCTACCTGAGTGGCCAGATAGGCTCCAGCGCTCTGGATAACATTGTCAACCAGACCCTGCATCGTCCTCCTGTCGGAAGCGATATTTATCTGACCATTGATGTACGCGTTCAGCGTATTGCTGATAAGCATTTCGACGATCCCTACTTGATAGACAATCAAAATGGCTTTGCTTCAAATCGTGGCTCGGTGATAGTGACTGATCCCCATACGGGCGATGTTCTGGCGATGGTGAGCCGTCCCAGTTATGATCCGAATAAACTGGTGCAGCAGTTGAGCCAGGGATCAACTGCCTATTATGATCAGTTGAGTACTGATCCAAGTCAACCGCTTCTGGAACGTCCGATTGATAACCGCTATGTTCCAGGATCGGTCTATAAGACTGTGACTCTGGTTGGCGCACTCGATAGTCAGAAAACGACGCTAAACGATCAATTCTCACGTCAGCAGGCACTTGGCCCCTGGACGCCTCCTCACAGCGGACATCCAATTGGCCCTAATGGGAATAATATTGATACCTATACCTTCCATTATCCTGTGACAACCAAGTATGGTTTTACTCATTCCGATAACGTCATTTTTGCGCAACTTGGCGTGCGTATGGGTGCTGATTCCTGGCTGGACTATAATAAGCGTTTTTATGTGGGGCAAACGATACCGTTTGATCTGCCTGTTGCACCGAGTACTGTCGTCAATCCAGGACAGACGCTGGATGTGGACACGCTGGCGGCTGACTCTTTTGGGCAAGGAACCGATTTTGTGACGCCATTCCAGATGTCTCTGGTGGATGATGCGATTGCTAATGATGGACAATTGATGCAGCCCAGATTAGTGAAACAGATTGTGGATACGAGTAAAAATCCGATTGTGACGAATAGTCCGCAAACATTAGGGTCTCGTCAGATGTCGCAGCAGACGGCACAGGAAGTACGCCAGTCAATGTATGGGGTCACGCGTTGTGGTTCTGGTTCGCTTAATGTGGTGAAGATAGCTACCTCTCCCTATAATATTATTGCAAAGACTGGTACTGGCGAGGTTGGTGATGGGAAACCAGCTATGGCCTGGCTTGTTACGCAGGCTCCCTATGATAATACTAATCTGAACCAGCTCCCGAAGCTGACTATTATTGGTATGCGTGAGCGAGGTGGTGAAGGCGGACAGACGGTAGGTCCTATGATTACTGCAATCTATAATGAGATCTTTTCGACCCTTAAAGATTACAGTGTCCCAACTCCGACTCCACCGGCATTTAACTATTGTTCCTCTACTCAGTTACTTCAAGGGTAAGAGCGCTTTTCAGCCACAGACAAATTTGCCGGACGATACTAGATCGTCCGGCTTTTTTCACGTTTTTTCTGTAGAGAGAAACCATTACGAGCTCTTCTTATAGACTGCCCAAATTCTGATTTTCCTGTGTGGTCTAGCGTTTCCTCTTCTATTGCTTGTACGCTTACTTCCTGAACAATTTTCCAGCAGTCGGCGCAATAACCAGCGGCTGTAAGGTCAAGAGTCAGTTTATGGAAATGAAACTGGGTTGAGAGCTGCTTATGTAAGTCTCCAAGTAAGCTTTCATCAAGATGAATAGTCATATGACAGCGCCGACAGACGAGATGGTAATGAGCATCACTATCAGCGGGTTCGTAGTGTGGCTGCTCCCCTGGAAGATGGATTTCCCGGACCAGGCTGAGACTCTCGAAAAGTTCTAGTGTTCGATAGACGGTTGAGAGACTGACATACGGATTGCGTTCTTGCACGCGTGCGGTAATCTGTTCGATGGTAAGATGTTCAGTGGCTTCTTCAATAACGCTTAGGATCATATGTCTTTGTGGCGTGAGTCGATAGCCGTGCTTTTTTAGCTGTTCGTTGCTGGCTTCAACAAATTTATGCATATGCCATCTCTTTATAATCTGTAACTACTTTTTGTAGCTCTTATCCTAACATTGTCGCTTTCAAGCGTCAACGGTATGCGCCTATAACCCAATCCTCTTTCTGCTGAACGTTGTTTTTTCTAAACAGTAGCAAACAGAGAAAGTAGAAGTTGGCTTTGCTGACTCTAAAGAAGGCGGGAAATATGGTACACTGGGAGCACTGTTATCTATTAGGTACAATGGTTTTTACGGTTGCTGGCGATGTCATGGGCGATTTTGATGAGGAGTACGAGGCCTGGTTCTGGCTGGAACATAAGGGTTGGGGCCTGGTGGCGATTGAGCCGCCTGATCCCGTTCGCCCTGGAGCTTGTAAATACTATTTCAAGCGGCAGAAACAACCGCTGAGTAGCTCTCCTGTAACGTCTGCCCATGCTGTCTTGCCCTCTGCACATAGAGGAAAGTGAAGCACCCCCCGCTAAAGCAGGGGGCTTCGACAGTCGCCGGGTGAGGCGGATTCCTCATCGGACGGCTGTGGGACCCTTCCTGCCCCAGCGTTCTTTTTCGTCGTTCGTGGCTTCTTTTCTCGTTTGACTACCAAAGGAGTCTCAGGATGCAGGTACCGATGCAGGATGTTTCGGGCGGCATTTTCGTCCCGGTCCAACTCACAGCCGCACTCCGGGCAAGAATGCCATCGGACGGTGAGGTCTTTGGGGACCAGGGAGCCGCAGCCGCTACAGGCCTGCGTGGTGTTGCGTGGGCAGACTTTGACGACGGTGCAGCCAGCTTCTTCCGCTTTGCTTGCACACAGTCGCATGAAGCTTCCCCACGCGGCATCGAGAATACTCTTGTTCAAGCCCCCTTTGGCGGCAGCTCCATTGGGCAGGTATGCCCCGCTCTCCTCGTCCTGCTTGGGTTTGGGCCTGGCGACCATGTTGGTGATCTGGAGGTCTTCAAAGACGAGCGTGCCATATTCGTTGACCAGCCGGCGAGACTGCTGATGCAAGAAATCCTCTCGACGATGGCGCGTTTTGCGGTACAATGCCGACAGCTCACGCTTAGCCCGGTTGCGCCGATGGCTGCCACGAGCCCTCCGAGCAAGCTTCTTGTGCGCTTGCTTGATCTGCTCCTCGGTAGCGCGATACAGACGGGGATTGTCGATAGTGGCTCCATTGGAGAGCACGGCATAGCTTTTGAGGCCCACATCGATGCCTACTGCCTCAGTAGAACGGTGAAAGGCCTTCGTAGGATCAAAGGCGTACTCCACGCTGAAGATGGCGTACCATTGGTCGCCCTCGCGCTTGATGGAGCAGGTTTTGATTTTACCCTCGATGGGACGATGTACCACGATCTTGATATGCCCGATCTTGGAGAGGGCCAGCCGCAGCGTCTTCTTCTCCCACTTCTCGCCCTGCTTCTTCTTGGGCAAGCCTACAAGGTCATACCCGCCTTGTGGATAGGTAAAGGAGTGGTAACGGCTATTCGATTTGAAACGGGGATAGCCGGGAGTTTGGCCTTCACTCACGCGACGAAAGAAGTTTTGCATCGCTTTGTCGTGCCGCTTGAGCACGTCTTGAAGCACCTGAGAATAGATCTCCTGATATTCAGGACGATCTTCCTTGATCTCTGGCAATTGGTCGGCTTGCATCTGATAGGAGACGCTGACGCCACACAGGCGGTAGGCCTCGCGGCACTCTTGCACACTTGCGTTATAGAGTTCTTTGCACCGACGCAGGGTCCACTCCAGTTTGCCGATCTGGTTGCGTGTCGGGTACAAGCGGAACTTATACATCTTGTTGCGCAGATTGGGATCTTTCTTGGGGCGAGGTTCGCGCTTCTGGCGAGGCTTCTTTTCGCGTGCCATGTGGGAAGACTCCTTTCTCTACAAACAAGGTGTACAACAGATGAGAGGGCAAGTATAGCGCGGTGTGAGAAGAGGGGCAATAGCCTATTGGTCATGCACTACAAGTACTAGAGGAGAAAAGGCGATGAGTACCCCACCCAATCCACCAAAAGAGGAAGGCCCTTCTCTCCCCGCCTTCAAAGCGCGGGGTCTTACGGACCGTTTGATAAAGATGTCACTTCCCGGTTTCTGGCGCTCGACTGTTGACCCTGAGCGCGTTATGCAGGTGCAGACGATGCACTGGGAGGACGCAGCCTCTCAGCTTCGCGATGAACAATTGACGGTTGAAGAGCCTCTAGAGCTACGCCTGGCTCATCAAAGTCTGGCGGTTATTATGCGTACCCCTGGTCATGATTATGAACTGGCTATGGGCTTTCTTTTCTCTGAAGGGGTTATTCATGCCGCCGATGAGGTTCTCTCGCTTGAGATTGAACTTGATGCGGATGGTCTGCCTCTGGCGAATGTCGTAAATATAACCTTGCGTGAGCCGTCTGCCGATTCTCAGTCCCAGACGGCTGCATTTCAGCGCCATTTTGCGGTCTCGTCGAGCTGTGGCTTATGTGGTAAGAATACGATTACTGATCTGCTGTGTACTACTCCCCCCCTGGATGCTGATACTGTACGCGTTCCGTCGTCGATTCTCTATACACTCTCCGAACAACTTCGCTCCGCTCAGATGGTTTTTCAGCATACCGGCGGTTTACATGCTGCGGCGCTCTTCTCGTTGAGCGGTGAGTTGTTCCTGCTGCGTGAAGATATTGGCAGACATAATGCTGTGGATAAGCTAATCGGGTATGGTCTGCTGCATGGCTTGCCGCCGTATCGCGAATATGTGCTCCTGGTGAGTGGGCGTACGTCGTATGAGATTGTACAGAAGGTTGTGCAGGCTCGCATTCCCTGTGTCGCGGCGATCTCCGCCCCCTCCAGTCTGGCGATAGAGCTGGCGGCGCGGGGTGGTGTGACGCTGATTGGTTTTTTGCGTGGTCATTCTATGAATGTCTATACTCATCCAGAGCGAATTATTCCGTAAAGTTGTTCTTGCTACTGGCATGCCTCCAGGGTTATAATCCGGTTATGCAAAACGATACTATTGCCGCTATTGCGACCCCTCCTGGGGTTGGTGGCATCGGCGTGATCCGCGTGAGCGGTGCCGATGCCTTTCGCCTGGTTTTGCCGTTATTTCGGCGCTCTGGGAGCAGAGAGAGAGAGATCGTTCCTGCTCTGCCCACTTCGCATCAGCTGACCTATGGCCGTATTCTTGATCCAATTACGCATGAGCTACTCGATGAAGTCCTCGTGGCCTTTATGCAAGCGCCACATACGTATACACGCGAGGATGTTGTCGAGATTCAGGGTCACGGCGGTCCTCTGGTTTTGAAACGTCTGTTGCGTGCTGTGCTGACACAGGGCGCACGCCTGGCGAATCCGGGTGAGTTTACCTTGCGGGCTTTCTTAAATGGCCGCCTCGATCTGGCCCAGGCTGAAGCTGTCATGGATCTGATTGGCTCAGAGACTGAGGCGAGCCAACGCCTGGCGCTCCAACAATTGCAAGGCCGCCTCTCTCTTCAGATTGAAGAGGCTCGTCACTCCATGCTTGGTGCAATTGCTCGTATAGAAGCGAGTATTGATTTTCCCGAAGATGATGTGCCGACTCCTCTTCCAGCCGAGCTGTTGCCTTTTATCTCTACTGCTCAAGAGCAGGTTGCCGCCCTTCTGGTGGGCTCAGAGCAGGGCAGACTCTATCGGCAAGGGCTACGCACGGCGATTATTGGTCGCCCGAACGTTGGAAAATCCAGCCTTCTTAATGCATTGTTGCGAACGGATCGGGCAATTGTGACACCTGTGGCTGGGACGACTCGTGATACTGTGGAGGAGGTCGCGAATCTTCGTGGTATCCCTCTGCATTTGATAGATACTGCTGGCATTACGCCTACATCCGATCCGGTGGAGCAGATGGGGGTCCAGCGTAGCCGCGCTGCGGCTGAAAATGCGGATGTTATTTTGCTAGTTTTTGATGGTTCAGAGCCTCTCACCGTACAAGATCGTCAGGTCTCTAGCGAGTTGCGTGCTCTGGGGTTTGGCCTGTTGTCTGCTGAAGATCAGTCCGCAACGCAGCATCGCCGCCCTGTCGTTATTGTGATTAATAAAGCAGACCGCCCGTTATGCGTCGAAGAGGCTGAGCTAGAGGCAATGTGGCCGCAAGCTCCAATGGTGACGATCTCTACTCTGACTGGAAGCGGCCTACCAGAGCTAGAAAATACTCTTGCTGATCTTGTGCAGGCTGGTAAGGGCTTGCATAGTGAAAGTGTGCTGGTCACAAGTGCACGTCATCAAGAGGCTTTGCGGCAGGCCGCTGAGCATCTACGGGCGGCTCAGATTTCGCTGCTTCAGGCGTTGCCTCTGGATTTTGTCTCAATCGATCTGCGAGCCGCATATACTGTTCTGGGCGAAGTGACCGGTGAGACGGCCAGTGACGATCTGCTCGATAGAATTTTTCGTGAGTTTTGTATTGGAAAGTGAGAAGGAGCCAGCTCTTGCGCATTGCTTCTACTACACAAAAAAAGTGGGTGGGTATTATTTTCCGTGTGCTGCTGATCCCTGCTATAGCTATCGCTCTGACAGCTTGTGCAACGGGTAGTCCAAAAGTTTCCTCGTCAACGGCTACCGTGCGTGTCACACCTACACCCACACCCAGTCCTACGCCTTCTCCCACGCCGACACCGACACCTCGGCCCACGCCAACACCAAATCCTATGTCTACTCTGCCTATTGAGCACGATATGGGAAAAATTCTTGGTGTTGAGGGGACGCCTGGTATTACTTATGGTGGTATTCATTGGGTCAGATTGGGCTACCCAAGCTGTGGTTGGGGAAACCTCAAAGGCGCAAATTTACAGCAGACTATCCGTAGTTATCATCAGCAAGGGACGCGCGTTTTACTGACGGTCTGTCAGGGCCGGAATGATGCCTCCCTTTTCGATACTGCTCCCTTGAAGGATGCAGCTCAAGGCGGAGCCGATGCGGTCCAGTGTGGTAACGAAGAGATGAAGCAGGACGCCTCGGTCTCGTTTCTCTATATTCCCCCGGATCGTTTTGCCCGTTTCTACGAGCTGTGCGAACAGGCCGTTCATACTGTCCGCTCTGGTGTTCCCGTGCTGCTTGGTTCTCTTGATCCGCATGTCGGCGGCATTGATTATCAGCCTCTGGTTGATCAGGCCAGTTATTTAGACCAGATGCAGAGCGCTATGAATTCCGGCGTCCATCCAGGTGGCAACTGGAACTGGCATAGCCAGACGCTCGGTCTGATCGATAGCTGGCACAATGGCTACCCTGATGCCAGTACGAATAGTCTGGCGGGACTCTTCTCTTTCTGGGCTCAGCAATTTGGTGTTGGTGTCAATAGTGGTCAATTGGGAAAGCATCTCTGGGTTGTGGAGGGAACGGGTTGCTTTAAGGGCTGCGGTGTCAATTCTGATAGCTATGATGTGGCTGTTGCGCATATTCTGGCGTTAATTACAGATGTACAGACGGCCAGGAGCGCCCAGGTCCCATTTTTTTACTTTAGTGGCGAAGACTTTATGGATCAGGGAATTTACTGGCCAATCGGCGTATTAGATATAAATGGTCATCCCAAGCCAATTCGCCAGGACCTTGCTATGGGGGCAATTCGGCTCCCTATGAATTGTAGTGGCAAGACCGATACGGTTTTTAGTCAGGTAGGTCTTTTATCACATTTATATAGCGGTTGTTCGCTTCCAGATGACTATCTTACTGTGCTCTGGTCTTGAATTTTTAGTAGAAACATTGTGAGGTGGGGATTCGTGCATCGATTATCTGGAGTAAAAAAGCCAGTTGTAATCATTTTCCTGCTCGTTGTAGTAGGGAGTATTCTTTTGTCTATTCTTGCTTATCGTATGGTCATACGGGGCGGTCCTGCTGTACCACAGAATGTCGGCTCTTCTGCGCCAAAAACAACACCGACTTCCGCTTCTGCAATTACGCCAACTGCGCCAGCAAAATTTACCTTGCTTCCAGTACAAACCCCTGATAAAGTCCTGGGTATTGAGGGCAGCATCGGCACAAATTTCCCTGGCGTTCCCTGGGTGCGTCTGGGCTATCCAAGCTGTGGCTGGGGTAATTTAAGTGGGAATATCCTCAAGGATACTGTTGAAGGCTATCATCAAGCTGGTATTCGTGTACTGTTGACCGTCTGTCAGGGCCGGAATGACAATTCTCTTTTTAATTCTGCTCCTTTGAAGGACGCAGCGGCAGGCAATGCGGATGCGGTCCAGTGTGGCAATGAAGAGATGAAGCAGGACGCCTCGGTCTCGTTTCTCTATATTCCCCCGGATCGCTTTGCCCGTTTCTATGATCTGTGCGAACAGGCCGTTCATGCTGTTCGCCCTGATGTTCCAGTGCTACTCGGTTCTCTTGATCCTCATGTTGGTGGCATTGATTATCAGCCTCTGGTTGATCAGGCCAGTTATCTAAATCAGATGCAGACGGCTATGAACTCCAGCGTCCATCCGGGTGGGAGCTGGAACTGGCATAGCCAGACGCTCGGTCTGATTGATAGCTGGCATAATGGCTACCCGGATGGCAGTACGAATAGCCTGGCGGGACTCTTCTCTTTCTGGGCGCAACAATTTGGGGTGGGTGTCAACAGTGGTCAGTTGGGGAAGCATCTCTGGGTTGTTGAGGGGACGGGTTGCTTTAAGGGTTGTGGGTTGGATGAAAATAATCCTGCCCAAATTGCCACCGCACATATCATTGCTTTAATTACCGATGTGCAGACGGCAACAAAAGACAAAGTGCCCTTTTTCTACTTTAGCGGCGAAGATTTTCACGATCAGGGGATCAATTGGCCGATAGGTGTCCTTGATGGGAATGGTCATGCCAAACCGATTCGCCAGGACCTCTCTATGGGCGCACGTCGCCTTACTCTCTCTTGCCCAACCGGAAGCGTCTCCGTTGTGGATCAACTGCAACTGCTGGTGAAGATGTACGATCATTGCGCCTTGCCTGCTAACTATTTCAATACGCTCTCATCCTAAATGTCGTTAGCTGAGAAGGTGGTGCCTGTAAAAAAAGTTTTATTGAGATAAATGGCTATGGGGCGGCGTTATCACCGCCCCACTGCTCTATTTTGAGCGCTTCATTTCGGGGTGGAAACTTTTTACCAGAGCCCAGGCTGTGGGAAGCAGGGCCGCAGCAATAAGGAGTTTAAAGATATCCCCAGGAATAAAGGGAAGCATACCTGCATAAAATCCTTTGAGCAGACTTATGTGGAAGAAGTACGAGAGCCAGCTTACACCAAAGGCGTACACAATGAGCGTACCAGGAATCATTGCGAGGACAGAGGTCAGAAAGCTGCGTTCCAGACGGCGCTCACAGAGCAGTCCAGTAACGAAGGCTGCAAAAGGAAAGGCCCATAGATATCCAGCCGTGTAACCTAAAAGAGCGCCCATGCCAGCGTCACCGCCGGAAAAGAAATGGAGGCCCAGGGCCCCTTCAGCTAGATAAGCTACCATTGCCAGCGCGCTGCGGCGACTGCCCAGGGTTGCGCCTGCCAGTAAGACGGCCAGCGTCTGTAGCGTGATGGGAACTGGCGTAAAAGGCAGATGAAACGAGATTTGTGCGGAGACTGCTACAAGCAGGCTGAAACCAATAACGAGCAAACCATCCTTGAGAATGTTCAAGATACGAGATGAGGGGGAAGGCACGAGATAATCTACCAGGGTAGTCGTGCGAGAAAGTGCCATGAAAAAGTACTCCTTTACTGAAAGTTGCCGTTTCGACAGATCTTATCAGATACCGTCCTATAGTATACGCCACAAATTCTTATACCAGTAGGGCAAGAGTTATCTTATGCTGTAATAGAGGAAAGGGAACAAAAAGGGAAAAGGTCTCGCCCCCCAGAGGATCGTAGGGTCGGCTGTTGACCGTGCCCCCTGGTGGGGTCTCTGACCGCCTCGCCGGGCGATCCTCTCGCTCCGCAGATCCGGCGCAAAACGAGGTCCCGCCGAGCGATTCCCTCGCCCTTCAAAATGTGTCCGGGAGAGAGCCAGCTTGTTCCCGTCCTGCTCGTCGAGCGATTCTCTCGCTCCTCGAAAAGGTGTCCGGGAAAGAGGGCTGTTGATCTCTATCCATCTCCGGGAGGCACCCCTTTTCTCTTTTTTGTTATCCTTTCCAAAAAATAGAATGGGACTTCCCGTTTCTATCTCTAAGCAATGAGATCGGCGTCATCATATTGTACATTATTAACTTTCCGCGAGACTGGTCGTACCGCCATCTCTTCGGTTGGGTACGCCTTTAAAAACGAGAGGAGCAGATTCTGATCGCGCAATGCCGGATCAAGCCAATCTTCGCCGCACCTCCGGTGTGAGAATGACTGGCATACGATCATGAACCGGGCTTACCAGATCGTTTGGTTGTGTGGTAATCAGTGTGCAGGTACGGATCTGCTCTCCATTCGGCGAATGCCAGGTATCCCAAAGACCAGCAAAAGCAAAAGGCTCTTTATCCTTCAGGGTAAAGTACATTGGTGTCTTGCCGCCTGCTTCTTTTTTCCACTCATAAAAGCCATCTGCAACAATCAGACAGCGTTTTGAGGTCAACAAACGCTTGAAGCTCGGCTTCTCTGCCAGGGTCTCGGCGCGAGCATTAATCATTTTATTGCCGATACTCTCATCTTTGGCCCACGAAGGAATCAGTCCCCAACGTAACAGAGCCAGGTGTTTTGTCTCATCGCGCATTACTGTTACGACTTCTTGTGTTGGGGCAACATTATAGCGTGGCGCAGTTTGTAGCGTTGGTTCCACTTGAAAAGCCTGAGCAATCGTTGCGATATTTGTCGTCAGGGTAAAACGACCACACATAGGTATCTCCTTAGCATAAAACTACTTTTTAGGATATCCTCTTGTTCTATTCTTTTTTAATACGTATAAGGTGGTTAAGTAGCCAGCTTGAGAGATTTTCTGTGGGTAGAGAAAAACAAGTTTAGGAGAGTGGAGATTCTATTTGTCCGGTACCTGGAAAAAGAGAGAGCCTTCTTTTTAGTGATTGCGCTTATGAGGAGGAAAGCTACTGGCAGGCGGCTAAGCGCAGAGCGAAAGAGATTGAGGCGTCAGGGATATAAAATTTGTTTTTTTTATAGGTGAGCAATTTGGTTTTTTTTGAAGGGTAGAGAACGCGCCTTTTTTTATTATGCAGGGTATACGCTTTTTTTTATTATGCGGGACGGCACACAGGTTTTTTTTGTTGGCAATCTGCTTTTTTTTATAAGGCATATGGCCGTTTTTTTCTTTTCTCTGCACAATTGGTCTCATCTGTCCAGAGATAGGCAAGGCTTTTTTTTGTTGGCGTAATCTACGAGGATGAGGAAAGAGCTGTCTGGCAGATTGTGGCTGAGCACTCTCTTTTTGATCTGCTAAATTTTCGTCGTTCTCGATGAGCATATAGCCCCAGGCGCTTAGCGTCTCGTGAATGCGAGGTGCATCTTCGGGCGCAAGACGTAATGGGACTGCATATTGTCCGGGATGAGCCTCAACTTCAGCACAATAGGTGGACCAGAAACGAGCAAGATCAAAGTCAGCAGGACGCTGAAAGCCTTCTGCAAGCACGTTTGTATCCTGGATGCGTGAAACACGCAAGACGCGGATCTGGTATGTAAACGCACCAACAAGGTACCAGACACTGGCTTTAGCGACCAGTCCATATGGTTCAATGCGCAATTCAGTCTGGGCTCCGTCGTCCTCTTGATAACGCAGACAGAGGATACGGTCTTGCCAGATTGCCTCCTGAATAGTTTGCAGGGCAGTTGTAGGCGTATCACTGTGATACCACCAGCTTGCATCAAAATGGACACGTTGGCGCATCTGCTCCGCGCTGTCTCGCGAGGGGAGAGGGAGCGCAGCGGTGAGCTTCAACATGGCTTGATCCAGCGCCTGATCCAGACCGAGATCGGCCAGGGGCGTCGTTAGATGGGCAAGGAAGAGTGCTCGCGCCTCGGACTCAGTAAGTCCGGTTAACCTGGTCTGGTAACCATCTATCAGTTCGTAGCCCCCACCAGGACCGCGCTCTGTATAGACAGGAACACCCGCGATCCCCAGAGCCTCCAGGTCACGATAAATCGTGCGTTCCGAGACTTCGAGCTGAATGGCCAGGTCGTGTGCGGTCATGCGCCCTTTTGATTGAAGCAGCAGTAAGATCGATAATAGTCGATCTGCACGCATGGGTATGTGGCCTCCATAAAGAATAAGGAGTCGAACAAAAGCATTAGCTAGTATACTATAGAAAAACAAGAAATACTAGAGGCAGAACCACGAAATCACGAAAAAAAGAGAATGCTGAGAGGGAGAAAACATGGGTACATTGTTTGCATTTGAAGAGATTCCCTATCTGGAGACCAGCCGCTTGGTCTTGCGTGAGATTGTAGAGCAGGATGCAGAGGCACTCTTTCGTATATTCTCTGATCCTGATGTGATGCGCTATTACGATACTGAAGTTTTTACCTCGCTGACACAGGCTCAACAACTGGTCGCTCGGCAGCGCTACCGCTTTGAGCAGAAGCAGCGTTTTCGTTGGGGTATTGCGCTCAAAGAGACCGATGAGCTCATTGGTACATGCGGCTTTGTGAATTGGGAGCGGAGACAATTCTACGCTGAATTAGGCTATGAACTGGCCCAAAAGTATTGGCGTCAGGGTTTAATGAGCGAGGCCGTGCAGGCGATGATTGATTTCGGTTTTGTCCATATGGATCTTCACCGCATCGAGGCGATGATTGTGCCTGAGAACATCGCCTCGGCCCAGCTTTTGCGCAAGCATGGTTTCCAGGAAGAAGGGAGATTACGTGAGCGCGGCTTTTGGAAGCATACTTTTCATGATCTTCTGCTCTTTTCTCTCCTGAGAAAAGATCTCTTATAGTCAAGAAAATGTTGTTATGTTAGCCAGGGGAGGCGCTGGCGTAGCTGGGGGATGACCTGCTCCAATGTTTCGCGTCCACTGGCAATAAATGATCTCCCCTCAGAGAACTGGCGTAGCGAAACACGATGCAGCTTTGGACGAATAACAATATCCGCTTCCCGGATGCTATGCATACCAATAGTTGCCATTGCCAGATCGTAAGAGCGAAGTAAAAGATCAACAATGTGCGGTGCTTCCTGGACCTCTTTTGTGGGCGACCAGGAAGTTGCACTGACAAGCGATGGTGGGTCCTGTCCTCCTAATTCGGAAGCGAGCAAGATATCAGCTCCCATCCGGCGGGCCAGGCGTACTGGTACGGGATCGTGCATTCCCGCATCGACCAGGATATGCTCACCAATCATCACAGGTGGAAAGATGCCCGGCAGGGCTACACTTGCCAGGCCCGCCTGCCAGATTGGTCCGCGATCCAGGACCACGCCAGATCGTGTCGCTAGATCAGCAGCGACCATCGCAAATGGTGTAGTAAGATCCTCGAAACGCAATTCACCACAGGCCCGCTGAAGCTGTAATTTTAAGCCGCGATTCGAGAAGAGTGAGGTACGCGGAATTTGCCACTGACCAAGATGCTGCTGCACTTCGAGGAACATGCGCTCACTCTCCTCCAACGATTTTCCAATCAGATGCATACCAGGAGCGAGGATGCCAATGCTGCACGCTGCAATATAATCGAGTGGCACTTCGTGTTCGAGCAGACCTGCCAGGACACCGAGATGAGCGAAACCGCGTGCGCCTCCGCCGCCAAAGGCAATCCCTACCGTCTGATGAGCAATGAAACGTGCGACAAAATCCACACCCTGGGTCAGTGCCGCGTGAGGAGCCAGCTTATGCACTGAGCATCCTTCCTGCCAGCAGCGTTCTAGCAATGGCTCATCTGCCGGAAGAAGGCGTTTTACCGGCTCATTGAGCCTCTCGGCATAATGATCCTGGAGCGCAAGGACTGTTTTGCTGCCAACATGCGTGACAAAGAGGGTAGATGTTTGCGCATACAGAGGGTTGTGTGAGGAGGGAAGTGGCAAGGCCTGAGCTGAGAGCAGGCGTATTGCCCGCAGGGGACGTTGTTTCAGACCGTGTAGCAAGGTCTCTCTCTCCTGAAGAGACGTTTTTGAGGTGATAGAGAGTAAGATGTAATCATAACGTAACATGAGATCAAATAGGACAGTGTTCAGGCTTATTGCTCCATGTGCTAGCTGTTCGCGGGTAGCGGCCAGTGTGGTGAGGGCGGCCAGTGGCTCACCTGTATCAGAGCGAAGGGTGGGCTCGTGGGCCTGGAGCAGTGTTGTATCGTTGGCGCAGGCCAGCAGTTCGGGTCGAAGTTGACCTGGGCGATTTGCAAAATGCAGGCAATGGGATTTATCGCTGCTACAAAGTTCAAGCAAGAGTACGCGTTGCTGGCTGCGTAGAGCCAGAGCTTCGGCGATATGATAAGCCAGGGCCTGCGAGTATGGAGAGCCTTCTGGGTCCAGCGTCTCTAAGCACAAAACTTCGGCTGCCTGCTCTAAGAGGAGTTGCTGATTGGTGCGTGCCAATCGTTGGGAGAGAATACTATTCATATTGCGCAGAAGCGTTGGGCAGGTTGCGGTAAGAGCCAGGAAATCAGCGTGTGCCAGAGACCAGAGATCTGTCTCTTCTTCAGTACGCACCGTAGCCATAGGTGGTTCTCCGGTAAGTAGCGACATCTCACCGAAGCACTCGCCAGGCCCCAGTGTTGCCACACGATACTGAGAATGTTTTGTGTGTTGACCTGCCTGAATCTCATTTCCCTGAACATCGTCTGAGGCTGGTGGGTGCGCAGTGTCTTGCAGCAGAACACTGACTATGCCAGAGGCCACAATATACAGGCGGCCATGCCAGACGCCGCGCTGAAGAAGTGCTATCCCGCGCTCGTAGTGTGAAAGCTGCAAACGCGCAAGAACCAACTCTATTTCTTCAGTCGATAACTGCTGAAATAGTTGGCTGCTCGTAAGTAATTTATGCGATTTAAGATCTTGCATACCTTGATTGTAATGGGAAAACCATAGAACTGTCCAGTAGAAAAGCTGTCAATTTTTCTCTTTCTTACTCTGAAAGAGTCTGTTTCCGTTTCCTGATGTTTCAAAGAGAATAAAAAAGTGAAGCAAGAATGTGTTTGAATGATGCCGGTTTCGCCAGGTTAGTTTGAGACCCGCTTTCACCCCCAGGCACTAGGTATCAAGGATGGAAATAGAAAAGAGGACAGAGAGATGAACATCAATGAGCAATTTGAAGACTTTCTGGCAGATTTAGGAGTAGAAATGGAACGACCAGTAGAGAATCAGTTCAGTGGTGACGCTCTCCCAGAGATCTCCATTTTCCAGGCTTCGCGCGATCATTATGGCGTCTTTTATCGCCTGGATATCATTGATCACAAACCGGAGTTGCGGGTTATGGTCCCAAATGACCGGGGAGACGCAAAAATGGATATCTATCTTGTGCGTCTGAGCGAGCAAACGCCGCTTAATAGAAGCGTTACCGAGATGGCCGAGTACGAGGGAAGTGCTGCTTATGAGCACAGCCGAGATGCTGCACTACAACATCTGCTTTATGCCGTCGCCGAGATGATGAAACAGCTCTTCTGGTCGGGTGATCTGCAACGTATGGTCTTTCCGCCAGAAATTGTTGTCTATCCTATTCTCGTCCAGCAGGACTTCAAAAAGACTCGCCGCTTCTAATCTCTGCCTGCTAGCGGTTGACATACCATACTCAGTCTTTGACTCTTTTACTGATATCGAGAGCATGACCTGCATAAAGAACGAGGCTACGCCATGCAATTAACATAATGATAGTGAGGCCAAGCGTATACGGCAGGAGGGTCCAGATGCCGATAATCTGCGCAAGTACTCCTGCTAGCCACGGAAAAACAGCCAGTCCAATAATGCTTATGCTCACCAATAAGCTGATAGCGCTTGGACCAAGATGAGCAGGAACCAGCTTTGGGGCGATGGCAACGGTAAGAGGATAGATAGGTCCCAGACTGAAGCCTATAAAGAAGAAGGCCAGAATAGCTACTATTTCCAGGGGGATGAACCAGAGAAGCAGGAGGCCTCCTCCGACTGCTAGCGTGCAGAAATACATTAGCCCTTTTACGCCAAGACCAAGACGCTCTGCCAGATTTTGCAGAAGAAAACGCCCAAGCGTGAGTCCAAGCCAGTAGCCACTAACAATCCAGCCTGCCAGGAATGTTCCCTCATGCCGACTTTGCAACAAAAAGCTATAGCCCCAATTACCCAGATTGACTTCAATTCCGACATAGACAAACAGAAACAAGGTTGCTAGCCAGACGATAGGAAGCTTTAGCGTAGCGGCCAACGCATTTTCTGTTGTAGATTGTATCTCTTCTGGAGTAGATCTGTTGAGATGGATGGGTCGGAAGAAAGCGCTGAATCCGAGCAGTAAAAGGAGATTAAAACCGCCGAGGAGGAGATAGACGCTGTTCCATCCCCATTGGAGAGCAAGAATGAAGCTGGCCGCTAGAGGTCCAATCAGTGCTCCAACTCCATAGAAGGCATGTAGATAGTTTAGTAAGAGTGGAGAGCGAGGTAGCTCAGTAATATAGATATTCAAACCAGTTTCGAGCATTCCTATACTCAATCCTAGCAAGAATCGTGCAGGAAAAAGCAGGATAAACGGCAACTTCAAGCCAAAGGGGATCAGGCTGAGCAGAAATATTGCTATTCCTAGCAGGAGCACCCAACGTAGCTCTAATCGCTGTATCAAGAGACTACTACTTAAAGCTGCAAGAAAATAGCCAAAGGAAGAGACAAAAAAGAGCAGGCCGATGACCGCATCTCCTACACTATAAAACGTGCTGAGACTGGGGATAAGGACGCCATTAGCACCACTGCCTATACCAATAAGCACAAATCCAGCGAAGGCCAGGCTGATGGGTAAACGAATTGAAGGCGATACTGTTTCTTTCATAGAAACAATTATATCTTTTTAATACTCTCTTTGTGCTGCTATCTGTGGCTGATGAAGAACGTGTGTCATATACTTAAATGGGCAAGCGAGGAGGCGCGTGTGTGGTTCATTCACACGAAAATGTATAGCCCAATGAGAGAAACTGAAGGAGGGAAAGTTCATGAATCGCTTTCCTGCGGAATTTTTCTGGGGTGCTAGCACTGCCGCTTATCAAATTGAGGGTGCAATTGCAGAAGATGGGCGTGGCGAGTCGATCTGGGATCGCTTTTGTGCCACTCCTGGTAACGTCAAAAACCACGAGAGCGGCGCTATCGCCTGTGATCATTATCATCGTTACCAGGAAGATATTCAGCTTATGCGTGAGATTGGTCTCACTGCCTATCGTTTCTCCATTGCCTGGCCGCGTATCTTCCCTCAGGGCCGTGGTCAGGTGAACGAAGCTGGCCTGGATTTTTATGAGCGCCTTGTGGATGCCCTGTTAGCGTCTGGTATTGAGCCGTTTATCACGCTCTATCATTGGGATCTGCCCCAGGCTTTGCAAACTGAACTCGGCGGTTGGACGCGCCGTGAGACCGCTTATTATTTTGCCCAGTATGTAGATGTCGTTTCCCGTCGTCTAGGGAATCGTGTCAAATATTGGATAACCCTTAATGAACCATATGCGAGCGCCTTTCTAGGTTACGAAATGGGCATTCATGCGCCTGGACTTCACAACTCGCGGCAAGCCTGGCAGGCATCACACTATCTGCTCCTTGCGCATGGGCTCGCTGTTCCGGTCCTGCGGGCAAACGGTAGAGCAGGTACCCGTGTCGGTATCAGCCTGGATATTAGCCAGATCTATGCTGATACCAACGAAGAAGATGATCTCTATGTGGCACGTGTTCTGGACAGTGCTCATAACCGCTGGTTTCTCGATCCGCTTTTTCGAGGCTCTTATCCTGCAATGACTCTTTCAGGGCTGGGAAATCGCGGTATTGCTCCTCATATTGAACAGGGAGATAGCCTGATCATCTCGCAACCGCTAGATTTCCTGGGGGTAAACAATTACAGCCGTACCCTGGTACGCCAGAAACAGGGTGCAGTACCAGGGATTATCGATTGGATTTATCCTCCACACGCCGAATACACAGACATGAACTGGGAGATCTATCCTCAGGGATTGTATGATCTGCTCCTACGTCTCTCTAAAGACTATAAAGTTCCCAGTATCTGATATTACTGAGAATGGCGCTGCCTTCTCCGATCAGCTTAGTGAAGATGGTCGGGTCAATGATGAACAGCGTATCAACTTTTATTCTGCATATCTCCAATCTGCCCATAAAGCTATTGAAGATGGCGTTCCCCTTCATGGTTATTTTGCCTTTTCCCTGATCGATAATTTTGAATGGGCTGAGGGATATAGCAAGCGTTTTGGCCTTATCTATATCGATTATCCGACGCAGCGGCGCATTATGAAAGAGAGCGGCTTCTGGTATCGTGATAGTATAGCTGCCAATGGCCTGGTTTAGACACGAGCGATGAAAGAACGAGCGAGGAAGCATCACACGTGTTCGGTAAAGAGTATTAATCTTTGTGTTCTTCCTCTTCCGGAATAGTTTGTGGATCAATCCACGGCAGAGAGACATGGACCGTTGATCCTTCTCCCATAGTACTCTCAATCCAGATCTTTCCCTGGTGAAGATGTACTATCTGTTGTACCAGCGTCAGGCCCAGACCTACCCCTTTGACTGTCCGTGTCTGGGGAGATTTAATGCGCCGGAAGGGCAAAAAAACCTCTTCTAGCGATTTAGGTGGGATGCCAACGCCCTGGTCGTGAAAGACAATATGGATCATGCCTGCTACCGTTTGTGCGCCTACCCAGATCTCTCCGCCGCCTGGAGCATAGTTGATAGCGTTTGAAAAGAGATGGTTGCTCATTTGCAATAAAAGTTCTCGATCTCCAGCAAATGGTAGCAAGGGCTGTTCAAAGCGCAGATGGACAGTATGCTGCATCGTCTGCTCCTGAGCTTTTTCTGCTGCTTCCGTCAGGAGTGTGGGGAGATCTACCGCTTCCAATTGAGGTTGTATCTGCCCAACCATCATACGCTCAAGGTCCAGCAGATCACCAATTACCACGTTCAGCCGGTGAGCATCATTATGGATAATCGTCGCGAACTCCCTGGTCTTAGCTGGCCCTACCTCCCTATCTCGGAGAAGCTCGCTAAAACCCTGAATACCGGCCAGTGTTGAACGGAACTCGTGACTCACGACAGAGATAAAACCACGTTGTACTTTATTTGCCTGCTCCATTTTTTCTAGTGCAACTTGCAATTGTGCCTCAGTATCATCCCCTGGTGCATCTCCACTTGATCTTTTCGTTTTTCTGTTGTAGACTTCCTCCTCAATGGCGGCAGAAGGGGTCTTCTTTCCCGGCCCGCTTGAGGGTACTGAAACTTCTTTCTCTGTCATGTTTGTTGCAGGCAGGGCCGGTGGAGATGCAGGACGTCGGGCCTTCTGCCGCGTATTTTGGGCCGACTTCTGGGTATGAGAACGAGTCATAATTGGCTCCGTTTCCATGTATTTACTGCAAAGTTGCGGTCTGGCAGTAGTATGAGCGGATAGAGATTTTTCAATAGTTATTGAATATCTGAGCATCTGTCTCAAACTACTTTTGTCGGCAAATGTTGTGCCTCTCTACAGCGCATTTTTCGCAGCTTTCCTCGTTTTTGCAAAAAAGATAGGGGTTACTTTGAGGTAAATGCCGAAGCATCGATCCCTCTGGTAAACACCCGTTATGAGAGCAGTATACAGTTGCAGACCTAATTGAAGTGTGAGAATATAAAGAGGCCATGTATGCATCTACATGGCCTTTTCTGACGCAGGAGAATAAAATCTGGTAACTACTGCGCTAGTGTCTCTTGTACAACTGCTGCAAGGGCTTTGATAAACAGTGGCGACGTATTGAGTGATTCGATACGGGAGAATTGGATGCCGTGTTCTTCCGCCTGTTCTCTCGCGCCTATCTCAATGTCATAGAGAATCTCCAGATGATCGGCCAGAAACTGTACCGGGGCAATTAGTACATGCTTGTAGCCTGCCGCCTGCAATTCTGGCATAATATCGGCGAAATCTGGCTTTAACCACTCTTCCGGCGTATGACCGGCGCTCTGATAGCAGAACATCCAACGGTCATCTGGCAGATGAACCATCTTTGCAACCGCTGCCGCTGTCTCTTTTAGATGATTAATATAATTCGGTTCATTTTCAATAACTCGCTTCGGCATACTGTGAGCTGTGAGAAGTACTGGTACATTTGGGCGTACATCGGCTGGGAAGCGTTCCAGTGCCTCTTGTACACGCGCTGCCAGCGCCTGTAAGAAATAGGGCTGCATATGCCAGTCTTCGGCAATTTTCAATCTGAGGTCTTCACGGTTGAGGTTTGCAACCGCTTTGTTCAGTGTATCAACATAGCCCTTCATAATGATGGGTGAGTACTGTGGAGACATAATAATGCCAACCAGTGTATCTGCGCCGTTGGCCATTTCTGGTGCCACATCAGCGACAAAAGGTGGTGCAAAGCGCATCCCTGCCACCACATGGTAGGTTGTGCCATCTGTACTCTCTCGGTTCAGTTCATCCTGTAATGCAGCAGCCTGTTCACGCGTAATTTTAAGGAGCGGTGAACCGCCGATCAAGTCATAGCGGCGGCGAAACTCCTTTTGAACCTCTGCTGAAGCCTCGCGCCCACCATACACATGGCGTAAATACACTGGAATATCATCAAGCGTGGCGGGTGATCCATAGGTCATCAACATGACGCCAACATGTGTATCTGTCATTTTTAATTCCATCCCTCCTTGAGGATTTATGCTTTCGTGTGTGCGGTATTTTTTCTCTTTGTCTTATAATTTGTGCTCGTGTACCGCATCAACCAGACGGCGAAGCAGATCAGGTTCGGTTGGTGCGAGTACTCCATGTCCAAGATTGAAGATGTGACCTGGACGTCCGCCTGCACGTGCTAGAACATCCTTCATACCTGCCTCAACCGTTGTCCATTCTGTCAGGAGCAGGGTTGGATCAAGATTGCCCTGGATGCCGTGATCGTAGCCGATACGCTGCCAGGCTTCATCAAGATCAACGCGCCAGTCAATACTAATGATGTCTCCCCCTGCCTCGGTCATCAGCTCCAGTAAGGCCGCAGTTCCGGTGCCAAAGTGGATAGAAGGCGTTCCGGTCTCTTTTACTACCTGAAAAATACGCTGTGTATAGGGGAGCACAAAGCTGCGATAGACGCTGGGGCTGACGGCCCCGACCCAGCTATCAAAGAGCTGAACTACGTGAGCACCAGCTTTAATCTGAGCCACGAGATAGTTGGCTACCATATCTGAAAGCTTGGTCATAAGGGAATCCCAGACCTCAGGCTGGCTATACATCAAGGCTTTTGCGGTACCATAATCACGCGATGGCCGTCCCTCAATCATATAGCAGGCCAGTGTAAAGGGAGCGCCAGAAAAGCCAATAACCGCCTGTTTGCCTTCTAACTCTCGGCGTAGCATGCTTAGAGCTTCCAGAACATAGGGGACGCTCTCTTCTGCGTCGGGAACGCGCAGTGTGTCAACATCCTTCTGTGTGCGTATGGGATTATGAATAATGGGACCAACATCTGGTTTGATCTCTAGTGAAATTCCCATTCCTTCCAGGGGCAACATAATATCGGCATAGAGCACGGCTGCATCGACTCCTAGCAATTGCACTGGAAGTAGCGTTACCTGGGTAGCCAGTTCCGGTGTTTTTGCCATTTCTAAGATGCCGTATTTCTTGCGTAACTCGCGATATTCGTCCAAACATCGTCCAGCCTGGCGCATAAACCAGATAGGGGTTGTATCTGGTTGACGAAGGGAGCAGGCATCGAGAAAACGTGCCACTCCAGAATGCGGTGGCATAACGGTGGAAGCTCTATTTTGTTGCATGAGTATTCCTTTTATTTTATTAAACTCAGGATTTTTTAGGCTCTTCTCTGGCAGGCTCCATTCTATCCCGTTTATGATTCTGGAGCTTCTGAGTTATATGCAAATCACTGCCACACATATAATAGCGTGATCAATGCTCTTCTGCAACTGTAAATCTATGAAAATCTGCCGAAAAAAGGATGAAGATTGAGATTTTGAGATTTTTTGAGGATAGACGTATTTTGTGTGGAAGCTACCTGAGAGGAGTATACTTTTTCAGCTACTGGCTGATTTTAAGTTATGGCTTAGCCCAGGGCGAGAATTTTAAAATTATTGAAGTTAGTGGTACCGCTGGCGAAACTGTTTTGTGCACCTGAGACGAGAGCTACGTTTCCGCCGCTATACATATTATCATGGGCTTCACCGACAAATGAGTCGTTAATAAAAAGTTTGAAGTCCCTTCCTCTGGCAATCACGGTCAGGGTATTTTGTTGTAAACCTTGTAGAATCGCGCTACTGGTTCTGGGGGGAACAAGGTTCACGTAGGCATTACCCTGACCAGTGTCGTGACGGCGGAAAAAAAACTGTCCCTGGTTGGTCAGTTCAAAATCATAAAACTGATCTCCGTTAGCCCGAAGCAAAAGGCCGCCATTGCCACTGTCGATCAGTGTCAAACCAACTTGTATGGTCCCATCTCCTACTTGCTGCGAGAGCAATTGACAGGCTTGCAAGGCATTATTTTTGTTTGCCACAACCTGGTAGCTACTTCCATTAAAAGAGCAATTTGGCGCATTTTCTGCCCAGCGTCCGTTATGATTGATCGTCAGAGGATCATCCATGAGCGTAGTACTATTATTGAGCGCATTGAACAGCGTATTGGCCGTAAGTGTCGCTTGTGCCTGCTGGGTTACTTGTGCCTGGGCTGTTGCCGTAGCTTGAGCCAGAACGGTTGTATGCTGGGTGTTATAAATATAGTAGATATAGCCCATTGGTAAGAACAAAAAAAGCAAGAGGCCTACTGCAATCACAAAAATCGTCAGGCGCGTCAGGCGGCGAGAACGGGCTTTGCGTTGACTGCGTATCTGTACATGGGCAACTGGCGGTGGTGTGATGGCATCGGTTGGTGTTGGATATATCTGCCTGTTTCTCCGACTGGAAAGAGGTGATAAAGAGCTGACAAACCGAGGGGTACGGTTTTCTTTTGTTGCGGTCTCTGTTGGAGAAGCAAAACGTGCCGCCTGTCCTTGACGGCGTGGATTCGTAGGCCGTTCGCGCCGGGCAGAACGGCGCGAAAAAGGCATCGTACTCCGCCGCGAGGAAGTATATTTTGTGGTATTGTTCTCTGCACTAGCACTTGTCGCAGGTAGCTCTGCTACCTGGTCTGATGTCAGCGTCTCTGGAGCGAAGACGGCCTGTTTAAAGGCTTGAGACAGTGCTTGTACGCTTTGAAAGCGTTTGGTGCGATCTTTCTCCAGGGCTTTCATAAGGACACCATCAATCGCGGAGGTAAGTTCTGGATTAACCAGTGATGGTAACGTGGGAGTGTCGCGAATATGTTTCCAGTAGACCGCAATAGGCGTATTCCCGGTGAAGGGTACAAAACCCGTTATCATCTGATAGAGGAGCACCCCCAGGGCGTAAATATCGCTGCTAGAAGTCGCAGGTCCATCGGCCAGATCGGGAGACATATATTCAGGCGTGCCCAGAAGCGCACCTGTTTGCGTGAGCTGTTCTCCCCCTTCCAGATTTTTTACCAGGCCAAAGTCTGCTAGATAAAGAAAGTGCTCATCGCGTATCAAGATATTTGAAGGTTTAATATCTCGATGAATAACTCCATGATCGTGGGCAAATTGCAGGGCATCCGCTATCTGGTCAAGCAACTCGCTTGCTACAGGCAGAGGCATGGGCCCATTTTGCAGTAGGTCTCGTAGGGTGCCCCCTGCTATAAATGGCATAACCAGATAGTGCCACGGTTCCTGGTCTCCATAATCTAATGCTGGAAGGACGTGAGGATGGCGTAGTCTATCAATGACCTCAGCCTCACGGCGGAAACGCTCAAGATAGACAGCGTTACTTCCACTGACTACTTTGACTGCTACTTGATCGCCTGTATGTACATCCTGTGCCAGATAGACCTCTGACATACCGCCCTGGCCTATCAGCTTCATAAGATGATACTGGTCGAAACTTGTTCCCTCTAGTCCAGCCATTTGTTATAATCCTGATTAAAAATAGAGAGCATAAAAAACGTGTAGAAAGAAGTACAGGTAAGGTAATTATATGTAGCACGCCAGGACGTAAGGCATAGATGCAGTATAATACATTCAGCAAAGCGAAACATTTAATACATTGCAAATTACTGTAAACAGGGTCTCTCCCTAACTACGTTAGAGAGAGACGTTTTGTACCAGATAAGTACTTTTTTCTTTGTGGTGGCCGTGACCACGGTCAGTGTCCTGAGGAGTGCTAGGGGTTGGTGGATCATCTTCGTCGTTATCGGGTCTCGTTATCTGTTGTACGACCTGAGATGAGCCGCTTGGGGAAGGCGTCTCCTGTGCTTTGTTCAATGGCGTAACTTGCGGACCTGGTGTTTTTACAAATCCTCCTTGCTTGATTGGCTGCTTGCTAGAGACATCTACCCCTTGTAGCACGGGTAAGATAACCTGTTTGCTGGCGTTGTAGCTCAAGGTATAATAGGTGAAGCCAAGCGCCCCTGGAATTAGCATAAGGAAAAATGTGGCCACCAGAAGTAGCCTGCTCCAGTGTGTGTTGTTCTTCTGGACAAGAGGAATCTGCATTGTTGATGCCAGGGCAAGTGTCAGGAGAGGAGAAGACGGTGCTTGCTTCTTATAAGCTCGCTTCTCGCTCTGTGCAAGCGCTCGCTGATATGCATTTGCCAGGTCGCGTGCACTTCTGAAACGATGACCAGGGATTTTTTCCAGCGTACGCAGAATAACCTCTTCAATCTCCTCTGGGATAGCTGGATTTAAGCTTGTTGGCGCTACCGCTCGCTCTCGAATATGTTTGAGATAGGTGCCCATTGGCGTGCTCCCTTTAAAAGGAACCTGCCCGGTGAGTAGTTGGTAGAGTATCACACCCAGTGCATAGATATCGCTACTGATGGTCGCTGGTTCCTCTGCTAATTCAGGAGCCATATATTCAGGGGTTCCGATAAGATGGCCGGTTACCGTCAACCCATCGTTCTTAGCTATAGACCGAGCCAGGCCGAAATCGGCAAGATAGACATGCTCTTTATTGTGTAAAAGAATGTTTGATGGCTTAAGGTCGCGGTGAATAATCCCATAATCATGGGCAAACTGAAGGGCACTCACCAACTGCTCCAGGATCTGACCGGTTTCATGTAACGAGAGAGGTCCGGCTGCCAGGCGATTATTCAATGTCCCATCTGCAATATAGGGAGAGATCATATAACACCAGGATTGGTACTCACCATAGGCAAGAACTGGTAGGATGTGATCGTGCTGTAGGATTGTGGTTGCCTGTATCTCGCCATGAAATCGTTCGCAGTATTCGTGATTGCTGGTATGAACCATTTTTATCACTACAAGGCGCTTGGTTTGTGTGTCTTCAGCAAGGTAGATATCTGACATTCCCCCACGTGTAAGACGGTGGAGAATGCGGTAATGTTCGATGGTGTGGCCTTCTAAGGCTTCCATAATGTGACCCCCTGCTGCTTCGTTGTAACATTCATGCTTGTCAATGAACTGCGCCGTAAGATGGGCGGAATCGCCGTATTGCATAGCATGACAATGGATACACGTTACTCAAGATTAATTAGTATCAGGTGGTACATATCAATGTAAGCTTATACTTACGATAGATATAAACGTTATTATATCCTATCCTGCTTGCCCTAAACAAAGAGCATGGTTAAACATGACTGACAATGAAAAAGTAGGAGAAGAGTAAGCGTCTTCTCCTACCCATAAAATCTAGCCACCGGCACGCTTGACTTTGTATCCCAGAGTAGTCAATTTCGCCATCACTTTATCGCAATGGTCACCTTGAATTTCAATATTGCCGTCTTTGACTGTCCCACCAGAACCGCACAGCTTTTTGAGTTGCTGCGATAGGCTAGTAAGCTCTGCCTCGCTTCCCACCACCCCGTCAATAACTGTGACGGTTTTTCCTCCCCTATGTTTGCGGTCACGCATGACACGTACAATACCATCACTTTTTTTACTCGGCGTCGCTGGCTGATTACAGCGACAATTTTTGTAGAGCTGTCCACAACTCGGACAGGTAGTAATTCTTCCGCTATCAGTTGAATAAACAACACGGTCTGGCTGCATTTGGTCTCCCTCTCACTAGTTTTTGTTCTGTATTGTATCATTAAGGAAATTAGTACAGCCTTTAACGTAGAGAAAATACGGCAATTACCTGATGATAACTGGACGGCATTTGCTATAGTATAGAGAGGGCGCTGATGCGCTTTGACAAAGCAAACAATATGTTTTATTAGTGTGGCAGAGGGAGTTCCTACATGCATGACATTGCACCAGAGGTAGTATCTATTGCTGATGCCTGCCTCGGTGGTCTGCGAGGTCGTTCAGCACTACTTGTTGGGCCAAAAGAACAATTGTATCCTTATCGCGCTCATTTAGAGCGGGCAAAAATGAAATATATCTATGAAGAAGAGACAACTATGCGTCTTGCGACTCTTATACCTCATATCCAACTCTTGCTTTCTCTGCCCGCACCAGCACGCTATGGGACAAAAAATGCTGGTTCTCCTCTCCTTACCGCTGCTATGATTGCTAAAGGGTGTGAGGGACGCCATACGCCTTTACTCGTTCTGGATCTGGGACCGACCTCTTCTGTTGAGGAAATGGCAGGGCTCTTGCCGACTGTCTGTCTCTATACTCCCCAGGATCTTCATGCAATTCTTGGTCAGATCGAGGCGAAAGCTTCCTGACTTCTCAGAAATCAGGACTATCAGGGTAGCAAGCAACTCATCTCTCCCCAATCTGTGCCTGAATGTGATACTATATGTTTTGAATAAAAGGGAGTAGAATCTCCTGTTGATACCCAACAAAGAGGACCAATGGAAGTGATAAAAATCTCTCCCCGTGGCTATTGCTATGGGGTTGTTGATGCTTTAACTATTGTACGCAATGCCGCGAAAGATGCCAGTCTGCCGCGCCCGATTCATATTGTTGGTCAGATTATTCATAATCGCCATGCCATTGAGGAACTGACGGCTTTGGGCGTTGTTACTCTGGATGGACCAGACAGAGCCACAATTTTGGAGCAGGTGCAAGAGGGAACGGTTATCTTTACTGCTCATGGCGTCTCTCCCCTGGTTAAGCAACGTGCTCAGGAGCGAGGACTGACCTGTATTGATGCTACCTGCCCCGATGTTACCGTTACTCATGATCTGGTACGTGATCTGGTGGCGAAGGGCTATTATATTCTCTATGTGGGTAAAAAAGGTCATCCAGAACCAGAAGGCGTTATGGGTGAGATTCCTGACTTTGTGAGCTTAATTGAGACAGAGCCAGATGTTGATGCCCTACAATTGACACCAGAACAAGAGCAGAAAATTGCTGTCTCAACTCAGACGACTCTCTCTCAATGGGATACACGGCGCGTGATTGCTTATATCAAGCAGAGATATCCTCACGCTGAAGTGCACGTTGATATCTGCCGGGCCACACAGACGCGCCAGGAGGCTATCGCTGAACAGGCGAAAGGTGCTGATCTGACGATTGTCGTTGGTGATCCACGCAGCAATAATACAAACCGTTTAGTCCAGGTCTCCGAAGAACTGGCTGGTGTGCCTGCGAAGCGCATTGAGGATCTTTCTCAATTGCAAACTGCCTGGCTACAAGGGAAGAGACGCGTTGCCGTCACTGCCGGAGCCTCAACTCCCAGTCAATTGACTCGTGAGGTTATTCGTTTTTTGGAGCAGTATCAGCCGGAATTTTTTGAAAAGAATATCCACACAGCCTCAGTCTAGCATCATAGCTCTTTTTGGAACGATAGAAGCTGCTTAAGCGGGGCGGGTGGAGAGTGTAACAAGCGAGAAATAATGATGAGAACGTTTAAGCAGATGTTGTCGGATAGCTCCCTGTCAGATGGTGCTTTTGATACTGTTTTGCATCTCTGGGGTATGAGTGAGAATGAAGCAGGCTTCTACTCGCTAGAAGAAACGCTTATTCAGCGTACTTATGAGCCCATCTCAGCTCGTTTTGTCTGGGAGCATCTCCCATCTGATGAGCGCGAGGTGCTCTATGCTGTGCTCAAAAACGATCTGGGGAGGGGTATAGAACACAATACCCTCCAGCATTTGACGGGTTTGCCGCCGCAACGCTTTGAGAGCGCATTGCGCCAGATTGTAAAATACGCGCTTATTGCAGGTGAGCAAATTAGCCCCGTCCTTGCTGCAAAAAAAGGAGCAAAACAAGAGCGGAGCCGTCTGATCTACGCATTTCCGGAAACGATGAATGTTCTCTATAACGTTGGCAAAGAGCTTTATGAACCTGGAGCAGATCGTTCTACGCGCCCGTTGCGGGATCTCCTGGCGAGCTACTCACCTGCCCACCTTTATCATCTGAAACAACAGTATGCCATTCCTGAAAACCTCGTTGCTGGAAAAGAAAATCCTCTGAATGTAATCCTGGCTGTTGGGCTTAAAAAACACGGTAATTTGCTGGAAAGCGTGGCAGAGCTTAGTTCCAACGACAAAAAATTGTACAATTGGTTAGTAGCGCATGCTGGTCGGGCAAAGATGAGCGAAGTCGTTGAATTTATGCATTATACTGATGCGGACCTGCGTAAAGTTCTTCATCTGCTAGAAAAATATGCCCTGGCTTTTGATACCTTTTCGCAAGGGGAGCGTTTATTATTTATTCCTGATGATATGTTCCACGCTCAGCAAATAGAAAAAGAAAAAACAATGGTAAATGTGCAGAATGCAGAAGGAAAGATTGGACCTTTTCTAACGGGTGAGCCGCCTCTGGTACGTATGGGCGAGACTACTGTTTTCTTTGATATTGCTATGTTAATCGGTGTTATTTATCAACAACGTATAGAGATTACTCAGTCGGGAACGATTATGAAGCGTTTCCTGCCGAAACTGCGTCCCCTCCTTTCTGGCCTCCCCCGCCAGAGCCTCTATAGCGAAGATACGTATCCTGAGATGCTCTTCCGCGCTATAACCCGCTTGCAGCTTGTCAAGATCGTTGGCAATGCCGATCAGGGCGTTAAAGACCACTTTGAGCCAGGCCCATTGCTGGATAGCTGGATAAAAAAAGATGTCGTTCAGCAATTGGATGATTTTTTCCGCATGTGGGAAGAGGGCTATTATTGGATCGATATGGCCGGTGCTCACTACAAGCTGGATCATTTCTACTATCCGAATTCGACTACAGGCAGAAAGACGCTTCTGAAGCATCTTAGCACGTTTAAAAAAGAACAGTGGTATCCAGTTGAAGAATTGCTTGATCGGATCTGGGAACAAGATCCAGGTGCATTTCATACTATGCCCTCTCTCTCTAAAAAAGAGCGCTTGAAGGATAGTGCATCATATGTCAAATGGCGTGAGCGGGATGCTGAATTGTATATCGGTTCGCTTGGTTCTACTCTGAATGAGCTTGGACTCGTCAATCTGGGTTTCGATGAAGATACAGATCTCCAGTCAGAAGAGTTTCATAATCCTAGCTATTTTATGCTGACCGAATTAGGTGCAAACGTTCTTGCATCTGCGCCTGCTGGCAAGAAAAAGCTGACTGCTACAACTGTGGAGCAGCCAGCGCAGACATTGCTGGTTCAACCAAATTTTGAACTACTTCTGCTCCTGCCAGATTTCTCAACACTCTATCAGCTGTTTCCTTTTGCTCAGGTGAACCAGGTTGGTATGGTAAGCAAACTAACTCTTACCCAGGCCTCTGTGCTCAAAGCTCTGGAAAATGGCTATAAAGTAGAGCAGATTATCGCTACGCTGGCCAGTTATAGTCAGAAAGATCTGCCACAAAATGTGGTTTATTCGATTAGAGACTGGTCCAAAAACTATAGAGAGGTTTGCATCTCTGCAATCTTGTTGATCGAAGTCGCTGATGAGGCTACTGTGCATGTGTTATGTAATTCTCAGAAGCTAAAGCGTTTCGGTTTTAGAGCCCTGGGCAGTACTGCTGTGGTGACGGAAAGCGATGTTGATGTAATAGACCTGCGCCGAGCCCTTGAAAAAGAGGGCATCGTTGTGCAGGTAAAGGGCAACATCGCCAGCCAGAAACAGGGCGCTAATGCTACTTACGGCAGATTTCGATAAGCTGGAGCGCCTGATCCCGCGCCTCCAGATTGGTTAATGTCAAGACTTGTTGAAAGATTGCATGGCGGAGCAGGTTGCGGCGAAATTCAAATTCGAGATCTTCTGCCATCTGCTCATGGCGCTGATCAAGTTTGCGCAATTTTAAGGCAAAAAATGCCAGGCGCAGTAGCTCAAAGCCCCGAATCTGCTCGACTGTCTCAAACTGACCATTCCCAGGAAACATTGAAATTGAAACGGGTTCCATGCCCTCGTAATCCTGAGCCTGGATCATATTTTCGTTTGAGCTTGGTGCCATGTAGGTATTCCCCCTCTTGCTACGTTTAACTGTATCGAGATTTATCATTGTATGTCATATGTTGTCATCTACATGTGAAACTGTACCCTCCCCAGGACGAGTTTCAAGTGAAGAATTGGTGGGTGAATGGTTGAGAACAAGCAAACAATGTTGTAGTTTCCTTTGATCTTTAGTGAATAGCTCATAGTGAACAGCATACTGCTCGAATTATACTCATTTATCTGCTTTTATCAAATAAGTTTCTCATGGAGAAAAATATGCCTTACGTTTACTTGCTGTAGGAAAAACCATGCTGTCTCACGTAGCTTCTATGCCACTTGGGGGATAGTAGTAGCAATGCCTGAAGAAATGCGCTACAATGCCAACAAAGGCAACCTATTTTCAGATCTTAGGAAAGAGGATCATCAGTATATTTCTCTGTTAGCCAATTTGTACCGTAATTACGGGAAAAGAGAGGATTTCGATGGCAGGCGACTGTTCATTTGATATAGTATCACAGTTCGATGAGCAAGAGTTGGTCAATACGTTGGATCAGACGCGGCGCGAAGTTCAGACGCGGTATGACCTGAAAGATACAAAAACGGATATTGTGCAGAACAAGGACAATATTACGATTGTCACTGACAGCACGCTCAGTTTGAAAAACGTACGCGACATACTCGAGTCAAAAGCGGTGCGGCGCAATCTTTCTCTGAAGATCTTTAAGCCGGGCAAAGAAGAGGACGCTGCTGGTAGCCGGGTACGCCAGGTTATTCAGTTACAGCAGGGTATTACCCAGGAGCAGGCCAAAGAGCTGAGCAAGTTTATCCGCGAAAACTATCCGAAGGTTCGCCCTCAAATTCAGGGTGATGCCGTGCGCGTCAACGCTAAGAGCCGTGATGAACTCCAGGCCGTTATCACGCTGCTGAAGCAGAAGGATTATCCTCTGCCTTTGCAGTTTATTAACTATCGTGGCTAGCGGCTGGCTGGACACAGATGAGTAGAGAACTTTTTTTAGTAAGAAAAGCAGCCAGGTACTTTAGTACCAAAACGAGTGTCCAGGCAACAGAATTGTAGTACCCTGGTTTACACTAAACCTAGCTACTAAGCGATTTAGGAGAGCCAGAATCGGAAGCAATGTGCAGGTTTGCGCCGCCGTCCTTCATGCACGCGCTTGAGAAAGTGAACCTTTCATGCCTGGGAACAGACAAGTTTTTAGTGCAGCTATTAATACCGCCGACCACCATCGCTGGGAAGGCCAGTGGTTGGAGGCTATGCGAGCGTATGAACAGGCGCTTGCAGAGTTCCCTGAGGATATTACCGCACATGGTGGTCTGGGATTCTGCTACATGCAAACGAAGCAGTGGCAACAGGCACTCAATGAGTATGAGTCCGTCTTGCAGTCTGAGTCTAGCAATATTATTGCTCTTAGCAAGGTTGCTGAGCTTTACGGAATTCTTAACAGACGAGACGATGCCTATACTGCCTATGCGCATCTAGCGGAGTTGTATTCGCAGGCAGGCCAGGGTGCTCGCGCGGAAGCGGCCTGGCAAAAGGCGGTGCAGTTGTCCCCTGGTCAGCCTGAGCCACATGAACGGCTTGCAGGCTACTACTTCGAGAAAAAAGATATTCATGCTATGATTCAGCAGCGACTGGCCGCAGCTCAGGGCTACATCCTACGGCATGAGCCAGGGCCAGCACGCGTGCAATGTGAAGAGGTGTTACGTGCCGATGCCACGAATGCCGAGGCTCAACACTTGCTGATGCAGATTATGGGTGGGGCCAGGTATACGCCTCAAACCCAGCCAGATGCAGAGGCATCCTTTGAAGCATCGATGAAAGCCGGCCATATTGTACCGGTTGCAGAATCTGGCTCTTCTGGCCCTCTCGCCTTTGGCGAAAATTCACGTAACGAAACAACATCGGGAAATACAAGCGGAGGTAATACTGGCATCATGGGTAACATGGGTAGCGCGGGCAACTATAGTGGGGTGAGTAATCCCGGAGCATCAGTCGCAACTGGTGGCGGGATGAACTCTTCCTCCCAAAAACGTATAAATGCTAGCCAGGTCACGGGAGTATTGAAACAGGCACAAACGTTTCAGACCCAGGGTCGTTTCAATGATGCCATTGACCTCTGTGAGCAGATTTTAGAGAGCGGTTTTGATCGACCTGACGCACGCTATTTTTTAGGCTGGCTTTATCAGGAGCAGCAGCGTTGGGATGAAGCCATTCAGCAATTTCAGCAACTTCTTCATGATCCTGATTACGCGCTGTCTTGCTATTATGCCCTGGGTCAGTGCTTCCGCGCTCGCGGTGATCTGCGTACTGCTACAGTGCATTTTGATGAGGCCGTTGATAGGGTGAATCTGGATGCTCTTACTGTTGAAGAGTCTGATCAGTTGGTGCAGCTCTGTCAGGAGGCCGCTGAAGCTCATCGCTTATTGGGTGAGCAGGAGCAGGCGCTGACTGTTTATAATGCATTGCTCGGGTTTTTGCGCAGTCGAGGGTGGAGCGATAAGGTCGCTCAGGTTGAGTTTATGCTCCAGCAGGCGCAAAATGCTCCTGCACCAGCCCCTGTCCCTAATCGTGTAAATACACCTCCTATGGGCCAGCAGCGTCCACCTGATCAGGGTTCGCCAATGCCTCTTGGCCCTTCACAATCTTCTATCGCTGAAGCTGCAACTATGGCTTTTAATGTGCAGCCTGCACCTTTTACGGCTCCACCTCAAGCTCCTGCTTCTGTACCAAATACGAATAGCTCGGTTGGTGAGCTGCCTGACTGGCTCACAGGTATTCTCAGTGATTCGGATAAGACAAAGGTTGCGAATAATAAGCCCACACCGCCGCCTGTGCAACCTCCTGCTTCCTCTGGTCAGTTGCCAATTGAGCAGGCGCAGACGATGATGTTTAATCAGACGGCCCCTGCCGCGCCTCCTCCACAGCAGCCACCTGCTCAGCCAGCCTGGTTGACAGAGGAAGCAAAACCTGCCGCAGGTTCTACTCAGGTCTTGTCTCCTGAGCAGTTGGCCGCAGCGATGTCCGAACCAACCATGCAGGCTGCTCCAAGACCAGTGCAACAGGCTCCGGTTGCCCCGGTTCAGCCGCCACCTCAACCAGTGCAACAGGCCCCAGTAATGCCGCCGATGCAGCCGCAACAGGCTCCTGTGCAGCAAGCTCCACCTGCACCAATGCCGCCACCGGCCCCTGTTCCTGTTTTGCCGCCAGATCTGGCTTATCCTGCTGCTGTCTCGGCCACGTCAAGACAGGTCCCCGAAGCGAGACCAGGGCTGGAGGATCTGCTTAGCCAGATGGCCGGGAATGGCAATGATGGCTTGCGCCACGTTGCCGATGCTGTCCTGGCAAGCACCGCTTCTTTGCCTGATACGATTCGGCTTCAGGTTATCCGCGCTATGCAGGATATTCAAAAGTATATCGATCATGGCTTGCTTACTTCTGCAACTGAGGAATGTCTGCGCGTTATTGATATCGCTCCTCAGTACCTGGATGTGCATCAGATTCTTTGTGAGATCTATGTGCGCCAGGGGAAGATTGAGCAGGCTATCACGAAATATGCTATCCTGGTCGATACCTATATCGTTAATGGCCGCATTGATGATGCTGTTGCCACCTATCGCCGTATTTTGCAACTGGAACCAAACAATCTCACGTACCGCATGCGCCTGATTAATCTGCTCTCTAATAAGGGAGACAAAGAAGATCTGTTGCGCGAGCGTACGCTGGCGGCTGAGTCGTATCTGCGCCTGGGCTATATGGATCGTGCTCTTACTGAACTGGAGCAGGCACTTCAGGAGGGTCCGACAAGTGTGCCGACGCGTCTGAATTATGCGCTTGCCCTACAAAAGCTGGGTCGATCCCAACAGGCGGTTGCCGAATACCAGCGTGTTTTGCAGGTTGATCCTCGAAACCTGACCGCACTTGTGCGTTGGCATATCTCGATGATTACCGGCGTGAGTGCCTCGCGTGGAACGACGCTGGAGGTGCTGACGCGTATTCGCTGGCAGTTGCGCGGCGAAGGCCAGAAGCATGCCGACGCTGTTATTCGGGAATATATGCAGGCCACCGAGGCTTATCCAAATAACTCTGATGCCCATTTCTCGCTCGGCCAGATGTATCATCAATCCGGTCATTTTGATCGGGCGATTGATTCCTTTATCCTGGCGATGCGTGATAGCGCTGTAGAAGTACTGGCACGCGTCAGTGCAGCTCAGAGCTATCTGGCTCAGGGAAAACCTGAAGCCGCTATTCAACAATTTGAGAGTGCCCTGCAAGCGGTACGCCGTTCGCCAATCAGTCTCGATCCGGCAATCTGGGCTGCTCGCCCTCGTGAAGAGGGTGAAGAGCATCAGGCTCCTGAAGTGGAGATCTCGATGCAACTGGCCAAAGCGTATGGACGGACCGGGCGTCAGGATCAGATGCAGGCTATCTTGCGCCAGGTGAAAAAGGGGAGACCAGAACAGGGCGAGATCTCCTCTACCTTGACTGAGATTGCGTCTCGTCAGCATGATACTGATGGTACATTGCGTGAGTATGCTGATCTGGTACGCCATTATCGTTCCAGCCGCCAGACCGATAATGCGATTAATGTCCTGAATGAGATGGTCCGTCTGGCTCCTCAGGACCCACGTGCCCACAATGAATTGGCAGATATTTACATTGCTCGTGGACTGTTAGATGAGGGCATTGCTGAATTGCGCTTGCTGGCCGAAATTTATCTGCGTCGTAATCAGCTTGAAGATGCTGGAAATGCTATTCAGCGCATCGGCAATGTCTACTCAGAGATGGGTGACTACGAAGAGGCTCTCAATAATCTCTGCCGTGCTGCCGAGTTAATGCCTGATTCGATGGATCTCTTACGCGAAGTCGTCGGTTTCTGCCTCCAGCTAGGGAAAAACGATGATGGCGCGAAGTATCAGACGGTTATCGCTCGCCACTATTTTGATACGCAGCAGATCAAAGAAGCCGTGGCCGCTCTACAACAACTTATCACTATTGATCGTGGCAACTACGAAGCCTATGATATGCTCGGTCAGACCTATCAATCTGTTGGCGAATACGAACAGGCTAGCCGCGTCTATCGCAACCTGGCTAAGGTCAATCCCGGTAGCTCTGTTGCCCGTGAGCGTCTCGTAACCTTACAGGAACTGCGCACAAGATAATCATTCTCGTAGGGGCGCGGCTTGCCCGCGCCCTGGAGGAAGCTATGTATCTTATGTAATTAGAGTTCCCAACATCTCTCGTAAATTGCTGTGCCTTCGATAGCTACCTGGATACTTCCTGTCTCGCGCCTTACTTCGACAATGACCTGTCCGGCACGCCCGATCTCGTGTCCCTGTTCGATGGTTAGACGTAAGTGCTGAAGAGGCTTGATATATTCGATGTAGTAGGCTCCTAATGCACCTGAGGCGGTGCCAGTCACGGGATCTTCGCGCGTGCCAGAAAAGGGCGAGGAGAAATGGCGTCCATGCAGTAACGCTTGTGGATCGTAGGTCTCACGGCAGAAAGGGTGAATGGAGACGCGCGGCATTTCCTGTAAAATTTCAGGGAACCGCTCATTGTGCGGCTCCATACGCTGAAATGCTGTAAGTGTACGGACCGGCACAAGCAATGTCCAGGTGCCAGTGCTGGCATAAACGATAGGGAAGTTTTGATCGATGTCGGTGGAAGCAAGATTTAGGGCGGCAGCAAGTAAATCTGCTGATCCAGCGAATGGACAAAATTCTGCTGGTGTCTGTTGCATCCTGATGAATAAATGCCCTTCTCGCATTGTAACAGACATTGGGAGGAGGCCTGCCTTCGTTTCTACAGTCAGAGTCTCTGTATCGCTGTTTGTCAGCATGTTCCTCGTTTTGAGGGCGTAGAGAGCGGCAATTGTACCATGACCGCAAAGGTTCATCTCGTGGCCGGGCGTAAAATAGCGCAGGTGGAGATTTGCCTTCGTTGATTGACAGATAAATGTCGTTTCGTTAAAGCCAACCTGGTGGGCGATCTCTTGCATCTGCTCCTCTGCAAGCTGATCGCCCTCAAAAACAATCCCTGCCGGATTGCCCTTGCCTGGTACAGTTGAAAAAGCAGAATAGTGATACACAGAGATACTCAAGAGTGTTTTAGCCTTTCTCTGATTAGGATTTGGTGCTTGAGCGCTTTCGGTCTTTACTGTCTCACTTTTTGGGATCTCAGTATGGGCTGCTTCTAACTTTTGCTGTCGTCGGGCATCGCGCCAGCGTTTCACTTCTAGCAGGCGACGGTATGCCTCGTAGAATACAGGCTGGTAGACCAGATCGTGTGTCTCTAGTGAGCGCATAGGAAAGCCATTGAAACCGCGTTTAAAGAGATAGACGCCCCATAGTTCTTGCCCCTCTTCTAGTATATTAGGGATGCCTCGGAAATTGTAGTACCAGCAGTCCTTTTCTTTGGCCCATTGCATCCCGGTCCATTGTAGCAGGTGATTAGGCATGCGTTCGCGATGCTCATTGGAAGATGCCCCAAACATATACCAGCTCCAGTGTCCCAGGATCATGACCATAGTTGCCGAGATGGCTTTTCCCTCATACTCGGCGATGAAAAGAGCGGCTCGGTCCCCTTCACTGAAGAGGCGCAGGATATCGTGATAATACTGCTTGCTATTAATCGCAAACTGATCGCGGTCACTGGTGGTTTCGTAGAGACCATAAAATGTGTCAATGTCTGCTTCGCCGCCGCGCCAAATCGTGATCCCCTTACGCGCAGCGAGCCGGATATTATAGCGCCATTTCTCTTTCATATTCGCCAGCAAGGTCTTCTCGTCAGGTCGAATATCCAGGACCCATTCATGCTGAATATGAGTGAAATATGGATTGGCGCGAAAGCCCGCTCGTAGTAGGGCCTGTTGCCAGCGCACGTCTTCATGGTCAGCACCCGGTTCCACTTTGAGCATAAAAGCTCCGCGCTTATGGGCGGCTGCTTTGAGAAAGTTGAGCAGGACAGCCATTGCTGGTGCGTCAGGATCGTCTATGATGGGACCCCGTGGCGCGTAGAAATAGGGTCGTTTTAAGATGGGAGCAGTCATTACCAGCACTAGCATAGCTGCACAGAGCTTGCCTGTATAATCGACTACGCCCACAGGCAGAGCCTCGCTTGCATCGAGATAGGGTGAGAGCTGACCCCACTCGAAAGATTGGGTGATATTACAGTAGACTGACGAGGCCACAAAATCGTCCCATTGCTGGCGGTCAGTAATAATCTGAGCTTCCATAAAAATCCTTACTTTGCGCTTTTAGCACTTTCTGCGTTAGCCGCGCTCTGCTCAGTTGCATTTCCGCGTGCGGCGCGTTCCAATTCAACCTTTTGCCGTTCTTTATGTCGTTGCGCTCGCCGATACTCCACCGCTTTTCGCCAGGCCTGGTAGATCACTGGCCGATATACATAATCCTGGGTAGGCATATTCAGGCGCGAGAAGCCTCCAAACCCTTTCTTATATTCATAGACCCCCCACATCTCCTCGCCCGGCTCCAGGATCTCTGGAATGGTGCGGAAATCAAAGTAGGAGCACCCGCGGGATTTTGCCCAGAGGAAGCAGCGATATTGGAGTAGATAGGTCGGTTTCAGATTGCGTTTCTGATTCGCCGAGGCTCCGAACATATCCCAGCACCAATCACCGAAGCGAATCAATATCTTCGCGGCAATCGCCTCGCCCTCGTGTTCTGCAAGGAAGAGGACAGCATCCCCTTTGCTGGCGAAATAGCGCAGAATTTCTTTGTTGTAGGCTTTATTATGAATAAAGAAATCGTCACGCTCACTGGTTATCTTGAGTAGTTCATAGTAGGCATCGAAATCAGCATCGCTAACGGCTTCACGAATAACGACGCCCTTACGCTCGGCTACGCGGACATTCTGCCGCCAGGTCATTTTAAAGTTGGCTAAAAGCTGTTCTGCGCTCGGACGAATGTCCAGAACCCAGCTACGGCGACCATGTATGGCAATGGGATTGCTACGGAAACCGAGACGGTGATACGCGGCCAGCCACACATGTTCGTCGGGATCATCATCGGCGATATTGGGTTCGACGCGCAGAACTACTGCGTGCTCCTGACGTGCCAGTTTGTGCGCATGCTCAATGAGAGCGGCTAGAGCGGGGGAGTCGGGACGCTCAACGGTTGGGCCGCGTACGCTATAGAGCCAGTTGAGATGCAGACCAGGGACCGCAGCGGGCAGTGGCACAGGCGCGACGGTGAGCTGCATTATGCCAATCAGGTTGCCATCTTGCAAGGCACCCAGACGATAGATCCGCCCTCCCAGATATTTATTTAGTTCTCCCCACTCAAATGATTGCAGCAGGTGACCGCGAGGCTGACGGACCAGGAAGGTATTCCACTGCTCAGCATCAGTAATCTCCTGGATAGCTATGCTCATTTTGCGTTGATACTCTCTAAATATTCGCGACGTAAAATGCTATAGACGCGGACATCGTGGAACTTGCCAAAGCGGGGAATCACTTCGCGCATCGTGCCCTCGTACTTAAAGCCCGCCTTTTCGTCCGCACGCCAGCCGCCGATATTCTCTTCCATATCCTGCGTCTGAATACGATTCAGGTTCAATTCAAGAAAACCGTAGCGGATCATTAATTTCGTGGCTTCTGTCCCATAGCCTTTGCCCCAGCCTGCTGGATCGCCAATAATTACATAAAATTCGGCGCTCTGGTTCAGCACATTGATATCTTTTAGGCCCACGAGACCAATCAGTGTATTATCGCTTTTTAGCGCGATGCCTAAAAGAATATGATGGAAATCTTTATACAGATTCTCCAGTCGCTCTTTCCCTTTCGCATCGCTGGTAGGATAGACCGAGAACCAGCGCCGAATATCTTCGTTATTCCTCCAGGTGGAATAGAGATGATTATCTTGAGTCGGCTCTAGAGGCCGAAGATACAATCGCTCACCGGTCATAAATGGGTTCTGAAGATTGGTAGTATCTGTTATTTCTTGTGTCATAAAACCTCCCATCGCTTTGCTACTTTCAATGGCAGTATAGCATAGGGGAGGAGAGGCGGGCAATTCATATTCGTGATTCTGGGCCTTTTGTATTGGCAAATTTGGTTGTCTATAATGTGCTAAGAGACTCTAGACAACAGTGTTGGTTCAGCATTATGCATCATTCGTTGCTGCTCTCTGTGACGCAGGTAGTCATCCAGCACGGTCAGGCTATGACCTTGCATACGTGCACGCAGTTCCTGCTCAGATAACCAGCACGGGCGGCCCTCGATATTATTGCAGAGTTCACCACCGACTACTCTGGCGTGAAAGACAAAACTAATCGTACTCATAACTTTCCAATCCTGGCTGATCAATGGATAGTAGCCAATGAGCGCATCAGCGTGCACAATTAGCCCTGTCTCCTCGTGTCCTTCACGTTCTGCTGCCTGCTGTGGCACCTCGTTCCAGTTCATAAAGCCGCCTGGAAAAACAATCCGCTTGCCTGGTAATTCTACAACGAGATAGAGATTATCTTCCTCAACTATCACTGCTGCACTACCAAAAGGAGGTAGTTTGCCGCCTAATAGGCGATTGAGCAGATTGAAAAAGAGAGAGACACAGTGCTTTAAAAGATCATAGAGCATGGCAAATACCTCAAATTACTTTTCTATCAACTCTTTTATAAAAGCAGTATAAAGAACTTTTGTCACAGGCCTATCATGTATTTGTCTCACATATGTCGCAAGTAGTGCAGAGTTGCTATTTTGCTGGTAATGCGCTAAGCTTCAATTCAGGCCAGCTATGTACTGAATTTATGGACCTGAATAGAGAGGATAGGACAGCAGTATATGCAGATAAGCAGCAATTGGTTGAGCCGTGCAGCAGCAAGATTATGGCAGCGCCTCTTTTTTACAGCTTCTTTAAAGCGAGCAATGCTGGAGGCTGCTATTGGCGGTTGTGGAATCTGGTTGGTTGCTTTTGTTGTCCATGCTCTCTATATGTTTCTACACCTCGCTCAATCGTTTATTCCCGCACCGACTATTATCATTACGATCAATCCCCTGATTTCGCTCATCTTTGCTTTGCGCTTACGTCTGCCCAAAAAATTCATCACGCGTCAGAATTTCATTGATATAAGTTGCTATCTTCTGCTCAATATTGCTTTGAATTTGCTGGGGTCGCTGATTACTCTCAAAATGCTCCCTTCTTATGCTAGTCGCAATACGCTATCAACGGTACTTTTGACGCTGCTTCTTGTGAATATTCTGGATGCTGGCTGGTTTCTTTTTGTACGTATTGCCTCCTTTGTGTTGCTCCTCTGGGATAAACTCAGACGCAAACAGTTGCGCTGGGCGATTACGCATGCGCATGTGATGATTGTCGCCTTCACTATGGGCGTTTTGATTATTTTTTTTGAGGTGTTTGGTTTTATCAGTTCGCATGGAAACTGGAATATCTTTGAGCTTGTGCCAACCCTCTTTTTGATGCTTGGCCTCAGTGCTATACCTATTGTGATTGTGGTCCCTCCTCTCGCCGTTTTTTCGCATTATGTCACACGTAGTACGGTGAATCGTGTGCAGGCTCTGGCAAAGGCAACGGCTGCTCTGCGGGCTGGCGACTATAAGGTGCGTGTGCCTGTCACAGGTGAAGACGAGGTTGCCCAGTTGCAGTCCGACTTTAATGCGATGGCCCACGATTTGGAACGGGCTATGCACGATCTCCAGAACGAACGTGACCGCGTGGCACAGCTCTTGCAAGAGCGCCGTGAGCTGATTGCGAATGTTTCGCACGAGCTACGTACGCCAGTGGCAACGCTGCGGGGCTATCTCGAAACTACGCTCGAACACTGGGAGCAGACGTCGCGTACTACCCTTTACCAGGATATCCACGTTATGGAAGATGAAACGCTCCAACTGCAAGAACGAATTGAGGAGCTTTTTACGCTGGCGCGTGCTGAGCTGGGACGTCTCCCTCTCCATTGCGAAGCCGTCGATGCCGTTCAGC
Source organism: uncultured Chloroflexia bacterium (assembly GCA_963777355.1). GTDB lineage: Bacteria > Chloroflexota > Ktedonobacteria > Ktedonobacterales > Ktedonobacteraceae > DATJHM01. Next base: position 200,351 of record CAVZQK010000018.1, read on the forward strand.
TTGTCCAACGCCTCGTTGAGGGAAGTGCACCTCTTGCCTGGCGTGCCAGTAAAATTGAGGTGATTGCTGATATTGTACAACCAGTGCCCAACGTTTACGCTGATGCGCAACGGCTGGAACAAGCATTGCGTAATCTGTTGCACAATGCCTTGCGTCACACTTCTCCTGGTGGTATCGTCGCGCTCTCTCTCTTTCAAACAGAGCAATATATTTGTTTCGCATTGAAAGATACAGGAGAAGGGATTGCCGCTGAAGACCTTCTCCATATCTGGAATCGTTTCTATCAAGCAAAAAACAGTCCCACCCGCCAGCGCGGCGGAACAGGTCTGGGTCTTGCCCTGGTAAAGCAATGGATCGAAGAAATGGGTGGTACCGTCTCTGTTGAGAGCAGACCAGGCGAGGGTAGTTGCTTTAGTCTCTACTTGCATCCTGTTGCTAGTCCCAGACTCAAGACGGTCCCATTAGCTTCGGTCTTTCAGCGTACAACGTAAGCTACTGCAAGCGTTAATACGTTCAGACCTTGATAAATACATAGCCATAATGGGATGGAACCTCAACTTCTAGCTGCTGATTTGCCTCTTTCACATGCAACTCATAGGGTTCCTGTCGCTCATGATCGTCAATCAGCTCTTTATAGTTGCCGGCTTCAGGAAAAGGGAGCTCTATCTTCTGTGCTTGCTCTGAGAAATTGAGGCAGACAAGGGCAATCTGGCCGTTGGCTGGGTCTGTGCGCCGATAGGCAATGATACCGTCCTCAATACGAGATTCAGCATGGTAATAAAAACCATCTCGGCTACGCAAGGCAGGATAGCTGCGTCGAAGTTGACCAAGTTGACGGTAGAGGCGTACTGTGGCGACACCATACTCATCATAAAAGTTCTCCCAGCTCACGTCGCGCCGATAACGCACGCGTGTATTGCCGCTTGCTGGCAGGACATAGTTTTCTACCAGTTCTTGACCTTGCCAGAGCATAGGGATACCGACACAGGTATAGAGCGCGACAACAAAGGGCTGAAGCTTGTAGTAGAGGCTGCGATCTCCAGAAGGAATATCTTCTTCCAGCGTTCGTAATGAGGCAATCAAGCGGCTGTGATCATGATTTTCAAGATATTGAAACGGCAAGACAGGCATCTCAACCGGTTTGCCCTCGCGGTCCTGAACCTCTTTAGTGAGAGGATAGTGTGCAAAATCGCCGTCAAGGATCACCTGGAGACCAAATGTGTCATTGACGTTCCCCTCTTTCGCCATGCCCTCTGCCTGGATTAAGAGACCATCTTGCCAGGTGCAATTTGTATAGGTATTGGTGAGTACCTCCTGGGGACGGTTTTGGGCTTCCGAACATTGAATGATTCGGCTATATTCTCCTGGCTGACCAGTAGGTGTAAAACGTGCGATCTTGAGCGATTCGTTGTAGGTGTCAAAGGCGATGCGAGCGTACTTAACGCCTGTAGGACCGTCGTAGAGATCTGTTACCTCGTCGTAACGAAAACCATCGACGTGAAATTCATGGAGCCAGTAGTGATTTGCCGTCTGAATATAGTGGCAGGCAAACTCTTTATCATAGTCGATTTCGGGGCCAAAGGGACCATCCCCTCCGGTTAAGGGGCTCTCAATGCCGGTATCATAATAAAGCACATGATAAGGAAAGCTGGGATCAACATGTTGATAGACGACATCCAGAATCACGGCCATGCCGATTTTATGGCAGGCATCGATCAGACGTTTCAGGCCAATCACACCGCCCCAGCGTTCGTAGGGAGCGAAATAGTGAAGTGGCTCATAGCCCCAGTTAAAGTTCAATTTCATACTTGTCACGGGCATCAGTTCCAGGCAGTTGACACCCAGGCCTTGCAGATAGTCCAGTCGTTCAATAATGCCCTCGAAATTGCTATTGAACTCCTCTACATTGAGCTCATAGACCACCAGATCCGCTAACTCTGGCACTTTCCAATCTTGATCGCTCCAGGCGAATTCTGGCTGTGCATCCGGCGTTGTGAAAGAAGAGAGCAGGCCAATATCCGTCGCCAGGGCAAATGGATCGGTAAACCAGCGTGTTACCACCTTTGGCTCATCAGATTCGGGCGTGTGCTGAAGGAGCCGATAGCGGTAGAGATAGGTACCAGCCTGTCCGAAAGTAGAGCCTTCTTCTGGTGTAAGCAAGATGGTTGCCTGCCAGAGGTCATTTGGAGAGCCCTCAATATATGTTAGAGGAAATTCGCGTGGATTTACCTCGGTGGCATAATGATTTTTTTTCGGGAGGATCAGCACCTCAACCTCATAGCCATCACTTGCCTTGATTCCTGGAAGATAGAGGCCAAAAGTAACCTGGATGCCTTGCTCTGTTGCAGGCTGGGCACGTGCCCCAACCTCTTGCAAATTTATCAATATATACTCCTTTTGAAGTAGTAATAAAGCCCAACATTACTAACTACTGTAATCACGAATAATCTTCCCAAATGGTTGTATTCTGAGCACATCGTTGATCAACAGCCGACTTCAAATCTTGTCATCCCCTTCTCGCTCCTCTCGCCCCGCAGAGAGAGGTAGTAGGGTCGGCTTGATCTCTGATGAGGTGTAGGGTCGGCTGTTGATCTCTGACCGTCTCGCCGAGCGATCCCCTCGCCCCGCAGAGAGATGGGTAGGGTCGGCTGTTGATCTCTGACCGCCTCGCCGAGCGATCCCCTCGCCCCGCAGACCAACAAAACATGTGATCCCGCAGAGCGAGAGGTGTCCCGTCCCGCAGAGAGATGGGTAGGGTCGGCTGTTGATCTCTGACCGCCTCGCCAAGCGATCCCCTCGCCCCGCAGACCAACAAAACATGTGATCCCGCAGAGCGAGAGGTGTCCCGTCCCGCAGAGAGATGGGTAGGGTCGGCTGTTGATCTCTGACCGCCTCGCCGAGCGATCCCCTCGCCCTACTGCGAGGACGTGCAATGGGGTCCCGGCGAGGGCTTTCCTCCACCCTTCAAAATGTGTCGGGGAGAGAGGTTGGTAGAGGCGAGGAGGAGAAGGGCAAGCTGATCTTCCCTACGAGCTTCTTGTGGTTTTATGCTGGGTGAAGCGGCTACGACGGATGGTGTTTGTGGGGTAAGGAGTATCAGGTAAAAGCTCATCTTGTAGTAAGCTTTTACCTGATGTGTGGTGTGCAGAGATGTTATGCTTTTTTACCTGTGATATTCACGAGCCAGGCCACGCCAAACTTATCGGTGAGCATGCCAAATGTATCGCCCCAGACGGCTTTCTCCAGGGGCATGGTGATGGTGGCACCAGCAGAAAGCTTCTGGAAGTAGCCTGTTAGTGCTGCTTCGTCGTCACCACTCAGTGACATACTAAAGTTGGTTCCAACTTTGTATTCCATACGGTCCGGGGTGTCGGAGGCCATAAATGTAATGCCGTTGTCGCCTTCCAGCACGGAGTGCATGACTTTGTTGTCCTCGCTGGGATCTTGAGATGCGTGGAGTTCTTTAAATGTGCTTATCATAAGGTTACCACCAAAGACAGTTTTATAGAATTCCATTGCCTCGCGAGTGTTATCTTTAAAGCTAAGGTATGGGTTGAGTTTGCTTTCCATATTTCCTCCTAAAACCTGTTTTTATGCGATAGAATTGTATCTAAGAACAGTATACCTGCAATGAATAGAAAACGCTTCTCGAATCTTGCTGTAATACGCCCTTTCCATGAAGGAGAACATTGATGAAGCTAGTAACCGAGCAGTATATAATTCAGAAGGGCCGCTGGCCTCAATCTGGTCGCCATATCCTGGCACAGTATGATGAGGCTTCTGTGATTGTCTATCAGGCTTATAGTCCTTCGATTGGCCGTTTTGCTGCTCAATATGGCTACTTCGGGAATGGTTTTTCCTTTGAGAGGATGTCCTGGTTGAAGCCAAATTTTCTTTGGATGCAGTACCGCTCCGGCTGGTCTCTCAAAGAGCATCAGGAGACTACTCTGGCGGTTCGTCTGAAACGTTCGGCCTTCGATAGCATTCTGGCGCAGGCTGTGCATTCTACTTATGCCGCCGAAGTTTATCAGAGCGAAGAAGTCTGGAAACAGGCAGTGAAGAGCTCTTTTGTACGTCTACAATGGGACCCGGATCATGCCCCCGATGGAAGTAAGTTGGAGCGGAGGGCGATTTAGCTTGGGTTGCGTGGCCCGATCCTGGCTCAGTATGGTCGCGAGTGGATTATCGATATTGAGGATATCACGGATTTTGTGCATCAGCAGTATGCGCATGTAAAAGCACGAGACTATGAACAGTTGGCAACTCCTCGCGAGATGGTTTATCCTGTACTTGATAGTGTGGTAGCGAAAAAACTAGGAATCTCAGCATATATTGAGTGAAGGAACAGATAGAGTATGGCGATAAAGACCATTATTTCCGATCTGGGAGGAGTGCTTGTGCTCCAGGCTAACCGCGCACAACCGCAAGAGTGGGAGCAGCGTTCAGGTATCACAGCAACAGCGCTTTTTCGTATGGTTGATAAAGCGGGACTGGACCGTGCCGCAACCATTGGAAAAGTTACCTCAGAGGAGGTCTGGCAGCGTATGGCCGCTCAGACAGGAATAGATATACAACTTTTTCAGGAACTGCAAGAGCAATTTTTTGCAGCTGAATATATTAATCAAGAACTGGCAGACTTCTTTTTGACACTGCGGCCACACTATAAAATGGCAGCACTGAGCAATGCCTGGAGTGGTGTACAGGAAGCGCTGGAGCGCAAATTTGCGCTGAGTCAATACTTCGACGAGCAATTTTTTTCGTACAAACTTGGTCTGGCTAAGCCTGATACGAGCATTTACCAGCTTGTACTGCATCGTCTCCAGATCCAGCCAGCGCAGACTATTTTCCTGGATAATAGCCTTGATAATGTGGATGCTGCCGACCTGATGGGTATGCACAGTATTCATTATCGGAATGCTGCTCAAGCCATTGCCGCTATACAAAAAGCGCTTGAGAAACCTTGATCTGTATTGTTGGCTTATCTTTCTTGTTTGGCGAGAACAAGGCGGCTTTCCACTTGAAATGCCGCCAGTAATTCTTCGCGCTTATCTACATTGATGAGCAGCGTATCCACTATTTTTTCCTTGCGGCCAAGTTTAATTGTACGTGGCTCTGTTAGCGTGAATAAGATCTGGCCTTGATCGGAGAAACACGCCGTGATCCGCTGCTTCTGTGCATTATATCGTGCCGCTAGTGGATCGAATAGTGAAAGAGGGATATTCACAGCCAGCGCATTTTTGATCGCTGTACGTTGTAATGTAACGTCAAGAAGATGGCCATACTGTATGCGTAGTTCATGCTGTGTCAATCTATGTTTTGTGCAGAGGGCTGAGAGCATAATACCCATCGGCAGAAAAAAAGCAAAAAGCAGTAATATTCCAGCTATGCTCCATTTTATAATAACGTTGGGTATGAGCACGAGGACCAAGAGGTGAAAAATGCCGCTTTCTACAGCTATCAAACCGCCAAAGATGCTTACAATTGTAATAAATGGTCCTCGTTTGGCTGCGTAGGAAAATGTTTGTGTGCTGGGTACTGGTATCATGCTTGTCTATCCTTATCTGTCATTTTGATATGTTTCGCTAATCCCCGCAAAAAGCGCCATTGAGCCGGTGAGAAGCTATCTCCCAGGAGTTCTCCAAAGATCTTCCCAAAGGGATGTCTCATGGCGTTTATGGTCTCTGAATAAGTATTGATGGATTGAAGCAGCTCTATAAGGTCAGTTTGCCTGAGACATTCTTCCAGCAATTTCTCAACTTCGGGCGTATCCTCTGGTAAAGAGGCCAGAAAAACCAGTTGCTCACTGAATAAGATAAGTCCGCTCAGCAGCTCAGGTTGATTAGCGAAATGCTGGACCATCTGCCCAATAGCGCTGCGATATTCCCCAGGCCAGTGAAACGTGTCTAACAGACTCCAGGCTCGTTTTTCTCTCTCCATTACTTCAGGACTGATAGAGGCAATTCGCTCTCCCAATAACTCCTGGGCTAATGCAAATCCTGGTGACTCAATTGCTAATTGTTCAAGATTGCTAAAGCTTGTTTCATTGAGGAGTGTCCCAATTCGTTGGCGGCGCGCCTGAAGTTGCTCGATCTCTTTCTGTAGTTCTTCATCAAGTGTCTGTAATACTTCGCGTAACGCACGTTCTTGTACAGACTCATCTAATACAATTGCCACCGATTTTTTCGGCTTGTTAACCGGCACTGTTTGTCTCTGCCCTATGTTGGAATATTGCATGCTATTTTCCGCATCCTTTGACCCTTCTGGTGGATATTGAAAAAGGATAATTTTGATCTGTTTGAGTGAGAGTCCCAATGCCTGGAGGCGACGAATACGTTGCACACGTAACAAATCATGGACTGAAAAAAGGCGGTAGCCTGAGGCAGTTCGCTCTGGTTCCTGAATGAGACCGACCTTTTGGTAATGGCGAATAGTTTTTGTGGTGACCCCTAATAGCTGGGCTACTTCACCGATTTGCAGCAATGTTCTCATGTCCTTCTTGCTCTCCTTGTCTCCGTTTCTACTATATAACCTTGTCCCTGGGGGAAGGTCAAGAAGGAAGAAGATATGTATTTTTACTCCTTTTGAGCAAGATAAAAATAATCTCCAGATTTTAGTCTGGAGATTATTTGGATGTAATGTACGTCTTCAAGACGTTCCTGGTGAAAGATGCTAATCCCAATCTTGATCGGTGTAGGAGTGCCCGTAGAGATTGGTGTAATCCATATTCATGCCCTGGAAGGTGAAAGAGTTGCCATCTTTGGGCGAGAGATAACCGGCGTTTTTCATCACACCAGGGGCATCACCAACCTTCTTCAGTAGCACTGTCTCGAAGATACGATTGTTGGCTGGTTGCATATTGGAAAGAGCGCGGCCAACCATACGATGCTCGGCCTCGACACCACCGATCTGCGCGGCAATCTGCACGAGGTCGGGACGTCTCCAGGTGGCAAACTCTTTGCCGGCGGCCAGATAAGCGGCAACAAATACGGCCTCTAGCTGTTGCTGAACCTTGAAGAAATTGTATGTGCTTGTGAAGGTGTCCTGCCCAAAGGGGAAGCTGAAGGTATGAGTCAAAGCTTTGGCACCCTGCTTCGCCAGGAACATCTGGTGGGCCAACTCTTCAAATAAGGCGGCTTTGAGATCCTGGCGAGCACCGTCGCTGAAGCCCAGTTGATCGGCGTGGTTTAAGCCGTGGCTGTAAAAGATCACTGCCAACTCTTCTGCTGTAATGGCAATGTTGAGAATGGCCGCAATGCCTTTATTTGCCGCATTCTGATCCCAGTTGTCGTTATAATAACTACCCCCTTCGTAATCGGCATGGGCTGCGGTCTTTCCCTGATGGGATAACATCACACCACCAGCTGCGAGGCCGCCAATTGCAGCAACGCCGGCAACGCCAGCAACAGTCCCTTTGATCATATTACGACGTGATGAGCGGCGATTGAGATTTGAGGTCTTCGGTTTCATATGACTACTTTCCTTTTCAATGAAGTACTGGTATCTAAGTGTACGGCCTTTTTACTAGACCGATAAAATATCTATCAAATGTTTCGCTAAAGGCTATTACTGCCAATCCTGATCCGTGTAGGAGCGTCCGTAGAGATTGGTATAATCCATGTTTACGCCCTGGAAGGTGAAGGAATTGCCATAGACTGGCGAAAGATAGCCAGAATTTTTAAGGAAGGTAGGAGCATCACCAACGGCTTTCAGTAGCGCTGTCTCAAATACACGGTTGTTCGCGGGCCACTTTCCGGCAATGCCTCGGCCCATAGCTCGATGCTCGGCCTCAACGCCACCAATCTGTGCGGCAACCTGCACGAGGTCGGGACGCCTCAGATTCGTCAGCTCTTTGCCAGCAGCCAGATAAGCGGCGATAAATGCGGCTTCCAGCTGTTGCTGAACCTTGAAAAATTTATCAAAGTTAGTGAAGGTATCCTGCCCATCAGGGAAGCTGAAGGTATGAGTCAAAGCTTTGGCACCCTGCTTCGCCAGGAATATCTGGTGGGCCAACTCTTCAAATAAGGCTGCCTTTACATCCAGACGACCATTCTGACTGAAGCCCAGTTGATCGGCATGGTTTAAGGCGTGGCTGTAGAAGACAACTGCCAATTCTTCGGCTGTAATCGCGATATTGAGAATCTTGGCGATAGCGTTATTGGCATGTTTTTGATTCCAGCGACTCTCATAGCTGTCATAGTCGTTGCTTGTATAGTAGTGATCATCATTATCGTCAATGTCCTGCGCATGTGCGGTATTCGAGGCGTCCAGGTGGGTAAGAGCAAGACCAGTCGCTGCGACGGCAACAGTGCCTTTCAGGAGAGAACGACGTGAGGGGCGGTGGGCAATCTGTAAGTTCTGCGGTTTCATATGACTTCTTTCCTTTTCAATATTAAAGATTTCACAGCGGCTACTCGCTGTTTTTTACCCAGGAGTTCGGAGAGAGAGAGTCATCTTTCAGATGACAGAAGCAGGTCCGGCAGCGCCAGGCGAAAGATGCTCTTCTCGATCTCTTTATCTATGTTCACGGGCTATAATTCGCATATTTACCGATCCGGTAAATATGTACCAGAAGTCCTACAACCGTAGGCCACAACTGGTACCATCTCCATGTGAGATGCGCTACTATCGTTGCCCTTATGTATCTTTGCACGGCTTAGAATACAGGTATTTACCAGAGCCGTCAAAAATATACCAGAAGTCCTAAAGAAATTTGGAATTGGTGGAGAATTGGTAGAGAAACGGTAAAAAAATAGGTCAGGGAGAATCAATTCTACCCTGACCTATGAACTAGTAAAATTTTAGACGATGGCTTCTTCGCCAGAAAGCTCACCCGGTTTAGAGGCGAACTGCTCATTATAAAGCTGCGCGTACAGCCCATCACGCGCAAGCAACTCCTCATGGGTCCCGCGCTCAACAATCTCGCCTTTGTCTACCACCAGGATCACATCAGCAGCCAGAATAGTGGAGAGGCGATGGGCAATTGCCAGGGTAGTCCTGCCTTGCATCAAGGGTTCCAGCGCTGCCTGAATCAAGCGTTCAGAATGAGTATCTAGCGCACTTGTAGCTTCGTCCAGAATAAGAATGCGTGGATTTTTCAAAATGACCCGCGCAATGGCAATACGCTGTTTTTCGCCTCCTGACAACTTGTAGCCACGCTCTCCTACGATGGTATCATAGCCCTCATCGAGACTTATAATTCGCTCATGGATGGCAGCAGCTTTGGCGGCGGCAATCATCTCTTCTTCAGTTGCATCTGCACGGGCATACATCAGATTCTCACGGATCGAGGCGTTGAATAGATATGTCTCCTGCGTGACCATGCCAACCAATTCCCCCAGTGAAGAAAGAGCAATATCCTTGACATTCGTCCCGTCGATAGCGACTTCGCCACTGTCAACATCATACAGGCGAGGTACCATATAGGTGATGGTCGTCTTGCCCGCGCCACTGGGACCAACCAGCGCGGCGAGCTGGCCCGGCTGAATCGAGAACGAGACGTTATTGAGCGTCTGGCGGAATGGCTCCTCATCAGCTTCTGGTGTGGTTGAGCGCAGTGAGGCCGGTATTGTAGTGGTATCTACCGCTTTGACTGTTGCGGGCAGATCACTATCGGGCTCATCGCGTTTATAAGCAAACGAGACATCTTTAAACGTAACATCCCCTCGCACGCTATCAGGTTTGAGTCGCAACGGATTTTTCCTATCCTGAATGTCGATAGGCAGATCAAGATATTCAAAGATGCGATCAAAGAGGGCCAATGCGCCTTGAATATCGACCTGGACACTCAACAATTGACCAATAGGGAAGAAGAGACGGCTTTGCAATGTTGTAAAGGCCACAATCGTACCAAACGTCATGGTCTTTTGTCCTAGCAGCGGAACCTTATCGATAATCTGCCAACCTGCAATCAGATAGACAATCGCGGGCATAATCGAAAAGAAGGTGCCGATAAACATAAAGAACCAGCGTCCAATCATCTGCTGGCGCACTTCCAGGTCAGCTAGCTTCTGATTCTCATTTTCAAACTGTGTACGAGCGTACTGTTGCCGGCCAAAGGTCTTGACCAGGAGAATGCCGCTCACAGAGAGTGTTTCCTGCATCATCGCCGTGAGCGAAGCCATACTCTTCTGCGTCTCTTTGCTCGTAACGCGGCGTACATTACCAACCTTATATGTAATCCAGAGGAAGATTGGCAGGAGACAGAGCGAGACCACCGTTAGTGAGGGGCTGAGAATAATCATTGCAATGATCGTGCTGATGGCCGTCGAAAAGTTTGCGACAATGCTGGTCGCGGTATTCGTAATGACGTTCTGGACGCCGCCTACGTCGTTGGAGAGACGAGACTGGATCTCGCCTGTGCGCGTCGTGGTGAAGAAGCGCAGCGACATACTCTGGAGATGAGCGTAGAGACGGTTGCGGAAGTCGCGCATCACGTTCTGCCCGATACGATTATTGAGGTAGGATTGCCAGACGCCTATGATACCTGAAACGATCGGTGTAATAACCATAATGATCACGTAGATTACCAGGAGATGGAGATCCCTCGGCTGAATTGCGTCATCGAAGATGCGTTGAATCAACAAAGGATTGACCAGTCCCAGGACCGTTGTGAGGATAATTGCGATCAGGACCAGGACCACTTGCATCTTGTAAGGCGCAAATGATTCTGCTACCCGGTTGATAGTCTTTGCGTCTGCTTTACGTCCGCGTTTTTTAAATTCGTCTGCGTAGTCGGCCATGTTGCCGCCACCCATGCCATGCCATGCCATAAATTGTGCTCCTCATATTTTTTGAAACGCGAATAAGCGTGTATTATTATTGTAAAAAAAGTAGCTTGTATTTTGATGCGAAATAAGATTGCTCATCTCTTCGCATAATTTCTTACTATAAAAAAGTAAGATACTAATCTAATAGAACACGCAATCTGAGAAAAATCATCCTAAAACAACTATAACAAAAAATCTCTGCCTTTATACTGGCAATGAGATCAGTTTTCTACCCTGTAAATTCTGGCAGGCAGAGGCGGCGAAGCAGGCCAGCAAGGAGGGCAGCGCGTAAGGGGACTGAGGAGAGTTTCAAGTGTTCGCGCTGAAGGTTATGCATCCCGCCGCCAATGGGACCAAGACTATCCAGGGCGGGAGTGCCTGCTTCCATACACAGATTTGCATCGGAGACGCCGCCTTTTGGTTCACCAACGATCTTGATATTCAGGCCCTCTGCCTCAGCTCTAGCGGCTGCGAGCAGGTGCAATACTTCCGGTGTAGCTTCATAGGGACGCCTCCCCGGTGTACGCATCAGGATACAGTGGGTATCAGGCACATTTTTCCCCTGAACAATCTGCTCCAGAGCGTTTGCCGCCAGATCCAGAGCCCGCATTGAGGGGGCTCGGACGGAGATATGGCAGCGTGCAAGATCCGGTACAATATTGAGTGGTTCACTGCTGCTGACGCGTGTGACATTGAAGGTGACGCCATAAAAAAGCGTGTTTAGATTGTGTATTGCAATCATTTTGTGGGCTAGCTCGATCACTGCTGAGCGGCCTTTTTGGGGTTCGGCTCCAGAGTGGGACGAGATGCCGCGTACTTCTAGAATATATTTATCAACGCCTTTGCGGGCGGGCGTGAGTACCTCTAGCGCTCTTGCTGATTCAAGCACCAGGGCAATATTGGCGTTCTGGGCAATCTCGCGCAGCAGGGGACCGCTCCCACTCGATCCTACCTCTTCATCATTATTAAAGACGATACATAGTTCACCATACTCCTCAAATCCGCTTTCTTGCAGCGCGCGTATACTTTGCAGGCACATGATGACGCCCGATTTCATATCAATGACGCCTGGACCATAGGCTACACCGTCGCGAACGGTGAAGGGCTGAAGTTGTGCAGAGCCCGCAGGATAGACGGTATCTACATGTCCAACGAGCAGAATGCGTTGTGTACCTGTCCCACGCCGCCTCGCCACTAGATTATCGCCAAAGCCCGGACTGGGGACGCGCGTGACCAGAAATTGTAGTTCAGTTAGCCATTGCTCCAGATAGTCCATGACCGCGTTTATGCCTGCTACCTGTCCTGTGCCGGAATCAATATTGATGAGTGTTTCTAAGCGTTGCACAAATTCTTCCTGGTAGTTTTCGAGCAAGGGTAGATAGTATTGAGCATAGGTGGGCGGCGTGGAGGGCATAAGCAACTTCCTTTTTTAGGTAGGGTACTACTCTGTCAATCTTTCCTCGTAGGGTAGATCGGCTTGCCCGTCTCCTGCTCGCCAACGCTGTTCTTGCTGGAAGGGATCACCCTTCCCACGAAACGTTGACGGAGGAGTACGTTTAAATGGGACATTCTTGTATTGTACCATAGCTCAGTTCTGGATGTTGCTTATAGACAGATATGCAGACGCTCTGTATTGACTATCAGGAATAGAGTATGGGCTGCATTGTTGTGCGCAGACGTTTATAGGCAATGCAGAGTAGCGCTGAATGTTTGCCCCGCTCGGCCTGGTTTGTTGGCAGGGGACGATGATAGTCGCGTAAGCGCACTCCTACGGCTGAAAATGCCTGCTCAAGCGGCCCTGGCTGCTCCTCAAGATCGGTTGTATTAGCAAGATCGGTTAAAAGCGCCACACGCTGGCAGCGTGGAAAATCTGCCACTATCTGCGCTGCTGTAAGCAGGGCAGCCTGCGAGAAGAGATGCTCGTAGGCTAGTTGTGATGGATCGTTCTGCTCCTGCTCTGGTAACATATACTGAAAGAAAAGATCTTCTTGTCCCGTATGAATCAGATGGCAATCTTTTTTACAACGATCACGAAAATGATTTTGCGCAATAACTTTACTTAAAGACTTTAAGGAGATCACCTTTGGTACTTCGCCGCGCTCCGCCCGTTGTGTATAGTTAAAGGTACGCATCACGGTTTCTTGCACAATCTCTTCTGCAATCTCTTTATATTGGCCCCGCCAGGAGCAGATTCCTGAATAGTACACCCAGGGGTGTACCAGGGGAAAGAGCCACGCAGAGAGCTCGTACCAGGTCTGCTCACTTTCCTCTATGTGAGAGGGGCGCGTCATTGTTGTGTTATCCAGGTGCATGGTAAGACCTCCTCAAGGGATACTAAGTGCTTATCTTGCCCGTGCAAGGCGTATCACCTACGAAAAGATGCCCCCCACTAGCTATCAACCGCGTTCTTTAGAGAAAGAATAAAATGCGCTGGCATAAAGATCTTTTTTAATGCAAAACTAGAAGAAAATTAACTATGGCAAAAGAAGTTCATATAGTGTACAGTAATAGTACCTAAAAGTTCCGAGCTTTGTCAACCACTAGCGTAGGGCAATTGCCTAAAAAGCGTGGTCAGAAATCAATTGTAGGAATCTTTGTCGTAATTGTCTTTTTTACGCAAATGTTTACTTCAGACATGGTGTTTTCTTCATCTTCAATATGAGCGTTTCTCCAGGGAAAGACTTGCTTCCGCAGGTATGATACGTTTTTTAGTGCAAAACAACAACGAAAAGCAGAAAAATATGCTACTATTGACTTGTGAAGGTGTCGCGCTATTTCCGGGAAGATTGCTAGCGGTGTAAGCTTAGGAGACCAGGATGGATAAGCGAAGCAAGCAGCGCGTGGTGATTGATCATCTCAGGCGGGAAGATGCTCAAGAACGCATCATGCAGAAAATGCAGAAAGGACGAGCTGAGGCGACTGTTACGATTAGCAGAGCTGCTGAACTTTTCGATTTAAGTGAGAATCGCCTGCGTGATTGGGAAGAACATGGGTTTCTTTCTCCTCAACGTCCAACAGGACCAAAGGGTCGGCGTCTCTATACGCCGGGGGAACTCGATAAGTTGGCGATCATTCGTGAATTGATTGACGCTGGCTATGGTCCAAGTGATATTCCACCCGATGTGGATAAGATTTATTACTCGCTTCTGAATGCGAATGATCATCATTTGCTTACTGACCTCTTTGATCCTTTGCTCGCTCATGGGGAGAAGGGTGATACGCAGGTTATTGATCAGCGTCTGAGTAAGGCAAGAAGTGAACTCTTTTTACGTTTCTATGCCGCCCGCGCTCTGCGCATGGCTTTGTTGTTGATCTGTGAAGATTTACCCGATACTACGGCGGCGCTTATTTTACCTTTGCGCTCACATGGAACTGGCCTTTTGGTTCAATCTATGGATGATCTGCCAAATGTTGGTGAAGCGCTTGTGGGTTGGCTTGGCCGTAGCCATTCCTCGCAGACGCTTTTTACTACGTTCCCAGCCTTTCAGTATAGTACTGATTATCGCCTGCTCCCTCTGGGGGTAATGCGTGAAGATCGTCTTGAAGAAGATGTCTGTGATGGCACTTTGCTACTATTGGATCGACGCGCCAATCCTTTAACGTTGGGTGCGCCTGTGGTAGAATTAGTTCGTCGTTTGCTGGCTCCTATCTATGAAGATGCCGCTCTTCTGCGTGCTAATCTGGGGCCTGGTATGCGTGATGTGGTCGAACCCGCGACAGATTTTGCCAGTAGTGCAAATTACTACGATATTCTCCTGAATGGTTTGACTGATATGATTGTACGCCTGGGTGGCAAATTAGGGCAGGAGAATCTCTGGCGTTTTAGCTGCTGTTTGATACCAAAGGACTTGCAACTCCCTCTTTCGCAACGCAGCCTGGTTATTCGAGGACAGAGCCTTTATGCTCCCTATAAGTCGGGGGTAAGCGTTGTTACTCCTGAAAAATATGCTAATAGTCCTAGTATGCGCGCTTTGCAAAGTGGGCATGTAGTCTACTTGCCGCGTGTTCTACCTTCTGATACCGCTATTGCTTTTCGTGATCTGGAAGGACCTATTCGTTCTGTACTGGCTGTGCCCGTCGGTGGGGAAGAGGGGAGGGCTATTGCTGTGCTTTATGTGGCATCCTTTGAAGAATATGCTTTTCATGAGCACGATCTGCGCGTCTTGCGCATAATGGCTCGTATGACAGAGGAGGTATTGCGCACGTATCAGGTTCGTCAACTGGTGGCGCGGGATCTGGGAGACCTCTTGCATCGCCCCAGTCTGGTGGATACTTTTTTTGAAAGCTTCTCTTCTGAAAGTAACTTTATGCAGGATGTTGAAGCCTTGCTGAGCAATGTGTATGCAGAAATGGCAACAAGAAATACACAAGAGGTGGATTTCTTCTGATAGTATTGTCTCTTACCAGGATGAAGAGGCTCGGCAGCAGGTTGTCTCCTTTATTAGTGTGGATATTGATAAGAGAAGTAGCCTGGAGAGTAGATACGGTGAGCAGATCGCGAGGAATCTGACACGCGAGGTAGGACTGCGTATTCAGGAGCAGTTGCGTACGTTTTTCAAAGAATATCCTTATTGCCAGCTCTATTACATTCACTCTGATTGCTTTTTTATTCTCTTGAAACAAACTCCCTTGCTCCTTGCTCGGACATATGCTGAACGTCTGCGTCAGGGTTTGATAGGTTCATACAAATTAGATGCACTTCGTACCTCTATCCGGCAGTCTACTCGTCCTGAGAGTATGCTAGAACTCTCTAATATATCTGTACGCCTGGGCGTTACCTCCTATACCATAAAAAAATTAGAAGAGATCCTTTCCAAATACTCTTCAGATCAAGCTATTCCTCAAGTGCGTTCCATTATAAACTCAGCATTAGCCGGCGCTCTGGAGCGAGGTCGCAACGAAGGTGGCAATATAGTTGTTTCTTGGGACCGGGAAGCTCATCGTTTTATTGTTGCTACGCCGTAAGGTTGCTGCTCTTGCATCGGCTTGCACGCTTCCTTGAAGCCTATAGACTTTCCTGATTCTGGGCTTCAAGGATGCTTTTTTTATTGCCGTTGAGGAAAACGTTTCCTATTTCTCCTATATAGACCATCATTCTATTGATTATAAGCAGATTCTTCCGTATTATTAGCGCTAATCTATTTCTTCCTAAATATTGTGGGGGAGAAGTCGAGGAAAGCATTCAAATCCTGGTATTCTGTCAGCCGAGAAAAGCCCTGTCGGGACGCCGTTCAATGTCAAACGGAGCCACGTCCTTTTTTGATAGGCAAACAACCGCCTGGGACGCCATGCAACGCAGCGGAGCCGCGTCCTGAACCTCGTGACCGACCTGGAACTTGAGCGCATGCCGATTGCGTAACGAACGGAGATCATGTGTATGGTAACCTTTTTATTCGTCCTGGGGCGACCAGGCAGTGGAAAATCAACAGCTGTCCACCATATTCTACAAAGTGCTCATCAGCATGGCTGGCAGACAGTACGTCTTAAGGACTACGAAATTTTATACGATATGTTTCTGAAAGATACTGCCCAGGTGCGCTTTCGCCCTGCTCCCTTTGGCGCTTTTGATGTCATTGATTTCGCTGTTTTGGATGAGGTATTAGAAGCTTTGAGAGATCAGTCGCTGGAGCATTTTTTTTCTGAGCCGGAAATTTCAGAGAAAAAACTCGTGATTATCGAGTTCGCCCGCGATGAATATCAAAAGGCTCTGGAAACTTTTGATTCTGTCCTGCTCTCTAATGCTTATTTTCTGCTCGTAGAAGCGGATATGGAGAACTGCATCCATCGTATTCAGAAAAGAATCTATCATCAGGCACGACAAGACAACCATTATGTCTCTGCTGAGATTATCCATGCATACTATTGTAGAGATGATCGTTTGTATTTCCTGAATGCTTTTGTACATCAGTACACAATTGAGCCGCATAAAATAAGCATTATTGAAAACAATAGTTCTTATACGGCCTTTATTGATCAGGTTGATCAGTTTGTTCTGTCTAATGTGCTGAAAACTCCGCTCCAGATCGTGTAAGCGCGATTTTCCCGCTGCAAATGTTTCCTTCCCATTGGGGAGGCGTTGTTCGCGCTGATTTGACCGTATGTGGTACAGTAAGGGAGACGTGCATCACTAGTTGTTGATAGGAGAATTGAGGACGAGTGGCTTCAACACGTACTCCCTTTGAAAAATTAACCCCCATTCACCCAAATCGGCGTATTATCCTGGAAACGGGTGCGATGCCGATTGCCCCACGCCTGCTTGATCTGCTGGTGCCTGTGGGGTTTGGTCAGCGTGCCCTGATTGTTGCTCCTCCGAAAGCTGGCAAAACAACCATATTACGTGAGATTGCATCCTCAATTCTCAGCAACCATCCCCAGTCTTGTTTGTTTTTATGCCTGGTTGATGAGCGTCCAGAGGAGGTAACGGAGTGGCGTACAGAGGTGCGCGGTCCTTTGGTGCAATTGTATGCTTCTAGCTTTGATCAGAAGCTCTCTCGTCATGGCCGTATTATGGAAGAGGCTCTCTATGATGCCCGGCGTGAGGTAGAACACGGGCGGGATGTCATCATCCTGCTTGATTCATTGACCCGCCTGGCTCGTGCTCAAAATTTGAGTCCCGATATGTGGTCTGGTGACCGCAGTTCTCGTGGAGGATATGGCCGCACTCTTTCTGGTGGCATTGATGCCCAGGCGCTCGAAGTTGCACGCCGTGTCTTCGGGGCGGCACGCACGCTGGAGGAGGGTGGCAGCTTAACGATTATTGCCAGTTGCCTGGTAGAAACAGGCAGCCGCCTGGATGAAGTGGTCTATGAGGAGTTTAAAGGGACCGGCAATCAAGAAGTTCGTCTCTCTCGTGAGCTGGCGGATCGCAGAATCTTTCCGGCAATTGATGTGATTTTGTCAAGTACACGGCAGGAAGAACGCCTTCTTTCGCCCGATGAACTGAAAGCGATGGCGAGTATTCGGCGACGTATGGCCGATCTGCCCGCTCGTGATGCCGCTGAACAGGTAATTCGTCTCTTTGAGAAGACAAAATCTAATGCTCAGCTCGTTGAAGCGATTGTGCGCCAGGATTAAGATAGGATAGAGTGCTATTTAAGTCTTTTTGCTTTGCTGCGTCTAGTAGTATAAGAGAAGTGTTGTTTCTACGAAGACGAAGAAGGAGTACATGTTATGCGCTGTCCCTATTGTGGCGGCCTGAACTCTGATCAAGCAGCCTTCTGCGCACGCTGTGGCCGTGATTTGACGACACAACCTGCCGGACGCCCACGCTCGCCTGTTCCTCCGCAACCAGTTCGCCCGCAAAATCAGCCGCCTGTCCAGCTCCCTGGTACTCCTCAGGGCCAGGCCTATCCTCCCCAACCGCGTCCGCCTGTCTCTACTCCAGCCCAACCTCGCCCAATTCAGCCTCCTGGGCCTCAAAAGGGTACAGGTAATCGCCCTCTCTCGATATTGCCCGATCAGTTCGTTGGTGTGACTCTGGTGCCACCGGTTGGCCCTGAGCCGCCAGCACCTTTCCCTCCACATGTTATCGCCCATCTTCACGCTTTAGAAGTGGGTGCTCTAGAGTATACGGAGCTCAGCGACGATGTAGCCCCAGGTGGTAAGAGAACTGTGCGTATTCTCTATGCTCGCTGTATCCATTGGCAACAGGTTGCAACCCTGCTGAAAGCTTCCAAACAGTATCAGTCTCCAAAATATTCAACGCTTATTATTCAAGGTATGTATAATCGCGAGCCGAACCTCTTCTCGTTTAATAATGGTCAGTTGGTGTTTGATCGGGGTGTGCGCCTGGGTAGCCAGACGCTGGATCGCTATCAGATTGAGACAGGCTCTGGCTATGAGGGTGAGGCGCTGCGTATTGTACTGACAGAGTAAGATTTACTTCTCTCTCTGTCTCGCTTTGTGGGTTGCGTAAAGAAGACGTGCATACCTCGTCTTGCCGAAAGAGTGGGAGCTATATGCATTTCGTGGAACTGATTCGTAAAAAACGCGATGGGGCTACTCTGACTTCTGCTGAAATTGACTGGATTATTACTCAGTATACCTGCGATTTTATCCCGGACTATCAAATGGCCGCTTTGTTAATGGCGATCTACTTGAAGGGCATGGATGCACGTGAGACGAGTGACCTCACGCTGGCGATGGCTCGTTCAGGTGAGCAGCTTTTTGTACACAAGACACTCGCACCGGTTGTGGATAAACACAGTACCGGCGGGGTCGGAGATAAGATGACGCTGGTAGTTGGTCCTCTGGTGGCCGCTTGTGGTGTTGCGGTTGGTAAGATGACTGGTCGTGGCCTGGGCCATACTGGCGGGACCGTCGATAAATTGGAATCTATTGCTGGCTTTCGCACTGAAGTCAGGCGCGAGGAGTTCCTTTCCATTTTGCTTCAACATCATCTTGTCCTGGCAGGTCAATCGGTTGATCTGGCTCCTGCCGATGGCAAGCTTTATGCGTTGCGCGATGTGACTGGCACTATTGAGAGTATTCCTTTGATTGCAGCTAGTATTATGAGCAAGAAGATTGCAATTGGCGCTTCACACTTACTCCTGGATGTGAAATTTGGTTCCGGCGCTTTTATGAAAACAGCAGCTCTGGCAGAGGCGTTGGCTGAGGCGATGGTCGATATTGGCCGCAATGCGGGTATTCATACTGTGGCGGCTATTACCGCTATGGAGCAACCCCTGGGCCATGCTA
This sequence comes from uncultured Chloroflexia bacterium, assembly GCA_963777355.1. Classification (GTDB taxonomy): domain Bacteria; phylum Chloroflexota; class Ktedonobacteria; order Ktedonobacterales; family Ktedonobacteraceae; genus DATJHM01. The sequence goes on from CAVZQK010000018.1 coordinate 219,814, forward strand.
TCGGGAATGCTTTGGAGGTGGCTGAGGCTGTCGAGATTTTGCGTGGGACTGGTCCTGCCGATGTTTCTGAACTCTGTTTTCATGAAGCTATCGAGTTGCTTTTGATGACCGGGAGGGCTGCGAACAGGATAGAGGCCGAAGCGTCTGTACATCAGGCCATTCAGTCAGGCGCGGCTCTGGCAAAATTACAGGATGTGGTCGCTGCTCAGGGGGGCGATGCCAGAATGATAGCGCAGCCCGCTCTCCTGCCACAAGCTCCGATAAAGCAGATGGTTTTTGCCCCGCATAGCGGTTATCTTGCATCTATTGATGCAGAGCAGATTGGCCTGGTGAGTATGGAATTGGGGGCGGGCCGTTTTAAAAAAGGAGATCCAATCGACCATCGTACTGGCCTCCTGTTGCAGGCAAAAGTGGGGGATTATCTCAATGCCGGTGATCCTCTTGTTGAGGTTCATGCTCGGACGCTTGATGAGGTGGCCATGCTCAATGGTCGTCTTCTGGATTGTTATCGTTGGAGCAAGGCTCCTGTTTTGCCTATCCCTTTGATTTATGCTATCATTCGTCCATGAGAAATAATCTGTATGCGGGATAAACACTTCTTCAATTTCAGAAGTTTTTATCCCCATCTTCTAGATGAAAATCCGGTGAAGAGCTGTCCCCCGCAGGTCCTGTCTTTGTCGGAAGGTTGGCCCTGAACCGTTTTTAATGGTAAGCTTAAAGAAATAGAGTCAAAAATAGAGGGTATTTTTGTAAAAATAATGGTTTCTATAAGCAGCTTTAGCTTCTGGCAGCTTTTTATGTGTCGGAAGTTCTCTGCCTATAGTTATATTTATATATGGACCTGTCTTATAAATACTACAATACAGCAGAAAGTAACAGAGAGACGAAGTAGGGATACATGACATCGAGCGATAATCAGAAGAATATGACTGACCAATTGAGTAGAGGGACAATCTTAAATAGAGATACGCCAGGAAGTGTTCCTTCTCGGATTTCATCCACCCCTTCATCTTTGACCAACACTCCTCAAGGGCGAAGCTTATATCCTCCCTTACCACCCGAAAATTCTCCTCTATCTATGAGCAACTCTTCTCCTCAGGGCGGTTTCACGACTCCCAAAACTCCAATGAAAATGTTCCTCTGTCTCATAAATCTGCGATTTTTCCCCAAACCTCATCCACTAAAGAGGAGGCACTACAGCATGGCAGTGCTATGCCGCCACACGCTCTGGTTGAGCAGAAGAAAGAAGCTTCAGGGAAAGTTGAGGGAATACTAAAAAATGGCTTGGCCCTTCAGGCACGTGAGGCGCTGATTGAGGACCTGCTTGAGCTGGACCAAACAGAAAATACAGAGGAGAGAGAGGACGATGAGGAACAAGCGACCATTCCGGCCACTCCCGTAGCAAGGTCGTCGGTTGAGAATGTGGTTCTCTATCGTGGTCAGCATTTTTATGTGCGTACTGCTGTTCGACCTGAAAAGAGACGTAACGCCGATCCTCTGCGTAAGCCTTCCGGGCATACTGCTATGGTTCCAAAGATTGTACCAAGTCAGAAAGATCGTGTTGCCGCCAGCGAGACGCGCTTGATGCCAGCTATTGATGTGAAGGATTTTACTCCTAGAAAGCGCCATCTGCACATTCCTGTCTGGTTTGAAATAGCCTGGGTGACTCTTGGGGTCATTCTTTCTGTCATTTTACATGCCTGGAATATGTTTAACTATCCTCGCTATGAAATGGACGAAGGCACGTATATGTCGGCGGCCTGGGCTATTCTCAATAATAAGCTCTATCCCTATCCCTACGGTTATGGACATCCACCTTTTGGCTGGATGCAGCTTGCGGCTCTGGTTAAGTTTGCAGGCGGCTTTTTCCTCTTTGGTAATGCGATTGATACTGGACGCGTACTTATGCTTTCCTATACGCTGGGGAGTACTCTGCTCATCTATCTCATTGCCCGCAAAATGAGTGGTAGCCGTACAATGGCTTTGCTGAGTCTGGCTTTCTTTGCCTTCTCTCCCCTGGCTATTGACTACCAACGCCTGGTTTTGTTGGATAATATTGCTACTTTCTGGTTTCTCCTTTCGCTCTACTTTCTGCTGATTAGTCGCAGTCAGCTGCGCTATACTATTCTTTCCGCTATCTGTTTGGGTCTGGCATTTCTTTCTAAAGAAGTCCTGTTACTTTTTATGCCCGCAATGGTTTATGGTACCTGGCTATATACTTCACCCTTCCAACGAAAATTTGCTCTGGTGGCTTTTATTTATTCATTTATGGCAATATGTTCCCTCTATGTTCTCCTGGCCGTGCTGAAAGGGGAATTGATTCCGCCCGTCAGTTGGATACCCTGGGATAGCCATCCGCATCTAAGTTTACTGGATACATTTCTGGGGCAGACACAGCGTGGTCAGAGTGAAGGATCTTTGCTTCTTGGCTGGCAGGCGTGGTATGGCCTCGATCCGCTGTTTATGCTACTGGGTATTGTTGCTATTGCTTTTAATCTTGTTGTTGGTTGGTGGAAACGTAATCACCTTTTTCTGGCTCTATTGGCGATAAGCTACTGGCTTTTGCTGGTACGTGGTGGCGTTGTTTTCCCATTCTACTTTATTCCGCTTATTCCAATGATGGCGTTAAATGGCACGATGATGATTCATACGCTCGCAGACTGGGCTGGAAGGTTTGTGCACCTGGACCTCCTGCGCGCTTTTCTGCTTTTCTGTGTGTTGGGTCTGGTACTCGTTTTCGATGCCACAAATTCCGGTTCAGATTATAACGGCAAGGTTACTACCGTGCAGACCCAGGCTATTGCCTGGGTCAGGTCAAATATTCCTCGCGATTCTTATATAGTGATGAATAGTTATATGTACATGGATCTGCGTGCTCCTGGTGGTGCCGCTGTGGGGGATGGATCTGTTTTTCCTAACGCAGAGGTTTATATCAATATTGCGAATGATCCAGTTTTGATTGGTGAAGCGGGTGGCAATTGGGATCGCGTTGATTATATTGTTGCTGATTCTCAAATTGAAGATTATCTCACTGGTAATCAGCTACCCAAAGGGGCAAAATTTCTCAAGACCGCTCTCTATGCCGCAGGCTATCCTAACTCTCCCTGCGCTACATTTAGCCTTCCTGGTTATAGAATGCGTGTCTGGTGTGTCAAGCATCAGAATCCAAGACCACTCGCCTCAGCCCCGACTCCTATAGAGAATCGTTCCCAGTTTAGTTAATTTAGTATAACAATTCCTTCTGGTACTCTGTTAATCTTTCCTTGTAGGAGAGTAAGACACTCGTAGGGTAGATCGGCTTGCCCGTCTCCTGTTCGGCAACGATGTTCTTGCTGGCTGGTACTCTGTTAATCTTTCCTCGTAGGAGAGTAAGACACTCGTAGGGTAGATCGGCTTGCCCGTCTCCTGTTCGGCAACGATGTTCTTGCTGGTCTGCTCTTCCTTGTAAGTAAGACCTTGTAGGATAATCGGCTTGCCCGTCTCCTGTTCGGCAACGATGTTCTTGCTGGCTGGTACTCTGTTAATCTTTCCTCGTAGGAGAGTAAGACACTCGTAGGGTAGATCGGCTTGCCCGTCTCCTGCTCGGCAACGATGTTCTTGCTGGAATGGATCTCCCCTCCAACGAAACTTTGACGGAGTAATAAGTACATTCAAGGATCAACTGCGGAATGCCTTGAGCTTACTCATAGGGCTACTATCCCACATGTGTTTATTTCCATTAGGAAGAGTCCCAATATTGTGTGCATTACTTACCCTGAATGCCTTCTCTTCTACCTTTGTCCCTTCTGGATAGGTGAGAAGCAATTGCTCCCCTCGTTCATCAAAATTTATCCCATGCTATATTAGATAGCTTTTAATGTTTTTGTCGATATTGGGCGGGACTAACCGCTGTAATTTTTCATTATCTACCCTCGTACAGAGTAATGCGTCACAGACAAGAGAAGTGCGCGAACTTGGTGCAGCGCTCATGCTCGTCTAACAATATACTTAAAAGGGTTAGCAGAGAAAAATATCTGCCAACCCTTTTTTAGTGTAAAAAATACTATATCCTATTCTACTTGACTACGATATGGTATTTTTTACACTTCTTAGATTGGTTCTACTAATCTGGTTAATCCCGGTATCGCGCCTGCCTGTTGCTGAGAAGGAGCTGTTTCATGCGGAAGCAATCGCTCTGTTACCAATAGTGAGATGAGCAAGAGTGCCAGTAGCAACGCTAGCAGAAAGACTGCTTGTGCTCCGCGTAGGAGTAGATGCCGAGAACAGACTTTCTCTTCTGGCCATCTGAGTGGCTCTGTTTCCATGCGAGGCGTCTCCGGCTGCTTCTGGAGATGTAATGCTCGTTGCTTCAGGCTCTCATCAATAAGCATTCTATTGTTTTCGCATATTTCTGGTCCTGTTTCTGTCATGCGTGCTCTTTGTAGTGCTCGCCGAATCTCCAGGTGCTGTTCTTCTCTTTGTAATCCCCTCGAACTAAAAGTTGGTCCCTGGTATGGTGCGATGGAATGAAAAAACTCTTCGTCAATCTGTGCATGAGGTGTGCGTTGCTGTAATTCTTGCTTGCTTATCAGCACGATCCCTGGCTCTCCTGGCAGATTACTACTGGTCCGCTGATAGGAGAGCCGTTCTTCAATGTCATATGCTCGTGTTAGCGCCAGATAAAATAGCTGGGCCGACTGGAAACGCTTTCTGGGATCAGCATGACAACTGAGGGTAAGCAGGCCCTGGAGCGTCTGTGAAAAATCTCTCCCTTGTTCTCCCGACTCTTTTTCTTGCTCGGCTGGCCTCTTGCCATACAACATCTCGTGGAGGATAATTCCCAGGCTGAACAGGTCGGAGCGGATGTCTGCCTGCCCTTCGGCTTGATATTGCTCTGGGGGCGCGTAGGCCGGAGAACCAAACTCCTGGCTCTCGCCCGCGTGGTGTGTGGGCGTAAGATAGCGGGCGATGCCAAAATCAATGAGTTTGAGCGCACCATCTGGCGTGAGAAGTATATTGGCGGGTTTCAGGTCTCGATAGAGAATAGACGGCGTATTCTTATGGAGATGGTCGAGAATATCACAGAGCTGAATGGTGTAGTTAAGCGCTTCTAGCGCGGGCAGGGGCGCACAGTGTTGGATATAAGTACTCAATGTTGGACCGGGTAGATATTCTATTACTAGATACCAGTAGCCGTTCTCGAAAAAATAGTCATAGAGTGCCGGAATTGCTGGATGATGTAGCCGTGCCAGAAAGAGCGCTTCGCGTAAAAAACTATCTGTGTGTCTGCCGCCACTACTGGGAAAGTTGCAGTGTAGCACTGTCTTCTGTTGATGATGGTGAGGAGCTCTATTCGCCTCTAATACTATGTCAAGTTCGTTTAGTACGCTCTCCGGAAGAGGACTGTCGGCGCGGTTCTGCTTTAATGCAAACGAACGTTGCAGTGTCTTATGCGTTGCAAGATAGACAGTGCTCATGCCGCCCTGCCCCAGGATCTGTTGAATTTTGTATGCCCCATCTCGCAGTGTCTGCCCTAGAAGTCGATCTTTTTTGCTAGCTTGCTGAATTGTCTGTGTACTGATCATGCGCGATCTTCCCTTCCACCTGATCTCCCGATTTTTTAACCATACTAGCTGACGGCAAATGTTTCGTCAACAAGGAAGCAGTATCTCTCTTCTCGCTTTTTGGACCGCTTTTTGGATTCGGTACAAAGGTCCTGTATGTATGAGCATTCTCTCCTCATTTCGCATCCGGTTGACTCTTTTTGCTAGAATAAGAGTAACAAATAAATGCTTGCTACGTTACGGGAAAGGTTTGTCGTGGATGAACTCCAATGCTGGAGATCGCGCTCACAATAGTAAGACCGGGTGGGTTGAAGAGCAGAAGACATCATCGGATACGCTAGAGACTCCAATGCTGGTGCCTACCAGTTTTACACGTGAATACCATATGCTTACTGAGGTCTGCTCCAGTATGAGCAGTGGTTTTATGCTGCTCAACGTACAGGAGCGGGTGATTTATGCAAATCCTAGCGTCCTGCGTTTGCTCCGTCTCCAGAAAAATGAGCTCACGAACGACGGAAATTTTGACCTTCATGCGCATCTGCTTGCTCTTGCCGTTGATCCCCGCCGTATTCAGGGGGAGCTGGACCGTATCTGGTCTTACCCTGAACAGGAGTACAGTACCGACCTCTCTCTTATTGATGTCGCTGCTCGCTGGTTGCGTGTGCATAGTTTTCCGGTCCGCAATCCCAAAGGTCTTCTCCTGGGCCGTGGCCTGCTCTTCGATGATATTACACTTGAACGTACGGCTCAGGCCGCACGCGGTGAAACTCTGGCTCTTGCCGCTCACGAACTGAAAACGCCGCTGGCAATTATTAAGGGCTGTGCTACAACATTGCTCGGCAGCTCGGCGCGTTGGGATTCAGCAATGTATCGAGAGATGTTGCAGATGATTGATACCCAATCTGATCGTCTCTATGATGTCCTGAATACTCTGCTCGATGTCTGGCGCTTCGACGCGGGTACGCAACAACTTCACCTCTCTCAGGTCTATCTGCCTGAACTCTTGCAGCAGGTGATTCGCCGCTGGCAGAAACAGGCTCCTGAGCGCCGCTTTATCCTTTCAATCTCTCCCACTCTCTCAACTCTGGCCTGTGATGCTCAGCGGATTGAGCAGGCTCTGAATCATCTTTTAAATAATGCGACTCAGTATTCTCCCCTCAATAAGATTGTGACTGTGCAGGCCGATGCTAATGAGCTGGAGGTGCGAATCTCTGTCCATGATGAGGGCGTGGGGATCGCCCCTGAATATCTGGATCTGATTTTTGATCGCTTTTATCGCGTGCCTCAAAAAGAGGAGGGCGAGACTGGTAGCGGATTGGGCCTGGCGGCGGCTCGTGCGACCATTGAGGGACATGGCGGAAAAATCTGGGCCGATTCGCCTGGACGCGGGAAGGGTGCAACTTTTTATTTTACTCTGCCTTTCTCGCAGCCGCTTTCGTCCGGTTCAACTGCTCCTCTGCCTGTGCTGGTCGATTCAGGCTCTCCGCCTCCCCTGCAACAGTTCCCACCTCGTCAGGTCTTGTTGAAGCCGGATCGGCGTTTGCATGTTCTGTTGGCGGAGAGAGATCCTCGCCTGACACGCTATCTCCGGGCGAATCTTGAAGAGCAGCAGTATCGTGTCCATGTCGTGGCGCATGGACTACAGTTCTTACGCCAGCTTGACCTGGAAGAGCCAGATATTATTCTGCTCTCCGCTCAGCTTGCCGATATGAGCGGGATTGAACTGCTCCAACGCTTGCGCGAATTTTCTCAGGCCCCGGTTGTTATGCTCTGTGATAGCTGTGATGAGGATGAGCGTGTCCAGCTTTTTGATCTAGGCTGCGATGATCTGGTGGTAAAACCCTTTGGTATGAAAGAACTGCTTGCCCGTGTGCGTGCCCTCTTGCGCCGCCAGTCGGCCCCTTCTGAGCAGCAGGCTGCGCCATCGGTTTTTGTAACTGGCGATCTGGTAATTGATTATGCCCAGCATCTGGTAACTGTGCAGGAAAAAACCGTTCAGCTCAGCCGTACTGAATATAAACTGCTGAGCACCCTCGCGCAAAACGTCGGTATTGTTGTGACACACGAACTGCTTTTAGAGAAGGTCTGGGGTCCAGAATATAATCGAGATATCGATTTTATCTGGGTCTATATTAGCCGTCTGCGCCGCAAAGTCGAGAGCGATTCGCGCCGCCCCAAATACATTCTCACCGTCGAAGGCGTCGGCTACAAACTGGCAAAAATTTAATTTTATTGTTCAGCCCTCACGAACCTCTCCTCTCGTAGGGCAGATCGGCTTGCCCGTCTCCAGCTTGCTGGCCTTCTCTCCCCGCAGAAATTCGTAGGGTCGGCTGTTGATCTCCTCATACAGAAACCGCGTAGGGTCGGCTGTTGATCTCGACCTCCGCAAAATTCGTAGGGTCGGCTGTTGATCTCTGACCGCCTCGCCCAGCGATCCTCTCGCCCCACAGCGAGGGCGCGCAATGGCGTCCCTTGCTGACCACCTACTCGCCAGAAATCACTGTTCATTCAGGCTCTTGTAAGGGAAATACCTTAAGGTGTTGTGTTCTTGTAATGATAAAAAGCTATACTATTCACCATACTGTGAGAAATACAATCTACTTTGCTGGATAGTACGGAGAGCCGCTATGTCGTACGGAAAGAAACCAACGCTCCTCTTAATCGAGGGCGAGTCCTCTCTACGCCGCCTGATTTCGCTCGGTCTGCAAGATCAAGGGATGTACATTGTTGAGGCTAGTGCGCCAACGACCATTCCTTCATTTGATACGCAACAATTAGACCTGGTGGTTATCGACGTGGATCGTGGTGCCCTTACCGACTGGTCCTTTCTGGATGTCCTGCAATCTCATACACAACTCTCAACGCTTCCCACCATTATCCTTGCCTGGGACTATCCTTCTGCCAGTTCAGCACCAGCCTCTGTTACCTCTCTTCTCACCATCCAGACCCAACCTCGCCGCGCCGTTTTTCTGACCAAACCGTTTGACGCCCGCGCTCTGCATGAGGCAATTACGCAGTTATTACAGGTCCGTATACAGCAGGAGGCACAGCGCGAAGCTTTGATCGAAGAGCGTCTGCTGGCCGCCTACCAGGCCCATGCCGCCCCTAGCATCTGGCCCATCGTAACTGCCATCGGCCTGCTCATTCTCGTCTGCGGCCTGCTCCTGCAATTTCTCATTGCCGCCCTGGGCGTCCTTGTAGTCTGTGTCGCCCTTCTCCTCTGGACCCTCGGCACAAAGCCCGCTCCTGATAATCTCCCGCTAAGCGCCTGAGCCATTTATTTGAACGACTTTTGACGAGATGGGAAAAGAAGGCTGTGAGAGACGACATCAAACGTTCTTTACTTTAGGAGATTTGACTTATGAGGAAACTTTTTTTGATTCGTCATGCCCAGCCGCAGTTCATCCCTGATATACCAACTCACTTGTGGCCTCTCACACTGGAGGGCCGCGAAGCTGCTCTGCATCTGGCCCAACGTCTTGCTATGGATGATGTGTCTCTTATATATGCCAGCCCTGAACCTAAAGCTCATGAAACGGCTCACATTATTGCACAATACCTGAATCTCTCCCTGGAGACTATTCCAGACCTGCGTGAGCACGAACGAGGAGATACGCCTTTTCTTGATCAGGATACCTGGGAAGCAACCCTCGCTACTTTCTTTTCCCGCCCTACTGAACTGGTCTTTGGCACTGAAACTGCTCTTCAGGCCTTCCAGCGTTTCAGTGCTGCCATTGAAAAGATTGTTACGAGCAATCCCGATAGAAATCTAGCTATGGTCACTCATGGTACCGTTATAACACTTTTTGTCGCCTCTCATAATCCGCAGATCGACGCGCTGGCGTTCTGGCATCTTCTTAAGTTGCCGGATCTTGTTGTGTTGTCGTTGCCGGAATTCAAGCTTGCTAATGCTACTTAGTTGCTGCGACTTTTACGATATTTGCAGGTTACGCTTTGTCACCAAATCGGTGGGCGATTCGTGTATCCTATGTATAAGATTAGAGCAAGTTATTACCATTCAGATGGTAGAGAGGTAGATGTTATGCAAGCAAAATTGAATGGAATGCGGGTCGCTATTCTTGTCTCCGATGATTTTGAGCAGGCCGAAATGGTGGAACCTCGCAAAGCCCTACAACAGGCTGGTGCCACGACGAGCATTATTTCCCCCAAACCCGGTCAGGTGACTGGCGTCAATCACGATGTGAAGGCCGATAGTTTTCCTGTTGATATGACGCTTGATCAGGCCAATCCCGCCGATTTCGATGCGGTCTTGCTTCCGGGTGGCGCTATCAATGCCGACTTGATGCGCATGCAGCCGAAAGCTCGTGAGTTTGTGAAAGCTATCAATCAGAGTAATCGCCCTATTGCGGTTATCTGTCACGCCCCCTGGCTGCTGGTCTCTTCTGGTCTGGTAAAGGGACGCAAGATGACGAGCTACTATACAATTCAGGACGATCTGCGCAACGCCGGTGCGGACTGGGTCGATGAAGAGATGGTGCGTGATCACAACTGGGTTAGTAGCCGTAGTCCCCACGATATTCCAGCCTTTAACCAGGGCATGATTTCGCTCTTTGCTGAATATCTTACCCACAAACCTCAGTCAGCTCAAGATGTTATAACCGCCTGATTTTTACGCCTCCGTGCTGGTTTTCGTTTGGAGCAGATAGCATTCAGGTTCATACCTGGCTATCTGCTTTTTTCTTTCTCCCCTTCAGAATTGTAACTTCTTGCCGATATCACTCTTAGCGGCCCCTTTTCCAGTCTCCACTGTCTTGCCTTTGAAAGGATGTTGGCTACCATGATAATCTCGTAGGGCAGATCGGCTAGGCCGTCTCCTGCTCACCAACCCACTCTCTCGCCGATAATTACTATCCTACAAGGGTGCTTGGCGAACGTCACTCTCGCCCGCAATAAAAGGTAGGGAGCGTGTTGATCTGTAGTTTATCCCGCTCCATGTTCCTATGAACATTGTGTAGGGATGTAGCATTGCGAAAATTTTGTGTAGGTTTTGCTGTTGCCTATAAACCTCATCGTTACCGCTTTTGTGTAAGGTGTGTATAGTTTTTCAGAAAATTGAATGCGATTTCTCTGAATTGTGTTTTACGAAAAAGAACAATAGGGTAAAAATATTCAGGCTATTGTAAGGTGACTTTATTGCGTTGCAAGTTGTGTATCAGGCCCAGCGCCGATAATCTGAAAGCTATTATCAGCAACTTTAGTGGCTTACTACTCGTCATGTCAATCAGAATTTTGCAAATGTACAAGGTGTAGCTTTTATGGATATACATCCCGTGGTACCAGAGGTAGGTACATCTCCAGAACCTCTGACTCCACCTATCAACGCGCGCAGGCCTTCTCAGAAGCGTCGTGTCATTACGTTTGCCGTGATGACTGCTGTTAATCTGGCGCTTATTGCGCTCCTCTGGACGCAGCTCTTGTCTCCTGCTAAGCCTGCTGCAACGAATATTAGTAATGGTGGTGCAACAGATACTCTGGGAGATATTACCAGCCCACTTCTTGGAAAGCCTGCCCCGGCCTTTTCGCTTCAGTCGGTCACAGGGAACGCTGGTACGAAGATTAACCTGGCTGACTTCAAGGGCCACGCGGTGATCTTAAATTTCTGGGATTCGGCCTGTGGCCCCTGTAACGATGAGGCCTCTTATCTGGAGAAGACCTGGCAGAATCGTTTGCAAAAGCAGGGCGTCGTCTTTATTGGAGTGGATGGCCCTGAACGTTCTTTGAATGATGCGCGTAATTTTTTGACGAAGTATCATATCTCGTATCAGAATGTTATTGATACCGTCGATGGTGTTACTGGCATTAACTATGGTGTTACTGGTCATCCTGAAACGGTGTTTATTGATAAAAGTGGCACGATTGTTGCCAAGTGGATTGCGCCGCTGACCGATAAAGGATTTGATCTTGAGCTGGCGAAACTGGCAAAATAGTCGATGATAGAGATCCGTTTCCTGGTGCGTGCCGTGCATACTCTTGCTGGTGCTGCCTGGGTTGGTGGTAGCCTGATGTATCTGCTTGTGGTGCTTCCGGCCTTCCGCCTGGCTGGTCCAGCCCCTGCTCTGGCCGCTCAGGTTGCCGCTTTGTTTAAGCGTCTCTCGAATATCTGTATTGGGGCGCTTGTCTTGAGTGGGGCCTATCTCGTCTTTGACCGTCTCACACAGACGACGTTGGGGCTTCTCTACATCGTTGTTCTGCTGCTGAAGATTGCCGCTGCCTCTGGCGATGATTGTTCTGTCGCTTTATATGGCTCAGAGTGCAGTGCGGCGAATGGCAAAACGCTCTACCCGTCTCTCCAGCATTGCACCACATATCATGGTTGTGCTGGGTATCCTGGTATTTGTGCTTGGGGCTGTCCTGAATACACTATTTGAGTCCACAATTGCGCCGCATTGATGGCGCGATACACTGCTGAAAGAAGGTTCTACTGTGCAGGCTGCTATCATTGGAAATGAGTCGGATGAGAAGGCGCTGGAGAAGAAACGACCTCGTAAGCGGTTTCCATTGAGCTTTCTCCTGGCCAGTATTGCTATTCTTGGTGCTATTGTCTATCTCGTCTATGCCAATACGCAGGCTAATGCGGTCTATTATATGACTGTCTCTGAGCTGAAACATTGCTCCGTCTGCTCTGTTCAGTCCGTACGTGTCGCTGGAAATGTGCAGAAGGGTTCTATTGTACGCGACGATCAACAAAATAAGATCTCTTTCTCGCTTATAGATGGTCAGCAGGTGCTCCCTGTCACTTATAACGGTGTCGTGCCGGATATTTTTGCCCCTGGCATTCAGGTGGTGGTGGAAGGACATTATTTTGGTAGCGGCCCCTTCCAGGCGCTGACGCTGCTGGCAAAATGTCCCTCTAAATTTCAGGCAGCCACCCCAACACCATAAGCTGGTTTCTGGGTGATAGCTGGTCTGTACTCGTTCGGTTGGTCATCATGGCGTAGGTGTATGGTTGCTCTGCACTGGAGCCCCTGGATAACAAAAGGAACAAATGTGTATTTTTCTGATCTTGGTCTGATTGCGCTCTTCCTTGCGCTCACCTTCGCGCTCTACACTGTGGGCGCTGCCATCTTCGGTGCCGTTCGTCACCTGCCGCAGGTGGTGAGAAGCGCACAACGTAGTACGCTGGTGGTGACCTGTTGCTTGATCCTGGCCTCTTTCTCTCTGATTGCCTCGTTTCTGACCCACGACTTTGGCGTGAATTATGTTGCGGAACATTCCAGTCTTTCGATGCCCTGGTATTTTACGACGGCGGCTTTCTACGGTGGTCAGGAAGGTTCTCTGCTCTACTGGGCCCTTGTTCTTTCGCTTTTTTCTGCTATTTTTGTGCTCACCTCAAAACGCGCTCCTGCCGCTCTTGTTCCTTATATCCTGGCAACGCTGATGTCCATTATGAGCTTTTTTGTCCTGGTTCTGACGATGGTCTCTAACCCTTTCATCCGCTCTGCAACTCCACCGCCCAATGGTTCTGGCCTCAATCCTCTTCTTATGGACCCCGGTATGCTGATTCATCCCCCTGTTCTGCTGATGGGATATATGAGCTTTGCCCTCCCCTTTGCGTTTGCTATTGCCGCCCTTGTTACCGGACAGTTGAGCAGCGAATGGCTCCGTTCGATTCGTCGCTGGACTCTGGCTTCCTGGACGTTGCAATCTGCTGGCCTCTTGCTTGGTGGCTGGTGGGCCTATCACGTTCTCGGTTGGGGCGGCTATTGGAGCTGGGACCCTGTGGAAAATGCTGCCCTGCTTCCCTGGTTAACTGCCACTGCTTTCCTGCATTCCACGCTTGTGCAGGAGCGCCGGGGGATGCTCAAGGTCTGGAATCTGTTCCTGGTAATTGCCTCTTTTACGCTCTCGATCTTTGGTACTTTTGAGGTGCGCAGTGGCGTTATTAGCTCGGTCCATTCTTTTGCCTATTCGTCTATCGGCAACTATTTTCTGACGTTCCTGATTGTGGTGATCTTTTTCTCTACGGGCCTCTTTTTCTTTCGTCTGCCGAAGCTGCGGGCAGAACAGGAATTCGATTCGGTGGTCTCCCGCGAAGGCGTCTTTCTGCTGAATAATCTCCTCCTGGTTGGTATTGCCTTTGCCACTCTCTGGGGAACGCTCTTCCCTTTGATATCGGCAGCGCTTGAGCAGCAGACAATGACGGTTGGCGCTCCCTTCTATGAACGGGTGATTGCTCCCCTGATGGCGGTGCTGATTCTGGCTATGGGGGTTGGACCTCTGCTGGCCTGGCGTCGTACTTCTCCTACCTCGCTCTGGCGCAATCTCTGTGTTCCAGCACTCTTTGCCGCTCTCTGCGCCCTGATTCTACCTCTGGTGGGGATTACGGATGTCGGTGTCAATGTTGGCTTCTCTGTCTGTGTCTTTACGGCTGCGGCGATTCTCTACGAGCTCTGGCGCGGCGCTCGTGTCCGCCATCGTCACGGCGAAGCCTATCCGCTGGCTCTCTATATGCTTTTTAACCGCTATCGCCAGCGTTATGGCGGCTATCTGGTCCATCTGGGTCTGGTGATGCTGGCAATAGGCGTTATTGGCTCACACACGTTTCAACAGCAGCGCGATATTACGCTCAAGGCGGGTCAGCAGATGACCATTGACAACTATCGCTTGCTCTACTTTGGTAATCTTGCCGCGACTGAGCCGGATAAAACAACAGTGATCTCGCAGTTGCAGATCTGGCACGCCGGGCACCTGCAAGGCTATATTTATCCGGGGCGCACTATCTATACAAGTTTCAGTAACCAGCCAGCCAGCCAGATCTCTATTACAACTTTTGGCCTGACCGATGTCTATGTGTTTCTGGCTGATTGGACCGCCGCCAGCCAGGCGACAATTCAAGTCTTTATTAATCCTCTTGTGCCGCTGGTCTGGTATGGTGGCCTGCTGATGGTTCTAGGTGGTATGATCTGCTGGTGGCCTGCCCGCCGCCGTGTTCAGGCTATGAGCGCAAAACTCGCTCCCGCTCTGGAACGGGCGAAGATGCAGCCTGCTGCCGGGCTGTCCGATGGCGAGGTAATTGTATGAAGAAGCATCCACGTGCGCACTTATTGTTGTCAGGCCTTGTGCTGGTGATTGCATTGATCTGGACGATTTTGCTACTCTCTATTCAGCCGCATTCCTCGCTCGACCAGCGTGTACAATCTGTGGCTGAACAGGTGAGATGTCCCATCTGCCAGGGTGAATCGATTGCCGATTCAACAACAACAATTGCGTTCCAGATGCGAACGGTTGCCCGTGAACAATTGCAAAGTGGTCGCTCTGAGCAGGAGGTCCTGCAATATTTTCGCGATCACTATGGCGACCAGATTGTGCTGACTCCACCCTGGAATGGTTTTGCCCTGTTAGCGTGGCTGGTTCCCTTTGCTCTGATTCTGGGAGGTCTGCTCTGGCTGCTACGCCTTCTGCGTGAGTGGTATGCCAGTGGCTCGACTCTTTCTGACCTGGTACCAGCCACAGCAGGTATGGAGGATGCTGAAAGCAGCATATCTCAATATGATGAGGCAGAATTGGCGGCTTTTCGTGAGTATCTGGAGCAGGATCTGGCCGCGGATGATCGGCTGTTTCTTGCCATGTCTTCAGATCAGACTAAAGAAAGAGGAAATCAACATTCTGCATCTCAAAGTGCGCCAGTAGCAGAGAATGGAGAGTAGAGGGCCGAAGAGGGCTAATGGTTTTGCATGTAGAAATGTAGTATGGAATGGAGGCATGTGGATGGCTATCGTGGTTGCCATTGTGTTAGGTATGGTTGCATTGCTTTTTGTGCTTTATCCACTCTATCGTGGTAAAAAGGGGCCGTCACCTGAAAATGATGAGTCCGTCTCTCATCTTCAGGCGGCTACTCTGCCTGCTGAGCAGGAATTGGCGGCCCGCAGTGCTCTGCAAGATGTTGAACTGGATCACCAGCTCGGTAATATTTCTGAGAGTGATTATCAAACACTGCGCGAACGCTATATGCAGCGTGCCCTGGTCGCTTTAAAGTCTCGCTATGATCGTGAGCAGGAACTCGATGAACTTATTGAAGACCAGTTACGTAAGATGAAGGAACGGCATGAGAAACACGATATTGAGTAAGTTCTGGATAGCGCTTGTCATCCTCATCTCTCTCTTTTTCCCTCTGAATGCGCTTTCAGCTCATGCTGCGACTACAAATACTACCGGGCACATCTCCGGCCAGTTGGTGAATGGATCTCAGAAGAATGCTCCTGTTCCTGACCAGGTTGTAACCCTGCAAATGGCTCAGGGCCAGACTTCAAAAGATCTGGCAACGATGAAGACGAATGCCCAGGGCCAGTTCTCTTTTACAAATCTAGCTACCGATAAGACAATTAGCTATGCAGTCTATATCCGCTTTCAAGGAGCTCAATATACCTCAGATATTGTCACTCTTGATGCCAGGCCTCAACAGCAGATCCAGCTTGTCGTCTATGATGCTACTACCGATTCTGTCTAAATTGGCTATCATAGAAGCAACCATCCTGATTCAGCAGCCCGATCCTCTAAAAAGTGCGCTAACGGTCTCGGAGATCATCGGTTTTAAAAATCTGGATACCCATACCTATGTTGGCTCGTTAGATGCCAGTAAAGGTAAGCCCAATGCTCTGCTGTTCGCTCTGCCCCCAAATGTAGGCCAGGTCTCTCTGGATAAAGGCTTTAATGGTTACCAGCAGATTCTGGTAAATAAGGGTTTTGCCGCCGATGCTGCGGTCCCGCCGGGACCCTCTGAATTTGGCTTCTCCTATCAGATAACACCAACGAGTCCTCTCTATGATTTTTATTATCAAGCAACCTATCCTACCGTTGATCTCTCAATCCTGGTTTCCCCCAGTGTCCATGCTAGCTCCGGCTCTTTAATCTCTAAAGGGCTGGTCAATGCAAACCAGAGCTCATACCAGCTTTTTAAAGCCTCAACTCTGGGGAAGGATGACCAGGTCCATCTGATTCTGGATGGTCTTCCTGTCTCTGCCACGACTGCGCCCACAACTAGCCAGCCCGCACCACCGGCTACATCGTTCATTGGTCTGGTCGTTGTGCTCTTGTTGATGCTGCTTGTATTATTTACTACCTGGCTGGCCTTGCGCTCTCGCCGACAGCGTATGACTGCTGCCAGAGGAAAAGTGTCTGCACGCTCTAAATCTCGCTCTAAAAATTACCCATCGCCTGCTTTATCTGCTACAAGCCCCCCAGATGAGCGCCAGCAGGAACTGCTGAACGAGCTTCTGGCGCTTGATACCTCTTTCGAGGCTGGTGAATTAAGCAAAGAAGCGTATCAAGAGAAGCGTGCGCAAACAAAAGCTCGCCTGCGCTCTCTGTTGCGTAAGCAGGAGACTTCCCGGCGATGAGTGGACCCTTAGAGATCAGGCTGGTTCCAGAGCATGAGCAGAAGCAGGAACTTCAGCAGTCTGCTACGATCCCTGCTCTAGTGGAGATCAAAGGTGTCAAAAAGAGCTTTGGTGCGAAGCCGGTGCTGCGTAAAATTGATTTTACCCTGCGTCGCGCCGAGCGTTTAGCTTTGCTCGGTGCCAATGGCGCTGGAAAAACAACGTTGTTGCGCTTGCTTGCCTGCCTGATTCAGCCGGATAGCGGTACAATTACTCTGAACGATTTAGACAGCCGCCATGACGCTCAGCAGATTCGTCAGCTTGTCGGTCTGGTTGCCCATGATCCCTTTCTCTATGAGGAATTGACTGCCCTGGAGAATCTCCTCTTCTTTGGCAAGCTTTACGCCCTTCCTGATGCACGAGAACGGGCCAGGGGACTACTGCGTCAGGTTGGCCTGGAACGGCGTATGCAGGATCGTGTGGGCACTTTTTCGCGTGGTATGCTGCAACGCCTGGCCTGGGCGCGTGCTCTGCTTCATCGTCCCCTCTTGCTCCTGCTTGACGAGCCTGAGACCGGTCTGGACCAGGATGGACACGTACTGATTGCCTCTCTTCTCGCCGAGCATACAGCGCGTGGCGGAAGTAGTATCTTTACTACTCATCAGCTAGAATACGCCCTGGCTAGCAGCGATCATCTGCTGATTTTGCATGGCGGACGTATTGCCTTGCGCCAGGAGACGTCGCAAACGACGCTGCCAGCTTTGACCAGGACGTATCAGGAGGTGGTGCGATGACTGCTATTTTGCGCTTCTGGGAGCAGGTGCTTGCTATCCTCTGGAAAGATCTTCTCTGTGAGCTGCGTACCAAACAGACGCTACTCGGTATGGCCCTGTTTGCTCTGCTTGTGCTGGTCATTTTTAGCTTTGCTTTTGATCTGCGCGTCGATTCGGTGACGGCTGTGGCACCTGGAGCACTCTGGATTGCTTTCGTTTTTGCCAGCATTTTGGGATTAAGTCGCACGATTGCTGCTGAACGCGGCCAGGGAAGTCTGGAACGCTTGCTGCTCTGTCCGGTTGATCGCAAGGCGCTCTATCTTGCCAAGCTCCTCGGAAATTTGCTATTTATCGGTGTAGTAGAAATTGTGGCCCTGCCGGTTTTTGCTGGTATGTATAATCTACCAATTGTGGTCGTCTCTCTTGTGCCTATTGTCTTGCTTGGTACAATTGGTATTGCTGCTGTCGGGACGCTTTTTTCTGCGATGGCGGCGGCGACGCGGGCGCGTGAACTGCTCTTGCCGCTTCTGGTCTTTCCGTTGATTGTGCCTGTAGTAATTGCTTCGGTTCGGCTGACACAGGATCTGCTGTCACCAGCATTGAATGAACCACCCTGGCTTGGCCTGATCGTTGCGTTCGATGTCATTTTTTTGAGCGTTTCTTTGCTCACTTTTCAATACGTCATTGAGGAATCATAGCTATTTCTTCTGACCCAGGAGAGAGCCGTATGGTTGTTGCAATAAGGAGTTGGAATTATGGCCTTAACAGATCACGCCAGAAGCGCTGAATTGCCAGGTGTCGTGCAGAAGCCTGCCTCATCTGGCGCAAAGCATTTTCCTGGTACATGGATTTTAGGCGCTTTGTCCTGTGTGGGTGTCATGCTCTCCATCTGGATGATCTTTGTCTATGCCCCAACCGATAGTGTTCAGGGGCCACCTCAGCGTATCTTTTATGTACATGTACCCCTTGCCTGGATCGGTATGCTCTCCTTCGGCGTTATGACGCTTGCTGGCATCGGTTTTATCCTGACGCGCAAAGAGCAGTGGGATTGGATCGCTCGTGCCGCCGCTGAGATTGGTACTGTCTTTACGACGCTTATGCTGATTACGGGTATGGTCTGGGGCAAGACTACCTGGGGAACCTGGTGGACCTGGGACCCGAAGTTGACGGCGACGGCGATTTTCTGGTTTATGTATGTCGCTTATCTGATGCTGCGCAGCTATATGGGCCGCACTCCTGCCAGTGCGTATTCAGGTGCTGTGCTCTCTATTGTCGGCGTGATCGATGTCCCCATTATCTATCTCTCTGTACAATGGTGGCGCGGCCTGCATCCTACCCCTGTTACCAGTACCCTCCCTCTTCCTATGTTGTGGACACTTCTGGTAGCTCTCACTTCGTTTACTCTGCTCTACTGTTTCTTCATGACGCAAGTCTATCAAGTAGAGAAACTGCAAACGCTGGCTCAGCGCTTGCGTGCTAGCCTGGAATAAGAGAGGTTTTGTTATGCAAGGTATAAATTATCTTATCGCTGCCTATGCCGCTGTCTGGCTCGGCCTGTTTGCTTATCTCGCCGTGATTGCCATGCGTATTCGTGGCGTCCGTACCGAACTCGCAGCCGTGCGCGAACTTATGCACGATCAGCAGGAAGAAAGATCAGCCGATGGACACTAAAGAACAAGCTGCAAAAATCACTCCTGTCCCTTCCCAGGCAGGAGGGGACGCTCTAATGGTTCACGGATCAGCAATCTTATTATTGGAGATATTCTGGTCTTTCTGATCTTCGCAACGATTGGTCGTCGTAGCCACGGTGAAGCCGCAGGTTTAAATACTTTTGTTCAGGTTGTGCTGACTGCATTACCTTTTCTGGCTGGCTGGTTTATCATTGCTCCTATCCTCGGCGCATATCGCCGAGGCCTGGAGATAAACCCGGTTGCTATGGCGAAACGGACATTTTTCGCCTGGCTTGCCGCCTGGCCGCTGGCGATGATTATCCGTGGTATCTTTGTCGATCATGGGATACCGCCCTGGACTTTCTGGCTTGTTGCTTTTCTTGCGAATACGATTCTCTTGCTGATCTGGCGCGTTCCTCTGGCCTTCATTGGGCAGATACGTGACCGTGTCCGCCATTAATTTTTGTCTCCCTCCTTTCTTTTACCTGCAAGCCTTCAAAAATGAAGGGTTGTAAACCATTCTTTTTGCACAAAATGTAAATTGACTAGCAAGAAAAAATGTACTATGCTTGTCTATAATGTGACCCTGATGCCTGCTGTAAAATGAAAGGATGGACTCATTCATGCGTAGGCGCAATCCATTGCGGACAATGACCGGTGGAATCTTTCTCATATTTCTAGCCCTGGCTTTTTTGGTAAGTCACGGAGGGGCGGGAATATTCTTTCTGCCTATCCTCTTCGTGGGGCTGGCAATAAGCTCCCTGATTGGCTCTCTTGGTTTCAGCGCCAGAGGGGCGTATGGCGGTCTTTATGGCTTTGTCTGGTGTCTGGGCCTGGCCTTCTGCTTTCTCTTTGGCTTCTGGCCCTGGATTCTCTTCGTCGTCGCTTTTACGGTGCTCCTCGGAGCTCTGGCTCGTCCAATTATGGCAGCTCTTGCTGGCATGGGTATTTTCGCAATGGCTAATAGCTTCAATGGCCAGCCCCATCCTGCTTATCAGCCGCCCTATCCACAACAAAATCCTTATCAGCCACCTTATCAAGCTCCCTACCCGCAACAAGACCCTAATCAACCTTCCTATCAGGAAGGTTATCAGTCACCACCTCCTCAGCCAACATCTGAGAACTATCAGGAAGGTGGTAAGCAGTATCCGTATCCTTCTCAGCAATATGAGCAGCCGCAAGCTCAATACCCACAAGAACTTCCCCCGCAATAGTCTCATTCGTAGGGACGCAGCTCCATTTGTGCTCACTGCGTCCTACTTATCTTTCAGCTAATTCTCTCTCTCCGCAGAGTCGTGTAGCTTGACGATCTCCTCTACAATCTTTTTCTCCTGCCCTTCAGAAACTTCCTCATTTGCCGATATGCTACTTAAGGACACATTGAGATGAGCGCAAACCCTTTTTAGAGGAATGATTTTCTTCATGCATTCTGAGCTGACTTATTCCGGTTTTTTGTTGTTCCTTTCATAAAAAAAGAGAGCAGATAAAACCATTAAGGAAATATCTGCTCTTTTGATCCTTGTTCTGATTATTGCTGTTTGTCGTCCTTGTAGCTGCTAAAATCGATCTGGCGCATCTTTACAGAGTTGCCTCTTTTGAAATCGCTGTTCAACATACCTGCCTGTTGCCAGGTCGTTGGTGCAGGCCAGGAATATGCGTTTACTGTGGTTTTTCCTTGTTCAAAGGGTGGCTGACCATTTTCTTTCTGTTTTGGTTGTTCTGGTGCTTGCTTAACGATGGTCTTTTCTCCCTCAGAGGCCCGCTTAATCGCCCGCTGTATCTGAATGGCACTGTGCTTCCCTGTGACGTCCTCGTCTTCATAATAAGAGGGCGAATTCTGATAATGGGGCGTCGTAGATGGTAATGGAGGGGGATTTGGGATGGTTGCGTCTGCATTTTTTGACCAGGAGTTTGCATGTTCTCTGATAGATAAAACTGGTTGCTTACTATTCATCGTGGCACGTCTGATCTCACCTGTGCTACTACTGATTGCCTCAACTGGTAGTGTGGGCGTATGCC
This sequence comes from uncultured Chloroflexia bacterium, assembly GCA_963777355.1. Taxonomy (GTDB): domain Bacteria; phylum Chloroflexota; class Ktedonobacteria; order Ktedonobacterales; family Ktedonobacteraceae; genus DATJHM01. Next base: position 241,155 of record CAVZQK010000018.1, read on the forward strand.
GAGAAAGCGCGATGGCGGTGGGTGACGGGGCTTGTGAGTCATACATGGGCGCTGCTGCTGAATTCCATGCAGCTGTTGTTGCAGGTAAAGGTGTTGCAGGCAGTGGCGGCCAGTCTGCCCTGCGGGAAGACGATGAAAGAGTTGTTGCACGTTTGACTAACGCTGTATTTGCCTCTATCAGGCTCAATCCGCTGGGACGGCTTTTTCTATTCATGATAAATATAGTTGCGCCAAGAATGAGCAAGAGTACTACTACGAGTGCCGCTAGAAGGTAGGGTAGATAGCGTGGCGTTGTGTTTGATGCTGATGTCTGAGGAAGTGACTCATGTTCTGCCTGTAAAGAAGTGTAGCTTATAAAAGGCTCTAAGGCATGAAATGTGGGGTAGTTAGCGGCAAGCTTTGTGAACTCTTGATTCGCTTTATGCCAGTGACCAGCACGGTTTGAAGCATAGTCTTTAAAACCCTGTTGCCACCCTTTCTGAAATGTGCCTGGAGTAGTGTCCAGCTTCAGATCCGTAATCATTTGCTGGATATTTTGACTGACATGTAAAAATGAGGTGTTATTTGGCTGACCATTACTATCTTTTTGAAAACTTACGACACCAACAAGATGTCCCTGGCTATCCAGGGCTGGCCCACCGCTATCTCCATGCTCAATATTGCCTGCTACTTCAAGCAGTGACGTGCCATCATCGCTCTGCTTTATTGCGCTGACATAGATTTTATTTATTGAGGAGGTGAGTAATTGTGTGGGATCTTCCCGCTGCGTAATATCTGCATTGCCAGGAAAACCAATTACGGTCAATTCATCCTGTTGAGCAATAGAGGTAGAATCTCCCAGAGGGATGCTAGGGGTATTCTCCATACCGACGTGGATTATTGCCAGGTCTTGAATGTCTGGGCTACTCTCTTTTTTGATTGTATCAATCGGTGCATAGTTGCTCTCGGCGATATTCTTAAATGTTTTTGCGCTTTCCTGTCCTGTGTAGGCTGTGCTCAGATATACCTGACTCTTGGGCTTATCATACTGTGGCTCAGAACGAAATGTGCCGGTTGCAAGTGCATTGTAGATCTGGTTTACGTCATAAGGCGGGGTAGTTGCATAGGTATTATTTACATAATTAGTGATATCTTGTGCTGCTAGCTGATAGAGATAATCGGTCATATCTGCCTGGGGCGGACGGACAACATGATCCGCAGTTACGATGTCTCCATGAGAACTGATGAAGGCTCCGCTGCCGGAGAGATCCAACGAATAGCTACCACCGTTGCGCGGAAATACTATGCTGTCGTTTGCGGTAAATTGAACCGTTAAACGGGCCGGAACGCTGGTGATGATTCTAACGACGGCTGGCTCTGCAATATCAACGGCGCTAATTACCGTATTCTTGATATTGCCGCCAGGTACTCCCTGGGCTTTTGCTCCCGATTTCGTAGTGATAAGGCCAAAAAGCGCACAGAATATAACACCTGTAGCCAGAAGAAGACTTGCAATCTTTCCCGAACGATATGAAAATAGGTGCATGTTTTTATGCTGATTCATTGAATTTTTGTTCCCTATCTTTATAAAAGGGTAATGGTGATGTACAAGTAACAAGGAGGAAATAATAATGAAGTTGACAAATTCACTTCACGACAGTATAAGTAATAAAAGAAGCCTCCTGAGAAATTTATGCTGGTCTCTTGCGGAAATGAGACATAATATAGGATTAGTATAAATATTACAAGAATATTCATCTGCTGTCTATCAATTTTCCGCCCAGCAACCAAAAATACCACACGGTGCCTGCTTGGGAAGGGGAATAGGTTAAGATACTGTTGCTACCTTCCGCTTTTCTGTGTTTGATCTGTATTACTTATATGTATAGTGGATAAAAAAATATGCCGGAACCTCACCAATAATGGCGATGTTGCTGAGCTTTAGAGGAGAGAAAGAAGAATATGTCAAAGCGCGTATCAAAGCAGCCAGAAGACCACAAAAAAGACGTCGGGCAAGGAACAAAAAGGTTACGCAAACGTGAACATCGTCTCCTTAAGCGTTTGGAAGAAGCTCAGGAGCGTTATGAAAGCGCTCTTGCGCGTTTACAGCGTGCTGAAGCACGTTTGCAAAAACGTCAGGAACGTGTGGAACGCCTGGAGGGCCGTCTTTCCCTTCTTCAGCAACAAATGTTGCCTTACACTATAGTCCTGTCAGAGTCTGAGCTCAGTCCTGATGTTGAAATAGTCGAGATAACTCTTGTAGAGCTAGAGCCCTCTGAAGTGAAGTCAGATGTACCTGCCTCAGAGGAGGTACTTTTAGCAGAAGACGAATTTGAGCAAGAGGGAAGTATAGCGCAAGATAATAGTACTACTCCCTTTGCCGACACTGAAAATATTGACCAGCTTGAGCCGGAACAAGCAGAAGAAGAGCCTGTCGCTGACTTGCTTGAGCCAGAACAAGAGGCTGAAGTATTTTCTGAGCATGAAATGATGTTGCTAATACAGAATTTTGCTACGCAGTTCTCCACTGATGAGAAACAGATACAGGTTGTAACTCCTGAGGCTGCGACACAGCCTTTTGTGGCAACGCAAGAAGAGGTAGAGGTCCAGCATACTCCTGAGTTGGTCTCTCATGATATCCGATCCGCGCTGATCCGTGAGGCACGCACTGCTTCAGAGACTGCTGAGCAAGCGGCAAATACTGCGGTAATACGCGCCAATCATATACTTGAACATCTAGAGCAAATGTTTGATAGCCGCTTTCTTCTTCAGGAGTTAGCGCAACTTCAGTCTGAAACGACTATCCTCTCCTCTCTGGCTCGTGATGCCCGCAGAATTACTGAAGCGCTCCTTTCTCAAGAGATTAATCCAGAAATGATTACAGTTCTGGCTCAAGAGGTTGAGCAGCAACAGCAGGCTCTTGCCTTGATACGTATGAGCATTGACCTCTCCGCGAATGGTGATACATTGGCAGCCCCGCCCGCTGACGATGTTACTGCTGAGAAAGGGTATGGCTCTCTTGCTGGCTTAGATGAAGATGAACTTGATCTCTATGAAGAAGAGGAGATTGCTTTCGATCTCCCTGCGACTCTATTCCATCAGCCTCTTGCAGGGCAGGAGCCGCCAAAAGAGGTTTCCGATCTTGCTGGAGGGCAAACACTTCCATTTTCTCTCACTGCTATTGCAAAGGCGACTGGAGCGGAGAAATCAGGAGCGGACTCACTCAGGGAGAGTCTGAAACAACCTCTTCTGCTCCTGCCGATGTTGTTCAAGTTAGCCATTTAGATGAGGATGAGAAAGAGGTCGAAACGGTAGCCGCTATGCTTGTTGCTGATGTCGCTGCCGCTGCTGCCGCCGAAGCCGAGGCCCTGGCCGAGGCTAGTAGTCTGCAAACACGTAACGCAGCTGTGGCAGCCGCCCAGGCAGATCTGGTTCTTGAGCAGATTCTGCCGCTATCCAACGGGGTGTACTTGCAGATGCCGAGGCTCGCTCTGCTCTCAGCTTGCTGAACGTTCTGCTATTGAAGCCCATGCTGCTCTGGCTGATGCTGAAGCCGCCGAAGCCCAGGCCATAAGCACAGCTATCAATGCCGAGGCCTCGGCTAAGGTGGCTGAAGGTATGGCCCTGTCTGTACATGACCGGGCTGAAGAACAAGGATGAAGGTTTTTATAAGCTTCTTGACGTCCTCAACCATCAGAACAGACTGATGAATATCTGGCGGTAAACGATGCCGGAGTTGAATCTTGCCATAAACCGCCTGGCTGCTGACGAGGAAAAGATCTTGGGCCAGAACTTCCTCTTATCAGGAGCTTGCGTGAGGAGACCTTTAAAACCTTTGAGCTCTTTGTCCAATCGTGCTCAGCGCGTAGCTTATCATGAATTAGAGGTCGCTCGGCGTTGGTGGTCTCTGCCGTCTGGCTCGTCTCTACCGGCAAGCAATGGGGCCACCTATACGCTTCTATTTGCTGGCCTTCCCGGTGGGGCGGCAGGACCTGACGTGCGCGATGCCGTTTTTTCGGTCTCGTACCGTCCACTTTTATCTATTGTTCAACCGTCGCGTCTGCCATTGTCACAGGTAGTTGGTGATGTTGAATTTCATGTGCACGCGGCAGACTGGATTGTCCACGGCCATCAGCAAGATGCACGCTATAATGCCGTCGTTCTCCATGTTGTTTTTTCTCTGGATAGTAGGCATCTCACCGATCGCCAGGACTGTGTCGTTGTTCCGGTCTGTTGTCTTCAGGATCTTCCGGTTCCCAGCGATTGGCCGTTACAGCCAGTTTCTCCCAAACTGGTACAGTGGCCCTGTCACATGGTAATGCAGCATCTGGCCTCTGCTGAAATCAGGCATATTTTGCTTCTGGCTGGGCAATTGCGTTTCGAGCAAAAGGTCGATATTTTTGTGGAGGAGGTACATACGCGTATGTGTTTGCTCGCTGATACATCTTTTTCTGTCTTCGATCAGGTCTTGATTGTCGCCCTGGCTTAGGGCCTGGCTTACGGGCGTGATCGTCTTTTCTTTCGCGCTGCTGGCCTGTCTCTCTTAAACGAACAGCGTAGACAGGCTACTCCATCATCTGTCCTGCCCGAACCTTTAGGGCGTGCGCTTCAGCCATCCCCTCTGGACGCTCGCCGTCTTCGTAGTCTGGGCCGCCTTATCTCCGCCTGGAGTCGTAGTGGACTCTGGGGCAAACTTTTTATGCCTTACTTGTAACCGTTCAATCGCAAACTGATAACGCGCGGCTTCAGGCTCTGCGCACGCTTTTTAGCTCTGTCGATATCGGCCTCGCACGAGCTGATATATTGATTTGTAACGTTATCCTGCCTTTTGCGGCTGCAATTGGCCTGATCGAGCACGATCCTGACTTGTATGCTCTGGCTCTCCATCTGTATCTTGTACATCCAGGTCTCTCAACAAATCGTATTACCAGGCTGATGGGTCAGCAATTGCGCTTACCTGCCCTTCCTCAAGGAAGTTGTCAGCAAGAAGGATTACATTATATTTATCAGCAAACATGCCGTGAAAAGCTTTGTACACATTGTATTTTTGGGAGGAGGGGCATATGAAGGATGAGCAAGCAGAAGGTCAACAAGAGGCAGCGCTTCCCGGTGAGAGGCTGGCGCGATTTCTCGCCCATGCTGGTGTCGCTTCTCGCCGGCATGCTGAGGAATTGATTGCTACTGGCCATGTGCAGGTAAATGGCACGACAATTACTACACAGGGGACGCGGATCGATCCAAGAGCGCGACCAGGTTTTCGTGGATGGTCGCCTCGTCCAATCTGTCCAGGCGTATGTTTACTTACTGCTCCATAAACCTGCTGGTTATGTGACCACCGCCCATGATCCTGACAAGTCGCCCTACTGTGCTGGATCTGCTTCCACGGGATCTGCGTGCCTTGCGTGTCTATCCCGTTGGTCGCCTGGACCGCGATACTGAGCGGTTGATTACTCATAACTAACGATGGCGGTTCGCCCTTCGCCTTTCTCATCCTCGTTATACAACTGAGAAGCAGTATGAAGCGCTGATCCAGGGTTTTCTTTCCGAGGCAGAGGTACAGGCCTTGCGTCGTGGCGTACTGATGACCGAGGATAATGGTTGTAAGCATCAAACAGCCCCTGCTCATGTAGAAGTATTGCAACGTGGAGAGTCGAGTAGCCGTATTTTGTTGACTATTCACGAGGGTCACAAACGCCAGATTCGACGTATGTTCCTCGCTGTTGGACACCAGGTTCTACAACTCCAGCGTGTGGCCGTTGGCTCATTGGGGCTACAAGATCTTCCTGTCGGGAAGTGGCGCTATCTCACTTCCACGGAGGTTGCGGCGTTATTAAGTTCAACAGATCTTGTTCAGGGACCTTGAGAAGCAGCACGCTTGCCAGGCGTACAGATCGCTTCTCCATGCGTGAATTGTAGGGGTATCCACAGGCCGAGATCTGATGATATAATCGCAACAAGAAAACTTTGTTGATGAGTGGAGGACCCATGCGATGGGCCAAGACGCATTGCTATAGATGGACCGGCAGGCTCAGGCAAAAGTACCATTGGAGAAGAATTAGCCCGGCATCTGGATGATCTTTATGTAGATACTGGTGCGATGTATCGTGCGCTTGCCTGGCTGGCTTTGCAGGAAGGCATCGAGGTTTCTGATGGCCCTTCTCTGGCACACCTGGCACGCCATGCAGAGATTAAGATTAGCCGTCCAGAGGTTGCTGATGGCCGCCAGTATACAGTTACTGCGCACGATCATGATATTACCTGGGTTATTCGTGAGACAGCGGTAACGCGTGCAGACTCGACCAATCGCAGCACATCCTGAAGTACGCACTATTTTGATTGCGCAACAGCGCGAACTGGCTGCTCAGGGATATGTAGTCATGGTTGGTCGGGATATCGGTGCAATTGTTTTGCCCGATGCAGAGCTCAAGATCTATCTGACTGCAAGCCTGCTTGAACGCGCCCGCCGCCGCTATGCTGAACTGGTTGGCCGCCTGGGTGTGAATAACCCGGCACTTTCCCCATTGGAGGAGGTTATGGCTGATATAGAGCGTAGAGATGCTATCGACCATGATAATATGCTGCCCGCGCCAGATGCTATCGTTATCGATACCGATCATCTCAGTGTCGCAGAAGTACTTGTCGTAATTATTCGTTATGTGGACGGCAGAGTATGAAACAGAATCTCTGACTCCTCTTCAAAGGTATCGTCAGAGAAAGCAGCAGCTAAAAAGCCTGAAAAAAATTTGTATGAACCTTAAATGATGCTTCCAGTGCTGTATCATCTGATCTGTTTTGCTGCAATTGCTCTCTTCTCTATAACTGCCCGTATGCATATTCGTGGCCGTCATAATATCCCTCGCCAGGGACCCTTTATCGTCGCATCCAATCATATCTCCTCGACCGATATTCCTATGGTGGCCCAATATATTCCTGAGAAGGTTGTCTACATGGCTAAGGAAGAATCCTTCGATGGCCGCGTTGGCTGGCTGGTTCGTTTCCTGGGCGCTTTTCCTGTAAAGCGCGGCGAGGGAGATCGGCGGGCAATTAAGGCCGCCGACGAGCAGCTAAAAAAGGGTAAGATCTTTGTGATCTTCCCTGAAGGGACACGCTCTAAGGTCCATGCGCTGGGGAAGGCGCACGCTGGTCTTGGTATGATTGCTCTTCGTTCAGGTGTCCCGGTGATTTCGGTGGCAATCTGGGGAAGTGAGTCGGGCCTGGAAAACTTTTCTGGCCAGATATCACTATTCAGTATGGCGAACCGCTGGTCTGAAAACCAAAGGGGAGCACATTTACTGGTGAAGATATCGAATTTGCCACGGAAGAGGTTATGCTGCGTATCGCTGCTATGCTGCCACCGCAGTATCGTGGTCTCTATGCTGAACAGATAGCGGAGCAGACAACAAAGGATGTTTAACGCTGGGATAGCCACTCTGACAAATAATCTGGAGTGGCTATACAGATGCATCTATTGCTGGTAATGCTCTACGGTATTTGCTTCGCGCTCTTTAGCCTCGTCCGGATTGAGTCCAAACTCTTTGCGGGCACGGCGTTGTCTTAATAGATCCCAGCACTGATCGAGCGCAATCTCAAGCTGACGAATGCGCTCATGCTTATCCTCTGCGAGTTGTCCTTGACTTCGCGCTTCTAGAAGCTGATGCTCTTCAGTTACCAATGTATTAATATGTTGTAAAAGTTCTGTATCGTCCATTGTTTCTCCTGCTTGTTTCTCTGCTGTTTTACTGCTCCTCCATGTGTATAAACATAGAAAACAGATAGCGCATCTATCTCAATGTTTTCAACATGAGTTGCTTCTCTCTAACCTCTGTTCGGAGAGTATATCACTTGAAAATAAAGAACGTCCATGTGTGTTTCACTCAGGCTGGACAGATCAGGAAAAAGGGACAGGTAGGACAACGAAATGGTTCGGCTGGTTGTGCTGGAAAGACGTTCTCTTCTAAGCCTTTTATGCTCTGTTCAGCTTCGTTATAGATATTTCTCCTCTTTCTTGGTGGTCAGTTTTACAGGGGTGATTTCGCCTGTACTCATATTATGGCTATGTAGCTCGATGTTTTGACCAGGATGGAGCTGCCGATAGGCGAGGGTATAGAAGAAATCGCGCAATTCTGCGGCTGGCTTATCCTGGATCCCTCCCCAAAACGTGTGCGCACAAAGCGTGCAGGTTTGCTGCTCTCCGCTAAGGTTGCGGCTTCAACGCGATCTACGGTGATCTGCACTGTCTTACCGGCGATATTGACGGTATATCCTGGGTGCATCTCCCAATTTATGCTCTCCTGTGTAATAAGCTCTCTACGTAATAGCTCAACTACTTCGTGTCCATGCTCTTCATACATTGAACTAAAGATGGGCCATATCACCGCCTAGTTCTTGCCAGTGCTTGCTATAAAGGCTCTGGAAGCTCTCGTCGTGTTGGCTGCTCGCCCTTTGTCTGTAGCTGCTGTCGCAGGCTATCGAGCGTACGGTGCGTTGCCTGCCAGAAGAGCCGATACCCATCGCTAGAACTGTTAAATCGATAGATAGTATTGTAGGCATACTGGCGTGGACAACGTTGGTAAGCCTCGATGTCACGCGCTTTAAGTTCATCTGACTTCATTCTTCTGCTAAAAGAAGCACTGGGCTGCGACGAGGCGCGTAGCGGTTCTTCAGCAGAGAGCACTTCTTCGCTTTTCTGTTCCCAGTGCAATTTCTGCAAACGTTTCTCTGGTAATCCGGCTTCCAATGCGTCCAGATAGAGCGAGCGCTTATATTTCATCTTGCCATACTGTTCGCTATAA
>CAVZQK010000019.1:0-61083 GCA_963777355.1 uncultured Chloroflexia bacterium
TACGTTTGTTTTCCCCACTCCAACTCCGATCTTCAGAAGAAGAAGAGGGGAGGAGAGCAACCTGGTTAGAACTTTTCTATGACCTTGTTTTTGCTGTCGCAGTCAATGCTATCGGCAATCGTTTGTTCACCCATGTTTCTTTGATAGGTTTATTTCAAGCCTTTCTTCTCTTTTTGCCCATCTGGTGGGCGTGGGTTGGTCACACTATCGATGATACTCGTTTTGATACCGACGATCTTTTTCAGCGCCTCTGCACCTTTGGGATGATGCTAGCAGCCGCTGCAATGGCTCTTACCATTCCATCTGCCTTTGAAGGTCAAGCCGCGCAATTTGCACTCTCTTACCTCCTGGCACGCATATTCCTCATTGGCATGTATATCAGAGCCTACAAGTATATTGCAGAAGCCAGATCAATTATTCGGCTTTATCTGATCGGCTTTAGCATTGGAGATAGTATGTGGCTTATCTCGCTGTTGCTGCCAACTCCCTGGTGTTACGTGCTCTGGATGATGGGGATAGCTATTAATTTTGCGACTCCCTGGCTTGGCATACGCACATTGCAACATGCGCCGATAAATACCTCACATGTCCCTGAACGCTTTGCCTCTTTTGCCATTATTATTCTTGGAGAGATCATATCAGTTATCATTGTCGGTATCAATCGATCAAAGATACAAACCAGCTCATTGCTGGCTTTCATACCCGCATTTTGCATTCTGCGCCTGCATCTGGTGGATATACTTTACGTTTCTGGATATCGGCCCGGTCAAACAAAAACTTGGGCCGGGCCAGCCATATATTTATATCCACCTGCCACTCCTCTTCGGGCTATTGATCGTAAGTGTCGGCCTTGAATTTGCGGTTGCCCAGGCAGGTCTGCTTACGCTTCCAGCCGCGACACTCTGGCTACTTGGCATAGGACTGGAGCTCTGGTTCTTTGCAGGCTTTGCCCTTAAACTCATCATGTTTGAGCAACCCAATGCCGCACGTTTAAGCATCCGGTTGATTACTGGCCTGGGAACTACACTCATTTTGTTTGCAGGAACCTATCTTTCACCGCTACCAACCCTTACGCTTCTTCTTGGCATCCTGATATTCTTTATTACCTTCGAGGCCTTTTTTTTAAATACAGATTTGCAGGAAAGACCATAGCCGTGAAGCGATCATTATTGCAGCAGCCAACCGTCATGCTCGACTCGTCCAACGCGCAGTTCGCGTTCTAATTTTAGCAGGTGAGCCTCAACCGAGCGGGCCGCGACTGGATGTAGGTCGGGATTGACATCGGCATAAATTTGGCTGACCATCTGAGTGATCGAGGCTCCCGGCATCACACGCAGGACCTCAATGACCTGCTGCTCGCGCTGGGTGCGATGTGCAATATATTCAGCCAGCTTGCCGGGGGCATCGTGGATAACTGGACCGTGGGCGGGGACGATTTCAGCAATAGGAAGTTGCTGGAGGCGCTTGAGGGATGCCAGATAATCGAGCATATCGCCTTCCGGGGGAGAGATCACATTTGTCCCTATACCCGAAATAAGGTCGCCCGCGAAGAGTACATGCGACTGTTCCAGATAGAAACTGAGATGGTCGAAGCGATGGCCGGGAGTAAAAAGCGCCCGCAAGGTCTCATCTCCGGCAGGAAACTGGAAATCGTCAGGGACCTCTTCATCCACCAGCGGCACACCCGCATGGCTATAGGCATAAATAGAGATACCCAGCAGCTTGCGAAGTGCAGCAGCGCCGCCAAGATGATCGGGGTGACCATGAGTAATCAGAATACGGCGGATATCGCCACGGGCCTCGCCTGCCGTAATAATCGCCTCCAGATGCTTCTGGTCGTCACAGGCAGGATCAATCACCGTTGCCCCCTCAATGCCATGTCCAAGCACAATCGTATTTGTGCCTGGCCCGGTCATCAACGAAGCATTGGGGGCAAGAAGTATCGTATAGAGGGGAAGCTGCATTTATTTCTCGCTTTCAGCTAAAGACGGAACGAGCTCCATCAAAACCAGTCCTAGATCTTCCAGACAAAATCCGGATCTTCTGGTAAATGTACATATGAGCCATTCTCCTTCTGCACGATTTGAGGGAGATGAGTAGGGACATAGCGGGTCGTAGTAGTCAATAGAGCCTCCTGAACGGAAGAAAAAGCCGACAGATCGCGCAACTGATGAAACGTAGGAAAGGCCAGAGGAAATCTGCCCTGAGCAGACTGTGCCAGAGCCTGTTTTGGCGAGATCCAGACGCCCGCACTGGTCTCCAGTTTATCATAGAGTGCCTCCTGCTTCACAGGGGCAGTAGCCAGGAAGAAATGCGTATCAAAGCGTTTAGGGAAATCCTCCGGAGTGATCCAATGGGCAAAATACGCGAGGAAATCGGTGGCCAGCATCAAATGCTCGGTGCGAGCCAGATTTAAGAGAGAGCCAGTACGCTCGTTCAAGGCCTGGCGATAAGCCTGGAAACGCTCAGTGGTCTCTTCAGAGAGAGCCAGCAGAGTGCCTTCTTGATAGGCCAACAGCACATTCGCTTCCTCGAAAAGCTCGCGAATCGCCGCTGCACGCAGGCCGCTCCCCAGGGCAGTTCGTCCTTCAGGATCTGCCGCAGTAGGAGCTACGGCCATACAGATATCAGGAGCCTGCTCCACCAGACGATCCTCTGGCGAGGCCGAGCCACCCGGAAAGACATAGATATCGGGCATAAACTCGCTCTGCACGACGCGCCTCACCATAAACACCTCGATACCAGTGTCAGGATCGGTGCTATCGCGCAACAGTAGCACAGTCGCCGCCATACGAGCTTGTACGGGCATTGTCTTTTGCTCCATTCTTTACTTTTCTCTCAAGAGAGAAAGTGCTTGAAATAAGCGAAATATAGCATGCAAAGAAATCTTTACTTTCTCTCTTCTATAGTATTAGAAGTTTTAAGAAACGGTTGCACTTAGTATACTACGCCAGGGCTGATATTTCATAAAACAGGAAGGAGGCCAGGTGAGAGAGTTCCGGTGCAATCTGCATAATGACTGGAGAAATAGACGCTTCTGATTTTCAATGGTATACTCTCCAAATAGAGGCTAAAAAATGCCTGGCAGACTGCGCATAAGCGATCCGATTTGCAGGATAAGCTGCCACAAAGCTGTATTATGGAAGATGGTGCCAGGATGTCTACAACCGAGCAGCTACTACGCGTGGGTCTGATAGGAGATCCCGTAGCCCATTCATTTTCACCTCGCTTGCAACAGGCCGCACTGGATGCCCTGCATATTTCCGCCCGTTATGAGCTCTGGCCGACGTCAGCCGACAACCTGTTGAGCCGTGTTCGCTCGTTATGTAGTACTGAGTACCTGGGAGCGAATGTCACCATTCCCCACAAAGAGGCCGTTCTGCCTTTGCTGGACAAGATCGATCCTCTGGCGGCGAATATTGGCGCGGTCAATACCATTGTTCATTGTGACGATTATCTCTACGGCTATAATACCGATGCGCCCGGCCTGCTCCATGCGCTGGTTGAACATGGAATTGGGAGCTTAAAAACAAGCAACGAAGCTGATCTAAAAGGCTATAGCATTGTTTTACTAGGAGCAGGAGGAGCAGCCCGTGGAGCGGCCTTTGGGCTGGCAGGGGCAGGAATCGCCCGCCTGGTAATTCTGAATCGGCATCTAGAGCGGGCACAGATACTGGCACAAGAGCTTCAGCAATATTACACCTGCCCGATCTTCAGTTTAAGCGATCCAAGCTTTCTGCTACCAAACAGCAGATCCGTCATCATTAACGCCACCTCGGTTGGTCTGCATGAAGAGAGCAGTCCTCTCCCCGTCGAAGACCTGGCCCGCTTTGACACAGACACCTTCGTTTATGACATGATTTACAATCCAGCCCAGACCCGGCTCCTCACGCAAGCCAGTTTGCTTGGTATGCGAACAGCAAACGGGCTTTCAATGCTTCTCCACCAGGGGGCGCTCGCATTTACGCTCTGGACGGGACAGCCCGCGCCGATAGATGCAATGCGAGATGCGCTCAGATAAAGATACATTGGAGAACTTTTGCGCTAGAAAATATGTTGTAGAATGAAGCGAGCTACACACTATGCTCAATTTCTGTCTATTTTACAGAGATAGCAAAGGAGATTTTCTCGTGAGATTCGTCAGCTTTTCCACGACCACAGCTTCCCAAGCCGCATCTTGGGCTTGTGCAAGGCAACGAAGTCCTTGATATCGACCTGACAGGACAGGCACTAAAGGTTGACGTGCCGGATCAGATGCTAGATTTAATCGATCACTATGAGCGGTATCTCCCAGGCTTACGGGCAATACAGGAAAAGGCGGCGGGCAGGCGTTTCAGCGAAGTGAGAACCTTCACCGACATTGGAGCCGCCCATGCGCTCGACGAAGTACAACTGGCCGCGCCCATCCCCCTGCCCCGGAAAAATGTGCTCTGTGTTGCCACCAACTATATAGAACATATCAAAGAGACGGCGGGCGTGCGAGGACATGCAGGAGCAGTACCTGAGCATCCCGTATTTTTCACCAAATCCACAACAACCATCATTGGACCAGAAGCGGGGATCATCGTCGATCCAGCCGTCTCATCCGAGATCGACTGGGAGGCCGAACTGGGCGTTATACTGGGGAAAAGCGGGAAAAACATTCGTGAAGAGGATGCGCTGAGCTATATTTTCGGCTACACCGTTCTGAACGATATAACCGCCCGTGATCTACAGACACGCCACAAACAATTCTTTAAGGGCAAGAGTCTGGATACAAGCTGCCCGATAGGACCGTGGATTGTCACAGCGGATGAGATAGCTGATGCACAGCATCTCAACATCTCGCTGCGGGTGAACGGCGAAACCAAACAAAGCGCCAACACCGAGATGATGATCTTCAATATCCCAACATTGATCTCCGTACTTTCGCAGGGAATGACATTAGAGGCTGGGGATATCATTGCCACCGGGACCCCTAGTGGAGTAGGTTTCTCGCGTAAGCCGCCAGAATTCTTAAAGCCAGGGGATATCGTCGAGGCCGAAGTAGAAGGCATCGGCATATTACGCAACCATGTCGTTGGTCCAGAGAAGTAGATTAGCCCGGATACGGGCCATCTCTTTTATAGAATAAGAGGTGGCCCGGCGTAAACCAATCAATTCCGGCTAAACATACCTAAAAAGACCTGCTGAGCAGGAACCTTGCATCTGTCAGAGACAGATTAAGCATGGACCTCTTCGCGTATCCAGGTAGGAAGTCCGCCCCAGAGATTGAGCGCCGTTGTGCGTGTATGCCAGAGGCGCGGCGGAGTCGTAACGTCGCGATCATAATATTGTTGGAGCTCGGTAGAAAGCTCAACATGGACCCTATCGCTATCGGCGAAACGTATAAAGAGATCATTCCCAGCGCCATGCCGGCCAGGGCCCCAGAGGACCGGAACCTGATTTACACTGAGTTGATCCGCCCATTGCAAAAGTTCGGGGCCATTAGTCACGGAGAAACCGATATGATCGATGCCAGGTTTCCCCTGAGTCAGTATCAACGCATGATGGTTGGTATTGCAGCGCAGCCAGGCCGATTCACGCAACAACCAATCTGAGATATCAAAACCTAACGAATCCGTATAGAACTCGACCATCTCTTCCAGACGATTTGTATACAGAGCAACGTGCTGCAAAGCCAGAGGAGTCAGGCGAGAGAAGCGGCTCCGAGAGCTAGTAGGAGCAAAGAGCGTATCAGAGGCAACGCCAATCTCCAGAAGATTGCCATCGGGATCATTCAACCAGAGAGTATCACCTTGCTCAGGATCAATCGAGCGAGGCTGGAGGGTTAGCTCAATGCCTGACATCTTCATACGAGCGGCCAGGGCCGCCAGTTCAGCATCGGAATCAACTGTAAAAGAGAGATGATGAATTTGCGAGCGTTGAACCGGCTTACGGCCATTAGCCACGATAGGGCGTATATCATTGAAAAATCCCAGACATTGCTCGCCACTGCTCAGATCGAGAAAAACATTCGCCTCATCAAAATCCAGATCTCGCTCAGCCTGGAGAGAGGCAGTGATGTGTGGTACGAGTCCCACCACGCGATGGTAAAAACGTACTTGCGCGGCAACATCTGCCGTCCATAAACCGACATGCGCTACATGTTTTACTTTAACTTTCTGTATTTGCTGGTTGCTCACAACCGCCTCCTGCTCTTATCGCTGGCACGAAGAAACTATCTCCACGTTTATAAGGTATCATACCTAGCGAGAAAGAGTGGGTCAACGAAACTACCCGAAGGTCATAGTGCTATTCCAGAAAATCTGCCTGCCGATAGTGCTCATAGATAACAGGCATCTCAGCAGAAGTCTGTTTCTCTTCTTCTAAGAAATGCTCAATAGAGGTAGAAGAGAGATCAATAGTCTCAAGCACCCGAATCAAGGGAGTTGAAGGCATCGGCGTTTCAGGAAAGCGAGCGGGCATAAAAGAGCGCTGAAATTTTGCAGGAGCAGGTTCTGTTGCCGGAGTGGGTGGCAAAGACGAGGTAACAAATTGTACCTGTAGATGCGACCAGAGACGCAAAGTAGAGAAGAAACGAGAGAACGCCGAAAAGAAACTGCGCAAGAGGCGCATATCATTTGCCAGTAAGCGGAAGGTAACAAAAGCAGTTACGAGCCAGACCAGGGCGAGCAAAAGCACCAGGGACCAGTGATGAACAATCAAAATCGTCAGGCTCATCCCTGCCGCCAGCAAGCCAGCAACAAAAGAGAGAAAAAAGGTCTGTCTGTAGAGGGAATGGCGAGCAGGATACGTTCGTTGGATCACCTTCACATAGCTAATATATTCAACCATGTTATTACAACGAGAGCAGCGACGTGAGCGTTTCACGCGCACATTTGCCAGAGAAAAGCCATGCAGAAAGCCATTCATAATAAGCAAGCGTCTGCTTTGAGCAGCCTTGCCAGTTGGCACACAGCGGCAAATCTCAACGGGCCACAGGGCCCCACTCACGCTACATGCCTGCTGTTGCAAAAGTTGAAGTGTTTTTCGCTTACCACCCATCATCTACCACCTCACCAAGAAAAGAACAGAGACGCCATGTCTCTTCTCGCGGCACTGAAGTACCGGCGGGTTATTACACACCACCGGCAAGTTCCAGCACCGGGCATGGAATACAGCCCCTTCATAACTTCCGCCAGCGCGACCAACGGTGTCTATGCCCACCACCACCCCATCTGGCGACAAAAGCAGTCTTCCAGCCTGTAGTTCCCCATCAGTGCCCCCATCAGCTCCACCTTACCGCCAACCACTGATATCCCCATGAACCGCCACCCCTCAGGTCAGAACAACCCTTCCCGTAGCCTCATCACCACATAGACACCGACGATCTCCCCCTCCCCACATCACCGCCCCACAACCTCCTAAGCACCGAGCACAAGGCGCAGTGCCCTCTGAGTCCACACCGGCACTTCACTACCGCGAAAAGAAAAAACATAAAGACAGAATAGCCTCCTGTCCAGAGATCGAGAAAGGAGCCGACGGCATACAAAAGAGGAGGAGGAGTGTTCTAGAAAAGGCAGAGCAGGGAGACAAAAGTGCCGAGTTTCTCCAGCATCTCTCCCTCACTACTTACTCCAGAAACACGACCAGCACGTCGCCTTCATTCGTTCTGTAGGCTAGTATAGCGGAATGATCTGGATAAGAGGATGGGGAAACAATGAAGATTCAGTTAAGAATGG
Organism: uncultured Chloroflexia bacterium; assembly: GCA_963777355.1. GTDB lineage: Bacteria > Chloroflexota > Ktedonobacteria > Ktedonobacterales > Ktedonobacteraceae > DATJHM01. Next base: position 7,704 of record CAVZQK010000019.1, read on the forward strand.
ATCTTTTTCACAGGGAAACCTTAACCTTTTTATAGATTTATATGATCATACTACTATTTTACATGTATATATTTTAGAATTATTTACATAAATTTTTCTATATATTGCAATTTCCTCTTTATTTGAAGATGAAAGAGCAAAGAAATCTCTGCCTCTACCAGTTAATGCTATTAAACAAGGGCAAATCTAAATTGTGTGGGTGATCCACGGTCTTATCCAGGCACAGAAACACGGCTCCAGCCTTAGCGGAGTCAGGATATGGATTACCCACACAAGATTGTCAGTCAGCAAAGAATGAAAAGAGAGAGAAACACCTATCGGGCTATTCGTCCTCAACGTGGATTCTGCCGCGTAGCACCTCAGGAGCAGCGGTATGGGCAGGTGGGTCCCACTCGAACGAGACCTTCTGGCGTTTCACAGGCACATTCGCCAGAAACATCTCTTCGCCCTCTTCACGAGCAAGTTTCACCTGCATCTGTTCTTCATCAACTTCAAGACGGCGCATCAGCACATTGAGAATCTCGCCTTTGATAACTTCCAGCAGTTCCGGGTTGAGTTTGAGACGGTCATGAACCAGAACCACTTTGAGGCGTTCTTTGGCGACTTCGCCGGGAGTTGGCTTTTTGCGCCCAACCTTAAATTCAAAAACACCCATGCTCTTGCCCCTTTAGGATGACTGAGAGCGCAAACGCTTCTCAGTCGTGGCAGGACCAAAGCCTACAAGACGACGCAAGCGCTCAAGCAGAGAAGGCGACTCATCAATCTCATCGAGAGGAACCTCTTCACCCAGAATACGCTGTGCGGCATTCATGAAGCCCCGCCCTGCGCGACAACGTTTATCATAAACAGCAGGTTCGCCCTTATTAGTGGCGACAATAATATTTTCGTCTTCGGGGATAATACCGAGGAGATCAATACCCAGCACCTCCAGGACATCCGCCACATCCATCATATCACCGCGTCTGACCATCTCTGCACGCAGGCGGTTTAAAATTAGGCGTGGCTCCGGCTTACCCGCTGATTCTACCAGGCCGATAATGCGGTCTGCATCACGTACTGAAGCCATCTCCGGGTTGGCGACGATGACAATTTCGTCGGCTCCGACAATGGCATTGCGAAAGCCTTGTTCAATACCCGCAGGCGAATCGATGATAACAAAATCAAATTCCTGGCGCAGTTGCTGGCACAACTGCTCCATCTGCACGCTATTTACGGCATTTTTATCGCGCGTCTGAGCAGCAGGCAATAAATAAAGTTCGGGGAGACGCTTGTCTTTAATCAAAGCCTGGCGCAAACGACACTGCCCCTCTACCACATCTACCAGATCGTAAACAATGCGATTCTCCAGCCCTAGCACAGCATCCAGATTCCGGAGACCGATATCTAAATCGACCATAGCAACCTTTTTCCCCTGCATCGCTAACGCCGTACCGAGATTCGCTGTGGTCGTCGTTTTTCCGACACCACCCTTACCAGAGGTAATAGTAATCACCCTGCTATCCATGCTTGCTACTCCTGTGAAGGATTTCTTTTAGAGATTTGTGAAGGAGAACAGTTCATTTCTGACCTCTCGTCTAGTATACCACGCGGCATTCATGAAAAAAATTTCACTTACCCTCTACCTGGCAGATAGATCAACAGAAAAGTCTCCTATTACATGTCTCGCACGCAAAGAGAGCAGAGCTTCTATTTGCGAGGTGATCGGCCATTGACCCAGGTTTCAACCACAATCTGGCCATCTTTAATCATCGCAACTTCAGGGCGAGGCTGAGCCTCAAAGCCCTCTGGTGGGCGAGAAAGCAGATGTCCAATGCGCAATTGCACCGGTGAAAGTTGTAGAGAGCAGACCAGGGCCTGTTCGTTATCTGGATAGCCAGCATGAACCATGCCCCGCAGCACGCCCCAGACAAGAATATCTCCGCCAGCCACGATCTCGGCCCCTGGATTCACATCTCCTAGCACGACGACAGTACTGGGGTGGCGAATAGCCTGTCCGGAGCGTACTGTTCTGCGTAAAAAGAGGGTATCACTCGTTTCGCGAGTATCTTGTGAGAGATTTCCGGTCTCGCTAGAGAGAGACAAGATGGGGGTTGCGGGAGTCTCTGGTAGAGTCACGGTCCTCTTTATGTCTTTAGGCTTCTCCATACTTAATTCAAGCGGAGTAACCGACATCTGATAATGGGCCAATAAGTGTTCGAGTTGAATACGTTCACTCACGCGCAGATTACGGCGACTGGTATCTACTGTAAGCGAGGCACCACGAAAGAACGTCGGAGCCTCCGAGAGGCGCTCTGCCAGCGCACTGAGTAGATCACCAAAAGAGCTCTCTGGTTCTAAAGTCAAGAGCAGCCCATTGCGCGTCCCTTTAATCGCAATATATCCTTGCACAGACTGTCCGTCCTCTCTTTCCAGTCTGCCCGACAGCGTTCGTGCTTCCGACGCTTCTTTAGCCAAGTTATCCTCCATACCCTGAGTCCCCAATTGCCAGTAGAAGCAGGCTGAATAAAACAATACGTTTACCACGCTGAACTCAAACGCACTTATGTACAAACATATGCACCTTATCATCTTACAGTATAAAGGTGTAATAAGTAAAACGCAAGGATTCAGGATGAGAGAGAGAATAGTCCCATCTATTCAAGAGAGAAAAATAGAGTTTGTTCTTGCATTTCTATTCCCATTTGTCATTTGAAAAGCCACAAGTTCGCGTAAAAATAAGAGCCCACTCCCAGGTACCACATGGTAATATATCCATGTCATAGACACAAATTGGAGGAACAGTATGACTGAATTGACGAAATTTCCGATGGCGCGTGAGATCGTGCTGAGAAATGGTAATACACAGATTGGAGTCATGCCGGAGATCTGTCTGGTCTCACATTTTCAGGTGAACAACTGGCCGAGTGCTGTATCGCGCAGAAGAGACAGGCAACGTGAAACGCTGGGGGCTGCCCCTGATGATTCCCAACTTTTCGCGTCTGAAAGATGGACTTTTCAAAGAGAAAGGGACGACTTTGCCTGCGCATGGTTTCGGACGGAATCTGCCCTGGGATGTGTTAGAGAAGACGGATGAGAGCATCACGCTGCAATTGCTCAGTAGTGATGCCACGCGCCCGGACTATCCCTATGAATTCACGTTTACCGTCACCATTCATGCCAGCATGGGCGAACTCATCTATAGAGTAGTAATGGAGAATCGTAGCGAAGAAGGAATGCCCATTGCCCCCGGCTTTCATCCTTATTTTAGTGTCGAGCAGGAAAAAAAATCCCGCATAGTGACTGATGGACCTCCAGGCTTTGCCGTTGCAGATTTTCAGTGGGACACCAATCCCCCCAATAATCCCTACCCTTTTCCCCATACAGTCACCGCACAGATACCGGATTATGGAACGCTTACTATTAGCGAAGAGGCTGTAAATGGGCAATACGCACTCAAGACCATGCAGGTCTGGTCAGAGCCTGTCACGGCCCCCGATCATGCCTTTGTCTGTTTTGAGCCAGTAGTAACCAGCGAGGACGGTTTGAACAGGCCAGAGGATCGGCTCAACATTCCACCCCATAGCACACAACAGATTATCTTACATGTACGAGCAGAACCAAATTAAGCAGAGAGACCCATTTGTAACCAAAACACGAAGACACCTCATATTCTCTCGCTCTGTAGGAGTAGAGGCTGCTACTACAGGGTGAGAGAATATCAGTGGATTCCAGGGACAGAGCAGGTTCAAAAGAATCAGGCCCTGGCAATGGCTTTCTCACTCTTGCGTTTGCGAGAACGTGAGCCGTTACTCTGTCCTTCTTCTTCAGCTTTTTCGCCCTTCTCGTCTGCCGGCTCAAGAGCGGTCTCCAGAACCTGAAGGATATCAGTGGCATAGACAAAGTGCATCTCTTCACGCAGTTCTTTGGGCAGGTCTTCCAGGAGATCCAGCTCATTCTTCTTAGGGAGAATAACGGTGCGAATCCCTGAGCGATAAGCCGCCAGCACTTTCTCTTTAATGCCCCCAATCGGCATCACTTTGCCGCGCAGCGTAATCTCACCGGTCATGGCAACGTCAGAGCGTACTTTGCGTCCACTGGCAAGCGAGACCAGGACAGTAACCATTGTGACACCAGCCGATGGGCCATCTTTGGGAATGGCTCCAGCGGGGACATGAATATGAACATTCTGCCCCTCAAAGACATTCTGAGGTAGATTGAACGGGCGGCATTTGAGCGGACATAGCTGAGCGCCGCAGTTGCCGATTCTTTCATCACATCGCCGAGTTGTCCCGTCAAAATCAGGCGCTCTTCTTTACTGGGCATCGTCGCCGCCTCAATAAAGATAATTTCTCCACCAACGGGTGTCCAGACCAGGCCAGTGGCAATACCAGGACGGTCAATACGTTCCGCTACCTCTTCAAAAAAGCGCTGGCGACCCAGGTACTCGCTAACATCCTCTGCCTTGATATGAATCGGTGCCTCGCGGCCCTCAGAAATCTGGCGAGCAACTTTGCGGCAGAGAGAGCCAATCTCACGTTCCAGATTACGGACGCCCGCCTCACGTGTATAATCGCGCACGACGCGGCGCAGAGTATCATCATCTACCGTCAGTTCATCCTTATTCAGACCATTGGCCTCAATCTGTTTCGGCAACAGATAATTAAGAGCAATGTGCAACTTCTGCTCTTCGGTATACCCAGAAAGCTCCAGAATCTCCATACGATCACGCAGAGGAGCAGGAATAGGTTCCAGGGCATTAGCAGTTGCAATAAACATAACCTTAGAAAGGTCGAAAGGCAGATCCAGGTAGTTATCGCGGAAATTATAATTCTGCTCCGGGTCCAGAACCTCCAGCAGGGCCGATGAAGGATCACCGCGCCAGTCGGCACCAACCTTATCAACTTCATCCAGCATAATCACCGGATCATTGGTATCAACACGACGAAGCGTTTGAAGAATGCGACCAGGCATGGCACCAATGTAGGTACGACGATGGCCACGAATTTCAGCCTCATCACGAATACCACCCAGCGACATGCGTGCAAACTTGCGTCCGAGAGCACGGGCAATAGAATGACCAAGAGAGGTTTTCCCGACGCCCGGAGGGCCAACAAAACACAGAATCGGCTCACGGTTTATCGAGCGGCTCGTCTCCTGTGACTGCAAAGGCTGTGTCAGACGCTTCACCTCGCCCGCCGTCTCCGGTTCTGCGGAGAGCTCTTCCTGCTCGCGCTTCTCCTGCTCCGCCTTGCGATCTTCTTTCAGGCGGCGTACAGCCAGATATTCCAGGATACGCTCTTTAATCTTCTCCAGATCGTAGTGATCCTGATTAAGTACCTGGCGAGCATGGGGGACATCGATACTTTCGCCTGTGCTCTTGCTCCAGGGAAGACTGACCAGCAGTTCCAGATAGGTGCGAATAATGCTATATTCGGGAGATGCAGTAGGGAGCTTCTCCAGACGGGAGAGTTCGCGATTGGCCTCTTTCAGTGCCTCCTCGGGCATTTTCGCTTCTTCAATCTTGCGGCGCAGCTCATTGACGGTGGCCTGCTCTTCGCTCTCTTCGCCCAACTCGCGCTGGATCGCCTTAAGTTGTTCGCGCAACAGGTACTCGCGCTGCATCTTGCCCATCTCTTCTTGCGCACTGTTCTGAATCTTCTTGCCGAGTTCGAGGATCTCTAGCTCATGGGTGAGATAGATGCTGAGCTGGGAGAGCTTCTCATGAACCGAATCGAGTTCAAGGAGCTTCTGACGGAGCTCCAGATCCATCTGCACGAAAGTCGCGATCACATAGACAACCTGGCGTGGCTCTTCCAAATTCAGCGCAGCGGCAGCAATCCCCTCAGGCATGTTCTGCACCAGGGCGACCATGCGCTGGAAGTAGCCGATGACATTGCGTTTGAGGGCCTCGGTCTCGTTGTCGAACTCCTGAATATCAGGTTGGAGGGCCACGTTTGCGACGAGGTAGGGCTTTTCCTGAGTGAACTCGCCGATAGCCACGCGCTCCAGACCCTGGACAGCGATCTGGATCGTGCCATCGGGCATGCGAAACATGCGACCAACGCGAGCAACCGTGCCCATAGTAAAAATGTCATGTGGGCCAGCCTGATCAATATCCGAGGATTTTTGGGCCACCAGCACCACCAGCCGATCACCCCGCATCACATCATCAATCAAGCGGATAGAGCGTTCCTGGCCAACTGCCAGGGGCTGTACCGAAAATGGATAGATGACAGTATCTTTGAGAGGCAATACAGGGAGCGTTTCAGGAATAGTGAGACGCTCCTGATCCTGATCCTGATCCAGGTTACTGGAAAGGGATAAATCATCTCCCTCTTCTTTTTCGCCAGGTGCGTTTTCAGACTCCTCTAGATTAGAAGAAGGATCGGAAGAAGGATCATCGGAAGGTGAAGACGAATTTTCATGAAAATCACCAGGCAGTTCTTCCTGGACAACAAAATCATTGGCGAGAGGGTCATCGATTAAATCTTCTTGAGGAAGAGGAGACTGGGCCTCATCTTCTTCAGAAGGATCATGCTCCCACTCATGATGCAAATTTTTTTCCATATATACTTTCCCAACAAAAGCCAAGTACAGCTCGTTTACTCTTGAATAACTTGTTGTATTACCACATTTTCAGGCTTTCCTTCAACCAGTTTGGGCAGATCGACCCAGAGAAAGCCATTTTCATAATGTGCCGTAACCGTCTCGCGTTTTACGGGCGATGGGATAAATACTTCAACCCGAAAATGACCGTAGCGAATTTGAGCCTCATGATAAGAGACGTTTTGCCGATTCTCCTGAATATCCCGTCTTTCACCACTGATGATGAGGGCGTCTTCATAGAGGGTGACCTCGATCTCTTCCTCACGCATTCCAGCCAGTTCAATACGTACCATATAAACATCAGCCGACTCAAGAATATCGGCTGGTGGCCGCCAGGTCGTAGAATGATTGAGTATAGACTGCTGACTTTGCCGTAATGCATCGTGTAACAACTGGCGGTAATGCTGCTCCACCTGTTTCTGAGAGCCATCGATGTAACGATAGGTCACATGCCTATAACGCATTCGCATGATTTGTCACCCCCTGGATATCAGTTCGAGGCCGTAGCAGCGAACATTCTACTTCTGTTGTTCATTATCATACCGGAACGATGCAGGTAGTAACAGATGCGAGAAGGCACTACAAAAAGACAAAAGCAAGAAAGCGTACTCTGACACCGACACTCTATAATACTGCCGCTCTGGCCTTTTCCTTACAACGTTGCTACCCAAGATACAAACACTCTAGCCGATGAAAATCTTTTTCAAAGCAACGCAGCATTTCTCCAGAGAGAAGGGCCAGATGCTCATTCATATCTTTGTTTGTGAGCAGAACATCTCTGATTATGGCACGAGGGAGCAAAAATTGCAAGATTTATCCTTTCAGAATACTGTCTTGCCAGCATCCTCTCCGAAAAAGAGAAGACAAGAGAGCAAAATAGCCAGCGAAGAAAAAATGGTCCGCACTCATACATGGCACAAAAAAGGGCGCGAGAGAAAGAGCAAGTGAGTCTAGAAAGCCGTGTTTGACGTGTCCTAGTTGATATGCTACTATATTTCTATATTCCTCATTGGCGCTGATTCTCTCTTCTAGGAGATCAGCAAGCAGTTGGCTGTAGATCTCGGAGAAGACAACGAAAACAGTGATCTTGCCGTATTTGCGATCTGTGAGGTCAAGATGGCGACTCAAGCCATTTTACACAACGACGAGGGAAGAAAACCATGATCACGCAAAGGATCAAGCAGTGGCTACAAAAGCTCTTTGCCTGGTGGCCCTGGAAGCAGACTCCAGAGACGAACTATCAACCGGTCGGAAGTAATAGAAACATGGGCCTGACGCCAGAGACAATGGCCAGGACAGTAGATGGACCCGCGCCATACTCTGGTATTACCTCTGTTGTTGTTGAACAAGAGAAAAACGCAGCGGAGACGACCTCTCCAATAAATGAAGATCGTGTAGAGCAAGACGTTCTTCTTTCAGCAGAAGAGCGAACTCCACCAGGGCATAACTACCACATCCATACAGACCGGGAACCTTTGAGCGCTGAATCTGCATCTCCAACACAAGAGCAAAAGCTAGCATTTCTCAAGTACCTTGTCCAAAAAGGGCATTTCAACGAAGGTTTCGACAAAGGACAGACCCCGGAGCAATATCGAAAACCGTAAAAGAGCTTCTAGAAAAACCACCTCATTATTGAGAAGAGGTGGTTGAGAGTAGTACTGAGCATTTGCACTAAAGCTGGAGAGAAGGTTACTGATTTTTATTCAGGAACCTCTAGTTTCGGCTTGGCGGATTCAGTGGAAGTGCCAGATTGAGCTGGTGAGTAGGGAGAGAAGAGAGCATTTGAAGCTACTTCCACAAGCTCAAGAAGATATTTCCAGAGATACTCATCCACTTCAATATTGATCTCCCCCGGACGGGTACTATACAATGCCAGACGTATTCTCAGTTGTCGAGCACACGGATCGTAGTAAGCAACAGTAACATCTCCGGCAATACCAAAGTAATCAATATGTATGGGACCATGAATTGCAATACACCAGTTTATATGATTTATCTGGCTAAGAAAAAGCAGCGGATCGCGAAGATATAAGGAGATAGGCCGGGTTTCCGGCGCTTTGATCTGCTCCTGATTAGGAGCCACTGGCTGAAAAAGACGAAAGCCCTCTAACTGCCCAAGACTATGACGGATATAGAGGACAGCCTCGACACGATTACGAACCTGGAGCTTTTTCAAGATATGCTGAACATGCGAAGAGACCGTTGAAGCAGTGATATTGAGTTCACCTGCAATCTCTTCGTTTGTACATCCCTGGCCCAGAAGATCCAGCACATGCAGTTCTTGACGAGTCAAAGGCCGTACAGGGTCACCAACAACTAATTTCTGCTCACCTTCACTTTGAACAGCATTATCAACAGACATCATCCAGCCACCACCTTTTTACGTTAGTTTCTATACAAAGAGAAATATTTTCAACCATCATTGTACTTTATACTATACAATAGCGAATAGATAGAGTAAAGGCATAGAAGGCTATATCAGGTATTTTTCCTGCTTTCAGAAAAAAGTGGTAGAAATAGGGAGAGGAGGAGTGAAGAAAAAGAGAGAGATACTAGCCGGGGAAGGTCTCTTACATTCCCCGACTAAGGCGAACTTCTTACTTCTCGGCAGGGGTAAATCCCTGGGCCTGCGCTTCTTCTTCAGATGAGAAGTAGATAATATCAAGAGGCTGATCATTTTTTGCTTTAAGTTGATCAAGCGGTGTTTGTACAGGATAATACTGTTTTGTGCTGGCAACGCCTAGAAAAACAGCGTCGGTGGGCACGGCGATTCCTGAGTTCGTCCCTGGCTCAGCAACTGCGGTAGCGGCTTTCTCAGATGGTGTAGAGACGGCTGTTAGCGGTACAGAGGTCTCCAGAGAGCTCTTCTTTTGCACAAGCGAGGTAATGACACCATTCTGTGTAGCAGGATGGCCATTTTGCGAAAGCAGAATGTGTTCGTCTTCTTCCTGTTCTTGCTGCAACTGCCGACGATTACGCAGCAAGATAAAAGCGACTATGCTTGCTGCAATCAAACCTACACTGAAACCGGAAACAATCCAGAAGGCGCTATCTTGCTCAGAGATATTGCGCGATACCTTGCGGGTCTGTTTACGCAGCTTTTTACTCACCTGTTCACTTTGCTTCCCCAACTCATGCGTAAAATCATTGCTACGCTTACCAAGCTCATGCGTAAAATCACTACTACGTTTCCCAAGCTCATGCGTAAGATCGCTCCCACGTTCAGCCAATAACTGAGAGAGTTTGCCGCCACGCAAGCGTAGCTCTTCGGCCAGTTCCTCTGCACGCCGCACCAGTTCTTGATTGTAAGCACGTTCCCCCAACAAGGCCAAAGAATAGCTGAGAGAGGGCTTTCCAGCAGCATCCTCTTCAGGAGCAACAACTGCAACTGGTTGTGCTGGCTCTGTGACAGCAACGGTATTACCACGCGCCAGAACCTGTTGTTCACGCAGACGTGTCAGTACTGTTCCTAGAACAGGACCGAGTGTAGAAGCAGAGAGCAGGCCAACGCGTAGCCAACGACTAACCTCTGTCAGTAGTTTTTTATTATCCATTTCTTCCTCCTTGCACAAAGTCGGCGTGATAGGCCGATCTTGCGCACTAGTATTTTTCCAGAATCAACCTACTCTATTACAAGCCATTATGAATAGGATAGCGTTTGAGTGGCCCTTATAGTTTCTAGCATTCCAGGAACACGAATAGCAGTATCTCAGTTTGAACTAGCATATGTCAAGGCAACAATCAACCCTTTGAGGGAAAAAAAGAGGGAAATCAGCTCAGAAGTGGGGCGTTTGGGGAAAGGGTAGCGCGAAAGATAGCCGTATATCGCATAATATACATGCCTATCAATCCAATACTTGTTTTACTATTCTTTAGAGTAAAAAAGAATAGGATTTTCCACTATTTGAAAGGAAATGCGTACAGGGAACAGAAAGAGTTCGCTAAAAATAGCAGCGGAATATTTAGGAATCTTCTGTAGCAAACTCGCTTAATTGGAGAACGAGGCGGCAAAAATGCAACATTGCCGAGGCCGACTCCAGATACGCTTCGTCGTTAGTTGTAGTCAGTTGAGAAAGCGCAGCACGGCGGCGTAAAGCATGTAACACCACCATTACATCCTCTTTAAGAGAGGATTCAAGGTCTCCGCGCTGCATAAGCAATATCACCTGGCGGACAATTGAATCAACTTCCTGGCGCATCACGCTCAGATCGTCTATCCAGGCGTCATCATCTTCCTCATCCGCACCACCTTCTTCATTCCAAAGAATTGCATCAGCGAATTGTTCTCGCTGCTTCACATCGCTGCGTATGGGCTTGCGCGTGGATTGGAGGGGCGTCTTTGGTTCTTCTTGCTTGACACCCAGCTCACGTAACAGGACAGCCAGTTCTTCTTCCCAGCCAGCCATAGAGCACCTCCTTGTGAAACGTCCGCAAACAGTGATTGAGCCTGACTCTACAAGTCTTTTTCTAGTGAGAGAACATAGTGCTTTTTCTCTCGAAGCGGCCCTACACGACTAGAAATCACAAATGAAGTGTAACACAGCGTTCCGTGCTTGTAAATGACCCTAATGGTCCTGTTCTCTTTGTAAATATATAGGACTTTTGCGCCACATACTAGCAGGAAAACCAGGCACACAAGCCGTGCTCTTCATAACAGTTTAAAGCAAAACGAACGTGTCTTAAAGGCGACTCTTTCTCAAGCAATGTGAGTGCGCGTTAGACACGTTCGTTCCGCGACGGATTTTTAAAAGGGCAAGAGATGGGATGGGAGATGAGGCAGGACAGGAATAACCGCCTGGATCAGCAGGGCCAGCGCAAGCAAGATAGCAAACATTACTTCCAGACGTAACACCTGGCCCATGACCAGATGAAAGCCTGCATGAGTATCTGTACGCATCACGCCCGTCAGGGCAATCACGAGAGTAGGCAACGTCCACCAGGTCAGAAGAACCAGATGGGGAGAACCATGAGAAATGCCTAACAGAGTAATTACAATAAAGGGTCCCAGCAACAAGGCAAGAAACCAGACCCGGCTCCAGGTAAGACCTAACAAAGTCGCCAACGTATGTTTGCCCATCTGAGCATCGCCCTCAGTATCGCGCATATTATTCACATGGATAATTGCAGCAGCCAGCAGACCAAGTGGAATGCTATAGCCAAAAGCGCTGGCAACCAGATGGCCGCCCTGAACAAGATAGGCACCCAGGGTAATACAAGGGCCAAAAAGTACAAAGGCGACTAGCTCACCTAATGCAAGAGAAGAGAGTGAGCGCGAGGTAGCACTATAAAAATAGGCACAGACCAACCCTACCAGCCCAAAGAGATAGACGAGTGGACCACCTGCCGCTGCGATGATAAGTCCAAATAGCGCACCTACACTGAGCAACACCAGACCTACCAGCAAGACGCTCCTGGGTTTCACCAGACCCTGTTGAAGCAAACCACCAGGCCCTAATGTATTGCTTGTATCAACACCCCGAATATAATCATAATAGTCATTTACCAGGTTTGCCCCTGCCTGAATGAGCATAAGCACAAGTATCATACCGATAAAATGTGTGAGATGAAAGTGTCCCAGCAGGGCATGAGGAGTAATAGTCTGCGACCAGGCCAGGACATTTCCCACCAGGGCTGGCATGAGTGGCAGAACAAAATAGGACGGGCGCATCCCCTCCCACCAGATCTGAATCCAGGCAGACCAATTACGATTTGCTTCAGTCGCCTGGAACGCAAGTGGCGTAGGGGTACTCACATCGCGGGTAGCTGCGATTGAGTGAATAGAAATCTCCGGTTGCAGAGCGCTAATTACCTGCAAAGAGTCCAGAGGTATTGTTGGAACCTCTTCAGCCTGTACGGAGTCGGCTGTCACGACATGGGTTGAGGTAGTTGTTTGCGGTTTAGAAACGACGGCATTTGTCTCCTGAATTTCTTCGCTCATGCACCCCTCTCCTCTTTATATTTTATTGGTGTAGGGCTTCTGTCCCCTAGATGCTGATGTTGCTCTGTAATACGCAGCATCTCAATGTTTGTATTTTATTACAAAAAGCGACCATGTTTATATATTACACAAGTAATACGTTATATGAGCACAGAAAGTTCCTCGCGCCCCTGCGAATGCCCTTTATTGGCTACAACGCGGGCAATCCTGGGAGGTAGAACAAATAGGTATACTATTTAGATAACAACCCTTAGCGCTTCCCAGAATGCAAGAATCTTACATAGTTAAACGCAAGACATTGATATTCTGCCCACAAAAGAGCAGAATAACGCGCACTGTTGATAGTATACTCAACAAGAAAAGTGCGGTGAAGTACCGAATTTCGATTAGAGAGAGGAGCCGAGAAATGAATCATTCCCTGGACTTTGCCGCTGCAACTCACGTTGCAAAGCCAGCATCGACTGCTGTAGACGCACCTGGCTAACAGCAGAGGTCAAATCACCACGCGTCTTCTCCAGAATACCGCGTGTAGCATCGGTTGTTCTGCGTAAACCAGATGTGATGGCATCAGGAAAATCAACCGAGATGAGCAGGGCATAGATATCATCCATGTAACCCAGAAACACCTCACAATTAGCTATCTCGCCGCGTCTGAGTTGATCCAGGACATAGCGGCGAAGTTCGCCAACAGATTCCGCCAACCCATTCAGAAAGGCGGGTGAACCAATCGCAAGGTCAGTAGCCGAAGGGAGAGAACGGTGTTGAACCAGGGCACTGAAACAAACCGCCTCGGCATATTCTTTTTGGGCATCCTGGACAAAGCCTGCATAGAAGATATCCTGGTGCTCATGCAGATCAGCAGCCATCTCAGAGAGGAGAGTAGCAGCCTGCACAACCAGATCTTCAGCCGCGCGGAACTCGTGGCGGTGGGCGGCACGAATACTATTTGCACAATAGCGAATTGCTGCGCGTGACTTCGGCAAGGCTCGTTCGCGTGCAGCGTGCTTCTGGGCCAGATTGTAAATGGCCTCATGCCCCACTGCATCTATATTATCAGCCATAAAGCTTTCTTCCTTTCTATGATGCTCACACTATACCATAGAAAAGACGTTCCTGGATATAAAAAATGTTGTGTCTAAATCTTATGACCTCACAGAGACATCTCTAGAAAAGCCTGCTTCTTTACCACCTCTACTATCGTAGCAGACCCGCGATTGCTACAAGTTGGGTCTCACTTATCTCTCCAGTAATACGCACACCTACCCCATTCTCCGTCCAGGAAAGTGTCTTCAAAGTATTCTCAGTAGAGAGCTGAGCTATTGTACCACGTACGGTAATCTGCTTGCCGCTGGAACCAGAAAGATTGGCTAGAGATTTTCCTTCTGCTAGAGTCACACTGTTATCTCCCTGCTTATATAAGAGCGTATAAATTTCGCTGCCAGGTGCACCCAGAGCATTGACGCTTTGCAAGGTATAGGCAGTCTGTACATCCGGAATATGCAGCAGATGATAGCCTGCTTGCTGTTGTGCTTGAGAGAGTGAAAGTGAACCAGTGCTGGCCGTTGGAGTGGGAAACGGTTCCAGCTTTGCTCCCGCCGGAACATTAAAAGAGAAGAGCGCGGCAGCTACAGGCTGATTCAGCGCCAGACCTTGTAGGTCCAAGACAATATTGCCCAGACCTTGAATATTTAGAGAGAAGCGCACAGGCAATTGCGTCTCTTTGCTGATATAGACATCTCCATCATAGGTAACACTTCCCGAACCGGCAGCAAGCGCCCCACTCTGGGGTACCACATGCACATCTGCTACCTGCTGACCAGCAATAGATGAAGAGGAAGGTTTGAGTGTGCCATCACTTTGCGTGAGAATATTCTGCACGAGATTCAACACAAGCTGACTCTGCCCGCTGCTGGTCCCAGCAAAACCAGTTCCCGCCAGGCCGTTAGAATTTTGTTGTACCGAACCATGAAAGACGACTTTCTGCTGGGGATTGTACTGCCACTGCTGCTTACCATCGGAAACAAAAATGGTGCCAACCGCTAGATCAGCAAGTGTGGATTGGCGCACCTCGCTCCGGCTGCTTGCGGGTGTGGCATTCCAGACCTCGCTCAGCAGTGTTCCACTGTTACGATCACTATTTATCTGTAAATGCAGAAGTGTATGCAATGTCTTCGCAGCGTTTAGCCGCTGGGCGGCGTTCACAAGCAACTGCTGCCCTGGTCCCAGAGTTGGTGTTGGTATGGCTGTGGGGACGGCGGACACTTTCTGCGTCTGCGCAGGGGTATTTCCACAAGCAGACAGCACAAGTAGACCCACTACCAGGGAAAAAATCAAGATGACATGATGTCTCTTGCGTGAGAGAATCATGAAAAGCTCCTTTTTCTTATCGGGAAAGACAGTTATTGTCCTTTGAGCTGAGATAATGTACTATAGGAAGTATAACACAGAAAGAGAGGCGAGAGCGAATAAGTTCCTGGTAGCATTGGCTCATTATCTCCCTCTATCTATCAATTTCTGGCGCATCGACATATAATAAACAGACTACTTCTTGAATACTCAGTTTATCCCGGTATTCCGATATTCGTAAAAGTGCCAGTATAAAAACGTGGATATATATTAGTCTTATAAACGCTGGTAGTGTTTTTCCAATACTTCTCTGTCTCACCGCCCTGGAGAATAGTCTCATGCAAAGCATTCTTTTCTCGCGCAGGCAGCGCTTTTTTCTCGGCTTTTCTGCCGGACTGGTAGCGGGTATAGTCGCCAGTCTATTGATGATACTTTTTAGTCTGCTCCTCAATACAGTCTCGCTTCCAGAAGTACTCGGCTCGACGATTACCCAGTTTATGCCGCCAGCCCTTTTTCAATCGCTGCACGAGTTCTTTGGTCCCGATGCCAAACGCTACCTTTTCTACATTATTCTTGTTGGGCAATGCCTCATCTTTGCGCTTGGTGGCGGCCTCTGTAATCTCTTGCTTTCACAGTCAAGGTATTCCGCGCTCAGCGATAAAGAAGGCCACCTGCGCTGGGCTGTAGGATTCTGGCTGGCGGGTATACTCTGGTTATTGACTGGCCTGGTCTTTTTGCCAGTTACCGGCGCGGGACTCTTCGGCGTAAGTTTGCCAGCAGGAGCCCTTAATACAATGGCCACGTTGGCCGCCGTTGGCCTCTTCTTTGGACTCTCGTTCGTCTTTGTCCAGAACTGGCTCCTGCTGCGCCATTTACAGACGCTAGGAGCGGTAAAACAGGACGAAGTGGTAGAGGCCAGTCTATCGCGCCGTACTATATTGACCAGAGGGGGACTCTGGGTAGGTGCTGCCGCGCTTGGCGTGCTGGCCTGGCGTTTTATCTCCAGTGGCGTGGGGAGTGGCGGACAGACGCTCTCTGGCTCCTCAGCCAGCGAGGTACAACAAAGCTATAAAGCAAAGGTTGAGCCAGTTCCTGCTCCTGCCTACGACGGAGATTTTAGTCAGATCGCGGGCCTCTCACCTGAGATTACTACCAACGATCAGTTTTACCAGGTTTCAAAAAACTTAAGTAGTGATCCATCCATTAACGCCAATGGCTGGAATATGACCATCTATGGCGAGATTGAGCAGCCCTATACACTCAACTATACTCAATTACAGGCGTTGCCTATGAAGCAACAATACGAGACCCTGATGTGCATTAGTAACGAAGTTGGTGGTCAGTATATAAGCAATGCGCTCTGGGAAGGGATTCCTCTCTCAGATCTGCTGGCGAAAGCTGGCAAGATTAAGCCCGGTGCCACGAAAGTCGTTCTCTACGCTTCTGATGACTATAGCGATAGCATTCACCTAGCAAAAGCATTGGAACCAACCACCCTTGTTGCCGTGCGGATGAATGGAGTACCATTGCCCTCTGAACATGGCTATCCTGCGCGTCTGCTTGTCCCAGGCATCTATGGGATGAAGCATGTCAAATGGATTACCAAAATTGAGGTGGTGAATACCGATTACCAGGGCTACTGGCAGAATCGAGGCTGGAGCGATCCAGCGCCGATTCGCATGACTTCGCGAATCGATACCCCCAATGGCCTGCAACCACTCAAAGCAGGGATGCCGACATATATCGCGGGCCTGGCTTTCTCTGGCAATAAAGGTATCAGCGAGGTAGATCTCAGCCTGGATGCAGGGAAAACCTGGCAGCCTACAAAGCTAAAAAAACCTTTCTCAGATCTTACCTGGGTTTTATGGGAGATGCCCTGGCAGCCCAAAGCTGGAAGCTATACGCTGGTTGTCCGTGCCATTGATAAGGAAGGAAATGTGCAAGATCCCGCCTCTGCCTCTCCTGCGCCAGATGGATCTTCCGGCTATCACAGTATTACTGTTACCGTTTCCTAATTTTCATCTTCAATTTCAATCCTCAACAGGTGAGAGGAAATTGTGGCAAAGCCATTCATCTCTGGAGATATGAGTGTCAGGATACATACAGCGCATTGGAATGCAGCACACGACTTTTTCCAACCGGGTCGTGTGTTTATGCACTAAACAACAGTCCGTGAAGCTTTTCGCCTAAAGACACCCCGCTGATCTAAGAAGTTTTCTTCCCAGATCACTGGGTTGTTCCGTCACTTGACAAAAAAACCCGTCTCTTGCTATTATAAACAGTACTAAACTAAAAAAAATGTTTTTTATAGTATAAGGAGAGTACATGGCTGAGCCGCAAACATGGCGAGAACTCCTAAGTATTTTGATTGAAAATGCTCAGGAGCGGCAGCATATTGCCAGTCTGTCGGGTATCAACGCAATTACGCTGCAACGTTGGGCAAATAATGAAGGGAATCCTCGGACACGGAATTTATATCAACTGATCGCCGCTCTCCCTGACTATTCTACGCAACTTACCAGATTAATTCAAAGGGAATATCCCACTTTTCTTGAAACGAGCGCTGGTAATGAAGGAGAACTTTTGAAAATTCCATCACGCTTTTATACGAGTGTAATGCGTGCCTATACGAAAACCGCACCTTCCCTGCGCTTCTGGTCTATTGGAAAACTTATTTTACAGCAGGCTCTCCAACATCTTGATCCTTTCCGTCTTGGTATGATGCTGGTGATTACAGGTTGTACAACTCCCAATACTCCTACACAAAAAGTGCGGAGCCTCCGTGTTTTACTCGGTCAAGGCACTGCTCCCTGGCAAGGCAGTTGGGATCGTTACCCTATATTTATCGGCATTGAATCACTGGGTGGGTACGTCGCCAGCAATCAGCGTATGATCATCGTCCAGGATACCCAGGCAGCAAACCACTATTACCATCCGATGGTGTCAACCGAGCATGGTCGTAGTATTGTCGCTTCTCCTATTCAACGTAGCGAAGGCGTAGCAGGCTGCTTTTACGTGAGTAGTACTCAGCCTTTTTATTTTACCCCTCAGCGCCTGGATTTATTGCAAAGCTACACACAACTGTTGTCAGTAGCATTTACACCCTCAGAATTTTATCCAGCTCAGCGTATTGATCTTGCCCTATTTCCGCCACAAAACCAGCAGGAGCATTATTTTTCAACCTTTCAGCAGCGCTTACTTGATACCATGCGTACAGCCATGCAGAACGGCCAGTCTCTCAATAGTAATCAGGCTACACAACTGGTTACATCTCAGCTAGAAGAAGAGCTCCTGCAACTTGCCAAAGATCAGGTCCAGGTCTAAAAGATGGACAAGAAATCTTTTTCTCTCTTGTTACGCCTCTGTGAAAGGATATCAACGCTGCTCAGGCTGCAAAATTCTTTGAGCAATAAATTCACCTGCTGAGGTTTCTCTTGCTGTACCCAATGTCCACTATCTGGAATGCGCCTGATGTGCAGATCGGGGACCCATGATTCGAGTCCTTCAGTAAGGGCGCTATCCAGAGCAATATCCTGTTCGCCCCAGATCAACAGGGTTGGCGTGGTAATGCTTGTGCCAGGCTGGATACCTGTGCTAGCATTGATTGGACGGTGCACCAGGTTACGATAATAGTTGAGTGATGCAGTAAGAGCTCCTGGCTTGCTCATAGCATCCCGATACTGCTTCAGGTCTTCTGCTGAAAATGCCTCTTTCTGGACCGACGAGTTGGAAAGCATGGTTGCAATAGCGCTGGCATGTTTTCGTCCCAGGAGATATTCTGGCAACCAGGGGAGTTGAAAAGCCAGGATATACCAGCTTTTGCGCAATTGTTTCGGCGTACGCAGTTCGCGCAAGAAGGCCCAGGGGTGAGGGGCATTCAAGATAATCAGGCGCTCAGTCATCTCTGGATAGGCCAGGGCAAAGGACCAGGCCAGAGCTCCGCCCCAGTCATGGCCAACAATAATAGCCTTTTCCTGGCCTAGAGCGTGAATCAGGCCAACAATATCGTGTAGTAGGGTCTGGATATCATAGCCTGTGCGAGGCTTATCACTGTCGTTATAGCCACGCAAGTCCGGAGCCACTACCTGATATCCGAGTTCTGCCAGGAAGGGGATCTGGTGACGCCATGAGTACCAGAATTCGGGAAAGCCGTGCAGCAAGAGAAGCAGGGGCCCTGTCCCCTCTGTCACATAATGCAGGCGTATGCTATTCGTGATAAGATCGCGATGTTGCCAGGTCTCGGTACTTGTTGTCATCAGATTTGCAATCCATCCTTCTGCGGAAAAGATTACGTAGGGGCAATTCCCACCCAGGCGGCGGTAAACGCCGCCCCTACGCAATGATGGAAGAACGTATTATTGCGCGTTCTTCGTGTCTCCGCCATATACTATCGTACGTTTGACCTGCTCGATCAGATCGGTAACGGGAATGCCACGTGGGCAGGCATCGGTGCAGTTAAAGATTGTACGGCAACGCCAGACGCCGTCGCGCTGCCCCAGAATTGCCAGGCGCTCGGCTGCGCCCTGATCGCGGCTATCGAAGATAAAGCGATGGGCATTCACAATCGAGGCTGGACCGACCCAGTTAGGATTTCCCCAGATCGAGGGGCAGGAACCGGTGCAGGCTCCACAGAGAATACATTTGGTCCCCTCATCATAGATCGCTCGTTCCTCGGCACTTTGTAGGCGCTCCGTACCGGGTTCATTATCATAATTAATCAGGTAGGGTTTCACAGATTTGTACTTATCAAAAAACTGCTCCATATCCACGACCAGATCTTTGATCACAGGATAGCCCAGCATCGGCTCAATCGTGACCTTCTCACCGACGTCGCGAATGAGTACTTTACAGGCGAGGCGATTGCGGCCATTGATACGCATAGCATCCGAACCACAGACGCCGTGGGCGCAGGAACGGCGATAGGTCAGCGTACCATCCATCGTCCATTTGACAGTATTCAGGGCATCCAACAAGCGGTCAATGGGATCGGCCTCAACACGATATTCGGCCCAATACGGCTTCGCATCTCGTTCGGGATCATAGCGCTTAATGCGGAAGAGTATGTTCATTATTTTCTCCTTGCACAAAGCCGGGAAGGACGGTGCCGTTCATCCGGCTCTGTGCTGTTGTTTGCTGTTCCTTGATAGTTTGATAATATCTATCGACACCTATCTCTTAGTATTTACGTTCTTTTGGAATAAAGATGGGATCATCAACCATGAGAACGTCCTTATAATCCAGGCGTACATCGTGGGTCTTCGTCCCTCTATAGGCTAGCGTATGTTTCAGCCAGTTTACATCATCACGTTTCTGGTAATCCAGGCGGAAGTGTGCGCCACGGCTTTCGGTACGGGCCAGTGCTCCATGTGTGGTTGCTTCAGCACAATCGAGAAGGAAGCCAAGTTCGATGGCCTCTACCAGCTCAGTATTGAACGTCTTGCCTTTGTCCTGTAGTTGGACATTCTGATACGCATCCTGCAAACCGGCAATGCTATCCAGGGCACTATGGAGCCCTTTCTCCGTGCGTTCGACGAAGACCTTATCATTCATCTCGTTCTGAAGCTCGCTGCGAACGCGGGCAGCCGACTCTCCGCCCGTCGAGCTATACATGTGGTCCACGAGTGCGCGTGAGTAGCCTTCATGATCGGGAGGCAGGGGAGCATAGTCGTTTTCTTTGATGAACTGCGCCATATGTTTGCCTGCGCGACGGCCAAAGACGATCAGATCAACCAGAGAGTTTGTCCCCAGGCGATTGGCTCCATGCACAGAGACACAGGCCACCTCACCGGCAGCATAAAAGCCGGGGAGAGGTGTCAACTGAGGATCAATGACAACGCGTGCATCGATATCAGTTGGGATGCCTCCCATTGCATAGTGGGCCGTGGGTTGAATCGGGACCGGCTCAGTAATCGGTTCGACCCCCAGATAGTTGCGGGCAAAATCGGTAATATCGGGAAGTTTCTCAGCAATCGTCGCCGCCCCCAGATGGCGCACATCGAGATATACATAATCCTTGCCATCAACGCCGCGCCCCTCATTGATCTCCTGAACGATACAGCGAGAAACGATATCGCGAGGGGCCAGATCCTTCAGCGTAGGCATATAACGTTCCATGAAATATTCACCCTTGCCATTGAGGATCTTGCCGCCTTCGCCGCGTGCCGCCTCGCTGAGGAGGACGCCGACTTTGTAGATGCCAGTTGGATGGAACTGGTACATCTCCATATCTTGCAGGGGAATGCCCCGGCGATAGGCAATCGACATACCGTCTCCCATACAGGCAAACGCATTGCTGGAGACGCGCCAGGCGCGGCCATAGCCGCCAGTTGCAAAGAGGACAGATTTAGCATGGAACGTGTGAATCTCGCCGGTGCGAATCTCAAGCGCAACCACGCCGCAGGTCTGCTCGTCATTCAGAAGCAGGTCCAGAACGAGATATTCGTTAAAGAAGCGAACCTGATTTTTGATCGCGTTCTGATACATCGTCTGTAAAATCATATGGCCGGTGCGGTCTGCCGCGTAGCAAGAGCGGCGCACAGGACCTTCGCCATAGTTACGCGTATGGCCGCCAAAGCGGCGCTGATCGATGCGTCCATCGGGAGTGCGGTTGAAAGGCAGGCCGCGGTGTTCCAGCTCATAGACCGCATCGATAGCTTCGCGGGCCAGAATCTCTGCTGCGGGCTGGTCGACCAGATAGTCGCCACCTTTCACAGTATCGTACATATGCCACTTCCAGTGATCCTCCTCCTGATTTCCCAGAGCTGCGGCAACTCCTCCCTGCGCTGCGCCTGTATGTGAACGTGTCGGATAAACTTTGGTCAGAACAGCAACGCTGGCATTGGGAAGCTGCATTGCGGCCATCAGACCGGCACCACCAGAACCGACAATAACGACATCAAACTTATGGTACATGACATATCCTCTATTCTTCGTTCGGGCGGGGACAAGCCCCGCCCCTACCATCGGCATCACCCTTCGGGCGGGGACAAGCCTCGCCCCTACCGTAACCCTTTGGGCGAGGGCAAGCCTCGCCCCTACCTCTGATTGACACAGGCTTGCGTTTGTTGAGCGCCCTGAACAGGTTGAAAGGTAATCAAGGTAATTGTTCCTAGCATAAAAAAGACCAGTAAGAGAGTGGCGGCAGTCGAAAGGAGCACCATCCGTGTGCGGGGCGAACGTACATAATCATCAATCATCACCCGCAGGCCATTGATGCCGTGGGTGAGCGAGATAGTAAGCAACATCCAGTCAAAAAGCCGCCAGAGAGGATTGGCATAGCGCCCGGCCACGAATGCATAGGTAGTACAGGCGACATCAGTGGTGACATGCATAACCAAAAGATGAAGGATCACCAGGACGAACAAAATAACGCCAGAGATGCGGAAATAATACCAGGAAAACGTCTCAAAGCCTCCGCCTTGTGGACGCGTGCCACCATAGAACTTTGATAAATTCAACATACCAGTTTCTCCTCTAAAGGAGTAATTTCAGCCACGCCCGATATCAACTAGCAGAGCGAAGCGAGAGAGAATCAATGAGTTGCTGTATGGGCCATCGTCGGGAGCGTAAAGAACCAGGCCACGACGGGAAAGAAGGCTGGCTTGAGTACGAAATAGGCAAAAGGGAAAAACACAAGAATGGTCGCAACCAGCACAACAGCAAACATAATCTTCTGGTAGCGTACACCTTTACGCCAGAAATCGACCAGGATGATACGCACGCCATTAAAGGCATGATAGAAGACGGCGACGATCAAGCCTAATGAAAGCAGGCGTGCAATGATTGAATCAAAAAAAGCGATACCATCATTGTAGACGGCTGGTCCAAAGCTCAGCAGCGAAATGTCAACGATATGGATAAATAAGAAGATAAGGATGGCTAATCCTGTGATGCGATGAAAGAGCCAGGACCACATACCAGATTGACCTTTATACATCTTTTCCTCATTTCTGGGGGCAGGGAGGTGAAGCAAGAGAGGAGTGAACGCGGTGTTGTATACAAGACACCTGTGCTGAATTTGATGTATCTCTGTATTGCGAACATCAACGACCTCACACCATGCACCTCGCCGTGCAAATCTGATTTCTTACATCCAGGGGGAGACAATCCTGGTCGCTTTTCCGGAGCGGCCTTGCTGAATGCAGCTATTCGGTTGACGTTGTGTCATTATTATAATGCATCCTGAGATCACGCGCAAACGGAATATATGGGTCTGGAGCGTGTTGCCTCTGCACCTGGTGATACACTATAGTAATGGTATCTCATCATTATTCGATAAAAGTCTTTTTTCGGTAGCCGATAGCAATGACGAGCCGCGTTTTATTATGCTTGAGACAATCCGTGAATATGGTCTCTCCTGTCTGGAAGAGCAGGCTGAGCTGAATTTGGTTGTCCAGGCCCATGCTTCCTATTATCTCAATCTGGCTCAGCAGGCCGAACCATATCTTGCGCATGCAGAACAACGCATCTGGCTGGAGCGCCTGGCACGCGAGTATGACAATCTCCTTGCGGCACTCAACTACTTGCTGAAGAGGCAGGCATACACTCCAGCATTGAAACTGGCCGGGGCGCTCTGGCGTTTCTGGAGGATGCGCGGCCAGATTACAGAGGGAGAACAGGTTTTACAACGAGTTTCTCACTCAAAGCCAGCACGATAGCGAGATTGATCCACTAGTCCGGGCCAGAACATTAAACGCGGCAGGTACGCTGGCAGGCTTGCATGGTGATATGTCCCGTGCAGAGGCGCTCTGTCATGAAAGTCTCCTTTTACTGCGTGCTGAAGGTGCACAGGCCGAGCAGATCAATCCCCTCTGGATGCTTGGTTATGTAGCACGTGAGCGGAGTCTTTATACCGCTGCGCACGAATTTCGTAAGCGAGGCCCTGGCTCTCGCTCGTCAGAGCAACGATGCCTCTAACATAACTTATGCCCTGGAAGCGTTAGCGGCAATTGCCCTTGAGCAGGGCGAGTATGCGCTAGCAGAAGCCTTGATTGCTGAAAGCGTAGCCCTTGCCCGCCAGCTTGGGGATACCTGGGAAGTTGCTCGCTCACTCTGGCTTCAAGGACTGATAATGCTCGCTACCGGAAACTATACACTGGCACATACACTGCTAGATGAAAGTCTTGCCCTGAGCAGCGAGGTAGCGGATCAGCGCGGCATTGCTTATACACAGGTCATGCTAGGATATGTTGCAGCCTTCGAGGGTCAGCCTGAGCGTATGCGGGACTTAATTGAAAAAAGTCTCGTACTACATCGAGAGGCAGGGGACCAGCGCGGTGTTGCCGAGGCGCTACTAGGCCTGGGCTGGGCACATCTGTTGTTGCATAATGTAACAGTGGCTCAGGCCGTATTTAAAGAGTGCCTTGCAATGCTTTATGAGCTTGGTCGCACCTGGTTTCTCACGCTTGCCCTTGAAGGGCTGGCAATGTCTCTGATTGCTTCAAAGCAATGGGAACATGGAATCCGCTGTTGGGGAGCGGCTCGGTCTCTACGCGAGATGAAAGGTATTGCGCTTGCGCCCTCTATTGCTGCACTCTATGAGCCTTTTTTGAAACAGGCTCATAATCACTTCTCACCTGACGAGTTCTCTACTGCTACTGGCAGAAGGTGAGGCATTGGTGAATAATACGCTTCTGCTCTCTGCCCTGCTGGCAACTCCTGCTCCACCTTCTGTTCCACTTGCTGCCACTTCTTTGCATCTTGTTCCAACTGCTTATCCAGCGGGTCTGACCGCTCGTGAAGTTGAGGTGCTACGCTGGGTTGCTTGTGGTCTAACAGATAACCAGGTTGCTGAAAAGCTGGTGATTAGCCCACGTACGGTTAGTACACATTTGACCTCAATTTATAATAAACTCGGTATCTCCTCACGCAGTGCGGCTACGCGCTTCGCGGTTGAACAACAACTCATTTAAAAAAAAATCTTTTTCTCCCAGAAACGGCGTACGTAATCATACGTATTCCACCTCTGTACCATCCCTATACGTTATTCTGCCGATGTACTCTTTGTGTCTGCCGCTTACACTTGCTTCAGATGAAGGTGGTTGTCGGCGACGTTTCTCGGACAGAGATCAACAGCCGTCCCTACATTTGATTTAAAAGATGGGGCATTTGCCACTCTCTGTTCAGATTGTGTTCGCAATATACTCTATCCAGAAAACTGGATAGAGATAGTCAGGCAAGCAGGAGGAATAGATATGCTTCTACAAAACATCACTATAAAGTATTCTATTAGGCCGCCTCAAAAACGGAAACTGGGTAGCTCTATTGCTTGCTGGTCAGGTGAAATGCTACGTCAGGTGGTGCTTTTCCCTGGCATGCGTCTGTTTGCTCCTTATCATGTTTATGGACGCGAACATCTGAGTGGTAAAGGTCCATATATCTTTGCGGTCAATCACTCCAGTCATCTGGATACACCTCTGCTCCTGGCAGCCTTGCCGCTCTCTCTGCGTCTGCGGGTGCGCGTTGCAGCGGCACAGGACTACTTTTTTACTTGCTGGTGGAAAGGTCTGCTGGTCCGATTGATTTTTAACGCCTTTGCTTTTGCACGCCAGCGTCCCGCGGCGCTTTTTAGCCTGCTCTACGCTGCTCAACTGCTACAAGAGGGACAAAGTCTGCTCATCTTCCCTGAAGGGACACGTTCTCGCGACCAGCAGCTACATGCTTTCAAACGCGGCGTAGGCGAGCTGGCACTAGAGACAGCCGTGCCAGTTGTGCCGGTCTGGCTGGAGAATACTTCGGAGGTCTTTCCAAAGGGAGCCCATTTTCCGCGCCGTCACCGGGTTGCTGTTTATTTCGGTGCACCTCAGACATTTTCAAGTACGCAAGATTCGTCTCAGGTCGCAACGGAAATCGAAGACTCGGTCCGTCTGCTCTCAGAATGTTCAGGCTAAGGTTTGTTTTATCCCCTAGTTTCTGGTGTGAAGGAAAGGAGACCATCATGTCTGGGGACACCACCCAGCACCAAAATGGTCATTTGAGGAGAGAGATACGATGGTTGCGAAAAGGTACCGTGGTATCTATGCGATTAAACCGTGGTGGCAGCAACGTCTGTCCTATTTGGAGAGATTGTTTATACGGAAACATGTCCATCCCGATCTGATTAGCTTGAGCGGTGTGGTCTGTGCGGCTCTCCTCGGCATTGTCCTGGCGTGTTCGGCGCGTCTGCCATTGCTGGTACTGCTGGTCGCGCCTCTGGCGATTGGTCGTCTGGCGGCTAACGCGCTGGATGGTCTGGTCGCAAGGAAGACGGATCTGGCTCGTCCCTGGGGCGAGGTCTTTAATGAGTGCTGTGATCGGCTCGCTGATACGCTCATTTTTGTCGGGCTGGCCCTCAATCCCTTTGTGCTTTCGCAACTGGCATGGTCTGTACTGGTATTGATCTTGCTTTGTAGCTATCTGGGAACTGTGGCGAAGGCGGCGGGTGGAGTTCGCCAGTTTGGTGGTTTTCTGGCGAAAGCTGACCGTATGCTCTACCTGGCGGCTTTCTCGTTTATCACGCTCTTTTTCTCTCCTACAAGCTGGAACTGGCTTCTGCTGGCCTTTGTTCCGGGCCTGCTTCTGACTATTATTCAACGATATCGCTGGGCATATGCGGAATTCGGGGGAAGATGATGAGTACTTCGTGGTTGATAGATCCGCTTTTAAATCCGTGGCTTGTGCGACTTACTTTGCCTCTAGGCGGGCTCTTTCTTCTAGCTGGTATAGGATTGTGTGTTGTTCAGTATACTCAGACTGCAAATGGTCGGCTGGCAGGGATGCAGACTGTTCTATGGCAACGCTATCGTACCTGGCTGCTTATTGCTTTTTTCTATGTCGGCGCGGTTCTCTCTGGACCTTTAGCTCTGGCGCTGCTCTGCGCTTTTCTGTGCTGGCAGGGTACATATGAGTATGGTATGTTGGCCTCGCTCACTTCCTGGTCTACGCTGCTTCTTGCATTTTCTGGTCTGCTTACGCTGTTGTCTATCCTGGTGTTTGGTCCGGTTACGCTTATGGTTGCGCCGATAGCGGCGTTTTTTGCCTGGTCGCTACTGGCAATTCTGACGACAGAACGCGGTCTCTCTCTAGAAAAAGCCTTTTCTCTGGCTACGCTTGGCTTCTGGGGCTACCTTTACGTGGGCTGGCTGCCTGCTCATCTGCTTGCCCTTTTAATTGGCAAATTGCCAGGACTGGTAGTGCTGGTTGGTCTGGGTGTGGCACTAAGCGATGTAGGAGCCTTCTGCCTGGGCAAACTGCTGGGCGGGGCAAAGCTTGCTCCCCGGCTCAGTCCAGGAAAGACCTGGAGTGGGGCGCTGGGGAATCTCTGTGGCGCAGGGAGCGCTGTGTGGCTGACAAAACGGCCTAGCCGATCTGCCCTACGCGAGGTTCATTATCCTACAAGGAGATAAACATGCTTACTACAAACAACAATAAACAAATTCTGGACGATGAGATAGGTACAAAACAGGCACAGGTAGCCAGGGAAGGGACGCTAGAAAGGCTCAAATGGGCCAGCTTGCGCCTGCTTTTGTCGACGGTTGGCCGTTTGAGCAAAGGTATTCGTACTGGTTATTGCTTCGGTTTTGATAGTGGGACGATGCTTGATTATGTCTATGTCAATCGCGCTCATGGATATCTGGGAATTGGGATCTTGCTTGATCGCTTCTACTTGAATGCCATCGGCTGGCGTGCAATTCGAGCACGTAGGGCTTTGCTTCAGCGGATGCTGCGTCTGGAGATTGAGCAGAATTGTCTCCAGGATCAGCAGCCGACGCGGCTACTTGACGTCGCTTCTGGTCCAGGCCGCTACTTGCAGTCTCTGCTGGAGCTTTGTGGTCCTGAAAGAGGTGACCTGCGTATTCTCTGTCGTGACCTTGCTGTTTCCGGGCTTCTGCAAGGAGAAGAGCTGGCGAAAGAGCGAGGGCTAGATAGCATTTTCTATGAGCAAGGTGATGCTTTTGCTCCCGCACCCACAGA
This sequence comes from uncultured Chloroflexia bacterium, assembly GCA_963777355.1. Lineage (GTDB taxonomy): Bacteria > Chloroflexota > Ktedonobacteria > Ktedonobacterales > Ktedonobacteraceae > DATJHM01. The sequence goes on from CAVZQK010000019.1 coordinate 35,524, forward strand.
TGACCTTTTAGGTGGCGCTCCTAATGTGGTTGTCGTCTCCGGTCTTTACGAGCTTCTGCTGGATGACGAGATGATTTCAGCACTCGCTCAAGCAACTTTACGATCTGCTTGCTCCAGGTGGGACACTCTACTTTACGACGCAGATTTGCCATCCGCAGCTTGACTTTATTGCGCATGTGTTGCCCAATCGCAACGGTCAGCTCTGGCTGATGAAGTGCCGTCCGGCCTCACTTCTGGAGCAGTGGGCACAGGATGCAGGGTTTGGTCTAGTGCAAAGCAAGACCGAGGATTTGGGGCTTTTTACCGTGACCAGGGCCTGCAAATTAGCCTGATGCATAATCTCCTCCTCTCTCCCGAACACCGTTTTGAGGACGGGTCTGTAGGGCGAGAGGATCGCTCGGCGAGACGGATGAGGGTCAGAAGAGCGCTTTGCAACGAGTTTCATGAGAAGGGAAAAAATGCTTGCAATTTCTTTGCCAATAGTGCATAATCAAGTGGAGCAAAATTTCTGATACTCTGGCGTTTTTAAACGTCCAGTCAGGGTGGGCTGTGTTTCGCCTCTGCATAAAACAGACCTTTCGGGGTTATGTAGAGGTGAGTAAGCACGGCCCACTCTTTTATTTTTAAGAGACGCTTCTTAAGAAAAATAGATTTAATTGGTAAAGAAACGCTAGCAGGACAGATTGCGATGAAACGTAAATTATTGATACTAGCCCTGGGTATCGGCTTTCTGGTGCTGATATCCTGGATTGGCGGCGTGGTAGGTGATGCGGCACCACATACACTCACCGCCCATGTACAGAGTACGCAAGCTGGTCCTTACCGGGTCACACTCCAGGTAGATCCTAATCCTCCGACGCTCACACAACCTGCGACGGTCTCGCTTCAGGTTGCCAATGCTTCTCAGCAGGCCATTACCGATGCCCATGTCTTCGTCGATTCTACGATGGAGACGATGGATATGGGCACGGCTCGCGATGAGGCGCTCTCGCAAGGCAATGGCGTCTATCGCGCCAGTGTCCAATTCCTGATGAGCGGCCCGTGGCGGTTGCGTGTTTTGATCAACCGTGCTGGTCAAAAATCTGTTGTCGCCACCTTCCAGGTCACCGCCCAGTAGGGTGAGAGGTGACAAGAAGGCGGCGATAAAACCTGTAGGCTACGCGGATTGCGGCGCGCTAGTTACAGGGATAAAACCTTCACCGGGACGATAGTCCGGCGATTGGTGACGAAAGTAGGTGTTGTAGAGATCGGCGTAGTGACCACCACGCGACATCAACGCCTGATGATTCCCCTCTTCAACCACACGGCCACGATCAAGCACAAGAATACGGTCCGCATACTTGATCGTTGAGAGGCGATGGGCAATGATGATTGCCGTACGGTCTTTCAGCAGGATATCCAGCCCTTCCTGAATCTGCGCCTCTGTTAAAGGATCGACGCTAGCCGTGGCTTCGTCGAGAATGATAATAGAGGGATCTTGCAGCAGGACACGAGCAAGAGCGACGAGCTGGCGCTGGCCCATCGAGAGCGATCTGCCGGTCTCGCCTACCTCGGTTGCCAATCCTTCAGGCAAGGCTTCTAACCAGTCTCCCCCACCGATACGACGCGCAATGTCCTCAACCTGCTCCTCAGTAGCTTCGGGATTGGCGTAGCGGATATTGTCCGTCACAGTTCCCGAAAAGAGGAAAGGCGTCTGCGGGACAACGCCCAGGTGACGATGGTAGTCGTGCAGATTGAAGGTGCGAATATCGCGCCCGTCGATCAGCAGTTGACCACCCTGATATTCGTAAAAGCGGGCCACGAGCTTGCCCAGACTTGATTTGCCAGCGCCGGTATGACCCACCAGGGCGATGGTCTCGCCGGGTTGAATGGTAAGATTGAAATTGGTCAGGACCGTCTGGCGATCATCGTAGCTAAAGAAGAGGTTCTCGAACTCGATTTTGCCTTTGAGCTTTGAGACCGGCTGATCGTCTATCTGCTGGACACGCGCTTCCGCATCGAGCAGGGCAAAGACGCGCTCACTGGCGGCGAGACCGAGCTGGAACTGACTCCAGAAAGAGGCGATGCTGGTCAGAGGGAGCCAGAGCAGGCGGATACTTTGCAAAAAGAGAAACCAGTCACCGGCAGAGATCGTATTCTGGAGTACTTTTTGTCCGCCAAAGTAGATCACGACTGCTGTACCGACATTGGCGATCAGGACCAGGACCGGGAAGACGCCATTGTAGATAAAGCCCGCGCGCACATTGACATGGAAGTACTGATCGTTGACGCGCTTAAACTGATCGTACATGCTCTGTTCTTGACGGAAGTTCTTGGCGATGGTGATGCCGCTCACGACCTCCTGCACATTGGCGTTCACGCTAGCAAGGGAGCGTTGCGAACGCTGAGTTGAAACGCGGGCAATGCGGCGGAATCCCAGAGCGACAGCGATAATCGGTGGCATGATGCAGAGAGCAATCAGGGCGAGTTGCCAGTTACGCACAAAGAGCAGAACCGCGACGAAGAAGAAGAGGAGCAACTGACTGACGACGTTCAGAGTGAGCGTGACAACAGTGGCAAAGCTCTCTGTGTCTGAGGTGACACGACTGACGATGCGCCCGGATGAAAATTCGTCGAAGAAAGACATGTCGCGTGACATGACTGCTGAGAAGGCATCGCGGCGCAGTTGCAAGACGACATCGCCAACGGCTTTGGCGGTAAACCACTGGCGAAAGAGATTGAAGGCCCAGGATAAGATACCGGAGAGCAGCAAGAAACCAACCAGAAGCAGGATTGGCTGCAATGGCTGCGGACGTGTGAGCAGATCGATGGCGTCTGAGACAATCAAGGGAAAGGCGGTATCCAGCAGGGAACTGACCACGACGAGTATGGCGACAAACGACATAACGAGCAGTTGCGGACGGAAGTAGCCGATAATACGCCTGATTAATTGGCTATCTTTATAGGTACGATCATAGGCTTCAGCATCCAGCCCATCCATGAAAAAACCCATAGTTGACTCCTTGTGAGAAGAGAGTATACACAGTATATATAGGTGACATCGTGTGTAGGTTCGTCGCCCCCCAACGAAGGGTGGTCGTCGGCGAGCAGGAGACGGTTGAACCGTCTACCCTACGTGAGTGAGCGTGCGAGCGAGGGAGGTTGGGTTATTCGCCGCCTCCTACGGGTTCTGGGATGGCGCTGTCGTAGTGGGAGAAGATGCGACGGTAGAGGTCACAACGATCCAGTAGTTCTTGATGGCCGCCCTGGTCGATGATTTCGCCGTTGCGCAGGACCAGGACTTTGTCGGCCCAGCGAATCTGCGAGAGGCGATGGGTGATCAAAAGGGTTGTGCGTCCCTCTAGCAGGCGGTGAATGGCTTTTTGAATCTCGTCCTCGGTTGCGCTGTCAATGGCGCTGGTTGAGTCATCGAGGACGAGAATATGCGGATCGGTCAGAAGCGCTCGTGCGATAGCGATGCGCTGGCGCTGACCGCCCGAAAGCGTGACGCCGCGTTCACCGATGACGGTATCATAGCCTTCTTTGAAGCTCATGATAAAATCGTGGGCCTGGGCGTCTTTCGCAGCCTGTTCAATTGCGGCCCGGTCAGCTTTCTGGCCCAGACCATAGGCGATATTCTCGGCTATCGAGCGCGAGAAGAGAAAGATGTCCTGCTCAATCGTAGAGATCTGAGAACGGAGCGAATCCATATTCCACTCGCGGACATCGACGTCATCGACCAGGACACTGCCAGAACTGACATCATAGATGCGGTTCACCAGTTTCGTCAGCGTACTCTTGCCAGAACCGGTCTGCCCAACAATGGCGATGGTCTGACCAGGCTCGGCATGAAACGAGATGTTTTTGAGGACGGGAGCAGCGCCATAGGCGAAGGTGACGTTTTCAAAGCGAATATCGCCGCGCATAGTCTGCGTATAACCGCTCTCATTCTCATCCAGATCGCTCTCCTGGCCCATCAGATTGAGGATGCGCTTCGAGCCTGAGATGCCAAGCTGCACCAGACTAAAGCTCCAGATGGACATAAAAGAGACAAAGCGCAGATTCATCATCAGGCCCATAAAGGAGATGAGAATGCCGGTAGTGATCTGATGCTGCGAGAGCAGGTAGAGACCGTGCAGGAAGGCAAAGGCCATTGCGATGCCGAGCAGCAGAGTGGGCAGGTAGCTTCCCTGGACGCGGCCATTCTTGACATAGAAGTCGCGATAAAGTAAGGAGCTGACATTGAATTTGCGCTTCTCCTGCTCTTCCTGGGCCGTTGCTTTGACGACTTCGATGCCATTTACGGCCTCGGTCAGAATAGCATTGGTAGTACCAAACTGGGCACGCATCTGATTGGAGACCGGGCTGAGCTGGCGCGAGTAGTGGCGCAGAGCGATGAGAAAGACGACGGTAAAGAGCAAGGGAGCAATGAGCAGTTGTAGTTTAAGCAGGCCGATAAATGTCAGAACGGTAACCAGGCTGGTAAAGGAGTCAAAGATGATATCGAAGCCTGGCACGACCATATCGCTAAGGGCGGTCATATCGTTTGAGGCGCGAGCCATCACATCGCCTACGCGCTGACGATTGTGGAAGGTCTGGCTCTTACCAAGCAGGCTGACATAGAGTTTCATCGCGGGCATCACGGGCAAAACTTTTGCCAAGAATCTCTGCGGAGAGACGTGCGCCCATATCAGTACAGGCACCCAGAAAGATAACCAGCAGCAGGACAAGAACCAGATTCAATAGCTCGGAATAAGAATGGTGTTGAACGGCGGTAAAAGCGTTTCCCGTAAGGGAGACAACCGAGGCATAGAGAACATTGGCCAGGACCGCCAGCAGCATAAACAGCAGCACTCGAAATTTATAGCGCAAGAAATGAGAGATAATCCAGCGAGGGGCGCTTGAGTGATTATAGTGATATTCATTGGCAATGGTAAATTCACGTTTAGCTAACAAGGATTTAACCTCCAACTGGGGTCACAGAATAGCCTACGAAAACGAAACTAGCAGGATTGTAACATGGAGAAACTGTCATCTTCTGTCAGGATTATAGCAGACTCAAAGAGTTTAGAACAGAGTTTCTCGCACTATAGAACACTACATGTGTGTAGTAAGTACTCATTCTTATGGTATGCCTGAAAAATGGTCGGAAAATGCTACATAGTATACAGAGCAGGCCTGGAGCCTGGATGCAAAACTACATGTAGCCTTACAAATCTTCTGAGCGGGTCTACATTTGTGTAGCGGCACTCTTTTTAGAAAAACATTTTAGAAAAACATTTGGCAAACCATACAAACTATACAGGAATGGCCTGGGGCCTGGATTTAATCCTACATGCAACCTTACAGCTTTTTTCAGCGACCCTACATTGGGGATAAAAGGCTACATCTAGAGGGGACAAAGAGTAGCATCCGGCGAGAAAGGTGGTAGGTGAGCAGGAGACGGCCTAGCCGATCTGCCCTACGCGATTTTGTGCGAATGACACACCTCGTGAGGAGGCCTGATTCTTTCTATCGGCAGGATAGGAGTTTTCTTGAGGGTGGGAGAGGGTTATTTTTTTACAGGTATAAGTTTAAAAGAAAGAACGAAGAGGCGAAGAGAGGCGCGGAATTCACGCTGATTTTTTACTCAGCGCGTACAAAACGGGTACCTATCTCTCGAAGATACCCGTTTTTCCATCAGCAAATAATCGGAGATGGACAAGGAATCACCTGATGCCTGGCTTACCAGTGACCGTTGCCGTAGGTCGTGTTGCTGGGTGGGGTCCACTTCTTGTCGTCGGCGTCGTGATCGTTGGTCCAGGTCTTGTGGTGATGGTGATGGTGGTGGTGATGTTTGTGCCACTTCTTCATATCATCGGCATCGTGGTCGTTGTCTTTGTAGCTGCTTTTGTAACAATCGGAGCCTCCGGCTACCTGTAAGAGCTGCTCTTCGCTCAATTCTTGTAAGACGTTGGCTTGTTCGTTGGTTTTTTTACCGAAATGAAACATGGGGATTTGTCCTTTTTCTCAACTAATCGTGACGATGCGATATCACGGTGATATGCTCGTCAAACTTTAGAGTTGGTCCCCGGAAGAGAGCATTATAGGTGATGGCTCTTCCGAAACTGTATCTGGTCTCCTCTTTTGCCATTGTCGATCAAGCGCGTCCGGGTCTTAATTTGCGCAAGCGACCTACATTCCTCTTTTGCTATTCAGCTCCGTTTTGATGGCTGGGCAATGGCGATGGGTGGCAGATACATACTCCAGGAAACTGCTTCCATCTCTTTACACGATCTTTTTCTAGGGCTTTTACAGAGGGGTACTTTGTAGCTAATTGGTGAATACTGTAGAAGTGAATAGCCGCTCCCTCTCTCCCGGACACTTTTTTGGGAGAGGGAAGAGGATCGCTTGGGGAACAGGACGGGATTGCAGAGTGGTTGCTCAAGGTGGTCAACCCTCACCATCCCGTCCCTACAAAGCTCTCCAGAGGCCGATTCGTGGGCAGATGTGGAGAGGAAAAAACAAGGATTCTGATCTCTTGGGTCGCATGTTTCTCTTGAGCAGGAACCCCTTTTCCCCGATTTCCAGTTGAAAACGTGTCTGGGAAAGAGGGAGGAGACGGGCAAGCCGATCTGCCCTACGCGGCTTTGGTCAACAGCGAGAGGGATATTGGACAAAGATCAACAGATGTTCCTATGTGGGTGGGCCTCTCGCTGCGGACAGGGGTGAACAGATGTTCCTGCTTTTTTATTGGCTGGTTGTTGTATTTGTGGGCAAGAGGTGGGTTGAGATTCTTGTCCAGAGTCTGTTGGCTTTGCTTTTTTTGCGGGTTTCGTTGCGCAGGCTTGGGTTGGAGATTTCGTCGATGCCAAAGTTGAGCAAGGTGAGGCCGAGGGCGAAGATGGCGACACAGAGGCCGGGTGGGAAGATCCACCACCAGTAGCCCTGGCCGAGAGAGTCGGCGTTTTGGGCCCAGAAAAGAATCGTGCCCCAACTTACATCGCCAGAACGGCCCAGACCCAGGAATTGGAGGCCAACCGCAGCCATTATGGCATAGATGATGGTGCCGAGGAGGCTACCGGCCACAATTGAGAGTTCGTTGGGCAGGACCTCAAAAAAGATAATACGCCAGGTTGATTCGCCACAGGTCCGCGCCGCCTCGACAAAGTCGTGGTTGCGGAGAGAAAGGGTTTGAGCACGCAATACACGGGCATTAAAGGACCAGCCAGTCACGACCAGGACTAGCGAGATCGTAAACATGCCTTTAAAGGGTAACATAGAGGCGAGAATCAGGGCGAGAGGGAAGCCGGGCAACAAGAGAAAGATGTTGATAAACAGGGTAATAATGTCGTCCACCAGGCCGCCCATATAGCCAGCCGTCAGACCGATCAGCACAGAGACAACCATTACCGCAATACCGGTGACAATCCCCCACAAGACAGAAGTACGGGTACCGGCCATCAGTTGGGCAAAGACATCCTGGCCGGTGGAAGTAGTACCAAGCCAGTACTGAGCCGAAGGGGGGAGAGCAGTAGGACCAACCAGATCATTCGGATCTCGCTGGTCCAAAAAAGGGCCAATAATGGCAAGCAGGATAAAAAAAACAATGATAGAGAGACCAATAGCCACTTTGCGATCTCCGCGAACGATGCGCCAAAGACCACCGAAAAAGTTCCGCTTTTGCGCCGGAAGGATCGTTCGCGCTGGAGCAGCAGACTCGGTGTTAGCAGCAAGAGGAGTCATTTGGATATCTGGCTCTGGCGAGGGCTGTGAAAAAGGGGGAATAGTCATATCGTTAGCTCCTTGCTAGCTTCTGGCAATACGAATGCGTGGATCGAGCACGCTATAGAGCAGATCAACGAGAAAGTTGGCCCCCAGAATCACCAGCGTCAGAAGCAGGAAGATCCCCTCCATCAAGGCATAGTCTGAATTCTGCACAGCTTGCAAAAGAGCGAAGCCGATGCCGGGATAGGAGAAGACAATCTCGATCAGAAGTTGACCGGTGACAACGGAACCAAGCGCAATAGCAAAACCTGTCACGTTGGGAATGATGGCATTGCGTGCAGCATAGGCGAACATCACGCGGGCATCGGAGAGCCCTTTTGCGCGTGCCATCACCACATAGTCTTCGTTCAGCGTCGTCACCATCGCATTGCGCATGCCGAGCATCCAGCCAGACAAAGAGACGGCAATGAAAGTAATAGCGGGCAAGAGGGCATGATAGACAGCGTCAAGCATGAAATCCCAGGACCACTGAGGCGCATCAAAGGCATTGGTATCGAAGCCGCCGCTGACGGGAAACAAGCCCATGTTAAAGGCAAAGACATAGACGATAACCAGGCCCAGAAAAAACTGTGGGACGGCAGAAATAAACGTCAAAATTGGAGGCAAGAAGCTCTCCAGAGCCGAGCCGCGTTTCCAGGCGACAAAGACACCCAGCAAGGTCCCTATCACAAAGCTCAAGATCAGAGAGATAGAGACCAGCACCAGGGTCCAGGGAAGTTCCTGGCTAATAATCGTGACAACTGGAACGGGCAGGTAGGTGATAGAAATGCCGAGATCGCCATGCAGGAGATTGGTGATGTATTGAATATATTGGAGCCAGAGGGGTTCGTTTGTAATGCCGAACTGGATCTCCAATGAATGCAAGGCGCTGGGATCGATGCGTCCCTGATAGCGGCCAAGCAAGAGGATAGCGGGATTTCCAGGGGCCAGGTGGGGAATAAAGAAATTCAGCGTCACCGAAGCCCAGAGAGCAACGAGATAGAAGCCCATACGGCGGATGAGATAAGCCATGAAAGAAATCCTTTTCGATTTTAGTATCGTGCCCGTCATCGTATGCAGGATAGAGATATCCGGCAAGATAGTGGTTAGCGAGCCGGAGACGGGCAAGCCGCTCTACCCTACGAGATTGGGTGTGGCAGATTGCGGCGAGCCGTCGATCTGACGCGGCAAGCTAGGCGTCTACCACTTATGAGACGGGTTTGAGGTTCATGAGGACCATAGCTACATCGGGATTCATCCAGGGGGCGGGAGAGGCATAGGCATTCTCCGTATCGGGCCAACCGGTGAAGTTCTTTGTGCTATATTCATTAAAATACACACCATAGAAGAGCGGAATAGCAGGGAGCTGCTCAACCATAATATGTTGGAGCTGAGTCACGATGGTCGTCTGCTGCGCCTGGTCCGCTGTCGCGGCATATTGATTTAGGAGCTGGTCAGTCGTCGGATTTTGATAGCGCTCCCAGTTCGAGGAGGCATACTGACCAATGGGAGCCGTATTCTTACTGCTGAGCAGAGCGGCGTAGAAGTAGTACGGTGTAGGGCCTGTAGTACTGCCATTGAAGACCATATCGAACTGGCCGTTAAAGAGCTTCGTGTAGTAGTCGTTGACAGAGATCAGGTTGACAGTGAGATTAATACCAATTGCTTTCAGATTGTCAGAGATAATCTGCTCATCGGTATCTTCGTCTGTCCAACCCTGAACGCCGATGATCGAGAAGCTGAGTTTCTGACCATTTTTGGCATAAATCCCATCGGAGCCTTTGGTATAGCCCGCACCCTGGAGGAGTTGCTCCGCTTTGGTGTCATTGATACCATTTAGCAATTGACCATTATACTCAGGAGCGACGAATTTCTGTTGATTGGGGACAATGATGCCGGTTGGATTAGCAAGCGTTGAGTAGCCACTTTCGCCAACCGTTACCATCTTCTGGCGATCTAGAGACAGACTGATAGCCTGACGGACGGCAAGTTGTTGGAAGGGGGCTTCTGCCAGGTTCAGATAGAGCAGGGTCGTACTGCTAGGCGGAAACCAGTAGTGATTGTGAGCGGGATCGCGCTTCACATAGGAGGTCGCGACATTGTTTAGAAAGATGCCAGCCCAATCGATATTGCCTCTTTCGAGGTCCAGTTGGACCGACTCGTTATTATTGTAGGCAGGAAAACGTAGCTCTTGCACCTGGAATTTATCCGCCTGCCAATAGTTAGGATTTTTCTTCAGGACCACCAGTTGTGGAGAGAACGATTGGACGAGGTAAGGACCAGTTGTGACGGGATGAGCGTTGATAAACTTTGTCGGATCACCAACCAATTCAAAGACATGTTTGGGGACGATAAACACATTCCCAACATAATACAGAATAGGCAGATAGGCCTTTTTCAATTTTATAACGACAGAGTTAGAATCGGGTTCAGTGACACTGGCAAAGTAGCTCCAGAGCTGATTACCATCGGCGGCAGGATATTTTTTGAGCATATTGAGCGTAAAGAAGACATCATCCGCCGAAAAGCTCTGGCCATCGGACCATTTGATGCCCTGCCGAATACTCAAGGTCAACGTAGTAGCATCAGGTGAGAACTGATAGCTTGAGGCCAGCCAGGGCAGAGTCTCGCTCTTCTGGAGATTGGTAAACAAGAGGGTTTCGTAGAGCAGAGAGCGCGTGCCGGGAGTCGTCGTGGTTGTATCATAGGGAGAGTAGGCGACAGCGTAATCGCCCGAAGGGCCACCGTTGATCGTCATGCGCGTAGGTCCAGTTCTCGCTTTATGGGCACCACCACCGCTACAGGCGGAGAGAACCAGGCTAAAGATAAACAGAAGGGTGAGCAGGGTAGCGCCCGTTTTTGTCTTCATCTTGAAGGCAGAAATACTAGAATGTACCATGAGAAACCTCCAAACGCTGGAACGCTGAGACCATCCCTCATCGTCACTGATGACCGGATGAGCTTTCGTTATTCATAGTGCATGACAGCCGGGAACACGAAGTACCTTCTCGTGGAGTGGAAACATTTCCAAGATATATATCCATGTTGTCCGCATCCGTGCGAGAATCAGACAGGTATCAGACAATTATTTTGCTAGCGCACCACACGATGCGCGAACCACCAGGCGCGTCGGCAACTGGACGTGCAGTGGTATGACAGGCGTATTCATCTCCTTTCCATCGTTCTCTTGTGTAGCATCAGACGAAAGCGGCAATTCGTACTTGGCATCTATGAGTGAGAGGAGGAGTTCTATCCCCATCTTCCCCATCTCATAGAATGGCTGGTGAACAGTCGTCAGAGCTGGTCGAATGGGAACAGTCGCGGCCAGATCATCAAAACCCACCAGAGCAATATCCTGGGGAATACGCAAGCCGCGCTGTTCAGCGGCAAGAATCACCCCATAGGCCATCCCGTCATTGGCAGAAAAAATAGCGCTGGGTCGTTGTTCCAGAGGCAGATTGAACAATTGATGGGTCGCAGCTTCGCCAGCGTCTGTCCCAAAATCGCCCTCCACAACCAGAGCAGGATCGAGAGAGAGACCAGCTTCTAAGAGAGCCTGACAATAGCCTTTATAGCGCTCGTCAACACAGAAATATGTTGCAGGCCCCTTGATATGGGCGATACGGCGATGGCCGAGGGCGAGCAGGTGCTTCACGGCAGCATAAGCGCCCCCGAAATTATCAGCGCCGACCCAGGGAATCGGCGGAGGTTGTTCCTGATCGTGGATCATCACGACAGGGAATTCGCCATCGATATGGAGACGCACAATATGCTCAGCCAACTGGCCGGGGAAGATTGCCAATAAGCCAGCAGTAATCTTAGGAAACAGAATGCGGTCAATCAGGTCCCGCTTGCTGTGATCATGCTGGAAGCTATCGATGGTATAGAGCAATAGCTCATTCTGGGTCTGGCCGATAGCCTGAGAGACCCCGTACATCACATCTGGAATAAATAGCCAGGCAAACGAGGGGACCAGGATGCCTAGAAAGCGGCTCCGCCCGCTGGCAAGATTAGAAGCAATCGCGCTAGGGACAAATTTCAGCTCTTCCACGACCCGCAAGACGCGAGAGCGGGTCTCCAGGTCCACGTAGGGTTTATTATTCATGACACGCGAAACAGTAGCGATGGAGACACCCGCTTTGCGTGCAATATCGCCGATGGTATATTTATCAGCCATCAAATATTCCTGTTCCGAAAGATGGAGCGTCTCACCTATCTTTAAATCCAGAACACAACAAAAAGCTGTTCTCCAAGCAGCTACCTATCAGATACGGTAGAATTTAGTTTCTGTAAGCGCTTACAGAAAAGTATACAGATTTCAGAGGGGACTGTCAAGAAGAAAGCAGTGAAAAAAGGGCTTTTCCTGGAGTTTGAACAGGTTTTCCTCGGAAGCATATAGAGCTCATCTTTACCTACACTTACAATCTTCTCATAAATAGTGTATACTAGGAGTAGCTTATAAATCTTTTTATGGGCTATCCCCCCTCCAACCAGGTCTCTTGTAGACACTGGCGATCAGAACCTCCCTGCATCAACGGCATCTGCCGTCTGGTATAGTCTTGTTCTCTCTCTCGCTATTGCCCATATCACTCTCTTCCTGACACATTTCCAAGAGAGAGGGTCGCTCGGCGAGGTGAACAAGGACAAACCAGTCCCTACCTGCTTTTTCGAGCGAGGACGCCTTTTTCCGGTAGAAAAGGTATCCATTTTGCCGAGGTTTTCAAAATGTATTCTGAAGAGAGATCTGACCTGCCCTGGAATGAGCCGAGCGCATTCCCTGCAATGTACAAAATTTATAGAATTTACGATGGTACAACACGGTAGCGTGTTATTGAGAGCATAGAGCAAGCGTGATGCTTTGAGAGGATTGAGCGAGATGGAGACGACACTGGATGGAACATTCTTTCAAGAAGAGGATCAGATACGTGTTAAGAGCACAGGGGAGACGGGGCGGGTGAATGTGCTTGCAGGAGGTGTTGTGTATGTGCAGATGGATAGCACGAATGAGAACAGAGTTTTTGCAGCATATATTGACCAGGATTCTCTTATAGAGCTTGTGAAGCCTGAAGAGACAATTATTGAACGAAACGCGCCTCCTTTTTCAATGCAACAGAGTGAGCAGTGGTTGCATGAAAGAACTTACCATGCACAATTGCTCAATGGGAAAGAACTTTCGACAGCTGATCTTACGCGGGAGATGAAAGAGCTGGTTGACGCCTCTGTTCCCCTCTCATTTCAGTCGGCGAAATCACGTCTGTCGGAGAAGCTGGCGATACGAGGGAGTAACACATTCTCCGTGCCCATCTCTACCTGGCAGGAAATTACCGTGGAAGAGGCCAGGGCCAGCTATGAGCAGGGGAAACCTGTCTTGCTGTATAGCGAGCATACGTGGGAGCATGCGCCAGAGGCACCTGTAACCTGGAAGCCAACACGAAACGTGCGCGGCATCATTTATGGGAACAGAGTACTCCAGGCAGATGCCACCTCTGGTATTGATTATGCAGTGTGTTATCTGGATGCCAAACAGGGAACGTTTTCTAATGTTGCCTGGAAGACATGGTTCTCTTCAGATGTAACCAGGATCTTCGCCTCTCAGGATCTGCCTATCACCTTCTTTCGTCCTGGCATACAATTTCCCTTTAGTACCCATTACACGATTATTGCTTCAGATGGACATGTTGCTGAGTATGCAGATCGCACTGAGGCGCTTAAGGGATATGCGGCGGCTCCCCTGCATGAGGTGCGTGGCGATAGTACGATTCAGGCGGTTGCACCTCAGTTTTGTTACTATCACGAGGTCACCTGTCCAAACGGCAGGTATCATCTCGAATTTTTCGGGCCGCGTATGAATGAGCAGGGATATACGATTAAAGAGCAGGAGTTGGCTCTGGCCTAGTTTCGTTGCAATTCTCAACAAGAAAAGCAGACGAGAAGCGGGTATCTACGAGAAATAGATACCCGCTTCTCAGTAATTGCCAGACAGGGATTAACCCTGTCTCTATTTTACCAGTGGCCGCTGTAGCTGGTGGTGGATGGGGTCCACTTCTTGTCATCGGCATCATGATCGTTGGTCCAGGTCTTGTGGTGATGGTGGTGATGGTGGTGATGCTTGTGCCACTTCTTCATATCATCGGCATCGTGGTCGTTGTCTTTGTAGCTGCTTTTGTAGCAATCGGAGCCGCCGGCTACCTGTAGGAGCTGCTCTTCGCTCAATTCTTGTAAGACATTGGCCTGCTCGTTGGCTTTTTTACCGAAATTAAACATGGGGAATTCGTCCTTTTTCTCAACTAATCGTGACGATGCGATATCACGGTGATATGCTCGTCAAACTTTAGAGTTGGTCCCCGGAAGAGGGCATTATAGGTGATGGCTCTTCCGAAACTGTATCTGGTCTCCTCTTTTGCCATTGCCAAATCACATGCGTCCTGATCTTCATTGCTCAAGTGACCTACATTCTTCTTTTGCTCTTCAGTGGTTTTAGACGCGAAGGCAATGGTGATGGGTGCCAGATACATACTCCAGGAAACTGCTTCCATCTCTTTACACGATCTTTTTCCAGGGCTTTTACAAGGGGGTACTTTGTAGCTAATGGTACTGTGGGCGGAGATTAAATTGAGAAGGCTGGACAAGGTTTTAAAAAGGACCCTCCTGCCATTTGTAGGAGGGTCCTTTTTTCGGCAATGAGCTATTGGAGGTTGCGCAAGGCAGTCAGGATCGCGGATGGCTCCAGACGGTGGGTGTAGTCGGGATCTACGAATGAGAGGGCGATTGTACCATCCTGGGCAATGACATAGCTGCCGGGGATTGGGAGTTCCCAGACGTCGCTGCCGTTGACGCGCGCGAGGTCCAGACCCATTTGCTTTTGTACGGCCTGGACACCAGGTGCAATGGTGAAGACGAGTCCGTAGTTACGGGCGACGACGTTTCCACTATCGCTTAAGACGGGGAAGGTTAAGGCCATCTTTTCGCTAGAGGAGAGCGAGTTGTCGGGGGTCTGCGGTGAGACTGCGACGAGGGTTGCGCCGGGCTGTTTGATCTCTGGGAGGATTGCCTGGTATGAGCGCAGGGCAAGGTTACAATATGGACACCAGCCTCCTCGGTAGAAGATAAGGACTATAGGGCCTTTTGTTAGAAGCAGGGAAAGCTGTACCTGTTCGCCGTTTACGTCGGGTAATGAGAAATTGGGGGCTTTCATACCCTGCTGAACACTGTGGTCCGCAATTCCGGATGCGATGAGGTCCTGGGTTCCTTGCGCCAAAGCGTTACTAATGGGTGCGGGCGTGTTGCGCTTGCTCTGGAAGTCGGCAATCTGTTGCTGAAGGGTAGGTGTATCTTGTTCTGTGGCCATCTCGTTTTTCTCCAAAAGACACGAAAGCTTCTCAGGAAGTTTTCCAAACTTGTGAACAAAATTTCTTTTACTATCCTATTAGAAGCAACTGGAAAATTTATAGTTCCAATGAGGCTAACAAGAAGTGGGAGAGGGCTTATTCCCATTGTGAAGCGGGGCGAGCGAGATGGGAGAGGGCAAAGGTGTTTCTATCTGCTCTTTGCTCAATTGTTTTTCGTTTGTTGAGGCAAGGCTGCTTTCTTTTTTTTGAATTGAGTATATTGCCAGCGGAAGTAAAGCAATACAGGGAAGATGAGCAGGAAGACAAATAGGATTACCTCTCCGTTTTGGGAGTTCTCGTCCAGATATATTTAGACGGGCGAGAGAATCGCGTCGGCGAGGCGGACAGGGACAAGCCGGTCCCTACCTATTTTTTCGGGCGAGAGATGGAAAAACGGGAGAGATCTACGGGCTTCTTTTCCCTTTTCTACCGATAAAGCAGTCAGAGATGAGAGCCTGAGAGGTAAGTAACAATCCCCTTCGGGCTTCTTTTCCCTTTTCTACCCTTGACGAGATCATGAAACCTGCGTACTTGATGGTAACAATCCCCTTCGGGCTTCTTTTCCCTTTTCTACTATGCATGTACGTGACGCTGAAAGACGCGCAGGAATGTAACAATCCCCTTCGGGCTTCTTTTCCCTTTTCTACGCGAGCAGGATCGTCAGTACCATCTGACGATGAGTAACAATCCCCTTCGGGCTTCTTTTCCCTTTTCTACTCAGTCAGATCTCACAGCTGCGGTGTCCTTGAAATCGTAACAATCCCCTTCGGGCTTCTTTTCCCTTTTCTACAGTCGATTCAAGAGCATTGTTCCTCCGTGATCATGTAACAATCCCCTTCGGGCTTCTTTTCCCTTTTCTACATAGAATTGCTCAGAGAGTTCCCCCTTCTATGTAACAATCCCCTACGGGCTTCTTTTCCCTTTTCTACCCATATCTCACGTTTTCAGTCGCATGATCCATTGATGTAACAATCCCCTACGGGCTTCTTTTTCCTTTTCTACACACAGCGGGCACTACGGCTACAGCATGAACAGCAGTAACAATCCCCTTCGGGCTTCTTTTTCCTTTTCTACACTGCTTTCAGCTGCATCAGCAGTACCATGATTGTAACAATCCCCTACGGGCTTCTTTTCCCTTTTCTACAGACAGTGAGGGGCAGCAACCTCAATGATGTAACAATCCCTTCGGGTTTCTTTTTCCTTTTCTACATAGCGACGTTGCGCAAGCTCTATCATGGTAACAATCCCCTTCGGGCTTCTTTTCCCTTTTCTACCTGGCCAGTGAGGCGAAATCCTGCAGGTGGTAACAATCCCCTACGGGCTTCTTTTTCCTTTTCTACCCTGACCATCAGTCACGAGCTTTCATGGTAACAATCCCCTTCGGGCTTCTTTTCCCTTTTCTACGGCCACGCTGTTAGTATAGCATGGGAAGCCATTTCAGGCAATGGTTTGCGAGGGACGATTTTTGGGGCATTTTTGAGGGGTCGATGGCTCTCTTTTTTGGGCGAATTGGGCTGGTTGGGCCTGGGGGGCGGTGCGAGGCATTGAGCTTGGGAAAGTCAGCACTTGGTGGCTCGCGGCTGATGGTTTAGGATGATGGGGGGAGGGCGTTGGGTGGGGTTTACGCTTTTTGCTCAAGGGCTTTAATGGTAGAGGATAGATCAGTGTGTTGGGCGTATTTTTCTTCGATGGGGGCGGGTGATGCTTTTAAGGGCTCGATCCAGGACGATTTCTGGCGGTGCTCTCGCGGGTTATCTGCACAGAAGGCTCTGGACTCTTTCAGAAGCAAAGATTGGCAGGGGGAAAGGGATTTGACAGGGAGGAGGTGGGTGTGTATGCTTGTAGGCACAAGATTAAACAGCGGCAAGGAGTGCTACTGATGGCAGATGAGGCTTTTGAACTCTTTTATTCGTTTGCGCATGAGGATGAGATGCTGCTCGATAAGCTGGATGGTCATCTGGCGGCGCTGAAGAAGCAGGGGCTGATTAGTACGTGGCATAGGCGGGAGATTAGTCCGGGGCAGATATGGACGAAAGAGATCGATGCCCATTTGAGAACAGCACGTATACTGGTGTTGTTGGTGAGTCCGGATTTTATTGCTTCGGACTATTGCTATGGGGTTGAGTTGCAAGAGGCGCTTAAACGCCATGTGGCGGGCGATGCTTGCGTTATTCCGGTTATTTTGCGTCCCTGCGATTGGCGAGAGACGACTTTTGGCAAGATTCAGCCGCTACCGAAGAATGGTAAGGCGGTGACTACCTGGCCCAATCGCGATCTGGCATATACGGAGATCGCGAAAGGGATACGGCAGGTTATTCATGAGTTTTCCGGCGAGAGGTCGCCAGCGGAGAAAAAGCAGACGAAACGTGAGGAAGGGAGTAAAGGAAAACCGATGGCCACTACGCCTACATCGATTAAGACGCCAGCACTGAAGAAGGCGGTTGAGAATTATCGCAAGAAGCTGGACT
This sequence comes from uncultured Chloroflexia bacterium, assembly GCA_963777355.1. GTDB lineage: Bacteria > Chloroflexota > Ktedonobacteria > Ktedonobacterales > Ktedonobacteraceae > DATJHM01. The sequence goes on from CAVZQK010000019.1 coordinate 53,105, forward strand.
ATTATATGGGACAGGCCGAGCATGAATTAGGGCTGAGGGGCGCGTTTCAAGAGCTGCTGGTGGAATCTTCGCGGCTCTCGAACTGGCGGCTCTCGCCCGAAGAGACATTGGCGGGGAATATTCGGCCAGATGGCGTGCTGCGGGACGAGTTTGATCTGAAGCGAGGCTATTGGGAGGCGAAAGGGCCGAAGGGGGATCTGGAAAAAGAGATCGCGAAGAAGATTACTGATCGCTATCCCCTGGTCAATACGATCTTTGAGAATACAAGGCGAGCGGTCTTATTTCAAAGCAAGAAACGCGTCTTTGAGGCCGATCTTCAGAATGCCAATGAGACCAGTGATCTGCTACGCCTGTTTCTCACGTATGTCGAGCCGGACATCGAGACCTTTGAGGTCGCGGTAACAGAATTTAAAGGGCGTATCCCTGAGCTGGCCCAGGCGCTGCTGGCGATTATCGACAAAGAATATAAAGAGAACAAAAAGTTCATTAGCGCCTTTGACCAGTTTGCCGAGCTGTGCCGGACCTCGCTGAATCCACAGATCAGCAAAGAGGCGATCAAAGAGATGCTGGTGCAGCACCTTTTGACGGAGCGGCTCTTTCGCACGATCTTTCAGAATTCAGACTTCATAGACCGGAATGTGATCGCGGTTGAGATCGAGAAAGTGATTCGCGCACTGACGAGCCGGGCCTTTAATCGCCAGGAGTTTTTGAAGTCGCTGGACCGCTTCTATGTTGCCATCGAGGGTGCGGCGAAGGGGATAGAGAGCTGGTCGGAACGGCAACACTTTCTGAACACGGTCTATGAGCGCTTCTTTCAGGGGTTTTCCATCAAGCAGGCCGATACGTATGGGATTAACTATACGCCGCAAGAGATTGTGGATTTTATGTGTGCGAGTGTGGAAGAGGTGTTGCAGAAAGAGTTTGGTACTTCTATTGCTGAACCTGGGGTGCAAGATTCTCGATCCTGCAACAGGAACAGGCAATTTTATCGTTAACCTCATTCGTCACTATATTCCAGCTCGATGCTTAAGGAAAAATATCTTAACGACCTTTTTTGTAACGAGATCATGTTGCTACCGTACTATATTGCCTCCCTTAATATTGAGCATGAATATTATGAAAAATGGGTGAATATCTTCCATTTGAAGGCATATGTTTTGCGGATACATTGGAACTAGCAGAGGGACAGCAGCTAGCGTTATTTGTAGAAGAGAATACTGAACGAGTACGGCGGGAAAAAGATGCTCATATTACAGTGGTAATTGGTAATCCTCCTTATAATATCGGTCAGGTTAATGAAAACGATAACAATAAAAATAGGCGTTATGGAATAGTTGACCAACGCGTAAAAGACACTATACGTAAAAGGATCTAAAGCAACAAATAGAAATGCTTTATCAGATGTTTATGTAAAGTTCTTCCGCTGGGCAACTGATCGCTTACAAGGACGTGATGGCATAGTTTGCTTGATCTCAAACAATTCTTTCGTGGATCAGATTGCCTTTGATGGCATGCGTATGCATTTGCTCAAAGATTTTACGCAGATTTATCATCTTGATTTACATGGGAACATTCGTAAAAATCCAAAACTTTCCGGAACTACTCATAATGTATTTGGTATTCAAGTTGGAGTAGGTATTACTATTGCCATACGCAACTCTCAAAACCCTATTAAGGTCCTACGCTATTATCGTGTACCGGAATATTGGCGTAAAACAGAGAAATTGGAATTCCTTAGCTGATAAGAAAATCATTTCCAAAATTGATTGGTTGGATTTAAAACCTGATGATAGGCATACATGGATTACTAACGATTTATTTTCAGAGTTTACAAGCCTCCTGCCATTAGGCAGCAAAGAAGCAAAATTGGCACGTGATACAGGATTAAAAGGTGGAGATATTGAAACTGTATTCAAATTGTATTCATTAGGTGTACAAACCAATCGGGACAATTGGGTATACGATTTCAGATTAGATACTTTAGAAAAAAAGGTAAAAGGCTTTATTGACAACTTTAACAGTGAAATAGATCGGTGGAAACGATCTGATGAACCTGATGACATAGATAATTTTGTAATCTATGATGATACAAAATTAAATGGAGCAGGGATCTAAAAAGTGATTTGAAAAGAAAACGCTATGCAGTTTTCAATATGACAAAGTTAAGATGCTCTCTCTATAGACCATTCACAAAAAAATTCTATTTCTTTGATTCCATTTTAAGCCAGGACATCTTTTTGCAGCCTAAGCTATTCCCTACAATTTCTTCAGAAGCAGAGAACATTGTAATTTGTGTACCTGGTCCCGGAGACAGAAAAGGGTTTGGCACTCTTGCAACAAATACCATTACTAGTATGGATTTAGCTTTTGAGAAAGTCCAGTGTTTTCCGTTTTATGTATATTCTGAAGACGGAAGTAATTGCCGCGAAAACATTACGGATTGGGTACTACAACAATTACAAAAAAACTATAGTTCTCAAGTTACCAAGTGGGACATCTTTCACTATGTTTACGCTATACTCCACCATCCTCAATATCGGGAGCGTTATGCTGAAAACCTCAAGCGTGACCTGCCTCATATCCCCTTGCTACATACAACAGAAGCATTTCAGGCCTGTGTTGATATTGGCAAGCAACTGATGGAGCTGCATCTGAATTATGAGCAGGCTAAAGAATATAAAGGTTTGAGGTGGGTTGAGAATAAGGATGTGCCTTTTTCGTGGCGGGTGGAGAAGATGCGCTTGACGGCTGATAAGGGCGAGGTGATTGTGAATGAGAGTTTGCGCTTGGGGCCGATACCGCCGGAGTGTTTTGAGTATCGGCTGGGCAATCGTTCGGCGCTGGAGTGGGTGATTGATCAGTATCAGGTGAGCGAGGATAAGCGGAGTGGGATTGTGAGCGATCCTAATCGTGCGGAGGATGAGGAGTATATTGTGCGCCTGGTGGGGAAGGTGGTGACGGTGAGTGTGGAGACGGTGCGGCTGGTGAAAGAGCTGGCGGAGGCGGTGAGGATGGAGGATTGGTTGGATGAGGGTGGGCAGGTTGATGAGGGTGGGCAGGTGTAGGATCAGGTAGGCAAGTCTCACATGAGGTAAACAAGAACTTGCCCACATAGCATGGTAGAGGTCTTATTCGTCTTTATGACGGTGAGATCGGCGGAAATATTTCCCTTCCTTTTCTTTTGCCTTCAGAGTGAAGTCTTAGCATCTCCAGGCGATAATCGTTAGGTCCCCAAATTATGTATATAATTACATAGAATAGTAAGGCCTTTAGCAGGGCAAAACTTGTACCATTCAGAACTAGTGAGCAATCCACAAACGACTTATCTTTTGAAAAATCTTTCAGGGCTAAACGCATGTGATGCTATCCGCAGATTGGCTCACTACAGTAAGGAGTTAAATTGAGGGCAACGGGAGTTAAATATGCTGGCAAGGACAAACAGATACTGAAAGGAACAGGACCTCGCAGGTCCGGCAACAAGATGAAAGCGGAAAAGGAAAGGTAAAACGGTACAATCTTGTACTACCAAACAGTCTGTTTAATGAAGTGCAAATATTGGCTGATGATGAGAACATCTCTGTGCTAGAACTCCTCAAACGCTTTATTAAGATTGGTCTGGTAATAACCAAACTCACTCAATCTCCCAACACCAGTCTGGTTCTTCGTGAAGGAGAGAAAGAGAAAGAGTTAGTACTTCTTTAATAATTTTGCTTCTTGCAAGAAATTCAGTGCATTTAAAAAAACAAAAATTAAGGGGCTAGTAGAACTCAGATACTAGTCCCTAAACGAGAGATTCTGCTCTAGTAGAGGTACTCAAACGAGATTGAAACGTGACTAATTTGCTGCAATAAGCCAAATTATTAAAATCTGGCTTCTCGTCTGGGTTTGTTAAGAACCACTCATTTTTTCATAAGAAAGAACAAAATGAAGTGTTCTTTTAGAGGAATACATTCGTTGCCTGGGAAAAGGAGCATATAATGCCAAACAAGAGCGCAGTTCTTCCGCCACAGGTCATACTCTCTCAATCAACCCTTTATGCCAGCCAGGGAAATATTTACGCACTAGAGGCGAGCAGTGGAGCAATACGCCAGAGCTATCCTATACAGGGATTGGCCTTTCCCACTATAGGCAATGATACAACACTCTACCTGAATGTATGCCGTCATCCCGACTACCAGATTAAGGCATTGCGCGGCGATGACGGCACGCTTCTTTGGAGTTATAAGGTCGAAGAAGGACGGCTTACCGGTGCACCTGTTATCGCAGAGGAGATTGTCTACAGCATCATTGAAAAAGCGATCTACGCATTACAAGCACAGGATGGTATATTCCTCTGGCGTGCAACGCTCGATACTGATCCTGAAGTTCCCGCATTTCTCGGCCCTATCATTTTTGCTCCTCCCACTATCTGGAACGGGATTGCGTATCTTGTCCCCGGAGTCAACAGTCCAGAGCAACCATTTCTGTATGCGTTTCAGGCGAAAAATGGAACGCTTCTCTGGAAGAAACAGATCGCCAGGACAACGTTTTTCCCACTTACCATTCTCGATGGAGTCATCTATCTCAGCACGCATCTGGGTTGTGCTGCGTTACGAGCGAGTGATGGTTCTGCTATCTGGCAGGATGAGACAGAGATGATGACACGCTCATTAGCAGTTGTTGCGAATGGAATGGTCTACAATTCAGCGGTGAAGTACTATCACGTCCTCGCTGGATATGGCAGGATGGAACAGCAATCACAAGGCTTTCTTTACGCCCGACGAGCGAGTGATGGTGCTACTATCTGGAAACAGCAGGTCGGAAACGCCACTAGCGAGGGATATATGACGACTCCAGTAGTTATAGAGGACGCCATTTACACAGGTGCAAATGATGGTCAGCTTTATGCGTTTCAAGCGAGAGATGGTGTTCCCCTCTGGCATTCTCAGATAAAAGACATATCCCTGTCATCACCAACTGGAGCAAACGGAGTCGTGTATGTGGGTGGAGATGATGGTTGTGTGTATGCTTTTCGGGCGAGTGATGGTACCCTTCTGTGGAAGACCTTTGTGAGTACAGCCATCACCGGGGCATCTTCGATTACAATGGAGGATGCGACTCTCACTGATTTTCAATAGGACAAGAAAAGGGTCTATTCTCCTGGCATGCAACTGATAATCACACAAGCCAGGAGAAAGAGGCAAACAATTCGTTATTTTTCGCTTTGCTTTTCTGTGGGTTGGTAGGAGAGGACGACGACGCCTGAGCGGCAAAGCCTTGATAGGGGACGCGTCCGAGAAGCAGGGCGTCACTGGCAAAAAGTTCCTCGAATTTAAATTTTCCGGCTTCCTCGCTCCAGAATTGAAAGCTCCAGCCGCCGTATCTGGTTTTTTCAGCACCACCTGGATCTTCTATCACGCCGTCCAGGGTCATGTATTCGGATACGACTATTTTTCTCATGGTTTAGTATTCCCTTGCCTACAAGTAAGATACAACATCCTCAGAACGAAATATCCCAATTTTTTAGCTTTGTTGTGGGAGCGCTTACGATCTTACGGCTGTTTCTTGTTGCTGGTTTGAAAAGCGGAAGGAGGGCGAGAGAATCGCTCGGCGAGGCGGTCAGAGATCAACGGCCCCTACGCGAATCTGCGGTGGGAGAGAATCGCTCGGCGAGGCGGTCAGAGATCAACAGCCGACCCTACGCGAATCTGCGGTGGGAGAGAATCGCTCGGCAAGGCGGTCAGAGATCAACAGCCGACCCTACAATTCTGGGTTCGGCGAGGATAGTACCTGAGGTGGGATTTATGAGAAAGAGGAGGTTAAGAGCGTTGATTTTGGTTAAGCATTCTATCCCGTAGATATGAAATGAATCTTTAAAGGGAGAATATTTTGTATGGCTTTTTCACGTGCATCTACAAAAATAGGGATTATACTCTTCTTGCTGCTTTTTGCGGCTGTTCCGCTTTTTTTTCTTGGGAAAGGGGGAGCGGTGAGGGCGGCGGGGGCGGCGACACAACATTATCTTTATGTGGTTCCCGATGGGGGATTGTATGTCTATGATATGGATCATGGCTTTGCGCTGGTGAAACATGTGAATCTGCCGATTTCAGGGGGACGAGGGGTGGCGGTTGATCCTGGTTCGGCCTCGCTTTTTGTCTCTTATTATGGGAGCACGACGCCTGCAAAGCCGGGATGGCTGCTGAAGTATAATCTGGTGCATGATACGATTGTCTGGAATAAGCAACTTCCCTTCTCGGTTGATAGTCCAGCCCTGACACCCGATGGAAAAGAGCTGTATATGCCTGAAAGCCAGGCTGCTTATTCGGGTCTCTGGCATGTTCTGAGCACGGCGGATGGTAGCACGCTAAAAACGGTGAGCATCGGTGTTGGAGCAGCAACCCATAATACGGTTGTTAGTTTGAATGGTGCTCATGCTTATCTGGGTGCTCTGAGCTATAACTATCTGGTGCAGGTGAGTACTGCTACAGGGCAGGTCACGAAGCGAATAGGTCCTTTGAAGAGCGGTGTGCGGCCATTTACGATTAATGGCAAGGAGACGCTGGCTTTTACGACTGCAACAGGCTTTCTGGGATTCGAGGTAAGCGATATTACAACTGGCAAGGTCCTCTATACGGTCCCGGTGAAGGGCTTTAGCTCGAATGCGGCGGTGCCAGCGCATGGTATCTCGCTTTCGCCCGACGAAAAAGAGGTCTATCTTATAGATGATGGCAATAGCTATGCCCATGTCTTTGATGTAAGCGGTCTGCCCACAACGGCCCCTAAGCAGGTAGCAGATATTGCGCTCCGCTCGATGGCCGGGACAGAGAGTAACTGTACTGTAGACTGTCAGAAAGAGGGCTGGATGCTGCACAGCCTGGATGGACGCTATGTTTTTGCTGGCGATTCTGGCGATGTGATTAATACGGCTACAAGAAAGAGCATCGCAAATCTGCCTGCCATGTATGATAGTAGAAAATACATTGAAGTTGACTTCTCCAATGGTGTGCCGGTGGCAACGACGACGCGGCATGGGCTTGGTCGCGTGACCGGAAATGGTAGTACGCCGACGCCCCCGCCTGCGACTCCACCGCCAGGGAGCACACCAACAACTACAGCGACGAGTGTGCCGGGCTCGGTGCTGGCTCAAGATACTTTTCAGCGAGCGAACCAGACGTATTGGGGGAAAGCTAGCGACGGCCTGAGCTGGGGCGGGGATGCGAATGTGGCGAGTGCGTTCTCTATTGGGCAAGATACAGGGGTTGTTACGGGCAATAGCAGTACACCTTATAACGCGCTTCTAGGCCCTGCGGTGGGCAATTCTGAGGTTCTGACAAGTGGCTCGATCAGTGGTTTCAGTAGCACGAATATAGGAGTAGTGCTGCGTTGGGTGAACACGAATACGTGGTATAAGGCGTATATCGATGGGAACACGGCGGTTATTCAGAAGAGAGTCAATGGGACTGCGACTATTCTTAGTTCGACAGCGTTTCATGCAACGGCAGGGACGCAGTATAATTTGAGGTTTCGAGCGGTTGGGACGGCGCTGTCGTTGAAGGTCTGGGCGAGTGGGAGTGCTGAGCCAGCGAGCTGGATGTTGACGACGACGGATAGTGCGCTGACGACGGGCTTCGCGGGTCTGCGCATACAGCTTCTTCCTGGTATTCATGCCAGCTTTAGCACTTTCCAGGAGACGAGTTTTAAATAGAGAGAGACAGGCACGCTCTGCCTGCGGGGCGAGGGGATCGCGCGGCGAGGCAGGACAGGAACAAGTCGGTCCCTACCTGTTTCTGCGGAGCGAGGGGATCGTGCGGCGAGGCGGACAGGAACAAGTCGGTCCCTACCTGTTTTGCGGAGCGAGGGGATCGCGCGGCGAGGCGGACAGGAACAAGTCGGTCCCTACCTGTTTCTGCGGGGCGAGAGAGGTCCTCTCATCGAGGCCTTTCGCTCCTTGCCAAACAACCCTCCTGCCTCACAGACAGCCCTAATAATCAGGTAGGGAC
>CAVZQK010000020.1:0-259207 GCA_963777355.1 uncultured Chloroflexia bacterium
GGCAGGTGCCTGTTACGGGCAGCAACAAAGACGCCGCCCCAGAGTGCTGGGATAGCCTGTAATCAGTTGTAACCAGGTGATAAGAAGTGGTACCAGGAAGGAAAATTCCTGAATGAGTAACCTGGTACCACTTCTTATCACCTGGTTACAACAATACGGCTATCCAGCACTCTGGGGCGGCGTCTTTGTTGCTGCCGTAGGGATTCCACTGCCCATCAGCCTCGTCTTTCTGGGTGCTGGAGCATTCGCTGCGTTAGGCGATTTCAATCTTTTCCTTTTAGCCCTTATCGGTATCAGCGCTTCAGTGAGCGGGGATAGTGTCGGCTATCTGATCGGTAAGAAATGGGGGAGTAAAGTATTTTACTGGCTCAGCCAACAGCAGAGGATACGCTTTCTCTCCCCCCAAAGGCTAGAAAAATCGCGAGCCTATTTCAGCAAACGAGGAGGATTAGCCGTCTTTTTCAGCCGCTTTCTTTTCGCAGGTCTGGGCGGTACCATCAACATCATAGCAGGAGCAGAGTTTTATCCCTATCCCCATTTCTTGCTGTATGACCTGGGCGGAGAGTGCCTGGGCGCGCTTATTCCCCTGATTCTCGGCTACACGTTCGGAGCAAGTTGGGAAGCAGTCGGAGATATCCTCTCTACCTCCTCGCTGGCCATAGTCGCACTCCTCTGCACCGCTTATCTCACCTGGCGCTTTATCAAACAGCTCCAACGCGTTCCGCGTACGCAGATAGAGGTGAAGCAGATTGCGAAGGCGAAAAAAAGCCAGGATGAGGCGGAGGATCTGCAAAATTCTGCCACTTTAGGCGGAAGTCAAACGTATAGTAAAGAAACAAATGCTTATTTACAACCCAGCTTAGATAGTTTGCCAGGAAACTACACCAAAAACGGGCCGGGGGGACTAGAATGAAAGGGGGTCTTGCGTTATAATTGGAGTAGGAATAATTTCCGACCTGGCTATGTTTCTCTTAGTAGGAACATAAAGCACGTCATTGATTTCCTCCCACTCGGCACTCGGACAGTACGGTCCGAAGAAGACTCGCATCCCTGAGTGTAGGACCAGACTGACAAATGACATATCTTGCTGCTTAGGATATTACTTTTCATGGAGGGCGCACAATGATTGACACGAAGCGTGCCATGACGGGAACAACGCTTACCTTGCCAAAGACAAAAGATGATACAGGCCTTGACCAGAAACCGTTTGATATTGTCGAACAGCTTCTGACAAAAGACCTTGATTATACACCAGAGGAAGAAGATGGGGAGGAGACCGCAAAAGATGAGCCGGAGCTTGACGAAGACTTTAACACGATGGAGACCGGCCCATTGGAACTAGAAACAGGCCCACTGGAACTAGAGGAAATTTCTGATCTTCACGAAGATATTCCTGCCGAAACCCATGAGATGGAAACTGGCTCTGTTCTCCCCCTGCCAACCAGCACAACCGAGACGGAACCTGCGGCCAGGCGTACAGCTACTATGCGCCGTCGTCGCTCAGAAGATCAGGATGAAAATGCGGTCAACGCGGCTGACGCTGGCGAGTCTGATGCCGTCATGACGTACTTGCGTGAGATCGGACGCGTGCCGATGATTACTCATGAGCGAGAGATTGAACTGGCGAAGCGCATTGAGAGCGGTGATCGCGATGCGATGAAGCAGTTTATTCTGGCAAACTTGCGGCTCGTAGTGAGTATTGCGAAGCGCTATGTGGGACGTGGGTTGACGCTCCTCGATCTGATTCAAGAAGGAAATATTGGCCTTATTCGAGCTGTCCAGCGTTACGACTGGCGGCGCGGACACCGCTTTTCGACCCATGCGACCTGGTGGATTCGCCAGGCAATTAGCCGGGCCGTGGCGGACAAAGGGCGTACTATTCGCCTTCCCGTCTATGTAAATACCGCTTTAAACCGTATTCGTCGTGAACGCCAACGCCTCTTACAAGAACTGGGACGCGAGCCTACAGAGCTAGAGCTGGCCGACGCAACGGGGCTTGATCCCCTGCGCATGGTAGAATTGCAAGCGGCCCCCGGCGCTCCTGTCTCACTGGAACTGCCGGTTGGTGAAGATGAAGAGCAAGAACTCGGCGATGTCCTGGCTGACACCGAATCTGCCTCTCCCGAAGACCTGGCTACGACGCAGACGCTGAAAGATGAGGTCCAGCGCGTCCTCGAATTAGTGCTCACACCCCGTGAACAACTGGTCTTGCAGTTGCGTTTTGGTCTGGGAAATGGACAGGCTCATCCGTTAGAGCAGGTCGGACGCGAACTTGGTATTACCCGTGAGCGCGTGCGCCAGATTGAAGCCGGAGCACTGGCCAAGCTACGCCAGCCACCCGTGCTTGATCGCTTGCGCGGCTAGGATTAGATAAACGTCACGAGATTCCAGAATCCCCGCAGGAGGGCGGCTTTGAGAAAGGCCTTCGTCCTGCGGGGATTCTGCGTGCTTAGACTGATTAAAGAAAGTGAAGGGGTGCAGTATTTTGTCAGAGAGACAATTTGATTGCTTTGAGGCCTGGAGGTACTTGCCTATCACACGCTGGCATAACCAGGATTGCCTGCTTGGCTATGTTCCTCCAGTTCCAATGGATGGTATGACGCCTCCTCACATTGATGATGTCTATATGCTGTGGTTCATTTGTCAGGGTAAGATAGATCTGATAATTAATGACGCCTGTTTTCCAGTACCCCCTGGCTCCCTTCTTTGGACTAGTCCTTCTCTTTTGCATGCCCATCGAGCTGCTGGAAATATTGAAGTACTCTGGTGCTTTTTCTCACCTTCTTTTGTTCAAGAAGTATGGCAGGATATATGGCCGAGAATCAACTCCCCACATGCGGCTATTATACCAGCAGCAAAACCACTATACATAACACTTCTCCGTCTCATCCATGAAATCAAGTATACTGATAGAACAAGTAGTCACCTCTTCTCACTGCTCTCACATATAACACTAGTTGATATATTGCGCATGTTTTTTTCGCAGCAGAAAACTTATAACCCGATTTCTACCTCAGAGGTTTCTCTCGGTACCTCTTCTATCAGCGAATCTATCGCTCAAGCCATCATACTATTTCGTTCAGAATGTTGTCGCGAAGAAATTACTCCAAAACAGGCTGCTGAACAGGTTGGTCTAAGCCTCTTTCACTTCACCCGGCGCTTCAAACAGGAAGTTGGTATTGCGCCTGGTCATTACTTACGTGAACTTCGCCTCAATCAAGCCTCTCATCTTCTACTCAGCACTCGCCTTCCTCTTGATGAGATTGCACAACGCATGTGGCTTGAGCTCTGCTCGTCATCTCTCTGATCTTTGTCATGCTAGATTTGGAAAAAGCCCAACACAGATACGTCATTATCCTGGAAATACTACGATTATAACTCAACTTCCAGAGCAAAAAATCGTTGGTAATGAGCAAAGAAATGTGTTGTGAGCCCTCACCAGATTTGATACATTTCCCCAGGAACAAGTAACTTACTCAATTTGTAATAATTCTAGAGGAGAGAAATATGTCTGAAGGCAACCAGCCAGTCCATCATGGTTATATTGAAGTACCTGGGGCTCGACTCTACTATGAAAATGCAGGAGAAGGCAAACCTGTCGTCTTTCTTCATGGCGGCTTGCTCGATAGCCGCATGTGGGATGAACAGTTTCAAGTCTTTGCCCAACACTATCAGGTTATCCGCTACGATATGAGGCGCTCTGGCAAGAGTGAGGATACGGCTTCTACAGAGCCATATATGCCTATTCTTTATCGAGATTTACATGATCTGCTTCATACTCTCGTCGGTGAACCTGCCACTCTCGTCGGTCTCTCCGGCGGCGCTCGCGTGGCTATTGATTTAGCAATAGCCTGCCCTGAGCTAATCCATAAGCTGGTGCTGGTTTCGCCTGGAATGAGTGGCTATGAGTTTGTCGATGAATGGACACATCAGCGTATTCAAGAACTTCAGGAAGCTGAGTCACAAGGAAATGTAGCAGGCGTGGTCGAGGCATCTATGACAATGTGGACCGCTGGACCATATCGTACGCTTGAACAAATCCCACTTTCAATTCGGGAAAGTATTCATCTTATGGCAACGCGAGCAGTTTCACAGCATTTGCTTGACCTGGAGATAGGTGAGTTGGAGCCTTCTGCGATTACGCGTCTCACCGAAATTCAGGCTCCTACTTTAATAGTGCTTAGTGAAAAGGATACTTCTGATATTCACACGATTGGAAAGCTACTCCATGAGCATGTAGTCGGATCAGAATTGGTAACAATTGCTGATGTCGGGCACACGCTCACAATGGAGAATCCATTTGAGTTTGATAGTCTTGTTGATCAATTTTTACGCGGATAGGTCTGATTTGCACCTTTCCCGGCGGTCTCCTTCTCCTCAGAATCTGCCGTTGTCTCTTTCCGTTGACCCAGCACTTCCCGTACAACCCCAAGAAATTCCTGAACCAGGGGCGAGGACTCTTCCCGACGCCAGACCACAACGGTCTCGACGGTGATATCAATCGTCACATCGGCCAGAGGACGGTACACGATTCCCTGGGTATGCAGGGTCATCGCTGAAGCAGGCAAAAGGGACTTCGCAGATAAGAATAAAAGCTCATGCCTATTCGGGCGGTAACATTGCCAGTAAATTTCCTGGCGTTACTACTTCGTACTCGCTGCCTAATTGTGCTATCACCTGCGTTAGTTCTGTGGGACCAAGCTGCCAGGCTAGCACATAGAGATTGATAAAATAGGGCCGCTTTGCGGGCGTTGCTTGCTTAATCATATGCACGGCCTCAGCGACGCTTTTAGCGGTCCCCAAATTCTGGAAGATAGGGATGCCCGCCCGATAGATCCAGCTCACCCTGGTCAGGCCGCCGCCGCTTAAGATGCCATGTACGCCAAATTGTGACAGAACACGAGCGAACTTACGCTGAAGACCCGGCTCAATCAGAGCTAATCCTGCACCCGTTGTCATCGCACGATAGATCAGAAGAGGATGCCGCCAATAGTTCGAGTCCAGCACCTGCAATACTTTCAGGTTCATCTGTTGCATTAGCCTTCCGCTATGTTCCAGATAGCCCTCAAGCTGACTGGCGGGCCATTTTGCGGGATAGCAGTAAGCTATGCCACTGGGGCCAGCGATAAATTCGTCGTTGGGCGAGGCGGTGCGTTGATAGTAATCTAGCAGCTCCGGAGCTGCCTGCGGCATCACTACCGAAATAGGCCAGCCAAGCGGCAACGAACCACGCTCCGGCTGCCGCCAGATATCTACCATGCGCTCCTGCACATATTGCAGGTTGTCTCCCTCGCTGAAAGTAAAAGAGAGATAGACCTTTTTCTCTAGCACTGCTACAGCATGAGCAGGGGGAGGAGAAGTAGGCTGAGCAGGTTGAGGTGGCGAGACGGCGCTCCAGATTTCGAGATTGGAGAAATAGTCGGTGCAGACAACCGGAATGGCGGCCTTCGAGGTCATCGTCACTCCCGAACCTTCCTGCACAAACCAGCCAAGATGGACGGCTGAAGAGCGATAGCGGCGCAGAATGCGGCGCATCAAACCATACTCAGACTGCCACCTCTGCGCAGGCTGAGGCAAGAAGCCAAGCGGATTGAGCCAGTAGATAAATGTTTTCGTCGCCACCAGGAAAGGACGAATTCCAAGTGCATTTTTGGGGTCCATCCCAGCTACCAGACGATTCGTACAGAAGGGCAACAGGTTTTTATACGCCCAGCGATACGCCTGCAAACGCGTGCGCCAATGATATCTACGCAGGTCTTCATGAACGGTCAAAGAGTAAGGAGCCTGCTGGAGAGACTCGGCCTGCGCGGGAGAGACAATCACACAGTCAGTCAGTCCCGCCATCATCGTGGCGATATTGACAGAATCAGGTAGGGCCGGATCATAGATAATCAGCCCTTTCACATGTGAGTTCTCTTGCGTGAGAAGCTCATGCAGAATCTCTTCATCGTGCAGGGCAGAGAGTGTATGAGGGATAGCAGCAAGTGCTTCGGAGAGCAGGAAAGCATCATTCCTGCGGCTGAGCAGATAGATCCGAGGGCGAGGACGATTGAAGATGCCAGCCAGAGTTGCAATACTCAGTTGCAGCTCATATGGGGCTGTGCGCACATTATAGACGATCAGGTGCTCAGGTCGCTCAAACGCAGGCAAGAGACGCTCATTCGACCAGTCGAGTTGGAGATCCACCACAGAACTCTTCATGCGAAGTCCTTTCTCTGCTAACATATTTCATAACATTGAAACATGCTTATTTTACTGAGAGCGTGCCCAATCTCAATTTGTTCTTTTTCTTCTATTTACACTTTCTGTTTTTTGTCTGAATCAACATCTCCAATCGTCTTAGTATATCCTCAGCAGGGATATGATTTCTAGGGGGATATCTCTCTGGCTCGGTCATTCTCGCCTCTGCCATTTCTCGCAAGCAAGATAATGAGGCTTTCTTTGCGGTTCTCTATGATGCCAGACGCCATTTCGGTGTGCCAGAGGTGCTCGTTTCGGGCAATGGTACCATCTTTACCTCTCACGATACGCGCTGGATGTGTGAGCAGCTTGGAATTGAGAAAAAGGAAATTAAGAAGGGACGACCCTATTAAAATTATATAGAAGCGGCATCTGGTTGTACAAAGACGTATAGCTGATTGGTCGTTTGAAAAAGCACAAACCTTGGAAGATTTGCTGGCAGCTCACGATAAATGGATGAGGGACTACAATTTCCAGCGCCATCTCGCTCATGAGAATCGTGACTGTGGAAGGTTGCTCAGAACCCACTTGAGACGCTTGATCTCGAAGATCGCAGTCGGGAGATTTTGGCTGGTGTATCTGCTTCGTCCAACGAGATGTAGACAGTCATGGTGAGATCTGGGGCGTCAAACACCTGAAACGTCACAAGCTCAAACACGAGATAGCCTACTTGCGGATGATTGAACGCTTTGTGACCTTCTGATGCACTGAGCACCTCATGATCTGGCCACCAGGCCCGAAATTCAGGGCTGGCACTCATCAGATCATGGATCAACTCGGTTAACCAGGGATCACCAGGATAGCGACCACACGTGGCCCGGAATTGTGCTAAGAGCCGTCGCGCATGCCCTTCCCAATCGACAAGAAATTGCCGATACATTGGTGAGGTAAACATTCGCCAGACGACATTGCGTTCGTGAGCGGTCATCTGCTCATAATCGCCAAAGACGACGCGGGCTGCTTCGTTCCAGGCCACCACATCCCATCGTCGTCCTGTCACAAAGGCAGGACTGAGACCCTGATGATCGAGGAAGAGCTGTAAGGCCGGACTCACAGTTTCAGGCTCCAGGGACCTCGCTGGAGGAGGTTGTTGGTGAGCTAAGAAGAAGAGATGTGCTCGCTCATCGGCATTCAAGCGTAAAGCCTGTACGAGGCTTTCTAAGACCTGCGTCGAAACGGTAATCGGGCGTCCCTGCTCCAACCAGGTGTACCAGTCCACACTGACGCCTGAGAGTTGGGCAACTTCTGCGCGTCTGAGTCCTGGGGCCCGCCGCCTGCTTCCTCGCGGCAGCCCTACATCTTCAGGTGCAATCCGGTTCCTCCTGGTGCGCAGGAAATCTCCCAGTTCTTGCAAGCGCTGCTCCTCCTGCTCATGTGCCATCATTTCCTCTCTTCTTTACTCGTAGATTGCGGGAATGTAGGAGTCTCACTCCTATGATAAATGCTCGTCTTGTTCTAGGTTCCCTTTCAGTATACACTTTCGATGTGTCGAAAACAACGCTCGCGCGACAAGGGCATGGTATCGATACCTATTCGGTCAAGGAACGCTTGTCGAAGGGCGTGATGCTGGCTGCATTGCTTGCCAGACCGGCGCACGCATGAGGGACGACACAAGCAATCATGCTGTACTACCTGACTTGATGTGTGGTCACACGACCGAAACCCTACCCTACGTTATGATGGAGGAATTTCCTATGAAAGTTTTTGTTACCGGCGCGACCGGATATATCGGCTCGGCTATCGTTCGCGAGCTTTTAGCTGCCGGGCATCAGGTCCTCGGCCTGGCTCGCTCAGATGCCGCTGCCACATCGCTCACTTCTGTCGGAGCACAGGTACATCGCGGTTCCCTCGATGACCTTAACAGCCTGCGCAGCGCAGCTGCGGCATCCGACGGCGTGATTCATACCGCCTACTTCACGGTATCTTCCGATCTTGCGAGGTCCGGTGAAGCGGATCTGCGCGCCATCAAGACGCTTGGCGCGGAACTTGCTGGCTCTAGTCGCCCGTTTGTCGTGACCTCCGCTATTGGTCTTCTCCTACCGGGTCGTCTTGGGACGGAGGAGGACGCAGCGTCTCCCAACTCATTTGGGGCGTCTCGCGTTGCCTCAGAAGAAGCGGCGCTGGAGCTTTCCTCGCGTGGTGTGCGCGTGTCAATCGTACGACTGCCGCCAACGACCCATGGCGAGGGCGACCACGGTTTTGTCCCAACCCTCATCAGCGTTGCTCGCACGAAAGGCGTGTCTGCGTACCCAGGCGACGGATCGAATCGTTGGCCTGCTGTGCACCGGCTCGATGCGGCACATCTGTACCGGCTGGCGCTGGAGAAGGCCCCAGCGAGATCAGTGCTGCACGCAGTCGCAGACGAAGGGGTGCCGGTGCGCGAGATCGCAGGCGAAATTTCCCGACGCCTGGGCGTTCCAGTCGTCTCTCTGCCTATCGAGGAAGCAGGCTCACACTTCGGCTGGATTGGGCACGTCTTCTCACTGGATATTCCGGCATCGAGCACGCTGACCCGACAACGGTTGGGATGGCAGCCCGTGCAACCCGGTTTGCTGGCTGATCTCAACGGCGATTACTACTTTACGAACGAGGCATGGTCAAAATTGCGTTGACTGTTTCCACACAAGGAACTTCTAGAGAAATGCATTGTTCTTTTTCATATCCGTGCTGCCGGGCCACGTAAAATCCCGGCTTCCTCTTTCCACCCCTGAAGATGCCAACAAGTAGACACTGCAATAAGGCACATTGTCCAGCCAGGCTTGCGGCATCCTTACGATATGGTGCGGAATCGCGTACTACCGCTTTGAGCACAGGAAGATACGTAGATACACCATTGAAGGCCGGAGACAAATCATGTTCATCATCGCCTTTACTTAACTCCCAACATACAGCAATCCCTGCTGCACATTGATTAATGATCTCTCTGGCGCGCGTTGCAATTGCCCTACAGGCAAAGTTGGCATCGCTATACATTGGAAAATGTCGAGGTAAATATACGAGCACGAGCCAGCTGAAGATGATGTAGAAAGAGGGGAAACTATGCGATGAAAGAGCTATTGAGAGCTATCCTGTTACAACACTAGAAACTCCGCCATTTTTCTCTGCAATCGCTCCTATTATGCAGGATTTTAGCACGCCATGCGGTTAAAGTCGTTTCTCACGAGATCAGTACCTGCTGACATTTCCTGAAGGCACATACAAAACCGAGCTACTACCACGCCTGCACAATGCCCTTTACTCTCTCCCGGATATATTCTGCTGGAGACGACTACAAGCGACGCGCCCCCTCAGCTATTTGCAATTTGAGGTCGATATGCTCCCGCGAAGATAGGTACGCGTCGGCTATTACTCGACCTCTCGATGAGCGTTGCCTCTCGACCTACGAGACAAGCTACAGAGGGCAGACGAAGGCTGAGCGAGCTACAAGATTACTGTCACACGACGAGCAGGGCTTAGCCCGTGACGCTCCGTAACTCCCAGCAAGCTTTCTATAAGATGTTAATGTATTCCTTATTTGGCAACGAGGACTTTGCTATGCCAGCGCCAGGCGGTCTCTAGAATGGTCTCCAGACCGTACTGTGCCTTCCAGCCCAGCTCCTGCTCGGCCCTGGCTGCATCAGCCCAGACGGCGGCAGGGTCTCCGGGGCGGCGCGGACCGTAGATGACTTTGAAATCAACACCGGTGATACGTTTGGCCTCTGTTACGACTTCCTGGACCGAATGACCCGTTCCCGTACCCAGATTGTAGAATGTACTACGGTCTTCTTTCACCAGTTGCTCCAGAGCTTTGACGTGCGCAACCGCCAGGTCTATGACATGGATATAATCGCGAATAGCGGTCCCGTCAGGAGTAGAATAGTCGGTTCCGAAAACCGTGATCGCCTCTGCATAGCCAGCCGCCGCCTTCATCACCAGAGGAATCAGGTTGTGCGTATTATTCCAATCCTCACCGATGCTAGCATCCAGGGAGGCACCAGCGGCATTAAAATAGCGCAGTGAGCTGGAGCGAATATTCTTGGTGACGTCGTACCATTTCAAGATCGTCTCGCCCATCAACTTGGTCTCACCGTAGACGCTCTCTGGACCCTTCGGGGCATCCTCTGAGACTGGAAGCTGCTTTGGGTTTCCAAAGATTGAGCAGCTTGAGGAGAAAACGAGCGCATGCACATTATGGCGTACCATCGTATCCAACAAAGTGACTAAACCGCTCACATTATTGCGAAAGTATTTTGACGGCTCGGCCATTGATTCGCCCGGAGCCTTGTAGGCGGCAAAATGAATTACCGCATCCGGCTTCTCCTGCTCAAAGACGCTCTCCAGAAATGCCTCGTCCGTCACACTGCCTACACGCAACGGCACGCCCTGCACGGCTTCCTTACTGCTCAACTCCAATGTATCAACCACCACAACATCATAGCCGCGCTCAACCAGCTCGTGGACTGTATGCGATCCGATATAGCCCGCACCCCCAGTAACCAGTACTTTCATGTCTTTTTTGCTCCCTCCTGAGTCTGATACAACTTCTTCCATAGCTAAGTATACTTGCATATTCGCGCAAAGTCAATGCGCGAATATGCAATATATTGCACGAATAATTTAAGGGCAGATTCCAGGTAATATGCGATATTTTTTCAATCACTTCAACCTGGCTAGCTAAAAGTAAGATATACTCTTCTTGAGAACTTTTTCAAGGAGAAACAAGATGCCACTATCCATTGCCAACGCCACATTGCTCATCATTGATGTCCAGCAGGGATTCGATGATCCATTCTGGGGGAGACGCAACAATCCCCAGGCCGAAACCAATATTGCCCGTTTACTTGCGATCTGGCGAGACCTGCACTGGCCTATTATCCATGTCCAGCATCTCTCGCGCCTTCCCAATTCCCCACTCTCTCCCAATAACAAAACAGGCTCTGACTTCAAAGAGGTCGTCCGCCCACTCCCCGGAGAAACCATTATTACAAAACACGTAAATAGCGCCTTTATTGATACACCCCTGGAAGCACTTCTTCACGAGCAGCAGGCAACAACGCTGGTTATCGTCGGCTTGACCACAAACCACTGCGTGGAAACGACGACGCGTATGGCTGGCAACCTGGGATTTACCGTCTATCTGGTCGCCGATGCAACTGCGACCTTTGATCGCGTGGGACCTGACGGTATCCTGTATCGTGCAGAAGAGATTCAAGCAATCAGTCTGGCTAGCCTGCACGACGAATTTGCCCAGGTTGTCTCCACAGAAACGCTTCTCAATGCCGCTGACTACACGTTGCCTCATGTCTGAGGCAGATAGCCGGCAGGGAGATAAATTGCATATCCATCTCTCAACAGACGTAGATAATGCAGAGTATGTTGTTCGTTGTATTGCAAGAACGTCTCATCCTGGCTAGAGTGCAAAGGAAATACATAGAATGGTTGCGAGGCATGAGACACGGCGTCGGCATAGGGTTGATAGCGATTTAAGCCAGGCTCAAGATGGCTTTGCAAAACACCGCACTTGATCTCTTCGAGACTCTGAAACGCGAGACGATCACAGGTCGAATAGTCGGTATACAGATAGCGAGCATTCATCTCACGCAGATCAATCAGCAGCGCAAATTGCTGCACATTCTGCGCTTCTGTAGAGCGAAATTGCTGAAAGATATTCAAGGTTCCGATGAGAAACGTTACCGCTATTACTAGCAGCAACAAGTAGCTTGCGCCAGCCCTCAGTAGAGCCTGCCATTTAAGAGGTGAAACCAGACTGGTCTTCTCCCAAAGAAAAGCCAGAAGCGCTGGATAGACAATGAGCAGGCCAATCAGGTAGCGGGAAGAGGTCCAGGGCGAGAGCTCAGCCGGAGGGAAAAGGGTGTAGAAAAACCAGGTAAGAGCGGCACTGAACAATACAGCCAGTCTGGCAACCTGGCGAATCGTTGCCTGGCGCGCTGAAAGAGGCTGAGCGGGGGCGGGAGCACGATACCACAATCTAGCAGAGACCTGAAGCGCAAAAGGTTTTGTGGATTCTTCCCAGCGTTTCCAGTAGAGCTGATAGGCCGCTACTAGCGCCGTTAGCAACAGCGTCAGATAGCCCAGTCCCCAGACGCCATGTATCAGAGTACAGCGCAAGGTCGGTTCATCCATCTGTTCCAATGGCAGGTTTGCATTCTGCTCTGGAACGGCACAGAGAACACTTCCACCTGTTATCACAGGTATACTCACCATAATTGAGCCAGCAAGCTGTCCAAGCAGACTTGCCTGGCGCACCGGCTCAGCCTCACCTGCACTCATCATAGCGGTACTTCCTGGCCCGGCCACATCTCCTTTTGGTTGGGCAGAAACAGCACTGCCAAAGATCGAGGCCGGCGGTGGCTGAACCTCTGTAGCTTTATAGATGATCTGGGGAGCAAGACCGAGCAGAAAGCCAAAGACGAGCAGGGCAATCACCGACATACGTAGCTCACTGCGGCAAAAAATGAACAGCAGCAAAGCCGTTGTGAGCACAAAGGGCAGAATCAGGGGATTGCTCCAGATGGCCAGACCGGCAACCAGACTCCAGGCAAGATAGACCAGGGAACGTCGCAGGCGTATATGCAGGAGGTGTGGTCCCTGACGAGACGTGAGAGCGAGCCAGGAGGCCAGCACAAGCAGAAGTGAGCCAAAAAAAACAATCTCCCCGTAGCCAGCATTTGCCGTCAACTCGTGCAAAAGCAACTCCGGAGAGCCCAGACTCAAGATACAGAGCGCTAGCAGCGCAGCTTTCTGCGAATATAAGAGACTGATCAGTAGATAAGTAGAAAGCAGGAACAGGGCAAAGAGCAGAACCATACCCAGACGTAGGGCAAAAACGCCGGGACCAAAGACAGTAAACGAAAGCGCGGCAAGATAGGCTTCAATCGTACCCATATAGTCTTGCCCATAAAAGACCAGGGGATGTGCACCATTTTTTAGAATATGCAGGGCCATCAGGCCCATCGTCGCTTCGTCACTATCAAGCGCAGGCCAACCTTTTTGCACGATCAGAAGTCGCAGTAGCGAGGCCAGCAAGATAACAACAAACGCGGCAAACCCATAGATACGAAAATGGCAACGTATTAATAGAGCTTTAAGATAGATACTCAGACGAGATTTCCCCGCCAGTGACCGCTCAGGTACTGGCTTCAAACGTTGTGTATCCAAGCGATGCTCCCCTATATCGTTCTCGCAAACATGCAGCGCAAAGCAGTAATAAAGTATATGTGTCTCTATACAACGATGAGCCTGGAGAAGTCAAGTCATATTTTTCGATATAGTAAGCTTGCCACTAGTTACGCCGGTGTCTTATTCGATTTACCAAGATCTCGCTCTACATGGAGCACATCTTTTACACGTTCCAGGCGGGTAAAAAGTCGCTGGATCTGCTCAAGATCATATACCTCCACGGTTGTTGTCACCATTACCTGCTCACGACCATTGTGAGAATGTGAATTCACTGAGACCAGATTAATATTACAGTCTGAGATGACAGTGGCAAGATCGCGAATCAGGCCGGGACGATCCTGTGCGGTAATGACTATAGGAGCAAGGTAGCGCGGCTGACTCATGCCTACCCAGTTCACATGAATTAAACGTTCGCGGTCCCGCTCACGAAAACGAGCAATGTTCCGACAGTCCGAGCGATGGACGATCACACCTTTGCCGCGACTGATAAAACCGACGATCTCATCGCCCGGCAGGGGACAACAACAATTCGCCAGATGGGTCAAGAGTCCACTTACTCCTGCTACTTCCAAATCTGCCGATATTGCCTGCTTGAGAGCTGGTGAAGGATGGACTATTTCGGTCTCTTCTTTGCTCTCTTTATGCTCTTTCGGACCTTCGCGCTGCTGCCAGTATTCAAACAACTTGACAACTACAGCACGCGGACGCAGGTCGTCGGACCCGATGGCCGCCAGAATATCGGCGAGGTCATCCAGATGATATTCATGGCACAACCAGTTAGCGGCATCCTCGCTAATGTTCTCGGTGCTATTGCGTGAACCGGCATTCTTCAGCTCACGCTCCAGCCGCTCACGGCCAATCTGCACGTTAATATAGCGCTCGTGCATCTTCAGATAGCGGCGAATCTTGCTCTTTGCTGCCGCCGTGCGCGTAAAGCTGAGCCAGTCGCGGGTGGGATGGGCGGTACGACTCGTGACGATATCAACTACTTCGCCATTTTTCAGCTCGTAGTCCAGAGGAACCATACGCGTGACCAGGCGATCTCCATCGCCACTTCCTACCTGGGAAATAATACGTGCGCCGGCACAGGCATCCCCAATCTTCGTATGGACGCGGTAGGCAAAATCAACCGGCGTGGAGCCTACGGGGAGATCCTTTACCTCGCCTTTCGGCGTGAAAACAAAGATCTGCTCTTGAAAGAGATCATCTCTTACGACCTCAATAAATTCTGTCTCGCTATTGGTCGAGCGCAGCTCACGCTGCCATTCGGTCATCTGGCGCAACCAGGTAAGCAGCTCTTTGGCAGAGGCAGAGGCGGTATCCCCAACGTCTTTATAGTGCCAGTGCATCGCTACCCCATATTCGGCCAGTTCGTGCATTGCATGGGTGCGAATCTGTACCTCTACCAGTTGATTGTCCATGCAGAAGATCGTTGTATGGAGCGCCTGATAGCCGTTTGGCTTGGGATTGGCGATGAAATCTTTGATGCGGCCATCCTTTGGTCGCCAGAGACTATGCACATGACCGAGCGCAATATAACAATCGGAGGTCGTATCAACCAGGATGCGAAAGGCAATTAAATCGTGAATCTGACTGATATCTGCGGCGGCTTTTAGCTCTTCAATTGTCGCAAATTCGCCGGTGGTACGCAGAATCTTCTTATAAAAACTATAGAGATGCTTGACCCGGCCAGAGATCTCCGCTTGCACATCTACCTGGGACATCTCCTGGCGCAGAATACCACAGACGCGCTCGACATAAGAGCGCCATTGCTTCCGCTCCAACTCGACAATCTCACGCACCCAGGCAAAGCTCTCCGGCTCCAGAATCTGAAATGCCAGATCATCCAGCTCGGATTCCACACGCGACATCCCCAGGCGACCAGCCAACGGCGCATAGATCTCACGCGTCTCCAGGGCCATTGTCACCATCTCTTGCTGATCACCCTGATACTGGGGAGCACACATCATACGCACAGCATGTAAACGATAGGCCAGCTTGAGCAGCACCACACGCGGATCTTCCGCCATCGCCACAAACATCTTCCGCACCGTCTCAGCCTGCTGGCGGCGCATCGCCTCCCGAATCCGTGGCTTTTTACTCTCGGCAGCGGAGCCACTCACCTCATCTCGCTCGTCACTGGACTTTTTTATCGCCGTCGTCTGCGAACCCTGAATAGCAAGTAAGGCTCCATCCGTAATACTCTGTTTTTTGCGCTCTAGAATATTCAGACGCCACATACTACCGACAACACGAGCCGTAGCAGCGCCAAGCACCTGCTCTACGACCTCTAACGCTAGCAATTCGGCATCTACCGCCTCAAAAACGAGTCCAGCGGCAATACCTATGGCATCAACATGCATCGTCTCGGCGAGAATAATAGTGACCGCTAATGCATGATCCAGAGGGGGAAGAAGACGCTGGCCAGGCACGCCATGACACGTCTCTTGAGCCAGGCGATACGCGCGAATGACCTGGTTTATCTCACTCTCATCCATGTATTCACGAATCAGAGTAAGAAGACTCTCCATCGCGCCTCCATATTCCTGTGGTACAGTCTGTTGTTCAACAAGCCTATCATCAATCATAGCATATATCGTTTATGGATATCTGGTCTATCCGGAAAGGAACTATCCAGTATGTGCGTTCCTTGACTAGAACGTGTCTTTAAGACCGCTCTCTGCATAAACGTTGCGTAAATGTTGTATAAACGCTCCACTCTTTCAGACACGCCCTAATATACGTTTTAAATTCTCTTTATTGAAACAACACTGGCAATGCTCGCTCATCCCGTCTCTCTACAGAGTATAACGTTTCTTTGCGATGTGCGAGTAAGCAGGACTAACAGAGTGCTTTCCTGTTTGCTTGATGAGCTACAAAGACGTCCCACATGAACCTATAAAAAAACAGATTGTATTTATCTCTAACTCTAATATCGCATAAAATAGCCATAACAACACTGTTTTTATGCGCAAATTTTTGCGATGGCTTGAATTCTCCCTGGTGGAGGTACTTCTTTGTACCAGTTCCCCAATTACTTTGTGAGGGCCCGTTCTACACTTACCACATGCTTCACCTGTTTCAGGCGACGGAGAAGACGCTCAAGCTGATCCAGCACGCTATCGTGGCTATCAATCTCTAGCGTTGCAGTGATGACTGCCTTTTGCAGCGATGTATTTGTTGTAGAGGTAACCGAGGTCATGTTAATGCCCGCGTCCGCGACTATCGCGGCTATGTCCCGCAACAGGCCAGAGCGATCATGGGCAACAATGTTGATTGGAATCAGATATGACTCAGGATCAATCTGTCGCCAATGCATCTCTACCAGCGCGTTCGGTACATCGCGGTAACGCCGCAGGTTGCGGCAATCGTTCCGATGAACCAGCATCCCTTTGCCAGGATGAATCAAGCCAGTAATTGTATCACCAGGGATAGGACAACAACATTGAGCCAGCTTGACATGGAGAGGACTGGCTGCGGCTTCCTCCTCAGGCTGTTCGTCCAGATCCATAACGTCAGCAGGCCCAGCAGGCAAGGCCGTTTGAGCGCTCACGGCTGGAAGCACATACGGCAATAAGCACTCCAGCACGCGCTCAACGGGAAGATCTTCTCTGCCAATCGCAACATAGATATCCTCAAGCGTGGCATAGTTCTTGAGAGGAGTCTCGACATCTGAAAGGCGTAACTTCAAAATCTCTTCTTCAACGGAAGGAGATATGCCACTGACCACTCCAGAGGTCTTTAAGACCAGATCGAGACGCTCACGGCCAAGCTGAAGATTAATCTCGCGCTCATACGTTTTCAGGTAGCGCCGAATCTTATTGCGGGCCGCCGCCGTGCGCGTAAAACTTAACCAGTCGCGCGTAGGATGGACCGTCCGATTCACCACAATATCGACGATCTCGCCACCCTTTAGTTCGTAATCCAGAGGCACCAGGCGTGTGACCAGGCGTCCACTATCATCCATGTTGGTGATGATGCGTGCCCCTGCACAATGGTCGCCGATATCGGTATGAATGCGATAGGCCATATCCAATGGAGTAGAGCCGCGTGGCAGATCTTTTACCTCCCCTTTAGGGGTAAAGACAAAAATCTGCTCTTGAAAGATATCGCCCTTGACCGCCTCTACAAACTCATCGGCTCCCTGGGGCAGTTCCCGCTGCCACTCGCGCAACTGCTCGATCCAGGTCACCATTTCATGATAAGAGAGACGCCAGCTACTGGGCATACCCTCATTTTGCGCATCTGAGAGCTTCTCCGCCTGGCCCATGCGATCCTTTAGATACCAATAACTTGCAATTCCGTAGTCGGCGGTGCGCTGCATATCATAGGTGCGGATCTGAATCTCTGCCAGCCTGTTCTCCAGACAGAAGACGGTAGTATGGAGAGACTGGTAGCCATTCAGTTTGGGAGTCGCGATAAAATCCTTGATGCGCCCATCCTTTGGACGCCATAAAGCGTGGATATGGCCAAGCGCAAGATAGCATTCGTCATCAGAATCTACCAGAATACGAAAAGAGACCAGATCATGAATCTGACTCAGCTCGTCGCTGTTCTGCTCTTCTATTTTACGGTTAATACTCGCCAGATGCTTCTGCCAGGCGACTACCTGGGCATGGATGCCGGCACGTTCCATCTCTTTGCGCAAGGCCCGGCAGACCTTTTCGATATATCCCTGACGGCGCTTCACTTCTTCTTCAACAGTACGGGCCAGGCGGGTAAATTTTTCTGGTTCAAGATAGCGCAGGGCCAGATCCTCAAGATCCGCCTGCACATTTGCCATGCCCAGGCGGCGGGCCAGGGGAGCATAGATCTCGCTTGTCTCACGCGCCTTGTTCTGCTGTTGGGCAGAAGACATCGCGGAGAGGGTGCGCATATTATGGAGCCGATCCGCCAGCTTTAAGACAACAACACGTGGATCTTCGGCCATTGCCAGCAGCATCTTACGCACTGTCTCCGTCAGAATGCGGCGCTTATCAACAATAGAGGGGGGCGGTGAAATCTCAGCAGGCATCTCTTTATGTGCAATATCAGTAGGGGCGGGCTGAGGTCTTCCTGCCAGGGCATCGAATTTTGTGACACCATCCACTATCGTCGCTACAGCAGCACCAAAAGCACTCTGAATATCCTCCAGAGAACAACTGGTATCCTCGACGACATCATGCAAAAGTGCGGAGACGATCCCATCTGCATCAATACGCATATCTGCGAGGAGAAAGGCTACTTCGAGAGGATGTTGAATATAGGGCTCTCCTGAATTGCGCACAGCCCCCTGATGGGCTTTATTCGCCAGCTCATAGGCCCGACGAATCTTCTCCTGGTCGTCAGAGGTCAGGTACAGTCCCGTCTCTTGCAGTAGCTCTTTGAGCGTGAGCTTTGAAGGAGCCAGGGTTGCCCCTGAATAGGTACTTTCTGTACCTAATGATGCCTGAAACCTATTTGAGATATTATTGACGTTCATAGTCATAACACGTCCCTTGCGCTGCCTGGCATACCGTTTGTTCTGCATTCCAGACCTTTCTCAAAATGCGTCCGGCAGCAAACAATGAAACAGAGTAACGGAACACCCTGCCCGACACATCTAGATAAAGCAGCCCATACAATTAGAGACTGCCTTGAAACCCCCGAAATAAAAAAAATACCCCCCGGCATTCTTACCAGATAAGCTTTATGACAATTTTGAGTAAAAGGACATTCCTGCAAAACAAAGGTTACTTCTCTATTATAAGGTGCAACTCAGCGCTGTCAAGCAAAAATCAAAAATCTTTGGCTTTTGGATACAGTCTTCCTTCTTTATTAATTTAGTATTGCCATAAATTGAGAAAAGATTGATTGGTTGGAGTCAGTGCGCTATGCTCTTTACTATAAGAACATCGGCACATGGGGAGTTATTCCTGAGAGGAAACACGAACAAGGCAATGCCAAGAACATACCTTAGCTTTGCCTGTTATCATTTCACTATAGGGAGAAAACCACGAAACTGTCGAAAGCTCATCCATGCGGAGGCTTTATCTAATTGCGGGTGACCCGAACTTTATCATAGCAGGGACTGCAATAGACAGGGCGATCATTCTTAGGCAAGAATGGAACCTGTGTCTCAGTTCCGCACTCAGCACAAATAACCGTGTGCATCTCGCGCTCTCGCGGACGCTCACCACTGGTAGAACGGCCTCCACCGGCAGCAGCACGACGGGCGGCACGGCACGAGGAACAGCGGCTGGGCTGGTTCATCAGACCTTTTTGCTGGTAAAACTCTTGTTCTCCTGCGGTGAACACGAAGTCGTTTCCGCACTCACGGCATCTTAGGGTTTTGTCATCGAAGCTCAACTAGGGACCTCCTTATGATAGGGTGGTTATCCTCCGGGTCCATATCTTGCAGATGTCACCAGTCGTTCTTTCCCCTACCAGCGTGGGATATGATAGCCTGGACGAGCACTGTATGCGAGACCGAGATTGGATACCGTTTGCAAGCATACACCATCTTTTTCTGATTTGCAAGGGCTTTTGCGGGATTTACTGAGTAATAGCGATTATTTTTATGGATATTTTATATGGTGATTTTAGATGAGAAAAGTACTCAAAGATGCTGATTGTATCTCATCCCTAAATTCTTTTTTACATTGTCCATTTCTATTACACTCTTTATGCAGTTCCCATCACGCCTTCGTTGAAACCAACAAACACGCCTTCGTTGAAACCAACAAAACGGCCTGGCTTGACGGTGGTGAGAAAATAAGCAGGAGAAAATTTTAGAATGTGTCTCAAGTTCGCTTGCTCTAAGCAATTTCTGTGCTCGCTCCAGACATATTCTGAGCGTTCGTTCTACATAATGCATCTGTTCAGTAACTAGAGATTTTAATGTCAGCATTTACATTTACGATTGAGGCGGAGTGCAGCAGCAGTTGGGCGCGCGCAGGCACTATTCAGACTCCGCATGGCGCGATTCCTACTCCCATATTTATGCCCGTAGGCACCCAGGCAACGGTGAAGAGTGTCGCCCCCGAAGAGTTGCAAGCTCTGGGGGCAAAAATTATTCTTGCCAATACGTATCATCTGATGCTCCGCCCCGGCTCTCCCCTGATCAATTCATTCGGCGGCCTGCACTCTTTTATGCATTGGAATGGCCCTATCCTTACTGATAGCGGCGGCTTCCAGGTCTGGAGCCTGGGCCATCTACGCAAATTGAGTGAAGAGGGGGTCGTCTTTAAATCCCACCTCGATGGCTCTGCCCATACGCTTACTCCCGAACGCGTGATGCAGATCGAGGCCGAACTTGGTTCCGATATCATTCTGCCCCTCGATATCTGCGCTCCCTATCCCTGCACGCCACGCGAGGCTAGAGAGGCAATGGAGCGTACCCATCGCTGGGAAGAGCGCGCCTTGGTGAGCAAAGAGCTGTATCGCCCGGAGCAGACGCTGTTTGGCATTGTGCAGGGCGCTTTCGAGCCGGAGCTGCGAAGAGAAAGCGCCCGCATCATCGGCAGCTATGCCCTTTCGCGGCCTCTCCATTGGCGGTCTCTCCGTTGGAGAACCTAAAGAGCAGATGTGGGAGATGCTCAGTCATGTCACACCTGAGCTGCCACGCGATAAACCACGCCATCTGCTTGGTGTCGGTTCGCCTGAAGATCTGGTTATGGGGTCGGACTGGGTATGGATATGTTCGATTGCGTTCTGCCTACGCGTGTCGCACGGCATGGCGGCCTCTTCACCCGCTCCGGACGCGTGAATATCAAGACGGCACGCTTTCGCAGCGAGCACGGTCCCATCGAAGAGGGTTGCGATTGCTATACCTGCCAGAACTATAGCTCTGCCTATGTCCATCACCTGCTACGCACCGAAGAGCAGCTCTACTATCGCCTGGGCACTATCCATAATCTCCGCTTTATGCTACGCCTGGCATCCCAATTGCGTACAGCTATTATCACAGGCAGCTATCCGGCATTCCGTGATGATTTTCTGGCCCGCTATATTCCAGCCTCTGAAAGCGTACGCGAGGACCAGCGTGGCAAATGGAAAGCGGCTATGATCCGGCGCGTATGATTCTCTATCACTTTACGCTAACAGGCAAAAAGGAATTTCATGGAGACAACACCCTATCGCTTTCTGACAACAGGCATACAGGATGCTGCAGTTAAATATGGCCATCGATGAGGCGATCCTGACGCATCATTTGCGCGACGAGGTCCCACCTACCTTGCGCGTCTTTCGCTGGTCCCAACCCGCTATCTCGCTGGGACGTTTCCAGAGCGTCGAACGCGAAATTGAGCAGGAGCTATGCACGCAGCAAGGCATCGCCCTGGTACAGGCGTCCAACTGGCGGCAGAGCCGTCTATCACCGCGATGAGTTCACCTATAGCATCGTCATCGGCAGACGCTATGGCATACCTTCAGGCGTCGTAGCCGCTTATGCCTATCTCTCTCAAGGTATTCTGGCCGCCCTTCAGACGCTCGGTATACAAGCAGAGATCAGCGATGAACGTGTGAGCAAGCAGCCCTCAGCGGCCTGTTTTGCCTCCTCCACGCAGGCCGACCTGACGAGCGGCGGCTTCAAACTGGTTGGCAGCGCCCAGGTCTGGAAAGATGATGCTCTTTTACAACAGGGCTCTCTGCCACTCGATGATCGCGCTGAAGAGTTTTTCGCCCTGCTGCGCTTTCCTTCCCCTGAAGCCCGACAAGAGGCGCTCAGACAGTATCGCGAGAAGACGACACCTCTCCATACCTTCTCTCCTGGCGCAAGCTGGGATGATGTGGCCTACGCTTTCCGTAGCGGATTTGCTCAGGCTTTCCAGCTGAATTTTGCACCCGGCGAACTCACCCCGTCAGAGTGGGATCTGGCCCGACAGCTTGTAGACGAAAAATATAGCAAGCTCAATTGGCGCAAAGAACGGATTTCTCTGCTAAAATAGGAGAGAAGAGATGGCTCTCTCTTCCTTGTCCATTCATACTATCTTGTGCAAAGGCTGTGCTATTATCCATTGCGTACAAACAACAGGTGAGGTACAATGGGCCCGATGCATTGACCATCCGTTATATCAATACAATGGAGCGCAATGTTTTCACTCAGAAAGAGAGCATAGGTAAGGAGCACCTGGTCGTGAGTATATCTGTAGATATGGCGCGTCGAGTTATGGAGGCCTGCAAGCAACGTGCCAGAGAATTACGGAGCCCTGTCAGCATCGCCATTGTCGATGCAGGTGGACATCTGGTTCTTTTTGAGCGCATGATGGCCCCCTACGGCTGGGCAACTGGCAATATTAGTATTGCCAAAGCGACGACAGCCGTGATGTTTAACCAATCTACCGATGCGGTTGCGCAATGGGGCTCAGGCATACCAGGATTTGCCTCTAGCCTGGCGGCAATGACCGAAGGGAAGTTTATCATGGCCGCTGGCGGCTGGCCGATCCATATGGGCGGCACGACGGTAGGCGGCATTGGTGTCAGTGGCGGCAATGCGCCGGGACGCGATGATGAAATCGCTCATGCTGGCCTGGCTCTCCTCGGAGGGATACCCCCTGCCTATGCAGCGCCAGCGGCTCAGCCGTTCAATACACCCGGAAATACTCCACCAACTCCACAGCCGATGCAGCCTCCAGCGTCTTACCCAGGTGCAACGCCGATGCAGCAATCTGGCTATCATCCACAACTCCCCCACGAGGGAGAGTTGCATAATAGTAGTACCCGGCACCTGGCCCCTGACCAGGATAACTATGGTGCAGAAACATTGAATAAGTAGCATGCAAAAAGCCCAGGAGGCATATCATGAGTCAGGAGTATAACGCCACTCCCACCAAACGAGCAAAAAGCACCGCACGTGCCCAGCGCAATCGACCCGTCCTGGTCACCGACAACGCCGCAGAGCCAGTCGCTGTTGAGACTCTACCGGTAGAAGAGACGCCCGCGCCTATCGCAGCTTCTGCCCCCAAACGGAGATTGCCCAATTTCTTTTCAACGGTTGGCAAGAGTGCTCAAGAGGAGAGCAACGCTAGCAAGCCTGAAGTCGATCCAGCTCAAGCTCGCCTGGCACGCGCAACCCGCACCCCCAAAGGGAGCACACAAAACGTCAAAGCGGCCAGCGTCGTCAGTAAAGAGACCACTTCAGAAAAAACAAAAGAAGCGGCGAAACCCGCCACGAAGTCAACCGCACCAGCAAAACCTGCCAGCGCATTTAAAACCAGGCATATCATCGGTATTGCTATTTATCTCCTGGCGGCAAACTTCTTAGGTCTATTTGAATCGTCATTTCTGCGCAGCATTCACGCTGATTCCTTGCTGACCAAGTTTAATCTCTTCGGCAACCAGGTCTCGGTCTATACATCCACCTTGCTTTTCCTGGCAACCCTGATTATTATCCTGGTTTTATTGGCGAAATTCGACTTTATTCCCCGTAGCTTCGGTGCCGCTGCTCAACCACGTAATACGGGCAAAAGCACAGCCAGCACCAGAGGCACAGATTCGGTCAAAACGCCACCAGCGACGATTTGTCCAGGCGTGAAGGGCAGCGACGATAAGTTGTACGAAGCCTACCGTATGAACCAGAGACGCGAAAAGAAACGCTAAACAAGCAAAAAGAGCCATCTGGCACTCTGTCCGATGGCTCTTTTCCTTTCTACAAGCTTTTAGATGAATGGGCTTTGCCACAATTTCCTCTCGCCTGTTGAGGATTGAAACATGAGGATTGAAACAATCTTGATCGGTGCTTCCCCAAGCCCTTGCACATGAATGCGCTGCTCATCATCAGGAAGCATATCCAGCATATTATCGCTCCAGCTCAGCTCTTTATCGGCTGAGAAAAAAACCCCTTTGGCTGGACGCTTCACACGCACGCGTAAGATATCTTCTTCGTTGCGCTCGACAGTCAGATCGGGATCTTTCAAAGGCAGATATTTTAAGGGTTCAGGCCAGTATGCAGCTCTTGCAAGGACCTCGTCATTTACCGAGTAAACGCATCCCAAAAATGATCTGCTCTCCCTGCCGCCCACTACCAAAGTGCCCCAGTTCTGTAGCCTGGTTGGGTAAGAGCTCAACACGACGCAGCTCCTCCGCGACCAGTTTCCCATCCACTGTCCACGCACGCAGCTCCATCTCAAACTGACGAGGTACGGTCAAGCCGTTCACTGCCCACGCTGCTACCCCCTGCTCGTCTTTTGCGAGACCGGCAACCAGGGGCGCGAGCTCTCGTTTGACGACATAATAGGCCGGTTTGGCACGCAGATAGTAATCAACCAGCGCCCAACTTGTCACAGGCCAGCAGTCATTCAATTGCC
Organism: uncultured Chloroflexia bacterium; assembly: GCA_963777355.1. Lineage (GTDB taxonomy): Bacteria > Chloroflexota > Ktedonobacteria > Ktedonobacterales > Ktedonobacteraceae > DATJHM01. The sequence goes on from CAVZQK010000020.1 coordinate 24,684, forward strand.
AGATGAGTGCTCCCGCTACATACTCTCGCCCCTCACCCGACCAGCGCCTCCGCCAGCCGCGTATACCCGCACCCATTGCCTCTGCCTGCAAAAGCTGGAGTAATATAGGTGTATCCCTCCAGATCAGCAGGCATGCGGAAGTTCTCTACGACATATGCGGCTAATCGCGACGGACCACCAGCGCTTTTATTGTGATGGTCTAGCGTCCGGCTCTGGGCATAGCGCTCCTCCTCTGGCGTAAAAGGATTTCATCGTCCTTTTGTCAGGAAAGCCTTCCATGCCAAATTCGCTGACGAATTGCCCGGCAAACTTCGGGTAATCCTGGTACGGGACCATGCCATGCCAGATGGTCCAGATATGCTGGTCGCCAATCGTCAGGTTATTGGCATCGCTATCCGTACCCCCAAAGGGGCTGCTCGGCCAGTAGGGGCGCGTAGGATCATAGGAGCCACAAACATCTGGCAACACTTCTTCATAAAGAGCACGTGCCGGAAAAGCACTGGTTGCGAAATCTCCAGTAAAATCTGGGATCGTAGACATTGACAGACCTGGCAAGCAAGTAGTCTTCGTTATTTCCCGCCCAGATGACAATTGAGGGATGATGGCGTAGCCGTCTCACATTGGCTATAGCTTCGGCCCGCACACTCGTCTGCATCCACTGGGGCGCGGGATAAAGTCCACAAGCAAACATAAAATCTTGCCAGACGAGTAGCCCCAGTTCGTCGCAGAGATCATAAAATACGTCTTCTTCATAGTATCCACCACCCCAGACCCGCAACATTGTCATGTTGCCCTCTGCCGCTAGCTCTAGCCAGCGACGATACTTTTCAGCGGTAACACGCGGCCCAAATGAATCGGCAGGAATCCAGTTCGCCCCTCCGCAAAAAATTGGTGTGTTGTTGATCTCAAAAAAGAATGTTTTCCCCGGTTCATCTAGCAGGGGACGCTGGATAAGTTGCAAACGGCGCAATCCTAAGCGCAGCTCCTGTCCTGTAAGCTCTCTCTCCCCATTACGCAAACTTACGACCAGGCGGTATAATGCCTGCTCCCCATACCCACGCGGCCACCAGAGCTGCGGTTGCTGAAGCTCGAATGTATGGGATAACGACGCAAGACTGGCTGGCAATATCGCTCGATCAACCAGCTTACCATCAGGACTATATACTTCCAGGTGCAGCGAGAGGCCGCTGGTGTGAATCTCACCATCCAGCAGTACCTGTACCGGCAGGAGTGCGCTCTCCAGATCTTCTACAACCTCAACTGGACAGTGGACCTCTACGATACGAGCGGCATAGGCCTCCAACCGCACTCCACGCCAGATACCAGCAGTTATTAGCGTCGGACCCCAATCCCAGCCATAATGATACTGCGCTTTCCTCACATAGAGACGACTACTATCTCCATTCCAGCAAGGATAAGATTTACCGGCCTCAGCCTCGCGCGTCTTGCCCTGCTGCCAGGCTGAGGCAAAATTTATGGTCAGCTCATTTTCTCCTGGCCGCAAAAGCCCGGTTACCTGCACTTGATGCGGCAGAAACATGTTCTCGCTTATGAGAATCTGCTGCTCATTCAACCATACGGTTGCAAACGTATCCAACCCATCAAAACAAAGGAGGATATGTTCATCCAGGGAGAGGAAATCTTCTGGCAGGGTGAACTGGCAGCGGTATAGCCAGTCCTGCTCACCAACCCATTGCACCTCTTGTTCTTGTAATCCATAAAATGGCTCAGGAATAAGCTCATGAGCCAGCAGATCCAGGTGCACACACCCAGGCACGCTGGCAGAGCGCCAATTCTCAGAGAATGCCAGATCATCCTTCAGGGAAAGAGCTGGAGTACGCTGTTTAAATTGCCAATGCTCGCTAAGATGCAGAATTTTCATCAGTGTGAGTTCAACGCCTTTCGTTTTAACAGCCGTGCTCTCACAATATACCATTGTTTTGACGAAGCTCGCATCTCATCGTTCCCTATTACCAGCTAACACCGACTCCAACACATTGCCAGGGGCAAAAGGGTTCGCCCCACGCCTTCTTGCCTCTCCGACCAACCCCTTGTAGGGCAGATCGGCTTGCCCGTCTCCTGTTCGCCCCACGTCTTCTTGCCTCTCCGACCAACCCCCTGTAGGGCAGATCGGCTTGCCCGTCTCCTGTTCACCGAGCGCTGCTCTCGCCCCACAACGGAAACGCGAAAGATATCTTTTGCCTCTCTTTCCCTCCTCACCCGAAAGAAAAGGGAGGGAGGGAGACCATTCATCTTTTAATTCATCCCTCTCCACTTCGCCCAGCGCTCCTCTCGCTTTTCAAAAAAGGGTCCAGGTAAGAGGGGGCGAGAGCAGCGCTCGGTGAACAGGAGACGGCCTAGCCGATCTACCCTACGGAATTCTGTGGGGGACTGATGCTAGTATTGATCTCTGACAGTAAGCTTCGGATATACAGAGTATCTGCTAAGAGAGGCATTTTAGTAGCAAAAGTAACCGGTCATGGCCCCTTGACACATTTCTCATGCTCCGCTATACTTTTTATAAGCAAGTAAAGAGTCGTCTGCTAAAAATAGTGTAGCCAGACGCTCCGGAAGAATTGAGAGATTTTTATGCTCAGCCAATACAACAACACACAATCTAGCTTTTATTATTGGTTTAGCCCTCCAGCATGATGGTGGGCCCTTTGGGCTGAGAAAAAAATCCACCAGCATGCTGGAGAAGCAGAGGACGAAATGACCTCTGCTTTTTTGTTTCTCTGGAAATGTTCTCTGTTCATTTCAGGATCGCGGATTTCATGATGCAATTGCATCTCGATTTTATTGTCGGCATTGAAAAACTCGCACTCTATCTAGTAGATCACGAGCGTTGCCAGGAGTGAGCGGGTTCAAGACACGTTCTATGAGAGGATACATCTGATGATTATTACAATTCGTAGCCAGGCTAGCAGTGAAGAACGCGCACATCTAATGGCACTACTCTGCCGTATTACCGGTAGTAAGTCTCCCTTCACCACCACACAGACGCAGCAGCATGAGGTTATCGCCCTGGATGGTACACGCATCGATGCCGAAGCCCAGGCAGCGCTGAGCCAGCAAGATGCAGTTGAACATATTTTACAGCCCAAAACTTCCTACCAACTGGTGAGCCGCGCTTTTCAGGCAGAAGATAGCCAGGTTGTTATTGGCGCAGGACGTGCCTGCTCTACAGCTACTGTAGGGGGCAAGTCCGCATCTCCAGTCATCATGGCAGGACCCTGCGCCGTTGAAAGCCGTGAACAATTGCTAGAGACTGCTCACGGCGTCGCTCAGGCGGGAGGACAGGTTCTGCGTGGGGGTGCTTTCAAACCTCGCACCTCTCCATACCAGTTCCAGGGCCTGGGCATTGAAGGATTGCATATGTTGGCAGATGCCCGTGAAGAGACCGGATTGCCGGTGATTACGGAAGTCATGGAGCCAGGCATGGTCGAGACGGTGGCAGAATATGCCGACGTGTTGCAAATCGGCGCTCGCAATATGCAGAATTACCCCCTCTTGATAGCCGCTGGACGCCAACAACTCCCGATCCTGCTCAAACGTGGCCTCTCCTCAACTATCGAGGAATGGCTGCTTGCAGCAGAATACATTGTCGCCGCTGGCAATCCTAATGTTATTCTCTGCGAACGGGGCATCCGCAGTTACGATCCTCAGACCCGCAACGTGCTTGACCTCAGTTGTGTCCCCCTCTTAAAAGAACTTACGCACCTGCCCATCATCGTTGATCCCAGCCACGCCACTGGACGCAGAGAGCTCGTCCCCATCATGTCACGGGCCAGCATTGCCGCCAACGCCGATGGCTTGATTATCGAGGTCCATCCCGATCCCAATACAGCCCTCTGCGACGGCAAGCAATCGATTACACCTGCCCAGTTAGAGCGTATCATCCACGAGACACAGATGCTAACCCGTATGCTCAAGGGTGCGTTCAGCCTGGTCTCAGTCGCTTGATATTACGGTCTCTCTCTTTGCAAAAGCGCCCGGTTCCTTCCCGTTCAATGCTGAACTCTCGACTCACTGGAATGGTTATGATATACTCTCTGTACTAGGGGTAGATGTAGAACATTTCTGAGATGAGCGCGGTTTTTGCTGAAAATGCGCTGATTGCAGACATGGTTTTGCGTGAAGATTTCATCTCTACGTCATTCAGGGTTTAGTCGTTCCGCTGAAAAACGGCTCCCTACTAGTTACTAGAGGGCGTTTCAAAACCAAGAGAGAAACGGCAATCCTCTCTCCGCCTGCCGGTGGGAGGCTTCTTGCCGTAGGATGGTGACATTATGCCAACACGTGTGATTATTGCAGATGATGAGACGATCCAGCGCATGGACTTACGCGATGTGCTGACGAAACAGGGATATCTGGTGATTGGCGAGGCCGGCGACGGTCTGAGCGCGGTCAACCTGGCACGGGAGCTACGCCCTGATCTGGTAATTATGGATATTCGTATGCCCGATATGGATGGCATTGCCGCCGCCGAAACCCTTACACAGGAAAAAATTGCACCGGTGCTCTTGCTTACTGCTTTCGGCGATCAGCAACTCGTTGAACGTGCTAAAGAGGCAGGTGTGGTCAATTATATCGTCAAGCCGCTCCGTGAAAGCGAAGTTACACCTGCAATTGAAGTAGCCCTGGCTCGCTACAACGAGTTCCGTGCTCTGGAAGATAAAGCGCGTACGCTGACCGAGCAACTAGAGACACGAAAGATTGTCGAACGCGCCAAAGGCTTGCTGATGCAGAAGCAGGGTCTTACCGAGCAGGAAGCGTTCCGCAAAATTCAGAAGGCAAGCATGAATAACCGCAAATCGATGCGGGAAGTTGCTGAGGCCATCTTGCTGACAGACGAAATGTAGGCCGAAGAGAGAGGTATAGCAAAGGGGCTATCTCCTTTTCTTTCTTTAGGACTGACTAGATAGGCAACCTACGATGTCATTGGCGACGAGTTCTCAAAAAACACAGATAGTCGGCATTCGTTTCCGCCCGGCTGGCCGTATCTACTACTTTGATCCCCAGGGACAGAGCTTTAGCACGGGCCAGTATGTCGTTGTTGAAACTGTTCGGGGTGTCGAAGCCGGACGGGTAGTGGTGGCCTCAAAATGGGTAGCCCCGGAGGATCTCAGCGATCCCCTGAAGCCAATTCTGCGTCTGGCAACTGAAGATGAACTGCGCATGATGCTCTCTTTCAAAAATAAGGAGAGGGATGCGCTAGCTCGTTGTGCCGAACGCGTGAAACAGCATAATCTACCTATGAAACTCGTTGAATCTGAGTATACCTTTGATGGTAGCCGCCTGACGTTCTACTTTACCGCCGACGAACGCGTCGATTTTCGCTCCCTTGTACGCGACCTGGCCGCGACGTTCCGCACACGCATCGAGCTGAGACAGATCGGCGCTCGCGACCAGGCGAAACTACAAGGTGGCGTTGGTCCCTGTGGCAAAACACTCTGTTGTAGTTCCTGGATCACTGATTTTGGTATTGTTTCCATTAAAATGGCCAAAGAACAAGGCCTCCCACTTAATCCATCTAAAATTTCTGGCGTCTGTGGACGTTTAATGTGTTGTCTCTCGTATGAAAATGATAATTATATTCAAGCGAAACAGCAAATGCCTCAGCTTGGCACCATGCTGAATACTCCCAGCGGCAGTGGCAAGGTCGTCTCTGTCAATGTGCCACAAAACTCTGTTGAAGTTATGCTGGATAGCGGCGTTACTATTCAAATTCCCGTCGAGCCTCCGGCTGATCAACAAAAAAGTGGCGGCTCCTGTGCCAGTGGTGGCTGCGGTTCTTGCGGCTCTCAAGGGGGCTGTGGTTCTCAAGGGGGCTGTGGCTCATGCGGAGTCAAAAAGAAAGTCCAAAAAAATGATCTACTCCCTGAAGCATAATTTCCTGGTGCTGAGATGAGAGGAAGGTGTATATATCTATGTCGTCAGACGGGAAGGAACCGGGTGCCGTTTGGCAAGATCCAGGTCCAATCAATTCACAATGGCAAGTTGCTGAAGAGCCTATAGATCAATCCCAGGCAGTTGATCAGGATGAGTACCTCCAACAGTCTGATGATGAGGCGCAGGCTCACGCGTTCCATCCTAGCACACCAGTCCCTGGCGAAGATGAACCAGTAGGAACGTCAGGACGTGGCCGTGCCAGAGGCGCTGTCTCTGACCTGATAAAGCAGCTTGGCCAATATACGACGTTTTTCTTTATTCCACTCCTCTTTTTTCTTGTTTTCTCATTGATTGTCTTACCACTAATTGCTGTAAAACAAACAAATCCAGTCTGGCCCTTTCTGATTATCTTTCTTGTCCTGGCCATTGCTCAAGGTGCCACTTCCTATTATCTCGGATCGACTAATGGACTCTGGATGCTGGCCGCGATAGTGAGCTTTTGCGCCTTTCTCGTTGTGAGTTGCTTTGCTCTGGCTGGCCTTTTCCCCAGCCTACTTATGCTCCTGGTGCTGATTGGCCTCTGTCTCCTCCTTGCACGCTATTATGTGCATCCGGTCTCAGAGGGCTACGTAGATATTGTCTACGCGTTTGGCAAATATCGCCGCACCCTCTATCCAGGCTTTAATATCTTATTGCCAACAGAAAAGGCGGGACCGCATTTAAATGTTGGTGAAACCCAGTGGATCTGTCCCACCCAGCGCGTTCAGCTTTCACACACCGAGGATGTCGTTTTGCGTGCGGCTCTCTCTTACCAGCTCGTCCCCGAAGATGCGTATATGGCTGTGACGCAGATCAACCAGTGGGAAGAGAGCTTGCGCGAACTCCTCAAGGCTTCTCTCCAGACCATTGCGACAACCTTTATGCCTGAAGATTTTGTGGCCTGGCCCCAGGGCCTGCTAGGCCAGGCTCAACAATCCTCTCCCAGTGACGGCGCTCATTGGGATCGCGTGAACGCCTATCTGTTTCAACATCTGCGGGACCGTGTCGCCCTCTGGGGCGTCCAGGTGAATTGGCTGAGAATCCGCGACGTCTCTCTCGTGCCACATGGCTCTGCCGTTATGGAGACCGGCCCCATTCCCACCGCCGAGGCCATAGAAGAGCGTCCGCCACGTTCAAATATGAGGGGATCTCGTCCTGGTATACTAAAGGGACGCAATGGGGCTGAACCCATCAGTAAACCCGAAGATACAACCCAGGCCGATATGCCATCACCCGTCAAGCTTCCTCCTGAAGAGGCGCTTATTAAAGCCTACAGAGAGGTACAGAGCGGCAATGTGACCGATCCAGAAACAATCCGCTCTATAGCCCAAAAATTTGCCTATATCGCTAGCAATCCAGAAAAAAGCGCCCATGTCAGCTTTGATGCGGAACGCGCCTCCGCCAATCTCTTCGAGCAAGCCAGAAAATATGAGGAGCAGTACGGCCCAGAGCCAATCTACGAAGATCAGACGAATCCCGAATGGCATATACAGAAACACAATGTCCCGTAGCAGTAAAAGTATCTTGCTCTAGCTCAAAATAGTTCAAAAAAGAAGCGGATCAAAGGAGACCGCTTCTTCTTCTTTCAACTATAGTGCGGTTTCTCTCCGCGATTTTTGCCTTCTTTTAAAGAAAAAAAGAAAGAGCCCCAGAAAAAGGAGCTGCGCCTATGAGGCCCGAATTTCTTAGCATCGGACATGTGACCCGCGATCTGCACGCAAACGCTTCCTATACGCTGGGCGGCACCGTGACATTTGCTGCCCTGACCGCCTATCGTTTAGGATTAGTGGCTGCAATTGTGACCTGTGCAGACTCCGAACTACTTGCAGAACTGCCAGCGCATCTCCCCAATATCGCTCTACACGTTCGCCCCTCACAGGAGACGACCACGTTTGTCAATCAATACGTTGATGGCTTCCGCACACAACATCTTCGTGCACGCAGCGAAGATATAGAGCCACAAGATATCCCTGAAGACTGGCGCTCCGCCCCGATTGTGCTGCTCGGTCCCCTGGCCCAGGAGCTCTCTCCAGAGCTTGTGCAGATCTTCCCACATCAACCAGGCCGCATTGTTGCTGCGACCCCTCAAGGCTGGCTACGGCGCTGGGATTCCAGCGATGGCCGCGTCTGGCCCACTCCCTGGAATGCCGCCGAAGAGGTGCTGCCCTCTCTCGATGTGCTGATCTTGAGCCATGATGATCTTTTACCATTCGCCAATGGCGAACGCAGCGCCGCCGACGCCATTCTGACACGCTGGAGTATGCATGTCCCTCTCCTTGTCGCCACCGATGGCCGCCACGGCGCGACCCTGTTCCAACACGGCAAAACACAGCGCTTTCCAGCCTATCCAATTCAAGAGGTCGATCCGACAGGCGCAGGTGATGTCTTCGCAGCCGCGTTTCTTACCCATCTCTACCGCCATAACGATCCCGCTCAAGCGATAGATTTCGCCAACTGTGTCGCCTCTTTTTCCATCGAGAAACAAGGTATCGAGGGGATTCCCGATCTTGCTCAGGTGTCTACACGCCTGCGCCTGCAAAACAGCAAACCTTAGACCCTATAAAAATCCCCCCTCTCCCAACTGAAGGAAAGGGGGATTATCTTCATCAGAAAAGGTCTTTAAGGAAGGAAACAATGGGAGTGAGTGGGGTAGTAAACTTCGCTCTCGTCAATTTGCATAGGTTGTGCAGACCAGCACCTCGTAAAGAGCTACACAACTCTGGCACATCGTCACGATGCCCTTCTTGTTCATCTGCACCTTTCGCTGGTGCTCACGGCACACAATTTCATTGCAATAAGCACAACGGGCGGTTAATTGCTGCTTGCTATCACAAACGCAGCATGTCTGGGCATCCAACCCTGCGGACTGTTTTATCTGGGTATAAAGCATCCTGGTCATAGAGAGATTCCTCCTGCTTGCTGGAAATTTCTGGGTTGATGTCGTTAACGCTCTACAGCTCTGGTGCAACTATTCACGGCCACGATGATAATGAACGGCAATGGGAAGCAGGAACAACACTGTACATGCAACAATATCCGGGTGGCTAGCTGGGCTCAGCAGAAGCTGATAACTACGGCTGTGAATAGCGAGATATACTTCTCAAACAAGATTGGTTGCTCTGCCGCCATGTACCGTGAAGAGAGTCAGCAGAACCAGGATACCTTTTGCCGTGACGCCTACGTAAAATGCGAACGAGAGAGGAGGGGAAAAATAACGTCTGCGCCGCGTGCAATCCTCCTGTGTAAGAAATATCTTGTGTTGGCTGATATAAACAAGGTACCATTTTTTTCGCAAGAAAGCAACTGAGCAGGGCGGTTTTTTAATAAAAATTAACCTGCTCTCTAATTTTCTCTAATATAGCTTCCTCGGAAAGCTCTTACGGGTGCTTTAGACAAGATTTAAGCACGCATAAGTTCGGCAACATAAGGCACTGTCACCGGCCCCTCTGGCAAGACGGCGATACGACTGTGGGGACCATACTGCTGGATGAGCGCATCGACAGTGGCCTGGAGATCCACCACAGGCAGAAGCTTCGCCGCAGATACCATCTCTTCAGGCAAGCTAGAATACAGATAGACGGTGGCATGCAACTGTACAAGGACCTGCTTCTGCACCTGCCACTGATCGTTCATCTGGAATCCTGGCTCATTAATCAGTGTTAAAAGTTCACCAGGCGTCTCCCGCATCTGAAGCAGGGTCTTATAATTGCCATGATTTGGTAGACCATCCCGGCATTCAGCTATCGCGACAATTGCTCCGCCAGGGCGTACAATCTGCGCCGCCGCAGTCATGCCTTTGACGGTCTGATACAGATTCTGGTCGAGCGGATAGCCATTGTTGCTTGTAATGACTATATCAAAAGGAGCCTCAACCGCTCGCGTTGCACTCTGTCCCACCTGCTCACAGCCAACAAGATGCGCCGCCAGATAATCCCCTGCATAGACCCCTGTGATATGCCGCTCCTGGTCCAGTGTGACGTTCACCATAAATTCTGGCGCGGCAAAGGCAACCGCCTCGCGAATCCCTTGCTGCACCGGATTCTCATCCATTACCGCCCAGGTTGACTGCGGATCTCCAATCAAAGGGGCATTATGCAGCGCCTGAATCGTCTCAATACCCGCAAGACCGGGTATAATACCTTTTGCCCCGCCAGAGAAACCGGCAAAAAAATGCGGCTCAATAAAACCAGTCACAATACGGAAATCCGCTTCTAGATAGCGCTTATTCAACCAGACAGGCGCACCCGAAGCGAGCATACCAACCTGGGTCAGCGTCTCAGGAGCAAAGGCGTCATGATTCACAATCTCGACACTCTCAACGATCTCCTCACCCAGCATCCGAATCAGTTCTTCCCGCGTATTGGCCCGGTGCGAACCCGTCCCATTGAGAATCACAAACTGCCCACGAGGCACAAAAGCCAGCTCTTCCAACAACCAGGGAACCATTCTCTCATTCGGCGTTGGACGCGTAATATCTGAAATCACAATAGCAACCCGGTCCGTAGCCCGCACGCGCCGCGCTAGAGGCTCACTGGCAATAGGATTGCGCAATGCTGTAAGAAAGGCTGTACGCTCATCCTTCAGAGGAACGACAGCTTGCGCACGAATAACGGTGGTCTGCTCCGGGAGCGTCAATGCCACCTGCGTACTTCCATAGGGAACAGCAATCTCCATAGTCGGGTCCTTCTTTCAGCCAGTTAAAAGCTTAACCTCCAAATTTATAGCGCTCTAGCCCCCTGAACTCGGTCCGCAGACGCAAGAGGTCGCCAGAGTAGGGATATTGCTTGAGCTGCTCTTCACTTAGATTGGCCGCTGAAGAGGTTATATACAGCTCGTTTAGCTTGGGTCCACCGAAAATACAACTGGTGGGACGAAGCGCCGCCACTTCAATGATACGCTCGATATTTCCCTGAGGATCATAACGCACAATCTTTGCACCATCCCAGCACGCACTCCAAATATATCCCTGCTCGTCCATACACAGACCATCCGGCGAGCCCATCTCTTCGGCAGGAGAAACAAAAACACGGCGATTACTGAGCGTGCTATCGATAATAGAAAAATCATAGGCGTAGATTGTACGCGTCATCGAATCCGTGAAATACATCGTCCGGTTGTCAGGACTCCAGCCAATTCCGTTGGGAATCCCCACACCATGTTCCATCGCCTGCACAGAGCCATCTGGATCAAGGCGATAGAGTGTCCCCACCTGTTTCTGCTGCCCTTCATCATCAAGCATAGAGCCTGCCCAGAAACGCCCCATACAATCAACCGCCCCATCGTTGAAACGCATGTAGGGCTTTCCCTCTTCGGGATTGACAAGAAACTTTATCTGACGCGTCTCCGGTTCCCAGAAAGCAAAACCCTGGCGTGTTGCCATAACAATGCCACCAGAAGTACGCAGTGCCAGCACACCTATCGATACTCCCACATCAATCCGCTCATGCACACCCGTTGCAGGTACCAGACGCCAGAAGCACTGCTCAACAATATCTACCCAGTAGAGCGCCTGCTCATCCACACTCCAGACTGGGCCCTCGCCCAGACGATTATGGACCGTCAAAACGCGTTCAACATTGCTCACTATTGTACCTCCATACAAAATATTCGCGCTTATACGCTGAAATACATAGTTGGTTTACCAGGAGCAAGCTTCTCTCCAAGCCATACTTTATCCTTGAACACAGGCTTGTATATAACGTCTGGCCAGATCGGTAAGCGCCGACCAGTCTTTTCTCGCCACCAGTTCTTTCCCCACCAGTTGGCTACCAATAGCAACCGTATAAGCACCAGCCGCCAGAAAAGCCGCACAGTTCTCCAGATTGACACCGCCCGTAGGCACAAGAGGAATATTCGGCAGAGGGGCCAGCACATCTTTAATATAGCCAGGACCCAACTGCCCGGCAGGAAATACCTTTACCAGAGATGCCCCCTGACTCCAGGCTGCTAAAATCTCTGTCGGCGTAAAAGCGCCACAGACAACAGGAATATCATCCTTGCGTCCAACACGAATTACCTCAGGCAGCAGAGCAGGTGTCACCAGAAATTGTGCGCCCCCGCGAATCGATTCCTCAGCCATCGCTTCATTCAGGACAGTGCCAGCACCTATCAACAACGTGTCAGCAAACTCTTTTCGCGCCTTCTCAATCACACTGATTGCCTGAGAATTTGTCAGCGTAAACTCCAACACCGGTAATTCCACCTGCGAGCAGGGCCTCACAGAGATTCAGACTGTGCGCCAGTGACTCCAGGCGGATAATCGCAATCGGGTTGCGCGGTTGCAATCCAGAAACATTTTTCTCTACCATGATAATGGCGGCGCGGGTACCCCCAGTTTCAACAGGGGGAGGAAGCGCCGCCCTCCTTTCTGCGTTCTTCCAGACGGGGCTGCTGCGTGATCATCCAGCCGTGTGTGGGACGCGCTCTTCGTTCTACTTTGCCTGGGACCACCTCCAGCAGTTTCTTCCCACTCCTGACGTCTTTGATGAGAAATGCACCTTTCTCTCGCCGTCCTGCGATGTAGCCGCTCTTCCCTTTCGCCTTGACCAGTTCGTAGAGCTTGAAGCCATGCACTTTGCGCGGAGACCAACACTTGTGCTCACTGTGTCGCCCATTGAAGCGCTGATACTGCCCTCGTGGCAGACAACGGATCTGAAAAACGTTCGCCGATGGCTTCACCCTTTCACCGATCTCGCAAGCAATGGCCACCGCATCGTTGCTGTGGGACTTCGGTAGGGCAAGCACCTGAATCCGTTGGTATTTTGTCTGATACCCAAACCTAATGCGTACCTGCTCCTCCCCAAACTGCCCTCGAAGGTGTCCCACAACAGCGGTCTTGATCGAGGAGACATGGGCTGCATCTTTGAGCGGCACGCGAGCCTGTGCCTGGATCGCGGGGAAACCAAACTCAGCGGCGGTTTGGGTTCCTTTTTTGCGATTACAGGGTTCACACGCCAGGGTGAGATTGCAGACGCGATCACTGCCGCCTCTCGCTTTGGGAAGGATATGTTCTAGTTGCAGGGGGATGCCCGTCGCCTGACAGTAGGCGCACCGCCGCTGCCACTTCGCCAGCACATATTCACGCACCAGATACCCCTGCAACTCCCCCTGTTGATAGGACACCCCCGTAATCTCCGGGTGCTGCATCTTCTGGGTATCGAAACTGCCAATTTCCACATTGACCTGCTTCACCGGCAGCAGTGAGGCCACAAACCGCACCGCCTTGACCGTGGAGTCTGCTTTCGCGCGTAAGGAAGGTGGTAACCACCCGGCTTTGCGGCGACGATTGGCCCATCGCGGCGCACGATAGCGCGTCTTGCGACTTCGACGCGTGTGCCGATAGTGCCGTCGCTGTGTCATCTTCTTGGTGATATCATCACGCAGATGCACCTCGGCTTGCAAGACCACCGCACCATTGGTGAGAGCGGCGATCCCCACTCCTTTTGAGCCGGTATCCACTCCCACGCTGACCGCCTGGGTGTAGGAGGGGGTCTGGAAGCGGAGGCGAATAGTGAAAGGCTCACGACTGATGAGACGAGCCTGACGCGTGCGCAGCCAATACCACACTTTCTTCTGCCGCCTGGTGGGCATGAGAGGCTGCCCTTCGCTATTTTGCACGTAGATGATGGATTGCTCCATAAATCTTCCTTTCGGAGTGAAACGTTCCCCTCGACAAAGATGAGCAGGCGGGACATGGCCTCTTCACGGTGGCTGACCTCACCACGGTTAAAAGAGACCTTCCAGTGCTGGAAACTGAGGCAGCATTTCCAGGTGGGAGCTTGACCGCTTCCTGCTATCGTAGTTCTCTCCTCGAACGACAAGACGCACGCTTGCTCGACTTGTCGTTCTCAAGAACTGAGTCTGGTCAATCCGGCTTGCACGGGGCGAACCCCTCACAAGCCTCCCCACTCTGTGGGGAGGTCATTGACCTCTTCTGTCCTTTATAATCGCTCGCAATCTATTATACCTTCCCACTTTCTCCAGACTCAAGCGCCCACCTCAAGAGGGATGAGGCAATACCCTCACGTTTGCTCCACATTTCTCGTTCGCGATATGATGAATATATCTAGCCACCTGTCCGGCTCATATATAGCGTAATCTTGAGATGGCTGTGAGAGTGCGTAGATGGCAAAAAGAAAGGAACTCTCTCTATGTCTAGCGATATTGTAAGTTTTGGCGAAACCATGCTGCGTCTCACTGCTTCCAGCGACCACAGACTCGAAACAACGCCGCTGCTCCATATCTCCGTTGCAGGAACAGAATCAAATACGCTCGCGTGTCTGGCCCGGCTCAACTTTCATGTCAAATGGCTTTCAGCCTTACCTGCAACCCCTTTAGGAAAACATATAGAGACCGAGCTAAAACGACATGGCATTGATACCAGCAATATAGTCTGGAGTGCAAACACAGCGCGGGTGGGGACCTTTTATGCCGAAGAAGGACCCGCTCCCCTGGGCATTCAAGTCTATTATGACCGCGCCAATTCGGCCTGCGCATTGATCGATCCTGATGCAATAGACTACAGCATTATCGATACTACCCGCTGTCTTCATCTCACGGGCATTACACCAGCTCTGAGCGAAAACGCACGTGAGGTATTTCAGCGCTTCCTCGCTCATGCTCGCCAACACCAGATTCCGCTCTCTTTTGACGTCAACTATCGGGCCAAACTCTGGTCTACGCAAGAAGCCGCAAAACAGCTTGAAGCCGCCTGCCGCCAGGCAGCAATTCTCTTCTGTACCCGTGCCGATGCCGCCGAGATCTGGGGCTTCCAGGGCACGCCGGAGGAGACGTTACAACAGATGGCGGAGCACTTTACAAGCGAGAATCCCTATAAGACGCTGGTCCTGACCCTGGGTAGCGCAGGCTCAGCTCATTTGCAGCATGGAACATATCTCCACGCACCAGCCATTCCTACAGAAGGTAGAGCACGCTTCGGCTCAGGGGATGCCTTCTCAGCCGGCTATCTCTACGCCTACTTCAACGGTCCCCTCTATCAGGAGATCAAGCAGGCATACGCTGATAGTAATCCACTGCTGTTCGGCAACGCCCTGGCGGCCCTGAAGCGCTGTATCCCCGGCGATATCGCTATCATTACTCCCGACGACGTGCGAGCCCTGTTTCAGCGCCAGGAAGGCCAGCGTTTCCGCTAGCCTCACACGAATGACAAAATAGTACTCTTTGTTATAAATTTTCTTTTTCTTCTCGCTCATTTCTTTACAAAGGGCATAGTTAAAGGCGTCCAGGCCTCACACTGTTATCATTTCTGCTAATTCTCGTCAATATAAATAAAAGAATGAGAATATCCTCAACATTTAATAGATATATGTAAGGAAAGGGCCCACAAGATGAATATTCTTTTTTCTTCATCTGACTCTGATGAAACTGAACCACGCTTGCCTAGTGTCTTGCTAAATGAACACGATCCCACTGAAAAAGTTCCGCTGGTAGAACTTACTCAGAGAGACCCCGATCTGCCAGAGGATAATTTTGCTTCGGCGGCTCATTTCCAGGCCGCCTTATCACCAGATATATCTACTATGCCAACATTACCAGAAATCATTCCAGATATTTCTATGCAGCCAACATTGGCAGGTGCCTATCCGGATATTTCTACGCTACCAACATCGGCAGGTGCCTATCCAAATCTTCCAGCGAAACTCTCTGCACCAGTTATATCAACCATGTTCAGTGGCGCACCACCCCCGCCTCAACCACTATCCGAAGGTCCATTTGAGTGGTATAAGCACCAGGACCCAGGTAAAAGACTGTGGCTTGGCGGTGGTGCAATAGCGCTCTTATTAACCATCATTGGCTATCTTTTTTTGCTAGTAGCCCTTAATCACGTTCCTGCCCCGACTATCGTCACACCCTATGCAACTCCAGCTATAACATCAATAAAACATCTAACATCTACACCAACTAGCCCTTTTATTGGACTTATTCCTGTTACTCCTACACAAGGACCAGCGAACACCTCAATACCCACGCAGATCACAACACCATCGGCCAATCCTACCCAACCACCCTCTAATCCTACTCAACCACCTACTCATCCTACTCCAACCGCCCTCTGATCCTACCCAACCACCTTCTGATCCTACCCAACCACCTTCTGAGCCTACCCAACCGCCTACTCACTCTACTCATCCGAAACCACCTGAGCCTACCCAACCACCCGACCTACCCAGCCACCTGAGCCTACTCAGCCGCCCGCAAACCGACACCTACACCGATACCTACGCCTATTCCGACACCTACACCGGTCACAGGCATTAATGGTAATCCCTGGGGCTATGATTTTAATCCCGGAATGTACATTACCCATCCGCCTCCGGCATTTTGTTCTTACTTTTCCTGCACAAGAGACTTCTATTTCGGGCATGGCTACGTTGTGGAATGTACCGATAGCAAATTTAGCCTCTGGGGCGGTTCAAGATTTGCCTGCTTCTGGGATGGAGGAGTTGTGACTCCCCTCTATTCACATTAATTTTCGGTTGCTCTTTATAAGCAAACGAGCAAGCAAGCATTAAGAGACTGAGATTCCTTTTACATGCACCATCGTTTTTACTAAGTGCAATAAAGCGGCCTCTGGATCTTTACAGAGGCCGCTATGTGTCGGCGAGGTCTGAATGATCGTGCTACGCGGTGCCACAAGCCAGTGGAAGCGCTCAGATTGCGAAAGTTCTCCAATCACACCAGAACGAGTCCCCCCCTCACACACGCGCTCAAAATGGTCAAGGTGCTCTCGAATCAGGGCAACATCACTATCTGGAGCAATAGCTAACAAGCGTTGTATATCCAGGTGAATCACTGATCTCAGGAAGCGGCGTGTACGGCAAAACAAGATTACCCCAACGTTAAGACATTCACCACGCTCTATTGAGGGGATAATACGAATAAGAGCATAATCATATGAGCTGAGCGCGTGCATGTACAGCTTCCTCCACAAAAACATGAGAATGCTCCAGGCGATCCTGGAAGTACGCTACATAGGCTAATCGATGGGCTGCACTATCCACAAAATGGGGGGTATTCTCTTCAAGCCAGCTATCCGGAATCAGATGAACGATATCTTGCAGGACAGAAAGGGATAAACGGCTCTTGAGCAGCGTATCAACCTCCTCCAGCGCACTCGCTACAGGCAGCAGGACATGGCCTTTAATCGAAGTAAACGAGATACGGCTGCGCTCAAGGTAGTCGCCCTCAATATGATGAAAATAGAGAGCAGCCCCCTGATCGATGAGCAGCAGACGATTATGCCACCAGAGCATGTTCGTATTGCGAGGTGTCCGATCAACATTGGTGACAAAGGCGTCAAACCAGACAATGGACGAGGCTAGCAGAGGATCAAGCTTATAGGCATCCAGAGCATCAAAAGCTATCGCACCGGGAAGGTAGTCTAGCGCCAGGTTGAGACCAGCGCTCGCCTTAATCAATGCCTGAATCTCAAAATCTGGTTCAGAACGTCCAAGCAGAGGATCAAGCTCGATAAAGACTATCTCAGGCACCGGCAGATCCAGGGCACGCGCCAGTTCACCGGCAACCAGCTCGGCAATCAACGCCTTCGGCCCCTGGCCCGCTCCGCGAAATTTTAGCACATACAGCCCATCATCATCTGCCTCAACGATAGCCGGAAGCGACCCCCCCTCACGAAGAGGCGTCACATAGCGTGTAGCAGTAAGTGTTCTCAGCATACTGCTATTCTAACATAAGAAAGAGAAAAACAGTATCTGCGCCGGCTCAAAAATGTGATATCCTTTTTAGAAATAGGCAAAAGAAGAAGAAGAAGGAGAAACGCTTTGGAAGAGAGAAGATTAGGCCGCACCGGCTGGCAGGCATCAGAGATGGGCTTCGGCACCTGGGCAATCGGCGGAAGCTGGGGCAAAACCGATGACCGCGAGGGGATTGCGGCTTTACATAAAGCGATAGAACTGGGCGTCAATTTTATCGATACCGCCGATGGCTACGGCGATGGCCATTCTGAGCAGCTCATAGCACAGGTACGCAAAGAGCATAAAGAGCAGCTTTTTATCGCTACCAAAGCCGGGCGGCGGCTCGACCCCCATGTAGCAGATGGCTACAATCGGGCAAATCTCACTAAATTTGTTGAGCGCAGTCTACAAAATCTGCAAATGGAGAGCCTGGACCTGCTCCAATTGCATTGTCCGCCCTCTGAAGTCTACGATAGACCCGAAGTCTTTGCCATTCTCGATGACCTCGTCCAGCAAGGAAAGATTCGCTATTACGGTGTCAGCGTCGAGAAGGTTAATGAAGCCCTCAAGGCCATTCAGTATCCCAACGTTCAGACCGTGCAGATCATCTTCAATATGTTCCGTCTGAAGCCCGCTGAAACATTTTTCGCAGCTGCGCGTGCACGCCAGGTAGGAATTATCGTGCGCGTACCCCTGGCGAGCGGTCTGCTTACCGGGAAAATGCGCCCGGATTCACAGTTTAGCCCTGACGACCACCGCAATTTTAATCGTCATGGCGAGTCATTCGATCAAGGCGAGACTTTTTCGGGCGTTGATTATGAAAGCGGTCTAGCGGCTGTAGAGGAGCTACGCACTCTGGTCCCTGAAGGCTTTACGCTGGCCCAATTCGCCTTGCGCTGGATTCTGATGTTCCCCGAAGTCACTACGGTCATTGCCGGCGCAAAGAATCCTCGCCAGGCAAAAGAGAACACCCAGGCAGCTACGATGCCGCCTCTCAGCGACGAAACAATGCGCCGTGTCCAGGATCTCTATGAGCGCCGCATTAAGGCCCAGGTGCAGAATCGCTGGTAACAAGCCGCTATCCAAAAGAGTGTGAGATTGGTGAAGGTCCGTTGTAGGGCGAACAGAGATGCCTGATAGCATCTCTTCCCATCTTCTTAATGGGCCCTACAACAAAAAAGGATTACCTAACTGACATTGGCAACAACGCCACTATCAGTCGGTGAGGCATGAGTAGACAAGATTGGGAGCGGAGTAGAGCGGTCCAACAGTTCATTGAGATCCTGAATCTGACGCGTCAGCCAGGTAATCAGATCACTGCGCTCTACAGCCTGGCGTGCCAGCATCGCTTTCGTCCGCCGTTCCTCTGGAGAAAGCGTCAAAGCTTTATATAAAGCCTGCGAGGTTTCGTAGACATCCGTAGGAGAGGTAGGAATCGAGCCTTTCGCCAGTTGATGAAAAGCACCAGCGGTCCGCGAGAGTACCAATACTCCGTTCGTTTGATTAACGACCGGTCCCTCTTTTGCAACCAGGTTCATACCATCGATAATTGGATTTACCAGGAGGACGTCATAAAACTGCATTGCCGCTAAAGCACGCGTCCGATCATTGTCACAGAAGGCATGGATCGGCGTCCATTCATCAGTGCCATACTTATTATTGATATCTTCAATCGACGCCATTACCTCAGAGGTGGTTCGACGATAAATAGGCAGAGACTGGCGAGATGGCACCAGAAAGGCCAGGAATGTCACTTTCTCATGCAACTCAGGATGGTCCTGAAGTAGCTCGTCATAGGCCTGAAAGCCGCGTAGAATATTCTTGGTCGGCTCCAGACGGTCCACACGCATAATGGTCTTTTCAGCTAGCAATGGCTTGATCTTTTCGGCAGCACGCTTGCCTGCTACGCTGTTGACGACACGGCGCTCTTCTGTCACAGAGATAGAGATAGGATACGCTCTGGCCTGGGTACGATGACCCTGCCACCAGACCGCGCCCTCCTCAAAATCGACTACTGCCCCATCCAGGATGGTCCGTGCGCCTTCCAGGAAGTTTCGCGCATCACGCTCGGTCTGAAAACCAATGATGTCGTTACCAACCAGACCGCTATAGATCTCTTGCGCAATATTGCTAGGCAGAAAATGCCAGCAACGCACATCGGGCCAGGGAATATGAATAAACTGCTGAATGATTATCGAAGGATGGCTCTGGCGAATCATAGATGAAGCCAGATACAGGTGATAATCCTGTAACATCACCACCGGACGCGTATCCTCACGCTCAATCTCTTCGATAACAGCGTCCGCCACGGCTTGATTCGCCACACGATATCCGGTATTCCAGGCGTCCTGTAGCTGCCGAACAGAATCTTGTACCGGATCATACATGTAGTGCTGGAGAAACCAGAGGAGTTCATTGCTGATTTTTTCGTAGTGCTTTCGATATGCGGCCTTTGGAATAGCGACATAACGCAGTTGCATGTTCTGACCACGCAGCGGAGACTTCAAGAGCCCCCCATTCTGCTGCGCCTCTTTTACGGCTCGCCGGTCTCCTTCTGTCATCGTCATCGCAACCCAGGTCACATCCATACGATTACCTGCATCGATAAGAGCCGTAACCATCCCACCAGCACCGCGACGAGGCTTGAGTGAATTATCCTGACTCAGTTGATACTCGACGGGGCCACGATTTGAAGCAATAATGAGGCGACGTGCATGCATCAACTGCGGAGGATGAACTTCATTCGTCATCCGCGAAGGCATGGGTTTGTCCTTTCTAACAGGTGCTTACTGTTTTGCCCTTGGGACCGTGGAACTTGTAGGACCTCTGGGTACGGCAGCGGACCTGGAGCAATGTCTCTGGCACGGTCTGATTTAGAACTCTACCTAATCATGTACAACGGCGACATGCAAGGCACCATCTGTAATGTTACCACACAATGAAGCAGAATTCCTGACAATTCTGTAATTTGCTTGTTTTGTTTCCTCATCCAGCCCCCGCCCAACCTGTACTAGCGCACATCAGCAAATACAATACCGAAACATCCCTTCTCTCTAGTAAACACGTCCTGACAAACCCTCCTGGTTTCAAATTGGCTTCTCTTCTCTCTGTTTTCTTGCCGTTTTCTTTAGGAAAAACTATACCAGACAGTACCATAGTACCGTTTTTATGAGTATCACTGCTGAGGATTCGTTGATGATGTAGTGAGCAGCGAAACAGGCAGCAAGCCGTTGATTTCGCAATCGTATTATTTATAGCAAGTCAGTTCTATGCTTTTTTCTGTGAGTACTATGAAAATTATGCTAAAAGAGACTCTATAGTTTCTCTCTTTCTTACCCATAATTCCCTTTTAGTTGCGAATTGAGAAGAAAACATGCTAGAATTGCCCGCAAGGTGCCAGAAATTCCCAGAAATTCTTAGAAGTAATACAGAAAATTTGGATGAAGATGGTCGCTAACTTAGCACGTTCATCCTTCAGAGGTAGAAGAACCTTGCCGGTCCAGCCGCAAATCGAGAGGAGCGCACATTGGAAGTTACAACAGGCAGGAAGTTACTGTGGCGCATTATAGATTTTATTAATCCACTTCGTGACCCCAGCCTGACAGTCGCAGCAGTACTGACTTTCATCGAAGAGGTCGGGCAGCATAACGCCTGGTATTGGATTATTGTTATTGCGCTCGTCAACTGGATTGCGGTACGCGGCGTCGTCTGGCTTGTGGTGAATTTTACTTTTGCGTCTACTTTTGTTGCCCGCCGCCTCTGGTGGGCCATCCAGCATCCACGCCTGGCCTGGCGTATTCTGGATGCAGTAGGCCATGAAGAGATTGTGATCGGTGGTGGCCTGCCAGCTTTTCCTGAAGGGATTTTGCTGCAAGATGGCACTACGATTATGAATCCTATGCTCGGCGCAAGTGGGATGCACGTCATCGGCGAGCTACCAGCCGGGACCGAGGTGCCGATGCTGGGTATGCCCGGCGGTCAGATGTCAGCCGATCTCTCCACTTTTGGTAATAATGGCTTCTTCCCCGGCGTCGCTCCTGACGGCATGAATCCTTTTGCCGCTCAACCTAATATGGGCTTTCAGCAGATGAACCAGAATGGCTTCGTTAGCCCACAGAGCACCGATGGCTTCCCTCAATCTTTCCCGCAACGCCCTTCAGAAGAGGAAGAACGCCTGCGCCAACAGATGGCTACTTATATTCGCCTGATGGACGATTGGATTCAGTTTACTGAGGAGAAATGGCGCACGATCAGCGATAGCCAGCTCGGCTGGAAGCCCTTGCGGGGCCGCTGGGGCAATTGGGACGATATCTTCCAGGATGCCTATGCCGCCAAGACCTCTGATCCGATGGCCCAGGCCGCTCAGGTCGCAGGCGAGGCGACTGCACGCCGCTATGATAGCTCAAAAGATAAAGGCTCGGCTGCCTCCGCTGTGGCCTGCTTTATGCGCGATATGATGACTTTACGTCAAGGTATGGAGCTGCTCCAACAGACCGCCGAACACAGCCCGGCAACGTTTGATACTCCACCCGCTATGACAAACACAGGCGGACGCTTCGGGGCCGCTAAAGCTAATAGTGGAAATCTGCGCAATAATACCACAGGGAGCGGCCTGCTACGCAACGGTGGCCTGATCCGTCGCCCAGCTCAGATCTTTGTCGATGCAGATACCGAAAGTAAGTAGCACGCTTGCCAGGGACCAGCCGTTGTCAGGCTGGTCCCTACCTATTTTTCCTCTCTTTTCTCTCCCTTGTGGAAGGATTGCACATAGCTATTACCTTGCCAACACCCTCTCTGCGATGTACAATAATCCGCGCAGGATGATGCAGGATAACTCATCTATTACAATACTTTGATTCCCACCCCGGCACAAACCTATTTGTACGCGGAGGATATTTCATGTCAAACAACAATATACACAACCTGACTACTATTGAAGAGGTTACCGCTCACGAAATTCTTGATTCCCGTGGCAATCCTACGGTGCAAGTTGAGGTTCTTCTGATGGGGGGCGCACGCGGGATCGCTGCGGTTCCCTCCGGCGCTTCTACTGGCGCACACGAGGCCGTAGAACTGCGTGACGGCGATAAAGCACGCTACGGCGGCAAGGGCGTTCTCACCGCCGTGGCAAACGTCCAGGACGCGATTAGCGATGCTCTGGTTGGCCTGGATGCAACCGATCAGACAATGCTGGATGAGGTGATGATCTCGCTCGATGGCACTCCCAATAAGGGTCGCTTAGGGGCAAATGCGATCCTGGGAGCCTCTCTGGCGATTGCGAAGGCGGCGGCAAATGCCTATAGTTTGCCTCTCTACCGCTATCTGGGTGGCGTCTCTGCCCGCACGCTCCCGGTCCCGATGATGAATATTTTAAACGGTGGCAAACACGCCGATAACTCTACGGATATGCAGGAGTATATGATCCTGCCTGTCGGTGCCTCTTCGTTTCGCGATGCCCTGCGCATGGGTGCTGAGGTCTATCAGGGCCTGAAAAAGGTTCTTCATGGACGCAAGCTGAATACTAATGTCGGCGATGAAGGTGGCTTCGCTCCCTCTCTCGGCTCCAATCGCGAGGCTCTGGAAGTGATTGTGGATGCGATTCAGGCCGCTGGCTACAAACCTGGTGTCGATATTTTCCTGGGCATGGACCCGGCCTCGACTGAGTTTTATCACAATGGCAAGTATGAGCTGGCTCGCGAGGGCCGCACGCTGACTTCTAGCGAGATGATCGACCTCTACGAACAGTGGATCAACGAGTATCCTCTGGTGACTATCGAGGATGGCCTGGCCGAAGATGACTGGGAGGGCTGGTCTCTTCTGCGCCAACGCCTGGGTAATCGCGTCCAACTTGTGGGCGATGATCTGTTTGTCACCAATACTACCCGCCTGAAACGTGGTATTAGTGAACGCTCGGCAAATTCTATCTTGATTAAGTTGAATCAGATCGGGACTCTTACTGAGACCCTCGATGCTATCGAGACTGCGAAACAGGCTTCGTTTACCGCTGTTGTCTCGCATCGCTCTGGTGAGACAGAGGATACGACGATTGCTGATCTGGTTGTGGCTACAAATGCTGGTCAGATCAAAACGGGCGCTCCAGCCCGCAGTGAACGCGTCGCTAAATATAATCGCCTGCTGATGATTGAGGACGAGCTGGGCAGCGAAACTGCACGCTACGCTGGCTTTAGCGCCTTCTATAATGTGTCGTCTCTGTACGCCAGGGCATAAAACGCGCTATAGTATTCCTGTAGGGACTGCGATACCTCTTCGCTTATCCTGCCAGCAGCCTCTACAGGTATCTTATAGTAGCAAAGAGAGGATTTATGCCAGATACGACTACTCATACAAAATATACGCGTGAGCGGCGCACCGGACGCGCTATTCACTATGACCTTAGTTATCTTGTCCAGGGCGCTGAGCATGGTACCGATGGCGCACTTATTTTGCTCCATGACTTTCCCGCCGGCGCTTTTGCCTGGGAAGAGGTCCTACCCCAACTCGCCGGTCTTGGACGCGCTGTCTATGCCTTCGATATGCTTGGCTATGGACTCTCCGATCATCCCTGGCCCGCCGATACTTCGATGTGGGGACAGGCTGACGCCCTTAGCTATCTTCTCAAAGATCTTCATTTGACGAATGTTGTCCTGGTTGGACATGGCTTCGGCGGCGCTGTGGCCCAGATCCTGGCTACACGCCTCTATCGCGACCAGACTCAGGCGATTGTGCTGATCGATACGCTCTGCTATCAACATGCGTACGCTGCTAATTGGCCCCTACCCGATATGGAGAAACGCCAGGATTTCGACGCTCCTAAACAGACTGCGTTAGAGGACGTTCTGCGCGATCTGCGTGCAACTCTCCCTCAGGCGGTCTCTCACCCTGAAGACTTTAAGAATAGCATCGATAGCTATCTCGCTCCCTGGAGTACAGAAGAAGGGAAAGAGCTGCTTTTCCAACATCTTCGCTTGCTGGTCCCCAATTATATCAATGCTGTCTCTACTGATATGCAGGTTGTCAAAAAACCAACTTTGATTATCTGGGGAGAAAATGATGAGGTTATGCCGCTGAAATTAGGCCAGCGCCTGAATCGCGAGATCTCTACTTCAAGTTTGGTGGTGGTGCCAGGGGCCGCACATCTGATCCTCTTTGATGCTCCTGATGCTGTCGCTGAGGCTATTGGAGATTTCGTGAAGGGTCTCTAAGCATCTGTCGCAAGCTAGCTCATACGCTACAACCAGCGAGCGAACTTCTACGCTGTTTGCCAGACGCTAAGCCGCTCAAGAAGCAAAGATACCCACAAGAGCCACCATGGTTGAGGAACTTCTTGTGGGTACTTTAATAATATACAATTTCACACTTATTACACAATCCCACTCCCAATTACAAGCACATCGCTAGCTATGATGCCTTTTTTTTCCCAGATCCTTCCCCTTGCGCAACGGATTTTTTTGCCGGTTTCGGCTTTTGCTCTTCTTCCTGCATAGAGGTACATCGATTGAACTCCTCTACGGCTAACATATACGCGCTATACATGCGCTCAAGAACCGGTACCGCTGCCCCCCTCTGCTCCGCCATCACGAGATCGTGCCATTTTTGCTGCATACGCTTTTCAGCATACTCAAGCTCTTTTGAAACCATGCTATCCTCTTTCTCACACTCCACCGTTCGTCAGTCAGAAAGTAGGCCTGGGAGGGCGCTGCTGTATATCTGGTGGGACTACGAAGCTCTGGTACTGGTATGCTGCTGACGATATTCTGCCGTCAGTTGCTGGATGAGTTTCTTGGCATTCAGATAGCTCATGGCGGCTATGTTCTCTGGTTCGGCCTTCCCCAGCACTTCACAGAGCTTGCGAATACTGCTCAACTGGCGCTCGCTAATTCCAGCACTGGCCTCATCAAACACCTCTGCCGGTTGACTATTTCCATTGCTGGCTGCGGAACGGCTGCTCTGTCCCGCCACAGGCGTGCTGCCATTTCCATTTCCATTTCCATTTCCGTTGCTATGCGCGGCGGCAGATTGGAAGTCAACGGGGGCATCAACGATCCGGTGTCCCTCATTTAATTCAGGTGCAAACTGCGTGCCAAATCCCAGCCCTGCCAGCGCTCGCCCGATAGCTTTCGTCTCGGCTTTTTCGATAAAGTCGGGAAAGTCTACGGCACTCTCTGAACCGGTTGCTGTGGCACTGCCCCCCTGGCCCGTCTTCACTGTCGCCTTAAAACAGGCAAATCCTTTGCCGCTCTTAAGGACCTTCTCGTTGCGACGTTTCTCAGCGTTCCAGACAAATTGTTCGGCCTCGATGACTCTATCCAGATCTATCATTACGATCTCTGTTTCAATCGATCCTTCGGGAAATTCATTCCTGAACCAGACTAACCGCCACTGGACGGGCAAATAGTCTGAGACTCCCTGTCTACTTTTGATGTTCATCAAGTGCTCACGAGGATTGAAACTACCCATTAATCAATGCTCCTTGTTCTCTACTCTTTAAGAAGAACCTGTCTGCAAGCGGCTTATTTCTATCCGCTTCTGTCTACTTTTTTTCTCTACACCGACAACTATCAACAAGGTGCTCAAACATCTTTGCCCTATTACTCTCATGTGCAATATGGAATATTTGTTCTAGACCGTCTCTACAGTATAGAATTTCTGCACGCTTTCGTCAAGTTTTGGACACTCTCCTATTCTTTCTGCTAGAACAAATTACGGTAATTTTTGTCTGCTCGTCTGCTTCTTTTCCCTTCCAAAAAAACAGGCCAATCTTCGCTTTTGTGCGCAAGTTGTCTGCCCATAAAATAGATAGGCGTTGTACAATAGAGCCTGATCGTGAAATTACTCAATGTCTGAGTAAGCAACAGAAAAACGTAGAGCAAACTAACTCAAGCTAGCTAAGGAACAAACAGATGAACGTCACAACTATGTATCAGGAAATTCAGACGGCTATACAGCGTGGTGAGCAGATAGTGGTGGCGACGGTGGTAAAAACTTCTGGCTCGGCTCCCTGCGAGATCGGCAGTAAGCTTTTGATTCGCGCTAATGGCTCCTCTTACGGGAGCTTTGCGGGACCCACGACGGATGGCAAAGTGCTGAAAGAGGGGTTGAATGCTCTGCACGAGGGCCGTAGTTACACTACCCATATCCACATTGATGCCGATCAGGGTGAGGCTGTGGGAAGCTGCGGGGCAACGCTGGAAGTTTTTTTTGAGGCCCTTCGTCCAGAACCCCGTTTAATTATTGCGGGCGCAGGCTATGTGGCTCAAGCCCTGGCTCGCCTGGCTCTACGCCTCGATTTCCATATTGATGTAATTGATGACCGCCGCGATCTGGCTAATCCCGCTGTCTTTGATGAGAGGGTTCAATTAATCTTTGGTGATATAGCCGAGACTATTCGCGCTCTTGAACCTGGAGAAACAAGCTGGATTGTGATTGTAACACGCGGTCATACTCTGGATAAGGATACGCTTCGTGCCGCTCTTGCTACCCGCGCTAGCTATATCGGCATGATTGGTAGTCCGAGTAAGGTGAGAAATATTTTTAAAGAGCTGCTCAAAGAAGGTGTGACACGCGAGCGCCTGGAGCAGATTCATGCCCCTATTGGTCTGGATCTCGGTGCTGAGACTCCTGATGAGATTGCTCTGAGTATTGCCGCTGAGATGGTTATGTTGCGCCGCAAGGGGACAGGTATCTCTCTCAACTCTCATCATAAGATTTTAGATGAGGTGGCCCATGCGTAAGCTTGTCTCTATGGCGGAAGCTGTCAGCCGCTATATTCCCGATGGCAGCTCGATTGCCCTGGGACTGGCTCTGGAGGCGCTGATTCCCTTTGCGGCAGGCCATGAGCTTATTCGCCAACACCGCCAGAATCTTACGCTGATTGGCCCTATCTCCGATATCCTTTTCGATCAGCTTATCGGCGCTGGCTGTGTCCAGAAAATTACGGCGGCCTGGGTCGGCAATGTGAGCGAAGGTCTTGGCCACTGCTACCGCCGCGCTTTTGAGAAAAATCTACCCCGTCCTCTTATTGTTGAAGAGCAAAGCAATCAGACTATTGCTCTGGCCCTCCTGGCTGCCAGTCTTGGCGCTCCCTATATCCCCACCCGCACTTTACTCGGTAGCGATATCCCGGCTCAGAATCCGACTTTTCTTCAGGCTACCTCGCCGTTTGACCAGACACCCCTCCTGCTCGTTCCGGCCCTGAAACCCGATATTACGATCCTCCATGTTCAACGCTGCGATGAGGAGGGTAACGCTCACGTCTGGGGCAATCTGGGTATGATGGAAGAGGCTATGCTCGCCGCCCACAAAGTCATTCTTGTTACAGAAGAGATCGTGCCACGAGCAGTCATCAGTAGCGACCCCAACCGCGTTATCGGCCCGTCCTTCAAGGTCTGTGCCGTGGTCCATGAACCCTGGGGAGCCTATCCATCGACGGTACAGGGCTACTATAACCGCGACCACGCCGCCTACCACGAATACCATACGCGTACACGCACCAGCGATGGCTTCCAGCAATGGCTCACAGAATCGGTCCTTCAAGTCTCTGACCGTCATGAATATATAAAAAATATCAACGAAGAGCGCATAAAAAACCTGGGCATACAAAAACATCTTTATGCGGCCTCGGTGGACTACGGCTATTAATGAGGAGAAAACGCCTTATGGATTATACTCCACGCGAAATGATGGTCGTCTGTGCAGCACGCCAGATACAAGACGGAGAACAGGTCTTTGTCGGTATGCGCCTCCCTTTGCTGGCCTTTGCTCTCGCTAAACGCACGCACGCCCCCAACTGTACCGGCCTCTTTGAATCCGGT
The DNA here is from genome assembly GCA_963777355.1 of uncultured Chloroflexia bacterium. GTDB lineage: Bacteria > Chloroflexota > Ktedonobacteria > Ktedonobacterales > Ktedonobacteraceae > DATJHM01. The sequence continues at coordinate 53,140 of CAVZQK010000020.1, forward strand.
GTACTACGCGATACGCCTGCCGCCGAACTGCTCTATACGATGGGAGATGCCGCCAATATCGCCGGAGCAAGCTGGGCTACCCGCAGTATCAACCTCCTCGGTCTGCTGGCTGCGGGTGAGGTAGACCTGGGCTTTATCGGCGGCGCTGAGATTGATCGCTACGGTAATCTCAATACGTCATTGATAGGCGATAGCCAGCATCCACGCGTTCGCCTGCCCGGCAGCGGCGGGGCCGCAGACATTGCTTCACAATCACGACGTCTCGCAATTATTATGCCCCATGAGCGGCAACGCTTCCGCGAGCGGGTCGATTTCATTACCAGTCCAGGCTATGGCTATCCGGACCAGGCTGGCCCTGCCGGTCTCCGCTGGCGTGAGCGAACAGGTCTCCCACGTGGCGGCCCTGCGGTACTAATAACTACCCTGGCAATTTTCAACTTTGATCCCCAGAATGGCGAGGCGGTTCTCCATTCCTATCATCCAGGGAGCAGCATCGCACAGATTCAGGAGCAAACGGGTTGGCCTTTGCGTACCGCAGCCGATTGCGCTGAAACTCCGCCCCCTGATCCTGAAGAGCTGCGCCTGATCCGCGAATGCGATCCCCAGGGCGTCTGGACAAGTTGATGCCTGAGCAGAGAGAGCCATCCTAAATACTCCGTTGCACCCAGACCTTGAAAATGGGTGCAGCGATGCGATAGCAGTTCCCACTACTCTCCACAAGATCACGCCTTTGGAGACGTTGCAAGGCACGGCGCATCGAGAGATCTGCCAGGCTTGATTGCGCCTGGATAGCGGCACCGTTGGCTGTATCCAGAACCAGCAGACTACGCAAACAGGCGCGTTGCTCTTCATCAGTCCGCTCCCAGAGATCGCGGAAATAGTTATCCTCCCATTTCTGAAACATCTCTTCAACCGCGTTAGTAATATCTGCCTCTTCCGCCTGCTCACGCATAGCTGTGTTTAGTCGCGTCACAATGATCGAGCAGACCGCCTGAATAAGAAAAGGATGACCACCCGTCTCTCGAATAATAGACGCTACAATCTGCTCAGAGAAGATAAGCTCTCCTGGGAAATTGGCAACAGGATGTGTAATCAAATGCCTGGCTTCCCCTGGCTGCAAAAAGCTGACTTTGAGCGTCTCCACATTGACAAAATAACCCGACCAGTTGGCCCCCATCTCGCCCACTGATTTGACACCGCTGAAGAGCAGCGCAATGCGAGGCCGATTCTGAATCGTGCTACGCAACCAATCCAACAAAAGCACCAGATCGATATGGCCTTTATGTCCCGCCTCTTCCAGTTTCTCAAATTCATCAAATGTCAGCAGCAGGACACGCCCTTCCTTCTCCAACAATTGCTCAATATCTTTCAACCAGCGCCCAAAACGATGATAGGCTACAGCCTCATTCTGCCGCTGATCCTCTCGCAACTGCTCATATTCCAATTTCTTGAGCAGCATCCCACGAGCCATGAGGAGATCATAGATTCCTTCAGCAATGGCGGCAAGCAGGGCGGCTGTGCTGGAAGCGATTCCCGTTGATTGTAGATCATAAAAGACGGGAAGATACTGCGAACCTAGCAGGTCCGGCAGTTGCTTGAGAATACTGCTTTTTCCCATTCTGCGCTCTCCAGAAAGAAAAAAAGTCGGACGGCGCGGACGCAAAAGCGCCTCACCCAACTGCTGGGCCACGTCTTTGCGCCCGACGAAGAGGGGATCACGCAGCTCAAGGACAAGACCAGGAACATAAGGATTGGTAATCGAACCAAAATCTTCGTTATCCCGGCTCACATTCTCCTGCTCATGCTTCGCCACTATACGCCAGCGCTGCATCAATTGTTCAAGACGGCGATTTAAACGCGCCTCCCGAAAGACTGTTGTTGAATAGATTCCCTGGAGATCTGTCAACATGTTTTCCAACGCTTCATAGCGGGCCTGGCGGTTTATACGTGAATAGTAACTGGCCGCATCCCGGCTGGCGTCTTCTATATGCCGAAACAGACGCGCAGCCTGCGGATTGAACAAGCGTACCTCGTGCGGTAACGTGACCTGGAGACGCTGATGAGCATGGCTAATGTCCCGCAGGCCCTCACATAAACACAGATCACCCAGGGCAATCTCAAGCGCAGTCGCTAGCACGGCGATTCGTTGCTGCGGACGCTCATGCAGAAGGAAATCAATTTCCCGCAACGCCAGCTCAACATTCTGATTAGCAGCTATCAAGAGGAGAGGACGAACATACGGCAAAGGCAAAAAGACGCACTCATCCCAAAAGAGCGCACAATGGCGCAGATTATAAAAAATTCTCTCAGGATGTTTTTGACTGTCCAGGTAGACCTTGAGCATGGATGCTGCATTGAAGGGGTACAGCAACAGACGGTAATAGTTAGGAATGTAGCTGACCAGAAAGGCCAATCCTACAATCAATGTGTTGATCCAGCCAGCAGAGATTCCAGTCCATAGGTTGGCTTGCATTAAACCAACATCTCCAACAGACGAGCCAACCGAGAGACCAAAGGCTCCTGCTACGACAACCCCAATACGCGTGCTCGCCTCAATCACCTCGGTATGACTATTCACACTGCTCTGCACAATTGCGCCTACCAGACGAACAAGCAAAGCCGCAGTAAGACCACCAACGACCAGCCCCGCAATGCTACCAGTTATATTCGTCGAACTTCGTTGAACTTCCGGTCCACCAATGAGACCTACCAGCAAACCAGACCAATAGCCCCCAAATGTGCCCGTCAATAAACCAACCCCTATGCCTGTGAGGGTTCCAACTCCAGCCCCAAGCGTCATCCTCCCCAGACCACTCCGTCTTATTGCCTCTATATTATTAAATGTGAGACTTAAAAAACTGCCAAAAGAGAGACCAAATATCACACCGACAAGCGCATCATTCTGATTATTAATCGCAATTCCACTGGCCAGAGCTAATGCCAGTGCCGCAGCTACTCCATACACAACACTCAAAAGACTCCCAAAAACCCCACCTAGCAGGCAGCTAAGAAACGTTGCCCAGAGGCAATCAAAAGCAAAGAGCAAAACAGCAGGCTCAAAACTCAATAGAGTATGAATAGGATAATATGGGCGAAAGGTTGCTGGCAAATAAAGATAGACTACGATACGCAGGAAGAGAGCAAGGGGATAGATAAACAAAAATAAAGGTATCATCAGACGCAGTGTCAGACGTAAGCGCCCGGCAATTGTCTCTCGTTCTACGTCTCTTTGAAAACTAGCCGGTTGAAAAAAACATCGTAGCAGCCAGATAGTCGGCTCAACAAACCAGGAATGCCAGAAGTTCTGCCGTAAGTTTATAAAAATAGGTATCCTCAATAGACAACCTCACGATACAGCACTTCCAGACGCTGCTCAAATTGCTGCCAGAAGTGCTCACTTTCCTGAAGAGGCTCTTCGGTGAGGAGCTTCCCTACCAGTTGCAGACGCAGTGGCGGCCAGCGACCAGGACTTAACTCCCCATAACGCCAGAGGGCCTCTGTTTCACGCGCTCCAAATCCAGCTTGACTACTCTTCGCAAGAATAAATGCTTCTGCCTCCCGCTGTTGAAATGGCTCCAGCATAATTTGCTCAAAGATATTAAAAAAGCCGCTCGTCTCCATATCCTTTCCAATTATCGCACTAATTGGCTGTCGGCTAATAACAATTAAAACGAGGCCAAAGATTTGCGTCATCGCACGCAGGCCGCGAAAAAAGTCGAGCGAAAACTCGCGTCGATTCCCCATACCTTCAAATTCATCAATGCACAATACAGGCGTTTCCTGCTTCGCCTTCAGCAGCTTCAGCCCCTTTTCCAGACCTAAAAGACCTGTCGCCGGATTAGCCGGCAGACTCAGCGCCTCCAGGGCTTCACTGGCAAAACCGGTTACGGTCTGACAACTCGGCATTGTCGCATCCAGATAGCCAATATGGAAACGCCTACCAAACTCATGCTCAGCCATTAAACGCAGATAACTGGCCAGCCAGGTCTTGCCAATACGGCGCGGACCAATAATCGAGGTCGAGGCATGTCGATAGGTCCGATTGAGCAGGGTCTCCCGCTCACGCCTGCGTCCATAACATTCTTGAGGAGCCAGCAATGGCTCATTAAAAAAAAATAGCGTTTTCACATGTTGACGCGAATGCTCAACCACAGGCAAGCTTTCTTCTTTTGACTCTGGCTTTTGCCGTTTCTCCTCAACCAGGCCGAGTTCAGCAATGCTCATACCGTAAAGAATACTGAGTTTTCTCCGAAAATGTCGACTGGGAAAGGTTATCCCACTCTCCCAACGACTAACCGTTACGCTTGTTGTGCCAAGCTTCTCCGCAAGTTCTTCTTGCGTCCAGCCCTGGCTTTCTCGTGCAAGACGCAAATATGCTTTAGGGAAAGCATCATCAGGCTTTCTCACAAAATAATCCCCCTTTAGAGTCAGTCTGACTTACAACGCTACACAAAAATAAAACCTGACTTATCTCTAGCTTCTATCGGCAAATTTGATAAGGAATATATGAAGATGATATTATCATCATTTTATCATCCTGTTTCAATGTTGTATACTTATTGACGATTTTTCCTCAAAAATGCAAATATAGCCCCACCTTTCCTCCTATCCCACTCTCTTCATTCTTCAGGCAAGCGCTAATGATCTGGCTCTCTTGCACGGGTGATATACTAGTACCATGACCGTCCTCATTTGAACTGTGAGAATCCCGTAGGGCAGATCGGCTTGCCCGTCTCCTGCTCACTTATCACGCTCTCGCCGGATGTTGTCTCTCCTACAAAGGAAGGTGGTCACGGTACTAGAAAAGATATTTCGTACAAGGATTGTGTAGCAGCAATACGAAAAGATGGAGTATTTGGATGACAGAATACCAGTATATCCTCGTCGAACGTGCTGAAAATGTTGGCATCGTGACGCTCAATCGCCCTAAAGAACTTAATGCTTTGAGTATGGCGCTGATAAAAGAGCTGGCCGACGCGCTGGAGGATTTTGATCGCGATGATGCGGTCCATTGTATTATTATCACGGGTTCAGGTGAAAAGGCGTTTGCCGCGGGAGCGGATATCAAGGAGATGTCGGGAAAACTCCGATAGAGATGTTTATGGGCGACGGCGAGGCCTGGGGACGTATCCGCCGCCTCCATACACCCCTGATTGCCGCTGTGAATGGTTACGCTTTGGGCGGCGGCTGTGAACTCGCTCTGCATTGCGATATGATTGTGGCCTCAGAAAACGCTCGCTTTGGCCAGCCTGAAATACTCATCGGCATAATTCCGGGCGCTGGTGGTACCCAAAGACTTGCCCGCGTCCTCGGTAAATATCGCACAATGGAGATGGTCCTCACAGGCGCACAGGTCACAGCCCAGGAACTCGCAAGCCTGGGACTCGTCAACCGCGTCGTCCCCAAAGGCGAACACCTGCACGAAGCCCTGAAACTTGCGCAAACAGTAGCGCCCAGGCCCCCCTCGCCGCCCGCATGGCCAAAGAGGCTGTCCTCGCCGCCTTTGAAACCTCCCTCGAAGAGGGACTGGAGGCCGAGCGCAAAAACTTCTTCCTGCTCTTCTCTACCGAAGATATGCGCGAAGGGATGCGAGCCTTTATCGAAAAACGCAAACCCGACTTCAAAGGCAAATAACCCTATCGTTTTCCTTCTCCCTCTTAGACCCTTATATCGGTTATTGTCCGTAAAACGCGTATCGTTGTCAATCCCTAGCAAAATTCTTCTCTCTCTTAGGAACTCTCGAAGAATAAAATATCCGAGAGGCGATGGTGAACTGGCGTTTTGGAAGAAGACAAAGCTCATCTTTCAAAACGCATTTCTCTTGACACAGAATACTCTTTAGGGCTAAAATAAAGCACATTACGCAAAGGAGGACTACTCTCATGAATACGACTTTTGCTTGCTTCGACCTTATGGAAGGTGTATTGGCTTAGTCAGAGGCGAAAATGATTCCCAGTTCTCCGGCTTTGCTCCCGTGAAAAGGCCGGTTTGCCACTGCTCTGTGCATGCTTCTCATGTACCTCTGTCTGCCACTCCTTCCCCTCAGCTTTGCTGTTCCACTTTTCTTGTGAAAAGGAGTGACTATGCCCGTTTTTGTTTCTGGTCTTGATCTGAGTCGCCGTTTTTTCAAGGAGATTGTTCGCCCTCTCCTTGCAACAGCTTTTCCCGATTTGCACTACGCAGCCGCTCTGCTTGGCCCAGGGAGCGAGGTTCTCGGTTTTGATACAGAGATATCCGTTGATCACGATTGGGGACCGCGTCTGTTCATCTTCCTGCGCGAAGAAGACGCAGAACAAGGTGACGCTATTGGCAATCTGTTGAGCCAACAACTCCCAGAGAGATTCGCCGATTTTCCCGTCTCACTCCCTGTTCCCATTGAACCAAGAACGCGTATCATGACCCGACCACTCGTTGGGCCGGTGAAACATCGCGTCATCCCGATTACCGTGCGCAATTTTGTGCGCGTCCAACTCGGCTATGATCTGACCCTGCCATTGGAGGCAGCAGACTGGCTCACGTTTCCGTCGCATGCTCTGGGCGAGTTGGTGGCGGGAGAGGTCTATCACGACGATGTGGGCGACCTGACGGCATTACGCATGCGTTTTGCATGGTATCCCTATGATGTCTGGCTCTACATGCTCGCCTCTAGCTGGCAACGGATTGGTCAAGAGGAGCATCTCATGCCGCGTGCTGGCAGCGTCGGAGATGAACTTGGCTCGGCTCTTATCGGCTCGCGCCTCGTGCGCGATATCATGAATCTGTGCTTTCTTATGGAGAAGCAATACGCTCCCTACCCGAAATGGTTTGGCACGGCCTTTCAGCGATTGCGCTGCGCACAGGAGGTAGGACCTCTCCTCTGGCGTACCCAGCAGGCGAGCACCTGGAAGGAACGCACTGAGGCTCTCGCCCGCTCCTATGAGGTGCTCGCTCGCCTACAGAACGAGTTACAGGTGAGTCGCCCCCTACCCACAACCGTCTTCTCTCTTTTATGATCGTCCGTTCCCCGTCATTCACGGAGAAGTGTTTACTCAGGCTCTTGTCGAACAGATTACAGACCCAGCAGTACAACACATTGCAGCACAGCGGGTCATTGGGAACATCAATCAGTGGAGCGATAACACAGATATGGAAGGAGTTGAAAGAGAAAAACTCCGACAGCTCTATGCGTAACTGACGATAGACAGGGTGACGAACGTTTGAGCAAGGTTCAAACGCTCACCACCCTTTTCATCCTGACCAATAGAGCCATGCGAGTCATTGAGCTCAGAGAAGCCATCACTTGCATACTGCGAGGCTGAGCTTTTCTAGCAAATAGGCAGAGAGATCTTCCGCATTTACATAAACGCACGCTGGCTTCATCCTTGTTTCTTTGAGGACCAAATAGCATTAACGGCCCATGCGGCTATCTCGCCAGCGTACCGCTCGTTTTACTGCCTCGAAATTCCAGGGCGCACCCATACCAACAATCAGATGCGTAAGACCTTGCCTCAGCAACACATCCCGTTGTTCATCGGTGGCATCAATATTGGTAGTGGTCGAGCGCTCGATTTCAGCGGGATTGCGTCCAACCTCTTTACACCAGTTATCAAGGACCTCCATTTTGTGCCGCAAGGTTCCCGGATCACCGAAGCCATGCCATATATCGGCATACTGAGCGGTCAGGCGCAGCGTCTTTTTCTCGCCGCCACCACCTATGAGTATCGGGATCTTGTGGAGTGGTCTCGGCACATCCGTCTCCCAGCGATGTTTGATGATTGGTAAGGCAGCATCTAACGCAGCCAGACGACTGCCAGGGGTGCCAAGATCGTAGTTATACTCTTCATAGTCACGCTCAAACCAGCCTGCACCAATACCCAGCATCGCCCGACCATTGCTGATATGGTCAAGTGTCTTCGCCATATCGGCGAGCAATGAGGGATTGCGGTACGTATTACACGTCACCAACGTGCCAATCTGAGCCCGCGAAGTGAGCGTCGCTATCGCGGTCAGCAGCGTCCACCCCTCGAAATGATTGCCCTGCGGATCTCCATAAAGCGGAAAGAAATGGTCCCAGTTCCAGATAGTATCAACGCCGAGATCCTCAACGCGCCGTACAGCATCTGCATACTCTTGATAACTCACATGTTGCTGACGAAGTTGTACTCCAACGCGGATTGCGTGTGTTGTCTGTTGTTGTACCATCAGTATCTACCTTTCATAATCAGCTAATCCTGTTTTGCTCTTCCTCTAATAGTTCAGGTACACGTATATTGCTTGCTCATGCAAGCAATATATCATACGTAACCAGAATTTACAAGGCGTTGCTCAGGAGATTTCGTCGGAACCTGAATGTTGAGCAGAGCATGAGTGGACTATCTCAAAACCGTTCGTTTCTTGCGACAACAAAGACATCTTCCTGCCACATCAGGGCCTCTTTGTGCTCTTGACACCAAAGAGGAGAAGCGCCACAATCTGCTCAGGCAGCTGATCATCAAGCGGTTGAGCGGTAGCAATCGTTCAAACCAGGATTGGTCCAATCGCAGCTTCCATCAAAAGACGCGCATCAATCTCCTCGGGAAGTTCACCACGGTCTTTTGCTCGCTGAATGAGCACTTCGGCGCTGTTGAAGCTATCTTCCCAATAGACCCGGCGCACCTCTGCTAGCTCCGGTTGCGGATAGTGACCCACCACAATCTGGTCAACGACTTTTCCCATAGGGGTCTGGATGCGTGTGATAATCCCACGGAGCAACTCTAGCATATCGGTTTGCAAGGTTCCGGTATCCGGTATGGGCGTCTCGGTGGCGCTGTAGTCTTGCAACGCCTCCGCCACAATGGCCGCTTTGGTTCCCCATCGGCGAAACAAGGTGACTTCGTTGACCCCAGCCACCGAGGCGATCTCTTTCGTCGTCATCGCCTCATAGCCGCGCTGACTCAACAGATCAAGCGTGGCCGCAAGCACTGCCGCTCGCAGGCCATCCCCTCGTTTCCCGACAGGTGCCTCGGAACGAGGGGATGGGGGCTTTTCTCTGGCTGATGGTTCATCTCTTCTTTTTTTCATTCTCAGAGTATACCAGGGGTTCTTTAAGGGAGCAAGTACCACTTGCATTCTCACAGAATGGCTGGTATACTATGAATGCAAGTACCACTTGCTCTCATCAAGGAAGGAGAAAACTGATGAAGATCATTACGCTGGAAGAGCATTTTGAAATAGCTGAAATCAAAAAAGCCGTGGCCAGGTTTCTTCCTGATTCCCGTGAACAATTCTATCAACCACCCACCAAGCAACTTGAAGATCTGGGGGTTCATCGTCTGGCAGAGATGGATGCCATGGGCATTGATGTCCAGGTCCTCTCTCATACCTCGTCGGGGATACCATCGATCCCGGCAGCAGAGGCGGTTTCGCTGGCGCGAGAGATCAACGACCGGCTCGCGGCAGTCATTCGTACTCATCCTGACCGATTTGTGGGCCTTGCGACCCTGCCCACGCCTGATCCAGAAGCTGCCGCTGCCGAATTGGAGAGGTCGGTGAACACTCTGGGTTTCAGGGGCGCGATAATTCATGGACAGACCAATGGTCGTTTTCTGGACGATCCCGCGTTTCGCCCCATACTCGCAATGGCAGCCATACTTGATGTTCCCATTTACCTGCATCCTGCGCCCCCGCCCAAAGCTGTAGTGGAAGCCTACTATGCTGGCTTTGGGCCTGCCGTCAGTGGAAGCTTTGCCACCTTTGGGTGGGGGTGGCACCTGGATACCGGTATTCATGCGCTACGCATGGTTCTGGGAGGCGTCTTCGATCTTTATCCAGGTCTGCAAATCATTCTCGGTCACTGGGGAGAAATGATACCCTTCTACCTGGCTCGTTTTGCCGAGGCTCTCACCCCGGCAGCCAGCCAGTTACAGCGGCCTGTGGCGGACTACTTCGTTCAGCAAATGTATGTCACTCCCAGCGGGATGTTTACGCTTCCCCCATTCTTGCTGGCCATGCAGGTAGTGGGAGCTGAGCGCATTCTGTATTCCGTTGATTATCCCTTTCACTTTCAGGAGGAGGCAAGCCAGAGCGTTTCTAGAGCATGCCCCAATCAGTCCTGCTGACAAAGAAAAAATTGCCCACAGCAACGTCGAAGGGCTGCTCAAACTTTCTTCGCTGTATCATAGCGATGTCGACAAATGACATCACTATTTCGTCTTGCCTCTCTTTCCAAGAGAGTTCTTATAGGAGATTTTTCTATGCGTATCTTTGTTACTGGTGCGACCAGACACACCGGCACTTTCGTCGTAGCTGAGTCGCTTACTACTGGCCTTGATGAGGGCCGCTACTTTGAAGGGAAAGCGTCATGAAACAGCAGCAACATCAGATAGAAACGATCGGCACTTCGCAGGTCGAGCGTGCTCTCGTTCTCAGCGGCGGCGGTCCGGTTGGATACGCCTGGATGGCGGGTCTGGTCGGAGGTCTGGCCGCTCATGATGTTGACCTTGACCGTGCGGAGCTCATCGTTGGAACCTCCGCAGGTTCCATTGTCGGTGCCCAACTTGCTCTCGGTCTGGATGTCGCGGCCCTCTGGCCGAAACGAACCGGCACTCCGAGCTAAACATCTACTTGTCCGCTGGCCCCGGACTCGGAAACCAGCTCGTCGAATGGGTCAACGCCGCCCACGCCGCAAATCCCGACGAGGCGCGAGCAGCAATCGGCCGCAAAGCATTGGCGGCAGCGACCATTGGTGAAGACGCCTTCGTGGCAATGTCAGGGTTCTCGGTGCTCGCAGGACGGGAATGGCCGCCAACGTTTCGCGCTACAGCGGTCAGCACGACCACCGGCCAACTGGTCACATGGTCCAGGAACTCCCACGTTGACCTTGCAAGAGCGCTCGCTGCGAGTTCCTCATCCCAGGACTCACTCCACCAGTGACGCTGAACGGAGACCGCTACATGGACGGGGGCGTGCGCAGTTCGCTGAACGCAGACCTGGCCGCCGGGGCCCGTTCCGTTCTTGTGGTGGCGTGCTTCTCCCTTACTCCACCCGATGGCGTCGACGCGAACCTGCGGCATCGGTATGAAGATTTCTCTCAAGAGCTTGACACCATTAGAGCCACTGGCGGATCGCTGGAAATCATTGAGCCAGGACCGGAATTCTTACGTCTCAGCGGCTACGGCAGCCGTCTTCTGGACATCAACTTGATGTCCGAGGCGGTTCAGATCGGACGACGACAGGCGATGATTGAATCCGCTCGATCTCGGATCTTGGGCCTAAATGGGAGAAGCTAGCAGAGAATGCCCAGATACGATTTTTGATCTGTCAGGTCCATATCATGTAGCTGGCATCTCAAGCCCATTCGTGCTGTTTGACTCAATTCTCGAGTGGCGGCCAGATTTCCCTGGACTGATCGTGGATCTGAAGGAGGGCTACTAGGGATCACTATGTGCGAGAAATGAAGCAGAAACCTTCAGAACCGTAAATCAAACGCCGTTTTCGGCTTAGCGGAAACATCCTGGCTCATTTTCGCTGCGAGAAGTCTTAGCAGGAATTCTTGGGCTCTCCCGCACTTTGCGTGAAAGTTTTAGCATATCTGAGATGCCGAAACTGTTCAGACTTGACCTCTCTGATAGACTCATATCATGAAATGAGAGGAAGAAGTCGCCCAACTTCGGGCAGAAAACCAAGCATTGCGAGAAGCACTCCTGCAGACCCAGGAGGTATTGAGTCGTGCTCTGGCCCATATTGAGGAACTGGAAAAGCTGAAAACGCCACCGCCAGCCTTTGTCAAAGCGAATGTGAAAAAGCCGCAAGCGCAAGAATCGAACACGTGTGGCACAACAACACGCCTTTGAGCAGCGATTGGGCGAACTCTGCAAGCCCTTTCTGCGAGAAGACGTTCCTCAACAGACCCTCTACAAGCGAGTGGAGAGCTTTTTGCCTGAACTCTTTATCTTTGTGGCTCTTCCAGGGGTTCCCGCTCACAATAACCTTGCCGAGCGTAATTGGGCGTCCTTGAATATTACAGGACGCCCAATAGGTCTCTTGAATCTGCATTAGGAAGGAATGACCCCTATTTGTTGCAACAAGTGGAGTGTATCTGCACATAACCAATATTCGACGATTTTTCCCGCTTCGACGCGAAAAAGATCCATCCCCGCATACTCGATATGTTTCCCCACTGCGCTAGACGAAGCTCCTGGGATGCCGCCTTGATACATCGCGCGAAAGAGCCAGCGACCAGCAATGTAATCTTCATCCACGATAGGACCAACAGTGGTTGTAAAACTGTAGTCAGTGAAGGCTGCTGCTGTCGCAACGATCCACTGCTTCAGCTCATCAGGGCCATGCACTTCAGGAGGACTATTGCCGATGGGAGCAAAATGCGCGACGAAATTGGGCGCGATGATTTCATCAACGGTGGACAGGTCGCCATTCCATACTTCACTCCAGGATTTCCAGAGGTCTTTATTGGTCTGTGAAGACATGTGTTCTTTCTTTTCTTTCGAGAGCGTACGACCCACTCAGGCCATGCCGGGAACCAGCACGACTTTGCCCACCATCTTGCCCGACTCTGTCTGGCGCATTGCTTCAGCCGCCTGCTCCAGCGGCAGACGACTGGCGACTCGCGCCTGAATACGCCCTTGAGCAAGCAGGGCGAACACTTGCGTCAGTGCCTCATGGAGCTTCCGATGAAACTCTTGCGGGTGGCGCGTTTTGCCACTATTGACGTCGTAGAAGTGCGCGTGGCGTCCATTCGGCAGGACGTTCCACAGGTATAGCTGGCCCAGCAGAAGAATGAACAACATAATCATTGATTCGTTGCCGTCGCGCTTGGAGAGCATGGAGTAGGATACCAGTGTGCCGCCAGGACCGAGCATCCGCCACGAGTTGTGGATGCTCTTGCCCCCAAGATGATCGAAGACCGCATCAACTCCATTGGGTGCGAGCGCACGAACCTGGGCTACAAGGTCATCAGCGTGGTAGTCGAGGGGCTCAGCACCCAGCGCACGCACTACGTCGTGCTTCGTGGGGGAAGCAGTCCCGATCACTCGCACACCAGCGATGCGAGCAAGCTGCACAAGCAGGACGCCCACACCGCCCGTCGCGCCATGTACGACGATGGTCTGCCCAGAGCGCACCTTCGCCATATCGTGCAGCATCTGCCAGGCAGTTGCACCGTTGACAACTGCCGTCTCTGCCTCGGCAGCATCTAATCCACTGGGCACGGGGACGAGATCGGCAGCCGGTAGCACGATATAGTCGGACCAGCCTCCGGTCTTCGTTAGTGCCGCCACTCGTTGCCCAACCGCGACCTCAGTCACTACGGGACCAAGCGTGGTCACGATACCCACCAGATCGTAGCCCGGCACGAAAGGGAAGGAAGGTTGGCCCGGATAGCGTCCGCGACGCATCGCCGTCTCCGCGAACGATACCCCCGACGCCTCGACTCGCACCAGCACCTCACCAGTGCCAGGCGCTGGCAACTCTCGGTGCCGCACCTGCAACGTTTCCGGCTCACCCACCCCTGACAAAACGATTTCCGTCGCTATCACCGCTCCACTCTCAGTATGGATATGTGAAGACATTGAGGTTTCCTCTCTTTACATCAAAGCCAGTTCTTGGTATTATTACGAATAAGTCGTCGTAAACATAAAGCAATTATACGAGTAACATGTCGTATTGTCAAGGACTTCTGAGAAGAAGTTCCTTCCGTTTGCAGAAGAGGTGGTTCATGGGAGAAAATCAGGAACGCCGTCAGGCTCATCGCCAAAAGCGGGGTGTGCTCCGTGTGGAAGAAATCCTTTCCGCTGCCGGAGTACTCTTTGCTGAGGTTGGCTACGACAAGGTGACGACCAATATGATCGCTGCTCGTGCAGGTATTTCACCGGGTTCGCTCTATCAGTTTTTTCCGAATAAAGAAGCCATTACGCAGGCATTTGCAGCAGAGGCGACCAGACAACTTCACCAGGTCTATGACATCATTCTTTCGCCAGAAGAAATTACCTTACCTTTCCGGGATTTTCTCGATGCCTTTATTGAGAGGCTTGTTGCCTTTAATCGGAACTGCCCTGGCTATCTTGCACTTGAGATTGGATCAACCGTCTCTCCGCCACTGGCTTCCGCCTTAGTTGATTTACGCCAGGGTCTCCTGGCCCGCCAGGATGCGATCCTGGCCGCCTATTGGCCTCAAAGTACACAGGAGCAACGGCAGATTCCTCTCCTCGTCTCCTATCGTCTTTTTCTCGCCTTACTTCCTCTAGCACTGCAAGGCGAGGAGGAACAGCAGAGGGCCATCGTGCGTGAAATGAAAGTGGTTTTGTATCGGTATTTGGAGCAAATTGTGTCTATGTAGTGTAAATCCCAGCAGGATTAATCCTCTCCATATAACCAAACGCTTCTCTCGCTGCGAGAAAGGGAGCGTCACCGGCTTTCGTAGGGACATGATGAAGCGTGCAGCCAGCGTTCCTCCGCAGAGAGATCCTCGCCCGCACGCGTAATCGTGTCCTCCTCCGCAGAGAGATCCTCGCTCGCACGCGTAATCGTGTCCTCCTCGCCCAGCGCTTCCCTCCCCCTGCAAAAATGTCTCCGGGTGTGAAAGAGGTCCCTTCCCCTCAAACAATCAACGCACGAATAACAGACACAATCCCGCCCATTGCCTCCACATTCCAGGCCCAATACGCCTCAACGCTCCGTCGCACCTCCAGAAACTCATCCTTACCTCCTACAAGATGCAGCAGCAACTCCCCTTGCTCCTCCGGCGTCAGAGCGACCCAGCCCAATCCATGCCGCCGAATAAACTCCAGATTCGCCTGCTCCTGACCCGGTATGTACGTAGTGGCAATAAATGGTTTCCCCAGCGCAACACTCTCAAAAAGCATATTTGGTCCCGCCTTCCCCATCACTACATCCGCAGCAGCCATATAAGCGGCAATATCCCGCGTAAAGGGCAGCGCATACAGGCGTGGTCGCGCACGAAAGCGCTCATATAATCTCTGGTTAGTCCCCGTAGCCAGAATCACCTGCACCTCTTCGCTTGCCTGCAAAACTCGCTCAACCGTCTGCGCAAATTTGGCCGCACCCTCACCCCCACCCTGCAAAAAAATCGTGAAGCGCTCCGCATCCAGTCCTAGACTCCTCAAAAAATCCGCTCGCACCTGCCTCTGTGGCCTGAGAAATTGTCCCCGTACGGGCCAGCCCACCAGGTGGACTCGCTCAGCCTGAAAACCATTTTCTATTGCCTGCCGATACGTCTCACGCGTAGGCGCAAACGTAGCCTCAGCCTCTCGTTCGGTCAACCACGAGGCATGCACACCATTTGGGTCCGCAAATAACAGTACCAGAGGAATCGTCAGATGCAGCCGCTTCAACACCTGCGCCACTTCATAGGAAAGAAAAGGATATGTGGTAATAATCACAGCAGGCCGCAGCCGTGCAATTAGCGTGGAGAGTCTGCGTGCCACAAAGACCGTAAAAAGGCGATGGGCTAAAAGCGCCTGCCGGGGCGTATCCGTCCGCCGAAACTCTGCCGCCCACAACCAGAGCGCGTAACGACTGACCAGACGATAATGGAGATGAATAAAACCAGGCTGAGGATCAGCTATCTCTATCTGAAAATCTTGCTCAAGCAGGTCCTGCAACGCCCCTGCCAGACTAATATGGCCGCCCCCCGTCTTTGAGGTCAAAATCAAGATCGTTGGACGCTCAATCATATGTACTCTTCCCTACAAATACGTTTATAACTACCAATTAATTGACCCCTGCCCACCCTCAAGCAAGCACAGTATAGCATAGCATAACCACCCATCCCCACAACCTCTACAACTTAACAGGTTTTCTCTGCTACTTCCCAGGCAACCTGTTCGTTATCATAATAGAAACTCTGGGAGCATATTGTGAGGATGAGACATTTGACAGATTTGAGAGCGTTGTAAATTATGTTACGTTATCAACTCGAAGGACAGGGTCCTCCACTACTTCTTATTCATGGCTGGGGAGTCACGTATACGGTCTGGCAAAAGTTACTCCCGTTCCTAAAACCCTATTTCCAACTGATTATGATTGAATTGCCGGGCAATGGCGCTTCGCCCGATGTTGATCCAGACATCCCCTACTATCTTGCTTGTGCGGAGACTATCGACGAGGTTCGCCAATATCTGGGCATCGATCAATGGTCGATTCTAGCCTATTCTTCTGGTACCCGCGCTGCTGAGGCTTATATCCAGCGCTACGCCCAACAGGTCATTCGCTCGGTTTTTCTTTGCCCTATCTATCTAAGCGAAATGTTTTCTCTGGCCCTCCGCGTCCTCGATAATATGCTCCCTCGCCCAACGTTCGAGCCTCTTCGCCAATGGATCTTCTCTGACTGGCGTCTCTATGGCCTGATTCTGGCCCTGGGCTTTAATGGACGACGACACGATTTTACGAATACCTGGAAAAATGAGATTGAATTGCAGCGCATTGAGAATTCTGCTACGTATGCTCTGCGAACTCCCTGGCAAAGGCCGCGCTCCCTTCGAGCTGCCTGCTATCCCTACTCTGTTTATCTGGGGCAGCTATGATACTCTGACCGCCCGCCCACGCCACCCACGCCCCAACGATATCTTTATCCCTGCCAATCACAGCGCCCCTATGCTGGCCCCCCGCTACGTCGCTGAGGCAGTTATTCCCTTCCTCCAGGAAGGTCGTTATCTGCCTCTCGGTAAGCGTAAACGCACACGCTGGCGCTCACGCTCGCGCTATCGATCAGAGACACTGATTCGAGAACCACGTCACTCAGCACGCTCGCTACCTTTAATTATGCACAACAGGCAGCATTCAAAAAGCTAGCTGCTCCCTTCACGCTTACTAAAAAGCGGCAATTCAAAAACGGCTGCTAAATTGATCTCGCTCTGAGGCGAGCTGTTTTAGGAGCCGTTTTTACCCATTCACCAGGATCTGCTCTTATCGAGCGAAAGAGGCTGAAGCAACCTCCGGAGACTTTGTATCCAGAGAGCGTAGTTCCGCCAATTCTTCTTCGGGCAGGACGCGATCTGTGTTAGGATCGAAAACCAGATTGTCGCGTGAGCAGTAGTAAAGACTTTTCCAGACCGCTGTCGCACGATCCCATTCTGGGAAACGCTCCGTCGCCTCTGCGTCACCTTTCACCACACGGTTAAATGCGGTATACGAAAGCACCAGCGCTGTTATAATACTAATTAAAGTGATTCCCACTAGAATGCTATCAACGAGGAAGCCCACATTCGCCTCAGAACCAATTAGCACAACGATCGAAAAGACACATATACCGACAAGCACGGTGCAGAAAAAAATGGTTCGAGACATCGATACGGTCTTCGTGGGCATATCCGGTGGCGCACAACGGGCTACCCCTGCCTCATAAGCCTCGCGCATTGTTTTCACTTGATCCGCCTGCTTACACACCGGACAAGTTGGTTTTTGGCCTTCAGCACTCGCCATAAAAAACCCTCCTTATGTCGCTCGCATTGCTGAAAAATGAGCAACCTTACCTGTATTCGCTAACTAGCATAGCACGTCGGCGTCTATTCGACAATGCTCTTTGATCTCGCTGAAAACTTTTCTGCTAGCTCTTCCTTAACTATATCGATTTATGTAACGTTATGAGAAGCACACAGAAACAAAAAGACATTTACCAACCCTTAACCTCTATCATCACAATAAAATCATAAACTACAGGTAATATCTCTTTATACGAAATAGTTTGAATAGCAACATGGTATGTATTCTTACGCGAAATTTTCATTTCAATTTCAAATTTCTGAATAGCTATGTGGAAGAGGTAGAGGAAATATGCAACAGGACTTAGCACGTATCTCATTTCAAGATAAAAAAGTTTCACTAGATCAGCTCCAGATTCCTACAAGCGAATCTATGGATCAATATGATACCCGTCTTGTACCACACATCTCGCTGCCTCAACGCCAGCAACAGATGGATGGTGGTCAACAGCGTCGTGGACTTTTACACGACTATTTAGCCGCATCTTCAAACACAACTAATGATCCAGGCCTCACTGTTGCTATGGATAAATATGAGCTGGCCCGCTCTATCGCCGCCGCAACCCAGGCCCAGCTCATCCCACAAAATACCCTACCATATGCTCAGCCTACCCCCATTCCACCCATCGCCCCAGATGCTGCATCTAAACACCAACAAAAGCAAACACGCAGGCTCACCTTTATGAAATCCTTACTCACCATCGAGTTACCTGCATGGTTAAAAAATTTCTTTTTTGTTGAGTAAGATCTTCCCCTGGACCTTTTCGACTTTCCGGTGTATACTTTTTGCGGTTGGAATAGGTGGGCAGCAAGCAGTGCGGCTTTCTACGCTCCTCGGCCCGTTTTGAGGATACCCATAGACAATAGACTACTTCAACTATCCGGTTCTTGTAATCTCAAAGACGAAAAAACTTTCTTGCTTTTTTCTTTTTTTAAGGAGTATATGCGCGTGAGCACGGCAGCTATTACTATTCTTGGCCTCGGTCCCGGCAGCTTTCAGGATCTGACACAACAAGCATATACTCTGCTTCAAGAGGCAGCGACACAGGGACAGTCCGTCTATTTTCGTACGCTGGTTCATCCTACTGTTGAACCCCTCAAAAAGGCCCTGCCCGGCCTTGCCATTACCTCTTTCGATCAGTTCTATGACGAGTCCGATGACTGGCAATCGCTCTATCAACAAATCACCGATACTATCTGCCAGCAAGCAGAACAGCAACCCTTGATCTATGCGGTCCCTGGGCATCCCCTCATTGGCGAAAGCTCGGTTCAACTTATCCTCAATCAGGCACGTCAGCACAAGCTAACCACACGTATAGTTGCAGGCCTCTCCTTTCTCGAACCTGTCTGCACTCTGCTGGAGCTCGATCCTTTTGATGCCGGCACACAGATTATCGATGCCACCGCCCTGGCGGCTCTGCGCCCTGACGAGATCGGCGGTAAAATCATTCCTACCGTCCCTCTCCTGGTCGCACAAGTCTACAATCGCCGCCTGGCAAGTGCGGTCAAACTTTCACTCAGCGAACACTATCCAGACGAGTGGCCCATCAAGCTCGTTCGCGCCGCTGGCGTGGACAGCGACAAATCGGTTATCGAGATGCCGCTCTACGCACTCGACCACAATACCTTTGCTAACCATCTCACCACATTGTATGTCCCTCCGGTAAACCCTCTCACTGCCTTGAAACTGCCAGAGACACAGCGCTATATTATCGAACGCCTCAGACGCGAACCCGATGGCTGTCCCTGGGACCGTAAGCAGACGCACGATACGTTGAGGCGCTACCTGATTGAGGAGACATACGAGGTTGTGGAGGCCCTGGATGAGCATAATATGGAGAAGCTCGCAGAAGAACTCGGCGATATCCTGCTCCAGGTCTATCTACACGCCGAGCTTGCCCGCCAGGATGGCGACTTTACGATCAACGATGTCTACGAGCATATTAATGCCAAGTTGATCCGCCGCCATCCTCACGTCTTTGGTACTACCGAGGTCAGCGGCGCAGAACAGGTTGTGCAGAATTGGGACGCTATCAAAAAGCAAGAACGCGCCCAGGCAGGCAAAGATGTTCAGCAAGAGAGTATTCTGGATGGCGTTCCACCAGCTTTACCCGCTCTAATGATGAGCCAGGAATACGAAAAGCGCGTCGTCAAAGTCGGTTTCGCCTTCCCTTCAATGGCAGAGGTCTACGAAAAGCTCGCGGAAGAACTTCAGGAACTACAAGAAGCGCAGACCGCCGGGAATCGGTTTGAGGAGCTCGGCGATCTGCTCTTTATGGTCGTTGAAATCGCCCACGCCCTCAACATCGACGCCGAAGACGCTTTGCGTGCCAGTAACCACAAATTCCGCCATCGCTTCCAGATTATGGAAACCATCGCCCGTGCGGAAGGACGCGCCCCCTCCTCGCTTAGCTCATCCGAGTGGGGCGCTCTCTGGCAACGCGCCAAACAGGGCGGTTAACCACTAAAAATCCTCAAGTTTTCTCTCTTCTTGCCGATTAAGAAAAGAGTAGAATCTTGCTACCCGATCTGCCATCACCAACTGGCTCATCATCTTTTCTTTTCACGCAAAGGAGCATGTAGCATTTTACGAAAAATGTAGCATTCTCAAAAAAGAGGTGCACTTTCTCATGTATACTTAAATCCAGTCTACAAGCGGCTCGTGTAGCATATGTAGGGTTTTCTTTCTTAAAAGAAGCTTTTCTTAGGCACAGAATAATACGCTCTCGTTTGCTTTCTGTATTCTCTATAGGCGGAGTTCACAACATTTTCTTTCACAGAAAAGGCCATTTCCCGAAAATCGAATCATCTTCTCTCATCCACTTTTCTGTATAGTCTGTATACTATATAGGCTGTATCACGTTCACAGCATTTTTCTGCGAGGTGCCATTTTTTGAAAAATAAAAACACCGGTCTCTCTGGCTTGCCCTGTCTGTTTGCAAGACAGCCAGAGATCGAAGTTCATCGCTGCATTGCCCTAAGAGACACGCACCCTCACCGCCTGGTCCGCCGTGAGTATATATACCTGGTCCCATCTCTCATCCGCAATATCACGCAGCGCTTGCTGCAAAAGTCCGCTGTGATAGGCGATGACCTGGGGACCTACCATACGCTGCCGCTGGCTGTCTCTTTGAATACAGAGATGTTCTTCGATATTAAAGACAATGAGACATGTGGCGTATTGATGTCTCTTCGCTAGCTCTAACAATCTCTGGCGCGTCTCTGGCTGAAGCGCGGTACTATCAGCGATAGTGAAGCAGTTTTGGAACATCCGTTTATGCATGATATAATAGAAAAGGTCAAAGGCATCATGGCTCGCTTGCTGACTGTTCTCGTCGTCACAGACCAACGCCCGGCAATGATCCGACGAGACGATGACGGTTGGCATCAGAGGCGGATCTTGCTCTTTGAGCACCTGATTCGCAAAGGTACTTTTACCGCAACCCGCCGAACCACAAAGGACTAGCAGCGCACGCCGAGGAAGCAAAATTTCATTCGCGACTGGATGTTCCTCATCAGGTCCCATACTCTCCATTGCGGTGCTTCCTTTCCTTTGATATAATGCGCATGCATGTATACGCTACGCCACCTATTTGAGATCGGGTATATCTCCCCTTCTCTGCTTGCGTCTCTATTATAACAGAACTGTACGATGACTTTTCGCATGCTTATGCCGCATGCTCCAATACTTTCGCGTTCACGCGTCGCTCGCTGGCGGCTGAAAACGTTCCACCAACGACGAACGGTTGATGTTCATATTGAGGAGGCTGCTGTGTCTGTTGATACAACGCTAACTGGAACTGAAATTCGTGCTCGTTTCCTGGATTTTTATGCCAGTAAAGGCCATGCGAAAATGCCCAGTTCGTCTCTCGTGCCACGCAATGATCCTACTGTGCTCTTGACTACTGCCGGGATGCAGCAGATGATTCCCTACTTTCTGGGACGCGAAACTCCTCCTGCCCTACGAATGACTTCTTCACAGAAGTGTTTCCGCACAACGGACATCGATAAGGTTGGCAACCAGCGTACTCTGACTTTCTTTGAGATGCTGGGCAATTTCTCTGTCGGCGATTACTTTAAACGCGAGGCGATTTCAGTTTCGCCTGGGAGTTCCTGACTCAGGTTGTCAAGCTACCTGCCGACCGCCTCCATCCAACTGTCCATCCTGCAGATGATGAGGCTCCTCGGCTACTGGCACGAGATCGCCGGTTTTCCCGATGAGGCGATTGTGCGCCTGGAAGATAACTGGTGGGGCCCTCCGGGTGCCTCTGGCCCCTGTGGTCCCGATTCCGAAATCTATTATGATCGCGGCGTAGAATATGGCTGCGGCGAGGCCGATTGCAAACCCGGCTGCGAGTGCGAACGCTTCCTTGAGATCTGGAACCTGGTCTTTATGCAGTTCTATCAGGATCTCGATGGCACGCGTACACCCTTCCTCGCAAAAATATCGATACCGGTATGGGCCTGGAGCGCCTGACGATGGTGTTACAGGGCAAAGAGTCGGTCTTCGATATCGATCTGTTCCGCGCTATCATCGATCACTTTGCACAGTCTCGCTCACACGTCCTATGGCAAAGATCCACAAGACCGATACTTCACTGCGTGTGATCGCCGACCATGCTCGCGCTCTGGTCTTCCTGGCGGCCGATGGTGTTCTCCCCAGCAACGAGGGGCGCGGCTATATCTTCCGCCGTATTTTACGCCGCGCCGTTCGTCATGGCAAACTGCTTGGCCTGGATAAGCCCTTCCTCTCTGAAGCCGCCGATACCGTCATCAATCTGATGGGTGACTACTACACCGAATTGCGCACACAACGCACAGCGCATCATCGATGTCCTGAGCATGGAAGAGAAGAAGTTTGGTCAGACTCTGAACACAGGTCTGGCTCTGCTCAATGAACTGTTGCAGATTTGAAGCAGCGTCGGCAAGCGGTAATTCCTGGCGAAGAGGTTTTCAAACTCTATGATACTCATGGCTTCCCGGTCGAACTGACGGAGGAGATCGCCGCCGAACAAGGCTTTACTATCGATACCGCTGGTTTCGAGCAGTCCATGCAACACCAACAGGAACGCAGCCGCGCCGCCAGTACTTTTATCCAGGCTCAGGATGATCGTGCCCTGACTGATATCCTCAATCGCGTTGGTCCAACCAAGGTTTACAGGCTATGAAGGCATTACTGGCAGCAGTCAAGATCGTCGGTCTGGTAGTCAATGGTGCGGAGGTCGAGAGCATCAGCGCCCCACAACAGGCCCTGGTCATTCTGGACAAAACACCCTTCTATGCCGAAAGTGGCGGTCAGATCGGCGATCGGGGTGCTCTCAGTGGACGAACTGGGAGCTTTCCAGGTGCAGGATACACGTCGCCCTTTAAAAGGCTTGATCGTCCACTATGGTGATCTGACCGAGGGCTATTTAACGTCGGTAGACAAGGTTCAGGCCAATGTCATCGGACAACGCCGCGAGGATACCATACGCAACCATAGCGCGACTCACCTCTTCCACAAAGCCTTGCGCGATCTGCTGGGTCCACAGGTCGAACAGCGTGGCTCGCTGGTCGAACCTGAGCGCCTGCGCTTCGACTTCACCAGCCCCACGCGCTTTACGATCTGAAGATCTGGCACAGATCGATGCGCAGATCAATCGCTGGATTCGCGCTGATTTCCCCGTTCATACCAATCTCATGCCTTTACAGGATGCGATGAATACAGGAGCCATGGCTCTCTTTGGTGAGAAATACGAAGATGTGGTGCGCGTCGTCTCCATGGGCAGTAGTATTGAGCTATGTGGTGGTACGCATACTGTCTGCAACTGGCCAGATTGGCCTCTATATTACAATACAAGAAACCAGCATCGCTGCTGGTATCCGCCGTATTGAGGCCCTGACCGGGCGTGCTGCTGAAGCCTATCTTCGCCGGCGCAGTCTCCTGACGGAGAGCTTGCCAATAAGTTGCAAACGCAGCCGGATGCAGTTGAACCTCGCGTCGAGCAGCTCCTGCAGGAACTGGCTACTGCACGCAGACAAATTACTCAGTATCAACGCGAGGCTGCTCTTCACCAGGCACAGAACCTGGCTGCCCATGCGCAAGAGATGCTGGGTGTCCCTGTCGTTGCTGCCACCGTCGAGGTGGCCGATGATAAAGTGTTGCGTGAGATGGGCGAAATGGTTGAAACACAATTGAAGCAGCCCGGTGTCGTTGTCCTGGCTAGCGAATTTGATGAACGTGTCGCTCTCCAGGTCAACGTTGATTCTGCATTAACGAAACGTGGACTACACGCAGGTAAGATTGCGGGTGCGGTCGGTGAGCGCTTGGGCGGCAAAGGTGGTGGCAGCCCTGAATCAGCGCAAGGCGGCGGGAAAAATACGCGCCGCCCTGGATGCTGCACTTGATCTCGTTGTTAACGTTTGTCAAAGATAATCTGCGTGAGACTTTGCCAATGGAGCAAATTTTGTGTTATAACGTACAAGACATGCAGCAGAAGAGATGTTAGCAGGACTCCCTGCACAGCAACCCCATGGCAGCGAAGCAATAGATTTGGGACAAATACATGATGAATCTCTTTCAACGTCTGCGAACCTTCTTCCGAGGAGACACGATGCGAATGGACAATACGGCAGCTGAAGATGGAGACGAAGATGATCTGGAAGAAGCAGGAGAGGCATGCCAGCGCCAGCTCTTTACCGCGCTGGATATCGGTACTGCGTACGCCAAGGCGATTATCGTTGAGGTAGGCGGAGATCATGCTGAAGTTATGGGTGCTGGCCGCCATCCGCAAAGCTATACCCATATGGCTGATGGCATTGTCACGGATATAGCTGGCGTTATCGCCAACTGTAACGAGGCTCTTGCTCAAAGCTGAACAGGCCGCGGGGGGCAAGATCGCTCCCTCGGCCGTGATTGGTATCGCAGGCGAACTGGTTAAAGGTAGCTCGGTTACCGTCAGTAAACAACGCTCGCAACCAACAAAACCGATCTCTCCTGAAGAGCTGGATGCAGCTGATTACTTCCGCTCAACAGAAACTTCTGAAGAATGCGAAAGAGCGCATCGCCGCCGAAACAGGCTAGCAGAATATCGATGTTCGCCTGACCAATGCGGCCGTCATTTCCGTACGCATCGATGGGCAGTTAGTTACACAATCCTATTGGTTTTCGTGGTCGCCATTTCTCTCTTACCCTGTTCAGTGCTTTTGCACCTCTCACACAGCTGGGCGCACTGGAGACGGTTGCCCAGGGCCTCGATCTGACACTGTCTGCTATTGTGGCTGAACCCTACGCCCTGGCACGCTGCTTGAGCAGAAACGCCAGTGCCGATAGCGGCGCGATTTTTATCGATATCGGCGGTGGCACGACTGATATCGCTCTGGTTCGCCAGGGCGGCATCGAAGAGACACGTATGTTCGCTCTGGGTGGTCGCACTTTTACCCGCCGTATCGCTACCAGTAAGGGCATCCGATAAAAGATGCTGAACGCCTCAAAATCAGTTATAGTAACGGCGAGATTAAAGGCGCTGGCAGCGATGAAATTCAGGATATCCTCGCTCCTGAATGTCAGACCTGGATGGATAGCGTTGAGCTATTGATCGACGAATTTTCAAAAGGTGAATTCTTCCACCCGCCATCTATGTCGTCGGCGGCGGTTCGGCCTCACCGACATTAATGCAACGCCTGGAGAGGTTCCCCTGGACCGAACGTTTACCATTTTCCCGCCAACCTATTATCCGTACCGTCCAGCCAGAAATGGTCGCCAGCATGTCTGATCCAGAAGGGCTTGCTTGCGTAATGCCCAGGATATTACGCCAATGGCCCTGGCTTATCAGGCCATCGAATTGCAAAATGAAAATAATGTTCTCGAAAGGGCACTCGATCGTGTTATGACTAATATGCATATATGAGTGCCAATGAGTACTAATGAGTACTAATATACCGAACCTGCTGTAACAAGCAAACAGGGGGTGAATGGGCTTTATGAGCGATGAGCAGATGATTTATATAGATCCGGAAGACGACCTGACAAACGTGCGCACACGTTTGGAAGGGGTCGAGTCGAGATATGTGACTCTCGTGATTCCACCACAAACGCAGCTTCGTAGCCACGTTGCCTGGAAGCTGCTCCATGCACGTGCACGTGAACTGGGCAAGGATATTCTGATTGTGAGCGCCGATCCACAAATTCGCTCGGTGGCCCAGGCGGTTAAATTTCGCGTCGCAAACTCACTTGAAGCGGCCCAGGATAATAAACCACGTCCCGCTACACGCCCAGGTCGTTCTAATGCTCCTACAAAGGGACGTTCTACACTCCCCCGCAACGGGACACGCCCGTCCCGCCAACTCCCACCTGCGGAATCCTGGTCACCCGCCCGCCCAGGAAGCTCATCACAGAGCCTGGAAGGGAGACGACCAGGACGCAATGCGGACGATAGTATCAGCGATAGAGATCCAGCTCCCCGCTCGGTTAACCGATTTGGGGCCGATGAACGCCGCTATGGCCGATCCTATGATTTTCAGGTCGAAACACCATCTATCCGCTCCCTCGCTGATCAGCCAATAGAAGACCCCGACCTCTTGCTCGAAGATTTTCACCAGGCAGAGGATATCCGGGAAGCCGCCTCACAAGGGGGCCTCGATGACGCTGATAGAGCAGAGCAGTCTTCCCTTAGTCCTCTCAGTGCTACAGGGAAACGAGCCGAGGCTTACCGCATCACGCCTCGCTCTCAGGCTGACGATCCTTTTGCCTATATGGATGAAAAAGATACTGGCACAGGGGTGAGACGAGAACAACAGGCCCAGGCTGGCCTTCATAATTACGATACCAACCAGCATCCAGTTGAAGATATTTCTGAGTTCCCTCATGGGATTGAGGATAGTGCCATTGAGTTCGAGGGCGACCAGGGCGACTTTGTTATTCATTCAGAGAGATCGCCAAAAGCAAGGCAGCAACATTCCTGGACTGAGCCAACGCCCGATGATGAAGAGGATTTCGTCGGCCCTGCCAGAACTTATGGAGTACGCCCACGCGGCAGCAGGAGCGGCCAGGTTCCCCCACTCCCTCGCCAACAAAACGTTGAGAGTGATGATGCCTTGCCGCCTATTGAGGAACGCCCAACCCAAACAGGTCGGCCTCCTCGCACGTCAAAGCCTCTGGCTGGCTCTCGCTCTGATGCTCTTTCTGGCCGCGTCTCCAAACCCCTTGCCGGTTCTCGCTCTAATTCGCTCTCTCCTCGCCTCTCCAAACCTCTTGCCGGTTCTCGCTCTGACGCCCCTTCTGGTCGTGCCTCTAAACCGATGCCCGGCTCTCGCTCTGATGCCTTTTCTCCTCGCACGTCAAAGCCTCTGGCCGGCTCTCGTTCTGACTCGCTCTCTCCTCGCCTCTCCAAACCTCTTACCGGTTCTCGTTCCGATGCTCTTGCAGGTCGCGCCTCTCAACCGATGCCTGGCTCTCGCTCTAATGCCCTCTCTGGTCGCGTCTCTAAACCTCTTGCCGGTTCTCGCTCTGATGCTCTACGGGCAGCACCACTAGAAAGTCGTACGGAGATGCAAGCCCCACCAAGACCGAGACCCCGTCCTTCCCAGCCATTAACACCTCAAGAGGTCGCTCGCGTCGCCACTCCTGCGGCAACACGCGGGAAACCACCCGCCAATGTCGCTTCAACACGACCTCGCACGCAACTCCCACCTCCGCCGAAACGCCGTGGCCTGAGCGGCGGTACGCTCTTTGTTGCCGCTATCATTCTTCTCTTTCTTCTGGTAGCTGTTATCGCCTATCTCGTGCCAACTGCGGATGTACGTGTCGGTCTCCCTGGACGCGCCTATACCCATCCTACGCAACTTATTATGACCAGCGGACACGCTACCGCCCCCAATATGGTGACGGGCACAACCTTTACTCACGATATGACCCTGAAAGGTACTGGCACGGCCAGTGGTAGCACGCGTGTCAGCACGAACTCCGCTCAGGGCCTCGTGATCTTTACCAATAATAGCAGCACCGTCACAGCCGATATTCCTACCGGCGTCGTTGTCACAACCGCTACTGGCGTTCAGTTTGTGACTACCTCAAATGCCGTTGCACCAACGAAAGGTGGTGCCATTCAAAATTTCGTTGAGGTTCCTGTTCAGGCCACTAAACCTGGCGAAGCTGGCAATGTTCCTCAAGCTAGTATTACCACCATCTCTGACGATAGCATTAGCTTGATTGCTCGCTCCAGCAGTAATGTCCCAACAGCCACTATTCAGCTCACTGTCGTAAATCCCGATGCTACCAGCGGTGGCGGTGCCGGGAATGCCCCCCAGGTGAAACAACAGGACCTGGATAGTGCTCAGGCCGCACTGAGTAGTCAGCTTCAGGCAAATTTTATGAGCTGGCTCAAACCACAGATCGCCTCTGGCGATGTGGTCGGCCTCCCTACAAAATCTGAGAAGTTGGTAAACCAGCCCCAGGTCGGTCAAGTTTTACCCAGCGGAACGAATTCTTTCCCACTGGAACTTCAGGGCACCTATAGCGTCCTGGTTCTCCATAACGCCGATTTGCAGAATGCCACCCGTGGACAACTCAATACGGCTCTAGGTACAGATAAAACATTTGCAGGCTATACGATGGCTAATGGGGCCCCTATCACTATCGCTAATCTCAAGATTAAAAATAGTGGCGCAAATCAGAATTCTCAATTTTACTGCTAGCGGTCAGGCAGTGCCTGCCATTACCGCAGATAATGTCAAAAGTCAGATCATCGGCAAGAACATCTCTGATGCCCAGAATACCTTACAATCCAGCATTCAGAGTGCCGCCGCTCATACAGGAACCGTCCAGGTGAAGATTACAACTTCTCCCGGCTTCATTATCTGGGTTCCTTTTAGAGGCGATAATATTCAAGTTCATTTCTTTGCTACTCCCGGCTCCCCTGCACCAGGATCAGGCAAAACGAAATAGAGAAAGAGAGATGAGGACAGGAGCCAATCCTGCCCTCTCTCTCTGCCTATAAAAATGCGTACGCTTCTTGTCTTACGCAAAAATATGATAGAAAGATGAAAGCCAGGGGGCACTATTGTCCCTTCCTGATAGGAAAAACTGGACAAACTTCTTACTCCTAACATAGAATCAGGAGTGATAGCCTGTGAAATCACAGGCTGGCATGATAGACACATAGAGGAAAATATGGTACGGTTGATGGCTTTAGACGTAGGTGAAGCGCGCATCGGTGTTGCGGTAAGCGATGCTA
This sequence comes from uncultured Chloroflexia bacterium, assembly GCA_963777355.1. Lineage (GTDB taxonomy): Bacteria > Chloroflexota > Ktedonobacteria > Ktedonobacterales > Ktedonobacteraceae > DATJHM01. The sequence continues at coordinate 81,827 of CAVZQK010000020.1, forward strand.
GCGGTTTTCTCGCTTCTCCCTATACTACCTTGCATGTTTCTCGTAATGAAGAGCAGACATGGCAGTCAATTATGCAACTCATTAAGGAAACAGAAGCAGAAGGCCTGGTAATTGGCTTACCAATTAGCCTCGATGGTCAGATCCACGCTCAAGGTGAACGCATTCAAGCTTTCGCAGCTCGCCTACAAGCACATATTACCCTGCCGCTCACCTTCTGGGATGAGCGTCTCTCTACTGTTGAGGCCCAGCGTCTCCTCGGACAACGCGGCCAGCACGATCATGGCAAATATCAGAGACGGACAGGCCACCACCAGACGTCGTCAAAACGCCGCCAGAAGGGCCAGGAGATCGATGCTCTTGCCGCCACAGTCTTTCTTCAAGACTATCTGGATTCGCGCAAGACAGAGGAAAAGAATGTATGAGAGGACCTGGATCACGAGTAGCCCTCATCTCAGTGCTCTTGCTCTTTGCACTTATTTTTTATGGGGCTTATTACGCCTATACTACCGGCACGCAGATCTTTCAGCCCGCTAATCCCACTTCTAATACACCCATTCCGATCCATATTTTGCCCGATGAAACCACTGCACAGATCGGCGACGAACTCCAGGCGAAAGGCCTGATTCGCAATGCTCTGGCCTTTCGCATCTGGGCACGTATTAAGGGTCTGGATACAAAAATTCAGGCCGGTACTTACAACAAACTGACACCAAATACACCCATCGATCAAATTGTCGATGAACTTCTCAACGCCCAACCAGACGCGCTCTATGTCATTATCCCCGAAGGCTATCGCCTGGAACAGATCGCTCAGAAGTTCAATAAAGCCGGCCTCGCTCACTTTAAAATAGATGATTTCCTTAAGTATACTAAAAACATCGATCAGTTTCCCGACAAAGCAAAGTATCCTATTTTACAAAACTTGCCGCCGGGAGTGAACTCGATGGAGGGCCTTCTCTTCCCCGCTGGCTACGATATCGCCCTCGATGCTAATGCCAGTACGGTCATTGGGGTCATGCTCACACAGATGGAAAAGGTCGTTCAAGATAATAATCTGGTCGCGCTGGCAAAGCAACATCAGATCGATAGCGTCTATACCTTGCTTAAGCTGGCCTCTATTGTTGAGCGCGAAGCTCGCGCTGACGATGAACGCCCCAATATCGCTAGTGTCTATTGGAATCGTATCTATAAACAAAACGCTGAAACAGTCGGCTTCTTAGATGCTGATCCTACGGTTCAATATGGCCGTGATACCCTCACTCCGCCCACTACTTACTGGCTACCGCTGGCAGATGGTGGCAAGAATGTAGCAGCAGATAGTAACTACAATACCTATAATAAAGCGGGTCTCCCACCTACACCAATCTGTAGCCCAGGCCTGAAAAGTATGCTTGCAGCCGCAGGGCCACCCTCAACAGACTACTACTATTTCTTTGCTCGTAAAAGCGACAACCGCGCTGTTTTTGCTAAAACAAGCCAGGAATTTGCGAATCTTGAGGCACAGGATGGTGTATCAGGCCAATGACTTCTAGTAAGAGAGTAATTAGAGAATAACTTATGCATTTAAGCTTTTTACAGATTCTTGTGCTTTCCCTGATTCAGGGATTGACAGAACTTTTTCCCATTAGTAGCCTGGGCCATACAGTTATCGTGCCAGCATTGCTCGGTTGGGGAAATATCGGACTCGATACCTCGTGCGATGGTCAGAGCTGTTTCTTGCCTCTGATCGTTGCTCTCCATCTGGGTACTAGTATTGCCCTGGTGATCTATTTCTGGCGCGACTGGCTCCAGGTGGTTCAGACGCTACTCAATAGCATTAAAGAGGGTGAAGTACGCAAGGGAACCGAAGAGTGGGTAAGCTGGCTCATTATTATCGGCTCTATCCCCGCTGGCATCCTGGGCGTCTTCTTGCAAAATCCATTGCAGAAGCTCTTTGCTTCTCCACTCTACGTTTCGGCCTTTTTGATTGTCAACGGCTCTCTTCTCTTTGCCGGTGAACGCTTGCGTAGACGCGTAGAACAGCAGATGCAGTCCCTGAGCCCAAAAGAACGCGAAGCACACTTTCGACCCCTTTCTTCCCTCTCCTGGAAAGAGGCTATTATCGTCGGTCTGGCCCAGGCACTGGCCCTCATCCCTGGCTTTTCCCGCTCAGGCTCAACGATGGTGGCTGGCCTGAGTATTCGCCTGACTCACGAAGATGCTGCTCGCTATTCTTTCCTGCTTGGCACACCCATTATCTTTGCCGCCGGTGCTCTAGAAGTTCCTGCCCTCTTCACACAACCATCTTCTATGCTGCTGATGATTGTTGCCGGTATGGTTATCTGTGGTATTACGGCTTTCTTGAGCACAAAGTTTTTGATGAAGTATTTTGAAACAGGCCGTCTGAATCCCTTTGCCTATTATTGCTGGGGCGGGGGTCTCGTCTCTCTGCTGCTTCTGATCTTTGTTCGCCATATCCAACCTTGATAAAACAGTTTTCGCTCGTAATGTAGCCCACAAATAATCCATTTGGGCTACGTTTCCCTTATTAAGAACTACTTCTGTTTTGACACTCGTTCTAGTAAAATAGAGATGGATTACTACGATAGAACATCTTTTATATGGTGAAGTAGGAAAGTGTCTGAGGTAACAAGGGTTTTAGGACTGGTAAATTTGTTTTATCAGGTCCTTTCTCAACAGGAAGAAGAGAGGATGCAGAAGCTTACAATTTCTTATGCTACAACGGCTCTGGGTATTGTTATCACTATTATTGGCATCTATATGCGCTTTGCTCTCGGTTATCATGGGAAAGCGTATGCCGTTATTGTTCTTGGTATCCTTGCACTCATCGCTGGTATTGCGGTGATGGTAACTTCTCGGTCTTCTACACAAAAATAAGAAGCAGGGAAGAAAAAAGTCCTGATTTATGTGTAATACTGGAATTTTCTTTCTCCAATCTTGTAAAGTGTAGTAGGCACGTTTTATGACTAGTACAGTACGGAAATGCCATGCTCCCTCTGCTTATAGCAGGTGGCCCTGCTCAACTGGAAGCATAAGAAATGCGCCAAATGTATCCTATCATAGGGACAGACCGTTTTTATTCTTCAGGCGATCATTCAAGTTTGCACAACGTAATTTGTCACAGTGAGTACCACTCTGTGATACTCAACAAAGAAAGAAGGAAACAATTATTATGAAGAGTCCTGCATTATTTTACGGCGCTATTGCCGTCGCTATTATTGCTCTGCTATTGGCAGTTTTTTATGCTATTCCCGGTGTCTCTCATCCCCTGGCTTCAGGAAATCCAATGGCAGCACACTACAAGCATGCTGCTCTGTTCGCAGTCATTGCCATCCTGGGCGTCGTCGGTGCCCTGGTTTCGCGCAAAGCTGTCGCTGCTAAGTAGCCTTCCATTTTATAAAGGGAGTTGGTATAAGCCAGCTCCCTTTGTCTATCTCTGGTTAGCGCGCTCCTAATCGTTGACCTACAATCTGACCATAACCCCGCAAGAATTCATCTGCATTCATGGCTTTTTTCCCTTCAAGTTGCACCTGTTGAATCGAGAGAACTCCTGAGCCGGTAACTACTACGAGCGCCCGATGGCCAGCCACCTCTCGTATGCCAACTGTACCTGCTGCCACTTCTTTACCAGGAGTAACTGCCAGTACCTGGGCCTTCAGCACTTTGAATAATTTGCCTTGCCAGTAGGTATAGGCACTTGGCCAGGGCAGATAGGCGCGCACTTGCCGTGCGATAACACTGGCGGGACGACTCCAGTCAATCTCTCCATCCTCTTTACGCAACATATGGGTGTGTGATACCTTCTGTTCGTCCTGTGATTCTGGAGTGAGGTTGCCGCCTATCCACAGAGGGAGCGCCTCTAACAAGGCCTCGGCTCCAATTTCAGCAAGCTTTAACGTTAATGTACCGGTGGTATCATTATCAGCGATAGGCAAGGAACGACGCAGCAACACCGGGCCAGTATCTATACCAGCATCCAGTAACATAATACTGATTCCGGTTTCTTCATCGCCTTGAAGAATAGATTCAGTAATAGGGTCTGCCCCTCGATACTTGGGTAACAGTGAGGCGTGGATATTCAAGGTCCCAAACCGTGGCTGATCCAGCACAGTCTGCGGTAAAATCTGACCGAAGGCTGCTACGATAAAGAGATCTGCTTGATAGGCAGCCAATGCCTGACTGTTTTCAGACTTTTTCAAAGAACCTGGTTGCCAGACAGGAATCTGATGCTGTAATGCACACTGTTTTACCGGTGAAAAAACAATCTCACGTCCTCGCCCGGTGGGTTTGTCTGGGCGGGTAATCACCGTCACTATTTCATATCCCTCAGGGAGTATGTCACCAGGGGTTGCATGAGCAATCAGGGCTTCCAGCGCAGGAACAGCAAATTGAGGTGTTCCCATGTAAATGATACGCAGCATACCACTCCTTTCATATCACGTGGCTCTATAGTAGCACATTCAGGTTATCATACACAGAACCAATCGTTACAATTGCGAAACGACTTTCTTTACTAATAGCAGATGGAGGACTAGCACTTATGTTGGCCAGGGAACAACAAGATCATTCTCAGGGAAGCAACACTTTTAGCAATGGACCAGATGAACTGGAACAAGCTCAAGTGCCTCAGCACACCCTGTATACCTTTGGCTTGCAGGCTACAACTCCACCGCCTACTGATCCAGGAAGTATTATGCAGCGTGCCGACGAGGTCAATACGCTGCAACGTCTCATCAGCGATCCACAAACGAGCGCAGTTATACTCATTGGCGAACCTGGTTCAGGAAAGTCTACGCTGGCAGCACTGCTCTTCCTGCGACTCCAACTGGCAAAACAGGCAGGTCTACCCGCCCCCCAACATCTGATCTGGCTGAGTCTTGGGACATTTACTACGCTGCCAGATATGATTGCCGCTCTCCTCAGTAAACTCGATACTACTGATCCAGGTTTCTTTCTCCTGAAGCCTGAACAGCAGGTCTCCAGTCTACTTCGTGCCCTGCGCCGCCCCAACACCAATGCATTGATCGTCATCGACCAGTTTGAATCTCTCCTTCAGCCAGAAACCAGCCTGGCAACAGCGGGACGGGGCGTTATCCCGCTCTTTCTAGATATGCTTCAGACGGATCTGGGTTCCAGCCGCATTATTTTAACGGGCTACGATTTTCCTTATGATGAAGAGAATATGGCTGAAACACGTGTCCGCTCCTATCTCTTAACGCGTATCAGCATTCCCGAAGGCCTGGCTCTCTTGCAACAGCGCAATGTTCAAGCCAGCCCTGAGGACCTCTCACTTGCCTGGCAGCGCTGTACTGGTCATGTTTTCGCCCTGGTCCTTCTTAGTGCCCTGGTTGAGCTCAGTACAATGTCTTTGTCCTATATGCTCAACTCACCACAATTTCAACCAATCTGGGCTGGTAATGTTATTATCCATCTTATCGCCTCGGTCTATCATTATCTTCATCCTATTCAATATGCTTTAATGCGTGCCCTCAGCCTCTTCTACGAACCAGTCCCTCTTGAAGGGATTATTACGGCGGTAACTGGTGATCGGCGCATAGGTATGGACAGCCGTGGCCAGACCTATGTGGCATTCGAGCGTGAGTTAGAGATACTCTGCCAGCTTTCGCTTGTTCAGAAGTTTCAGAATAGCGCTAATGTCCCATACTATGCTATTCATGGCCTCTTACGCCACTATATCAATGAGCATTATCTCGAAGGCAGCGATCGACGCAAAAGCGAGAGTCTGGCGTCACTTGGCGTGAGTATTCCTCAACAAAGTATGCCCAATAGCCCTGAAGCGCAACAGATTGCCCTGGCTGCGGGACATATGCAGGTTGCCGCTTATTATCAACAGCTTGCTCAAGAACAATGTCCACCTCGCGATCAACGCTATAGCTTGCAAGACATAGAGCCGCTCGTCTCCGCTATCCGCCACCTTTGTCTCGGTTGGCGCTGGCAAGAGGCTTGCAATCTCCTCTTTGCCGAGGGCCTACATGAGCGTATAGTCCAGTGGGGCGCATGGAATACATTAATAAACATCTATACAGCTATGTTACCACCATTAGGAACATTGCAGCGCCGAGATGAAGGCCTGGTACTTAGCTATCTTGGTATGCTCTACGGACGCCTGGGTGAGCAGACTCAAAGCCGGAACTATTTTGACCGGGCGCTGGCCCTTCAGCGTGAAGCCGGTGACCAACGAGGAGAAGTAACGACCTTAGTGAATCTCGGTGAACTCTTCCGTTTGCGCAATGATCAGGAACAGGCTCGCACTTATCTTGAGCAGGCATTGCGTCTGAATCAGAAGGTCCATGATTCTTTTTTGCAATGTATTGCCTTACATAATCTTGGCTTGCTCCTTCATGCCGAGAAAAATTATCCAGAAGCCCTGAGCTGTTACCAGAAATCGCTCAAGCTTGTCCATTCTCTGCCAAACAAGCAGTATAGAGGGATGATCCTCACAAATCTTGGTATGGTCCTTTATGAGCAAGGTATGCTGATCGAAGGGCTGGCGATTCTCCTGGCGGCTCTAAAGATCCGTCAGATGTTGCAAGATCCTACCTCAGTGATGCTTGAATTATTCCTGCGTGCACTTGAGCAGAAGCTAGGCGACCAGGCGTATAACCAGGTCTTTCAAAGCGCTCTGGAACAACAGCAGCAGGTTTTTCAGCGCTATGTGCCAACGGAACGTCAGGCATGATATGATAGAGACGACGACAATGGATCTAGCTTCCACTTGAAATTGACCACGGAAAGAGAGAAATCAACTCTATGTCCACGAATACTGTCCGAGATAACGAAAATGCGCAGGAGCAGCTATCCTCAATTCCAGAGCAACAGACGCAAAACTGGCTCCTGATCCTGCTCGTGTTCGTCGCCGGTGCAGTCTCGCTGGCAATTGAAATGGCGGCATCGCGTCTGCTTGCGCCTTATTTTGGCACATCTCTTTTCGTCTGGGCAGATATTATCGGCCTGATCCTGCTCTACCTTGCCGCCGGCTATAGTATTGGTGGTCGGCTGGCTGATCGCTATCCTAAACCTGCTCTACTTTATAGTTTCACGCTAGCAGCCTCTCTCCTCACCTGTCTGATCCCATTAGTAGGCAATTCATTTCTTTCCTGGCTACAGAGCGTTACGACTGGCATGGTTCCGCAGGAATTTTATGGTTCTTTCATAGCAGTTCTTCTGCTCTTTTCCCTCCCTACTATCTTATTGGGTTGCGTCTCGCCATTCGCCATTCGTCTGCATGTCCAGCAAATTGGCAGTTCTGGCCGTACCGCCGGCAAGCTCTACGCCATCTCTACGGCAGGAAGCATTGTTGGTACATTTCTTCCTGTAATGGTGCTCATGCCCTGGCTGGGGACAGCGAATACATTTCTGCTGTCAGGTCTCCTCCTTCTCCTCTGCTCGCTTTTCGGTCTGCTATGGAGCTGGCTGGCAGCGAAACAATAGACGATCAGACAGATATAGCCAGATGAAGCTATCGTTCTATATTTTACATTATTAAACATAATAGTGTTTTTTACCTCTTTTCATCTGTTTACCAACATAATCAATACAATAAAACGAGCCAGGGAGATGTGATATACTGAACTATGTTTCCTATTGCGTCTCCACTCGTGTTCAGAAAGGACATTCCTGATATTATGAGTGACCAGATAAATGGTCTGCCACCAAACTATTTTTATCATCAGTTACCCAATGGCATTGAGCTGGTTGGCCAGCGGATGCCCAGCCTCAGCTCTACCACCTTTGGCTTTCAGCTCGATGCGGCGGTGATTCACGAGCCGGAGGAGAAGCAAGGACTCGCCCATCTTTTTGAATATATGCTCTTCCAGGGTACCAAGAAAAAAGATGCGCGAGCGCTCAACGAGGCCTTTGAATCCCTGGGAGCCCGCAAAGGAGCCGGTACAGGGCTGGAAACAACGCAAGTATGGTCTCAGATTGTACATACAAAATTTGACGCCACCCTCGATCTGCTTCATGAGGTTTTACTCACACCTACCTTTCCTAAAGATGAATTAGAGCAGACGCGCAATATTATTCTCCAGGAGATTCGTCGTCGCGACGACGAACCAATGAGCCGAATTTTTGAGCAAGTACGAGCCAATTTCTATAAAGGGAGCGCACTTGGGCGGCTGATGCTTGGAAGCAACGAGAGTGTTCGTAGTCTACAACGTGCAGATCTCCAGGGATTCTGGAAAGAACGGTATCAGCCCAATAATGTGCTCTTTGCAATTGCCGGAAAATTCGAGTGGGATCATGTTGTCAGCAAAGTACAGGATCTCTTTGGCGATTGGCAGGGCCAGGCCGAGCCTTCGCCAGAACAACATCCGCAACCCGGCAATAGTGTCTCTCTGGAATACCAGGAAGGCAAGCAGGAACATCTAGGATTAATGTTTCCTTTCCCCAACTACACCGATCCCGACTATTACGCCGCAATGGTCATCAGCGAAGTGCTCGGCGGCAATATGGCATCTCGTCTCTTTGTCGAAGTGCGCGAAAAACGCGGCCTGGTCTATGGCGTCTCAGCCAGTCTTGCAGGCAATAAGCATATTGGCGCAATGCGCATCTATGCTGGCACCACACCGGAGCAGGGTCACGAATGCTTAGAAGTAATCGTGAACGAACTGCGAAAACTGGAGCAGGAAGGCATCACAGAAGACGAGCTAGAGCGGGCCAAAGTGCAGCTCAAGAGTGAGAACGTCATGCGTGGTGAGGGTTCAGGTGCACGAATGGGTGCGATTTCACGTTCCTGGTGGTATGAGCACAAACTCAAAACAATTCAAGAAGTGAAAGAGTCGATTGACGCCGTAACGCAGGAGCAGGTCCTGCGCGTCCTGAAACGCTACTCACCCCTCGATCCCCTCACCGTTGCCGCCATTGGGCCATTGGATCGCGCTGGTCTGGTTGGCAATACACTCGATATCTAGAGAGTGATTTGTGAGCCTCCTCTCCTCCAGTAGGCTGGAGCGATTATCCCTGCTGTGCCCATCTCATACATCCAGAATGAGAAGCACAGCAAGGACATAATAGACTGGTGATAGAAAACCTCCTTCTCTCTAGCAAGAGCGACAAATTTCCTCACTTTCGGGGCTTGACAGGTACAATATTTTCGTGTGAGAATGCTAGCGGACAAAACGTCTATAAGACTGAGTTCAAGGGCTGGCATATTGTTTAGTAAGACGGACCATTTCGAGCGGGTATCTATCCCGATGAGATAGAAAGACAATCCGGGGAGGGCAGAAGGATGGCAGAAGGAGCAGCGCAGGACCAGCTCACGCAGGTCATGGCAACAATTGACCGTGAACGGGTACGTTTCGTCAATCTGGAATTTACCGACGTGGTCGGGATGGCGAAGTGTGTAATTATTCCAGTCGAGCAATTCACCAACTGTGTCACCTATGGCAAGTGGTTTGATGGCTCTTCCATCGAGGGATTTGCGCGGGTAGCAGAGAGTGATATGTATCTCTTTCCCGATCTGGCGACGTTTTGTGTCCATCCCGATAAAGTGCGGCCTGCTCCCACCAGTGATCAGCTTCAGGACAACATGGTAGAGGGAGATATCGTTGCGCGGGTGATCTGTACCGTGCGGACGCCTGACGGAGAAAGCTTCGACGGTGATCCACGGGCAGCACTGATGCGTGCCATTGAGATGGCGAGAGAAATGGGTTATGACTATCATGTAGCTCCTGAGCTTGAATTTTATCTATTGCGTTTTGAAGGTGATAAGCCGACGCCCCTGGCACATGATCGCGGCGGCTATTTCGATCTTTCCACAGACCTCGCAGCCACAGTGCGCCGCCAGATGGTACACGCACTACGCAAAATGGATATTCGGATTGAGGCCAGCCACCACGAAGTAGCAGCAGGGCAGCACGAACTTGACTTTGAGTCCGATGACGCCCTACGTATTGCCGATGGTCTGACCACAGCCAAATATGTACTCAAAGCGATAGCGTCTCAACATAATCTCTATGCCACCTTTCTCCCCAAACCATTTTTTGGCATCAATGGTTCAGGTCTACATATCCATCAACAGCTGCGGCAAAGAAAGACAGGGCAGAACGTCTTTTTTGATGAGCAAGCCGAATATGGTCTTTCCGAGACGGGACGTCGTTTTATTGCGGGACAGCTCGCCCATGCCCGTTCAATGTGTGCCCTGCTGGCCCCGCTGGTAAACTCGTACAAGCGCCTGGTACGCGGCTTTGAGGCTCCAGTCTATATCAACTGGGGGCGAATCAATCGACAAGCCCTGATCCGTGTGCCTCGTCTGAGCACCGATCCACAATCCTCGATGCGTGTAGAGCTACGCTGTAGTGATCCGAGCTGCAATCCCTATCTAGCACTTGCCAGCATGTTACGTGCAGGGCTGGATGGTATTCAGCGCAAACTGGTTCTGCCGCCGGCAATGGATGAAAACCTCTTCTTACAGGAAGAGAGCGAGTGGCTACGGCCACGCGCCCGGCTGCTTCCGGCAACGCTGGGTGAGGCCCTGGAAGCGCTGCGAGAGGATACCTTACTGCGTGAAGTGCTCGGCGATTCGATCTTCGAGGGCTTTCTGGACGCCAAAGGCATCGAATGGAACGAATATCATCAGTACGTGCATCAATGGGAGATTGAGCGCTATCTCCCTGTATTCTAAAAGATAGATAGGGAGATGGCATCTTTCTCTCAGCTAACAGATCAGTTTATAGGCCGGGCAGGCAAGAGTGAAGCATACAGTTCCTCATAGCTGGTCAGCATGGACGATTGAGAAAAGTTCTTTTCAACATGGTCACGACAGAGAGAGCGTGAAAGAGCTGGCAATTCAGCCACCAGGGCAGCGGCCTGGGAGATATCGCCAGGAGGCACCAGAAAGCCAGTCTCACGATGGCGAATAATCTCGGCTGCTGCGCCACGCTCGTAGGCGATTACGGGTGTGCCACAGGCCATAGCCTCGACAGGTGTCAGGCCAAAGGGCTCATCCCAGGCTATTGGAAAAAGCAGGCCGCGCACCTCGCCCATCAACTTCCAGAGTGCAGCATGGTCTAGCGCACCCAGATAGGTGACACGTTCGCCAGCCTGGACGATCAATGGCGCAACACACTCACGATAATACGCCTCATCATAGATGCCACCGGCAATGAATAAACGCTGGTTGGCGCGTGCGGCAATCTCGATAGCAGCGTCGATACCCTTCTCTGGTGCAATACGCCCGGCTACCAGCAAAGGGGCATCCTCTGCGACTTGAGCGCGATAGGGAAGAGCAGCAAGATCCGGGCCATTGTAGATGACCGCATCAATGGAAGTAAAGTTCTCATAAGTGCGTGCGCAGGCATGAGAGACAGTTACCAGAGTGAGCGGATGACCCCGTCGCGCCAGGATAGAGAGGGCAGTATTAATCTCCGGTACCACAGCGGGAAGATGCAGGGTATGGATCACCGGGATACGCTGAAGAATCGTGCTAGAGGTAAAAGCCGGCCAATCGAAGGCGTGGGCATGAACTACGTCAAACTCGTGCTGGCGCGCTTTCAACTGTAAAAAGAGATCTAGAAAAACCTGGGCTTGAGCCATAAAATTCTCAAAGAAGCCCTTTTCAAGAGAGCGGTCAGCAAAAGAAAAATTGGTAGGTTGCACCTCAGCCGGAACAGCCACAGGTTCAATATGGACACCTGGGACATCTGAGCCAGCTTTCGCGAAAAGCGTAATAGTATGACCGCGCTGCTGCAAGCCCTGAGCCAGTTCGGCAACGTGCGCCTGTGAGCCGCCGAGGTAGGGTTGAGCAATCGCAGTCACCAGTGGCGCGACCAGGGCAATTCTCATGCTTCGCCTCGATAGACAGCACTATTATTCTCTGTCTCGTGAAGTTTAACCTCATAGAGCAGACCGGGAGGAAAGTGTGGCTCCAGGCGTTCCCAGAACTTCACGACCAGCATTTCAGCCGTAGGTACTATGCCCTCCAGCCAGGGAACATCATAGTTAAGATGCTTATGATCGACCCAATCTACCACCTGTTCATTAGTAATTCTTTTCATCTCTGTCAGATTCAAGACCATGCCAGTCTGGCTATCTGGCTGGCCGTGGACCGTGACTTCAAGAACATAATTATGCCCGTGTCCATTAGGATTAGCGCATTTCTCATAAATTGCATAATTCTCTTCTTCCGAGAGATAGTTGCTCCAAAGGCGGTGGGCCGAGCTAAAAGTGACCCGGCGCGTCAGATAGACCATAACCATATCCTTGTATATTTCCAGAGAGTCCAAATGTATACAAATTGGCAACTAGAAAGATGCCATCAGGCATTGGTAAAAAGCTCGATATTGCTGCCGCTAAATTGTTTCCCTGAATCTCCTGCCAGGAAAAGCAGAATCGCGGCAAACTCTTCAGGAGTCATCCTCGCGTGCAAGTGAGGGGCGGCCTGGCGGAGCATTGCGGTGTCAACCGCGCCGGGACTGACAGCGCAGACGCGAATATTGTCCGGCTTGCCTTCAACAGCCAGAATCTCGGTCAAACTCGCGACCCCTGCTTTCGAGACGTTGTATGCACTCAAGCCGGGGAACTTTTCTACGCCTTTGACGCCTGATAGGGACGAGATATTAATAATCACGCCCTGTTTCTGCTCAGCCATCAGGCGAAAAGCGGCATGACAGCAGAGGAACGTGCCACGCAGATTAATATTGAGAACCTGATCCCAGGTAGCAACATCCATCTCGCGGAACGGACGGACCGCGACGATGCCTGCACAATTGACCAGGATATCAACGTGTCCGTAGCGGGCCTGCACCTGTTGAAAGAGGTATTGCACATCTTCCTCACGCGAGACATCGCCAGCGATAGCCAGGCCCTGACCACCGGCCTGGATAATCTCTTCCAGAGCAGATTCAATTTCGTGCTGAGTGCGGCTGAAGAGAGCGACATATGCGCCCTCATGGGCAAAAAGTTGGGCGGTAGCACGCCCCACGCCGCGTCCAGCGCCCGTTATAATAGCTACACGACCATTTAAATTCATGAATTGATTATAGCACCTTTCTTGTGGCAACTTGATATTATTTTTTGACTTGCCAATGTAAGGTAGGATTTTCGCGACTAATAGGGACAAAGGATGACAGGATACGGTAAAATAGAAGGTGGATTGATTAAATTATAATGCTGGACACGTTCTTCTGTAGTAGGGTAGGATTTATCAAGGGGAAAAGAGAGCCAGATTATGCAACAATCACATCGCCGTATTCAGAACAAAGCACAGACATTATATAATGAAGATACCGATCCAGGTCTGCCACGGATCACGCTGCCGCTTCCAGCTTATCAGCAGGCCAATATGCGTGAACCCTGGCATCGGCGTCTTGCACATGGGCTGCATCAGGGGATTATTTTCATTATACGTAAGATCATACTTCTCCTGAATTTTGCGCTTGTGCTGCTTTTATTGATACTCCTCACACGTTTCCTGCTCTCGGCCTTCGCGCTGCACGCCAGCCTTTTTGCGGATTGGATATTTCAGGTCAGCTCTTTCTTGATTCTCCCTTTCAATAATCTGTTGCCGATGTTTATCTATCACAATCTGTTGATTGAGACAAATACCCTGGTAGCGATGGTTACCTATACCATCATCCTAAAACTCTTCACCGGCTTTCTGCATAGCCTGATTGGTTCAAAGAAAAAACAAAGGGATCAGGCGTGGCAATCCTGGTAGGACTATAGACAGATCTTTCTTTTTCTGCTATACGTATCACAAGAGGGGCTGGTTGCTGCTCCATATGTGAAAGGGCTGCGTGCCGTTTGATGAATACTTCTGTGATCTGGCGGCGCAATCATCTGCGTCTACCACGACCTTTTGACACGATTTTTTTCGATGTCGATGGCATTCTGATTAATACGGTGGATTCTTTTCATGCAACAGATATCGCCGTGGCGGAGTATGTAGCAGGGACGTTGAATGGTCTTTCCTGGGGAGAGGATGAGGGAAAGAGATTGCTCACGCTGCAAGATGTTGAGCTTTTTAAGCAGGCTGGTGGTTATAATAATGATTGGGATATGTGTTACCTGCTTTCAACACTGGTAACTGCGCGTTTGCGCGAATGGCGGGGCATGTCGCAGGCAGAGCGCAGCACGGCTGAATGGGCGGAACTTTCGCGCACGGCAAATCTGCGTGGACGCGGAGGACTGATCTGGGTAAAAGATACCTTTCCGGCGAGTGCGCTGCCAGACTATAGTCTGATCGGTCAGCTTTATCATGAATACTACTGGGGCGAGGATGAGATGCGCAAACGTTTTGGCTATGAGCCGCGCTATCTTCCTGGGGCGGAAGGACTGGTCCATCTTGAGAACCTGCTCTTTCCAGCCGATCTTCCCTCGCGGCTGCGTGCAGTGGGCATACGTTCGATAGGAATTATTACCGGGCGTGTTGGTCCTGAGGTTGATAGCGCACTTGAGCGGTTTGAGGCCCACACAGGCGAACGCTGGTGGAATGTCGTGATCCCTGCCGATATCTGCCCCAAGCCCAATCCTCGCGCTTTACGCATGGCGATCACAGCATGTGGAACACGAGGCGGTCTCTATATTGGAGATACCGCCGATGACTATGATCTTGTGCGGAACTATACAGCGAAGAAAAGCGCTGGAGAGCCTGAGATTATTGCGGCAATGATTGTACAACCGCAGGAAGTCGAACTCTACCAGCAGCGCGGGGCAGATCTTATTGTGCAGAGCGTTGAAGACCTGCTACTGCTATTTTAAAGGAAATGCATCAAAGCTTTTCTATAGGTTTTTACTGCGCTCCTGGGCGTCTTCAAGCAGGCTGACTAAATATTGCAATTTTTTTATGGTGTGCTGGGCGTTGCGTTTATTGCGCTCGTAGCCGTCCGGGGCAAGTTGTTTGAACCAGGCAAGAATGTCTTCTTCTGAAGTATCGTACCATTTGGCATCGGCCTGGAGACGCAGGTAGACGCGCATCTGTGGGTCTTGCTTTTTGCGTGCGGGAGTCTGGACGGTCTCGCCGGCGCTCTCCTGTTCGTCGGCGGCGACGGCGGCGGCAAGTTCGGCATCGGGATGTAGTTCCTTATAGAGGGACTCGACGTCTGCGCTGCGGAAAAAGGCATCGCGTCCGACGCCGCGGTGTGTTTTGATGCGGCCTTCTTTGACCCATTGATCGAGAGTGACGCGGTCAATGCCGAAGTCTTTTCGCGACGTCGCCTGCATCCAGAAAGGCGAATTTGCTGCCACCAGGTTTGTTTTGCATGTGTTTTTCCTTTTTTCTCTTGATGGGCTTTATTCTTCTTTTGGCTCATCTTCTGTTTCTGTGAGATGGGATTCTTGGGTGCGGTAGAAGAGAAGCAGGGTGCTGCCGTAGCGCCGTTCGTCGGTCAGGATCAGGCGTTGACAGGGGACAGCTACGACTCCTGTTCGCTCTTTGGGGTGGATCTGGACGATGACCAGACCGGGGTCGGCGATGAGAGTTGAGCTATCAAGCAACAGCAGGGCTTTAGCGGCCATCTCCATATATTGTGGGGGCGCGACATAGATAATCTCATAGCTACGCGGCTGACTGGCAAAGACTGGTTTCTGTTGTTTGGGCTGCTCGGCTGGCTGCTGCTGATAGTTTTGCAGGAATTTAAAAGAGTCGCCGTGTAGCGTTTCGGCGCGGTCTGCAAGCTTCGTAATTGCCAGATTCTCGCGCAACAGCTTCAAGACGGGGTAGTTCATCTCAATAAACGTTGCGTGGGCTGCTCCGCGACTCAGGGCCTCAATTCCGACGCTGCCAGTACCGCCAAAGAGATCGAGAAAACGGATATCCTCGACTTCATCAGACAAGATATCAAAGAGGGCCGTCTTGACACGATCAATAATCGGCCTCGTCCCCATAGTCTTTGGAGCTTTTAGTTTGCGTCCCTTCGCCTCCCCAGTAACAACACGCATATTAGCCTTCTTCCTCAAGGAGCTTTAACACGTCCTCAACTTCATTGACAAAATCATCTTCTTTAGCCCAGGAGATCAGCTTCTCTGCCTGCTCAATTTTGAGCTTCTTCGCGGCATTGAGATTCCATACACCCTGAATTAACTGGATAAGTTGTGGTTCACTGATCTGTGAACTGATAATATTGTTTAAGACCAGTAAACGATTGGCACTGGCAACGGTCATGCCGCCAAATTCACGCAGCTCCTTAATAAGCTCTCGTGCCCGTGCCCTTTGCTGATTCGTTAATTCCTCAGAAAAATCGAGTTCATCCAGTTCATCCAATAGCGCCCTATCTTCATCAGGTTCCTGCTCCTCTTCATCGAAACCGATGGCGGGGCGAGGAGTGTTTCTCACATCATTACTCTGATAGGCAGGAGGATTTCTGGCAGCATTCAGCTGGGCCGAGCTACTATTACTTATAGGAGCTGAATTGGTGGCGGGGCGAGATGCAGGAACCATAGTCTCTTTTACGGCACGATTATGCGGCTGTACCGCTTGCTCCAGCTCACGCTCATTCTCCTGGGGAGTCATCTGTTTCAGTTGTTCATATGCTTTGCGAAGATTAATACCTGAGAGGGACTTCACGTTCAACCTGGCCATCGCCTGCTTTGAATCCAGACCAAGCGTCTCGCCAACGAGTTTGACAAACTGGGGAATACTCAGATTATTCGGGACATCGCCGCCACTGCTAGAGGGCATACTCGCGCCAACCGACTGGCGTATGGGGGCCTCATTACGCTGAACGGCAGGTGTTGGCTCAGGTAGCGACTCGCGCGAACGTATGGGCGCAGATTGTTGAGCAGGCTGTTCAGCGGTCTGAGGTGCGGAAACCGAGGCTGGCCGTGTTGGCGAGAAAGACGAGGTTGCAGAACCGGAACTCTGAGAGGATGGCGCTGGACCCTGGCCGCGCATCATCTGGGTTGCAATTTTCTCAACATGGTTTGAGAGCTGCAACATACCGGCCTCAGCCTCGTGAAGCAGAGCCTCGCGTTGCTGCTGACTGGCCCCTAAGGGGACAGGAATACTCATCTCGATTGTGCGTGCGCGACCATTGGCGGTAAACTGCGTAGCATAGCGCAGCCAGATATGGTCGCCAGTAGTATCTATTCGCTGCTTTGCGTCGTCCATCTAAATCCTGCTTTCTGCGCTCCCTGGTCTCTGCCAGCGCTTCCCTGGTGCGTCTCCACTTGACCTTTTCGTTTTTCCTGGTGTAGAATTCCTCCTCAGTGGTGACAGGAGGGGTCTTCTTTCCCGGCCCGCTTGAGGGTACTGAAATGAAACTGCTATACATTATAGCAAAAACAAGCATCCGAGACATCCTCTTGCCAGACCATTTTCCTGGTAGAGAGAGGAAAAATCAGGATACCTTGCCAAACAGAAATATCTAGTGTATGGTAGAACAAACAGCATCTTTCTAACAGAAAGTATGGTATATACATAATGGTAAGTAGAATAAGTAGTTCAATTTAGTTGCTCATTTTCGGTTTCTCATTTCTAAGCTATTGCTCTCCAGTGTTTCTGTATCGGCACAACTGAAAAAGTGTCCGAGATATGCACAATTTTTTTGCTGAGCTGGTTTCAGACACATTCTGAGAAAGTTGAGACAAACGATTCATGATAAGCAGTCCTTCACCGACCCAACCACCACCCGGCGATTCCGCTCCCAAAGCAGTGAAGAGTAGCACACCATTGAGAAAAAGACCTGGTGAAACGCCATTTGCCCTTTTTCTCAAAGCTATTTTTCGGCCCTTCCTCAAACTTATCTATTATATACTCTCCGGAATAAGACGACATAAACTGTTCACACTCTTGCTGATCCTGCTCCTGGCGGCAAGCATCATCATAACCAGTTATCTTGGAACTGGCTCCTGGCCATTTGGAGTTGGTGAAGACCAGTTTAACTTTCATATTCGCGGTGGTAGCGGCGGCGGCGAGGTAGTAAAAAACTGGCTCTATGCACTACAACATGGGAACACCAGTACGATGCAACTGCTCAATTCAGATATGTCTCAACCAATTGACTCCAACACATTAGGCCAGTACGTCAGCACATTTAGTCAGACGAGCACCCGTACATGGAAAAACATCACCGTCATCAAAGCATACAGTCAATCAGATAACACAGTAGATAGCTTTGTCAACATCGAGTTCTCAGCCAATGGACCTGGTGGGCCAACCAATGCACTGGTGATACTGCATTTTACCACCATTACCCAGGGGCGGGACTATCTTTTAGCCGTAGATGTCGTAAGCAGTCGCAGAGTGCAATCATAGAGAGACAAAAAAGGGATACACTATCGTGGCTAACAAGGATGCAAAAAAAGAACGCAGCGAGCTAGATAAGTCTCTTGATCTGGGAATGGATCAATTTGGGCGCTTTGTCCGGCTGCGCTGGCTCTGGATACTCATAGTTCTACTTATTGGTTGGTACCTCGTTTTCGACGCCATTCCCCAATTAACACCGCCGTCACCCGGCTCAGTCATTACATACGCAATCCAGATTGTCTTTGCCATGTCCTACGTTGTGATTCAGTTCGTGGCCCTCTTCTGGTTTCTGGGTCGGCCACGGCTTTACTGGGTCATGCCAGGAGAGACAGGCGTAACCTTTGACGACTACAAAGGCAATCCGGAAGTGTTGGAAGCTGCGCGGCGTATTGTGCGCCTGCTCCAGGGTACGCAGGAATTTAGAGACATGGGTGGTTCGGCTGTGCGTGGTCTGCTGCTCTCAGGCGACCCTGGTACCGGAAAAAGCTATCTTGCCCAATGTATGAGCACAGAAGCGGGAGTGCCCTTTGCCTATGCAAGTGCAGCTAGCTTCAAAGCGATGTTCATGGGCATGGATGTGCTCATGATTAAGCGGCTGTATAGCAAGGCACGTCGCCTGGCCCGTGAGTACGGTGCCTGCGTAATCTTTTTGGACGAGATCGATGCTATTGGCGGCTCGCGCAATGGGCGCGGCAACAACATGATGATGGGTGGCGGCATGATGGGCATGATGGGTGGAGGGAGTGGTGGTCTTAATGAACTGCTGATGCAGATGGACCCACCAAACATCGAGACAGGCTGGTTTAAAAAGATCCTGCGTATCGTTGGCATGTATCACAGCCGAGTACAGACGCAGCCAGTTCTGACCGTTGGCGCAACCAACATTCCTGATTCATTGGATGCGGCCCTGCTCCGTCCTGGTCGTTTTGATCGCAAGATTCACGTAGCAGCGCCAACCGATAAATACCGTCCAGAGGTAATCGAATACTACCTCAACAAAGTGCAACACGAGCCGAACATCTCCATCAATGCCCTCTCACAGCGCCTGGTTAGCTATACTCCGGTAGCGATTAAACACGTAATTAATGAAGCGGTTATTATCGCGCACTTTGATGGGCGAGACAAAGTCACGTACAAGGACATGATCGAGGCTCAGGATGTACACGAATTTGGCCTGCGCCAGTTGAGCGAGCTGACACCCATTGAGCGGCGGCGTCTGGCATATCATGAAGCCGGGCATACAGTGGCCTGTTACTACCTGATGGACCGCTACTTCCCGGCATTTGTGACACTGCATATGCATGGTGATCTGGAGGGTGCGGCGGCCTTCGCGGCATGGCGGCAGAAAGAGACGATCATTACCAGTAGCAAAGAAGATGTTTTAGCACGCATCCAGGTCTCGCTAGCTTCGCGTGCGGCAGAAGAGCTCTTCTTAAACGTCAACCTGAACGGCGTCACGGGCGACTTTGCCAGCGCCACACGGCTAGCGGCCATGTACATTGGTGCTTACGGCATGGATGGGACGCTCTCATCTTTCCTGGCCTTTAGCGATGGTCTGGGTGGAGTCAATCCTTCCAGTCTACCGAACCTGGCAAATCGCACAGAGGCCTTGCTTCAGTCACAATTCAAGGCGGTAAAACAGCTTTTCCAGAAGCACGGAGATGCAGTGATTGCCGTTGCAGAGGCGCTGATGGAGCACGAAGAGCTAGTTGCAGACGATATCAAGCGCTTAATTGATGAGGCCGATGCACGTCAGATTACCAAGAAGGTTATAGCTGATTTTGAGCCGCTGCTGATCGAAGAAAGTACTAGCCAGAATGGGCATGTGCATGCCAATGGGCATAGCAATGGTCATACAACAATTGCGCAGCCACAGGTCGTGCTTAACGCCGAACTGGGAGCGTTGCCATCTGCGCAGCAGGACGACATTCTCAACGACGATAATCCTTATCAGATTTATTAATCCTTAAAAAGGGGCGGCTGGCGAATACGGACAGAGATTACCAGCCGCCCCTACCCTCTCGTTGCGGACAGATGTCCCTACCCTCTCGTTTTTGGTCTTCATCTCCTTATCATTTAGATTCTGTATAGTAGATAGGGTTTGTGGGTATTTTTTTGCCAAAAAAGCAGTATTACATTTCTCCTTCGTCATAACCCATAAGAGAGAGCAGAAAGAAATTTTTACTTGACTTTTTACTTATATCTGCTATCTTGAACGACAAGCATGCATTTTTATCTGGTTCTCTGTTTGAACCAGATAAAAAGAATTTCTGAACTCATTGATTCTTTTTTAGTGATACAAATGGATTAGGGCATGACAACAAGTACTCTAGCCGATACTAGTGCGGCCAAGCGCTCTGAGCAGCCACGTGCGACTCGTTGGTTGACGCCTCTCACATACGTAGTAGGGCTGTTGCTGCTGGCAGTGGCAATCTATTTACGCCTCCACAATCTAGGTCTCCTTTTTGATCGAGACGGCTATGACGAAGGCGTCTACTGGCAAACAATCCGCGCAATGAGTGCAGGACATCGCCTCTATTCGCAGGTCTTCTATTCGCAACCCCCATTTTTCCTACTCTCCGTCTTTCCTTTTTACATGCTCTTTGGACAGACCCTCTGGGCGGCCCGCCTGGGTATTGCCCTCGTCTCCCTGAGCGGTTTCGTGGGAGCATTTTTGCTTGGTCGCACATTAGCAGGACGAGTTGGAGCGATCTGTGCAATGCTCTTTCTTACCGTCGATCCACTTTTTCTAGCGCAATCGCAGACACTCCAGGCAGAAGCCCCTTCAGCCGCGCTCTCACTGCTCGCGGTAGGTCTCGCCTATGCCTGGTGGCTCACACCAACGGGACTTTCAGGCATGCTCCTAGCTATTCTCTGTGGTATTTCGCTTGTCCTGAGCATTGGCAGTAAACTGCTGGGAGTCGCGGCAATCGTCCCCGTCATCATAATCATGGTCATGCAGTTCTGGCGTGTGCAGCGTTTACAAAAGACAGGGAGTGAGACAAAAAAGGGCGTTGTCCGTTCGATGCTACTGGGCCTGCTGGCATTTATACTGACAATTCTTGTGCTCTTCTTGCCTTTTGCCGGGGCATTTGCGCAGCTCTGGCAAGGAATGGTCACATTTCATAGTGATGCCTCCCATCTCTACAAGGCAGAGCAGGCACAAAACTTTCTGATCATGCATGGTCTTCTCACCTCAATAATGGCGATAACAGCACTCTTTGGAATTATCCTGGGACTTTGGCGCAAAGACTGGCGCGTCCTGCCTTTGATTGCCTGGCTACTAGCGACGATTGTCATGCTCTGGATGCAGATTCCTCTTTTTCATCACCATCTGGTAGCCCTGATTCCACCACTCATCGGGCTGGCGGTTATCAATGTTGATTTAAAACAATGGCAAGAATCGCCAAAGATCAGCCCGCTGAAACTGGTCTCGCTGCTTGGAATCGTGCTGGTACTCATCACGCTCGGCCTCAACGCCTCAGGCGTAAAAACATATTATGCAGACAAAAGAACCGCCAGCAGCAGTGGACTGAACAAACAGATTGCGCAGGTAGCGGCTGACGTTAGTGCGGTCACGCTGCCGAATCAGCTTGTGATTACAGATGACCAGTTTATCGTCGGTGCAGCTAATCGAGATACGCCGCCAGCGCTGGTTGACACCTCTCTGGTACGAGCACAGACAGGATATGTAACGCTCCAACAGCTTATCCTGGAAGCGCAAAATCCCCAGGTTGAAGCGGTCCTCTTTTACACCGGGCGTTTCTACACGCCAGAGCTTGCGCCGTTTCATAAATGGGTCATGGCCCATTTCCATATAGCAAAAAATTATGGAGCGGGAAGAGAGCTATGGGCAAAATAGGCCTGATCTGGTGCAGAAAAAAGCACTATTGCGTCTTCTCGGTGGTTCGTGCGTATAGAGAATAGAAGTATGTTGCCAATAGATTTTGAGAATATGCCAGCGGTTTAGAGAGGAAATTTATCATGCAGAAAAAGAAACGGACCTTTAGCACAATGGAGATTGTCCTGGTCGGTGTTCTAGTGGGTTCGCTGGTGCTTTCGTTTCTTCAGGCGCGTCAGGACGAGAAGCATTAAGGTCAGGGACCCGAGCCACTAGGAGGGGATGGGCTTGTAGCTCCCCTTTACGGAGAACTACAAGCTTCACCTGAGCAGACTCAGTTCTTCGGAGCTACGTTCATGGCGAAATAGGTACGGCGGGATGCGAGGCCTGTCTTGCCCTCTACGGTACCGCCGTTAAACAGGATTACGAGGGTTGGTAACACCAGCACGCGCGGCCCGGGCGCATAGAGTAATGTCAGGTGTGATTGTTGTATTACACAGTAATGACAACATCTCCCTTTTTGTGCCCCCGGTCAACATACCGGTGAGCCTCGACGATCTGCTCCAAGAGATAGCGTCGATCAATGATCGGTTTGATCTTGCCCGCTTCAACGAGTTCTTTCAGGGAGATGAGATCCTCCGTCGTTGGGGTTGCTGTCCCTCCTATGAGGGTCTTACTGCTTGTCATCCCTGCCCAGAGCATGCGCAGACTCAGTGCCGGCGCAGCGAGAGGTTGCAGGTAGACTCCATCTTTCTTCAGCACTTTCAGACAGCCTGGAAATGACGTCTTGCCGACCGCGTCAAAAAGCACATCATAGGTCTCACCACTGTGGGTCCAATCCTCCTGTGTGTAATCGATAACCTGATCGGCTCCCAACGATTTCACCAGGGCGACATTGGTCGTACTGCACACTCCGGTAACATGAGCACCAAAGTGCTTTGCAAGCTGGACGGCACACGTCCCAACGCTGCCAGAAGCGCCATAGATCAGCACGTGTTGTCCGGCTTCGATCTTGCCATGTTTCAGGAAGTGCAAGGCGGTGATGCCTCCATAAGGAATGGCGGCGGCCTCCTCATAGGTCACAGTCGATGGTTTGAGTGCGATCGCGCTGTTTTCTGGCAAACAGGTGTACTCGGCATACGTCCTGAACCTGGTAATGTCATAGGCAAACACCTGATCCCCACGTTGAAAGCGTGTGACCTCTTTGCCTACCGCTTCCACTTCTCCGGCCACGACCATCCCCAGGATGGCTTTTCGGGGTTTGCTCCAGCCAATCGCGAGTCGAGCGAGGAGCCAGTACGAGAGAGGCACTGCGAAACGTCGCACGAGGGATTCCCCTGCGGTGACAGTGGTCGCAGAGACTTTCACTAAGATCTCATGGTCACTGGGGACAGGTTTTTCCACCTCCTGGAGTTGAAGAACCTCGGGTGGTCCGTATTTGGTACAGATGATAGCTTTCATGGAAGAATCTCCTTCTCTTTCACGTAGAGGGTTTTAGGTAGTGCAAGGGGATGTGCCCCTCTTGCTTCGTCAGCTTGAAGAGTTCCGTCGTCGGCACTACCGTCAGACCCTCAAAACACTGTTCGTAGCCGTCCACTAGTCCCTCAACGCATTGGCCCATTTTTCAGCGTAGTCGCCGATGATGGGTAGCTTGTAGTATCTGCCACGAGCGGCTTTGACCATCAAAACCATCCAGCAGATGAAGGTGACGAACTCCAGTCCGGAACCGATAGAGCCAAGTAAGGGGATGTGGTTGAACACGGTCGTCACCAGACTCATCGCACCGAAGAAGATGAGGGACTGCATCGCGTGGAAGCGTACAAAGCCATTCCCCCTCTTGAGCAGGAGGAAGAGCAGGCCGGTGACCCAGCCGCCAAGATAGCTCAGCCAGCCGCTTGCAGGTGGCATAAGGTATTGCGGCCGATAACTATCATACTGCTGAGAGCTATGAAGCTTCTCTTGCTGATTATACTCATAATATTGCTGAGGTCCAGAGAGCTGCTCTTGCTGCTGGTATCCTCTCTCAGAAGGCGAGTAATAGCCCTCTGGAGAGCTTGCCTGGAAGTCGTTGGAGGTCTCCAGCGGCTGCGCTGTGGCGGCTCCTCTGTATCCACCATAGAGAGGATTTGCTTCGTGTGAATAGTTTTCCATGAGTATGTTCTCTCCCAGTCCTTTTATGATAATCCACCTGTACATTTGAAACTGCATGATCAGGATTCGTTCTTCCAAGCAGACCGATTTGGAAGCGATGGCTGATGGATTGAATCCTTTTTGCGAATGAGAGTAAGAGGTGTTAAGGTTTGACATTCGGTATATCTACTCGGCTCCGGGCTCAATGTGAATGACCGCGACCAATGGCAGGCCGACATCACGTACTTTTCTGAGCAAGCTGTGCAACATGGCCTGATCGAGCACCGGGCCGGTTAACAGGGTCTCGCCGTTCTCAAGTGAGGTGATGCGCAGGCCGCAAAACCAGTCGGCCCACTTGCGATCCAGGTGCCCCTTGATTCTGATCTGATAGATCATGGGTTGAGCCTTTTCATGGCTTGAGTTGCTCTCGTGTAACATGTCTTTTCGTGCTCTCGTGTGCCGCGCCTGAGAAAGCCGCTCCTGGAGTGGCGCGGTTCATGCGCCGTTTCCGTGCATTAGGGCGGTCAGTGCTCTGCTCATCTGTCAATGACAACCTCATTGGTGCCGTCCTTGTTGTGTGCTACATGCATCATGTATCTTCATGTAAGGAGTATAACTGCTCCGGGGCAGGAACAGAGAGAGACGAAAGTTCTGTTTGGGGTAATGTTCTCTTTTCTCTGCGGTATGAACAGAACAATACTAAAGTTCTGTTTGGGGAAGTGTTGTGGGGTACGAACAAATCCATGCGGGGAAAACAGCAACAGATCGGCTTAGAGCAGCCCTAGCTCACGGGCGCGTGCGATCGCTTCGGTGCGTCGCTGGACGCCGAGCTTGCCAAAGATTTTCTGATTGTGGCCTTTCACGGTACCCAGAGCCAGAAACAGCCGCTCGCTAATCTCCTGATTGGAGAGTCCGGCAGCAACGAGATGCAGGACTTCCAACTCGCGCTCTGAGAGTGGTTCGAGAAGGGGCTGGGCAGGGGGCGGAGACGAGGTGTTTTCGCTCTGCTGCTGCTCGGCCTCATATGCCGTCAACAATGTCCTGATATAGTCGGGCATTCTGCCAAGAGCCATCGCTTCGGACAAAAGGGAGGCCATTGGGAGTCCTTCGTCGAGAAAGAGACGGATGAAACCGGCAGGCTCGGCCATTGCCAGTGCGTCAACAAGCAGGTGCACCGCCTTGTCTTTTTCGCCATGAGCGCGAGCCGCGACTGCCTGAAGGACCATCACCTTGAGTTGCTCATCCTTCCAATCCTTTGCCTCCACTAGTTCTCGCCATGCAGAGAGCACCGCCAGGGCTGCAGATGGGTCGCCCTGAGCCAGATGGACCCGGGCCTGGCTGAGAGGGAGTTGGTGTGCTTGAGCCAGATGAACCGCCGCTGAAAGACTCCCCTGGCGAAGGAACGTGAGCACTTGCGCGGCTGCAATCTCAGGCATGCGAGATACAACGTTGCGCTGCTGCGCGGACTGACTGGCCTGTTCGAGCAAAGCGGCAGCGCCGGACACATCTCCCCGGGCCAGAGAGACGCGGGCCAGAAAGACCTCACAGACAATGAAGCGATCAATCAGCCTGTCATACTGCTGCGCCAGGTGAAGGCTCTGTTGCCCGTGGTGCCAGGCTTCATCCAGATGGTTCCATTGGTAGAGGACATGGGCCAGGCCCAGATGCGCTTCGCAGATGATGAGGAAGTGGCTGATCCCCCGCCAATTGCAGGACGCGTCGGTAGGTCTGGGCCGCCAGCACGAGCTGGTTGTCTACTTCCTGGATCATGCCCAGGCACGACGGTCGCCAGGATGGTGGTGAAGATATTCCCGGATGCCTGGCTGTTCGAGAAGAGCTTCGTTAATAGGCCTGGCGAGCTCGCGTGCGGTCTCCCTGGTAGTTGGTAGGCCAGCCGCCAGCGTCCAGTAGAAACGCGCGGCCGCTCAAGCTTGTTGTGGGTCAGGCAGATACTCCAGGGCGCGAAGCGACTGGGTAATCACGGCTTCTAGCTGGTAGCGAGTGAGAGCCAATGTCGCCCGGATACCGGCAATTTGCCCGAGAAGGTCGCGGGTCGTGTCGTCCAGATTCGTTGCCTTGCAGAGCAGCTTCGGCAGCCTGAAGTTTCTCTTCCACGCCGGTTGTCTGGCCATTGACCACCAGCAACGTGGCATACCTCACCCACAACGAGGGCCTGGCATCCAGGACGCTCGTTGGCAGCGAGTCCAACCAGTTCAGGACAGTGGTCACCGCGAAACGTATGCCGGGGAATGCTCTTTTCCTTCTATCAGACGCTCGGCGCGCTCCACATCGTTGGCAGCAGCCGCATGGTGAAATGCTTCCATCGTGAGGCCCTGGTCTTCATACCAGCTACTTGCCCGCAGGTGCAACTCGTTCACCTGGCTTTGCGCAATGGCTGGAGAGGAGGAAATGCTCTGGTGGAGGCGCAGCCTGAGCATTTCTGCAAAGAGATGGTGATAGCGGTACCAGCGCCGCTCGTTGTCCAGGGGGATAAGGAACAGATTGGCGCGTTCGAGGTATTCCAGGGTGGCTTGCCCACTCATAGCGGAGTCGAGCACCACGGCATCACACAAGCGTCCTGACATTCGGTCAAGGAGAGAGGTGTGCAGCAGGAACGTCTGGACGTGCTCGGATTGCTGCCCGAGGACTTCTTCCATCAAGTAGTCCAGCACGAAATGGTGGCTGCCAGTGAATGATGCGATGAGACTGGTGGCATCTTCCTGTCCCTGGAGGGAAAGGGCAGCCAATTGCAGACCGGCAATCCAGCCTTCGGTGCGCCTTTCCAGGGCAGCGATCTCTTCGGCTGAGAGGGTGAGGCCCATCATCTGGTTGAGAAATGCTGCGGCTTCAGAAGGGGTAAAACGCAAATCAATGGCGCGCACCTCGGTCAATTGCGCCCGAGCACGCAGACGGGCCAGGGGGAGGTGTGGGTCTTCACGAGTAGCAATGATCAGGTGTATGTGTGGGGGCAGATGATCGATGAGAAAGGCGAGAGCCTGGTCAACTGGTGTGGCATCAAGCACATGGTAATCGTCAAGGACGAGAACGAACGGGTCCGAGATGGTGGTCAGGTCATTGAGCAGGGCCGTCAGTAGCACTTCGGTCGGCGGTGGCTGAGGAGATTGGAGCGCGCCCAAAGCCCATTCTCCAATAGAGGGCGTAATCGTTTGCAGAGCCGCGACCAGGTAAGTCAGAAAGCGGGTGGAGTCATTATCCCCTTCGTCCAGGGATAGCCAGGCAACCGGTCGCCCAAGTCCGAGGGTCCATTCACTCACCAGCGTGCTTTTGCCAAAGCCAGCGGGGGCTGAGATGAGTGTCAGTTTGCGATGCAGCCCCTCGTTGAGTCGCTCGGTCAGGCGCGGGCGGCTGACCACGTTGGGTCGAAGCGGAGGGATATACAGTTTCGTGGCTAAAATTGGCGTCACTTGCTCTCTCCTCCGACCATATTCCAGTCAGTTTCCCCTTCCCCCCTGACCCACCGCCGTCCGGTGTTGGGCGTGTTCATATTGTGTTTGTCGTGAGCCTTGAAATGGAGAACTCCACCGCTCGGAGAAAGAGTCCACAGCGTCACGAGTGCGGGGGAAAGCGCCTTGATGATGGTGTAGACACGGTTATAACCAGGGGCGGGCCACCCCCGTTCAAGGGCAATGGTGGTAACCTGACGGTGAATGGAAGCGGCAGTGCACAGTGGTTCGGACATTCCCAGTCCTCTCTCACACGAAAGGAACCAACAACGCGATCTTCTTTTAGTATATCTGATCGCTAGAATAATTGCAAAGAAACCACCAGGATAATGGTTCTGAGTCATCTTTCGTGCAGGATGAGCTTATGAGAATCTTTCTCTCTGCCGCCATCTGCTTTCAGAGCGGGTCAATGTTTTTTCAGAATGCTGTTGATGAGAGTTTTGCACGTAAAATGACTCAGAACCGAATAATCCCAAAATTTACACCCTATGCGACGATGAGTTCTTGATTATGGCGGGCAAGAACCTCTTCATAGCCATGCATCAAATGTTCCATAGCGGCGTACCAGCTACGTTTGTCAGCAGCCACGAGAGCAGATGCGCGCATGCGGGATCGCGTCTGTGGCTCAGCGACAAGGCGAGCCAGATTCTGCTGATAGTGCAGAATGAGCTCATGCTCGGTCAGGCCTTGCGTCTGCGTCAAGAGGCCAGTCTGATCCTCACTTACTAGATCACAGATGCCCTCAGCTTGAAGGCCAACAACTGGCAGTCCGCTGGCCATAGCCTCTAAGACAACCTGACCAAAGGTCTCCGTATAAGAAGGAAAAGCAAAGATGTCAGCGGAGGCGTAGGCAGTTGCCAGCGCTTCACCGCTTAGATAGCCCGTAAAAGTAACCGGAAGACCCTGAAGCTCCTGTTGTAGCTCAGTAAGAGCTGGACCCTCCCCAACGATCACCAGATGACAGCTTGTATGGTTTAGCTCACGATAGGCATTGATCAACAGGCGTAGATTTTTCTCCCAGGAGACACGTCCGACATAGAGCAAGATCGCTTTGCCCTCTGGCTGCTCTCTCTGCTGTAACCAGCTTGCCCGCAGATGATCGTCCCGATGTTCAGGAGAAAAAAGCTGCGTATCTACGCCGCGCGGCCAGATTCTCAGGTGTTCAAAGCCCTGAGAGCGCAGCATAGCAGAGGTTGAAGGAGAAGGGCAAAAAGTCAACTCACATTGGCTATGAATAAAGCGATTATAGAGCCACATAGGTTGTGTCAGGAGAGAGAAGCCGAAATGCGAACAATAGGCAGCTAGATTGGTATGATAAGATGAAATCAGAGGTCTATTAAAAAAACGTGCCGCAGCGACTCCCGTAGCGCCGAGAATTACAGGATCAACCAGATGAATCACATCCGGACTAAATTCATAGAGCCGTCGAAAAAACAATGGCCGAAAGAAATTGAATTTCAACTCAGGATAGAAAGGAAAAGGGAGACCGGCTGTGCCCACAAGCTCAGCCCCGGCATACTCCGCCATCCCGCTCTCAGGGCCTAACAGAAGAGCCTGATGCCCATTAGCCTGTAAATGTTCCAGCAGACGGGCTAAGGTACGGGTCACCCCATCTAACTTTGGCAGGAAGTTCTCCGTAATAATTGCAACGCGCATTGTTTACCACCTGATATCCCTTCGGCTGGAGAAAGAGCTCTAACTTGTGGTAAGAGCGTCTCGCAAACCAGCGCATTCGGCAACACTTGTGCTCATCTCAAGCATATTTATAGCTTCTTTAAAAAAGTTACCATGCAGGAGTTACCTGGGAGTTAAGCAGTGTTACAACAGTGTAAAGGCATGAATAAGCAGCGGTTAAAAAAGGCAGGCCGAAAAGTCCTACTTTTATCATGGTTTAAGCATGAGGCAAGACAAAACATTCCAGAATGCGCTATAGTAAGTCGAAAATACGTTTTTCCATAGTTTATTGCTAGTCAGCTTATGTATATGTGCATACGTTGCTGATGGGTATCGTCGTGCGCGATCCTGTCAATGGAAAAGCATGAAAGACAAAGCCAGGCAAGTTTAAAGCAGGGTGGTAAGGGACGACGAGAATAGAGAAAGAAAACAAGCAAAAAAATAGAGAAACGGTTACTATGCAGGAGAAAAAACGGTGAAACATCAATTCATCAATGGGGGCCCAGGTCCAGGACAACCAGAAGAGACGAAAGACCAGTTAGCGAAGGAACAAAAAGCGGCTGGAGGTCAGGGCTCGGTCTTTAAAGCACCGTTTTCCCCATATGCTTCTCCATCGGCAAGGCCAGCAGAAAACAACTATGCATATCCGTCTTCAGTATCACAGCCTGATGGCTTACGCATTCAGTCACCTTCACGCAGAAAGAACGAACCAGGAGAAGAGTTTATTGAGACGTTGGCAGTTGAAGTACCGGATTACCTTCGCGGAGAAGAGTCCACATGGGAAACCACTGCATCTCCCCCGCCGGGATTTGCACCGCCACCGGGGTTCGCTCCTCCTCCGGGATTTGCTCCACCACAGGGGTTTGCTCCACCACCAGGATTCGCGCCTGCGGCCACAGGCCAGGCAAGGCCAGCTCAACCAGTAGTCCAGGTACCCTACACGCCTGAGCCACCAATGCGGATGCCGTATCCAGAACAAAGAGACGCACGGCAAAGGCCGCAACCTGTGGCGGGACCACCAGTTCAGAATAGAGCATGGCAATATCCTATGGCAGCGCCGCCTGTGCAATCTCCGCAGCGATACGGGATGCCATCCTATGCGCCGGGACCGCAAGTACGTACGGCACAACGCTATACACCGCCAATAACACCAGCAATGCCACAGCCCAAAAAACGTCGTTTACCAATCTGGTCCCGCGTGGTCTTAGGCACAATCGTTGCCCTGCTCATATTTGGAGGCAGTGCTTATGCTTACTATCAGATGAACTATGCCAGTTCTATCAGCAACATCACCAATCAGCAGGTGATCCATCATAACGCACAAGGTGAGGTAGTTACAGCAGCCCCAGCCACAGGTGATGTATTGACAGGCAATCGTCTAAACATTCTTTTGCTGGGCAGCGATACCGATGGGAAATCGGTGCCACTGGCCCAGACAGATATAGTTATCACAATTGACCCACAGACAAAATACGTAGGAATGCTCTCTATTCCCCGCGACCTGCGCCTGTATGCTCCCAAAGCAGGAGCCATCAAGCTAGACGAAGCCTTCTCCACCGGCTGGTCTCTACCAGGAAACGATAATTATGGCAATGCCGTTGGGCTAAGCATTGACACCATCGAGCAAAATTTTGGCATTCCGATAAACTACTCTGCCTGGGTTGGGTTAGATGGTTTCGTAAAAGTAATTGATACAGCAGGTGGCATTGATGTCAATGTGCTCCATCCGATGGTAGACGACATCTACCCAAACGACGTCAGCAACCAGAGCGGCCAGGCATATGACTATAAGAGGCTGTATCTTGCACCGGGGCCTCAACACCTTGATGGGATTCAAGCATTAGAATACGTGCGTACACGGCACTCGGACGGTGCAGCAGACTTTGGTCGTGCGGTGCGACAACAGCAGATTCTCAGTGAGCTAAAAAACAAGTTGACGCAGATTGACATCAATAAAGTGCCATCCTTAATTCAGGATCTCAATGGGCATGTAAAGACCGATATGCAGATCACAGATATCCCCAAATTGTTAAATTTTGCACGCGGTATCGACCCAAACAAAATTGATAGGCTTGTCTTGAGTCAGCCCTACTCGGTGCCAGCCAGCACCGTTTTTCCTAAAGACACTTCAACGGACTATATTCCCGTCTGCTCGCAGATTATACCCAAGATTCAGCAGATGTTTGATCTGGGCACAAAAGCAACCTGTCCAACAGTGGGAGCGAGATATTCATTTCCGCAGACAGCAGAGACAGCCAGCAATCAGACCGCCATTGTTCCCGCGCAGCGGGCACTTATGACAACAACTACAGCCTGGCAGATGCTGGGGACGCCAGAGACGAGCACAGCGGCAAATCTGTCCACGAGTACAATACAAGAAAGATCCAGCGTACATAGTTTGCTTGATTTAATGTTTATGACCGTCTTTCAGTCATTCGATGCAGCCAGAACATAGGTAGTAGAAATAGACGCAGTTAGCAGAGCAAAGGATCACAAAACAGCCCCTCTATAAGAAAGGGGAAAATCTTGAGAAAATTTATGAAGAAAGAACAACAGAACGCCTGGGAATTGTGGTGCTTACTGGCCTTACTGGCCTTGAGTCTACAAAGTTGTCTTGGCATTGGAGAAAAAGCAAGCACAAAAACGGGCGATTTTCAGAGCGTGCATACAGCCAGTGGTGGAACATTGGGAATCAATACTGCGCCAGAGGCGCTTTTTCAGGGGAAAATTTATTTCACCGATGATCGCAACCTGTATATGCTAGACAGTACGAAAAAGCTGACGCAACTGACGCAAGGGATGGATGCACGCGATCCAGCGGTCTCTCCTGATGGCAAATGGATAGCGTTTATCAAGCGTTATGAGAATTATTCAGATCTCATGTTACTGCCTGCCGCTGGTGGGCAGCCCAGATTATTACGCACGGGAGTCGGCCAATACCTGCCCAATCCCAATTCGCCGATGGGAGCGCCAAAAAGCACAGCGGTCTGGTATGCCCAGCCATCCTGGCAGGACGCGACCCACCTGATCTTCCTGAGCGACCTGGCAAAGCCGTATACCGATCCGGGCGTAGATAGCTTCCTGCTGGACCTCCAGGTATTCGAGATCTCAATAGATGATCCTCAGGCAACGCCACAGACCATCGCATACGCCAACTATGGAGCGGGCGGTGATCGAGACGCCAGTTATCGTCCCGGCCACCCTGACCAGATCATCTACACACATTATGCCTATGATGCCACAGGAGCACAGCAGCTCACACAGCTTTACATGGAAGATCCCAATGCGATAGCCAACAATCCGGGTAAATATCGTCCAGGAGCAACAGGCTTTGCATTTGATCCCGGAGTAGCGATTAGCCCTACCAACCAGACAAATCTGCAACCAGCCTTCTCACCGGATGGAAGCACAATTGCCTATGTGCGTAGTATGGATGCCAGTCATATGGGGCTCTATCTGATGCCAGTACCAGAAAACATCACACAAGACCCAAATAATCCTGACGTCATCAAGCAGGCCCAGTTGCCATACAATAAGTCGGTCTTATTCCAGGAGCAGTACTACATCAGCCAGCCATTCTGGTCGCCAGATGGCAAAGAGCTAGGCTATCTCAGTTACAACAACAACGTCTTTGACATCTGGATCGTCCATGTGGGCCTTGATAGCAAAACCCACATGGTAGTGGCCAGAGGTGCGCCAGTGCAGCTCACCGATGCAGGCGGGCATCTGGACGCTGACTCGCGGCCCAGTTGGGGGGCATAAAGCGAGATAGTAGTAGGGGAAGAGGGGGCGGTCAAGCCGATCTGCCCTACGAGATAATGCCGTATTGGACCTTCATCAGCAGAATGCGCTGGACAGATTGATTCACCTGATCAGTCGTTAGCTGACCACTTTGAATCGCCTGATTGAGTGAAGCAATCAGATTAGCAACGTCTTGAGCATGATAGGGACCCTCAACAATATCATTGCCAGCGATAATAGCCTGAGTTGCCGCCTGGA
Organism: uncultured Chloroflexia bacterium; assembly: GCA_963777355.1. Lineage (GTDB taxonomy): Bacteria > Chloroflexota > Ktedonobacteria > Ktedonobacterales > Ktedonobacteraceae > DATJHM01. Next base: position 115,140 of record CAVZQK010000020.1, read on the forward strand.
TCATAGGCATATAGCCTGAGCGCTCCAGCATATAGATACCATCAGTGATAATAACGCCATTGAAACCCAACTGTTTACGCAGAGTATCAGTAACAACTTTATGCGAAAGTTCAGCGGGAGTATTTGGATCGAGCGCATTAGTATAGACATCCGTCGTCATCACCATAGCAGGATTATCTTGCTGAATCAATTGGGTATAGGGAACGAGATCATTGCTCTGCAACTGGGCCATACTACTCGTCACGCGAGGAACTTCCTGGTGGGGATCAGCGCCCTGAGGCAGAGTTCCCAGGCCAGGGAAATGCTTTAAGCAGGCAGCGATGCCATTTTGTTGCAAGCCATTCAAGAAAGAGCCGGCATAGGTAGTCACAGTCTGAGGATTATCGCTAAACTGGCGACTTTCCAAAAGATTCGTCTGAGGGCCAACATCGACAACCGGAGCAAGATTCACATTAATGCCCAGAGATTTCATAAGCTGAGCCGTCTTAACCCCCTGATTGAGGGCAGAACTGGGATTGCCAGTGGCAGCCAGATCGGCGGCGGATGGCTGATCGCCAGCGAAATCGGACAATTTATTGACCAGGCCGCCCTCCTGATCAATCGCAACAAGCATCGGTACAGTTGCATCTTTCTGTGCTTGAGTGATAAAAGCACTGGCAGTAGCCACCGTATTTAAAGGTGGATCAAAATTATGATTAGCCTGTTGAAAAAGAAAGCCGCCGATATGGTCCTGAGTAATCATCGCAGGCAGCTCAGTATCGGCATACTGAGTACCGATATACTCGACCATAACCAACTGGCCCAACTTCTCATTCAGTGTCATATTTTGCATAAGCTGCTGAACCTTCGCCAGATTCTTCTGCTGTTGTAACTGCTGCAAAGAAGTAGCAGTGGCAGTCAGATCTGGTGTAGGGACAGGAGTAGGGCGTGTGGGAGCGTTTGCCGCCGAAGAGGTACTGGTAGTAGTAGAACCGGTACCGAGGCCGCCGCAAGCAGTTAAAAGAGTCAGAGAGAAGCAGAGAAGAAGAAGAATGCGGCGATGAGCTGGTAAAAATAGCCAGGGGACAGCCAATTTTGTATGCATAGATAGAGGCTCCTTGATTTATCATCCAAATAGCAGCTACAGTATAGAACGCCAACAAGGGAAGATTCGTCCCGTCGTCTGAGGCAGACAGACAGATACTCCTGTATCAACTTAACTTTATAAAATGCAGCACCGTCTCTCAATTCGAGACGACAATTCCCAGGTAGAAGTAACCAGATGGTACTATTCCCTAAAGAGAGAGAAGAGAGAGTCATAGAGGACTCGACGTCATACAGCATTGATGGTATACTACCGTCTGAAACTGTAGAATCCCTTGAGGGGTAAACGCCCAGGTTTGCTTGAGGTAGAACGTTGAACCAATTTGAAGGCACACTGATAGCTGGACGGTACGAGATACGTGAGCATATCGCCACAGGCGGAATGGCAAGCGTCTTCAAAACCTGGGATCACCGCGTAGAGCGGATCGTTGCAATCAAAATATTGCGATCCCTGGACAAAAGCGATGCGCGTGCTGTTGAGCGTTTTCGTCGTGAGGCGCGAGCGGCTGCCAAGCTTGCGCATCCTAACGCCGTCACTATTTATGATTTTGTTGAAGAGATGGGCCAATATTTTCTTGTAATGGAATATATTCAAGGTCCAACATTGAAACAGCTCATCGGTCAGCGCCGCCAGCTTCAAGCCCGCGAGGCCATAGAGATAGCGGCTCAGGTATGTGCAGTACTCCAGGTAGCTCATGCGCAAGGTTTTATTCATCGTGACATCAAGCCACAAAACATCATGCTCGCCTGGAGTGGTGCGGCAGGTTTTGGAGAGGGCGGAGCCTGGGTAAAGCTCACTGATTTTGGTATTGTGCGTGTTGCTGAAGACGCTGGTTTGACGAATAGTGGCATTGTCCTGGGGACAGCGGACTACCTATCGCCAGAGCAGGCACGTGGCGAGACGCTTACAGCCTCATCCGACCTCTATTCGCTGGGCGTCGTCATATTCGAGATGTTAACGGGACGCCCGCCCTTTGTGGGTCCGACGGCAGTCTCCATCGCCATGCAACACGCCTCGGCCAATCCACCACCGTTGCGGCAATTCAACCCCAACGTGCCACCTGCCCTTGAACAATTAGTCATTCGTACATTGCAAAAGGAACCAGAAGATCGTTTTAACTCGGCAGCCGAGATGCAACAGGCGCTACGGCAATGTGCGAAAGAGATCTCGCACAGCAAGCAAGCAGCACCATCACAAGCGTATCCGCGCAATTATCCACTGGGAAGCGATGGACAGGGACCAACACCACCATCCAGGCGCGGACAATATACGCCGTAAGGACCAGGGGAAGACGCAGGTTGAACCACACCTTTAGCAGCCATTCGAGCAGACATGAAAGAGTTCTCCTGCCAATTCCCCTTTCCGCCTGCCAGTAACCTATCCCAGGGATACCAGTTTCCCTACAATTATCGTTTATTTGGTTTAAGAACACCCTTATCATCAATGGAAATAATGCCATGCAAAAAACACAGATCAGCACCTCCCAGGCACCTGCGGCCATTGGACCATACAGCCAGGCGATACGTGTTGGGCAGATGCTTTACACATCCGGGCAAATTCCGCTCGATCCGACAAGCGGGGAGTTAATTGGAGCGGAGATCCAGGCCCAGACGCACCGCGCCATTCAAAATCTTCAGGCCCTGCTAGAAAGCGCGGGCAGTTCACTCGAACAAGTCATCAAAACAACAGTTTTTTTGACCAGCATGAGCGATTTCGCGACAATGAATGCCGTCTATGCCACCTATTTTGGAGAGACTGCTCCGGCCCGCTCAACAGTAGCGGTAGCAGAGCTGCCACGGAAGGCACTGGTAGAAATTGAGTGCATAGCACTCATCGAAGCCTAAACACGGGAGTAAAAAGCTAGTGAAAACAGCTGCGACAATCTGGCGTACAGCGCTTGAGCATCTGGAAAAGTCAGCGGTTGACCCTGACTCCAGATCCTGGCTACAAGATGCACGCCTGCTCAGTCTTGCGTCAGGCGGGCCAAGCGAGCAAGATGGGCTTTTTGATGGACAAGAGAGAGAAGGAATTTTTGTCCTCCAGGTTTCTAGCGACCTGGCCCGTGATGTTATTAGCGCACGTTGGCAGCACGCCCTTGAGCAGCTACTACAAGAAGTAACAGGCCAGGTAGTAACGCTCACAATTTCTACCGACACGCATATGCTAGCGGGTGATTTCGGCAACAGCCCTATGGGGAGAGAGAGCTATTACCCTCCCCAACAACAGGCGGGTTATCCCAGAAACAGCTACAACCCTAATCCATTCTATGAGATTGCGTCAAAGACCGCGCATCAATCAGAAACGACGCCGCATCCTGGCGCGAACTCCTCAGCGGAATCGCTAGAGGAATGGGACAACGAGCAGAGAGCCAACATCTTAATGCACAATCGGCTCAACCCTCGTTACACCTTTGACGCCTTCATCGTCGGCAACAGCAATCGTCTGGCCCATGCCGCATCCTTAGCGGTAGCAGAAGCGCCTGGGGAGTCCTATAATCCGCTTTTCCTCTACGGAGGAGTGGGGCTAGGCAAGACCCACCTGTTACACGCCATTGGTCATCAGGGAGTACAGACCGGGCTGGCAGTGCTTTATGTCTCTTCCGAACAATTTACCAACGAGATCATCAACGCCATTCGTTATCGCACCACTGAAGAGTTTCGCGCGAAGTACCGTTCGGTTGATATTTTATTAGTTGACGATATTCAGTTTATAGCGGGCAAAGAATCAACCGAGGAAGAATTCTTTCACACCTTTAACAGTCTGCACGAAATGAGCAAACAGATCGTCATCTGTAGTGATCGTCCGCCGAAAGCAATTTTGAGTCTAGAAGAGCGATTGCGTTCGCGTTTTGAATGGGGACTAATAGCGGATATTCAGCCCCCTGATCTAGAGACGAGAATGGCGATTCTGCGCGTAAAGGCCGACCTGTTGCGTTATCGCGTGCCCGACGACATCATCTCTTATATTGCGGGACGGGTACAAACAAACATTCGTGAACTTGAAGGTTGTCTCAATCGGCTCATGGCGTATCAACAGTTGCATCATACAGAGCTCACAATGGACGTAGCACGAGCTGCAATCTCATCACTGGGCAATGATGTCAAAGAGACGCGCCTGAGTAGTCGGCAGATTGCCGAAGCCGTGGCCGAATACTACCGCATCTCGCTGGACGCCATGTGTGGAAAGCAGCGAGACAAGCATATCGTCGTCCCGCGCCAGATCGCCATGTATCTCATCCGTCAGGAGACGCAGGCATCGTTGCTAGAGATTGGTCAGCTCTTTGGCGGGCGCGATCACAGCACCGTGCTCCATTCCTGTGAAAAAATCGAGCGTTCGGTGAATCTTGATCCGGCCCTAAGACGTGAAGTCATCGCCATTCGCGAACAACTGATGCGCGATTAGTGTGTTCTCTTACGAGAGGAATCGACCAGTCTTGCTGGCGACCAGAAATTTCAGAAAACATTTTTTGGAGCATTATGACACTCGCATATACCACCTATCTTATTGACCTGGACGGCGTTGTCTATCGTGGAGAAACGCTCGTCAACGGCGCGAAAGAATTTATCGCATGGTTAGATAAGACACAGAAAAAATATCTTTTTTTGACCAACAATTCTTTTGCCAGCGAGACGCAGGTACTGCAAAAGCTTGAGCGGCTCGGAGTGCCGAGTGACAGCAGTCACATCCTGGGAGCGGGGCAGGCCGCCGTCCAGAATATCGCGCACCGTCATCCTGGGGCCACCGTGTATGTGATTGGTGAACAGCCTTTGCTTGATATGGTTCATGCTTATGATCTCAAGGTAGCTGATATTGATGCGCAGACAGCCGACGTGGTCCTGGTTGGACTGGACCGGGCTTTCAGCTATAAGAAGCTCACCTCAGCAGTAAAAGCCGGTAATGGCAGGGGCGCGTTTTGTAGCGATCAATCGGGATGCCCTCCTGCCCATTGTAGGGGATCTCATTCCCGGCACGGGGACAATGGTAGCAGCGATTGAGGCAGGGAGCGGAGTACATCCAGAGGTTATAGGCAAACCGGAGCCAACGCTGCTACAAGAGGCCATGTTGCGCCTGGGAAGCAGCGCCGACGAGACAGTAATGATCGGTGATGTACTCGCCGCAGACATCAAGGCCGGGCTGGCGGCAGGCGTGCATACCATACTAGTCCTCTCAGGGAAAGACACACGCGCGAGCCTGGCAGAATCGTTAATTCAGCCTGAGCACGTCTTTGCGGACCTGGGCGATACGCTGGCAAATTTGCAGTAAGCGCATAGGATTACTGAGCGTTCGGTTCTAAAGGCTTGAGAATATTGCCATTCTCCGGGGGACGATCAACGATAGTGACGGTACAGCGCGAGATACAGATCAGTTTATCGCGCTCGTCGGTAATGCGTATATCCCAGACATGAGTAGTGCGTCCAAGCTGGATCGGAGTAGCGATCCCGGTCAACTGTCCCTCACGTTTTGGCCGCAGGTGATTGGCATTAATTTCAAGGCCAAAGGCCATTTGTCTATCGGCGTCGATATTCAGGACACTGCCCAGCGAGGCCAGAGATTCCGCCAGGACAACCGAGATGCCACCATGTAGATAGCCGAGTTGTTGGCGATGATTCGGGCCGATGGGCATCGTTGCCACCACCAGATTTTTTTCGGCCTGGATAAGTTTGATATCCAAGACCTCCCACACGGAACCAGCACGTGTGGCATTGATGCGAGCGATTGTTTCTTCCTGAGAATAGTCCATAGCAATTTCTCCATTTTTCTCACGATTTTAGGAAGCAACTAGCCTGCTTATTACAGGTGGATTTTTTTGAAATCTGTCCACATCGAGTGATCAGGATCAGCAACATCTTGTCTTTGTAGTTCATAAGCTAAAAAAGGCGCTCTCTTTTCAAGATGAGAAAAAGGATATTCTTTTTGCAGATATGGCACCAGCCAAGCCATTCTACCACGAATGCATGTGGATTCATTAAGTTTCAAGCATTTAATCGTCTTTTTGACCTGCTCCCTCTTTTCCTCATTGAGCTGTTTTCCAGGCTTTACTAGCAAAGACGTAAATTGCATTTCAAACCAGCCATCTTGTATCTGAAAAGGGTCAAGTACATCTTCACTTTTCCCTTTTCTCCCGTTCATAATTCCACAGACAAAACGATAATTGCTCCATTTGTACGCTTCTTCAGGATAAGAATTTTTCGGTAGAAAGTGTTCAACCGTTTTCCAACCAGTATCCTCTGGTGTCCAAATACATGTATAGGCACAAATGCCATGATACGCTTTATAAAGATCAGGGATAACAGTCCGCCAATAGGCGTGACTATTCCAGGCCTTACCTTTTGGATGAGGACAAATAGCCAAAAAGCTTCGCCCTTTTTTTGTACCTTCTTATGGAAGTGTTCTGGCTCTGGTTGCATCTCAACGTGCATCAAAGGTAGCACCTCGCTCTTGAGCATAGTAAGTCCACAAAGGCCAGAATTCATCGTCTGGGGCCAGGACACGCTTAAGATCATTAGATATCTTTTGTACTTGCTCTTTCGGTGGTTCCTCATTGGCTAACTGCAATTCTTTTGCTGCTTCTATCACCTGTTCGGCATCACGGGAGCGAGGTTCGGCTAAACCAAAGAGATCGGAGGTGAGCCACTGATCTATACGGCCTCGTTTGACAAATGGAACTTCATCCAATACGACATCGCCCTCCTCATAATCCAGATAGAGATGAAACAGCTTATCCAGATCGGCGTCAAAAAGTGGTTCGACGGAAGCCAATACGAGGGGCGAATGAGTTGCGACAAGAATCTGCATATCTACTTCTTTTGAAAGAGCCTGGACGACACGCATAATAGCCGGAACGATCACGCGTTGCCAGAAGGGATGGAGATGGGCCTCCATCTCGTCTATCAAGAGAACGATACTACGTTGTGGCTCTTCACGAATAAGTTGTGAGCGAATAACATGTTCATTCCAAGCCCAAACAACGAGATAGGCAAGGGCAACGATACGCTTAATCCCAGCAGAACAGAGGAGGACTGGAACGGCTCCATAAGGGAACTGCAACGTTGGAACGCGCCTCACATCTGCCTCTTCATCAGGTATACGCATTGGTTCACCTGGAATGAGAGGGTGTTTGGGATGAGGAGAGAGTTCCCGGAGAGCCTGGGAAAATTGGCCAAATAATGATAATAAAGCCGGATCAGAAGATTCCTGCCAGGTAATCCAGTCCTCAATCAAGCCTCTGCAAAGAACAATCTCTTTTCCATTCCTTGTTCTACGAACACCATCCCACACCTCTGTAGAAGAGATACGCATAAATGCTTCTGTCTCTTCACTTTGTCGCGTGGGGTCCTCTAATTTTGCCGGGTCCCATATTGCGAACGAGCCGTCTGCTTGTGAAAAAATAGATAAACCAGGTAATACATCGCGATTTTTTAAAGACGGCCAGGATTGTTTGCGCCAGTTATATTTAGCTGTCTGTTTTTTCTTTTCCTGATAGCTTTTACCAATCTGAAAAGTGATAACTGGATCGTTGGCATCATTTGGAGGATAGGCAGGATATTTTGAAGCCCATGTATCAGTTAATGCCCACCAGGCACATTCCAATAAAAAAGTTTTCCCCAATGCGTTATCCCCAGTAATGATATTCAGACGGCCCGCTGGTTCAAGCTCTAGCTCCTCACAGAGGCCAACTTCATGGAGCTTTAACTGCTGTAATTTTGCACCATATTCTGCCAGGGTATTGAGAGGATTAAACAATGCGGGAGAACGACTCTCCTGTACGTTTGCTTGTTCACCAGGGGGTAAACCAATAATTTCGAGAAGTGCTTCAGCGTCAAGGACAGCTTCCTGAAAAAGAGGAGGATCATTGAATAAAGGGTGAGTATTGAATAACACTTGCTCTTGCTTAGAAATATGAAACTCATCCAGAAATGTTGCAATAACATCAGTAACGTTTGTATGAACAGGCCAATTTCTTGTACGAAAGAGCCAGACAGCGACATCAAAGGTAGGAATCAAGCTAATAGTGAGATGCTCTTCAGCAAGTGTTTTAACATAATCCGTTTTCCAGCCCCACTCGCGCGTCGTTTTAGGATGGAGGATAACATCTGAAAAGGTATCTACCGCTATTCTTTGAAGCGTGTTTGCATACTGACGTGTATTCCAACGTTTTTTCTTATTGGAGGTTTTAAAGGGGGTGTAAAAACCAGCATACCTGTTCAGAGGCCTGTAATACTTCTGTAAGAACGCTTCCAGTACAGGTAAAAAATTCAGAATCTTTGTCTCGCCTATAGGAAGATCTACTTCTTTAAACGCAAGAAAGATTGTACCAAAAAACGGATTCAGCTCATTTAAGCGTTTCAGGGATTGTTCTATCTGAGCTTTGCTGAAATACACGTCCTGGTCCTCTCGTCATTTATTGCAAGGGGTCATTGTTTCAATAGCTCTAGTATCGCTCAATTAGCATCTCCTGACAAGGCTTTTGATGGCGTAGCTCAAAAATTAGCTATCCTATACAGGATAGCTCGCAAATAGGCGAAGCAAAAGAGGAGAGAACGCCATACATTAGCCCGGTTAGCGGACTGATGCATGGCGTTCTCTCCAGAACCAGATTTAGCTCTCTTCTTTTGCTGCACTAACAGGAGCAAAAGAGCGAAAAAGAGAGAGATAGACCAGATCTGCATCCTTTTTCACCATCTGACCACCCCAGATATCCTGCGAGAGAGTGACAACACGCAAACCCTGGGTCTCCGTTTCCAGAGAGTACTCCCAGGAAGCGCTGGCACGTTCTCCAACGGCCTGGAGATGGGTCGTCTGATCCTGTTGGCGGGCCTCAAGCAGCCGTTGTCTTAATGCAGCGAGATCCGTTATCTCTGCAAGTTGCAATGGCGGGTGTGTCGTCTGAGCCTGCAACTGTTCTGCCAAGAGCACGGCTGAGCCATAGCAATAGATATGCAAAATCGGCGCGATATCTTGCCAGCAGGCAGCGTTGGGAGCAAGCTCTATCCCAACCAATTGACCAGCCACAAAGTAGGCTGCTCCAATCTGTTCAGACACAGTTTCCAGAGCATGGCGAAACAGCACCAGGCGGGGAAAATTTGGGCGTAGAAAGCGCTCAAGATGTCCACCACGAGTGACCCCGTGACGACGGTTGAAATCCTCAATAGGACTCCAGAGCCGCGAAAAATCATTTTCGCCGCGAAGCGTAAGGGCCTGATGGCGCAAGTTGAGAGGCAGGACAATAAAACGCTGCTGGGCCTCTTTGAGCAGGCCTCCCTGAGAAGCTTGAATGCAAAAACAGTCATCGGCGGTCAGCGTCTCACCCTCTCCGAGCACAATAACCCGGCTGGTAGCATGGTTCTGCGCACCCACCTGAAAGAAGCCAATATGCATAGGAGCAATGAGCAAGCCACGAGAAGCCGTATTATGCAAAACCAGGCTACCATAAGTAGGCACACGCACAAGCTTCAAATGTTCAAGAGGAGAAACAAAGTCTGAATTGCCGGGACGGTCAGTTGCAGGCAGGAGGGGAAGCATGGCAAGCTGGCCCCAGGTCTGAAGCTGCCCTGGAATCAGGCCAGCCAGCAGACCAGTAAAACCTGGCTGAGTTAGATGAAATTGTTCTATCGTCATAACATTCCCCTTTCTAATCCAGCAACAAAGCTGCCAGTTGTACCTCTACCGCAGGCGAAAGCTGCTCTTCAGAAGTCACAAGCAATACGCGTGCTAAGAGTTCACGAACACCATGCTCATGCGCAAGCGGGATCAGCGGAATAGCCTCGCCCAGATGACGTTGAGAGAGATTTTCAGCCAGCGTAAAAAGCGGTACAACCTGGTAGATGGGCATAGTCAGATTCAACTGGCGTAAACCCTGGACAACCTGGGCAGTATCTCCCTGGCGCTGATTTTCGTAGCCATCGGTCAGCAGCAAGATCAGCTCTGGTTGCTGCATAGTCACATCCAGAAGGGCAGTCGCCAGATCAGTTGCGCTCTGAGGTTGTGGTAAGACATCTAGCGAAAAGGTCGGTTCGCCAACATGATGCAGGACAACCTCATGGACACGCTCCTGCAACAAGCGCACTAGAGCCAGAGCCAGGGCTGCTGGATGATAGACGCGCTCGCCGGAAGAAAGCATTGAAGCGGAAAGGTCCAACACAATAGCCAGTCTTCCAGGTACCATAGGCAGTGAATTTACCTCCTGTGTTACCTGCTCGCGCAATTGAGCATTGAACATTCCCAGTTCCAATTGCTCTGTCTGTGTAGCGGGTGCTATCAAGCGCGTTGGCACTGGCTGCTCCAGTAGAGGCTGGCGCAAGAAAGCAGTCACAGCCCGGCCCAGTTGTGTCAGAGCCGATTCCGGCGAGCCAGCAGGTGGTGTATGCGCTGTTGCCTGGCCATTACGGTTCTCAGCGGCCTGGAAAGCCTCTTTATAAAGCATGGTCAAAGGTCCGTCGCTGCGTACAGTGTTTGCGCGTGGTGCCGCCAGATAGAGCGTGCGCTTGAGCGGAAACTCGCGATGATAGGTACCACGCAGACCAAGCAGCGTTTCTGCTGGCAGGCCATTCCCTTGCTCGATATCCTGGCGTGCAGCCTGACTTTTGCTCAGAACAGGTTCAGCAGGAGTACCTTTTATCCCGGCAAGAAAGCAGAGCGCCTCTCTAACTCGCGCAAGTTCATGCTCAGGAGCAAAGCGCAAGAGTTCACGGCGCAGCACCAGTTCGCCGTCAGTTGAAGTTTCCGCAAGGAAGCGCTTCGCAGCAGACCAGGTGCGTTCACCTAGAGCGTGCCTGATAAGGCGAGTGATATACTGCTTTCTGGTTGCAGCCAGCATAGGAAATTGCTCATGTCCAAGCAAGAAAGACAGTACCAACGTATGAGCGCGGCGGCCATTTATCTTACGCGTGCGTATGCTACTCAGGACCGTGAGTGCATCAGCCAATGACAGGCGAGAAAGCACGGTGAGAATCTGCTCATGTTCAATAGTGTGTGCAGAAGGTTGTTGCAGCAAATTTGTCAGGATTTCATACTTATGGGACATCTCACTGGTGGGATCAGCCAGTAAAGTGAGATAAAACCCTGGAGCCAGCTCGCAGAGCGCTCGATGTAGACGCAGCGCCTCTTCATTGCCTGTCACCGGAGAGCGGCGCATATCCAGATAGGTCAGCAAAAGTGTTCTGTTCATAAGCACATCTAGTGACGTGTTACGCCTGAAAAGGCAACGTCACCCCCCTTTGCCTGAAATTGGTGAGTAAGAGTACGCAAAACGCGTTAGCGAAAAAATCCGCGCACCATTGGTCGCAGGAGAGAAAAAAGGTCTGAGAATCAAGGGAAAAAGGGAGTCCTGGATGCTATTGATACTGCAAGCCAGGCTCATAAAATGAGATACAAAGGGTTCTATAATTTCTAGAAGTACCAACAAGGGAATATCGAGCAGGGCTATACAATCGTTATAGGATGCCTGCTAAAATCACGTGGGATACTATCGGGAGGTTCCAACCGATAAAACTATGGATATTTCTATGCAGCATCTACACCATTGTCTGCTGGCGTGTTGGGGTGTCAAGAGAGTCATCTGAATACGTTTCAAGCATGTTAATGCCTTTAACAATGGTGCTGGTTGGCAACCAGGGTTTGAGCCCTGTATATATCCAGAAAGTTCCTGACAAAAGAATTTATAACATATCTTTTGCGATTTGTCAACGCTTTTAGAGAGAGATTTCGAGAAGATTCGCTATTTGAGAGAAGAGAGACAGGGATGGCCTGCTGATGCATACAGAAAGAGAGGAAAGCACTACAGCAGGGAAACATCCCAAAAGACAAGTGAGTTAGCTGGGAATTGACTGCTCTCTTGAGGATTCCGCTTCTTGCTCCTCCTGCTCCTCCTGTGCTAAAATCGTCTCGCGTGTGGGGACAAGGCGATGAAAGAGAAAGTAGCCAGCGTAGAAGAGGGCAAGCCACATAACGAAGTCGATTGGAGCGGCCAGGGGACTCTGCCAATGGGTATAACCGCGTGTGGTCAGACCGTTATAGACGAGATCGCGGGCAAAGCCAAAGAGAGGCACACCGATCAGCAAGAGCCAGGAAAACCAGTGAGCGCGTGTGTGCCAGAAGCGCCAGATGAGCAGATACACGATGCTCCCATATAACAACACCTGCGAGATGTAGAAGGGCAAGGGAATGTGCAAGACCAGATCATTAATTGTATAATTCCACCAGTGAGCATAATAGGCCGCCAGATCAACAGCGATATTGATCAAGGCCGCCACGATACCACCGAGGAGAGAGGTCAGCACAACCTGCCTGGGTGCGCGTATAAATAAGAGAGCCCCAAAATAGATAATAATAATAAATGGGACGACGAGGGCGAGAAAGGCACGAATCTCCATGAGAGAACAACTCCTTTAATTAGTCCAGTTCTGTCTGTCTATGTTGTTAGCCTAGTACGTTATACATCCTTCGTCAAGAGCAGAAAGGATTGTGTGTTATGAATATCATACCGCTACGAGTGGCGCTTGCCCAGATCAACGCGACGGTAGGCGATCTTGAAGGCAATACAAATAAGATTGTGAGTTACATGCGCCAGGCGTCGGAGCAGGGAGCACATATTGTCTGTTTTCCCGAACTAGCCCTGACAGGATATCCGCCTGAAGATCTGCTACTCAAGCCGGGATTTATTACGGCGAATCTGCGGAAGCTGGAACAGATCACAGAGGCGAGCCGCGATTTTCCTGGGCTCACGGCAGTCATCGGTTTTGTGGACCGCGATCACGACATCTACAATGCGGCGGCGGTAGTTCATAATGGTCGGCTTATCGGGACATATCATAAGCATTATCTCCCGAATTACGGTGTTTTTGATGAGAACCGCTACTTCCGCGCTGGAACCGATGCTCCCATCTTTCTGCTCAACGACGTCCATGTCGGCATTAACATCTGTGAGGACATCTGGTATCCCACCGGCCCGCTGACACGGCAAGCCCATGCAGGGGCCGAAGTTATTCTAAATATCAATGGCTCGCCCTATTATTCAGGGAAGGGGATTGTGCGGGAGGAGATGATTGCGACGCGCGCCGCCGACAATGGCGTCATCGTCTGCTATCTGAACCTGGTAGGCGGGCAGGACGAGCTAATCTTTGATGGTGGCAGCATGGTCTTTGACGAGCAAGGTCTGATGATCGCGCGTGGCAAACGCTTTGAAGAAGACCTGCTCGTCGTCGATCTAGACACCGCCTCAGTCTTCCGTTCGCGGCTGCATGATCCACGCCGCCGACAGGAGCGCTGGCAGGTCACCCCCCAGGATGTGCCAGTCATCACAATTGACAGTGGTCCCCTTGCGCGGCCTGAAGATGAGAAGCCTGTGCTACTCAGTGGTCCACAGCGCATGGAAGCCAGGATGGAGAAACTGCCGGAGATCTACGCCGCACTCGTGCTGGGAACACGCGATTATGTCTACAAAAATGGTTTTAAGCAGGTCGTAATTGGACTTTCGGGCGGGATCGACTCCTCGCTGACCGCAGTTATCGCCGTAGACGCGCTGGGAGCGGAGAACGTGCTGGGGGTCTCGATGCCTTCGGGATACTCGTCGAGTGGGAGCAAAACCGACGCGCAGGAGCTGGCGGAAAATCTGGGTATCCAATATCTGACCATTCCAATAGAGGAGACCTTCAGAGCCTCGCTGCATATGATGCGTCCGGCGTTAGGAGATGAAGATCCGGGCCTGGCGGCTGAGAATCTGCAAGCTCGTATTCGAGGAAATATCCTCATGACCATCTCCAACAAATTTGGTCCCATTGTGCTGACAACGGGGAACAAATCGGAGACGGCAACCGGATATAGTACGCTGTACGGTGATATGGCAGGTGGCTTTGCGGTACTCAAAGACGTCCTTAAAACGCTTGTTTTTGATCTGTGCAAGTACCGCAATACCATTGGCAACAAAGCAGTGATTCCTCAGACAGTAATCGACAAGCCGCCCTCGGCAGAGCTGCGTCCGGATCAGAAGGACGCTGACAGTCTGCCGCCATACGAAGAGCTTGATCCAATTTTGCAAGCGTATGTAGAGGATGACCGGAGCTTCGACGAGATGATCGCAATGGGCTTTGATCCTGCAACCGTGCAGCGTGTGATGAAGCTGGTAGATATCAGCGAATACAAGCGTCGGCAGGCGGCACCGGGGATAAAGATTACGCCGCGTGCCTTTGGCAGGGATCGCAGATTGCCGATTACGAACAGGTATCGAGATGCTCGTTAGCAGGTAAATTTGTAGGAGAGAACGATGAAGAGGTGCAAGCCTGACAAGCAGTGAAAAGCTTGCACCTCGAATCAGGAGAGTTTTCTCTTCTTCATACAACTATCGTGATAGTCGTCAGGAGGTGCGCTCTCATTCTTCAAGTTGTAAGGGGAGAACCTCATACGTCTGAGCGTGGTCTTTACACAACCAGAGAACATTACCATCTGGTGTGATCACTTTTTGCAAACCCGACCAATGCTGAGAAGGGTCTACCTCTCTGAGAAAATTGTAGAGAGTACGTAAAGCCGCCCCTACAGCCTGATCATCATCGACATGGAAATGTTCGTGATGAAGTTCTGTCCCATCACCATCGACAAAATCGGGCAGATCATCCGAGATATTTTTGAGCAGATCAAGTTCAGCATCCATATTGCCCGTACTTAAAATGTCAATGATAGGTCTTGCCATCCCGAACAATGGCACGCCATATTTCAAAAAAGTGGCCAGATGCTTGAGCCAGGGCGAGAGCTTAATCCACCAGGAACGTGAGCGGCGTAGATCATAGCCGGGAGCATCCAGGCGATGAGGGCCAGAAGGATGCTGACAGAGCAGGTGTAACGTATATTCCTGGCCGATCCAATCTTTTGGATTGAAACGGCTTTTTGAACCGGGAAGCAGAACAAAGGTATTAGGGCACTCAGCCTCTAGCCAGCGCATCTGAAGATTCCACAAGCGGGTAAAATTGCGCACACTCCACTCGATAAGCTGGTTCGTCTCTTGCACCAGCTGGTTCGTCTTTTGCACCAATTGACCAGTCTCTTGCATCTGCTGATACAAGCGTTCATCCTTCTGCTGAAGGACCGTAATCTGTGCCAGAATATCATGCTTACTCTTTTCAATTGATTCATGAATTTGAGGAGCAGTACTGACATGAATGCCATAAAGCAATGTAGGAACAGAAACATGCATAAAAGTTTCGGGGCATTCGATAGAAAGTCTCTCCAGTTCCATACGGCGAACCAGGTCCTCATAATGATAAGACCGAGGGCAGGATGTCGTCATCTTGCGGATTTCCAGTGACAGATACAAGGCACCTCGCGATGCACATGCAAGCCAGAAAAACGTTCAAGAATTAACTCTAGCGTATCTTTGAGAATAGTAAAAAAATTCTGAGGCTGGACCCCTCCGACCCGTAAACACAATTCGCGATTCATAGGATTCAACTCAATAGAAGCAGAATGGTCGCGATAGGAAAGCAAAACGCCTTCGCGCCAATGTTTCTTCAGCGTATAGCGATGCGTACGGACAATAAAACGGCTCATAATACCAGAGGGAACAAAATCAAAGCGGTACACCATCTGCAACTGCATCTGCCCATGCTCCGGCTGCGCTGGCCAGGCAGGAAGATCGGTTGGCGGCTGATAAGGCAACAACTGTGGAATCAAGCTATGAGTAGGATGTTTCCCTGGCAGATCTGGATCAATCTGATAACTGAGATCAAAGCGTTCCATCAGGCGTAAAAAGATTGGGTAGAGATGAGGGGCATAGGAACGTCCCTCTTCGTCGGTAGCCCAGATATGAGGAAGTTCAGATGGGTTAAGATGCCCTGAGCGGCACGTACGCCGTTATCTTCTAGAAGATGGCTAATTGCCTTTGTGACCCAGTTAGGTTTCAGAACTACCAGATTGCTCAAAACATAGTCATCACGGAAGTAGAGAATCTTACCCAGATCATGCAGATAGCTACCCAGCGGCCCTTGAGCGATTTCAGCCTCGACACGTTCCTTCTGCACAAATAGCGATATACTGCTGTGAATCAATATAGTGTTCTTCACACTGCATCAGCGCCTGTTCCACCGCTAGCCAGTTTCCAGGCCAGGGTTGACCAACCAGAGGTAAAGCAGCGGAGCAGAGAGTGAGGTGCGATTTTAGCTCCTGAATGCCTGTTCCCTCTTTATTACTGACACTGATTGCGCCAACTAATTGCGGATAGGCATCGTGATACAAATGGTAGTTGAGATCGGGTGGACGTTCATCCGTATGTGTAGCAATAAGCAACACAGGCGCACCGGGAGCCAGGGACTGAATAGTATTGAGCCAATAATTGAGCCGTCCCTGTTTGGCTCCTAGGCGAGCATTCCAGACCACCAGATAGAGAGAGCGTTTTGTCAGGAACAACTGATGCGTCGCATGATAAATTTGTTGGCCGCCAAAGTCCCAGGTATTCAGAAGCAGATTTTGCGAGGAAAGCGTGGGATGAGGAAGTTGAAGCGTACCAACATCGATCCCATGAGTAGAGGCCAGAGAAGAATCGAAGGCTTCTCCGTGCAGAGCACGAAGCAAAGAAGATTTCCCAGTTCCGCCCTCGCCAACGACAAGCAGCTTGGCCTCATAGCGAATACTATAGCCTAAAGACAATTCTTGCAGAAAAGAAAGAATCGCACGTGTACCTTGATTCACAATTTCCGGTGGAGGAGTGAGAAGCCGAGGGCAATCTGCAACCGAAAGTTCCTGTAGCTGTTTCAATTGCCCTAATTCAACAGGAAATGACTGAGAGTGGATTATCACTGAGGTAGAGTTTTTGTAAAGCATTAATTGCCCTAGCTCTGCCGGTAAGTGAGAGAGTTGGTTTTTATAGACAGAAAGCTTCTGTAAATTTGCGAGTTTTCCCAATTCAGGAGGAAGCCGTGTTAAACAATTATTATTTAGATAGAGCTCTTGCAAGTTTAGCAACTGCCCTAACTCATTTGGGAGATCGGCCAGGAAATTTGCATTGAGATACAACTTTTGTAAATTCGTGAGTTGTCCTAATTCTGGAGGTAACTGAGACAACTTATTGTCATAGAGAGAAAGCTTGCGCAGCGCTATGAGTTTTCCCAGCGTGGAAGGAAGATAGGTCAACTGATTTTTATGCAGAGAAAGTTCTTGTAATCGTGAGAGCTGGCCCAATTCTAGTGGCAAACTAGTGAGCTGATTTTCAAAGAGAGAGAGCTCTTCCAGACTGGCAAGTTGTCCTAGTTCAGGTGGGAGTGTAGAGAGTTGGTTATCAGAGAGATAGAGTGCCTGGAGACGTGAGAACTGGCTGACCTCTACAGGAACAGTGACTAAACCGAGACCAGAAAGATCCAAAACAGAGAGATACTCATCCTCAAACTGTGCTTGCAGATCATTGCCGACGATTTTTTTCAAACACTCAACAAGAGCTCTGTCATTTCCCACACAGATGCCTTCTCTTTCATTCTTTCAATTAGATCCCACTGATGATATGTCTCATTAAAAACCCTTGTAATGCTTTCTCGAAAGGCGACTTTCTTTCATCCTCTCTCCTACTATAGACGTACACAAGGGCAAAAAGACAAATTTAATTTATCTATTGCAACATATTTCTCTATGAAAAAGAGAAAAGACGATTATTTTATTTCTACGTTTTCACCGCGTCTATAGGGTATAGTAGAAGGAATTATGTGCTATACTATTGTTAATGCACCTGTTGCGAAATATATTTAACAGGTAAAATGACTTTTACCAAAGATAAGCAGAAAATGCAGGTAGGATATATGGAAGTCTACCTAACTGCATCAGTTTCAATCTGTGAACTTGCCAACCGAGCTTCTTGTAGAGAAAAGAACCAATGCGAGGCACAAAGTATGGACGAACTCGTGCGCTTTATCCTAATACCAGGAAGAAAGAGACTCGACCATGACGCAGAGCACGCTTGAACCTTTTGTTAATCGAGAAGCAGAATTAGATTTCATCAAAAATCATTATATTGCCCTATTGGAAGAAAATAAACCAATACGCCCGCAATTTATCCAATTCTATGGTGTCGGAGGCATTGGCAAAACTACCATATTGAAAAAGATCCAAACTGAATGTAATAAAAAGCAACTTTTCCCTATCTGGACCGATGCCAGTCATAAACCAGCTTTCATTGCGGAAGAGATCATCAAACAGGTACAAAATTTCGGCATAGTGCTTTCTACTCAAAGTCAGGGAGATGAGATCGATAAATCCGTTGAAGCTACACGAGCGATTTTGAGACATGGGCCAACCGTCTTCTTGATTGATGCACTTGACCATGAAAACGAAGAACACTTTCGCTGGATTGAAGAACTACTGCACCGATTTACCGAAGACAGCAAACTCTTCTTCATCCTAGCAAGTAAGAAGGTGATCTCCTTTGAACACACTATGGCAATTGCACGGAAACTGAAAACATTTCTATTAAAACCCTTCACACGCAATAATTGTTCTAGATACATCTCCTTACTAGCGCCAGAGAGCACACAAGAGACCCAGAACCTGATCTATAAATGGACCGGCGGGTATCCTCTAGCAGTAAATATGATGACACAAACGATAGAAAGAGATCACTTAGATTTCAGCAAAGAAGCAGATCAACTGCGAACCTTAAACGTTATCACAGAAATGGTAATAAACCGAGGTGTGCTCGCGAATGTTGCTCAAGATGAGGCAGATCTGCTCTGGTACCAAACAATGTTAAGCCTGTTTTCTGTACCCAGGCGTTTTAACTTGAGCTTAATGCAAAAAATGATGGAAAGATTCGCCAAGCAGTACAAATTAAGTAGTAGCCTGGGATATATTGATTTGCCTCGTCGCCTCAACAAAAAAGCTGATGTCCTTGCCTGGAATCAGGACAAAGCTGGATTCTCTATGGAAGCTGCCATTCGGCCAATCTTTCTGACCAAACAGCGCATAGAGGAGCCACAAAAATATAAATCTCATTCATGAATATCTGGCAGGTTTTAATAGTAGCCTAGCCCAGGAGGTTACAGGAACAGACAAAATTCGTTGTCTATTAGAAGCTCTCTATCACACTGCTTGTAGTACGGACGATGCAACAACTATAGAAACAGCTATAAAAAACACCATGCAGATCATATACAATGAGCAACTCGACTCATTGCAAATTTTTCAGGAAGAATATGAGAAAGATGAAGAGTTGCAAGAAGAGCTAGGTACAAAAAAGAACTTGCCACTCTCACTCATCAATAAGCATCTCTCCGAGAGTTATCGGAAAGAAGCAAAAAAATTAAGCCGTAGCGAAGAACAAATTGGAGCATTTACATATTTCTTGCTTGCATTTAGCACGAGGACCTTTTGCTGAATCAAGAGACAATGGGGTCACTTATCACTCAGTTTATAGAGCTTGTAAAGCAGGAGTACGAAGGCGAAATCTGTCGTAGGTTGTATGAGGAGCTTATAAAGGATAGAGAGATCCAAACAGCAATTGGACCTCAGTACTCGACAATACTACACTCATTAGTCGAAGAATAA
Source organism: uncultured Chloroflexia bacterium (assembly GCA_963777355.1). Classification (GTDB taxonomy): domain Bacteria; phylum Chloroflexota; class Ktedonobacteria; order Ktedonobacterales; family Ktedonobacteraceae; genus DATJHM01. The sequence continues at coordinate 134,737 of CAVZQK010000020.1, forward strand.
AGCTTCACACAGAAAAAGGAGTGGTACTGATGCCTACCCAACAGATCGAAACCAATTTTATTGGTCGCCAGGCAGAGATAGAGATATTTAAGCAGTGGCTTGATGCGCCAGAGACAGAGCGAATTCTGTATTTTCACGATGCCCTGGAGGAAAAGAATAAAAAAGGGGGGGCAGGGAAAACATGGCTCTTGCACAAGAGCATGACAATAGCCAGAGAGAGTGAACCTGATATTACGATGGTTCTGGTTGACTTCTTTGACGTCAGTGCTCGTGATGGTGTTACGATAGCAGAACGGGTCATCAAAGAACTAGCTCAGGCTTTTCCAGCCTGGTCCACACAGAACTTTACCGAGGCTTTAAAAAACTACCATACAGCAACCAATACCGAAACGGCAGAAAATACAGAGCTACGTTCCGAGCTAGCAAAAGCGCTCACAACTGATCTAATCGTTTTAAATAAGCAGATTGCAGCCTCTACAAAGAAGCTACTTATTTTTTTTGATACCTACGAGCTTATAGAACAAAATCCGACCATTGCCATTTTGAGTTTCGCCAATATGTTTCCTGACACCTACCAATTTGAGCATATCAAATTTGTCATCGCCTCACGTAATAAAATCAACTGGGACCATCCCAACTGGCTAGGGCGCGAAAAAGAAGTCCAGATGGTACCCATCAAACCATTTAGCCAGGAAGAAATGGTCGAATATCTGGTCAGAGAATCGGTATATGACCGAGAAAGCTACCAGAATCGCGTCCAGGATTTATACAAGAGAACAGAGGGGCGGCCAATCCTTGTCGGCCTGGTAGCAGATGTGCTCAATCACCATGTCATAGGAATAGACGACCTGATTGCCGTCAAACCTTCCGCCTTTGAATCCTATCTTGTGACCCAGATTCAGAGCCTCGAAGATCCCCTAAACTGGGTTATTCTTTTTATGGCCCACGTCTATCATCGTTTTAACGCGACCATCCTCCATTGGATACTCAGCGAATCCAGTTTGAGAGAGGTTGTACAAGAAGGAGAGATCCCCTACGAAGATTTAATTGCCATCCTGCCAACACTTTCGTTTGTGCGTAGCGCAGGCACAGGAGACGATCTGGTCTTGCATGATGAGATGCGCCGCCTCGTGACCAGATACTGCTGGGGGACACACGATAGAGACCGGCAATACCGCAAAGATATTAGCCGTTGCGTAATCGCTCATTATAGACAAGAATTAGAGCGTGTCTCTCATGAACAAGAGCGGCAACTGTACACCATAGAGATTCTTTATCATATGCTCTTCCTGAACGTCAATGATGGATTAGCCTACTTCGAGGAAAACTTCTCCTGGGCCTTGAATTTTTCAAAGGCGAGCATTTGCCCGCACGCTACTTCAGGAAACGCTCCCATTTCAGAAAGAGATGACATTACGCCAACACTATGATCTGCAATTTTCAGAAGCGCAACTACTCAGAATAGAAGAGAACCCGCAAGAAGCCATTGCGCACTACAAACAGCTTGAAAAAGCAACGGACGCCCAATGGTTGGAAGAGCACAATGCCGCCATGCTTTGGGAGCAGGGTCGTTGTCAGATTATGCAAAGTAACTTCATAGAAGCATTTGTCAGCCTGGAACACTGTCTTGAGTTAGAGAGAAAGAGAGGAAATACAGCCCAGGTAGGAGCCATTCTCAATCTACTCGGTTTCACCTATCGCAACCAGGGGCAGTTTGACAATGCCCAGAAGTACTACGAAGAAGGGCTCGCCCTTTATGCCAAGCTCGATAATCAGAGCGAATATGCCAACATGATCAACAATTTAAGCTTTATAGACAAACAGCGAGGGAAGACACAGCTTGCTTTGCGTCACTGTCAAATTGGTTTGCGAATTCGTAGAGACCTCTTCCAGGCCGGCAAGTCCAGCGAGTATCCAGTAGGCTTGAGCCTGAGCACAATGGGACAGATCTATCTTGATGCAGGGCATACTATCTGGGGCAATCAAAGGTTTCAAGAAGCCTTTCAGATCTACAATCGTGTTGGCAGAAAACGTGAGCTTGCAGCAACCTATAATCGTTTCGGCCAGATTCACCGCGCTCAGGGAGAATATCAGGAGGCAAAACAGTGGTTAGATAAAGCCCAGGAAGCCTCGGTAGATATCAACACCGAGGCATATATCACGTGTTTAAATGAGCAAGCCCGGCTCCTGCTGGACCAAAAACAGCCCCAGGAAGCGCTGCCAATTCTTGAAACTGCGATTGCGAAAGCCAAACAGGTGCGTGATGAATACCAGCAAGTGGCTAATCTGGTTGACCTTACCAAAGCCTTACATTATCTTGACCAGGACGATCTGGCCAATATATACTTGCAAGAAGCACGCATCATCTCTAATAAATGGAACTACTCTGATCTACTTGGACAGATTGAGGAATTTTTAGGTGAGCTACGCTACGAGAAAAAAGAGTATAAAGTAGCTTTCGAGCATTATCAAAAGTATTGCTACTATATGGCAATACGCAACGAGGTTGCATATAATAATGCCTTGAACCTGGTCATAGACCGCCTATTCGATACTCCCAAAGAAGGAGACCGCCTCAATCGTCAATGATTTCGTTACATTCTGGTCTGAAGGGCAATATGGACCAGAAGTATCCTGAGTTAGCTAACACCCTGGAAGAGGTACGTAAAGGAAAATTCCTGGAGGATTTACCAGGAGGTTCTTCCTTCCCATCAACTTCCCAAATCTTCTCATAGCATTGTTCGCTCTCCGCTCGCTGAAAATCTTCAAGACCTGGCGGCGGAGAGCAGCACTAAGCTCATCAAAAACGCCTGCACAGCTTCTTAACGTTTTCTAATAGTGCAAAAATCCGCCCCTTTTTTGTGAGCCTATAAGAATTTAACAGTATCTTTTATTAACTTTTTTTCATTTTTTATAGTAATAGTACTTATTTGCTACTTATCTACTATAGTGTTAGTTATCCACATCTACACTGTCTTTTCTATAGGAAAGACATACACTTCGGTTCAATCTTTTTTGATTTGGGCTTTTGAATACAATGAAAGTAGTGCTTCCATGAAAATACCCGGAAATTTCCTATGCGCTAATTTGTGGGGAAATGTAGATAGAGGATGTTGTAGATGAAAATTTGGTCTGACACAACAGGAGCATCTCAAGCTGAGATGAATGACTGCGCGGCCCCACGCATGAATGACTGTGCCGCACCCAGTAGGGGCATCCCTATCCTATTACCTTTAGAGGATTTTAAAAACATCCACTATTGCACATTGAGGCAGCATACACCCTTATATATACAACCATGTAGTGACAAGCACTGGCTGGCCTGTGTTCCAACTGGATCAGGACGATTGGTCGTGCTTGATGCAGAGGCATTGCAACTACTTCGAAGCATTCGGAAAAGGAAAAACCCTGCAAGAGGTTGCAGAACAACATACTGAATGGTCAAATAGCAGCATTGAGGAGGGAGCCGCTTTTTTTTTCCAAGCGGGATTTCTACAAGCACCTGAACAAGCATCTTCTACTAGAACTGCTGAACAAGAAGATACGCTGACAAGTTGGCTCCATATTACTAACGCCTGCAATCTCCGTTGCCAGTACTGCTACATAGAAAAAACCAATGAGTCAATGACGGATGACACAGCCAGAAAGGCTGTCGATGCCGTATTTCGTTCAGCGAAGAAACAAGGCTTCAAGCGTGTTGTCCTTAAATACGCAGGTGGTGAGGCAACCCTACGCACCAGCAGTGTTCTTGAAGTTCATGATTACGCCCTTAAACAGGCTCAGCTTCAAGGTCTAGAACTCAGCGCACATATCCTGAGCAACGGCGTAGTATTTCCTCTTCATACTATTCGTGAGTTTGCTAAACGTAGTATTGGTATCTCAATCTCGCTTGATGGTATCAATAGTGTCAATGACAGTCAACGTTCTTTCGCCAACGGGCTTGGCTCCTTTCAATATGTAGATAGAACTATCAAACGTTTATTGGCAAATGGAATTATTCCGCATATTCTTGTCACCATATCACAAAGAAATCTCAGCGGCCTCGCCGATTTAATGGATTATATTCTCTGCCACAATCTCACCTTCTCGCTCAACTATTATCGAGATAATGAATGTTCTACCTCTATACGCGATCTACAATTTTCCGATAAGCAGATGATTAAAACGATGAGAAACGTGTTTGCACTCATTGAAAACCATCTTCCTAAAAGGAGTTTGCTTGATGCACTCGTCGATAAAGCCACGCTTAGCACCATGCATCAGCATACGTGTGGGGTCGGAAGAAATTACCTTGTCATCAACCAGCACGGCGGAATTGCCAAATGCCAGGCTGACAGTAAACAGATAGTGACAACTATCGACGACGAGGACCCGCTTCAGACGATCAGGAGCGATACAAAAGGTATCCAGAATATTGCTAGCGCAGAAAAAGAGGGCTGCAAAACATGTGATTGGCGCTTCTGGTGCTCAGGAGGCTGCCCACTCCTGACCTATAGAACGACAGGAAGATTTGACGTGAAATCGCCAAACTGCCACATTTATCAGGCCCTTATTCCTGAAGCTCTCCGCCTTGAGGCTCTGCGCTTACTAACATATGAAGAACCAATCATAGCCCATAAACTCAGGCATGAGCTTTATGCGCTCACGGTTTAACACTCCAGACAATAATGAGATGGTCTTCAGGATAATTTATTCGTTCGTCTGGTCAAAGGCTCTCTTGCGCCTGGCATTTTGCAGGACGGAGAGCCATTTCGGATCTTGCACCGGCAGAAGGGGTTCGCTCTCTAGCTGGGTCATGGTATTCATGATCCAGTTAAGCTCAGACTCTAGCTTGTTGCGGATATAGGAAAGCACCAGGCTAGTATATTCGTCGACAAAAGAGCGACCATTCTTCTCCCAACCGACGATATATTGCAGGACCTCGTTCGATTCTTCATAGCGCACACGCAACTGCTCCATGAGCGTCTCACGACTGCCACCGGATGCCCCCCAGAAGAGCATTTTGAGCAAGAGCTCATCACGCATGGGAATCGGATAATCCGATGGCTGTCCCAACCAGGCTTGCAACTCTAACCAACCGGCCTGAGTCAGTTCAAAGACCTTCTTCTGTCTTCCCCCACTTGCCACCTGCTGCACCTCGATCAGTCCCTCCTGCTGAAGCTGCTTGAGGCGGGGATAGATGCTCCCAAAGCTCAAGGCCGAAAGCATACTGGCTCCCCCCTGCTCAAAAGCCATCTTCATATCATAACCCGAACAAGGCTCTAAACTGATAATCCCCAGAATAATATGGTCGATAGCCATAGCTCGTCCCTCCTGCCGCAAAATGCATATCGCCCCGATATATTATGACAACATAGTAATGGCCCATTTCTTACCTGTCAAGAGAAGCTGTCCATCGCATTGAAAAAAGGAGAGTATATTTACGTTTATATATGAGAAAGGTGAAATGTGGAGAGATCTCCCTGGTAAAGATGACATATATCACCTGATCTTAACCAGAAAGAAACGAAAGCTTCATCCCTAACGTGTTATACTGGCTGGTAGAAGAGACGTCGCGTCGATTAGCGCATGGGCCGGGCTAGCAGGAGGAAGACCCGGTTGACGAGGAGAAGGTTATTCGAGAATTCCATCAGCGGGAGCCTTCAGGGGTGGTACGCTCCTAACAAGCGAAAGGACAAAACCAGGCGGTAACGTCTGGGACAAAACTGACGCGGTACCGATTGTTGCGTGCTTTCTTGCGCCTCACGAAAGAGGCATTTTGCGGGCAAGGATGACCTGTTTTTGTCATTCTGCTCATTTTCGTGTGGCTTACTAAGAAATGGGCAACAACAAATGAAAGGGTACTCTGACACTATGTGCGGTATCATTGGCTACGTCGGCCCACAGGGGATCGACGTTACTACTCTGTTGCTTGATGGTCTGGCGAAACTGGAATACCGTGGCTACGACTCCGCCGGTATTGCCGTCCTTACATCCGAAGGCGAGATGGAACTCCATCGCCGCGCTGGTAAAATCGCCAATCTTGTTGCTACTGTGGAACAGGACGCCCGTCCTAGCATTGGCACCATTGGCATCGGTCATACACGTTGGGCCACGCATGGTCGCCCCAACGATACAAACGCCCATCCTCATCCCGACTGCACAGGCGTTTTGAGCGTGGTGCATAATGGCATCATTGAAAACTATACCGAGCTACGCCAGGAACTGGAACAGCAGGGCCATGTCTTTGTCTCTGAAACTGATACCGAGGTGCTCTCTCACCTGATTGAGCAGATCTACTTTGGCGAGGCGGCGCACAATCTGAGTGAATCGGTACGCCTGGCCCTGCAAAAGGTGACGGGATCGTACGCCATCGCAGTAATGAGCAAAGAGCATCCTCACGAGCTGGTCGGTGCACGCTGCAATGGTCCCCTGATCGTCGGGCTGGGGCAGAATGAGCAATTTCTGGCTTCCGATATTCCAGCTCTGCTCAAGCATACGCGGGATATTATCATCCTTGATGAAGGCGAGATCGCCACATTGCGGCCAGACAGCGTAGTAATTACAAAGCTAGATAAGACACTGGTTGAGCGCGAACCATTGCACATCGATTGGGATATCGGAGGCGGCAGAAAAGGGAGGCTATCCCCATTTTGCGCTAAAGGAGATCTATGAACAGCCCGATGCCCTACGGCGAGCGCTGCTGGGACGCATACTGAATGGAAAGCTCCATCTGAGTGAGCTAGATCTCATGAAGAAAAAGGGCTACCTGGACAATATCCAGCGCATCGTGATTGTGGCCTGTGGCAGCTCGTATCACGTGGGAATGATAGCTAAGTATGTGATAGAGCAGTGGGCACGCATTCCGGTGGAGGCGGTGACCGCCGCAGAGTTCCGCTATAGTGATCCAATTGTTGGACCCGAAACCCTCTGTATCGCAATAACTCAATCTGGAGAGACGGCAGATACGCTGGTGGGGATTCGCCAGGCACGCGAACGAGGGGCAAGGGTGATTGCGGTCACAAATATTGTGGCCAGTGCGGTCACACGGCTCTCCGATGCAGTGCTCTACCTGCAAGCGGGTCCAGAAATCTGTGTGGTAGCAACTAAGAGCTTTGTCAATTCGGTGACGGTGCTTTACCTGCTGGGACTCTACCTGGGAGAGATGCGTGGGCGCATTACCCCTGAGCAGATGAGTATATTCTTACAGGCCATCGAACAGCTTCCAGAGCAGGTGCAGAGCATTCTGGATAGCTGAGCAGGTTGAGCAGATTGAGGCTCTGGCGCAGAAGATTGCGAAGGTGAGCAGCATTATGTTCATAGGACGAGGCGTCGGCTATCCTACCGCACTGGAGGGAGCGCTCAAGCTCAAAGAGATCTCCTACATCCACGCGGAGGGCTTCCCGGCGGGAGAACTTAAACATGGCTCGATTGCCCTGCTCGATCCTGATGTCCCCCTGGTTGCGATTGCCACTGCCTCGCATGTCTATGAGAAAGTGGTAAGCAACATTCAGGAGGTACGGGCGCGAGATGCGCAGGTCATCGTTGTTGCAACTGAGGGAGATGAGAAGATTCGCCAGCACGCCGACCACATATTGTACGTGCCAGCAACACTGGAGGCGTTCAGCCCGTTGCTGGCAACAATTCCACTGCAATTGTTTGCCTATCATACAGCGGTGGCTCGTGGCTGCAATGTGGATCAGCCGAGAAATCTGGCAAAATCGGTGACAGTCGAGTAAATCGGCAAATAGGTTCTATACAAGTGTTCACGAACAATAAAGTCGTGGACTATGCTAATAAAGTTGCGGACTAGAACAATAGAGTTGTGGACTGGATTGCTGCCATAGTAGCAATCCAGTTTTTGAATTTTCGGGTAGCTCTATACGGGCAATTAAGTTATCCTTGCGATTTGTCCAGAGAGCATGCAATGTTTCCTTTTAGGATGACGTCATATGCAGCAACTTTGTTTCGGAACGAATATGTCTTGGAATGATCCGGTCTCTGGTAAGAGGCAGCTTCTTCGGGCCTTGCTCTATAGGAAGACTGGATTCTGGAGCTGTAGCGTATGGCATCAATTATGAAGAATTTGAATTGCCAATTTTGTGTCAGCGAGGTAGTATTGCAGGAGAGGTTCCCTCTTTGCAGAACTGAGTGAGTACCACCCATTAAAGTCAGGCTCTATTTCCGATGAGGCCTACTAGATTTCAGTGTTGCGAGAAAGGGGACGGGAACTAGTTCTTTTCTAAAAAGGATGCAGTATTTATGACTTCTCTCGACAAAGATATCCCGTCGAAACCGGCTCAGGAGCTTGACGATGCCGCTGAGGCGCGTGCAAGCGATGAGGTTTCCATGCCTCCAATTACGTTTGCCGACATCTGGCAGGCACAGCAATTCCTTAAGCCACTAATTGAGCATACGCCGATGGTCCACTCGACAGCTCTGAGCACACTGACGGAAGCCGATATCTATCTCAAGTTTGAGCAGATGCAGCGAGGAGGCTCGTTCAAGGTGCGTGGCGCGACGTATAAGCTCTCACGCCTATCCGAAGAACAGCGCCGGGCGGGTGTGATTACCGCCTCGGCAGGCAATCACGCGCAGGGAGTTGCCATCGCAGCGGCCTATTATAACGTGCCCTGCACTATCGTTGTGCCAGAGAACGCCCCACTCACGAAGGTCACAGCAACACAGAGCTATGGCGCGAACGTCGTCCTGTGGGGCGCAACCTACGATGATGCGGTCCAGCATAGCTTCAAATTGCAGCAAGAGCTAGGCGGCAACCTATATCCCGGCCTTCGATGACCGCGACGTGGTGACGGGCCAGGGGACGCTCGGTCTTGAGATGCTCACTGAGGTACCACATGCTGATGTTATCATAGTTCCAATCGGCGGCGGTGGCCTCATCTCCGGCATCGCTCTCGCAGCCCGCGCCATGAAACCATCGATCAAGATCATCGGCGTCGAAGCGGCGGGCGCGGCTAGCATGCGTGCCTCCCTCGATGCAGGTCAGTTACAAACGCTGCCCGCTCTGGCAACAATCGCCGATGGCATTGCCATCAAGCGGCCAGGGAAAATTACCTTCCCACTCATCCAGCAGCTTGTTGACGACGTAGTACTCGTCGAGGATGAGCAGATTATCAATGCCGCTCTGTTACTCATGGAACGCCATAAAATTCTGGTCGAGGGCGCGGGTGCCGTAGGGGTTGCGGCCATCTTGAACAAAACACTTCAGCTCAAAGGCAAGCATGTACTGGTCACGCTTACCGGCGGCAACATCGACGTCAACCTGCTGGGCCGCTTCACCGAACATGCCCTCGTCAATGAGAGCCGATATTTCGCTATCCATGCTAGCCTGGCTGATCGTCCCGGCGAACTGGCGCGTATGCTCAATATTATTGCCAGTATGCATGTCAATATCATTGATGTCCACTACCAGCGCGTCTCCAACCATCTGCCATTTATGCAACACGAGGCCATAGTCACACTCGAAACAAGAAATCGCGCACAGTGCGAAGAGCTACTGAATGTTTTACACGCCGCAGACTATACTGTCGTGGAGGCTCAGGCTTTGAAATAAGCAGGCTCTGTAAAATTACTGGCTGGATGGCTTCTCTTCACAGAGGTCATGCGGTCCTGATTCGCCAAACAGAGTGTGGCTGTAAAGCTCTCTCCCGGACACATTTTGAAGGGAGGGTGAAAGAGGTCGACGAGAGCACGTTGCGCGTTGGCGGCAGGGCGAGAGCCGTGATCGCCAACGCGGTCTGAGATCAACAGCCGACCCTACAAGATTCTGCCAGGTGGAGGAGAGTTTGCCTCAGAGCGCTAGTCATCGATAGCCTGGTAGGCCAGGGTCAAGAAATCGAGACAGACATCCGGTGGTTGAGGAGAACTCCAGGCCTGCTGGGTCATGAGAATAGTAACCATCTCCTCTTTGGGATCTGAACACCACGAGGTACCCAGGCCACCATCCCAGCCGTAACGGCCAGGCACCGCCGCAATACCATCGCGCCTGGTAACCATAGAGACGCCAAATCCCCAACCCATGCCATCAAAATCGCCGGGGTTCAGGCCTGACAGGGCTTTCTGCTCAGGCGTCAGTTGATCGGTTGTCATTGTCTCAACTGAAAGCCTCGACAGGATACGCTCGTTGCCATGTTTACCCTGAGAGAGCATCATCTGACCAAAGGCCAGGTAGTCGTCGATGGTCGAAACCAGTCCGCCCGCACCTGACGGAAAGGCAGGTGGACGGCTCCATTGACCTCCCTCGGACCTATCATAGAGAGCACGTTCTCCACTTGCGTAATCGGTCCAGTAACTGGTCGCCAGGCGATCAATCTTGGAAGCGGGCACGCTGAAACCGGTATCCTTCATACCGAGTGGCTCGAAGATGCGCTCACGGAAGAATGTCTCCAGCGGCTGACCAGAGACACGCGCAATCAGCACGCCCAGGATATCGGAGCCTGTGTTGTATATCCACCGCTCACCCGGCTGGTACATGAGCGGAAGGCTCCCCAAACGACGCATCCACTCGTCTGGCGCAGGCATCGTCGCTGGACTTGGCGGCCCCATACCAATCTGCTGCTCGTTCGCGGCCTTTAGAATCGGATACGCGTCCGGGAATGCCATTATCTGCCCGAAGCCCATACGGAAGGTGAGCAGGTCACGCAGCGTGATTGGTCGATGCGCAGACACAGTCTCGTCAAGCGGCCCATCGAGTCGCCTCAAGACCTGGCGTTCGGCCAGTTCGGGAAGCCAGCGATCCACCGAATCGTCCAGCCGCAACTTACATTCCTCTACCAGGATCATCGTCGCTACTGCCGTAATTGGTTTGGTCATCGAGGAGATGCGGAAGATGGTATCGCGCCGCATCGGATCAGGATCTGTGAGAGTCTTCAAGCCAAGCGCATCAACATGCACCTCGCCCCGGCGGCTAACTAACGAGACAAGACCAGGAACCGCGCCGCGCTCGACAGCACCCGCCATAACATCATGCATGCGGGCAAGCCGCATCCTGGACAATCCTCCGCTGCTCATTGTCTGCTCCCTTCATCTTCTTCAAGCACAGACAATATATTGCCAGAGGGATCTTTAAACCACGCGATCTTCGGACCACCGCCACGGAAAATCCCCTTTTCGTCTGTCACCAGCTGACCTTCATTGTAGGACTCGAAATGCACGCCTTGTCTGACCAGATCATCTACCGCTTGCTCAATGTTGCTAACAGGAAAATTCAGGATGGTGAAGGTAGCGGGAATATGGTTCTCCTTCGGATACAGCAAGATGTTCGTCCCACCAGCAAGATGCAATTCTAACAGGCCGTGCGCTTCAGACACGTCTAGTCCGAGCGTTTGACCGTAGAACTCCCTGGCTTTTTGCAAGTTGTTGACTGAAAAACCGGAAAATGCTTTCGTCTCTTTGAACATTGGCTCACCCTCTACTTTCTCAATACTTCTCTCAAAAAGAATATTCTTCACTCATGTATTCTTTTCAGTTGGTCAAATGTGGCAAGCCAACGCGAACCATTCCTGCTCCTCGTCGCTAACAGGGATGGACGATAGGAGAAAGCAGCTGCGATAAAACTTTATTTACTCCCCACAGTAGAAGATACAGTAGGAGAGGAGAGCGGGCTAGAGGTCGTACCTGCCAGGTGAAATGCATAGAGATTGCCATCATCGGAGCCGACATAGACCACTCCATTGGCTATGGTCGCTGAGGAAACGACTTGATTCCCCGTGGTAAAGGTCCAGTCTATGGTACCATCCTCAGCACTGAGAGCATACATCTTATGGTCATCCGAACCGACATAGACCACTCCGTTGGCAACAGTTGGTGAGGAGCGCACACTACTTCCAGTTGGCACAGACCAGGCCAACTCTCCACTCGCCGCGTTCAAGGAATATAATTTATTGTCTTCTGAACCAACATAGACGCTACCATAGGCGACGGCGGGCGAAGACATAATACTGTTGCCGGTCAGTACTTTCCAGAGCACCACTCCTGTAGTAGCTTTGATCGCATAAAAAGTGTGATCATTCGAGCCGACATAGACCACTCCATTGGCAATGGCCGGAGAGGAAACAACTTGATCTCCGGTAGTAAAGGTCCAGCGCAGGGTACCATTCGCGGCGTTAACAGCGTACACATTGTGGTCATCGGAACCGACATAGACCACTCCATTGGCAACAGCAGGCGAAGAGCGGACCTCGCTTCCCGTTGGCAAAGACCAGATATACGCGCCGTTCGAGGCGTTAAAGGCGTAGAGTTTCCCATCATCTGAACCAATATAAATTACGCCGTTCGCCAGCGTCGGAGAGGAGCCAATCCTCCCTTTCGTGGGCGCTTTCCAGAGGACAGCCCCTGTCCTGGCATTGAAAGCATAGAGATTATCGTCAAATGAACCCATATAGACGACGCCATTGGCGACAGTTGGCGCACAGCCAAAATCATAACTGCCAATATGGGCTTTCCAGAGTAGAGCGCCTGTATTGATATTCAGGGCATACATATACCCATTATGCGAGGTACCATCATTCGCATTGATATAAGCAATACCATTGGCGACTGTTGCAGCGGAGCCGATGCCGCCTCCAATCGGAGTCTTCCAGGCTAGCACTAATTGAGAGGCATTTGTAGAGCTGAGTATCTTTTCATCGAGATTAACGCGGGTATGCTGCGCATTAAAATCGGCCAGCGCCTCGCCAGGGGTAATAGTTGCGTGAGCCTTAGTAGCAGTCACAGAAGTTTTGCTAGCGGTTGTAAGTGAGGCGGCATGACTCCAATTGTTCAATGATGAAAGGAGGAAGGCAACACTTCCGGCAGCAAGAATGAAGGCTAAGCCAATCAGTAGCATAGACCCAGGTATTGATAAAGCTTTTCGCTGCTGAACAGGTCTTACAACATTTCTAGATTTTAGCACCCGTTGCCGCTGCGTCAAAATAGTAGGTGCCTCTTGTGCTTGATCGGCCTGGGCGAGAGCCTGGGCAAATTCTTCGACAGAGGCAAAACGCTGCTCAGGGTCTTTAGCAAGCGCTCGCAGGACCACACGCTCTATTGCTGGTGGGAGAATCGGTACCTTTGCGCGCAAAGGAATAGGCGGCATATGCACATGCTGGTACATAACTGCCAGGGCATCTCCAGAGAAAGGGCGGACCCCACAGAGCCATTCATAGACAACAACGCCCAACGCGTACTGATCGCTGGAAGGGTGACGGTGGCCCATAATCTGCTCAGGTGCCATATAGTAGACCGTGCCAGTAGTGTCTGAGTCAATCTTTTTCTGTGTAATCAAGGTGCTCGTATTTTGCTCAATGCCGGAAATGCCAAAGTCACTGAGCAAAAGCTGGCCATTGCTATCCAGCAACATATTTTCTGGCTTCACATCGCGATGCACGACTTTTCTATCGTGTGCGTACTGTAAAGCCTGAGCGACCTGACTGGTATAAGAAATAACGGTAGCGAGTGGCAAAGGCGTGCCTTTGGGATAAGACTGGCGCAAGGTACCGAGAACCGCATGGTCCATCACGAGAAATGGTATGCTATCTTCAACCCCGAAGTCGAGTACGCGCACAATATGCGGATGCCGTAGATGAGCAATGATCCTCGCTTCTCGGAGGAAATCATCCAGTTCACTACTCCCTATCTTAACATGAAGTACTTTGATGGCAGCCTGAGTTCCCAGGTGAACATGTTCACCCAGGTAGACATCCGCAGACCCTCCCCGCCCTATTATTCGGAGCAAGCGATAATTGCCCAATTGTTGACCAACATAATCAATCACTATGGGCACCTCCTAATATATTTCAAAACTTTCAATGCCTTACCAGTTATTTCAAGATAATATAAAATAAGTAAAACGCAGTTATATATATAAAAATTAGATTATTAAGCGATTCCCACTACTCATGAATTGCCTCAAACTGCGATATCAGGGTAATTATAACACAGACAGAGATGGGAAACTATAAATCTGGCCTATTATATCGATAAATGCTTACCTAAGGTAAGTTACTGCATAACTACCTTCTTTTGCAAGATCGCTAAAGAAAGAAGAGAGGTGATTGGTGAGCATGGAGCGGCAAACCGATGGAAAAAGGTAAACCATTAAATCTCCAACAAGTTCATCTGAATTACATCCTTAGCAACCAGGCGTTTTCTTTCAGGAGTAAGTCCTACTGCATTGATGGAACTACTTCGGAGCAACTCTCGCAGATCCTCTGGCCAGATAATCTCACAGGCATTCTGCATCACCTCTATACGCTTTAGCTCAATAGTAGCTTGCATTAGAAGGAGATCTTTATCGATATGCTCAAGTAAAGCATATAAATCAATGCGTTGTAATGACTTTTTCGTAATCGGGCGCTTGGCATCCCAAAAGATGATCGAGCGAATGAAATCAAGGCATACAGGATCATTGAGCAGACTGGTGAGAAAAGCAGCCTGCTGAGCAGATTCACAGGCAATAAAATAACAGGTATCATCGAAAATCACAGGCCGATCATTCACAGGACCAATAGCTACAAATTTCAGGGACTTATACAAACCCGAAATCGCTACTTTATACAATGCAAAGGAATAATCACCTATACCAAACATCGAAAAAGGAGGCTGATTCGTGTAGATGGAGGATTTGCGCTGATCAAAAACATTGCTATGAGCGCTGAGATATCTCCATAAATCCGGGGCATCATCTTCTAAATGTTGTGTCTTCTCACCAACGCGCTTCTGCGTTACAATAACTGCTCTCCTGGGCCGCTCCTTTTCTTTGCCGCCCAGGTCAGAACTCTTTAAAAGAGGATACACAGAAGCAGGCTCAACTACAACAACTTCACCGAGCTTATTCCGAAGTTGTCCAAATCCGTCATAAACCAACTCAATGACGGGAGCGGCATCATGTTTTACTCCCTGCCGCCAGTTCAGAGGGCAGGTGCCCTCGATAAATGCCAGAGTTTTATTTGCATGCAGATTGGAGACAAGTTGCCCATTTATTAGTCCAATGGTCGAAGTGGGTCTGATAGTATATAAATCTTGATAGACATCAACCTGGTAGAGATGATTTTCCAGGCCAACATCGAGGCAAAACAAACAGGCATCGACAGAGGCAGCAAAGTATTTCTTACTATCAAACTTCCTGATAGAAGCTCCGCTGATAGGCAAGTTTACCTCTGATGCAAACTTCAGAATATTGCGGGCAACCAACGTCTTACAAAGCATAGCCAGCGTTGGTTGTTCCGAGGCAAGCTCATAGAGAAGCTTCAAAATAATATATTCTGCAATATCAAAGTTTGAGCTACCAGTCATGGCCTCAAAGCCTGGCAGCTTCTTAAAATTAGATTTACTGGGAACATTGTCACTCTGGAGAGCGCTGAGTGCCGAATTGGTGATCCAGGGAGGATTGCCAATTACTAAAAGCGGCCCCCTGGTCGTCCATGCTACATCAGACCTGAGATCCAGAGCAAAAATATTCGCCTGCCTGATGCTAACCGCCGTACTTTTTTCAGAGATTACAATGCTAGAAGCCTGCTTAACATACTGATCCTGTATCTCAATTCCCTGAATCTCTTCAAACGAGAGCGATGCCTCCAGCAGGCCGCTAATAAAATTGCCCTGCCCGCAGGTTGGTTCAAGTGCTCTTGTCCATCTTTTACCAGTTGCGGCCAAGCAATTGATTACATCTTTTACAAGCGCAGGAGGAGTTTGAAAATCGCCTAAATCCTTAGACATAAAGCTCCTCCACTCCATTAACATCCCCTCTAACGGCAGCATTAATAGCTCTACTATATTGTAATCTCCATTGCAAGGCGTTAGATATCGTTAAATATCCTGCTATTGGAGATTGTATGAGAATTCTATTAGCAAGACTTTCTCTGCCGATCTCATCCAAAGGCAAATTTCGCTCTTCTAGAAAACCAATCAGATCATCTTTATTACCTTCTCTGCCTAAAATATCTAAAATCCCCTTAGTTGTCTGCCAGTCTCCAGTTCTTTCTTTGTCTACAAAAACTACATTTCTTATATGTAGTCTAGCAGCTCTAAGAGCTGAATCATCCTCTTTTTCATAGACAAATATGAGAAGATGATAGCCGAGTCCATACACTTTCTGGCTAGCATCTCTAAAAGGGCAAGAGGACTGAGGTTGGCTGACAAACGTTGCCTTTAAATCTACATTTATCCCAGGAAGATCAATTCCATTAGCAGAATTCCCCGGTATAAATGTATATCTCTCACTCAAATAAGCACGGAAATTTTGTTCAATATATGTTCCTAGCGCTTTACCATCGGTAGTACCATATAACTCCGTGATAGCCTTAGCATGAAATTGTTTAGAAAAATCATTTGCAGAACTTTTTAAGCTCTCTAAAGATAATTCTGGTAGCATAAATAAACCCATCACATCAAACTCCCCAAGTAAAAAGTATTAGATAATCGACTAATCACAAAAACCGGTGAGATCCGTATCGAATATACTATAGCCAAACAAACTAATCAAGCGTGGAGGTAGACTTTGGCAATTGAGACAAATGCGATAAAAGTAGTAACAAAAGAATGGGAACCCTTTGGCGGCTTATGTTCTACTGCTATTGTTGCATTAAGAACAAATCGGTTTTGCTATAGCGCTGAAATTAATTTTGAGTACTACCAACTCGCTCAGCAACGTCTCTTGCGAGAGAATAAGCTTATGGGACAGATCCCTTCTCCTACCTTATGGGATGAAGAAGATATTTAAAATAGCTCTGTAGTAAAAAAGAGAGAAGAAGTAGTTTTTAGAATGAGAAATAGAGGGAATTAAACTGAGCAAGGTAAGAAAATGAAGATTGGAGAATGTACTTATTAAACTAACATGGAGCCGGTGAAGGGATTCCAACCCCCGGCCAGCTGTTTACAAAACAGCTGCTCTACCCCTGAGCTACACCGGCCTGTTTATTAAAAATGCTTGGAGAATTTCTGCTTCTTCAAGCGTTTAACAGAGTGGATTATAACAGCTATACTGCGCCGATGTCAAGCACTTTCTGTTGCTTTCGGGGCCTGCATATCTGATTGAATACGTTGTGTCGACCAGAGACGAAGCTTAGGAATCTCAGGGAAAACACAATGATGCTAAGTTAAATTTAACCCAAAAGCGGCCTTTTCACGAAACGAACTGAAAAGTTGGGCGTATGATTTGTATAACCAAAAACAATACTATGCTTTATCTGTCCCCGTAGACGCTGGTTGAATAGTGTGGAAGGAAGATACAGATGATTTTTCAAACAGATACTCCCGCTCAGGGTCAAAATAAAGAGAGATATGCCCAAAAGACAATTCTGGTCATTGAGGATGATGCCTCATAGGCGAGTTCCTCGTTGACGCGCTCGCGGACACTTCCTACCAGACATTTCTGGTCCCCAATGGCCTCCAGGCGCTACAACTGGTCAATTCTGTGAAGCCAGCTCTGGTGATTACAGACTATCGCCTTCCATACATGGATGGCATCGAGCTGTATGATCGCCTGCACGAGAGACAAGACCTGGCCGATATGCCAACTATCATTATGAGCGCCTACCTTCCAATAGAAGAGGTGAAGAAGCGCAAACTGGTAAGTCTGGAAAAACCGTTTGAATTGGATGAACTGATCTCAACGATAGAACAGCTCATAAATAGCAAAAATAAGCAACAAGGATATTCTCAATAAGAAAATATCTTACAGTTATAACCAGCAAGTTGTGTACTCATTTCAGGTACTTTCTCTCCATGTGCAGATAAATTGAGTGTGTTGTTTGAGAATGCTGACCTGTCCTTGAGTAGCAGGTACTACTGGCTCATAAGGAGAGACAAGAGGATACGCGCTAATGTGCAGAGCGGCTTCCGCCGGACGGCCATCCGCTTGCCAGACCAGAAACTGATTCCGCAGCTCCTCGGCAAGTTGTTGGACCGGACCATACCAGCGGATCTTGAGACTGCGCGAAGGCGCGGCCTGGGGCAGAAACGCGAAACCGTCACTCCAGGCGAAAGCACACAGCCCTTGCTCGCTGAACAGACCAATTGTGGTGCGTGACTTTCCTTTGCCGGTACGTTGAAATAGGGTAGGAACAAAGTCTTTTTCGGCAAATTCACCATAAGCGAAAAGCTCGTAAAATGCTGGATGGCGTAACGATAACCAGAGCATAAAACCAAACAACAGCTCTTCCGGTGTGGTTTGGGCAGATAATGCCAGTTCCTGATAAGGACCCTGCAAAAGCTGAAAAAATGCTTCACCAGAAAGTGACGCTGGCATCTCTGAACGGATATACGTCAAAACCAGGTCTGGCCGCAGTTGAATGAAACGGCTCTTCTCACTCAGACTTCCCCGCAACGAGACAAAACCACAACCTCGCAACGAGACACTCACCAGGTGATCTCCTTCCCAATCAAAGGCTACCGAGACCTGGGGACCATAGAGACCAAGAGGTAAGAGAAGACGCCCATTAGAAGCAAGTTGCTCTAACCAGGCAGGAGCAATATCTCCAGCACTTACTGTCAAAATAATACGATCATAAGGGGCAAAATCCCCATAACCCAGAGCCCCATCCGCCAATATCACGCGCACCTGCCCATAACCAGCCTGTTGTAGATTGATCTGCGCCTGCTTAACAATATCGTCGTCAATATCTATCGTCACTACCTGACCCGTAGGACCAACGAGATGAGCCAGCAGAGCGGCATTATATCCCGGACCCGCTCCAATCTCCAGCACGCGTTGGCCCGGCTGCACCTGAAGCTGCTCAAACATAATTGCCATGATTGAAGGCTGAGACGAAGAGCTCACAAATTGGCCTGCCAGCACTTTGGTAGTAATTGCCTGGTCTCGATATACCTCCTCTAGCGGGAGATGAGAGAGAAACAGGTGGCGTGGCACAGCCCGAAATGCCGCCTCGATCTGCGGAGAGACGAGATGACCGACCTTTTTCAAGTGATCAATGAGCCCACGATGGAGCTGAGTAGGATCGGGCTTCGATCCATTAGAATGGCAAATGTGCATTGTCGACCTCTTTCTGGGTATCTACCCTTTTACTAGATGTAGAAATCATAGTATTGAGGTACAATAGAAATAATAGGTTTTTCATCTCAGCCATTTTGATTACAGCTAAAAATAACTTCAGCCTGTTTTATCACCTGCAAATATCTTTATACATTACTATAAAGAAAATGAAAAGTGTCCATCTGAAAATGCCAGGGTGAATTGCGTCGTTTTTCTCCTAAAAAATGGTTCTGTCAGAGGTTTGTCAGTATTTTGTCAAAATTGGGGCACATATTGTGAGTATCTCTATGCTACACTTTTCTTGAAGAGTTGAGAAACCAACTATGGGATCACGCGCATAAGCAAGGTTTTTCCTTAAAGAATTTTACTCTCTTAACCCTGAAGAAACCCTCTAATCTTGTCGATACTATAGATGAGGAGGCCGCATGAAGCAATTTTGGCGACAAAATCTCTACGAGAGGGTCAGTCAAAGTGAACATTATATCGAAGAATCAGAACAACTTTTACAGGCAGTCGTGGACAATATCAAAGAAGATACCCTCGCCGATCTGGTGATGCTTTATTCCTATGAAGCAAAACTACAAAAGTTTGATCTGCGAGCTACTTCTTCGGAGGCCTACCCTTCTCCAACCAGTCATTAAGAAATGATCTTAGCAGGTCAGATAATATCGCGAGATTAATGCTGCTCCAAAAAGAGCCAGTTTTTGCTGATTATAGCACAACCCTCTACGCAGAATATCTCCAGGGAGATCCAGCTACCCGTCAAGGCAGCTTCGAGGAACGAGAGCAGATCAAATTGACGGCAGCAGTAACATTGCGTTCCGGACAAGACGTTGTGGGCGTGCTCTTTCTCAATTTCCGCAAGGCTCATCCGTTCGACGCCGCCCAAAAGCTGTTTATTGCCGCCCTGACCAACTATACAACTATCGCTATTCGCAGTGCGCAATTTATCGGCACATTTATTAAACGCCATGTCCATGAGCACGAGATTCTTAAACAGATCGATTATGAGGCGAATCAGACACTCGAACTTGACAGTGTTCTTAAAATCATTCTGGAACAGGCAAATAAGCTGTTGCAGGCCGATGAGGCCTCTATTTTCCTCTACGATAAAGAGACCAAAGTTCTTGAAAATAAGGTGGCTTTGTTCAGCGAGATAAAGCAAGGGCGCTTTATTCCGCTAGAAGATACGAAGGGCATTACACGTCTGGCATTCAGTAAAAAAGAAGCTATTCTTGTGCCAAACGTCTATGATCCCGACTGGCGCGACCTCTATCTCCCAGCCACAAACCGTCTGAAATGTATCGCAGAACTGGCCGTCCCTTTAATTGATGGGGATAATGAAGTTGTCGGGGTACTCAATTTTGAGAGCACGCATGAGAATGCATTTAGTATTGACGATAAGAAATTTGTGGAGGTATTGGCAGGACATAGCGTTTTAGCGGTTAAACATGCTCAGGATTATGATGTACTAAAACATCTTGCCCGTAAGGAGGCTGCTCTGCATCAAATTAGTAAAGAGATTATCGGACAATTCGATTCTGGTGTCAGTCTGCGCGTGATCCTTCAGTATGCTCTGGATCTGACGAATGCGACAAACGGCTCACTGCATCTCTATAATCCCCAAACCCATAAGCTGGTCATGCAGGTAGAAGAGGGGGCTGATGCGGACAAGAGATTCACTCATCGTAGTCTCGATCACGGCATCGTTGGACACGTTGCTCGCATCCGAAAACCAGTGAATATCGATATTACCTCTACTACATGGCAGCGCTATATCCCGTTTGCGGACGGTATACGCGCTGAACTTGCCGTACCCATGATTGCAGGTGAAAAACTGCGCGGCGTCCTCAATGTCGAAAGTCGCAATCATCGCTTTACGAAAAATGATGAGAAACTTTTGATCGGTCTGACAAATCTGGCTCTCGTGGCCCTGGAACACGCCGAACGCCATCAAAATGCGCTACGTGAGAAAAAACGCTTTGAACTGTTGTATAAAGCGGCTCAGGCCCTCGGTAGTCTCGCCGAAATGGAACACATTGCAACAGCATACTCAATCACAGAAGACTATGCCGAAGAGTATGCCCAACAACACGTCAGTATCCTGCGTAAGGATGAGTCTCCACCTGCTACTCTCCCAGAAGCAGTCATCCTTCCTATCAGATTTGAAGAGGAGGAACACGAACACCACTATGGCTATCTCTTGCTCCCGTCTCACAGCGCCACTCAGGATGATCAGGTCGATGGACCTTTCTTTAGCGGCTTAACGCAACAACTGGCAAGCACGATCTATCGTATCGAAACGACATATAGCAAGCGCGAGAATGAAGCAAAGGCTCGCCTCTCGTCGCTCACGCTTGAAGTCGTTCATCATAGTGGCAATCGTCTGGGCCTGGTAAGATCTTATGTAAATGATATCCGCAAAGAACTGAGGCGTCTGAGAATCCCAAACAATCCCCTTATTGAGAAAAAACTGGGCGCAATTACGCAGGCGGTACACGAAATACTCGGTATGAATAAAGAGGCAATGGAGAGCATACAACCCATAAAACCAGAGACGCTCTCGCCACACGATCTCTTTCAGGACCTTGAACAAAGAATTTATAGTATCCTTACTTCTGCCCCCAACACGATTGCCATGCAGAAAGAAGTAAGAGATGAAGGAATATATATTCACGCTATGCGCAAAGCGGCGGTCAATATTCTCTACAACCTTGTCACGAATGCCATTCATGCCATGCCAGAAGGAGGGACGATCATCCTGCGTATATATAAAAAAGACGGCTTCATTGTCTTAGAAGTCCAGGATACAGGCATCGGCATCCCTCCCGATCTTCATGAAGCTATCTTCCAATTCGGCTACACTACCAGGGATAGTACCGGCTTTGGCCTCTGGAATGCACGCTGGGAGGCACGCATCAATCATGGCGATCTGCAAATCGTAGCAAGCACTCCAGGTGAGGGCGCAACGTTTCGTTTGCTTCTCCCCAATGCCGAGAAAAAGACAGGGAGAACCAGCCATGCATAAAATTATAAAACGGGGCCGCATTCTTCTGGTTGACGACGACCAGCAGTGGCGCGAAGAGCTATCCGAGACACTACACCAGGCTGGCTATTATGTAGAGACAGCCGCTACCACAAAAGAAGCCCTGCAAAAATTTAAGGATACGAATTTCCATCTTATCATCCTGGATCTGCGTATGGAGGCAAACAATCAGGAGAATAAAGATGGTATTCAGCTTCTTTATGAATTGAGAAAGCTTGAGGCAGGAAAAGAGACCAAAGTTATTATGCTCTCTGCCTATAATAACTTGCCCGATATGCGCACAGCCTTCAGAGAAGAAGTGGTGGATGTGCTCAATAAACAGGAGTTCGACAATGATGTTTTTGTCCAGGAGATAGTAGAGATATTCGTCAAAAAAGTCAAGATAAATCTAAATCTACAAATTGCCTGGCAACAGAATGTAGATTCGGCCAAATTGGTGCTCGGCCTGGAGATTGGTACGGAGCGTATCGAGAAAAATAATCCTCAACACGATGCTCTTACATTAGAGTTAGAAGATCTGTTTTGCCGCATCTTTTATGACGCTAGCAGTATTTTGAATCGCCCCCTTACCTCTGGCAATAGCGGCACGCGTGTTATCTCTGCCCACCCTGTCTATCAGGAAGGTGGCGGCGCGAGACCAGTGGTCGTTAAATTTGGCGATGTACAAAAAATTGAGGCTGAATATACAAAATTTAAGAAATATGCCGCACCATATATCGGCGGTGGCGCAGTACAACAACGTTGGCCGTCAGATATACCTTACATCTGGGCGGCGGTATCAGCTACTCGCTTCTGGGGGGCGCGGATGATCGCCTCAAAAGCTTTGGCGGAGCTTGTTTACCAGCATGCGACTATCAGCCAGATTAAAGAGATAATTGTACAGTGGCCTCTTTATCAAAACCTGTGGTGCCTGGTATAGTATCCGGGGAACCAGCATACCTTTGATCTACGCAAGACCTATCAAGAGAGCTTAAACTTTACCTGGGAAAAACTTTATACGGCTCTTGCAGGATCGCTGAAATCTGTGCAGGTTCAGGAGAAACTGACATTCGACGCACTCAACAGTGCCCACAAATTTATTAATCCGATCACGGCAACCGCTGGTCATAGCGCGTTCTACACCACATATACCTGCATCACACACGGCGATTTTAATCAGAACAATATCTTCGTGGATAGCAGTGGACATAGCTGGTTGATTGATTTTCAAAGCACCGGACCCGGCCATATTCTGCGTGACTTTGTGGCTCTTGATACTGAGATACGCTGCAAACTGTTACGACCAGAGGATGCAACTCTCGCAGAACGCCTGGCCTTTGAGGAAATATTATGCAGTATTGACGAGTTTCAACAGCTCGATCAACTGCTCAATCCCTTCTTGACGCAGAATCCTTTGCTCGCGAAAGCCTTTGAGAGTGTCGTCCATTTACGCAAACTGGCTTATGATCTTATCCCATACAATCAGAACGATATGCCAGAATACTACGCCGCCTTGCTTTATCAAGCACTGAATACCTCGCGTTTCCGGACGCTACCAACCAGACAATGCGAACACGCATTATTGAGTGCCTGTCTGCTTGTAGATAAATTAGGCATGGGTACATAAGCAAGAGTTATTCCCGATCCGAAATAAGCTTTATTATCACATGGTGGTAAGATATGTCGTCCTCAGGAGGACACATATATACAGGTCTTTTTAGCACGCAACCGCGTAACAAGGAGAAAATCAATGCCTATCCTCCCACCAACTCATCCAACCCCTCTATCTCCGCTTCTTCTGTAGAAGAATTTCCTGACAACCTTTGACACCTATATTCTCGTACTTGCAAAAAAGAGCCTGTCTACCATCCGCAATCCCGGCTATTCGGCTACTCACTCGCTAGATATTGATGACCTTGCCCAGCGGGTGCGGACCTCAAGATACACTACGGCTCTCTAAGCGCACGATATCGTGTAGGCGTAATTCCAAAGGTAGCTTTGAACACGCGGCTGAAATGCGCTTGATCAGCAAAACTAGCCTCTAGAGCGACCTCGACCAGGGATCGGCTTTGGGCGAGCTGTTGCGGGCAAAGTCGAGACGCCGCATGAGCAAATAACGATAGGGACTGGTCTCCACACATGGCCCGAAACTGCTGGGCCAGCTCGTAGCGGGAGAGTCACAGTGACCGCCTCTAACTCCGATGAGTGGACAATCCGCGTTTTCTGGGTGTCAAGATACTGGCGTGCTCGTTTGAGGGCAGGCACATCGAGGTGACGAGGAAGGGGAATCTGCTTGCAACTGGGATCTGCCTCCATCAACCCCTCTGCGAGATGCACAATGAGGCTATCTATCGCCAGCGGTTGGCGGGTGCCCTGAAAAGCACTGAAGATCGCGGCAGACAATTTCGGATTCCTTACAACAGGCGTGCGTACAAATGGCAACGAGCAGGTACGAGGATACATGCTCTGGATCGCTTCAAAAATCAAAGCTCGTTCTACATAGAGCTGCCGATATCCGAAGCCCTCTTGCGCGCCTGCATACCCATCATGCACCTCATCAGGATGCAGCACCACCACCTGGCCTGGCAAACTGATCTCCGAGGTGCCCCGGTAGTCGAAGCCCAGGACGCCAGCGGTTGGCAGGCAGATCGCATACGTGTCATGGCGGTGCTTCTGATAGGCATTGCCTTGCAACCAGGCTTCTAAGAATTCTACCCCGTATTCTGTATGTAGTACTATGATCGATCGTGTGTGCACAACGTTCAAGACCAATACCGCTGGTTTGCCATACTTTTCATTCATAACGACTGAACCTCAAGAGTTCTAGATATGAAAAGAGGGATATTCACCATGTTTCTTTCCAATCTCCTGCTCTTTGCAACCTTTATCGTCTTCCTTGCCTTGACGCCCGGTCCTGATGTGATCTATATCATGACACGCGGTATAGCACAAGGGAGAAGGGCAGCATTGCTCTCTACTCTGGGGATATGCATCGGATATCTCATCTATACTATGCTTGCGGTGCTTGGATTGTCGGCATTGCTGCAATCATCAACCATTGCCTTTGACATTGTCCGCTACGTAGGAGTGATCTACCTCTTGTATCTGGGCATTCGCATCCTCCTCTCGAAAGCTGGTGGCCCTCTGACTCTGGGTGCGGTCAATCCTGCTCCTCATGGACGGATTCTGCAACAGGGAATCTTCACGAGCCTGCTCAACCCGAAGGGCATCCTGGTCTTTGCCGCATTACTCCCACAGTTAGTCAACTCCCATATAGGCAGTGTTCCCTTGCAAATGGCTGCATTTGGCCTGACCTTCACCCTGATCTGTCTCTGCATTTATGGGGGATACGCCTATCTCTCTGGAAGTTTGGGTGAGAAGCTGGCAACCCAGCCTCGCTTCGCCTCTGTCCTCAAGTATCTCACGGGAAGTGTTCTCATCGGTTTAGGGGCGCGTTTGCTCTTCCTGGAGCGAAGCTAGAGAGCCACACGCCTGAGAGAAAGGAAGATGAACGCCTATGATGTCTACGCCGTCTCCAGAATTTCCAGACCTTCGGATTTGCGTTGGAGAACGCATGACCAGTCAGGTGATCCTCTCACGTGAAGAGATTGCAAGCTTTGCACGACTTTCTGGCGACCTCAATCCTTTACACTACGACGAAGCCTATGCGCAGCAAACTCGCTTTGGGGGAGTGATTGTCTGTGGCCCACAGCTCGTCTCACTAATGATGGGGCTCACAGCTACCTACTTTAGCCGGAAGACAGCCATGCTTGGGTTGGAATTCACTTTTCATTTTCAGAAGGCTGTCAAAGCTGATGAAATGGTCACGCTGGAATGGGAAGTAGTGCATATCGAACCCAAAGCGAGCTTGCAAGGGGTGATTGCCAGTCTGGATGGGAAAGCGACCAACAATCAAGGGCAAACGGCGTTGATAGGCAAGGGGAAGGTTCTTGTGACAGCAAAACTTTAA
This sequence comes from uncultured Chloroflexia bacterium, assembly GCA_963777355.1. GTDB lineage: Bacteria > Chloroflexota > Ktedonobacteria > Ktedonobacterales > Ktedonobacteraceae > DATJHM01. The sequence continues at coordinate 160,702 of CAVZQK010000020.1, forward strand.
GAACACCTGTAGCTCCTGCGTCCTCTTTGGATGCCATGCCGATTTTTGTAAGGACCTTGCACAAAACTCGGCATGGCAGGCTTTTCCCCTCTTTTAATTCCAATTGCTCACACGCAATTTCTTCTTTTCCTACAAGAAGAGGAGAGCTATAAGCTATGGCATCCGTTCCAATTGCTCACACGCAATTTCTTCTTTTCCTACCTCATAGGATTCCTCTACAGACCATCGTGTCCAGAGTTTCAATTGCTCACACGCAATTTCTTCTTTTCCTACTCTAACGAAGGAAGGCAGGATGGACCCCATAGTGAGTTTCAATTGCTCACACGCAATTTCTTCTTTTCCTACACGCTCGGCGGGGATAGCGGTGGGGAAGCGGCAAGGTTTCAATTGCTCACACGCAATTTCTTCTTTTCCTACTCTACGAGACGGTGGCGATCTATGATCCCAAGTTGCCCGTTTCAATTGCTCACACGCAATTTCTTCTTTTCCTACTCATCGAGGCTGGCTTTGATCTCGATGCCTATTCCCATGTTTCAATTGCTCACACGCAATTTCTTCTTTTCCTACCATTCGTGGCTACAAGCTCGGTGAGATTGCCGAGCGGCTGTTTCAATTGCTCACACGCAATTTCTTCTTTTCCTACCCAATCATTGCCGTAATGACACGTTCCATATCCGCGCGTTTCAATTGCTCACACGCAATTTCTTCTTTTCCTACCGATCCACAGTTATCTGACTATGAACTTAGTTGCCGTTTCAATTGCTCACACGCAATTTCTTCTTTTCCTACGCGAAGAGAAAGCTAGCCTTTAGTGTTGTGGTGGAATGTTTCAATTGCTCACACGCAATTTCTTCTTTTCCTACTTTTCCGGGCAGAGGATATTACTGTCGGGTTTGGGAAGTTTCAATTGCTCACACGCAATTCCTTCTTTTCCTACTATAGAATGACATGGTACGGAGCCCCTGACTATGAGGTTTCAATTGCTCACACGCAATTCCTTCTTTTCCTACTCAGAGTGGTTGTCCGAACCTATGGATCATAGTAGTTTCAATTGCTCACACGCAATTCCTTCTTTTCCTACATGTGGTTTAACGGCTTTCTCAGTGTTTGAACCAGGAGAGTTTCAATTGCTCACACGCAATTCCTTCTTTTCCTACGTCCTCGTGGGTGGGTGGTGGTGGCGTCCCTTGCTGGTTTCAATTGCTCACACGCAATTCCTTCTTTTCCTACCGTGTCGATAGACAGTGGTGCCATTGTCAGCGATGGGTTTCAATTGCTCACACGCAATTCCTTCTTTTCCTACCGGGGCACTTGACTTGACCAGATGAAACAGAAAGGTTTCAATTGCTCACACGCAATTCCTTCTTTTCCTACGAGAACGCGAGGAGCATTATGCAGTTATCCGAATGGACAGTTTCAATTGCTCACACGCAATTCCTTCTTTTCCTACCCTTCGCGTAAAAAGCCTGCCTCTCAGGCCGTTTTAGAGGGCTATTTGCGAGAGGGTCCTCTATGAAGCTAGTATAACACATTTTTTCGCCAACAAAAAGACCCTTTCTTCCACATCTGAGCTCAAGATATCCCGCGAGAGGCTGAGCTCAGCACCTGCACAGCTACGCCTCTCGCTCTCTCCACATATTTACCTCACTTCACCAGAAAATGTTGCAGCAAGGCAAGCCCATTGATGCTTATATGTAATACGAGCGTGGAGGCAATCGATTGTTGCCGCAGACGGATATAGGCGAAGACGATCCCTGTCCACAGAAAGGGGAGAAACGCGAACGGGTCTGCATGTGTCGCACTCCACAATACGCTGGAACCGATGATGAACACCCAGGGATTCAACCTCAGACTTCCGAGGTAACCGCGGAAGAAGGTCTCTTCCCCAAGTGGCGCTACTACAAGGACCAGCAGCATAAATGGCACAACATCCCGCGCCGATTGCGAGAATCCGAAGTCGGGCAAGACTCCAAACAGCCAGTATGTGATTACATTGTACACCCATTGGATCGGGAGAATCGCCAGAAGAGCCAGAAGCACGGTGAGCCCTACCTCTCGCAAGCCGACCCACCTCCCACCAATTGTCTGCCATGCCTCTCCTAATGTAAGGCCCGATAAGTAGACTGCCATCAGTGGACAGACGACGAACAACAATCCGGTGAGGATGTGGAGGCTGACCCAGCCCGCAGGCGGCACGATGGTCTCCGGTACAAAAAATGCGATGACTGTCAGGAGGGTCTGATACAATAATGGAACGCCTGCCCCGATGAGGATGAGTGTGCGCTTCTGCGTGGGCTGCTTCTGGATACTGGTATCCACCATAGGATCATGTTCCTTTTTGTGAGAAGTCTCTCGCCACATATTCTCGGCATAATTGCCTGGTACATGTTCGTGAGGACAATCTACCAGAGCATCAAGCCAGGAGAGTAGCGTACAATGGTAGAGCTCCTTTTGTTAAAGTGTACCAGATGCAGTAGGCGACTGGAGAGGCGTTCCACACCACTTCCATAAGGAAGACGTCCTAAAGTTTTTGGACGCAAGCACATCATTCTTACGATTTACTACGATGGCTCTCTTCCTGGTTGGTATACTGGGCCATCAGATCCAGCATGCCTTGAGGTGCATCAGGCCGGAAGCTGCTGATGAGATTGCTATTGGCTTCAGCGGCAGCGGCCTCGCTCCGAGGAAATGCGGCTACTTCATAAGATACAAATGCTGCTTCCATATCGTTCGGGTGAGCAAGAATAGCTTCTGCCAACTCCGCACCATCCAGCATCGCGAGATTGGCACCCTCGCCAGCGAATGGGGACATCAGATGAGCGGCATCTCCAAGCAGCGTTACCCCTGGGATGCGTTCCCAGCGGTGCCCAACAGGTAGCGCGTAGAGGAGGCGAGGAATAAGCTCTGTATCACTTTCAGCAATCAAGCCACGTAACAGCTTATCCCAGCCAGGAAAGTAGTTGAGTAGCTGCCGTTTGGCTGCCTCAATATCATGAAAGTCAATTCCACTGGAAGTCGCCCAACTTTCGGGCACTTTGAGCCCAATATAGACGGTGATCCGTCCATCTCCATCCCGGTGCGTAATCAGACCTTTTTCCTCGGATAGCGCAAACATCGAGCCACGACCAACCAGGGCGGCAATCTCTGGATGACGCGTATCTACTGCCAGCAGACGCGTTTCAACAAATGAGATCCCTGAGTAGGCTGGCTGCGCCTCCGAAAGCAACGGCCTGACTCTTGACCAGGCCCCATCTGCGCCAACCAACAACGCTGTTGTGAACGTCTCTCCATTCGCCAGTACTACTTCATATCTTCCCTCTTCTCGCTTGACGACACTGCTCACTTTGCTTCCCCAATGAATGCTGGTGGCAGGTAGTGACTGCAACAAGAGCGCACGCAACGCCCCACGATCAACCTCTGGTCGCGTATTGTCGCCACTATCTTGCAAGCGAATAGTCCCATTCTTGTCTAGAATACGCATCTCATCACCAGCGGGGATAACAATTTTCCGAAAGGCCTCAAAGAGTCCAGCCCTCCGTAAGGCAAGCTGACCTGATTCTTCGTGCATATCCAGAATGCTCCCCTGATCACGAATAGAAGGTGATGTCTCAAGCTCGTAAATCGTGCTGTCAATACCGTGTCTATGCAGCACGCTAGCAAGAGTGAGCCCCCCAAGCCCGGCACCAATAATAGTAATGTGTTGTTCCAAAAAAGTATTTCCTTTCTGTAGTGAGGTTAGGATTCCTCCTGTTGTGTAAATGCACGAGGAGTGTTGAGTACCCCGGCGAGGAAAACGTCAAGACCCCACTCGAAACGGGCAGGTCCAGTGCCGGAAAACAGTTCGTCGCTAAGCCGTGCGATATGGGGGTACATGCGCGCGTCAACTGTGGAGATCGCCGCAACAAGAGTCAAATCCTCAGCAGCGGCCTGGGCTGAGGACTGGCGCGTGCTGTGCTCCGCAGCGTTAGCCGTCACATACAATAGCAACAAGTCAACCGCCCATGCGGCCTCGCGATCTGCTATTCCCCCCTCTTGAAAGAGGGCAAGAATCTGCTCAACCAGAGCGAGATAGTTCGGTCCACTCGGATGCGTCGTTAAGGTCATCCGCGCGATCTCCGGGTATGCGAAGAGGACAAGTTTGTAGCGCGTCAACAGTTGTTTCAAACGCTCACGCCACTTCCCTTCTATCGGGGGCAACTCTGTGACCTCAGCCAGGAGAGCATCGAGGATCTGCGCGTGCAGGTCTGCGGTATTACGCACGTAGACATACAACGATGCTGGTCCTGTATCCAGTACTTCCGCGATGCGACGCATCGTGACCTTGTTGAGGCCCTCATTATGCAGGATTGTGAGCGCGGCATCAATAATCCCCTGCCGCGTCAATGCCGGTTTCGCCGGACGTTCGCGCCGACTCTTCGGAGCCGGAATATGCTTGTGTGTGCTCATGCAAATAGTATAGCACGAACACGTTCGTTACGCAATCGTTCGTTACGTAAGTGTTCGTTATAAATTTGCCCCTTGCAGATCCATATAGGAAAGATCAATCCCTTGCAGGTTTTGCCTGTGGAGATCAAGTTGAGCAACACTCTCGACAGTACTTCGGAGTTGTTCAATATCCGCCCTCGTCAAAGGGAAAGCCTATTTTCCTGCTCCAATCGGATTTTCTGTATTCACAATCATGCCGCTTACAGTACGCTCATATTCTGCATTTTTATGTCAAGTTACCAAAATGCTCGACAAGCCCATCCACTCAACATATAATATCAGCAAGCAAGAAGTGAAAGATAGATAATCTTTCAAAAAAGTAGGAGTACAAGTTCTATGTCCAACAAGCCAGGCGACGAGCAACCCAGCACCTATTTCGTACAAGATCGCTCCAATGCAGACGAACTGCGGCGTTTACAGATCCAGGACCGCATGCTAACAGACAGCATGGGCGGCATATTGCCCGAACAACCAGATCCCAGCGTTTTTCGCCAGGTCCTCGACGTAGGTTGCGGCACCGGCGGCTGGCTCATCGAAGCTGCCCAGGCCTATCCAACAATGACCCGGCTAGTGGGTATTGACATCAGTCAAAAAATGATCGACCATGCACAAACACAGGCCAGAGCGAACCACGTCGAGGACCGTGTCGAGTTTCGGGTCATGGACGCCCTTCGTACCCTTGAATTCCCCGACGCCTCTTTTGGCCTCATTAACCAGCGCTTAGGTGTAAGCTATCTACGCACCTGGGATTGGAAGAATCTTCTGAGCGAATATCAACGTGTCAGCCACAAAAACGCCGTCATCAGAGTAACTGAAAGCGACATTTTTCACGCGAACAGCCCCGCATTCACCCAACTAAGCAACATCTTCCTCAATACAATGGCCAGAGCAGGAAATCTCGCTACCCCCCAGATGGATGCCACCATCAGTACGCTCCCCTCACGCCTTCAGCAACACGGCTTTCAACAGGTACAAACACAACTCTACAAGCTCACCTATCCAGCCGGCACTCCCGCAGGCGAGCGCTTCGCCGCAGACGCCAGACATGTGTTCCGCACGCTCGTTCCCTTCTTCAGCAAATGGACACATCTCCCTGAGAATTACGAGCAGATCTACCAGCAGATGCTAAAAGAGCTGGAGCAACCTGAATTTGTGGGCGAATGGAACTTTCTCACCGCCTGGGGCCTCAATCCAGGAAAACAACAACAACGTAGAAGCATCTAACAACAATTAAGCAACAATCAAATAAACAACAATTCTGAGCTTATACCATCTCTGGAATCTCTCTTTTATGCCAGTCGGTCAGTTGTTGATAGGCATGAGCTACACGCAAAACAGTAGCATCTTCAAAAGGCTTACCCGCAACTTGCAGACCAATAGGCAGCCCCTCGGATGAGAATCCACAGGGGAATGAAACTGCTGGCAGCCCTGAAAGATTAAAGGGCATGGTCATTCGCAAGTAGGCAACCGTCGCATTCTCAATGACGCCATCAATCTCAATATCCTGTCCCGCCTGTTCAATAGGCAGGGCAGGAATTGGCAACGTGGGCAAGACAAAAACGTCTACGCGCTGCATAATAGTACGCAGGCTACTGGAGAAGGTCCGCCGCTCTTGCTGAGCACTCAAGTAATCCACCGCACTGATATGCTGCCCCTCGCCCAGCCGCGTCCGCACCAGCTCAGAGTACAGTTCGCTACGTTCAGGGAACCAGCCTGCCTGCATATGAGCCAGGGAAGCTTCCGGCTTCTGAATAGTACGATACAGGTCCATCGTCGGACGTGGTAGCTCCACATCTACCAGTTCAGCGCCTTCTTCTTCTAGAACACGCAACGCCGCTCGCCAGCTACGACGCACTTCAGGATGAATAGGATGAAAATAGGCCTCCTGGGGAATACCCAATTTAAGCCCCTGCAAAGAGAGTGGACCTCGCCCCTCGACACCACCTACAAGGATAGAGGTATAGCGATTGGGCGCAATAGACGGACCAGAGGCGCTGTTGGGATCGCGGGGATCGTATTTGGCGATGGCATCAAAGAGGATAGCACAATCTTCCGCGCTATGTGCCAGCGGTCCCACATGGTCCAGCGACCAGCTCAGAGGAATTACTCCATAGCAACTCACACGACCATACGTCGGTTTCAGACCCGTAATTCCACAACACGCTGAAGGAATACGAATCGAACCACCAGTATCAGTGCCGATTGCCCCCAGGGCCATGCCAGCCGCGACGGCTGCCGCTGAACCACCGCTACTGCCACCAGTGGTATGCGCGTGATTCCAGGGGTTGCGCGTCGGAGGAGCATAGGGACCATACGCAAATTCATAGGTATTCGTTTTACCGATGAGGATTGCACCACTTTTCCGCAATTGCTCAATTACCATTGCATCTTCCTGTGAGATATTATCAACAAGAACTTTTGAGCTGGCGGTAGTTCGTTCACCCTTGACCGCAATCAGATCTTTGATTGCAATGGGGATGCCATGAAGCTGGCTACGATATAAACCTGTCCGTAGCTCGCGCTCAGCCTGCTCGGCATCCCTGAGAGCCTGCTCCTTCATGACAGTTACATAAGCCTGAATCTCACCATCTTGCGCTTCAATACTCTCCAGAATCTCCAGAACAAGCTCGGTAGGTGTAATCAGACCGGAATGTATCTCTTCGGCAACTTCACGTATAGATGTGTAAGGCATAGTGTGTAGCTTTCTCCTCAATCTTCTGATCCCTATTCCCTGCGCAGCGATCAGCCTGACACATTATAGCAAACCTCAAGAAGGTTTAACATTGCTTATGTCAGATAAATAGACAACACAACTAATCTATACCTGGTTATAATTGACCAGACATGAAGGAGGTATAGCAAAAATGCTATAGTCACGCTTTTTTATCAGGCTCTAAGCAAAGCGGCTTGCAATTCTGCAAATTCGCGTGCAAAGGTCTCTGTCATAGCCCTTTGTCTTGGATCATTACGATTGGTAAAGGCGTCTCGCCAGATGTGCCAGGTCTTTACTGCCTGGGCCAGACTTCCTTGATCGGTTGTGAATTGCGAAGCTAGATGGGCCAGTTCGCCACACGTCACACGGCGTTTTGCTATCTTTGGCTCTTCCTCCTGTTGAGAAACATGAGAAAGCGTCTGCCAGCCTACAATAAGATCAGCCAGGGTTACGTCATTGGGAACAAAAATGCTTAACTCTTGCAGAGTCCCCACAGTTGCTATTGCACGAGGTGGGGGCTGCATGTGTATCTTGACCACTTCGCTCAACTGATCAAAATGTGCTATGAGCACGCTCCTCTCCGCAGTTGGATCAGCTAAGGTATGAGTATCCCATTGCTTTACTACTTTCAGAATACCCTCAACTGCATTTGTATACCCTTCATCTTGCGGTCTCCACCTTGAAATGCACTTCTCACAATTCGGTAGAACTTGCAGCTTATCAAGCGGTGGCTCTTTCCAGTAAAAAGGGCGCAGGAGGATAGGAATAACACTTGCTTGTTTGTGTTCGTGCCGTTGAATGGCTCGCTGCATTTCTATTGTGTAGCAATAGTGAGAATTTATAAACGAACGGCTAATGAAAAGGAGAATCAACTGGGCATCATCAAGACGTTTTTCAGTCTCCTGATCCCACTCAGCACCAGGTTTAATATCCTCATAATCCCATAAAGTAATAAGTCCATTACGGCATAAGAAACTAAGATGCTCTTTGAATTTCCTCACCATAGACTTATCTTCCTGGGCATAGCAAAGGAGAGTTGTAATTGTCAAAAAATTACCTTTTTTCTACTAAATAACCTGCTAATAATGCTAACACTAATCTAGTTGAAGATCAATAAAATAGTTACTCCAAATTATAAATTTTTCCGCTAGTTGATATATATCTTCTGCTATATCTAAAAAGATGTGGACAATCATCCATAACACAGATGAGTAAAATATCTGCGTTTTGCTTTATTAGCCTCTTTGATTTCAAAAAGTCATGGTAAAGATTCTATTCACCACAAAAAGGGCTTTTATTGAGAAAATCATATTGACAAATTAGGGCGAATCTATATAATGCATTTATATGATGCTTTACAATATATTTGAATTTTTATGTTAAATAGCATCATTTTACATAAAAGGGTTATTCCTGAATTTTCAGAGAATATCCTGTTCCTGTAGCTTTCTACAAGATCCAGATATCTTCGTTTCTTTTGTCTAGACTCCCACATCGGAGAATAAGTAGGGTAGGTGTTATGGAAGTGGTTGAGAATCATTCAAGGGTTAGCGTAGTTATCCCCACTAAAAACGAGTTCAGGAATCTTCCTCCAAGTGTTAGTGTCATCATCCCCACTAAGAACGAGGCCCGGAATCTCCCCCATGTTTTACCACGTCTTCCAGCGTGCGTCAGTGAAGTTATTCTGGTAGACGGCAATTCAAGCGATAATACGGTGGAGGTTGCCCAACAACTCTGCCCTTCTATTCGCATCATCAGACAGGTTAAAAAAGGCAAAGGCGATGCACTTATCCAGGGCTTTGCCGCCTCTACTAGCGAGATCATTGTGATGCTCGACGCCGATGGCTCAGCCGATCCCACTGAGATTGAGCGTTTTGTGGATGCCTTGCAACAAGGCTACGATTTTGCAAAGGGTTCACGCTTTATAAAGGGCGGAAAAAGTCACGATATTACCTTGCTTCGTCATATGGGCAACTTCACATTACAACAAACTGTCAACCTGCTCTTTGGTACGCGCTTTAGCGATCTCTGCTATGGCTATAATGCCTTCCGCCGCCACTGTTTAGAGGCGATCGATATCAATTGCGAAGGCTTTGAGATAGAGTCGCTGATCAATATCCGTATGCACCTGGCTGGACTGAAGATTACTGAGGTCCCTAGCGTTGAGTACCCACGTATTCATGGCATGAGTAACCTTCACGCCTTTCGCGATGGCTGGCGCATCCTACGCCTGATCTTGCAAGAGCACAGCAACAAGAAGCACTGGCTACCCACGCTTTCTCGCCTGCGAAGTGGAAAGATCACCGCTAAGATTACGCAGTAATAACCACTACCAGAAGTTTTTAACCTGGACTCTATAGCTAGACACATAGGAAATAGAGAAACATGGCACAGAATATATCTACAGTTATCTGCGCTTATACTGAAAAGCGCTGGTCGGCTCTGGCCGCAGCTATAGCCTCTGTACAACAACAGACGCTACCACCACAAGAGATTATTCTTGTTATCGATCATAATCCCGCCTTACTGCACCAGGCGCAAGAAAACCTGACAGGTATCAGCATTATTGAAAACTCCAGAGATAAGGGCTTATCCGGTGCTCGCAATAGCGGCTGGCTGCATGCTCAGAGCGAGATTATCGCCTTTCTGGATGATGATGCAGTGGCTGAACCAGATTGGCTAGAAAATCTAGCTGCCTCTTATGTGAACCCATCGGTGGCTGGTGTCGGCGGAAAAATCGTTCCTTTATGGGAGGGAGACTCGCCCTTCTGGTTTCCTGAAGAATTTCATTGGGTCATCGGTTGTACGTATCGCGGTATGGCGGTGAAAAAAGGTTGTCTGCGCAATGTAATCGGCGCAAATATGTCGATACGCCGTGCAATTCTAGAGGCCCTGGGAGGCTTTCGCAAATCCTTTGGTTGCAATAAAAATACGACAACCTCACGCAATCTTTTGAAATGGTTCAATCATTATGCTGGCGATGAAGAAACAGAATTTTGTATTCGTGCCTCCCAACAGATTCCCGGTAGCGTCTGGCTGTACGCCGCCAGAGCAATCGTACAGCATCGTGTCTCTGTAGAGCGTACACGCTGGAAATATTTTTTGTGGCGCTGCTACGACGAAGGTCTGGGGAAGGCTAGCCTGGTCACGTTGCATGCTCCCGGCATTGGCCTTTCATCAGAAAGGACCTATACTTTGTACTCATTACCACTAGGCTTTGCCTACAATCTCGCCTCAACCTTTTTATGCCGCGACGTTGCAGGGATATCTCGTGCTGGTGCCATTGCAACCGGCTTCTTCACCACTGTTCTTGGATATTGCGTCGGCAGTATCTCCTCACATCTCTCATTTTCCTATCAGGCGGGGAGTATGCATCAGCAACCTGGCACCCAGGCATAAAGAAAGAAATAACGAATCATGAGTAAAAACACTTTAAATGTGTTAATGGTTGCAGCAAGATATTTTCCTTTTATGGGGGGTATTCAGACACATGTTCACGAAGTCGGACGTCGCCTGGTAGAGAAGAATGTGAATGTCACTCTCCTGACCACTGTTCCACCCCAAATCAGGAGGACATTTCCTAAAGAGGAGATGGTGGAGGGAATGCGCGTCGTGCGCGTCTCCGCCTGGCCGCCCCAACAGGATTATTATATCGCTCCAGAGATATATACCTTTATTCAACATGGGAATTGGGATGTTGTGCATTGCCAGGGCTGCCATACCTTTGTTCCACCCTTAGCTATGCTTGCCGCCAGAGAGGCCAGCCCTGCCCTATGTTGTTACCTTTCACACGGGCGGCCACTCCTCCGGCTTTCGCAATCGTATTAGAGGAATGCAGTGGAAAACACTTCGCTCCTCTTTCTCCCATGCGTCAAAGCTCATTGGCGTCTCACATTTCGAGGCTGACTACTTTCGCACGCTTCTTGATCTGCCACAACAACAATTCTCTGTGATTCCCAATGGAGCCGTAGTGCCAGAAATCAAGCCATTTATGTCAACATGTCAACAGCCTCTTCATAACGTCCGTTGGCCGCTTAGAGAAATATAAGGGACACCAACATATGATTACGGCTCTACCCTATATATTAGAGAAGCGACCAGAGGCACGCTTGCTCATTTTAGGTGCAGGGCCCTATGAAACGCCATTACGGGCCCTGGTTGATAGACTCAAATTGACTGAAAAGGTCGAAATCCGCGCTATACCGGCGGACGATAGACAGGGCATGGCTCACATTCTCGCCCAATCGGCCCTGGTGACGTTATTAAGCGAATACGAAGCCCATCCAATCGCAATCATGGAGGCCCTTGCCCTCCAACGTCCGGTCCTGGTGGCCGATACCTCAGGTCTGCGCGAGATTGCAGATCAAGGCCTTGCACGCAGTATCCCTTTAAAAAGCGGCCCGGAAGAGATCGCCGCGGCTGCTCTGCAACAAATCGAGACAACCCTCAATTGCCACGATTCCATTTACGCTGCCAACCTGGGATGAGTGTGTGCAGAAATTGCAAGATGTCTATTACGCAGCAGCCAGGAGTGAAATATGCGTATCCTAATGCTGGCTCAGTTTTATCCACCTACAATTGGCGGAGAAGAACGTCATGTGCGTAACCTGAGCATTGAACTGGTGGCGCGAGGACACGATGTGTCTGTAGCGACGTTCTGGCATAAAGGGCTGGCTGCGTTCGAGATAGACCAGGGAGTACACGTTCATCGCATTCGCGGAACAATGCAACGCATGGCCGCGCTTTTTAGCGAGCAAGGGCGACAATATGCCCCTCCTTTTCCTGATCCAGAGGCACTCAATGCCATACGCCAGCTTATCATCTCTGAGCGTCCCACTATTGTCCATGCTCATAACTGGCTGGTGCATTCTTTTACACCTCTAAAACAATGGAGCAAAGCGAAGCTTGTTGTCACGCTGCACGATTATAGTCTGGTCTGCGCCCAAAAGCGCCTCACCTATCAGCATAAAATTTGCAGTGGGCCTGCTTTCCAAAAATGTCTCTGCTGCTCTCAGGACTTTTATGGTCCCGCCAAAGGTCTACCTACCACAATCGCGAACATGCTGAGTGGGATGGCAGAACAGCGAATAGTGGATATGTTCATTCCGGTGAGCGCGGCAGTTGCTGAGGGGACACAGTTGACAAAATCACGTGTGCCTTATCGCGTTATCCCAAACTTTGTGCCAGATACTGTCCATCTCTTGCGCAATGATGAAGATCCCCATCTGGAGCAGCTACCGGATAAGGACTTTCTGCTTTTCGTGGGCGATGTCAAGCGAGATAAGGGGGTAGGTGTCTTACTCGAGGCTTTTAGCAAGTTAAATAGCTCAATTCCGCTTGTGCTCATTGGTCGTATAGGAAAAGAATTTGCGGGACGGCTCCCTCCGAGAGTCCATGCATTACAGGGCTGGCCCCACGAAGCGGTCATGGCCGCCTGGCAGCGCTGTACGCTGGCCCTCGCTCCCTCTATCTGGCCTGATCCCTGCCCAACAGTTGCAATGGAGGCAATGGCCGCCGGACAGCCTGTCATTGCTTCACGCATTGGTGGCCTTACTGATATCGTCGCAGATGGCGAAACAGGCATTCTTACGCCAGCCAACGACCCGGAAGCTTTGCGTGCTGCTATACAAGCTCTGCTCGATAATCCTACACAAAGGAGACAGATGGGAGAAATGGCCCGGCAAAGGGTAGCAACCTTTCAAGCCGCAACGGTTGTTTCACAGATAGAAAAAGTCTATCGGGAGATAACACTATGAAGAAAACGAAAAAGCAGAGGCTTATTCCGATAGAAATGGAGAGAGGGAGAGCAACCTCTATCCCTTCTTTTCTTCGTACAGTAGACCCCGCAAACAGGCCAGAAGAACAGGCAGACCGTCTGGAAGCATCGCTCCATGCCCATCAGGTCGAAGAAATCATGAGGCAGGATACATCAGTACAAATAGCCATGCCAACTCAACATATCTCAGGACTGGATCGTCTCCAGAGAAAGCTTCCAGCCTCTCTACAATTTATCACAAGTGTTCTGCTCGAACGTGTGAAAGATCCTGATCCGGAAGGCCCTTCAAGAAATCTGTCTGGGGAAAAACAGCTAGTTTCCTGGGGCTGGTTTCCAGCTCTTGCGCTGATCAGTTCGGGCGGTGTCTTCTCCGTTAGCTACTCTTTTACTATCGCGCGCGCGGGAAAGGCAGGACTAGAAATATTTTTCTTACTGGGCCTGCTGCTCATTTTTGCCCCTTCGTTAGTGAGATTGCTTTCAGCAACACCGTCGCGCTTTGAACGGATTACGATTGTATGTATGACGGGTATTAATCTTTACAGTATAAAAGTGCTGGCCAGCCCATTGTACTTTTCTTTCTTTGATGAGTTTCTCCATTGGCGCACAGCAAATGATATTCTCCACACAGGGCATCTCTTTAACAGTAACGCCCTCCTCCCGGTCAGCCCATATTATCCTGGCCTCGAAATTGTGACCAATGCACTGAGCACGTTAAGCGGCCTTGATACATTTTATGCAGCTCTTATCGTGATAGGTTTTGCACGCCTGGTCATGGTTTTATCGCTCTATCTGCTTAACGAACAATTCACTAGTTCACCGCGCATCGCAGGTCTTGCCACCTTGCTCTATATGGGCAATCCACACTTTCTGCTCTTCGACGCTCAATACGCCTACGAATCACTTGCACTCCCCTTAACTGTGTTTGTCCTGCTCACTCTGGCCCCCTATCAAGGTCTCATGATACGCTTAAATCAACTAAAGATAACAGGATCAGGCACGCTCTCTACCAAAATACGCAAACTGCTTCTCCATAATGATCTCTACGGTATGCTGGTTACAACACTCATTGTATTAGCTACTATCGTTGTCACACATCATGTCACGAATTTTTTTTTAGATGGTTTACTTGTTCTCTGGGCAAGCAGCTATGCATTTCTCCGCCTCCTTCCCTTCTACCGCTCCTATCTGGCAAGAGTTGCCCTCTTGGGTGTAATACTCTCTTGTGCTATGTTCCTTGAATCTGGCAATCCAGTCATAAATTATATCTCTTCATTTCTTTTACTCGCCTTCCAAGAGTTGGGCCATATTATCACCGGAACAGGTGGTGCCAAACAGCTTTTTCAGAGCTATACTGGTCAACCGACAGCACTCTGGGAGCGTATTCTGACGGTTGTATCACAGCTACTCGTCATCTCTGCGCTGCCTGTCGGCCTGCTCTGCCTCTGGCAACGCTTTCGCACAAATGCCCTCGCCTGGACCTTCGGCGTACTGATCTTCTGTTATCCGCTGGTACAGGTATTTCGCTTCACCACATCGGGTAGCGAATTGGTAGATCGCTCAGCCGCCTTTCTTTTTATTCCTATCTCGACTATCGTCTCCATTGTTATTGCTCAGCTCTGGCCTGTCCGCCGCTTCAGTCGCATCCATACCACCTCACTTACCATAACGCTCTCGATCATTATTATCGGCGGAATCGTCCTGGGAGCCGGGCCATCACTCGCTCTCTTGCCAGGATCATATATGGTGACGGCTGATGCTCGCTCTATTGAGACTCAAGGTATCCAGGCCGCAACCTGGGCTAAAAACTATCTTGGTCCAAATAAGCGGATCGCGACGGACCGCATCAATCAGATTCTCATGGGTACCTATGGCAATCAACAGATTATCACCAGTATTGCAGATCGAGTTGAAATTGCCCCCATTTTCCTATCAGCACAATTTGGGCTGGAGCAAAGCTCACTTATCAAAGCAGCACAAGCCCGTTACCTCGTCGTTGATATGCGCCTGAGCAAAGCTTTGCCTTTATTGGGATTCTACTATGAGCAGGACGAACAAGGAGCCTATAAACATAAGCAGCCGCTTGATGCAGAAGATTTGAACAAGTTTGCCGCTATACCACAGATCAATAAAGTATTTGATAGTGGAAGTATCGTGATCTATGATGCAGAAGGAGTCCTCAATGCGCCTGAAAAACCTTGATCTTCTGTTGACCATCTTCATTGCGGTATGCAATGGCTGTTCGGCACTTCTTCCTGGACTACCAGTTTGCATAAAAATTCTTCTCGCGCTGCCAATGGTATTCGTTCTCCCTGGCTATATACTGAGTAATATCTTCTTCCAGAAGAGAACGTTTGACATCTATCAACGACTACTATCCACTCTGAGCTTAAGTCTGGCTGTCGTGATTTTGAGCGGCTTTCTCCTTAATCTCCTCCCCGGTGGCTTGCAAACACTTAGCTGGACTATTTTTCTCGCTGCTTTTGTTATCGCTGGCTCTCTGGTCGTCATGCTGCTACGACACACACTACCGAGGAAATTTTTTCCTGCTCTTCGATTTCGTCTGACACTCTTTCAGGCTTTTCTTCTGCTTGGAACCTTGCTTCTTTCAGCGACATCTCTTGCCTACACGAAAAACGGGATCGCTCAACAGCCACACGCTCTCTACACACAGCTCTGGATGCTCCCTTCACAAGAGAGCGATAAACAATGGCTCATTCAGATGGGCCTGCAAAATGAAGAAGGAGCAACTTCTCACTATCAACTAACACTATCGGTGAATGGCACCATTACGAGAACCTGGCCCGCCATTGCGCTCTCGCCTCATCAGGTCTGGCAGTTGCAAATGCCTTTGCAGTTAAAAACACCAGAAAACACATATGTAGAGCTACGTTTGTATCGGCTACAACAGGCGCGAAATGTCTATCGAGAAGTACATGCTACCTTAAAAACTACAGTCAGTAGCAACAAGAAGAAATTTTAAAACCATCTTTATCAGGAGTTTTTTCAATGCAAAATGCAGCAATCGAAATTTCAGTTGTAATATGTGCCTATACAGAAAATCGCTGGGATGATCTGGTCGAGGCGATTGCCTCAGTTCAACAACAGACAATCTCAGCCCAAGAAATTGTGCTGGTTATTGACCATAATGAAAAGTTGCTACAACAAGCACGCACATACTTTACCAATATCATAGTCGTGGAGAATCATGGTCCAGCAGGGGCTAACGGTTCAAGAAATGCGGGGGTCGCTGCTACAACTGGAGCCGTCCTTGCATTTCTCGATGATGATGCAGTGGCTGCTCCCAATTGGTTAGAGCAATTGCTCCCCGGTTTTGCTGACCTTCAAGTCCTGGGGGTTGGGGGATATATTGAACCATTATGGCTGGATCACCGCCCTATCTGGTTTCCAGAGGAATTTAACTGGGTTCTGGGATGTAGTTATCGGGGCATGCCCACAAAGTCCGCAAATGTACGCAATCTTATTGGTTGCAATATGGCTATTCGCCGAGAGGTTTGGGACTCCATCGGTGGCTTCTGGCATCAATTTGGTCATGTCGGCGGCGAACCACGCGGCTGCGGAGATACCGAGTTTGGCATTCGTATTCATCAACGTTGGCCTGAACACAAACTCCTCTATCTACCAGACGCGAAAGTCTCTCACCGCGTTCCAGTCAGCCGGGCGTGCTGGAGCTACTTTATCTCCCGCTGCCACTTTGAAGGACGCTCCAAAGCTCGCCTGGCTCAAGTCGTTGGAAAGCGAGACGGCTTATCTTCTGAACGTCTGTATACCCTGTATACCCTCCCACAAGGATTTATTCAAGGACTCAATGAAGCTGTTTTTCAACACGATCTATCAGGCCTGAGCCGTTCGGGGGCTATTGTGGCTGGCCTCGCCAGTACACTACAGGGCTACTGTCTGGAAAGGCTGCACTCTTATCGAAAGAAGAATATCGATTTAGACATCCATTACAAAACTGCCGACCTGAACACACTATCTCAAAAATAGAGACAGGCTCTTTTTGAACAATAGCAACACTACTTTTTTCCTGATCTCTTTTTTATAAAGGACACAGCATATATGCCTTTAGTAGAAGTCACAACGAAGATTCCCATTCTTATGTATCACAGCATTTCACTGACGCAGAATGTGAAATTTCACCCATTTACCGTATCACCAGACTCGTTTGCCGCGCAAATACACTACTTATCAATTGCCGATTATACACCTATTACAGTAAGTCACCTGATGCATATTATGAATAGTCCTGAGCAAAAACTTCCTGAGCGCCCGGTTCTCTTAACCTTTGATGACGGCTTTGCGGACTTTTTTAGCGCTGCTTTCCCTATTCTTCAGCGGCATCAATTTACAGCTACTCTCTATGTAGCAACCAGCTTTATCGAGGGAACAAGCCGCTGGTTACAACACGAAGGTGAGAGTATGCGCCCAATGCTTTCAAAAAATGAGCTCAGACAGATACGAGCATACGGTATAGAGTGCGGGGGTCATACCCACTCTCATCCGCAACTGGATACGCTTGCACTCAAGCAGGCACGCCATGAGATCACCGTTTGCAAAGATACTCTCGAACAGCTTCTCGGTGAACAGGTAGAAAGCTTTGCCTATCCATTTGGCTATTACACCCTTCCCATCCAACATCTCGTACAAGAAGCCGGCTACACCTCGTCCTGTGCAGTCAGACACAAGATGGCAACGTTAAAAGCTGATCTTTTTGCACTGCCGCGTCTCATGGTGAAACCAGGCACCACAGTTGAAGATTTTGATCACTTGCTTCACGGAAAGAGCATCTCCAGGCTTCAGGCCCTCTATCTGCATATACGCACACCACTGTGGAGCACTGTACGCCGGAGTTCGGCATTTGTCAGTCAACATTTGCAAGATAGGAGCGAAGCTCGTGACAATAACATGTAATACATCAGTAATTATATGTGCTTATACAGTAGAACGCTGGCAGGATCTTGTGGCAGCAGTAGAGTCGTTACATCGGCAAACACAACAACCAGGTGAGATTATTCTTATCATTGACCACAACGCTGATCTTTTTGGGAGAGCAAGAAAGAGCTTTCAAAACGTTATTGTCGCTGAAAATGAAGCCGCCCCAGGCCTGTCGGGCGCACGCAATACAGGCATAGCGCTGGCTCATGGAGAGTACATCATTTTTCTTGATGATGACGCGGAAGCAGCGCCAGACTGGCTAGAACACCTGGTGAACGACTGCAAAGAACCCCATATACTTGGTGTCGGAGGAACAGTGCTCCCACGCTGGCAAGGGAAAGCACCTGCATGGTTTCCTTCAGAATTTTACTGGGTCATCGGTTGCACCTACCATGCCCGGTCCGCCAATCCCATTGTTGTGCGCAATCCCTATGGCGGTTGCACCTGTATCAAGCGGGAAGTCTTCCTGACAATTGGCGGCTTTCGAGAAGGAATTGGTAGGGTCGGTCCTAATTGCATGGGTGGTGAAGAGACAGAGCTAAGTATCAGGGCCGCACACCGCTGGCCAGAAAAGGTCTTTCTTTATGAACCACGTGCATTCATCTACCACCACATTCCAGCAAAACGGGCTCGTTTAGACTATTTCCTCTCCAGATGCTATGCTGAAGGTCTTTCCAAAGCCCTTATCAGTAAGTGCGTCGGGAGCAGGGACGGTCTCTCCTCAGAGCGTCGATATACGCTTGCTGTTTTACCCCTGGGAGTACTTAAAAATATCTCTGAGGCCCTCATCCAGCAAGACCCGCATGGTTTTCTACGCGCTGGAGCTATTCTGCTTGGCCTGATTATGACTACAGCAGGATATTTCAGAGGCGGCCTGCAATCCGCTTCTCTGCCGGCAACTACCTACAATGCAGAAAATATACAAATCCAGATTTCCAAAGACGATGCAACGCAGATCTCCTCTTGAGTAAAAAACCATCAGACTTTTTCGGCTTCCCAGTGCTCATTTTTGCAGTGGAGTAGTTGGTAGGCTGTGAGCGCTCATTTTTACTTTCTTCGGTCCATTTTGAGGATACTGCAAGAAAAAGGGACAGAGAATTGGTGAAGTTTGTTCTACGCTGGTTACAAGCAAATAGTATTATTTTATTAAATTCTAGCTCACTCGTTGGCGCAACGTTGATTACATCTGGTCTTGGCTTTGTCTACTGGTGGTTGGCGGCCCGCTGGTTTCCACCAGAGGCGATTGGTATAGCCTCAGCAGCGGTCTCAGCGGTAATGTTACTGGGCAATGGAAGCGCACTTGGCTTCGGCACATTATTGATTACAGAGCTACCACGCCAGCCCGAAAAATCAGGGGCTTTGATGAATACGGCGCTGCTAGTAGTCGGTATAGTGGGTAGCATAGTGGGCAGTATCTTTGCAGTTATCACCTCACATACCACTCCTGGATTTAGACCACTAGGGGCAAGTCTGATCGACATAATGACGTTCAGTAGCGGTGTTGGCCTTTCGGCAATGACGCTCGTCCTCGATCAAGCCTTGATAGGCCTGCTCAGGGGCGGACTTCAGTTCTGGCGTAACGCGTTTTTTGCTTTCCTCAAACTAGCAGCCCTCCTGGTGGTAAGTTTCTGGCCCTCGAATCAGGAAGGTATGAAAATTTATGCTACCTGGATGCTCAGTAGCGGTATCTCTCTAGGATTGGTCGCGCTGTCTATTCTGCTGAAAAAAAACGGGAAGCGCAAAAGTTATTGGCCGCAATGGAGGCTCTTGCGCAGACTGGGGCTTGCAGCAGTTCAACATCATATGCTGAATCTCACCTTGCAAGCCCCAACGCAACTATTACCCGTGATTGTTACCGTTCTGTTGTCTGCGCGTATCAACGCCTGGTTTTATGTAGCCTGGATGATTGCAAGCTTTATCTTTATAGTTCCTGGCGCTCTAACAACGGTGCTCCATGCAACGAATGCCGCACAGCAAACAACGCTCGCACGTAAAGCCAGATTAACCATTGGAGTATCTCTAGCCATAGCCATAGCCGCTAACTTCATTCTGCAAATTGGCGCAACACAAGTTCTCGCGCTCTTTGGTGGCACATACGCCTCACAGGCAAGTTGGTGCTTACGTATTTTACTTCTGGCAGCCTTTCCCCTCACCATCAAAAATCATTACATCTCCCTCTGTCGTATTCAGGATAGAATAATGAAAGCGATGATTGCCATGCTCCCAGGAGGACTGGTAGAGCTGGGAGCGGCGGTAGTAGGAGCGCGTCTAGCTGGCTTGCCTGGTTTAAGTCTGGGTTGGGTATCGGCAATTTTCCTGGAAGCGGCCTTTATGCTACCTACCGTTTATAAAATTATTAGCGCAGTAGAAATCACCGCTATACCTGCACAGATAGCCAGTCAAAAGCAAGAGCCCCGGTCCCTCGAAGTCTTACCTCTCTCGTCTTCAGAAACAGTAGAAGCGATATGGCTTGTTGAAACACTAGTTACTCCCGCCATTCACCTGGTCCACACAAAAACTCATATGTGGTCCAATTGTCGTCAGCAGGTCTGGCTACCCAAGCAAGAAGAAGCCTCTACGCCTCAAACCGCCTCAGTTACAGCCTTATACTTCATCTGAGAACGACAGATCGTCATAATCATCAAAGAGAGCATTAAGGATAAGTAGACCAGTAGAGAGGAGAATATGGTCCCGGAACACCTGATTCCGAATATCCTCTCATACGATAGGCCACCTGACCAGAAAGCTGTCGGTCCTGCCAGAAAAAAGTGAAATCCGTTACGCAACGGTCACAGACAACTAGCCAGGGTCCTTTTTCGCCCTGCGTCGAGCGCTCAATAGTATAGGTATCAGCCCCATAAGCTCCTCGCCAGAGAAGGGTATTTCCAGAGATGGAAGTTATGAAAGGGGTACCTGGAGCAAGCGTAGTCGGGAGCGTTACATTTTGCATTGCATATGCATGAGATTGAATCTGGCGAATACGCTCACGAACGTCTGGAGTATAGCCAGGAAAATGCAGGGTAAAATGCTCACTTTGATAGACAAAACCATGTTGATTATCATGAGGAAAGAGCGACCAGTACATATCACCAGCGATAGTACTTTTTTCGATAGTAGAAAGAAAGTCAGAAAGAGTATCTCCTGTGCTCGTGTTCCAATCATATTCACCAACAATAAATACTTTTTGTGCTATATGAGCTTGTTCAGAGGCCTGTAGCAAGGCGGAATGCGAGGGGGGATAGTAGTGGCCAGTAAAAATATCAACAGAAGGGATAGAGAGATCCGAGGAAAAATTGGTAACCTGATCGGCGTCCTCATAATTGCCATCCATGACGAGATGGTGTGAATCTCTATTTTTAATGTAGGTCGCAATCTGCTGTACCCAGGAAGAGGGAGCAGAGAGTTCATTGCCTGTTTCCCAGGCAAGAATTGTAGGATCATCTTTATAAGCGAGGCCAGTATAGCTATTTACATGATTAAGCAATGTGTTGATATAGTGTTCAAAATCCTGAATAATCTGAGGTTGAGAGTAAAAGTCCAGCTCATTAGAGAGACCACGCCACTCAACAAACGTATGCTTTCCCCCATGATAATAGCGCCAGTTATCAGTAAAAGGAATTATCAATCTTATATGATGTGCATGGGCAGAGGCAATTGCATAGTCGATAGATCGCCATGCCTGTGCATTAAATACATTCAGGGCAGGTTCTAAACAGAGAGAGCAGCCAACAGAAATGCCTAATGTATGAGATCTTACGACAGTGGCTCCCATAAAAGAGGCTGTTGCCAGGGCATCATCGACATTAAAAGAGGTAGGATAGCTCATACCTTGTGCCGTTTCTTGTAATCCCAGCCAATAAATATTTGCACCTGAAAAGCGAAAAGGTTTTCCATCCAACAAAAGGCCACTACCAGAACGGAGCACAAAAGCAGTATCTGGTGCTGCTCCTGAACGAACCCTCACCGCCTTCACTATCGATAGTTGATTGAGAGAGTTTGAAGAATCAATTCTCTCAAAAGTAAACCAGAACACAGCGATCACAAGCAAAACACTCAACAGAAAAAAACGGCTTTTACCACACAACTTATCACCACTCTCTCTATCTTACAAAACCATTAAAGTGATTGAAGGCTATAGTTTTATGTTGCCAGCAGATTTACGATATCTCAGCAGATAGAGTCTGGAGCAATATCTGTTGCAAACGGCACGAAAGCATTTTATCTTGATGCCCAGAAAGCGACCTCATAGAAGGTTTACCTTCTTTTTTTCGGGCGATTGCCAGATTTGCTTGCAATGCTACCACCGGGCACCGTTTTCGCTTTGTACTGTTGAAGGACAAAACGAAGCTGCTGCACAAGTTCAGAATCTGGCTCAAGGTGTTCTGCTTTACGCAAAAAGGTTTCTGCCTTCAGGGAATCCTCTTTTAGCAGATAGAGAGAGGCCATCGTTGCATATAAAACAGCAGAATCAGGATTTGCCTTCAGGCTATCCTCCAGCAAAGCCATAGCCTTCTCTGCCTGGCCATGTCTGACATAGAGATCACAGAGCGAGAGGTAGTACGTTTCCTCCTCAGGGTCCAGGTCGATTGCACGTTTATAATCGGCCTCGGCCTCCTCAAGATTTTCCAGTTTTGCCTGGGCCTCTGCAAGATCATACCAACTCTCAGCAGAGTCTGGTTGGAGATCAACTACACGCTGGTAATGATGCAATGACGCTTGAAATTGTTCTCGATGGGCAGCGATCTGGCCAAGATGGAACTCAACATGAGTAATTTCATCTGGCTCAGTGGCTAGCTTCTGAGCTTGAAGAAGATGATCTTCCACCTCATCGAGGCGGTTATTTTCCTCTTTTATTTCCTCCTCCTCCAGAAGCAGATCGACGAATGACATACGTGCACCAAAACTATCCTGCATATTGAGCGAATCTTTTAGCGATTGCTCGGCGAGATGTCTATAGCGTTCAGCGCGTTCCTCGTCTAACCCATGCTCATAGACAGTGCTTTGTGTAACTTGTACTTCTCCTATACGACGGAGAAACAAAGCACGCTGTTCAGGGAAGCGTTGAACCAGGGCAAGCAGATATACCAGGCAACGCTCGAAATCACGGACAGTACCTGCGAAGCTTGCGGCTTTTTCATACATCTCACGATCAAAAGGAGCTTTTTTGAGCAGAATATCCATGTAATAATTAGCATGTACAATATGTGTAATAACCTCATCTAATAGAGTCCTGCTATTTCCCTGCTGTTCATCTTGTTCAAGCTCCTTAGAGGCTTCCATGCTCAATTCTGCATACCTGACTAGCTCTTCAATCCTTTTTTCCAGTTCTTTCTTTGTAAGGTTTTGTGCGTTCTCTCCTTCGTCGGTTATATCCTGAATGCATAACTGACCATGCTCTTGAACGAGGACAAAGCTTGACCAATACCAACGCCGCTGTGTCTCTTCATAAACTGTTGTCGGTTCAGGTAACTCTGGCAGGGCATGGTTGAGCGGCGTCTCATACAATTCCACGGACCATGCAACCTCAACCTCTTTCTGGGAAGCGGAGCGATGTTTACTGGCTAAGCTGGGCAGCCAGAGCTTCGGTTTCGATGCTTTGCGTTCAGAGACAAAACCTGGGCGCAAATTTTGAGGGTCAGACTGGTAGAGCCAATCCTTACGCTTCTCAATCCATTGCTCTTTTGCAAGACCTTCGCGCAAGCGGCTCTCCTGAGCAAGGAGATCATAGGCAATATCGTGTTTCCCGTTAAAGCAGCTTTCAATAAAAGCAATAACGATATCGACAGGCTTTTCCTCAGGTAGACCAAAGTCTTTTTCAAGACTCTGATTCACCACTGCACTTTGACCATTGTCGCCGTCTTCTTCAGAAGAAGGATTGAGTACCCATTGATCGATGAGTTCACGGTGAGTACGAAAATCTCTATGTGGCCTCGTACCTTTTCGCGTGTTAATATCAAGAGCTCTCTGTACCAGGAGACGGCCCTCGGCGGCGGAACAATCCTTGAAAGTAAGCTCACTCTCAAAGGCCAATTGAGCCGCAAATTTTTCAAAGCTGCGTTTACTCTCAATCCGCGTAAAGAAATCCCTGACTCCTAAGGAGTAGAAGTCTAGCAGGAAACCAAAAATGCGCACATTTTTGTCATTCCCTGCTACTTCCCAACAGAGAAGCAACTGCGCCTCACCCACATTAAGGGATTCGGTTACTGTGCCTTTCCAGAAATGGGAGAGAGCGACGGACTCAGGCTGCGTAAGATCGATAGTAAGAGTTTTGTCAACAGGAGGTTGCCAGATTGGATACACCTTTGCGCCACTCAGACGGATTAACGAGCGGTGAGCTTCTTTATGCACATTTTTCAGAGGGCTCAATTCATAGAGGGCAGTCAAAACATCAGCTGCATCCGTATGAGTTTCTTTTGCCAGTTCTTTGAGCAAAACCAGCTGAGCCCCTTCGGGTAGGTTATTGATCTCTGTTAGAGCTGTCTCCACCTGTGATCGCTCTTTGCTTGCATGCAAAGCAGCTGCGATCTGGTGATAGTGTTCCAATATGTGCTGTGCCTGCCCCTGCTCATCCTGCGAGGCCACCAGTTGCGGACTTTTTTTCTTTGTTGACATAAACTCCCACCTTTTTTAATAACAGGCACATCTCAAATTTTGCATAGTGGATATTTTACTCCTTACTACTCTATGGTGCAAGACCGGAAAGTTCTACTGACATTCATGGAGAGTATCCTTTTATTGAGCCTGTTCGCTGCCTCGATCCTTTTCTCTGGTGTCTCTACGAGCTAGGGATTATCGAGGCGAAACAGTCATAGCTGAGGTATAATTATCTATAAAACAGAGAGAGCGAGAGGATGCTATGGAACAGGCGCAACGTATTGAGCAGTATTTGCAGGAGGTTCCGAAGGCAGAGCTGCATGTCCATCTGGAAGGGGCAATTCGCCCGGAAACGCTGTTGACGCTGGCAAAACGCAATAAGGTTGCGCTGCCGGTGACGACGCTAGAGGAGGCAAGAGCATGGTTTAGCTATCGGGACTTTCCTCACTTCGTTGAGATTTTCGGAGCGATCTCTCGCAGCCTGAAGACGGTTGAGGACTACGAGCTGATTGTTTATGAGTTTGGGGCAGAGATGGCCCGGCAACATGTACGCTATGCGGAGGTAACTTTCTCTGCCGGGACACATGAATATGCATTGGGCGTCCCGTTTGAGATCTATTTTCGTGGTCTGACTCAGGGCAGAGCCCGCGCAAAAGCTGATTTTGGCGTTGAAATCCGCTGGGTATTTGATATTGTACGCGATATTCCAGATCTGACAGAGCGAGAGAAACGGGCAGATTATACCCTGGCTGTGGCATTGCAAGCACAAAATGAGGGAGTCATTGCCCTGGGGTTAGGCGGAAATGAGCTGAACAATCCGCCTGAACTGTTTGCACGCTGGTTTGAAAAAGCGCTTTCAGAGGGGTTACATAGCACACCACATGCAGGCGAGATAGTTGGTCCAGCAAGTGTGTGGGGAGCATTGCATACGCTGGGTGCCGAACGCATCGGGCACGGGGTACGCTCGATTGAAGATGCAAAACTGGTTAGCTATCTGGCGGAGCAACAGATTCCTCTAGAGCTTTGTCCATACAGCAACATTTGTCTGGGAGTCTATACAAGCATGGCAGAGCATCCTCTGCCGAACCTCTATGCAGCCGGGGTCCCCCTCTCGGTAAATTCAGATGATCCACCCCTGTTTCATACTACCCTTAATGACAATATTCAGATCCTTTATCGGCCATTTGGCTTCTCGCTCGACACTATGGATGAGATTTTGCTGAACGGCGTCCGCCATAGTTTTCTGCCGATTGAACAAAAGCAGTACATGGCAGAACAATTCCGGTTAGAGATGAAACATCTGAAGGAGGTGCTTGGCCTCAGCGCTGCACTGCAATAGTGGCAAGAATCTTTCTGGTTTAAGCAAACGCAATGGACTGGTTGAGATAAAAAATGGTTACCTAGCAGAAAGTACTATGGAGATTGTACTCGCTCTTCCATATGCGGTATGTTATACTGAAGTTGTTTTCTAGATTCGCTATAGTATGAATTATCTTTCAAAAGGTCATGCGAAAAGAAAACATCTTTCAGATATAATAGGTGTTTTTATACGTATATTTGCATACTTTTAGGGTAAAAAAGCGCGAGATTTATTTAGCGTATCGCAGCACTACGTATCAGAAACATACAGAAGCATGTCTGGACAACAGTAGACAGATTTATAGCAAATCTAAAGGTCTCCCTCAAGCATGTTCTAAAACCAGAACCAGGGACAATGGCGTATACTGGCATATTTTGTAGTTTCTTCTAGTAGCAAACAAAGGTGTTATTGGCTGAGGTGAGGTATATGGAATCACCACGGGAAACCATGACTGATAGCCTGGCAGCTATCATTCAAATCATACACCTGGGATACCAGAGTGGTACCCTGACCG
Source organism: uncultured Chloroflexia bacterium (assembly GCA_963777355.1). GTDB lineage: Bacteria > Chloroflexota > Ktedonobacteria > Ktedonobacterales > Ktedonobacteraceae > DATJHM01. The sequence continues at coordinate 187,097 of CAVZQK010000020.1, forward strand.
TTGAGAGAGGCGAGGGGAGAACATTAGAAGAAGGAATCATTGTCTTTGCCAGTGGCAGAGTAGTCGAGGCACGGCTAGGGCAATATAGCGGTATGGCAGCTTTTAATGTTCTCAATAGCTGGCAAGCGTGCCGTTTTTCTTTTGTGAACGGAACACAGGTCACTCCTCAGCAAGGATTCACGCCATTGCCACCTGGCCGAGGGAAAGCGCCTACGCAGCAGACGACCAGTCCACTACAATCAAATACCCAATCAGGGAATATCTATAAACAGGCGTTGTCACCAGCTATCCTTCCTGTCCGCTTACCCTCAGGTGAGGCTGCATTACAACATCCAGAAACTATGCAAATTCCCCGCACCCATCGGCGTCTTCTATTGTTGATCAATGGGCAAAGAAACGTAAGCGAGCTTGCACGTCTGCTGGTCCGGAGCCCAGAGGAAACTCAGGTTCTGCTCCACGACTTAGAGTTCGCTGGTCTTATTCAGCAATAGGCATACCAAGAGGAGGAACCACCGTCATGTCCGTAGCCCTACCCAAATCATCCTTTCGTAGAGGAAAAATATCGTTAACCATCCGTGTCTCCCTGCTACTCGTACTGGCAGTTGTGATTCCTTTGCTCATCACTGTCATCAGTAGCGAGTTAATTCTCCGCCCAACACTTCTCTCTCAAGCTGGAGTCGAGATGGGTAATGATGCACAATCGCATCAGGAGACCATCGATGCATATTTTATCTCTCGTCTACAAGATTTGGAGACAGTAAGGAACTTCTTTGCCATTCAAAATTCCTCCAGGGCAACAATACATACAAGCAGCAAGCACTTGATGAATTAAAACTAGGCTATCACCTTGACAGCAATTATAGTATCTGGACGTTATTTAATCCCCAGGGAAAAACCCTCATCTCTTATCCTGTAGATCCCACACCGCGAGGAAAATTTCTGATCGCGCCAGAGATTCTTTCCCAGGTGCAAAACACCGCCAAACCAATTATTTCAAATGTCTCTTTTGATGCAAATACTAACAGCGCCTTTGTGGATATCTATTCGCCAATTTCCTCTCCGCAAGGCAAGTTTTTAGGGATTGGGCGCTCAACATTGAAGCTTACTTCAATCTGGACAGAAGTGAATAATGAAACAAATGCAGCGTCGGGTAGCTTTGCCATGATAGTGGATGGAAATGGCGTACGTATTGCGTATACCAACACCGATGCTAGCTTAACAACTCTACCACAGCAACTTTTTAAAGCCATTGAACCACTCTCTCCCCAGTTACAACAAAATATTCGAGATGAGAATCTTTATGGCAATAGCCATGATGCTGTCACAACATTAGCAGATCCAGATCTGGCAAAGCAGCAAAACACACAGTTATCCTCCGCACTCTTTCAATTTACGCCAGCGCTTACGGGCCAACCCTATCAGGCGTACCAGGCACATTGTCAGGTACTACCGTGGACCTATATTGTGCTCAGGCCGGTAAATACAACGACGCAAGCGGCCACACAACAGGACTTCTATCTTTTTCTGATTGCAGCTATTGTCACCGTGCTCGCTGCTATTGTCGGTCTATTCGTTGGTCGTAGTATTACGCGTCCAGTTCTACGCTCAGTATCCTCGCTTATTAAAAGTAGTGAGATGCTGAAAACACTGGCCAATCGAGAGAGATCAACGGCAACAGAGCAGAAATGGATCGTCGATTCTGCGCAGACCGGGCTGAAGTCGGTACAATATTATGCAGAGGCTAGCAATTTTGCCGCACGTAAGCTGGATGAAACAGGGAGAGAACTTTTACAAAACCGAGATAAGATGGATACGCGGATGATGGGTCAACGCTTGAATGAAGTGATATCAGCCGCGAACTATCTTGAGAAGGCTGCCTCTCACCAGGAACAGAGCAGCAAGCGACTGGCAACCGCAATACGCATCACTACGCAGGTCACAGATCAGCTCCTCGTCGGTGCCACCTCGGCCTCGGATGCAGCGACCCAATTAGAAGATGTTATCACACAATTGCGCCAGCTTGTTGGTGAATAGAACAAATAGAAAGATAGATAGCAATGCATTTACTTCATCGACAACAGAAGCTGCACTACGCACTCTTCAGTACCTGCATCCTTTTTAGTATCCTGCTAGCTGCGTGTGATAGTGGGAACAACGCATCTCCAGGAAAAGGACCCTACGCCGTCAATGGGGGAAAAGGATGTAACAAAGTTGGGATACTGCTGCCAGAAACTAAATCCTCAGCGCGTTGGGAGACCAACGACCATCCGCTACTCATTCAGGCCATCAAAGCGGCTATTCCTGGGGTACAGATCGACTATAGCAATGCGCAGGACAACGAGAATACCCAGATCACCCAGGCTGAAACGGACCTGGCAAATGGAGACTGCATCCTGATTGTCGCACCACATGATAGTGTCACAGGGGCAAAGATCGTAGAGAAAGCCAAAGCGCAGAATGTGCCGGTGATTGCCTATGACCGCCTGATTCAATCCAAAGAAGTTAGCTACTATGTCTCCTTCGATAACATGAAAGTCGGAGCATTACAAGGGGACTATATTGCCGCACATTATCAGGACTATGCAAAAAACGGCGAGGTGAATATGGTAATGATTAGCGGCTCACAGACTGATAACAATGCGCTTCTCTTCAGCGTTGGTGCACATTCGGCGCTTGATCCGCTCTTAGCAAATAAGGTACTCAACAACACTAATGAGACCTTCACCCCCGATTGGAGTCCAAATAATGCCCAGGCGGAGATGGAAGCGATGCTCTCTGATCAGCAAAACAATGTACAGATCGCCTATGTGGCAAATGATGGCATGGCGGGCAGCGTAATCACAGCGTTGAAAACGGCGAATCTGAATGGGAAAGTGCTAGTAACCGGTCAAGATGCAACGGCTGATGGTGTGCGCAATATTCTTCTGGGCCAGCAGAGTATGACTGTCTACAAGCCAATTGCAAAAGAGGCGCAATCGACGGGAGACCTGGTCAAAGCAATCTATACAGGAACAACAACCGATCCGCTCACGCGGGGAGAGATTACCACGACTTATGATGGTAGCTCTATTCCCTCAATTCTGGATACGCCCATCAGCATTGATCGTACCAACATCGCCGCGACGGTGCTTGCCGATAAATTTCTGACGAAGAGCGATATCTGTGCGGGGCTTCCGGCTGGGACGGATGGTATCTGCTAACAAATTAGAGGGGCAGTTACTTATCAAGAAATTGTCCCTCATTTTATACTTTTTCTATCCCCTACACATTTCAAAGCTTCATTGCTCGAATACGAAGCAAGCGCTGCTGAATAAAGATAACATTTTTAGCCGCACCATAGACAAAAGATAACCATCTCTCCTCTTTTCTTTTCTCCTCGATTTTCTGCGTCTTCTATTTAGGAAACCTAACAATGCAAGTTGCTAGCCATTCAGATGTCATTTGTTATGCCAATTGCATCTCAATTTTCGAGCGGCTTGTAGAGCCAGTTCCAATGCCCTATGACGGTTGACGTATATGATAGAAAACTTTAAAATAGCAATGCAATGTTATACTAAAGTAAGTAGTCAATTCTTACAAACTATGGCATTTCTGTATCTTTTCCTCATATTTCCGTTTGAAAAATTTATGTCACGCTTTCATATGTATAAAAATGTATGGATATTCCCGTGACATAAATAAAGTTTAAGGTAATGTAGTTTATGGAACAAGAAATTCGTTTTGGAGCGGTAACACTACCAAATGTAAAGTGGTCTGAGTTAACCGAGCGATGGCAACAACTGGAGAAACTGGGATTCGACAGCATATGGAACATTGATCATTTCGCAAATCCATATCCTGAGTATCATACACAACCCTGGTTCGACGGCTGGACATTACTGGCAGCATTAGCCACACAGACAAAGCAGGCCCGTATAGGAGTCCTGGTTTCTTCGGCCACGTTCCGTAATCCATATATGCTAGTCAAACAAGCACTTACCATTAATCATATTTCAGAAGGTCGCCTGGAGTTGGGCATAGGTGCAGGTGGGCAGAAGTTAGATTATATAATGAGGGGTCTTCCCTCTCTTTCAAGTCCAGAGGAACGCGTACAACGATTTCGCGAGGTCATTGAGATCGTCAACCAACTTCTTGGCAATAGTCAGATTTCCACGAGCAAAAACGAGAGTGAAGTTAATTATAAAGAAATTTATTATGAGATTAAAAACGCGATCAATGGGCTTCAGCCATGCCAGGATCATATTCCAATTACACTGGCGGCACATATAGATGAATCGCTTCAACTGGCAGCAGCATATGCTGATACCTGGATTTCTTATGGTGGAAGGGACTTATCTCGCAAGAAATCATATAAAATTACACGCAAGCGAATAGAGAATCTCAAGACTTATTGTGAAAAAAGAGGGCGTGATTTCCAACAGATGAGAAAAGCTTTCCTTGTTGGCTTTACGAAGGATAAACCATTCGAGTCTGAAAGAGCCTTTCGTGATTTCGTGGGCGCATATCAAGAAATAGGTATAACCGATTTTATTTTCTACTATCCGGCTGATGAATTTTATCACTCGCCTACTGGGAATGACAAAGAAAGATTTGAACAGATAGCGCAAGAGGTATTTCCAGAACTGCGAAAAAAATACGCGACCAATGCTTCAACGCCACCTACCCAACCTGCAATTGCTGAAAGCACAAGTAAACAACTGGAATTAGTAACTGCCTCGGCTCAATAATCGTCAGCACGTATATTTCTGCCGAGTTCCAGAAAGAGAGAAACCAGACCTGGAACTCGACATACACATTCAGGGCAAAACGAGCAAGACGCTATCTTAATCTTATGTCTCAAAAGCGCCCAAAGAGAAAAGAATAGCTTTTTGCGTTGTTCTCAATCCTCTCACACCGGTAATATTCAAGCGTTCATATGGACGATTGCTAAATAGTTCGTGCAAAAACCTGCCGCTTTGCACATCCCAAAAACGAATCGTTCTATCACCGCTACCACTGGCAATAATTTTTCCATCCGGGCTAAATGCTACCGAGTAGACCCAGAGATGATGTCCTTGCAAGGTATGATAACACAGGCCAGTAGCAACGTCCCAGAGCCGTATCGTCTGATCTTCGCTGCCGCTAGCAAGAAGCGTTGTATCCGGGCTAAATGCCACAGAGCAGATGCGGCCATCATGTCCAGCTAGAGCTTGTGGTTTCTGGTTTTCCTGCACATTCCACAAGCGAACGATTAATGCTTCTCCGCCATCAGCCAGATATCTACCATCATTACTAAAAGCAACAGAATAGACTCTTCCGTTATGGCTCTGAAGCTTCTGGGAACATTGCATTGTATTTAGATCCCAGAGACATATAGTTTGATCTTCGCTACCGCTGGCTAATATCTTCCCATCCGGGCTAAATGCCACTGTTCTCACCCAATCAGCATGTGTTAATGGAAGACCGGAATATCTCCCCTGCTCTATATCCCAAAGCAACACCTGTTCATCTTTGCCACCACTGGCCAATATCTTCCCATCCGGGCTAAATGCCACAGAATAGACCCAGTCTTTATGTCCCTGGAGAATTTGCACTGTCTGGCCCGATGTTACTTTCCAAAGACGCACTGTCTGATCTTCACTGCCACTCGCAAGCAATGTTCCATCCGGGCTAAATGCCACAGAGCGTATCGAGTTGCGATGACCTCTTAAAGTTTGTAAAAGAGTACCTGAATGCACATCCCAGATACGCAGAGCTTTGTCTTCGCCACCGCTTGCCAGAGTCTTCCCATCCGGGCTAAATGCCACAGAATAGATACCATTAGTATGTCCCTGAATGGTACCCAGACGATAGCCAGTCGATACCTCCCAAAAACGTATAGTGCGGTCTTCACTGCCGCTCACAAGCATCTTATCATCAGATGCAAAAGCAACCGAGTAGACCCAATTGCTATGTCCCGTTAGCGTATACTGGCGTTGGCCTTCCTGAATAGTATGGATATTTTGAATATTCCACAAACAGATTGTCTGATCCTCACTGCCACTAGCAAGCGTTTTTTCATCATGGCTGAATGCCACAGATTGAATAGAGTTCGCATGTCCTGAAAGAGTTTGCAGACAGGTTCCTGATTGCATTTCCCAAAGACGAAGTTTTCTATCTTCACAACCAGTTGCCAACCATCTGCCACTGGCACTGATAGCAACAGACCAGATAGTACCCTCATGTTCATACAATGTTTTAACAATTTCGCCTGTAGCCACATCCCAAATATGAACAGTCTGATCCTCACTACCACTAATAATATTTTTCCCATCTGGACTAAAAGTAACCGACCAGACTCTATTTGTGTGACCGTGCAAAGAGCGAACGTTGCTTCTATCTTCAATTGACCAAAGTCTCAAAGTATGATCTTCGCAACCTGCAACAATAGTTTTACCGTCAGGGCTAAATGCGACGGAAAAAATACGGCTGCCAGCCGCATGAAAAACATGGAGGCACTGTCTGGTTGCAACATCCCAAAGACGGACTGTATCATCATAGCTGCCACTGATAAGAAGAGAAGAGTCGGGGCTAAATGCGACAGAGCGAACCCAGTCAGTATGACCTTGAAAGATATTAAAAAGAGTTCTCGTACTAAGCTGCCAGAGTCGCACTTCTCCATTTGAAGTACCTGCCGCCAGATATTCCCCTGTTGTATTAACAGCCACAGAAAAGATACTGCCAAAGGCATCAGTAAAAACGGAGCGGTCAATATCGGCATTGGTAAAGTTCACATCGACAAGAGAGACATCCTGCAAATAGGCCTGACGTATCCAGAGAGAAGTGAAATCGTATTGAGTAAGAGGAGACTCCAAAAGTATGAGCAAATTTATGACATTGCCAGCGATATAGTCTGGAATCTGAGAACGCTCTTTGCGAGCGAAATCAAGCAAGTGCTGAAACCTTTGTTCAATTTCTTCTTTCTCCATTACCTTCTTTAACCATTGCAGGATGGGTGTCAGGATAAGGAAAATCTGCGTTCCTCTGATGTACTCTTTCCCCTGAGCCTTCATCAGAGCATGACTCATAAGCAATCCAGGTTGCTCAGACTTAATTTCTAAACAGATATCCTCGACGAATTTCTCCGTCACATATTCCATAATTACAGGTTGTAGAGTAAAACGGCCACCACTGCGTGTCTCAATCATAGAGCGTCGCTTTAAAGAATCCAGCGCTTCCAAGAGTTCCTTATTCAAGATAGGGCGAATAACATCTTGAGAAAGATCACCTAAAGATATGGCTTCACGTCCAATGGCAAGCCAGTAGATCACCGCCCATTCAGAAGTAGATAGGCGTTGGAATTGTTGTTTGAGAAAATCATGAATATCGCCAAAGAAGGGTTCGTTCGCGTTCAGAAATGCCTGTATGTCACCTTGAAATAATTCTCGGATAGGCTCGGTAACCAACTTTAGCACAAGCGGATTCCCGGAATAGATTTCAATCAATGTCTTCCAGGCTTCAGGTAAGCCCACTATCCCTTCACTTTCCAGAATAGCTTTTCCCTCTTGCCAGGAGATGCCAACCAGACTTTTGGTGCGTACAGGCAGGTTTTTTCCCTCCAGGCGAATAAAACTCTTTCGGTTTTTCACGGCTCGTGAGCATCAAACAACTCTGATGTCTGGTGGCACCGATACGTTGCAATAATTTTCCATAGCCATCATATCCTTGTTGATAGAAGCCAGCACGGCCACCATTTTGCAAAACAGACTCAAAATTGTCCAGGATAATCATGCAACGGTAGCGTTGAATAAATTTCGTAAAAAGTAAGAGAAGCTGGTCATCGTCTATGATAGATACATCCCTTGACTCACGACGGGCTACGAGCAAAATAAATGAGCGAAGAATCTCTTCAAGAGAGGGCATATTCTGAAGAGAGCGCCAGAAGATGACATCAAACTCTGGTCTTACTTCTTCTACGACTCTAGCGGAAAGCAGTGTTTTGCCAACGCCACCAATTCCCAACACAGCCACCATCTGACAATGATCTTGGAGAATCCATTGTTTGAGTTCTTGCAAGTCTTCCTGACGCCCATATAATGCTTGCGTATTTGGGGGAGCCTCAGTCCAGTCCTCTTTTTGGAGATCAAATTCCGAAGAATCATTCTCAAACAGGTCACTGACAGACATCACAACACTGTCAGGAGAAGAAGAATTTAGCAGGGCCGAAAGGCCTGCGGCATCAAATAACTGGTATTTAGCATCTTCATCTAAAGAGAGAGCAAGGGCAAGAGCCTCAATAACTTTTGCTGAGGGGGTGCGACGTTCGCCCAGAGTTAAATGGCTAACATAGCCAGGGGTTAAGCCAGCTAATCTAGCCAGATCGCTTTTGCCTATCCCTTTCTCTATACGTAGTTGCTCAAGAACTTCATGGAAAGCCTTCTTCTCGTTTCGCAAAATTCCCCTCCAATCCAGACGCAGTCACGATGCAAATAGCGATAAAGTGATCCACCTATCCCCAGCACAATCCCTCAAGGGCTGATAAAGGCGAACAAAATACACATAAAAGATCCCTATAGCCTTTTAGATACCAGTATTATACTATGGTATAGAAATGAATACAATATGATTTTACTTTCCATTAATTTTCTACTTTTAGCAATCTCTAAAAGCAATTCTCCAAAAAGTTTGCCGAAGGCGATGGTTTAGCGGAGTAAAAACTTCTGTATTAAGAGAAATTTAAAAAATTTATGTCTAAAATAGACATAAATACCTGGATCTAGTGTTATACATATAACCCTTGAATTTATGCAAAGAACATACTATACTAGTATTATACTAATAACCCAGTATAAATAATTCGTTTTTAGTATTCACGCAAATGTTTTCTCTCAGCGTCTCCACGAATGGCCACTGTATATCACTCCTTTTGTACGTTAAAAATCTTCGCATAAAGTAGTATTCTGAACTAGGCTCGAACGAGAAAATTTCTGTACTCTTTTTGACGGATACAGGCATTTCCCCTCCCAGCCTACTACTATTAAGATAAAACATTGGTAATAGTACGACCGTACATACTGGGATACGTATGTAAGGAGGAGCGCAATGGCTTTCGACCCTAATAAAGCAGATGCCAATGAGATTTTGGAGCAGATCAATGGATATATCTTGAAACTGGCTCGTCAAAAACTTCCTCGCACAATAACCAGAGAAGAGACGCTCGATTTGGACATAGATGAGTTAGCGCAGCATACACGAAATCAAGGTATGGCAGGCGCTTGAAAGAGTGCAGATATTGCAACTGAAAGGATATATCAGACGCGTCATGTATACTGAATCGATAGACAGTATACGCCGATACAAAGGAATAGAACCTCTTCCTCTGGATGAGGATGGAGAATTACACCAGAATGAGATTATCAAAGAAGAACGTGAGGGCTTTACAGACCCTGCTGACATATTCGAGCAAGAAGAAAATCTTCTAGAGAGGGCTATCCAGGCTGCTCAAGCGATAAAACTGCTTCCGCCACGACAGCAGTTTGCATTACTTTGCAAACTAAGAGAAAATTTAGACGCTATTCCGCCCATAATTGTCGAAATCTTCATCCATCACGGGCTCGATATTCAACAAGCAACATGGTCAGATGACAAACAAGAAGCGCAACGGCTTCATGCTTCACTTGCGATTGCGCGTAAAAAACTTCAGAGACTCAAGTTTGATCCCGAACGTTAAAAATTGTGCTGCTAAGTACATTCAAGTAACAAGCGCGGGATAAAACCTGCTGCAGGCACAGACAATTCTCAAAACATTGCTTGAATGTACTTAGATAGTAGGACCACAAACAAATTTGTTTGTGATCCTACTATCTCTTTTTAATAAAGAAAGTTCAGGGGCTAATCGCCTAGAGAGATGGCTTCGGGACTGGTGACGCCGAGACCTTTGGCGATGCGGCTACCCAGATCGGGATCGACGTTGTGCCAGAGTTTCAGGGCACGTTCTTGCGTGGCAGGCTGGACGTCGACGGCTCCGAGGTGGCCGACGATGTTGGTGACCAGGTGCTCGCGCTCGGTTTCGGTGAGCACATGGCGATAGAGATTGCCTGGCTGCACAAAGTCGTTGTCCTCGGAATGCGGGACATAGGCAGTACGCTGGATATCACCGCTGACGGACCAGCCTGGATCGGCATAATGGGATGCGGTCGGCTTTGGGTCCGCCATAGCTGTTTGGAGCATAGACAGGCTGGTTGCCGTTATCGCGGTAGCGCATTGCGCCATCTTTGTTGTAGCTGTGGACTTCTGAATGCGGCTGGTTGACCGGCAGTTGCAGGTAGTTGGTGCCGATGCGGTGACGATGTGTGTCCGGATAGCTAAACATACGACCAATAAGCATCTTGTCCGGGCTGGGTCCGATACCGGGGACCATATTGGCAGGCTCAAATGCAGCCTGTTCGATCTGAGCGAAGAAGTTCTCCGGGTTGCGGTCAAGCACCAGGCGGCCTACAGGGATGAGCGGATAGTCGCTGTGGGGCCAGACTTTGGTCAGATCGAACGGATTGAAGCGGTAGTTGGCGGCATGGTCGAAGGGCATAATCTGCATCTCTAGATGCCAGACAGGGAAGTCCTTTTTATTGATGGACTCGCGCAGATCGCGGCGATGGAAATCAGGATCTTCCATCACCATCGCTTTGGCCTCGGCGTCGGTAAAGTTCTGGATACCCTGCTCAGTTTTAAAGTGATATTTGACCCAGAACTTCTCACCTTGCGCGTTCACCCACATAAAAGTATGGCTACCGTAGCCATTCATATGCCGATAGCTACGCGGCGTGCCGCGGTCAGACATCAGGAAAGTTACCTGGTGAATGGCTTCGGGCGAGAGGGACCAGAAATCCCACTGCGCGTTATTGCTGCGCATATCGGTATCAGGCATACGCTTCTGAGAGTGGATAAAATCCTGGAACTTCGAGGGATCTCGCACGAAGAAGATCGGCGTATTATTACCGACAAGATCGTAGTTGCCCTCTTCAGTATAGAATTTTATCGCGAAACCTCGCGGATCACGAACCGTATCGGCTGAGCCGAGTTCACCCGCCACTGTTGAGAAGCGCAGCAGAACAGGGGTGCGTTTGCCAACCGTATTTAAGAAGGCCGCCTTTGTCCACTGCCGTACATCAGCAGTCACCTCGAAATAGCCAAATGCGCCACTGCCTTTGGCATGGACGACACGTTCAGGAACCCGTTCGCGGTTGAACTGTGCCATCTTCTGAATTAAATAATGATCTTGCAAAAGCAGGGGACCATTGGGACCTGCTGAGAGCAAGTATTCATCGCTTGTCGCGGGAATACCGGCATCGGTTGTGGTCGCTGGAGGTCGTTGCTCGTCCAAGTGTATTTCTCCATTTCTTTTGACTGTTTCAATCTTTCTCTTCAATGCTGTCAGATAGGAAGTGCCAAACCAGGGTTATTCAATCTCATCAGACAACATCCTATTTTAACCAAAAAGTGTAGAAGATGCAAGTTAAACAATTATGCATCTTTCTTTATCAGCGGATTTCAGCAGTTCAGAAATTCTCTCTTTATTGTACTCTGTTCTAAATAAGCAGCAAAGAGACGAGGGTAATTTGTCGGTTAGCAAGGTAGATCCTTCAGTAAGATCAGGACCTGGGGGAGGCAATAGTGTTGCGCAACAGCAGTTTTGCTGCTAGCAAAGTAGTCACGCAAGGGGTATCGGGATCAGTGGCACGGGCGACAAGCGTTTTCAAGGCGACTGCTCCCATTGCGGGAGTATCGATGTGAATAGTGGAGAGGGCCGGAGTGATGTGTTCACCCAGGTTAATGCCGTCAAAGCCAATCAGGGAGATATCTTCTGGTATATTGTAGCCTGCTTCGCGCAGCGCCTTCATAGCACCTATCGCGGTAATATCATCGACGCAAAAGATGGCGCTAAAGCTGCCTGCTTTCCGCTCTAGCAGGCGCTTACAGGCGGCATAGCCACCATCTAGGGTAAGATTACCGTGTTCGACAAGATCATAAGGAATGGACAGGGCGCGGTCCAAAAAGGTCATACAATAGCTAATCCAGCGTTGCTCCACAGAATAGATTTTATAGGTAGGACGAGGACCGGGAGCAACGGGGCCGCCGATGAAAGCGATCTGGCGATGACCAGCCTGAAAAAGCGCATCCATCGCCATACGCGCGCCCTGGAAATTATTCGGCAGAATAGTGTCTACAGGCTGGGCAAGATCGGCAACATACTCATCGACCAGGACGAGCGGTGTGCGCGTAGCTTGAATCGCACTGATAGCTTCGGCGTCAAATTGACCAACCAGGAGCACGCCCCCCAGGCGCATCTCATAGAGAGTAGTAGCGAGCAGGTGAGGTGAGTGCTGAATATCGGTAATAGTGCGGTACGTAATTTTGATATTAAATTTGCGTGACTCGCTCTCCACGCCATGAAATATAGGCGTCCAATACGGGTCCACTGTTGCTGGAGTATCTTCGATGCTAGAAGCATAGAGAAAACCAACCTCTTTCAAGATCCGGCTCTCAGGACGAGCAGGGGTAAGGCTACCCCGAAAGTAGCCCAGGTCTGCGGCTACTTTGAGCACACGCTGTCGTATATCTTCGCTGACATTGCTATGATTGTTGAATACGCGTGAGACCGTGCCTACCGATACGTCTGCGTGAAGCGCAACATCTTTCGCTGTGATTGAACTTGCCACGTCCTCGATTCTCCTTACTCCGCTGGTCCTCTTTTTATGCTGTTTAGCAACCTATCCAGATAAAGCAACACTGCAATAAGTTCATGAACCTATGATAATGAAATTTCACCGAGATGTCAATGATAGATCCTCATAGAAGGAAGTTGTTAATCTCTCGCCGAGCTGGCCTACACCTTTCTCGAATAACAGGAACGGCGAGACGGTTCAAGATGATCCACAATGACAGAGCACTACGTCTCTTTATGAGCCTCCTTTTCCAAATTGTGTCAGAGAGAGGAAGATGCTCAGGGAAAATCAGGCATGTGAAGTACAACAACGAGCAATTTTCATTATTTTGCAGAAGTTGAGGAAATACATTGACTTTTTGGTGAAAACTCCTTACTATTATTTCATTGCAACAGAAACATTTTTATTTCACCAATAGGATAGTAGTATCCTGTAGCTTGCCTGTCGATGGTGGGTAACATCTGGCGAGAGTAAGGTCAGGTGGAGGTGGTCTGGCCGATTGCCCTAAGGGATCGAGGAAAGGGAGGGGGAGAGCGGCACCTCCTCCAACAAAATCAAACAGGTCTGCAATGACCTTCCTTCGCTCAGAAAAAGAGAGGTGAACGGGTCTTGGTAGGGACATGATGCAGCGTGCAGAAACGTTGGTTTGCAGAAGAAACGGAACATGCACGCGTAATCGTGTCCTGCTCCCCCAGCGCTTCTCTCGCCCCTGGCGATTTTGTTGGAGCAGATGGGAGAGCGGTAGTAGCATAACTATGTTGAGTTTTCGCCCTGATTGTATTTAAATGAAAACGAGGCTCTGATGGTTCAATTTCCAGAATCTTTTCGTTGGGGAACAGGCACGTATAGTTACCAGGTAGAAGGTGCGGCCAATGAAGATGGCCGTGGTGAATCGATCTGGGACCGCTTTTGTTCGTTGCCCGGTACGATTTTGCATGGGGATACAGGATTGGTAGCTTGCGATCACTACCATAGGTATCCAGAGGATGTCCAGTTGATGCAAAAGCTGGGCGTTCAGATGTATCACTTCTCTATCGCATGGCCTCGTATTATTCCTCTTGGTATCGGTAAGGTGAATCCGCTCGGCCTGGACTTCTATGAGCGCCTGGTCGATACTTTGCTAGCTGCCGGTATAGAGCCATATGCTACTTTGTATCACTGGGATCTCCCTCAGGCGCTACAGGATGCCCAGGGTGGTTGGGGCAGTCGAGAGACGGCTTATCAATTTGCGGACTACGTTGATGTGGTCTCGCGCCGTCTTGGAGACCGTGTACATAACTGGTTGACGCTGAATGAGCCGGCGGTTACGGCATTTGAAGGGCATGAAGATGGTATCCACGCCCCCGGCCTGCGGGATTCGCGCCTGGCGTGGCAGACCTCACATCACTTTCTCCTGGCACATGGGTTGGCAGTGCCTATATTGCGAGCGAATGGCGATGCCAATACGCGCGTAGGCATTACATTGAACTTCACCGGTATTGATCCTGCGACACCAGCGGACGAAGCCACGGCCCGCTTTTTAGATGGCAAGTTCCATCGCTGGTTCCTGGACCCGATCTTCCGAGGCGCATATCCAGAAGATGTGCTGCAACAGTTGGGAGACATGGCACCAAAGACCGAACCTGGCGACGCCGAAATTATTGCGCGGCCCCTTGATTTTCTGGGAGCCAACTACTATACACATTCAATTGTGAAACAAAGTGGGGAGAGTATAGAAAACTCCACATCCCTGCCAGTTGAAGGTGCAGAATATACCGCGATGGGCTGGGAAGTCTATCCGCGTGGCATCTATGACGTGTTAGTCCGTTTACACCGTGAATATGCGGTCCCCCAAATCTATATTGTAGAGAATGGTGCGGCCTTTCCCGATACAGTGGAGGAAGATGGCCGCGTGCTTGATCCTCGGCGGATCAATTATCTGCGTGAACACCTGCTCCAGGTACACGCAGCACTCGCGGAAGGTGTACCGTTAAAGGGATATTCCGTCTGGGCCCTGCTGGACAACTTTGAGTGGTCGCTTGGCTATAGTATGCGCTTCGGCATTACTTATGTTGATTATGCAACCCAGAAACGGACACTGAAAGCAAGCGGTGAATGGTATCGCGAGGTAATTGAACGCAACGGCGTGCTGTAAGTATTGTAGTGCATTACTTGCAATGATTGGCTTTTTATTTCGTCGGGTCGCCCTTGAATTTTCTGTATTTCAAAGGAGGTGCCAGATGACACACAGCACTTTACTCGCTCCCAGAGCAAAAACCAGTTTCTCTTTATTGTCACTTTTACTTGTGCTTGTGACAGTGCTAGCCGCATGTGGTGGGAGCAGCACCGCCCAGAAAAAAGCCGCGAGCACGACATTAACCATTCAATCGAACCAGAGCGGCGACTATCCGCGCAACTTCAATCCATTCTCGGCCAACGTGATTAGCGGCACACAAGGGGTCATCTACGAAACGTTATTGTATGTCAACCGCTTAAATGGTGATGTAACACCCTGGCTGGCCCAGAGCTATAATTTAGCAAGCGATGCAAAAAGCATCACCTTCCATCTGCGCAAAGGCGTCGTCTGGTCGGATGGTCAACCATTTACCAGTGATGATGTCGTATTTACCCTCAACCTGCTCAAGCAGAACAGTGCCCTTGACCTGACCGGGATAGACGGCTATATTCAGAGCGTCACAGCGCCGGATGCCAGCACCGTGCAGGTAACCATGAACAAAGCCTTCTTTCCCATCACCTGGTTGCTAGGTGGACAGGTCTATATCCTCTCCAAGCATGCCTGGTCCAGCGTCAAAGGTGATCCATCACAGTATGCTGACCCCAATCCCATAGGAACCGGGCCGTATGTCGTCAAATCATTCACCCCTCAGCTAGTGATTTTGACCAAGAACGCTAAATTCTGGCAACCTGGCAAGCCAGAAGTGGCAGAGATCAAAATTCCCTCTTATAGCTCCAACACCAGCGCTGAACTGGCACTAGAAAAAAACCAGATAGATTGGACTAACCTGTTTATTCCGAACGTAGACAAAAATTATGTGAACCTGGATAAGCAGCACAATCATTATTGGTATCCCAGCAGCGATATCGTCATGCTTTACCTCAATCTAAAACGCTATCCATTTAACCTGTTGCCAGTGCGCCAGGCGATCAGTGATGCAATTGATCGTGAGCAGATCAACAAGATTGGTGAAAGCGGCTATGAGCCAGCCGCCAGCCCTACGGGTCTGTTAGCGGAACAAAAATCTTATCTGGACCCGCAGTATGCCGATCTCTCCTTTCAAGCAAGATACAGGAACAGCGATGCAGCTTCTGGAGAGTGCGGGTTTTAAGAAGGGCGCTGATGGTATCTATGCAGATAGTAAAGGCAAGAAGCTGGTTTTCACGCTAAAGGTTGTCAATGCTTTTACCGATTATGTGACCGATTCTGCATTGATCGCAAAAGACTTGCAAAACATCGGTATGAAGGTAACAGTAAACCAGATGGCGTACGACGCCTATTATAGCGACCTGCAAATGGGGAACTATGATATGGACATGCTCTATACAAACGCAGGCCCATCCCCCTATTATCTCTACGATGGTCTGTTAGACAGCGCGAACAGTGCACCGATTGGGCAGGCGGCGAGCACCAACTTTGAGCGTTGGCAGGACCCGGCGACGGACGCATTACCGAATCAGTACGCATCCAGCACTGATCCGGCGGTCCAGAAGCAGGCGATCATGGGGATAGAAAAGATCATGGTCGAGCAATTGCCAAGCATTCCACTAACTGCCGAGCCTTATTGGGCGCAATATAATTCAGATAAGTTTGTAGGATGGCCGGATGCGCAACATCCTTATGCAGCACCAGGTAGTGGCAATTATCCGGATATTGAATATATTATTCTCCATCTTCGTCCTGCCACTTCATAAGGTATGAGAGGGGATGGGACCGATCTCATCCCCCTCTCATTGAGCGTTTGGAAGGAGTAATATATGCGGCATATGTTGCGAAGGATTGGCTTTTATCTGGTAGCACTATGGGCTTCAGTGACATTAAATTTTCTGATCCCCCATCTCACACCCGGTAATCCGGCGCTATCTTTTATGGCGCGGATGAAGGGCCGGATTACACCTCAAACAGAACATGCATTGGAGATCTCTCTGGGAGTAAATCATGATCCTTTATGGTCACAGTATTTCCAATACATTAATAATCTTTTGCATGGCAATCTCGGCGTCTCAATTACGTATCTACCCACGCCCGTTAGTGAGGTGATCGGGCAGGATCTGCCGTGGACGCTGGTACTGGTTGGGGTTGCGCTCATTATTAGTTTTGTGATTGGCACGGTATTAGGGATTGTTGTTGTCTGGCGTCGTGGTTCGCTGATGGATGTTGTGCTATCCCCCTTTTTTACGTTTCTCTCGGCGATTCCTTATTTCTGGTTAGCTCTGGTGCTTCTGTATGTGCTCGGTTCCAAACTAGGCTGGTTTCCAATTCATGGTGGCTATGATCCCGACGTAGCCGATCCCGGCTGGAGTCTTGATTTTATTCTTAGCGCCGCTCAATACGCGTTTCTGCCTGCACTGACGATTGTCATTGGTTCTATCTCTGGCTGGATGCTGGGAATGCGCAACGCTATGATTACGACGCTTTCTGAGGATTATGTCCTGATGGCAGAGGCAAAAGGCTTGCCATCCTGGCGCGTTATGTTTTCTTACGCGGCACGCAATGCGATTCTGCCAAATATTACGGCCTTCGCGCTCTCTCTGGGCTTTGTAGTGAGCGGATCTTTATTGACGGAGATAGTTTTTTCGTATCCGGGGATCGGCTTCGCGACGCTCCAGGCAGTTGACAATCTGGACTATGCCTTGCTCCAGGGCATCTTTCTGGTGTTGACAATAGCTGTGCTGGCCGCCAACTTTCTGGCCGACCTGCTCTATGTGGTACTCGATCCTCGCGTGCGAATGGGGGAGAATTAGACGATGAGCATACCTACAACGATTCCAGCTACAACCAGGATGCGCCTGCGAGACCTGGGTCAGCTTTTTACCCGCAACCGTAAAGTAGGGCTGGGACTTGGCATTCTGATCTTTTTTATCCTTGTAGCCCTGCTCGGCCCTCTGTTCATCCAGCAAGATCCAAACACATTTAGTGATGCACAGATGCAGCCCCCCTCTGCCAGCCACTGGTTAGGCACGACGCAGCTAGGACAGGATGTCTTAGCCCAACTGGTGATTGGGACACGGCTCTCGCTTTTTATGGGATTTGTGATCGGGATTCTCACGATGATTATCTCGGTTGCCGTTGGCCTGATCTCCGGTTACTACGGTGGCTGGATCGACGAGGTCTTTTCGCTCTTTAGCAATATTTTTCTGATTCTTCCGACACTCCCCCTGGCTATCCTGCTGGCGGCATTTCTTTCAAACTACAAAGGGCCGGTGACAATTGCGGTTGTGCTCACGGTGACTGGCTGGTCGTGGGGAGCGAGAGTTCTGCGTGCGCAGACGCTCTCAATGGCGCATCGAGATAGCGTAGAAGCGGCAAAAGCGAGCGGCGAGTCGGATATGCGGATTATCTTCTTCGAGATTCTGCCGAATGAAACAGCGATTGTGGCGGCGCAATTGCTTGGTACGATCATTTATGCAATTCTCGCAGAGACGGGCCTGGAGTTTCTGGGCCTGGGCGATACCAATGCCGTAAGTTGGGGGACGATGCTTTACTGGGCCGGGAATAATGACGCGTCTCCAGGCCGGGGCATGGTGGTGGTTTCTGACACCAGGTCTCTGCATCGCGATTCTAGGAGCCGGGTTAGCTTTTATCAATTTCGGCATCGATGAGATTGCAAATCCACGTCTGAGAAGTCGGCCCAGGTTGAAAAAGCTAGTAAAAGAGAGGGAGGCCGTATCATAATGATGACCGCCGAAAGTGCTACATCTTCTTCCGTCAATACAGCGAACAGGCTACTCGAAGTCAAACATATGCGTGTAGACTATTATGCCGATAATGGGACAGTTCATGCGTTGAATGATGTGAGTATCTCGCTAGATCGTGGGCAGATCCTGGGGTTGGCAGGTGAGAGCGGGAGCGGAAAATCCACGCTGGCTTATGCGATTACGCGGCTCTTGCGTCCACCAGCAGCAATCACTGAGGGAGAAGTATTCTATTATCCTCGCATTGATAAGGAACAAACGGGAGAGAAAAAACAGCTCAATAGGCTGCAAGAGCCGATTGATATTCTCAAGTTCTCACCGGGACAATTGCGCACATTTCGCTGGAATGAGCTGGCAATCGTTTTTCAGAGTGCGATGAATGCCCTGAATCCGGTCCTATCGATTGGAGCTCAAATTGCCGATGTCTTGCAGACGCACCGTCCGAAGATGAGCAAAGCAGATAGAGAGAAACGGGCAGTAGAACTGCTACGCCTCGTGGGAATCGCTCCGGACCGCATCCGCAGCTATCCACATGAGCTGAGCGGTGGAATGCGCCAACGGGCAATGATTGCGATCTCCCTGGTACTTTCTCCAGAATTGATTATCATGGATGAGCCAACGACTGCCCTGGATGTTGTTGTACAACGCGAGATCCTGACAGAGATTGTGAGTCTGAGCAAGCGCCTCAACTTCTCGGTAATTTTTATTACGCATGACCTCTCGCTATTGCTGGAGATCGCAGATAAGATCGCGATTATGTATGCGGGTCGCGTGGTTGAGACGGCGAATTGTGCGGATCTACAGAGGCAGCCACGCCATCCCTATAGCTACGGTCTGCTCAACTCGTTTCCCACGATTCATGGTCCGCGCCGGGAGATGAGCGGAATCCCCGGCTCCCCGCCTGATCTGCGGGTTATCCCATCGGGTTGCCCCTTTCATGTGCGATGTCCAGCGGCATTTGTTGCCTGTCCTGAATTTTTACCAGCCCTGCTACCCTCTTCACCAGAAACGCCTGGGCAACTGGTCGCCTGTCATCTCTATGATGCCCATCGCAAAAGTGATTTATTACCCGATAATGCAGAGTTCGCTGCCAAATTTATGGCGCACTATGAACGGATCAAGGCCGAGACCCTCGGTGCAGCAGAAACACCTGCGCGTATCCCCTCAACAAAAGAAGATGGAGAGATAGTAATAGCAGAGAGCGCCGCCAAACAGCCAATCTTAGAGGCTGTCCATATGCGCAAATACTTTCCTTTGCGACAATTCAAGCTTTTTGGACCTGCCAAAGTTGTCCATGCGGTAGAAGATGCCTCGCTGACACTGACGCCCGGACGCGCCCTGGCGGTGGTAGGTGAGAGTGGAAGCGGAAAAACAACAGTGGCACGGATGCTGGCAAGGCTTTATGATCTTACAGCGGGTAGCATAAACTATCGTGGGGTACCCGTTTTGCAGGGAGCGCAAGGCAAAGGAATTTCGCTGCAAGAGTATCGGCGGCACGTCCAACTCGTTTTTCAAGATCCGTTCTCCTCACTTAACTCGATCCACACTGTCCGCTATCACTTGAGCCGCCCACTACGTATTTATGGTCATGCGCATACAGAGGCAGAAGAGAACGAACAGGTCTTAGAGCTACTCAACCGGGTCAGCTTGAGTCCGGCAGAGCAATTTATTCAGAAGTATCCCCATCAGTTGAGCGGGGGACAGCGCCAGCGCGTTGCGATTGCCAGAGCCCTGGCAGTGCGTCCAGAGGTCTTGCTAGCAGATGAACCTGTCTCGATGCTGGATGTCTCGATTCGCCTGGATATCCTCAATCTGCTACTAAGACTAAAAAATGAGGAGCACCTGGCTCTGCTATTTATTACGCATGATATTGCTAGCGCCCGCTACTTTGCAGAGGATACGCTGGTCATGTACGCCGGACAGGTAGTCGAGGGCGGTCCGAGCGAAGAGGTGATTCAAAAGCCGAAGCATCCCTACACGCAGTTGCTGATCGCGGCAGCCCCTGACCCTGAGCGCATGGCAGGAGAAGGGAAAAATGGAGCGACTATTGCAGCGCGTGGCGAGATTCCCAGTCTCATCGCACCACCGAGCGGTTGTCGTTTTCACACGCGTTGTCCCGCTGTCATGCCTGTCTGCCGAGAGCGCTTTCCAGGACGAACCGAGCTAGGCGGTGGACATTGGACGCATTGTTTCCTCTATGGCTCAGGCGACGAGGCAACCGTTAGCCATTAGCGCCACCCTCTCCCGCGGACACATTGAGGAAAGACGGCAAAAGGTCGGCCCAACATCTCTCGCCTCCGACTCACCTCGCGTAGGGCAGACCGTCTCCTCCCCGCCGAGCAATCCTCTCGCATCAGAACGGAAGCTCTCTTTCGTGCTTCTGTACCCTATCTCCTATCTCGCTCGAAAGAGCAGGTAGGGAGAGGTGTTTATCTACGGTTTTATCCCTCTCCATCTCTCCGCACGCTTCCCTCGCTCTTCAAAAACCACGTGCTTCCCCTCCCTCTCTCCCTGACACTTTTTGCAGGGCGAGAGAATCGCTCGTCAAGGAGGACACGATTACGCGTGCGGGCAAGGATTTTCTGCGGAGGGAGGTTGCCTGCACGCTTCATGGTCTCCCTACAAAAGCCGATGACGCTCGTTTTTTCGCCTTTTCCAAAAAAGTCCGGGAGAGAGGCTGCCCCTACTAACAAATTTAGGAATCGGTGGGTTTCAGGGCAACTAGGAGGTTTGCCCCATCGGGCGAGCCTAGCCCTGTGCAGGCATCCCAGCCCTGTCCAGCCGAGTAGCTACCATTATTTCCTTGCGTGATATCATGGAAAGCACTTGTTTGAGGGAGCTGATAAAGCGAGGGATTGAGAAAGCCTACGGGTTTCCCAAGCTGCTGATTGAGAAGGGCAAGTAGGCCAGCCCAGAGAGGGGCAACGGCACTTGTGCCACCATAGACCGCAGATTGACCATCGACGAGAACTTGATAGCCCGTTTGCGGGTCGGCATCGCCAGAGACATCCGGGACGCCACGGCCAACCTTATTGCCAGAATTGACCGAGGGTGGGACATTGGCATTTGTCTGCCAGCTCGGCAGGGCGAAGACATCGCTGACTCCACCACCTGTTGCGGAAGAGGTAGGATTGTCGTTCCAGACGACCTCACTGCTAATACTGCCATTCGCGCTGACGAGACTGGTTCCTCCACAACCCAGGACATAGGGATCAGAGGCGGGGAAATCGACGTGGGCATTGCCATCCTGGACACTATCGCTGGAGCCACTATCGCCAGCGGCAACACAGACGGTCACACCAAGAGAGGCAGCGGACTGGAAGGCGCTATCCATATTCTGAATCGCCTGACTGGTCCAGCCAGACTCAGCCTGGCCCCAACTAATTGAGAGGATAGACGGATTATTAGTCGTATCGTGGATGGCGGTGGTGATGGCATCAAGGAAGCCAGCATCTGTATTGGGGGCGAAGTAGACAGCAATTTTTGCGCCAGGAGCAACACCGCCAGCAACCTCTATATCGAGCGCGACCTCGCCATCGGCACTGGTGGGAGTAGTGGGAGCATTCTGACCACCATCGACGGAGACGCTCACTACTGTTGGCACAGGAATCCCTAGCTGTCCAAAATACGTTGTGAGATCTTCAGGACGGTAGCCACCCCCCAGCTCGATGATGCCAATAGTCTGACCAGAGCCATTGCCCTGTTTAGGGAAATCATAGAGTTGTGCCAGTTGTGGGGGAGTATAGGATGCGGAAGGTGTGGCGCTGGCTTTTATACGGCGCGAATAGGCCTGGGGGCGATTATCAATACCAAAGACTCCAGTCACAACAGAGGCCAGTTGGGCAGGAATAGTGAGGGTACCAGTACGAGCACGATAGGTACTTCCCTGATAATTGTAGTTCTGAAGCTGCGTCTCAAAGGCTGCATTAATTGCCTCGGCGCTGCCGGATAAACGCACAACACGGCGTACTGCGTCCGCCTCCAGAATCAGCAGATTATAGTCGAGCGCAAAGCGCTCAACCAGCAAAATATCGTCAGGGCTAGCGCTATGGCTGGCCGCATATTCCTCGCGTGAAAGAGGTTTCTGCTGGCGCACAACACGATTCTCAATATCCTGCGCCAGGTTACTGGTAGTCGAAGGGCGGAGATAGACGCTCACTTCAATAGTTTCATGAGGATCAACCGGGCCAAGCGCTTGTGCGCCCTCTAGAGCATTGCGTTCGCTACCTGGGAGGGTGACACGAGACTGAGGGGTTTGATCTGCCATAGCTTTCTCTCCTTGATACAACACTACATCATTATTAAGAGGTATCTGATACTTCCTTATGATGATAACACTTATTGGACGACCTTATAGATGCACAATGATATAGCTAGTACTCTGTCAATCTCCCCTACCACGAAACTTTGACGGAGTACTAGACACAACGCTCTCTCCCGGACATTTTTGAAAGGTGAACAAAAGAAGTAGAGATCACCCTCAAGAATTCTCTTCCTCTGCCGATAAAATTCTAGAGGCTCCTTTCTCATCTTTCCCGAATGATCATATTCAGGAAAAAGGTGAACACAGGAAACAGATTTTTCCTTCTTGCTGTTCAAACCGAGCAAAATGTCAGGTATGTAGGGTTTTCTCAGAAACGTATGTCGGGTTCCAGCCGCCTCCCATGCACCTTCTGTCGAGTGTGTAGCGTGTGTAGGGTTTTTTCACCCGCAAGCATTTGCGTGTACCACTCCAAAAAGTGTCCGGGTAGACACAACCTGAAAGGCGAGAGCATCGCTTGACAAAATAGAGAGGGATGAAACCAGAGATAAACACCTCTCCCTGACTCTTATTTCAAGTGAGAGAAGCAATACTTGAGATAAAATGGATGGAGATAAGGGGCAAAAATTGGAAGGGCAAGATTGTTAAAAGAATATAAATAGATGGAAAGGGTTTACGATGGAAAAGAATATGCTTTCAAGAGACGAAATGAGTGTATTAGCAGAGCTGGGAGCAGTGCTACGAGAGAAGGGTTATCCTACTGAAGGAGAGATAATTCCTGTTGTTTCAAAGGGGGTGATTGAGAGGAGAGAGTTAGAGATAGCTGTTTGTATTGAAAATAATGCGGTTGTCGCTTTGTCGGCTCGATATTGTGGATTAAAAGCTTTGCCTGAGTCTCTTGGGCAATTGGCTCACCTGCAAGTTATAGATTTGACTGGGAATCAGCTTCTCTCCCTTCCTGATTCATTTAGCAACTTGCTTCATTTGAAACAGCTCTACCTCGATGATAACCAGATCGCGGTCCTACCTGAAACGCTTGGAGACTTGAGGCAATTAGAAGAGATCCATGTGGATAAAAATCAGCTCACGCACCTTCCTGAGAATCTAGCTCAACTCGCGCAGCTTAAAATTTTGCATGCCTACAATAATAAATTGAGCCTGGTTCCTGCAAGCATTGAGGGTTTAAGTAGTCTGAGAGAAGTCAGTCTGGGACACAATCAATTAACCACCCTGCCTGATACATTGTGGCGGCTTACAGGTCTGGAGCTGTTAAATATAGCGGAAAACCGATTAGCGTTTCTTTGAGGATATTGGCAAATTGACACGACTGCATACTCTGGATGTAGGCCACAATGAGCTGAGAGAACTGCCTGATGCACTTGGCAATCTGCACAATCTTACATTTTATCTTTACCTGCACAATAACCATCTGACAGAACTTCCTGAATCTCTGAGCAGGCTGACAAACCTGAGATATTTAAATATTTCGGATAACCAGTTGACGATCTTGCCTGAAAGCATCGGCAAACTGGCAGCTCTCCGAGAATTTCGGCTCTACAATAATCAACTGGGCACGCTACCAGCAGCAATAGGCAAGCTGACAAATTTAAAAGAGCTGCATGCGAAGAATAATCAGCTTGTCTCTCTGCCTGAAACACTAGGCGATCTGGCACAATTGAGAAAGCTTGATCTCTCGAATAATCGCTTGCTGGCGCTACCGGCCTCTATTAGTAAACTAAGCAGACTGACTGATCTGGATTTGAGAAATAATCAGGTGGCTACTCTCCCACCTACTATTGGCGAGTTGAGTAGCCTTACTTTTTGCGATTTGAGGGCGAACAGACTGGTCTCGCTGCCTGAGAGTATGGGTGACCTGACAGAATTGGAGAAATTAGATCTGCGCTGGAATAAGATAGTCTTTCTACCCAAACAGCTTGAACAGAATGGATGCGCTATCTATGCCTGAGGATCGAGAATGATAATAGGGATTTCGCGCGAGGTACGCTTTTGATACCCCACAAATTGCTTATATTTCTCTGCAATGATTGACCAGAGGCGCTTGCTCTCCTCGGCATCGGCCTGGTGAGCGGTAACAGAAATGACCTTCGGGCCAATCTGGATTTTTGCCTGTGGGTTACTCTTGAGATTGAGCCACCAGATGGGATGCTTTGGCGCTCCTCCAGCAGAGGCAATGATAATATAATGATCTCCATCGGGAAAGAAAAAGAGTGGCGTATCGCGCTCTACGCCACTTTTGCGACCAGTTGTCGTAAGAATAAGCAGCGACTTGCCGCCGCCAACTTTTCCACCGGTCAGACGATAGAGGGAGACATGCCCTTTCATAAAGAGACGCTGGAGGCTTTTTCCTACACCTCCAGATTGTTTTGTATCTGCGGTCTGAGGATTGGCTGCCATAGATTTGCTCCTTGAAATATCTACAAAGACCATTATCTTTGAGCGATGTAGAAGGTAGTACAGTAAAACGAACTTGCAACAAGAAAGCTTTTCTCACGCCTTTTAGGGTAGAAGGTATCTCTGAAAGTACCTGAAAAACTTCCTTAATGGAAGTTTACCCTCTCGCAGTAAAAGACACAAGGACAAATTCAGCAATGTGCGTAAATATGGTTATAGTAGGAATGAATTGGCAGAAAGGATGGGGATCATGGTGCGAAAGATTGCGGTGATCGATTCTCATACCGAGGGAGAACCAACGCGCGTGGTGCTGAGTGGAGCACCTGATTTGGGGGTCGGGAGTCTCGCAAAACAATTGGAGCTGTTGCGGACACGCTTTGATTGGTTTCGTTCGGCGGTTGTGAACGAACCACGTGGCTCCGATGCCCTAGTAGGGGCATTATTATGCACACCAGATGCTGCGGATTGTAATATCGGGGTTATTTATTTTAATAATGTTTCCTATTTGGGCATGTGCGGACATGGCACAATTGGTTTAGTGACAACGCTGGCGTATCTTGGCCGCCTGCAAGTAGGACAACAGCGCATTCAGACGCCAGTGGGAATAGTGACCGCCGATCTTTTAGAGGATGGACGCGTCACTGTCTACAACGTGCCGAGCTATTGTTTCGCTCGCGGGGTTCGCGTTGAGGTTGAGGGATACGGATATGTGACGGGCGATATCGCTTATGGCGGAAACTGGTTCTTCCTGGTCGAGGATCATGGTCAAGACTTGCGTTTTGAACACGTTGAGATGCTAACAGCTTTTACATGGCGGATTCGCGAAGCCCTGGAGCGTGCGCATATTACGGGAGAGAATGGAGCGCTGATCGACCATATCGAATTATTTGCAGCCTGGTTCAGCGGGAGCAAATAGCAAAAACTTCGTCTTGTGTCCCGGCAAAGCCTATGATCGCTCGCCCTGCGGCACGGGTACAAGCGCGAAGATTGCCTGTCTCGCCGCCACTGGCAAGCTTCAGCCGGGCGAGAAATGGATACAAGAAGGCATTCTTGGGAGTTGCTTTGAGGCAAGCTATTCTCTAAAGGATGGACAGATCTGGCCTGGTATTACAGGTAGAGCCTTTATTACGGCAAAAGGAGAGCTCATGCTTCACGAAGAAGATCCCTTTCGCTATGGGATACGCCATGAGTGAGGTTTTTGACGCAATTATTATTGGAGCCGGAATCGTAGGCACGGCGTGCGCTTATGAGCTGGCGCTGGCCGGTCTGGCGGTTGCGATTATTGAGAGGGATAGCGTTGGGAGTGGTGCGACGGCGGCAGGGATGGGCCATATTGTAGTCATGGACGACTCTCCAGCACAACTGGCATTGACGCGCTATTCACAGACACTCTGGGATACATTTGTGGCTGAGGCACCTGAGCAACACGAGTATCGTCGCTGCGGCACGATCTGGATAGCAAGCGATGAAGAAGAGATGCAGGCGGTACGCCAGAAACATCTGCTTTATAAAGAGTGGCAAATTGAAAGTGAGATACTTGATACCCAACAGCTTTACCAGCTTGAGTCAGTGCTACGTCCTGGCCTGGCAGGTGGGTTGCTTGTACCTGGTGATAGCGTGGTTTATCCTCCTAAGAGCGCGGCATTACTTCTGAAGAAGGCACAACAAAGAGGAGCGAGGTTGATTAAGGGGATAGTACAACGCTTGATTGATGGTGGGGTACAGCTCAGTGATGAGCGAAAGCTGTACGGCGGGACAATTGTGGTAGCCAACGGAATTGCTGCGCGGGAATTGCTGCCGGATGTTCCGCTACGCTACAAGAAAGGGCACCTGCTGATTACTGATCGCTATCCCGATTTTGTGCAGCATCAGCTTGTTGAAGTAGGCTATGTGAAAAACGCGCATACGAACAGTGGAGCTTCGGTCTCGTTCAACGTACAACCGCGAAGTACAGGACAGGTCTTGATTGGCTCCTCGCGCCAACTGGACGTGGCAACACGCGAGATTGACTTTGAGATCTTGAGCAAGATGCTGGCACGGGCGACAGAATTTCTGCCCCAGATTGGTCGGCTTTCCTGTATTCGCGTCTGGACAGGCTTCCGGGCAGCGACAGACTGATGGTTTACCATTGATTGGACCCTATGCACAACAGGAAGGGAGGATCTGGCTAGCCACCGGGCATGAGGGTCTGGGGATTACTACCTCACTGGGAACGGCGCGTTTACTTGCAGCCCAGATAGCTGGAAAAATGGCGGAGATTCCAATCGAGCCGTATCTGCCACAACGCATAGTAGAAAAACAGGTGAGACATGCCTGAAATATATGTACAGGTGAATGAACATAAGGTCAGCGTACCAGAGGGAAGTATTGTTGCGGCTGCAATTGCGCTTGCAGGTGAAAGGGCTTATCGGCACTCGGTAAACGGTGAGCCGCGTGCGCCGCTCTGCGGGATGGGCATTTGTGGGGAGTGCCGGGTCACGATTAATAAACAGGAACATTGTTTGAGCTGTCAGACTGTTTGTGAAGATGGAATGAGGATACTTACAACATGAGGCGGCTAGATTTTTTTACGCTGGTGATTGGAGCCGGACCGGCGGGGCTGGCAGCGGCAACGAGTGCGGCACAGAGCGGGAAAAGCGTTGGCCTGATCGATGATAACGCTTTACCAGGCGGACAGATCTGGCGACAGGGTAGTGCAAGCGAGCCGTCAGCGCAGGCACGCGGCTGGTTTGAACGTAGCAAGATAGATGGTATTATGCTCATCAATCGGGCCAGGGTTATTGCGACTCTGGAAGCGCAAAGACTGCTTGTCGAGAGAACTGGAGAGACGTTAGAACTACATTACGAAAGGCTTATTCTAGCAACGGGAGCGAGGGAACGCTTTCTACCTTTTCCTGGTTGGACACTGCCTGGTGTTATGGGAGCTGGTGGACTACAAGCACTCGTCAAGGGTGGGCTGCCAATTCGCGGGAGACGTATTGTCATAGCGGGGAGTGGTCCCCTGCTGCTAGCGGTTGCCGCTTATCTTCAGAGCAAAGGGGCCGAGATTTGTGCGATAGTGGAACAGACTCCCTGGTTGAAGCTTACCAGGTTTGGCCTGCACCTACCGAGATATGCAAGGCAGGTTCGGCAGGCTGGCGCATTCGGCTGGCATCTACGCGAAGTGCCTTATTATACTGGAAGCTGGATTACACGGACGAAGGGTGTGCAACGGCTTGAAGAGGTCATGATACAGAGTGCAGATGGGGCAAGGAGTATTGCTTGTGATTATCTAGCCTGCGGTTTTGGCCTGGTTCCCAATAGTGAGCTGGCCTGTGCGCTGGGTTGTGCTACGATACAGGGGGCAGTACAGGTGAATGAGTGGCAGCAGAGTAGTTGCGAAAGCGTGTATTGTGCGGGGGAAGTGACTGGAATTGGCGGACTGGATTCTGCCCTTGTGGAAGGTCGTATCGCGGGTTTTGCGGCCAGTGGGCGAACAGATGAAGCAAAAAAATATTTCGGCAATCGTACAAGAGCGGAACGGTTTGCACACCTGTTAGAAGAGACCTTTCAGCTACGCGAGGAGTTAAAAACGCTGGCAGATGCAGACA
The DNA here is from genome assembly GCA_963777355.1 of uncultured Chloroflexia bacterium. Classification (GTDB taxonomy): domain Bacteria; phylum Chloroflexota; class Ktedonobacteria; order Ktedonobacterales; family Ktedonobacteraceae; genus DATJHM01. The sequence goes on from CAVZQK010000020.1 coordinate 215,950, forward strand.
CGATAGTCTGTCGTTGTGAAGATGTTTCATATGAAACGGTCAGGCAGTATAGCAACTGGCGTAGCGCCAAGCTAGAGACACGTTGTGGTATGGGCACATGCCAGGGGCGTGTCTGCGGAGCGGCAACGGACTTTTTATTTGGCTGGACGCAGGATTCTCTGCGTGCGCCACTTGTACCTACCACCATTGCAAATCTTATTTTTACTGAAAGCAGCGTATCTTCACAGAATGGAGAGCAACAGGAGGTAACAGGATGAACATCAATTGGCATGGAGTCATCCCTGCGATTACAACAAAGTTTCATGCGGATGATAGTATCGATTTTGTATTTTTTGCGCAGCATTGTCGCTGGTTAGTGGATGCCGGGTGTGTGGGACTGGTGCCGCTTGGTTCGCTGGGTGAAGGGGCGACGATGAGCTTTGCGGAAAAAGTGCGCATCCTTGAGACGGCTATTCAGGCGGTAGGAGAACGTGTGCCGATTCTTCCGGGAATCGCGTCCCTCTCGACGAAAGAGGCGGTGAGTCTAGCGAGGAGAGCAGAACAGGCTGGGTGTAGTGGTCTGATGGTGCTTCCGCCATACGTCTATTCTACGGATTGGCGCGAGATGAAGGCACATGTAACGGCGGTACTAAAAGCTACCTCGCTGCCCTGTATGCTCTACAACAATCCGATCTCATACAAGACGGATTTTTTGCCGGAGCAGATTGCCGAGCTGGCAGGTGAATATGAAAACTTAGTTGCAGTTAAAGAATCCAGCGCCGATGTACGTAGGATTCGGGCAATCAGGGCTTTGTTAGGTGAGCGTTTGCATATCCTTGTGGGAGTTGATGATGCCATCTTAGAGGGGATTGAGGCCGGGGCAGAGGGCTGGATTGCCGGCCTGGTGAATGCATTTCCAGAGGAATCGGTTGCCCTGTTTCGGCTTGCATACGAGGTTCGAGAAGGACGGGGAGACCGAGCTGAACTTGAACGGCTCTATACCTGGTTTCTACCACTTTTGAGAATGGATACGGTGCCAAAGTTTGTACAGTTGATAAAGCTAGCACAGGAGATGGTTGGCATGGGCAGTAGCCGCGTGCGTGCTCCCCGGCTCGAACTGGGAGAAGACGAGTTGGAGGAGGCACGCGCAATTATACAGGATACGCTGGATGATAGAGCGAATTAGCCACCAAATTGCGAGAGACACAAGCGGGCATAGTAAAGAATATGTTCTCACTGATATTTTCGACGAAAAAGAGACGCCATCATAAAAGTATTGATGTTATGATGGAAAGACACAAATTATAAAATACGAAGGGGGAAGAAATTTTATGGCAGTGCCAATTGTCGTCCGACCAATGACGACAGATGCTGAACTTGAACGCCAATTTTATCTATCTGATATTGCATTTTCAGAGAATCCTTCACCAGAGAATGCCGCCTTCTGGCAGAGGTATGTGACCAGCCTGCCCTATCATCATCCAGAACGTATTCGAGGAGCCTTTAAAGGGGAACAAATGGTTGGTGGCTACGAACTCTTTGAGCGTGTCATGCATATGGGCGAGGCACGATTAGTGACGGGGTGCATCGGCTCGGTCAATACTGATCCCGCACAGCGCAAACAGGGAGTGGCCTCGGCCCTGATGCATGATGCTATCTCCTATGCCCATGAACATCACTATGCCCTGTTGCTGTTAGATGGTATTCCAAAGTTTTATTATCGCTTTGGCTATAGCGATGTCTTTGATGTGACGATGCAAGAGGTTGATCGTCAGGCAATTCTCGCGCAGGCACCAAGTACTTATAATATTCGTGTAGCAACGCCAGAAGATGCTCAAAGTCTCCTCTCTCTTTACGAGCAGCAGCACTATCCCTATACAGCCAGCTTCACACGTACATTGGAACTTCAGCATCACTCACTGCGCAACCGTTCGGCTGAGAATCCTTATCTGCTGGCTTATGATGCAAACGGCAAGGTACATGGTTTTCTCGCGCTGAAAAAAGCTCCTGACCGCCGTATTGCAGACGAGATTCTGGTAGATGATTGGCAGGCAGGGCTGGCTCTGCTCCAATATCATGCGCACCAGTTTACAGAAGATGAGGCCCCGGCTACCCTACGCTATCGTCTCCCAACCAATCATCCCCTGGTCTACTGGATGATAGGGCATCTTCAAGTTCCCGACACGAGCAACAAGCATGATCCCAATGCCTTTGGGGCTGTGCTCAGTATGAGCTTTCATCATCGTCACACCGGCTGGATGGGGCGTATTATTGATCTGCCAACGGTGGTAGAGGCAATGTTACCAGAGTGGCAGGCACGCTGGCAACGTTCGCTGGCCCGCTGGTCCGGTACATTGTCTTTTGCAATTGATGGAGAGCCTTTTGATCTGAATATTGAAGGGACGCAGATAAGCGCCAGTAAGCCTGAAGAAGAGATAGGGCAGATACTGTATTTCAGCCAGCAGGCCTTCACGCAACTTCTCTTTGGTTACCGACCCATAGCCTGGTTTCTACGAGAGGATGAGACGCACGTTAGCCCGGACGTTCTGGCAGCGCTGAGCATTCTGTTTCCAACTGATCATACCTTTATTACGCGATCAGACGACTTTTAAACATAATATACTACTCAGCAAAAATCTGCTAAGTAGAAGGGCGCGTTTCTTATAAACCGCGCCCTTCTTAATCAAAGAGAGGTAAACAGCCTCTCGCTTTGAGGAGGATTTGTGACGGATCGTTTAGAGATGCTCTTTGCTCTACAGAATGAGTTAACTGAGATGTATCACCAGCATCGACCCCAGGGATTTTATGCGCAAGAGCCGATCACGCGCTGTACGACCTGGACACGCGCACTGATTCATGAGGCATGCGAATTAGAGGATGAGTTGAATTGGAAACCCTGGAAGAACGAGAAGGATCTGGAGGCCAGCCGCGACCATCGCCTGGATGAGACAGCCGATATCCTACATTTTTTTCTGCAACTGGCCCTGGACCAGGGATTTACCGCAGATGAGATCTTTGAGGCATATCAGCGCAAGCACGCAGAAAATCGCCGGCGTCAGGAGAGTGATCCAGCCTATCGTGCGCAGCATTTATAGGAAGGGGAGAGGCTGTTTACCTCGCTTTAGTGAGAGTGATAATCAGCCCCCGCACTATCTAATAGAGGGAAGAGCGCTGTTGGTCCGGTGGTCAGATCTGCATAGACCTCTTTGTTTGTTGCTAAAAAATTATGATTGCGGTAATCAAAGGTTGCCTCACCAATATTAGCCACGATACCGCCAGCCTCAGCGATAAGCAACGAACCCGCCGCATAGTCGTAGTCGCGACCATAGGGATGCATACAGATACGCCCTTCGATCTTGCCCGATGCAATCAGAGCGAACTCGTAGCCGCAATTCACCGTCTCCATAAGTACAGAGGTTTTCCGTAAGGCCAGAAAAGATGCTAAATCTTCTGGATGGTGTTCTACGGCTGTCTCAACGCAGAGATAGGCCTCTTTGAGAGAGCGATTGCTCACTTGTAGCGGTTGCCCGTTGCGAAAGGCTCCATAGCCTTTTTCCGCGAGGTAAAGATCTTTGCGTACAAAATCGTAGATCAGCGAAAAGATTACTTCGTTGTGATCGATCAGGGCGACCATCGTTGTACAGAAGGGGATACCACGCACAAAATGGGCGGTGCCATCGATGGGATCAACAAGCCAGAAACGTTCGGCGGCCCGTGTCACGCCAAACTCTTCACCCACAAAGCCGATATCGGGATAGGCACCGTGCAAGCGTTCTGCGAGAAGCTGCTCAACACGCAGATCTAAAGTTGTTACCACATCAGAGGGCAGCTCGCTTTTTGTCCTGAACGGGTCCAATCTGCCAAACTGCGCTGATAGAAGCTCACCCGCTTCTAATACAGCATCAATGACGGCCTGATACTCAAATCTCTCGCTCATTGTACAAGGTATTCCCTTCAATATATCAATGCTGCACTCTCCTGTGAGAAACAGAGAGCACACTCAATAGTGTAGTCTCTCTATTATACTCATGTGGACTGACAAGATTGCGACATTGACAACGAGGTAAAAGCCCAGAATGCTCATGAAAATGCAGATGCATTCTGGGCAATTTGTATCTTAAGCCAGAAGAGTATCTAATACCACTAGAGCACTCTGTTCATCAGAAGTATTCACAATCAAACGAATAGCCTCTCGTAGTTTTTCAATCTGCATTGTCTGTTCTACACGCAGTTTCACCTGTTGAGCAAGTGTTGGATAACGTGCCTGGAGAATATCCAGAAGAATCTGCTGCGATGCTTCAACTTCTCCATAGATCTTCCCCTGTGCTTCACCAAGCGCTCGCTGTTTACGAACAAAGTCATTTTCTTCAAGCAATTTTTCAAAAACGTCCAAGCGCTCCTCCACTTTCTGCTTATCCTCTGATGATACAGTATCTGCCCTTTTAAGGAAAGTACTGAACCATAGAAGTCGGCGGGCTAATTTTACTTCGCTGTCCTTATAGTATTCTACCAGTTCTTCTACTGCTTGCAAAAGCAGAGCAGCATCAGCATTTTTCATCGCCGGTAAGAGACTGTACATGCTGATAATATGCCCTTGCACATAATTTCGAGCATCAAGTGTCCATAATTCTATCACCTGGTAATGGAAAACAAGAATCTCTCTAGAGCCACTCAATTCTCGAAGAGGTGGTATAGGCGTGCTAGTCCTAAAGAGATAGATTACGATTGATATCACTGGTTGCTTGTAGTTTAACCACAAAGTAGTATGGTATGTAAGAAGACGTTGAGGCATCTCTTCGTCGCCGGAAGTCTGAAATTCCAGATGTAAAATGTGTGGTACATCCTGATAGTAAATGCGATAAACGCGGTCAGCGCGTAAGGTTGAACGTAGTACTTCAATATCCAGAACATCTACAAAGATCGCTCCAGGTAATAGCTGGGGTACAATCTCTGCCGCATCCTCTTGAAGGATAGACTTCATCGAATTATCGTAAGAATGATAATACACAACCCTCTTCCCTCTCCACTTAATAAATATAGTATACATCTTTATACAATAAAGGCTTTTATCGTATTTTGACAATCTTTTTATCTAAGGCATTTTTAATACATTCATAAAGGCTATTTAATCTTTATCGGCAACAATAATAGTTGGGTCTCTTAACGTTGTACGAGCAAGTTTATTTTGCAAAGGAAAGACTATGCAAATATTTTCTGTTCTTCGGCGCTTACGCGTTGTCTCTTTACTGACATTCTTCGTACTATTTGCTGGGCTGAATGCTTCCCCTGCTATTGCTTCAACACGCATAGCAGGTAGCATGGATGCTTCAGGAGACACCGCAACACCAATTAAACATGTAATTGTGATCCTGGGCGAGAACCATACCTTTGATAATGTCTTTGCTACTTATCAACCAAAATCTGGTGAGACTATCGACAATTTACTCTCTAAAGGTATCGTGACAACCAATGGAGGTCTGGGTGCGGACAGCAATCTGGCGAAACAGCAGCAGGCGACCAATACAGGCAGCTATAGCCTCTCTCCCAAAAAGACCGGAGCCTACAAGACGTTGCCACAACCAAATACCACTTACGCGCTGAATCTGCCACCGAATGTGCCCAATTCGCGCTTTCCGGCGAATCTGCCAAACGGACCTTATCAGATTACCAAATATATCCCCTACGTAGGCCCTAATTCTTATATAGGCGATCCGCTGCACCGGTTCTATCAGATGTGGCAACAACAGGACAAAGGCAAAGAGGATCTGTATACCTGGGTACATCAGACGGCAGGCGATGATAACGGGGCAAATCCTCCAGCGCCGATTTACCAGGGCGGTCTGGAGATGGGCTATTATAACATGAGCACGGGCGATGCTCCCGACTTCAAGTTTATTGCTGATAACTACGCGATGAGCGATAACTATCACCAGGGAGTTATGGGCGGCACTGGAGCCAATCATATTATGCTAGGTACCGGAGATATGGCCTATTATAGCGATGCGCAAGGGAATCCGGCTGTGCCACCTGCTAAAGAGATAGAGAATCCGAACGCGAAACCTGGTACCAATAATAACTTTACGCAGGATGGCTATGCTGGTGGTAGCTATAGCGAGTGTGCGGACTGGAGTCAGCCCGGCGTTGGTCCGGTTCAGCAGTATATTCATTCACTTCCATATACACCCTTCCGCAGTGGGGACTGTGCTCCTGGTGCTTACTATCTGCTTAATAACTATCTACCTGGCTACACGCCGGACGGGCATCTGAACACAAGCACACCGTATGTAGTGCCACCACAGTCCTTCCCAACGATTGCCGATAAGCTTTCCGCGCATAACATCTCGTGGAAATACTATGGGCAGGGATTGAATAACCAGAGCAATGCCAGTGCGTACTTCTGCGGCATCTGTGATCCCTTCCAGTATGCGAAGTCGATCATGACCACAAGCCTCAAGAACAATCTTCAGGACTACGCGCAGTTGCAGACGGACATTACGAATGATACGCTGCCTGCCGTCTCATTTGTCAAACCTGACGAAATTCACGATGGTCATCCGGCTTCTTCATCCCTCTCGATCTTCGAGCAGTTCTCTGCGAATATCATTAAAGAAGTTATGCAGAAGCCCGCGCTTTTCAAGCAAACAGCAGTGATTGTCACGATGGACGAAGGCGGCGGTTACTACAATTCAGGATATGTCCAACCCGTTAGCTTCTTTGGAGATGGTCCGCGTATTCCGTTGCTGGTCGTATCGCCCTACACCAGGAGCGGTCATGTAGATCACACCTATAACGATCATGTCTCTATTCTGAAGTTCATCGAAAAGAACTGGAACCTGGATACGCTCTCTGAGCGCAGCCTGGACAATCTGCCCAACCCGGTTGCCAGCGACGATAATGCTTATAAGCCGAGCAATAGTCCGGCGATTGGTGATCTGATGACACTGTTCGATTTCGATCATCTGCGCCTCGACACTCCAGCCCTACCCGGCTAAGATCGAAACGCGCCTTCTTAGTCTTCGTTAGTGGGGATAAAAACAAGATCTCCCAATAAGCTTCATTGCTTATTGGGAGATCTTGTTTTTATCAGCGTAGAACCAGCATGTCTTTGGTGCATATTTTGCTAATAGATCAGATAATGGGTAGCTGACTTATTCAGACATATTGTCGTAAGGAGGAAAAATCTGATATAGTGAAAATAGAATTGGTCCTATTTTCACGCAGTATTATGTTACCAAGGAGCATTATTTTAAGATCTCGCATTGATCTCTCAGATTCCTATACATGCCTTCAGAAAGTGCGGAGTATTTTTATGACAACATCCGATGGCGCAGGCGTGCAATTGAAGCGCACGCCTCTCTATGAACAGCACAAAGCTCTCGGTGCTCGACTGGTTGAATTTGGCGGCTGGGATATGCCTGTACAGTACACCAGCATTTTGCAGGAGCACCAGGCGGTTCGCACGCAGGCAGGCCTCTTTGATGTGAGCCATATGGGAGAGTTTAAGGTGGAAGGGACGGGTGCATTGGCTTTTTTGAACTATCTTGTGCCTAATGACGTTTCACGTCTCGCCCTTCAGCAAGCTCTATATACACAGCTCTGCACATCGGTTGGCACGGTGATCGATGATCTGCTCGTTTATCACCTGGCTGACGGGGACTATATGCTGGTGGTCAATGCTGCCAATATTCAGAAAGATTTGACCTGGATACAGGAGCAGGCTGGGCGTTTTCCTGATGTGACAGTAACCGATCAATCAGAAGCAACTGCACTGCTGGCAATTCAAGGTCCGAAGGCCCAAAGTATTCTCCAGCCTCTGGCCTCTGTTCCTTTAAACGAGATCCGCTATTATCATTGCGCTACTGGTGAGGTTTCTGGCATCAAATGCCTGATCTCGCGCACTGGCTATACAGGCGAAGAGGGTTTCGAGCTGTATTGTGCAGCGGGGGATGTTGTGCAGCTCTGGCAGGCGCTTCTTGCAGCAGGACAGCCGCAAGGTCTGCTTCCAGCGGGATTGGGAGCGCGCGATACGTTGAGACTGGAGGCGGGTCTGTGCCTGTATGGGCATGAGTTGGATGAGCTGACTAATCCCCTGGAGGCAAGACTTGGTTGGACGGTGAAACTGAACAAAGGTGATTTTATTGGGCGGGATACGATTAAGGGGATCAAAGAACAGGGTCCTGCACGTCTGCTTGTGGGTATCGAGTTGCTGGAGCGAGGCATACCACGCGGCGGTTATGCGATCTATGATGGCGAACAGCAGATCGGGACGCTCACCAGTGGCGCTCCTGGTCCAACGGTCAAGAAAAATATTGGTATGGGCTACGTCCCCGCCTTGTATGCGCAGGTTGGTAAAGTGGTGCAGATCGATATTCGTGGCAAGCGCCTGGCGGCTCAGGTGGTTGCACTACCTTTTTACAAACGTCAGGCTTGAAGCGCATACCATCCCTGATCCTGGATAAGTTTTAGCAGTGTGCCCGGCTTTGACTGAGTATTGATTGGTACAAGTTCAGGTGGTAAGATGCCAGCAGCATAGCAACAACCTCTGTTTTGTATCATCCGTCCTGAAGAAGGGAGCAAATACACATGGCAGGTTTGAATCATCCCGCAGGTTTAAAATACAGCAAAACCGATGAGTGGGTGCGCGTCGAGGGCGATCAAGCGGTAATCGGCATTACTGATTACGCACAGGATCAGCTTGGCGATATCGTATACATCGAATTGCCGTGGGACGCCGGACAAGATATCGCGAATGAGGGAAAGTTTGGCGATATCGAATCGGTAAAAGCCACCTCCGAGCTTATTTCACCTATTAGTGGCGATATTTTGAAGACCAACGAAGCACTCCGTGACCATCCTGAGCTGATTAACGATGATCCCTACCAGCAAGGCTGGATGTTGACCGTCAAAATCAGCAATCCCGCTGAGATTGATGAGCTTATGGATGTAGACAAATATTTAGACTATATTCAGGGCCGCTAAACCTCTCGGCGTGGTGGACAGGAACAAACCCATTGCCTCCAACCAAATCAGACCGGTAGGCAATTGCCTCTCTCGCCCAAAGAAAGGAAGCAAACGGGCTGCGTAGGGACACCATGAAGCGTGCAGGCAACGTCCCCGCGCAGCTGCTCCTCGCTCGCACGCGCAATCGTGTCCTCTCCCCCTGCGATCCTCTCCCTGCAACAATGTGTCCGGGAGAGATGAGCGTTCAGTGCGCACCCAATCTGCGGAGCGAGAGGATCGCTCGGCGAGGCGGTCAGAGATCAACAGCCGACCCTACCTGGTTTCTGCGGCGCGAGAAAGGTGGTCGAAGCTCCTCGCCCGCACGCACAATCGTGTCCTCTCCCCCAGCGATCCTCTCCCCCTGCAACAGGTTCTCCGGGAGAGAGCTCCTCTCCCCGCTTGTCGTTTGGTTGGAGGCAATGGGACAAGCCAGTCCCTTACCTGTTTTTTCGGGCGAGAGGATCAACATCCGCTCCTACCTGGTTTTTGGTAAAAAGCATGAGCAATCTTTGAAAATTTGGCTAGTGAATGGTTATATGCGATATAATGTCTTAAGCTATCAAAAAGTTGGTAGCATAGCTCGGTTTTCCAGCGCAGGTTTCAGTACCCTCAAGCGGGCCGGGAAAGAATATACACCCTACCGTCACTGAGGAGGAATCATACACCAGGAAAAACGAAAAGGTCAAGCGGAGATGCACCAGGGGGATATCGCGTGCCAGTCGGTGCCCGGAGCGTATGGTTTCCGGGGCTTGTGGTTTACAAAGGATGTCGCAGACAAGATCCTAACCTCCCTCGCCCCTATCAGACCTTACCTTCAAAACATTTCCCGACCTCACTCTCGTCTATACAACTTGAGCTAGAGGCTTATTTTTTAAAATTTTCATGCCATAACAGCGCCCAAAGCAAGGGAAGGTCTTTTTATGAGTTATGTACCTAATACAGCGGAAGAGCAGCAAGCGATGCTTGCCAGTCTCGGTCTTTCAACCATTGAAGACCTGCTCACGCCAGTGCCACAGGAGGTGCGCCTGGAGCGTCCTCTCGATCTACCACCCGCACTCTCAGAGCCGGATCTGAAACGTGTTATGTCGCGTATGGCTGCGAAAAATGCCAATCTGGATACGACTATCTCATTCCTGGGCGCTGGCACCTACGATCACGCAATTCCCAGTGTTGTCCCGCATCTCCAGCGCCGCTCTGAGTTTGTGACCTCGTATACGCCCTATCAGCCGGAAGTCAGCCAGGGGATGCTTCAGACGATCTACGAATTTCAGACGATGGTCTGCCAGATTACCGGTCTGGATATCGCGAACGCCTCTCTCTATGATGGTTCAACCGCCCTGGTCGAAGCCGTATTGCTGGCCCTGGGTCCCGGTGGGCGCGGAGAGGTTGTCGTATCGATGGCCGTCGATCCGCAGTATCGGCAGGTGTTACAGACCTATGCCTTCTCGCGTGGCTTTACAATTAAAGAAGTTCCTTTCCAGAATGGTGTCACCTCGCTCGAAGCACTGGATGCCGCCGTTACGCGCTAAAACCGCCGCCGTGATTGTGCAGCAGCCGAACTTCTTTGGCTGCATCGAAGATGTCCAGGCTATCGAGTCAATTGCCCATAGGGGCAAGAGCCTGTTTATTACCGCCATCACCGAGCCGGCCTCGCTGGGCATTCTCACCGCGCCCGGTAGTTATAACGCGGATATCGCCGTTGGCGAGCTGATGAGTTTCGGCAATACGATGAGCTATGGTGCTCCGGCACTGGGCTTTATGGCGGCCAAACAAAAGTTTATGCGTCTGCTCCCTGGTCGCCTGGTTGGGCAGACGGTGGAAGAGGGAGAGAAGAAACAAACAGGGTATGTATTGACGCTTCAGACGCGTGAGCAGCATATTCGGCGCGAGCGTGCGACCTCGAATATCTGCACCAATCAGTCTCTGCTGGCGGTTGGTGCGACGATCTTCCTGGCCGCACTTGGTAAGCAGGGATTTCGCGATCTGGGTGAACTCTGTTTGCAGAAAGCTCATTATGCCTTTCGCCAGATCACAGCGCTGCCAGGATACGAAGCGGCATTTAGTGGACCGTTCTTCGATGAATTCGTTATCAAGGCCCCTGTCTCATCTGCGAAGATCGAGCAGCAGCTTGAACAGGCAGGTATTCTTGGGGGTTATCACCTGGAGCAGAGCTATCCTGGATTGGATAATCACATCCTGTTCTGCGTCACTGAGACACGCACAAAAGCCGAGATTGACCAGCTCGTTGCAGTTCTGAAAGAGGTATAGGTATGAGTGTTGAGAAGCTGATTTTTGAAAAAGGGGCTCCTGGTCGGCGTGCGGCGACGATGCCAGAGATGGATGTACCAACGGAGGCGCTGGCAGATCTTTTACCTGCGGCAATGCTGAGAACTGAACCGGCTGTATTGCCCGAAGTGAGCGAGATAGAAGTGGTGCGCCACTATACGCATCTTTCACAGCGCAACTTTGGCGTGGATACGGGCTTCTATCCTCTGGGCTCCTGTACGATGAAATATAATCCCAAGTTAAACGAGGATATGGCTGCGTTGCCAGGGTTCGCACATATCCATCCTTTGCAACCGGATCATACAGTACAGGGTGCGATTCAGCTTATCTATGAGCTGGAGCAGGCACTCGCTGAGATCGCTGGCATGACGCGTGTGACTTGCAGCCTTCTGCCGGTGCGCATGGCGAGTTGACCGGATTGATGCTGATTAAGGCTTATCATCAGAGCCGGGGCGAGGGACATCGCAATATCGTCTTGATTCCTGACAATGCACATGGCACCAATCCGGCAAGCGCCACTCTGGCGGATTATAAGGCGGTTGAGGTCAGGACCGATCCGGCTACGGGCGGCGTAGAGCTGGAGCATCTGCACGCACTTCTGGAGGCGAACGCGGCCAGCATTGCGGCAATTATGTTGACGAACCCTAATACGCTTGGTCTCTTTGATAGCAAGATCGCCGAGGTTGCCCGCCAGGTTCACGAGGTTGGCGGACAGTTGTATTATGATGGCGCGAACGCGAACGCCGTTATGGGAATTACGCGTCCGGGCGATATGGGCTTCGACGTGGTTCACTTTAATCTGCATAAGACCTGTAGTACTCCGCATGGTGGTGGTGGTCCAGGTGCGGGTCCAATTGGTGTGAAAGCGCATCTTGTCCCCTTCCTGCCGGGTCCTCTGCCCGCGAAGAATGAGGATGGTAGCTATGCCTGGAAGGATGCAGGGCCACAGTCGATTGGGAAAGTGCGGGCCAATCTGGGCAACTTTGGCGTGCTGGTGCGGGCCTATACCTATATTCGCACGAATGGACCTGATGGACTGCGCCACGTCTCGGAGAGCGCGATTCTCAACGCGAACTATCTGAAGCATGAGCTAGCGAGCGATTACGATGTGGCCTTTCCGCAGACCTGTCAGCACGAATTTGTGGTGAGTGCGCAGAAGCAGAAAGATGAGCACGGCGTTACGGCTCTGGATATCGCCAAGCGTCTGCTCGACTTTGGCATGTATGCGCCAACGACGTACTTTCCCTTGATTGTCCACGAGGCCCTGATGATTGAGCCAACCGAGACGGAGACGCGCGAGACGCTGGACGAGTTTGTCAGTGTCATGCGCCAGATCGCGGAGGAGGCTCGCACTAATCCAGAGATTGTGACTACGGCTCCACATACGACGGTTGTGGGGCGGCTCGACCAGGCTCTTGCGGCGCGTAAGCCCAATCTGCGCTGGAGGTCCGGCCAGGAAGTTACACACTAAAGAAATGAGAGCAGGCTTGTGTGGGCCTGCTCTTCTTTTTGGGTTTATGCTACGACAAGGGTTCGAGCTCTCTCCCCCACGGAATGCGCAACGAGCTGCACTCCCAAACGAATTGGCTCTCTACGCTCTTTTGTGCTGCTGTGTTTTCTGTGAGGAAGTGCTCTTCCCACTCGGTTTCCAGCAAGCAAGCTCGGTGACCAAGAGAGCTTCTGAAGCCACTTTCCACGGCACAGCCTACTTGTTGAAATCTCGTTGCGCATCCTGTGGGCGTGCTCGCCTCTCGGACCTTTCGTCGCGCTATGAAAACTGCTCCAATGAGGATTCGCCCATTCACAAAAGCAAGATGTGCTCGATATTGGCCCCTCATTTCTCGATTTAGAGGGATGGAAATCATAGAATCAAGTATATTCGGCAATTAACACTTACAGCATTGCGCAAGCGCTTCCTAAGAACGTGAAATTACCATGACCATATTCATAGTTTATAAACTTCTGTAAAAAACCTTGCCCTTCTCCTTAGAAATGCTTTATGATAGTTGTAGGAAGATACATTTCTTCAGAAAGGAAAAGGTGTATGTTAGCCCATGAACCCAAAGAGGTTATTCATTCTTACTTGCTTAATTCAGCTCATCTAGGAGACGACGTTGCTGTGCCTCACTCTATTCATATTCTAAGAGAGCAACAAATAGACCAATTTCTCTCCTTCATTATCACATACACAACTCAGCCTCAAGAACAACGGTACATATATATGCAAGTCGCGCAGGCTGGGGAGGATATGTGGAGCTTTTCTGATTTTCAGATGATGGGAGGATATAGGGCGAAAGATCTTACTCAAAATATGCGACCTCAAATTGCATGGACTCGATCTTGTGATAACTATGGCACCCTTTGCGCTCTCGCGTCTTTTCCCAGTCCAGAAGAGGCAACATATGTTCGCCTAAGAGAAGGCTCAAACGTTGTTTATGATGAACCATTAGAAAATGGTGTCCTCCTTTTCTTCACTAAACAGCACCTCCGAGAAAATCTTCACGTTGAACTCATCAATCATAATCATGACATGATTGACCAATATCTTATCTAACGCGATGTGCAAGTTACTCTTGCCAAAGAAAAAGTTTATGAGGTATCCTCAGAAAAACCTAAACAACATTCTGAGGAGGACTCCCATGAACCTGGACGATTTTATTATCACATGTTTTTGCTTGATTGACGAGATGGTGCCAATGATTGGTCTTGTAGCAATTATAATAATTGTCACTTTACCGCATCTCCAAACAGTAGCTCATGCAGCAACCAAAACCTCTAAGTTCAATCTACAAACAAATCCTCAAGGTTTAAAACCTACGCCTCCAGACACAGATTATTGCCTCTCAGTTATAATTAATTCTGGCAATCTATCTGTAGTAAAATACAGTATTGGAGTAGGACAAAACTATGAAGTACTTATGAAAGTAGTGAATACATGCGGGGTAACATTAAATAATGGAGGAAGATGGAATTTTCAAGCAAAATTGATTGTTCTAACGGCAATATCCTAGGGCTTTATGCTAGTGGAAGTCTACCTGCAATGCCTGCCGGAGCGACACTCACAGTATTAGATCGTAGTAGGGTATCCTTTTGCTCAGAGAGTGTTAACGGCGTTGAGATATCTAGAACATTACCTATTCAGGTAACATTCTATGGAAATGCAGCCAGCAGTTATAAGGTAGGTCCAACAACTGTCCCTGCTGAGGCATATACAGGGGTAGCTACTCTTTATTAGGCTTACGATTTTAGTTTTAGGCATGGTTCAAATCAATGTGACACTTTGTACGATAGCGCAGACCTATAAACAAAGCGTTTTGAGCCTGGCAGAGATGAATTTTGCCTGTTCAAAGTGTCACATTGATCTGAGCTTGTATTGAACCATGCCTTAGCATTATAGCTAAATTCGTTATTAACTGTCCTCCTATAGAAAATGGCTCATGTCCACTTTTGATACTACTGGCGAATCCTCGAAAATGCAGAGACGAAGCCATGCACACAAAGCACTGGCGAAGAATGCGCCACAAAGCCGTTTCCTCTTGCTTCAAGTATCGAGGAGACTCATCCTCTTGAGCGTGAATTGTAGAGAGAAAAAAGATCCCAGTCATTTGTCTATCAGGTCAGCTTCAGCCTCTTCTCAGCGGCTCCCATAAAGAGGCCACTGAGAAGGGTTCGCCATCAGTATCACCTTTGGTGAATCAGAGAATGAATAAGCTTATCAGTGTAGTAGATGAGCTTATGAGAGGTGCCCAATTTGCTCTTGAAGAAGGATATTGCATTTAGAAATGCTATAAATTTAGTTTGCCGTTCGCAATTAAAAAATAGGAAACACACTTTTCACAGAGAAATATCTTGAGCCAATTATACATTGGTTTCTATACCTCGGACAAAGGCATCCTCCCTCTGACTGCCGACTCCGCTGGGTGGTTCGCCTGGCTGGCCAGCACGACGACCCTCACCTTTGCTGGCCGTCATGGCTCTTTTACTGCCACGCGCCGCTTACGCCGGGGCAAGCGCGTCCAAAGTTGGAATGTCTACCGCTGCCTGCATGGCCGTTCCTGCACCCTCTACGCGGGCATGACCATGACGTTGACCACTGCTCGTCTGGAAGGACTTGCCGGGCAGCTTCTGACGCGCTTATCACCCCTGTAAGCTGAGCTGTTCCGAGCACGCTGGGCTTGGGATTCCCAAAAAGAAGTGCAACTGTAGTGCATTTAGCC
This sequence comes from uncultured Chloroflexia bacterium, assembly GCA_963777355.1. Classification (GTDB taxonomy): domain Bacteria; phylum Chloroflexota; class Ktedonobacteria; order Ktedonobacterales; family Ktedonobacteraceae; genus DATJHM01. The sequence goes on from CAVZQK010000020.1 coordinate 231,432, forward strand.
TATGGACGACATATTGACTCGCATGGCGGCTTGACAGTCTCAATCCCTCAAGGGCCGCCACTCCCATTTAGCCTCGTCATTTACGCTATTACCATATATGCAATTCGTCTCAATCCCTCAAGGGCCGCCACTCACCATTTAGCCCGCAAAGCTAATCAAGCTCGGTCTATATGGCCGTTAACGTCTCAATCCCTCAAGGGCCGCCACCCCCATTTAGCCAATAAAGCTATATTGACGGTTTGTGGAATGATCAGGAGTCTCAATCCCTCAAGGGCCGCCACCACCATTTAGCCAGGAGACACTTACACTAGATCGCTGCAGTCCTGACAGAGTCTCAATCCCTCAAGGGCCGCCACCACCATTTAGCCATAATAGCTGAATCAGAGAGGAAGTTGCGTACAAAAAAATGTCTCAATCCCTCAAGGGCCGCCACTCCCATTTAGCCTCGTAATGCAAATGACGTTCAAGACCTAGGTAATGATTGTCTCGATCCCTCAAGGGCCGCCACTCACCATTTAGCCTCACCATGATGTGCATGACTACCCTCATGGTCTGCAAGTCTCAATCCCTCAAGGGCCGCCACTCCCATTTAGCCGCTAACATGGCTAATCTGACAATACTATAGGTTATGTAGGTCTCAATCCCTCAAGGGCCGCCACTCCCATTTAGCCTCGAATTGAGCTAACGTTGGTTAGTGATTTCGTTGCATGGTCTCAATCCCTCAAGGGCCGCCACTCCCATTTAGCCAAAGCGATAGCGAGTACCTTGGGTTACCCGTCCTAACGTCTCAATCCCTCAAGGGCCGCCACTCCCATTTAGCCACGAAGCCCGTAGTCCATCGGGATGATCGAAGCCACAAGTCTCAATCCCTCAAGGGCCGCCACTCCCATTTAGCCAGTATCCCAAAGCAAAGATGGTACTTACATTCCAAAGTCTCAATCCCTCAAGGGCCGCCACTCCCATTTAGCCTTACGTCAATCTGGCAAATTTGACAGCCCATTACCACGTCTCAATCCCTCAAGGGCCGCCACTCCCATTTAGCCCCTGCGAGACTGATCACAACGTTGCACGTGGTTCTCGCGTCTCAATCCCTCAAGGGCCGCCACTCCCATTTAGCCTCATGAAACCAGTGGATTACCATATACAATTGATTGTCTCAATCCCTCAAGGGCCGCCACTCCCATTTAGCCACTTATACGACATCGATACTTAGTGCGCTGACTGAGTATCACGTCTCAATCCCTCAAGGGCCACCACTCCCATTTAGCCGGTAATACGTTAGTAACGCGAGTGGCGAATGCGTCTCAATCCCTCAAGGGCCACCACTCCCATTTAGCCTTGTATAATTCTAGGCTATTGAACCTTAGGAGGTGTCTCAATCCCTCAAGGGCCGCCACTCCCATTTAGCCTCAATCAGCGTCATATTGCGTACAATCTCGTAATGCTCTAGTCTCAATCCCTCAAGGGCCACCACTCCCATTTAGCCGAAAGCCATAGAACGCAACAAGTTCTGACATCAAGGGTCTCAATCCCTCAAGGGCCACCACTCCCATTTAGCCGCTAATTATACTGGACCAAGGCTAGATGACAAGTAGTTGTTTACGTCTCAATCCCTCAAGGGCCACCACTCCCATTTAGCCGCATGCAGCTACACGTAATCATGTTCAGGACGATGTCTCAATCCCTCAAGGGCCACCACTCCCATTTAGCCTTCGTTCTGAGGGTGCCACTTTTGAGACGGATCGTCTCAATCCCTCAAGGGCCACCACTCCCATTTAGCCGCTGCATCCAGAACTGTCATTCACGTCTGCGACGTCTCAATCCCTCAAGGGCCACCACTCCCATTTAGCCCACTGCCGATTACGGCATGCATCGGGGGCCTTCTAGTCTCAATCCCTCAAGGGACCGCCACTCTCATTTGCCGAAATGTCTTTTTATCTCTTTGATCGACCTATTTTTAGTACCAGAGCGTCTCATTTCTGGAAAACAAATTTCCTCCATATTGAGAGCCTTTCCTCCATTTCTCATTTTCCATTTTATTTCTGTCGCAAGTAACTATTGCTCAACGACTCTCGATCTTCCTACGCAACGTCCCATTTTCTTGACCGATAATTGTACTCCCTCTTTAGCTCTGCAATACCAAGTGGCTTTCAATCCTTCTCAAGCTCGATCTCCTTCCCATAGACTCGTGCTTTTCAGTGAACCTAAGTGATTTGCTGGAGTGGCAACTGGTAGGTGCTTCTATGGTCTCAATCCCTCAAGGGCCGCCACTCCCATTTAGCCGTGCAAGCTCCATCACAGCCGATGACCAGCTGGTCTCAATCCCTCAAGGGCCGCCACTCCCATTTAGCCATAGTCAGTATGAGATTGTCACTAACGCTCTATGACAGGTCTCAATCCCTCAAGGGCCACCACTCCCATTTAGCCACAAACGCTATACGATTGATCTAGTGTCGATAGTCATCGTCTCAATCCCTCAAGGGCCGCCACTCCCATTTAGCCTACAACAGGCATGGTGTTATCAGTGCTTACTGTCCGACTTGTCTCAATCCCTCAAGGGCCGCCACTCCCATTTAGCCAATAGCTAGGATGAAATGCCACAGTCTGTCCAGCGTAGGTCTCAATCCCTCAAGGGCCGCCACTCCCATTTAGCCTCTTGATCTGGATAAATTACGCACGTAATATCATGCATGGTCTCAATCCCTCAAGGGCCGCCACTCCCATTTAGCCGTAATAAAGGAGAATACACTGGTACGATATGTCTGAACGTCTCAATCCCTCAAGGGCCGCCACTCCCATTTAGCCCTAAAGCGCCAATACTCAACTCTCGATAGGCAGCAATGTCTCAATCCCTCAAGGGCCGCCACTCCCATTTAGCCCGTGAAGCAGCAATCTGCAATCGTGTCATGATTGCTGAGTCTCAATCCCTCAAGGGCCGCCACTCACCATTTAGCCCCATGCAGCAATCGTTAGACACATGTAGCGTTACATGTCTCAATCCCTCAAGGGCCGCCACTCCCATTTAGCCCTGCGCAGAGCTCTTGGTATTGTGTCAATCCTATTAGCTATGTCTCAATCCCTCAAGGGCCGCCACTCACCATTTAGCCTGGCGCAATGTAGAATTGACAAACTGTCAAACTGACAGTGGTCTCAATCCCTCAAGGGCCGCCACTCACCATTTAGCCTATAAACTTTCAGATTGTACGCTGGAGACTATCCAAGCGTCTCAATCCCTCAAGGGCCGCCACTCCCATTTAGCCGTGCAAAGGGTATAAACTTGTACACATGCAGTATCTTTAGTCTCAATCCCTCAAGGGCCGCCACTCCCATTTAGCCTCCCCCCTCAGTAGTATAGCACAGGAAGCGGTGCGAAACAACGGTTTGCGAGGCACAGGATTTTGGGGGGTTTTTGGCGCGGCAATAGTGACAAAAATCGGGGTCTTTTTGTCACTATTGCCGCTCGATGGGCCTGGGGAGGCATGCGAGTCAGCGAGCTCAAGAGGGGGTGTCCGCGTGTGCCTCGCGGCTGAGCTTATAGAACAACAAAAGGGTTCTCGGCAGATGCTGTTTCGCCGATCCAATGCTGTCCGTGGTGCCAATAAGAGTTCTCCTCTCTAAATGACCATTTTGGTGCCGGGTGGTGTCCCCAGACATGCTGGTCTCCTTTCCGAGAAGGGAGGGCCGCTATAAGCAGTATGCCTATACTACAGGTATGGTTTGCGTCACCATTTTTTTGTTGACACAGGTGATATTGGCATATTGCGGGCCGGTTGTAGCCCATACCTCGACTTCGCGGTAGCCGTTGTTGCCACTGGCGTCAACGGGTTGAATACGCAGCCAGGTTACGGTCTTTGCGAGAAAGGTGACATCGACGCAACGGGGCCCCCCACTGACCATGTCGAGGCTTCCAGTCATGGTGCCATCGCTGAAGAACAGCTTCAGCTTATTGATCTGGTTGTTGTCGGTGGCACTCTGTTTGCGATCCCAGACCACTACGCGCTGAATTGTGACGGGAACGGGCCAGCGGAGATCAACCTCGACCATGTGACCGGCCAGCCATTCAGTTTGCAGGCTGCCATCGATGACGGCACCTGAGCCCGTGGGAGAAAGGGTAGCGTAGGGTGCGACGTTACCTGAGTAACGCGTTCCCGCTACGCCAGGGATGGGCGTGGGCGGCGCGAATGGGAGCACGCGTAGGGAGAGCGCTATTCTGGCACATTGCAGCAGGTCGGACTGATCTTGCCAGTACGCTCCACACTTGTCCCTGTAGCCGGGTTGCTTATAGATTACGAGCTGGTGAGTGTTCAGATAGCGCCCTACAAACTGAATGGAGACGATGTCGCTATCGAAGTTGAGCGGGGTCAGGTCGGCGATATCTCCGGTGATGAAGAGACAGCCGCCTGCATAGTCGGTATTGATAAAGGCGATGATACCATCGGTGCCCGGATTACAGGCTGTGGGCCGATGCTTCTCAATGAGGACTGTGTCGGCCCGTTTGTCCCACTCTGCGGGCAAGGTGGGAGTGTCTTTGTCGAAGTCGGCAAAGTTCTTTGCTTTATCAAAGAGCTTAATGTGATAGGCGTTATGCGGGTCCCTGATCGAGCTCACGCTCTGCCCAAGCCCATATTTCGCCAGTTCGTAGCTGCCTGGGGCAAAGGTGTGACACTGGCCCTGCTCGTTCAGGTCGTTGTAGAGTGTCACACCATGCGGGTCCAGCGGGCACATTGTTTGTAGAGAAAAAGCAAACTGGCGCACAACGAGGAGAAGCAGCGCAAGCACTAGGAGGATTGCGAGCAACCCGGAACTTGTCTCCCACCAGCGGCGAGCTCTGATCTTTTCTTGACCTCCAGAGGAGAGCACTCTTGCAGGTTCTATCTGGACAGGCGTATCTTCTTGATCCTCAGATGAACTCACGCTGTCAAGCTGAGACAGAAGTGTTGCCGATTTTGGCTCGGCAGAATCGTCCTCCTGCTTTTCGGCAGCCTTCGGATCTTCAGAACTCGTGTCTTGCGCTCTATGCGGAGCTATGTATGGCTCTTCTTCAGGCACTGGTGGTTGAAGCAGTTTGATAAGAGCGGCATCCTCCGCATCGCGCTCGTCCAGAGGACCCTCTGTGGGAATGCGCATTATGAGTGCGTTAGCTTCCTCAAGCGTAAGGAGTGCCTGCTTCTGATAGAGCACTCTGATGATGGCCCGCAAATCCTGCCTGAATTTAGGCCCATCCGTGCGCTCTCCCTTGACCATGACTGAGATCGTTTTTTCGGCGACGAGGCTTTCTCTGGATAATTGCGCCTGGGTGAAACCTACAACGCGTCCGAGATGTTGCTTGAGCCGTATCCCAAATGCACTATCGGGCCGTTCCTCAGAACGACGTGGGCGACCACCTTGTTTCATACGCTCACCCAATTTTGTTAATGATGCTATTAACAAATTTGACCAATGTCATTAACTCCTTTTTCTTCTATCCTCAGACCAGTGGAAGATAATCTTCCTCACCTGTAAAAGTGTAACACCGGAAAGGAGGCTCTTCAAGAAATACCCGCGCAGGCTTGCGCCATTCTTTATAATGGCGGATTGTTTCTTCATAGGAGATTGTGTTCAACTTCTCAAAAAGGAGTACCCAATATGCAGAAAGAAAAAGTTGTGGTTTTCCTGGATTATGCGAATATTAACCGTGCTACCAGGGAAAATGGCTGTCACATGGATTATCAGCACCTGCTCACCTATATGGGCGAGGAGCGCTTTCTCGCCGATGCCTACGCCTACGTGCCTGTTAATCCCAGAAATGAGCATCGGGCCGATAGCGTGATCGAGAAGCTCTGGCGCTCCGGCTATATTGTGACCACCAAACGCGGCACTATCGCAGGTGGAACGTATAAATGCAATTTCGATGTAGAGATTGCTATGGATATGCTCCGCGTAGTCTATCAGCTCAAGCCCGATATCGTTGTGCTGGCCTCCGGCGATTCTGATTTCGTTCCACTCATCCAGGAGGTGCGCAAGGCAGGCGTGCGCGTCGAGGTTGCGGCTTTTGCCGAGACAGCGGGTGCGGACATTCTACGCAAGTCCTCGGGCTTTGTAGATCTGGCAGTGTACTACGAAAGCTACCTCGCGGAGCAGAACGCCGAACAGAATGAGGAGCGTATAGAAGAACGCTATCAGAAGCTCATTCAGGCGCAAAACAGCTCACAAAGCGAGGAGGATAGAGAAGAACGTTACCAGGAGCTTATCCAGGCGCAAAATAGCCCACATCACGAAGAGGACGCGGAGGCTGTAGAAAACGCAGAAGATGAAGAGAGCGACGCGGAGCAGGAGCAGCAATCGGACACAACGCCCGCTCGTACCCCAACCAAAGCGGAACAGCCCTGCGCTGAAGAATTGGCAAAGGACGATGTAGATATGCCCATCTCTGAGCTCATCGATGAGTTGGGCCTCTAATCTTTTAGTCAAAAAAAGTCAAAAGGAGAAAACCGCGATGCCAATTATTAATGGTCGCAGAATCCAAGTACCCCCTTCTGGCCTGAGCGGCCAAAACCTGATTCAACAGCTCAATCCTGGTCCGGGCCGCAGACCAGTCATGCAGCAGAGTGGCTTTTTTAAATCGGTTCAGCCAAATTATGTCTATAAGCCACAAGAACTGTTTGATAGTCACGGCAATCCCGTAAAAATCACGACGATTCCTGATCGCACCAAAGGCATCACGTATGGAGGAGATCGTTCGTTTCTGTCAAAGCAGATTATCACTGAGCAGGTTTATGATATCGCGCAGAACCTGTTCAAAAAGGGTGTGTCGTTCGATGAAGAAAACGCCGACTGGATGATCGCGAACCAGTATATGCTCCCTCCTATCTGGCACCATGTAGCACAGACGACCGATCTCCTGGTCATCTTCCCAACAGAGTACCCTGATTTACCACCTGTGGGCTTTTACCTGAAAGAAGAGATTCCGGTCTCCGTGAACGGTCATCTCTACCAATCAGCCTTTCACGATGCCTGTAGCGATCCCTTAACGCAGGGCTGGAAGTGGTACTGTACCTACGTTAATCCCGGTAGTTGGCAGCCTGCGCCGGTGCAGCAATACGGAGACTGGCGCAAGGGTGATAATCTCTGGACCTACTTTATGCTCATCAGCGAAGTGTTGTCTGGCACAGATTAAGTGAGGACCCTGGTATGGGCTTGACCCATACCAGGGCACCAGAAAGAGGAAATTCGTGAGTACTCATTTACAAACAAGGTATTGCATCAAATTCAAACAGGGCGAGTTTGACGAACTGCGCACCCATCTTCTCGCTGATCTTTCGCGTGAGCACTTTGCAATTTTGCTGGGAAAGACGCATAAGATTAATGAACAGACGATCATCACTGTCATCGATATGTTGTTCCCCACTCAGGCGGACTACGCTCATCAAAGCATGGCGGCGCTCCACATCAAAAAAGAGTTTATTCATAAAGCACTGGTTACGTTGAACAAAAGATACGACGTTGATACGCTCATTGATGTCCATACGCATCCATTTACTCAGGGAAGAGTTGCGTTCTCCGGCGTGGATGATCACGACGAGGCCACATTTTTCGGCTTTCTGCACGAGAAATTTGCCAATGTACACTACGCCAGTATTGTCTTCTCACAGAGCCAGTACGCGGCGCGTGTCTGGACAACGCATAGGGATGCGATTGTCGCAAGGAGGGCGTTGCTAAAAACGCAAACGAGTCGAGAGGGTATCAACAGTTCTGATCTCCAGGAACGCATCGATGAACGGTATGAGAAAACGATGGTGACAGACAGAGAGGGCTTTTTCAATCGCGGCGCTCTAGCGCTGGGGCTGGACGTGATGCGTACGATCATGCATCAACAAGTCATCTCGATCGTCGGCGCGGGTGGACTGGGCTCGGTCATTGCGGAACACCTCATCCATATGGGTTTCCACAGGGTGAACCTGATCGATCCCGATGTGTTGGAGATGTCAAATCTTAATCGTGTTGTTGGCGCATATTATCAGGACGCTGAAAAGAAGCGTGCGAAAGTCGAGGTTGTCAGAAGGCACCTTCTACAAATTAACCCCAATGCGCAAGTGCGTGCTTATCAACGGGATGTATATGACAGGGAGAATGAGGAGGTGCTCGCACTCTCCGATTGGATTATTGTGGCAACCGATAATCATTCGAGCCGGCTTAGGGTACAACAGCTCTCGGTACAGTATTTTGTGCCGCTGATCTCAGTAGGAGTGAATATCAGTGTCAAAGATTCCTCTGTTGAGGACATGAGCGGAGAGGTCATCACAGCGCGCGTCGGCGACTATCTCTGTCTCCGCTGTCTTCAACGCATCCATCCGACGAAGGTCGCCAGCGAGCGACATCCAGATCAGAGCATCAGAGAAGCGCTGGTCAAACGAGGCTATGTCACGGGTCAGGAGGTAAAAGAACCAGCCGTCAAAACGCTGAACACGTTTCTCGCCACGATGGCGGTGGAGGTATTAGTCAATCAATACACCGGCGCGAGGCAACATGTGCCAATCCTGGTCTACGAGAACAACAAACACATGTGCATCTACGAGGATCAAGAGAGCGTACAGGCACGAAACAAGCACTGTGCTCTCTGCAACATTTGAGCGCGAGTTTGTAGTGCTATGTCTTCGCCAGATCAGTCGAGAGGAGCAGATGAAAGATAAACGGTTTCTCGGGAACCAATCTCCACACCATAAATCCACGCTCACCGAGCGCCCACAACAAATGTTGCCCTGGCGCTCACTGGAGCAGCAAGTTGTGCGCATGCAGAAGCAGATCGCTCTTGCCTGCCAGCGTGGCGATAAACAAGCGGTTCACATGTTGCAACAACAATTGTTGGCGTCGGAGGCGGCGCGTCTGCTGGCGGTGCGTCACGTTGCGGAGGAGAACCAGGGCAGACATACCGCCGGAATCGATGGTGTCAAGTCGCTTGACGCTGAACAGCGCCTGGCAATGGCCTCGCTCATTCATCCCAGGAACTGGAAACAACAGGCCCCTTTGCCTGTTAAACGCGTCTGGATTCCCAAATCCGGCACCACAGAGCAGCGCCCTCTTGCCATTCTGCCAATGATTGACCGCTGTAAGCAGGCCCTGGTTAAGCTGGCGATTGAGCCGGAATGGGAGGTACAGTTTGAGCCCCATAGCTACGGCTTTCGTCCCGGTCGGAGCACCCACGACGCGCTGGCCGCTGTGCAGGTTGCGCTTGCCCGGCAACCCGCCTTTGTGTTTGACGCGGATATCGAGCAGGCCTTCGACCACATCAACCAGGACACAGTGTTGTCGAAGCTACAAACCTATCCCACGCTTGAGCAGACTATGCGCGGTTGGCTAAGCGCAGGCGTCATAGAGAACGGCAACTATGCACCTGAGCAGACAGGAATAGCACAGGGTGGTGTGCTTTCACCGCTGTTGATGAATATAGCCCTGCATGGCCTGGAGACGGCGGTTACCCAGAGCATCTCCAGCCCTTACACCAGGCAACAGCCGGTCTTGATACGCTACGCAGATAACTTTGTGATTTTGCATCCCGATCTCAAAGAGCTGCAACAGGCGGGACAACGCGCTAGGAGCTGGCTTGCAACTATCGGGCTCTCCCTGCACAAGCGCAAGACGCACATCACCCATACGCTAACACCTTATCAAGGGCAGGTTGGTTTTGATTTTCTGGGTTTTACCATTCGCCAGGAAGCGCAGGAGAAAACCATCGCGGGGAGGCGCGACCAGGAATTCCGCCTGCGTACCATTGTCATGCCCTCCCCAGAGACAGCGAAACGCCATCTTGCCACCGTCGAGCAGAGGCTACAACGGTTGCAAAACGCGCCACAGGCCCAGGTGATCAAAGAGCTCAATCCACTGATTGCCAGTTGGGCTGCCTATTACAACGGTATTGTCTCGGCTTCAACGCTGAGCCAGTATGACACGCAGTTAGAGCAGCGCCTGCTCCACTGGGCCAGCAGGCGTCATCCTGGCAAAGAGCGTGGGTGGCTGTTTGCTCACTACTGGCATCCGTCCGGAAAGCAGAAACGCGTGTTCTCCACACAAGATGGAGTGCAATTGCGTGCTTATCAACAGGCTACGATTTTGACAGGTGAGCGCTTTTAGCGCAATTGCAGCAAGCTCCAGGAAAGGAAAAACAACCACCATAAATCATACAACGCCAGGCGGAGCGCTTCTAGAGCTGATTCCCATTTCCTCACTGAACGCGTTGGAATATTGTCCTCGCAGCTTTTACTATCAGGTAGTCCAGGGAGAGAGCCAGGTCAATGAGCTCGTACTGGAGGGCCAGCTTGCCCACCAGCGCGTGCATCAGGCCGGAACGCGTACAACGCAGACTGGAGAAATCGAGACAACACGCCTGTACCTGTACAGCGAGACATTGCACCTGACAGGTTTTGCCGATGTGGTAGAGGAACATGCAGGGGTCTTTCTCCCCGTGGAATATAAGCATGGGCCTCAGGGCAACTGGCTCAATGAGCAGGTACAGCTCTGCGCACAGGCGCTCTGCCTGGAGGAACGACTACCGCACAAACCTTCAATTGCTTATGGCTACATCTACTACGTAGCATCTCGGCGGCGCGTACAGGTACCATTCACACCACAACTGCGTGCCAGGACGAGGGCCGCCATCACGCGAGCCTTTCAGGTCGCGGCTTGTGCAACGCCGCCTCCACCGCTCTCTGGTGAGCTCACAGTCCGCTGTCCCTCGTGCAGCTTGCTGCACGTCTGCCTGCCAGAAGAGGTGCGCCAGCTCCTTTCGCAGAGCGAATAGGTGGCGAAAGCTCATTCAAAAAGCAAGAGAAGCAGAAAAGGAGAATATTCGTGCCAACACTGTATCTGACCCAGGAGTATGCCCTGGTGCGCCGCGATGGAGAGGATGCCCTGCTCGTCGAGGTTCCCGAAAAGCAGGGGCGAGATGGCGAAAAGTATGTTCCGGCCCGTAAAGAGCGTGTGCCTCTCATCAAAATTGACGAGGTGCTGGTCTTTGGCGAGATCACGCTCACAGCCGCAGCGCTCCATCTTTTGCTGGAGCGCGACATCGAGATCACCTTCCTGGGCCATTATGGACAATTCAAAGGCCGTCTTTCGCCCTCGTTTTCGAAAAACGCGGTCCTGCGTATGGCCCAGTATCGTGCACATCAGGATATGCGCAAGCGCTGTGAGCTTGCACGCACCTTTGTATTGGGCAAGCTCATGAACCAGCGTGCAATGTTGCAGCGCTACCATCGTCGTCAAGCCGATAGCACGCTAAGACAAAACATAGAGCAGATCAGCGCACTGCTCCAACAACTGGCTACATTACCACTAGAGACACCATCGATTCCGCAGAAGCTCGCGGGAGGAGACCAGCGTATCACGGGCACGCCCCTGGAAACGATCCTAGGCATTGAAGGCGCTGGTAGTGCCGCCTACTTTCACAGTTTCGGCAGCCTCCTGAGCGATCCCAGACAATGGCCCTTCCCTGGCAGAGTAAAGCGACCTCCGACCGATCCGGTCAATGCACTGCTCAGCTTTGGCTACTCGCTACTCACCAACAAAGTAGCCAGCGCCGCGCAACTGGTCGGCTTCGATCACTTCGTGGGCTATCTCCACAGCCATTTCTACGGGCGACCCGCGCTGGCCCTGGACCTGATAGAAGAGCTGCGCCCTATTCTTGTGGATTCCACCGTGCTCAACATCCTCAACCATCGCATCTTCAGTGTAAACGACTTCGTCGTTGAGCTGGGAGCGTATCGTCTGAAAGACGATAAACGGCGTGTCTTTTTCACCAAATTCGAGGAACGGCTCAACGAAGAGATCCAGCATCCTCTGTTCGGCTATCGCACAACCTACCGGCGCTGCATCGAATTGCAGGCCCGATTGCTTGCCAAGTATCTGACCGGCGAGATCGACAGCTATCCGCCACTCCGCATCAGATAGGTAGTGGTATCAAAACATACTGTTCGTCGTGTGAGCCAGAAAATTTGGCCCACACGACGAGCACTCCATAGCTCTGAAGCGATACATGAAGGCATTGCCGAAGTAAAGAGCATGCGAGTTACCCATATCATGCGTGAGATTAGGAGCAACAAGTCATGAACCGCCGGAGTAGCCGTAGCAGCCAGACAACCTGCTACATCATTGCCTATGATATTCCCGACGACAAGCGGCGCACGCGCATCCACAAAATTCTGCTAGGTTTCGGAGCCTGGACGCAATATTCCCTGTTCGAGTGCTTCCTCAGCCAGAAGGAACTGCTCATCTTGCAGACAAAATTGAACAAGCACATCATCGCCAGCAAGGACAGTGTGCGCTTCTACGCTCTCTGCGCCAACTGCGTCGAGCGCGTACAAACCATAGGAGGAGCTCCACCGCAAGAAAACCTGATGTTCTATATCTAATAAGCTCAGCCGCGAGGCACACGCGGACACCCCCTCTTGAGCTCGCTGACTCGCATGCCTCCCCAGGCCCATCGAGCTGCAATAGTGACAAAAAGACCCCGATTTTTGTCACTATTGCCGCGCCAAAAACCCCCCAAATTCCTGTGCCTCGCAAACCGTTGTTTCGCACCGCTTCCTGTGCTATACTACTGAGGGGGGAGGCTAAATGGGAGTGGCGGCCCTTGAGGGATTGAGACCTGATAGAATCAATTTGATCTTTAGTCAAATGAATAGAGGCTAAATGGGAGTGGCGGCCCTTGAGGGATTGAGACAAATCCATGAACTGCGTTATGACTCAGGTTGCAGGCTAAATGGGAGTGGCGGCCCTTGAGGGATTGAGACCGTACAAATGCATCTTGTAGTGCCCTTATTCTGGTGGCTAAATGGGAGTGGCGGCCCTTGAGGGATTGAGACGCAACTGATAAGATTGGAATGCTACTTTATTTCTGGGCTAAATGGGAGTGGCGGCCCTTGAGGGATTGAGACCAAGCACATAATGATCTGGTTGATACTTGAGCTGCCATCTGGGCTAAATGGGAGTGGCGGCCCTTGAGGGATTGAGACGGCAGTAGAATTACTACGATAAACGCGGTCAATAGAAGGCTAAATGGGAGTGGCGGCCCTTGAGGGATTGAGACTCAGACTTCGTAATGTATTCCCTTCGCAGTAGCCAAAGGCTAAATGGGAGTGGCGGCCCTTGAGGGATTGAGACTCAGTTCCAAGCAAAGGAAGAACAGCACCTTTTATTAGGCTAAATGGGAGTGGCGGCCCTTGAGGGATTGAGACCCGAGAGAACTGGGAATTAGCAATTACACCCCTACCTCCAGGGCTAAATGGGAGTGGCGGCCCTTGAGGGATTGAGACTTCACAAGTACAGTAATAATCAAAATCCAATGATTAGGCTAAATGGGAGTGGCGGCCCTTGAGGGATTGAGACATGGCAATACCTGCAAATAACAATCCAACCATAAGCGGCTAAATGGGAGTGGCGGCCCTTGAGGGATTGAGACAGTACTCATCGCCCAGTGTTCCGGTGGAAAACCTCGAGGCTAAATGGGAGTGGCGGCCCTTGAGGGATTGAGACTATTTAAAGTATTATAAATGACTTAAAAAATATAAATTGGCTAAATGGGAGTGGCGGCCCTTGAGGGATTGAGACAACTAAAGTGATAGTAGTTCTATATCTCCGATTTGCCATCGGCTAAATGGGAGTGGCGGCCCTTGAGGGATTGAGACTTTGTTAGGATAGATATCCAATATGATAGTTGGTGGTGGCTAAATGGGAGTGGCGGCCCTTGAGGGATTGAGACTACACCCGACGAGCAGTATGCAGAAGATGATTAGCGGGCTAAATGGGAGTGGCGGCCCTTGAGGGATTGAGACGAAATCGATAAACCCCCACAGTGGCGAAAGCCACAGTAGGGCTAAATGGGAGTGGCGGCCCTTGAGGGATTGAGACAACAATGATCACAACAGCGAATTAAGCCTAATTCCCAGGGCTAAATGGGAGTGGCGGCCCTTGAGGGATTGAGACTCAGTAGTAGCAGTAGATCCACCGCAGCGCACTACAAAGGCTAAATGGGAGTGGCGGCCCTTGAGGGATTGAGACCATCGAAGCTGAATCGGTGCAATGGTTTTTCACGTCGATCCGGCTAAATGGGAGTGGCGGCCCTTGAGGGATTGAGACTCATGTTTAGTCCGTCTGCAGTGTTAATAGTTCGACAGGCTAAATGGGAGTGGCGGCCCTTGAGGGATTGAGACAAGTGGTCCGCCAAACATCGTGATGCGAAAAGCCAAACGGCTAAATGGGAGTGGCGGCCCTTGAGGGATTGAGACAAATTAATCCGACCTGATTTAGAAGAGCTTAGGATGGCTAAATGGGAGTGGCGGCCCTTGAGGGATTGAGACATCAGCCAATACATGTACAATCGGATTAATTAGTCCATTGGCTAAATGGGAGTGGCGGCCCTTGAGGGATTGAGACCAGTCGTGGGCTAAATGGAGTCACCTGAGGGATTGAGACTAAAGAACACGGATGGATTACATGACAAAGGGGCTAAATGGGAGTGGCGGCCCTTGAGGGATTGAGACACAGCCTAGCCACCGACGATATCAAGAATCTTTTGTAAGGGCTAAATGGGAGTGGCGGCCCTTGAGGGATTGAGACTATTAGGAAACTCTTTCGTACTCGTTCCAAAAAGATAGGGCTAAATGGGAGTGGCGGCCCTTGAGGGATTGAGACTTTTAACTGAGCACATGAGATAGGCCAAGACTGGTAGCTATGTATGGCTAAATGGGAGTGGCGGCCCTTGAGGGATTGAGACACGACAATAGCAAGGTCAACATACCAGGACCAGATACGGCTAAATGGGAGTGGCGGCCCTTGAGGGATTGAGACCCATAGTATCTTCACTGGGATACTAATGTGTGGCGGCGGCTAAATGGGAGTGGCGGCCCTTGAGGGATTGAGACAGCCACATGTTGGTCGGATCGAAGATGCCGAGGTAGGGGCTAAATGGGAGTGGCGGCCCTTGAGGGATTGAGACTTAACAATATAGTAGTTGACATGCTTGTGGTTAAGCTGGCTAAATGGGAGTGGCGGCCCTTGAGGGATTGAGACCAGCAATCAACCGTTCCTCGTGTTCAGATCTTATACTGGGCTAAATGGGAGTGGCGGCCCTTGAGGGATTGAGACGGCATCACTTTACGATGAATTTCACAGAGATGTAAGGTGGCTAAATGGGAGTGGCGGCCCTTGAGGGATTGAGACCTAGTGACTTTCAGCGCATAATACGCATAGACTAGGGGCTAAATGGGAGTGGCGGCCCTTGAGGGATTGAGACTTTTTTAGACAAGCAAGCGGATTATTGCTAAGTACGCTGAAGGCTAAATGGGAGTGGCGGCCCTTGAGGGATTGAGACTTTGGCATTTTCCAGAAGGTAATCACTAATTTTGTTACGGCTAAATGGGAGTGGCGGCCCTTGAGGGATTGAGACCTATTTAAGTCACGTTCTATTAGCAAACAAGTGCGCACGGCTAAATGGGAGTGGCGGCCCTTGAGGGATTGAGACGTTGTTACTTAGCTAGCAACCATCAGCACGGATTTTTGGGCTAAATGGGAGTGGCGGCCCTTGAGGGATTGAGACCGCCCGAGTGGGTCTTGCCAGATCGCTCGACCGAGGGCTAAATGGGAGTGGCGGCCCTTGAGGGATTGAGACACTTCCTAAAGTTGTTCCACAAACGGGGCATTTTTGGGCTAAATGGGAGTGGCGGCCCTTGAGGGATTGAGACCAAGCTCACCAATTTAGGACCTTTTTTTATCATGTTCATGGCTAAATGGGAGTGGCGGCCCTTGAGGGATTGAGACTGCGTTAACGTCGCCTGTCAATGATGAAACTGCTGCATGGCTAAATGGGAGTGGCGGCCCTTGAGGGATTGAGACCTCATTTATCAGAGGTATTGTAAGTGTCCATCCATCGGCTAAATGGGAGTGGCGGCCCTTGAGGGATTGAGACCTGGTAAAGGAGTGATTCTCGTCGCGGCATTTCGGAGGCTAAATGGGAGTGGCGGCCCTTGAGGGATTGAGACGGAAGTTAGAGTTACTGCATGATCTGTATTGGCGCTGGCTAAACACTACAGTTGCACTTGTTAAGCTGAACAAAAAGGTACATCGCTGAACAAAAAACTTCATGCACGTTTCTGTTCCATGTGACATGCTAGGAATACAACATTTCTGCATTTCACCGGAAGGAGACCGATGATGAAGTCCTCTCAGCATAACACACCGCTGCCTGCTTTGACGACCCTTTCCGATCTACTCCAATGGCATGTTTCCTTGCAACAACTGCACCAACGCCTCGCTGCGCACTTCACCCGCCCCGAACCATTCCAGCGAGCATTGCGCTTTCTTGAGGGCATCCTCAGTAGCGTTGAGCGCAAGAATGGCTGGCAACTGGCCGAACAGGCTCGCGAAGACAACCCGTATGGCATGCAACGCTTGCTTTCCCAGGCCACCTGGGATGCCGATGGCGTGCGCGACGAGATCCGTCATGTGGCCCTGCAAACCCTGGGAACCCGCCACCTCATCGCGGCTCTCGATGAGACCAGTTTTCTCAAGCGCGGCAAGCACTCTGCTGGCGTCGGGAAGCAATACTGCGGCTCGACGGGCGATGTGCGCAATTGCCAGGTCGGCGTGTTTGTCTCCCTGATCACCCCTCTTGGACATACCCTGGTGGATCGCGAGTTGTACCTCCCCCAGGATTGGACCACTGATCACACTCGTTGTCGTACCGCTGCTCTTCCCGAAACGGTGGCCTTTCAGACCAAACCCCAACTGGCCATTCGCCTCCTGGAGCGGCTGGAACAGGCAAACGTCGAGGTGGACTGGGTGGTGGCCGATAGTGTCTATGGCTCCAATCCAGAACTGCGCACCTGGCTGGAAGGTTGTTGCCAGCCCTACGTGATGGCTGTGACCTCCACCGAACCTGTCGTCCTTGATGTTCCTGGTCTGGGCGTTCGCCGCCGAGAAGTCAGCGAACTGCCCGATCTTCTTGCCCCTGACGCCTGGCAGACCCTTTCCATGAGTGAAGGAACCAAAGGGCCACGGCGCTTTGATTGGATGTGCCTCCCCATCTGGCATCTGGGCCGCGACGATGGCTGGCATCGCTTGCTCATCCGCCGGACCCCTGACCCTACCCCCATCGTCACCTTTTCCCTCGTCTGGTGTCCGCCCACCACGCTGCTCACGCAGATCGTCGAGGCTCTGGGAGCGCGGTGGCGCATCGAAGAAGATTTCGCCAATGCCAAAGAACTGGGCCTGGATCACTACGAGGTCCGCTCTTTTGTCGGCTGGTATCGCCATATCACCCTGGTTCTCCTCGCCCTGGCCTACCTCACCAACCAGGTTCGTGCTCAGCCACCCGGCCACAGCCCTCCTCAAACCTCCTCTGCTCCGCTCTCGGTACTGGAAGCACGGCGTCTGCTCGCTCGTCTTCTCTACACGGCCCCCTCAAGCACCCCGCTGGTCTTCCACTGGTCCGCCTGGCGACGCCGCCATCAGCACTGGGCCAGCTTTTTCCACACTTCGTCGCCGTCTCAGCGCGGGATAGCCCTTCGGGTCTGTCCCAGTACCGGGAGTTTTCCCAGGGCTCCTGGGAAGATTCCCGGTACCATTCCTGGGAGTTTTCCCGGATCTTTCCCAGGACTCCGGGGAAAACTCCCAGTAGCGATTTTTTGTTGATTCGTGTTCGATTCTCAGCAAAGGAGTCTCTCTCATGACCCTCATTCCCTTGACCGATTGTTGCTTGCATCTGGGCATTGACCCCAAAACCTTACGCTGCTGGTTGAAAACCGCCCGGCTCGCCGCCGCCCTGCATCCCCATGATGCCCGCATCAAATGCCTGACCGACGCCCAACTCGCCGAGCTCGCTCGTCTGCATGATCGTCGCTTACCCGCTGCCGATGCTCTCACCCCGGTCTCGACCGCTGGCGCACCCGCTACTGCTCCCTCGGCGTCCGAAGAGGTCGCGGTCTTACGTGGACAGGTTGTCCAACTCCAATCCCAGATCCTCACCTTGCAGACCCAACTTACCGACCTGGCACTCACGCTCCTGCAACGTCCGGTGGAACCCACTCCACCCCCGCCCACACCAAAATCGTCTCGTTCGGCCCCACCAGCCGTTTCCGAGCCGCCGCTTCCTCCTCTGCCCAGAGGGACGGTCCCGTCCAACCACCCTCGTTCTCAAGCCTTGATCCAGGTCCGCGAAGACGGTTCCTACGTGATCATTACCCCGGATGCAGGCGTTGTGCCCATCATCGCGGATTCTCCTGAGTGGTTTGACTGGATGACCTCCCTGCGCTCGTTTCGCTTTCAGGGCAAGAACGGATCGTATGGCGCGACACGCAAGCTGAAGAAAGGCCATGCCGTTGCTGCTTTCCACATCCATTTCTCACGCAGTGGTTGTTCCTGTAACCTGTATCTGAGTTTCTTCCCTGCCATCACTGTTGCCCGTTTGGAAGAAATGGCAGCCTTAGCCATTGCACGCACCTCACACCCGTAATCCTTCTTTTGTTTTCCTTCTCCAATGCTCCAATGGGCCACCATGCCCCCAAAAAAGTGCCACTGTAGTGTGTACTGCCACATTCCCCACCCCACCAAACCACACTACAGTGGCACTTTGAATTTGGGGCATATTCCAGGGAAAAGTCCCGCGATCGAGATGCTCTTCAACAAACTGGTGAAACCTCGGGCATATTCCACGGAATTCTCCCCACATCAGAAAAATTTCTGCCATTCTCATTGCAGTGTGACATGCTACGGATGTTCATCAAGCGGTCCCTTGTGAAAGGAGAAAAGCATGAAGCCCCTTGAGCATACCACATCCGAGCCGTTGGGATCAACAGTGCATCTGATTAGTTCCTGGGTCATGAGCTTGCATCTGTTGCATGAGCGTCTGGCCCCCCTGTTTGCCCGTCCTGAAGTTCACCAACATGCGCACCTCTATCTTCAGGCGCTGCTGAGCGACATTCCCCGCAAGAATGGCTGGCAGATTGCTGAACAGGCTCGGCTCGCCCATCCCTACGGCATCCAACGCTTGCTCTCGCATGCCGTCTGGGACCAGGATGCCCTTCGCGATCTCCTGCGCTGCCTGGTCTGCCAGACCTTGCACCCTCCCTCAGCGGTATCCTCCCCAGTCTTCCCGGTCCTAGCCATGGATGAGAGCGGCTTCCCCAAACGTGGCCGTCACTCGGCCGGGGTCGCTCCCCAGTATTGCGGCGTCAGCGGCACCGTTGAGAACTGTCAGGTCGGCGTCTTCCTCTCCTACGTGACTTCGCAGGGCCATGGCCTTATCGATCGCGAATTGTATCTCCCGGAAGATTGGTGCTCGGATCTCCCCCGACGTCAAGCCGCTCACATCCCCGACGCGCTTGCCTTTCAGACCAAACCCGAGCTGGCGATACGCATGCTCCAACGAGCCCACGATACCCATCTGCCTGCTCACTGGGTAGTGGGTGATACCGTTTACGGTCACAGCTCCCAGTTGCGCGACTGGCTCACCGAGCACAGCTCCCCCTACGCCCTCGCGATCCCTTCCACCGAAGTGGTCTGTGTGCAGACCCGTACCGGTCTGCTGCTCTCGGATGTAGCCAGTATCGCTGCACGAGCCCTGCGCCCTGGCGATTGGCACCGCTTCTCCGTCAGTTCGGGCACCAAAGGCGAGCGCCTCTTTGATTGGGCTCGTCTGCCGGTGCTGCATGCTGGCCTGCACGACGGTCGCCGGTGGCTGCTGGTGCGCCGCTGCCTCGACGATCCCTCTCAGCTTGCTTACATTCTGGTTTGGGCTCCCCCCGAGACCTCGCTGCTCACGATGGCTCAGGCCTACGGCGCCCGCTGGTCCATTGAAGAAGATCTGCAAGCTTCTAAGGCGCTGGGGCTTGATCAGTACGAGGTCCGCAGCTTTGTGGGATGGTACCGGCATATCACTCTGGTTCTGCTGGCTTACGCCTTCCTGCTCTCCTGTTGTCTGCTGGCTTCTCCTACGCCCGACGAGCCGGACAGCGGCTCCTTACCTGCCCTCATCGCCTTGACCCCTTCCGAAGCCCAGCATCTGCTCGCTCATCTGCTCCTGCCCGCTCCCACCTCGGTTCCGCTGATCGTGCAATGGTCCCTCTTCCGACGCACGCATCAGTATTGGGCGGGCTACTACCATCGCCGTCGCCGCCAGAAAGCGGGCTGAGCCTGCTTCTACCCTGTCTGGTTCCCGGGAGTTTTCCTGGGAACTTTCCCTCCTGTTTGCCCTGCATCTTTCTGGGGATACTCCTGGGAAGATGCCCGACTGTCCTTGATTTGTGTTCCCTTTTCTGATGAAAGGAGTTCTCCGATGACCCTTGTTCCTTTGGCCCAGGCTGCCCTTCGTTTGGGCATTGATGCCAAAACCTTGCGCCGCTGGCTGGCTGATGCTCAGTTTCCTTTGCAATCCGATCCACAGGACGCACGCAAGAAAGGCATACGTGTTGAGCACCTGCACCTGCTCGCCCATCACCATCAACGCAGCCTCACCTCTGCCGAAGCCTCCCTCTGTGCTCATGAGGAGGCTTCGCCCGTCCCACTGCCCGCTGCGGTGCTGGCTCTGCCCGAGACACTCTCGGCCTTGCAAGCGCAGGTCACTGCTCTCCAACAGCAGATCGCCACGCTCACGCAACTGCTCCTACAACCTCCTGCCACACCTCTCGCCGCGCCGAAGAAGACCCGCCAGCGTTCTGCCAACGTCACTCCCCCCACCTCCAAGGCGCGTCCGGTCGCTAAAGCGCCCCGCAAGCCCGTTCATGTCATCCCTCGCGTGGAGTATCGAGGGGATGGTGGCTATGTGGTGATCTGTCCGAAGAAGGGGCTGCTTCCGATCTGCCCTGATTCCCCGGAGTGGTTTTCCTGGGTGAAAGAGCAGGACTCGTTTCGCTTTGTGGGCAAGATGGGTCACTTCTCGGCTCATCATGAGTGGCGCGTGCCCAAAGGGGCCTGGCGAGCCTCTCGCCATATCCGCAACCACAACTACATCCAGCGTCTGGCCCCCAACCACGAACTGACCATCGCCGTCTTAGAGCAGGCAGCTGAGGTCTTGCAAGCTCACGTGAACTGATCGGGGGTTCGCTGAGACCTCACTGCTGCTGAACTGCTGAGCTTCTGAGACGGGGTCAGCCCACCCCGTTCAAAAAGATGTGCCACTGTAGTGAACCACGGGTCTCAATCCCCAACGGGCTCCTCAAGCCATTTAGACGATTCGATACAACGCTCCCTGCGCCATGAGGTTAAGTCTTCAATCCCCAACGGGCTCCTCAAGCCATTTAGACGCCCTACAGCCTTTGCCATACGGATGGCGTCTGACTAGTCTCAATCCCCAACGGGCTCCTCAAGCCATTTAGACCCAAAGCAGGAGGTGTAAACGAGACAGAGCGTCTCAATCCCCAACGGGCTCCTCAAGCCATTTAGACTCCCAAAATTGAATACTTACCGTCGATATTCCCTCGTCTCAATCCCCAACGGGCTCCTCAAGCCATTTAGACCAGGGGAGAAACTCCGGGAGCTAATCACGTCTATCCGCTTCAATCCCCAACGGGCTCCTCAAGCCATTTAGACGAGACTCTGAAGTAATCGCAGAACGCGGAGAGAAAGCTTCAATCCCCAACGGGCTCCTCAAGCCATTTAGACGAGGAGTTAATAGCTTTTCACTAGAGATTCTTTCTGGCTTCAATCCCCAACGGGCTCCTCAAGCCATTTAGACATTGAAACAATGGGAATATTCAAAGACCAGTTGTCCGCTTCAATCCCCAACGGGCTCCTCAAGCCATTTAGACCGCGCTGAATCCGACGGCCATTGATCTTTTGCCCGCTTCAATCCCCAACGGGCTCCTCAAGCCATTTAGACGACTCCTGGTTCCAGTAAGCACAATGGTTAGTGGCGCTTCAATCCCCAACGGGCTCCTCAAGCCATTTAGACCCTTGGATACTTACTACGTAAGCATAAAACAGTCAGGCTTCAATCCCCAACGGGCTCCTCAAGCCATTTAGACGATTTTTTTGTAGCGCGTTTCTTTAGTTAAGGAGAAGCTTCAATCCCCAACGGGCTCCTCAAGCCATTTAGACCAAGAACACGCTAGTATCGAAATCCTGGCAGGCACTACTTCAATCCCCAACGGGCTCCTCAAGCCATTTAGACCCTTTAAGCGCACGCCAGAAGAGGTGGAGGAAGTGCTTCAATCCCCAACGGGCTCCTCAAGCCATTTAGACTCCAAAAAGCGGAAACTGGCCTTGAAAATGTTGGTAAAGCTTCAATCCCCAACGGGCTCCTCAAGCCATTTAGACGCAGATTTAATCACATCCTGTACTTGCAGTACAGCACACTTCAATCCCCAACGGGCTCCTCAAGCCATTTAGACGTGCATAAGTACTACATCCGTGCAGAACGTATACGCCTTCAATCCCCAACGGGCTCCTCAAGCCATTTAGACGAAATATGTGGAATAGTACATCGGCCCTTTATTCCAGTTCCTTCAATCCCCAACGGGCTCCTCAAGCCATTTAGACAATGATCTGATACCTTGGACTTGGCCGGTAACGGACTTCAATCCCCAACGGGCTCCTCAAGCCATTTAGACCCCATCCATTGTGGTGCTACTGTTGAAGGTATTGTGCGCTTCAATCCCCAACGGGCTCCTCAAGCCATTTAGACGATATTGATACTATCCTATGCCAACTTAGCTAATCCTTCAATCCCCAACGGGCTCCTCAAGCCATTTAGACTAAGGAAAATCGGCAATTATACTTGCCAAAGAAACTAAACGCTTCAATCCCCACGGGCTCCTCAAGCCATTTAGACTCTGAATCAGAGCAAGATTATGAACAGATATGTTTTTGCGCTTCAATCCCCAACGGGCTCCTCAAGCCATTTAGACTTGAATATTATAACGCATAACGTCCAAAGATTCGCCTTCAATCCCCAACGGGCTCCTCAAGCCATTTAGACCATGTTGCAACGATAAGCTGGAAGATCCATTTGGTGCTTCAATCCCCTACGGGCTCCTCAAGCCATTTAGACTTAGGTACGTATTGGAGCTACACTATGACTTATAGGCTTCAATCCCCTACGGGCTCCTCAAGCCATTTAGACGCGAAGCTGCTAGCTTACATGCAAGTGTATTCGTTAAGCTTCAATCCCCTACGGGCTCCTCAAGCCATTTAGACCGTGATCTCGAACAGAGTAGTTCGCGATATTGTACCAGCTTCAATCCCCAACGGGCTCCTCAAGCCATTTAGACGCTGCTAAAGGATTAGCATTTTCGAGAATGGATTTGCTTCAATCCCCAACGGGCTCCTCAAGCCATTTAGACTGTAGGTTGTAGTCATCTACAGTGTAGCTAGCTGCTCTTCAATCCCCAACGGGCTCCTCAAGCCATTTAGACAGACCCCTTTCTAGTATAGCATGGGAAGCCGTTTTACGCTAGTGTTTCCGAGAACCTCCTTTTTTGGAGAGATTTTCCAGGGAGAAATGCGGTCATCTCCTGTCCTCTTTGCCTGTCCAGCCGCCTGTGGAGTGCTCCGAGAGCGTGAGCTCAGGCAGGCCATCACTTGGAGTTCTCGGAAATTGCTCAGCTTATACAAGGAAGAAGGGCTCATCACTTGGGAGCGGCCCTCCTACTGTCTCCACCTTACTTACACAACTCGCACACAGTGGATAAAATCGGACGCTATCCTCTTCTGCTACAAGGTGCTCTAGCAACTTCGCCTGCAAGAGTATCAACTCCTTCTTACTCAAGAAACATTCAAACAAGGAATACTGCGTCCACTTGCCATATCCCTGCAGGATTTTATGCACTTTTGTGCGCCTCTTATCTTGCGGAATATCATAGGCAATCACATAACAGGTGCTCTGATTGCTTATCCTGGTCTGACGTCCATCTCTCCTCTCTCTCCCGCTTCTATTTGACCAGCAATGGCGGATAGTCATCTATTTCTCCTGTCAACACTTTGGCGAGGAGCCTCGCTTGTAATTCGAGACAGCGGCGATACGTTACTTTATACCCGAAAAGGGGATGAATCACTTCTTCGTCAAGCCGCTCCTCAAATTGGGTAAAGAAGATCTTGCGTCGTTCATCTTTCAGCCGATACGCTCCCAACTCGACCACAAAATCTCCAGGTGTGAGCATACGCCTATTTAACAACGTCAAGACCACCGAATCTACGATGATCGGCCTGAATTCTTCCACGAGATCCAGTGCTAAGGAGGGACAACCATAGAATGAGCTGTGCAAGTACCCGACAAAGTGATCAAAGCCTACCAGTTGCACCGCACTCGCAACTTTGTTGGTAAGCAGAGCATACCCAAAACTGAGCAGCGCATTCACCGCATCCGTTGGTGGACGCTTCACTCGTCCGGCAAAAGGCCATTGCTCACGGTTGACCAGCAATCTGCCAAAGGAGCGGAAATAGGCTGCGCTTCCCGCTCCTTCCATACCCAGAATCGTTTCCAGGGCTGTGTTTGCAATTCGATTGTCCCCACTGTTTTGCCTACGCGCAACGTGAACATTCTCCAATGGCAGATTCGCCAGATGGGACAACGATGTTGCCATCTGCTCAATTGCCTGCTTCATCTCAGGGTCGGACTGACGGCGGTTATATCGTTGCAACATCGTACGTTGATTCGAGAGCTTGCCGATCACAAACTGTCTCGCCAGCCCACAACGCCTCGTCATATCCTGATGCGCCCGATACTGCGCCATGCGCAGGACTGCGTTCTTGGAAAAGGGGGGCGAGAGCCGACCCTTGAACTGTCCATAGGGGCCCAAAAACGTAATCTCGATGTCGCGTTCTAGTAATAAATGGATCGCCGATGCCGTCATGGTAATCTCTCCCAGCACCACGACCTCATCGATTTTGATCAGGGGAAGACGCTCTTTGCGAGCGGGCGCTGGTTGTACCCCGTCCTTGCCCCGCCTTTCGGGAATCTGCACCAGCAGACAGTCTTCGCTATCCCGCTTCACCACTGCATAGGCTTCTGTCAGATAGAGGGTTGACATACCTCTCCTCCTCCTTTTTACTTCTCTTTCCGCGCACGCAACTGTCGCACCTCTTCCGGCAAACACAGAGGCAGCAAGCTACACGAGGCACAGCGAGCGGCAAGTTCTTCAGATAGGGGCGGTGGCGGAGTCTGGCGGGCCGCCACCTGGAACGCCTGCGAGATCGCCGCCTTCGTCCTGGCCCGCAATTGGGGCGTGAACGGGACCTTGACGCGCCGCCGCGATTCCACATAATAGATATATCCATGCGAGATATGCGCCTTCCCTGGCTGCCGCTCTTCCAGGCAGAGCGCCTGCGCACACAACTGGATATGATCGTTGAGCCAGTTGCCCTGTGGCCCGCGCTTATATTCCACCGGAAAGAACGCCCCGCCCTCTCCTCCACCACATCGGCAAAACCCGTCAGATGCAACGTTTCACTGGCAAGATAGAGTTGCGTCGTCTCGATCTCCCCCGCTTCGGTGGTCCGTGTTCCGGGCTGGTGAACACGCTGATGGGCAAGCTGCCCTTCCAGCACCGCTTCATTGACCACCATCTCGCCCTGCACCACCTGATAGTAAAAGCTGCGTGGACAATATTCCAGCGCATTGAGCGAGGAGATCGGCAGCATCTCCAGTACATTCTCCTCAAACATCGTCAAACCTCTTTCCATAGCCTCTCGTCTTCACCAGCGTCTGTCGATAGGTGCGCAACTGACCGCCTTCAGGTGCGGCAAAGACCCTGGCACGCGTTCCCACATCCTGCCAATAGCGCTTGTGCAGCCATTCCTGCGTCTTATTCGCATGACGACAGAAAGCACTGCTTGTTTCGGAGTTCCACACTCTCTCGATCCTCGTACATGCTCATCGTCCCATTGCTCTCATAGACCAGCACAGGCACATGCCTCCTCATCTCGGTATACTGATTGATAAGCACCTCCACCGCCATCGTCGCCACAAAGGTATTCAGCGTTTTGACCGCAGGCTCTTTGACATCCTGACCCGTCACATAGCCCCTCCTCACCAAAGCCTCTCGGATCGTCTGATCGGAATGCCTCTCGCTTGCCACCTTCGTCGGATTAATGCGCTGAAGACAGCTCAAACACAAAGCATCCCCCACCCGCGCCGTAATCACCTCTCCGCTCATATCCTCGATCTTGCCATCTTTGACCGTAATATTGACTCCCAGAGAGAGCAGCGGCACAAAGTACTGTATCGATAACTCCTGAACTTTTAGCCTGCTAGAGTGATTATCGGTAGCTACAATAATCCAATCAGAGAGGGCCAGCACGCTCTCCATCTCCTTCTCATGCACATCACTTTTGTAGGCCACTACCGTCGCATGGGGATTAATATTATTGAGATGTCTCTTCACTACCTCCACCTTAGAGCGCTGCTCCTGCGCATCCTGGTAGTACGCGCCCACCACGCGGTTCATATTCGACATCTCCAGCAGATCGGGATCAATCAAATTCAGCTCATGAAACCCCATATGGATCAGATGTTCTGCGACAATCGATCCCAGACCGCCAACCCCGACAACAGAGATGACCTGGCCGTGCATAATCGTGCGCAGCACATCCAATCCCAGGACCGAGAGACTCCGGTTAAAAAAACCTCCCTCTCCCGTCAGCGCCGTTTTTTCATAGTGTTCATGCGCCTCTTCGCGAAAGTCGGAACTTCGCAATCTGCTCCCGGCTCGTCTGTGTCTTGATCTGTGCTTTTTTCGCCAGAATGGAGTTGCCGTTCAATGTCCAGACGCGTGCCGAATACTTGTCCTGAGAGAATACGATGCTCGCATAATGGACTCCCGCAAACGTCTCCCGTAAAAACCGAAAAAAGCCCCGCTCGTCCTCATTATCAGTTGCGGAAAACGAAACCCCACCCTGAAGAAACGGATGGGTATGAACATCGATAATTGTATCTACATCATACCGACTCGTCAGCTCTACCAGCGTCCTATGAATAAAATCCTTCTTCATGCGCAGCGCAGCCACGCTCTGCTGGTGATAATCCGCCTGCGTCGGAAACAGCAGATCAACCACCGTAATAATCGTAGCCCCCTGGACCTGCTGCCTCTTCCCCAGCAAAACCGCAAAATGCTCCCTCGACAGATCCGCCAGCAGCCTCGTTCGTAAGGATGCAAGCTCATCCTGCTTAAATTTTATTAGGTATCTTACCTGGGTATTCATCTTGAATTCCTTTCGTCAATCTGTTATGTCGTATATATAGCTGCGTTGCGAGAGAATCGCTCGGCGAGACGGTCTGAGACCCGCACGGGGGGCACGGTCAACAGCCGACCCTACCTGCATCTACGATGAGAGAGGGAGCGTCACGGGCTGAGGTAGGGACACCATGAAGCGTGCAGAAAGCCTCCCTCCCAGCAGTATCCTCGCCCGCACGCGCAATCGTGTCCCCCTCGCCGAGCGAATCCCTCGCCCGAAAACTGCGGGGCGAGAGAATCGCTCGGCGAGGCGGTCAGAGATCAACAGCCGACCCTACGCTGAATCTGCCGGCGAGATGGTCGCTCGGCGAGGCGGTCAGAGATCAACAGCCGACCCTACCTGCATCTGCGCTTTGCGGTTGATGATGGTCAGAGATCAACAGCTGACCCTACGTGAATATGCGCTGGGAGAGGGGCAATTGCATGCTGGTTTGATTTTGTTGGAGTAGGTGATTATCATCCCGTCCCTATGCTGTCAATCTTGATTGTGTCCATTATGACAGGGTATAAGAGAGCTTCTCAGGCTACTTTAGCCTACGCAGAAAAGGACCGAATGAAGATTGACAGAGTAATACTGGCATT
>CAVZQK010000021.1:0-7159 GCA_963777355.1 uncultured Chloroflexia bacterium
ACCTTGATCGCACTAGCTTCGCGCGTGCGCAGGTTGAGCTGAGTGAAGAGCACATCCCGTTCCGTTTTGAGGATCATGGCATGGCTCACTCGCTCTATCTCTTAGATCCCGATGGCTACCGGGTCGAACTGACTACCTACCAAATACCCTGAAAGGAGAACCACCTATGTCTCTTTTGACATCTCCTGTGAGAGAGCGTAAAAATCTCATCAGGAGTAGCGGGCCAGCGACGCATGATGGTTTAACGCGGTTGGATGTTCGGGCCCAGGAGGCCACTGCTTCGGAACGCCAGAGGCTCTGGCCTCGCGTCACTGCTTATCGCGCCGGGCACGAAGCCTACCAGGAGCGGACACCCTATCCCCTTCCTCTGGTTATCTTGCATTCAGAGGAGGCACAGTCTCTTTGAGGTGAGAAGAAAGAGATGGTTTGCTGACCTTTCGCTCGGCTGTTTCCTCACCTTTCTGTTTCTGGCCCATAACATTGGCAGTTTCGCCAGAGGGGGTTCCCAGGTATGTCGAGAGAGAACGGGAATACCCTGATACTGGCATCTCACGAAAAGAGCATCTTGATCGGCTATATTCGGACGCGATTTTCGATCACTGCCAGGTGCTTGCTTCCTTGAAGAGTGCAGCGGCAAGCAAGGAGCTGCGCATTGCCATCTCTTTGGGCGTAGAGAGCCGCCCATGCTCAAGCCACCAGATGATGGTTTCGACAAACATCGCGGCCACCAGCTCTGGCACAAATGCATCCGAGAAGGTGTGGACGGGATACTCCCTTGCGTCCGGTCCATGAGGAAGGTGCCCACGCTCTTTGACCAGATCACTCAGCGCTTCACGCATCTTCCTCACAAACCAGGTGCTGCCCTTTCTCCCTAGCAACGCTCGATAGAGCCGTTCATACTCTGCAATATGCTCGAAGAACATCACCCAGCTCTCTGCCGGATGCTCTTGCCCCAGATCTCCGACTGCATTCATCAGAGCGCTCATGGCTTCCTCAAAGATCTGTTCCACCAGGTCATATTTATCTTGATAGGTACGATAGAATGCGGCCCGGCTTACCAGCGCGCGTTCGGTTAATACCCCAATGGTGAGCGCCTCAAAGCCTCGCTCCTCGATCAGCTCAATTAAGGCTTCACGCAATAACTTCTGTGTTCGTCTGAGACGTAAATTCTTCCCTGGCTGAGTCATTTTGCGCTCCTTGTCTCATATGGGACAAACTTTCCCGATTGATCCTTGTTTCTGCCCCTTCCTCTGACTACACTTGAGAAAAGACAGAATCACCCATTTGAGATAGCATGTCTCAACTCTATTGATCTGTCAACAGACTTACAAACAGAAAAGAGTTATTCTCAGAAAGAAGCACAAGTCATGCATTCGTTCACACGTCACCGCCCGCGCCGAAATTTCCGAGATGTCAGCCAAAGAAACAAAAGGGCTGGTCCTTCATGGGGGCTGGCGCTACGATCTGGGGGAATGGTTCCATGAAACATTCTCGTTTGGAAGAGTGTTTCGTGGGCTCAGGCAGAGAACCGTCAACCTGGCCCGCTTGCAGCCTGGAGATCAGGTGCTGGATGTCGGCTGCGGTACAGGGACATTGGCGATGGAAGTAGCACGCCGCGTGGGTCGCACGGGCCGTGTTACAGGCATTGATCCGGGGGCCGAGCAGATTGCCCGCGCCCGCGCGAAAGCGGTCCGGCGAAATGCTCCCGTAGAGTTCCAGGTCGGAGTGATTGAGCAACTCCCTTTCGCGGATCAAACCTTTGATGTGGTGTTCTCGACCCTGATGATGCATCATTTACCAGCTCCCCTCAAGCGCCAGGGACTCTCTGAAATCGCCCGCGTGCTCAAACCAGGAGGGCGCTTGGTCATTGCTGATTTCATCCATAGGAAGGACCGAAAGGCTCAAGCGGCGCGCTTTCATGCTGGGGGAAGCCGCATGCAAGATCTTGTGACCCTTCTCAAGGAAACCAGTTTCGAGCGGATAGAAACGGAGGAGGTGCAGCCCACACGCTTCTCTTCTTTCCCAGGAGCAGGTATTATCTGGGCAGACAAAAGCTAAGATGCGCGTTCGCATAGATGCCTGCTGCCCACGTTCAAAGATGAGTGAGTACGAAGAAACCCATGTTGGAGGAGAGGTGGGATCACAAGAAGCCCTTCTCTCCAGTCTCTCCAAAGAAACAACTCCTTTCCAGATCGAAAAGCAGAAGAAAGGCGGTTGTTTCTTTGTCACAGGTGAGACATTTTGTATGTTAACTAGCCCAGGTGCGCCTTGTCGAACAGCAGTGCATCCCATATAATGCAAGAAATCCTTATCTTACATATTTTATTGTAAATTTTTTACAAGGGAAAAATAGCTGATGCAAGACATTCGTATTGACCGCTGGGCTCACGCCC
The DNA here is from genome assembly GCA_963777355.1 of uncultured Chloroflexia bacterium. Classification (GTDB taxonomy): domain Bacteria; phylum Chloroflexota; class Ktedonobacteria; order Ktedonobacterales; family Ktedonobacteraceae; genus DATJHM01. Next base: position 2,394 of record CAVZQK010000021.1, read on the forward strand.
TCGTCCACTATTGCCTCTATCTTCGCCCAGGCGAGACCGTGGCGATTCACTCCACTCCTCTTGCCTCCCCTCTTGTTGAGGCCGTCTACCGCGAGGTTCTGCGTGTGGGAGCCTATCCTCTCCCTGTGATCTCTCTAGACGGTCTGGAAGAGATCCTCTTGCGCGAAGGCAATGAAGACCAGCTTACCCATCCATCACCTATCCAGGATCTGCTTGCCGAACGCGCCGATGCCCGCCTCTCGATTCTCTCGCAGGGCAATCCCAGAGCTTTAACTTCTATCGATCCTGCCCGCTCCGCGAAACGTCACCAGGCCGTAAGAAATAGCAGCCCCATCTTGCAACAACGCGAACGCGTGGGAGCCTTTCGCTGGTGTCTCACGCTCTATCCTACCAATGGCTATGCCCAGGATGCCAATATGTCTCAACACGAATTTGAAGAGTTCGTCTTTGATGTCTGCTTTCTCAATGATCCCGATCCTATCGCTCGCTGGCAAGAACTCTCCCGGCAGCAGCAACATTTCGTCGATTGGCTCAAAGGTCGCCAGCAAGTCCATATCCTTGCTCCAGGCACCGATCTTACCCTTTCTATCTCGGAGCGTATTTTTATCAATAGCGATGGCAAACGCAATTTCCCCAGCGGCAATTCTTTACCAGCCCCGTCGAGAATAGCGCCAATGGTGTTGTCCAGTTTACTATTCCCGCCGCTTACAATGGCCGTGCCGTAGATGGCGTACGCCTTGTCTTCCAGGAAGGCAAAGTCAGCGAAGCCACAGCCAGCCAGGGCCAGGACTTCTTGCTTCATATGCTCGATCTGGACGAGGGTGCCCGCTATCTCGGTGAATTTGCATTCGGCAATAACGTCCGTGTTACTCAGGGTACCAAAAATATCCTGTTTGATGAAAAAATGGGGGGCACTGTCCATATGGCCCTCGGAAATAGCTATCCCGAAACAGGTGGCCTTAATCACTCCGCGCTCCATTGGGATATGATCTGTGATCTGCGTACACAGGGAGAAGTCTGGATCGACGGCATCCTCTTTCTCAAAAATGGCCAGTTCTGCGTGTAAGATACGTTTAAATAAGTAGCCGCTGAGCGTCTAAATAGATAGGAGCCAAAATTCCTATTCGGTGTTGCTAGTACTTGACATATTTGAAAATTTGTTCTATAGTCTCTTTAGTTCTAAAAAAATCCAGACGCTACTACCTTGCAACACGCGCTATCTTTATGCCCTTAAGCAGGTTGCTGTTGGTGCTGGTTACTGTAACCAGGGCCTGTTTTTGTATACGCAATTTTATTGATGAATGTCTATGTATATGCTTTTGTAACCTTTGTATACTCTTATTAAATACTGCATGACATACGATGCCAGAAAGCAGGTTTGCTCTATGCCTGATGGTATGCATACCCCCTGGGGAGTAGCACAAACAAAACAACAACTCGCTGAAGATGTATTCCTGGTCCAGACACCTGATGAGCACGGTGGTATTCTCATCTCTACTACTAGAGCCGAAGAGATCCTGAGTGATAGGGCGCGTACTATCGGCCAGATCTGGCATGATTTTCTAGCTTTTGAGCAGGAAGAGGCGATGATGGTTGTTTTCTATGAACATCCAGAACTCTATCCCTGGGTTGAGGAAGAATTAACGGAGCGTTTCGCGGAGGAGAGTGTGCACCAGAACTATCCTGGCTATTTCAACGCGAGAGACATTTCCAACTGACGGTAGCTTTAAATCTTTCAAATGCTGCCTTTGCCAGCAGATAGCATTCCTGCCCTGTCAGTGCCTCATTGCCCACTTGAACCTGGATTGCATGTGCGGGTAGCTCTGTCAACTGCGCCCGCCTGCATTCATGCTCCGGCGATTGCCAGGCATAACCACTTTTCATTGCCCAGTTCAGCAAAAAAATACACTCGATCAGTGCGCTGAGCGCTTCCTGGTAGCTACTCGGTTCTAGCTGATACTGACACCCATCGTTCAGATTATAGAGAATCAACTCTATTTGCTGATCGAAGCGCATGGGAATCTCTTGTAATATCCCTCTCGTTTCGATGAAGTGCGTCCTGATAGCCCACCGTGTCTGCATGGCGATCCAATAGGTCATGAGCTGCATCGCATGGGCCACTGTTGGCTCCACAATAGGGCTGGCCATACTTTCCTCTTCCACCTCCGCCTCATTCAACTCGGCAAAGAGACCTGGCAATGGGGCGGCTTTCTTCGGCTTTGTCCCACCCAGACCCTTCTTAAATTCGATAATCGCGGGTATGCCGCCATCTTTTGTATTCTTGCCATTGCGTACCCGCACCTGGTCAAATTCTCCAATCAGGCAGACGTAGCCTCCCCAATCAGGATGTCCGGCAAAGGTATTTTTTGTCGAGAGCAATTTGCATTGAAATCGCTCAGCCGCCGCAAAAACTGTCGTCTCTGAGGCGGCCAGTTCGCGCTGATAGCGAATGAGCGGTGTTGTTACCATTGTATGGAGTGTTTCTGACTGGTATTTCAGCTCATTGAAAAACACGGCCAGATTCATTTTCCCCGCTTGCTGTAGTGTGCAGAAAAGCTCCTGTCGTATAAAGCGAACAAGCATATCGCTGTTCGTCAGCAGACGGCTCCTTTTCTCCAGATCCAGAGGACCTTTCTCATCATGCAGAAAATTAACCACTGTATGTAAAAGCGTCCCGACCATTCTTGGGTCGGGACGTCCACCCCCGAAAAGCGTCGTTTGGCGCACGGGGGTAATCTGCGTTGGCTCCTTCGTTCGCTTCTTCCGCTTCTGCGAGATCATACACCACGGACATTCTAGATAAGAAGCAAGTGACGAGTAGCTGACTGGACTCAGCACAAAGGGATTTTTTACCCGCTGGATCTTAAAAAGATCGTCGTAGGTGAAGGTAATAGAAAGAGGAAATGGCTGAGATGCAGCCTCTACTGCATTCAGTATGTGTGGTGGAGTTCCTATCGGCTTGCCTCTTTTCTCATGCTGACGATCCATGCATCGTGAGATTCTTACAGAGCAAATTCCCGATTACAGCTTTTATCCCAACTATACCATCTAGATCTATAATATGTCAAGTTGTTTTCCCTTGAAAATCTATAAGCACGCGCTAAAGAGAGACTCCTCGGAAGCGGGGAGTCTCCCAGACGGCTACGTCTTCTTCGTCAGCGTTATACTGGTCTATCTAGCTAGGGGCGTGGACCCGTTGGCAAAACGAAGGATGTCTTCACTGTGCTAAGTAGTCCTGCCAGAGCTGTATACCAGGCCGCGAGAGCAGTCAATATACCGAGATAACCGCCAATAACGGTGGATGCACTGCTGCCAGCTAATGCACCAATGGTAAGCGCCAGGAATGTCAGGAAAAGAAGCCCAAAAACGGCCATAAGTGCGAGGTTGCTTCGTAATGTACCTACGAACATCAGGCCTGTAAAGATTGTCCAACCAAGTAAGAAAAAGCCAAATGCCGTATCATTGGGGATTAATTTGAACCAGAGGGCCACACCAACCGCCAGCCAGAATGCTCCATAAGAACTAAAGGCTGTTCCACCAAAGGTATTTCCCAGTCGGAACTCCCACATTCCTGCCAAGAGCTGTGCCAGGCCACCATAAAAAAGTGCCAGACTAATAACGACTGCGGCACCTGTGAACCAGCCTGCGTTGGCCGCACTCAGAACGAAGGTTGTCAGCGCAAATGCGCAGAGACCAAGTGGAGCGGGATTGGTTGTTGCGACAACTGCCGCCCCGGCGTTTTCAGCGTTGTAAGCAGCTTGAGCCATAGGATATTTCACCTTTCACAATTTCCGTACTTCATCGAATATGCGTAACAATGCATCGATAGGCCCAATTGCCTATCAGAAAGGAAACGTGCTCATATTGACATCAAAGATCAAAAAGGCTTACGGAGAAGACGCGCGTGCTGAGGAAAAACGAAAAGAGCCTTTCGCTTGTTACTCCTTTCTCATAGAATCATCATCGTTCTACTCTCTATAGTATATAGTCAATTCTGCTATTTTGCTAGATGGAATAAGCAACTCGTAAGGCTCTTTCGCAAGTATTTGTTAAAAATACTCTAAAGAAGTATTATTCTTTGCGAGCCTCGCTGGCCTGTCGCATAATTTCACGTAGCTGTTCTATGTGATCGTTGTCGTGAAAAAGACCCAGGGTGAAGCGCGAGATTGCATTGAGTGGCCCTAAGCGCGGTATTGCCGTGTAGGTCACGTCCAGGTGTGGCTCATCCGGCCAGGCATCCAGCATCGCTTTGCGCATACGCCGACTCTCTTCAAGTCTCTGCTGAATTTGTGCGCTCGTGTGGACACTCTGCCAGGGTACTTCATAGCGCGAACGCCCTTCTACTTGCAGACCACGGGCAAGTGTCAGGGCGAGTGCCGCCGATTCTTCAGAGGAGGCTGTCGCATGAACTATGACATGCCCTAATGTCCAGGCTAGTGTGTCTTCTTCGGGAATGCCAAATGGATCTTTCGCATTTGGGTCCTGTGGCACAAAAACGACGTCCTCGTCGCTCGCATCAGCGACGATTGTCCGCATTGTATCTATCATTTCATCGGTCAATGCGTAGAGATCAGCCTTTGTGAGATCTTTCACAAGATCTGTAAAAGTTTTGGAACCGTTTTTCATTGCTGCAAAATCAAGCATAGCATATTCTCCCTAAAATAATAGTGTAGAAACTTGTTTACCCTTGAGGAACAAAAATACTTCCCTTTCCAGAAACACTGTATCTGCTCGTCCTATTCCTGAAGATAGATAGTTTTGAGAAT
>CAVZQK010000022.1:0-1119590 GCA_963777355.1 uncultured Chloroflexia bacterium
GCAACAAACCCCAGTTAGTCTGGGACGCGAGAGCGGCGGCATTCTGGTTTTACTGATTCTGACTGCTCTCCTCATTTTGACGACGAATTCGTTCTTGACCTTTACGAATATTGATAATCTTATCCGCCAGGTCGCTGTCTTCGCGATTCTCTCGGTTGGGCAACTCTTCGTGATCCTGACTGGTGGCATCGATCTCTCTGTCGGTTCCGTTCTAGGTCTGAGCGGCGGTGTGACGGCCCTCTTGCTTGCCAGCGGGGTCCCTATTCCGATTACTATTCTCGTTGGTCTGCTGGTCGGCCTGGCCGTCGGTCTCATTAATGGCCTGCTGGTCTCACGCCTCAAACTCCCACCTTTTATTGCTACACTTGGCATGCTTGGGGTCGCACGCGGTCTGGTTCTTCTGCTAACCGGTGCCAGGACCATTGCACCCCTCCCTGACGCCTTTAATGCTATCGCGAATGGCTCCTTCCTGGGTCTGCCAAGCCTGTTCTGGATTCTTGTGGTCGTGGCGCTTATTGCCTCGTTTACTCTTGGCCGCACTGTCTTTGGCCGCTATGTCTACGCTGTCGGTTCTAATGCCGAATCCACACGCCTCTCAGGTGTCCCGGTCAATATGGTGCTTCTCGCGGTCTATAGTATCAGCGGTATCCTCGCTGGCTTCGCCGGAATCCTGACGAGCTCCCGCCTCGGTGCTGGTATCCCTACGGCTGGTACTGGCTACGAACTTCAAGCTATCGCGGGCGCTGTCATTGGCGGTGCCAGCCTCTCAGGCGCAAAAGGCCGCACCGCAGGTGCCGTTTTAGGCGCTCTCATCATGGGTATCCTCGCCAATGGCGGCAACTTGCTCGCGGTTGATCCCTTCTATCAACAGATTGCTATCGGTCTGCTGATTATTCTGGCGGTCTACTTTGACCACTTACAGGGACGCAGCCCCAATTTCTTACGCCGGGCTGCATAGTAGAGAAAACCTGTATCTATCCTTACCAATATAAAGCCAGCCCTGTTGGGAAACCTTTCTAACAGGGCTGGCTTTTTTTAAATCCTCATTATGGCGTGATTGGCACTGGCCTCAATTTCGTCTTCGATGTTGTTTTTGACTTCAATGGTGGCGATGCCGACGCCGATGCTGTTGATACCGGTGTTGGTACCAATGTCGGTATAGGGGTCGGGGTCGGCATGAGCTTCGGCGTTGGCGTTGGCATCGGTGTCGCCGTTGGTTTCGGCGTTGGCGTCGGCGTCGGCGTCGCTGTCGGTTTCGGGGTCGGCGTAATAGTGATCGGGGTTTGCAAGACAATGGTGGGTAGATGATGCTGATCAAAAATGGCCTCTTGCGTCAAGGCTGTATCTAGAATGAAATTGCTCACCGCTAACTCAAATTGCACTTGTGAAAAGCTCTGCAACACACTTAGAATGCTTTCGTGGGTGAGCACTTTCCCCTCTACCTTCCAGAGGATGTCTCCCAATACTCCTTGCTCTACTGGGTCCATCAAAAGCGTCTTCATGTCATTGGCAAAAGCCTGGGCAGATTTCTCCCCCTTCACGGCATCAGGCATACTATCCAGTACTGCAATATAATCACTGGTGAGGGCGCTAAAGTCTTTCATAGTCGTCGCTAACGCCAGCACCTCGGTCAGGGTCCCTGGAATAAGCAGCCCCATCTGCATCGCTGGCATCCTCAACCCCAATACTCTCGGCAGGAAACCCAGGATATCTAACATGATGGCATGTACTTCAAATGGCGTAAGCGTTAGTTGGAGACGCTGGTCGGGACCATAGAGCGTCGCTTGCAACTGCAATTCCTCATACGCGAAGCTCGTTCCTTGCTGATCAAAAGGCAAAACATTGACTGGCGGCAGGAGAGGTATCGTTCCAAAAAATGTCGCTGTTACCAGGTCATTCTGCGCTACGGCAGGCTGAAGCTGTATGCCTTTGGGAGCAGATCTGGCGACGATACTGTACCACCACGGCGTCCCATTTTGAATATGAAACAGACAACAGTTCGCACTACTTAAGTCATCTGCTGTCGTGGAGAGGAGCGCAGTAGTAAAATTGCTGATGGAAAATGTCACGATGTTGGGCGCTGCATGCGAATACGAAGGTGTGTGATCACTAAGCGTAAATCCACTGCTCAGCAGAAGCAGGAAAACAAGAGCGAGAGGAAAAGCGCAACGCCTTAAAAAACTCCCCTTTAAACTCCTCTTTGTACTTAGACTCTGGCTCTCTACGCTAAAAGTCTTCATCCTCATCCCTTCTCGCATACCTGCTCTTTTTCTTCTTCTCTTTCTTCTCCCATTCATCCTCTTCATCCTCTTGCCGCTTCTGGAAGAGCTTTTGTAAGCGTGTACGCAATCTCGTCTTGAATTGCTGCCCCGCTCCACCTATAAACGGTCTTACCTGTGAGAAAAAAACAAAAAGATGTTCTAGCAATTTTGCTGCAAAAGATGGTTCATTCTCGTCCTCGACCCCTACTACCGTTTGTAGCCGATACCGCCTGTAGAAGATTGCCAGAAAGATGAGCAGCACGACACAACTTATCCCAAATACTGTCACCAGGAAGAGCAGAAAAAATGGTGGTGCACTTGCAACAGGTATCTGTACCTGCGACTTTAGATGGGGTAGAACGGGGGTCTCCGGCAGTGGCTGCTGCGCATTGATAACCGCCAGTACTGTTGCTTCTATGTGTGGATCAGGCAGCGGCAGCAGAGCTACATTCATATCTACTACCAGAAATACCCCTACCATCTGGAGTGGATTCGCTGCCTCTCTATATTCATGTGTCCCAGGACTGGTAAATGTGACCTGCCAACTTTGACCTGGACTGATAGCTGGGGAAGCAAAACTGCCATCTACAGCAACGACGCTATAGGCACTTTTGGACGTTGCATGGTTAATAAATACGATTGTATCGTTCACATGCATCGTGATAAACGCAGGGAAGAAGCCCGGTGGCTGTTTCGGACCGGTGATCTGTACAATGATTGTCTTTCCCTTGCTGCTTGCTTGCGCCGGCAGACCAGCAACAAAAAACACTATACAAATACTGATACCTACGCCAGCACTTATAACAACCAGATAATGCAGGATCTGGAGTAGCAATCTCTCTCTCCGAACAGCTCCTCGCATTGTAGGCCATCCCATTCTTCGCTCAAAACATCTCTTCAACCAGCTTACTACCTGCAACAACCTTGCCCTACCCATTCGCTTCTTCATAGAGGCCAGACCTATTTTCATCATACATGGCTACGCCAAACAATAGAGCGCTATTCCATTCGTTTTGCAATCACAGCGAAGAGGAGAGAGTATAGAGGAGAGACGTACAATGATTTTAGGAAGAAATATCTCAAAAATATTCTTTCCCTCGGCATTTATCTTATCAACAGAACCGCATGGGAGATTTTTGATGGGAGAATATTGTTGTATACGCATCTGGCAACTCAAACCCGGCGCTTCTCCAACTGAACTGGAAGCACTTGTCGGCGTAGAAATGACTACTATGCAAAGCCTGATACCCGGAGTAAAGCGGTTCAGCTTGTTTCGCATTCATGCTACTGCTGAAGAGATTCCTCACTATATGCTTATTATTACTTTTGCAGACGCTGAAGCTTATACCTATTGGCGACAGGTCGAAGAAGAAGCTCCCACCTATTGGCCTAACTTCGCCTCTCTGCTCTTTCGCCTTGAACAGGCTTGTACACTCTTAAATGAATATATTGCGGCAATAGCCCTGGAAAAATTTATTGTATCCTGACCTTCTTCCGCAAATCTTCTGTATATCTTTCTTTCTAAGGATTAGAGGGGACGACGAGTATGACGACACAACCAAACCGCAACACTTTTCAACAAAATATGCAAGAGCCTTTTAATCGACCACCACGCATTATGCTTACTCTCCCAACGGAAAGCATGATCGTGCCGCCACCGCCACACAAAGAGGATGTTCCCGATTTCCCTAATATGTGGATGCTACTCATACCTATCGTTATGGTCTTTACTATGTGCTTTGTGTACTTTGGCGTCAATCACTGGTCTATGCTTCAGGCCGCCTCTCTTCTCCCTATCGGTGTCGTCTCTATTATGAGTCCTCTTGCCTCTATTATGTCTTCTCTACAGAAAAGAGGCCAGGTACGCCGCAAAAATCGTGTCAATGCCAGGCGCTACACGAAATTATTGGCCGAGATGAGCGAAGCACTCCAACACCGCGCCGACGAACAACGCTCTATTGCCACTATCTGTGACCCTCCCCCCTCTGAGCTAGAGATACGCATTCGCGAACATACCCGCCTCTGGGAACGCCGTCCTGAAGATCCAGATTTTCTTTCTGTTCGCGTTGGCGTTGGCACTCTGCCTCTGTCTGGTACGTTCAGTGTTCCCGCTGATGATCCCTTGAATCCTCTTATGCCCCAGGTCTTACAGCTCAAGGAGCACTTCCAGTTCGTCTCGGATATTCCCTGCACTGTTTCTCTTACAAAAGTGAAGGCCCTCGGCATTAGCGGTATCCGCCAGGAGGTCGTTGCGGTGACCCGCTCGATGCTCTGTCAGATGGCAACTGCCCATTCTCCAGAAGAGGTTCGTATCCTCGGCATCTATCCTACTTCCCAACAACAAGACTGGGAATGGCTCCGCGATTTACCTCATACGATGCCTTTAAAGGGCTATGCCCTCCCTCGCCTGGTCGCGGTAGGCGAGGATGAGGCCGATCAATTGCTCAATCTTCTGCTAGAAGAATTGAGCCAACGTGCGGCAAAACAGACAGAAATGGGTGCGGCGGCGGCTCCCAATAAACTTGGCATTCCGTTTGCTGTCCTTCCTCACCTGGTGGTTCTTGTCCATGACTATGTGAATGTCCACAAACACCCTGCCTTGACGCAGGCCTTCAAACTCGGCGATCAACTCGGTGCCTCTATTATCTATATGGTCGCTCAGGAACAGGCTACACCCAGCGCCTGCCGCGGTATTATCCGTCTGTTTGAAAATCGCCTCTTACGCTATGGCACTACAGGCGAGATCGGTGAAGCGCTAGAAAATGTTACCGCCGATATGATGGAATTGGTTCAAGCTCAAACGCTCGCTCGCTCTCTTAACCGCATTCAACTAAAATCGGCGGACGGCGACGAAAGCGATCTCCCTACTGATGTTAATCTCGTCGATCTCGTTGGTCTTTCCCATTCAGATCAATTTAAGGCTAATCAGTGGTGGAACCAACCGAAATTTGGCATGTTACGTATCCCCATTGGCGTCGGCGTTCACGGCATTCTCTGGTTCGATCTTAATGACCATATGCACGGACCACATGGTATTATCGCAGGGACAACTGGGGCAGGTAAAAGCGAACTACTACAATCTGTCATTATTGGCCTGGCAGTGACTCATCACCCACATCTGGTGAATTTTGTCCTCGTTGACTTCAAAGGCGGCGCTGCCTTTAAACCTTTTGAACACCTTCCCCACACGGTTGGTCTAGTCTCGGACTTGAGTGGCAAATTGACTGAACGCGCCCTGATCGCTTTGAAAAGCGAACTACGCCGTCGCGAACATGTCCTGAGTTCGACGAATGCGAAGAATATTACTGAGTATCTCTCTCTACGCGCACAATCTTCTTCTGATATGGCTATGCCTACCTTACCCCATCTTTTCATTATCATTGACGAGTTCGCTGAACTCGCTAAAGAACACCCTTCTTTTATGGAGGGCCTGGTCAGTGTTGTGCAAAAGGGCCGTAGCCTGGGTGTCCATCTTATTCTCGCTACTCAAAAACCTACTGGCTCAGTGAGCCCATCCATATGGTCTAATCTCAAATTCCGCATTAGTCTCCGCCTTGCCTCTATGCAAGATAGCCGCGATATGCTCGGACGCTCAGAAGCGGCTCTCTTACCCGCCTCTATGCCCGGACGTGGCTACTTTCAGATCGGCTCTGAGATTTTTGAACTCTTCCAGAGCGCACGTATCTCGAAGTCGGCCTATCCTCAGAATGAAACATTTGTTAAGTCAAATGGGAAGGCGATCACCGATCAGGAAGTCCTGGTGAATCTTATGCAACAGCATACTGCAACATACGCCAGTACGCTCTTTAGACCCTGGCCCGATCCTTTACCCTCTCAGATCACTCTCACAGAGATTGAATCCCTGCTTCCAGAACCTCTCGCTGTACCAGATCAACCACGCTATGGCTGGGTGACTTGTCCCATAGGCATGATTGATCTTCCCGCCGAACAGAAACAAGAACCCTGGATTCTTGATATGCCCCGCAAAGGCGGCCATCTCCTGGTTGCTGGTGCGTCTAGTACGGGCAAAAGTACCTTTCTACGCACGCTCATTGTCTCTCTTGCCCGAACCCATACTTCATCACAACTACATCTTTATCTGATTGATTACGGCGGTCAGGCTTTGCGCGTCTTTGAAAAGTTACCTCATGTGGGTGGAACCTTTGGTGAATCAGATGAAGAGTATATTCGCCGCCTCTTGCGCCAATTAAATGGCATTATTGAGGAGCGCAAACAGTTTTGTGCCACGCATCAAATAGATGATTTTCTGACCTACCAGCGCCGCAGACATGAGAACTCTACCCTCGATGAACTTCCCGCTATTGTGCTGATGATCGATAAATTTATTGAGTTTAAACAGGCATATGATAAAGATATGGATATTATTATGTCTATAGCCCGCCACGGACGCATTTATGGTGTCTATCTCGTTCTTTCAGCTGATCGCCCGGTCTCTGTTCCTATGCAACTGATGAGCCTTATTGAAATACGCATTGGACTTCGCCTGGTCGAATCTACCGATTCCTTGATTCTCCTGAATAAAACTGATGCCTCACATATCGAACAAGGACTGACCGGACGCGCCTATAAGCGCAGTAAAACATTGGATGAGGTCCAGATCGCTCTCCCTATAGAAGGCGATGACGATGATGAACGTGGGCAAAATCTGGAAAAATGGGTGAATACGATGCGAGCTGCCGATAAAACTTCCAAAGCGCTACGGGCACAACCTATCCGCTTACTCCCCAGAGTATGTCCCTGCCGATTACTTTTTAATGGATATTATCTCTAGCAAGAATTCAAATATACTACAAGATCCATCCCCGAATGGACACCTTCCCTCTTCCCTCTCTCTCAGAATCGGCCTGGAAGACTTTTCTCTCCGTCCTGTCGCCCTGGAACTTAATAGCGATACCCCTCATGCTCTGATCGCTGGCGGCCCCGGCAGCGGACGAACTGGCGTGCTACAAACAAGTTTGCTTATGCTGGCATCTCCTCAAGAACGGGATACAAAAGTTATTCTGGTCGATTTCAGACGCAGCTCACGCCCCCTCCGCCGCTTGTCTTCTATCTGGAATTATGCCGATACTGAAGATCGCCTCATCAGTACTATCGAAGCCTTGAAGAACGAGCTGCGCTCTCGCCAGATCCTCTATCGCGAGACACTGGAAAATCTCCCAAATGATAGTGATGAATTGCCCTCTCTCAGCGCAGGCCCCCTTCTTCTCCTGGTTGACGACTATGAGCAGATTAGTGCCCTTCCTAAAAATCCTTTTTTGGAACTGAAAGAGTTTCTCCTGCAAGCTCGCGATCTTCACTTACATATTCTTGTGGCTGGTGCTCCTGCTGACCTGGGCCGCACCGACGCATTTCTTCAACAGATACGCTCTTGTCGCATGGGCATTATTCTGGGAAGCGATCCCGCAGAAGCACCGCTCCTGGGTGTGAGGATGAGTGATATGCCACCAGGACGAGGACACTTGATACGACGCAATCAGCGCTGCCTGATCCAGGTCGCACACCTGGCACCAGAAAATGTGTCCTCCTGGATTGCCCGGCTTACAACTACCAAACGAGAACCAGGAGGCTCAAAAAACATTATTCCAACTACCCGTTCCAACTCAAAGTTTCTTACGGTATAACCTTCCAAAAACAGGATGCTGATTGCTCATTTCATAATGAGCGGTCAGCATTGTCAAACTGCTCTGCCGTCATACCCACGTGTTGCCCAATATCTGTTCCCCAGTTGATCAAACTCTGGGAACTTTGTACCCACCCTTGAAACAGTTCTTCATAACGCTGACGACTTAGACCCGTCCAATCACCTTCCATCTGGGCGGTGAGACGTTGCAACTCTGGAATCAACTGTTCACGAAAGTACTGGTTACATTCAACAAAACGTTGCCCTAATTCACGCATCACATCAGTATTGACATGAATGGTTCCCATAAAAACACCCCTTCTTAGCAGAACTATGATTTCATATTGCTCTTACTCTATCTACGAAATCTTGCTATCTCTGCTTCTCTCTCCCGGAGAAAACGATTAAACAAACGACTTAAACAAAAGAAGGAGAACTCCTGCTTCTCTCAAATAGACAGGCGCTTTCCTTCTTTCCCTACTACTACAACTATTCAAAAGACCTGACAAACGGTACTTCTTATAAGCTCTGATCCGCTTGCTCAAACTGGTTCGCGGTATTTTGTAGATGCCTGCCTATATCTTCTCCCACTTGCACAATTTGACTCGTCGTCGAGCGCCAGCTATTGAACATGTTGTCATAGACTGCACGACTCTGCCCCTGCCAGTCCGACTCTAATTGATTGGTCATGTTTTGTATCTGTGGCTCCAGATTATCTCTAATCTGATCATTCAGATTTATAAACATCTGACCTAACTGACGCATCTGGTCAGTATTAATATGAATGGTTGCCATTTTCGCCCCTTTCATCAGTGAAACACGAAGCTTTTTGGCGGAGCCGCTGAAAACTTTCTTTTCGCTTCGGCTCTCCGCTCTTTTTCCTAAGAATGCCTTTAAGAGGTTCTGCACTCCGCCTGCCAGAAACTTACCTCGGTTCCTTTCTCAGGCTATCTTTAGCATAAAGGATATGAGAATCTATGAATTTCTCTATAGCGATCTAACAAGTTTTTTAAAAAGTCTTCTCAAGAAAGTTCTCGTTCTGTCGATAAAGATGAGTAAAGACGCTCTAGAGCTGCCATTTCATCGATGTAGCCTGATGTATGCTTTCTGTAGCATCCTATGTAGACCCAAAATCAGACCCCAGGCCACTTGTGCATACTCTGTAGGGTTGCCACTGAAAAGTTCTGGAAAGTTGATCACCAGCCTTCTCGTCGGAGATCGGCAAATCTACATAGAAAGCTAACAGAGTAGAGGTTAAAAATGTGACAATCATTTTCCGGTCTTCGTTAGAAGAGGTAGATGGAAAAGAACCTGCTAACCATTTACAAAGCACGCAAGGTACGCAGACTCACAGTTCCATCCAAACGATACGCGAAAAAACGACTTCAGCCAGGCATTGCCGCTTGAAAAGAATAGAGAACGCCAGGTCATTCGTCGCAGCCGAATGATGATGCTCAGTGGAGCAGAAGATGTTCCTTGGTGTAGTGGAAAAAGGATAGATAGATAGAAACGAGGAGACATCATGGGATGGTTTAAGTGGCGAAAACGCCAGGCGGCAAACCCGCCAGCAGCCGTACTTCAAGCTGCGTGTCAGGTCTACGATCTTTCACCGGAGCGCCTCTGCACTTTTCATGCAGAGCAGGTTGAGGCCCTCTCCGATAATATGTGGGTTGTGACGATGTATACGCAATCTCAGGCCATTGTCGCCTATACCCCTGAAGACGAAGAAAAGACTCTGGCTGCCCCCTGGACCGATGAGCCTGCCCTGGCCCATTAGTAAAGTGCCTTTCTAGCACAAAAAAGGGTCGTCAGCACTTCAGCTGATGACCCTTCGCTCCCAACAAAAACTATTCATCAGGAAACGGAGGCCATTTTATCCAACACGAGAGGCTAAATATTAGAAAGGACTATAAGCAAAAGATTGCCCTTTCCGATAAACGGTTGGCTTGCCTTGCTGGTAGAGTGTTACAGCTCCCTGACCATAAACCTGCCAATTCTTCAGGCGCTTCTCAGTACCATCGTCAATCATTCCTGTGCGTTCATCAATACCAAGCAGCACTACCTGCGGCATCTGGGCCGCCAACTGGGCCGACCAGCCTTTACCAAAGGTATTATGATGCGGCAATACACAAGCATTGGGTACTAATCCCAGACCCTGTACGACTTTTTTCTGACCAGGATCATAATAATAGTGACATAGTACCATTGCCCCGGCACTGCTGCCTGCAATTACGGCTCCTTGCGCATATGCTTCCTGCATGGCCTGCCACGCAGCGCTCCCCAGAAGCGTCTGACCTAGATAGCCGGTAAAACCGCCCAGCAGATAGATAAGCTGCGCTTGGCGCAAGGTGGCACTAATCCCTGGATCATTTGCTGATGCAGAATCAATCAATGGCAAGGACTCGACGTTGCTGGCTCCCAGACTCCGAAACCAGTTGACGCCGTTGCGGCCCGCCCGTTGATGGTTCTTATCAGGCGCGGCAGCCGTAGGAATGATACTTATCAGGGCTCCGGAACCACCAGCAAGCTCTATTGCCCGGCGGTCAGGCTCCGCCATTTGCCCGCCAAATTCAGCGCCGCCCTCTAGCAGAATATATCCAGCCATATGCTCTCTTCTTTTCTTTCAAAAACGCTTGCGTTGTGTTGATCGCGCTAATACAGGATCACACAGCAAGAAGCAATTTCATACATGTACCTTAATTCTAGTGTAAAATAGAATAGGAGAACAAGACAGATTAAGAAAGAGGCTCATGTTACTCACTTTCATCTGTACAGGTCTCTTATGTCATGAAGTCAGCAGACCGCTTCATACTTATTTCCGTGGGAAGGGCTTGCATCATGCAACTGAAGATTTACAATACTTTGAGCAGACAACTTGAAGAAATTCTTCCTCTCGAAGAGGGCAAAATCCGTATGTATTCGTGCGGACCAACAGTATATCGCTATATTCACATCGGCAATCTGCGCACTTTTACTATGGCTGATTGGATACGGCGTCTCCTTGAGTATCAAGGAATTGAGGTAATACATGTCAAAAATATTACTGATGTAGGCCATATGAGACGCGAAGTGGTGGATCAAGGCGAAGATAAAATTGAGGCTCAGGCCCGGAAAGAGGGCAAAAGTTCGCTTCAGATCGCTCAATTTTATACCGATGCCTTCCACGCTGACGAAGATAAACTGAATATTCTTCCCGCTCATGTCTTTCCCCGCGCCACTCAACATATTCCTGAAATGATTGCCATCATACAAAAACTTCTGGAAAAGGGTATTGCCTATGAGGTTTCTGGGAATGTCTATTATGATATTAAGCATTTCTCTGACTACGGCAAATTATCAGGAAATCTGCTGGAGAATATGATGGCTGGTGTCCATGAGGGCGTGGATGCTGACCGCCATAATATCGAAGATTTCCCTCTCTGGAAGATTGCTGAGCCGGGCCGCGAGATGGCCTGGGATAGCCCCTGGGGCCGTGGCTTTCCAGGCTGGCATATCGAGTGCAGCGCGATGGCAACCAGATATCTTGGCGAACAGTTCGATATCCACACGGGCGGCGTCGATAATATCTTTCCTCATCATGAAGACGAGATCGCTCAGAGCGAGGGCGCTTCTGGCCATCAATATGTCAACTATTGGGTGCACGCACAACACCTGCTCGCCGATGGCCAGAAAATGGCGAAATCAACCGGCAACGCCTACACACGCGAAGAGATTGAAGCACGCGGCTTTGAAGCTATGGCTCTCCGCTACTTCTATACTACCGCGCTCTACCGCAGCCGCCTTAACTTTACCTTCCGGGCTCTCCAGGCCGCTCAGACCTCGCTGGAGAGACTGCGCAGTCACGCCTATCAACTCCTGCTCCAGGCTGATAGCGAGTATGTATTCTCAGATGCTCCCCTTCAACATGAAGAAGGACATTGGCGAGATGCCTTCATCAACGAAGTCGAGAACGATTTAAATATGCCTCGCGCTATGGCCGTCGTCTGGGCAATGTTGCGCTCACAGGAGTCGCCAACCACAAAATTGCGCGTCCTGTTTGATATAGACCGCATTCTCGGCTTCGATCTAAAAACCTATCTCCAGAGCGATCAACCACGAAAAAAATTTGAACCAGCGGCCTATCTCGCCACTGTACCGGCTCCTATCGCGACAAAGGTACTCACACGTGCAGATATGCGCCAGCACCAGGACTATCAACACGCCGACCAACTCCGCCAAAATTTACTCCGTACTGGCTACGAAGTCCGCGATACCCAGCAAGGACCACTGGTTGCACCGAGACGCCTGGATGAAGAATTTCTCGTCCTCGCCCATTCTAGCGATACCCCTGACGAGACGCGCCAACCCGACCTCTACGAATTTTCTGTTAATCTGCTTGCCCATAATAGCAGAGATGACCTGGACCGTTGCATCAGAAGCATCTGCAAACATATCACCACGCAAAGAGCTGAGATCGTGGTGATTGACAATGGCTCAACCGATGAGACGCTTCCCTATCTGCAACAATTGGCCAGAGAGCCATACCTACCCGGCCCTGAGGGACAGAAAATTGGCCTGCATGTCCTCTTCGCGGACCATAATATGGGCTTTGCCGCCGGACGCAATGCTACTATGCGCGTGAGTAGAGGCCGATATATTCTACTCATGGATACTTCAATAGAACTTACGGGCGACATCTGGACACCCTTGCAAACCGTCCTGAGCAATCCAGCTATAGGGATTGCCGGACCTTACGGCTTGACGACAACAGATCTCCGCGAGTTCCAGGAAGCTCAGGGACCCGACGTTGACGCGATTGAAGGCTATCTTCTGGCTTTTCGACGCGAACTGCTACCAGAAGCTGGCTGGATCGATGAGAAGTTCCGCTTCTATCGCTTGATGGATATCTATTATAGCTTTTTCTTTAAAGCTGCCGGCTATCGTGCGGTCACTGTGCCACAGCTTACTGAATGCATTGAGAAGCATCCTCATCGCGAATGGTATAGTCTAAGCGAGGAAGAGCGGCGTACCAAGAGCAAAAAGAACTATGATATCTTCCGAGACCGCTGGCATCATGGAGAAAGCCTGCTGATCGCCAATTACGAGGCCCAGAATCTCTGGCCCGGACATGAGCATCCCCACCACCTGGAAGGGACGCATACTCATACGCCTGACGAGCTACCACCACCCGGTGAGATGCATAGTCATACCCATCGGCATTGGCCCGATCATTCGCATGAGCATTCCCATTATCACAACACAGATCATTGAGAAAGCAGGAAAGCATGTTCGGCGTTGAAGATATCTCGCTCGTTACCAGACCGGAACGCTTCGGTCAGCTCACCGAGCGCCAGGTTGTTTTACTCGATGGAAATACAGGCCCACTCACTGCACAACAGGAACAAGCGTTGTGCTCTTTCATTGAACACGGAGGAGGTCTGGTCTGTTTTGGCGATGCCGCCGAAGCCTATCATGAATATCCGCTCCTGGGAAAAGCTCTCGGCAGAGTCCAGGGAACGTGTATGCCCCAAAGTGAGATTATCTCACGCATTGCTACACGCGATACCTACTTCACCCGCCGGGCAGATCCAACATTTGCTGTGTTCGAGGCGGTCTATCTGCTAGAGAGAATCCCCTCTGGCGCTCAGGTCCATTGGTCAACTTCCTGGCACTACACGACCTATACACTCGCCTATTCCTACCATTATGGTGCAGGGCGTATATTCTGCACTACGCTGGGAAGCGCCCCCGAAACACACAATCTCCCCCCTTTTCGTCAGATGCTCGGACGCGCCATTCGCTACGTGGCCGGTGCCGAAGCATACGAAAAACCTGTTCGCATCGCAATGATCGGCTATGGCGCAATTGGATTTGAGCATGGCACCGCTATTAGTAATGTAGCAGGACTAGAATATGCCCTGGTCTGTGATCGTAACCAGGAACGCTTACAACTCGCTCGCTCTGCCTTCCCTGGCATAGAAATCTGTACAGACCTGACAGATGTAGCAAATAACCCGGATATCGATCTGGTCATCGTCTCTACCCCTCCTAATACCCATGCCGCAATTTCGCTTCAGATGCTCCGCTCTGGCAAGCACGTCGTCAGCGAAAAACCTTTCTGCCTGACCAGCGCTGAAGCTGACGAGATGATCCGCGTCGCAAAAGATTATCAGCGTACTCTCACTGTCTATCAATGCCGCCGCTGGGACCCGGACTATCTGGCCATCAGACAGGTTATTCAAGGTGGCACCATTGGTCCGGTCTTTCATATGGAGACCTTCATCGGCGGCTATGCCCACCCCTGCGATTATTGGCACTCACACGAACCCGTCTCAGGTGGGGTCTTCTACGATTGGGGCTCCCACTATCTAGACTGGATTCTCCAGCTTATCCCTGATCGCGTCGTTAGTGTTCGCGGCGTTGAGCATAAACGTGTCTGGCATGATGTCACGAACGCCGATCAGTCCAGCGTCTATCTCCGTTTCGCTCATGGTCAGGAGGCCGAGTTCTTACATTCAGATATTGCAGCCGTCCCGAAGCCCAAATGGTATATCCTGGGTGAACGAGGGGCAATTGTCGGTCAGTGGCGCAATGAAACGGTTAAAACACGGCGCTGGTCAGGGGATCTCATCGAAGAACACCTCGCCCCGTCTGAAGCTCTGCCTGACCTCTTCGTTCATACCCGTGACAGAAATGGAGCCATTCACGAACAACACCTGGCCCTTCCTGACGCGCCCATCTATGCCTTCCATCGGAACCTGGCAGACCATCTGCACACTGGCGAGGCCCTGGCAGTCTCACCCACAGAGTCCCGCCGCAATATAGCCGTCATGGAAGCCGCTAAACACTCTGCCAAACAGGGCGGAACAATCATAGAGCTCGATTGTTAATCAAAGAAGCGTGTTCTAGCACTTGTTTGCCAGAACACGCTTCCCTATGTACAACAAAAGGATAGTTATCAATAATGGGATCTCATGTACAACATACCACTCCCGGTGCAATCGCTCTCGTCGGCTCAGGAGAATACCTCGATGCCATGAATGGCGTTGATGCCTATCTCCTGCAAACCCTGGGCGGCGCAAGTACAGCAAAGGTCGCACTCCTCCCAACTGCAAGTGGCCTCGAACCAAACGGACCAACTTCCTGGAATAATCTGGGCTTGAGCCACTTTGCGAAACTGGGCGTACAGGATATTCGCGCTACACGTATCGTTGACAAAGCCAGCGCCCACGATCCAGAACAGGTCGCCCTCTTACAAGGGGCCGACTTCTATTATTTCTCCGGTGGCAATCCGCAACATATCACCGAGTCACTGCGCGATTCTCCATCCTGGGAGGTCATCAAAGCGGCATACGAGCAAGGGGCTGTGCTGGCCGGCTGTAGCGCCGGAGCGATGATGCTGAGTGGACGTACGCTCTCTATCCGTCAGGCGATGATGAGTGGAAGCATGGAATTTGTTGAATCTATGGGTATCGTCCCCGAACTTATCGTCTTTCCACACTTTGATCGCATGGCTGGTTTCCTCGATCAAAAACGCTTTCAACAAGTTCTACACGCCGTCCCAGATACCTACACCGTCGTTGGTATCGATGAAGAAACGGCCCTGGTGCGCATCTCAGCCAACGCATTTGAGGAAAAAACCTCCCGCTGGCGCGTCATGGGCCGCCAGACGGTGAAAGTCTTCACCAAAGAGCAAGAACCACTCACGCTACAAGTAGGAGAAGAGATAACTCTGTAATTGACCTATCCTCCAGGCAACCAGGAATTCTGTATGCCCAGAAGCTTTACCGGTTTCTGGACATACAGGCTGATCAAACACATGCTAAAGATCCTGGGCAGTATGCGCCTGCTGCAACTGCTCAGCAGTGACAACCGCCTCTTGCCAATTTACCTCGCTGATATCTGCACCAGTCAAATCCGCACCGGCAAGAGTAGCCCGGCTCAAATTGGCTCCACTGAGGTCCGTATTTCGCAGAATTGCGCCACTGAGATCTACCTCGAACATGTCGGCTCCCGCAAGATTGGCTCCTGTGAGGTTCGCCCCTGTCAGATTTGCCAGGCGCAGATTAACATTATTAAGATCCGCATTCTGCAAGTTGGCTTGGCTCAAATTTACCTTTGCCAGATTATATTCTCCCAGAGCGGCATCACTGAGATCTGCTCCGCTCAAATCAACTTCCTCACCAGCATTCTTAGCACGCCAACTGCTCCATTCCGCCGACACCCTTTGCCGGAGCAGATCAACCAGTTCCTGCTTCGCCATAAAATACCCTTTCTTTATTATCATCTGAACAAAACAAATCTTTGGGAAAACATGCAATCATCTAGATTAGCAGATGGAAAAGATCAAAATGAACCATCAACATCATATACTATAGCAAAAAGAAAAGCCTGAGAGCATCCTGCAAAAAGGTTTCTCACTATTGCAAGAAAAGGAGCACTACCACACATGGCTTATGTTGTTGCAGCCCACTGGAAAGCAAAACCAGGGCAAGCGGAGACCATTGCCCAGGTAATAACAATCATGACTCCGCTTTCACTACAAGAGCCTGCCTGCCTCTACTATCAGGCGCAACGCTCAATTGAAGATCCTGATCTGTTCTTCCTCTATGAACAATACACCGATCAGGCAGGATACGAAGCTCATATGGCAACTCCACATTTTGAAAAGTACGTCAGAGGAATAGCCATTCCTAACCTGGAGAGCCGCGAACGAGCATTTTACGAAACCCTTTAGAGGCTGGGTAGCAATATACACTACCACAGGCCGGACTCCTCAGAAGCTAGCGGCAATCTGGGGAGTCCGCCTGGCATTAGCTGTCTATTACAATAGAACTTTTGTTCGGTTTCATTCGTATTATAAGCAAGAATGCAAGTGAGAGTGTCATGAAAAAATGCTTTTTTACCGCTGAAAAGAGAGCAAGGAATGCAAAGCGTAACCACCTATAAAGGGAAAAAGATTGAAGTTATCTCACAACATGAGCTCAAAGACCCTCAGTTTTGTGGTGAGTTTGTACGCGCATTTTGTCATATTCATGGTAGTGACCATCAGCGCTCTCTCTCTATTCGGCGGGCAACTGGCTGGGGCCACTGCTTTAATGCCGCTTGCCAGACTACCGTTCTGGTCGCTGAATGGAATCCCAAAGCAGCAAACACGCTTCTCCATACAGCTCCCTACCAGCATCACTCTTTTCCTGCCCATGCGAATGATTGGCAACCTGATCCTAAGTTACCTCTTGCCATCCAGCCTGTCCTATTGCATATACCCCCAAAAACACAGATCTGGCAACAGGATGAACTCAAAATCCTTCAACAGCTTGAAGAGCGTTTTCAGGTTGCGCTCACGCTTTCAAAACGAGCCTACGCTTACTTACGCGAACGCCGCATTCCCCTACAGATTGCCATCGATACAGGAGTTGGCTATCTCCCAGCAGAAGCCATTCCTCACCTTCAACGACAAGAACAACGCACCCTCCTACGCCGCTGGGCAGCACGTTTTCTCTTTCCACTCGTTTCGCCTACTGACAGAGGCTATATTGGACGTTCGCTCTGGCGCTGGCAGCCCGGTATGAACGAAAAGGAGCATAAAAATTTATTAGAGCAGCCTCAGAATCCCAGCCGTTGGATCAAAACAAACCCGGCTGGATGGTTCTGTAGTCCATTTGAACAATTTCCAAGCGATATTATTCTGGTTGAAGGTGCCTTTGATCGACTTGCACTCCTGGCCGCTGGTTTCGCCCCAAACGAAATAATTGCATTAACGGGGACTACTGCTCAGATTGAATGGTTCCCTCCACAAATAAAAAACATTATCCTGGCCTTTGACAGAGATGAAGGTGGCTGCAAGGCGTCAGAACATCTAGCAACACAACTCGACAAAGAAGGATTTCAAGTTCACCTCTGCCCACCTCCCCAGGATAATTGGGGCAAAGATTGGAGCGAGCGCTGGCAACGTATCGGACAGGAGTCTGTCTGGCCTCTACAAGAACAATACCATCAAGTTACCAAAAAAAGCGCTTGACACAGCAAAAAATTGGCGTTATAATCATGGCGTTGTAGATCTCCTGGAGATTGATAACAAGCCGGTGTAGCTCAGGGGTAGAGCACTCGTTTCGTAAATGAGCGGCCGTCGGTTCAAATCCGACCACCGGCTTTTTTATATTTCATAATCCTTCGCCCACTTCATACCTTTCTGTTGATTATTCCTGGCAGTACTTAACCGCAATCTTGACTGTGAGTACAGTGATACCTCAGTTATCTCCCCTTTCTTTGCAGTACTATCCTTCAGATTATTAACAAGTAACATCCTTACTCTCCTCCTCCTCAAAATAAGAACAAACAATCCCGCTCATTTGTGAGCTATTACCTGGAAGTTCCTGTAAAAATTCTCTATACTTCATCCATGTAGCTACCCAACTCTTTTATCCAATGCTAACAGAGATCTGGAAGAGAAACACTCCGATTTTTGCGGTGTTTTTTCTTTTTTAGAAACGCTTATTCCGGAGAAACGCTGAAGAGGATGAAAAAATGAGTACAGCCAGCCCCTCGCCTGGAGGGATACGAGAGATTGATTGGCTTTCCCCTGAGGCACGCGAGGTGCTTCAATTGGCAGGGCAAAAGGCGCAACAGCGTGGTGCAGCAGCAATTTATCCTGAGCACCTGCTTTTGAGCATTTTAGAACAGCACTCCACTACGGTCTCCTCACTTTTCCAACAGAGCAAGCTCGATCTGAACGTATTACGTGCACGCACCGAAGCATCTTTCCCGACACCCTCTTCGCCTACGATAGTAGGACAGTTGCAACTTGCACCGGAGTTGGTGGTTTGCATTGAGCAGGCTATTGCAGTTGTGACGTATCATCTCGCGCAAAATAAGGGAGCGGCTCTCGTGTTACCTGAACATCTCCTTTTAAGCATTTTCTATCATCCTCGTATGCAAGGGCTGTTTGCAAGTTTCTCTACCTGTATCTTCCAACTTAAAAACACGTTTATGCAGCAAGCGGAACCAGCATTTGCCCGGCATATGGAGCAGATTTTTCTCTTTCCGGAGCAGGGCCATAATAACCAACAAAAAATTGTACATTTTGCTGATTTGAATAAGGCTCGCAAGCAACATATTCTCAGAAGTATAGAATATCCAGACCTCACGTTTAAACAGATTCTGGGGCTCAGCCGAGCAAAGCAGGCCGCCTATGCAAGCATTGCCTTTTTACGTCATCCAGAGCGCTACACGGAAATGTCTCATGGTTTACTGCTCTTCAGTCAACACCCTAACGATGACCTGCTCTTTATACGCGCTATTGCAGGCGAGGCTAGAGTGCCTTTAAGTAGTATCTATTGCTCTGTACTTGTTGAGATGTTTCTTGCTCATCAGCATGAAAAACAGTGTACACAAGCAGAGCTAGCAGAGAAAGCCCATCAGCTTATTCGTGAAGTATTTTATCCTATCAAATTGTTCTCCCACTGCTTGATTTATTTTCAAGATTTAGAAGCTCTTGCGCTACCGGAATCAGGGCAACAAAAGCACTATCCCGGATGGAGGCTCTTGCAAAAGCAATTTCTGACTGAGCTTGATAAGCTCAAGCAGCAACGAGGAACAGTCGTCATAGCCTCAACCACGCATCCACAACATCTGCATAGCGAGCTTTTCCGCCCTGGTCGCCTGGATAAGCAGATAGAATTATACAAACCAGTACAATTACTCCGCGAAGAACAAAAGCAGGGTCTCCCCCAGCTTGCACACTGTCCAACCTGTAAACACGAGGTTCAGAGCGGATGGAAGCATTGTGTGTACTGTCGTACACCGCTAGCCACCAGACATTGCCGAAACTGTGGAACGCCGTACCCAAAGGTTGTAGGAGCACGCTTTTGTCCAGAATGCGGTAACCATTTGCACTAATCTCTTTGAAAGAAAGTACATAAGGGCATTAGAGGGAAAGCGGCGGACAAGCTTCGCGAAATTCCTGGAGTAATTTCTCCACCTGAAGCAACGGCTGATGCATAGATAAGGGCGTGCTTAAATTCATCGTGAGAATCTTGCGATTCAGGTCGCGCAAAGCCTTCTCGTACTCTTTTGTCGTTTTCTCAAGAGACGCATTAAATGCACGTTTTTCACTCGCAAAGGGTGGGACGCGCCGATTTAGCAATGTTTTTCGCTGATGTAGGACCCGTTTCAATCTTGTTTCTATCTGTACGCGCTCAGTGTTAATCTCTTTTATCAGTTCAATCTCAGCTGGAACAAAACCATTACTTTTCAACAAATGATATCCAAGAGCTTTATCTCCAGCTTCATGATCGTCTTCTAGCTGTAACGGTTTTCCTGCACCTGCTAAATTAGCGAAATCGCCTCGCGCCTCGGCCTCACGAATTTTTTCTTCAACATAGCGTTGAAAGGCCTTCCCACGATATTTATTCGCTTTAGCCTTCTCTTCTTCAGATTCAATTTTTATCTTCTCAGGCGACTTACGCCAATCAATAAAATCCATCGAGCAACACCTTTCTATATGGAATTATATGCTCTTCTCTTCAGCCTTTCTTTCTATTATAAGCGTTTGGGCTACCGTATGTGCAACCTCATATACTTCGGCCAGAGGTAGCTGTCGTTGCTTAGAGATGCGTAAACACTCTTCGTATTCCGGAGATGCACTTATTGCTTCTCCACCCAGACTCTTTATCTTGATCAGCATTGGGCCAAGTGGGGTTTCTACGCGTACTTGTTGTCGTTGGGCTTTGCGTCGTTGCACCAGCTGAATGCGCACGCCGAGGGTATTTGTTTCGCGTAGTAAAAGCAGGGCCAACTGTTCCCCTATCTCTGCGGGACAGATCACCGTTAAACGGGTACCAGGGCAATTCTTTTTCATTTGCAGAGGAGTGTATCCAACGTCCAGAGCTCCCGCCTCCAGCAAGCGATCCAATAAAGCGCCCAGGAGTTCGCCGGTCATTGTATCAATATGCGTCTCGATCACCGTTACCTGATCGGTCTCCACCCCACCACTAGCCGGCCCACGTCCAACCTGTTCACCCAGATAGATCGCCAGCCGAGGGGAAGATTGCGCCTGCTCACGAGTGAGTCCGTAGCCAGTCTGAGCGATAGTCATGACAGGTTGCTCAAAGAGTGCCAGATCTGCCAGCAAGGCAGCGGCCACCGGTGTCACCAGTTCGCCCTGTTGAGAAGAGGGTTGCCATAGCGCATGAGCCGGGCGTAGCAATTCCAGTGTCAGAGGAGATGGAAACGCCTGGAGGCCAACAGCAGTCTGTACAATGCCGCTGGCCAGTGGGAGAACTGAGGTATAGACCTGACTAACATCAAGTGCCACCAGGCAGCTTACGACAGATAAAACTTCTAGCAGAGCCTGTACAGGCTCGCATTGCCCAGGCACTCCCTTGCCAACCTTGCCACGTACGCTCTCTTCAGCGGTGAACAAGCGTTTCATGATGGAGAGAGCACGGCTACGAACTTGAGGAACAAGTGAAGACGTCTCAAGAAGGGTAACACATTCAGAGGGAGAGAGAGTAGACAAACCTTCTGCCAGCACAGAGACATGACAACTTCTGCCTTGCAATCCGCCCAACTGGATCTGTTCACAGCGTAACTCGTATCCAGGTAGAGTCAACGTCTGCAATTGCTGTTGGATTGCAGTGACAGACACCCCCAGATCTACGAAAGCGGCGAGTAAAAGCGATCCACTTACGCCAGCCTGACAATCGAGGTAAGCTATTTTGTGGGGCATCTGCTCATCGCCTCTCTTGTCTTGCTTCATTTTTGACAATCTCTCTCCAGAACTTCTTTTGTTTTTGTGTTGCCTGTTCACTCTCCTCCAGTGCCTGTAAGAAACCTTGTGCAGAGAGAGTCGAACGATTGTAGGCGTAGGAGACAGTCTCCTCCGCGACATAGCGCTGATAATCAGGTCCAGATCTTCGCCTGTCAGCAGAGACAGATTCGCGTAAATACGTGCGAATCTCTTGCTCCGATCGGTGCAAAGCAAAGGTCAATCTTTCAATCAACAGAGCAGGAAGAGATTCTTCAGTTAGCACCCGCTGTTCCAGAAGCAGTACGATATCTTCGCTCACGTCGAGCTCATAAGCCAGACTTTTGAGCGTTAAATGCTTATGATCCGTAGGGAGCAACGAACACAGCGGCTCAGTAGAGAGAGGCGTTTGCAGGAGTACACGCTCTAGCAGAGCACGACTTTCATAACTTGCGGGGGCATATTCCAGACTTTCCTCGGTCTGCTGGAGTTCCACAGCCTGATAATAGGCTACAAACTCAGAAATTGCCGCAGCATAGTGAGGATAGCGTGCAAGGTAGTCAGATAGACGTGGCTGGCGGCCTGTTTTGAGATCTCGCACATACTGTTCCGTAATTCGCCAAATAGCCTCCTCATGTTCTGACCCACTCATCATCCACCAACCTTTTCTTCCGCAAGATATTTCCGTAGCAATTCTGTTGCCATCAGAATCCGATGGCGCACAGTCCGATCACTAATACCTAAAATCTGTGCAGTCTCCTTCTCTGTTCGTCCATCCCAAAACTTGAGCAAAATAACTGCTTTTAAGCGCTCTGGCAAAGTGAGAACAAGATTGAGAATCTCACTATTCACCACAGTCTCTAGCATACGTTGTGCTCCCTCATCAGCAACCTCAAACACATTGTAGCCTTCGCGCATGGATGCTACAGGTTGATCAAAGCTCTCTAGAAGAGTGCGAGGGATACGAGTACTTCTTTTAACATGCGCATTTTTCCAGTAGCCCTCACGAAAAAGAAAGGCCTGATACACATGTTTCCGCTCAAAGTACAGACAATGGAGAAAATTCTCCTCCCAAAAAAGCCGTGTAGGATCTAAAACAGCTTTGAAGATCCGTTCATACAGATCGGCACAGAGATCATTCGCCACGGCAGTCCGCTCACCATCCAGAATAGATAAGCCTTTAAGCACTACTTGAGACCATTTTTGATTACTACTATAAGTACGGCCAAACAATATTTCTATGATACATTCACGCCCTTGAGCGTCCCCACACGAGACAGTATGGCGTAAACACCGAACAACAACTTCCAAAGGAGTCTCTCCGGCTTTGAGCATCTGCCAGAAGGCAGGCGAAGCAAAGCGAGGGAGAGCACTATAGGTCTGGGCGAGGAGCATACGGCGATTCATTAATGCTTCCTCAGAGTCAAGACGAACAGAGGAGAGATTTTCACTATCCACGGAGCACATTACCTCCAAAACCTCTTTTTTGCGGTCCCACTATAGTATAGAGATTTCAGAGGCAAACGTCAATTTCTCAGGCCTCTATTTTCCCAGATAAAATCATAAAGTTGCTGATATAAGTTGCAATATCCCTTCACTGGCCACTTTTATGAAAAGCCAGGGCATTGCGATAGACTTCCACATAGCGTTGGGCAGACGACTGCCAGGAATGATCTGCCGCCATGCCTCGTAGCTGAATAGTGCGCCATACTTCTTTAAAGCGATAGACCTCCAGAGCGCGCATAATCGCAGCAAACAGCTCCCAGGGATCATAGTTATTAAAGACAAAGCCTGTGCCTTGCGAGGTAGTGGGATCGTACTCTTGTACAGTATCGGCCAGGCCACCGACACGACGAACAATAGGGACACAGCCATAACGCATTGCATTCATCTGACTTGTGCCACAAGGCTCGAAGCGAGACGGCATCAAGAACATATCACAACCTGCATAGATACGCTGAGCCAATTCAGCATTAAAGGTAAGGAAGATAGCAACCTGTTCGGGATAACGGGCTGCCAAGCTTTGTAAAAGCTCATGATAATGTTGATCGCCGATACCCAGGATAATAAATTGCACGCCTTGTGAAAGAAGAGGCTGAATAATCTGTGCAATCAGATCAAAGCCCTTCTGGTCAGTAATGCGAGAAACCATACCCAACAAGGGAGTATCGATGCGAACAGGCAGGTGAGCCTGTTCCTGCAACGCAATTTTATTCTCTGCTCGCTTCTCTAACGTATATCCATCAAAGCGGGTATGAATATAATGATCGGTAGTAGGATCAATTTCTTGATAGTCTACGCCATTGAGAATGCCAAACAAGCGATCCCGGCGTGCTCTGAGCATATGATCAAGTTTTTCGCCGAAGACAGGAGTCAGGATCTCTTGAGCATAGCGTTCGCTCACCGTCGTAATAGCATCAGCGAAGAGGATACCGCGGCCCATAATATCGACCACATGCGCGAGTTCAGCAATCTGTGGGTATAAAAACCCGTTTGCGGCAACCCCTGCAACCTCAAGAATGCGATAGCCAAAGATGCCTTGATAGGCCAGATTATGAATAGTATAAACCGTTGCAGTATTTGCAAAAAACGGAGTATCATGGTAGATAGTATGCATCCAATTGGGAACAATACCGGTGTGCCAATCATTACAATGGACAACATCGGGAGACCAATTGAAGGCCAATGCAGTCTCTAAAGCTGCACGGCAGAACAAGATAAAGCGTTCTCCATCGTCAGTATAGCCATAAATATTTTCGCGATCAAAGTAGCGTGGAGCATCGATCATGTAGACCGGGATATGGTCACCGATCATGCCCTGGCGTACACTCACCTGGACCTGAAAACTCCCCATCGATACAGCGACGGACTCCAGCACCGTCTGGAGTTGAAAGCGCTCTGGATCGACCTGACGGTAACGAGGCATAACAAGCCGCACATCATGTCCTAACTCTTTCAGAGCTTTAGGAAGTGCGCCAACGACATCTGCAAGGCCACCTACTTTCGCAAATGGCACAATTTCTGCCGCAAGGATCAGCACATTTAGAGGCTGTTCATCCAGCATACCTATTTCTCCCACTATCAGAATGTACTCCATTATAGCATGCAAAAAAAGGGACGAAAGGATGTTTTCTAGCATCTCTTCGTCCCTTCTTGCCTATAAGCATGCTCAGACTTTATAGCGATTGCGTGTCAGGAAGTAGAACTGGATCGCGGCCAGCACCCCCATTACAATCAACATAATAATGGCATCGAGAGCCGGTACCACCGGAGTTTGGCCTGTAGGAGTAGGGGGAGGAACAATCAAGCCGGGCTGAAAAGTCACATTCGGCTCGGTCTCCGGGGGCCAGACAGGGATCGAAAAGAAGGCAAAGGACGCCAGGTAGATAAAGAGGCAGGTACCCATCACCAGCCACATACCCAGGCAGCCCAGATTATTCTCGCCGACCACCGCAAATTCACGGCGTGCCACGCTCGTCCAGACCACGCCGACAATAAGCATCGCGACGCAGAGCGCCATAGCCACCAGAATCTGGCTGGGGGCAGTATGAACCATAAAAGTAGCGGCGGCAACGACGGCAGTGATAACGATACCGCCAACGATCACGATATTGCGGTTAGACTTCCAGGCCCAGACAGAAGCCAGCAGAAGGACGAAGAAGCCAGAGCTAACAACCGTATCAATAATATAGCCAGTATCCTGTGAAAACGTACAAGAGCCAGGGATATTAATCTTCTGAGAGCAATTTACCAGGAAAGCGCCCAGGCCAATAAAGGTCCAGGACTGCATCCAAAAAATCAGGGGATAGACCAGGAGCCAGAAAAGCAGCAAGATGACGCCAATTTGAGCCAGGCCCAGAGCGCCAATAGCATACAAGCCAGGCATAGTACGTTTACGTACCGGGCGCATCAGATAGTGAAGGCGAAGAGCCAGAGCGCCGAGAGCCAGGAAAACAGCCGCGCCAAGAATAATCCCATCAATCAGATTAAACAGGCGGAAGCCGAAGAAAGGGCGACCAGGAAAGACCTGATTTCCGAGAGACTGATTATCGAACAGAGTGTAAAGAACGAGAAACACAATAAGCAGCATAATGCCGCTGATAAGCATATAACGAATAGTGGGAGTCGTGCCAAGATCGCGGCGGTCAGGATCACGCTGCTCGCGCATAGCAAGCATACTATAGAAAATCATCGCTGCGCCGACGCCAAACAAAGCAAAACCCAGCATTACAAAGTCGATAGCACCAGCGCGTAGCCAGAGAAAATTCCCACCGAGGATTGGATTCCAGGAAGTTGTTGCCTGCGGGAAATACTGATTGCAGGTCTGCACACTTGAGCTACAACCAGTGAGAGAGGCCCAGATATCCAAAACGAAGCCAGCCAGAGCCAGAACAGCGCCAATGCCAGCCAACAATCCAGGTGGAACCAATGGTTTTGGATCAAATAACAGGACGATCACCTGAATAATGACAAAACCACCGAGGCAGACCACCGCCAGCGCGAGCGAACCCTGCTCAGCGCCTTGCAGAGTAGAGGCAGTTACCAGGTCATAAATGTAGCTTGGGAGTTGCCCGACGAGAATGGCCGCAATCAGGAAAAAGCCTACGGCA
Organism: uncultured Chloroflexia bacterium; assembly: GCA_963777355.1. Classification (GTDB taxonomy): domain Bacteria; phylum Chloroflexota; class Ktedonobacteria; order Ktedonobacterales; family Ktedonobacteraceae; genus DATJHM01. Next base: position 26,239 of record CAVZQK010000022.1, read on the forward strand.
AAAATCATCGCACGGGCCCAGGAGATTCTTTCTGGTAGCTCCCGATTTGTTGCTTGTTGCATAGATCGCAAAACCCTTTCAACATGCCGTGTCGCATCTATCACAACGGCATGACCAGGCGATCACCAGGAAAGCGTCTCGCATCGTTGAGAGATGCGAGACAAAAACAACTTATTGGACTATCGTCAATTCCGCCAACATATCGGGGTGAACCGAGCAATAGTAAATCACCGTATGATCCGGATTAAAATTATAGGCAGCCGGAGTCACCGTATAGGTAAACTTCTGTCCTGTCTGAATCAGATTTGCGCCAGAATTGAAGATTTGTGAGGCAGCAGTATGTGTCGCAGTATCCTTCCCAACAATTGCCGTCACAGTATGGCCCTGACTTGTCTGATTGTACCAGGTAATCGTCGTACCGACCTTCACCTTAATATTCAGATACTGGTAGCAGGCAGGAGTACAGGACGCGCCAGAAGGCGGTTGCACAATATTTACCTGGACAGCAGTCTTCGTAGAGAAATCGACAGGTGCCCCGAACTGTCCAACATCGTTCAGAGAGACAGCAGCAGCGTAGTACGTGGGATAGTTCGTCTGAACATAATCCGGGAAACCAGTCAGGCTGCTGGTTGCAGCAGCACCAGTGAAGCCCTGCTTCCGCAGGTAGGCGGGATCGGATGAACGAATAAAGTTCATCAAATCATTCACATCCATACTCTGCAACTGGCCGCCGTACTCGTCAGCTTTCACAATAGAGTTTGTACCAGGCTGGTTCGTCTTATAGATACCAGCGCTCACAATGCGGCGCAGATCATTATCGGTCAGTTGGCGCAATTCAGAGAAATCGTATCCATTATACTTCGCGAAAGTGACCTTCTGAGTATTCTTATCAATCGCATAGCACTGAACAGTACATGACGTCGCATACAAAGCGTCGGCGCGGGTGATACTCTGTAGCTGCAACTGTCCACTCGCCTGAGCATCATAATTGCCTTCTGAGATCCAAAAGACAGGAATCATCAGAGTGACAATACCAAGCATTGCCAGGGCACCAAAGCCATTTTTCTGAACAGCATTTGTGCGAGAGTAGAACACATAGAGCAAGCCGCCCGCCACAACAAGAATCAGGATAAGACCTAGAGCAACTTGTCCAAAATTTATCATAACATCATAACCCTTTGATAAACGCCCTACTGCTCCTCGACCCATTCCAGCATGAAAGGCTTTACCAACTTTTCTTCGTGTATTTTTGCCTTCCACCGTCTCTCAGTCATGCATCTGGCAAAGAGACAGCGAAATCTTCTTAAGAGACTCTCTCCACCTTTTTTACAGGAGAGATAAGAACCTAGCCACCCGCACCACAAGCCTTCAAAGGAACAGGAATAATGCGGGTTGAGGGATCGGGATGTGGTACAGTCTGGTTAATAACACCGGTCTCAACAATCACATTATCGCTGTCAAAGTGAACTTGAAAACGATCCAGGCTTCTAGGAGCCGGGCCATCAAGAAACTCACCATCAACATTATAGTGCGACCCATGACAAGGGCACTTAAAGCTAGAACAGTCATCGCGGAATGGGACCGTACAGCCCAGGTGCACGCAGCGCTGATACAGAGCAATCCATTGAGAGCCATCGGCATCGGAGACCCAAAACTCTGACTGTTGCTGATCCTTCAAAAGTTGAGAATTAGAGATACTATACGACGTCCCCTGAGCCAGATGAATAATATATGTTCTAGCGACAGGTAGATGGAAAACGCCTTTCTGGGCCAGGGCAAACTCCAGAGGTTTGGCAGCGGGGAAATCGCTCTTCTTCCCAACGGTCTGTGCAGAACCAAAGGTACCCCCCAGAGTAGGATACAGAAAATCCAATGCGCCAGCCACAGCGGCAGTAGTAGACAGGCCCCAGACAGCCAGCATAGAGCGGCGCAAAAATCGACGACGGGACAGACGCTGTTGCGCTATTTCAGCAGCCTCAGCACCCCCGCCATGCAGTACTTCATACTGCTGGGGGGTGATAGGTGCTCTCTCTTCAACACTCATAGATTTCCTCTCGGTCATTTCCTCTGGTTACAGGTCAAAGTAGACGTGATCCCACGGCCATACCCATAGCCAGCCGGGTCCGCGGAAGAAGCTTCCTGCCAAAGTAATCACAGCCCAGAACATAAGAAACATCGTAAACGTGACTATCGCAACTTTGCGGTCTGCGTAGGCACGGCTGGGATTGCGGTCAAGATAGGGTAAAAACGCCAGTGCGGCCAGGAAAAAGCCAGGGACCAAAACGCCTCCGGTAGTTGGTGCAAAGTAGTGCAACAGCTCCTGCAAGCCCAGGAAATACCAGGGAGCTTTGGCAGGGTTTGGAGTAGAGCTTGGCGAGGCTGGATCGCGCAAAGGCGCATCAATGACAATAGAAAGCAGAGTCACCATAACCGTCAGCATCGTCGCGCAAAAGAACTCGCGGACAAGCAGATGAGGCCAGACGAAGACAGAATCTTCGAGAGGCTTCTCGACGCGGGTAATAGCTTCCTGCTTCACAACAGCCAGGGTACGATACCGACGTTGATTAGCAGCCGCCTGAGTTTGTACACCTGGTTCTTTCTGTTCAATAGACATAGAGATATCCTCTCAAAACAACCGTGTGTTCACAGTACCGAACAGAGCATCCGAGTTTTCCAAGAAAAGAAAGAGACTAAAATGAACACCGACCATAAGACGAAATGGATTTCAGTCAGCCGCTAGCGTATTGGGCCAGCGACCGTGGTCTCCGAACGAGACTCCACCTCACGGCGAGATGGGGGTGGTGGGCCAGCTTCGCCGCCATCCTTACGGATGCGCCAGAAGTGAACAGCCATCAAAAGAGCCCCAGCCAGAGGGAGCATAATCACGTGAGCGACATAGAAACGGATCAGGGTAGCTTGAGCGACAGCGCCACCGCCGACCATCACCTTATAGACAGTGCCACCTAGCAACGGAGTATAGGGAGCCAGGTTAGTACCGACAGTAATCGCCCAGAGAGCGATCTGGTCCCAGGGGAGCAGATAGCCAGTGAAACTCAGGAACAGAGTAACAAAGAACAGAAGCACGCCCACCACCCAGTTAAACTCGCGAGGTGGTTTATACGCGCCATGATAAAAGACGCGAATCATATGCAGCGTCACCGAGACAACCATCAAGTGGGCTGCCCAGCGATGCATATTACGTACGAGATGGCCGAAAGAGACCGCGCTTTGTAATTGATTAATATTCTGATAAGCCGATCTTGTATCAGGAACGTAATAGAACATAAGAAAAACGCCAGTGATAGTAAGCAGCAGGAACAGGAAGAAAGAGATACCGCCCATACACCAGGTATAGGTAATCTTCATGGCCTGACGGCTGACTTTAACAGGGTGCAAGTGCAGAAATACGTTGCCCATCATAACCAGGGACTGGTTAAGGGGAGTATCGGGATAGCCGTGGCGAAAAACAGAGCGCCAGACCTGACTCTCCACGATCTTCTGCGTCGTCAAATCGAGTAAGCTTTTCTTAGCAGTAGAGCCCACTGTGCCTCCTCAAAGGGATCAAGACTTGATCGTGTTGGAAAGATATGTTCACAAAAATTCTGAACTGTGTGGCAGATTATAACATACCGGCATCCGCGCGGATAGCCCTCTGGCTGAAAACGAGAGCCATGAATGCTCAAATCTGCATCAATGAGAACTCTTGCTCCCATTTCTAAAAAAGTGTCTAAGACGACTGGAAATAGGAACGAATGCGAGACACTCTCTAAGATTATAATAAATTCTACTGGCAAAGAGGAAGAGTAGCAGATTGTGATGACAATCTGGGGTCAATCCGCGTAAAGCCATCAAATGTAGCTTACTCTCAGACTTTACGGCCTACATCAGGTAGATACCTGATTTTTTCGGCATAGCACACCTGATTCTCAGAAAGCGCTGTTTATGCTCAATCTCCTCTTCATTTCCAGTTGCTCTCTTTTTCACGTATTCATCGACAAAATAGTAGCAAAAAAGAGTAGCGATAATAGTCCTATGCTAGCAAATTTTCGCGCTTAAAAGCCAAACAGAAAATGCTAGCAAACTGTGCATACGCTACACAAGTGGCCTATGGGCTGGGTGCAAGGCTACATAAGAGTCTACATTGCTGCTAAAAAATTGCGGCAGAGAATTGACAAAGCCTACATTATACAGACAAACGAGTTTGTGTAAGCCCATTTTTCCTCGTGATCTTTTTCGTTTCACGAACAGCAGGTATTTAGATGCCACAGGGTATAAGGCTCCTAAATAGTATATCGACAGAATTGAAAAAATCTTGAGCGAGATAGACGTACAGAGTCAGAGGGAGAGCGATATTTTTCTGTGTTTGACAGTTTCTCAATAAAACCTTTACAATTATTATTAAGAGCGACTCTCAAATGCGCACACCGGAGAAAAGAAGGAAAAAGTGCTCATCGCTCTGAGCAGATTTTGAGAGTATCGCAAACATATTCTTAGAACGACGTGGTTGATGGGAAAAACAGCATGACAAAAGCGAGTCAAACAGTTGAGGAAGTTGCTCAGCATAATCGATTTCTCAGGCGGGTACTCAGCATACCTGTTTTCTATCGTGTTCTCGTTGCAAACAGCCTGATCATCTTTATCGGTGCGACAGGAGGAACCTGGCTCGCCTCACAGCTTCCCAGCAATAGTTATGCACCAACCGGGCTAATAATCTTTATCACTGTAGGCTGGTTAGTAAGTGTGGCAATGAACTTTGTCTTGCTACGAATTGCATTTCGGCCATTGATGGATTTAGGTAAAGTCATGCATCGAGTCCAGCAAGGAGAGCGGACCTTACGCGCACCACTGACCGGTTTTGACCAGGATGCCGACCAGCTTGCCAGCACGCTTAACATGATGCTCGAAGCGATCAATGAAACGAGCAGACAGAGAGCAGCAGAGATATTCAATGCGCAAGAAGAAGAGCGGAAGCGAATTGCGCGTGAGCTACACGACGAGACATCGCAGGTACTCACCTCACTGCTCATCAGTCTGGCGGTACTAGAAGAGTCAGTCACGACGCAAGAGGCAAAGGATCGCATTGCCGACACACGGATGCTCGCGCATCGAACATTGCGAGCCATACGAAATTTAAGCACCGATCTGCGTCCCAGCGCCCTCGACGATCTTGGTCTTATCCCTGCACTACGCTGGTACATCAAAGAATATCAACAAAAATTTGCGCTGGATGTCAACTTTCAAACATCTGGTTTCAAAGAGCGGCTCCCAACGACATTAGAGACAGCGCTTTATCGGATTGTCCAGGAGGCATTAACCAATATTGCCAAACACGCGCACGCCCACAAAGTAGCAGTAACACTCAATGAAGAACAAGATGCAATCTACGTGACAATTATCGATGATGGGCACGGCTTCGATGCTGAGCAGCTCCAGAAACCGCCTGGTCCTGGGCAGGAGCGAGGGTGGGGACTGGTTGGAATGCGTGAGCGAGCGAGCTTACTTGATGGGACATTAAGCATTGAATCCAAGCCAGGGCGCGGGACCAGCATTCAAGCGAGGATTCCCTATCCGTCTGCTATGGCACATAAAAAAGTAGCGCTCACCATTTAAAAAGTTCCAGATAAAAGTTTCCAACGAAAAGCAGCAAAAGAACACTAAGCGAGGACAGAAAGCAAACTCATGAAGATTCGGATCTTACTGGCTGACGACCATACCATTTTACGTGCGGGCTTAAAGATGATGCTTAATGCTCAACCTGACATGGAGATTGTTGGAGAGGCTCAGGATGGTCGTCAGGCCGTGCAAGAAGCGCAACGGCTTCAGCCAGATATTATTCTTATGGATATCACCATGCCAGACATGAACGGCATTGAGGCAACCAAACAGATTAAAAAACTTTCACCAGAAGGAAAGATTCTCATTCTCACCATGCATGAGCATGATGAATATATCTTCCAGGCATTGCGTGCTGGAGCATCGGGCTATATGCTAAAAGAGGCAGCGGATACAGATCTTATCTCAGCCATACACATCATTCAGAGTGGGCAATTTTATCTTTCGCCAACAGCGCAATCGGTTATGGTAGGAGATTATCTTCAGCGTCTGCGCACGGGGGAAGAAAAAGACAGTTACAGCAGTTTAACCGAGCGTGAGCGAGAGATTCTCAAGCTTGTTGCCGAAGGGCACACCAATAATCAGATAGCAGAGCGCCTGGTAATCAGTCCAAAAACTGTTGACACCCATCGCACACACATCATGGACAAGCTCAATCTTCATAGTCGAGCCGAGCTAGTAAAATACGCAATGCGGCGAGGTCTACTCGAAGATTAACGAACGCCCTGTCGCCCCTGTCAGCCAGAAGAGGCAAGGGAGACAAGGCAGATGGAAGAATACAGGCAAGCCACAGAGCAATCAGAAGAGCAACCCGTTGCCAAAGAAGTCAGGATACAGCAGGTAAGCAGATAGATCGCTATGACTCATCTTCATCATCGAAATCCAGGCCATCCTTATTCTCTTCAGCAAAATACTCGTCACTATAGAACCCAACATCTTTCCCCACATAGACACTTACCAGGAAATCATCGCGAGGCATATCAGCGGAGAGAACCAGATCTTCATCGATCTGCTCAATGAGTTTCGTCAGGTCGGCCTCTTCTAATTCTCGTTCGAGAATTAGAGTCCCATGAACGGCAGTGGTAGTAAAATGAATATCTACCGTTCCAAGTCGATTATTACTCTGAAGATTATTTCCCTGCATAATGTAGTATCCTTCAGAGTAAGGGGTACGAAAATGGCGCTCGAAATGGATATCGTCCATAAAATTACGTTTGTGCACAGCCAGGATAGCACAAAGCTTGTGCTGTGCGCTCCTTTCTCAGTATGGTTTTTACAGCGCTCTATCGGTCACGGGTGTGCAAACGTGCTGAGGTTAAGGCACACCAGATTCAAGCTCGCATAAGAAAGTGTACGAGCACATTATAGCATTACAGGCCCAACCACACTTGCATAAAGAGCAAGAACGCTAGAGAAAACGTAGGGAGGCACGCATAGGGGCAAAAATGGCCTGTTCGTAGTCTGAATAGACATTTTGAGCTGCGAGTTGTCCCAGCGTATAAAGATGGGTACGATGCACTCCCGCGAGGAGAGTAATAGTATATGTAGCGCCATTCATCTGGACGCTCCCCTGTTCGCGCTGCCAATTCACACCGGCAAAAGAGAGGGGGGCAAGCGTTTTTACACCGGTCATATTTACCTTCGTTGCCTGCTGCTGTAACGCGTGGGTAGGATCGCCGGCAGTTGCCGCCATTGTTGAGATAGTCACCATCGCCGTATTACTGCTATCGTGCAAAGAGATGGCTCCATTATTGCGGCTTGCAGAAGGCCAGCCAGCAGGATATTGCATAGCAATACCGATAGATGGATCATTAAATTGTTGCCAGGGCTGAGTCACTTCAGCAACGCTAAAAGGGCGTGCAACGACTACCCAGACACTCGCGGCTACAACGAGAACGAGAATGACCAGGAGTAGCACAAAGAGTGGAGAGCGGCGGCTTTTAGGGAGTGGAGGCTGAGGTGTGACTGGAAAATGAGCAGCAGGAGAGGATGATTCTGGAGAAGGAGAAGAAGCTGGACGGACAGGTTGTACAAGTGGTGTATCTAAGGCTCCTTTTGGGAGCATCAAAGTATCGACAAGTGCTATTTCTTCAATATGCGCAGGAGATGGTACAACTTTGCGTGCCGGCATATCACTCAGGACATCTCTCTGAGATGGAGTCAGAGGCATACTTCTTGTAGGAACATCCGCAATTGCAGAGACGCTGGGCTCTGGAGTGGAAGATTTACGGGGATCAGGGCGTTTAGGAGACCTTTTCTGGGTTGGCACATTTTCCGGGCCAGGAGCTGCGGGCATACCTTCTGTAGGCAGATCTTCAATTGCGACTTGCGATTCAGAAGTTGGGGGCAAGGGTGGATATTCAGAAAGCGAAGGAGAAGAAATCTCCCGCTCCAGGCCACTCAGCGAGGCAGGGTGCGCAGATGGCTTTGCTGATCTGCCTGTCGGTTGCTGAGCGATCTGCTCGCGCAGTCCAGGTTTTGCCTCGCGAGTTTCTGGAATGGGTGTCATAGGTGTTTGCACCACCCCAGGTTGACTGCGATTTTCCGTGAGGACCTGAGGATCGGAAGATTCGGAAGAGACGAGCATACCACAACGGCTACAAAACTGAGCGTCATCTTTCGGTAACTCTTGTCCACAATGAGTACAATGTTTCGCCACAAACTCTCTCCTACCTTTGGCTCAAGCTGGCATCTATTTTCCTTTTACAGTAGCCCAAAAGCGTTCCTCAGTCAAGTAGGCAAAAATGGGGATATTGTACACCAGAGAGCGTTGTGAAGATCTCGCCTGGTGAGCAATTTGGGGACCGTGTTGTAGTCATGGGAACCTCTCCCCATGTTCTCCAGAACAGCATTCTCTATGAGCCTCCCTGTGCTGTATCATACATTGTCTCCAATCCTATCAAGCATCATGAAAAGACTTTCCCAGATCGGCTCACTTGGGGAGACTGGCCACGCTCTCGCCTGCGCCGTCAGTTGAATCATGCGCTCCACACGCAAACCGTCGAGCTGACCTGGCACGCTCTGCCATCTGAAGAAGATCCATCTCCTCCTCGCAATGGTGTGCAAACTCGTGCTCAGCGTGCGCACTATCGCCTCTTTTGCCAGAGAACGAGCCCACGGGTTTGGCCCACGTTTAGAGCTTGACGACAACCTTGCCGTGGACATGACGGCTGGACTGAAACTCGGCTGCCGCGCGGATTTGTTCTATCGGGTAGGTCGCCGCAATGGGGACCTGGAGCTTGCCAGTAGCAACCAGTTCGGCAATGTATTCAAGGGTACCTGGGGCGGCATTGATTCCAGAAACTCCTATTACTCCCGGAATTTGAGCTGCGATAACGGAGATACGGTTATCTGGAACGCCGAGCTTACGCGCGGCTTCTACCGTCTCCGATCCGTATAAATCGGTAGCTGCGGTAATTCCATCGGGGGCAAGAACTTGTACTCGTTCGGCCTGGTCCGCGCCGTAGGTCACCGGTTCGGCACCGAGGCCTCGTAAGTAGTCAAACGATGATGCGGAGCCAGTGCCGATGACGCTTGCCCCGGTCAGGCGGGCAAGTTGGATTGCGAAGACACCCACCCCTCCGGCTGCCCCGCCAATCAGGATGGTGTTGCCCCGCTCAAGCTTGAGCACGGCCAGCGCTGCTGAAGCCGTCCTCGCCGCGATGCTGAGCGTCGAGGCGGTGATGTCATCAATACCGTCTGGCGTATGATGCACCCCATCGCCCAGAGATAGAGATCCTTCAAGGCTGATAATCACATAGTCAGCGACGGAGCGCGAGATGGCGCTGCCAAAGACTCGATCGCCGATGGCGAACCCGGTCACTCCGGTGCCGACCTCGTCCACTGTTCCCGCGTAGTCAGAGCCAAAACCGGTTGGCAGACTCAGACCGAACCTTGTGCCTGCCGTATCATCAGCAGTCATGATCCAATCCATCGGGTTCAAGCCAGCAGCAGCCACGCGGACCCGGATTTGTCCCGCGTGGGCATGCGGTTCAGCGACCTCACGCAGGTCTAGTTTTTCAAGTCCACCGAACGAATCCATGATGACGGCTCTGCTTCTCTGTGGTGACATCTTATTTCTCCATTTCAAATCCGTTGTACATTTTTCTGCTGGTCAACGGCGATCCGCTCCTCCGGGCCGCCGTAACGGTGATATTGAATGCTCTGCATAAGGATTTCCTTTCCTGTATTTAATCCGAAGCTGGAGTGAGCATTCATTCCAAATGCCAGACAAAAAAACGAGCGTTTAAAACTAACGTTTGATGGCATCCCAGCAGGCCGACGTCGCTTGCTCAATAGTGGCCTGATCCAGGTGAATTTGCTGTCTCATGTGTGCTTCGACCAGCGCATTCGTCGTCCCCAAGAGCAACACTGACATCACGTCGAGCGGCATCGCTTTGAGCAGGTGCTGCTGTTGGGCGTCGATCATCACTTGATTGAAAGCCACGACCAGTGCTGGCACCTTCTCGCTTTTGGCCCGTTCCTGGATAAAAGGAATCTGCGCCAGTTGATTTGTGAGGAGAAATTCGCGCGGATGCTGAATGCTGTGCCGAACCAGGCTGTTGAGCAAGTATAAAACGCGGTCAATCACTGGCTGCGTTGCGTCATAGCCTTCCAGAACATGCAGGCTCATGTTGGCCTTTATCTCGCTGAACAGGCAAAACACGAGGTCTTCTTTGCTGGGGAAATAATTATAGATGGTCCCCATCCCAACCTGCGCCCGCTGCGCAATCTGGGACATGGCCACGCCCTGCAATCCCTGCTCGGAAACAAGATCGCGAGTCGCCAGAATGATCTGGTCACGTTTACTGCTCGTCATACAGCCTGCTTTTCATTTGGAATGAGCGTTCATTCCAATTATATGACACATTCAGTACCATGTCAAGAGTAATCCAGCAAATTCTATCGTCCAAGCAAAGTGGCTGTCTACAAGCAGATCCCACGGGTTGCGCAACTCAATCGCTTGTGCTATATGCTCCAAGAGCAGGCCAATGCCTGCATCACTGCCACCGACAATGACCAGGTGATTCATGCTTGTTACTCCTCAGCTTTGGCTGCTGCATACAACTGCGCGTAAGATATTGATGGTGTTCGGTCAAGGAACCGGTCAATTTTTGCGGCAATCAGATCGCGGATATGGCGAAAGGCGACCAGTCGCTCCTGTTCGGTGCCAGTGACACGGCTGGGATCAGGAAAGCCCCAATGGACCTGGCGGCGAGCGCCCGGAAAGACCGGACAGGTTTCTTGCGCCTCGTGGCACACCGTCACGACCAGATCCATCGGCGGGGAGCTTGCAAACGCGCGAATGCCCTTGGCGGTCTGGTTGCTGATATCAATGCCCAATTCCTGCATCACTTTGATCGCCAGCGGATGCACGGTACGTGGCTCAGTTCCTGCGCTCAAGACCTCAAATGTGGGACCACCACGAGCACGCAGAAGCCCCTCGGCCATCTGGGAACGTGAGGAATTGTGGGTGCAGAGAAAAAGGACCCGCATCGGCTGCTCTGGCTGTTTTTCTGTTTCGGACATGTTCATGTTCATACTCCTTGATCGTCTGTCATCTTCTCACCAATCTGGGATGGGGCTTGCTGTTGACTGGCCTGACGCAACCAACGATAGACATAGGCTCCAGCGACAGCTCCAATCATTGGACCCACGATATAGATCCATTGTGCCGTCCAGGTCCAACTGACGAGGGCGGGTCCCAGCGAACGAGCAGGATTCATGGAAGCCCCACAGATAGGTCCGGCAAAAAGGGCTTCCAGGCCAACCGTCGCCCCAATAGCGAGGGCCGCAGCCTGACCTACGGCTCGTGTATCCGTTGCCATCGCCATAATAACGATCATCAGAAAGAAGGTGAGCACGGTTTCTAGTCCCAAGGATTGCCACGCTCCACCACCTCCAGTTGGAAGCGTTGTGCCAAGAGAGGCCACATCCCCAAGCAACAATCGTAAACATGTTGCCGCAAGAAGCGCTCCCAGCAATTGCGCGATCCAGTAGCCAATGAGTCGCCGGACAGGGAAGTGACGTGCAAGGACAAAGGCAAGGGTTACCGCCGGATTAAAATGCGCACCACTGATATGCCCAAAGGTATAGATCATCACAGTGATAATCAGACCAAAAACGAGGCCCACGCCGACATGCGTGATCGCTCCATGAGAGAGGGTATCAATCATAATCGCACCACATCCAGCAAAGACAAGGCCAAAGGTGCCCAACGCTTCAGCAGCATAGGCAGCCCATGTTTCTCTCGCAATGCGCCCAGCCACAGGCCGAGACGCGACCGGTGAGGAGGTTGGTTCAATTACCATATCACGATTCACAAGAACTCCTCTTTTTTCTTTGTAAAAGGGTGAATAAGAGACGCAGGCGGGTGGTTAATTGCAAAGAGGTCTGTTCAAAAGCTCGAAGCTGTTCAGTATCTGTTCCCTGTACAGACGCCGGATCGAGGAAACTCCAATGCACGCGCTCTGGATCGTTAGGAAAGGAAGGGCACACTTCCAGCACGCGATCACAGACAGTCACAATGGCATCGAAGCGTTGTCCTTGGAAGAGCTCAACGTGTTTGGGAACCGCACGACTCATATCGATACCCCGTTCCTCCATGACACGGCGAGCCAGGGGATGAATTTCTGGTGCAGGGGAACTTCCAGCGCTGAACACATCAACCGTTCCATGACTCACCTGGCGCAACAGTGCTTCCGCCATTTGTGAGCGTGCGCTGTTCTCTGTACAGAGAAACAGGACACGCAGTGGGGGCTGTCCTTCCAGCAAAGTGTTTTGGCGGTCTGATACTGGTGGTGCTATCACCGCTGGATGGAGCATCTCTCCAGCAGAGAGATACAGGTGCTGAAAGTGCTCAAGTTCGAGACTGTAGAAAATGGAACGTTCATCAGCACTACTTCGACGTTCGGTCACCAACTGGCCCTGACGAAGCTGTTTGAGATGATAGGAAACAAGGTTTTGTGGAAGGTGGAGTCTTCCAACAAGATCGTGTACCCGATAGTCACTGTGAGCGAGCAGTTGCAACAGATTCCAACGAACCTCATGAGCAAGCAGCTTGAGGACGTGTGGTGGTTGAACAAGGAGATTCTCCATTGATTTCCTCTAATACATCAATTCATTTTGTACCAATCCTGTTTGATGTATTGTATCAGTTCTCTTTCGCAAAAGCAAGACCACGTCCTTCTTCAGTTGTCACCAGGAGAGAAAGGCAGAGCGCCTTCCCAGTTCCGATTGGAGAAAAGGGACTGGAGGCCCGTTCTACCTATCTTTCCCTGTTCGGCTTGTGCTCATTGTAGCTCTCGATATACTCAGCCTTGAGTGAGAAGTTCCGACCCAAGCTCTCTTGCTGCTGCTCAATCCTCTTACAAGCAAGTAATGGAGCGTTTCCCCATTCAATAAAGATCCACTATTCTCTTCCGTGCCTTTTCTACCCGCTACTCTGCTCCTGGTGACAACTTATGTACAGATCTACCCCTTGAAGGGAGAGATAGTAGTAGATGAGCCGGAGACGGCCAAGCCGATCTGCCCTGCGCGTGTAAGAACTATTTCAAGGTAGGCAATGCTTCGCGGGCAGCAAGCTTGGGAATTCCTGTTGATTTTTGACCAGTTCTAAGAACTATTTCAAGGTAAGCAATGCTTCGCGGGCAGCAAGAGTCGGAAATTCCTGTTGATTTTTGACCAGTTCAACGAGTTTTTTACGGCCCTTTGGGCTACCAATCATTAAGACGCCAGCGAGTTTATTATCGCGGAAGAAGAGTTTCCGATAATTCTCGTTGCCCTTCTCGCCAGGCTCACGTAGAGACAGAGGCTCTAACTCAGAATTATTGGATTCGGCGGTCCCAACAACAGCGATATTCACATCAAAAAGCGGGCTAGTATAGGTAGGAACGTCTACATATGCAGTATGAGCGCCAGCCATATTAGCGCCAGCAATACGGCCATGTCCCATAGCATTATCCCATGTTCCCATCGTATGATGCTGATTGATAATAGGATCAAAAAACTCTGCAACATCACCTGCGGCATAGACACCAGAAACATTCGTCTCAAGATATTCGTTGACCACAATACCGTTCCGAATTTCGACTGAGGAGCCATTGAGAAAGCGCGTATTAAGCGTAATACCCAGGCCAATACCGAGCATATCGGTCTGAATCTCGCGACCTTTCTTCGTTTTCACATAAGCAGGGATGCCATTTTTAGGGACGACCTCCTCGATTTCGTCTCCATGAATGACATTCACACCAAACTTGCGGGCAATATTATCGACGACCTCGCCCCCTTCAGGGTCCAGTGCAGTACGCAGCCAATATGGGCCACGCATCAGCCAGGTCGTATCCAATTTGCGCATAGCGAAACCATCGCACAACTCATAGGAAATAAAGCTCCCCCCATAAGCCAGGGCCGTGCGCGACTCCTGCATTTTAGCAATAATGGCCTTCGTATCATCCAGCGTGACGAAGTTATAAATATGGTCAACGCCTTGAGCTCCTGGGACATGCAAAGAATTTGCCCAGCCACCACTTGCCAGTAACAAAGCATCGTAAGGGAACTGTTCACCCGTACTCGTTACAACCACGCGCTCATCAGTATTGACACTGGTCACGACAGTCTCAGTGACCAGATGAATATTGCGTTGCTCATGCCAGGCAAAATCGCGGATCATCACCTTTTGTTCAACGATCACGCCTTGCAAAAAGCGTGGAAGCGAGACGCGATTATACAAGGGATAAGGTTCGTTTGTGAGCAGATGGATGCTACAATTCGGATCGTTCTTACGCAGCGTTTCTGCGGCAGTTGTGCCCGCCACCCCATTACCGATAATGACATATTTTCTCTCGTGCGTTGCCAAGCGATTTCTCCTTGTTATGAGGGATCTTTTTCTAAGCAGATGCAAATGCCTCTGATAATTTATGCAAAATCTTAGCATAGTTTCAAGCAGAACGCTATAGCGCCACTGGACACAATCCAGATAATCGTATGGATAGTTATAAAAATCGATGAGATGCTCTTACTTGCAGGCGCAAGCGGACTTTGGGTATGATGGGAGCATGATGAATGAAGCAGAATTTTATGCCTCGCTGCCAAAAAGCGTATGGGGGCAGGAGCACTTTTTCTTCACCAGGAAGGTTCTCTTTTGCTGGTGAAACCGACTTATCGGGATTACTGGTTACTGCCAGGGGGAGCGGTTGAAGAGGATGAGTCGCCCTTGCAGGGATGTGTACGCGAGGTGAGCGAAGAGCTTGGCTTAGAGCTTCCGCTGGGGCGGTTACTCTGTCTTGATTATGTTTCCAGGCAGGGAATTTTAAGCGAAGGCCTGCAATTTATCTTCGCAGGTGGTGTCCTCTCACAGGAGCAGATTACAGCAATCAGATTGCCACTGGATGAGCTAAGCGAGTTTCGTTTTGTTTCTTTAACCGAGGCCATTAGCCTTGTCAGTCCACGGATGAGCAGACGGTTAGCATATTGCATGCAGGCATTAGAAAAGCAGACGACTATCTATCTAGAGGAAGGTGAGCCAATCTAAATTTTTGCAATCGCCCGTCTGTCCTTGTGAGAGGGAGGATTCATATTCCTCCCTCATTTTTTGACAACCTCCACTTGAGCAGTACGCTTACCTGGCATAGGGCGAAAGATGTCGTAACCATCGCGAGTAAAATGCTGATAGTTATGATAGTGTGGATCAGAGGCAACACGGCCAGCGAACAGGTGTGCAGGGAGCGATTGTTGAGGAAAGATATAGCTGGCATGTGGATCGGATTCAACAATCGCTTGATAGGGGAGATAGCGATCATGACCATCCTCAAGATGGTCCTTTAAAACTTTACAGATGATACGTTCCTGGCTCTGGAAGATCAGGCGATTACAGGTCCAGTAGTCGGTATAAAGATGGACGATACCTGTGTGTAAAAGATCATTAACCAGAGCATATTGCTGACGATTCAGAGCACGTGTTGCAGCAACATCGAGATGTTGATCGTTTACCTGAATGGCAAAAACACCAGGGCGTTGTTCAACGCGTGGAGCAGGGGGATAGCCAGTAAAAACAGCAATCGTGCCGATGAAAAGGACAAGGCCAATGAAAGCTACGATACCCCGGCCTACAATAAGGCTGCCACGCTCTACATTTCGAGCTACGCGGTCCGGGTGAGAAAGGCGTAGATGCAAGAGAGCAGATTTGAGCAGAGAGGCTCCATGCCAGAGAGGCCAGAGGATAGCAGGAGTGCTAACCAGCAAGCCTATCAGATAGCGCGAAGTAGCAATAGGAAACAGCGCAGCATCCGGACTTACAACATAGAGCAGGAAGGTGAGCAGGCTAGTGCAAAGCAAAGCCAGACGACAGATCTGACGGATCATGTGCTCATGTTGCGCCGGTCCCCACTGCTGAGTGCGAGCAGAACGCCAGAGATACCAGAGAGTAGCAAGACACAGAAGGGCAGCCAGTAGCCATAAAAGGACAACGCCAGAGGTCCAGCCAGTGTGGACGAGTGTACAATGCAGAGCATGAACGCTACTAAGATCAAAAAGATGAATATCCGAAACAGCACAGATTGGATTTGCCCCGGTTGCCAGAGGAAGCGCAATCAGGAAAGCCCCCTTCAGTTGCAGCAGGCGTAATACATTTTTTGGTGGCAGTATAAGGCCAGAAGCGTCATGCACATTAAGCAGAACAGTGATAGTATCTTTTCCCGGAGGAGCATGGAGATTATAGACAATCAGAGGGGCAGCGCCTACAAGCAAACCGATGAGAAGCAAGAGAGGAGCCCAACTCAAAAGTTCGCGCCAGCAGAAAAGGAGCAAAAGAAGGCCGCTCATAACAACAAAGGGAGCCACAAGGACATGCGTCCAGAGAGCAAGGCCAGCAACGAATCCCCAGGAAATAAAAGCCAACAGGCGAGGCCAGCGGTTGCGTCTTGTCCCCTCAGCGTTTGCGTTAAGCACTAACCAGGTAGAAAGCAACATCAGGAGCGTGCCATAGAGAAGCGTGTCCGGATAGCCACCCAGGGCAACCAGTTCGCGTGAGAGCATTGAATTAGAGCCAAAGGCCAGCAGAGCCACGGTCACCAGAGCGAACTTTTTTGAATAGAGGAGAGTAGTTAACAGATAGAGAGCGACGAGGAACAATGTATATAAGAAAACGAGACCAAGTAAAAGAGTAAAAGTCGAGATACCAAAAAGACGAAACATCACAGCGGCAAGATAGGCCTCAAAAGCGCCCATATAACTTTGGCCATAGAAAAATATAGGATGTGCGCCATGAAAGGCAATATGGATACCCATCAGGCCGATAGTCGCCTCATCGCTATCTAGCGGGGGCCAGCCGAGGGCAAGCAAAGCAACCCGGATCACAACGGCCAGGACAATAATGGCAATAGCCACAATTGCATAGCCATCCAGATGAAATAAGCGTTGCTTTTGCTCATTTTTCTGCACGATATTTATATCTACGCTATTCACACAAACCTCTCGTCACAAGAAAGTATTTAAAGATAGAAATAATTCTCAGAATATAGCTAAGAGAAGCGCAATTTTGCGAACCCTATTTTGACCTAAAAGCAGGTCTATTTCTCAAAACGTTTCGTCTCTGCCAATGGTATCATTTGCCAATAGCGAGCGGATGATAGACTGCATATCCACCTACAACAAAGCGCTGATAGCCCCGATAAGCTTTCTCGCCAGCGGCAATACGTTGAGAAAGGGTAATATCAGGTAACGTATTCATCTGAAAGACATAGGAAGACTGCGGATCAGCGGCAACAGCATCAGGGTACTGCTGATAGCGATTATGGCCTGGCTCAAGACGTTCGAGGAGTGCACTACACAAAATCCGTTCATGACTGCGAAAAATCAAACGATCACAAGACCAGTAATCCGAATAAATATGCGTGATACCGTCATGTAACAGCGTAGCAATAAGCAGGCTCTCCTGGCGATTAAAGGCTTGTGTTACAGGCAGATCGAGATGTTGAGTACTATTCTGGGTAAAATACACATCCTGTTGTGGATCAAGAGGCGGCTGAGCAGGAAGATCAGTAAAGGTACTCAATGTGCCGAGAGCAAGGACAGCGACAACAAGTCCGAGCAGTCCACGAGAAAGCAGAGATCCGCCCTGTTCAAGACGAGTAGCCAGAGAGATCGGTAAGCCCAAACGCAAGAGCAGCGGCTTCAATAACGCCGTCCCATGCCAGAGAGGCCAGAGGACAGCAGGCGTACAGACCAGGACACCAATCAGATAGCGTGAAGTAGCCACAGGATAGAAAGCAGAGTTTGGGCTAAGCATATAGAGTAATACAGGCAAGGCTCCAGCCAGCAACAGAGCCAGGCGAGAGAACTGTACAATACAGACGCGTCTTGTTTCTGGCGACCAGGGGCGCGGCAGAGTACGAAAGCAGATACGCCAGAGTGCTCCCAAAGCGAAAAGACAGGCTACCAGCCAGAGCAGAATCAGTCCTGCCGACCAGCCGGTATGGACCAGAGTACAATGCAGGCCGTGGAGACTGGTAAGGCTGAAGAGATGGACGTCATTGACAGCACAGAGCGGATTGGCTCCCGTAGCCGTTGGCAGACTGACAAGCAAAGCACCTTTAATCTGAAGTGGAAGTAAAATATGCTTTGGTAGATGCGGTGTTCCACCAGCCTGGACCGCATTGAGGATATAGAGCCAGGATTTACGATTGGCGGGTGCAGTCAGATTATATTGGATTTGCAAAGAGAAACAAAGCATGAAGCCAGCGAACAAGCCCACAAGAGGCCAGCCAGGCAATTCACGCCAGCAAAAAAAGAGCAGAATAAGGCCGCCAAAGAAAATAAAGGGAGCCGAGAGCATATGGCTCCAGAGGCCAAATCCGACCAGAAAGCCCCAGAAAAGATAGGCCAGGAGGCGTCGCCAACGCTGATACTTTCGCGCTTCAGAGGTTCCGTTCAGAGCCAGCCAGGTTGGAATCAAGAGAAGGAAAGGGGCACACATCAATGTCTCTGGATCACCACCAACAGCAATTAGTTCGCGTGTAAAGAGCGGATTGGAGCCGAGAGCAAGGAGTAACAGAGTAAAGAGGGCCAGCTTTTTGGAATAGAGGATGCCTGTCAAAAGATACATACCAAAGAGAAAGGCACAATAGATCAGCACCAGACCAATGCGCAAGGCAAACGTAGATACGCCAAATAGATGGAAGAACAGAGCCGCAAGATAGGCTTCAAAAGCTCCCATGTAGCCCTGACCATAGAAAAAAATCGGATGTTCACCGCGGTAGGCAATATGCATCGCCATCAAGCCCATCGTACCTTCATCGCTATCCAATAGCGGCCAACCGCTGGCGAGCAGAGCGATGCGAATGAGGACCGCCAGAGCGAGGATCGCCAACGCACAAAAGCCGTAAGGGCTGATAGTGAGGCGTTTTGCTCGCACCTCATTTTCCTGGACCATACACCGATTTCCCTCTCAACAATCTTGTTTCTTTTTCAGCTCCCACAGAAGAGATACGTATTCTGGATACTCTCTCCTCACAACAAGCGAAAGTACCATTTCTTTGTAGTGCTCTGTAAGACCTCATTGGTAGCAGAGACCCATCCGGCGAGAGCGTCTTAGGCGAGCAGGAGACGGCCAAGCCGATCTGCCCTACGCGAGCAGTTGTTGTCCACGAAGACATAAAAGCAGCATACAACACATGCTTATGGTTTTGTTGGCAATATCTGAAACACATCAGGATATGTGTTTATAAAAGCAAATTTATCAAAAGGCCAGTAGACCACCACAGCTTTCCCGACGATAAAATCTTTCGGCACAAAGCCCCAGGAGCGTGAGTCATCGCTGACCAGGCGATTATCACAAAGGACAAAATATTGATTGGCCGGAACGGTCCATTGCTGACCAGCGAGGTTAGCGGGGCGGGTAATATATGGTTCTTTCAGTTCAACATTATTGACCCAAAGATGAGTGAGATCTGTCTTAATAGTATCGCCAGGCAGACCCACCACGCGCAACACATAATCGGAGGTACGATCAGCATAGGGATAGTGAAAAACAATCACATCTCCCCGCTCTGGCCCGTGAAACAGATACGTTATTTTGTTAACTATCACATTCTCATCCTTCTGCAAGCCTGGAGTCATGGCAACGCCTTGAACTTGATAGCTTTGCACTACAAAGCGGAGCACCAGAAAGATAATCATGCAGAAGACCAGAATTTCGACAATTTCGCGCTTCAAGTGTGAACGTTTCACTTTACAACCTCTAAGCAACTATTATACTATTTATTTTTCAAGAGAGGCACAGCTTCTCAAGGAGTCATGCTCATCTGTTAGCACCAGAAAAAGACCGACTTCCGGGCAGAGCCGGAATTATTCAAGCTATTATACCTGATTAAACGTGCGAAGAGAGCTTTATGACCAATTTTTACTGTTTAGGTAGCCAGAGGTCCGGGTTGAGTGAGAGAGAGTAAGAGGAGAGAGCAATTTACGGCTGTTAGCAATTTTGCAGAAGTCTCTCATTTCCAGAGAAAAATTGCTTGACAAGAGACGATGAGTCAGCTATACTAACCGTGTTCTTGAAACGAATGGTGACTGTAGCTCAACTGGCAGAGCTCTGGTTTGTGGCACCAGCGGTTGTGGGTTCAAGCCCCATCAGTCACCCCATATAATACAGCTATAACTTCCTCAAAATCCCGCACTCCACCCTTCTTCAAGAAGGGCTTTGTTTTGTCCAAATAAAGACATCAAATTACATCCCACCAAGCATTCTATGGAGGATGCCTCTTTTTACTTCAGATGCCGGGCAAACCGGAAAAATATTATCTCTACCTGCAAGTTAGCTGGGCAAACAGCATGGAAGATGAATGGATATAGTAGGCAAGACAGAGGCAGGTTGGATAAGCATTTAAGACAATTCTGCGACAATTACGAGAATAGGCTGAGACATCTCACCTCTATACTAGTTTCAGTACCCTCAAGCGGGCCGGGAAAGACTACCCCTCCTGCCCCCACTGATGAGGAATTAGGCAATAGAAAAACGAAAAGGTCAAGTAGAGATGCACTAGGAGCATAGACAAAAAAAATAGTAAGCAGAAAAACGGAAAAGCGAATAATCTCATCTATGCTATCTAAGAAAGAGGATTAAGATATTATGATGCAGCCAACAGAGCAGGGTTATCAGGAAAAAGGGACTTCACAGCCCTATGGTAGATACACAGGAACAGAACAGGAGCAGATACCCCTCCAATCTCCCTATTATCAAGAATACCATTACGGGGCGGGAGAATGGATTCCAGCAGAGGGTATGGGAGGACAACAGAGTCAGCAGCAGATGTATGGGCAGATGCCTTTGCCAACAATGATGCGTCTACTGCCAGAAGGGCGATTTGCCGCCGTTATGAGTTACTCACTTGGTTGGTTCAGTGGTTTAGTGATGCTGTTCTTTGGATGGCAGAATCGTTTTGTCCGCTTCCATGCTCTGCAAGCGCTCTTTTTCTTTGGGGCGATCAATATCTTTGATGTTATCAGCTTACGTATGATGTTTTTTGCCAGACACTTTCTGCATGGGTGGTTCTTCCTGATGATATGCGCGTTTCTGTTAGTCAATGTTATTGCGGCAATTGCCTGGATAGTGGGAATGATTCAGGCAGGGATGGGCAATTATTATAAGCTGCCTGTGATTGGCGAGATTGTACAGCATAAATTTGTTGGGCCAGATCCACTTAAATAAGAAAAACAGATGGCGGAAAAAGGCTATACATGTGTGAGCAAGCCCACCTTATAACGTATACTCTACAGGAAAGCAACTGAAGAGAAGCGGTAAATAAGCGTACAGAGGACTTGTAAATGACGACGATACTTCTGGTAGAAGATACTTATGATCTGGCCCAGGTTATCAAACGCGAGCTAGAGGCAAATGGCTATCAGGTAGTACATGCAGGAGATGGGCTGACAGCGGTGAAATTGCATGCCAGGGAGAAACCAGCAATCGTGGTACTGGATTGGATGCTGCCCAAGATGGATGGCTTAGAGGTTCTGAGACGCATTCGTCAGACAGCAGCAACGCCTGTGCTTATGCTTACGGCGCGAGGAGAAGAGGCTGATAGAGTGATTGGTCTGGAGTTGGGGGCAGACGATTATCTGACAAAACCATTTAGTACACGCGAATTTATCGCCCGGATACGGGCGCTATTGCGGCGTGCAGAGTTGGTGCAGCAAATTCTCCAGGAAGATCAGCAGGAAGCAAGCAATATTCTAAGCTATCAGCAGCTACAACTGGACCCTCAATCCCACCGGGCCACATTGCAGGGCAACGAACTCGATTTAAGTCCAACAGAGTTTGCCCTGCTCAATCTCTTCTTGCGTAGTCCCGGACGCGCATTTAGTCGTAGCTATCTCCTCGACACGATCTGGGGAGAGAGCTATATTGGCGGTGATCGTTCGGTAGACAATACAGTACTGCGATTACGTAAAAAGCTTGGGCAATTGGGAGAGACGATAGAGACGGTGTGGAGCATCGGATACCGGCTCAAACCGGAGAGGTAACACGATACATGCGAAGATTCCACCTGCTCTTCAGCGCTCACCCGGCACGAGTGATTCTAGAGACGTTGCTTATAGAGCTGTTTGTCTGGTGGCTGCTGGCTCTTTTGCTGGAAAATCTTTTCAAAACGCACATTCCAGTAGGCCAGTCAGTTGTAGTAATGGGCGTACTGGCGATGCCGTGGTGTGCGCTCCGCTTGAGCAGGCCAAAGATATCGTGGTGGCGCAAGCGTTTGCGAGAAGCCTGGATCGTAGGAATACTCTGTCTGGCTCAAGGTATTGTCATTGTATTTGATAAAACTACCCTAAAGCTTGTCGCCAGGCTATCGTCCGATCTCGCTTTACAGGCGAGATTTCTGGCGGCACCGATGCAGACAATACTGGAAATTACCATCATAAGCGGCCTCCTGTTTCTCGGCAACGATAGTATTTTTCTACTGATAAGAGCAATCGGGCGCATCTGGGCAAGCTGGAATCATTTACGGAGAACACAGCTGCAATGGTCCCTGACCCATGCGCATGCAATGATTGTAGGCCTGGGAACGATCCTCTTAATGTTCATGGCGGCAATAGTGCTCGCGCTTTCAGCACATGGCATCTCATTTGCCCGACTCATCATCCCTATCTTTGCCATTGTGGGCGTCTTAGGTATTCTGGCTATCCTGGCTGTGATACCACCATCAGCGCTCTTCTCTTATATCGTGGTAAGACAGACTGTTCAACGTATTCAGATGCTTACCGTCGCGACCAGTGCGTTGCGAGCGGGAAACTACGAAGTTCGAGTGCCGGTACGAGGAGAAGATGAAGTGGCGCAACTCCAGGCAGACTTCAACGCAATGGCAACCAATCTGGAGAGGGTCATGAGAGAGCTGCAACTAGAGAGAGATACCGTATCGGGTCTTCTCCAGTCCCGCCGAGAGCTTGTCGCCAATGCCTCACACGAATTGAGAACGCCAGTGGCAACGCTGAGAGGTTCGCTAGAGACAACACTGCTGCACTGGGAAGAGCATTCAGAAAATAGCTTACAGCAAGATCTGCT
Source organism: uncultured Chloroflexia bacterium (assembly GCA_963777355.1). Lineage (GTDB taxonomy): Bacteria > Chloroflexota > Ktedonobacteria > Ktedonobacterales > Ktedonobacteraceae > DATJHM01. The sequence continues at coordinate 49,406 of CAVZQK010000022.1, forward strand.
AGTGATGGAAAACGAAGTATTGCATCTGCAAACGCTGGTAGAAAACTTATTTGCGCTGGCGAGAGCTGATGTAGGGCGGCTCTCATTGCGATGCGAGCCAACAGATATCGGCATCCTGGTAAGGCGAATTGTAGAGAATCGTGCAACGCTTGCCTGGAAAGCGAGCAAAATTGAGGTACTCGCAGATATCCAAAACGGAGTGCCAAAAGCGTTAATCGACAGTGCGCGGGTAGAACAGATATTACAAAACCTGCTGCACAGTGCCATTCGGCATACACCGCCAGGTGGAATCATCGTCATCGTAGTAGGAGAGCAGGCAGGAAGCGTTATTATCCAGGTCAAAGACACCGGTGAGGGGATTGCATCTGAACACCTGCCAGCGATCTGGGAACCTGCTTACCAGAAAAATAACGGCAAAGGGCTACAAGAGACGGCAGGGCTGGGTCTGGCGTTAGTCAAAGAGTGGACCGAAGCAATGGGTGGACAGATCAGCGTTGAAAGCGTAGAGGGAGAAGGAAGTTGTTTTCGGGTCGCACTGCCAGCAGCAGGGCCAGACAAAGCCACGAAAGCAGGCCAGGAGTTCTGAGAGAGATTAGCCAGCTCCTGGCCGGAGAGATCACCAGGTAATTGCCTGGGAATAGATCTCGGCACTTGCACCATCGCGGGTATCAATCCAGGTAGCATGAGTCACATCATCAGAGCCTGTCACCAACTGATCATAATCTCCAAAATAGCCACAATAGGGGCTCCCCACACAAGGATTGAAAGAAGTATCGCTAACAGGTTGTTGGTGACGAAACGAATGCCCCTGATCGACAGATTTAGCAACAAAGTATTCCACCTTGACATTCTTTGGATCGTGACGATTATCATACCAGCCAACATAGACAGCGCCATGCGAGTTGGTTGACGCCCAGGGAAAAAAATGGGACTTGAGATCACTGGCGGGATCATCATTGACACGGGTAACAGAAGTAGTCCCGTTGGCAAGATTCACACTAAGGAGATAGACGCTTGGAGTGGCATAGTTCAAGCCATTATTCACCTTATTGGCAGTAAAAGCGCAGTATGCCATCATCTGAAAAGCGCTACAGCCGGGATTACGATTGCCAAAGAAGTTCCAGCTTGTATTACCGAGAGAGAGATACTGAGAGTTCACAAGCGGGAGCAAAGAGGTCTGCCAGTTATTATTCTGGAGAGAAGCCTCAAAGAGTTGGGCAGTAGGATAGGTACTATAATCCTCAAAAAAGAGATGAGGAGTGCCAGACTGATCAATCACCATATTCGGATAAGCAGCCTGTGTCTGGATAGGACTACTCACCAGACGAGGTTTACTGAAGGGTATACCTGGTCCTGGAGAGTCGGCCTCAAGGATGGCAGAGGCCAGAGGTGGGATAGTAATGCCATTATCAATGCAGGGCTGCACAGGCTGAGGAGTAGAAGCATTGCCAGCCGGCACCGTCACCCCATTGCAAAAGTAGGTGTAATAGACATAGACCGTACCCAGATTTGGGCTATGGGGCTGCGTATCAACAGTAATAAAAGGGCGTTGGAGTTGGCCGGGACAATTAAAGGTCGTCGTAGGAGAGAGAACGCCATTACAGGGCACATAGTCAACGCTAGTAGTCGTTGAGCCACTAAAATTGCCACGATTATAGCCCTGTACAACATCGATCTGAGTATCGAAATTCGAGTAGTTAATAGTAGCATCAGAGATAATATTGGCAGAGAGCATACTAAAAAAACTATTGCCGGCGGCATCAAACGCGACACCCGGATTCGTTTGCAAATTGTAAGGAGAAGAGGTCGCCGTATCGACGCCATTCGTCAGAGCATCATCGTGCCAGGTCATACCGCCAGTCTGGGAAACATGGTAGTATTGATGACTAAAACTTTCACGGTAGTCATTCGTCAGCACAAGTAGATTTTGCGGCATAGCAGGATTGACGGCAACAGCAACTGTTGATTTGCTCCAGGGATTAAGATCTCGATTGACTTTGATATTCGTACCAGAGGGGCTTGCAGGGGCAAGCGCTCGATGTTGCATAGCATAGAATGCCTGCCACTGTTGAGAAGAAAAGGGAGTGACAGGCAGAAAAGGGGCTTTATGGAGCGAAGAGACATAGTGGGCAAACGCTTGATAGGAACCGAACGGTGAAGGTTGCATACTCGAAGCGAAAGTAATAGGGGCGTCAGGCTGAAACAGGAGAGCGCCGAGAAGAACACTCATACCAAGTATCGGCAAAAAGAGCGCACCGACCAGACCGTTACGACGAACAAACCGATTCATCTCTCAACATCTGCCTTTCAAAGATACTCCATTCTTCTTTGTATCCACGTTAAAAATTCTCTCTAAGCTAAAAAAAGCGCGAGTGTGCTATAGCAAGCGAGGCAGAGAGATGAGCACAAAGAAGAGAGGAGAGACAGCACAACCCTGGTAAAGAAAACTAGTGTCTGATAACCAGAGGTCCAGCAGGCGTAATGACTTTACGACCTATACTTTTCAAAAGTACGCCAGAAAGAAACCAGTAATTCTCCCTTATGTACAAATAGAGATTACCTCACGGTGATTATTTTGTCAAGGACATGTTTATAAATAGTTACATTTAAATATATTATTATTAAAATGCAGCTATACTATGTGAAAGGTAAAATCTATAGGCAGGGCAAGAAACGTGCCATAGCGGTGAGCGGTAGCAATAAGAAGATTTTTTTCGGCTTCACGCAAAGGTGTGAAGAGAGTAAAAGCGAGCGTAGCTGAGCCCTTTTTCAGTGTGCGTTTCCATGTACCTACGACCTGACCATCAAGAACAATCGTATGGGTAAAGAGGATATTGGCACGAAGGTCCAGTTTACTCGTGTGGGAGGGATCAAAGACGGCGCTACGATTTGTATAGCCGACGATATATTCGTCGTAGTTCGGGAGCAGATAGAGCGTCTGAGCGGGATCTTTTGCGGGTGGTAGAGAGGCCGAAAACCAGTAGGTCTGTTTGTCTATTACATCAGAAGTAAGTTGGGAGGCGACCAGTGCGAGGCCAGTGCGGGCATCAGATAAAGCAAGTCCCGACCACCAGACAAAATCTTGCAAAGTTGCAGGGCCATGACTGGTGAAATAGCGGGCGGTCAGTTCAGCGAGGGCCTCATCATGAGTGAATGTTCTGGTTAGGGGGACGCGTTCGTCGAGCAAGGCGTAGGTGAATTGTTTCCCTCGTCTTGCGCCACTACAGACAACACCGTCCAATTCAGCACGCATCATAATATAGGTAAAGCGAAACGCATCAGCAGTAGCAATCCCGGCATCTTGAAGCGCGGACATGAGTTCCGAGCGGGTAAGCTGCTTGCCGCCTTGTAGGGCATTAATCAAGGCAGCATTTGTCTGAGAAAATGTGGCGTCGTCTAGCTCAAGCTTGCGATACCAATAGGCACACAGCGCATTGACATGGGGAGAGGTAAGCGCGAGGAGCCAGCGAATATCAGCGGGTGAAACAAAGTGCCAGGTGGGGCGCATGAGATGGGTACGCAGGATTGAGCCAGCGGTGAAAGCCTGCTCAATAGCGTCATCGGTAGCATCTTGTGAGCGAAGAGCAAGGGCCCATTTTGCCGCCATATAATCCTGAGACTGGACAGCGCCCAGCCACTTCACCACATCGTCAGGCGCTAAAAGCGTTTGCTGAGTGATGAACTGGCTGTAGAGTCGCTGATGAGCAATATTTCTGTATGACATTTGTGTAGCCCTATTCAAGAGTGGAAATGGGGAGCAATACGGGTCACGAAGTAATGCAGGCTATCGAGATCAGGGATACGGAACATGCAATGGCTAACGCCAAGAGCACGAAATTGTTCAAGTTCTTGAATGACCTCGTCGGCATTGCCCGCAATAAAATGTTTATCTGGACTGCGCTTTACCTTGCGGGAATCGTCTGAGACACTGATAGTACTTAAATAGGTCAGAGTAATCTCAGCGGGATCGCGGTCAATACGTTCACAATGTTGTTTTAGGACTGAGACTTTGTGGGTGTATTCAGCGACAGTACAGGAATTAAAATTATACCAATCGGCATAGCGGGCAACCAGAGCAAGCGTGCGTTGTTCGCCACCACCACCGATCAAGAGGGGAATCACGGGTGACGGTTGAGGAACACAGTAGGCCTGATAAATAGAGTAGTATTTGCCCTCAAAAGTTGCGGGCTGGTTGGTCCAGAGAGCGCGAATAATCTGGACAGCCTCCTCCAGTTGATCCATGCGGGTGCCAACCGAGGGGAAGGGATAGTTGTAGGAGCGATACTCTTCTTCTTTCCAGCCAGCGCCGAGACCGAGAATCAGGCGGCCATGAGAGAGAGCTTGAAGATTGGCTGCCATCTTTGCAAGCAGGGCAGGGTTGCGATAGGATTGAGAGAGAACCAGAGAGCCAACGTTCAAGCGTGGATAGGTTGCAGCCAGGTAGCTCAAAGAAGTAAAGCACTCCAGGGCATCGGTTGCAGCGACCTGGGGATGATCTTCCAGCCAGAGCGTTGTGAAAGCAGGAGAGGCCACCTGGATGCACTGAGCATTATAAGCAAGCAATTCATCAATTGAGTGGCCAGGATCATTCTGCCGGAGCATCAGACCAAATTCAAGTATAGCCATATATCTCTCCATTTACAAAAGTGAAGTCACATGGACGAAAAAGCAGCGTTCAGAGAATAGGCCAATCCTGGCCAGCGGCCTCAAAGATCGCCTCAATAGTAGCCATATTCTCTAACGTCTCGCTCAAGCGCATAGCAGGTTCCTGATTAGTAAGAATACAGTTTGCGAAGTGCTCCACCTCAAGTTGATACTGATCGACGCGAGGGAAAGCCTGTTCAGTCATCTGACCATTTTTCGTCACAAAGACCACTGACTCAATAGTACCGGGATTAAAAGGGACCGGGATAGTAATCGTGCCATTTTCGCCGACGATCTCAACGCCCTGGCGCATAGGAAGCTCAAAGCTACAATCGAAGAGAGCAAAGCGTCCCTCACCAAAGTCCAGAACAGCATTAGTTGCCAGATCAACGCCGCCAGGATTAGGAACATGCACACGAGCGGCGACCACACGTGGAGGCTGTTCATAGATAGCGCGACAGATATTCACGGCATAACAGCCCACATCCATAAGGGCCCCGCCGGCAAGTTCAGGGCTCAAACGGATATTCTCTGGATGAGAGCGAATGTCAAAAGAGAACGAAGCTCGTACCAGACGGACCGGGCCAATAGCCCCAGAATGTACCTGTTCAAGTACCCAGATGATCTGTGGATGAAAGCGATACATAAAACCTTCCATCAGAACCAGGCCGCGACTCTGAGCGACCTCAACCATCCTGGCTCCCTCTCTAGCAATAATCGAGAGAGGCTTTTCACACAGCACATGTTTACCAGCTTCAAGGGCGCGAATCGTCCATTCCCCATGCATGCCATTAGGGAGAGGAAGGTAGACCGCATCGACCTCTGGATCATTGAGAAGATTCGTATAGCTGTCATAAATACGAACGTCGGGAACGAACGAAAATTGCGTACTGGCACGTTTAGTATCGCGGCTACCAACAGCGAGGAGGCGGCCATTTGCAGAGGCCTGAATCGCCGGGGCAATGGCATTGATACCAATATTGGCAGTACTGAGGATACCCCAACGAATAGGGGAGGTAGCAAATCTATCGTTTTCCTGCATAGTAGATATTCCTTTCGCTTCAATGTCTTTATTATATGATTCTGTCAGAAGATTTTGTACTGAAAGTTAAAAAAGCAGATAACAGATTTTTTTATAGTAGACTTGCTACTCAAGCGCGTACAGGCATACAATAAAGGTGTGCCTCGCTCGCTTGTATTTCCTGATAGTATGAAAGGAATAAGTTCTTCATGACACAACCAGCGACAAACCATCCCTTACGTGTTGGTGTGCAACTGCATCCACAGCATACCTCCTATGAAGAGTATGCGAAAGCGGTACAACGCGCCGAGGAGATTGGCGTCGATAGCATATTCAACTGGGACCACTTTTTCCCGCTTTACGGTCCGCCCCAGGGGAACCATTTTGAGGGCTGGACGCTGCTGACAGCGATGGCGACCCTGACAAAACGAGCGAAGATTGGCTGCCTCGTCACCTGTAACACCTATCGCAATCCGGCGTTGGTGGCGGATATGGCAAAGACCGTGGACCATATTTCCGGTGGCCGCGTCATACTGGGGCTGGGTGCGGGTTGGTTCGAGCGGGACTATAAAGAGTACAACTATGATTTTGGAACGGCTGGGAGTCGGCTGGCGGCGCTGGAAGAGGCACTGCCAACGATCAAACATCGCTGGGAGGTAGATGTACCGAAACCTATCCAGCAGCCGATTCCAATTTTGATCGGTGGTGGTGGTGAGAAGAAGACGCTGAAAATTACGGCCCAATATGCCGATATGTGGCATGGGTTCGGCAATCCAGAGACGATACAACATAAAATGGAGGTCCTTAATAACTGGTGTAAAGAAGTGGGACGGAATCCGCAAGAGATTGAGCGCTGTGCCGGGACAGAAGCCAATGATAGTGATGAGCAGCGCGACAGCCTTGTGAAGGCGGGAGTGACCCATTTAATTCTAGGGATGGGCGTGCCGTGGGATTTTAACGCTATCGAGAAGCTGGTACGCTGGCGGAACTCGCGTCAGGGTTAACGGCAATACTAGACAATAGGGGCAGCGTTGAGAGAAAACACTCAACGCTGCCCTGTTTTTTAAACACGTTCAATAGTCCCCTCAGTGACGCCACCGGACGGGGAGATAGCAAAAATGCGAGCATAGGGTGGTTCTGGGTAGTGGCGATGGGAGAAGATCAGATAGAGATAGCCACTGCGTTTGGCCCAATCGATATCGCGAGCGGAGGGATAGGCCTCCGATTGAGGGTGAGAATGATAGTAGATCATATCCCCATCGTAGCTATCGATATCGTTATAGATACGGACGATATCAGCCTCGCTGATAATAGAAAAGTCATCGGGCTGTGCGGCGGCGTTGGCGGTAGGATAATTTTTCAGCACCTCGCCATTGACGCTACCCAACGCACCACAGGCCTCATTGGGATAGCCAGCCACGATATGCGAGAGCATCTCAGCATAAATGGCATGAGGGATACGCACCACGAATTGAGCTTCTGCTACCATAATATTTTCGCCTCTAAGTCATCTTCGATAGTCGAGAGATCCCGTGTCCAGAGATCCTCACTCAAGTACTTCCAACCGCCGTCAGCCAGAAGCGTCACGATCTTGCCGCGCTCCATGCTTTCTGCGATACGCAGAGCGGCCTGGAGGGATGCGCCGCAGGAGGGGCCGGCAAAGATACCTTCCTGGTCCTTGAGCTGGCGGGTACGGCGGATAGAGTCGCCGCTGGCGACAAGAATTTTGCCATCGAGCAGGGATTGATCGAGCACTGGGGGGACAAAGCCATCGGCGAGACTACGCAGACCCTGAACGGCATCGCCCTGCATAGGTTCGGCGGCGACGATGCGGATGGCGGGATTATATTCTTTCAGGCGGCGGGCATTGCCGGTAAGGGTGCCGCCGGTACCGAGGCCAGCGACAAAGACATCGAGATCGGGGAGATCTTTGATAATCTCAACGGCAGTCCCGTAATAATGGGCGCGAGGATTCGCCTCGTTGCCATATTGATAGAGCATAACGTAGCGTTCATCCTGTTGGACCAGCTCTTTTGCCAGTCTGACCGCGCCGTTGCTGCCCTGAGTCCCATCCGAGAAAATGATCGTTGCGCCATAGAGTTCAAGCATCTGGCGACGCTCGTGGGTGACATTATTGGGCATGACCGCGACAAACTGGTAGCCTTTGATACGCGAGATCATAGCGAGCGCAATGCCCGTATTGCCGCTCGTTGGTTCCAGCAGAATCGAGCCGGGGCGCAACATGCCATTCGCCTCAGCCTCCTCGATCATACGCAGAGCGACGCGATCCTTGACGCTACCAGAAGGGTTTGCTCCTTCAAGCTTAGCGTAGATCTCAACGCCTGGACGAGGGCTAAAGCTTTTCAACTCTACCAGAGGAGTATTCCCAATCGTCTCCAGAATGCTGCCGTAGAGCATAACAGGTCTCTCCCTATTGATTCTTAGAAACCACCACCGGCCATAGCAGGCAAGAGTGTGACAGTATCATTGGGGCCAATCGTCGTCTCCAGGCCTTGCAGATAGCGAACATCCTGGTCATTCACGTACACATTGACAAACTTGCTGATTTCGCCGGAGGGCTGGATCTGCTCTTTGATAGCAGGAAAGCGCTGGTAGAGATCATCGAGGACCTGGGACAGGGTACTACCCTGGACGCTGACCACTTTAGAGCCGCCAGCAGATGAGCGTAGAACCGGGGCCAATTTCACATTTGCCATTATATTTTCTCCTTAACGGGCAGAATAGATATCTTCTTGAAAAACAGAGTTCTGACAGAGAGACTGGAAATAAGCAGTAAGACGTCAGAGTAGGCCGATGGCCTCTCTTTAGAGAGAAGCCACCAGTGAATAGAAAAGACTAGATTGCGCAGACATCGGCATAGGTTGGAAGATTCTCCGGATGACCATGCTCGCCACAGGCGGGGCAATTGGGATCGCGGAAAAGCTTCAGTTCGTTGAACTCACCGGCCAGCGCATCATAGGTGAGCAGACGACCTACCAGAGGATCACCAATACCGAGTAAGAGTTTAATGGTCTCTGTGGCCTGTAACAGACCAATGATACCAGGCAGGACACCCAGGACTCCGGCCTCGGCGCAGCTTGGTGCGAGGGCGGGAGGGGGTGGCTCCGGGAAGAGACAGCGATAGCAAGGGCCGTCGTAGGGCTGGAAAATTGTGAGCTGGCCCTCGAAGCGGAAGACGCTGCCATGCACAACGGGCTTGCGTTGAATGAGAGCGGCATCATTGAGCAGATAGCGGGTTGGGAAATTGTCGGTACCATCGATAATCACATCGTAGTCGGCGATAATCTGACCCGACATTGGTCTCATCGAGCCGTTCGAGATAGGTCACAACCTTCACATCAGGATTAAGTTCCTGAATTGTTTGTTTGGCCGACTCGGCTTTGTACTGGCCGACACGAGAGGTATTGTGAAGGATCTGGCGTTGGAGATTGCTCTCTTCAACGACATCGGCATCAATAATACCGAGAGTGCCGACACCGGCAGCGGCCAGGTAGTAAGCGGCGGGAGAACCAAGACCGCCAGCACCAATCAGCAGGACTTTCGAGTCGAGCAGCTTAAACTGACCGGCTTCACCGACCTCTGGAACCAGGACGTGGCGGCTGTAGCGTTTGGACTGAGCCTCAGTCATAACGCGAGGTTTAACAAAATTAAAGCCATTCGCCTTCCATTGGCCAAAGCCGCCGGCCATCGAGACAACGTCCTTATAGCCCATCTGCTGCAACGTTGCACCGGCCATCAAAGAGCGTACGCCACCCGCGCAGTAGAGGACAACTTTTTTGTCTTTATCAGGAACGGCCTCTTCAATCTGCAATTCCAGATAGCCACGAGGGACATGGATTGCGCCAGGGATATAGCCCTCAGTCCACTCATTTTTTTCGCGTACATCTACCAGAACAAAATCCTGGCCATCCGGGCCTGCCTCATGCTGGTTCGCAAGACCTTCATTCACCTGAGCGGCATTCCACTCTGGCACCTGTTTTCTTGCGCTCCGCAGAATCTCACGGGATGCGTCACCCATAACAAGATCACCTCTATGTTGAGTAAGTCAATCAATTTAGTTAAAGCTCTGTTAGATAAAGCTTACCATCCGTTTTTTTTACTTGTCAAGGAAAGTTGAGCGAGAAACGTGGTGGTACGAAACGCTTGATCTTTACCATTAAAAACAGGAGATACGGGACATTTATTCCCCCAGCATACGTGCAGTCAGTACCTTGAATGCGCTCTACAAGATGGATATTTCATACATACTGGCCCTCTCTCTCAACACATTTTAAAGAGCGGCGGAAAAACATTGGCATAGAAATCATCACCTGGCCGATCTGCGGGGCGAGGGATTGGCGAGATCAGAGATCAACAGCCGACCTACGACGTTTCTGTGGAGCGAGCAAGGTGGCGTCCGCGAAAGACGGCCGAGACAAGCTCCGCCCCTACGGTGAAGGATGGCGACATCCGGCAAGAGCGTGGTCAGTGAGCCGGAGACGGCCAAGCCGATCTGCCCTACGAGAGTTTCTCCAGGGTATTTAAGGTAGCGTTTTGGAGAGCAGTGAACAGGCGCTCAGGAGTGATGGGAATTTCGGTGACACGGACACCGACAGCATCCTGGATTGCATTAGCAATAGTTGCACCAACCGGAACGACGGGCGGCTCACCGACGCCTTTTGCGCCAAAGGGGCCAGTAGGCGAAGGGATCTCCAGAAGAATCGTAGAGATATTCGGCACATCCTGGCTATGGGGCAGGGCGTAGTCCATCAGGGTTGAGGTAAGCAACTGACCGTTCTCGTCATATTCAAAGCCTTCAAAAAGCGCCCAGCCGAGTCCCTGAGTAACGCCACCGTGAATCTGGCCTTCGACCTGGGTAGGATTGATGGCGCGGCCAACATCCTGCACAGCCAGATAGTCGAGCACACGAACCTCGCCAGTTTCTGGATCGACGGCCACGCGGGCGAGGTGGGAGGCATACATAGGAGAAGTAGTGCTATTCGCGGCTCGCCCCCGGCCATAGACGGGTTCGTAGCGAGCACCAAAGCGCATAGAGGCGGAGGCAATCTGTTGCAAAGAGATCGTCTTGCTGGGTGCGCCCTTAACGACAACATTTTTATCGACGATCTCCAGATCATCAATCGAAGCCTCAAGCATCTCGCTAGCGATCTGCAAGGTCTGATTGCGCGCCTCACGGGCGGCGGCCAGAACTGCTGGTCCCATCGAGTAGATCGTCTTACTGCCGCCAGTGCCACCGCTATAGGGCATGGTATCGGTATTATCGTGGGCAACATTGACGGTATCTACAGGAGAACCCAGACCTTCGGCGGCGATCAGAGCGAGAGAAGTATCCGAGCCAGTGAGATCGACGGTACCGACAATGACGGTAAAGGTCCCATCGTTCTCAAGGCGGCAGGCGGCGGCAGCAGTCTCAGTGCCACCGGGCCAGCCGCCTACGGCAACGCCGATACCAATCTTCCAACCGGGGAGATCGGCAGGTGGCTCTTTCATCTGTGCGCGCTGGAGCCAGAGGGGATGCTGCTGAAGCTGCTCGATACCATCCAGCAGGCCGACGCGAGGCCAGGTAGGGCGGCGAGGGTCGGCGGCGGCATCGCCTTCTTTGAGACCATTCTGTAAACGGAACTCCAGAGGATCTTTATGGAGTGCGAGGCAGAGATCGTGCACAGTAGATTCGAGAGCGAAGGTAATCTGAGGAGCGTTGGGAGCGCGATAGGCCCCGACGCTCACCTTATTTGTAAGGACTTCGTAGGCTTTAATGTCTATATTCGGGCAGCGATAAGAGCTAGAGAGGAGGAAGGCTCCAAGTCCAGCGGAAGCGCCGGGGAAGGCACCCGAATCGAAGATACCTCGCGCTTGCAGAGCAACCAGAGTACCATCACTTTTCGCGCCGAGTTTCACGGTCAGAAAGACTTGAGGAGCGGGATTGCCTGCGAGCAGATCTTCCTGGCGCGTGTAGACCAGGCGCACAGGCTTGCGAACTTTCATCGCGAGAGCGGCGGCGAGAGGTTCGTGGAGACCGAACTTGCCACCAAAGGCTCCGCCTATCGGCACGGATTCTACACGGATCTGGCGCTCAGGCATATTTAGGGCCGTGGCGATATCTGAACGGACACCGAAGAGGCCCTGAGAGCTGGGATAAACGACCAGTTGATGGCCGGAAGGGCTGGGAACGACGAGAATGGATTGGGGTTCAAGATAGGATTGGTGGACAAAGTGAGTACGATAGCTCTGTTCCACGACGACATCGGCATCACGGAAGCCAGCTTCGATATCGCCAATATGCATATGTGTGCGATCACTGACATTCTGAGAGAGTTCTTCTTGCTCTTCCTCTGCGTCCTGGCCAGCGCTCACCTCGGCATGTGCGCCGCCACCAGCAATCTCGGAGACCTCGTTAGCGTTGCGCTCGCGGGCGAGGGGGGCATCGGGCTGGATGGCAAGGACGGGATCGAGGATGGCGGGTAAAATCTCGTAGTCAACATCAACAGCCTGAGAACCATCGAGTGCCGCCTCCTCTGATTCCGCAACAACGACAGCGACGGGATGTCCACACCAGGCAACCTCTTTTTGTGCCAGGGGAGCCTGGGCGCGCGAGGTACTATTAGCTTTCGCCATGCCGAGCGTCTCACTGGTAAAAACGCCCACAACGCCGGGTATAGCGAGGGCGGAGGAGGTATCGATAGATAAAATGCGTGCATGGGCATAGGGGCTCAGGACAAAACGGGCGTGCAGCATACCGGGGAAAGAGAGGTCGCCAGCGAAGCGCGTACGGCCTGTGATTTTATCGGGAGCATCAGCGCGTTTTGTTGATTTGCCAATAGCCTGATAGGCGGTTTTGGGGTCAATAGTTTGTGTCATTGAGGAAGTGTTCTCCATTATTCTGTGTCAGAAAGTGAATACTCAATAGCAGATTTAGTGTATCACAAAAGGCTCTTTGCCGGTTGGCAGGGCTGGGCAACCAGGCGTCACGATAGATTGAATAGAGTTGGGTGGTAGGCGAGGCGGTCAGAGATCAACAGCTGACCCTACATTTCTCTGTGGAACGAGAGAATCACTCGGTGAGGCGGTCAGAGGCGATGCCGCAGAGGGCAGAAGTTTGATTGACAGAATTGGGGGAAACCGGTAAAGTCAGAGATCATTGCCAATGGAGGGCATCTACTCATCTAGACTCATACTGACCAGTTCATTACGCATGTGAAAGGATTTCTAGAGCCGCATGCATAACTAGCTTCTGTTTATAAGTCACAAATCCCTATCTGTCATGGCGGGTCAGCATAATGAGAGGTTATAGGAAAAACAACACGATGAACAGGGTTTTCATAAAACTTGCTCAATACATAAGCAGTCCAGAGCATGGCTTCAGTGCCGCTTCTGAACAGGAACCTTTTATATTTGGGGCGCGGCGACCTGGTTTTCCTTTCTCCCGTGTTTCTTCCCAGTTCGTGCATGCCTGGATTGCCTTTATGCAAAGACAAGGCATCATACGCGTCCTCTGTTTATTACCTCCCCGCCAGTTAGATGGCTATGACGCCCTCATTACAACCTATCGCCAGAGCTTTGGTGAACATAATGTACTCTGGGTTCCCATTGCTGATTTTCAACTTGCAGAAGAGGTCCAACTCATCGATCAGATTCTGCCATTTTTAGCCGAGGCAGACCGGCAGCGAGAGAAAACGGTAGTTCACTGCTCAGGTGGGGTAGGTCGAACAGGTCATGTCCTTGCTGCCTGGCTGGTAAGTTATCGAGGAATGTCGAATGAGGAGGCGATTGCTGTGGTCAAAAGACAGGGGAGAAATGCACGAGAGTCAAGAAACAAAAGGTTAGATACGTTGCTTAATCGATGCAGAGATACTTTTTCACAAAGCGTTCAGGCTCTTTACTCTGGTCATTGCTCTGTTTTTTAGAATGGGAAATTACTCTCATTATGTTCTCATTCTTACAAGAAGCCAGTAACCACGGATAGGTAGATAAACGGGTGTTTTAAACTTTGTTTAACTTACATTCAGTAGAGTAAAGAAGGGGAATTCTACTATTGCCGAGAAACACGAGCGCAGATTATTGAAGCCGCAATACGCATTCTCTTGCAAGAGGGTATTACAGAGGTACACTACACGCAAGATCACTACGGAAGCCGGGTGTCAAATGGAGCTACGCTCTGAACTATTACTTCGGAAGCAAAGACAAGCTCCTGATGGCAGTTTTTGAGAGGATTTTACGGGATACCGAGACTGCCATAAGGAAGGCAGTTCGCACAGACCAGGGATTGAGCAGCAACCATTAGAAAGCTACTGCCGGACCATCTGGTCATACCTTGAAGCAGACTCCCGAACTGCAAATCATGCAATATGAACTCTCACTGTATGCCATTCGCCATCCAGAGTCGGCGTGGCTCGCGAAATGGCAGTATGAGTGGTATTGCCAGGATACCGAAGCAATATTTCGTCAGGGATGTGGCACTGGAGATGAAGTCAGGCGATACCGCTTGCGGATCTTGCATCCTTTATGGTTGCCGGTATGGATGGGCTCCTTCTGCAATTTCTTGCAGATAGCGACACCATACGTGCAAGACGTGGTCTTGATCGTCTTATCGCCGCAGCTCTAGTTCTGAGCATTGGACAACAATACTATCCAACCAGGAAAAAGGAACGCGCTGATGAAGCGTGAAAAATTGCATGGTACTGGGCACGGGCTGTGTTTCTGTTGTTCCAGGTGGTGATCACTCTACAGATTATCCTGACATACGAGTGTTAGCTCAACATGTTGATGATCATATCGGAAACATTCACGTTGATCGTCACGCCGATCTGAGTGAATGTTTCCTGGACGAACGCATGCATGGCACTCGGTGGTTCGACGCTACCAATATTCCCAAATGCTCCTCCCGACTAACCTGGTACAAATCGGCATCGGCAGATGGACGCAGCCGCGTGACTGGTATTCCACTATGCGTGAGTGCAAAACAACTACCTTAACAATGAAAGACATCGATCACTATGGGCTCGATCACATCAAAGAACCCTCCGTTGATCATCAAGGAGAGACAGATTAGTCTCTTCCTTGTATGTTTATTTGCTTGCATCAGCAGCAGATGTCCTGTCTATGACTGTTTGGAGGTATTCTCGCATGGATGATACTCTATCGGGTAACATTTCTCCTATTCCTGATCAACCCTCTGTAGTTGTTCTGGAGCAAGAAGCAGAGGCAGTGCCAAGACTAAAAAGAGGCTACGCTCACTCTCTTTGAAGTAATCTCCGGTACTCTGGCGAACCTGCGCTCTAGCAGCAGGCGTGTTTTTGACGATGACAATTATTGTTGCAGCTACGGGCTCGCGTGCTCCCTGGGTTTTTCTACTTGGTGGCATAGCCATTCTGGCAACTGGAAGCTCTGCTGGCCGAGTTCGCAAAGATAATGCTAAGTGCAGGTAGCTGATATTACCTGCATTGGGAAGGGATTTGGGACGATCTGACGTCCATTAGGGACTTTCTTAGCAGGGTAGCATATTTTACTTGCTGTTGGTGGGGGTACCTCTCACTCTCGACGGTATCGAGGTCTTTCTAGGCTTCGTGGGTATCCAGCCTGTTCAATTGGACCGCACCCTGGCAATGGCTGGTAGTAGCGCTCATTGGAAGTATGCTAGTCACCATACTGCGTGCTACGAGGCGCAGCTCTTTCTAGCAAAGCGGCACTCGTACTGTTTCTTGTTGAAGGTATAGGTCTGGTGATCCTCTCAATTGGAGTAATGATCCTGGCTCCACAACAAATTGGCGCACCACTACACGATATTGGTGGAACACCAGGTGGATTTGCGGGCATGGGAGGTGCCACCTTTGCCCTGGTCGTCTTCAGCTACGTCGGCTGGGAACACTCAGGCGCGCTCGGCCGAAGAGCTCAAAAATCCGCACCGCAACATTCCCCTTGCGATCTTCGCGTCAATCGCTGTGATTGCCGCCCTCTATGTGCTATCATCCTGGGGTGCTGTTGTAGGCTTCGCAGCCTGGTTAGGTCCCGCCAAAGGGATCAGACTAAACTGGGAGACCCTACCGAGGTGAACCCATTTCTGGATATGACCAACCACTACATGCCCTGGCTTAGGCTGGCTTGTTGCGACTGATTGGCATCACCAGTGCGCTTGGCTGCTATCTTGCCTCGGTGAACTCAGCGGACACGCCTCTCGTTTAATGCGGCCCGCGAGAAATTCCTTCCAGCTATGTTCGCGCGCGTCAGCGAGAAAGAGAAGACTCCCTTATGTGGACAATAGCGCTCGTGATGGCGATCTGCGTGCTGCTGCTGCTCGCATGCTACTTCTTGTTCAAGGGCGATCCTGTGCGACCGCCACCTATGCAGCCGGGATTGGCACCGTGCCATCTCTTATTGTGTATGGGCTTGACGAACCTGGCTCTGCCAATCTACATGCTCAAAGAGAATGCGTCAGTCGTTTCGCCTGTTCAAACACCTGGCTCGTACCTTTGATTGGTACAGCAATCGTACTCTACGGAATCTACGAGTATGTTCAGCCGCGACCAGCCTCCTCCGAGCAACACCTTCTGGATATACATTCTTGCATTCGTGATGATATTCTCTTGTGGGCACAGCAATTGTCCTGGCCCGCAACCCTGAAGCGATCAAACGTATAGGCTCTGTCCTCGCTGATTGAACCTGCACTCCCGTAGAAAGAGGACACAGCGTTTTCTCTCTACGGAGAGTGCGTCTCGAGAGGCAAAAACGCGTGAAAGAAAAAAAGTCATATTATAAAATGTACTTTGAATAGAAAAAAGGAGATAAATACCCGTGTCTCATAGACAAGACAGCACCGCTTCTAAGCACGTTTCTACATCCATGTAATTCTACCGATATTGGAAAGATCCACTGGAACCACTCACACTCAGCAGAGATAGCGGCGGCAACGGAGACTATTGCGCAAACAACGCGAGCATCAATCCTCTGATACGTTTTGTCTGAGTGAGCCTCTATGAGCCAACGAAGGATGAAGAGCTGGCATTCAAGCCTGGTGATCTGCTTGTGCGCCGTGCATTCGTTGTCCTGCTCGATAAGAGTATGCAGGGAGGAGCGACCTACGAAGCGGTGGTTAATATTACTGAGGAACGCATCGATTCCTGGCGACTTATGCCAGCAGTGCAGCCATCCGTGATGGTAGAAGAAATGATCTCCACCGAGAAAATCATTAAAGCGCACCCGGAGTTTCAAGCGGCGCTGGCCAGGCGTGGTATCACCAACATGGAACTGGTGAATATT
The DNA here is from genome assembly GCA_963777355.1 of uncultured Chloroflexia bacterium. Classification (GTDB taxonomy): domain Bacteria; phylum Chloroflexota; class Ktedonobacteria; order Ktedonobacterales; family Ktedonobacteraceae; genus DATJHM01. The sequence goes on from CAVZQK010000022.1 coordinate 66,345, forward strand.
GATTTCTGGTCCGTTGGCAATGATGGAGCGCCAGAGGAACAGGAGCTGCGCCTCATCCGTTCCTCGATACATGTGCGGACGAGGCTGGATGACCCCCACGAGAATAGCTATGCCCACCCAGTCGAAGGACTGCACGTGCTAGTAGATCTGAACAAAGGGGAGGTCAGTACGCATCGAGGATTATGGTACCATTCCTATTCCAACGCGCCAGGGTGACTACGTCTTGTCGGATCAGTCAACGCGCACGCTCAAGCCGTTGGAGATCACCCAACCGGAAGGTGCAAGTTTCCAGGTCAACGGACATCACGTTACCTGGGATAACTGGTCTCTGCGCCTGGGTTTCTCGCCGCGTGAAGGTCTCATTTTATATGATGTCAATTTCATTGATCAAGGGCAGCCTCGTTCAATATTGTATCGTGCAGCAATGGCCGAGATGGTTGTGCCTTATGGAGACGCTAGCCCAGACCACTCCCGACAAAACGCCTTTGATGTGGGCGAGTATGGCCTGGGTTGCCTGACCAATGCGCTTGAACTGGGTTGCGATTGTTTAGGCCACATCTATTATTTCGATGCTCATATGGCAAATAACAATGGCGACCCGATTACGATCCCCAATGCCATCTGCATGCACGAGGAAGATTACGGCATCCTGTGGAAACACACCAACTTTCGCACAAACCATGCCGAGGTACGTAGGTCGCGCCGCTTGTAATATCCTTTATTGCGACAGTGGGCTTCTATGATTACGGCTTCTTCTGGTATTTCTATCAGGATGGCACTATCCAGCAAGAAACGAAATTGACAGGGATAGTGAATGTGGGGGCAGTGCCAGAGGGAACCAGAACCAGGTATGGCAAGATGCTCAATGAGCGACTCTATACCCAGATCCACGAGCACTTCTTCAGTTTCCGCCTGGATATGCAGGTTGATGGCCGTCACAATTCAGTCGTAGAGGAGAATACGGTCGCAGATACCGATGGGACCAGAAAATCCACTGGGCAATGCTTTCTATGTCCAATCAAGCGTGCTTAAAACGGAGCAGGCGGGCCCAACAGGTGATTGACCCCTGAGTGCCGCACATGGAAGGTTATCAATCCCGATAAACTGAATATTGTAGGCGAGCCAGTTGGCTACCAATTGATGCCTGGTGGCAATGTATTGCCTTTCGCGCATGAGCAATCCAGCATCTTGCAGCGTGCTGACTTCATGAAGAACCATCTCTGGGTGACGCCCTATCACCCTGATGAGCGCTATCCAGCGGGAGACTATCCAAATCAACATAAAGGGCGTGTCGGTCTAGGTGAATGGACAAAGGCCAACCGCTCAATAGAAAAGACCGATATTGTACTATGGCATACAGTTGGCATGCACCACGCTCCACGCCTCGAAGACTGGCCAGTGATGCCTGTGAGCTATACCGGATTTATGCTGCGCCCCTCTGGTTTTTTTGATCAGAATCGAGCACTCGATGTTGCACCGCCCGCACCCAGGCACGATAATGGATGTTGCGAGCACTGATAGCAGAGGAGCATCTCTATGATCTCAAGCGAACTTTGGCGTGCAAGCGCTTCTGACCTGGCTCAAGCCATCAGAAACAAAACAGTTTCGAGCCGTGAGGTGGTCGAAGCCCATCTCGCGCGCATCGAGCAGGTCAATCCTCGTATCAATGCTTTCACCCAGGTCCTCACTGAGCAGGCGCTCTGCATGGCGGAACAGGCTGATGCTCTTGCCGCCAAAGAGCAGTGGATGGGATCGCTGCATGGCGTTCCCTTCACGGTCAAGGAAAATATTGACCTGGCAGGCTCACCTACGACAGAGTGGCGTGCAGGCTTTTCGTCAGGTTGTCCCCCTTGCAGACGCCCCGCTTATTGCTCAGCTCAAAGCAGCAGGCGCTATTCCGCTTGGACGCACGAATATGCCCGATTTTGGGATGCGTTGGCATACAGACAATGAACTGTATGGCCCAACGCTCAATCCCTGGAGTGCTGCCCATTCACCGGGCGGATCGAGCGGAGGTGAGGCAGCCGCGCTGGCCACAGGGATGACGCCTCTTGGCACGGGCAACGACTTTGCGGGTTCTGTACGGCTGCCGTCGCAGGCATGCGGTACAACAGCGCTTCGTCCCAGCTATGGGCGAGTGGCTTCGTGCTCGGCTCAGCGCAAGGAACCTTCACTGATAATACAGCTCTGTTCGGTGCAAGGCCCTATGGCACGCAATACGCGCGACCTGGCTCTGTTGTTCGACTCAATGATCGGTCCAGATAGCCGAGACCCCTGGTGGGTTCCTGCCCCCGCGAGGGCTTACGCCCAGACTCACCAATACGTGTCGCGCTGACGATCAACTCGGCAGGATTGGGCGTTGCCTGAGGAAGTGGCGGCTGGAGTGAGGCGAGCAGCCGAAGCTCTCAATGACGCCGGGTATATTGTTGAAGAAATTGATCCTCCTTTCCTTGCGGAGATCTACCGTCTGTTCATGGCTCTAGCCGCGACAAATCTATATCATACAATGCTCCCTGTGATGGAGCAGTTTGGCAGCAAAGCGAGTCTCCATTATACACGTACCTCTCTGGAGGTGATTCCACCGCTGGATATTGCTGGGTACCAGCAAGGTCTTATGAAGCGCCATGCTATTGCCTCTGCGTGGTCGCTCTTTCAGGCCCGATTTCCACTGATTCTCGGTCCAGTTTCTATGATGCACTTATTCTCCGTAGATTACGATCAAGGGGGAGTAAGCAACGTGGAAAATTTAATTCAGGCGCATCGATTGATTGTTGCAGCCAACTTTCTGGGCCTCCCAGCTCTAGCATTGCCTGTGGGTATTGCATCTCAGTTGCCGCTATCCGTTCAAATTATCGGACAGCGCTATCGTGAAGACCTCTGCTTTGCTGCTGCACAAGCTATTGAAGAGAGGCTTGGCACGCTCACACCTATCGACCCACGACCCTTATAAGATAAGGGTCCTGGTCGAAGTCCTTGTGTGGTATGTGGTGATGGGAATAGGTGTGCTCGGCCTCGCAAAGCCCACGACATGCGCAATGAGATAGGATTCTGTAGCAGGTAGGTCGAGAAATGTGCCATTTTGAAAGGGAGACACGCATCATTTGTAATGTGAAAGGGAAAGGATAGGCTTCAAAGCGCGGGGTTTTACGGGCGATCTGATAAAAAAGAGCAGATTGAGATTTGTTTTTTTGCTGCTCTTAGCGTCTTACAAAATATACAGAGTAAGAACATCCACCAAAATTAATTCGTGCTTGCGTTTAAGTAGATGATCATTGAGTACAAAACAAACTATTGCTAACCCTAGCATACATAGAAACGTACATCTTTAATTGATCACGATTTAGTGCAGCTTCCAGGTTTTTCTCCTCCAGGCGGTAGCGCCGAATGGGATACGGTTATGGCAGACCTCAGCGGACAACAATTAGGCAATTATCGTTTGATCCAGCATCTAGGCAGAGGTGGATTTGCGGATGTCTATCTGGGAGAACATCTCTATCTCAGAAGTCATGCAGCACTGAAGGTGATGCATATTGCATTGGAGGGGGAGGCGGCGCGAAACTTTCTTTTTGAGGCCCAGACCCTGGTACGGCTAAATCATCGGCATATTGTACGGGTGCTTGACTTTCGCATTGAGCGTGGAAGTCCGGTGCTGATTATGGATTATGTGCAGGGAGGAACGCTACGGCAGCGCCATGAGCGGGGGACGTGCCTGGCGCTGGAAGTGGTGGTGCGCTATGTGAAACAGATCGCCGAGGCGCTGCAATTTGCACATAATCAGCAGCTTATTCACCGGGATGTCAAACCTGAAAATGTTTTGCTAGATCAGGAACAACGTCTGTATCTCAGCGATTTTGGCCTGGCCCTCTTTGCGCCATCTCCTGGCGACCTGGATACACAGAAACTGGTGGGGACATTACCCTATACGGCCCCGGAACAGTGGCAAGGACATGCAACCTTTGCCAGCGATCAGTATTCGCTGGGTGTGATGGCCTACGAATGGCTGTGCGGCAGACGGCCCTTTGAGGGAAACTACGTCGCGCTCTTCAGTCAACACGTGTACGAGCCACCTCCTCCATTGCGCGATCTTTGTCCGGAGCTGCCGGAAGAGGTTGAACAGGTAATTCTACGAGCGTTAGCGAAAGATCCTGAGCAGCGCTTCGTGAGTGTACGAGCTTTTGCGCTGGCGCTGGAGCGAGCAAGCCAGGAAGAGATCACGCAGACAAACATAGGCAAGATCTCGCTTGAGAGCAAAGCGGCACAAGCAGAACAAGGGGACGACGAGACACCTGTGAGGCGCAAACTCTTTCTGGCGGCGGCAACAGCGGATAGGGTAGTTGCGGAAATGCTGAGCAAAGATCTTCAGCAAAGAGGTATACAATTCTCGCATCATCAGCATCTGCCTTTCAAGCAAGAAGGCGAGCTACGAGAAGCGATCAGGGCCGCGTACCTGGTAATGGTTGTTGCTTCACCGCACATGCGCACATCACGCTCTATCAGGGAATATATACGTATCGCGTTGCTCTACCATCGTCGCCTGGTCTTTGTGTGGGCCAGCGGAGAGAATATTGCGGCTTCATTGTTGGATCTTTCAGGGCATACCGGGCCAATTGATGTGATAGATGCCCGCGATGGTCGTTATAAGCAAGCCCTGGATGAGATCGTGGATTGTTTGCATGAGGACACAGGTCTGACTCCTGTGGTAGTGCCGCCGCTGGTCTCACTCAACGACGAACCGCGCAATCCGTACAAGGGGCTGCGTCCTTTTACCAGGGACGATGCGAGCGATTTTTTTGGGCGGGATGCCCTGATTCAGCGTATTCTGGGGCGGCTAGAAACAATGCTTGATCCGCGCACTCCAGTAAAAGAGCATCAGCGACTGCTCACCGTAGTTGGTCCCAGCGGTTCGGGCAAATCGAGTGTAGTGATGGCAGGAGTGGTACCTAAACTGCAACGAGGGGCGCTAACGGGGAGCGAGAAATGGTGCTATTTAGAGACACTGGTCCCAGGGCAGCATCCCTGTGAGGCACTACTCAGCATAGTAGCACGGCAATTCTCACACAAAAGCAGAGAAGAGCTACGCGCCATCCTGATAGCGGAACATGGCTATGGGCTGTACCAGCTTGTTAGCTTTCTCAGTAAGCCTACAGGCAGACGAATTGTGCTCTGTATCGATCAGTTTGAAGAGCTTTTTGCGCCAGCGGTAGTAGAGGCGGAGAGACAACACTTCTTGAAATTGCTGCTCATAGCCCTGAGCGAGCCGCAGAGTTCGCTTGTGGTCTTTTTGACGCTGCGGGCAGACTTCTATGATCGTCCGATGCACTATCGAGAACTGGCGAAGCTAATCGAGGCCAACCAGGTAAGCGTCTTGCCGATGGACAACCAGGAGTTGCGGGAAGCTATCGAGCAGCCTACAACACAGGCCGATGTGCAGATCTTTTTTGAGGGCGACCTGATAGGGGATATACTCTTTGAGCTACAAGGGCAGAGCGGAGCGCTACCACTACTTGAGTTTGTGCTGGAGCAGCTTTTTGAGCAGCGGCAAGGGCATCTATTGACACAGGAGGCGTATCGCGAGATGGGAGGGGTGCGGGGTGCGCTGGCGCGACATGCAGAAGAGGTCTATACACAGTTGCCTACGGACAAACATCGGCAGCTAGCACAGACGCTCTTCCTGCGGCTAATTGATCCGGGCAAGAGCGAGCAGGACACAACGCGTCGGCGAGCGCCGCTCTCTGAGCTGCTGTTTGAGGATGAAGAGCAGACGCGGCTGATGGGTGAAGTGGCATACTTCTTTATCGCTGCTCGATTGCTGACAAGTGCGGTGATTGCCAATATTACCAGTATAGAAGTTAGTCATGAGGCACTAATTCGGGAATGGCCGCGCCTGGCCGAGTGGTTGCGGGAGGTGAGGGAAGATATATCTGCTTCAGCATGCCATCGCGGCGGATGCGGCGGACTGGCAGAAGCATAGCAAGGCGACGGATCATTTGTATAGAGGGATACAACTTACAGAGGCAGTTGACTGGTTAAGCCGGAATATAGCGAACGCCAATGAAGTTAGATTTATCAAAGCCAGCCAGACTGAGCAACAGCGCAAGGAGATGGAAGAGGAGAGTCGTTTACGGCGGGAGCTCAACTTGAAACGGCAGACCGTTCGGCATTTACGGGCATTTGTCGTCACGCTTTCGTTTCTTCTCATATTCAGTATAGCATTCGCCTCATTAGTTGGCTTCTTAAACATCAAGCTTCAGATAGCGACCAACCAGGTAAATCTTGAGCTACAAACATTACAGGTGCGCACCTTATTGGCAAATGCCAATACTACAGCGGCGGCGGGTAATATTGACACCGCTTTATTGTTAGCAGATGCAGCGATCAAGAAACAAGACACGGCGGATACGCGGAATGCCTTATTGCGCATTCTGAATCTCAATCCCCAATTGAGAAAAATACAACAGGCAAAGCCAGTACAAATTCCAATGCTCGCACTCGATACAAAGTATCATGAGATTATCTATTCTGAGGGAGCCTATCTTTATATAGATAATACCGATACTGGTCCAGCGATACCAGCCTTTCCGGTTGGAAAACAGGACTATATAAATGTGATTGGACTCAGTCCGGACGACACAACGCTAGCAATTGCCAATAATGAAGGGGTCTGGCTACGCAATATGCAAACGCAGCATCTTATGCAACTCAGTGGAGTGCCAGATTATTCAGGAAGCGTAACGACAAGTAAACATGCATCACTTGCATTCAGCATGGATGGAAAAATATTACTCTCAGCACGTTGTTTTCGCTACGATGGACCAGATACAACTAGCAACTGCCTGGCAATCGAAGTTGCAGTATGGAGCGTACAGCAGAGCACTCCAGTATTGAGTGTTGTACAAGATATGCAATTACAGGCTCCAATGAATCCTGATACATTTGTAGTAAGCGGCAATGGAAAAGACGTAGCAATGAGCAATAGTAGCAATGTGAGCGTATGGAGTATTGCAAGTGGACAATTACTACCGATAGCCTCATTTGCTAGCAGTGCCAATGTAAACAGAATGACCTTCAGTCCTGATGGAAACATGCTCGCGGTCAGCACCGATGATAACACCATCCAAATGTGGAGCAGCACGACAGGGAAACCAGTTGGGAGTAAGTTCGTTGGTCATACAGATAGTATTACAGCGCTAGCATTTAGTCCAGATGGGAAAACGCTTGCCGCCAGTAGTATCGACAAAACCACATTAACCTGGAATGTTGCAACAGGCCAAGAGCAAATGGTATTCAATGGCGATAACCAGCCCAAATACGGCCTTGCATTCAGTAGTGATGGGCAGACAATATGTACAAGCAGTTATAACACGAGCACAGGTGACCAATTTCTATTCTGGGATGACAGTATCTATAATGCGATTAGTCAGAATCTGTTATCAACAATCCCGATGCGTAGTCCAATAATCAGTAGTGACAATCGATGGATATATATCGGAATGGGAGATGGTAGCATTGCTATTAAAGCAACGCAGGAAACCACAACGCGCATGCACATTTCCACCACTGATTATCCTGGTAATAAGCAAAACACCGCGCTTAACCCTCTTTCTGTCCACACACTGGCCCTAAATAGTAAAGGAACGCTTCTGGTTGCGGGTCGTATTGATGGCTCAATTACCATCTGGGATACTTCAGTGCAACCACCAAAAATCATAGATTCGTTGATTCAGCCACATACGCCTCTCGTGCAGGTACAATTGAGCAGCGATGGAGAGACCCTTTTATCAAGTGACGCCTCTGGCGCAAGCATGATCTGGGATATCAGCAACCCTGCTCATCCCTCTGCAATCGCACTCCCTGTTCAGGATGGATTGGCTGCCGAAGTACAGCAAAATGTGGCACTGAGTCCAGATGGGAAACGGGTCGCCATGTGGGTTTGCAAAGATCCGACCTGTAGTCAGGATCAGATTCGGATCTGGAATATTGCAGAGCGGACATTTTCAGCGCAAAGTTCTCCTGTCCAGGCAAACGGGAAAAGTGGCTTTCTTACTTTCAGTCCAGATAATCAGACCATCGCCAGCATCATTTCCGGCAACAAAATCATGCTGTGGAACAGCCAGAATCCAGCACAGGGAACAGCGACTATCCAAATTACTGATCCTAATTCCTATGCTTATACCAGACTGCGCTTCAGCCCGAATGGAAACAGGATAGTTGCATATACACTACATGTAGAAAATACGCCAATTGTGCCATTTAGTTTTATTGTGCTAACAAAGCAGGTAAACACATTTGAACAGCTTTCTAATCCCATTCAACTAAGCAGCGATAACGGAGATATGAGCTTCTATGACGGGGATATGAGCTTCAGCAATGATGGCACACAACTCATCGCTGCCCAGGTTATTAACAGCGGACAAAGTTATAGCGGCATGCTTTTATTGTGGAATGCGAGTGAAAGCTCCTGGCAGCAACAAGCCTGCCAGATCGCACAGCGTGAGCTCAGCCAAAAGGAGTGGCAACTTTACGGCGATGGAGAAGCATATCAGTGGATATGCTCATGACCAGTCCACTTTTGTCAAGCGAAAAGAGAGAGTAGTCCGCGCCCCATAAACCGTTTGGAACGAAGCAGGAATTTTGAGGAAAAACGTCCATGTAGTGCCTGTTCATAGCCAGATGTCTGATTATGTCAGAAGAAAAGCTTCTGAGGAGAAGATATGAACGAGTTACCAACTGAAATAGGGGCAGAAGATGGGCCAGATCCAAATCTGAGCAAACTAGAGGCAGAGAAAAGTCAGGCACAGCTAGAAGTCAACACGTTAGCAAATACTATAGTTACGATGAAGGTTAATGCAACACCGCCAAGCATAAGCCAGCCATCTTATATTATAGTTGACTGGCAACCACATGTTCATTATAGTGCTCTCAGTAGAATTGATAACAATAACCACGGTGCCACTGCATGTAACCACACCGATCACCGCTTATACTAACCAACATCCCGTTTACAACGACCATAATGTGAGCAGCACGCATAGCTACGTATACGAGCTTTTTGTCCCTGGAAATGCCAGATCGCCTTTTCGCAGTTCTCCCATATCACCGCAACCTTCTACATTCTATATCATTAACCCACCATCTGTAGAGACTCCTACAGAACCTATAGAGCCTACAGAGACGCCCATTCTGGATACAAATAGAGTAACGGTTACAGCTACCCTTTCAGCCAGCCCTACAGGGGAGCCTTTTATCATTGTTGATTGGCATCCTCATGTATCATACGCCTCATTGAGCAGAGTTAATCAGACTAGCGGTTCAACAAGCACACTTTTAAATGGGTATGAAGCAGAATACCCACCATATAATGACTGGGACATAGTCAGTGGAGACACCTACGTATACGAGCTTTACGTACCGGGGAATCCCCATTCTCCTTTTTATAGTCCGCCAACAAAGTGACATCCGACGAGGGGAGGGTTAGCGAACAGGAGACGGGCAAGCCGATCTGCCCTACGCGATTTTCAGCAACCTACAGATGAGAGTAGTCAGAGCAATAAGTTAGTTTTTATTGGGCAAATTGAAATAACGAAAGAGAGAAGAGAAAAAACATGGACAACTCAGTTCCCAAAGCAACAGAAGCCACACCTATCGTAGACGCAGCAAAGGAGAACGTAGAAGCGAATATCGCGCCTTCAGAGATTGATAACATTGCAAGCAATGCCATTATTGCAGTTACCGTAGGATCTTCAGTCGATAATCAAGGGAATCCCTCTATCACCGTTGATTGGCATCCGCATGTTTATTATAGCACTCTAACCAAGCTCCATAATGGTTCAGCAGAAACGGTTTTAGATAGATACGAGTCAGGCTCGCCGATCTACTACGACTCAAATGTCCGTTATGGCAATACCTACCAGTACGTGCTTCATGTGGATAAAAATCCCCATTCTCCATTTTATAGTCGTCCCATAAAGCTCTTGCAGACTGAGCGGCATCCGATTTTTCCACAGCCTACCAATATTGACGAAACGAAACGTAGCTACGCCTCCTGATGAGACAAAAGCATAAGCACACTTTTAGACAATGTCCGAAAATGTAGTATGCATTGAAAGCCAGCTTACTCCCTATTTAAAGAGAGTAAGCTGGTTTTTGCGTTCTTGTGGCGGGGACGAAGGAGGGAGAGGAAATGTGCTACCATAAGAAAAGGAGAAAAACGAGGGCCTCTATAGGAAAGAGAGAAGAGAAGATGCCAGAGATCGATGGCGATCATGTTTTTGGGTTTGATACATTGTCGGTACATGCGGGGCAGCGGCCTGATCCGGAGACGGGGGCGAGGGCGGTGCCGATCTATCAGACGACATCTTTTGTTTTTGATGATACAGATCACGCGGCACACCTGTTTGCGCTGCAACGCTTTGGCAATATTTATACGAGGATTATGAATCCGACGACGGCGGCTTTTGAGGAGCGGATTGCCTCGCTGGAAGGTGGTACAGGGGCAGTGGCGACGGCTTCTGGGATGGCGGCGCAGATGGCAACGATGATGACATTGCTGCGTCCGGGGGATGAGATTGTTTCTTCGAGTAGTCTTTATGGTGGGACGCATACGCAGTTTGATCTGACACTGCGCACGTGGGGGATTAAGACAACGTTTATTGATAGCACCGATCCGGAAAATTATCGCAAGGCGATTACGCCGCGAACACGGGTCTTGTATGGCGAGACGATTGGCAATCCACGCGGGGATGTGCTGGATATACGGGCGATTGCCGATATTGCGCACGAGGCGGGGATTCCCCTGGTCGTCGATAGCACGTTTGCTACGCCGTATCTGTGTCGTCCATTTGAGCACGGGGCCGATATCGTGGTGCATTCAGCGACAAAATTTATCGGGGGACATGGGAATTCGATTGCGGGAGTTGTTGTAGAATCCGGAAAGTTTCCCTGGGATAATGGGAAGTTTGCACACATGGTTGATCCCTCGCCTGGGTATCACGGGGTGCGATTCTTATGAAACATTCGGGGATTTTGCTTTTAGTATGAAGTTGCGCTGCGAGACGGTGCGCGATACCGGGGCATGTCTGAGTCCGTTCAATTCTTTTCTTCTGCTTCAGGGACTGGAGACGCTCTCGCTGCGTATGGAACGGCACAGCCAGAATGCGTTACGGGTCGCACAGTTTTTGCAAGAGCATCCGGCGGTAAATTGGGTGAGATATCCGGGTTTGGCGGGCGATCCTTCGTATGATCTGGCGCAGCGCTATCTGCCACGGGGGGCTGGCTCTGTCTTTACTTTTGGGGTGAAGGGGGGATATGAGGCGGGGAAGATGGTTATTAATAGTGTACGCCTGTTGTCTCATCTGGCAAACGTTGGGGATGCACGAAGCCTGATTATTCATCCGGCCAGCACCACGCATCAGCAGCTCTCAGAAGAGGATCAGATGGCAGGCGGCGTCAGTCCCGATCTGATTCGGCTTTCGATAGGGATCGAAAATGTAGAAGACATTCTGTGGGACCTGGACAAAGCGTTATATGCGGCCAGCAGGAAGAAATAAAGAAGGCTTCGGAGAAGAAGAGCGAAGGGATATGAGCCATGAGTGAGCAGAAGAAGCAGGAAATACCAGATATGTATGATAGGCTCAAATTATTACAAAAGTATCGCCATATCGCTATCGTGGGCGTCTCGGCGGACCCCTATCGGCCAAGCCATTTTGTGGCTATTTATATGCAGGCTGCTGGATATACGATTACCCCGATCAATCCGCGCTATGCGGGGCAGACGCTGCTGGGTAGGACTGTGTATGCTTCGTTGAAGGAGGCGAAAGAGGCGGGTGAGGAGATAGAGATTGTGGATGTGTTTCGCAGGTCGCAGGATATTCCTCCGATAGCAGATGAGGCGATTGCGATTGGCGCAAAGGTGCTGTGGGTACAGCTGGGGCTGACGAGCGCGGAGGCGGGAGAGAAGGCGAGGGCGGCGGGGCTGGAGTATATTGAGAATCGCTGCATTAAGATTGAGCATGCACGATTTTTTGGCGGGTTGCATACGGTTGGGTTGAATACGGGGGTGATTCTGTCGAAGAAATTGTGAGGCGCATACATTCCGGACAGCGAGAGGACGCTTAGCGAAGTGGACACTGGGATTTGGATGGTGGGAAGAGATTCGTGGCGAACCGGCGAGGCGGGGACACGATTTCGCGTGCGGGCGAGGAGATTCTGCGGAGGGAGGCTTTACTGCACGACTGCATGGTGTCCCTACCTAGCCCGTGACCTTCCCTTTCTCTGCGCGAGATTGGAGTCAATAAGATGAACTAGCCGTCCCTATGGGTATGTGGGGGCGGGTTGGTAAGCAGGTGAGAGGATGAAATTGTATGGCAATTATTGAGTCGCAGATAGATAGGTCTAGCGCGGAGTTTCAGGCGAATAGGCGCTATTTTCAGGGGTTGCTGGCGCAGTTACAGGAGCGGGTGCAGTTGGTACAGCAGGCGGGGGGGAGTGAGGCGATTGCGCGACATCGAAAGCGGCAGAAGTTGTTGGCGAGGGAGCGGATTGAGTTGCTGTGTGATCCGGGGACGCCCTTTCTTGAGTTCAGTCCTCTGGCGGCGTGGGAGATGTATGAGCAGGAGGCTCCCTCGGCGGGGATTGTGACGGGGATCGGACTGGTGGAGGGGCAGGAGTGTGTGATTGTCGCGAATGATGCGACGGTCAAGGGCGGCACATATTATCCGATGACGGTGAAGAAGCATCTACGTGCGCAGGAGATTGCGGAACAGAACCATCTGCCCTGTATTTATCTAGTGGATTCGGGGGGAGCCTTTCTGCCACTGCAAGCGGAGGTTTTTCCTGATCGAGAGCATTTTGGGCGCATATTTTATAACCAGGCGCGGATGTCGAGTCTACGGATTCCACAGATCGCGGCGGTGATGGGGTCGTGTACAGCCGGGGGGGCGTATGTGCCGGCGATGAGCGATGAGACGATAATTGTGCGGGGGAATGGAACGATCTTTCTGGGAGGTCCACCGCTGGTCAAGGCGGCTACGGGGGAAGAGGTGAGCGCTGAAGAGTTGGGAGGGGCCGACGTGCATAGCAGGATATCGGGGGTGACCGATCATTATGCGCTGAATGATGAGCACGCGCTGGCTATCTGCCGAAGCATTGTTTCGCATCTCAATCGGCGCAAGTATATTCCCTGGGAGATTCGCACACCGTTGCCGCCGCGCTATGATCCAGAAGAGTTGTACGGGATTCTGCCACAGGAGAGCCGGAAAAGCTATGATGTCCACGAGGTAATTGCGCGGCTGGTTGATGATAGCGATTTTCACGAGTTCAAGGCACTGTATGGGACAACGCTTGTGTGTGGATTCGCCCGGCTGATGGGGTATCCGGTGGGGATTATCGCCAATAATGGGATTCTTTTCTCGGAGAGCGCACTCAAGGCAACCCACTTTATAGAGCTGTGTGTACAGAGGCGGACGCCGCTGATCTTTCTGCAAAATATTGCTGGTTTTATGGTTGGGAAACAGTATGAACAGGGTGGGATAGCTAAAGATGGGGCGAAGATGGTAATGGCGGTGGCGAATGCGGCGGTGCCACGCTTTACCGTGATTATCGGGGGATCGTTTGGCGCGGGCAACTATGGGATGTGTGGACGGGCCTACTCTCCGCGCCAGCTCTGGATGTGGCCGAATGCGCGTATCTCGGTAATGGGAGGGATGCAGGCGGCAACCGTGCTGGCAACCGTGCGGAAAGATGGTCTGGCCGCGCGAGGGAAGACGATGAGTGAGGAAGAGGAAGAGAGCTTTATGCAGCCGATTCTGGAGAAGTATGAAGAAGAGGGCAATCCTTATTATAGTACGGCACGGCTCTGGGATGATGGGATTATTGATCCGCGAGACACACGTATGGTCCTGGCACTGGGGATTGCCGCCGCGCTGAATGCACCGACGGAAGAAACATCTTTTGGTGTTTTTCGCATGTAGGGATTTTGAGGAGCTTTTATGACAAGTTATAATTATTTGACGATAGAGGCTGGATTTCAGGGTCGCGTTGCGATAGTCACGCTGCGGCGTCCACGTGTACATAATGCGTTTAATGCGCAGGTGATTGAGGAGTTGACAGGGGCGTTTCGCGAGTTGAGCGAGGATGAAGCATTGCATGCGGTAGTGTTGACGGGCGAGGGTGCATCGTTTTCGGCGGGGGCCGATGTAAACTGGATGCGCGAGATGGCCTCTTTCACCGAGGAACAGAATCTGGAGGATGCGCGACGAATGGCGGCGATGCTCCAGACGATTCAGGATTGTCCCTGTGCGGTAATTGCGCGGGTGAATGGTGCAGCGTTAGGAGGAGGGGTAGGGCTACTGGCGGTGTGTGATCTGGTAATTGCGACTGAGCAGGCGCGATTTGCGCTGAGCGAGGTAAAACTAGGGATTGCTCCTGCGGTTATTTCGCCGTATGTGATTCGGAAGATTGGTCAGTCGCAGGCAAGGGCGCTCTTTCTTACAGGTGAACGATTCAGCGCGGCACGGGCGCTCACATTAGGGCTGGTCCATGCGGTTGTTCCTGTGGAACAACTGGATGAGGCTGTCCAGAATGCGCTGCATGAGCTATTAGCGAGCGGACCGCGGGCGTTGCGGGCGGCTAAGCAGCTTGCGCTGAAGGTGGGGGAGATGGATGCGGGGCGGGCGCTGGCTTATACGAGTGAGACGATAGCGCGTTTGCGGGTCAGTGCGGAAGGGCAGGAGGGTTTGCGGGCTTTTTTGGAGAAACGTCAGCCCGATTGGATACAATAGTGGACGAGTAATACTCTGTAAGAGGTCATTTGCAACATTAGTGATATCCGGTGGGGGCGGGGTTGGCGAGCCGGAGACGGGCAAGCCGCTCTGCCCTACAAGAGAGAGAGAGATGGTGATATCCGGCGGGGGTGGGGTTGGCGAGCCGGAGACGGGCAAGCCGCTCTGCCCTACAAGAGAGAGAGATGGTGATGTCCGGCGGGGGTGGGGTTGGCGAGCCGGAGACGGGCAAGCCGCTCTGCCCTACAAGAGAGAGAGAGATGGTGATGTCCGGCGGAGTAACATTTTCCCATTGAGATCCGAAAGAGTAGTAAAAGTTGGTAAACGGTGATGTTTAAGAAGATACTTATTGCGAATCGGGGCGAGATTGCGGTTCGGATTATGGCGACGTGCCGTGAGATGGATATTCGGACGGTGGCCGTGTATTCTGAGGTAGATAGGCACGCGTATCATGTACGAAGCGCGGATGAGGCCTATGAGATTGGTCCTGCGGCGGCGGGGGAAAGTTATTTGCAGATTGCGCGTGTGATTGAGGTTGCACAGAGATGCGGAGCAGAGGCGATTCATCCGGGTTATGGTTTTCTGTCGGAGAATCCGCTATTTGCTGAAGCGTGTGAAGAGGCAGGGATAGTTTTTGTGGGTCCTTCGGCGAGGGCGATGCGGCTGCTGGGGTCGAAGATTGCCGCAAAACAGCTTGCTGAGTCGATAGGTGTGCCAACTGTTCCGGGCTATAAGGGGGAGATGCAGGATCAGCAAAAACTGAGCGGGGAAGCGGAGCGAGTTGGGTTTCCATTATTGATTAAGGCTTCGGCAGGCGGTGGGGGGAAAGGGATGCGTGTTGTCTCCTCGCTGGCAGAGTTTCTGCCACAGCTCCAGGCGGCGCAGCGCGAAGCGCAGGCGGCGTTTGGGGATGCCACGGTTTTTCTTGAACGACTGATTGAGCGTCCGAGGCATATAGAATTTCAGGTAATAGGTGATAGCGGGGGTCATTGTATTCATCTGGGAGAGCGGGAATGCTCGATTCAACGTCGCCACCAGAAGATTGTCGAGGAATCCCCTTCGCCGGTGATGACGGCTGAGTTACGTGAGCGTATGGGAGCGGCGGCGGTACGGCTGGCCCAGGAGGCGGCATATGTGAATGCAGGGACGCTGGAATTTCTGCTAGCGGAGGATGGACAATTTTATTTTCTGGAAATGAACACGCGCTTGCAAGTAGAGCATCCGGTGACAGAGCTGGTGACGGGGCTGGACCTGGTACGCTTACAGATTCAGGTGGCCGCAGGTGAGATGTTACCCTTTACGCAAAAAGAGATTACACAGCGCGGACATGCTATTGAGGTGCGGCTTTACGCCGAAGATCCAGGGCAAAACTTTCTGCCTTCGACAGGTGCTATCTCGTACTATCATCCTCCCTCTGGTCCCGGTATTCGCGTCGATAGTGGGTACGAGACAGGCGATGAGGTTACGCAGTTCTATGATCCTATGCTAGCCAAGTTGATCGTATCTGCGACTGATCGATCTGCGGCTATTGAACGATTACAGTGTGCACTTGCGGATACGGCTATTTTCGGGGTCACCACGAATTTTGCGCTACTGGCAGCAATCAGTGCTCACGCGGAGTTCCAGCAAGGTCATACTCATACCGATTTTCTGGCAGAACAGGGCTTATTGAGCTATTCCGCGCCGACAGAGCTACCAATTGAGATTTTTATGATAGCCGCGTGTGCCGAGCTGCAACATGAATTTACAGCAGTAGCTATTCAAGAAGCGGAAAAGCAGCATATACTATCTACAGTACTTCCGCCCTGGCAAGAGCCTGGTCCCTGGCGTATGGCTGGAATGACACGCATTCTGACGTATTATTATGGAAAGCAAATGTATCAGGTCACGCTGCGTGCAGAGCCAGGGGATCGACAAAGCTGGTGGCTTCAGGTCAACGGGGAACCTGCGGAAAGAATGACCTTTGTGCTGAAGCGACAGGCGTTTCTGCTGCTACGGCGAGACACAGAACAGGTGCGTGCGTATGTGCAGCAGGAGGCTAGCTATACCTCTATCTTGTTTGCAGGAGAAACCTATCAGTTACGCAGACGACAGGCACCTGATATCAAAACCAGCACACAGGGAAGCACTGGAGGTCTCTTACAAAAGACCTTGAAGGCACCAATGGCCGGAACGATTGTAAAAGTCCAGGTGCGGCCCGGCGAGGTAGTCGCAGTCAACCAGGTGCTGGTGATTCTGAGCGCGATGAAGATGGAACATGCAATAACCGCACCCTACGCCGGGAGCATCCAGCGCGTCCTCTACCAGGAAGGAGCGGTGGTTCCGGGGGGTGCGACAGTTGTTGAGATGGCACCGGAAGAGTAGAAAAAAAGAGAGAAGAGGAAGAGAAAATGCAGCTAGGTTTT
This sequence comes from uncultured Chloroflexia bacterium, assembly GCA_963777355.1. Taxonomy (GTDB): domain Bacteria; phylum Chloroflexota; class Ktedonobacteria; order Ktedonobacterales; family Ktedonobacteraceae; genus DATJHM01. Next base: position 83,527 of record CAVZQK010000022.1, read on the forward strand.
ATTGGTATCGGCGTAATGGGACGTCCGATGACCTTGAATTTATTAAAAGCAGGGCATGAGGTCACAATCTTTGCTCGCAATCCAGAGAAGCCAGAAGTACAGGAGGTATTGCAAGCGGGGGCAAAGTTAGCACCATCTGCGCGAGCGGTGGCGATGGCTTCGGAGCTGGTCATTACGATGGTTCCCAATTCGCCACAGGTAGAAGAGGTGGTAGCGGGAGCGCATGGTCTGCTGGAAGGGGTGCATAAGGGCCTGATAATTGTGGATATGAGCACGATAGCACCGGTAATGACGCGGAAGCTGGCGGAACTGGCAAGCGAGAAAGGGGCACATTTTCTCGATGCTCCGGTAAGTGGTGGTTCACAGGGGGCAGTGAATGGAGCACTGACGATTATGGTAGGGGGAGAGAAAGAGATTTTTGAACAGGCGTTGCCGGTTTTTGAGGCGATGGGGAAGAAAGAGAATATTTTCTATATTGGGCCGAGCGGCGCTGGTGAGGTAGTGAAGATCGTCAATAATATGCTTTGTGGGACGATTGCGGCCTCGATTGCGGAGGCGCTAGTTTTGGGAGTGAAGGCCGGGGCCGATGTGGAGACGATGGCGAAAGTGATTGGAGTGAGCAGTGGGGCGAGCTGGCAGCTTTCCAACCAGTTTCCGGTACGGGCATTTAATGGGAGTTTCAAGCCTGGGTTTATGACTGATCTGCTGCATAAGGATCTGGGCCTGGCGCTGGATCTAGCGGCAGAGAATCAAGCGCCGGTGGCGATGACGGCGATTGCGCGGCAACTATTTGAGCAGACGCGGGCGGCTGGATATGGACGGGATGACTATACGGCTTTGCTTAAGGTTTTGGAGCAGTTGACGGGGGTTGAGGTGAGGACGAAGCAATAGACACCGAGGAGAACAGGGAGGGAAGGGGCACATGGATAGAGATAACCAGCATTGACTCCTATAAAATGACAAGGGGCGAGAAGATCTCTGCTGCCAAAGACCTTTTTGCTGAGCAATCCTCTCTCTGGGTGAGGCGGACATGATTTCGCGGGTTGCATTCTGGTAGCAACACGAGGACATAATTTCACATGCCACCTCCCCTGAGGTAAGGTGGACACGATTTCACATGCCGCATCTCCTGAGGGGAGGTGGACATAATTTCACATGCCACCTCCCCTGAGGCGAGGAGTCCCGGACACATTTTGCAGAGCGAGAGGATCGCTCGGCGAGAGGACACGGTTGCGCGTGCGGGGAAGGTTCGTGATGATAGTGAGCAACCGTGCACGCTTCACGGTGTCCCTACGCTGCCTGGCTCACTCCTTTTCTCTGACCCCGCGTGAGCAAAATGATTAATAGGGGGCTGCTATAGGTGGCTCCTTTTTAGTGGTTTTTGTGATGGGGGCAGAGGGCAGTGAATGGCATTTTGCTTCATCCTGGCACGAAACGAGATGGACATCAAACCAAGAATTTTTACTCATGAAAACTGTAATATCTGTAACTTGCGTCGGATAGGGATAATGGATAACCAGTAGTTGAGGCTGGAAGGAGCAAGAGGTTATTTGAATATCACCAACATCTGGAACAAGCTGAAATCTTTCCGCGTTCATTCTCTCGACAGGTAATGACAAGACCCCAAGTTTTCGCGTTTGTTGCTGGATTAGCACTTCCCGGTGCAAGATCAGCATCAAATCTATTATTTCCTCCACCCCCCTTCAGTTCTTGCCAGAATGGCTGTAGTGTAAAATTGGGTTGCTTATCTGCCCGGTCAATTTGCAGATACCACGTGATCTCAGGTGTGCAGTTACAGTAATTTTATTAATCGAATACGTCGTCAAATCATAGGTATAAGGTTCTGAAGAAGGTGGTGCTTGTGTACAGGGGTTCAGGCCAGCGTAGGTCTTATGCGTCATATTCTCAAGTAAGATTTCAAGTACACCAGCACCACTACAACGCACACGAACATGATACAAATGCGGCAAAGAGAGAGAGAGCTTGTTTATAGTCTCACTGCCAGTACCACTGTAGGAGGCCATTGGTTCCCAACCAGCTTCCGGCTGAAATGGCGAGAAGAAGAGGCTGCCAACAGTTGTTTGACGCGCCAGAGCAAGAATCAGGGCTAATGAGCCGATGAGGGCTGCAACGAGAAAGATTGCCACCAGCGATGTAAGACGATGTGACCGGATTTGTTGGGCTTTCCATTGTACATCTAAGATTGACCTCCTGATTGTGCGTTTTGCGGTTGGCCCTGTTTCTGTAGGGGCCTCATCTCTGGATGAATGCTCTATGGCAGGAAGAGAGACAGCGCTTTTTTGTAGGAAACGTTGGCGAATGCGGGCGAGAGATTGCTGATCTTCCTGGCTGGTAGCATAGAGATGCTGTAAATCCTGGACGAGGAACTTCCCTTGCTCACTGGTTTCATCGGGCAACAAATGCTCTTCTGGCATAATCATCCTCCCACCGTATGCTGTTTATAGATAGCGCGTAGAGCGGCTAATGTGCGTGAGCAGAGTTTGCGTACCGCTGGCTCTTTTTTCTCAAGGAGCACAGAGATCTCTGAGAAGTGCAGGCCGTCGCCATAGCGCAAGCGCAAAATTTGTTGCTGGAGTAGCGGTAATGTTTTGATACATGTATCGAGCTGAGTGTAGGTCTCGCGTTGTAACACTAACATTTCAGGGGTGTGCTTTTCATCGTCTTCCAAAAGATTTCTAGAGCATCATTTAAAACAATGTGGACATGGCGGGTATGTTTGCGATAAAGATCAATAATTTTGTTTGACGCGACACGCCGCAACCAGGCCAGGCGTTCCTGTTCTGGCAGGGCAGCGAGATTATCGTGCTCAAGGGCGGCAAGAAAGACTTCACAGGTGATATCTTCGGCATCCTCTCGCGTTGATGTGTGAAGTTTTGCGTAGGCGAAGAGCACCTGGCCATAGTGATCGTAGAGGCTAGCATCGGCGGATAGATTCAGGGAAAACCAAATCATGCGCTTGATGTGGTGGTTGATGCATCGCTTCTCCTCTCTCGTATAGTTCCTATCACCTCTCTATCGTTCTTTGAGCAAATATGTGACATACAGAGGAAGAAGAGAGGTAATAGGGAAATCGGCAAGAGAGCGATAGGCGAGCAGGAGACGGTCAAGCCGCTCTGCCCTACGAGAGGAGAGGTTCATGGTTGGCGGAGAGAAGTGGTTGGCGAGCAGGAGACGGTCAAGCCGCTCTGCCCTACGAGAGGAGAGGTTCATGGTTGGCGAGAGGAGAGGTTCATGGTTGGCGGGGGGGCTATTGGCGGACAGGAGATGGCCTGGCCGATCTGCCCTACGCGAGCAATTCTTAAAGAAGGATGTTGCGAGGGCATCCTTCTTCTACTACATTTTTAGTTCGGGATAGGCATCAGACCACGGGTGATCGTCATTGCCAGGACGAGCACGACGATCAGGCCGAAGTAGAGCAGCGTCAGGGCGATACGAGAGCTAGTTGGAACATTATAATAGGCTTCCGTCTGCGCGTTTTTGGGGGCCATACCGCGTGACCAGAGTTGACCAGCAGCAATCAAGACGAAGAGCAAGAGCCAGATGGAGAAATTGCCGCTCAGCCATTGCCAGATCTGGAACGCAAGCAGGATAAAGAAGCCGAGAAACCAGATGCGTTTATCGATGGCGGCCAGGACACGTCCACCATCGAAGGGCACAATAGGAATCAGGTTAAACAGATTGATGAAGAAGCCAAAGTAGGCCAACGGTGCCCAGATGGATGAGCCAATATGGTTCTGTGCCAGGAAGAGACAGACCGAAGCGGCCAATGTTCCCGCAATTGGTCCGGCAATACCGACCTCGGCCTCATCGCGTGCATTCTGGGGCATCTGCTTCATCGTCACCGCAGCGCCAAACATGGGGATAAAGATCATACCACCAATGGGTATCCCCTTGAGCTTCATTACTACAGCGTGGCCCATCTCATGAATAAAGAGCTGAACAACGATACCGACAGCAAAGGTCCAGCCGTAGAAGAGCGCGTAGACCGCGACGGATGCGAGAACGGAGAAGCCCGCCATACCGAACTTGAGCAGAAAGGCCACGCTTTTAAACTTGAGTAGAAAAGCGCCTATCGCGACCAGGGCACTACCAATGCGTGCGAAGCCTCTCTTTTTCTTAGGAGCCTCTCCAGAGGTCTCCCCAGGAGTTTCGCCAGAATAACCATACTGAGAGGCCTGCTGTTGATACTTCCCCACATCTGGAGTATAACCCTCAAGTTGCTGAGGACCCTGATATTCCTGAGTATAGGGATCGGTATGGATAGTTGGTCCTTCTACATAGCCGCCATATTCAGCATAAGGATTCTGTACCGGTGGGCGTTCCTGCTTGGGAAGCACTCCCTGGATTCTGAGATGGGGGCTGCTCTGACGGGATCTGTTCCTGTGGCTGGTTGGCTGGAGCGGTTAGATTCTGTTGTTGATAATATTCAGGATGGGCATAGTGCATTGCTTGAGCATCTTGAGTATGTTCATGGTATTCAGTTGGTGAGTTATAATATTCAGAAAAATCATCGGGACTCTGATGCATATTTTGCCTCAATTCAGCAAAGTTATAGAATGTCTATCAGAAATCATACCATATATTGTCCAGACAAGTACGAGAAGTTTGCTTCTCTCTCAAAAGGGACCAGATTCTCATACATTTCCACCTGACCTTTTCGTTTTTCCTGTTCTATAAATCCCCTTCAGAGGCGACAGAAGGTCTGTCCTTTCTCGACCCGTTTGAGGGTACTGAAACAGAAGGAAGCAGGCCCTCCAGGTAGAGACGCAAAAAATTGAGTGAGGTGAGAACAGAAAGGCGTTTGTTATCACTGCGATTGGCTCGCCAGCCTGGACCTTTCGTAGCATAGGTACCTTGAGGTCCTTCTATAGCGATATAGACAGTTCCTACAGGCTTTCCCTCTTGCTCAGTTGGCCCGGCTACGCCGGTAATACCGAGACCATAGTCGCTCCCCGTACGTTCACGGACGATATGGGCCATCGCGCGTGCAGTCTCCTCGCTCACCACGCCATATTGAGCTAAGATTTCAGATGGCACACCCAATTGTGCTTTTAGCTGTGTACTATATGAAACATAACCACCGAGAAAATAGGCAGAACTGCCTGAGACATCAGTAATAGCGCTGGAAAGCAGTCCGCCAGTGAGCGATTCCATAACGCTGAGCGTTTGCTGGCGTTGTTGCAGAAGAGCGCCTACGACACTGGCTAGCGTTTGCTTATCGATACCGAAAACAGCGTTGCCTAAAATCTGGCGAATCTGCCCCTCCATAGTTTCAACCAGGCTACGGGCCTCGGCTTGAGTAGTGGACTTAGCAGTGATACGGACATCGATAGCGTCATCTTTCGCGTAAGTCGCCACAGTGGGATTTTGACTATGAATATAGGTTTTCACAGCCTCCTCGACGCCGGACTCACCCATGCCAGTAACGCGTAAGATACGCGTGAAAAGCACACTGCCGGTAGAGCGTACCAATTTGGGCACGACCTCATTCTCCCACATGCGATACATCTCGCGAGGGACACCGGGCATAGTCACAAGAATGCGGCCATCTTTTTCCACCCACCAGCCCGGAGCGGTCCCGACAGGATTGCTGAGGACCTGAGCTGAAGGGATAAGTGTTGCCTGTTTGAGATTACTTTCAGGCATCTGTGCACCCATGCGAGCGAACTTCGTCCTGAGATCCTGTTCCAGTTCAGGGTCTACCAGCATAGTCTCACCCAGCAAGGCACTGATCGACTCGCGTGCCAGATCGTCCTCAGTAGGTCCCAGGCCACCGGTCATAATAATCAGATCAGAGCGGTCCCAGGCCCTTTTGAGCGTCTCCACGATACGTCCCTGATTATCTCCTACTTGAGAGACATAATAGAGATCAATACCAAGAGGGGCCAGATGCTGTGCCAGATAGGTAGCGTTAGTATCGGTAATATGACCCAGAAGTAGCTCTGTACCACAGGAAAGGATTTCTGCCCGCATGGTTCCTCCGCATAAAGTGAACATACCTTCAGATGAAATAGTAGTGTATAAACAGCTTACCACACCGGACATTCGATCTGCTATCTCACCCTGTTACTGTACGTCATGCTACCACATATGTCAACATATTGTGTCAAAAATAAACACAATTACAATATGTTGTGTCAAAGGCTTGAAATTGCGGATGAATGCGAGTATACTGAGTTGCGGATGATCAAAGACGACCAGACAGATTATAGATAGAGTTGTCAACAATAGCAAGCCTGATAGATATTTTGTGGTAGGAAAGAAGGAGACTTCAAGGATGTTAGAACAGCAGAAGAGTCCCGCCCAGGACAAGCATGCTGCGAATGGCCTGAGCACAACGACCCATCTCGAAGGGATTCGGCAGAAAGTGTTCATGGATAGATATTCGCTCAAAGACGCGTCAGGAGAGCCACTTGAGTTTTCGCCCGAACAGACCTGGGAACGTGTGGCGAGAGGGATCGCTGCGGTTGAGACCACCGAGGAGAATCGTGCGAAGTGGGAGAAGCTTTTTTACGAGGCGCTCTCGGATTTCCAATTCGTGCCTGGTGGGCGCATCCTGGCTGGTGCTGGCACGGGGCACCAGGTGACATATTATAATTGCTTCGTGATCCCTAGCCCGGAAGATAGCCGCCAGGGGATTCTCGATAATCTGAAGATCATGACCGAGATCATGGCGCGTGGTGGTGGTGTTGGTATCAACCTTTCGACGTTGCGTCCGCGTGGCTCTTATATTAAGACAGTGAACGGGACTGCCTCTGGTCCCTGCTCATGGGCTCAGCTCTATTCGGTGGCGACTGGTGATGTGATTCAGCAGGGGGGCTCGAGAGGGGCGCCTTAATGCTTATGTTGGATGACAACCATCCTGACATCGAAGAGTTCATTACGGTGAAGCGCAAGGCGGGTAAGATCGAGCATGCCAATCTTTCCGTCTGTATCTCTGACGCGTTTATGCAGGCGGTGAAAGAGGATGCCGATTGGAATTTGACATGGGATGGAGAGGTCAAGAAGACGATTCGTGCGAAGCAGTTGTGGGATCTGATCTGTACCTCGGCGTGGGAGTCGGCGGAGCCGGGGATGGTGTTTATTGACAGGTACAATAAAGAGTCGAATACCTGGTATTACGAGAATATACGGTGCGTGAATCCATGTGTTACAGGTGACACATTAATCTATACAAGCCAGGGACTTTTCCCCGCTGCTGAGCTAGCAAAACTTGGTACACCTATTACGGTTGCATCACCTGACCAACAAGGCGTGGTAATGCGCCCGGCGAGCCACGTCTTTCCAACAGGAGTGAAGCCTGTTTATAAACTACAAACGACTGAGGGCTACACTGTTCGCCTAACCTATGATCACAAAGTTCTTACCAACATAGGCTGGAAAGAAGCTGGTCAGCTTACGCAAGGAGACAAGATTGTTCTTCTCAATGGCAAGGGCGGTTTTGGTACCACAGGGAATGCTGATTATGGGCGTGTGCTCGGCTGGCTTGTGGGTGATGGCTCTATCAATACGAAGCAAGATGCTAGTATCACCCTGTCATTCTTCGGCAATAAGCAAGCGATTGCGCCTCAATTCGCTGAAGCAGTCAATCGTCTTGTAGCAGCACCTGTAGGACAAAGACAGTATCAGGTTGGCGTCCAAACAATTGTTGAACGAGATGAGAGCAGAATTGAGTCTGTGCGACTGACGCGCCTTGTTGATCCAGAGCTTATGGAGGAGAAACTCCAGGTCCCTTCTTCGGTTCAGAGTGGTTCATATGAGATGCAAAAAGGCTTTCTCTCAGCTCTTTTCACCGCCGATAGTTCCGTACAAGGTACACTTGAAAAGGGGATTTCTGTACGCCTGACCTCTGTCAGTCAAACATTGCTAGAGGGGGTACAACGGCTTCTACTCAACTTTGGCATTGCTTCTTGTCTCTACAAGAATTGTCGTGAAGAAGGGGTACGTAGCCTACCAGACGGCAAGGGAGGAATGGCTCCCTATAATTGCCAGAGCTATCACGATCTAATGATCTCTCGTAGCAATTTGCTCACCTTTGCTGAGCAGATCGGCTTTCTGACGATTGAAAAACAGCATAAGCTCGAAGACTTGCTGGCTAGCTACAAGCGTGGACCATACCAGGAGAATTTCCTGGCCATATTTGAGAGTTTAACTGCTGATGGCGAAGAAATGGTCTATGATCTGACTGAGCCAATGGCACATAAGTTCATTGGTAACGGCCTTACTTTACATAATTGTGGGGAGCAAGGCCTGCCGCCATTCGGCGTTTGCAACCTGGGGGCGATTAATCTCTCGGCATTTGTGAAGAATGGGCATATGGATTACGAGCGGCTGGCGGAGATTAGTCGCACGGCGATGCGTTTCCTGGATAATGTTGTCGATGCCAATGAGTACTTTATTGCAGAGAATAAAGAAGCTCAGATGGGGACGCGGCGAACGGGGCTGGGAACGATGGGGCTAGCGGATGCGCTGATTAAGATGAAGGTCGCTTATGGGAGTCCGGAGTCGCTGCCAGTGATTGAGCGAATCTACGCGACGATCCGCGATTCGGCCTATGATGCCTCCGCCGATATCGCGCAGGAGAAGGGAGTATTCCCGCACTTTGAGCGTGATAAGTATATGCAAGGAAAGTTCATCAAGCGGCTACCTAAGCAGACACAGGAGAAGATTAAGCAGCAGGGAATTCGCAATGCCGTACTGCTGACACAGGCACCTACGGGGACAACCAGTCTGTTGGCGGGCGTCAGTTCGGGGATTGAGCCGGTGTATGACTTCGCGATGATCCGGAGAGACCGGACGGGTGAGCATATTCTGTATCATCCCCTCCTGCAAGAGTGGCGTGATAAGCATCCAAATGAGGCAACACCTGGCTACTTTGTAGCCTCCAATGATCTCTCACCAGAAGAGCATATCCGCGTCCAATCGATGGTCCAGCGTTACACCGACTCCAGTATTAGTAAGACGGTCAATGCACCAAATAATCACACCGTTGAACAGGTACAGACGCTATATCGCATGGCGTACGAGACCGGGTGTAAAGGCGTGACCTACTATCGCGATGGCTCGCGGGATGCGGTGCTGACACGTGTGGAGGATGAGAAAAAGGCCAAGCAGGAGGCAGAAGAGCAGAAACAAGGGCCAATGTTTGAGCCTATCACCTCGATCAAGCAAGGGATCAAGGAGAGGCCAACGGTGGTCCAGGGCTACACGCGCCAGGTGAAAGCGCCTGAAGGGAAGATTAATATCACCATCAACAGTGATGAGCAGGGACCGCTAGAGGTCTTTGTAACGCTGGGCAAGGCTGGTAGTGATATTGCGGCACTCTCCGAGGCACTGGGACGTTTGATCTCGCTCAACTTGCAGATACTCAGTCCGCTCTCGCAGACGGACCGGATGCAGGTTATCTCCGAACAGTTGCGCAGTATCGGTGGGAGCCGTTCGGTTGGCTTTGGTGCTCAGCAGGTGCGTTCATTGCCGGACGGTGTTGCGCGTGCTCTGGAGCTGCATCTAAGCTCGTTGAAGCCTGCCGAGGAGGAGAACGCCGAGGAAGAGGCTACGGATACAGAGCCAAAGAACGGCAACGGTCATGGCGAGCAGGCTATTGATCCGTTGAAGTTGAGCAAGCTGGCTGTAACCGGCAACCTGTGTCCGGAGTGTGGGTGCAACACGATGGTCTACGAAGAGGGCTGTCGCAAGTGTTATACTTGTGGGCATAGTGAGTGTTAATTGAGGTCTAACTCCCTTCATCACTCTACCTTGTAAATAGAGCTAAGAGAACCGCTAGAGGAAAACATTTGTGTCTTTTCTTCTAGCGGTTCTGCCTTTGCCCTCGTCAAGGGGGTGGTAGGCTAGCACGGACAGAGACCCCCAGAGGGGGCACGGTCAACAGCATATCCCTACCAGATCGCGAGAGCCGAGAGCAGTCACGAGTGCGTCTAATTATGTACCTGGAATAGCACAAAGTTGTGTTATTTCCAGGTACATTTTGTTTCAAAGAGCTGAATAGCCTATCTTGCAATCCTCTCTTTGCGACTGCTATAATACGCGGTATTGAGCGTGATCTTTCCTGCGTGAAAGTCTTTGCATGTGATTAAAGAGCGAGATGCCTCACTCGACAATGAGCGAGATACAGGGCGGCTTGAGGCCTTCAGCGATGGTGTCATCGCTGTCGCCATTACCCTTCTGATTTTAGATATTCATGTGCCGCCATTCGATAAACACCAGAGCTATCTCCTACCTTTGCTATTTAACGATGGCATTCACTATCTTGGATATGTAGTCAGTTTTACAATTATCGGACTATTTTGGGCCAATCATCATTACATGTTCAAGTACATCCATCAGACAGATCACTTCCTCCTTTCGCTCAACACGCTGGCGCTCATGTGCCTGGTCTTTATCCCATTCACTACCTCACTCCTGGTAACACACTTTGACGATGGGTATGCGAACCAGGCAGCAATGGTCTACAGTGCATCCTTACTGCTCACATCGATACTGTATAACGTCGTCTGGTGGTATGCATCGACGCATGCCAATCTTCTCGCTAGCGGACTCACCTCACAAGTGATACAGACAGATGACGAGAAGATACTTCGTTTCAATTCCCCTCTACGTTGTTACCCTGCTTGTCTCGGCCTTTAATGCCAAAGCTAGCCTCGCGCTTTATATTGCAATCGCGCTACTCTACGCCTTGCCTGCCAATCTGTTTCCGTTTGGGAAGAGAAGGTCTTCTTCTCAGCCATTGGAAACGGCAAGAGAGCAAGAAAAAGGAAAGGGCGGGAGTAATGAGAATGATGATTACAATTCACTTTAATGTGAAAACGTTTCATGACTTACCCTCAAGAAACCCTAATTAAGGATGTAATTTTTGGTTTTCAGCCAACATTTTAATGAACTTACTTATGCGAGCTGAGCGTGTTTCAGGTTTCTTTGCCGTTTGTATTCTGTAGAGAATTGCATAGCGATTAGCGCTATTTAATGTAGCGAAAAACTCCTGCGCCTTCTGGTTGTTGTCCAGCTCCCTTTGAAAATCAGCAGGTACGGTTATTTTGCTTTGTGATTCGTAGGCAGAATTCCCAACGGCCATCGGCCTGCGCTAGCTCCATCTGTCGTATACCTGCCGGTTGCATTTTGCCTGAAGCCAGAAGAGCTGTGACTTTGTCGCAGTTTATTTTTGACCACATACTTTTCGGGCCGCGCGGAGTGAATTTTTGTAACCAATACTGGTCATCAAAAGAGGCTTTTTGCCCATCGATCCAACCATAACAGAGAGCACTCTCCAGGGCTTCTGCATAAGAGACAGAAGAGATGCCTGTTTCTTTTTTCGCTATCTTGAGCCAGATCCCCCTGGTATCAGAGTGGAACGCTTTAAGCCATGCTTCCCAGTCTTGCAGAGTTGCAAACGAGATAATTGGAAAATTGTCCGCATTCTTCATAAGTTTCACCTATCCCTTTCCTGGCCTCTCTTGATTGTCAGAATGATCAAGGGCTTGCATACCGGCTTCCAGGACCTGAATGATGCGGTCAACGTCATAGACGGCTCCACGCCAGACGCCGCCGCTGGCGGCTTGTAGGGCGGCCCACAGGCGTGTGTCATCGGGTAGGCGAGGATCGGGAGCCAGATCTGGATGAGGTGAGCGAGTTTTTAAGAGGAGGGTTCCCTCTTCGGGGGTGAAGCGCTGTTCACCGTGACCAACCAGATCGACACGACCTTCCAGATGAATACGATCTACTTCAATATGAATGACATCTCCATCACGCACTTTGCCAAGAGGGCCACCTTGCAGAGCTTCTGGTCCAACATGGCCGATACAGGCACCAGTGGAGACGCCTGAGAAACGGGCATCGGTGACCAGGGCAACATGTTTACCAAAGGAAAGATATTTCAGGGCGGCGGTTAGCTGGTAGGTTTCTTCCATGCCCGTGCCGGAAGGTCCCCGACCCATCAGGACCAGGACATTGCCAGATTGGATAGAGCCATCTTTAATGGCAGTGATTGCTGCGTGTTCGCTTGTAAAGACTTTTGCGGGTCCGGTATGACGATAGACGCCGTCAGGATCAACGACGCTTGGATGAATGGAGGTAGATTTGATGACGGAGCCTTCCGGGGCCAGATTGCCGATGGGGAACGTAACGGTAGAGGTCATACCGCGTGAGCGAGCCGTAGCGGGGTCCATAATTACGTCGTCCGGGGAAATATTGTCGACCTCAAGGAGGCGTGCGCGGATACGTTTGCGCCGTTCGGATTGTTCCCACCAGTTCAAAACCTCATCCAGAGAATGACCGCTACAAGTATGCACATCGGTATTGAGAAGTCCAAGACGGCGCAGGTGAAGCATAACTTCAGGGACACCGCCGGCGAGAAAGACACGAATAGTGGGATGGTCTACCGGTCCATTGGGAAGGACACTGACCAGACGAGGGACTTTGCGATTAATCTCCTGCCAGTCCTGCACCGTTGGAATATGGAGTCCGGCGGAGTGGGCAATGGCCGGAATGTGCAGGAGGAGATTAGTGGAGCCACCGAATGCCGCATGTACAACCATCGCATTCTGAACGGCGGCATCGGTCAAGATATGGTTTACGCCCCAACCGAGCTGTACCATATGGAGCAAAGCGTGAGCCGACTGAGCGGCCATCTCTTCCCAGATAGGCTGACCTGAAGGAGAAAGCGCGGAGTGGGGTAAGGCCATACCCAAAGCTTCCGCAACAACCTGGGAAGTAGCGGCAGTACCGAGAAATTGACAGCCACCACCGGGAGAGGCACAGGCCCGGCAGGCGGCTTCGGAGGCTTCATCGAGCGTCATTTCCCCACGTGTATAGCGGGCACCAATGCTCTGTACTTTTCCCGCGTCCTCGCCATGCTCAGCCAGAAGCGTCACGCCGCCGGGGACAAGAATGCCGGGAAGATCGCGCAAAGAGGCCAGAGCCATGAGGGTTGCGGGTAGACCTTTGTCACAGGTAGCGATACCCATAACCGCTTTGCGCGTGGGCAGAGACCGAATAAGGCGGCGCATGACAAGAGAGGCATCATTGCGATAGGGCAGAGAATCGAACATACCTGTCGTGCCTTGTGTACGGCCATCGCAGGGATCACTAACGTAGGCGGCATAGGGGACCGCGCCAAGCTGCTGCATCTCCTGGGCGGCAGTTCGCATCAGGCGTCCAACCTCCCAATGGCCGGTATGATAGCCTAATGCGACAGGGGAGCCATCAGCCTCACGGATGCCACCCTGGGTACTCAAAATCAAAATGTGCTTGTGCAAAACTTTGGCCGGGTCCCAGCCCATCCCGACATTTTGAGTCAGACCAAAAAGATCACCGCTCGGCCATTCCTGCAACATCTGTGGAGTCAGAGGAAGTTTTCCCTGGGGACCCGGCGCGTGCGTTGGAATAGCATAGAGATCTTCAGAGTTTGTGTGCAATCCTGTCGATAAAATATCCAGATTCTGTGAAGGTGTGACAAATGACATCTCCTCTTCCATAACAAAGAATCTCCTCTCTGAGTAGCTACGAAATACTTGTGCATGGACGCTTCGCGGTGGCGGCGAAGATATTGCTCATTATAGCAGCATGTCAAGGATAACGTTTCTGAAATTGAACAGATGTTTGATTTTGTTGGCGAGCGCGAGGACGCGCCTTCAGTGTTATAACCATATAGAATACGAGCAGCAATGAAAGCGCGTAGTGCCCATCGATTGATAAACGCGAATGTAAGACATGAGCAACTACCAGGGAAGCAAGCAGAACCGCGCTCAGAATGCTACGTACAAAAGCGCTACGCAACTGAGATAGGCGCAACAAGAGCAACATAGCAAAACTTGAGGCAGGAAGAAACCAGGAATAGAGCGGGGCGAAGAAAAACCAGAGGACAAGTTGTCCGACACTGAGGAACAACAGATCGTACAAGATGTTTTTCAAAGCCAGAGCGAACCTTTTTTGCTTTGGATAGATCTTATTATATCTATTACTCAGAACCGTAACAGGCTCCGGCACAGTAGCCTGTTCCTCATAGTGATCCTCGATAGCAAGCAGGTGAGATCTCATAGTGTATATTACCTTACTGCTCTTTTCCAGAGCCTGAGCAAATTCCGCAACAGAAGCAAAGCGATCAGCAGGATTCTTGGAGAGGGCCTTGCGCACGACAGCATCAAGGCGATAGGGGAGGAGAGAGGCCATGCCGCGCAGATGAGGAGGAGGAGAAGAGAGATGCTGTTGAATCACCTCCGAGGCGGTCCCCAAAAAGGGGGGTTCGCCAGAAAGCCACTCGTAGACCGCCACGGCCAGGGCATACTGATCGCTGGCAAAGCATGGTGTACCAAGCAGTTGTTCAGGAGCCATATAGCGGATCGTGCCCATGTGGTGGGATTTCTGAGTAGAGGCAAAATGTGCGTTTATAGCAATACCGAAATCCGCCAGAAGCAGATAATCAGGCTGCAAAAGCAACATATTTTCCGGTTTCACATCGCGGTGAATAATCCCCCTGGAATGGAGATAGGACAAAGCGCCCGCGATCTGTTTTGTGAAATGAATGACCGTTGGCAAAGGCATAGTGGCATGGGCCCCACGATAAGAGCGGCGAATAGTGCCATAGGGAGCATATTCCAGAGCCAGGAAAGGCGTCCCATCGGGCATAATACCACGGGCCTCCAGTTTGACAATATGAGGGTGAGAGAGCGTCTCCAGGAGACGGCCCTCATTGTGAAATAATTGGAGCGTAGCTTTATCCTGGACACGAGGCTGCTTAAGAGCAGCGGTTTTCCCGGTATGGCGATAGCGAATCAACCATACATTGGCGGTACCGCCACTCCCCAAAGAACGTACAACCTGATATGAAGGCATACGTATGGTGGGCTGTCGAGTAGGACGCGCCTGATACATCATATGCATATGGAATCCCTCCTGTACAAATAGAGTTCTTACTACATTAAGGAGTGTACAGTTTTCGTTATGCCAGCGTGTCCCATCCGGTGTCATAGAAGTGTCCAACAGCAATATCAGGTGCCATTTCCCAACATTTATACTTTTATAGACGTAAGACGTCTCTCTATTGAAATAGGACAAATTGTACAATAAAAATTGTATAGTGCATTTCAAGGAGAGCAACCAGAGGGTATAGACATGAAAGAGTCTGAATGGATCTATCCCACATTTTCTATGTGGAATCGAGCGCGGCGTATCAGAGAGCGGATGAGTCAACAAGAAGCAGAAGGCAGAGAAAAGGATGACCAGACGATAGAAGCAGGAAGCAATGAGAGAGCCGGGACAGAGTTGAGGTGGGAGTCCTGGCAGCGCTGGGATGATTGGACCAACTGGACCGACTGGAATAAAAAGCCAAGATAATTTTTTGCCGACAGAAAGATAGCAGTATTCAAAAAGGCAAACGCCGTAGAGCAGCATTTTCCTGAACAAGGAGCAGCCATCATGGTAAAAACCCAGCTGGTCATCATACAACCAACGCCCCTGTGCAATCTCAACTGTCACTATTGTTATTTACCTCATCGTACACAAAAACACCATATCACGTTATCTACACTCAAACAGATTGGAAAAGTATTTTTTAGTTCGCCCTTTGTAGCAGACGAGATTACTATCGTCTGGCATGCAAGTGAGCCACTTGTACTCCCTATAAATTTCTATCGGCAAGCATTTCATTTTCTTGAGGGGCAAAACACACAAGGAGTCCAGATACAGCATTCATTTCAGACCAACGCCACACTCATCACCCAGGAGTGGTGCGATTTTATCAAACAGCAGCAGATACAGATTGGAGTAAGCATCGACGGGCCGCAGCCTATTCATGACGCGCATCGTGTGGATAGAGCTGGGCGAGGTACCTTTGCGCGTGTAATGAGAGGAATAGAGCTCCTTCAGAAAAACGAGATTCCCTTTTCAGTAATCGCAGTTATCACGCAGCAATCATTGTTAGCAGCAGAAGAGATCTGGCGATTCTTTCATGAACTGAGGCCGGAGCGGCTCTGCTTAAATCCAGAAGAAGGAGAGGGGAGCAATAGCATCTCATCCTTACAAGGAGAGGAGGCAGTGCGCAAGTACAAGCACTTCTTGCGGCGGCTCTTTGTCCTTAACACGCAGGCGGACGAGCCGCTCAAGATTCGCGAATTTGAGAATATCCATAAAATCGTGATGGCAGACACGCCATTCATCAAGTCCCAAACAAATGTGCCAGGAGCCATCTTCAGTTTTGATTGCAAGGGTAACATCTCCACATTCTCCCCGGAACTACTCACCTTGCAGCATAGAGACTATGGAGATTTCCACTTTGGCAACGTCTTTTCCTCCTCACTCAGCGAGCTATTGAGGACAGCGAAATTTCTTGCAACAGAAAAGCAGATTCGCAGAGGTATTCACCACTGTTTAGAGAGCTGTGAGTATTTTATGTTTTGCGGGGGCGGATCTCCTTCTAACAAGCTAAGCGAGCATAACACATTTGAGGCCACAGAGACCCAGACCTGTCGTTTGCGCATCCAGAGCACAGCGGATGTCGTATTGGAACATTGGGAGGAAAAATTCCAGATGAACGCCTCCTCCCCTGTCTCATAACGGCTATACAGTTTACAGAAAATGTAGATTACCTAATCCTTGCGAGAGTTCTGAACAACCTTTCCCCTTTGGGGAGAAGACTGTACTTCAGAGATTGATGGATGGCTGTCGCTTTGCGCAGCCAAAGCTTGCTTGTGAGAGAAACGTAAGAGCGCCCAGCGTACGATATAAAGGAGCACAATAGAGCCAACCAACAAAGCGTGCAAGCCTATATTGAATACCGGAGGGGAAAAGCGTTTCAGATCGCTCCAGAGAAGATCTGAGGCAATCCAGGCGAGAATGCAACTGGTAAGAGCGATCAAGCCAGGAATGCGGCCAACCAGTTCCGAGATCAGCGCACTACCGAGTAAGAGTAGGACAATACTAAGCACCAGACCCACGACGATAATCAGCACTCGTCCGTGGGCCAGAGCGCCAATAGCAACAATATTATCAAGACTCATAGTGAGATCGGCAATGGCAATAGTTGCAACAGCAAACAAGAAATTCCAGCGTTTAGTTGCAGAGCGCGGCTCCATGCGCTGACCGATCCAGCGAGAAAATAGCCTTGCCAGAGCAGGTAATTCCTGCTCCATACTTACTTGTGGCTCGGCGGTTTCAGAAGTTGGTGATGGCTGATCTTCAAATACAAAACGGACCGCAATGAGAAAGACAAGCACGCCACCAATACTCTGTAGATAAGGGATACCTAACAGAAACGTAGTAGAGACAGTAAAAATAACACGCAAGAGAATAGCAATCAGGCCACCGAAAGCGAGAGCAATCCAACGTTGACGGCGCTGCGAAATACGTGCCGCGACAGCACCAATTACCAGGGCATTATCACCACTCAGAATCAAATCAACAAGAATCACTCCTCCTAAAGAGAACAAAAACGAAGATAGGGCTGAAGATATCACAACGATCTCTCTTTCCCTGTTAGAGATTTTTTAAACACATTCTTCCAGCTGGTAGAAAAAACAAAGAAAGGCAAATGGGCTTTCTTCACTTTTTTTGTGCCATCTTTCACCTCCTTTCTCACGAAAATGAGAGCGATTGTCTACTGAAAGGCAGACGCGATACCCAAAGAAGAGAGAGAAAAGAACAGACTAATCGCTGCTCTCGATGTTAGCCTCTTCTTCGTCTGCTACGCGCTCAAACGGTTTGTGCTGGTTGAGCCAGGCGCGAATAAGGCCAATGGGAATGATATAGAGGCGGCCTTCGTCGTCCCTCTCTTCAATAAGTTCTTCTTGTTTCAGACGCTGTAAAGCGAGGCGGACCTGGGCATGTTTATAGGTCAGATCCGAGGAAAGAAAAGCTTCCTGTATATCTGCAAGGGAGAAGATTTTGCCCTGACCTTCATCGGTATCCTGAGCCATAAGAGAAAGAAGGAAGCGTTCGATGGGAGAGGTAGCCAGGCTCCACATCTGAGAGAAGTAGTACTTGCCACGTGCAAGGACAGTATCAAGAACGATATTTACATCATTTGTATTTGCATAATTTTTATGCTGCTGATTACAATGCTGGATCAGAATCTCGCTGAGCAGATGGATAAGGTAAGGCTGGCCGCTGGTAAGCTGATGGATGCGCTCAAGAGCGAGAGGATCGTAGGTCAATTCTTTTTTCACTGGCTCAACGATAAGTTGATCGGCCTCTTTATAGCGCAAGCGAGAGAGGTGATGATATTGGGCAATATTGAGGAAGGCAGAGCGATTATTCAGGTCATCAAGCAAGACACGAGGAGCGCCAGCCAGGAGGAAATTGATACCCAGGCGATGCTGCATCAGGCTACGTAGATAGTGAAGAAAGTTCGGATCGAGCTGATTGCTGCGAATGAGTTGATTAAACACCTCGAACTCGTCAATGAGGAGAATGAGGCGAAGGCCAGCAAGTTGTGCTACCACCAGTTCGAGGTAACGGTCTAGCACCTGGGTTGGATTCTCAGCAAAAGCGTTTTTTTCTATCTGGGGAGGAGTAAAGCCTCTGGCCCGAAGGGCGGAGTGAATGGTAGAGGCGATAGCAGCTAAAAGTTCTGCCGCCGTATTCGACATCGCCATACTTTGCAGATCAATAGTGACTGCAAGATGCGCAGACAGCTTTTTGACGAGTTGATTAATAAGACTCGTTTTGCCTGAGCGGCGTTGGCCAACCAGCAAAATGACACGGTTTGCCTGAGAAGTCGTCCCGCTAAGAATGACGCTGAGAGACTGTAAATCCTCCTCACGTCCATAAAACAGGCTACTATCGCTAATAGGAGTCCCCCCATGATAGGGATTAACAATTGGCTTATATTCTCTATCGCTTCTTTTCAGATCTATTTTATGGCCCTGTTTCAGATATTTATGGCCGTCAGCGTCCGTATAGGTAACAAGCGTTTCGATTCTAAAGGTATCGGCAAAGGGCTTGAGGAGAAAACTAATAGTGCGTGGCTCGCTATTTGAAGAGATCTCGACAAGCGTGCGTTCGGAGAGGCCAATAATCTCATACTCATTACTGGCACCGAGAGAGATAGAGACAGAGTCAGCGGCACAGCGGCCCTTATTAGTCAACTGAAAAAAGAGTTCAATAGATTCTTCGCGCTGAATATCATGAGAGGTCAGCTCGATATAAAGATCGGCCTTACCACGCAACCTGCGGACCTCATCGCGTAAAAGCGTATGCCAGTGTTGCAAAGCAATACAGATCAAGACATCTTCAGCCAGGAGAATCGGGAGAGGAGAGTGAGAATTGCGATTAGACTGCTGGCGATTCACCACAAACTGATTTCTAATTTTGCTAAGATTGTAAGTAGTCTCGATAAGCGTAGCCGCTTTATCACCCATAGAGTGGCGTCTGCGATATTGTTTCACGCCATGAACGACGGTCAGCAGATCAGTAAAAAGACTCTCCAGGTACTGAAACTGACAAAAACCGACCAGATCCTCAGAGGACGTAAGGCGATGAAACTGTTCGATATCGCTACTCGTTTTCACCTGGAGAAGATTATGCAATTCTTGATAGATGACCAGCATATCCTCGGCCTGGGGAATAGTCTGCATCGTCTCATTGAGCGCGGAGATAAACATTTCCAGGCTCTGGCGATAGAGTTCCTTCTGCTTATTAAAAGGCTGAACTTCTTCCTTTTTTTGCAGATCATTCAGCAGCATGTCCAGTGAGATACTACTTTCCTCCAATTTCACGACGTGGAGAAAATTGGTCAGAGAGAGAAAGAGCTGTTGCAGGGCAGGCAATTCCGAAGAGATCGACATCTGCTGAGTAATAGCAGGATCGATTCCTTCAATGAGCAATTGAGGAAGATAGAGAAACAAGATCTCCGGATGGAGAGAGAAGCAGTGTGCAAGAGCGCGACCAGTCTCCTGGCGTATCCAGAGATGGTCATCGTGAGCGCTGATGAGGAGCAAGCGAGCTACTTGAGTGGGATAGGTTGCAGCAAGGTGATACAACTCGCGGACCACACTCTGCTTTAGCCAGAGATCAGCATTGCCCAAAAAGCGTTCCAGATATTCAAAGCTAAGTTCTTCCAGATAGTCTGCACTCAATTCGGGGTTATTCTGCACCAATTCTTCCAACATACCAAGCATACGTACAATAGCCAGCTTCGTCCCCTGGTGCGTTTTCTGGGAAAGACGGTAGAGGAGTTGGCGGGTAGTATTGAAATTCTCGCCTTTCGTGGAAGTCAGGCAGAGATTCACGATTGCATCGGCCAGAGCTTCAGAGACAATAGGGGAGGAATCTTCTTTTACAGCAGTTTGCAGAGTAGTAACATCTTTTGGGAGGTGAGGTCGGTGGCCTGCGAGAAGTTTAAGAGCGAAAGCGCGGATGTAGGGATCAGCTTCGAGGTGATAATCGGCATAGCGATACAAAGACTCCCGATCATTATTTTCTTTACGGAGCAAGCGCCAGCACTCCTGAATCATGCGATTCACCTCATCCATACGAAGGACCTGAAAAAGCATAATATCATTGTCCGTAGCGACAGCGATTTCCACATAGCCATCGGCATAAGGAGTATGGACAGGATGCAGGTCGCGTGCGCGTACAACGCGGGCGCGGCCATGAACAGGTAAGCGAAAACGCAGATCGCCATAGCGGCCAAGAAAGTAGACATTGCCATCGGCATTGCCCACGAGGAGTTCAACATTGCCATCGCCATCGATATCAGAGACATCGATACTCAGAACACTATCGGGAAGAAAGTAGCGCCATTTCAGATTACCCTGGCGATTCAGGACATAGAGATAGCGATCATCGGAGCCAATAAGGACCTCAATCTCGCCATCGCCATCGATATCGGCGGCATGGAGAGCGCGAATGCGTTGTTGGACGTGATAGGACCAGAGTTCTTTGTATCCACCTTCGTGCAACGTATCCTGCTCGAAGAGACGGACCGAATAGTCGGAGAGTCCAGCGACAATATCTATCTGGCCGGTTCCGGTGACATCGCAGGCAAAGAGAGCTTTGACTCCTTTCTTTGTAGGAATAGTCAGGCGATTCTGGAAGAGAGCATCATAGACATAAATTTTGTTTTCCTGAAGACCAAGAATAATATGCTGAATTTTGTGAATACCCGCGATGGGTTCATAGGTAACGGCGAGAGAAGTGACACGATCACCGGGATCAAGAAGAGTATCGGGAAGAATTTGAGGTGTGCCAGTATGATCGAGCATATGAATACTCTGGCTATCTAGCACAACCAGAGTTGCTTCATAGCCATCTTCATGAGAATTGCCAGTTTGCAGAGCGACGACACTGGAGCCAGGCTGAGGTTGCCTGCGCCAGAGAATCTTCTCTTTTCGGCCATTGATATCGAGAGCGAGGACGTAGCCTTCATCGTTGCCCAGAATAATCTCATCAATAGGATTGCTTTGCACATCGCCAAAGCCCAGGGTGCGCACATGGCCGACATTCGTCACCCATTTTTCCCAATAGTATTGTACTTTTTGTTCTTTGAGGCGCATCAGAATTGCCAGAGCCTCTTTATATTCGCCCAGGTCAAGTAAATACTGAGCACGAGAAAACTCTCGTTTCTCAATCTTCGGCTCCTGTTCCTGGAGAATATCCAATTGAGCAAGTTCCGCTTGAATCTCGGCACGAAAAGAGAACGTTTTGTCACCCTGGCGGCGCAAGTAGAGAACCGTTTGTTTAATTTGTTGGTAAAGAGAAGAGGGAGAATCACCAGGAGAAGGATCGAGCGGCAGGAGAGAGGAAGTCAGATCGTGGGCAGGAGTCAGATCGATTTTTAGCGAGCGGACACTATTGTCACCCAAAGCAACAAGGAGTTCAGTAATACCATCATCATCATAATCACAGCAACAAAGACAATGGATACTCAGGCCAAAGTCATATTTCCAGAGAGGAAGGCCAGTAGAGTCGAATATATGCAGAATATGGTCAGCAGAGGCAAGCAGGATTTCAGGCTGACCGTCATTATTGATATCAGCAACAGACATCACTTCGACTCTTCGTTTAAACATTGTTGCGGAGAGAGCCTCAGATGAAATAGGCCAAATTTTTTCCATATGCAGAGTCGTAGCAGATTCTGCATCAAGATCCTTGAGAGCAGTCCAACCGACCAGGTTGCGGCCATCGGAACTGGCGAGAACAAGAGTAGAAGAGAGCGCCATCTCCTGGGCATTGAAGGTTTTCGCTGCCATCTTTTGAGGCGTAAGAGTAGCCAGAATATAGCTTTTATAGTCAAGTTCAATACTTTGTCTGAGTTTGCCCTGCCAATTGAAGATATGGATGCGTTTATCGGTAGCGGAAACGAGAATCTCCAGGTGATTGTCATCATCAATATCGGCGATACAGGCATTGTAGACACGCCCTTTCGTCGGTTGCCGCCAACGGACGCTGCCGGTAGCGGTCTCCAGGAGATACAAATTACGATCCTCTGAACCCACGATAATCTCATTAGGATGAGCGGGATGAATACAGAGTTGGCGAATCATCTGCCTGTTTTTTCCCTGAAAGAGCCAGTCTGGCAAGAGATTGCCGTACGAATCGAGGGCGTAGACACTGCCAGTACTGGTAGCAGCGATAATGCGAGGGAGCGGAGGATCATTACGTTCTTGAAGAGGAATGTCTGGAACAATTGCCAGGGCAGTAACCCAACATCCTTCACCGATCAAGCGTGCCCAAAGTAAGGTCCCCTGGCGCGTCAAGGCACGCACATAGCCGTCACGGCCCCCGATAACAATCTCTGTATCGCTATCATTATCGATATCAGCGGCTTGAATGCAGGTCACCCAGTCATTTGCGAGAAAGTTCCATTGGGAAGTAGTCACCAATCGGCCAACTGAAAGAAGATTCAGGAGTAATTCTTGCAGATCTTTGCGATGAACAGGAGCTCTTTTCTTTCTCTGGGGTGATCCGTCTTGCTGTTCCTGTGCTATCGCCATCAGTGTAACCCTATCTTTTTCAATACTTCTCTTATGCTGCATTTTTGTTTCTCCCTCTTCCTCCTGACCCCGGCCCAAATATATATAGTGTTTAAAAGATTTTTGTAGAGAGCAGACTTTTCCAGATCCTGTGGCACAAGTATAGAAAAGTGAGAGTGCCATACAGTGACATTTTAGTGCCCTAAAGCATATGCCAATAGATTCGCCAGTTTGTATTTTACACCAGGGACATGGTTGAACATTGGCGTAGACCCTACAAATCATACACTAACAGCCTGGGGCCGAGGTTTAACCCTACATTAAATTTTTATACAACTCTACAGAAACCATACATTGAAAATTAGGAATAAAACGACTACGCTGCTGACCTATCTTAGCGAGAAAGTGATCCTGAATAGGATATCGGCAGAAGGAGGAATTTCTTGAGGGTATTTCTGAGGAGATTGAGTGAAAGAAGCTTTTGTATTTGTGGCACCTTTCTGGCATAGGGGGGCGTGATACTTGCTTTATGCTAAAAGCAGGGGAAACAGTGTAAGTTGTAGCATAGACAATCGTGTATGAAGCAGGGAGAGAAAGAGGAAAATTGTCATACAATAGAAAATATGTATGAAGTTATTTCTTTGACAAAGAGCAGTAGTAGCTTATTGATATGTCATCGATTCTGGAGAGGAGAAATAACGTGCCCGACAATCCATATTATGACTATGCAATTGTGAGAGATCCGGAGATGTTTTTTGGGCGTGAGCAATTGCTTCGTGATATCTATCTCTCTTGCATCAATCGGCAATGCTTCTCCCTGGTGGGGACACGATTTATTGGAAAATCCTCGCTACTAGTATATATGCAGTCTCCGGCGATCCAGCAGCGTATCTTCGAGAGAACCGAGCTTAAATACTTTGTGTTTGTCTATGTGGATATGCGAGACTTCTTACAATACAGCCTGGAAAATTTCTTTGAGGAGATAGCCGCGCAAATTGTGACGCAAGCGGCAAAACATATTTCTATGGCGATGATTGATGGCAAAGGACGAGATAGATTTACAAAATGCCTGCAAAAGCTGTACGAGGAAGGGTATCATACAGTCCTGCTAATGGATACATTTGATAAAGTTGGGGAAGAGCGGCAATTTGGTCCAAACTTCTTCTCGTTCCTGCGTGCTCCGGCGACGAGGGGATGGGTCTCGTATGTAACGGCATCAATCAAGCCGCTAGACCAGATCTCACCGAGCGAAGAGGCATCCCCGTTTTTTGGGAGCTTCAAAGCTGAAGCGGTTGGGCCGCTAACACAAGAGGAGGCGTTGCGCCTGGTAAAAGAGCCAGCACAGCGGGCGGGGCAAGCATTTACGGACGAAGAAGTTGCCTGGATTATCGAGCTAGCGGGGAGGCATCCTTTCCTGTTACAGAGGGCTTGCCAGCATCTCTTCGAGGCCAAAAGCAGGCTCCAGCAGGGCCAGAGTCTGGAATACAGGAAAGTGCGGCAGGAGATCGCGGATAAACTTGCACCGCATTTTAACCGCATCTGGAAAGAGCTTTTGCCAGAGCAGCAACAAGATTTAGAGCAGGAGATTGTACGCTCTACAGGTGGGGTACATAAAGTGGAAGAGTTGAGTGAAAGTGCGCTATTTCGGCTGCACATCTGCGAAAAATTTCAAGTACAGCGGTCTACTCCAGGTATTAAAGAGGTAAAAGAGGCGCTAGATCATTTAGGGGATCGGACTTTTTTACAGACCTGCTCACTGGCGACAATGAGATATATCGAGAGAAGGGATGATGGGGATAAGGGTACGATGTATAAGCGTGGCCAGCTTGTGCAAGAATTTTTGCGAGCAGGATTTGAGCATATGAAACCTGGAGGTTTGCGAAACGATCTTGGGGTGGAGTGGAGGAAGTATAACATCCTCCATTACCGCTACTTCAAGAATCAACTAGCCAATGAACATACAGCTACGCGGCTGGGGATCAGTCGCAGGCAGTATTATCGAGAGCAAGATAAGGCATTCCAGGCTCTGCTTGAGGCGTTGATGGATCTGGATGCGCAACAGGTGGATTAAGCAGACGGAGATCAACAGCATTGACTCCCACCAAATCAGACAGGAAGGCAATGGCCCCTCTTGCCCAGAGAAAGAAAGCGAACGGGCTGCGTAGGGACACCATGAAGCGTGCAGGCAGCGTTCCCCCGCAGCTGCTCCTCGCACGCACGCGCAATCGTGTCCTCCTCGCCCTGCGATCCTCTCCCCCTGCAAAAGGTGATCCGGCAGAGCTCTCCTCTCCCCGCTTGTCATTTTGTTGGAATCAACGAGATCAACAGCCGTCCCTACCTACCTCCTGCTCTCTCTCGCCGGACAGAGACCCCCACAGGGGGCACGGTGAACAACATCTGCTCCAACAAAATCGCCAGGGGCGAGAGAAGCGCTGGGCGAGGAGGACACGATTACGCGTGCATGTTCCGTTTCTTCTGCAAGCCAACGCTTTCTGCACGCTGCATCATGTCCCTACCAAGACCCGTTCACCTCTCTTTTTCTGAGCGAAGGAGGGTCATTGCAGACCTGTTTGATTTTGTTAGAGTAGGTGGATCAACAGCCGTCCCTACCTTTGCTGGTTTCTTATTTCACTTTACTCTCGTTGAGTTTTAAGACGATATCCAGGTTGTCGATAAAGAAATCGCGCTCGGCGTTCCCTTCGGCGAGCTGATACTGGTGGCGTTCGGTCTCCAGTTTATGGTACTTCTCTGCCAGATTGCCAGCGCTCATAGAAGCACAGAGGCGCACGGTGTAGCCACCTTTGAGCAGGGTATTGATGCGCTCGTAGTAGTCTTTATCGCCGCTGACGATGATATAAATGTTGGGATCGGTATGGGTGCTTTCATCGATGATACGCTCGATGAGCACGAAGTCAGAGAGATTTTTGGAAGATTGGCCCGTCTGCGGCTCTGCCGTAGGCGTCTGGACCTGGAAGCCAACCTGCTCTAGATCCAATTTGACGCTGGAAAGGTCGCGAATATTGCGCGGATCGGCGCAGGCCCAGCGGCAGACAACCTCGCCAAAGCGAGCAGCGTAGGTGACAAGGCGTTCGCCGACATCTTTCGTCTGCATATCGGGGGGCATAAGTGGGCGCAGATTCTCGTAATCTACGAAGAGGCCGACGCGCTTTTTATGAGAGGGCGGAGGTGGCAAGACAATAGGCTCAGTCATGCGGCTTCCCAGGAAGGTTGCAAGCATCTTGCTGCGGATGCGCAAGCGCTCTCCCTGTTCGTCGCGTTGATATTCCAGCACATATTTCTCCTCCAGGCCGCGAATAATATCCAGATCAAAGAGGCGCGAGGCCTCGGCAAGATCAAGGTAGTCGCGATGGCCATTGATACCCCTGGCAAAACGGATCGCGACAAGCTGTTCCTCTGAACTGAGGATCAGGGGACTGAAGAGGGATGAGGTAAAATTGGCGGGCTCGCTGGCGAGGCGTTCAGCGATCTCATCGATATCCTGGGGAGCCAGGACGATGCGATGCTGGGCGTTAAGGCGATCCAGACCTTCATAGGCAATACGGGCAACGTGATAGGGATTGCCAGCCGTTTGCCAGAAGACACGCTGAACGGTCTGGTCGGGAATCTCAATGCCGTAGCCTGCAACCGGAGCGAGAAGGACCTGGCGGACGGCGTTGAGCGAAAGAAAATCTATCGGACGCTCTGCCAGAGGAAAGAGCTGGGTCTCAGGAGCGGCGCGGCGCAAGGGTTCGGGACGCATCCAACCGGACATCAGAAAGAGAATCAGACCGCTCTGATGAATGCGGCGCAAGAGATCGAGCACAGGAGTAGTACGCTCCGCAACCAGGAGATAGAACTCGTCCAATAAGAGGACGAGCTGGAGGCGGCCTGTGCGCTCACGCAAGGCATAGAAGAAACGTTCAAGGCCGATAATTGGATTGGGATGGTTCACAACAACAGGTTCCAGGCCCTCAACATCAAGGCCCTGGCTCTGCGCATCTCGGAGAATACTATGGGTGAAGCTATTCACAACGACCTCAAGAGATTGTTGCGAGGCTTTCACACTTTTCAGGTCAACCACACAGGGGAAGAAGGCCTCTTTTTTCAATTCCAGGACGATACGATTGAGCAGAGAGGTCTTGCCTACGCGGCGAATACCGTGAAAGTAGAGAGGAGCACCGGTCATCTGGCGCTTGAAAAAGATCGTGCGAATAAGGGCAAGTTCGCCCTCACGGCCCTGGAAGAGGCGAGGATCATCTTCTGCAAAATCAATCGGGCGATTAAAAATGTAGGGATTGGGCAGCTCGTAGTCATGGGTGCCATGCTGGCGCAAGAAATCGTGGAAGCTAAAGAGCCGCACTTTCAGTGGATAGGTATTGCTCACATCTTTGATGATGCCCCACTGATAGTTCAAAGTGATCTGGTAGTCGAGCTGCTGCACACCTTCAGGGATGCGAACAATGAGAGGGATAGCGACAACAGTATCTTCTCCCTGCTCCAGATGTTTAAGGAGGATCTCTTTTTTCGAGATATTCAGGCCCTTCTCCGCACAGGAGATACGCAGATCGCTCACCTTGCCGGGGCCGGGATTGTGGATGCGAATAACCAGGGCCGTTTCAGGCATATCATCGGGCAAGCCACCGCCGAGAGGAGTCGGCTCAATCTCCAGAGTTGGCAAAAGATGCTGGCTCTCACTAAAGCGTTTGAAGACACGGCGAAACGTTTCTAACAAAACTTTGAGAGGCTTCAAGACGAGTCTCTTGCTCTACCTGAGCACCGATATCCTGGATAGAGGCATTTAAACGTTCTACCTCGCGTAGCAGCTCATCATGTCGCCATTTTGTACTTTCTAAGGCACAGAGATCGTCCAGCAAGCGAACAACGCCAGAGGCGCGTTCCTTGCTCTGTTTCTGTTCTCCAGCCAGAAGCTGGATACTCGCTTTGATGCGAGCCTGAAGAGTTTTCAGGCCAGCAATATCCTGAATAGTAGTGAGCTCTGAGGCAAGGGCATACCAGGCTTTTTGCGGAGCCTGGGTAGGGGAGGAATCGTTTGAGGCACCAGTTCGTCCCAACCTCTCCAGCAATGGCCGGGTCAGCTTAATAAGCTTCGTATTCGTCCCCTCGCGTTCATTCCACAACTCAGAGACAGCAGTACGATAGTGCTTGAAACTGGCAAAGACATCGTCATCTAATAAGCGGCCCTTGCGCTGGTAAAAATCAAACAGCTTATGCAGATGATTGCGCAGATGGGTCAGATTGGAGGCGACAGAGCTACTTTTCTCACGCTGTTTCAGATACATATCGAGTTGTGTATCAACAATATGCTTGAGAGCTTTTTCAGCATTTTCGTTCTTATTAACTCGCTCATAGGCCTCACTGAGAGCCTGCCAGGCACTAAATTTGTAGCGGTTGCGCTCGGCATAATCATGAATCCAGAAACACCAGACATCTTCCAGGTTGAGGCGGCGAAGTTCTTTCTCAAACTTCTCGACAGCGGAATCATTGACCGATTCTTCCGGTTTAATAATAGTAATAGGCCGTTCAACGAGATCATTAAATTTCGTCAGAATAGTTAGTTGCTTCATCATATTGCTGCTATCCTGAACTTTATCAGCAATTTCTCGCTCACTGATGAGCAAAGACCAGGCAAGATAACACTCTGGTAGAGGCATCTGCTCCAGATGCGCAATAAGAAAGGTCTCAGCGGCCTCAATAGTTTCTTTCTGAGAGCGAGACGGCTGCTCAAGAAGTTGGACGCTACAATAGAGGGCGAAACGCAGATGCGAAAAGGGAGCGTTCTGGCTCTCGACACCGGGACGCAGTACCTCAAGAGCCAGGCCTATTTTGCCAACATGCACATGGAAGACAGCGAGATTCCAGATCTCCTCCCAGGAAGCAGTGCCTTTGCTCCGGGCCTCCTCCCAGAGCGGGACAGCCTGATAGCGAGCTTTAGCGTTCGCAATAGCAAACAGACGCCATTCGCGAGCGACAGGGAGATACTCACGGGCAGTATCAGCCTGGGCGCGTTCAAACAGAGCCAGGCCCTCCTGCTGCTCGGCGGGATTACTACTGAGGATAAGGGAGCGTGCCTCCTGAAAACGATCCGGGGCATTTGCATTACGGCCCCGGATGCGCAGAGAGCGGCGGGGAGGGAGAATCTCAGCGAATTTCTGGTCGGCCAGGAGCCGGCTCAGTTCAGAAAACAACTTGGGGCGGACCTCGCTGAGGATCTCACTTAAACGATCTAAGCGAGAGGTACGAATACAGGCAAAAAGCTCTTTGCGGCGCTCAGGTCCAAGAAAGGCGAGGGGCACCTTCTCTCGCGGCTCATTTGCAGATCCAGGAGTATCTCCCTGCAAAGTGCGGAGCGCGATACTATCACGAACGCCATGCAGGCGAACCTCAGAAACAAAAGCTTTGCGTTCTTCCGGGCTCAACTGAGGAGCGAGACTTGCAAAGGCGCGAATCCAGCTCTCAGTCTCCACCACATCAACAGTATCGGCCAGGCGGCATTCGCTCAGATAATGAGTCACCAGGCCAAAGAGATCAGACCAGGAAAAATCAGAGACCTTCTGAGGGCCATCCGGAACAAACTTCCGTTTGGCCTGATTGATCAGAGCATCAGCAGGGAGAACGCGTGCCCGAAGATCGCGCAAGCTACTGAGCAGCACATAATAATATTCAGCCTTGCCGATATAATCACCCAGGCTATGGCGCATCGAATATTCAGCCAGGACAATCCCGTCTTCCAGTTGCTCTGCGGTCAGAGAGCTAGCGGGCAGAGTACTACTATGAGCATAGCGAAAAATGATATTGCGGCAGATCACCCCACCCAGAGTAGCTAAATGGGAAGGAGTTTCCGGGCTCGTAGGATTTTCGCGTGCAAAGGTAAGAGCACGCTGATTCGTACTCTCGCGTTTCTTATCCAAGAATTGCCAGAGATGTTCGACAGCCAGCACAATACGAGCCCACTCGCTGCGAGGTCCAGGTCTGTCTGAAAGCACGCCGATCTGTGTTGATTCCAGATCAATCTCTACAGGAGTCATAACGCGCTTATGCAGCAATTCGCGCAGACGCGCCGCCTCAGGCGAGATGGAGAGACGATCAATAGCAATCAGCAGCTTCCGAATATTTGTACTATCGACGTATTCAAGCAGAAGGGGCATACTTTGAAGCGTATAGGAGAGAAACTCAGCATCGCCAGCACAGCCATTGAAAAAGCCGGCCAGTTCTTCAAAGCGGCCATCAGCCATCTTGGGACGAAACGTACGTTCATAGAGGACCGACCAGACCAGAGCATCCCAGACAGCGCATTTCTGAGCAAAGGTGAGCTCATAGCGCCACATAAAGCGAGCATAGAGGCCAGCAATAAACGCCACCTTATCCCAGGAACGATCTTCCAAAGGAGGAGCTTCTCTGCCGCTATTCATTTCAAATAGCGCCTGATTCTCCTCACGTCTAGTATCGACATACGAAAGAACCGTCAACAGTTTAGCAGGAATAGAGGTACGATATTCGGTCAGCCAGGTTTTGATGAGCGAGGGGAGAGCATAAAAAGAAGCGGGAGAAAAAGAAGAGCGGTCTTTGTTTCCATTGTCTGTAATTACAGATTGTGTAGGGGCAGCTTGCAGATCTGCCCTGGTGACAGCAGGAAAAGAAGGTAATGTTGCAGGCGTAGGAGCAGTTTGTTTATTACCACAACGTCCACAAAATTTTGCGCCCTCTGGTAATACCATTTGGCAATTCCAGCACGATGACATAAAAGATCATCCTCCTGATGGGTAGCTGAGATCGCGTCCCAAAGTATACCCATCCTCATTAGGAATTGAAGAGAGACACGAATTGATAAACAGGGGCAATATTGATTTATTATAGTGAGATTATTCATTTTTGTACAGAAATAGATACTATGATACTATGTACCTATTTCTGCATCAGAAGTAGGAAAAGAAGTATCATTCTTCTTCACCGTAATCAGGAAGAGCCATCAGGAAGTAAAGTTGCCAGAATAGACAATACCGCCCCAGAGATGTTGCAGGAAAAGAGGATCGTGATAACTTTCAGAGGTATGGCCGAGAGCGGTATACCAGGAGCGCCCGCCCTCGAAATTATGATACCAGGTAATAGGATGATCGCTACCCATAGAGCCACCTTTATAGGAGCGCTCATCGACGGTCAGCAAGACGTGGACATTTTTGCGAGGATTTGTGCGGAAATTATACCATTCATCATAACGTACCCAGCGAGCAGGCAGCATCTTTGTAGCAATATTTGTGGGATCTTCAACAATGATCGTAGCCTGAGTAATAGGGGGATGGTCTTTAAAATAAGCACCGACAAGTCTGCCATACCAGGACCACGCATATTCGGTATCACTGGCTGAATGCACACCGAGATAGCCGCCACCTGAATGGATATAGTGCTCAAAGGCCTGCTGTTGCTGTGTATCGAGAATATGGCCTGAAGTCATAAGAAAGATAACAACGTTATAGTGCGCTAGATTCTCCTGTGTAAAGACAGAGGCATCCTCACTGGCATCCACCTGGATTGAATGTTCTGATGCGAGGTGTTTGATGGCCGCAATGCCATCTGGAATAGAGGCATGACGATAGCCGGCAGTTTTAGAGAAGACAAGGATTTTGGCATTGCAAGTTTCTTCTGGCATAGTTTTCCCTCGACAAAGAGGAGAAGCGGCGGGAGGTAACTGCGGTTGCAGATGCGAGAGCAGATAGAAGAGTCCGCTCAATAGAACGAGCAGTAAAACAATGCTGCTGATCCAGATACGCTTGCCCATTGCTGACCTCCTGCCGCGCAAAAGCTTTCCTATCAAAGAGATATCTTCCTCACTATATCACCTTCTTTCCAGGAGAGTGGGGAGAAGAGATGCATAGACAACAGAAAATAAACTGCGAAAAATCCTGAGACTTTTTTGAGTTATCGCATCTATACCTTGAGAAGGCATTGAGGGTTTATAGAGTATAGTTTTGAGAGATACAAAAAAGAAGGCGTTTCGTTCTGGCTCTTCGCCACACGGCAAGAAAGGATCTAGAGGCACAATATGGGGTATATGCTCCTCCCATTTTCGCATGGCATCGACAATGCCGCAATTGAACAGGCAGTAACGCTGGCAAGTGAACATGCAGCGACGCTTGTTCCTCTTTCGCTCATGTGTGTTTCTGGTCGTCAGAATCGTGTCCGCCTGGATCATATTCAGCAATCAAAAGACTTTCTCACACTGGTTCAGCAGAAAGCTGCTCGCGCTGGCGTGGCAGTAAAGACGATGGAGAAAGCTACTTGTGAAGAGATTCAGACGATTCAGCAGGTAGCAGTAGAGCTTCAGTGTACGGGTATCTTGCTTTTTGCGCGGCAGCAGAAGGGCGTCCTTTTATCTTCAGCGACTATTGGGCGATTGATGAACGATCACAAACGGCCATGTTTTCTCAGTTCGCTACCGGAACGTAAGAAAATAATTACCCTGCCGAAGTGGAATTCTGAGTAAGCCTCTCCAGAAAGGTATGCTGCTTCCGCGTGTGGAGCGCCAGAGAGGTTTGCTGCCTGAGCAGATGCGGAGTGTGATCGAATTTTAAACAATGAGAGCAAGATCAGGATCACTCCAATTTTGCGCGAATTTTCTCTACGAGCGGTCTAAGACCATTTTGCATGACTTTAGGATGTGCAGGTGGTCTATCGCCTTCTGGTCGTGCAGTCATAGCAAAAACCAGATCGAGATCAGGGAAACAGGCAAGCAACTGGCCGCCAAAGCCTATGGCCCAGAAGCTATTTTGACCTTGCCAACGAGGAAGATACCAGCAATACCCATAATTTTCTCCTCTCGTCGTCACGCTATAAGCGCGTAGGGAGGCTTGCGCATAGGCTGCCGGGATAATCTGTTGCCCATCCCACATTCCCTGGCGCAGGTAGAGATAGCCCAATTTAGCCATCTCGCGCGTTGTTAGCTGCAAACCAAATGCGCCAATTGTATTTCCTTGCCGATCAACGCTCCAGAGGCGATCATCCTGTCCATTCCAGAGTCCCCAGGGATGAGGGGCATCCTCAATAGCAAGCCCATATTTCCACGGGTATGCTCGCCCGCGCTCATCACACCAGATCCCCAAAGGTTCAAATAGATATGCCTGGGCAAAGTTCGCCATTTGCATTCCTGTGGCACGAGCAAGAATAAGAGAGACCAGATGGAGATCAACGCTATCATAAGAAAATACCTGACCGGGTTCGTGTATGACTGTTCGACTAAGCATATGTTCCAGTGAAGAAGTTTGCTCAAGGAATCTATCGATCTCTCCTGTAAGGAGAAAGCCGCTTGTGAGGCTTAAAAGGTGATGTAAGCGGATAGCATTGCGATGCTCCTGTTCACCTAGAGAGGTATATTCAGGGAAAAAGGTAAAAATAGATTCATCGAGTGATTTTAGCATCTTTTCGCGTAGCGCAATACCAACAAGTGCAGAGGTAACGCTTTTAGTAACAGAGTTTACATTATGATACTTGTTCTGGCTCCAGCCATGATAATACTTTTCAAAAACAATGTAGCCAGAGCGAACGACGAGGATACTATGAACGCGCTCATCCTCCTGGGCAGATTGATCGAGGGATATAAAATCTTCAAGATCCATATCAAAAGCATGGGGAGCTATAGTTCTCCAGTTAGAAGTAGGCCAATACTCCTCCTGTTGTTCCATCGAGAAAAAGTCCTTTCTTTCTCCACAAATGCGCAAATATTTTTCTTTTCTTATCAACTAAAATGCTACTATATTTAGTATATCTCAGCAAGTAAAGGCAAGCCATAGAGAGAAAATCGGGCATTTTACACAATAAAGGCCGCAATATTCGAGAAGTTTTCTCTGGCTCAAGCAGATATACTAACAATAGATCAATCATCAACGAAGTAGAAAAGTCAAAAGGAGCTAGACATGTTCACAAAAGTTGGTACCATCAACGTGGCGGTTAGCAATCAGGACAAGGCGCTTGATTTTTATGTCAATAAATTGGGGTTTGAGAAGGTCGACGACCAGCCGATGAGCGAGACTGAGCGCTGGCTTGAAGTGGCTCCTCCGGGGGCACAGACGCATATTATGCTTGGGCTGCGGGGTCAAAGTGGTGGAGATAAAAGCGGGTTTACGGGCTATGTGCTACATACGGATAATATTGAAGAGACCTGTAAAACGCTGAAGGCTCGTGATGTTACGATCTCCAAAGAACTCGCGACTGAGCCCTGGGGGAAGTGGGCGGAGATTACTGATCCCGATGGGAATGTGTTTGGTATCTGGGCTCCTGCCTGGTAAGGATGATCGCTTAAAAAGTTGCCAAATACTGCCCGCCTACAAAAGTAGGCGGGCAGTATTTGGCAAGAAAGAGATAGGCGAGTTGGAGACGGGCAAGCCGATCTGCCCTACGCGATTAGCATTGGGCTGAATAGCCAACCTTCCCTATTTGGCAGGAAAGGGATAGGCGAGTTGGAGACGGGCAAGCCGATCTGCCCTACGCGATTGCCATAGGGCTGAATAGCCAACCTTCCCTATTTGGCAAGAAAGAGATAGGCGAGCTGGAGACGGGCAAGCCGATCTGCCCTACGCGACGCGATTAGCATTGGGCTGAATAGCTGGTCCTACCTTCTTCTTTTAGCGGGCAAGGCTATGTTTCTGTAGGAAGCGTTCTATGCGGATCAGGGCTTCTTCGAGCTGGCTGTAGGCGGTACAATAGGCGGCCCGGACGTAGCCAGTACCAGCAAGGCCAAAGGCGCTACCGGGGACGACGGCGACCTCTTCCTCGAAGAGGAGCTTCTCGGCAAATTCTTCATCGCTCATGCCCGTATTGCCGATATAGGGGAAGGCATAGAAGGCTCCACGCGGTTCACAGCAGGACAGGCCGATACGATTGAGACCTTCGACAAACATACGTCCACGGCGTTCGTAGTCTGCACGCATAGTCATCACATCGTCTTCGCCGTGACGAAGGGCTTCCAGCGCGGCCTCCTGGGGAGTTGTGCCTGCGCACATAATAGCATACTGGTGAATCTTGACCATCGCTTCCAGGACAGGGACCGGACCGGCCACGTAGCCGATGCGCCAACCAGTCATGGCGTAGGCCTTTGAGAAACCATCCAGGAGAATAGTACGCTCCTGCATACCAGGGAGGGAGGCGATGCTGACGTGTTCAACGCCATAGACGAGACGGCTATAGACTTCATCGGCGGCGACAAAGAGGTCGTGCTCGATGGCTAAGGCGGCAATAGCCTCTAGCTCTGTACGAGGAATAACCGCGCCCGTCGGGTTATTGGGGGTACCTAGCAGGATCAATTTTGTACGCGGGGTGATGGCACTGGCGATATCGGCGGCCCGGACAGCGAATTCGTGTTCGGCATAGGTTGGTACAGGGACTGGAATACCACCTGATAAAAGGATATCGGCCTCGTAGGCGACATAGCCGGGGTCTGACGAGATCACCTCATCACCTGGATCGACCAGTGTACGCATCACCAGATCCACACCCTCGCTGACACCAACCGTCACCAGAATCTGCGTGAAGGGGCTATAAGTCAGGCCATAGCGTCTTTGCAGCATCAGAGCGATCTCTTCGCGCAATTCCAGAATGCCGTGATTAGAGGTATAGCGGGTATGGCCTTGAATAATCGATTGGACGCCAACCTGGCGAATGTGTTCTGGAGTCACAAAATCGGGCTCGCCCACTCCCAGAGAGATAACATCAGGCATCGTATTAATAATATCAAAAAACTTGCGGATACCTGATGGCTTGATTGTCCGCACCCGTTGAGAAAGAACCTCGCGTTTTACACTGTCCATAAAAATAATTAAACCCTTTCCGCGCCAGCCTCACGAAGGCCGACATCCTCCGCATGGGAATGATGGCATATTGCATATTCCGTTCCTGGCAGCTATGATACAGTACGTACAAGCAAGAGAAGAACGAAACTGCTCATTGCCGCTCAATAGAGATAGTATTGTCAACTGTAACACAATTGAGATCGAGAGACAATGCGCCAAAACGAGGGTTTTCCGCATCCTGGAACAGACCAATTATCCGGATCGGCTTATCCAGTATTTCTGGATACAGATATTGGTGATGATATTGATGATGCTCTGGCTCTGGCATTAGCGCTACAATCCCCTGAAATCAATTTGCTAGGGGTAGGGACCGTTTTTGGAGATACGACATTGCGTGCCCATCTGGCGGCGCATGTCATGGCCGTCTTTGGTCGCAGCGATATTCCGGTGGCGGCAGGAGCGGGGGAGCCGCTTCAGCGTCACCATCCGCCCTCTGGAGTAGCGCAGGCAGCCATTCTACCAAAGCATCTCCCAATGCCAGAAATTTCGATGATTTCAGGACCCGAACTTTTGATTCAGATTGCTCAGGCCTATGCAGGCCAGCTTGTAGTAGTCTGTATTGGACCTTTGACCAATCTGGCAACGGCGCTACGCCTGGAGCCAGGACTTTTCAGGCTCCTGAGGCGCGTAATTATCATGGGGGGTAGCAGCGGTATTCCCCTGCCTGACTGGAATATACGGAGCGATAGTGAAGCGGCACGAATTGTATTTGCAGCGGGTATTCCGCTCACCTGTGTCGGGCTCAATGTGACGCTGCGTTGCCAGTTACGACAGAAAGATATCGTACGGCTCAATAAAAGCCGGACAGCGCGTGCGCACCTGCTCAGCGCCCTGATTGAGATCTGGCAGGAACAGCGTCCGCGCTGGCATTCTCCACGGCCCTTTTTGCACGATCCACTGACAGTCGCCGCACTGTGTCATCCCTCAGCGCTGGTATTTCAAGAGATGCCATTCTCATTAATCACCCAGGGATTCTTGCAAGGGATAACGGTCCCGCGTCTGCCGGGTGGCACCTGGGTAGAGGCAGCGATACGAGTGAACGTTGATGATGCGCGAGAATGGATGATGCAGCGCTGGCTGACTTGAGAGCCAGCGCTGCATTCACACTCCGAATTTAGACGCCTAGCGCTCGCACCTTTTCAATGACACCCGGCAGAATCTCAATTACCGTCTCAATATCTTCTTGCGTATTATTTTTACCCAGCGTAAAGCGCATACTGCCGCGTGCCCATTCGAGTGGATAGCCCATAGCGATCAGCACGTGCGAGGGATCGACTGAGCCAGAAGTGCAGGCCGAGCCGGTGGAAGCGGCAATACCACGCAGATCCAGGTTGAGCAAGATTGACTCACCCTCAACGCCCTCAAAGCAGAAACTCGCATTATTGGGGAGGCGCTCGGTTGGGTGGCCGGAGAGACGGCTATGAGGGATCGTCAGCACACCCTCGATCAAGCGATTGCGCAGAGCGATAATGCGGGGAGTGACGGTCTCCAGATCTTCGTAAGCCAGGCGCAGAGCGGTAGCGGTTCCAACGATACCAGCAACATTCTCAGTGCCGGCCCGGCGACCACGTTCTTGCGAGCCGCCCTGGAGTTGAGGCAGGAGGCGCATCCCCTGGCGGATATAAAGAATACCCATCCCCTTAGGGCCATAGAACTTGTGCGCAGAGAGAGAGAGCAGATCAACATTCAAGGCGACAAGATCGAGAGGGAGAGCGCCACCGGCCTGGACAGCGTCAACGTGAAAAGGAATTTTTCGTGCCCGGCAGATTTTGCCAATCTCCGCGATTGGTTCGAGAGTGCCAACCTCATTGTTGGCATACATCACCGAGACCAGAATAGTCTGATCGGTCAAAGCGGCTTGCACATCGGCGGGATCGACGCGGCCATATTCATCAACCGGCAGATACGTGATCTTAAAACCAAAGCGTTCCAGATAGTGGCAGGTATGCAGAACAGCATGATGCTCAATGGGCGTCGTGATAATATGGTTCCCTTTTTTCTGTGAAGCAAAGGCCATCCCCTTGATCGCCAGATTATCACTCTCAGAGCCACAGCCGACAAAGGCCAGCTCAGTTGGGCGGCAATTCAGGATCGCGGCCACCTCTTCACGCGAATGGTCAATGGCCTGCATCGCATGGCGGCCCAGGCTATAAATGCTGCTAGCATTGCCATACTCGCTAGTCAGGTAAGGAATCATCGTATCCAGGACGCGAGGGTCCAGAGCCGTAGTCGCGGCATGATCGAGATAGATACTACGTTCGGGCATAACATGTTCCTGACGCATAACACACAACTGGATTGAAAAAAGTAGTGTGCCATATTATAATACAAGATAGAATAACTTCGTGCCTATCTACCCAGAGATGAGTGAGCCTGGCCGCAATCTCCTCTAGCCTGTTAAGGATTGAAACAAACCTGTTAGGGATTGAAACTTAGAGATCACCCCAGTTATACACAGTATCAACAGGAGCTTTTGGCGAATTATAAGCCAACGTAATCAGCTTGTGAGCAGTCATAGAAATGTTATTAAAATCGCCTTGATAGGGCTTCCCATCGACATAGACCTGCCAGCCAGTAGTATCATTTAACTCAATTGGATACTGTGACTGAGCAAATTGCTGGCTCCAGATATGAAAGAAATTGCCTAGTTTATAGGTAATCGGCTGAGGAGCTTCAATATGGATAACACCAGTTGTATCATGCGTATGCAGCCAGTAGTAACAGCCTTGTTGCTGATTAATACCCACATTTGCCGGGATCAGTTGCTGCTGACCATTGATATAGATCGAGACGTGAGCATGAATATGGTAGCTCACCTGCTCATTGGCTTCACAGGCAATATTATCGACAACTGGAGCAATGGAATCGCTGGTGTCGGCAACTGCCGCCGCAGCAGGAGCACTGGTAGCCTTGTGGTTATTTATGACAGAAACCACAATCACACTGAGAATAACAAGGGCGGCCACAACAATACTGCCAATGAGAGCGAAGCGTCGATTCCGCGCAGCGCGCATCCGCTCCTGCTCTTTGCGCTGGTTCTCCAATCTGCGCTCCGCACGCCTTCCTTGCTTCGTCTGTTTGATTGGCTGCTGTACCTCTGTTTTATCCATAAGGATTCCTCTACTCTTGCGCTGACTGCTTCTTACGTTTAAAGAAGCTCTCGTTCATACTCCCCGTGCGATAGCCGAGAAGATCTACCGTGACATAGGTATACCCAATTTTGCGCAGGCCATCCGTGACTTTGCGACTCATCTCTTCCTCCACCAGGAGAGAGATCTGAGAGCGATCCACTTCGATGCGAGCCAGTTTATCGTGGTGACGGACCCGGAGCTGGCCAAAGCCCAGTTCATGCAGGAATTTCTCGGCCTGATAGACCATTTGGAGCGAGGCTACATCAACTTTATTGCCATAGGCGATACGCGAAGAGAAGCAGGCCATCGCAGGCTTATCCCAGACAGGAACGCCGAGGAAACGCGCAACGGCGCGGATCTCACGCTTGCCCATACCAGCCTCTTTAAGGGGACCGCGTACAGAAAATTCGCGGGCGGCTCGCTGTCCGGGACGAAAATCACCTTCATCATCGGTATTCATCCCATAAGCAATATGGGCAAGATGATGCTCTTTCGCGATAGGCTCCAGATTCGTAAAGAGCTCCGTTTTACAGAAGTAGCAGCGATTCAGATCATTTTTGACATAGCGCTCATCTTCCAGCTCATGTGTTTCTAGAGTGACCAGAGGAAGGCCCAACTGATTGGCAACAGTAACCGCCTCGGTAGTCTCCTCTGGCGCATAGGCTTGCGAGGAAGCAATCGCACCCAGAGCTCGTGCACCTAAAACATCATGGGCAACCTTGAGTAAGAGCGTACTATCAACCCCACCTGAGTAAGCCACCAGAACAGATTCCATCTCGCGCAGAATCTGTTGCAGGTGCTCATATTTCGCTTGTGTCTCGGCATCCAGGGTCTCTTTTTGTTTCTGCTCAACGTGGGATGTATCCAGCATTTTTTCTCTTTCTCCTGATGAGATGAGCACGCGTGCAGGCCCTACCATCTCTATCTGTTTGTATACATAAAATGGGCCACAAAATATCTGGTCCCTATTATATCATCCATCACAAACAAATTACGGCCTTTTTTGCCTGGAAGCAGCAGATGGAGAAGAGTTTTAACGAAATTTTACAATTTTTTGCTACCGAGTAGTTCCTCGTAGCTCCTCAAAATTCAGGAATTTCTATGGCAGAAGTGCCAAATATCGTATACTTTCGAGGGATTATCTCCACATATTGAAGGCCTATCAGGAGTGAAGGACGATAGTTATGCATTTTACTACGGCGCAAACCGCCGCCATTATTCTTGCTGCCGGGACGTCGAGCCGCATGGGGCAGGGGCGTCACAAGTTGCTCTTGCCACTTGGGGAGCGCCCGGTTCTGGCGCATGTCCTGGCAGCGGCGCTCGCTTCGCAGGCGCGTCCCGTACTCCTGGTCCTCGGCCACCAGGCCCCTGAGATACGTACACAGCTAGCACCTTTTCTGCACGATCCAGCGCTTCTCATTGTGGAGAATCCAGATTATGCGGAGGGGATGAGTACCTCTCTGCATGTGGGAGTGCGGGCATTGCAACAACAGGGACCCGCAATTGAGAGTGCGATTATTCTGCTTGGAGATCAGCCCTTGCTGCATACGTCGATCATCGATACCCTCATCATAGCCAGACAGACAACACAAGCGCCGATTGTTGCACCACTGTACCAGGGAAAGCGAGGAAATCCCGTCCTGTTTGCCGCAAGCCTCTTTCCAGAACTGCTTCAGGTAAGCGGGGACGAGGGGGGACGACAGGTACTTATGCAGCATCGACAGGAGGTACACGCTATCGAACTTGGCTCAGAGCTGCCTGCGTATGATGTCGATACATGGGAGGCCTATCAGCAAGTGGTTGGGCTGTGGCAACAGCAACAGGAGGAGGAAAAATGACGGAGAGTGATGAGAGAATACGGCAGCAACAGGGTATATTCTGGCTTGAACGTAGCCAGCAGCTTTCGACGGCGATTCGCTATGTTGAGGCGCTTGCCGCAGTCGAGCGAGCGGTCACGCTTTTGCCGCAAAATGCAGAGGCGTATTATGTGCGCGGCACCTGCCGGGCAATGTTGGCCCAGTATGATGCAGCACTCAGCGATTTTGAAGCCTCACTTCAGCTTGACGCTTATAACGCAGAGGCCTGGGATGGGAAGGCCTGGGTGCTCGGTATACTTGGACACAAAGCGGAGGCGCTGGCGGCAATCGAAGAAGCGCTGCGTATTGATCCGGGCTATTTCGAGGCTCAGAAACGCAAAAAGCGGCTTCTTGAGATGAAATAGCAGAGATCAATGCTCCTCTTTCTAGTGAGAAAGAGGCAAGGACAACGTGATAGCCTCAGGTCAATAGGGACTCTAATTCATGGATGATCTGGCTATGAATAGTATCAGGAGTCTGAGCGGCATTGATAACTTTGATGCGCTTAGGATACTTATGAGCCAGATCCAGAAAGGCCTGGCGCAGGCGAGCATGAAAGGCTTTTTCTTCACGATCAAAACGGCTCTGAGTTTCGCGTAGGCCGCTGGTGTCTTGTGTATTATCAGTACGCACTTGAACACGGTCAGGGTCAAGATCAAGCAGAATCGTCAGATCGGGGACGCGTCCCTGAGTTGCAAGCAGAGAGAGTTGCTCAATAAACTCAACGCCCAGGCCACGCCCAGCCCCTTGATAGGCAATGCTGGAGTCCAGGCAGCGATCAGAGACGATAAGCGTGCCAGAAGCGAGTTGAGGTTCGACAACCGTCACAAAATGTTGCGCCCGATCCGCCTGGAAAAGAAATGCCTCAGCGAGAGGACTGAGAGCCAGTTCGGGCCGATAGAGCAAAAGCTGGCGGATCTCGCTCCCCAACGCAGTTCCGCCTGGCTCGCGCGTGAGCAAATAGGGAATTTGTTGCCTGGCCAGCCAAGTCTCTAAAAGTAAGAGCTGAGTCGTTTTCCCTGCACCGTCCAACCCTTCAAATGAGATAAGATAGCCTCTGCCCACATTCTCCCTACTTTCCTTTATCTGTACGATACACGTCATAATCCCAATCATATTGTGGCTTGGGCAACATATCCTCTGGCGACCACTGCTGCTCAAGCTTGCCGTATTTGCCGTGGTACTCTTTGAGAGTTTCGCCGACATACTCAAAAGTAAGCTGGCAGATGCGGAAACCGACAGGAATCCAGATAGCAGTCTGAGTATGATTGCTAATCTCCATCGTCCAGCGGCTGATATAGCCCACATCACCCAC
Source organism: uncultured Chloroflexia bacterium (assembly GCA_963777355.1). Classification (GTDB taxonomy): domain Bacteria; phylum Chloroflexota; class Ktedonobacteria; order Ktedonobacterales; family Ktedonobacteraceae; genus DATJHM01. The sequence goes on from CAVZQK010000022.1 coordinate 125,626, forward strand.
GCCAGCACAGCGACAGACGGAGAGTCCCGAACGCGCGACAGTGCTACGTGAATACATTTTGGCGAGGTAGCCGTTATGGCCTCCGATCACTTCCTGAGTGTGAGCGAGAATAGTAGTGCCGGGTCGGATAGCAATTTTGCCGTCGCCAGCCTGACGGGGATTCCCCCAATAGCGCCGGATCTCCTCTGGATTATCCAGGTGCATCACTTCAACATTCATATCGCCCTGGTAGTACCATTCACCCAGGCGGCAATCATAAGAGTTTCGTTCCCAGATGGCGCTCATTAAACGGTTCGATAATCAGATTGCCGTTTTTCAGCTCTTCCATAATGCGTTTATCAGACAATAACATGCTTGCGCAGTCTCCACTTTTTGCTGGCACTATTCCGGCAAGAGCACATAGATACTTCGACATCTCTCCAGCTCGCTGCCATATCAGCTTGAGAATGCCTTGCTTGCTTGCCTTCTTTCAAAACACGTGAGGTCCATTATAGCTTATTCAGCAAGTCATGGACAATGGAAGGTACCGCCAGTAAAACAGAAAATAGGTAGATATCAGAGGAGGAGATCGAGCGGAGGGGAGAGCGGCTCGTCTTCGCAGTCGTCGCCAGGACGTAAGCGAGCGGCACTTAGCTCTTGCCAGATAGACGCAACCAGAGAGCTAAGGTCATCTTTATTGGCAAGTGCGGCCTGCAAGGAGAAAAAGGCGCGATCATCGCTATGGCGGTGTATCCAACGACTGATAATATTGATCTGATCCACTTCGGCCTTACCGACAATATCGGGCGGCTTGCCAAGTGATGCGGCAGTGAGAAGCAGGGCTTCTAGTGCTTGCTGGAGCGCTTCGGCAGAATGGGGGACACGCTTCTGCTCAACGAGGCGGCCATGACGAATCAGGAAGATTTCATTCTGGTCCTCTTCCGCTGAGGGATAGGCGATAAAGAGATTATTGGCTTCGACGGCACCAGTAATCAGGCGTTGCCCAGTGAGAATCTCGTCTGCACTTTTAATTGCATCGCGCAGCCAGGCGGCACGCTCAAAATTGAGATGCTGTGCGGCCTCAAACATCTGGCGGCGCAAGCGATCCAGGAGATCCTCACGTTCGCCGCCCAGAAAGGCACAAACCTCAGCAATGACTTTCTGATATTCCGCGGATGAGACATCCCCTCGGCAGGGAGCGGGACAGCGGCCAAGATGGAGCCGCAAACAAGGGTCAGAGGGCTTTGCCTGGGGAGGGAGCCCGCGTGTGCAGGTGCGCACAGGAAAGATCTTCTGAATGAGTTCGATAGTGATATCTACCAGGCGGCGGCTACGAAATGGACCGAAGTAGCGTGCGCCATCGGCAGCAACTTCGCGGGACGCATAGACGCGAGGAAAATCGTGTTGCACATCGATCTTAATGAAAGGATAGAGCTCGTAGTTGCGCAACTGGACATTATAAGCAGGCTGTAAAGCTTTAATCAGTTGCGATTTCAAGCAGCAGGGCCTCTAATTCGGAGCCCAGGATACGGGTCTCGATCTGGGCGACGCTCTGCAAGAGGCCATCCATTTTGCGGGTGTAGCCGAGAGGTTGACTATAATAAGAGTTGAGGCGATTTTTCAGGTTCTTGGCCTTACCCACATAAATCACCTGTCCATTGGCATCCTTCATCAGATAGACACCTGGACGAGTAGAAAAATCCTGCTTCCAGGCAATATTGAGAAAGAGACTGCCATTTGGGCGGGCCAGTGGTGCGCTAGTTGTGGCAAGTTTACCATCGGCACGCCAGGGATGGCCCTTTGGATCGACCTGATTAATATCTCCACTCCAGGCAACAGGAAGTTGAACGCGGCGCTTGAGCTGGCCCAGAGTAAGAATATCCTGGGCTTTTGCCCGTTCGAGCATCTTGAGGAAGACTGCAGCGGTTACTTTCGCATCGCCCATAGCGCGGTGGCGTTGCGTGGCGGGAATATGGAGATATTCAGCAACGTAGTCGAGCTTGAAGCGCTTCAGGCCGGGGAGTAGGCGACGAGCGAGAGGGATCGTATCAAGGCCATCGAGCGGAAACGTTTTTCCAAGCAGGCGGGCCTCGTGGGCGAGAAAGTTCAGATCAAAGCCGAGATTATGACCGACCAGAGTAGCCCCACTGATAAACTGGAGAAAGTCAGAAAAGATTGTGGCTGGCGAGGGGAGCATCACGGAGCATATCGGGAGTAATACCAGTAAATTTGACGATAAATGAGGGGAGACTTCTCTGAGGATTGAGCAGGGTTTGAAAGGCGTCGACAGCGTGGCCATTTTGCACACGCACAGCAGCAATCTCTATCACCCGATCTACGCCTGGACGTAGGCCGGTTGTCTCGGTATCAATTACCACAAACGACACAGTCGTCGAGCGCTCGCTGGGTAGTATTCCAGGCTTTGAGTGACCAGAGGAGAGGATTACCAGCGCCAGGCTCTCCGCGTTCCTCAAAAAGCGTGGAGCCACGCAATGTCTTTCGTAGCAACATCGTCCAGAGCGGTGCGCTAGTCGTAGCACCAAAGAGATGGAGAAGCAATTGCTCTTCAGTTGCGGGTTCGCCCAATCGGTCCAATAGTTCATGGGCCCGGCGTATCAGACCAGCTCCCTGTTGAACCTCCCCAGCGTCATCCTGAGTCATCGCATAGCCCCCTATTTTTCAGGATCTAGATCATCTGTACTATTATCTCATGGAGCATTCGTTTGTGCAAGATTGAGAGAAAAGTGGGCCATAGTGATTCTCACTCTTTCTATTACCAGATATGAATGTACTATTTTTGTGCGCCTGTATAATTTTGGTACAGAGTATGGAGAGTTGAGAGAGAATATATAATGGCCTTTTGCAAATACTGTGGTCTACGCTTAGCCCCTACGACAGAGCAATGTTCGCATTGCGGTAGCGGTAGCAATCCCTTCTCTCAAGAAACCGACTCTCATACAGCGCTGATTACGATGCCCCCTGAACATGTGCTCAAACGCAGAAAGAGCTTCCCTATTCGAGATGCGCTCTATACGCCACCATTCCCTGAATATCATCCCTCACAGCAGGGGGCAAGAGTTATTCGCAAGACACATTGGATAGCAATTTCAAGTCTGTTCCTCATCTCGCTCATCCTCCTGATCTCAATTTACAGCCTGCTCTCTGCCGGTTTCTCAACGGTTGAAGGATTTCTGCTGCCGACTCCCGGCTCAATGGCAATTGCGCTGACACCAACCGCGCAACAGCAACGCGCGGCAGCAACGCCACAGCAGAGGCACCCGATCACACAAATAAACGCTCGCCAGCAGAGAACAATAAAACCCAGTGCCAGCCCAACACCAGATAACGATTCTTCGCTGCAAAATGCCAGAGACCTTATCGTACGCTACTATCAAAGCATCAATGCGCGGGATTATTATACCGCTTACCAGTTCTGGCGCAACAATCCTCTAAGCTATACGACATTTGCTGGAGGATTCGTAAATACGCTCCATGATAGCATCCAATTTGGCTATCTCTCTCCACAAACGCATGCAACAGTGCGGATTGAGCTGACGATCCAGGCAACAGAAGCGCTCTTTAGCAAAGAAATCACAAAGCGCAGCGTCTATCAAGGCTACTATCTTGTGCAGCATCAGCCAGATCAGACGTGGAAAATTATAGGGGCCAGATTTTTGTCTCAGTTTCAATCCTAAGTTCAATCCTAAGCAGGTTATAGAAAATCGTAGAAAAATCTGTTCGTCTCTAGCTACCTGGTGTCAAGATACAATAGGTCGCATAGGAATGCAACGTCTGGCCTTTTCTGAGGAGGCCATGTGGTTATACACCAGTCAGAATGTGGAATACAATAGAGACACTTTTGTTGTTTTCGCACCTGATGAGGAGACGAAACGAGTAGCGATACCTCATCAAACGCACCGAGACCGGAGGAGTGTCCTATGACTGAGCTACCACGGCTGGCAAGTCTGATTAAATCACGCAACACCATTGATGAGAAAATTGCCCAGGTCATTGGGCGGACGGCGCAAGTCAACAATGTTGGTGAATATATTGCCGCATTGATTTTTCATATTGCGCTTGATGATACGGGCAAACAGTATGGCTATGATGGGCGTTTTACAGTTGGTCCACTGGCCCGGCAGACGGTAGATATTCAGTGGCAACCACGGCGGGACAATCAGATTAATCTCAAGCCAGACGGGCTGCCGGACTACTTTCTCATTTTCACCGGGCCGGAAGTGCCTGTCTCTTCGCTAGCCAATCCGTGGCTGATCTCATCGATCTTTCTTTTTCACGGGCAAGAGTTGCTCACGGCGTTGCGCGAAAGGGGTGTTCAGCTTGGTAGCGGAACCAGCGTCACTGGTCCATTGTGGGAACGAGCGGAGCTCTATCCGGTACCGAGGAATAACCGCCTGGTTCTTGGTGAGGAGGAACGGAAATTGCTGATTCTTTTTGGCTAGAAGCGGGCCTGGCACGCTTCCTGACCTGATTGCCTCGCTTCTCCATCTAGGCTATAATGGGGCAAGAGAAACATTTGATGAAGAGGGCGGTGTAGTATTGGAAAAGAACTCTCAGGAGAGCGCTCCTGAGCGCTTTTATCATAAAAATAGACCCTATATTCCCACAGAAGAGGAGGAGGAAGAAGAGGAGGATATCCTCTCTTTTACTCCTCCGCCAGAAGTTCTGGAGCTTCCGTTGCTGCCGATACGCAATACAGTACTTCTGCCACAAGGAGTTCTGCCACTGCTGGTGAGCAGAGAGCAATCCGTGCGGGCAGTTGAAGAGGCAATGGACACTGATCAGATCATTTTCGTGGTTACGCAAACGCACGAAAAGGTAGAGCAGCCCCAGGAAAGCGATTTTTATAGGGTCGGAGTAGAAGCGTTTATCGAGCGAGCGCTTAAATTACCAGACGGAACAATGAGTATTCTCATTCGTGGACAACGTCGCCTCCGTCTTTTAGCCCTGACCCAGGAACATCCCTATACCCGCGCCCGTGGCGTGATTCTGCCTGATAGCACAGAGTCTGCGCTGGCGGTTGAAGCGTTACGGCGTGCCATCATGGTGCTCTTTGAGAAGTGCGTCAAGCTCAACGCCGACCTGACCGAAGAGATGTATATTACGGCGATGAACTTTGAGAGGGCGGGTCCGCTGGCCGACTATATCGTCTCGATGCTTGAGCTAGCCATCCCTATTCGGCAGAATATTCTAGAGATTCCGCAGCTCGAACCACGGCTACAACGAGTGAGTATTCTGCTCTCAAACGAGCTAAATATCCTCGAACTCGAAAACCAGATTCACAACCAGGTGCAGCAAGAAGTTGACAAATCGCAACGGGAGTATTTTCTGCGCGAACAGTTGAAGGCCATTCAGCGAGAGTTGGGTGAAGATGATCCAACGATTCGTGAAGGGCTTGAGTTGCGCAAACAAATTGTTGCAAGCGGAATGCCGGAAGAAGTAAAGGCGCGGGCGACCAAAGAGCTAGACCGTTTGCAGGCGCTGCCGCCAATGGCACCCGATGGTGGGATTATACGTAGCTATCTAGATTGGCTGCTGAATCTGCCCTGGAAGCAGAGCACAGAGGATCGTCTAGACCTGCTGAAAGCGGCAGAGATTCTTGAAGCCAACCACTATGGTCTGGCAAAAATCAAAGAGCGCATCCTTGAATATATCGCCGTGCGGAAGCTCTCCGACACAATGCGCAGCCCGATACTCTGCTTTGTGGGTCCTCCGGGCGTCGGCAAAACATCGCTAGGACGTTCGATTGCCGAGGCGCTCAACCGCAAATTTGTGCGTATCTCGCTGGGCGGAGTCCACGATGAAGCCGAGATTCGCGGTCATCGCAGGACCTATGTCGGAGCTATGCCGGGACGCATTTTACAGACGATGAAAATAGCAGGCACCGTCAATCCACTTTTCATGTTGGATGAGATTGATAAAATTGGCTCAGATTTTCGTGGCGACCCCTCTGCGGCCCTGCTTGAAGTGCTCGATCCGGAGCAGAACAACGCCTTCTCTGACCATTATCTGGAAGTACCCTATGATCTCTCGCAGGTCATCTTCCTGACCACCGCCAATGTCCTGCACTCGATTCCACACGCGCTGCGTGACCGTCTAGAAGTGATTGAGCTGCCAGGGTACACTGAAGATGAGAAGGTACATATTGCGCGACAATTTCTGCTCCCCAAACAGATGCATGAACATGGTCTGAAACCTGCGCGGATAGAACTTGACGATAAGGCACTCCAGGAGATTATTCGTGCATATACAAGCGAGGCCGGCGTACGCCAGCTTGAGCGAGAGATCGCGACGATCATGCGCAAAGTGGCCCGCAAAGTTGTGGAAGGGAAAAAGACAAAGACCAGAGTCACGGCGGATACTCTTGCCGATTACCTGGGTCCGCAGCGGCACTTTTTCGATCTGGCCGCAGAGCACGACGAGATTGGAGTGGCAACCGGTGTGGCATGGACAGGTGCGGGCGGAGATCTGATTACCGTTGAGGCGACCTTAATGAGTGGGCGAGGTAACCTGACACTCACCGGACAGCTTGGAGAGGTCATGAAGGAATTGGCGCAGGCAGCACTTTCCTATGCACGTGCTCGCGCAGAACAATTTGGACTGGAAGAGCGTTTTTATGAAAAGAATGATATTCATATTCATTTGCCAGCCGGTGCTATACCAAAGGACGGTCCTTCAGCCGGAATTACAATGGCGGCAGCCTTGATCTCGGCGCTTACGCGGCGTCCTATTCGGCGTGAGATCGCAATGACAGGAGAGATCACCCTGCGAGGTCGGATACTCCCGGTGGGAGGAGTCAAAGAGAAAGTCCTGGCGGCCCATCGGGCAGGGATCACAACCTTTATTCTGCCGAAACGGAATGAAAAAGATCTGGAAGAGGTCCCTGGAGAGGTGCTCAAAACATTGCGCTTTCTCCCTGTTGAACGCATGGATGAGGTCATTGAACTTGCGCTCCATGCAACCACACTTCTCCAGCCGCCATTATTAGTAGAAATGTTGCCCAATCAGCCAGTGGAACGACGCAGGCCAAAGAAAACGTATAACAATTAACCAGGAGTCTATCTGTTATAATACCTATATCGTTCTGTGCTCTCATATCAGACCTTCTGGCATGAGAGGCTGCAAGGAGTACTTTATTATGAGTTTTTGCGGTCACTGCGGCTTTCAACTAGCCCCTGATGATACACGTTGCCCACGTTGTGGTGCGGCAGTAGAGCCAGAGGAAGTGGTTGCTCATACGCCAACCAATCTGTATCCTGCGGATGATGCTACCGTAGAAGCCTCTAGCTATCAGCCCGGCAGGCAAAGCCAGTATGAGGACCAGATAACGAATGCACCACCGCCAGCGCCCGGTCAGCAAAAACTCGTGCTGGGTCCCAGCAGGTATGGCTATAGTGCAGAGGCCGCAAATGAAGAGACCAGCATGATGAATGCGCCAGTCTATCAAGGAAGCGGAACCTCCTATCCTGACTATCCCCCACAAACAATGCCTCCACAAACCGCGTATCCAACGTATGGAGGCGGCGGAGCGGCCTATCCTGAGCAGTATGCCCCTGAACCAGCAAAACCGAGAAAAAAGTCGCGGACGGCTGGCCTGGTCTTCATTCTACTAGGTATCTTGCTGGTTCTTGGTGCTCTCGTACTTTTTGCGATGCAACATGGAATTATTGGCAAGCCTGGTCTAACGCAATCAGGAGACGCCACAAGCACAGGTGTTGTAAGCACCCCTATAGGAGAGGCAGAATCCGTTGTACAACGTTACTATGCAAGCGTGAGCAAGCGTGACTATACGACAGCGTACCACCTTTGGAAGAACAACACACAGCAGTTTTCGGACTTCCAGAACGGATATCGCTATACGAAAAGCGCAAGTGTGACATTCGGTACAGCACAGACCCAGGCAAACAACAGCATGTATCTCCCGGTCACAATAACCGCTACCGAGATTGTCGCCGCAACGCAGAAGACGAGACAGGGAGTCTACACGGGCTATTACATAGTGCAAAAGCAAGCAATGGAACCTGGCTCATCATTGATGGATATCTCAAGGCAGCTTAACCAGAGGAATAATTTTAGAAAACTGGCAGTTATCTTGCCTTTTCCACGATGTAGATCACCATTTTTACCTATTTCGCTTCTTTTGCCTCTGTAGAATGAAAGGAGAATGTGCTTATTTATAGGGAGGCAAAAAAATAACGCTATGCCCGAACGTATTTCTACCCCGCCACGATCACTCTACCCATCATCACTCCCCGTGCAGGAACGCAAAAGAGTATGGCAGCGGCCATTCATACTCCTGCTAGCGGCCCTGCTCATCATTGCAATTTTACACTTGATCGCTGTCAACCTCACAGCTTATCCCACACCAGAAATCACAAACTGCACTGATCTCATCCGCAACACAGACTATACGAAATATATTCATATGGAGAATTCGCAGCAAGAGTTGGATGCAATTCAGTTTGTGGACCAGCTCGTCGCTGGAGCGCCCGCCGCACTCGTACAGATAAACAATAATGATACTCAGCGCTCCCTGGATGTCTATATTTATGGCTGTTCGATGCAGAAACAGACACCTCAGTTACGTCTCTTGTTTAAAGAGCAAAACCTGACTCAGGGGACAGTACAGATCAGCAGCGCGCATACCTTATTGCTTGGTTCGCTCGATGCTACGCTCTCTCTTAACACCCGGATGCAGATCGAGCCCTGGCAGCAATATGTCTATCATGAATATGCATGGCAGCAGGGAAAATTTCTGTCGCAAACTTTCCCCGGTTTTTATCCTGTTCTGACAAGAAGTGAGGCCGAGCTCTTACAAAACCAGTATAATGCTGGTCAGGAGCTACCCTGGAACGATCCGCTCATCACCGCGCGGCAGCTTGCGCTAGATCTGCTCCACTGGTCCGCCCATGATCTCCAGAGCCGGCTACAAGCGCAGACAAGAACAGAGGCGACAGTCTTGCTCTCGCGCAGTCATCCTTATGAACAATTCTCGGTATCATTAAAGCGGCTCATCCAGCCAGACAAGAATGGACTCTGGTTCGTCACTGCTGCCAAGAGTCCCGGCCTGGCTCTCGATCCAGCACAGTTGCTCACCCCGCTCAGTTCATTTCAGTATCCTCAAAACGGATCGACGAAAGAGAAAATCAGTACGCGACCTGCTAATGGGCACCGGAGACAAAGAGGATACACTGGAGAGGCAAAGCAGGCCAGTGAGTTCCCAGCAGGTAGCCTCACCGTAGCTCTCTTCAACCATCTTCTCCTGCCCATACCACTTCTCAATCAGCCAGCCTTGAGCGCACTACCCGGACATTTATTTACGATGCCCCTGCTCTATACCAATAACATTGCTGACCAGCCCGGCATCCTATTATTAGAAAAGAAGCCTCCCCACAAAAGCAAAGTGCCCGGACAGATTTTTTTGACTGGCGTCATGTTAGCATAAAAAGAAAGAGTTGCCTCTCCAGAGTGAGAATGCTACAATGTTGAGCATGAATGAACTTACAAATCAGATCGAACGCATTCTACAACGCGTTCAGAAAACTATGGTGCGACTTTGACGTGGCTAGCAAAGCCGGTCAAATTACGCAACTTGAAGAAGAGAGCATGGCCCCCGATTTCTGGTCGGACAATCGCAAGGCGCAGGGGCAGATGCAGCAGCTTAACGCCTTGCGAGAAGAGGTAACAACCTGGGAAGGGATCGCGTCAGAACTCACTGACCTGCTAGGAATAGCCCAATTGCTGGAGGAGGAGCCAGATGAAGAGATGCAGGCAGAGATCGTCGCGTCCGTCGCAGCACTAGAACAACAGATAGAGAAGCTCCAGTTCGCCTTAATGCTCAATGGAGAGCATGATGAGCGGAGTGCCTTGATAAGCATTCACGCCGGGAGTGGCGGAGTCGATGCTCAGGATTGGGCCGAGATTCTGCTACGGATGTATCTCCGTTGGGCCGAACGACATCGTTTCCGCACGGAAGTCTACGACTACAACGAAGGTGAAGAGGCAGGCTTAAAAAGCGCCACCGTTGAGATTTCTGGTCGCTACGCCTATGGGTATCTGCGTTCAGAGATTGGCACCCATCGTCTGATTCGGCTCTCGCCATTTGATGCCGCCCATCGTCGTCACACATCTTTTGCGAAAGTCGAGGTCATGCCTGATATCGAAGACACGATTGAGATCGTCATTCGTCCCGAAGATATCGAGGTAGATACGTATCGTGCAACCGGAGCTGGCGGTCAGCACGTCAACAAAACCGACTCAGCGGTGCGTATGCGCCACCTGCCCACTGGAATCGTCGTCACCTGTCAGAACGAGCGTTCACAGATCCAGAATCGCGAAGTAGCGATGAAGCTACTCAAAGCTCGCCTGTACGAGTTAGAGCAGAAAAAACGCGAAGAGGAAAATGCGCGTCTAAAAGGCGAAAACGTCCAGGCCGATTTTGGCACACAGATTCGTTCGGTGATTGTCCATCCCTATAACATCGTAAAAGATCACCGTTCTAATTATGAGACCAGTGATACAGGCGGATACCTGGACGGCGACATCGATCCTTTCATCTCCGCCTACCTTCAAAGTAAAGCAGGCGGAGTCGTTTCACAGGTATAGAAAAACGTCGTCCCGACCACAACAGATATGCGTGCCCTGGTCCACGATTAAAGGCGGGCCAGGTCACGCATACCATCATAGCGCTCAGGATAGCGGAGCTTACGTAAAGCTTTGACTTCGATCTGACGAATACGCTCACGTGTCAGATGGAACAGGACACTGACCTCATCCAAAGAAAGCGAATGACCATCTTTCAGGCCGTAGCGCATTTCAATAATCGTGCGCTCACGGGGATTTAAGATCATCATAGCCTGCTCAATATGTTCGCGCTGAAGCTGATACGCGGCCTGGTCCGGCAAAGCGAGCATAGTGGCATCTTCAATCATATCAGCCAGATGATACTCCTCATCATCCGCCATTGGAGCATCCAGCGAAATAGGCTGCTCGGAGACGCTCAAGAGTTCTACGACCCGTTCACGTGGCAAGCCCACCTCTGCCGCCAATTGTTCAGGTAATGGCTCGATACCCTGCTCCTGATACATGCGACGCGCAATGCGTTTGATGCGGTAAATCAGTTCCACGACATGGACAGGAATATGAATACTACGTGAATGCTCGGCAATAGCGCGACTGATCGCCTGGCGTATCCACCAGGTAGCATAGGTACTAAAGCGGAAGCCACGTTTGTAGTCAAATTTCTGAGTTGCACGCATCAGACCGATATTGCCCTCCTGAATCAGATCAAGGAGAGGCAGGCCCTGATTTGAGTAGCGTTTAGCGATACTTACGACCAGGCGGAGATTCGCCTCGATCAAGCGTTGGCGCGCCCGTTGCTCGCCGCGTGCGACCCGTTCGGCCAACAGCAGTTCCTGTTCAGCCGTCAACAGAGGATACATACCAATTTCTTTAAGATATTGCTTCACTGAGTCATCAACCGCACCACGTTTATCCTCTTCCTCATCCCCCTCGCTCTCCTCCTCATAATCGTAGAAAAGGTCTTTCTCTTCCTCTAACTCTGCCCGCTCAGCAATATACTCTTTGACAGAGCGTTTTTTCGTGGGTGCGACAGCGACAGCAAGATCCGAACTACGAGTGGTGGTATTGGCTCTTCTTCCCATTGCGAGGATACTCCTTCTTTGCGCACAGAGTGCGACTGAGATGACAGATACGGGACCAGATCCCGGCAAAAGTTTCAGCAAAAATTACGGAATAAATAACAGAGCGAAAAAGGTCTCCCACTAGATCTATAGTGCAAGAATCGTGCCAAAACACTGTTTGCTTCTCCTGACGAAGAGAGCCAGAGAGAGCCGTCGGCAAGGGCGAGAATGCGCCTTTTCTGGCAATAAGTGAGGAAAGAGAGAGAGAGAGGGGGAAGAAAAACGCAGAGGAAACGATCTGACGCCTGAATATATTTCCATGAGTGAGGAATTTTACACATATTGTAGAGCAAACGTAAGAGCGTCAGTGAAAAAGAAATTCGTGCATAGGAATGCTTGACTAGAGTTGTTTCACCTGTTATGCTGAAGATAAGAAGCAACAAGAGAGTGCGCACATCTGGCGGCATTACTTTTAGCAAGTAAGAGAGTCGTCAGAGCTTCTGCTTCGGGTGGATTCGGTATTTCCGGCCTGGTTGCCAGGGAGCGAGAGAGATGGTTCGCGCCGCGTCCTACGGAATGTGAATATTTCTTCATCAACCTGCTGACAGAGGAAGGGAGTTGTGGTATGATAGGTAAGGCATGGATTTACCCTGCTATGGGGATGCGGATGCAGCGGCGGAGGCTCCCCCTCGGCTTACTTTCTCGCTAAGCCTCGCTTGACTCCTAGACGAGTCAGCGAATATAACCTCCAGAGAGAAGGAAGGAGGCGATTTCGTGGAAAACGCATTTCCCCGGTGTCGCAAATGTAGTGAAGGTGATCTGGTTCCGCTTTCGGATTTCGGTAGCCAGGGAGCTTCTATCGAGTACAAGGCCTGGGTTTGCACAAATCCTTCGTGTCTGTACAATATTAAGATCCGTAACGGTGATATCATCATCAATGAACCGATTAGTGATGGCTCACTGCATTCTTATCGTGGCCGTCAATAAGCGTGGGATGGGATGTTACTGAGCACCAGCATGGGCAACGTCAGTTGTCTAGCAGGTGGGATCGCCGGGGCAAAAGGCTAGAGCTTTCACAGCTTCCTTTTGCCTGGTTTTTCTAGAGGGACTACATGCACTCCATCTTTGTATGAAGTGACGCAGTGCCCTCTTCTTCGCGTTTCAGAAGGTCTCGTGCACATGCTCATTCAATGACTATTAAGGAGTCTGTACCGACGTGTTCAATAAATTCTTTGGGCAGAAACCGGAAGAGGACCCAAAAAAAAATCAAGGTCAGGAACATGCGGAAAAATCTCCTGCACCTGAGCCACAACGTTTTGGTTTTTTAAATCGGACGCGCCAATTGTTCACGCGTATGAGTGAAACAGTGGGGGAATCCGATGTTATCACCGACGAGCTCTGGGATGAATTAGAAGAGTCGCTGCTTGGTGCTGACGTTGGGCCGAGTACAACGATCTGGATCATGCAGAAACTGCGTGCACGTGCCGCTAATCAACCGATACACACAGGAGCGCAGCTCCAAAAGGCCCTCCGTGAGGAACTTGCCTCCCTCCTCGGAGACACTCCCTCGTCTCTACGTTTTTCCAAACAATCCCCCTTAACCGTTTTCTTAATAATCGGCGTCAATGGCTCCGGAAAAACGACGAGTATCGCCAAACTGGCCAGGCGTCTCACCGATGAAGGACACAAAGTTATGCTGGCAGCGGGTGACACCTTCAGGGCGGCGGCAATTGATCAGTTACAGGAATGGGGCAACCGTGTTGGCGTCCCGGTCATCAGTCAGAATCCCGGTTCTGACCCTGGAGCAGTCGTCTATGATGCCATCCAGGCGGCAAAGTCCAGGGAATGTGATGTCTTACTCGTCGACACGGCAGGGCGTCTGCATACAAAGTTTAACCTGATGGAAGAATTAAAAAAAATAAATAAGATTATTCAAAAATTCATTCCTGATGGGCCACATGAACTTTTAATGGTGATTGATGCCACAACGGGGCAGAACGCACTCTTGCAGGCACGAAAGTTCGCCGAGGATATTGGCTTAACCGGTGTCATTATTACAAAACTAGATAGCACGGCAAAAGGGGGTTTTGCCTTCGCTGTAGCAGATGATTTGGGAGTTCCGATCAAATTCATTGGCACAGGGGAAAAAGTAGACGATCTTGTTCCCTTTGATCCTCAGAGTTTTGTTGCGGCACTCTTCTCACATGATTGACGGGGAGGTATTTTTATTATGGTCAAGGAAGCGGCAATTCCGGCGACAAAACAGGTCACGCAGGCTGGCAAAACGAAGCCTCAGCTACCTACGGCGGGCAACCTTGCGGTAAAGTGTCCCAAGTGCAAAGACATCATCTACGGGCGAGACTGGGAGAAAAACCTCAAAGTCTGTCCTCGCTGTAGTTATCATTTTCGTCTCCCGGCTCGTGATCGGATCGCGCTCTTGCTCGATGAAGACAGCTTTGTGGAGTTAGATGCTCAGATGATTCCCGTTGACCCTTTGCATTTTGTTGTGAATCCGCCGAATATGCCAAAAGCGATTGATTACAGCAGCAAACTTGTGGAGGAGCGTCAGAAAACGGGGCAGAATGAGGCAGTCGTAAGTGGGTATGGGACACTTGATGGCCTACCTCTGACGCTCGCCATTATGGATTTCCATTATATGGGTGGAAGTATGGGTTCGGTGGTCGGTGAGAAGATCACGCGTGCCATCGAGTCCGCGCTCGAACGCAGGACTGGAATACTGATTGCTTGCGCATCTGGTGGAGCACGGATGCAAGAGGGGATCTTCGCGCTGATGCAGATGGCAAAAGTATCTGCGGCCCTTGCCAGATTGGGTGAGGCCGGACTGCCCTATTTTAGTTTGCTGACCGATCCGACGACTGGCGGTGTTTCGGCAAGTTTCGCCTTCCAGGGAGATATTATTCTAGCGGAGCCGGGAGCATTGATCTGTTTTACTGGTCCCCGCGTCATTGAAGGCTTTATGCATATCAAGGTCCCTGAAAATACTATTAATTCTGATTTTGCCTTGCAACACGGGATGATTGATGCCATCGTACATCGTCGTGATCTACGTCAGACACTGATTCGTCTGCTCCATATTTATGCTCAACCAGGTCTGGTGCAATCCTGAAAACGCGCTCTTTTGCCGAGGTGGAGACCGCCTGGTAACCCGTATCTCACCCTATCCCTATATTCTGAGGATGTTTTGAGGAAGTTGAGGAATATGTTATGCCCTACGACCTGGAATTTGAGAAGCCACTGGTCGAGATCGAAAAAAAGCTCAATGCGCTCCAGAAGAAAGGTGATCGCCTGAAACCAGACGAACAGGCGCAACTTCAGACGCTAGAGACTGAACTACAAACACGCACCAGAGAGCTCTATAAAAATCTGAATGCCTGGCAGACGGTTCTGGTAGCACGGCACAAAAATCGGCCCTATACGCTGGATTATCTGAAATTGATCTGTGACGATTTCTTTGAATTGCATGGGGACCGCACCTATGGGGACGATCACGCCATCGTAGCCGGGCCTGCGACCTTTGAGGGTCAGACGGTGATGTTTGTCTGTCATCAGAAGGGTCGCGATATGAAGGATATGCAGTATCGCAACCTGGGCATGGCCCATCCGGAAGGGTATCGTAAGGCACAACGGCTGATGCGCCACGCCGAAAAGTTCGGTTTTCCCATCGTCACGCTGATCGATTCGCCGGGAGCGTCGGTGGCCCTGCCAGACGAGGAGCGAGGGCAGTCAGAAGCGATTGCATCGAGTCTCTACCTGATGTTCGGGCTACGCGTGCCAGTTATCGCGGTAGTAACCGGCGAGGGCTGTAGTGGTGGTGCGTTGGGAATCAGTATTGCAAACCGTATCCTGATGTTAGAGCATACCTATTACACGGTTGCTGCGCCTGAATCTGCGGCAGACATTTTGAAGTTTGGTTCAGCGCACGCATCGCTGGTGGCTGAAGGGCAACGTATCCGCGCACGGGACGCGCTAGAATTTAACATTGCCGACGAGCTTATTCCAGAGCCGCCAGGTGGTGCCCATAAAGACCATCGTGCAGCGGCGGAGGCACTGAAAACGGTCCTCTTGAAAAATCTGGAAGAGCTCAAGCGTCTCTCACCTGAAGAGTTGCTCGAACAGCGCTATCAAAAATTCAGAGGCATCGGCGAATTTGGCTGGTTAGAAAGCGAGCCAGCATCAGCAATTTCCTAACAACTGCATAAAAGGCGAAAAAAGCCTTGAAAAGCTACTTGACTTCTCACTACTGATGCGTTATCATAAACGAGCAGTAGTAAGCCGGTGTGGCGGAACGGTATACGCGCTTGTCTCAAAAACAAGTCCCGCAAGGGTTAAGGGTTCGAATCTCTTCACCGGCATCATTCATCCATTGCTATCCACAGGTGTCTACTCCACACTCAAATTCCTGCCGATTGTCTACAGAGACCACCAAAAATCTCCTGTTGTCTTTCGGTTTTACTTTCATTATAAAGTGGCAGCACACGGCTCCTGAAGGATTTGTACCTGCTTTCCACCTTTGAATGCAGACATAGGAGATGCTTTCCTCCCGGCAAGACAAGTACACTTCCTGACCAACTAGATTTCTCTTCCTTGACAAGCAACATCTCATACAAATCTTTCCCATATTTCAAGATCTCCTCTTGCCCCCAAATAGGAATATTTAGCTGCTTTGCTCGCACCTCTGCTGGCAATGGGTCATACGCTAATAAGCCTAGCATATGAGGCCATCGAAGAGCTTCATCCTCACAATATTTCCGAAAATGCTCCTTCATGTAGACTGAGTGGGAAAAGCACTTTCTTAGAGAAAACACAACAGTGCGAAAGAAGGTAGAGGGTCATTTCGTTTGAGAGCCTATCTCGTTGCGCATCCCGTGGGAAAATCCGGCTATCCCTCCTGGTGCCAATCAGAGGTGAGCAAGCAATTCTGGGCCAAGTTCTCCAAACTTCTCTGGAGGAGATTTGCTCGCAAGGAGAACGACGGCAGTTGAGCGACCAATGACCGCATGCAATTCTGCGGTGAAGCCTTCGACCGCTCCTGTTCGCCATGCGACCATTCCTTGCGATCGATCCACGAGAGCAAAACCAGGTGCAAAGCGGATCTTTGAGCCTGCTGGCACGGTTCGCATCAGTGCCGCTTGCACCAGAGGATCAGTTCCCTCTGAGATGGTAAGAGCAAGCGTGACGAGATCGGCAAGGGTACTGGTCATGCCACCAGATGCGGGGTAGGCCGAGACGTGCGCGGCGCTCGAAGCGAGACGGTCCCCTCCCACTCCATACCCAACCACACTGGTTGGAAGAGGGGTGCCTATGTCCTGAAGTCTGGATGCGGCCAGGTGGTAGCGGTCGAGAATTTCGCGTGAGAGGAACGCCCCATAGGGTTCCTCGCCAGTGTCTTCAATCAGTGTCCCAAGGATCTCATAGCCTACATTGGAATACACTGGTCGGCCTCCTGGCGGTCCCGTCAGGACGATCTGCGGGGAAACGTGACTCAAGCGTGTACCTTGGAGGAGCGTTGCATGATGGACGTTGATGAGGTCTCTGGGCAGCCCTGCGCAATGGAGCAACAACTGGGCCACACTGGGAGGAACGTCATCAGGAGAAGCTGGGAGCAGCTCGAGCGTTCGTAAATAGTTTTGGGCTGAGGTGTCGAGATCCAGTTTGCCCATCTGGGCCAGACGCAGGACCCCAAGTGCCGTGACTATCTTGGTCACTGAACCGACGCGAAACACGGAGTCGGCGTCAATGGGATGCAAAGAGTCCAGATCAGCCACTCCCAGATATTCCTGGTGAACCATTGCCCCTTGTGTTGCAATGGCAACAGCCAACGCAACCAAGTGGCTTGTATTGGCGACCTCGATGAGCCGCTGGTGAATACGGATGGCCACCTCTTTGGGCAGAGAAGACTCAAAGTGATCGCGTGAGCGCACCTGAGATGCAATGGCATTCCACTGATATCCATCTGATGGAATGAGGCGAAGGACGAAGCGACGAATTAAATAGGGAGGGACGGTCTCTAAGGCAACATCGAGTTCCCACTGCTGGGAACCTGTTCGCAGCAGGACAAGGGCCTCGAATGATCCACGCCGCTCAAACGCTTCGATGATGGGTGTCGTCGAGCGGAAAGCGGCAAAGCGAGGGTTTGTCTTAAATAGGCTGCAATATTCCCCTGTGAGGTGAGCCGTGGAGCCAGATAAGCTCTGATCTCCTGTGAAGTCGTGCCATGTGAGAAGCTGACGATCAGCCATTCAACAGCAGCCTGCAAAGGATCAGTGATCATGCATCTATTGTAATCTCGATGAGCAATGGTGTCAAGGATGTTCTACAGTGCCTTGAGACGTGCAGGCAGGTTACTCCTCTGGTAAGGCATCAGGGGCAAGACGCGCCACTCCCTCCATAATCACTTGCGAGATACTATTCACCATCTGTTCTGACGGCACCGTCGTCTCCTCCTGACTCCACTGGATCGCGGTCCCGAAGATCGCCCAGCCCACGATGCTGGCAATCGTTTCCATTGGACTCGCACTTTCGTCTCTCTTTATCCTTTGCCTGCCTTGAGCCACGTCAGGAGCAGAACATTCAATTCCTCATGAAAGGCCTGTTCAACTAATGGAGCAACAATCTGAGGGACTGTTGATGTTGGTGGTGATATTTCCCCTCAAAGAGGTCCAATATCGTCTGAACCAGCACGCGCAAAGTTTTTCTATTCCAGCGACATTCGGGAGGGAGGACGCTTGCCAGCTGCGATGAAATTGCTCGCGGACAGACAGCATCTGCCAGCATATATTTATCTGTAAAGTGGAGATAAAAGGTTCCGCGATTGACATTGGCCCGTTCGGTGATATCCTGGATGCTCGTTGCCGTAAAGCACTTTTCTATCTCCCGCAGACTCTCAGGGCCTCGCCCTTTTCTCGCACCACCTCAACGAATGCTTGCTGTAACACCTGGCGCGTTCGCTGGATACGCCGATCTTCACGTCTCTTCTCGGTCGCCATAAATCCTGCTTACTCCTGACCCTCATTTCTCAACAATTTCTCTCTCATGTTCAATAATCAACAAGAGCACGTGATTGCTCATTGATTGTTAAGCCAACGAACACTAGTATTATAGACGACGGTTGCAGAGACAAGCAACTGACAGACAATTTTGCACGCGCTTCCTGAAAGGAGAACGACATGCACTCATCAGTACCTACTAACAACGAATTTACCGATCCTACACAACAGCCATCGATGCCTTCTGTGAGATTGCCGCTCGTACTTTTTTCTCGGCAGGTTAGGAGACGCCCTTCACTTGCTTGGTATGTCTCTGCAGCTGATAGAAGCGAGGCGAGGTAGCTCAAAAGATCGCCTCAAGCTCTTGCTTCTGTATGGAAAGGTTCTCACTGTCGATCACCTTATTAATAGAGGCGACACAGATCTTCATGTTTTCGACCATCCTCCAGGCAAAACAGATCGCTGAAGCGGCTGAGGATGCAGCAGGGCATCGAGCGTCGCTTTGAGTTTGCTCGGACAGGCTCACTGCAATGCAACTACAATAGCCATAGTGAAGAGTGGCGCCTTGCCGTTCGGCACGCAAGGTCAGGGGAAATACGAGGAAGCTCTCGCCTATCAGCAACAGGCCTTGGAACTTCAGGAAGACGTTGCACGATACGCGAGGGATCAGCGAATCACACTTTTGCATCGGCCTGGTCTATCAGTTCTGGCAGCAGAATGATCTGGCGCGGGAACACTTTACAAGGGCTATCCAGGTTGCCGAGCAGTATGGGCACATGCTGGAACAGGCCGAACCCAATCGTCACCTGACTATCGATGCCTTATTCAAAGGAGACCTGGATCAGGCGCTCATCCATGCCAGGCTCGCGCTCTCCTTCCGCGAAGCAGGCGGCTTCAGACCCTACCAGCCATTAGATCACCTCATGCTCAGAGATATCTACCTCAAGAAAGGTGACACGGCCAATGCGCAGTTCTATATGCAGCAGGCATCTACTCTGGCTTAAGAGATGGGGTTGGCAACACTTGTATCTTCCGCGATCAGCGCAACAAATCGTCTGGGAGTTGAGAACGAAGAAGTGTAGGCGCGAACTACAGATGGAAAAATGAATTCGGGAGCGCAGGCGACGAGAGAGAGAGGAAGAGCATCAATGCTCATCCTCTCCATCCCCTTCAAATTGGTGGTGCTGGCTGCTCCCCCTGCCCAAGCAGCGGCCCAACGATCCGAACGAACCGGGCAACAAGTTGAGCTACCCAGGGAAGCCGTAAGAGTGGTTGAAGACGCCCCAACAATTCATGAACGAACCGCAAGAGTTCCTCAATCTGGTGTGTCTCGGTGCTGAGATCTTGTAACCAGAACAGCACCAGAGCCAGTTGCAACCCATAGAGCAGTGTGGCCAGGTCGTCCACTTGCGAAGCGCGAGGGGCATCCCTGGCTCCGGAGACCAGAATAAGATAGCTTGCGCGCGCTCGGCGACGAACCTCTGCCCCCTCGACGCCAAAAACTCCGGCACGCGAGAGTGGATTTAAGGCAGCTCCAGATAAGGCTACCAGGGTCAACCGATGCGGTGCCATCACTACTAACAACTCACGCATGAGATGGTGAAAACGGTCAGCTATGGATGCAGCGGGGAGCAAAAGGACCAGTTCCTCTAATTGGACGACCAACCAACGATAGAACTCCAGGACCAGATCCTCTTTGCTGGCAAAGTAGCGATAGGTGAGTCCCAGCGAACACCCTGCGACTGCCGCGATATCTCGCATAGTTGTCTGATCATAGCCTTTCGTAGCAAACAGGTGCAAGGCAGTATCAATGATGCGCTGCCGCGTCAAGACCGCTTTCTGGGTGAGTTTACCTTTCTCAGAAGATTCCATAATTTTCTCCCACAAACGAAGGTACTCACAAACATGGTCAGGAGCACTCTTGATTTCAGCATAGCGCATCTGGTACAGTAATAGCAAGTGAACAATGTTCACTTTTAGGATGCCCACTGACAAGCGGGGCTTCCCCTGCGAGAGCGTGGTACTTTTGATTATACATAGAGATGGAGCTAGCTATGCCTTTTAAAACACTTGATCTAACCAGATGGAACCGCATCAGTATCGGGCTTGGCGGAACCGCCTGGATATTGATTGCGCTTGCCAGTATGCTCGGTTGGATTGTGCTCAGTGATCTGGAGATATTACTCTTGCTGGCACTTTTCGTCATTACTCCGTTAGCCGTCCCACTCGTGTCGCTCCCCCAGGCGAATCGTTTGTTGCATCAGCTTTCTTCACTGGTTCTATTTCTGCAACCCTTTGTTGCACTTCTTGGGGGAGCTTCTTTTCTCCTCAGCACAGGGCTGCTCGCTGCTACTCTTGCTGCTGTCTGGTTCCTGTTTACCGGGCTGCTCGCACTCATCGGTCTGGTCCGGCTTTTCCAGGCACCCGGCAGATCGCTCGCCGATATCTGTCTGGCAGGGGCGCTGCTCTATCTACCAATTGGTAGCGTGTGGATGGTGCTGGCTCGTTTGGGTCTCCAGCCACTCGGTTTCGGCGTGCACACCGATCTGCTCACGGCTGTCCATTTTCACTTTATTTCCCTGGCCGCACTGATCATCACAGGGCTCACCGGCCAAAGCATCCAGACAACTCACCGGAGGGATTCCCTGGACAGTCTATCGAATTGCAGCTCTTGGCATCCTGGTCAATCCCATCCTGGTGGCCGCAGGGCTGACCATTGCCCAGGTTGCCAGGTTGCACCTGGATACTGCTCCGGCTGAACTTTTAGCCATGAGCCTGATCCTGATAGCGTTGCTGGGTCTGCGTTTCGTTGTGCCTACGACCACTTCCCTGTTCGCGCAAGTGCTCCTGGTTTTGTCGTATACTGCTGTCTTCTTCACCATGTTGTTTGCCGGAGCATATGCTCTGGGAGAGGCAACAGGAGCATGGATTATCACTATCCCCCAGATGATTCTGATACATGGGCTGGAGAATGCATTGGTCTTTGGATTCTGTGGATTGCTTGGCTGGCGGCTCAGAGTAGGACAGGGCAGCAGGGGAGGTGAGGAATGCGCGTGATCATTACCGGCGGCACCGGACTCATTGGACACTCGCTCGCTGAACTCCTGGCCTCCCAGGGATATGAGATTATTGTCCTGAGCCGCCATCCTGCACAGGCGGCTCAGATGTTTTCCCAACAGAGGCTGACGAACATCCAGACCATCGGTTGGGATGCGAAATCTGCCCAGGGATGGGGAGAGTTGATTACGAGCGAGAGTGCCATCGTCAATCTGGCAGGCGCAACTCCAGCACATTGGCGCTGGACGCGGGCGTATCGAGCACGTATCCTGGAGAGCCGTTTGCACGCCGGGCAGGCGGTGATGCAGGCAATAGAACGCTATGGGCCACCGAAAGTGCTGGTGCAAGCTTCGGCATCGGGATACTATGGGAATCGAGGGCAGGAACTGCTTACAGAAGCCAGCCTCCCTGGTCAAGGCTTCCGAGCAAGGGTATGCCAGGAGTGGGAAGCATCCACCACCCAGGCCCAGACCAGGCGTTGTCTTGTGCGCACCGGTCTCGTTCTTGCTACAAACGCTGGTGCCTTTCCTCCGCTTTTACGCTTTGCCCAACTCCTGGGGAGCCAGTTGGGCGACGGACAGCAATGGATTCCCTGGATTCATAATGTGGATGTCGCCAGAGCCATCCAGTTCCTCCTGGAACAGCGAATGCTCTCTGGCCCTTTCAATCTGTGTGCACCGGAAGCCGTGACGAATCGGGAGCTACTTCGCGCGGTGCGGCATGTTTTGAAACGGCCCGCTGTGTTCCCACTGCCAACTGTTGTGCTACGAGCGTTGTTAGGGGAGTTGTCAACGGTAGTGTTGGACAGCCAGCACCTGCTACCCCAACGTTTGCTGGAGGCAAACTTCCAGTTCGCGTATCCCCGGCTGGAACAAGCACTCTACGATCTGTTGCAAGGAAAAAGTGTTTCTCCCGGCGAAAAACCGTAACATCCTGGATTATGGAAGGATCGGGACTGTAGTATCCTTTCCAATGGCTCAATGCCATATATAGTCAAAACAGATGAGCTTTAAATCTTCACGTTTAATGTACTTAGTACTCTGTCAAGCTTCGATTGTAGAGAGTGAAATGCTCGTAGGGCAGATCGGCTTGCCTGTCTCCGGCTCCCCTACCTCCCTCTTGCCCATGATTGGTAGAAGAGTGAAATGCTCGTAGGGCAGATCGGCTTGCCCGTCTCCTCTCGCCGAGCGATCCTCTTGCCCGATGATTGGTAGAAGAGTGAAATGCTCGTAGGGCAGATCGGCTTGCCCGTCTCCTCTCGGAGAGCATTTCATGCCCGATGATTGGTTGAGAGTAAAATGTTCGTAGGGCAGATCGGCTTGCCGTTCCTGCTCCCCACCTCCCTCTTGCCGGATAGTATCCATCCTAAAATGAAGATTGACAGAGTAATAGTTTCACGCACACCATTTTTTTGAGCCATCTGCTGGCTATAGATTATCAGATGTATTAGATAAGCAAAATTCGCTATCTGAATATTTCCGCTTTTTAGTAAAAGACAGGTATATCTCATATGTAAGGATTAAATATAGTGGAGGGAGAAAGGGATAAATGTATGCCGTATGATCCACTTATTCATCATCGAAAAACATTGAGGTTGCCTGATTTTGATTATTCTTCACCAGGGGCATACCATGTTACTATCTGTACGCGTAATCATGGCAAATTTTTTGATGAACCGCTTTATTATCAGTTTGCAGAGGAGACCTGGAAGAGTCTTCCTCTGCGATTTCCGACAATTCAATTGGATGTGTACGCTATATTGCCCGATCATATGCATTGTATTATCTGGTTAAGACCAAATGAGACAATGAAGCCAAATTTGAGTTCGGTTGTTGGGGCCTACAAGTCTCTTGTCTATAAAGCATATGCTCAGGAGAAAAGAAAAAGTGAGAGTGGGCCAGTTGAGACGCTATGGCAGGTGAGATATTGGGAAAGGATTGTTCGCAATGAAAAGGATTTAGCAGATACACGAAAATATATATTAGAAAACAGATTAAAACATGCATTAAAGAATGGGCAAGAGTATACAAGTTGAGAGAATGATGGGGTCAGAGATGGGCAGGACGATTTATCTTACGAGGTGGAGGCAGTCGGAGGGAGGAGGTCGTCGGCGAGAGGGGGTCGCCGGCGAGAGGAGACGGCCAAGCCGCTCTGCCCTACGAGAGAGCGATGGTCGGAGGGAGGGGGTCGCCGGCGAGAGGAGACGGCCAAGCCGCTCTGCCCTACGAGAGAGAGATGGTCGGAGGGAAGGGGTCGCCGGCGAGAGGAGACGGCCAAGCCGCTCTGCCCTACGAGAGAGCGAGAGCCGGCGAGAGAGCGAGGACCGGCGAGAGAGCGAGGGCCGGCGAGAGAGCGAGGGCCGGCGAGAGAGCGAGGGCCGGCGAGAGAGCGAGGGCCGGCGAGAGAGCGAGGGCCGGCGAGAGAGCGAGGGCCGGCGAGAGAGCGAGGGCCGGCGAGAGAGCGAGGGCCGGCGAGAGAGCGAGGGCCGGCGAGAGAGCGAGGGCCGGCGAGAGAGCGAGGGCCGGCGAGAGAGCGAGGGCCGGCGAGAGAGCGAGGGCCGGCGAGAGAGCGAGGGCCGGCGAGAGAGCGAGGGCCGGCGAGAGAGCGAGGGCCGGCGAGAGAGGGGGGTTAGGGGCTGATGATGCGGATTTTGATGTTGTCGGTGCTGGTGGGGAGGGTGTCGGTGCCGAAGGGGAGGTGGATTTCGACGCCGTGAACGCCGGGCTGGCCGTTGAGATAGGCGAGGGCGGCGGCGGTGCTGGAACCTTTGATGGAGGTGGGCCATTTGCTGGTTTCGTCGTCGCTAATGGTGTAGAACCAGTCGGCTTTGGCGCTGACGTTGATGTAGATGTTGCCACTCTGGCTCTGCTGGACGGTGGGTGAGCTGACGACTAGCGAGCCGGTAAGTTGCTGATATTGTTTGCCCAGGGTCTGCTGCGCCTGACGGTTTAAAAGTTCTGAGGCGGCCTGCGTAATTACGGCGCGGGTGTAGCTGGTATCGCTGGCGCTGACATTGATACTGACCTGGACGGTATCAGCCTGTCCGCCGACAGGGACGTTTGAAGCGACAGTGATTTTATAGCTGGGTTTGCCTGCAAAGGCGTCGTCGGGACCGAGCTGCTTCTGAAGTTGTTGCATGGCTTTCTGTTCCAGTCCGGGAACGAGCCTGCTCTGAACATTATCCAGGTCGGCCTGGGCAACACTGTGCGTCACGTTGCCATCCACACCCCCACTAAAGTCTGCATTATTGCTTACCGACACGCCATTGTTACAACAGGGTCCATCCAGGGAGTGAGCCGGAATATTGCCCGCGGCCCCTGGGTCAATAGCCTGTGCGATAGCATCGGCACTGCCATCCTGGCCTTTTTGGCGAGGCGGGATGGTTACATTGGCAACCTGGAAGTGTATGCCAGAAGCA
Organism: uncultured Chloroflexia bacterium; assembly: GCA_963777355.1. Classification (GTDB taxonomy): domain Bacteria; phylum Chloroflexota; class Ktedonobacteria; order Ktedonobacterales; family Ktedonobacteraceae; genus DATJHM01. The sequence continues at coordinate 150,747 of CAVZQK010000022.1, forward strand.
GTGGTAAGGGTGACCGCAGATAAAGAGATGGGATCATGCGTGTTATTGCTGAATGTGACAATACCTTGCGCCCGCTGGGCAGTAACGGTACTACCACCGCTGGTAGCCACGCTGTTGCTCCCGCTCACATTTGTCTGAAGCAGATGAGCAGGGACGGCCTGGGCGGCAAGATCGGGCTGAGTGATTTTAGGCGAGGCGGTGAGAATGTAACTCCCTTTCACCTCGTTGTCCTGGGCTGTGATATAGATTGTGGCGACGGGCGAAGCCCCAAAGAGGGGAAAGCCTACAGGAAAGAGGCTGAAGCCGAGCACGCGTGGCATCAGCAGAAGCACAAGAAATAGCAAAGGAACCGCGATACTGGCGGCCAGAATATGTCTATTGGGCCGACGTTGAGGCGGCAAGGCACGGCTGAGAGGCTCTTCAGTGATGCGCGGACGCGGGCGAACAGCGTCAGTGGTACGCGGAGCTTGAACACGGGCCGGGCGATAGGCAACAGGGCGGGCGGCGTCGGCATCATGGCGCTGGGCTGCTTGCCGGGGACCCTCCTGGGGAGGTGCAATCGGCTCGGCACGTTGCTGAGGGAGAATTACTGGCTCTGGCAGATCAGAGCGGCCCAGGGGAATAGTAGCAGAACGGGGCTTGAGTGGCTGAGAGAGAATTTCGCCGGAGTCGGAGAGATTCTCCTCCTCAGAGAGACCGGCATTCGGGCCGTGGAGAGCCACAAGAAACGCCTGACGCAGCTCGGCAACGGTCTGATAGCGGCCTTCGGGACGTTTGGACATGGCTTTGCGCACGACCTCATCTAACTCGCGAGGGATTGAAACATCGCGTGCGCTCGCTGCGGGAATCGGCGAGGAGAGATGCATCTGAATAACGCGTATCTCGTCGTCGTCATTATAAGGAAGCTCACCGGTGAGCATCTGGTAGAGCAGAACACCGAGGGCATAGATATCGGTCAGGGACGTGACGATACCCCGCGTCTGCTCAGGAGCCATATAATGGGGTGTACCGGGGACCTGGTCGAGCGGGATCGGTTTGCCAACCTGGTCCGGCTCAGCCTGGCGGATCGCACGGACCAGGCCGAAATCGGCAAGATAGGCATAGGGCGCGGCATTACGGCGCTGCTCTAGAAGCACATTGGACGATTTGATATCACGATGAATCAGCCCTTCCTCGTGCGCATACTCAACGGCATCCAGAATCTGCTCATAGACAGCCGCAACCTCAGCGAGGTCGGGGAGGCTACGATGCAGATAGCTGGTCAGGGTACCACCATCGATATAGGGCATCACGAGATAAAGGATGCCGTGCTCATCGCCGAATTCGATGAGTTGGAGAATGTGCGGATGATGCAGGCGTGCAATTGTACGCGCCTCGCGTGCGAAGCGGCGGCGCATCTCGCGATCATTGGCAAAATTGCCGAGAATCACCTTAATTGCGACACGGCGATCAAAAGCCGTCCGTTGGCGGCCTTCGTAGACCGCGCCCATCCCACCGACACGAATGCGGCGAATGATATCATAATTACCTAACTGCTTGCCCTCTAGAGACAGCATTGGGTGTTTTTTCCTTTCCTGCTTTGCCCCACAACCTGGACCAGACAGACCGGACAGATTAACAATTCCCGGACAGAGATCAACAGCCGTCCCTACCCACGTTTTCCCTCGGCCAACACGGACAGAGATTAACAGCCGTCCCTACCCACGTTTTCCCTCGCGTCTCGAACACGGACAGAGATTAACAGCCGTCCCTACCCACGTTTTCCCTCGGCCAACACGGACAGAGATTAACAGCCGTCCCTACCCTATAGACTGTTTTAGCCTCTTCCGATTCCTGATGTAGGCGTTCCTGGGCCGGCAACCGGTGTTCCGTTGGTTGTGACCGTAGGAGAGACGCCTGCACCACCACCACCATTCCCCCCGGCAGGCAGAGCGGGGGGAGTTTCAAAGACAAAGTTGTATTGACTGATATCAGTCGGCAGGGTGGTGCCGCTGAACTGAATAGTCGCATTGGAGACCCCCTTTGCGCCGAGCAGGGCCGTTGTGGCCGCGCTGAGCGATTTACCTTTGGCGAGGGCAAACAGCTCGTTCTTCTGCTGGTCTCCGAATTGATAGACCCATTGCCCTTTGGCCGTCACATTCAAGCTGACCGGATCGACGCTCTGAACTTTGGGGTCAATAATAATACGATTATTCTGTAAGATATAACCAGTTCCAGGGGAAATCTGGGCCTTTTGGGTCAGCAATTGGGTCACCAGCGTACGCATCCCCTGATCGTCGTAGGCAACGCTATTGCAGGTGGCAGAGACCGTGACGCCACTACTCTCAACGTCCTGATGATGATCGCCAATAGGAGAATCACTGGAGACACTGGTCTGGCATTGAGGCGATTCGGCAAGCTGCTCCCCGCTGGCAAGTTTCCCTTTCAGCTGCGTGTTGGCTTGCTGCGCCAACTGATTCTGCACTGCTTGCGTAGCAACGGCGTTGACATCATCCTGAGTGAGGAAATTGTAATTCGCAGGATCTACCCCGCCACTAAAAGTGCCGTTGTTTTTCACAGCAACACCAGCAGCACAACAAGACTGATTAATAGAACCAGCGGGAATATTTCCGTGCTGATACCAACAGAGAGCACAGTAGCAGCAACATCTTTTGAACCGACGAGCAGGGGCGATTACCTGCTGGAATAGTAACAGATGTATTATTCCACACGTAACATCCATTACCAACAGTGAAGCTTCGTATGTGCTGTAATAGTCGTACGCAATTGTGTTAAGATTAAAAAACGTCAAAGTTCCAGTCGCAGCACTCCCGACGGTCTGGTTATGTCCCGAAGCGGTAGCGGTTAGCGTTTGCGATTGGGCAGTACCAGTGAGGGAGCGAGCCTTGATGGTCTGCTGTTTCGGGTCGGGCGTGCCAGAGACTCCGGTGATGACATAACTGTTCGAGACAACCTGGCTGGCTGGCATAATGCTCACCGTGACCGGATCTGCTACCCCTGGCAGCTTCACAGACGAGCCCAGGACGCTGGAAAGCAGGGGATGGTCAAGATAGGCAAGACTGCCACAGACAAGCAGAGCCGTGAGCAACAATAGGAGCAGAAACAAGAGCACAGGCGAACGCCGTGGGCGATTTGGAGCACTACCACCCCCTCCAGCGCCTCCTCCACCCGGCTTTGTATACGGCGGCTTCTCCGATGGCGGACGCATAACCGAAGATGCGGGGGCGGGCTGGCCGGAACCTGCGAAGGCCGCTGCTCCCAGGGCCGCCCCCCCACCTGCCATCGCCGCACCGGCGATAGCACCACTGCGACGAGGTGTGCGCGGCGGGGCTGCTGGCTGATCTGCTGGTCTGGGCGGCAATTGAGCGGTGGTACGCGGCCCTTTGCGCTGGCTCAGATCGATAATGGCCGGACCGGCAACGGCTCCAGCTCCCAGAGCAGCAGCACCAGCCCCTGAGGCAGGAGATTCTTCGACAATCTCATCATCAGGAGAGACTGGCGATCCTGGCCGGCTGGCAGGCGGCATAGAAGCTGGTCCCGGCACGCTGGTCCCGGTGCGCATGGGAATAGCACTGGCGGCAGGTGCGATTGGAGGCAGAGCCTCCTCGTCCTCATCGAGATTGATAGGCTGCATGGCCCCACCTTGAACGGGACCTTGAGATGGAACCTGCGTAGCCCCAGATTGAACGGGAGCCTGCATATTCTGGGGTGGCTCAGAGCGGCGCGGATTACTTGCCAGATCTGCAAGGGCAAATCCAGCAGCCGCTCCACCAATTGCACCTGCCGCCATTCCCGGTCCGCTATGCCTATCCTCTTCTGGATCATCCAGAAGCTCGGCATCATCCGGCTGGGCATGGCGGCGGCGCTGAGGCGGCATGGCACCCAGATTCTGCTGGGCAGGCGGCTCTTCATCGTACAGATCTTCATCCTCCTCCTCATCCTCAAGGAGATCGGCTCCCCCAGGAGCGGAAGAGGCACTATTTTTTTGACGGCTAAAAGGCCAGAAACCCTTTTTCTCATTGTTCCCGGCATCGGCGGGGAGCAGGCCACTATCCTGCTCACGAAGCGCCTCAGCATAATTTTCCAGCGACGAATAGACGGGAAAACGTCGTTGGCGAGCAAACTCGGCGGGGCCGGGGCCAGGCGTCGCGATAAAGATCACATTCACCTGAAGTTTACGGCGCACCGCCTTCAAATCATCAAAATCCACCGGGCGTTGGAACGCCTTATTCGGATTAGGCAAAACTACCGCTACCTGTTTACGACCTAGTTTCTCCTGCGTCAGGATAGCGGCGAGCACACTGGTCCTGTCATCAGCCGGGGCCACATAGATAATCCCGATACTCGCGGCGCGGGGATCGTTGGCTCCCAGAAGATCTGTGCCGTTTCCCTGTCTCATTGGACGCAACCCTCTCATCCCTAATGTGAAAAGTCGTATTTTCGCGTATGGTGTCATTTTACACTAAGAAGGCCAAGACGAAAAGAGCAGATCACACCAAATTAGATAACTATAAGAAATGAACGAAAAATTTATAAGCATTAGCTAGCATTGAAAATAATATGAATATGTTCAATCTGTGGTGGCAGCGAATCTCCTCCTCCCTTAATACTCACGTTAGCCACACCACGCATCTGTTTCAGCAGTACGCTTGTTTGGGCTCTATTTTTACTAACGATTGAGAGTAGCATTTCGTGCACCTGAGTAGCCCCAAAGGTGTATCTCCACTGCCCGGAGGCCAGGACTGCAAGCATGGGGAGGGTGTTGGGAGATTGGGCAGGCTGGACCGCTGTCGTCAGATGGATCTGACCGACCTGGACATATCCAGCACCGAGCTGGCTGCTGGCCTGGGCCTGGAGCTGCGTGGTGATCTGGGGCTGGAGCTGGGCAAGAGGATAAGCCTCGGCCTGGCAGGTATCGGTTACCATCACCGTCACCTGGGGTACATCCATGCCCTGCTGCCCGACAGGATGGTCAGTGGTGGTCTTGAGCTGGCAAGAGGCTCTACCAGCAAGCTGCTCATTCGGTGCAAGCTGGCTCTGAAGTTGCTGACGGGCGCTCTGCTCCAGGTTCGTCTGTGCAGTGTTGGCAACCGAATTGATATCGTCCTGTGTCGGATAGTGATAATTTTGCGCGTCCTGTCCACCTGTGAAAGCATCAGTATTTTTTGCAGCGATACCATTATTGGTACAACACGCTCCATTGATATCTAAAGCTGCAATATTGCCTTTTGCACCAGGATTACCAGCATGAGCAGGTACCGATGCCTCTCCCGCAAGAATCTTATTAGAATCTGCCGCAGGAATTGTAACAGTAGCATCAATAATAACAATTACACCATCTTTTCCAGTTACTGATGTTCCAGCTCCAACAGTAAATGGTGCGGCAAAAGATCCGTTAAAAAGAAGTAATTTCCCTTTTGCTTGCGTAGCTGGTATCTGCACCTTGCCAGTTGTAGCAACAGTCTGGGAGTTGCTGGTTGTGGCGGTGAGGGTGCGCGAGGTGAGCTGGTTGGCAGCGGCGCTGGGCGCGTGCGTGAGGGAGAGGAGATAGTTATGGGTGACAAGCTGACTCATGGGGGTGATGGTAATGGTAGGATCGGAGCTGAGAACGGCAAGGGGCGTGTTTATGATAAGCGCGTTGAGCTGTCCATTCAGGAGAAGCAAGAATGGGAGGACGAGAATGAGCAGGGCCGGAATAAGGAGGAGTGGGACACGGGAGCGCGGACGCTTGCCTGGCAGTGAGGAGGGTATAGGGCGGGTCTGCTGGCGCGAATAGAGGGAAGAGGCGGGATGGACGCTCGTCTGGCGCGGCGCTTTGGCGTATGCTCCTGTGATCGAGGTGAGGAGAGGGGTAGAGTCGAAGCTATCGCTTTGGGGCTCCGGCTGCGAGGTGGGGGCAAGCGAGGCGGACGGCGAGAAGGACGGGGACAAGCCGGTCCCTACCTGTTTTGGGGGTGCGAGAGAGGCGGACGGCGAGGCGGACGGCGAGAAGGACGGGGACAAGCCGGTCCCTACCTGTTTTGAGGGTGCGAGAGAGGCGGACGGCGAGGCGGACGGGGACAACCCTCTCGGCGAGGCGGACGGGGACAAGCCGGTCCCTACCTGTTTTGGGGGGGCAAGGGGGATCTTTGCCGTTGAGGGTGGGTTTGACGCGGTGAGGGGGGTATCGGCGGTGCGATAGGTGGTGGTGGCAACATATTTGAGGGCAACCCAGAACTCGTCGGCGTTGGTATAGCGCTGCTCCGGCTCGTCGGCGAGGGCCTGGAGGATTACGGCGTCGAGGCTGGCAGGAAGTTCGGGGTTGAGTGTGCTGGGCAGAGGTGGAAGCGGCAGGGGAGCGCTACGGCGCAGGTCCTGGAGTGTGCGCTGGAAGGGGAGACGACCTGTGCAGAGCTGGTAGAGGATGACGCCGAGCGCGAAGATATCGCTAGCCGGGACAGGTTGTCCAGCCAGTTGCTCCGGGGCCATGTAGGGGAGCGTGCCACCACGCGCAAAGGTATGGTGCGTCGCACTGACCTCCACGGCGAGGCCGAAGTCGCTGAGAAGTGCCTGCTCTGAGCCATCGGCGAGACGGCGAAAGAGGACGTTTTGGGGCTTGAGGTCGCGATGAATCAGGCCGTGGACGTGGGCGTAGGCAACGGCGCTACAGAGCTGAGAGAAGAGCGCGAGCGTCTCGCTGAGGGGATAGGGCTGGCCTTTGTGGAGACGGTGGTAGAGGTCGCCGCCCTGAGCGTACTCCATGACGATATAGGGTACAACTGAACCACGCGTGGGATCGAGCAGTTCGAGACGGGCCTCGCCGTAGAAGCGGAGGATATGCGGGTGACGCCACTTTGAAACCTGGGCGGCCTCTTTGAGAAAGCGATTCAGGGTGCGCTGCTCCAGTTCGTCGGCTTTGATGACCTTGATGGCGACTTCGCGCTGCGTCTGTTCGTCCCAGGCGAGGCAGACATCAGCCATGCCGCCGCTGCCGAGGGAACCTTCCAGGCGATAGCGACCACCGAGGCGTTCGATTGCCAGGCCATAGCGCCATAATTGCATAGAAAGAGCCTGCCTTCCTGCTAAATCGTAAATTATTATTGAAAAATTTGTCTATATGAATTCGCTTTTGAGATAGGAAAGCGTCGTTTTTGTATCTATCTGTAGGATTGAATATAGCTGATAAAAGCGATTATTGCATGTAAATAGGAGGAATGCAATGTTTGCCCTGTGGTTCTTTGGGAAATCGTCCTGGGTGTGCCGGGATGAGATGGAGGGCGCGAGGATATGTGTGGGGGCATTACAGAAATTGGTGATGGGTGGGCGTGGAGAGGGATACAACCGAAGCATATTTTATCTTTTTGCGCATCGTCCAAAGATCCGATTTTTTCTGGTGCTCTTTGCATTATACTTTGTTTGGGCCTATGTAGATCAATACAGGAGATGCGATGAATAAAGAACAAATTATTCGAGATGCTCTGGCTCTTCCTACGAGCGCGATTGAATATCACGTAAGCCAATATCTGGCAGATAAATTTCCGGAGAAAGCCCTGGTTGAAGGCAATGATGGGCTCTTTAATGTCGAGACCTATGCAAAGGCGGGGCACTGCTCGCTGGAGATGCAAGCCTCTGTGCATAACCAGATTAGCACGCGCTGGCACGGACGAGAGATCGACGCGATGGTAGCTCCGCAGATTGCGCGTTATATGAGTGCTGTAAGTATGATGTCTGGACTTCCCCCCGCCAATCCCGACGAGCAGGAGATGAGCGATGTCGCAAAAAACGTCTGGTTTGTGGTAACGTGGCAGGGAAAGATGTTGGACCTTCTGGTGATGCATTGGCCTGATGGTTATGGGCGGGTGAACTATGCTTATTGGATTCTCTGTGAGAGCCAGCAGGTAGCAAAAGATTTTATTACCGAGGTCTGTCGTTGGAATGCGGAACTGCGCGGCGAGGTACTCGTCTTTTCTGGCGGATGTTGGAAAAAGGATGCCCGTCTCTTCCGAGCTATTCAAGGGGCCTCTTTCGATAACCTGATCCTGCGTGGAAACCTCAAGCAGCAGATCCATGAAGACCTGGAGCGATTTTTCGCGATGCGCCAGACATACGAGGAATACGGCATCCCCTGGAAACGTGGTATCCTTCTCGTTGGTCCTCCGGGAAACGGCAAAACCCATACGGTCAAGGCGCTCATCAATGCATTGAAGATTCCGTGTCTCTACGTGCAAAGTTTCCGTACCGAGCATGGGACCGACGAGGAAAATATTCATGCCGTCTTCGAGCGTGCGCGTAAATCTGCTCCCTGTATGCTTGTACTTGAAGACCTGGATTCGCTTCTGACAGCACAGAATCGCTCCTTTTTCCTGAACGAATTAGATGGTTTTGCCACGAACGCGGGTATCGTCACGCTCGCCACCACAAACCATCCAGAGAAGCTCGATCCTTCCATCCTGGATCGTCCCAGCCGTTTCGATAGGAAATATCCTTTCGAGCTTCCTGAGCAGCCCGAACGGCTATCCTATATTACCTTGTGGAACGAGACGCTCAAACCGTCCCTGCGCATCCCGGAAGAGGGAGCCATTCAACTAAGTGAACTGACTGCCGGATTCTCCTTTGCCTACTTAAAAGAGCTTTTCCTCTCCTCGATGACGCGCTGGATAGGTTCCGCTGAGCAAGCAACGATGGAGCAAACCATGATCAGCCAGGTTGAAATCTTGCGAGAGCAGATGATCAGCACACCAGCCACAAGCGAGGAGAGCGGCGATCAACCAGGGCTATCTGCGTCTCTCATACGACAGATCGGACGTATCCAGAGGGGCCGGTAGATGGCGCTAGCTGGCCGGAACCGCGTTTCGCGCCCTAGCTACGGGGCGAGAGCATCGCTCGGCGAGGCGGTCAGAGATCAACAGCCGACCCTACGATCGTCTGTGGGGCGAGAAGGATCCTCGGCGAGGCGGCAGAGATCAACAGCCGACCCTACGTCTCGGCGGGGGGAGAGCACGCTCGGCGAGGCGGTCAGAGATCAACAGCCGACCCTACGTTCTCTGCGCGGCGAGATCGTCGGCGAGGCGGTGCGAGATCACCGGCCCCCTCTGTGCGAGGTCTCAGAGGCGTCAGAGAAACCTTCCACGCCTCGCCGAAACGTAGATCGCTAGCCGACTCTACGTTCTCGCCGAGGAACCCTCTCGCACCGCAGTCGACCCTACGTTCGTTCTCGCCGAGGAACCCTCTCGCACCGCAGTCGACCCTACCTGATCTCTGCGGGGGGGGTAACGGTTAAATAACCGACGAAGACAATTATTAAGATTGTCAGGACCAGAACAACTTTTGCGTCACCCAGGTCAAGGCCACCCAGACCTGGCTTGCCGAACCAGTCGGCAAACGATGCGCCCAGGGGGCGGGTCATGATATAGGCAAACCAGAAGGCGGCGATCTCGTTGAGACCAAGCAGCCAGTAGGCCAGACCAGGGATAGCAAACAAGACGGCAAATAGGATACCAGAAGAGAGATAGCCCAGGCCGAGAGTTGCGGCGGTCATATCCCCGGCAGCGGTGCCGAGTGCAAAGGTGACCACGATCGTGGCCCAATAAAACAGTTCGCGGCGGCGCGTGGTGATACTATGGATAGAGAGGGTGCCCTCGCTGGTATACCAGACGATGAAGACCACAACCAGGGTAGCGGAAAAGAACGCGGTAGAGATTAGATAGGGAATACCCAGGACAATATGAATGACATCGGCAGCCATTGTGCCAAAGATAGCAACCATAATGACGGTTAGCCAGTAGACCCAGGGGATATAGCGGCGAACGAAAAACTGGAGAATGAGCGAGGCGAGAAGGCCGATGCCGCCAAGAGCTACAGCGATATAGGGGTTGATGTGAGTCACCAGGTAGTCAGAGGCTGACTCGCCCATCGCGGTGGTAAGCAATTTGACGATCCAGAAGTAAATGGTGACTTCCGGCACTTTTCTTATGGCTTGTGTTACGAGATGCTTTATTTGAGGTGGTGGTAAGGTTTTGCTCATCTATGATTTTTTCCTATAACAACAAAAGATTTTTCTTTCTGTTTATGGTATATGTGAGAAGCTAAGCTGTCAAATTGATAGACATTAAAGCTATTACCTGCTCAGAGGCCATTTTTATAAGCATTGATGATGCGTTCGATTTGCTTGACGTGCTGCCATTCATGGCGAGCCAGCCACTGCGCATAGAAGAGCACAGTCCGTTCGAGTACTTTTCCCGCCCCCGTCACCATTGCCGTACGTGACCAACCTTCAAGAGGCAAGGGTTTCAGAACTGCCAGAAGATCGGCACGCTGCATGGCAAAGGAGCGCAGCGAGGACCGGAATTCCAGTTCGAGATAGTCTGTCTTTCTAATCCAGGTGCGGGGATTGACAGCCCGCAGCGTCGGCCTGTCCTCGGCAATCATCGCCAGCATACAATTGCCCCAGACGTCAGCACAGGCACGAAGATGGGCTAGCACATCGTTTGCAGACCACTCATAGTGGCTGGTAATGGCCTGCAATTGAGTTGGTGCCAGATCGGCGGTAAGCGCAGCGATGCGTAGCGGCGTTTCTGCAAGCAGGGTCAGAACCTGCTCAGGCGTGAGTGATAGGCTTCGCACGTAACTCCATCCTTTCGCGCAGACCAAAGACGCACATTTTGTCCGGCAGAGGGGATTAGCAGGGGCGAATGACGACGCCTTTTGACTGTAAGTAGTGTTTGACGTCACAGACGCGGAATTCGCCGAAGTGAAAGATAGAAGCGGCCAGGACGGCGTCGGCTCCGCCTGTGGTGACACCTTCGTAGAAATGTTCGAGGGTGCCGACACCGCCAGAGGCAATAACGGGGACGGTGACTGCGGCGGAGATGAGCTTATTAAGGGGCAGGTCATAGCCCTGTTTTGTGCCATCTCGGTCCATACTGGTGAGCAAAATTTCACCGGCTCCGAGTTCAACACCTAGCTGCGCCCACTCCAGAACATCTTTGCCGGTGGGGGTACGTCCACCATGCACGAAGACCTCGTAGCCACTGGGCATTTGCGGATTGGAGCGGGCGTCGATGGCGAGGACGATACACTGTGCGCCAAATTGCTCAGCTCCGGCACGCAAGAGATCGGGATGCATAACAGCGGCAGTATTGAGCGAGGTTTTATCTGCGCCAGCGCCAAGTGTGGCACGGATATCTTCTACAGAGCGAATACCACCGCCAACAGTAACGGGAATAAAGACCTGCTCAGCGGTACGACGCACAACATCCAGCATCGTCGCACGATTCTCATAGGAGGCCGTAATATCGAGAAAGACGACCTCATCAGCGCCTTCCGTATTATAGAACTTTGCCAGTTCAACCGGGTCGCCAGCATCGCGCAAATTGACAAAGTTCACGCCTTTTACCACACGGCCCTTTGCCACATCTAAACAAGGAATAATCCGCTTCGTCAGCATCAGTTTTGCCTCTCAATCTCGCGAATGGCCTGGGCCAGATCAACATTACCAGTATAAAGAGCCTTGCCGACAATCGCGCCCTCGACATCCAGTTGGGAGAGGGCAAGCAGGTCGTCTAGAGTACTGACGCCACCCGAAGCAATCAAGGCGCGGTCAGTAGCCAGTTGCAGCGCATGAAGGGCAGGGAGATTAGGGCCGATAAGCGTACCATCGCGAGCGATATCGGTATAGATAAAGCGCTGTACACCCAGAGCAGAGAGATCGGTAGCCAGAGCAGTCGCCTCGACGCGCGAGGTCTCACGCCAGCCAGAGACAGCGACGAGACCATCACGGGCATCCAGGCCGACGACAATGCGCTCCCCGAAGCGAGAGAGCGCCTCCTGTAAAAGGGGGCGATCAGTGAGAGCAGCCGTACCGAGGATCACACGAGCAACGCCCAGGGAGAGGATGTTGCTCAATGTGAGCAAGGGAACGCAGGCCCCCGCCGACCTCGACATGGAGACTGGTAGAGGAACAGATGCGACCAATCAGCTCAGCATTCACAGGAAAGCCCTGGGTGGCACCATCGAGGTCTACCACGTGTAGCCAGGTGGCACCGGCAGATTGAAAACGTTGCGCCACCTGGACGGGATCGTCGGCATAGGTCGTCATCTGCGCGTAATCGCCCTGGTAGAGGCGCACACAGCGTCCATCTTTGATATCAATAGCAGGAAGAATAATCATGCGTTCACCCACTTCACAAAATTTTTGAGGAGTTGCAGACCAACATCACCGCTTTTCTCAGGATGAAACTGAGTACCCCACACCTGCTCAGTCGCGATCACACTACAGTAGGGAGAGCCATAGTCCGTCAGAGCAGCAACGCCGCGCTGATCTTGAGGTTCAACATAATACGAATGAGCGAAATAGAAATAAGCATCCTGGGGGATACCAGCAAAGATAGGGAGATCGGCCTCACCAGCGACAGGACGAACCTGATTCCAGCCCATATGAGGAATTTTGGGGCCATGAGGGATACGGAGGACCGCACCACGGAAGAGCTTAAGACCGCCAACCTCACCCTCGGCATGATGGTCCGCAAGGAGTTGCATACCGAGACAGATGCCGAGGAAGGGTTTACCCTGATAGGTTGCCTCGCGGATAGCATCGGGGAGAGCGCAGGAATGCAAGCGAGCCATAGCGGAGCCAGCGGAGCCGACGCCTGGCAAGACGATAGCCTGAGCATTTTTGAGAACAACGGGATCATCCGTCACACAAACCTGGGCCCCGACAAACTCCAGAGCCTTCTCAATACTATGAATATTACCAGCGCCATAATCAATAATAGCAATCATCTGTTAGCCTCCAATCAGAGAAAGATGGCCCATCTCCAGAGCGAACGAAAGTCCCAACCAGGTAATCGCAGCAGGCATACGAGCTGAATCAAGGAGATTCACCGTCAGCAATGGACAGCAGAGCAGGGCCGAACGAATGAGATCATCCCAATAGGCGGGAAGAGCATCGGCAGTGCGCAGGAGTTCCAACAATGGCGGCAACAGGTGATGCAACTTTGCATCGAGAATAGCCTGACGGACCGGAGTCAGGCGATAATCGTGTTCAAGAGAGATATGGTGGTCGCCAAGAACAAGCGAGAGATGCAGGTCCTGAGCGATCTCATGAGGGAAATACATCCAGGTAGCAAAAATATTATGGAAGAGCGGCTTGACGATATCGAGGAGGGGAGAATGGCGGCCAGCGAAGGCAGGATCGAAGTAGCAATACTCCCGCTGATCTTCGAGAAAAACATTGCCAAAGTGGGCATCGCCATGACCGATCACAGTCCAGAGAGGTTGAGATGGATCAAGCAGGACTTGAGCGCGTGAGAGTAAGCGGCCTAGCGTGTAAGACTCGCCATTAATGGCAAGATCGCGGCCATTAATCGTCCAGGTACAGTCAAGCAGGTCAGAGAAAGAGAGCGAGGCAGCGGGCTGATCCAGTGCGGGAGCAGGAAGAGGGATCTGTTTGCCCTCGTAGAAACGCTTGTAGCGCTCGCCTGTTAGACGATGCCAGAAGAGCTGATGAATGGGAGCGTGGGCGTACTCCTGGGCAGTACTCGGTGCTAATGTGCGCTCATAGATCGTGAGTAAGCGCTGGCATTCCCGCAATTCGGCGGCGACTAGAATAGCGAGATTTGCCTGTTCAGTATGACCAGTCTCCACGGCACGCATCAGATCGAACATAACGGGAGAATGAATGACGGGATAAATGACCATTTGCTGGCCCTTCTCGTGTAAGGAGCGGAGAGGGCGAACAATATTGTAACCAGACTCGTAGAGCATTGTTGCGTTATAGTATTCTTCCAGAACGCCCTGCTCCTCCACATGCGTCTTAAAAAAATAGTCATTGCCATCTGCGCGATAGATCCCGTTAAAAGAGTTCAGCGAGACCGCTTTAGGAGTCAGGGTAACTTGATCGGTTGAGAGGGACATAAAGCGGGCAAACCAGCGTTGGAGCAGTAGTTCTGCGGTGGCGCGTTCAGTGAATTGCAGACGTTGAATAGTGGCGAGATCGTCGATGCGCTCAAGAATGGCAGGGACCTCGGTCATATCGGTCAAGAGAAAATCGGGCTGGCTCTGTTCGAGAAGAGTCCGGGAAGCGGGTGTACGCGCCCCACTCAGGACCGCGAGTACAAGAGCACCGGCAGAATGACCGCCGCGTACATCGCTTGGCGTATCACCCACCACGATAAAGCTGCCACGCGGGAGAGCGGGTTGGCCGGGCTGATAGGCAGGATCGGCGGCGCGTAAGAATTGATAGGGATGAGGCTTTACCAGGGAAGTAGCCTGTCCCTGGTCGCGCAACAGAGATTCGGCCTCAGCCACTTGAGCGTGAGTAACGATGTGATCTTCAGAGAAATAGGAGAAGAGGCCATACTGTTTAAGGGGTGCGATAGCTTCTGCGCCGGGGCGGCCTGTGGCAACACCCAGGGTATAGCCGCGAGAGCAGAGGTTTTCAAGCGTCGAGCGGAGAAGGTCCAGAGGAAGAAGAGGTTGCTCAAAGTGAATGCAGCCAGGTTTTTGCAGTTGGGATGGGGGATGACCATACTCGCGTGTATAGAAGGTCTCGCCGAGGTACCACTCCTGAAAAAGGTTCTCGCAGAAATGCCAGGAAGGGCTATAGCGAGCAAAAACGTCCTCTATAGGGAGAGAAAGGCGTTCGCTGGCGTAGGCGTTCAGGCGTTCGAGAAGGGCAAGGCCGGAATAACCTTGAAAGATGGGAGTATCAAAAGGGCGAGAGAGCGCGGCGGCAGGCTGAGCGGGGAGAGGAAGTTGAGCGAGTTGCAGGCGAAAGGCGGCGATCCAGGCAGCATCCCAGGGGCGAAGAGGGAGCAAGGCGGCGCGGGCTGGTAGTTGAGAGAGGAGATCGATCAGGTGAAGCGAGAAACCAGCGTAACAGGTATCCCAGTTAGAATTGACCGAGCGGGCTTTGAGATCAAGGATGAGTGTTTCAGGCAGGATCTCACGACTGATACGGCGGCTCTCCGAGGCGGTTTGGGGTGGGAGATAGAGAGCGAGAGAAGGATCGACATGCCAGTAGTGGGGACTATAGAGAAGCTCATGAATGACCAGACCGGCGGTATCCCAGTAGGCATCCTCACTGGTAATCACGCCATCAAGGTCAAAAATTACGAGATTGTTGTGAGTGGCAGTAGTAGCAGTACTATGTGGCATAATCCTCTTCGCTCGAAAAATAAGTACCTCCCAGAAGCGGGAGGTGAGATGACAAAGCTGTTTTGCTGTAGTAAAAGGGTCCATCTGGATAGGGTAGATTGTTTTTAGTATCGCACGATTTTTTCAGGTTTGTCAAACGCAGGAACATGCGGGCAGAGATCAACAAGCATAGATAGAGATTAATAGACGAGAGGACACCATTTCGCCGCTGCTCTGCCGGGCGAGAGGAGCGCTCGGCGAGGAAGGAGGACACCATTTCGCCGCTGCTCTGCCGGGCGAGAGGAGCGCTCGGCGAGGAAGGAGGACACCATTTCGCGTGCCTCCTCCCGTTAGATAGCGGTTGCCCAACAGCACGCTACATGGTGTCCCTACCTGCCTCTGCCGGGCGAGATGGGTTAATGTTCGCGAGGTTGCTTCTGCCCGGCGAGATGGGTTAATGTTCGCGGACAATCATGGTGCCGACGCCTTCATCGGTGAAGAGTTCGCGGAGCAGGACATGATCTTCGCGGCCATCGATGATGTGAACGCGGCGAACAGAGGTCAAAGCTTCCAGGCAGGCATCCACTTTGGGGATCATGCCACCGCTTACGACGCCATCCTGAATGAGTTGACGGGCCTCAACCTCGGTCAATTCAGAGATCAAGGTCCCATCATTGCGGCAGATACCGGCCACATTACTCAGGAAGATCAGCTTCTCCGCATCAAGAGCACCGGCGAGGTGAGAGGCAACCAGGTCGGCATTGATATTAAGGCAGGTACCATTTGGACCTTCGCCGAGAGGAGCAATGATCGGAATATACCCCAGATTGATTAAGGCCTGAACGGCAGTGGCATCTACAGTATCAATCTCGCCAACAAAGCCGAGGCGCTCATCGGCGATATGGGCGTGAACCATGCCACCATCGGTGCCACTCATACCGATAGCCTTGCCACCCATCTGTGAGGCCATCAGGACCAGGCCCTGATTCACCTGGCCGAGCAGGACCATACGCACCACCTCCAGAGTTGGAGCATCGGTGACGCGCAGACCATTTTCAAAGCGGGTAGGCAATTGCAGTTTCGTGAGCCACTCATTGATATAAGGACCACCACCATGTACCAGGACAGGATGCGCCCCCAGCGTATGCAACCAGATAATATCTTGCAAAACATCGCGCTGATGCTCAAGGGTGCTACCACCCAGCTTAATCACCAACGTTTTATCTTTTAGAAATTCAATGTAAGGCAGAGCCTCACTCATCACCTGGGCGATAAGCAAATGATCACTGATAATATCACCATCCGGGGTTCTCGAAAAAGCAATAGCCATTCTAATAAAGCTCCTCATATCCTCTTCGCTCGTTATCTAGCAAGAGAAAAAGTTATCAAACATCTATGGGTGCAAACCGAGCGCTGACAGACCGGCAGTTTCGGGCAAGCCATAGAGCAGATTTGCATTTTGTACCGCCTGACCGGCGGCACCCTTCATAAGATTATCCAGGCAAGAAATGACAATCAAGCGTTGGGTACGCTCATCAATAAAAGGATGAATAAAACAATGATTGCTGCCATAGCTCCACTTGGTTTGCGGAGATTGCTCCACAACGTGAACAAATGGCTCATGAGCATAATACTCATTATATAAAGCACGAATCTCGGCACCCGACGGGATATGACCGGAAGAATCGGGCAACAAGTCCGCATAGCTAGTAACCAGGATACCGCGTGTCATCGGCATAAAATGCGGAAGGAAGGTAATACGCGGAGCGGTCTGCAAAGGATGACCACCAGCATGCGCAGCCAGTTCCAGCTCTTGCACAACTTCGGGAAGATGGCGATGACCAGAGAGGCTATAGGCGCTCACATTCTCGTTGACTTCAGCGTAGTGTGTGGCAAGCGAGGGAGAGCGGCCTGCGCCGCTGTTGCCCGCCTTCACATCAATAATCACGTCCGGTTTTACCAGTCCAGCAGCGAATACTGGAAGCAGGCCCAGAAGAGCGGTAGTGGCATTACAGCCTGGATTCGCGACCAGAGAGGCGGTTTTAATCTGCTCACGGTAGCGCTCACAGAGGCCATAGACGGCAGTTTCCAGGAGAGCCGGGGCGGGATGAGTATGTTTGTACCACAGCTCGTAGGTCTGCACGTCGTGCAAGCGAAAATCGGCGGAAAGATCGACGACTTTACTGCCACGGGCCAGAAGTTTCGCGACAAATTCGGCGGCGGCGGCGTGTGGGAGGCAGACGAAAGCCAGATCGGTCTGCTCCGGTTCTTCCGTGATGACCAGAGAAGGATCAACCGTCTGCGTCTCGAAAGGGCGCAAGGTGGCATAGAGTTGAGGGAAAACCTCAACCAGACGTTTTCCTACCGAGCTACGAGCAGTCACCGAAGTCACCTGAAATTGAGGGTGCTGAGCAAGGAGGCGCAGCAGTTCAATACCGGTATAGCTGGTAACATTGACAATCGAAACACTAATCATACGGAAACCCCTGGTAAAACTCAGCGAAAAACAAAAACAAAAAAGCTCTCATCCCTTGAGAAGCCAGACGGCTAACAGGGACGAGAGCTGAAATTCTACTCCCGTGGTACCACCCAGTTTGTCTTTCCCGACGGATCTCCATCCATTCAAGCGTGGCTAACAACGTTGCGCCAGAAGAGAGAGAAATGAAAGAAAGACCTCTTTTCGGCTATTCTGCTGCGTGGGAGCCGTCCACCGATCCTACTTGTACTGCCTGATAGATGCTCTTAGTATGAGAGAGGCAGACTTTCTTCGGATAGCCGCTCACGAAAGGGTTCTGAGGAAGGGAGACCGACCAAACTTTCAGCAGATGTTTGGATCTCTGGCGGAGACTTGCCTCATACTATATTCGTTCAACGCGGGTCAGACTTTTTGTATTTGTTATTTCTAAGGATAGCAGGATAGAGGGAGAATGTCAACTTATAAATTTCCCGTCCTATCAGAAAGGATATAGAGAATTTATCTATAGGGAAAATCGGCCCTCGTATTATACAATCTGGCTCAATTTAACAGCTTTGTTTCCATCTTTATCCGCCAAGATGAGTCTAAAATCCTTAACGTCACTATCAAATTGGATAATCATAAGACGCTAATAGAATGAGAAAATGCTTCATACAATGGTTTGTAAGATGCTGAGAGCGAATGTGTCACCTCTTGCAGTAATATTTGCTTTGCGTTAAACTTATCTGATGCATTAAGAAATTGTTTGCACCAATACATTTGTTCAATAATCATAATGTTAAAGTAAGCATCAGGTTTTAATAAATACTTACAACTGAATGAAAGTGCAAATAATTACTACAAGGATGATATTTTAAATGACCACTGATAGAAATAGCAGCAGTGATAATTCAGATATAATTTTTACGAATCCTGTTTTGACTGACTTTAAGCAGTCTATTATTGACAAATTTCGGATAACAGTAAATGGACAGGAATATAACTATTACGAATATCTGCAAATCCCAATGAATTCAGACTTACGGCGTGGTGATGAAGCAAATGCAGTTGATCAACAATTTACTAGATACATGCTTGAATGGTTAGGTTTTGGTGCTGTTAATTGGGATTATAACGTACCTCAAGGAGGCACAGGGAAAAAATTAAATCGTCCAGATTATCTAGTAAAGGGATCTATAGGAACTGCCTTTATCGTCGAAGACAAAAACAGTACTATCGATTTCGATGAAAAAGAACATTTAGAACAAATGAGGCGATATTGTACTGGAACAGCGGGTTATGCCATATGGTGTAATATGCGTAGATTACTTGCAATTCGTTTTCTGCCGACTAATGCTCTTAAGCACGAAATTCTGGTAGATATATCCATTGAAAATTTATATGGAGGACAACAACAGTTACCATTTCTTATGCAATTGCAAGCTTCTAACTTAGCTCTATTTCAGTTACTCTTTGGTAAAGATCGTTTTACAAAATTTACTCTTCTAGCAAAAAATATAGCTGTTGATGAAAAAACATTTGAAGAAAAAGCCAGTCCTTTAGATACATCTCAATCCGTAAATAATTTCATTGATGGAAGTAAACAAGTTTTGAATCATTTGAAACTAGCTGCTCAGTCACAAATTCAAGAGGCAAAAGCCCGACGTGATAGCATGATAGAACAAGAAAAGATTCTTCGGCAAGAATGGAAAGAAGCAATAATAGATTTTTCTAATAGAATTAACTATGTACTCATGAGTGATCCTATAGTTGAAGCAATAGCGCAGCTAACTTCTCGATTGGGAGACTTGAAGCCTTCTGAAATACGCAATATAGGTAACGTTGTTAAAGAAATTTGCCTTAAAACCCAGGGTGCCGCGAGATATGCAACGATACTCCCTTTATATGAAATTTGGCAAGAGCGAGCCCTGCGTATTAATAATGTGCTAATTTCTAGGCGTTTTGAAGCTAATGAGTTAGTTAGAACGGCAGAGGCATTTAGTGTTTGGAGTGAACGTCAATTAGACGAAAGAGATGTTGAAGCTGGAATATTTGCAGAACAAGTAGCATATGTCTTTTTTGTAAGGCTTCTGCTAATTCGTATCCTAGAAGATAAAAGGATTCTTCGTCCTCGTTTAGCCAGTGATGGGGGGTTTGCTGACTGGAGTAAATATGTTTCAAATCATTTTAAGGAGCTAGATGGTATTAGCATCCTTAATGAAACTTTTTGTACAGTTTTATCAAGAAAAGCTAGCTCTTACTATTTACATTTTTTTCAGCAGGCGATCTTTGACTGGTTTAATCCAGATGATTTTTTGCTGGTAGAGACATTAGAGTTTCTAAGTCGCTATAATTTCCAAAGGATTAATAGTGACATTATTGGCTTCACCTACGAAGCATATATTGAAAGAAACGCGAGGGACCGCAAAGGGCATTTTTTAACACGCCAGGATCTAGTAGAATATATGCTTGATTTATTAGGTTATACAGGAGTACAAATCATAGGACGGAAATTTTTTGATCCTGCGTGTGGAAGTGGTAGTTTCTTAGTTCATGCGGCACGTAGGTACCGTCAAGCGCTAATAACTTCTTTTTGCATTAGTAAAAGAATTCCGGTGTCAGAAGAAAATCTTAAGCTTGATCCAGAATTACGCAAAGAATTTGCTAGCCGCTACCTTGAAGATCTTACTACCTATTTTTTCGGTATGGAGTTGAACCCTTTTGCTTGTTATCTCGCAGAAATGAATTTGCTTATACAAGCATTAGATGAACTATTTATTTTGCAGCAAGCGGGAGTCAACCATCCTATCGAAAAGTTTCAAATCTATAATACCGATAGTTTAGGATTACCCCGTGAAGTCTTAGATAAGGTTAATTTAACAGGTGAAGCGACAAGAATAAGTATTCCAGATCGTCTAAGTGAGAGACTTTCAGATGAAGCTTATCCTATAAAGGCATCATTAGGATCTTATGCTGAAGGTTTCTTTTACATAATATCAAATCCGCCATATGTGAGCAGTAAACAGGAATTATTAGATACACAACGTTTTAAAAACACAGGATTTTATGGTTCTGTTCTTTCAGGCGATACTAATCTTTACCTCCTTTTCCTGCGTTTAGGCTTGCATTACTTGGCGAACTGGGGACAAATGATATATATTGTTCCGCTTACCATTTTGGGTGATAGAAGTGCAAGTGCAGCCCGCAAATTACTTTCAACTTATCCATTTAAACCAACACTAGTAGCTCGTTTTTATCGAGGAGATATTTTATTTCCAGGGGTTGATCAAGCTGTATGTATTGTAAAAATAAATCATTCTCCATCTGAAGATTCCATTATGGTAAGTGGAGGAAATACTATTGCAGAGGTTAGTACGTCCCCATTCAGAACGTCTCTAACAAGCGTTATCGAGGCAGTCCCCCAGAATCAACTTTGGCAAGGAAATTGGTTAATCGCACAGAATCAAGAAAGTATTGAAATATGGCAGCACGTAAAAATTGTAAGCGCTAATTTGACAAGGTATTTGGGAACGTTAATAGATGATAAATTTGAAAGAAAACAGGGCGACATTAATGCGACCAGCCTAAATCCTTTGAGGCTAGGTGCAAACAAAGGTAGCTTTTCTCAAGGTGATATTGCAATTTATAAAGGGGAAGATATTAAATTATATTCGCCTTTATCAGGCAATCCTTCAGATTGGGCAAGACCATTATCAATGAATAATGATAAGAAACTATCGGGTCAAACATTACGCGTTTCGCAAAGCTTAGAACAACTTAAGCAAATTACAGGCACCCAAAAAGGTATCCTATTACGAGAAGTTGCACGCCTTAACACAAGAGAACGCTTAATAGTTACCTGGTTTGAAAGAAATAAGGAAACGCCTATTGCATTCACCCATGAAATCTGGCGAATGATATTAAAAGAAAATACAGAAGAAAAAGCTGGTAAAGCGCTTCTGGCCATTATTAGTAGTAAGGTGATTGCTTATCTTATTAATCTTTTCTCAACCAACAATCACGTAACTAAGGATGATTTAGGACGTATTCCCATACCTAATCCTGGGGATATGAAACTAGATCAGCTAGCTGACTTGGTAGACAATATTCTTCAAGAAAGGAGTAAGTTAGAGAACGATTTTGTATCTAAGTACAACACGAAATTGCCAGAATTTGATGATGGAACAGTTTATATTCCACCTTCTGTTGCACTTAAACTCACAAATAACATACCCAAATTGAGATTGGAAGATCTGATTGGAAGAGGAGAAGTAAGGAACAATGGATCAGAGAACGGAAAAGTGAAAGCGTTAAGACTAAGAAATTTAATAATATGCAATGTTGAGCCTTCAAATTTAAATAGTATAGCTACGTCTAAAATCGTTGATTTATTTTTAAACGAACCAAAAAGAGAAGATGAAACATGGTCTCAAGCGAAAAATTGGCTATTTCCTGACCCAATTGCCTCAAAGTCCTGGCTCAGTAAATACAATGCTATTTGTGAGCAGGCACAAATGAGCTGGAATAGATTTGTTTTATTGCAGCAACAAATTGATAACATTGTAGCTAATTGGTATGGTTTTAGCGAGAGTCAGCGTAAAGCAATTAATGAAGGGCTACCCTGGGCTAAAAGGCGACGGGGCTCAAACGCACAAGAACTTTTAGAGAAACCTTCTCTATTCAATACAAAATTAGATCAAACATTCCTTAAAAGTGAGCAGGCAACGTTAGGATTTACTAAACGTACCACAGTTAAATCTAGTCAAATCTATGCAATTGGTTATGATTATAACACTCAAGTTTTAGAAATAGAATTTGTTTCTGGAGAGATTTGGCAGTATCAGCCAGTGCCATTGAAGGTCTATGAACAATTGGAAACTGCATCGTCTAAGGGTAAGTTTTTTATAAATGAGATTAAAGGAAGATATCATGGTAATCGGATTTAGAGATATTTAAATTTTATTCGAGCCAAGCTGTTTATTTTATAAAAAAAGCATTCTATATTCTACTAAATAATATAGCCCCAACTAATCAGGATAATGGGCTACACCCCCACATTTCAACGAGGTTCTTCACCCTTTGCTCATCCTTGCCGGAGTTGGGTTCATCGGATACAATAGACGTCAACGAAGCAGGAGGACTAGTACTAAAGGTACCGAAACGAAGCATTGATCGTAATAAAGAAGTAGAGTTATTTTTAATATCTATACAAATGGATAAAATACATGCATGGCAAAAATAGGGTAAAAATAGCTATATTTATTCTCAGGGAAGGGTTCTGCATGTATTTGGATAGACGGAGATTCTGCTGAAACGGGAGGAACCACGCAAGGTATGGCACAATATGGTAGAGGTGATCTCACTGGTCACACATTAGGAAATTGTCTGCTTGAGAAACTGCTTGGGCAGGGGGGAATGGGCGCGGTCTACCTGGCACGGCAGGAGAGACCATCGAGGCGGGTGGCGGTAAAAGTATTACATCCGAATCTGGCGCAGGATAATCATGGGAATGAGGAGTTTCTGGCGCGTTTCCGGCGTGAGGCAGATGTGATTGCACGGCTGGAGCATGTCAATATCATGCCAGTCTACGAATATGGAGAGCAGAACGGAATTGCATTTCTGGTCATGCCCTATGTCGCAGGGGGGAGTCTGAAAGATGTCCTGCTGAAGCGAGGAGCGTTATCGCTGCAAGAGGTCATGGTCTATATGGATCAAGCGGCCTCGGCATTGGATTACGCACATAGCCAGGGAGTGGTACACCGAGATCTGAAGCCGGCGAACTTTCTTTTACATGCCGACGGGAGATTAGTGCTTGCAGACTTTGGCATTGCCCGCATTATCGAAGAGAGTGTGGTATCGGGGGCGACCCTGACGAGCGCGGGAACTATTTTAGGGACACCAGAATATATGGCTCCGGAGATGGCGAGTGGTGGAGTGATCGACTATCGAGCTGATATCTATGAACTTGGCATTGTGCTTTTCCAGATGCTAACAGGGCGCGTCCCGTTTAGCGGAACCACTCCCTATGCAGTCGTTATCAAACAGATTCAGGAACGTTTACCCTCGGTGCAGCAGAGCAATCCCGCTCTTCCAGGAGCAGTTGATGGAGTGATCCAGAGAGCCACCGCGAAAAAGCCAGATGACCGCTACCAGGCGGCAGGTGCAATGGCCCAGGCGTTACACCAGGCAAGCGCGGCTCCAGTCGGGTACGCAAATAACGCAGTCATGGGAGCCCCAGCAAGCGCGCCCCAGGGAAGGCCACTCGTCTTACCCTCACCCGTATCCTCTTATGATTTGCCACCAGGACAACAAGGGGCGGGGAACACAGGCTGGAACAATACGGGGCAGATGGCAGGCAATTACAACTCTTCAGCGAATTATCCTGGATACCAGACAGGGCAATACGGAGCACCGGCAAAAAAGCGTCAGCCGTTGGGAATAATCATTGGAATCATCGTCGTACTGCTCCTAATAGGTGGAGGAGTAGCATTTGCCAGTTATATTGGCAAAGCAATGCAGGGAAACACGCAAGGGGGACAGGGCGCAGGGCAGGCAACCGTGCCAGCAGCAGGTGGTGGGGGAGCCGCGACAGCAACGCAACAGGCAACGGCAACACAACAGGCCGGACCAACCGCGACACCAACCATAGGAGTAAGTCCGACACCCAGTCCAACCCAAAACAACGCCCCTGGAAACATTCAAGTAGGAAACAGGCTGTATAGCGTCAATCGGCCAGGACCAAATTGTAGCGCAACAGGTCAGCTCTGGGCAATTTATAATGGAGCGGACATCAACTGTATGAATAATCGGATACGTCTGACCAATCCAGACCAAAACAACGGACTCGAAGGATTAATGCTCTCTGCACTCCCCCAACAGAATCCCTTCCCCACCAATTACGTTGTCCAGGCCAGGCTTCAGGAAGAAAACAACAGCAACGGAGACATCGGTATCTACTTCCGCAACCAGCCAGGGCAACAGAACAAGGGGGCATATACCTTTCTTATCCACACAGATGGGACCTGGAGTATTAGTGTCTACGACAATAACAGTGGAGCACCTACCGAGCTAAAAAAAGGGGAGCTAGGAGTAGATCCGCGAGGACAGGTTGAGGTAGGGATTGTCGTAAACGGGCAACAATATAGTGTCTATATCAATGGGCAACTGCTCACCTCAGTTACAGACGGCACCTATCCAACAGGGACAGTTGGACTGGCAGTTGGGTCGGGAGCAAGTATGCAAGTGAGCAACTTCGTCTTATCGAATACAGCCGCTTAAGACTAAAAATATGCCAGTTCTAGAACAGAATTAAGGAATAATGGGACTGGCAGGGTAACATTTGACAAGCAGGGCCTGTCTATTATAATGATTAGCAGAAAAGGGCAGATATTTCCAACTTTTGTGGCGTCTCTTGAGAGAAAACCGAGCGATAGCAGTAGCAGCAAATCAGTTTCAAAGATCGAAACGTTATTTTCAGTCCCCTCAAGCGAGCCGGGAAAGAAGACTCCTCCTGCCGCCGCTGCTGAGGAATGATACACCAGAAAAAACGAAAAGGTCAAATGGAGCTACACCAGGGGCATTGATGCAAAGCTACTGAAGAAAGTGTCTACGATGAAGAAAATAGGTATTGACAGTGGACTAATTATAGCCACTTTTTTCACTCAGCTATCGCTGAAAAACAGCAAAAAGCGCAGATACGATTATTTTGAGAGGAACGAGCGAGCGTGTTAATTGATAGTAACGAATTACTTGGAAAATCGCTCGGATCATGCACACTCCAGCGCCTGATTGGACGGGGTGGCATGGGCGCAGTCTACCTGGCAAGTCAAGCACGGCCAAGACGAACTGTCGCAGTGAAAGTGCTTATGCCAGCGATGGCGATGGAACAGAGACCGAGAGCGGAATTTCTGGCGCGTTTCCGTCGAGAGGCTGATGCAATTGCAGCCCTGGATCATGTCAATATCATGCCAATCTATGAATATGGCGAGCAAGAAGATATAGCGTATCTGGTTATGCCTTATGTTACCGGTGGCACATTACGAGATAGTATCGAAAAGCGCGGCACCCTGCCGTTGGAAGAGATCGTCCCTATTATCGAGCAGGCGGCGGCGGCCCTTGACACAGCACACAGGCAGAATATTATCCACCGGGATCTAAAGCCGGGCAACATGCTTTTCCATGCAGATGGGCGGCTCTTGCTGGCCGACTTTGGTCTGGCCAAAGTGCTGAGAGATCCATCGGAAGAGGCAGCACGAAAGCAGACCGAATTAACCAGTGCAGGAACCATCATCGGGACCCCCGAATATTTATCGCCAGAGCAAGGGACAGGCAGACCGCTCGATTACCGTACCGATGTTTACTCACTGGGAATAGTCCTGTATCAGATGATAGCAGGCAGAGTCCCATTTACCGGAACAACCCCAGTAGCGATAGCGATCAAGCATGCCCTGGAAGCGCCACCGCCCTTGAACAGATTTAATCCAACCGTCTCTCCTGAAATTGAAGCTATAGTACAGAAAACGTTGGCAAAGCAGCCAGACCAAAGGTATGCAAGCGCGGGAGAGTTAGCACAAACATTACGTGCGGCGCTGGAGAAAATCAAAGAGCAAGAGGGAAAAAAGCAAGAAGCGGTTACAATAAGGAGTGATGGGCGAACGCCACCTGATGAGCAGGAAGATAACCAACTTGAGCAAAGAGGGGAAATAAAGAGAGAGCAAGAGCAGCAAGAGTTCGAGATGGCGATTGAAGATTATCCCACGCAACACGAAGAGGGAAAAAAAATCGTCAAAGAAACGCCGATGAAACTGGCAGACAGAGAGAAAGAGGAGAGAAAAGAGCCGCCCGACGACATACACACCGATAAAACCGAAGAGACGCCCCGCGTAGAGAAAGAAGTAGCGGTTGCCGCCCAGGCACCAGAGACCGATCATAGATATGAGAGAGAGCAGGGTGACAAGCTGCATCTGCCAGCAACAGGGCCACGTCCTGAGCAAAGAGGAGAGCCAGTAAGACAGCGAGGATTGCAACCAGTAGGGATGATGTTATTGGGAAGCTTTCTCACCCTCCTGATAATCGTCGGAGGATTGGGAGCCTATACACAATTTCTCGTAAAAAAGCCGCAGGTAGCAATCACACAACATAGTCAGAGTACGCCAACAGGAACCAAAGTCTCCTCCACCTCCCCGACGCCAAACAAACCGCAGACAGTATCTCTCCCAGCGGCAATGATTGCGCCCGCAAAAACCCTGCTGTATGGAACCGACGAGCCAGGAACAAGCTGTGACAAGCGGGGTGGAGAATGGAGTAGCACAACAAACGCCCAGATCAGTTGTGGTCAGGCAACCACCATGCACAATAGCGATCAGGCAATGCTAGCAGGAACCTTCTTAGACAAACTGCCACAGGGAAAAACGATGCCGGCAGATTACGTACTCCAGGTACAAGTGACAGTCAATGCAGCTTCCACAGGAAATTTTGGTGTCTTTGTGCGCAATCAGCCGGGGCAGCAAGCGCAGGGGACCTATTCCGTTTTGCTTGCGCCGCCGAACACCTGGAAAATGTATGAATACCAGAACTCATCTGGAGCGGCAACGGCCCTGGTGCAGGGTATCCCCACGCAGGCGACGCTCACCGGCACATTCACCATCGACGTACTGGTGCAGGGAGATACATATACGCTCTTCATCAATGGGAGCCAGGAAGGATACGCACAAAGCGGCACCTATATGACCGGAAATATTGGTCTGGCGGTGGATGCAGGAGCGGATGTGAGCTTTAAGAATCTTGAGGTGTTTGCGCTGCAATAGGGACGAGGGCGCGAGATGGGCGCAGCTATGCTGCGCCCCGATATTTTTGACGTGGGTAAGAGCGGCCCCTATGAGCCGATTGGTTGGTTGGTATAGGCTTGAGAGAGATTGCTGATAGGTTGGATCATTTTCTGGGCCACGAGAAATTTTTCGGTTGATTCCCAGACGGCGCTATCGTTGGTGCCGAGAGGGTCTGAGCCTTGAAAGACGGGGATAGTTGCCTGTAAGACCGTCTGGGCCTGCGTAACGTCGAGGCCTGGAACGTAGGTTTTGCTGATAGTAACAGCGCCAGATGGGTTGGCGATGACATCCTGCAAACCCTTCAGCGTAGCCTGTACAAAGCTATCTACCATTTTTTGCTGACCCTGATAGGTCGTATTGGTAGTAATAATGCCATTAGAGACAAGAGGCTGGTAATCAGAGACATTAAATGTACGCACAGGAAAACCATGCTGTCTTAACTGCAATGGTTCATTATTGGAGTAGCCTATCGCCGCATCGACGTGATGACCGATCAGGGCGGAGACCTGGGTAAAACCGATGCTTTGCAGTTTGATATCCGAGAGCGAGAGGCCGGCCTTGTAGAGAAGAGCTAACAGACCAGTATACGTCGAACCGTAGGCACCGGGGATGCCAACCGTGTGGCCTTTGAGGTCCGCGAGAGACTTAATGGGCGAATTCTGAGGAACAATCAGGCTGACCGGATACTTCTGGAAGATCGTCCCGACATCGAGAGCCTGAACGCCCTTATCGCGAGCGACGAGCAGTTCATCGCCACCCGCGAAGACAAAATCATTTTTTCCTGCCACCATCGAACCGATGAGATCAGGGACGATGCCATGATGAAACGTCACATCCAGGCCTGCCGCCTTATAATAGCCCTTACTCTGGGCTACATAGAAAGGCGCAAACTGGATATCGGGAATGTAGCCGAGGCCGATAGAGACGCTTTTCAGATTGGCCGATGGCGAGGTGGTAGAACCGCTACTAGTAGGAGTTTGCTGGCCACAGGCGGCAAGCAAAAGGAGCAAAAGAGCGCAAACAGGGAACAACAAAGTTGGACGATGACGAATTGACATCGACGTGATTCTCCAATTCCGCTAAGAAAGCATACCAGCGTAACAACAACCTTTTGAGGTGCTAATAGACGCTAAAAAAGAGATAAAAAGATTAGAACACGGCTTCGGTAAGTCTGGTCAGGAGCCAGGCAAAGCCATAGTAAAGGGCCGCAAGGGCAGCCAGAACAAGCAAACTGGCAAACATAAAGGGCAGATTGTACTGATTCTTAGCCTGAAGCACCAGACTCCCAAGACCTTGATCGCCGCCAATCACAAACTCAGCAACTAAAGCTCCCACTACAGCCAGCGTCAGGCAGGTGCGAAACGCGGCCATAATAGGAGGCAGGGCCAGAGGAAACTCGATATTCGCCAGAAGTGACCAGCCAGAGGCACCTTCCACACGGGCAGAATCGGTCAGAGAGCGATCAATAAGCTGCAAGCCGAGCATCGCATTGACTACCAGAGGGAAGAAAACCACCAGAAAGCTGACTACAACATTCGTAAAGAGTCCATAGCCGAGCCACAAGCTAAGCAGAGGCGCGATTGCCAGAACCGGAATCGCCTGACCAGCGGCCAGGTAAGGGTGAAAAGCAACAGCGAAGAGGCGGAATTTTGCCAGAGCATAGCCCAGAGGCAGAGCGATCAGAAGAGCCAGCAGAAAGCCGAGTAGACTTTCTTGCATCGTAATCCAGAGATTACTCAGAAACAGGCCAGAGCTAAAGCCAGCCACAAGACTGGAAAAGACATCCGCCGGAGCCGGGAGAATAATACTGGGGACAAGCCTGGCAGCAGTTACGCCATACCAGACAAACAGAAGAAGGCAGGCAACAAGCAGAGCTGGCACAAGAGAAAGCAGGCCTGAGAAAACAAGGGCACGCAAGCGAGCAGAACGAGGTGCGGCTGCATGTGTCAAAGCAGGTGCCTGATCGGGAAGTACAGACAACTGCGCCTGTACTTTAGGTGGCCCCTCTAAAGGTGCCTTTTTACGCTGAAGCGTAGTAGTACTCATAAAACATCCCTCAGTCATCGTGCAACTGGCACTTCCGGTACAGAGAAGCAGGAAAGGCCAATGGAACTGACTCGGGGAGGCAGTGAGGGAGACATGGAGATCACAAAGTGCTGTTCCGGTATTTCTAGATACACAATAACAGTCCCTGTTGCCTCTGCGCAACAGGATACAATGATCCGCCTATAAACCTTCTCCCATCCGGACTATACCGTCGGCTTCGGAATCGCACCGAATCTGTCCAGGCAGCAATCTCTTGCTACCAGACTCGCGGGCTAAGCCTTCCCACATCATGTAAGGAAAGCCACACCGCCGGTCGGGAATTGCACCCTGCCCCGAAGGTCTCTACAAATAAGTATGCCACAAGTAGCCCGCTGTTGCAAGAGGAATGCGCCAGGCGCATTCTCTACCTGATTTCCTCTCTTACAGAGGCGTTAGAGCACAAGTTCCTGGCTAGAAGAGGCGGAATATTCGTTGAGCAGATGATCGATACCAGGAAGATCCAGATGCGCCTGGCAGCTCAGAAAGATCTGCCGTGCAGTCTGAAGATGAGCAAAGGCGAGAGAAGCGTAGTAAGCATTTGCTGGATAGTAACGAAGCAAAGAAAAGGCATACCAACCGAGGGTGCGCGCATATTCAAGAAGCATATCATATTCCTGAAATGCAGCCGAGGTCTGTTCAAAAGAGCTGGTTGCCTGCTCGAAAAGGCCTTGAGAGGCAGCGATGACAGCTAGCAGGCGTCTGGCATGAAGACAGAGCCATGTCTGCTCATAACGTTGAGCCTCAGCAAGGGCATAGTGAGCGACCTGTTCCGCCTCGCGGTTCTGAGCGAGCAAAAGCAAGATCTGAGCCAACAATACATAGCCTTCAATGCGGGTTTCAATCTCGACGCCGTTTAGTTCGAGGACGCGTTCAAGGGTGCGGCGTGTGCGCAGTAAGCGGCGCAGAGTCTCGGAAGAATTGGGCAGAGAGGCAAGATCATGAGGCAGATAGGCAGAATGAGCCTGGACCTGAGAGAGGCGTAGACGAGCAACGGAGATAAACGCTGCGCTGACCGAGGGAAGGCTATTGAGGGCGTGACTGACGGTGAGTGTACGATGGACCTGTTCAGTAGCCTCTTCCAGGCGGCCTTGATCCTGCAAAATACGGGCAAGATACGAGCAGAACAGGCAGAGGTAGCCAGGATCATGAATTTTTTCAGCAAGAGAAATAGCCTGTTTGAGCAGATGCTCGGCCTCCAGCAGATGGCCCAGACGATGAGACAAAATGCCTTGATTGCAAGAGACAACAGCCAGAAGGGCATCATCACCAGTTGTCTCGCCACTATGGCGAGAGCGGCTCAGCGCCTCCTGAGCCTGGGAATACTCGGCCTGACGTAGATGAACATCGCTAAGAGTAGCGCTAGCAATCCCAATTTCCCGAATACACTGCTGCTGTTCATAGATAGCCAGTGCGGCCCGCAGATGCTCAACAGCCGCCACAGCACCTCCGGAAGTAGAGATAATCAGGCCCAGCAGTGAATAGGCTCGGCCACAATCAGCGATATCGCCCCTGAGGGTGCGCCTGATGCGAGTCAGAGGGGGACGAGATGCGCTGGGAGAAGACTGCAATTGCGCAAGAGCCTGCTCAAAGAGAGAGAGCGCCTCAAGAGCTGAACGCTGTGCCTCCTCATAAGCGCCTTCATTCCAAAAAACGTAGCTGCGATGCAGGCAGAGTTGGGCCCAGACGGGGCCGCCAACAACCTCGCTATCGCGCAATACCTGTTCTGCATAAGAATAGAAAAACCGGGCGCGAACGAAATTCCCAACGTCATACCAGGTAACACCGATCTCGCAGGAAAGAAGGGCCTGCAACTGAGCCTCTTCATGGTAAGCACGGAGGCTAGCGGCGGGATAGAGTTGGCGATGCAGTTCAAGAGCCTGAGTAAAATGGCTGCGAGCATCTTCCGGACGTCCCTGATAGCGCGCACACTCACCGAAGACGTTCAAAAAGGAATGACTGGCGGGCAAGAAGGGCATCATCGCTGCTCTGGGGCTTTAACTCGGACGCTGGAGTAGTGAGAGCGTGTTCAGCCGCCAGCAGATAGAAGCGTTCAGCTTCAGGATACGCAGAGAGAGCATAGGCGCGGTCTCCAGCCATATCGGCATAATAGATCAGCTCCCTTGATTCAGAGCCAGCAAGCAATAAATGATGGAGAATAAGAGCGGCACCATCATGTTCAGCCGTAGCATAGACCTGGCGTAGCACATTTGCGGCGCGGCGATGCAGCATCTGGCGTCTGGCAGCCGAGAGAGAATGATAGAGATGATGGGCAAGGAGAGGATGCCAGAAGCGATAAGAGATATGTAAGCCACTGCACTCCTCAGTCAGAACACGAGCGCGGAGAGCCTCTTCAATCAAAGTATAGAGGCGATCTTCCTCTAGCGAAGAGGAATTATTACTTTCAAGAAGAGCGAGAGCAGTCAGAGAGAAAGCGCCATCGAGCACAGCCGCACGGCTGAGCAGGCGCTGACAGGCAGGGCTAAGCAGGCGCAGGCGCTGCTCAAAGACAGCGGTAATCGTTTTCAGGGAGAGTCGTAATGAGAAGCTGTATCGGTCTCAGCAGGAGAAGCATCGGTCTCAAGCAGAGCCATATGTGCAAGCTCTTCCGCGAAGAGAGGATTGCCAGAAGCCTGGTTTTGGATGCGCTGAACCAGGAGCGTAGGAACGTGAGCGAGGAGCTGACCGATCTGAGAGATAGAGAGGCCACCAAGTTGAAGCAGCGTAATGAGACGCTCGCGCTGTAATTGAGAAAAGAGCAGAGACAAGGGATGTCCTTCCGGCAACTCATGATCGCGATAGGTTGCGAGAAAGAGAATAGGATAAGAGGCGACGCGGCGAATGAGATGGGCAAGCAGTTCATAGCTACTCTCGTCGGCCCAATGCAGATCATCGAGCACAATAAGCAGAGGAGATTGCGCACTCACCGCCAGGAAGAGGGCCAGGAGCGTATCACGGAGTTGCTGGCGAGCATTGCCGGGTTCCAGGGGAGTCCCCAGAGGTTCCGGTGGCAAAAAATCGGCAAGTTGAGGCAAGAGGGCAGTGAGCGGTTGAAAGAAATGTGGAGGTGTCTCTGGCGAGGGCTGAGGCCAGAGGCCTTGCTCAATCAAAGAGCGAAGTAGCTCGCTCCACAGCTGATAAGGGGCGGCTTTCCCCTGCTGATAGCAGCGGCTCCAGGCAACAGACCAGCCCTGTTGTTGGACAGAGCGACAGAGTTCTTCAGCCAGGCGCGTCTTGCCGATACCGGCCTCGCCAGAGAGAATAATGCCACAGGTACGAGAAGGATTAGTCCAGGAAGAGAAAGCAGCATGTTCAGCGTAAGAAGATTCCAGATGGCACTGTTCAGTTGATTGTAGGATAGGACGAATAGTCGCCAGTTCCTGCTCGCGGCCAACCAGTGAATGGGCCTGGCGAAAGAGATGAGGAACTGAGGAAGGAGATTCCAGAGAGACGGGTGCAAGAGAGGAAAAAGCTAGTTCCAGAGCAGAAGCAAAGGCAGAGACGCTGGCAAAGCGGCGTTGAGGATCTTTATGAAGTGCGGTCAAGACAACCTGCTCAATGGCAGAGGGCAGCGAAGGGCAACGGGCCGTCAACAGTGGCGGAGGAGTAACCTGATGATGATAGGACAGCTCACGTAGAGAACCAGAGAAGGGAGTACAGCCACAAAGCCATTCATAGACAACCGTGGCCAGAGCATACTGGTCGCTCGCGGGGGTAGGAATGCCCTGCCATTGTTCAGGGGCCATATAGGTGCGGGTGCCAGCGATCTGTTTATTGCGGCGAGAGTGCATGGGATGCTGAAAGACAGCGAGGCCAAAGTCGCTGAGCAGAAGAGTTTGATAGGAGCCGAGGAGCATATTCTCAGGCTTCACATCGCAATGGACAATACCATGCTCATGCGCATACTGGAGAGCCAGGGCTATTTGTTTTACATAAGATACAACCAGAGGCAAAGGGAGAACGCTCCCCACCGGATGGAGTTTGCGCAGACTCCCATAGGGGGCATACTGCATAATCAGGCAGGGAGCACCCTCTTCAACAACAAAATTAGAGACACGAACAATATGAGGATGCTCCAGAGCCGCAATAGTACGTGCCTCCTGAAGAAACTTGTCTATGTGCTCCTCAGAGAGCTGCACGCGCAGCATCTTCAAGGCTGCATAGGTCTGTAAATAGACATGTTTCCCCAGGAACACATCGGCGAAGCCCCCCCTGCCTAATAAGCGTTCGAGACGGAAGTTATTCACCTGCCGTCCATTCAAAGACGTCCCCTGCATCACCGTAGTATCCTTTCCCCTGAGTGCAGTAAAAGTATAAAAGAGTGTTTTTCCTCGAATAAAACAGCACTTGCGATTGGGAAGTATACCTACTCGATGCGTATTTCTTCAACTTTTTAGGACCAAACTCCTGAGAGAATTTAAGCGCCGAGGACGACCAGCAGGCCACCGATCATAGAGATATTCTTCAAAAAATGGATCTGATGATTCGCGCGGGTCGCCGGGGTCTCCTCTTTCCAGAAAGGATGACCGACAAAGGTCGTAGGAACCAGACTGCCAAGCAGGGCAAGAGCAGCCAGCTTTGGAGTAATATCCAGAGCCAGAGCAGTGCCACCAATGACCATCAGCGCACCATTCAGTACCACAGCCTGCTGAGGTTGAGGAATACCGGCGGACTCAACCAACTTCACACGGCCACCGGGCTCAATAAAAGCCTTAGCACCGCCCTGAATAAACATAGTAGCCAGCAAGACCTGTCCAACAGATTTTACAAAAGACATACAGAGAGTTCCTTTCGACACGAGAGAGTGAGAAGCAAGATGAAACTTCATAGGAGACTCACCGTGCTCCTAATAGTTAGATTACTGTAGCAACAAAGAAAAAGTTTATCTACTTACTACATCGTATAACAAAAGACGAGAGTTTCAAGATTCAGTATCCAGAGAGTATTGGCTATCTGCTTATGGCATCATTTTTTGCAGTATGAAGCAATGGAGGCATATAATAGCAACACAAGGAGGCATATGAGCACCGAACTACGCATCATTCCACTAACAACGATTGGTGAGATTCCCCCAGGGACAGACCTGGGAGAATTGTTATTTGCGGCATTACAGAGGCAACAACTCACACTTGAGCAAGGAGACGTACTGGTCGTAACCCAGAAAATCGTCTCAAAGGCCGAGGGAAGGCTCGTTGATCTGGCAGAGATTGAGCCATCGGAGTTCGCCCAGGCGACTGCACTGGCGGCGGACAAAGATCCCCGGCATGTTGAAGTTGTCCTGAGAGAGAGCAAGCGCATTGTGCGTATGGATCATGGCGTCATCATCAGCGAGACTCAACACGGTTTTATCTGTGCGAACGCAGGAGTTGACGAATCCAATATTGGCGGAAACCACGTACTCGCCCTGCTGCCAGTTGATTCAGACGCCTCGGCGCGGCAGATACGAGAAAGATTGCAAGAACTGGAGAAAAGCGAGGGGAGCGCTAGAATCGCTTGATTTTGCCGTGATTATCTCGGACACGTGGGGGCGGGCCTGGCGCAACGGGCAGGTCAACATGGCGATAGGAATAGCCGGATTGGAGGCCATTGCCGATTATAGAGGGCAGCTTGATCCCTACGGCTATGAGATGCACGCCAGCGCCATCGCCGTAGCAGACGAATTAGCAGCGGCGGCAGAGCTCGTGATGGGAAAAATAGAGCGGATACCCGTGGCCCTTATCCGTGGATATCGGTATATTGCAGGTCCAGGGACCGTAAAGACGATGGTAAGGGATAGCGCAACCGATATGTTCAGGTAATCCGAATTGCTATCCCAATTGCGAAAAGCAGTAGACAAAGAGAAAGCAACAAAAAACGGTGGTACTACATCCAGAAACGCGAGCAGGAACGCAGCCTGAGCGGACACAGAATCTCATGACACTTTTACAAGGAAGACGTAGTGTGCGCAAATACCAGGAGCGTACAGTGGAGCGAGAGCAACTTGAACAGATGCTTGAGGCGGCGCGTTGGGCACCATCGCCACACGGCAGGCAGCCGTGGCGATTCGTCGTCCTCACGCGGCAAGAACCGAAGCTACGCCTTGCAGACAAAATGGGAGAGACCTGGCAACGCAACCTGGCAATGGATGGGCAGGACAAAAAAGTAGTTGCCCTGCGCCTGGAGAAATCGCGTCTCAGAATCTTGACCGCGCCAGCCCTGATCATGCCCTGTCTTTATCTAGAAGACCTGGATCAGTATCCGGATGAGCAGAGGCAGGCAGATGAGACAACGATGGCAATCCAGAGTCTAGGAGCAGCGATTCAAAACATGCTCCTGATGGCCTATGATCTGGGGCTGGATACCGGTTGGATGTGCGCACCTCTCTTCTGTCCAGAAGTGGCCTGTGAGGCATTGGATCTCGATAGAAGGTTAATTCCACAGGCCCTGATCAGCGTTGGCTATGCAGCGGCTGATCCCCAGCGACGAGAGCGTCTGCCATTAGAGCAGCTCATCGCACGTTTTGATTGAGGATACAAAAAATGATAGTAGTATTAGCAGGTGGAGTCGGCGCGGCTCGCTTCTTAGAGGGAGTGGTCCAGGTCGTGCCTCAGGAGCGGCTCACCGTGATTGCCAACACAGGGGATGATCGCGTCTTTTACGGGCTAAATGTCTCTCCTGACACCGATATCGTCCTGTACACCCTGGCAGGGATAGTAGATGAGAAGAACGGGTGGGGAATACGAGACGATACCTATTACACCATGAAACAGCTAACCGCCTATGGCAATGAAGACTGGTTTCAACTGGGAGATCGGGATCTGGCAACCCATATTCACCGGACCAACCTCTTGCGACAGGGAAAGACGCTGAGCGAGATCACCGACGAACTGAGAACGAGCCTGGGGCTACAATTACGCGTTATCCCCATGAGCAATCAGCCAGTTGCCACTCATATTCAGACGCCAGTCGGGTTGATACACTTCGAGGAATACATGGTAAAACGGCGCACAGCCGACGAAGTACAAGGAGTTGTCTTTGTTGGAGCGGAGCAGGCAAAGCCAGCACCGGGAGTTATTGCAGCAATCAAAGAAGCAGAAGCAATTCTCATCGCGCCGAGCAATCCCATCGTTAGCATAGGCAGCATCCTTGCCGTACCAGGCATCCATGACGCGCTGCACGAGACCAGCGGCATGATAGTGGCCGTCAGCCCTATCGTCGGCGGAGCGCCGATCAAGGGTCCAGCAGATAAGCTCATGAGAGGGCTGGGGCTGGAGGTCTCGGCGACAGGAGTAACACGCTGCTATCGGGACTTCCTCGACGTCATGGTCATAGATCAGCAGGATGTCGCTCTGGCGCAGACAATTGAGGATCTTGGCATTCCCTGTATTGTTACCGACACCATCATGAAAGATGCCAAAAGCAAAGCCGCCCTGGCACGAGTTGTCTTACAAGCAGCCGGAATAGCTGTGGAATAAAACAGAAGAGAGCAATGTAAAAAAGAGTAAGCCCAGAAGAGTCGGCAAAGCTTATACAAACAGCGATGGAGAGAAAAGCAGAGAGACATGAGCTATCGAGCACTTATTCCGGTCAAAAACCTGCAAGAGGCAAAAAGCAGACTGGCAGCAGACTTAAGCCAGGAACAGCGGGCACAGCTTATGCTGTCGATGCTCAAGCACGTTGTACAAGTATTACAAAATATCGAGGACCTCACCTCCATCGCCGTTGTCAGTCCCGATCAACAAGTACTGAGGCTAGCCAGGGACTGGGGAGTAAAAGCGTATCGAGAGGAGCAACACGGGCACAATCCGGCGCTGGAGGCTGCTGCCAGAAGAGAGCTGAGAGAAGGGGCAAGCGGGCTGCTGACAATTTCGGCGGATCTACCCTTATTGAGGGAGAGCGAGATCGAGCATATGATTTCAGCTCTCGCAATGGTATAAGGTCGTGCTGGGCGCATCGCAGGAAGGAACCGGGACGAACGCATTACTGGTGCATCCACCGTTAGCGTTGCCGTATCTGTTCGGGCCAGGGAGCCTACAAAAGTATGAGGAAGCGGCTAGAGAGCGTGACTTGAGCGTGCTGCGCTATAACAGCCGGGGAACAGAACTGGATATTGACACAATACGTGATCTGGAGCGTTTCTGGCGCTGGAAAAATGACATGTCGGTGGTGTCGTCTGTTCCGGACTGCTGCTACTAGCACACGGCCTAAAGCGGCATCATTATTAAGCCATTGGTTGAGCAGAGAAGGTTGCAGAAGCCTCTTGAGGTTCAGTATGGATAGCGATCATGCAATAGACGAAACCGGACGGGAGACCAGAGATATTGCCCTGGAGCTGCTGATTTACATTCTGCTCAAAAGAGGTCGCGAAGCCAGTGATGGGGACGCCACTAAAATTCGCGTGTAACACATGAATTATCGGCTTACAGGAAGCGACATACACCTGGACCTCCAGGCTAAAACGTCTGGTAAGAGTCAAACCGAGGATATTCAGCGCATCGTCACCCGTAATTAAGACAGGGCCATCATGGACAAAAGAAACATGAAGATTTTTAATCGTACCAGGAACGCCAAATGAGCCTGTTTGCTGTTGAGCGACTTGATTCACATACGTAGAACTGGCGTGAAGGACAACAGCAGCGTTCGCGGAAGAAGGCGGAACAGGGAGAGCAGATTGATCAGGATTGCTCAGGAGAGTCCACGCAGAAAGGCCAACGGCACCAACCACAACCCCCACAAGAAACAGCAACAAGGACAGAACCAGGCGTCCTAAAGAGGGCCTGGAGGCAAGCTTCAGCAATCGGGTGGGTGGTGGTTCAGGTTGATCGGAAGAAGTATACTCTGGCGTTGCCATAAAGATCTCTCCTCATTGGATATTTGATCCAAGACCCATCATACTATGTAAAGAAATAAAGTTGCAAGTGCCTATCTCCCTATCGTCTTGTTACAGTCATCCTCGACTTAAAATTGATTCACGATTAATTCGTATATTCTGCACAATCCAGGGTAGAGAAGTTTCGGGTAATGTGTCTGTAGTATCGCATACGCAGACGGCATATCATAGGTGCAGGTAAAATAAACTCAGAGGTTTGCTAAGAGCCGCAAGTAATGTATCTATTCTGCACACCATCCAGAAACGTATTTGGCGATGGCAGCCCGATAAAACCGGCAAAGATGCGGGGATAAACGTAAGAGGAGAGTACAGCACATGACCCCAGAGGAAGTCGTACGATTTGCCAAAGAAAACGGTGTTAAAATGGTGGACTTCAAGTTCACCGATCTACCTGGATCATGGCAACATTTTAGCGTGCCCGCCACCGAACTAAAAGAATCTTTGTTTGCCGAAGGCGTGCCATTTGATGGATCGAGCATTCGAGGGTTTCAGGCAATTAATAAAAGTGATATGACGATCCTCCCTGACCCAGAGACTGCGATCCTCGATCCATTTACTGCGGTCCCCACCTTGAGTCTGGTCTGTGATATTGCGTTTCCTGGCCCTGCCGGAGCACAGCCACGCTACAGCCGCGACCCACGCTACATCGCCCAAAAGGCTGAGGCATATCTCCGTAGCACGGGCATTGCCGATACCGCTTATGTGGGACCTGAAGCTGAATTCTTCGTCTTCGACCAGGTAAGCTATGAGTCAACAGCAAATAAGCAGTACGTAGAAGTTGACTCAGAAGAGGCACACTGGAACAGCGGCAAGGGCACCTATCATAATGGAGCACGCAGTCTGGGTCATCTGAACCGCGTCAAAGAAGGCTACTTCCCGGTTGCACCAAATGATACCCTCCAGGATCTCCGCGCCGAAATGGCCCTGAAGCTGATGGATCTGGGAGTTGATGTTGAGGCTCAGCACCACGAAGTTGGCGCAGCAGGTCAGTGTGAAATCGATATCCGCTTTGGCACATTAGTAAGGACAGCAGACAACCTGTTGCTGTACAAATACATCGTCAAAAACACTGCTCGTAAATATGGCAAAACAGTCACCTTTATGCCCAAGCCAATTTATGGTGACAATGGTTCTGGTATGCATGTCCATCAGAGCCTGTGGAAAGACGAGAAGCCTCTTTTCTACGAAAAAGATGCCTATGCAGGGCTTTCGCAGTTGGCTCGCTATTATATCGGCGGTGTTTTGACACACGCCCCGGCCATACTGGCCTTTGGAGCATCGACCACAAACAGCTACAAGCGCCTGGTGCCTGGTTTTGAAGCCCCGGTCAATCTGGTCTTCTCCCAGGGCAACCGTAGCGCGGCAGTACGTATCCCCTTAAACGACAATCCAAAGGGCAAACGTATCGAGTTCCGCTCTCCTGATGCGGCGTCGAATCCCTATCTGCTCTTCTCGGCACTGCTTATGGCCGGGTTGGACGGCATCAAAAACAAGATTGATCCGAGTGAGCACGGCTTTGGCCCAGTTGACCGCGACCTGTTCAGCATGTCAGTTGAAGAGCTGAGCGAGATTCGCTCAGTACCAGGATCGCTGGACGAGGCCCTTGCGGCGCTGGAAGCGATCAGAATTCCTGCTGGCCGGGGGAGTCTTCACCAGCGACGTCATAGAGAAGTACATCGAGTTCAAAAGTAGACAGGCAGACGAAATTCGCCTGCGCCCGGTGCCGATTGAGTTCTCTTTCTACTACGACATGTAAAATACCTCTCTCTTCACGGAAGTACTCACAAAAAGAGGTTCGTACACACAAAGACGTGTGACGAACCTCTTTTTGTTTGTCAAATTAATTGCAAACAAGCGGACAAGTGACAAAGTAAAAACATGGCAAAGAATGTGTAAATGTGCTATAGTAGATAGAATATTGAGCGTATTTGATGCAAAGAGACTAATAGGGATCAAAATTATGGAGCCGCTTGTAGATAGCTATGGACGACGAATTAAAAGTATGAGGATCTCGGTAACGGATAAGTGTAATTTCCGTTGCACGTATTGTATGCCAGCGGAAGGACTGCCGTGGTTAAAGAAAGCGGAAATTCTTTCGTATGAAGAGATCGAACGTATAGCGCGTATAGCTGTAGGCATCGGTATCGAGCAAATTCGTCTGACCGGTGGGGAGCCACTGGTACGGCGAGATATCCCTGAGCTTGTGCGTATGCTACGTTCACTTGAAGGATTGCACAGCCTGAGTATTACAACAAACGGCATTCTCTTGAAACATCAAGCAAAGCAGCTTGCAGAAGCGGGACTAACACGTATAAATGTGAGTCTTGATTCGTTACTCAAAGAAAAGTTTGCCCAGATTACCCGACGAGATCAGCTAGAGCATGTATTGGAGGGGCTAGAAGAGCTAGAGAAATATCCTTCTATCCATCCCATCAAAATTAATGCAGTTGCGATCCGAGGATTTAGCGAAGAGGAAGTACTCGACTTCGCCAGGCTAGCCCGAAGAAAAGCTTATTCAGTGCGTTGGATAGAGTTTATGCCCCTTGACGCTGACCAGGCATGGCGCAAGGAAGATATTTTAGCCGGGGCAGAGATAAAGCAGATTATCGAAGCAGAATATGGTCCTCTGGTACCCATTATTCCGAAAGATTCTGGCAGAAACAGCACGCCGCTACACCTTTCCAGATGGACAGGGAGAGGTTGGATTTATTAATCCGGTGAGCGAGCCTTTTTGTGCAAGCTGTGACCGTATTCGTTTGACCGCTGATGGTCAACTCCGAACGTGTCTCTTTGCAACCGAAGAGACAGATCTCCGTACAGTCCTGCGCTCTGATGCAAACGATGAAGCAGTAGCTACCACCATACGCCAGGCCGTCTGGCACAAAGAACTCAAGCATTACATCGGAGACAAACGCTTTAAGCGTGCAAACCGAAGTATGTCGATGATTGGCGGCTAAAAGTCCAGACCTAACAAAATAACATACCAATACGCGCCGCCCACCGAAGACAGGTAATTCCTGGCAGAACAGTAATTGCAACAACAGTTACTGCCACGCTCCTTGTTCGTCATTATAGTCAAATAGAGAAAAAAAGGCAGTCCAGGAACTTACTCGCCTTAGGACGAGGACTGAAATAATTATGGTCTACCGTTCCCCCAAGTACAAGACCAGAAAGAGGAGCCCGTGGTAAATGATGACGCGGATCTGCTCACTGTTCGTGAAGTAGCAAAACAATTACGCGTAGACGACACAACAGTACGGCGTTGGATCAAAAATGGTGTTTTAGAGGCTATTACCTTACCTCATCGAGGTGCCCGTCAAGCATATCGTATTCGGCGTGCGACCCTGGAGGCATTACTTGCTTCTACAGAGGAACCGTTGCGTTAGAGTTGTAGAACAACAGAAGGCACTGATGACCAGTCATTATCAGGTACGACACATGGCACGTTTCCAGATGAATTCTTCGTGGGAGAAGTGGTCATCAGATGGCCTCTTCTCCTTTTTTCTGCTTTGAGAGAGCCTATAACGCTCGGCGATAGAGTTGCAGACCTGGTGGTGCGACTTCAGCTACCGGCTGCATTTCATATCTTGCAGCCAGACGAGGTGAAGCAGGATCGGCGCTTGGAAGCAAGGCAGAAAAGGAGATGAGGAGGCCTGCCTCTTCCGCTTCAAAATCGAACTCAAGAGCCAGCAAATGGGCGCGATTCAGTGCGCCTACAAACAACACATTTCCGGCGTGTTGATGACGAAAAGCTGGATGAACAGTCCCCTGACAGAGGAAATGATAGCCAGTATGGTCCTGTTGAAGAGAGAGAAACGTGTAAGCAGCAATCTCCCCTTCAATCCCTTCCAGAGTACCGGCCTGGCTCCAGGTCTGAAGTTCATCGTCATCATCGGTCATAACAAAAGCATTAGCAGCGGCATCGAGAGCAGGATCAGCGAACCAGGCGGCAAACGCTATTGGATCTGGGAGAGGCGTTCCATCTACCGAGGCGGCTTGCTGAGCAATAGCAAAGACCGCTTCAAGATCCTGTGGTTTATACGTTCGTATACGCATCGTCTTCTATCTATCCTTTAGACTTTTTCATTCTCCCATTATACCTTCTGAATGAACTGGCTGGGCCGTAAAACCTCTGGCTTGAGACCTGTCTTTTCCCCACATTTTACAATTGGGATCATGTGTGAGCTTGGGAACACTCTCAAAGGGCGACCCCTTTCGAGGAAGAAAGATCCTTCTCACGCTCACTATGTAAAATGTGGGAAGGATCAGGCTTAAAAGCGCGGGGTTTTACGGGCGATCAAATAAGGGGATCGGGCACAATTTGGTGAGGCTCACTGGCACTTATCACACGTTGCCACAGACATGCACAAGCATCTACGCTCAACTGGCCTGGGCGCAGATGCTTG
Source organism: uncultured Chloroflexia bacterium (assembly GCA_963777355.1). GTDB lineage: Bacteria > Chloroflexota > Ktedonobacteria > Ktedonobacterales > Ktedonobacteraceae > DATJHM01. Next base: position 193,500 of record CAVZQK010000022.1, read on the forward strand.
TACAAACAGATAGTATGATCTCTAAAGGTAGGCGAATTGGTATCAGTCCTGCTGGTGCGATTCCGCATAACGAGCCAGGTTGGAGACGGTTTCGTCTAATTCTTCTTGCTTAAAGCCCATCTCTTGAGCGAAGTGCTCGGCATCCGGGCCGACGATTTCGACGGTGTGAGTAATCTGAGTCCCGGAAGCCGAAGGGGTCAACTCATGGCGGCCAATGATCGCATGGTCTGGTCCAATGGGTGTCCGATCCACAAAGCGTTGTCCTTCCTCGACGAGGGTGAGCGTAAAGGGTAATTCTGGTCCCCCCACGGGTTGCAAGACGCCAGAGGTGCCTGTCGCGAAGGGGCCATCAGGCTGATACGAGGCCATGCCATAATCCCAGCGAGGCCAATTGACGACATCACAATAGATTGCCCAAACGTGCGAAGCGGTGGCGCGGGTGTGCGCAGTTGCAGAAATGGTCCACATAAACGAAGATTTCTCCTTTTTCAAAATATGCTATTCATAAGCATAGTAACACCATTAAAAAAGAGTCAACTTATTACGGAGGGAGCCCTCAGACGAGGCAGGGTGATATACTGAGAGCGTTCGTTTATGGAGAAGAAAACATCCACGGTGGAAGCGCGGCTAGATGAGCAGGGATACGCAGCCCATTTTTGTAGAGCAGGAGATCAAAACATCGTATGCAGCTTTCTCGTCTCATCCCTTCTGACGCGGCGCAGGAGAAAAACGTCGCGTTGCAACGCCCGATCTGGTTGCGCTGGCTACCGTTCTGGCATGTCTTCGCGTCTCTCTTTCTTGTAACCGTGATTGGATTAGCATTTTCCCACAAAAGTAGCTGGCAAATGTGTACACTGCTGATCTTGCTGGCGCTCCTCTGGCTGGGCTGGTACAGTGTGTGCGTGGTTGTGAACCCGCTATCGTGGTACGGGCATCCCTGGCGGCCCTGCGTCTATCTGATGCTTGGCTGGGCGCTCTGGGTTGACCTGGTTTCCCTCGATTTTTCCTGCTTTGTCCTGCTACTCATTAACACTTCAATTCCTGGCTGATGAGGATTCTCGATGCTTAAAGCGATGAGAAGATGATCGCTATTCATTGATCTAAGTATTGACACAATGCGATTCAACAATCGCACACAGGAGAAATCATGACACGTAAAGGTTGGTTCCTCTTTATAGCCATCTCAATATTCTGGGGTATTCCTTACTTTTTCATCAAAATAGCTGTACGCGAACTAGATCCTGCTGTGGTAGTATTTGCCCGCGCCGCAATCGCTGCCGCTATATTGATACCTATAGCGGTCCAGGGCAAGATGCTGCGACCACTTTTCCGACACTGGCCCATTATCCTTCTTTTCTCGATTATCCATATGGTCGGGGCATTCCTGTTGATTAGCTACGGAGAGCAACATGTTGCATCCTCTCTCACCAGCCTGTTAATTGCTGGCAATCCCCTTATTGTTGCATTGCTTGCTTTGGGCTTTGACAAGAGTGAGCGAGTCAATGGCCTTCGCCTGATTGGGCTGCTCATTGGCATGGTGGGACTGGTTGTTCTGCTAGGCTTCGATGTAGGAGGAGACGGACAGATGTGGTTTGGGGCAACTCTTATCCTGCTCGCGGCTACTGGTTATGCAATTGGTGCCTTGATGCTCAAGCACCGACCCCTCGTCGAATTACCTAGAATCTCTGTGGCTGCCGCCGAGTGTAGTATCACAACCATTCTTCTGCTACCCCTGGTCTTGTCGCGATTTCCCAACAAGGTACCCAGTCTGGGTGTGCTCGCGAGCTTACTTCTTCTCGGTATTATCTGTACGGCCCTTGCCTTGCCGACCTTCTTCGCGCTCATCGCCGAAGTCGGAGCCAGTCGCGGCTCAGTTATTACCTATATCAATCCAGTTATCTCTGTGCTTCTGGGCGTGACGATACTCCAGGAGAAACTCACTATCGCTACCATCGCTGGCTTTCTGCTGATCATTGCAGGCTCCTGGATCTCTACTACTGGTTCCATCCCATTCCTGACAGTTCGCAAAATTCCGCAGCCAGAGGTGCCCAGAATAGAGTAAATTAGATGTGGACCGCGAGCAGGGAAGCCTCGTGGTTCGGGGGAAAGGCTCAGGCTCAGGCTGGGGAACGAAGGATACTTCACGTCTTCTGAGCATAGCAGCAAACAGGCCACTATGCTACACTATATTCATACACAGAAATCGACGACTCTGGTGGGGAGAGAGGCATCCTTCTTCCCAGGCTAATCCCTACCACCAGAGGTCAGCAAACCTGAATAGTTCAGTATCTATTCTCTAAGGAGCACCATCTTGTCCGACCTTCTTCATCTTCAACAAATTCGTCAAGAACTTCCCGCAATCCAGAAACAGCGCTATTTAAACACTGGCACCTTTGGTCCATTGCCCAAAGTCGCGATTGAGGCTATACAAAATCGGCTGCAAGCTGAGCTTGAGAATGGGCGGCTAGGGAAAAAAGCATTCGAGGGGATGGCAGAAATTTACGTCGGCACGCGGCAAAAAGCTGCTCGTTTTCTGCATGCGTCAGAGGGAGAAATTAGCCTTACAGATAGTACCGGCGAAGGGATGAATATCGTCAGCTATGGGCTAAACTGGCAACAGGGCGATGAAGTAATTACCACTAATCATGAACATATCAGTGCCCTGGCCCCGCTTTATCAGATGCGAGATCGTTATGGCATAGTAATTCGTGTTGCTGATCTTGGACCGCAAGCGGATCGTGATGCCGTTGAAGCTATACAAGAACTTATCACACCACGCACGCGCTTGATATCGCTCTCCCATGTCACCTGGACGACAGGAGCGGTAATAGATGTCCAGGCAGTGACACAGCTTGCCCATGAGCACAACATCCTGGCCCTCGTTGATGGAGCGCAGTCTGCCGGAGCCATTGCAATCGATGTCAAGAAACTAGGAGTAGATTTCTACGCAACGCCTATGCAGAAGTGGTTATGTGGACCAGATGGAACTGGGGCCCTCTACGTAAGTAATAGCGCTCTAAGCAAGATTCACTCTACTTATGTTGGCTACTGGTCGATCAAGCATGAAGAGGGGATAGAGTGGGCACTCAACGACACTGCCCAGCGCTTTGAGCTGGGAGGACGGCAGACGGCGGCATTAAACGGGCAGAGTGCTACCTTCACCTGGCTGGAGGAAGTAGTGGGCTATGAGTGGATGTTCCGGCATATTTCAGAGCTCAATAGCTATGCATATCAGGCCTTGCAACAGGTACCAGGGGTGGATATACTGACGCCGAAAGCGGGAGCGAGCGGAATCATCACTTTCAGGCTTGAAGGGAAAGATGATAAAGAGATCGTTACCGCGCTCTACGATGAGTACAATATTCTGATTCGCAATATCCCAGAGACACATGCCTTGCGGGTTTCGACAGGCTTTTATAATACAGAAGAAGAGATCGATGCACTGGTGCAGGCGCTCAAAAAAATGTAGTATACTACCTTTGTGTGGGTAGAATTGGATATAAGTTCTACCTGAGAGTAGAGCTCTATTTCAAAAAGAGCAAGTTCTACAGGCAACTGGCGAAAGAGGGTGGAACAACCACGAGGAAGCCTGAAGAAGAGAGAGGCACAGCCGTTCGCCTGGGCTGGGGGCACCACTGAGAGCAGAGGTGCCTTTTTTGTTGCATGGTGCAAAAGAAAAGGGCAAAAATATGAGCGAGAAAGAGCTTATCCTACGCTATGGCTGTAATCCGCATCAGAAGCCAGCAAGAGTATTTGCAAAACAGGGGCAGCTACCTTTTAGCGTCCTCAACGGGGCACCGGGGTATATTAATCTGCTAGATGCTCTGAATGCCTGGCAGCTTGTCAAAGAATTGAAGGGCATCCTTCAGCTTCCAGCAGCGGCATCATTTAAGCATGTCAGCCCGGCAGGGGCGGCCATCGGTCTGCCTCTAAGCGAGGAGGTAAAGCAGGCATGTGGAGTAGAAGATCTGGAGTTAAGTCCACTGGCCAATGCTTACGCACGGGCGCGAGGAGCGGACCGGCTCTGCTCTTTTGGTGACTTTGCGGCGCTCAGTGATATCGTCGATCTACCAACCGCGCAGATTCTGAGTCGCGAGGTATCAGATGGTGTTATTGCACCTGGTTATGAGCCAGAGGCGCTGGCGCTCCTCAAAAAGAAACGGCAAGGGTCTTACCTGGTCATCGAAATTGATCCGACATATGAGCCAGAGGAGAGAGAGACGCGAGAAGTCTTTGGCGTCAGTTTTGAGCAGAAACGCAATACAGTCATACCGGGTTACGATCTTTTCGGAGATATTCAGACAAAGCAGAAAGAGCTCTCAGAAGCGGCAAAGCGCGATATGCTGGTTGCATATATCACCTTAAAATACACGCAATCCAACTCTATCTGCTTTGCCGTAGATGGGCAAAGCATTGGGATTGGAGCGGGCCAGCAATCGCGTATTCACTGTACAAGATTGGCGGCATCGAAAGCCGAGACCTGGTACCTGCGCCAGCATCCTGGCGTCTTAAATCTCAGATGGAACAAAGGACTGAAGCGCCAGGATAAGGTCAACGCCATTGATCTGTATCTGCGAGATGATCTTACGCCGTCTGAAACCAGGCAACTCGCGGAACACTATAACGGTGAGGTAAAACAATTAACTGTGGAAGAGAAACGGGCGTGGCTGAATACGTTGCATGGAGTTGCTCTTGGCTCCGATGGTTTTATCCCCTTTAGCGATAGCATCGAGTGTGGCTCGCGCTGCGGCGTGCAGTATGTAATGCAGCCGGGTGGCTCGCTGCGAGATGAAGAGGTTATCAAGGCATGCGATGAGTATGGCATGGTCATGGTCTCAACAGGGCTGCGCCTGTTCCACCATTGAGCGTGGCTTTTTAAGCAGAAAAACAGGGACTCTGTTCTTTATCCACAGAGTCCCAGGTTTTTGAAAAGCGAGGTGCTAGCTATTCTAGAATACCGTTATCCTGAATGTGCTACGCGCCGTTATAGAGTGCGTCCCGCACGAGAACTACTGACGAAGCGTAGAATAGCGATAAGGATACAGGCTCCGATGAAGGCTACAATGATGGTTCCAATCAGGCCACTGGCACCAAGACCAAGCAAGTTTGCCAGGAATCCACCAATCAATGCACCAACAAGACCAACAATGACATCACCAACAACACCGTAGCCACCGCCGCGCATAACGAGACTTGCGAGGAAACCAGCGACTAATCCGACGACGATCCACCAAATGATTGCCATTAACATAGTTGTTACTCCTTACTTTCACTCTTACTTTACTAAGATGTATAAATGTTTCCGTGTGATGTACACCTATAACACGTAACCCTTTCCTGACTAGTTTCGGAAAACGGAAAGGATTAGGGCAAAAAAAGAGGAGAAAAGAACACATTAAGGGAGGCTTAACGTTTTGCTAAGCTTTTTAAGAAAAGAGGAGAGGATTCGAGCACGAAACAGCAAGGCTTAAATAGAGCTGAGGAAGCTTTTAGCAATTGACTAAAGATTGGTGGTAGTAATCAGAAAGCAGAGAAGAGCTAGACGTTGCTCGATACTCTATGTTACACTCAGAACGCTTCCCAATGGAGGATTACACTTAAAGAGAGAGTATACAAAGAAAGGTGTTAACGGTTGTTATGGAGGTACGTATTCTGACTGAGGCAGACGCCGAGGTATTCTGGAATATTCGCTTGCGGGCGTTAAAAGACAACCCGGAGTCGTTTGGGGCTTCGTACGAGGAGATTCTGGCACGCGGTATCGCCGGCGTGGCTCAGGGACTGCGCCAGAGCGAGACCAGCGCATCCGATGATGCTACTTTTGGGGCATTTGATGGCTCTACGCTGATAGGCATCGTCAATTTGCAGCGTGAGAAGGAATTTAAAAGGCGGCATAAAGCTATAATCTGGGGAATGTATGTTCCTCATGAGCTACGCAAACAGGGGGTAGGAAAAGCGCTGCTGGAAGCGGCAATCGTCTACGCCCGCACATTGCCTCAACTTGAGAAGATCAACCTTAGCGTCGTGCTTACGAATAAAGAGGCACGTCATCTTTTTATTTCACTAGGATTTGAAACCTTTGGTCTGGAGCGACGAGCGTTAAAACTACACGATCAATATTTCGACCAGGAGCATATGACTCTCTGGCTCACAGAGAAATAGGGAAGCGGAGGAACGTGGTAGAGGCGAGAAAGATGCTTTAATCGCTAGCGATCTCCTCCCACTGCCACGACCTCTTCAAGGCGCAACGAAAGCAGGCGTGAGATGCTATCGCGCATAGAGACGCCATAAATTACCTGCGCCGAGGTCATCGTCACGCGGTTATGGGTAATCACAATAAACTGGGTGCGCTGAGCCAGGCGCTTCAAAATATCGCAGAAGCGGGTAACATTTGATTTGTCGAGGGCGGCATCCACTTCATCCAGAAGACAAAACGGCGGTGGGTTGATCTCAAGGAGAGAGAAAAGCAGGGCGGCAGAGACCAGGGCCCGCTCACCACCGGAGAGAAGTGAGAGATCCTGAACCTTTTTTCCTGGTGGTTGCACAATTACCTCGATGCCAACAGGCATACTAGAAGGCGCAGGGCTCTCCTCATCAGCTTTTGGGGCAAGCAGCTCCAGGCGTGCAGAGCCACCATTAAAAAGCGTCGTGAAATGTTCGCGGAAACGGGTATTGACGGCCTGAAATGTAGCTTCAAACTGGCGTGCCATCGTGGCATCAAGCTGCGCGATAATCGTGCGCAGTTGTAAGGTAGCCTGTTCCATATCGGAAATCTGCGTACTAAGAAACTCGTAGCGTGTTCGCGTTTCTTCATAAAGTTGAGGAGCATTGCTATCACAGCCGCCCATAGCTTTAAGACGAGTGCGCAAGGTCTCAACGCGGCGGCGCAACTTGCGGAGCTGTGTCTCCTCTGCCTCTGATAAGTTCCCTGTATCTCCATCCGGCAGACTTTCAGAAACTAAGATCTCAGCTGCTTCGGGAGAAACGATTACATGGTTGGCGAGTTCTCTGGGATCTTCAATCTCCAATTCCTCACGCAACTGGCTGAGAAGAGCAGTAACGGCATCGTGTGCCCGCTGGCTCTCCAGCAGAGAGCGGCGGTAGAGTGCTTCCTGCACCGTCATGGCCTGCTGCTGTTGCATACGCTGCTTCTCAAGCGCCTGGATCTGCTGATCGATCCAGGCAAGTTGCTCCTCAATTTTCTGTAGCTCGGCAAGATGGGTTTCGGCGCTCTTGCGAGCCTGGGCCAGAGCAGCGTGATGTTGAACAATCGTATCTTGAAGCGTCTGTTTGCGCTGTTCAAGGTCTTTTAAGCGCGTAACTTGCAGATCGACTTGAGACCTCAATTCTTGAACTTGCTGTTGCTGCGTGGTAAGTTGCTGACGGAGAGATCTGGCTTCCTGGCGTTTTAGCGCTAAGGCAGTACGAGTCTTGCCTAGCTCATCCTGCTGGCGACGAAAAGTCAGAGCACGCTCCTCCATCTCTATCTGAAGCTCTTCTAGCAGACCGGCCATCTCACGTTGAGATTTTTCATGAGCACGCACACGCTCTTGCGCGGCAACAACCTCCTGCTCCAGGCCCGCAACTTCAGAGGCGAGTTGTTGCTCTACAGAAGAGGCAAGTTGCAGCTCCGTTTGCAGACGTTCCTGTTCGCGCTGTGAAGTGCTTGCCTGCTTATTGATCTCGTTCAGGCGGGAAGTAATCTTTTGCAACTCGCGATCTATCGTCTGCTGCTCAACACGTCGGCCTTCCTGAACACGCTGAATCTCACTGAGCATGGTATTTAATCGGTCAAGTACATTTTTCTGATTCTCAAGCAGTTGTGGAAGCTCACGCAGATCGCGTTCATGGGCAAGAAGACCTTGAGCACCATCTTTGCCACTGCCGCCTGAGAGCCAACCGGTAATATGCAGCATCTCTCCTTTGAGAGTGACTACAGATTCAAAAGGCAGATCGCTGTTGGATGAGAGGCTCAAAGGGAGGGCCCAATCGAAGAGAGTGCGAGCCGCCTGAAGATCGCGTGCTACCACGCAGCCATGCAGGATACGTCTGAAGAACGCCTGATAGCGTGGTTCGCACTGAACAAACTTCCAGGCAAAACCGGCAATGCTCTCTTTAATGGCTGGGGACTCGGTCAGGAAACGTTGCAGAACCTGCTCTTCCACCTGCGCCTGAATCAGATTTACCTCGTGTGCCTCCTCATCCTCACCATCCCGCTCGGTCCAGACCAGCATAGCCTTGCCAGTACCTTGCTCATGGAGATAGCGCAGGCAGGTTTGAGCGTCAGCAAGAGAGCGAACGACCACCGCTTGCATATAATTGCCAAAGGCGGCTTCTAACGCCGTTTCCAGACCAGCGGGAACCAGACCTAATTGAGGAACAGGGCCAAGCAGAGCGGGGATTTTTCCTGCTGGAGCGCGTAAGAGCGCACGAACGCCATCACTATAGCCACTCAAGCTCTGACGCCAGTTTTTCAGCATATTGAAACGATCTTGCAGACTGCGGCGCTGGCGCTCGGCCTCTGCCAGCGTTGACTTCAAGCGATCCATTTCTAGCTGGGCATCAGCGAGCGAGCGAACCACCGCTTGTTTGCGCTGGGATGCCTGCTGTTCTTCGTCACGCGCCTCGTCCAGGCGTTTGCGCTCTGCCAGCAGGCGGGTTTCCAGAGTACGTTGATTCTGCTGAGCGTTGGCAATTGACTCACGTCGGCTTGCCAGGGTGCGATTGCGTTCGCCGAGCTGCTTTTGCACACGGCCCAGCTCCGTCTGGCTAGAACCGAGACGCGCCTGGACCTGAATCAGATCACCCTGAGCGTTGCGCAAGCGGCGTTCATCGAACTCATGCTCTTTTTGTGCTTTTGCCACCTGACTCTCAAGCGTGGCAAGAGAGGCTGAGCCTTCATCGACGGTCTCATCGGCAAGATCGCATTGTTCTTCCAGATCGATCAACTGTTTTTGCAGAACAATCAGGCGCTCACGCAACCTGCGCTCCTCTTGCTGAAAGTCAGAGCGCTGACGATCCACACCTCCGAGGCGCTCCTCATTCACCGCCAGATCGCGTTCGAGCTTCTGAACAGAGGCATTCCTCTCGTGAGACGCGCTACGGGCTTCAGCGATACGAGACTGAACCTGTTGGCGACCAGAACGGAGCGTTGTGGCCTGCTCATCAAAGCGTTTAAGAGCGAGTTCAAGCTGTTGAACGTGCTCAGCTTGCTCCTGCTCGACCTGCTCAGCGCGTTCGCTTACAGTGCGTAGACGACGCCATTGCAGGCTATACCAGGAGAGTAACACCTCGTGCAGTTCGGCAGAGAGCTGGCTAAATTCGGCGGCCCGCCGGGCCTGCTCAGCAAGAGGAGCCAGGCGAGGCTCTATCTCCAGAACAATATCGCGCAGGCGTTCAAGATTCTGTTCGGTCTGCTTCAAACGATTTTCGGCATCGCTACGCTGAACCTGGAAAGGGCGAATGCCAGCAGCATCCTCGAAGAGACCACGCCGCTCTTCGGCACGCAGACTCAGGGTAGAATCGATCAGGCCCTGACCAATAACAGTATAAGAATCATGGCCAATACGAGCCTGGGCCAGTAACAACAGGACATCCTTGAGGCGCACTTTTTGTTTATTAATCAGATATTCGTTTTCGCCTGAGCGATAGCTACGACAGAGTTACGGTAATCTCGCTATATTCAGAGGGGACCCAACCTGTACTATTATCCAGAGTCAGAGAGACCTCGGCCATGCCCAGAGCGGCCTTGCCCTGGCCACCAATAAAAATCACGTCATCGCTCTTCTTGCCACGCAACTGGCGCATACTCTGTTCACCCAGAACCCAGCGCATAGAATCAGCGACATTAGATTTACCAGCGCCATTGGGTCCAACAACCGCCGTAATGCCGGGACTGAACTCCAGCGTCGTACGCGGGGCAAAGCTCTTAAAACCCAACATTTCTAAGCGTTTGAGATACACAGTCTAGTCCTGTCTCCCTAAATAGCAACCTGAATGTCCCGATGATAGCACACAGAGAACATCCCGTCGAGTCTCTGTTTGTTATACACAAAATAGAGACGACAGGGAGCAAAGAGATCAGATACTCTGCCTTCTTCCTTTCCAAAATGTGCCCCGAAAAGGCCTCTGGCGCGGCTTTTGTAGGGGCGGGATGGTAAAGAGCGATCAACTTCGCCAACCAGAATGCAATCCCGTCCTGCTTCCCACACGATCCTCTTCCTCTTCGCTCCTCTCTCTCAAATTATATCCAAGAGAGACCTATGCCCCCAACGAGACGTTGCGGGACACCACCCTTACGGCGGTTACGATTTCAAGACCTCAAGGTATAAACATTGCAAGAGCCGATGCTATAAGCATATCTGCTAACAGACCTATGCTTATAGCATAGATATAGCATTGGAACCATGCTAAAAGCAAAGTACAATCGAAGCGAGGAATAGGAACATCGCTTCACCCTCAAAAATACGATGGCGGCGTGTTACGAGAGAACAACCCATACGTCCTCAAGCATGTTCAGCTCACAAGGGAGAATTCCATGTCTACACTCTTTGTCCATACTCCTCTCTGGCATTTGAAAGGCGATTTCTGGAAATTTTGGAGCGGTCAGACCATTTCTACGCTTGGCAGTTCGGTGACTGGCTTCGCATTGCCCTTGCTCATTTTCAAATTGACGAACTCCCCTCTTAATCTTGCCCTGACGATGGTTTTTAATGTTCTGCCCTATCTCCTCTTCGGATTAGCAATCGGTGCCTGGGTGGATCACACCAATCGCAGGCTCGTCATGGTTTTCACTGATTGCGCCCGTGCGTTAGCGATTGCCTTGCTTCCTCTCCTGACTGTCATGGGCATGTTGTCAGTCTGGTGGATTTACGCGGTCTCGTTCGTCAACGCAACGCTGACCATCGCTTTCACTGCCGCCAACTTTGCCGCTCTTCCCAGTATTGTTGAATCGGATGATCTGGTAGCGGCAAATGGGTATATGCAAGCTAGCTTCTCACTAGCCAGCATCATCGGACCACTCGTGGCAGGACTCTTGCTCGTGCGTGTTCCACTACCCATGTTGCTCTTGATTGATGCCGCTTCTTTTCTCGTCTCCACTACCTCACTCCTACTCATCAAAAGAAGCTTTAACGCCAACATAAGCGAGAAAAAAGTGGAGGCAGGAATCGTCGCTGCAATCCTTGAAGGACTACACTACATACTCCATTCCCCACTACTGGTCTGGCTCACGCTCCTGCTGCTCCTTTTCAACTTCATCCTACCAACAGTTGATGTCCAGATCGTATGGTATGCAAAACAATGGCTACATGCGAACGATGCGCAGCTAGGATTATTGTACGCTAGCGATGGTATTGGTGTCGTTGTGTTTTCTCTCATGGCGAACCGCTTGCGTAAACGCTGGTCGTTTGGTCTCGTGGCATTAGGCTCGATGCTGGTACTCGGATTGCTCACCTCACTTATGGCATTGACTCACTCATATCCATTTGTCCTCATAATTTGGGCCTTGCGCGGAGGAGCAGATATCCTTTTTCTCATCAGTGCCTACAGCATAACTCAGCGTATCGTGCCCAACGCCTTACTTGGGCGCGTCATCACCTTCACTAGAGTATTGACCTGGCCAATCGGCTCTCTGGGTGCCCTACTTGGTGGCCTGACTATTGCGCAAACAGGGAACACAGGCATGGTCTACGGCAGTATCGGCTTGCTCGTCTCCCTGGTGGCACTCACCTTCTGGTTCACTCCACTTGCTCATGCAGAACACTATATACCAGAGGCCGAAACCACCCACAATGATTGATATCCACTGTCTCAAATCTCACCCCACAGACATGTAGTGACGGCTGTTGATCTCTGTCTTGCTCACCTGCCTCAAATCTCACCCCACAAAGGCAACTTCCCTGAACCAGGTCGCTTCCCCTCATCCGCTGGTTTCGGAGGCCTCGGATCGATAGGAAACTGCTCATGCGTTAATGTACGGGTGAGCAAGACGGGGCAGGGGGCATGGTCCAGCACAAAACGCGCAACATGCCCTACCGATTTTGGTCGAAGAAGTGGCGCTGAGTTGGGCATCGCACGAGGGCAGATAAGCAGCAGATCCGCTCTCCACTCAGCAGCACAATTCACAATCTCGCGTTCCGGGCGTCCCTGGCGTACAAGCGAAACTGAGCCGGTGAAAAGGCTTGTTGCTTCGGCAAGGATATCCTTTGAAGCAAGTTGTTCGGCCTCTTGCATCTGTTCGCGTCTGGGCAGAGCGAGGGGAGAGGAGCGAAAAAAGCGGGTGCGCTGACGTGCCATATCCTCATGCGGGGTACTGTCAATCACATAGACAAAACCTAGTGTGAGCTCATCAGAGCGCACAAACGTCCTGATAGCAGCCGTGATCGGCTCAAAATTGGAGCCATCCAGACAACAGAGTACGCGCATAAACCTGTTCTCCCTTTCTATGGCAACAACAGCCAGATAGCGAGTGCGCCCACAAAGAGCATCAATGGAGTTACCAGAATACCAACCTTAAAATAGTCTATGCCAGAAACGTCAAGGTTGCGCTGACGCAGGATTAAGAGCCAGAGGACAGTAGCCAATGACCCGACAGTCGTTAAATTTGGTCCCAGATCACACCCGAAAATGGTGGCCGCCACAAAACCCAGCTGAGTGGAGGCAGCAGCATGTGGCAGACTATGCAATGCGGAATTCATTACCACTGCCATTGGTACATTGTTAATAATGTTTGTCCCTAAAGCAGCACCCAGAGTGCCAATCATCACTGCCCCAAATCTCGTACCACCAGAAAGATGGTAGAGCAATTGACCAATCTGGGCCGTGAGTCCGGTACTTTCTACCGCCTGCACCAGCACAAACATGCCCGCAATAAAACCAAAGATCGACCATGAAATCTGTTTTCCAAGATCCAGAATAGTTATCTGTCGCCAGGACAGAGCACCAATAAAAAGAAGTAGCGCTCCACTGATAGAGACAAGAGAGAGAGGAACTTGCATAGCGGAAGCAACAATATAAGCAACTGCTACCAGCACCAGCACAGCACAGACGTAACGAAAATAGGCGGGATGCCGAATCAATTCTGCCGGTGAAGGCAGCCGTTTTAGCTCAAAAGTTCCCCGCACCTGTTTGTGATAGAGAAGAAAAAAGATACCGATATTCATGCCAATCACCACCAGACTGGGCAGCAAGAAGAGGCGCAGAAAGGTAAAAAGATTGAGATGGAAACTGAGAAGTGACAATAATGTTGATTGGATTACTGACAGGCAGCAAGAACGAGGCCGTATCAGCAATAAATGTACAGGCAAAAAGAAAAGGCAGCACAGGCAGACGCAAACGTGTCACCAGGATATAAACTATCGGCGTTAAAATCAAGGCCGTAGCATCATTAGAGAGGATCATCGAAATCAAGCAGCCAAGCAGGAAAGTATTCAGGAAGAGACGGCGGGAGCTACCACCAGAGAGGCGAGCCGCCTGACCTGCAAGCCAATCGAAGAGGCCAGCTACCTCAGCCAGGGCGGAGAGACTCATCATGCCTAGAAAGAAACCGAAGGTATTCCAATCACTCAGGAGGGTTGAAAAGGCGCGAACAGGGCTAATAAGACCAAGCAGGAGGAGAAGTAGAGCGCCCCCAAGAGCAAAGAGCGCTTCAGTAATCTTCCAGGGGCGGATCATAATGCCAAGCAAAGTAAGAAGAGTAATAATTATGATAAGCAATGCCTGAACGAATGGCGAAATATGCACGAAAAAAAACATACTCAAATACATCCTTCAGCGTCTACTGGCGGGAGAAAAATAACGTCTGCTATGAATACGTAGCTGCCTCTCCTGAAGGAAACAACAAAGAAACAATAAGGAAACAAGCATGAGCTTAAATGAGGAAAGCAGAACATTCAGTTCTGATAGATTTCAACGTTGGCCTGAACCCAACCATCCAGACAGCGTATCCAGGCTACGCCTTCCTGATAAATAAAAGGTTTGAGAGCATCAATGGGAGCATCAAGAGGTGGAGCTGAAGTTGATCCTCTATGAGAAAGTGTACTATAAGAAAGGGCGTGCATACTTGATAATACATACTCCCCAGCATGAATCAGGACGCCACCGTACCAATGTCCCACTCCTTCGACGAAGTTATAGATATGTTGCGCATGCCAGAGTTCTGCCTGGACAACAACATCCTCAACTTTGGGGAAAGAATGATAGCTGCTTTTTGCTTCATCCTGCGGCACACATACAGCATTCCCCTGAGCCAACTGCTCAAGGGTTTGGACGAGAAGTTCGCCCCCTTTCTGCGCCGCCAGGATTTCTAACTGGTTGTAGGAAATACCATCTGGCACCGGAAAAGCGCTCTGTGCATAGATATCTCCACTATCCAGACTGGCCTCCAGCGTATGGACAGTGACACCAGTCATGCTCTGCCCTTCACGAAAGGTCCAGAAGAGGGGGACTGGACCACGATTGGCTGGCAGCAATGAAGGATGTACGTTTAGCGCCGCTAGACGAGGAAGAGCGCACAGGACATCAGGAATACGTTGAGAAAAACAGGCTACACAGAGAAAATCTGCTTGATAGGCGCTGAGCGTAGAAATTGTTTGAGGATGAGAAAGGCGTTGTACCTCCCAGACCGGAATCTCCTGAGCATGGACCAGTTGCAGCAGAGAAGGATTCGCAGAGAGCAATGGAATCTGCACACGGCGACTTGCAGGCGGCTCACGACGCTGGATCACAGGAGCGCTTTTTTCTGCCAGTGACGAGCCAGGCAAAACAAGGGCACAAATATCGAGATCATGTTCCAGTAAAGCCAGAAAGACCGGAGTAGAAAAAGCCCCTTCCATCCCAAAAAAAAGCACACGAGGGCGGCTATTTGACATGCACTATCCTATCGAGTAGTATCAGTACAATGGGTAACGATCTTTATTCAGGAGTTTTTATCATGCCACGAATAGTCTATTGTGTCAAATTGGGGCGCGAGCTCCCTGGCCTGGAAAAACCTCCCATGCCAGGTCCCCTGGGCCAGCGTATCTATGAACAGATCTCGCAGCAAGCCTGGAATATGTGGGCGGAACAGCGCATCCTGCTCATTAATCATTATAATCTCAGCATGGGAGATCCAGAAGCACGAAAAATTTTACGTGACCAGATGGAAGAATTTTTCTTTGGAGACGACGCGAAGGTGCCTGAAGGTTGGGTACCCGAAGGGGCAGGCGCAGGCGCGGCAACAAGTAGCAAAGGTGGCGGCGGCGGAGCACCAAGCAGCAAAGGTGGCGGCGGCGGAGCGCAGCGCAGAAAATGAGAGGTAGCGGCGATATCCTGCTGATTTCCTGCTACGAGTTGGGACATCAGCCCTTCCACCTGGCCTCCCTGGCGGCAACCCTGCAACAGGCCGGGTATCAACCATGCCTTATTGACACAGCGCTGGACACTCTCTCTGACAAGGCTATACGGCAAGCTCAATTTGTGGCGATTGCAGTCCCCATGCATACTGCATTGCGCCTGGGAGAGCAGATTGCGCGAAGAATACGCAGCGTTAATCCCGATGCGTTTATCTGTCTCTATGGGCTTTATGCACTACTCAACGCCGAGCATCTGCTACAAGAAAGCATCGATGCAGCGATTGGCGGCGAATATGAGATACCCCTGCTCAAACTGGTCCAAAGTCTCGAACAAGGAGAGGAGGAGCTGGCTGTTGAGGGAGTTTCGACACGCGCTCACAGCAGCAGCGCCTGGATCGAGCGCACACCTTTTCTCCAGCCAGCGCGTCAACAACTTCCCGCCCTTGAACGCTATGCACGCCTGGAATGGGGAGAAGAACAGCGCCTCGTAGGATACACCGAAGCGACAAGAGGCTGCAAACATACATGCAAGCATTGTCCGGTAACGCCAATCTATCATGGGCGTTTTTTTGCCGTGCCTGTCTCGATTGTCCTGGCGGATATCCGGGCCCAGGTCAGGCAAGGAGCACAACATATTACCTTTGGCGATCCAGATTTCTGGAATGGTCCCACGCACGCCATACGTATAGCGAGAGCGCTGCACCAGGAATTTCCGGATGTGACCTTCGATGCAACAATCAAAATTGAGCATATCTTACAACATCGGCACCTTCTCCCGGAGATGCATGAGCTAGGTTGTCTCTTCTTTGTCTCGGCGGTTGAATCGCTGAACGATACAGTCTTGCAACGACTGGATAAAGGACACACAGCAGAAGATGTCCTGGAAGCCTTTAGGCTGACAGAGCAGGCAGGAATCAATCTGCGCCCCTCGCTACTGCCATTTACGCCGTGGGAGACAATGGAGAGTTATCAGTACTTACTGGACTTTTTTGAAGAGCAGCATCTTATCGAGCAGATTGATCCCGTGCATCTCTCCATTCGGTTGCTTATCCCACCCGGTTCCGCATTGCTCAATGATCGTGAGAGTCAACAATGGTTAGGAGAACTGGATGCTGGGAGTTATAGTTATCGCTGGAAGCATCCAGATTCTCGCATGGACAGGCTACAACAGCAGATCGCGCAACTGGTCGAACAAGAAGATAGCTGTCAGGCAGATAAAGTAGAGACCTTTTTTCAGATCAAAGCCCTGACAAAGGCGATACAGGGAGAAGATTTCTCTGCTGAACAGGCGATAGAACAGTATGGTCAGAAAAAAGTGCTCCCGCACCTGACTGAATCCTGGTTCTGCTGAGCGGAACCGAAAGCGGACCAGTTGGCCCCATAACGCGAAGAGAAATGAGAAGAGAAATGGAATTGCGAGGAGAAGACATGACTGAAGGACTAAGTGGCAGCGCACGTAAAGTTCAGGAAGCATTGCAAGCGGATGGATTCGCCAGCGAGGTTGTTGAGCTACCAGATTCGACGCGCACGGCGAAAGAGGCGGCCCAGGCTATCGGTTGTCAGGTTGCCCAGATTGTTAAATCCTTGATTTTTCGGGGCAAAGAGAGCGGGAAGCCAATCCTGGTTGTTGCCAGTGGGAGCAATCGGGTTAATGAGCAGCGTCTGGGCGAATTAGCAGGCGAGGCAATAGAGAAGGCTAATGCTCAATTCGTCCGCCAGCAGACAGGGTATGCGGTTGGCGGAGTGCCGCCAATCGGTCATGTCGAGCGGATACGCACTTTTATCGATCAGGATCTCTTACAGTATGACGAGATCTGGGCGGCGGCAGGAACGCCTTTCGCCGTCTTTCGGCTGACGCCTGCTGACTTGCAAGCGATGACGAGTGGAGAAGTTGTAAGCATCCTCTAGTATATGAATCTTCTTTCCTTCAGCCATTCGTCAAAGATATAATAGAAGCTGACGGCGTACCTATAAGAGAAGAATATATCTACTCAGAGGGTTGGAAAGAAGGCCAGGATGGATTTAGCGATTAAAAAGCAGGCTTTACGCCATTTTACGTATGGACTCTACGAAGTAACATGCGCGGAAGGGAATGAGGTAAACGCGTTTACCGCAAACTGGTTGACGCAAGTCTCGTTTGAACCACCACTGCTTGCGGTTTCTGTCGAAAACAATTCAAAATCTCTGCCAATGATTGAACGGACGCGCAAGTTCGCGATTAGTGTGCTCCATAAGGGAACAGAACAGGTGAAACTGGCAGGCGCATTAGGGAAATCGGCAATGAAGCATCCAGATAAGATGGCGGGGATCGCGTATACTGTTCAGGAAAATGGCTATGTGACGCTGGATGACGCGCTCTCCTGGGTCGCGTGTGAGGTGCGTCAGACCGTGCCGGCAGGAGATTCGACGCTGCTGGTGGCCGAGGTAGTTGACGTGGGAGTAATCCGCGAGGGAGAACCATTGACAATGAGAGAGGCAGGCTTCCGCCACGCAGGCTAACCTCATAAACGTAGAGATTCTCCCTTTCTAGAAAAACCAGGAGAACTTGCGCAGAGGTCTACCTCTGCGCTATACTCAACGCGACACGGCCACGCGAAGAACGTATCTAAACGTCTCAGCATAAGCAATTGGCTGTCTTCTAGCTCCAACACGTTCTAAAGGAGTTTTTTTACCCTATGCAACAGAGAAGCCCAATCTCCGCAAGTGGTCCTGACATATACCAACCTGGCTGTGCCTTCTGTGAAAAAGATTTACTTAATCCTTACATTTTGAAAGAGACCGGAATATTTCGCATCGTCGCCGATCATGCCCCTCTATTAGAAGGCCATATACTTATTGTGCCGCGCAACCACTATTCATGCTATGGCGACGTTCCAGCAGACCATGATAAAGAGCTAAAGAGCCTGAAAGAAGAGGTCAAACGCTTCTTTGAGCAGTATTATGAGCGCATCGTCTATTGGGAACATGGAATATTTCACCAGACAGTCTTTCACGCGCACCTGCATTGTTTTCCATTCGGGGATATCAGCTATCGTCTCTCAGAAGGTTTGCATGAGCAATTGATTCAGGACCAGGAAGAGATTCGGGTCTGGCATAGAGAACATGGGCAGTATTTTTACCTGGAAGACGCCGAGAATGCCACCCTATTCGCGCCGAGAAACGATGCTTATACGAGAATTGTGCGCGGGATTCTGGGGCGAGGTGTCGTAGAACAGAGTGGGATCAGGCACTGGAGGAGCGCTCAACAGCGCCAGGAAGAGGGGAAGCCTTTGATTAAGTCAGTTACAGCCAGGTGGCACCAATTTCAACAACAAGAGGTAGAACATGCCGATTAAACCAATAAATGACGAGTATATTATCGCGGGAGAAATGACGCTGCATTATGTACAGTGGGGAGCCGAAGGAACGCCGGTGGTCTGTGTCCACGGTCTAACCGCCAACGCATTCTGTTTTCAAGCGCTAGCAGATGCCCTTGCGCCCGATCACCGTGTCTTTGCCTATGATCTGCGTGGCAGAGGAGACAGCGACAAACCCGAAGATGACTATAGCATTCCAACGCATGCGCTGGATCTATTAGAGCTGCTGGATGGCCTGGGACTGGAAAAGCCAGTAATAGTTGGACACTCACTTGGAGCATCGATTGCCCTCTATTTTGCAGCCCACTATCCAGACCGGCTCAGCAAACTGGTACTCATGGATGGAGGTGCGCCACTGCCGTGGAAGAAGCCAGAGGAGGCTCCTCAGTGGCTTATCAACTCAATGGCGCGTCTCGGAACGCCAGCGCCTTCTTACAAAGCCTACGTCGCCCAACTACAGGCATTGCCATTTCTGGGTCCCTACTGGAACGAATACGCGGAGATCTACATCAAGAATGATGTAAGGCCAGAAAATAATGGTTCAGTCGTCGCAAAAGCCGATGTACAGGCAATTCTTGAAGAAGGGAAACGTCTTCCGGAAGGGCTACCGGAAGAACAATGGGCAAAAGTACGTGTACCCACGCTGCTTCTGAGAGCGGGACAGAAATTGATAAACGAGGGAGATCAGATCCTGAGTGAAGCGATGGCAGAGCAGGCCCAGCAGAGCATTCCTGATTGTCAGCTTGTACAGTATCCCAACCTCAATCATTACACCATTCTCTTTGCCATTGAGCCTGGGCCGCTGCAAGCAATCCGGGAATTCATCGACTAAAACGAGTCTATGATAGGTCCATATTTATGAAGAGAATCTTCGTTTTCAGATACATTCCAAGCGAGATCAGTGAAAAAGTCTTTTGATAAAGGTTAAAAAAGAGGAATGTGACTAATCCACATCCCCTCTTTTCAGGTCAAGTTACTTAGAGCTGGCGACACGTGGCGGGATCGCTTTTTCAGTGGCATACTTCTTACGGCGTTCACCAACGTAGCGATCTGGTCTGGGAACGACTTCTTCACGGCGATAGGAGCCACTCGCATCGGTATTAATGCCAGGGTAATTCGGGCCAAAGTTATAGTGGCCCGTTTCGGCAGGAGAGAGAGGACCCTTCGCGAACATTGGGACACCCGTTGGCATAGAGCGTTCTGGCTCTGGCATCTCGTCATAGAGATCAGCAGGAACCGCATTCAAGCCGCGCTTGAGCAGATCAGCCTCATTTACCGTCAGACGCAACTGCTCAGCATCAGGCTGCTGAATCACACTATGAGGGATATAGAGGGCTTTGACGAAGAGATCGCCCTGCTCAACGAGCACATAGTGTTTAAAGCGAGCCTGCACCGTACCAATCAGCTCGCCGTCTTTATCAAGCACACGCTGCCCAATAGAGAACGGCGTATGATAAGGGTTTGGCACAGTCAGATAGCGTTCTTTTGGCGCGGCCATCGGATCTTCTAAAGCCCAGCCCATAATACCGACAATAATGAGAACGACACCGACAATGGTGAGCCAGGGGGTCTCAGGAACAAATAGCAAGCCAGCTACCGTCATCAGAATGGCGGCACTTAGAAGTGCAGGCCATAGACTCGGATTGGGCAGATGGATATGCGGTTCCTCATGCGCCCCCTCAGCTCCCCCGTGTTCAGTGTTGAGGGATGTATCCAACTCATCTTCTGTGAGATGAGCGCTTTTGAGAGAACTGTCCATAAGCTCTCGCCTTCCTAATGAGAAGTTTTTCGTTTTGTCAGGATATACTTATTTCCAGCGCAGTATCCCTAAAGCAGACCAAAAAAGAAGAGATCTGCATTCAGCCGTCCAATACGCTCGATCTATAGAAAGGAGAGTAGACAGGAAAGGCTGCAAAATCTAGTGATTCGCACCAGGAAACAATCCTGTTACTAAGAATAGCACACATGATCAAATTTGACCAGAGTAGTGCCCTGAGCACATTCCTTTGTAGGGGAGACAACATCGGGCGAGAGCGTGGTCAGCGGGCAGGAGACGGGCTAGCCGATCTGCCCTACGAGAGGTTCTCCTTCCTGCATTGGCCTGGTTTGCCAGGCTAGAGGAGACGGGCTAGCCGATCTGCCCTACGAGAGGTTCTCCTTCCTGCATTGGCCTGGTTTGCCAGGCTAGAGGAGACGGGCTAGCCGATCTGCCCTACGAGAGGTTCTCCTTCCTGCATTGGCCTGGTTTGCCAGGCTAGAGGAGAACATGCTATAGTTGGGATGGAGTAGAAGAGCAAAGAGAAGGAAGGAGCAAAAGCATGTCTGCCTATTTTGTTGTCGAAGTTACAGTCACAGACCCGCAACTGTATGAGGAATATCGAAAGCTAGTTGACCCAACGCTGGAAAAGTATGGCGGAAAGTTTCTCATACGCGGAGGGAGTAGCCAGACAATTGAAGGCGATTGGAAGCCACAACGCCTGGTGATCGTCGAATTTGAAAATACTGAGCAATTTCAAAGCTGGTACTATTCGCCTGAATATACCGAGGCCAAGAATATCCGCTTTCGCGCAGCCACTTCTAAAGGTGTTTTAGTTCAGGGAGTTTAAACAGAAAGAGCTAATCAACAGGAGCCTCCCTGAAGGGCTGAAAAGGCAGCAAACATATTCCCAGTGTATCGGCTCCTGAAGAGAATACAAAAGAGATTTTTAGCAATACTAGGAGTTATTCACCAGCTAAAATCTCCATATCGACAGCAACAGGAAGAGAGGTACGAGACCACTCACCTAAATCATCGCTGCTACGAGGGACATACTTTTCTGAGATTAGCTGACGGGCAAGAGCGTCCTCTTCTGATAGAGAAGAGACAATACGTCCTTGACCATGAAAAAGGCTTGTACCAATTTTCACCGAAACAGTGGGATTGTGCAAAATATTTTTCACCCAATCAACTTTATCTCGGCCACCAGAAAGCATATAGAGCGTCGAGCCGTGAAGCGCGAACCAGATCTCGATAGTATGCGAACGGCCAGAAACACGACCAACAGTCGTTAGATAACAAAAATCCTCTTGTGCCAGAGGTCCAAACTCAGAGAGCATAAAAATCTTCCTTTGCATATCCTGATAGACCAAAAAAGAGCGTAAAACTATGGAACATTCTCCGTTTCTCCAGAAAAAGAGAGATCAGAATGCAAGCCAGGCATCGAGAGAGGATCGGATGATGGGGCAGATGGAGGTTGGTGAGGATGGGCTCGTTCTAAAGGCAGATGCTGATGATGAAAGAGGCGATTAGAAAGAAAAGCATGATTAGCGGTCATCGCGACCTGCACCAATTCAACGATATGTTCAAGCTGTTCAATACCAGAGAGCACCTCCTGGAGAGATTGAGCAGGGGCAGAGGTATGGTTCTGAGATGGAGAAAAGCTTCCCTCTTCATGGGGGAGGCCGCGCACCAGAGCCAGCACATGTTGTTCCATACGTTGGATTGAGCTTTGGAGAGAAGAGTTAAGATGGGTCATACGCTCATCCAGAGCCTGGCTAAACATATCAGCCACATCATCCCAGGGAATTTCCGTCTGCACCTCAATCGACTCGATAGTTTGAGCAGGTAATTCATCTTGAAAAGCAGAGGGAAATTCATCGCTATAGGGATGAGATGGCTCTTCTTCGACCTCGTATTGAGTAATCAGTTGTTCAATAGCCAGCAACTGGGCAGCCAGGGCCCGTTCAACCACATCTTCAAATTGAGATTGTTGTTTTTGCAGTAACTGCCCGTGTTCTTCTTCAAGAAGTTGGGCAAGGCGAGCCTGCTGAATCTGCAAGCGCTGATCTAGAGTTTCACGTAGGCGCAATTGTTGTTCAGCAAAGCGGGGGGCCAGACCACGCGCCAGACTTTGTTCGAGAGATGCCAAACGCAACTCAAAATCATATTTGAGAACGTTTATACGTTGATCAAAGACACGTTCCAGGTCACGACGTTGTGCGGATAAGCGCTGATCGAGAATAGAATTAAAAGCTTGCAATTCATCTTGCGTGAATGACATTGGCGGCCACCTTCTTCCCTTAACAATCTTACATTCGTGTCACCCCCGTCGAAACATACACGATACCAGTATAGGAAGTGGGAAGAGAAGTGTCAACGAACACTGTCATTCACGTCCAAGATGGCTATAGTATCCTCCGGTAAAAGCCTTTGTACTGACCTGTTGCAGGAATTGCAGGCTTGCCGAGATAATCTCCGACTGAGCTTGTTGACGACTGATAGAGGGCTGACCGTCGCCGTCTTGCGTCCCATAGTCGCCAAAGTAGCCATGAATACTGCCATTGATAGGAACAAAATGCGTTGTATCGGGCAAATAGTTCTTCGAGGCAAAAATTTTTGCGGGAGTAGCGAGGGTATCATTTGTGCCATAGATAGAGGTAATAGTCAAAGAAGTCACATGCGAAAAATCGGAGTCTGGATAGGCTCCATACAAGAGTAAACCCTTAATCTGAGGTGTCTTGACAGCATAGCTTGTAGCCATCACGCCGCCGAGAGAGTGGCCGCCAATTGCCCAGCTAGTAATAGAAGGATGGGCTGAGATCACCTCGGAAGCGCGATCACCGCCAAGCAGGGCCATATTAAGAGGCATCTTCACCACAACCGCCAGATAGCCATGCTCAGCAAAAGCACGCATATAAACCGCATAGCTTTCAGGTGGGATGCGTGCCCCAGGATAGAAAATCAGGCCAGTAGTGGGAGGAGTAGTAGGCATAAAAGTAATCTGGTCGCCATTTGTGCTCACCGTCACACCATTACCACTCTGCATAGCGGTCAAGGCTACAGGAGAAGCCGAGAAAGGATGGAGCCAGAAAGCAAAGGAAGCGACGACAAACAAGAGTAGACAGACAACTATACCAACGAGCCAGGGCAAAAGCCGTTTAGATTTCATAATGATCCTCTTACATATAGTAGCAAAGAAAATTCTGAGGAGTGCTCAGGTGACCATTAAGAACAGTAGCACTAGTTCAGAAAATATGCAACGTTCCTAATTCTGGAAGCCCAGGTGCTCTTTTGATCCGGATGGGAGAGATAGCACTACGCAGGCCAACGCTCAAAAAAATACAGCGCCCCTTTTTTAGCAATACCTCAGCCATATCTCTTATTATGCTTGAGATAAAGGAAGAGATACCGTATAATCTGAGCAATAAAGAGATTTTTTCTACGTTATTTGCATTGATATATATGAAATTGCAATCGCGCAAACAAAAAATGAAATAATCTGCTCCACATCATTTAAATCACATGGAGACAAAGATAGGGTCACTCAAAGAGGAGTTTATAGGATAGTGCTTATTACAAACTTAAAAGAATGTGCCTTTGTACCATATCGCAGGAGTGATCATGCAGACAAAAGGGTTCTCATCTCTACTATTTTTACAATGGCAAAAAATCAGGAAGCATCGTAAACCAATCATTATAAGTTGTGCTCTCATATTATGGATCGGCGGTGTGGGACTGGTATCGTTTAATGCACTTTTAACAAGTAATGGCCTCGCAGATAAACTGCTTGAGCAGCATATGGGGCAAAAAGCATTAGTAGGAGTTATACCATCTCCCAGTTTCAGGCCGTCTCCCACCCCTACGCCGTCTCCGTCTCCCACTCCTACGCAGGTACCTTTACCTGCCCCAATTACGCCATTTCCGACAACGCTGAATGCGCAAGTAGCAACAATGGAGAGAAGCAACCGCTTCTTCTATTCTGGAAACAAAACCCTACCAGAGATAGCGCTTACCTTTGATGATGGACCTAACCCTCCCTACACAAGCGAAATTCTAAACATCCTACAGAGATATAGCATCAAAGCCTCTTTCTTTTGCGTCGGGCAAAACGCTCAGAATTATCCAGAACTGGTAAATCAGGAATACCGGGAAGGTAATGTTGTTGGAAATCATACCTGGAATCATCCCTACCTCCCCTATCTTGCACCTGCAAGCCTTATCTGGCAGTTTACCACCACAGCGCATATGCTCCAACACACCACTGGAGTCTACCCAAGCTTTTTCCGGCCCCCTTATGGAGCCTTCAACCAGATTACATTGAAATATTTAAACTCATATGGATTAAGTGTCTTCTTATGGAATGATGATCCACAGGACTGGGCCAGACCGGGAGTCCGACTCATTGTTTCGCGGGCATTAGCCGAGGCCAGCAATGGTGGAATCATTCTGATGCACGACGGGGGCGGAGACCGTTCCGAAACAGTAGCCGCGCTACCAATTATCATTGAGGCGTTGCGAGCGCGGGGATACAATTTCGTCACCCTGAAACAACTGGCAGAGCACCAACAAAACGCGGGTACGCAAGTGCCAATACCACAAGGAACACCGCCGCCAGCCGTAGAGCCAACCACAGTCGTCTCTTCTTCAGGCACGGCCTCGCTCCCCATCTGGAAACCGCAAGCATAACAGCAAGACCGAGCACTTGTAGAGAGGTGCAAAGAAAATGGCGAAAAAATGTGGAACTATTGCTCAGCCAGTAACGTCACCTCTCTAGAAGAAAATGGTCTTCCTTCTCCTATGTAAATAAACTGTATAAAACACTTTGTCAGCTCAGCATGCAATTTTTCTATGATAGTCGGGCCGCTATCGCCGCCCCAAGACAAAAACTGTAAGGAGCACATTCATGCCACAACTACCCCTACGCGCCCGCTGGCGCTTTCTCTATCCCGGCAGCCTCTGCTTACTCATCCTTCTTCTCGCAGGCTGTGGCGGCGCATCAGGAGTCGCTACGTCAACCACCGGCTCAACCAGTAGCAACGCTGCCGTTTACAGCAGCAATCGTAACTTTCAGAGTCAGCAATCCGCTTCAGGGGGCGGCACAAGCAACCCTGGCCCAATACCGGCAAAACTCAGAATGCCCCCCAGTGTCGCTCAGCAACGCCTGATTAAAACACTTAACGTAACGCTAACAGTGAAAGACACACGCCAGGTAGCGGACGATCTTCAGGCCTGGATAGGCACAACAGATCCGCTTGCCTCGTCAATTGGAACTCAGTATAACCAGGTGAGCGATGGAGTGTACAACATTACCTTAAATTTTTCAGTAGAGTATACGCTCTATCCCAAGATTTATAGCTATCTCAGCAATTATGCACCAAAGAACGGTGGTCAGCTCACAAATTTGAATGAGACCGTTCAGGATGTAACAAACGATTATGTTGATACCCAGGCGAGAATCAAAAACGACCAGAACGAGCTCCAGCGCTTACGCACTTTGATGCAAAGCACAGGCTCCCTGAACGATGTATTGACACTTGAACAGCGAATCACCGACGTTGAGGGAGACATCGAGAATACACAGGCTCATCTTAATCAGCTCGGCAACCAAACAACGATGTATACAGTCAATATCACTATTCAACCTATTAGCTCTGCGGTACCCCCAATTCAGCCAAATAGTGGTTGGAGTGCAGGACAGACATTCCGTGACGCCTTCGTAGCCTCTCTCACCTTTGCACAAGTATTACTCAGCTTCGTAATCTGGCTCCTGGCCTTTAGTGTCTACATTATTCCA
Organism: uncultured Chloroflexia bacterium; assembly: GCA_963777355.1. Classification (GTDB taxonomy): domain Bacteria; phylum Chloroflexota; class Ktedonobacteria; order Ktedonobacterales; family Ktedonobacteraceae; genus DATJHM01. The sequence goes on from CAVZQK010000022.1 coordinate 219,738, forward strand.
GTAGTGCTACTGATTGTGCTCTACAGGCGCTACCAGGAGCGAAAAAATCCAGCGCAGCCTTTCTACTATCAACCAACCACGCGGCAGACCGGACCGGTAGCGGCTCGATCCACCACTGCACCTCAGCCAGCGCCAGTTGCAACAGGGACGAAAGAAGAGGAGATACAAGAACCCGACCTGGAGGCAACCCCACTCAACACACCTTCCTCAGAAGAATAGAAGGCTTCAGATGCCTGAGAGCAGTTCTCAGGCATCTGTCTGCTTCTCAAGATCATGCAAAAACTGGCGGATGAAGCCAACCCCAACGGATAACCAATCGAACTGGCTGGTCCATTCAACCCAATCGCGCTGAGTGGGCCAGCCTGGTTTATAGCGTGGAATCAACTCTTTAGGCATCATCATTGCCCATTTACTGCCCTCACCAAGACCACCGGGAGTAAGCAGCACACCAATAGTAAAAGCGGTTTCGTCTGGCAAGCGGATTTTCCAATCAGGCATTGTTTTCAAGAGAGATTCATAACGCCAGGCACTAAAAAGCGCAGGATCTTCCGGAGCCCCACTTTCACCGCGCTGGAGCGTCAACACCTGGCCAACAACGGCCCTGCGTTCCCATTCCGGAAAACGCAACCATGCCGCATAGCGATACTCATTCAGCCCCATAGCAAGCGTAAAGGCGCGATAGCCCTCGCGTTGCAGACGACGCTCTGTATCACTCTGCCAGATCTTCACCATAGCGTCCAGGCGTTTCTTCTTCTCGGCTTCAGCCAGAGAAGCCAGAGGGCCAGTATTGAGCGGAAAAGATGATGCAGACATAGCGTGCGTTCTTCCTATCTGTTCAACTCAAAGGCATCTGCTGAACAAAGAACTGTTGTAACAGAGCAAATAACTTCGGCGTATAGCGCTCAAGCCAGGCGGCCAGATCAGGGGGCAAAGGCGCAACAAACGTACAGAGATTGTTATCTGGAAAATTGCGTAAAGTAAGACTGGCCGCGTGCAGAAATTGGCGAGAGAGAGCGGCGGCAGGGCTAGCAGAGGCTGGAAGAGGAGCATAGACCTGGTCACCAACAAGCGAATAACCAGCAGCAGCTAGATGGGCACGGATCTGATGAGTGCGTCCAGTAATCGGATGCACCTCCAGCAAGAGAAAGCCCTGCTCATAGCCCAGGAGACGTACAGAAGTCAGAGATTGCTGGCCATCAGGGTCCACGAGACAGCGTCTGCGATCCATATGATCGCGATCTAAAGGGCCACTAATGAGCAGTTTATCAGTAGGCGAAAGCGTCAAAAGGGCAGAAGAGTCGATTTGTACAGTAGTACCATCGGAAGATTGACGAGTGAACGTAAGGGGAGCACGTGGGGCCGCCCAGAGAGGAGCAACGCATTGAGCGAGCGCCAGATAGCGTTTCTCGATAGTATGATTACGAAACTGTTTTACAATATGTTTACGAGCACTCTCCGAACGGGCAAGGGCAACAACACCAGAAGTATCTTTATCCAGACGATGCAGCAAACAGGGACGAGGTAATATGCTCAGCTTCTTCTCCAGATAGAGAGCACGCTTTTCACGAAGCATCACCTTTACCGTCTCAGGCGCACCCGTCCACTGTGGATCATCAGGTAGATCAGGAGTCTGCCAAAGCTCAGGAGTCTGCTGCTGCAAATAGAGCAGAAGAGCATCCCAAAGAGTATCACCATCGGCATGTTTGTAGGTAGGATGAATAACCACGCCCGCAGGTTTGTTAAGAATAAGTAGAGAGCGATCCTGGTAGAGAAGAGAAATAGTAGCCATATTCATAAAGACAGTATAAAGGTATTTTAGCAAAAGAACAAGGCTCATCATCTTCCCAAGCGTGATAGAATGTACAAAGCATTTGCCAGAAAACTAAAAAACAGCAGAGCGGTCCAGATAAAGAGGTTCAAGCATGTCATATATTACCTATTATAATCAACCAACCTTGAGAGATCCTGTGGTCATCGTAGCTCTGGGAGGTTGGAACGATGCTGCGGATTCCGCAACGACGGCAATAAAATTTTTGACTGAGCTATGGAAACCAAGCAAGCTTGCAGAGATCGATTCCGAAGATTTTTTTGTATTCACCGAGACCAGACCTACCATCAAATTTGTCGATGGCATACAACGCACGATTGTCTGGCCCAGTAATCAATTTCTGGCCTATAGCGCGACTGAGCTCTCACATGACATCATTCTGGTACAAGGCGTTGAACCGCAACTGAAATGGCAGACGTTTAGTCGGGAATTTTAGAAGTGTGTATGCATTTCTCTGCCTCCGAAGTCGTCTTTCTTGGGGCGCTACTGGCCGATGTCCCCCACTCTATCCCTGTGCCAATTACTGGAACCTCAAGCGATGATGATATTATGGAGCGATTGCGCGAAATGGATGTGCATAGCTCGCGGTACGAAGGGCCAACCGGGATGCTAGGCGTTTTACAGGATACCTGTCGCCGCGCCAATCTGCCATCAGCCAGTCTTTGGGCTGCAGCCCCCCACTATCTGGCCGCGACACCAAATATCAAGGTCACCGCAGCATTATTAACCCACTTAAATACCTATCTCTCACTGAGTCTGGACTTAAGCGTTATTCAAGGCGACGCAATGCGCTTTGAGGAACAGATCAGCTTACTGGTCGAGCGCGACCCTGAGGCAAGTGCCTACGTGCATAAACTGGAAGAGCAGATCGCCGAGAGAGAGGAGGAGGAGCAAGAAGAAGAGGATCAGGAAAATCAGCCATTGGACACCGTTATAGGCACAGGTCCCCTGCCAAGTGCAGATTCTTTAATTCGAGATGTTGAAGAATTGCTGCGCAAACAGCGAGAGAACGGCTCGCAGCAACAGACGGATGAAGACGAGTAAAAAAGAGGATGAAGCAAGCTTGTATCGTTTAGAAGATATCTTTCAGCCACGCTCTGTGGCAATTCTTGGTGCATCACGAGCTCCGCAAAAATGGGGCCACGTGGCGGCCCGGCAACTGATTGAAGGTGGTTTCGAGGGAGAAGTTTATCTCATCAACCCCTCCAGTTCAGAAATTCTAGGAAGAACAACCTATCCCAACCTGCACAGCGTGCCAGGACCAGTCGATCTGGCAGTCATTACCACTGCATTCAATTATGTTGAGCAAGCAGTGAATGATTGTATTGAGGTTGGAGTCAAAGGCATTGTAATCATCACGGCAGGATTTAGCGAGACAGGAGAGGCAGGCCGGGCGCTGGAGCAAGAGCTGGTGGCACGTTGTCACGCGCGAGGAATCCGCATTATTGGCAGCAATTGCATGGGGCTCTACATCCACCGTTCCCACCTCAACGTCCTGGGCATGGTCTTCCCCCTGCCAGTGGGGCCAATCGGACTGGTCTCACAAAGTGGCAATCTGGGAATGTATTTTTACGCGCAGGCGCAGCTGGATGGTCTCGGCTTCACAACGTTCATTAGCCTGGGCAATGCTGCGGACGTCACCTTTCCAGAATGCATGCATTATCTGGCAGATGATCCACAGACTACGGTAATCGCGGGCTATGTCGAAGCCATTGACGAGATGACCTTGCGCACCGTTGCAAAAGAGATGCAAGAGCGCGGACGCTACAAACCAACAGTCATCTTGCTGAGCGGTGCGACTGAGGTAGGCGTAAGAGCGGCCCTGGCGCATACAGGCTCGCGAGCGATGATACGTCCCGATCATGATACCAGTCTGCAAGGGAGTGGCATTATACGCGTCATTCGCTCCGACGAACTTTTCCCGGTAGCACAGGCCCTGGCAACACAGCCTCCCACGCCCCAGGGCGGACGGCGCATCGCGCTTGTGGGGGATGGAGGCGGAAGCGTGGTAGCGGGAGGAGATGCGGCCATTCGCGTCGGATTACAAGTACCGGTTCTTTGTCAGGAGACCCAGCAAGCGTTACGAAAGCTGATGCCCGCCAGAGCAACAGCCACAAATCCCGTTGATGTTGCGGGAGCAGCCGACGAAGATCCGCTCTCGTTTGCCCACTTGACAGAGGTCTGTCTGCAAGATCCCGCCGTGGATGGTGTGATTATTGCGGGCCTTTTCGGCGGATATCGCTGGCTCTTAGCGGAAGAGTTTGGGGCGCGAGAAGAGGCGGCGGCACGAGCGTTAGGAGAGCTGGTACGACGCTACCACAAGCCAGTCCTGGTGCAGACCGTTTATGCACGCCATGAGATTCCCGCCTTGCAGCTTTTGCGCGAAGAGGGAATCCCCTATTACGAATCAGTAGAGATCACCTGTCGGGCAATGGCCGCTCTCGCCGAAATCGGTCAGTTTCTGGCAGAGAACTCCTGAGCAGAAAGCCCATTTCTATTTAGCAAAATAGCGCGGCATACGTTGAGCAATGGTATACGCATCACTAACCATACGCTCAATCAGGACCTGGGCAGTGGGCACATCATCAATCAGACCAACGGTCTGCCCTGCCCAGACAAAGCCTTCTTCGAGGACACCCTCTAGCGCTGCACGTGTGTTGACACGGCCAGCAATGTAGGGGAGCAGACGCTGGAGACGCTCCTCTGCGCTGGCATGAGACGCCTCAAGTTCGGCTTCTACCTGAAGGACTTTTTCTGCGAAGCCTTGCTTGAGGACACGAGCAGGACGACCAATCGTGCGTTCAATAATGACCGTATCGGTCTCCTGCGCATCCACCAGAGCCTGTTGATAGCGAGGATGGGCATTACTCTCCTGCACGGCGACAAAACGCGTCCCAAGTTCAACACCATCTGCTCCCAGCGCCAGAGCCGCCGCCAGACCACGACCATCGGCGATGCCGCCACTGGCCAGTACAGGAATATTTACAGACTCAACGATGCGCGGGGTCAGAACCATCGTGCCGATATCATCGCGACCCAGGTGTCCACCACCTTCCATGCCAACCGCGATCACGGCATCTGCACCCAACGATTCAGCTTTACGGGCCGCCCGCACACCGGCAACCAGTACCATTGTATGTACATGTATACCGCTATTTTGAATACGGCGTAGCAGAGCTTCGGGATTGCCTCCGGTAATACTGATTACCGCTGGAGCTTCAGAGAGCGCGGCGTCAAGAAAGGGCTCAAGCGGAATATGTCCAATAGGAAAGTTGACCCCAAAGGGCTTAGCGGTCAGACTCCTAACTTTACGCATATCGGTGCGAAGCTCCTCAGGAGTCGAGAAACAGGCACAGCCAAGCTGGCCCAGACCGCCAGCATTCGAGACTGCCGCAGCGAGCTCAGCATAAGAAAGATGCGAAAGCCCACCCTGGACAATAGGATAACGGATACCAACCAGTTCCGTAAAACGCGTATGCATGCTCTCTGGCAACAACGACACGAGCGCACTCTCTTTCTTTGCCACATCCTGACATTGGTCTACAACAATCCTGTTGTACCACATTGCAGCTCAAGCAAGCAACTAACAACGCCAGGACTGTCCAGGAAACCCATTAAGAGCGAGCTTAGTGCAGCGACGGAAAGAAAAACGTCACAGTGATCACACAGGCAAGCAGGATGGCGACACCGATAAAGAGCAGTCCTCGGCGTACATAGGTGCCAGTCACATCATAGCGTCCGCTCACATAGGCTGAAAAATAGTCTTCATCCCAATCCTCGAAAGCCTTTGAGCGTCGAATGCGACGAGAACGAAACAGCCCATGCGTGTAGAGGTACATGTTGACGATAACGCCGCAGACCAGCAAAATGATAAAAAAAACCAGAGTAACAACAAATGCAACCATAGCCACATACTCCATCAGTAAGCTCGTTAAACCTGACATGCCATCTCTTTTTTTCACCTCTACAAACAGGAAAAGAGAAGTTTCCTGACAAGAAGCGAGCCAAAGAAATGGCACGGGTTTTTCTCTCCCAGAAGAAGAGATGTACTTTCTATGTACAATTATACGAGCAAGCAACTAATGATGAGGCAGCCTTCTGATTGCTTCTCTGCACTATTCATAGCACTACTATGACTCTACGGATTTTTCCACCTCTTAAGAATTGCAAAGCGAGTTTATCGCCTGCTTTATGACGTTGCACAATACGCTGCAAGTCTTTTGGTTCGGCGATAGGCTCTCCATCCGCCGAAATGAGAAGATCCAGGCGTTTGATCTCAGCCTTATCGGCTGGACTTCCGGAACGTATCTCCAGAACCTGCATTACATACTCTTGTGAAAGCGCAAGAGAGCGCTGCAAGGTAGCATCAAGTTTAAAACGCATCCCCCCAACACCCAGAGAGATTCCCTGAGCGGGCTGTGTTCGTCGCTGATGAATGCGGGCAACGACAGCTTTCACAGTATCGAGAGGAACCGCAAAGCCCAGCCCCTGCGCCATAGGCATCATCGCAGTTGTAATGCCGATGACGCGACCTGCACTATCAACTAAAGGGCCGCCTGAATTGCCTGGATTAATGGCAGTATCGATCTGAATCAGATTCGTCATTTTGTGCATACCGGGCGCTTCAAGCGTACGATCAAGGGCACTGACCACGCCAGCCGTCACCGTCCAGTTCAAGCCATAGGGATTACCGACGGCAATAGCAAGCTGGCCCACACGCAGAGGAGCACGAGCTAATTCCACAAGGGGAAGATGATCGGCCCCAATGCGCAAAACAGCTACATCAACATCCGGTTCACTCCCCAACAAGCCGGCGTCAAAAGTACGTCCATCGGCTAGAGTCACATGGATTTTTTTCGCCTTGTCAACTACATGGGCATTCGTAAGAATCTGACCATCAGAGGCAAAGATGAATCCTGAGCCCAGACCGCTATTGGACCCTGAGGGACCTCCATAGCGGCGAGAGTGGCCGCCTTCACGTTCAACATCAATACGCACAACAGCAGGACCTACGCGCTCAGCCGCTGTGGTTACGGCATGCGAGTACGCATCCAAAGCCTGAATATCCTTTTCATAAGTACTCATAAGAGAAAACGCACTTTCTGTGGAACCCGTGCGTTGAGTTATCTGCGAGAGGATAACTCAAGAAGTTTGATACCTATCTTATCACATAGAACAGCAGAGATGTCAAAATTCTTCCCGAAATACGCTATTTCTGCACGAGTAGAAAAAAGAAAGTAATGAATATATGGCTGTGAATATATGAAACGTCCCAGAAGGATGAATTGTGGAAAGGATGATAGCGTTTTCTAAAACTGTCTGAGGTAAGAACAATTTTTGCTCAAACAAAATGAACAGGATTTAAGGCACGCTCTGACACGTTTCAAAGAAAGAAAGAGAAAAGAAAACATGGCCGATCAGAATAACAACCAGCAGAATAATACGAACGCGTCTGGCATCGATAAAAACGTCGATAATGAGGTCAATAAAGGGATTGATAGTGCAAGCAATCGTGTCCCAGAAGGTCAGAAGATCGACCAGGCCGTCAAGCCAAAAGCGGATCAGGCAGTAAATAACGAACTGAATAAAGGCGCAGGCGGGATGAAAAATGATGCCGAAAATCTGATGGGGAAGAAAGAATAATTGCTTCGCCAGATCCTTTAGCGGAGGTAAGTTCTTTCCGTGCAGAGAAAGAGAGAGGCGATACAGGAGAGCGGGACAATGCTCTCCTGTATCGCCTCTCTGGTAACAACATTTCGCTGGATAAGAAGCACTGAAAGGTTAGAGTTCAGCAACCCTACTCTCCTCCAATGGCTCCTCAGCGATTGAGGAAGTGAGCTCTTCAATAACTTGAATATCCTCAGCACGCAGCTCAATATGTTCCATGATATCCGGTTCAATCTCTGTCACCTCAACCAGGAGCAAAGCTGAATACGTATCTAGCTGCTGCAAAATTTGAAAACGGACAATACTCACTATCCGCCAACGTGGGGAATTGGGGAGAAGATTGCCGATAAGGGAATTTCCCCAGAGCGCAATTTCAGAGACAGAGGTAGCACGATCATAAGCAAGCAAACGTGTTTCCATCTTACAAAACTATCCTTTCTTCAGCCAATTCTTTTGCGAACACCCACCACATCTGGCCTTCTTCCCTTCCTATGGTATACTTGGTATACTCTGGCAAGGGTCTCTTGATATACTTTAGCAGGAATTTCTGTGACCATACGGCCATAACTTTTATTTTGAGGCGGATGTTGACGTGTCTACACAAAAAAATACCATTACACTTTTAATCTCATGCCCTGATCGCCCCGGCCTTATCTCTGCTGTCTCCAGCTTTGTTTTTGAGCATCAGGGAAACATTGTAGAGGCCGATCAATATGCAAGCAATCAGCAAGAATGTACGTTTTTTATGCGTGTCAGCTTCGCAGAAGATACTTTCGATCTGAACGAAGCAGAGCTACGAAAACGCTTTCAGCCTATCGCAGAACGTTTTCAGATGCAGTGGAGTGTAAGTTATTCACGCAAGCGGAAACGCGTAGGAATCTTTGTCTCGAAACTCGATCATTGCCTGACAGACCTGCTCTGGCGTTGGAAGAGTGGTGAGTTGAGCATGGATATTGCGTGTATTATTAGCAATCATCACGATCTGGAAAACCTCGCACAGATGTACGATGTGCCTTATCATCATTTCCCGGTCCACAAAGAGACCAGGGCACAGGATCAGCAGCGTATCCTTGAGTTTCTCGCCGGCAAAGTTGACTTTTTGATTCTTGCGCGTTACATGCAGATTCTTGAGCCTTTTTTTGTCCATGCCTATCCACATCAGATTATTAATATCCATCACAGTTTTCTGCCTGCTTTTATTGGAGCCAATCCCTACCAGAAAGCGTTTGATCGTGGGGTAAAGCTGATTGGAGCCACGGCGCACTATGTCACCGACAACCTCGATGAAGGGCCAATCATTGCACAGGACGTTATCCACTGCGACCATCGCGATACCGCCGATGATTTAGCGAGAAAAGGGAGAGACGTTGAGCGACGTGTGCTGGCAGAGGCTGTACGTACTTATACAGAAGACCGCGTACTTATCTATGCGAACAAAACTATTGTTTTTTAATTTTGATCCTTCCAGCGCTTGATGAACTTTTTTTCATACGACGCGCAAAAAAATAGGCTGTTCAGTATTGTATTATGGCTACGTTTTATGATACCATTGGGTAAGTTAAAAATGAGGTTTCCAATTATATCCGAGGGGAGCTTTTATGAGCACATTACCCTATGCTGTTTCCAGGCGGAAGCAGACAATTGAGCTGAGCTTTGATGAGCGCAGGCAGTTGAATACGATTATCGACCTACTTATTCCGTCCGATCAAGATTTTCCTCCTCCCTCCAGTCTTCACCTCATTGATGAGGTTCTCCAACACCTCCTTCCCAGTGCAGAGAACAAAAGCGCCCTGGTGTTAAATGAAAAACGGTTACGCGCGGTGATGCGTGAGCTGAATACTTCTGCCGGTGGCAACTTTTGCCATAGCAACATAGAAAAGCAACAGGCACTTTTACACTGTCTGGAACAGAGCGAGCCCGTTATTTTTCAGGCTTTGTGGACACTCGCAAACCACAGCTACTACACACGGCTAGCGGTCCAGGCTTTACCCGGCACTACCCATTTTTCAGCAGCATATTCTTAACCCTATTTCTAGTAGATCCGATCCACAAAAAGCAATGGCGCTTGACTCAGGTCTTTATTTTGCACTATTTAGATGATCTGGAAGCTCATTATCAATACAAACGAGGGATGAGCAACCCTGGTAGAAGATCCATCTGGCTGAGCATGTGCTAAAGAACGGCCCCGCCCAGTTATCCAGGTTGTCACAGTTGAAGCCACACACGCCGATGTCTAAGGACTAACCAGCCATGACGCCCTGCATCGACGAGAAGACGGATTATCGAGCAAACAGCTCGTCGATGCAGCCCTCCTCCGTCAAGATGAATGGCCAGACCTGCCAGGATCCAAAATCGGCAGGGTGCTCAAGAGCGAAGTAAAGACTCCGCTACTTAAGCAAGCCCTGTCCTCTGAACTTTAAACTGATGCTTGAGGATAGCCCTCAACGCTATCTTCGATGATGCAGCTGCGCCGCCAGATTTTGCGCATACTTCCAATCGGCAGTAAAATTCGCGTGTAGATGGGATACCACGCTTTTATTGGAGATAAGTATGCCAACCTCTCGGCTATAATGCAGGGACTGATGGCTAAGATTTTGGGAGCCGACAAATGCTAGCCGCTGATCCACGATAATCATTTTGGCATGGATAAAATATTGTGGTGTCACGTTGACCGCAACGATAGGCGACAAGATACGATAGGTTTCGTTATTATCAGCCGAGGGGACACCGGGCGCTGTCGGTGAGAGCGGTGGCAACATCACCTGCACCTCAACGCCATTCTGCGCGGCATGCAGGATAATCTGCTTCAGATTAAGTGCGCCCTCTCCCGGTGGATCATTGAGATATTCGACCTGAATCGCCAGACTGTGTTTTGCGCTCCGCATCAACATAGGCACCAGCGCAAGTGCATTGATATCACTAATAATGAGATTGGACAAAGGCGGAAGGGTGGGGAGTTGACGACCTGCGGCATCTGCCAGGAAGACCGCTTTAAGCAGGGCAATATCCTCTGGATCGGTATCGCACAGAATATACTCTCGATTGGCATAACCCGCTCTGTTTCCGCCAAGCGCCTGCGCGGTAAAATTAGCGGTCATAATATACGCCCTGGCCTTGTCAGGAACGTCGGCATCAACGAGGATAAATTTTGCATGATGCACAGAGACTGGTTGCCCATCGGCACGGATGCCTTTATTGTGAGAGGCCCAGGCGGGGAAACGCTGTGAGCGTGTGGGATCAAGGCCCGCTGGCAAGTCAGGTTGATGATACAGAAGGCGGAGATCCAGGCCATGATGGGCCGCCTTCTGCTTGAGCAACAGTTGTGCCACATGATCACTATCAAACAGGTACATCTCAATCCATAGTGATTTCGTGGCGGAGGCGATAATATCTTCTATACTTTTCATACCTGCCTCTGGCAGAATAGCCGTGAGAGAGATATGTGAGCTGGCACCTGCCGGTAACGCAGGGAAATGAAAAAATCCAGTTGCGGGCGCGTGATGGGGCCAATGTGGGTCCATTTTGCACTACCTCATTTTCCGAAATTTGCTTTGTGTTCCCCTCCATCATACGCTACCAATGCAAGAACGTTCTTTGCTCCGTTTTAAAACTACTTGTCTACAAATTATACAAAAAATAATGCCGAAGCCAATGCCCCGATTAAACCCAATAATAACAATGCGACCACAATAAACGGGAGCCATTTTCTCAATTTCGTCGCAAAAGATGGATACAGTTCCTCTTCTTCTACTTCTTCTACTTCTTCTACTTCTTGCACATATTTTTGTGGTGGTTCCTGCGGCTCTACAGCCTGCGCTTCTCCGTCAGATACTTCCTTCTCTAGCACCGGCATCTGTTGCAGATAGGCTTCAGCAGTAAAAGGAATCTGGCCCTGCTCATCTGGCTCACCCTGTTCTTTTCGCTGCGCAATGGGCGACCATTGAGGCGGCTCTGTGGACCAATCAGAGGTAAGTTGTCCGCTCGCGGATAGTGCTGATCTGGCCGCTCTATGCTCTTTGTCTATGACCTCCGTCGTATCGCTTTCTGCGGGCGGCGGCTCTGCCTGCCACCAGGTTGCCATGCTCCTCTGCTCTTCAGGAGCGTCCAATGCCAGGCTCACTGGAATTGGTGTCGTCGGGTCTATCGCCCCTTGCAAGGAAAACTTTCTGAGGGCCGATCTGCTCTGCAAGGGGTCGGACTGTTGCTCTGAAGTGGCTGGAAGGATACGTGTGATGGATCTTGCGACAGGAGATGCAATCGGTGCCAGGGTCACAGCGGCATGAAACGCATCATAAAAATCTTTGGCACTGCTATAGCGCTCATCCGCTCGTTTTTGTAGAGCTTTTAGCAGTACACTGTCTACCGCATCTGAGATTGTCGGTACCAGACTCCGTATGGAAGGCGCAGGCTGACGCACATGCTTGAGCAAGACCTCGACAGGAGTTTGACCTGTAAAAGGGGGCGTACCAGCCAGGATACGAAAAAGCACCACACCCAGCGAGTAAATATCGCTTGCATGATGTTGTATACCCAATGATTGTTCAGGTGAGGCATACTCTGCCGAGCCCCAACCAATCCGTGTTAACGATTGCTGGCTATCATCAAAGCCGTGCATGATACCGAAGTCGGCCAGCAACATGCGCCCATCCTGGGCCACAAAAATATTCTGCGGTTTCAGATTTCCATGCATATTCTGTTGCGCATGTACATAAGTAAGGGCACCACAGAGTTGCTGCATAATGGGCAATGCTTGCAGCGCAGGGAACCGTCCCCCAACACGCAACAAGAGAGTATCCAGATTCCCCGTCGGAATGTAAGGCATAATGACGTATAACAGGTCTTTCTCTTGTCCGTACTCAAGAAAAGGGAGGATATGCGGATGCCTGAGCTGCCAAATTTTCTCGGCCTCGCTCAAAAAATAGTCTCGAAAGGCCGGTCGTTGCACATATCCATAGCGAAATACTTTGATAACGACCTCTGCCTCCTCCCGCCCCAATCCTTGAGCCCGATAGACATCCGCAACGCCTCCCTGGCTCAAACATTGTTGCAAGAAGTAACCACTGATCACAGTTCCTTCTAAATCTGACATAGCAATACTCTTCTCTGCGCTATTTTGCTATTCCGCCACGTTTTGCCACACATAGTCCCTACCGGACTTTTTTCACCGCTACAATCAACTAAACGTGTACTCAGCAGGTTTTAGCGAGGAGAGGAGAGGCTATCCTACTCATCTATTTCCGCCTCTTGCCCAAGACGATACTGAAGATGATAATTTGTTATATAGTCATATTCTTCTTCCGTCAATTCATAGTGATAAGAGAGGACACGATCAATCCTATCTATGATAGGTTTAGAGAGACGAGGATAAAACTCTTCGTAAATGACCCTACCAGTCTGTCTATAGAGACATTCTTTTTTAGTAGAGTGCGCCTTGAAATCGGCCATCAGTTCCCCTGTCAACACGATTAGCTGCTCTCGCAATGCAGGGCAGAGCGTATGGAGAGCAACCGGGAAAGTTGCAATTTCATGTTTTCCACAATGATATCCCTCAAAAAGGGTATACCACCACCAGAAGAAGAGGCTGGAATTGAGGATAGCAAGCATCACAGGAGCATCGTCTGAATCAGCAAGTGGATAGGGTTTGTAGTCTTCCGACTTTTTTTCTCCCGCCAGTTCGCTCCAGAAATAGGGCTTGAAATTGACTGCTTTCACATAATTATAGGGGATGCGATGGACATAAAACGCTGGGATTGAGGTACGCTTCCGCAAAAATGGCAGAGGAGATTTCTGGCGTAGCTTTTGAAAAATGGCTTTGCCTGGCGCGTCAGAAAATTTCGGAATCACACAAAGTATGGGATCGTAAAAGGTCTGTGTATAGCGCAATCCTGGAAACAACATCGCTCTGGCCTCGCTTCTCCACCTGTTATAGCCTGTACTCAAGAGCTGATTTTCTGTCTGTCTTGCTGAAGTAAGCACTATTGTGAGACGCTGTTTCGCTCCCTCAAAGAGCCTGGAAGGATAGATGTCATAGTTACTCAGCCAGAACATGCGTGGCTCTCTAATAAGCAGCATTTGCAGTTGCTGCATACGCTCTGTGGAGACAAGACTCAAGGGCACAACAAACCCGATTCTTCCCTGGGGATGGAGCAGTTGTAGAGCACGCTCACACATAAATGCATAGATATTTCCACACGCCTCCGTCTTATAATCTCTGATCTGATACCTTTTACGTATCTGGCTATATTCTATATAGGGCGGATTCCCGATAATCACATCGAATCCCCCTCTCCTCATACGAGCATAAAAATGCAGATACCAATCAAAAGGTTGATGGCTAGCGAGCCACATATGATACTGTTTTTGCTCATCTTGTTCGACCATATTGCTATTATAGGTAGCGGCGAGATAGCGATGAAGCATGCCGGCCACTCTCTTCTGTTGCAGGAATCTCTGATTCTTGATCCGTTTTATCTCCTCTAAAGAGACTCCACGCTGCATCTGCATTCTGCGAAATTCAGCGGTGAGCCTGGCGACTGTCCACACATCTTGCTCTATTTTCTGAAGTTCGCGTTGGAGTTGGATTTTATCAGACACGCTTCGAGCAACAATTTCCTGGAGTTGCTGATGAGAGACAACGCCGACAAGGGCATTTCCAGCATAGATATTGAAATCTATACAGGGCAACGTCTCTACCTCCTCTTCCCGCTCTACCTGTGTAAGAAGCTTGAGGATGAGCCGCAGCTTACAGATCTCCACCCCTTCTTCCATAATATCCACACCATAGAGATTGTTCATAATAATAGACTGAAGGATGAAATATCTGCGATTCACACGCTGCTCCACCTGCGCTAGCAGCAGGCGAAATCTGGCATAAATTTGTTCCTCGTCACAGAGAGTCTGGCTCTTTTTGTGTTCTTTACGGCAATCGCTGTCACTTACCAGCACCTGCATACGCTTCAGGCAGGCTTCATAGAGAACTTCCAGGATATGGAGCGCTGCAAAAAGAAATGCGCCAGAGCCACAGGCAGGATCAAGAATACTGATCCCGCTTTTTTCTCTCTGCCCTGAGAACACAATACTCCCTGCCATAGTCTCATAAAAAGTCCACAGATCGGCTCCTGCGTATGTCTCGATGACATCCAGCACAAATTGGTAAAGATCGAGATTGGCGGTCACCATATCATTAAGAGACTGAATAGTGCCTGCCTGGATTTTTGCACGAACTTCTTTATAGTGAGCGCGGCGTGCAATGACATCACGCCATGTCTCTGTAGGCAAAGCATAGGGCTCTGTCGCAAGCTTATTCCAGTGCGAACGGTTTCTAACATCATCCATGCCAGCTAAAATAGCGGGCGGTAATGGATATTCTAGTCCCTTTTTTACTTCAGGGTAGAAGTAGCGATCAGGAGTATGTTGCAAAAGATGCCATACAGAGCGATGAGAAGCAAGCAAGCGAAAATTGTTTTTTTCTGCCCTTTCAAAGAGGGCTGGAATAAGCGTATTTTTAGCAATATAGTTTGTGATATCTTCTTTCGTATAATAAGCGCCCATCTGTTTTTGATTGATATATTTCTCAAAGATGTAGCTAAGAATATCAGGATTTATCTCATTCTTTTTTCGTAGCGAGAGAGGGCCTTCAGCAAGGTGCCAGGTGTACTCATTGAAAAAACTGAAGAGGTCTTCAAAAGCTCTGTCTGGAATTTGAATATGGGGATGAGTCTGCTCTAGTTTATGACAATTAAAAAGTCCATCATTCAGGTAAGGAACATTGCCAAGCAGCTCTTTTAGAGTACAAGAACGCTGCTCCTTCTGTTTACTCAATCCCTCACGAAAAAGAGGGAGGAGAAAACAATGATAAAAATGATTCTCACCCAGATGCCTCTGCATTTTCTCCAACTGCGTGCCCAGATAATCAGGGTCTTTCGCAAGAAATCCTTGCCTCTGAAGAAAATAAAGGAACATGATACGGCTGAGCATAAGAGAGGCATACCTCTCCCGATCACACGAAACCGAGATACCAGTTACGCATCGCTGAAAATTTTCCTGCTTACTGCGGAAGCGATTATAAAAACGTTTTGTGAGCCGCTCAAGATCACAGGTATCTTTCTCTTTGTGTATCAAAGCGCATCTCTATCTCGCTCAGCCTCAATAAAGATTGGATGTTATCCGACAAACCAGGAAATGAGAACCACCATTTCAAACCGAGTGTAGCAGACTAGTAGGTCGCTGTCTAGCTAAGAATGAATAGATCAACAGAAACCCCGAAGAAGGATTTGCGTAATTTAATTAAATGGAAAAAAGATTTGGATAAATTAGCATTAAGAGCATTTTTGGGGTATTCAAAGGCTTGACAAGAATACGATATATCGTTTATACTGTGTCCATAACGATATATCGTATTGTATCGTTAAGAATTGAGATTAAGAATACTCCTATTGAATGATACTACTGGAGAGGATGGTAACCTATGTTTGACAAATTTGGTGGACGCTTTGCATTTGAGGCTCAAGGTGGTGATTGGGAAGGGTGGACGCCACCCTGGTTGAACCGTGAAGAGCATGAACATCGTGGACATCGCGGACATCGCGGCCCTGGTGGCCCTCATTTCTTTATGATGCGCCGTGGGCGTGGCCCCTTTGGTCCAAGAGGACCCTTCGGCCCTGGTGGCCCCTTCGGTCCTGAAGGTCCTTTTGGTCCCGAAGGTCCAGCCGGTGTAGCTCGTCGCTTCTTTGGACGGGGCGATGTCAAGTTCGCATTGCTGGATCTGCTCAAAGAGCGTCCAATGCATGGCTATGAAATGATGAAAGCCCTCGAAGAAAAATCCAATGGCTTCTATGTGCCAAGTGCAGGCACCATCTATCCTACGCTACAAATGCTAGAGGATCGGAGCCTGGTCACCTCAACCGAGGCGGATGGTAAGAGAGTCTATAGTATCACCGATGCTGGCCTGGCACTGCTCAACGAGCGCAAACAGGGGGAAGAGGAGTTCGAGGGTCCACCCTGGGGGCGCAATTTTGATCAAGGCCGCCGCAATCGCTGGAACGCGCCCGAAATCCAGGCACTACGCAGCGAGGCAATGGAGGTTGCACGCCTCTTCGCCATCGCAGGTCGTACAGCTATCAATAGTCCAGAACAGTTGACTCGTCTGCGTACTCTTATCGAGCACACACGCAAAGAACTTTCAGGCCTGATCTACGGCGAAGGCAATCCAGCCGAAACAGGAACTACGCCGGAATCAGCGCCTCAAGCGCCTCAAGAATAAGCTTTCTAGCGATTTACCAGGAGTGTTTCTTTCATTTAAGAAACACTCCTTTTTCTGTCTTTGCCTCTTCATACAGCCATGCTGTTCGTACATTTCTACATACTGTAGTTATGAGGTCTTACATGTGTAAGGCTAAAATTATGACAATTGTGAGTAGGTGCAGTAACTGATCAAGCCAGATTGGTCCTATAACTTTATAGCGTGCCTTCAACGTATCTACAATGAAATGCGTTACCAGGAGAAAGAGAATCGCATTTATGGAAGGATGGACAAAGAGGACAAAAGTTGCAGTATACGTTGCACAATGATAAAAGTTTACTTCCCAGCTTTTGCCTTTCTCCATGCTCATCCAGGCACTTTGAAAGGCAAAATCGCCCACAAAATGGCATGCCAACCAGGCAAATAAGGTTGTAGCAGAGATAGTGAGCCACATAGACTTTCCCCCCGATCATTCTCTGCATACAGTTTATCGATTTGGAGAGAAAATCTCTATGAAATAGTTCGCACTTACAGTGTGAGCTATTTCATAACCTGTCTTCCACTTTGTCTCGCTCATGCCAGCTCACACCGGCCAACAGACGTATCGCGAGTAGAGCTGCTAGCAGTGTCCAGAAACAGAAAGCAAGATCCTGCTCTAAAAAAGAACTATCCACCTGACCTTGAACGAGAGCGGCACAGAAAGCAGCACCAATACCGACAACCATCCAATGGAGCGGCTCTTTTTCCCGTTCCCCCGGTAAGCGTAGCCGTGTCAGCAGGCGTACAAACAACCAGTAGAACAGAATCAGCACGCCAACAAAGGCAATAAAACCGAAGAATCCAGTACTCACCCAGACATGGAGGAAAATATTGTGCGGGTGAGATAATGTTGGCTCATCTTTTAAGCCAGTCGGCTTATGAGTGACTGGATCATTTGTTACCCAATAGTGATTCACAGGTGCCTTACAAAGAGAATTATTGCTGTAGTAACAAAGCCAATTATCCATCCCATAGCCGATCCAGGGCTGATCTTCGATCATATGCCAGGCCGTCAACCAGAGATAGGGCCGCTTCATAAGCGTACTCTGACCATGCCCGCTCACATGGCCTTTCTCTAAAAACGTGAAGAGGCTATTATGGAAAAGTGCCACGCCTAGAACCAGCACAATTGCCAACGCAGTTCCCCCTGCCAGGACAATCTTACGGTTTCGTATCGAGCACCCAGCGACAAATACCACAGCGCAGGCGATAGCAATCCAGGCTCCCCGCGATTGACTGAGATACAAAATATAGAGCATGGGGAGAGTGATGATAAGCGCAAGTACACGATATTTCCCAGCGACACGCCGCCCGGCAAGCAGGGCCAGAACTAAGGGCAAGATATAGTCAAAGAGCGTGCCAATATTATTGCCGCTGCCATAGACGGCGTGGACACGGCTCCCTTCTGGATCAACGGGTAGCTTGAAAATATAGTACTGCGCCAGACCCAAAAGAGTAATGACCAGACCAGTGCCAATAAAAGCAGCCAGCAGGCGCTGGATATCGTGGCGCGTGCGCAGATAGACCAGGACGAACACCAGATAAAGCAGAGGACCAAAAACCTCCTCAACCAGCGCATAGTAGGCAGGTTTTTTCGCAACGGCCAGCACACTGGAAAGAGTCGCCGCCACAAGAAAGATGCAGATCGGCAGCAAAAAAGGTCCAATCTTTGCCCGTAATCCTTGCCACAGACGCCGATCTTCGCGCACCAGCACAATACGTAAAGCGGCTACGACAATACAGGTCACAAGAGTGACCTCAACCAGACTAAATGCTTTATCGCCGATAACTATCTTTTGGTAAGCAGTAAGATAATAAGGCAGCGTTAAAGGCAAAAGAGAGAAGGCAATAGGCAGGTTAAACCAACAGAGGCCAACAAAAATAAGTAATAGAGGAAGCGAATAGAGTGGATTTTGATGAGAAAAAATGCCAAAATGGAGATTTTTATTACAACATAAATAATAAAGTGTCATAGATACAATCAAACTGCATTCAATAAAGCGCTCTCGCCAGAAAGATTTCACCTGCGGCTCCTTATGGCCAGTTGGTGGAAGAGGCGGGCGTGGAATTTTTTGTGTAACCTCACCTTCTAGCCAGTACGGATCTGTATCTGGTAGAGGCAGCGAGTCAGGCTGATTATTCATGACAGTGTGGTCCTGCTCTTTTTTAGTCATTTCACGAAAAAGTTCAGCAAAAAAAATGCGCATATCATCCGTCTTATTGCTGACCTGAGTATAGCAAAAGCATTGCTCGACGTCCACATAATGAGAACATTGGCTTCCCCAACATAAAACAAATCCTCATCATTAAACAAATGATGAGCAAGAAAAAACAGTATGTTTTTAATAAAAAAGAGAAAAAAGCAGTCTGCTCATAAGAGATTAGCGTGTGACCCAGATTTTACTGGCAGACACCTTATTGATAGCCACTTCCCGGTCTTCTACCAATAATTTTACCCGCTCATGCAGACCATCCGTTGCATCCTGTGCCAGGACCGTCAGGCGCATCCGCGGCAGTAAGCCTTTCTCCTGCAAATATTGAATTAAGCCCTCTTCATCTTCCACTACCTCGGAAATACAGAGAATAGTTGCTTGCTCGCCTATTGGTATCGTCGAAAGGCGCACGGCATGGTGATCTTTCAGATAATTGCGTGCATCGGGGACCAGACCAGGAATGGGATTGCCATGAG
This sequence comes from uncultured Chloroflexia bacterium, assembly GCA_963777355.1. Taxonomy (GTDB): domain Bacteria; phylum Chloroflexota; class Ktedonobacteria; order Ktedonobacterales; family Ktedonobacteraceae; genus DATJHM01. The sequence continues at coordinate 239,202 of CAVZQK010000022.1, forward strand.
GACAGGTTGTAGGATGGTTGAGACTGGCGACCACTCGCGCCTCAACAGCACCTGAAATAAAGTGCTCCAGGCGGCTAGCCTCTTCATGCACCTGATGCCACTGCATGCCTAACATATCCATAAGGAAACGTTCTGTAAGACGATGGCGACGAAGCACCGCCTCAGCAGCCTGATTGCCCGCCTCAGTGAGAGTAATATGCCGTTTGGCATCCATCTCAACAAAACCATCCCGCATCAAACGCTTTAACATTTCGGTAACACTAGGAGCAGCAACACGAAATTTCTCAGCTAGCCGTGCCCCAATCACCACCTCATCCTCCATACTCATATTATAAATAGTCTCTAAATACTCTTCTACAGTGGCGCTCAATACCTCTTCAGATTTCATAGTGTTCCCTCGTTCAGGTATGCCTCGTTCAGATTGTGCTCACAGTTGCATCCACACTCTAGCACGCACGCTATACAGCGTCAAGTTCTATCCAAACAGGAAAAGCAAGTTCAAAGAGGCGCTTCTAGTAGATACGTAAATTTCTCTTCTTAAGAAGGCTATAGTAGGAACAGAGTAGAAATACGTTACGGCATTACTCCAGGTGAAACACCTTTTTCAGTACCCTCAAATTTCAGTTTTCAGTACCCTCAAACGGGTCGAGAAAGGACCGAGCTCCTGTCGCCTCTGAAGAGGAATCCTACAACAGGAAAAGCGAAAAGGTCAAGTGGAGATGCACCAGGCAGTACATACCAGTAGCAGAAAGACGTTTGAGACAATGTACAAATCGATTCTTTTCCGTCTATTTCCCAGCTTTTTGAAACCATGTCTCTTGCTTATACTGACAATGGGAATCTTCTTTGCATCCTTTATGGTGCCACAATACCAGGCAACGGCCCTGGCTGCCAATCCGGGTTCCGGACACATCTGTTCCTGGTATACTGTGTATCCAGGAGATACGCTTGGCATACTGGCCAATCGCTATCGCTCGACGATCTGGGCACTCGCCCATGCAAATTATATCCCCAACATCAACCTGATCTTTGTTGGTCAGAGACTCTGTATTCCCAGACCGAACCGTTCCTCATCAAGCTGGCAACCAAGAGGCATCTTTCGCAATGGAACCGTGCGCTGGTACGCTTATGATGCGCTAGAATGGTCGAACCACGCACAAATTAACGGCCAGATCCACCAGATTGCCGCACTCTATGGTCTACCTGCCAATCTCATGCTTGCCATTGCCTGGCAAGAGAGCGGCTGGCAACAACATGTCATCTCTCGCGATGGTGGTATCGGCGTCATGCAAGTAATGCCCTATACCGCCGTATGGATTAACAGCATTACCAACAAACGGTTTGATCCCTATAAGCTCTGGGATAATCTCACTATCAGCGCTACCTACCTGCGCTGGCTGTGGCAAGAATTCGGCGGCAACTGGGCGCAGATTATCAGCGCCTACAACGAAGGTGCCTATGCTGTCTCCCACTGGGGTATCTACGACTGGTCTTATGTAAATAGCGTCTTTTCCCTCGCACGCCACTTTTATTAAAAGTGGTAGGGTAAAACATTACGCTATCCGTTCTACTTCGTCTCTTATTTCACCTTTCAAACAGCTTCAGAAATTATCTAATTTGCCGATGAAGATAGGCGAGGACCAGTTATTGTTTGAAAAAAATTGGGAAAATGAAAAGTTCGCCAATTTTCCCTCTTGACACTTTTTCCGATACTCTTTATACTGTTCACAACGAACAAATAAAAACAGAGCTATGAACAGGAAAAGTACATAATCTGACATGGGCACAGAGAGTCGGTATTGGTGAAAACCGACACCACTGCGATTATGGAATGGGCCTGCAAGCTAAAGGGCAAACATTCTCGGCAAGTTTGTAGAGAGAATTAGTAGCTTTCTTTCGGAACGTCCACCGTTATCAAGGACAGGATATCAAAAAGCGTTTTTATCTGTATGTTTATAATAACGCTGGCTCGTATCCGGCAATGAAGGGGTTCTCAAGCTGCAACAAGATTGCACAATGGAGAACCTGAACAGGGGTGGTACCACGAAAGCTTTACGCTTCTCGTCCCTTCAGGGGATGAAGAGGCGTTTTTTATTGCACTTTTTCTTTGTCGTCAGGAGACAGGAGAATCAAACGTATGTCCATAGGAACAAATCAGGAGAGCTTGCCAGGAACGCAGGCCACGACTCCACCAGTCAAAAAGCGCGTCTTCTCCGGTATACAACCAACCGGGAATATTCACCTGGGCAACTATCTCGGCGCGATCCGTAACTGGGTTGCAAGCCAGGATCTTTACGAAAACATTTTCTGTATCGTCGATCTGCACGCGATTACTCTGCCAATTAAAGCGAAAGAACTGCATATCAATATACGGAAGCTGGCTGCGCTCTATCTGGCCTGCGGCCTCGATCCCCGCTATTGCAAACTCTTCGTACAATCGCATATACAGGAACATGCCGAGATGACCTGGATTCTCACCTGTTTCACGCCTATGGGCTGGCTCAATCGTATGACACAATTCAAGACGAAAGCTGGCGAGAATATGGATTCCGTTGGCACAGGGCTGTATTGCTATCCCATCTTGATGGCCTGCGATATTCTGCTCTATCAGACCCATTTTGTCCCCGTTGGTGATGACCAGCGCCAGCATGTTGAGATTACACGTGACCTGGCTCAACGTTTTAATAGCACCTATAAACAACGTGTATTTACTCTACCAGAAGCGCATATCGGCGAGGTTGGTGCTCGTATTATGTCGCTTGACGATCCGACAAAGAAGATGAGCAAGAGCGATCCCGATCCACTCTCTCGCATCAATCTACTGGATGACGCAAAGACGATCAAGCAAAAGATCGCGCGCGCCACCACTGATTCCGAGCGATTGATCGCATTTGATCCACAACGCCCTGGCATTACAAATTTGCTTACCATTTATCAGATGCTTACCGGTCAAACACAAGAGGAAATTGAAGCCGATTTTGCAGGCAAAGGCTATGGCGATCTCAAAGCGGCGTTGACAGATCGTCTGGTAGAAACCTTAACGCCGATTCAGCAGAGCTACAATGAATATATGAACGATCTACCAACACTTGAAGCGATTCTGAAGCAGGGAGCCGACGAACTTCGTCCGCTTGCGGTTTCGACACTCAACCGCGTCAAAAATGTGGTAGGTCTGGGCTAAGCGGCTGTAGGAGATTACACTCCCCTCCGCTCTCATTTTCTGAGGCAGGTAATTCGTCTATGTTTCATCCAACATTTGAAGAGATCTCTCAGCTACGCAGCGCAGAACTGAAAAAATCCGCTCAAGAGGGGGCAGATACACGCCGCCCTCTTCTGCCATTCTATTGCGATATTCTGGCTGATATGGAGACACCCGTTTCAGCCTATTGCAAGACGGCACAGAGCTCCTATAGCTTTTTGCTGGAGAGCGTTTCTGGTGGCGTCAATATTGCGCGATACTCGTTTATTGGGATCGATCCTTACCTGGTAATGATTCAGCGAGGCGATACAATGACGCTCTTCCATATGTCTGCTGGAGAGACTCCTTCTGCATCTTTTACACGCAGAGAAGAGATCCCTTGCCACGATCCTCTCTCACTGATTGAGGCTGAATTAAATCAATTTCGTCTGACTACGCCACCTGAGCAAGCTCAAGATGAGCTCCCGCAGTTTTTTGGCGGTGCGGTTGGCTATCTCTCTTATGACACTGTCACACGCTTTGAACGGCTCCCGCTCCCGCCAGAGAACGAACTGGCTCTGCCCCTGGCTGTCTTTTGTTTTACGGAAACGGTCTTGATTTTCGACCACGTGAAACATCGCGTCCGTGCGGTGACACATCTCCATCTTGATGCTCCAGATCTTGCAGCAGAATACCAGCGAGGGCAGGCAATCCTGCACAATGTACAGGAGCGTCTGAATCAGACTGTCTCTTTTCCAGAAGAGCCAATACCTACCCATGATAAGCAAGCGCTACAAGTACAATCCAATCGTACACAGCCTGAATTTGAGGAGATGGTTCGTCGCTCTATCGAATATATTAAAGCAGGCGATGTCTTTCAGGTCGTACCTTCTCTCCGTCTGAGCCGCCAGGTCAATGCAGCCCCCTTTACGGTCTATCGGGCTCTGCGGGCGGTCAATCCCTCGCCTTATATGTTCTATCTGCACATGGATGATTTTCATATCATTGGCGCTTCGCCTGAACTGTTAGTTCGCTTTGAAGAGGCAGAGGTAACGATCCGTCCCATTGCGGGCACGCGTCCACGTGGGGAGAATCGTCAGGCCGATCAGCGCCTGGCAGAAGAGCTACAGCAAGATCCCAAAGAACGCGCAGAGCATGTAATGCTGGTTGACCTTGCACGCAACGATGTTGGACGCGTCTGTATACCCGGTACGATTACGATCAGTGACTTCATGGATATCGAACGCTACTCACATGTGATGCATCTGGTAACAAACGTCGCTGGTCAGTTGCGCCCGGATGCAACGCCCTTTGATGCCCTACGCTCTGGTTTTCCTGCTGGAACAGTCTCAGGAGCTCCCAAAATTCGGGCAATGGAGATCATCAGCGAGCTAGAAGGTGAACAACGCGGAGTCTACGCTGGTGCAGTAGGCTATATCAGCCATACAGGCAATCAGGAAACAGCTATTGCGCTACGGACGATGGTCATGAAAGATGGACGTGCCTATATTCAGGCGGGCTGTGGAGTCGTTGCCGATTCGGTACCAGCTACGGAATATCAGGAATGTTTGAATAAGGCGCGAGCACTCTTGCGGGCCCTCGATGAGGCCGAGCAGATTGCCGCAAACAGTCTTCAGCCCCCTGCCAACGTCCCGCTTCCGCTCTCGGCTGGAAAGGGGAAATAAGATGCTCTTACTGATCGATAACTACGACAGCTTTACTTACAATCTCTACCAGTATCTCGCCGAACTTGGTGCCGAGGTAGTAGTTCGCCGCAACGACCAGATCACGCTAGATGAGATCGAGACGATGCAACCAGCACAGATTGTCGTCTCTCCTGGCCCGTGTACTCCTAATGAGGCTGGTCTCTCCTGTGCAATTATCGAGACCTTTGGTCCACGCATCCCCTTGCTCGGAGTCTGCCTGGGCCATCAATCGCTTGGGCAGGTGTTTGGAGGACGTGTTGTGCGTGCACCAACGCCGATGCATGGCAAAACCTCTCTTATGTATCACCAGGGACAGGGGGTTTTCCGCAATCTTCCTCAGCCCTTTGAGGCAAATCGCTACCATAGCCTGATCGTTGAACGCGATAGCCTTCCGAATATTCTGGAGATTACCGCCGAGACGGATGATGGTCTCATTATGGGGCTACGCCATCGCTCTTTTCCAGTCGAAGGAGTTCAATTTCATCCTGAATCTATTATGACTCCTGTTGGGAAAGATTTGTTGCGAAATTTTTTAGCACGTTAACAGAATGCTACTGTTTTTTGATGTCCTTCCTACAAGAAGTGAGGAGCAGCGACAATGATTCGTGAGGCTATTATCCATGTTGCAGCCGGGGCAACGCTGGCTGAGGACGAAGCCGCAACCGTCATGGAAGAGATTATGAGCGGCAGCGCCTCCCCTTCCCAGATGGGTGCATTTCTGACCGCACTGCGCTTACGCCCCGGTGGTGAAACGGTTGAAGAGATTACTGGCATGGCTCGTGTGATGCGCGATAAAGCCGTTCAGGTCCACCTGAATGAAACGGTGGCGGCGCGTGCGCTTGATACCTGTGGCACGGGCGGCGATTCCTCTGGTACCTTTAATGTTTCTACAGGAGCTGGGATTCTTGCCGCTGCCGCAGGCGCAACGATAGCAAAACATGGTAATCGTTCGGCGACTAGCCGCTGCGGTAGTGCCGACGTATTAGAAGCCCTGGGCATTCGCATTGACCTCGGCGCAGAACAGGTTGCACGCTGCGTTCAGGAGGTTAGGCTTTGGCTTTATGTTCGCTCCAGCCTTTCATCCGGCAATGAAACATGTGGGTCCGACACGGCGGGAAATTGGGATTCGCACGGTCTTTAATATTCTTGGCCCATTAACCAATCCCGCACATACCCCCTATCAGATGCTGGGTGTGGCCGATGGTTCGCTTCTCCGTAAAATGGGAGAGGTACTACTGCATCTTGGCTGTCAGCACGCGCTGATTGTACATGGCGCAGACGGCATTGATGAGTGCTCTCTTAGCGCACCAACACATATATGCGAAGTTCGACGAGGAGAACCACTGCGTGAATATACGATTACACCTGAAGAGGTAGGACTCACGCGTATCAGTGACCGTCAGCTTGTGCAAGGGGGTGATCCAGAACAGAACGCGCATATGCTTCGCGAGCTACTCGCCACTGATAGCCATACTCCAGCCTCGCAGATGCTCTGCTTGAACGCAGGAACCGCGCTACTGGCAAGCGAAATGGTCTCTTCTCTAAAAGAGGGGATTCAGCTTGCACGTGAAACGCTGCAAAATGGCAAAGCAAAAAGCAAGTTAGCTGAGGTGGCGGCCTGTTCTCAAGCGATAAGTGCCCATCATTAATCTTGAAAATAGTCTGAAAATGCGTAAAAATATTCTGCCAGGGTTAGGAAGTTTGAGCAGGTAATCTATGTTTCTTGAACGTATCGTCACACAAACACGTGCTGACCTGGATCAGCGTAAATGCGAGATCCCTCTAGAGGAACTGCAACACCGTGCAGCAGCGCAAGCGCCTCCACGGGACGTGATTGCGGCTTTTGCGCCGCGTTCACACGTCCATCTTATTGCAGAAGTCAAACGTGCCTCGCCCTCGAAGGGCTTACTGGCACCAGATCTTGATCCAGTTGCCACCGCACGTCTCTATGAAGCCAATGGTGCGGCTGTAATTTCTGTATTAACAGAGCCGCACTTCTTTCTTGGCTCGCCTGAGTATTTGACGGCGATTAAACAGGCGGTTCAAGTGCCCGTTTTGCGCAAAGATTTTATTATCGATCCCTACCAGGTCTACGAGGCCCGCGCCTGGGGAGCTGATGCCCTTCTGCTCATCTGTGCCATTCTCGATGATAGGCAATTGCGGCAGCTTCTCGCGCTAGCTCACGAGCTTCAGATGCGCTGCCTGGTTGAGGTTCATAATCGCGAGGAGGCCGAGCGAGCAGTTACCGCCGGTGCCCAGATTATAGGTGTCAATAGCCGTGATTTAGTGACCTTTCAAATGAATCCATATCTGCTGCGCGAACTTCGCCCGCTGATTCCTGCGGACCGGATTGTGATTGCTGAAAGCGGCATCCATAGCGCCGCCGACGCTCGCCGTCTCGCTCGCTACGACGTTCAGGCAATGCTCGTCGGCGAATCGCTGGTGGTCTCGCCCGATATTTCGGCTCAGATCCAAAAGCTCTTACATGCAGCAAATGAGCATACACAAATTAAAATCTGCGGCCTGCGCACTACCGAACATATTACTACAGCGGTTGAGTCTGGAGCCGACATGCTGGGTTTGATCTTTTATGAACCCAGCCACCGCTATATCACACCAGAACAAGTTCAGGATCTGGTGCAGACAAATACGAGTCTGAGTGAGCCGGCTCCCGGTAAGAGCACACCCGATCTTGTCGGTGTATTTGTCAATAAAGAGAGCGATTTTATCAACGCGGTAATTGATCAGGCGGGCTTGCATTTTGTTCAACTTCATGGCACAGAGTCGCCAGAGAAATTACGCGAGATCAAGCGCCCGGTCATCAAAGCACTCCCCATCCAACAGGCATCTGATTTAGACCTGATTGAACGCTATAAAGCATATGCCTGGCGTCTGCTCCTGGATACGCCTACTCCCTCCTGGGGGGGAAGCGGACAAACCCATGATTGGCAACTCACCAGCCAGGCCGCGCGCCAGGCACGTATTCTGCTCGCCGGAGGTCTGACCTCTGACAATGTCGTGGAGGCACTGCGCCTGGTTCGTCCCTGGGGAGTAGATGTGAGTAGCGGCGTAGAGACAAATAAACAGAAAGATAGCAGCAAAATTCAAGCTTTTATTCAACAAATTCGTCAGTTTGAGGGCTAGACTACGCACTTGTTTACAAAAGTCTTCTAGTCAGATAACAGGAAGAGATAAAACCCATGCAACATATGCAACAGGAACAGGTCCAATCGAGTAAACAACAAAGTTATCAGCATCAGCTTTATCCAGATGCCCAGGGACGCTTCGGAGACTTTGGCGGCAAGTTCGTCCCCGAAAGTCTGATGGTGGCCCTTGCTGAGTTAGAGGCAGCCTATGAGGAAGCCAGAGTCGATCCCCAATTCCAAATGGAGTTAGAATATCAGCTTCGTAGCTTCGCCGGGCGCGAAACGCCTCTACACTACGTCCCTCGTTTCTCACAATTAATTGGTCCAGAGGTCAAAGTCTATCTCAAACGCGAGGATCTGGCCCATACGGGTGCTCACAAAATTAACAACGCCCTCGGTCAGGGCCTGCTGGCAAAACGTATGGGCAAACAGCGTATTATTGCCGAGACAGGGGCTGGTCAACATGGAGTCGCCACGGCCACCGTCTGCGCGATGCTTGGCCTCGACTGTATTATCTATATGGGCGAGACCGATATTCAACGCCAATCGCTCAATGTCTTTCGCATGAAGCTGCTGGGTGCCGAGGTACGCTCAGTCACCAGCGGTTCACAAACGCTAAAAGACGCAATTAACGAAGCAATCCGTGACTGGGTTACCAATGTAGAAACCACCTTCTACCTCTTTGGCACCGCAGCGGGTCCACATCCCTACCCGCGCATAGTACGCGATTTTCAGGCGGTGATCGGCAGCGAAGCGCGTGCTCAAATTCTGCACCAGGAGGGACGTCTGCCAGATCAGATCTATGCTTGCGTTGGTGGCGGCAGCAATGCCATTGGCATTTTCTATCCTTTTGCGGACTCCCCTCTGGTTCAGCTTATCGGAGTAGAGGCGGGTGGAAGCGGTTTAGATACTGGTATGCACGCGGCCACGCTCTCTGCTGGCAAGCCGGGAGTCCTACATGGCACATTGAGCTATCTTCTACAAAACGAGGATGGCCAGGTACTGGACACTCATAGTATCTCTGCCGGTCTTGACTATCCCGGTGTTGGCCCTGAACATAGCTATATGAAAGATACAGGTCGAGCCAGCTATGTCTACGCTACCGATGAGACTGCACTCCGTGGCTTGCAAGTTTTGAGTCGCACCGAAGGAATCATTCCCGCGCTAGAGTCCTCTCACGCCATTGGGTACCTGCTTGAACAGGGAGAACAGGGAACTATTCCCGCTGGCTCTCTAATTATCCTGAATCTGTCAGGGCGTGGTGATAAAGATATGTTATCCGTCGCAAAAGCATTGGATGTGCGTTTGTAGGGAGAGTATGTATTGAGTACATTTCAGTATGAGCCGGAACTTCTTGTCCGTTATCCCACTATTGTAGGCGGAGTTATTCTGGCTCACGATATACACAATGGCCCAACCTCGGCAGAGCTACGAGAAGCTTATCTTACTGAACAACGCCAGGTCTTAGAGCGTATTGGGCAGACGCCACTGAGCCAGTTACCGTCTCTGGCCGCCTGGCGTACGGCCTTTCGCGGATTTGGTGTCGATCCCACCCAATATCGCAGTGCGGCAGAAGCGCTGCTACGCCGCCTGACGAAAAAAGGGGATATTCCCTGTATCAACCAGCTGGTCGATATCGGAAACTTAATCAGCATTCGCTATGCTCTTCCAGTCTCGGTAATTGATACTCGCGCCATCCAGGGTGCCTTGACAGCACGTTTCGCGACTGGAGAGGAGCGCTACACCGTTCTTGGTAAGAGCGAGGTAGACCATCCAGAACGCGGCGAAGTAATCTTTGTTGATGACAGCGACCTCGTTTTCACAAGGCGCTGGTGCTGGCGTCAAAGCGAGGACAGCGCCGCTCAAAACGATACTACCAGTATTATTGTCACAATTGAAGCGCTCCATATGCATGGAGAACAAGAGGTCACTGCTGCTCTCTATGAGATGCAAGCGCTGCTGCAAACATATGCAGGCGGCACATATCTCACACATATACTAGACGCCAAAGATTCAATTTTGTCAGATAAAACAATGTAAGACCACCAGGAAAAAACCAGGAGAAACTGATGCAAACGACGAATGAGAGCGCGACACCACAAGCAGTGGAGAACATTCCTGCCCAACGCATCTCCCAGGCCTTTCTACGCGCAGGTCAGGAAAGACGCATTGCCTTGATTCCTTATATTATGAGCGGCTTTCCCTCAGCAGAACAGAGCGTAAAGCTGGTCCTGGCCGCAGTCAAAGGGGGTGCGGATATCATTGAATTAGGGATGCCATTCAGTGATCCCCTTGCCGATGGCGCAACTATTCAGCACGCCGGGCAGATAGCTCTTGAGCGAGGTATGACGATCAATGGCTGTATGGAAGTCGCACGCCAGATCTCTACGCAGACGAGCAGTACCTCTGATTTTGATGGGATATTATAATCCAGTGCTGGCCTACGGTATACAGCGTTTTTGCCAAACGGCTCGCCAGAGCGGTATCTGTGGCCTGATCATCCCTGACCTTCCTCCAGAGGAGGCTGAACCGCTACGAACGGCGGCAAAACAGCAGGGACTATCCCTCATCTTTCTCATTCCGCCGACAACACCAGATACGCGTATTGCCCACATTGTTGAGCTAGCAGAAGAAAGCGCCGGGGGATTTGTTTATTGCGTCTCACTCAACGGGGTTACAGGAGCCAGAAAAGAATTGCCACCGCATCTTCATGAATTTATTCAGCGCGTGCGTTTTTATACCCAGCCTCGAAACATCCCTATCGCCATTGGTTTTGGCCTTTCGACGCCAGAACATATTGCCCAGGTCGCGCAATATGCAGAAGGAGCAATAGTTGCAAGCGCTCTTGTGAATCTCATTGAACAGCACAAAGAGACAGAACAAGAAAGCGTGGTACAGCAATACGTCCAGAGTCTGAGACAAAAATAGTTTAGTTTAGCTATAGGAACTCGTTCTGACAAAAGGTACACTAACCAGTACAAGCCGCAATTCCCTACTTGCCATCATCCCTTACAATAAAAGGAAGTCTATTAGGCAAGCATACGATGCGCTACAAAACGACCTGCTGAAAGGGGTGTACTGGTGATGTATTATTGTCGAGGTATTCGCGGTGCTACAACCGTTGAAAAAAATGATCGGGAAGAGATTCTCGCTGCCACTAAAGAATTACTACGCCTGCTCATAGAAAAAAATGATATACAGGCTGAGGATGTTGCCAGCGCTTTCTTTTCGCTTACGGCAGATCTGGATGCTGAATTTCCGGCTGTGGCAGCACGTGATCTTGGTTGGACCGAGGTTGCTCTGATGTGTACTCAGGAGATTCCAGTACCTGGTAGTTTAAGAAAATGTATCCGTGTGCTCTTGCATGTAAACACGACGCGCAAGGCATCCGAAATACAGCATGTGTATATTCAAGGAGCAGTTACATCTGCGTCCTATATTTAGGGTGGAAGTCTAAAGGAGATTATTTTTCATGATCGTTGTGATGAAATCGTCTTGTAGTGAGGAAAATGTCAAACACGTTCTGACATTCCTTGACAAAAACGGTTTGAGTGGACACCTATCACATGGAGTTGAGCGTACAGTCATCGGCGTTCTGGGAGGCGTTGGACCTTCTGGTGCTCCAGGTGGTCTGGGTGGCATTAACCCGGCATTGGGTGAAGTTCTGGAAGGCCTTCCAGGTGTTGAACATGTTCTGCGTGTTTCTAAACCCTATAAACTTGCCAGCCGCGAGTTCCATCCAGCCGATACGGTTGTTGAAATCCCTGTTGCCTGCGTCACCTCTGGCGTTGTGCATATCGGCGGCAACGAGGTTGTCATGATGGCAGGGCCCTGCACCGTGGAAACAGAGAAACAGCTCATGACCACTGCGGAGGCAGTGCGTAAAGAAGGAGCAGTGATTCTGAGAGGCGGGGCATTTAAACCTTCTACCTCGCCCTATGGCTTTCGTGGCCTCGGCGAAGACGGACTGAAGTTGTTAGCAAAAGCGCGTGACGAGTTCGGGATGGCAATTATTACCGAAGTCATGACGCCCACAGATGTCTCTATGGTCTGTGAATATGCTGACATTTTGCAAATTGGCACACGCAATATGCAAAACTATATGCTGCTTGACGAGGTTGGGCGCACCAATAAACCTGTTGTGCTGAAGCGCGGCATGTCCGCTACCTTTGAAGAGTGGTTACTGGCGGCTGAGTATGTTCTCTCGCAGGGAAATCGCAATGTTATTCTGTGCGAGCGTGGAATCCGCACATTCGAGAAGATTACCCGCAATACGATGGATATCAGCGCCATTCCCTTAATAAAAACGCTCTCACATCTGCCGATCATCTCTGATCCCAGCCAGGGCACAGGTCGTCGAGATCTGGTGACACCAATGTCTCTTGCATCACTGGCAGCAGGCACAGACGCGCTACTCATCGAGGTCCATCCAAATCCCGATGAGGCATTAAAGACGGAGCGCAGTCACTGACTATCGAGCAGTTCCGCGATTTGATGCCGCGTGCACATGCAGTTGCTACGGCTATTGGTCGTCAGTTCATAACCGCATAATTCTTGTTTACCAGAGGCAACAGGCCAGGTCTCAATCTGGCCTGGCATCCTTAAGACCAGAAAAACCTCAAGAAATAGATTGCTCGTCTGTGAGATTAGAAACTTCGTTGGTAGTAGGCCATCTGCATCTCAGAATTCCTCGACGCCGACCATTATGGTATACAGATGCGAAGTATCATAATCCGCCAATTTTTCACAGAGCTCATTACAAAAATATTCAGCCAGGCGTTCAGCTGTCGAATTATCAATCGGCAACTCCACAACATCAGCACGAGGAAAGACATAGCGTCTCTTATGAAAACGAATTTCCCACTCTTCCTCCGAAGCACTTAGTTGCAAATGAGTATTATGTACAGGTAAAAGAAAGCGATGATCCAGATGCTTACAAATTTCTTTAGCAAGCCGTTTCAAGACAGTGAAGTCAAAAACCAGCTTATCTTCACCTAGTTCACCCTCAATTTCCACCAGCACACCATAGTTATGACCATGTAAGCGTTCGCATTTGCCACTATAGGTAATAAAATGGGCGGAACTAAAATCTAAATAGCCTTTTTCAATCTTTACCTTGCGCATATGTTGTTAACTCTCTTTCAATCTTTCTATCAGGATAAAATAGCTAGAGATGGAACACAATCAGCATATCATCCCTCCAGGCCTTCGACAATCCTGGCACGTAGTAACCTCGACAGAGGTTGCCCTGGACGCCGAAACGATGCAGAGGAATAACCCGATCTTACCCGATATATTTCTGATACATACGCACTGGGCAACGTGGCATGTTCTGTAACGAATATGTTATACTAGGAGTGTGCTAGCAGGAACCCAAACCTGCATCTTAATTAGGAGGAGGAGCGAAAGCTATGACGGTTGCAGAAACATTTGAAGCCATGAAAGAGATATTTAACCCTGCCGCAGCGGTAGGTTTAAATAAGACGATACAATGGAACATCAGTGGTCCAGAAGCAGGGCAGTGGGCATTCAAAATTGCCAATCAGACCTGCGAATTGATCACAGGTGGCGTCGATAAAGCTGACTTAAACCTCTCTATGAACGGCCAGGACTGGATCGCTATCGCTGAAGGTCGCCAGGACGCAATGCAAGCGTTCCTGACAGGCAAAGTTAAAGCCACAGGCGAAATTCCTCTTGCCATGCGCTTAACAACACTTTTTCCAGTCAAACGATAATTCGCCAACTTCTCTATTCACAAGGATACTTTTTTATGCAGGGGCGTTCACTCTTTGCCTTCATTCCTCGAACGTCCCCTTATGCGCTTTTCTTCCCCCTTTTTTCCTCGTATTGCACGCAATACGCTTCTATAAGCTACCCATATTGTCTTATTATAGCTGCGCCAGACTCTCTGGCATACGGCACAGCCGTAGAAAGGGTCCGTCATGGTCCTTAGGAGTACTGAGCTACATCAAAACCTACAACATCTTAATGGCATGTTGACTACACATGAAGCAGCAAAACAATTAGATCTCAGTTATTGGCACTTTATGCATCTGGTAGAGGCGGGACGTATTCCTGGCGTGCGTGTGGTTGATAGATGGCTCTTCTCCCCTGACGATTTAGCCGATTATCGACGTAGTAAGTATGGCCAACTTGAAGATCTAGCACGTGCCGCCCTCAATCACCCCACTATCGGTCTCACCGAAAAACAGGCTACCATCTGCCGCTTTCTCATAGAGAACGAACGCCCCTCAGAAATCGCTCGCAAGCTACAACAGTCACGCCAGGCCGTGCACTCACAGATTGCGCTCATCCGAGAGAAAGTTACCCGCGTACAAAACGTCCCAGATACATTTACCCTTTCGCCTCGTCGCTCTCCTCGCAACCGTCGCTCCTCTCTACAAGATTAATTTATTACTATCAACATCATTTGCACAGTGCTTATCAGTAAAGATCTACCACCTAACATCTTTACTGATAAGCGCATTCTTAAACATGGAACTTTTTCTTTCCTCCCAGCGTCATGTCTATAACAGAGACAGATCAACGGAGGCATTCTTATGTCAGAACAGAGCATCCAACCGAGACAAGCCAGGCGTAGCAGATTCCTGCTGTTTGCCATCTTACTGGCAACGCTGTTTTTCATCATTACAGCCATATTTGGCATGCAAGTTTTTGCAGTCCATTTCAATTCAGCGGCATCCTCTGGCTCAAGTCATCGCGACACAGGACAGAATTCCTCCTGTAGCAAAACCAACGGGGGAGCAATTAGCAGTCATCACCAACTCTGGCTCAACTAATCTACCCGGACTGACCTTAACCATCAATAAAGATGGCAGTGGTTCATTACACTTCGACAAAGGAAGAAACCAACTGAAGCGCGATAAGGACCAAACCTTTCCATCTGGTACTTTTGACACAACAAAATTGGCCAGCATTCTCAATCAAATTCAGGACATGAGTAAAGTTCCCAACCATAGTTGCCTCAAATCAGTTTCCTTTGGTACAACCACCACCATTACCTATAACGGCAAGACCAGTGGAGATATCTCTTGCTTAAGCAGTCAGGACGGTCAGGTTTTTAGCCAGCTACGTCTTCTGATTCAGAATTTTTATAAGAAATACACGCAATCACTTCTTTAGTGGGATCATTCAATACGATCATTATCCACAAACGTTACAATTCCATAAAACCTCACCGGGCGGCCTTGCTATCCGCCACAATCTATCCCTAAAGAAATTTTAGCGATTGTCGATATAGTAATTTATAGCGGCCTAGCGTACACCAGCTACAAAAGGGATAATAGTCAGTGGGAATGAGATCCATCTACAAATTGTTACTAGTAGTACAAAGTAAAAATATCTTCGCTTTTACGCAAATCTTTTTACCCGGATAGAAAAACTCCCCTCACCTACATCATCGTTGTCTGGGCAAGAGCGAAGAAAAGACCAGCTTTTTCTGGCAAATTTGGGAGGATAAACAGTGAACGACTCGACAGGGAGCCAGAATTAGCATAGAATAGAGTGAGACTGTTCTAGCAACATCTTGCAAAGAAGTCAGCCTACCTCGTATGCCGTGATTACGAGCCAAGTTATTATAAAAAACTCTACGGCAAACGTTTTATTTTCCATGGAAGTTGGCCCCAATGTTGTGTGGCAACGCCCTGGTTATGCGCCAATTGCACAACGTTCGGGGTCTATTGGCATGTTTAAAGATCTATGCAAGATCATTTTATTGAGCGTGAAAAAACACGATATGTAGCATTTCAGCAGAAGGACATGCGCCGTATTGAGCGGCACATAGAGAAAATTGTCGAAACTATCTGGTTGTCCAATCTGCTATCGTACGGAGGATTTATACTTTTATTATGCAGACGAACACGGTTTTAGAAGAGGTTTCAAGGGTGGCTATACGCGAAGATATTCGGAATGTTGCCATTATTGCTCACGTTGACCACGGAAAAACGACACTTGTTGACGGCCTGCTCAAGCAAAGCCATATCTTTCGCGAGAATCAGCAGGTTGGCGAACTGATCATGGACTCGAACAACCAGGAGCGTGAACGCGGGATCACAATTCTGGCGAAAAATACGGCGGTAACCTATCGTGGTATCAAAATTAATATTGTTGATACTCCAGGGCACGCCGACTTTGGTGGCGAGGTTGAGCGTGTACTCAACCTGGCGGACGGCTGTATCCTACTCATTGATGCCGCCGAAGGTCCTATGCCTCAAACACGCTTTGTCCTTCAGAAAGCGCTTGAGCTGAATCTGCAACCAATTGTTGTCATCAACAAGATTGATCGAAAAGATGCTCGCATCGACCAGGTGGTTGAATGGACACAAGATCTATTCCTGGAACTGGCTACAACTGATGCACATCTGAATTTTCCGATTCTGTATGCAATTGGGCGTGAAGGCGTCGCGATGTATCATCCGAATGACGAACGTGTCAGCCTTGAGCCACTCTTCGAGACCATTGTCAATACCGTTCCTGCTCCTCGTGTTGATATCGACGCACCACTTCAGTTGCTCGTCACGGCTCTGGATTATGATGATTACAAAGGCAAATATGCGCTTGGACGTATTGTGCGAGGTCGCATCCTTTCTAACACGCCAGTTGCACGCATTAGCCGCGAGGGAGTTACCTCACGCCAGAAGATCAACAACATCTTCACCTACAAAGGTCTCTCGCGAATAGAAGTTGAAGAGGCGCTGGCGGGTGATATTGTAGCGATCACAGGGATCGCAGATGCAAATATTGGCGATACTATTGCTGATATTAACCAACCAGAAGCATTACCAGTCATTGCAATTACAGAACCCACATTGAAAATGACCTTTGGCGTCAACACCAGTCCATTTGCGGGCCGTGAAAGCAAATATCCGACTTCGCGTCAGCTTCGCGCTCGCCTTTATCGAGAACTGGAGACGAACGTCAGCTTGCGGGTCGTAGATGGAAGTACACCTGACGAGTTTATTGTCTCCGGGCGTGGTGAGCTTCACCTCTCAGTACTGATCGAGAATCTGCGCCGTGAAGGCTATGAATTCCAGGTTTCGCGTCCCGAAGTTATTACGCGGGAAGATGAAAACGGGCATATGACCGAGCCATTTGAGCATCTGGTCATCGATACCAAAGACATCTACATCGGTGCTTTAACCGAGAATCTGTCTACGCGTAAAGCGCTATTAACGAATATGATCAATGACGGTTCAGGCAATGTTCGTATTGAATATAATATCCCTACACGCGGCCTGATCGGCTTCCGCAATGCTTTCCTGACATTAACCAAAGGCAATGGTGCGATGAGCAGCCTGTTGATCGGCTTCGAGCCCTGGTTGGGGAAGATGGGGAATAACCGTATGGGAGCCCTGATTGCATCCGAGCAGGGAGTTGCTGTTACCTATGGTTTGAGCAATGCCCAACAGCGTGGTGACACCTTCATTGAGCCCAGCACGCCCGTCTACGAAGGAATGATTGTTGGTCTCAACAGCCGGCCACAGGACATGGCAGTCAACGTCTGTAAAGAGAAGCAGAAGACCAACATCCGCTCCTCTACCTCAGATATCGCCGTTCGCCTGACGCCACCCGTTTTAATGAGTCTGGAACAATCGCTAGACTTTATCAATAACGATGAGTTGGTCGAAGTAACGCCATTGAATATCCGTCTGCGCAAACGCTTCCTGACCCAGCATGAGCGTTCGCGAAATCGTGAAGCGGACTAGTTTGCTCTTTTCTTGCCGGTCTTTTCCCAAACGAAGACCGGCAAGAAACCTCAGCGAGAGGATTTGTCATCTTCACATGCTCAGCCACTTGGTAGTAAGTGCGACGAGTTGACAGATTTTTGGGTGAAGAGTGAACAGCACAACTATTCACCATTGAAGAAGCCGCCCCACGTCTAAGGTATCAGTAGGAAAGAGTGTAAATGGCCCGTTAGTTTCATTTTCGCTGAAGGTGCCACGTTGGGGATTAGTCCGACAAAGGTGAGCAGAAAGCCTCTTTCACCACACTACCCAACTCTTGTTGAAGGCCAAAAAGTGCCAGAAATTCATCGAGGGCATGGGTGCGCGCCTCATCACCTAACGGCAAATCAAACAGTCGCTCAATATAGTCAGTGTATTCCTGTAAAACCCATTCATAGTTGTAGTAACTGATGAGATAAGAATCGGCTTGATAATCAAGGCCATAGGCTCGGTGAAAATCAGAATCGGCGGTTTTCATTTCCTGACGGTAAAACATGAGATCTCTTTCTCTCGGAGCAAGCATGATGCCGTCCCAATCAATCATGACGAGGTTGGTTGCCGTTTGTATGATATTGAAAGGGTGAATATCTGCATGACAGACCACCAGATCATAGACGTGTTGTTTGCAATACTGACTCAATAGACAACCATTTTCAATAGTTCGATCTATCACGTCCCATTTTGACATCACAACATCCCGCAAGTGCTCTAAGAGGACGTCGTTGCCAATATACTCCTTTGCTTTTCTCACAAGGTTTCTTGCGGATTCTTGAAACTTGTCAAAACGTTCTCTAGGAAGATGTGCACTGATGGGTTGCGGCAGCTTGGCGTCATGCATTCTCCGCAGATCCTGAGCTATCTCGGCTTGGTGCTCTTCGTTCAGGTCATCATAGCTCAGGGTTTTACCTTCAAGAAAGGGATACATACTGAGGTCGTACCCATTCACCCTTGGGGTTGCCTTTTGATCGAGGGGAAGGACGGGGCCGATTACAAAAGAAAGACCAAGCTCATCATGAAGATACGTGGTCACACGAGCGACAGTGGACGTATTCAAGCGGGAGAGCTTAATCAACCATGAGCCGTGACTCTCATCTCGCCCTTTGTACACCCAGGAACCCTCCCCCACAGGGAGGAACTCCAGAGATTGGAGATGGAGGGAAAAATACTCCTGAATGGCTGAAAGAATGGTGCTCTCAGCAATATTTATGCAATGCTTCATGCCATCATTTTCCCATCAACAACATCCCAGTCCGTTTGGCCCTTTGGCAGCCCAACGCTTGCCAGTTACCGGGGTCTGCATTTTGCGTGGCTTGTGCGATGGGAACCGGAGGATACCTTCCTTGCTTGGGGAGAGTGAACGCGTTCTCGAACACCCAGGACATTCTACGACTGCCACGGAACTTTCGGTAAATCGTTTCAGATCGATGGGAACCACTCCAGAAAATGTGCAGTTGGACGATTTTCACTCGTTTCTCCCGTTTCCGTCGTGTGTTGCTGTTTGCCGACCTTCCCCGTTTCCTGTTCTTGCACGGTCTCATTGACCTGCGCTGATGCTGCTTCATCCTGATCTAACACTCTCGCATCAGGACCTGCTCCATCAATGACCCGAAAGGTATCTCGGCGAAGCAAGAGAAGCTCCGCCGCTTTCTTGAGTGTCTCTGCTCGCACATCGCAATCGCGTGCCTCATACGACCATTCCAGCGTAATCGTGATGAGTTTCATCAGGTAGTCCATCGTCACGCGACCGGAGTGGGTTGGATCGAAGACTGGCTGCGTGAGCGAGGTGTAGATGAAACTGGTCCATTGACGTAAGTTGAGTTGCGGCAAGACTTCGCGATACACCGTTTCCAGGGTTGCCAGGATGTCGCGGACTTCTTCGCTCGTGTGTTCTGCGATGCGACAGAATGGTTGGAGATTGTCAAGACGGCGACGCCATTGGAGCCAGGTGAGATCAGGTTGATCTAAGGTCTCCTTGAGCGGGATGGTATTGCCGCGTGCTGCTGCAACGAGACACAGCCCAAGTGGATGAACGTACTGCAATCGCCCCTGGTCCGTCAGTTCCTTGATGAACATGAGGTGCTCCAGCGAGAGATCATGGGCATCATCCACAATCAGGCACTCCGTGCCATATTGGTGTAGGTGTCCCATGAGTTTCGGCTTGCGGGTGCGCCAATGTCCTCGCAACGGAAGACCAAGTGCTGTGTAGAGCTGTTTGGTGAAGGAGACTTTTCCGCATCCAGGAACGTTCGTCATAGCGCTTTTCGCCTTCCATAAGCCATATCTGTGTTGCGCAATTGTCATCGTTGTGCCGGATGAGCATTTGCTCCAATCTTTGAGCAAAAACCGAGCTAAAAAATTTCACTGCAATTGCCGCTTGAATTGTACTTTGCCTGTTTGAGCACAGCTAGTCCCGAAGTCGAGTGGCCAGAAACCCCGCGACGCTCCTCACAACCCCTGGCTGTAAGGGAAAATCAGCGCCTGCTGCTTGAAACAGGTCCACCAGTGACCGTGTGCCTCCCAGCGAGAGAGCTGTCCGATAGTTTTGCCAGGTAGCGCTATGGTCGAGCGAAGCTTTCTGATAGAGTTGGAGTGCTCCCATATGGGCCAGAGCATACTCAAGCATATAGAATGGTTGCCCAAAAAGGCGTCCGTCCTGCTGCCAGCCATGCGCACATTCGTGTTCATATGCGCCCCAGTCCACATCTGGCTCAAACTGTTGCGACAGTTCCAGCCATTTGGCGTCGAGCTGCGAAACTTCAACTCTTTCTGGTGCGTCGGTATATAACCAATGCTGGAAGATATCGAAGCGCGCGATATAGGGGAGCCAGCGTAGCGGCTCGTACAGGAGGAATGCCTCAAATCGCGCACGCTCAGAGACGGGATAGAAGCCGCCCTGATCCTGGAAAAGAAAAGGGGTTGCCAGATACGTCATACTGATCGCTGCAAACTCGGCAAACTCATCAGGGAAGTCGCATTGCCAGATGAGACCTTGATGCGTAAAAGACAAAAAGTCATGCCATGCATGCCCGCATTCATGCATGAGTAACTGAACATCTTCATCGGTGCCATTGGAAAAGACACGGACACATGGCAGCTCAGAGATCGGGAAGAACCATTCTTCGCTCCCTTGCAGCTTTCCAGGGCGAGCATCTACATCTAAAAAGCCTGCGTGCATTCGCTCAAACATCTTGCCCATGTCTGCATCCAGATGCGAGAAGACCTTCGCCATGGTCGCTTCAAGGTCAGCCGTCCTCTGAAAGGGCAAGGGCCGGATCAACTCCAATGGTGCCTGCTCAACCTCCCAAGGCTGGCGAAGATGACCCTGCGTGTGAGACTGCTGCCAGGCCGTTTTGATCGGCAAGATCGACGCTGCGAGGGTCTGGTGGAAAGCCAGAGCCTCAGCGGGAGTATAATCGGAGCGGTTCAATTGCTTCCAGCGGTAGAGGGTATACGTGGGGAAACCCGCCTGCTTCGCAATGCTGCCGACGTTTGGAGAGCATGGCAAGAAAAATCTCATCGATCTTGCTGCGAGCCTTTCCCCAGCAGGATCTGCCGAATACGCCAGCGCTCTTCCTGAGAACACTGCGGTGGGAGTTGCTTCGTTGCACAGACGGGAAATTTCGCTCCCCACGAGGAAATAGCGATCCATCAGCTCAGCGATATCACGCTCCAACAGCGTGTTTTCCGCCTGGTAGGCGAAGCTCTCCTGCTGAAAGCGGCGGACCATCTCAGCATATTCCGGGAGAGGCTTCCAGGTCATCTCGCGGAGGAGCTTCGCCTGGAGCGCGTGGCTGATCTCCTGAAATGGAGTAAAGATCTCATCTGTAAAGCGTTGATAGGCAAGCCTCGCGCTCTCATCCTCAATATTCCGCGAGCGGGCGCGTTTGAATCCAGCGCGCATCTCCCAAACATGTTTCTCAAGCTCACTCCATCGATGGAGCCATGCAGAGAGATTTGTGCGTGTGAGCATCTCATGCAAAAGTGCTTGATAATGTGGCTCGAAATCGTACCAGTTCTTTGGATCAAATTTACCAAGCAAGTCCATGAATATCTTTTCCAGCTTTCTCTCTTGTCGATTGATGTTTTTCCTACGTATCTGCAGCGGTGGATATCTCATGCGGATTGTGTAAGCGTATCATGAGAACAGCTCGAAAAGCAAGAGAAAAAGATGAGTAATGCACCGACACTTGAAGAGCAGATTCACAAGCGAGGAGGAAGGTCGCCGAAACGGCCCTGTTCTTCTCGCTGCATCTGCGAGCGGATATGCTCGACAAATGTGCGATACGGTTCTAGCTCCGCCAATTTGGCTTCCAGTTCCGCAATTCTTGCCTCTTGTTTCAGCCTGTCCTCGACCAGAACCGCTTGTTGCTGCTGCACTTCCAGCAGTTGTTGCAGGGCCGAGCGGAGACGCGCGACCAGCTGGGGCTTCTTGTAACTGAGCAAGGGGTCGCGAGGCGCGGGTGTGGTTTCTTCATCAGCGGGAGATTTCCGCTTGCGCAGCTTCTTTGCAGCCACGAGATGGGTACTGTTCGCTCGAAACAGCGCCAGCGCCTCTGGGTTACGATGAATCGCAGCATAGCGTAGTCCACACTCGTCGTAGATCGTCTGGACCGAGATCTCTTGTTTTTTCGCTTTCAGCGTGTCGATCGCGGTTCGCAGCCGCTCGACGGTGGCCAGCCTGCGCGCTGTCGTAGATTTTCTGATCCCTGTGAGTTGTGCCTCCGAGTACGTGCGTGGCAAGCGGCGCGCTTAGTCTTCTGTTTCATCGCCAGCCTCCAATTGTCTGTGGGGAGAGGGGAGTACTTTGAACACTGGGATATAGCGGCCAGCAGCTTCCTCTTCTAATTGCATGCGCATGACGTTGATCATGTCATCGAGCAACTGCACCTTGATCCGTGCCTGGCGCGCATCGACAGCATTACCTTGGGCCTCAAACAGTTCCGCTTGTTTTGCATAGTCCGCACGCCAAACAAGCGCTGCACCCAGCTTCTCAGGGTCTTCGACGTGGTAGCCACATCCCAAACACAGCGAGCGATCATTCTCGCGTGGGCAGAGCCCTGGGCAGGCGCAGTGACCAAATGCAGTTGGGTGCAATGCGTGCCAGATCTCATACGCCGCCTGAATCGCTTCGTTTTTCTGCTCCAGATCGGCCACCTTGGGAACCATTGCCAGGAGCATATGATCCATTTCTTCTTGCTCATCAAGTGGTAAATTGGGTGAATATTCGGACAAATTAGGCTCAATAATCGGATTTTTGGCTCAAGGTTCGGACACACGAGCGACGATCCGCTCCCGAAGCGGGCTGAGCTGAACAGCAGATGGAAATCTGTCTTGCCACTTTCTCTTGAAAAATGAGCTGATCTCCCGTAAAACGTCAGGTTATGGAAATCTGTCCGAACCTTCATCCACGAAATTTTTGGGTGAATATTCGGACACCGAGACTCTCCATGCTCATTTTTGTCCGAATATTCACCCAAATTACCACTTCAGGAATCAAGTCATTCATCTCGTTCCTCCAATTCAGAGAGGAACACTAATTCTTGGTATTCTTCATTGCATGCAGGACATCCACTCAAATGAAGAGCGATAGTTGCAATCTCCTGATCCGGTAAAGAAAGTAAGGGAAACTCAGCCCGTGTTGCTTCATAATATGCAGGAAAGCGAGCACGGCATTGTTCGCAAGTCAGCATATCTAGAATCAGTAAGGCGCTGGAGAGACGGATCATGCCATGCAAACAATTTGCACATGTGCGTAAATGGGTAGCAATAGAGCTACAAGTAAGAGGAGCTTCCCCTTTCTCCCATCCCTCCGTATTCAAAAGTTGTAGCAGTTCATTGCATCCCATAAGGCGCTTTCTTCAGGCATCCCAGTGCCTTTTCCATATCTTTCGCAGAACAGTCTCAGAGCGACGCACTTTTAGCAATGATCACAAGGTAGTTTAGCTATTTGATACATTTTGAATACGGGTACAAATACAAGCGTACGCTAATACAAAAGCGAATGCAAGACCAGCATAACTTCCGGCTTTTTACGTAACGCTTTCAACGCTCGATGTCGCCAGAGATAAATATCTGCAACAGGCACCTGAAGGCGCTGGGCTAGATCCTGCTCATCAATCTCGGCAAAGTAGCAGGAAAAAAGTACCTGTTGATAGCGCTTGTTGCGAATAGTCATAATCATCTGCACTAAAATCTGACGCAATTCCTGTAAAAGAACCTGTTTCATCGGATCGTGCTCTTCTGTATCTACAAGTCTCTCTGTAAAAAGTTCTCTCTGCTCATCAAGAGAAAGGCAGGTATCTTGTTGAAAGCGTTGTACGACAAGGTGAGCCTGACGGATCATAATAGTTTGTGTCCACTTCAAAAACGTGGCAGGATCGTTCGGGCCTACACAACCTTTGCGTAGAGTTTCAACATACAGAGTCTCCAAAGTTGCATTAAGAACATCCTCAACTGCATACATATGGCCTTGTAGAAGAGAGCCATAACGCGTCTGCAACAACGAATGTCGTAGATAACATTGCAAATTATAGTATGCCAGTTCACGGCATTCAGGATCAGGTGAACTCCACGCTTTGCACAATTCATAGCTACAAATGCGCTGGGCCAGACGCATCAACACAGAATGCGGGGGTATCTCTTTCACTTCGCTATACATCTCCTCCCAATCCCGCATCATGCGCTCTGATAGAAACTCTCTTGTGAGTAGCCCTTGTGCATACAAGGCAATGGCTTTTTCAGCCGCAGAACTCATACTGGTATGAAGATCATCGCTTAAATCTTCCAGATAGTGTTCTCTCATAGTATTTTCTATCTTTCCTGCTAGCACCTCTCATCTCTACCTTCTTTGACGATTATCAGCAAAGATCACAAAAAAATTGCAAGATTTTGGTCCATTTCACACACCTTCCTAAAAGATGGCTCAATGCCACCCATTTTTACCATCTTTGTGGCTACCACCTTTTCGGGTGAAGGAAGGAAAAGTATTTATGACCAGGACACTTCCACAACATGCACGTACTATTTTGCTGGTGTTTCTTCTTTGCGTAGGATTATTCTTCTGGACATTACACGTATGGCTATTGCCAGTGCAAAATCCCTATAGCAACAATGTTTTACAGCAGCCTCATATACACTCCATGTCCTGTCCACCTCCACCTTACGAGTGTTAGCGACGTTTTTGTTCTACCTGGAGCTGTATTTTCTTCAGCGCCAGGTAGCTTTTTATTTTAAGGGGAGACATAAGCATCTTTACAAAAAATGATTCTATAGACACACAAACTATCCAATATGCTATGATAGAAAGAGGATATTCTCACCTGGAGCGAATTATGGATAAACAACAAGTTACCCCAATATTGGATGTTACGTTTTATACGAAAGCCGGTTGTCATCTTTGTGAGAGTGCTCGCGATATGTTGGATGAAATTGCAACACAGCAAGACTATCTACTCAAAGAAATTGATATCAGAAATGATCTGGCTCTCTTTGAGCAATATCGCTATCGTATTCCCGTAATTATTATTAATGAAACTACCATCGTTGAGGGTCGTATAGATTATGATGATCTTGTTGCGGCCTTTGAGCGCGAGAATCAATAACAGAAAAATGTAAAGGACTAGCAGTATGGCCACATCTCAAACAAGCTCTTCTTTCCCTAGCATGAGCGGTACAAAGCATAGATCAAAAGCGAGACTAGAGCGTATATCCCAGCGCCTCGGCGATTTCTTGCTTCTCTATTGGGCGCACCTCATTACTCTTGTATTGGGTTTGCTGGTACTCGCAGCTTTTTCTATTCCCTTTCTTTCGTACTTTGGTCTGGACTTCATCGCAAAACCGCTCTTTTTTGCCCTACATTATGTTTGTGCTGAAATTCCAGCGCACTCTTTTTATCTCTTTGGGCATCAGTTTGGGATGTGCGCACGCAATCTCTCAATCTATACTTCTATGTTTCTTGGCAGTTTATTATTTGTCCTTACCAAAAAGCGCTTGCCAGGCATCCCCTGGTGGTTCTGGCTAGTGATGATTTTACCAATGGCACTTGATGGCACAACACAGATGTTTGGTCTGCGTGAAAGCACATGGGTCCTGCGCGTCATCACCGGAACGCTTTTCGGGTTTGGCAGCATCTGGTTTGCGCTACCACTTATGGAGAAAGCCTTGCAGGAGCCAGTGATGCCACTTCCTCCCAGAGAAGCATATCGTCGTCGGGCTACCCAAGTGCAAGAGAATGCACTATAATCCGCAATATAGAACTAGAGCCACTCAAAGAAAGGGCTGAAGACAAGAGAGCATATGGCCGACCAGCAGAAAACGAGCCAGGAGACTACGTTTGCAGTTACCACATTAGGCTGCAAGGTGAACCAGGCTGATAGCGAAACCATTAGCGAGCAAATGAGTGCAGCAGGTTTTGTACAGCGCGATTTCAATGAGATTGCGGATGTGTATATTGTTAATACCTGCACAGTCACGCATCTTGGTGATCGTAGTTCACGCCAACTTATTGCGCAAGCACAACGACGTCATCCAGAAGCGTTGCTTGTTGTTACTGGTTGTTATGCAGAGCTCAATCCCCAGGCGGTATCAGCTCTTCCAGGAGTCAATCTGGTAATTGGGAATAGCCAGAAAGACAGGCTTGCAGAGGTAATTCAACAGCACCAGCAGGAGCCGCCTGCCTCCGAACAGAGGACAGAACCAGAACAGCCGCGAGCTGCCCGGATATTACCAGTAGTACCTTTTGAGACACAACATATTGGTAGCGATAAGGGACTTGCCCTTGAGGTCTCTGAAGAGGAACCTCAGCCAGATAATCCGGAACGGCGCTCGTCTCTCGCAATCGGCGTGCAGGAGCATCCAGGTCTATTCTCACGCACACGCGTCCAAATGAAAGTACAAGACGGCTGTGATAATCGCTGCACGTATTGTATTGTGCCCACGGTACGAGGAAAGTCTCGCAGTCGCACCATTGCCTCAGTCGTCGAGCAGGTGCAACGTAAAACACGGGCAGGCTTTCAGGAAATCGTGCTGACCGGTATCCATCTCGGCGATTATCATCCTGACGAAAATGGAGAGAGTGATCTGGGAGATCTTATTTCGGCACTGTTGCAGGAGACCGAGATACCACGGATTCGTATCTCTTCTTTAGAGCCTGAAGATTTTCGCCTGGAATGGCTGGGCTTGTGGCAGAATCCCCGGATGTGTCGGCATTTTCACCTACCAATGCAGAGTGGATCAGATACTATTCTGCGGCGGATGGCCCGTCGCTACTCTAGCGAGCGATATCGAACCATTATCAAAACAGCCAAAGACCGCATTCCCGGTGTTGCTATTAGCACCGATATTATTACCGGTTTCCCCGGCGAGACGGAGGAAGATTTTGAGCAGACGTATTGTCTGGCTCAAGAACTAGAATTTGCAAAAACGCATGTCTTTCGCTTCTCCGCACGACAAGGGACAGCGGCAGCAAGGATGCGTGGCCAGGTCAAAGATGACGTCAAAAAGGCGCGTAGCCAGCGATTGCTAGATCTCCATGAAGCACATAGTCGCAGCTTTCGTGAGCAGTTTCTAGGTAACACTGTCCAGGTGCTTATTGAAGCACACAAACACGGCTATTGGGAAGGATTGACTGATAACTATCTGCGGGTAGAAGTTCAAAATCTTCCAGAAACAGATAATTGGCAACATCATCTTGTGCAAGCACGTCTCTCAAAGCTAGTTGGAGATGGTATCGAGGGAGATTACCAGCCCTAAAGGATTTGCATCCGAAACAAGGATGTTGAGCAAGGAAACTTATCCCGTGCGAAAACGTTTCTCTTTTTTCATCTGTGTTAGCTTCTTGCTCTTCCTCATTTCCGCTTGTGGTGATGAGGGAAACATACAAGCCAATACGGGAGCTACCGATCCGCTCCTCCCCACATTCACGCAAGTTGCCCATACGACACACACCGTATTAGCACAAGGCAGATTTGCAGAATATGCGCTACCACAGAATCATAGTAGCCTCATGCGCCCTGCTCTCGACCATAAGGGGCGGATCTGGTTTGGCGAGATGGGACGCAACTACCTCGCCTATTTTGATCCTTCCACACAGAGATTTCAACAGATGACACCGCCACATGGTGCAGACGGGATCATGGGCATTGCGGTAGCAACGGATGATACAATCTGGTTTGCTGAACAGTACGCCAATTATATTGGGCACTATATACCGACAACCGGGCAATACCGAATCTATAATCTGCCAGTACTGCATAAGACTGATCCAGGTAATCCAACAAAGACACTTGCTTTACCAGTGGCCCCAAATGATCTTGTTTTGGATCAACAAGGGAATGTCTGGTTCACAGAGATGAATGCTGATGCAATCGGCGTGTTGCACAGCAAAACGGGACAGATTACGCAATACTTCATCTCTTCACCACACACAATCCAGGTTCTCAACCCCTATGGTATTACCATCGATCCTCAAGGAAGCATCTGGTTTACCGAGGCCAGTAGCGAACATCTGGGGCGTCTTGATCCAAAGACAGGGATAATCAACTATTATACGTCACCTGATATTACTGCTCCCTTGATGGAGATTGCCAGTGACACGCATGGGATCATCTGGACAACGGCATTTGATGGTGGTCTCTTACTCAAATTTACACCGACCACAGGGCAATTTAGCGCATATATCGCCCCTGCGAATGGGACGAATGCGGGTGGGCTTTATGGGCTCAGTATCTCACCGACAGATGACGTCTGGGTAACCATTATGTCAGCCAATGCTATAGCACATCTTGATAGCAAGACTCAACAGTTTCAGTACTATCAAATTCCGAGCAGTGATAGTCTGCCGCTGGGTCTGGTAATAGACGCGCAACATACCATCTGGTTTACAGAATCGGCCACTGACAAAATTGGCAATCTCAAGGTTTGAGACTACCAGATAGAAATGGACGAAACGTCTCCTATTATTATAACTCTAAGCAGTCTCCTCATTATTTGAAACAAGAAATGGGGAGACTGCTTAGAGAAGGCTCAAGCAGAAAAGTTTAGCCCCAACGCTGTTTCAAGCGAGGAAGGATCTCTTTAGAGTAGAGCTTCAGGAAACGGGATTGATCGTCGCCAGGAGCATGGAAGACCAGGTGAGTAAAACCTAGCTCAATGTATGGACGAATCTGTTCAACATGCTCTTCAGGATCATCAGAGACAAGCCAGCGGCGATGGGCCTGATCTGCAACAGTTTCAGCCTTCTTCTCCATCTCCATTGGGTTATGAATCGCGACCTTATCTTCGGCTGATAAAGCCAGGGCGGCCCAGATGCGGGTATCAGCAAGGGCTTTTTGGCGATCCGTATCAAAAGAGACCTTAACCTCAATAGTGCGCTCAATCGTCTCAGGATCACGTCCAACGGCTTTCGCGCCCTCCTCAACGGCTGGCAAGAGCTGATCTTTATAGAGTTCTTCACCTTTACCAGAAGTACAGATAAAGCCATCGCCAGCGCGGCCAGCAAACTTTGCTGCTACGGGTCCACCAGCACTGATATAGATAGGCACTGGCTGATCTGGGCGATCATAGATAGTGGCATTTAGTGTATGGTAGTAGGTACCATTATAGGTCACCATCTCTTCTGACCAGAGCTTTTTAATAAGATCAACCGCTTCGCGTAAACGGGCGAGACGCTCTTTAGCAGCAGGCCATTCTGTACCGGTGACCGCGACCTCGTTTAGCGATTCACCTGAGCCAACACCCAGAATAATGCGGCCAGGATTGAGTACACCTAACGTACCAAACGCCTGAGCAATTACGGCTGGCGGATAGCGAAATGTTGGTGTCAGGACGCTCGTGCCCATCACAATGCGACTGGTTCGCTCACCGACCGCACCCATCCAGGAGAGGGCGAAAGGTGCATGGCCATTAGTATGCCGCCAGGGCTGAAAGTGGTCGCTGATCCAGACACTATCAAAGCCGCTCTCCTCTGCCTCTACGGCAAAATTGAGGAGTTCACGCGGGCCGAATTGCTCTGCCGACGCTTTATAGCCAAACTTTAAAGGATGTCTTGCCATTGAAATCATCTCCTTCAGAGGAACATTAAGAATTTCAACTGAGATTACTGCAAATACTTAGCAAACCAGGACGTGATATGGCGGAGGCGCTCCAGGCGTGCATAGGGATGTCCGCCGCGCGAGAGGCCATGACTCTGGCCTTCAAAGCGCACAAACTGCACCTCGCGTCCCAGCCACTTCAGGGCAGTAAACAACTGCTCTGCCTGCTCAATACTACAGCGCAGATCTTGTTCGCTATGGATAATCAACAGAGGCGTATGCATCTGTTGGATATAGCTCATAGGTGACATATGCATATATTTATTGAGATCCTCCCAGGGCAGAGTTTCAAGATTATCATACCCCAGATCCCAGCCAACATCACTGGTCCCGAACATAGAAGCCATATTAGTGACACAGCGATCAGTGATAGCCACCTTAAAACGGTCATCATGACCAATAAGCCAGTTAGTCATAAAACCGCCATAGCTGCCGCCAGTCACTCCCAGGCGTTGCTCGTCAATATAGCCACGTTTCAGCAGAGTATCGACGCCATACAGGATATCGTAAAAATCCTTCTCACCCCAGGCTCCGCGTACAGCATCAGCAAATGCATAGCCATAGCCACAACTCCCACGAGGATTCGTATAAAGGACGACATACCCCTGAGCAGTCAGCACCTGCATCTCGTGAAAGAAACCATAGCCATATTGCGTATGTGGACCGCCGTGAATCTCCACAACGAGCGGATATTTGCGAGATGGATCAAAATCATAGGGTTTAAGAATCCAGCCATCCATAGGCCAGCCATCCGCCCCTGTGTAAGGCATATATTCCGGTTCGGCGAGATAGATAGTTTGCAGCAGAGCCTCATTCAAGTTGGTAATACGGCGAAGCGAAGAATTCTCTTCAAGAGAGCAGAGATATATCTCTGGGGGATGGGTCGCATCAGCCAGTAAAAGAGCAAGGGTTTTGTGAGCAGCATCGCTACTCATATCCCGTATATGGATATTGCCAGGTGTGAACACAGATGGTTCTCCACTATTCTCCTGGAGAGAGAAAGTATAGACACGAGAGGCACCACGTTGAGAGGCAATAACATACAGATGCTGTCCATCAACAGACCAGATAGGGGCGGGCATAAGATGCTCATCACCCAGATCTGAGTTAAGCCAATCCATACAGGAGCCTTCAAATGCTTTTGAGAGAGAGGTAGGAGAGGCATTTTGAGCGGTTGCAGGGATGGTATAAAGAGAGATTTGACCGGCTGAATGCACCTTTACAGAGGCCAGAAATGCAAGAGTTTGACCATCTGGAGACCAGGAAGGAGAGCCACAGTCCAGAGTGCCATCGGTGAGGCAGCGGAGAGTAGTAGCATTGTCGTGCACAAAAGAAAGCGTATAGAGATCAGAGCCAGGAATGCGCCAGCGATCATCGGCGCGGTTCGAGACAAAGGCAAGCTGCGAGCCATCTGGTGACCAGGCCGCATCACGCTCATCCCAATCGCCATCAGTAAGTTGTACAGGCTCCCCCCCAGCTATGTCTATCAGAAAAAGATGTGAACGGCGTTCGTGAATAAAACCAACACCATCCAGGCGATACCAGAGGCGATCAATAACCCGAACTTTCGGCAGAGGTTTTCCTTCGCTATTCTCAGGATCTGTTGGTCCTACAAGGGCACTAAACAAAAGCCTTTGACCATCTGGCGACCAGAGCAGGAGATGAAGCGCCATGCTCCATAAAGGTCAACTGGTGAGCTTCGCCGCCATCAGCGGGAAGAAGCCAGATCTGAGATTTGTCCTTCCCTCGCTTCTGCTGTTCCTGAAGATCTTTGTTAGCAGATAACTCATCACTCCGATTAGAAGCAAATGCGAGCCAGCGTCCATCGGGAGACCAAGCGAGAGAGCTGAGTCGAGCACTCTCGCGGGTAAGCTGCTTCACGGATGGATCAGATACTGAGGCGAGCCAGACAGCGGAGCGATACTCATGTCGGTCTTCATCGATGCGCGTCACCACAAAAGCAATGCGCTGGCCATCTGGAGAAATGGTAGGTCGGCTCAAAAACTTCAGTTTATAGAGATCGTCAAGAGTAATGGATCTGGTCATCAACAACATCCTCTCTATCAGAAGATAAGCACAGATTAGCGGCGGCGGCGGCTACGCCGCTCACGCTCAAGAGCAAGGTCAAGAGTTTCATGTAAGCGTTCAAAATCATCGACATCGAGTTGCAATTCGACTGCGGGCAAATCATCGGCCCTCGCGCGTCCTTCTTCAAAGAGCTGTAAAACCATCACCAGCTCAACCTCAATATCTAAAATGCCATCTTCAGTTGCCAGCTCCAGCACCTGTGCATCATCGTCCTCTTCCTCATCTTCATCGACGGGTTCCGCACGAGGAATAAATTCAATATTGGTACGAGCACATTTAAAACGTGATGTTAACTTCAGGGCATCGGTAGACATTTCTTCAGCCAGTTCACGAACGACCTCCATCATCTGCACAAATGCATCCTGTAATTGTTCCAAAGCATCATCCTCGCCCTCGGCATCATCCTCCGAGGGAAGTTCGCCTGTAGTTTGATTGCCAGGAGCATTAGCATCAGGGAGACGTTGGCGAGCGAGCTCGTTTAATTGCTTCAAAGCCTGAGCAAATGCAGGGGAGAAAGAACTGCTTTCTCGCTCCGTCGTTTTCTCGCCTACCTCATTCTCCAGTTCATCTGCATTCAACGTCTTCTCTAGCTCACCCTCCTCCTCTTCGGCATCCAGGCCTACTGCGGCCTCCACCATTAAGATCTGCTGATGGAGCTGTTCCGCAGCCTCATGGTTCAAATAGGCCATCACACGAGCCTGCCTCGATGCAGCCAGTAACTGAAATTGAGGCCATTCCCGATAGCGGTCTCGACCACGGAGATACCGCAACTCCACCATACCTAGAGTATCCAGCCGCAACGAAAATTCCATGACATCCTCCTCAAAAAGGGATAGAGCTGATTGACTTTCTCATGTTCCGTTACTGCTCTATCACGCTTCCTTTCCTATCTCTTTCTGTGTATCTCGCATAAAAAATTCTCAGTGATATCTTGCAGGACAATAGAGAGCTTTCTCTCCAATAGTCGGAATTAGAAACGATCCCACACAGACAAAAACATGAAGAGATACAGATAGACCTCCCCATCATATCACAAATGGAAAAATGACCTGCCTCCCATTGTGATCCTTAATGTGAGTCTGATTCGTTATAGCTAACAATGTAGTTTCTATCAGAGACCAACACATGCTAGCGTCAAGAACCCAATCGCCTGAGGGCTGGTGGGTCTCCCTGCCGCATCATTGATGAAAGGAATTGTTTTGATCCAGCCAGTTCAGAATGGGAGGAGCACACAGCTCTGGTCCAGAGTTTCTCAATGGCTCACATTTACATTTGAGGGGAAAAAGCAAAAAAGTACGATTGCCTCCCTTGATGGTGTACGTGCTATTGCGTGCTTAATTGTTGTCTCCTACCATCTTTCACTTATCACGACAAATGACATCCCTTTGTGGTATCCGACCCATATTCCAGGCATTTTTGATGCGTTGGCATTCGCGGGAGATACCGGGGTCACACTTTTCTTTATCCTTTCTGGTTTTTTGCTCTTTCTTCCTTATGCAAAAGCGCTACTTTTTAATGCACCCTGGCCCTCTTTCCGTCAATTCTATCTGCGGCGTGCATTGCGCATTTTACCAGCATATTATGTAACCCTTTTTCTCATGATCCTTATCGCGCACCGAGAATATCTTCAACCTGATCATTTCAGGCAACTCATTCTTTTCCTGACACTTTTCATGGATTCTTCGTCATCGACGTTCAAACAGATCGCGGGACCATTCTGGACACTTGCCGTCGAATGGCAATTCTATCTACTTCTACCAATTCTGGCATATGGAATGCGTTTGATCGTCCGTCATGGATCACGGGTCTGGCGCGTCTGTTCATTAGGATTGTGTCTGGCCATCGTCATTACCTGGGGGATAGTGACACGTTACATTGGCCTTTATGTCACCGATCATCCTCAAGAGACCTTCCATCTGCCACACACACTACTTCATTATTTTCTCCTCTTTACCTATGGCATTCCCACCGCTGGGCTGCATGGTAAATTCCTGGAAGACTTCGCAATAGGCATGTTAGTCAGTAGTGGATATCTGCTTGTACGAGCAGGTCCAGAGAACAGCCGTGTCAACAAATGGGTAGAAAAACTGGGTCCGTGGATCTTTCTCATTGGACTAGGCTGGCTGTATGCCACATTTCTGTGGAAATACGATCTACGTGCGCCACACACCTGGTCAGGACTTGATCCATTACTGCGTTACTATACGTCTATGAGCGAATTGAGCTTTTCCATTGGCTATGGTCTCTGCATCTTTGCAATTCTGCTCGGTCCCATGTTACTCAGGCGGATATTTGAATGGCGGCCATTGCGTTGGATTGGTATGCTCTCGTTTGGCCTCTATATGTGGCACCTGATGCTGCTCGTCTTTTTTTCGCAATTACTCATCCACTCACTCTTTATTGCGGGCTGGCCGCATAAAGTTCTCTATAGTCTTTACTGGGTATGGCTCTTCGCCTTTATCCTTCCCTGTATTTTTGTCCTTTTTATCAGCGTTGAAAAGCCATTTATGCAGCTTGCTGAACGCTTTAGAGGCAAGGCAAGTACGCGTAGTGTGACTGAAGCTGATAATATACTGCATCATAATGACCAGCTACCTCAAGATCTGCCTGATACAAACAAAGTTACGGAACAGGCAGGAGAGGTAATCCATTAAGCTCCTTCCGGGCTGCATGTCGCACAAGTAACAAGTATACACCTCGACCTGTGACATGCAGTCATTCTCCTCAAAAAAGAGAGGAAACTACGACGAACGCAGTGGCTGATAGACATTGTAACCAGCGATCACAAAATGGCGAAAATGGTTGGGATGTTGAGCCAGAAGCCGATCCAAAGCTGGAAGATCATCTGTCACTCGCCAGGCATAGACAGAAAAAGGATCAGCATGTACGATAGAGTAATAATTGGGAACACGATTATGGGTTGGCTGAAACTCTCCATCTGTCACGCCACAGATAATCTGCTCATTGCTAAGAAAGGCAGTCGTGTTACAGGTCCAATAGTCTGTATAGATATGTCTCGCGTTGATATGTAGCAAGCCATCAATGAGGGCCTGCTGCTGCTGAGTATCATACCGAGCAACGGGTAGATCATCCCGTACAATCAGCACAGGACCAATAACAAAAAGCACAGCAATAGCCAGCAGTCCAGCCAGGTTGCAAGAGAGGTGTAGCTGAGCGCCAAGCGGCTTTTTAGAGAATGAGAAAAGGCTAGCGATATTTTGACAGAGGGGCCAGAGGAGAGCTGGAGTAACAATAAGCAAGCCAATCAGATAGCGAGCATGAATACCCGGCCAGAGAATGGGAGCCGTACTAAAGGTATAAGATGCCAGCGTTAGTATACCAGCAACAAGAAGCAGCATGCGCGCCAGCAAACGTCTGCCCTCAGACGTCAAGAATGATCCAGAAACGCGATACTCTTTCCAGAGCGGCCAGAGCGTCATAATAAGCGAGAGCACAAACAAGGAGAGATACCCTGTACTCCAACCGATGTGAATAAGAGTACAGTGCAAAGATGGCGGACTGGTTGGACTGAGTAGCGGGAGTTCTGAAACAGGGCAAAAAGGGTTGCCCGTCATCATAGGGATACTTATCATAAAGGTACTTAAGATTTCTTTCTTTAATGACACAGCGAACGGTTGTCCAGTCGCACCAGCGCTATGAAGCTGAAGAAAGATAGAGAGAGAATCCTGACCAGGAGCAGCGTGCAAATTATACAATAATAGCGGATAAGCACCAAGCAGCAGGCCAAGCAAGAGGCAGATAAAAGCGATAACCTGACGAAGCTCAGGCCAACAGCAAAGCAGCAACAAAAATCCTGAACAGGCTACAAATGGTGCAATCAACAGATCACTCCATAAACCCAGGCCAGCACAGAGTCCCCAGAAAAAAAACGCCAGCAGCCTCCAGCCCTGAGTACGTCTGGAAATAGCTACCGATGTACCTGAGAGAGCAAGCGCAGAAGCCAGCAGGCAAAGAAGCGAACCTAAAAGCAGTGTCTCTGCATAGCCACCAATTGCACTGAGAGGACGAATAATCATATAACTAGATCCCAGACTCAGCACAAATAAAGAAAACAGAGCCACAGTCTTTGAGTAAAGCAAGCGACCTAATAGATAGGTACTCACAAGGAACAAAACAAAGAGGAAAACGAGAGATGCATGGAGCACCAATAATGAAGGTCTAAATAGTTGAAAAAACAGGGCTCCAAGATAAGCTTCCAGAGCGCCCATATATTGTTGACCATAGAAAAAAACAGGTAATTCGTGTTGATAGGCAATATGCCTGGCCATCAGACCAATCGTTGCTTCATCGCTATTCGTCACAGGCCAACCCTGGGCAAGCAGAATCAAACGTAAAGCAGCAGCCAGAGCAATCACAGTCAGGGCTAATAATTCGTATACACCCATCTTTAAGTATTTCATACCACCCTCAGCAAAAGGTTTCTGAAAGAAAAGAGTGCGCTGCTTTTCTTGCTGTTCAAAACAAGCAGTGGGCAACAAGAAAGCATACAGATCCCTTCTTCCCTTCATAAGTAATCAGCAATAGACAATAATATAACCATATTTAAGACAAACGATAACGGAGCAAGAGATGATTATCAGCCTGCTTCACACTAAGTAACTCAGCGCGGGGAGTCTCTTGCGGAGAGAAAGCATGGCCTTCAACGAGAGAGAGACGAGAGATGCCAGGAGCCTGACCGACCAACTGTGGAGAGAAAGTCAAAAAGAGTTCATCCACGAGGTGATCGCTCAGAAAAGAGCTAAACAGCGTAGGGCCACCTTCATAAAGCACGCTCTCAACAGCATACTCTTGAGCAAGAAGGCGCAAGACAGCATATGGAGAGACGCCAGAAGATGTCCCGTCATCACGCTCTTCAACACGGCGCAATAGTGTTTGTGGTGAAAGAGATTGTTGAGAGAGACGCTTATAGCCAGCGGCGGTAGTAGCAATAAGGACGCGCAAACCGGGAGCATGAAAGATACGATCAGCCAGATTAATATTGCCACTTGCCGTCATCACAACGCTGAGAGGATGCCGCGTCTGCTTGCCAAGTTGTTGGCGATACTGAGCATAAGCTGAAGCGAGGGGTGGATAAATAAATGCTGCGGTACGCAGATGATTGGCATCGGCGATAAGTGAACTTGTGCCAAAGACAATAGCATCAGCACGGGCACGCAGGAGTCCCATCACCATCTTATCTTGCTCTTTCTCGCCGCTAATAAGACCACCACCGAGCTGGCCGGGAGCGTTGA
Source organism: uncultured Chloroflexia bacterium (assembly GCA_963777355.1). Taxonomy (GTDB): domain Bacteria; phylum Chloroflexota; class Ktedonobacteria; order Ktedonobacterales; family Ktedonobacteraceae; genus DATJHM01. The sequence continues at coordinate 276,404 of CAVZQK010000022.1, forward strand.
AGGAGACAATACCATCAATTGCCTCCACGAAATTTGCAAAGACATAGGGGCGATCTGCGTGGCTATGCGCAGGAAGAGAGAAACCGCCAGCATAATAAGAGGATAGCGCGGATGGCAAAGTATTCTCAGGAGCAGATTCGCGTTCAAAAAGAGTCACCAGTGGTTGCATACATTCCCTCTTGAGAGGCTACTATACGACGACGAACAGATTGACAAGAGAATCTAAGAAAAAACAAGCCCAGGCTAGTGTTTCCCAACTTCTTCGGAAGAAGAAAGAGTGCTTGTTAGTCGAGCAGGTAAAGTATACCAGTTTTTCGTATCCTCTAGAGCTTTTTCAAAATTGGTGAGCACGTCATTTTCGCGATGAAGGACCTTTTCCTCATCTGCAAGCGAACAACCAAAACGAAACAGGCCATCCTGTTCAATATGTTGTACCGCAGGTAACCTCTCAGGAGAGGGAAAGAAATTTTTCCCTACAGGATACGGCATATGAAACGAGAAGCGCAGTTCAGGAAAGAGAGGTGAGGTCACCTCTAAATAATAAAGAGCATAATAATCTTTCTCCTCTTTTACCGAGCAGTGTGGACAGTTCTTCACCTCCGCAGTATGCTGTGAGAAAAAATCCCAGACGCTCTCATAATACCACTCGCATTTCTCGGTATAATGCTCATCACAGAGCCAGAGATGACATTTATCGGGATTGGGAGAGCGATAAAACGAAAGATGGCCATTGGGAACAACAGCAAGAAGGCGCATAGCCTCATTTTTTCTGTTATACCAGGCCTCCTTACGAGCAAGATAGAGTTCTCCCAACTTTATACTACGAAGCGCTCTCAATTGATTCTCTTTAGCCCAACGAGAAGCCAGCACCGTCCAATAACAGAGTTGAAGCAGGGCTACAAGTTCGGGAGGGGCAGTCTGTTGCCATAGTTGCACTGTTTCAGCCCAGGATTGCTGAAATTGCTGACGTGCGTACTTATTATTCTTTCTGGTTTCAGCAGCCGCGCGGGCACCAACTTGTTTCCGATTTTGAACATCGACAAGATGAGCATCGCGCCAGAGGGCAATCTCTTCTGTTGAGATAGCAAGAACCTGTCTGCGATCAAAGACAGGGAACAACAGATCGCGACCAGCGACGCGGAATGAGCGATATTCTAGCACAGGAATGCGCCCTTCTTTGATCCAGCGCTGCCGTTCACTGCGAGAGCAGGAGAGCAGTTCAGCCAGTTCTACAGGCTCAACGGCCAGTTCATAAGGAAACATAGCTAACAGGCGTTCCATAGCGGAATCTTGCTGAGTAATACGAGCCAGGAGCAGTTCTACGAGAGTAGATTTTTTTGTATTTTTAGTAGGTTCTTGTTCTAAAAAGGCCAGGCACTGCCCCTTAGAAAGTTTTGCAGTGAGGTAACGGGCATCCATAGAAAACATCCCCCCTTCTCCATAGCAACGTCGCATCTCAAAATTTTTGATCAATGAAAACAGATATTCTATCGCTCTACTACTTCTATACCGATCTTAGCGCAAAAAGCGGAAGAGTATGAGAGAGAGAGAGCAAATTCGATAAATTTACATTAATTAATCCAATAAAACAGAACCATTTACACTTTTTTCTATTGCGATAAACCCGGCGAACCCTACATATCTCGCTTGCAGCCTGAATGCAACCTTCCATCCAGAAAAATGCCAACCCAACAAACCCTACACATCCCGCTTGTTACAGCCTGTCATAGGCCAACCTCATATTCTCTTCTCAGCAAAGCCTACATACAACATTCTGGCGCAAATACAAAAGTATTCTTCAGGTGGATGCCAGAATGAGAAGAAGAGTATTTTTAGCAAAATGCCTGATGCAGTAAAAATGCGAGAGAGGGCAACAGGCAAAATATTTCTATACATGGTCATCGGCAGAATGAGGGATTTCTTTAGGGATATTTTCTATCTGCGCCAGCTCTTCATTTAATTTTTGCATCCGGGCATGGCGAATACGAGCGTGCTCAATACGAGCGGCCTCTTCATCGTTTGCGGGCCAGAGAGGAGGAACAGGAGTAGGTTTGCCATGTTCGTCCAAAGCCACAAAGACCACATAGCTACTGGCAATATTACGGATCTCGCCAGTCATCACATCTTCAGCCGTGACCGTCACCCCGACTTCCATACTTGTCCTACCGACGTAGTTGAGGGCACAATCGACGGTAACAACATTGCCAATATAGGCAGGGGCATGGAAATCGAAGCGCTCAACGCGTGCGGTAACTACAGGTTTTCCGCCATGTTTCATAGCAACAATTGCAGCTGCTTCATCTACCATTCGCATAATAACGCCTCCGTGAACATTGCCATGATTATTGCCATCGATCAATTCCATCATGCGGCGCGTGATACTATGTGAATAGGCGATACTGCGTCCCTGATTTAAATCTATTGCAGGAAATGGGCCTCGCCTGATACCAAAATGGTCAATTGGACTCATCGGTTATCTCTTCCTTCGGGGTGCGTTGTATAGTATGAATGCTTAAACATGCTACAATTATTGCTATCCAAGCAGAGCACAACTATCGATCCCTGTAATGTAAACAAAACAATGACGTAGAACTACCATGCTACACTGTTCTAAGCATACAAATAATCCGCCTATCTATCAAGCGTTTTATGAAAAGAGGCACAAGCGATATGGAAAACCCACCAGAGCATGAGGAATCTTTTTCTGAAGGATATCAAGGCTATAGTGTTCAACAACCAGCTCAGCCATATGGAGCCGAGGAGATGCCGCAGAGTATCTACCCTCAACAAGGTGCCACCTCTTACCCCACGCCAGATGAGCAGGCTTATAGTCAACAACAATATTATGAGCGACAACCAGCGTCCTATCCTGGACAAACATATGGACAACAGCAGCACTATTATGGGCAACAACAGTATAGCCAACCCGGATTCGGAGGCCAACAGCAGTATTATGGACAGCAACAGTATTATTATGGGCAGCAATATGGGCAACAACAATATGCTCAGCCTAATACAAGGCAGAGGATGGCAGGGGATGTAGGACCAGCAGAGCAGACCAGAATGGGTATGAATGTCCGTGTAGCGGCGGTACTCAGCTATCTCTTTGGCTGGATTGGTGGTCTAGTCTTTCTGGTATTGGAGCGAGAAAACCGTTTTGTACGTTTTCATGCCATGCAATCAGTGATCCTCTTTGGTGCGTTTAGTATTGCCCAATTAGTATTTGGCTTTTTGGTCTTCGGTTTTTTCAACTTTCTTGGCCCGTTTAATATGATTGAGTGGGGATTTGGTTATATAGCTATTATCGTCCTGCTCAAAAATGCACTGGGACTATTCATGTTTATTAGCTGGATCGTCTTGCTAGTTGCAGCGGGAAAAGGGCGTTACTATAAGCTCCCTGTCGTCGGCGATCTGGCAGAAAAGCTTCTGGTCAAGTTCCATTAATGTTTTTGATAGCCCTTGCCTTTTCGCAGGCAGGGGCTATTTTTTCAAAGTCTCTGGCTGCTTATTACCGATTGCTGACGTAGCGAAAAATTTCAAAAACAGCTAACGTTTCAGTCCTTCTACCTTTCTTCGTATATTATTTGATATGCTTACTACTCTGTCCATCTTCATTTGTAGGATGAACAATACCGGGCAAGATGGAAGTAGGTGAGCAGGAGACGGCAAGCCGATCTGCACAATGTTCATTTCTTCACTAATCCTGAGACTGTAATAACATCGTGAGCAGGAGACGGGCAAGCCGATCTGCCCTACAATGTTCATTTCTTCACTAATCCTGAGACTGTAATAACATCGTGAGCAGGAGACGGGCAAGCCGATCTGCCCTACAATCGAAGATGGACAGAGTACTTACTACTTTAGGCTTCAGAAGTGAGCGAAGAGAGAAGAAGGTCCATATCAAGTTCAGGGTAGAGAATAAAACGGCTGAGGAGGTCGCGCACACGTTGCTGTGCCTCATCGATTACGCTGGCATCCAGGGTATACTTCGCTAGGCTCTGCTTGCCATTCGTGATGATTGGCGTTGTTTGGGAGAGGACAAGCTTGATAATACGAGCAATCTCGCGCATCTCAACGGGACTCATGCCAAGTGTTGTCGTTGCGGGTGTACCAACACGCAGACCGCTGGTATACCAGGGGCCATTGGCATCAAAAGGGAGAGAATTACGATTGAGCGTAATTGAACTGGCACGTAGCGCTGATTCCGCCTGACGGCCAGTGAGTCCAAAGGTCTTAGCAACATCGAGAAGCAGCAGGTGATTATCGGTACCTGAAGTGAGAACATGCAGATCTTCAGCAAGACAAGCATCAGCCAGGGCTTGAGCGTTTTCTACGATGCGATGGGCGTAGGTCTGAAATGCGGGTTGGGAAGCTTCACGGAGAGCCACCGCTTTCGCAGCCATAACATGAGGAAGAGGGCCACCAAGAATTTCAGGGCAACCTTTCTCGATCCACTCAGCGAATTCTTGTTTACAAAGAACCAGGCCACCACGGGGTCCCCGCAGCGTTTTATGGGTTGTAGAGGTCACAACATGGGCATAGGGGACAGGATTGTATTCGCCGGTAAAGACTTTACCTGCGACCAGGCCAGCGAAATGGGCCATATCGACCATGAAGACCGCGCCGACCTCATCAGCCATTTCACGCATTTTGGCAAAGTTCAGCTTGCGTGGATAAGCGCTATAGCCAGCGAGCAGAATGAGCGGACGCACCTCTTGTATCTGGCGATGGAGCTGATCGAGGTCAATACGATAGGATTGGGGATCGACGCTATAGGTATAGACATCAAAAAGGTGACTGGAGATATTATGACGATAGCCATGCGTAAGATGGCCGCCAGAATAGTAATCGAGAGAGAGAAGACGCTGATTATGGACAGCAGCACGCACCTTTGCCCAATCCTCACGAGAGGCCTTTGAAGGGTCCTGAATATCCAGAGAGGTGAGTAAAGGCTTCTGGACTTTGGCAGAGAGAATAGAGAGGAAAGCAACCAGGTTTGCATCCGCGCCTGAATGAGGCTGAACATAGGCATAATCGGCCTCAAAGAGCGTGCGAGCAAGCTCGGCGGCTTCAGATTCAATGGCATCGACATTATCACAGCCAGCATAGAAACGGTGGTAAGGATAGCCTTCGGCATATTTGTCGGTAAGCAGATTCCCGGTAGTCAGTTGAGTAGTCAGGGAACTATAATTCTCGCTAGCGATCAGTTTCAAGTTCTGGCGCTGATCGCGGAGCTCATGGATAATGGCAGCAGCAATAGATGGCGAAACCGAGGCAGTCTGATCCAGAGAAGCATAATAGGCGGCGGCGGCAGTCTGAATTGGTGCGCCATTGAGGGTTTCAAGATAGCGGGTGAGTAGCGTTTGAGGACGTGAGGTTACAGTCATAAAAAGTCGCTCCTTGTACTGGCACTAGAATAGCAAAATATCTTGCAACGGCAGACTACTATTCCAGCCCAGGCGAGCGACTGTTTTTTACTTCCCTTCAGATTCCCTCGTGGTTAGTCCACGTGATCGCCAGTTATCTGAAGCTATATCATATCTATACCAGATATAGTATAACAAGTTTTTTGCAGGATTCAAGAGGGAATATGGTCAGGAGCTACGATAGTATGCTAAGGTTGCGCCTGACCCAGCCCTCCGCGCTCTGGAATGCGCCGAGCGCATTCCCTACGCTAAATTGTTCGCAAGAGAAGGTAATATGGCTGAACGAATTCATGGAAGGAGTTCTCTTGTAGTGGAAGGATCTCTATCCCTTAGCAGAGAATATTCACCAGGAGCAGAATGATTTACGACATCCGGTTGTACATTTGGGAGGGGGTGATGAGGTGCGTTCTCCTGGGATGCTAATAGGTGAGATTGCTCGGTTCGGCGATAGACTTTTGCCTCTAGATGGCGAAGCAAACTCTCCAGGGAACTCATAGCCATTATTCAATGATGAAGGGGGAGGTCCCCAACGCTCTTGCGCGGCGCGATCAAAAAGAGCATCGGAGGCAAGAGGGATCACAGTGCGGTAGAACTGTTCAAGCGTAAAATTTTTCAAGATATTACGCAAGGTAGTCATGCCAGGCTCGATCCAGAGCACATTGACAGTATTTGGCTCATTTTCATGCAGCAGACTAAAAGTGGCATAGATTGTCTGAGTTTCTTGTGACTGAACACGAAAACCAAGAGCATAGCGATATTCATCGCTCCAATCGGGATATTGTAAATGTTCTTCGGCCAGAGTAATCCAATCCAGCATTGTCTTCATAAAGACACGATCCGGCATTTCTAACAACGTTTCACGGATCTGGGTCGTCAAATTACGAAGTTTCAAGCGCATATGCAAAAGTGCCTTTCTTTGTACACAAAGCAAAAAAGCCATTAGAGGAATCAATAGAGGAAAAAGCATCAGCGTCCCTCCCCTTCCCATTTTTTGTTGTATATCTTGCTCTACTAACTCTATACAGAAGAAAAATGAAAAAGCGGCAAAGATTGTGAGGGATTTTCTTAATTATTGAGAGGATAGATTAAAGAGAATGGTACACAATTGCATAGACAGCGTTTTATGGATACTATTACAGAGGCGACATTTGATATTATGCATGAAAAAGGAGAAACGTATGACTCGGCCAATTGCAATACGCCATGCACATATCTTCGATGGAACCAGTAGTATCGCCAGTGATACAATCGTTATACAAGACGAGCTCATTGTAGCAGTGGGAGATGAGAGTAGTATTCCAAGCGAGGCACAGATTATTGAGGCAAGCGGAATGACGCTGTTGCCAGGACTTATTGATGCGCACACGCATATTATCATTAGGCAAGCGCTGAAAGAGGCATTAGTATTCGGAGTGACAACCGAATTAGACATGTTCTCAGAGTACCATATGATCGCCGATCTCAAACGGCAGCAAACCACAGAGGCGGGACAGGAGTTGGCAGATTTCCGTTCTGCGGGGACACTGATTACTGCTCCAGGCGGACATGGGACAGAATATGGTATCCCTATACCGACGATTCAGCATCCAGACGAGGCACAGGAGTTTGTGGATGCACGGATTGCAGAGGGCTCAGACTATATCAAAATTATTTACGATAATGGTCGAGCCTATCAAAGTTCTATTCCAACGCTTGATAAAGCAACAATGGCCGCAGTGGTTAAAGCGGCACATCGACGAAACAAGCTGGCACTCGTCCATATTCTCACCTTACAGGATGCGCGAGATGCGATTGAGGTTGGAGCAGATGGATTAGCACATCTTTTTGTAGATCAGGCTCCCGACCCGGACTTTGGGCGTTTCGTAGCAGAGCATCGCGCATTTGTCATTCCTACATTCACCGTACTGGAAAGCGTGGGCGGCATTGCCAGTGGCAGATCGCTAGTCACAGATGCTCGACTTGTGCCCTATCTTGCACCAACGGCGGTTGGTTATCTGCAAACAGCATTTCCCTCAGCGAAGAAAAAGGAAAACGAAACACGGCTTCCTGAGATCAGGCATGAACTTGTGAAACAGATGAAAGCTGCGGGCGTAACAATCCTGGCTGGGACAGATGCGCCTAATCCTGGGACGGCTCATGGTGTCAGTATTCACCGGGAGCTAGAACTCCTTGTGGAAGGGGGACTAACGCCCTGTGAAGCGCTGGCGGCGGCAACCTCTCTACCAGCCGAGATATTTCAGCTCAAGGATCGTGGGCGGATTGCTCCAGGTTTGCGTGCGGACCTTCTCCTGGTCAATGGTGATCCCTGCACAACGATTACCCAGACACGCGATATTGTTAGCATCTGGAAGCGTGGCTTTGAGGTTGACCGCCAGGCATATCGTCAGAGTATCGAGCAATTGAAGAAGGAATTGAAGATATGTCTGCGCCGGAGGGTTCTGAATCCGGGCGCATCAGTGACTTCGAGAAGGGAACAACGGACACAGATTTTGGATATGGTTGGGAAGTCTCAACAGATCAGATACGCGGGGGTAAATCAACAGCGCAATACACAGTTGTACCAGAAGGGGCAAATGGCGACAAATGGTCACTTTTGATCACAGGAGAGATAGCGCCAGGAGCGGATCTTATACGCTGGGCAGGAGTCGTCTTCTATCCAGGTGTTGCGCGTTGGACACCGGCTAATCTTTCAGGGAAGAAAGGCTTAGAGTTCTGGGCTAAAGGCGATGGGAAAAGATACAGAGTGATGCTCTTTACGAAGAATACGCTGATACCGACGAGTGTTGAGTTTGATGCCGGTGGGGAATGGCAGCAACTTAGATTTCCATTTAGCCAATTCGAGAATATCGACGGTCATGATGTAATGTGCATCCAATTTCTTGCAGGTAGTGAAACTGGGCCATTCGCATTTCAGATTGATGATGTGCGGCTTTTCGCATAACATTGTGGCACCCTCGTTGTGAGGGTGCCGCAAGCAGCAGGTAATAGTAAAAGCAGGATTAGAGAGCGTCCACTGCCTGCAAGACCTCGGCGGCGTGCTCTTCGGGTTTGACCTTTGGCCAGACCTTCTGGACCACGCCATCTTTGTCGATTAAGAAGGTGGCGCGGGTCACTCCCATATATTTTTTGCCATACATGTTTTTCTCGCCGTAGACACCATAGAGCTGCGAGACAGTAGTTTCGGTATCGGCAAGGAGAGGAAAGGGAAGGCCGTATTTTTCGGCAAATTTCTGATGAGAGGCGACGCTGTCGGCACTTACACCAAGCACAACGACGTCACGGCGCTGCAATTCATGATAGATATCACGAAAAGAGCAAGCTTCCTTAGTGCAACCGGGCGTATCATCTTTTGGATAAAAATAAATAACAACAGTATTTTTGCCACGGAGTGCGCTTAACTGAACCTGGCCATTGTTTCACTACCTCATCGTCTCCTATCGCTGGAAGTGTAAAATCAGGAGCAGGCTGTAGCTCCTTAACTGGTGTGTCACTCATATAGATACCTCACTTCAGAGTAATTTTCTTGAAATCGTTCAACCAGGTTGGACTTTGCTCAGTGTACCACATGAAAAAGCCTCCCTCCAGCCACTTGAGTTCTGCATACCATTTATGTACAAATGTACAGAATACCACCAATACCACATTTAGATTTTTGATAACTTTTCCATGTATTATCCTATCTTAGCTTCAAGGCTCATACATTTGTGATTGTCAATTCTGCTTCAACAGTATCTTCGTCAACCTCAACATCATCCCCTTCTTCTTTAATGTTACCATTATAGATTGGCTTTCCAATCGCTTGTTCAATGAGTGATAAAAGTCGTCTTTGCCGTGCGACCATAAATACATCAAAATTATCAGTGCGTAGAAGTACTGGATCAATCAGATGAGAAGCAAGGTAGGAATCAAGCTTCGCACGATCAATTGGCAGTGTTTCCTCATTGCCTTTTTCCAATTTTGTGAGATACTCAGATGGAGCAACACCGCCAATGATTCGATTTGTCTTGTAGGAAAGCGGGGTCTTGTTGATAATAGAATCGAAAACATTTGGCTTGATGCCACGCTTTTTACACCAATCCTGCGGAAAAATATGATGGATGTCTACATACTCACCAAAGAATACCGTGTGATCGAATTTCTGGCCTGAACGGAAATCTTGTGCACCTTCTTTCATCAAAAGAGCATTGACCCCTTTGTAGGCTGCTGACAGACGTATACGCATGGTCTTCAATCTATCGGCTCGGAACTGTGTCTCATTCACGGTTGACGGTTCCGGGCCGCCCTTCAGCCAAGCTGGGACTTCCATAAAGTCGCGTGCGATACGGGTATCGACAGCCGAACCATAAAGCTCTCCAAAGACGCCATTCCAATACCACCGTACCAACATTGCACGTTTTGCATCATGCTCCCAAGCCTCGCCGACATCAGCGAGAATAGCGGCTAACGGTATAATTTGAGACTGATAAGGAAGATCAAAGATACGATAGATGTGAAGCATGTGCAAGAACTTAGCCGCATGCACAAAACCACGCTCCACCTGTACTTCATATCGCTTGTATGCTTCAAGAGGTAAGTTTAACAGAGTTTGTCGATTGCCTGAAACGGCAGGTAAATCCTTGCCTTGTTTTCCGGCAGCCTCTGCCGCACGTCGTCGATCACGCGTATGAAAAAGTGAAATCGCATGAAGAAAATCCGTATTAGAAACTTCAGCGATGATTCCAGTATCTGCACTCTCCTGGTCGTAGCGTTTCTGCAAGACGGCGATGTCGTCCTTTTGCTACATCATCACCATACCAATCTTTTCGCAATTCATGACCTGAGGCGGCATACATCGCGGTAACAAGCTCAAAAGCATCCAGTGCCTTACCCCCAGTATTGACCTTCTCAAACACAACGCATACAGCTTCTTTAGTAGTTGATCGATCTAGGGTAATAACCGGCACACGATAATATTTGAAATTTTCTAGAACCTGCCGCTTGAAATCGCGAAACTCCTCTCGCATACTCTCATACTTATCACCCGGCCAATACTTGTCGAAGTCGTCTTGCCACTTGTCCCAATCAAAGACATGAGAAACCGGAAACATAAGGGAGGCATATTCCTGTTGGGCAGATGAAAGATCGAAAATGATTTCACGCCCGAAATTAGCTTTGACCATTCGGTCTTCAGGCACACCGACTATAGCCTCTTCGCGATCGACGGAAGGATCAAGGGCTTTCCGTATGTCAATGTAAAACCAACGCTTCACTTTCTTATTCTTTGGCGTGACCGTCTCGACAACTTTGCCTCGTAAAGTGACTTGATAAAGCGAAGTCATCCGTTGCTGACCATCAAGTAACAGGGATAGAGGAACAACTTGTCTCGCAGCAATTGGTGCACCTTCAACGGGTCTCGGTTTAAAATTTACTGGTCCGCCGGTATCAAGTGACATCAACGCCCCAACAGGAAAAGCTCGCGAGATTGAAGCAATCAAACTTTTGATACGATCTTCATCCCAAACCCAACTGCGCTGAAAATCCGGCAGCTGAAGAATGCCGCACTGACAGTCTTCAAGAAGTTTATATAGGTCAAAAGGGTTAGTGTGAAATGTCGATCCTGCCATTATTTTATATTCTCCTTAGGATTATCAAACAGTTAGCCTCGAATTACGATTTCAATCGATTCCTGGCTGACACCATAATATGCAGCCAGGCCAGCTTTGGCACTGGTGATTGAAAGAGGGACGACCGATCCATCCTCCTGCTTTTTCGGAGCTTGCTGGGCAGGGGTTATACCCTAAATTGTGTTGCTCAACAACGACAGGGTAAAAAGTTAGATCATCCAGGTTGATCCCCAACTCTTCAAGCGTCATATAGCGCACCGGATTGCGCCACCCTTTCCAGGCGTTTATAACGGTGTGAAGTGCATATTCACTTATGCAAATCTTCCAGCGACCTTCATTGGGATCATCCAGCGCTGGTATAACATCACTGATCTTTCCAACCATAAAAACCGCACCGTGAGCCGCAGAAGGATCTGAAAAGTCGCGGTCTGGATTGTTCTGGTTTTGTACGCAAATCAAGTAGCTACATTTTCTCGCTCGATTTGGATCAAGTGCCCAGGCCTGCGAACCCCCCTCACGAAGAATTCGGTGTGAGCTACGGGCGGTAAAAACGACGATACATTCGTTGTCCATCCTGGCCTCCTATAATTTGTTTTGTCTGAATAGTTATAACATAAGTATCTGGCAAAGTCAACATATATTTATATATATTTTCCAAATAATACTTAGTATAAATTCTTACCATACAATACGATTTACTCGTCTTCCTTTGCTTCAAGTTCAACAATACGGTGACCGTATATAGGTAATCTCTCCCAGGCACTTTTTGCAGGAAAGAGCCCGGCGGGACCCCATTTTGCGCATGTTCTGCGAGGCGAGGTGGGTGGTAGGCGAGGCGGTCAGAGATCAACAGCCGACCCTACGTACCCATCTCATGACTACACCTCGGATAGGACATCGTAGACCTGAACAACCCGTCCGCACGAGGACCAAAGCTCTTCCTGTGTTGGCCAAACCAGGGTAACGAGGTGGGTGGTAGGCGAGGCGGTCAGAGATCAACAGCCGACCCTACGTACCCATCTCATGACTACACCTCGGATAGGACATCGTAGACCTGAACAACCCGTCCGCACGAGGACCAAAGCTCTTCCTGTGTTGGCCAAACCAGGGTAACGAGGTGGGTAATTCATACACCTACGGTCCTCTGCGGAGCGAGAGGTACATAGGGAGGTAAAGTATCTCATCTCGATGCGAATAAAAGATAGAAGGTTTAACTGGTTACTAATGGTACTTGTGTGGAAGATGAAACAAACATGAGCTTTGATACGTGCCTAAGCAAGCATAGTCAAATATGTGCATCAAAGAAAGGCGAGAATGTTGTGAGTCAGCAATCACGACCAGCGCGAGGGGCGACAATGCTGCCACCTGGCGGTTATGATATTATTCGCACTGGAGGACGTTACTTCCCGGTACGTCTGCACCTGGATGATCTTCGCCAACCGGGGGCCAGCGCTTTCACCAATTCTGATGGTAATGTCATTTCTTTTGCCAGGCGATTATCAGCTATTGTTTATCTCTATCGCCAAGAGCACCCAGCAAGACACGAAATGTGAGAGTTGAGATGCAACCAAATTTTGAACAGGATGCAAAATCAATAGAGGCAGAACCACTAAATTCCCCTCTATACACGGCGGCATCCGTCTCTCCAGATCATAAAAGCAGCACTTCCAGGTCTGGTAGATTATGGGAGCGAGGCACTCAATGGTTCCAGGGCGTCCTTTTTACTCCAGGAGTACTTCCTAGTCCCTGGTCTCATGCTGTCTTTGGGTATCTTTTTGCAATTTTTGGACAGATTATAGCAAGCATAGTATTGATTCTCATCTACCATAGCCTGCCTTTCTTGCGTTTTTCTTCTGCACTGGTGCTCCTGATAGTGCTCCTGGCAGCCCTGGCGTGGGGGGTAGGGCCAAGTCTTCTCGCTACGTTTATCGGAGCCATCTTACTACAATTTCTCATTTTCCCATCGTCTCCTCCGGCTCTGGCAGCACAAACAGAAGATATAGGCAGAGTGCTTCCCTATATCGTCATCGGATTAACCATTAGCCTGCTCATTAGCCAGGTCCAGCGTGCGAGGCAGGCGGCGCAAGCCCTCTCCCAACATCTGGAAACCATTATTGAGACACTACCAGATCCACTTGTCATTTATGATATGCAGGGCCGAGTAATCAGACAGAACAAAAGTGCGCGAGAAATGGGCAAGCTTGTATTCGAGCAAAGCTCACTCTCACAGGCGTTACAAGGTAAAGCTATCATGGATGCAGAAGTATCCCTTTCCCCAGGTGACGAGCGATCAGAACGTGTATTTACGATCAGTGCAGCGCCTTTGGGCTCCCCAGCAAGAGGAGGAAACATAGAAGGGGCTATCACTATTATGCACGAGCTGACAGCATTGCGCCAGGCTGAGCGTGAAGCGAGTGAACGAGCGCGAGAGCTTGAAGTGGTTCTTGAGGCGATACCGGAAGCACTTTATATCTATGATATACAAGGGCGAGCGGTGCGTATGAATCCGGCGGGGCGGGTACTATTAGAACGGACACGGATTGCTAGCGAAGAGTGGACGCTTGAGAGACTCAGCCAGGAGGAACAAATAGTGACATCGCAGGGGAGGGTACTGCTACCCAACCAACTTCCGACGATGCACATGCTCAAAGGGGAAGTACTTACGTCTACCAATGAAGCAGAAGTAATATTTCTTGATAAGAGGGGAGAAGAGATTCGTATTAGTGTGACCGGAGCCCCTTTGCAAGATAGGGCAGGGCAGATCAGTGGTGCAGTGACGATTTATCGAGATGTAACCAACTATCGGCGCATTGAAGAAGCATTGAAGGCGAGCGAGGAGCGTTATCGCACTATTGTTGAGACAGCCTATGAAGGTATCTGGCTGGTTGATACGGAAGCCTGCACGCTTTATGTGAACAGTCGAATGGCCCAATTGTTGGTTCGGACGCAGGAAGAGATCGAGGGACGCCCTCTGCTGGATTTCGTCTTTCCCGAAGATAGAGTAGCAAGCAGAGCACGTATCAGAAGCAATTTACACGGTCATACAGAGCAATTCGAGTTTCGCTTCCGGCGTAGCGATGGTCGTAGCCTTGAAACACTGGCCTCGACAAGTCCGATACGCGATGCAACAGGGGAGATTGTGGGGGCACTTGGTTTATTTACAGACTTGACAGCACGCAAACAGATAGAGGAAGCGCTTCAGCAGAGTGAAGACCTCTTACATATGGCGATCAGGAACAGTCCGATAGCAGTATTCCAGCAAGATCTAGAGCTACGTTACACATGGATGGATAATCCACCCTCCCTTACTCCAGAAGAGGTTGTTGGGAAAAAAGACCTGGATTTTGTGTCACCAGAAGAAGCAGCATATCTGACAAGGATCAAACAACACGTACTCAGCAGTGGTGAGAGCATTCACCAGGAGGTTCACACTGGTAGAAGCGAAGAAGAGCGCTGGGAACTACTCACTATAGAACCGCTGCGAGATCGGCAAGGAACTATTATTGGCCTCACTGGCACATCTATTAATATTACAGAACAAAAACAGCTTGAGAAAGAGCGCGAGAGATTGGCGCAACGGACACATCGTGCGCTAGATGCCTTACTTACAATGGCACAAGTGATGGTGCAAGATGGAGATCGAGATGAAGAAAGCTTAGACGATGCAGTATCTCATTCACGACAAAGCAGCCAGAGATTGGCAGAGCTCACGCGTGATGTGCTTGGTTGTGCAAGATTGGGTCTTACAGGAATTGAGATAGACAGCCAACAATCGTACCCACTAGCAATAGTAGGACTAAATCCTGAACAAAATCAGCGCTGGTGGACTGAGCAAACACAAGACAAGAAGCCTCTCACCGAAATCTACGGTCCGACGATTGTTGAGCGTTTACATCGGCAAGAGATCATATTTATAGATTTGAAGCAGCCTCCCTGGAATGAATGGCCTAATCCTTACGGAATCGGAGTTCTGCTGATAGCTCCCCTCATTCTCCGAACGCAATCTCATCGGATTACTCTACCTGGATTATGGTGGGAAAGATCACGATTATACAAGCCAGGATCTGGCATTGATTCAGGCAGCAAGCAGGCTGATAGCGGTAATACTTGAACGAGAGCGTTTGCTGGCCGAGCGAGAACGGATGGCGAAGGAACGAATGGAGGCACAAGCTAACGAGCTGGCGGCACGGGAAGCCACGCACTTAATGGAAGAATTTTTGGGCATTGTGGGACATGAGTTACGCACTCCACTTACCACCATCAAGGCAAGCGTGCAGCTAGCGAGGAGAAATATGGAGAAAGTAAAGCGGCAAGAAGAGGATCTACCAGAAGAAGTGACACCTTTACTTACCACCGTCAGAGGCCTCCTGGAGAGAACAGAGCGACAAGTAGGAGTGCAAAACCGCCTGGTGAGCGACCTGTTAGATACCTCTCGTATTCAGACGGGACGATTGGAACTGCATTTTAAAATCCTTGATATCGGAGCACTGGTACGCCAGAGCGTCGAAGATCAACATTCTCTCACGCCTGAGCGCAGCATTCATATCAAGATTTCGATAGACAGCCCCCTACAGATTTTAGGAGACGAGGACCGCCTGCGGCAAGTTATTGTAAACTATCTCTCTAATGCACTCAAATATTCGGAGAAAGAGAAGGCAGTTGTAGTAACAGTGAAACGGGAAGTAGATAGCTCGCTAGTACATGTGGCAGTGAGTGATGAAGGGCCAGGGCTTTCAGAGGAACAGCAACAGAAGATCTGGGAGCGTTTCTACCGGGTACCAGGAATTGAGGTAAGAAGTGGTTCGGGTGTAGGTCTGGGGTTAGGTCTTTCTATTAGTCGAATGCTTATTGAGCGGCAGGGTGGTCAGGTAGGAGTGAAGAGTCAGCCCGGTCAGGGTTCGACGTTCTGGTTCAGTTTGCCGATTGCTGAATTGGGGTCTAATGGCTCTCTGCCCGACACATTGCCTGCGGAGCGAGAGGGGTGATTGGTGGGCGCGGTCAGAGATCAACAGCCGACCCTACATGGTCTCCGTGAAGCGAGAGGGAGAATTGGCGAGCACGGTTGGAGAGGGAGGATCGGGGTCTGTGTCCGGCGAGGTGGAGAGGGGCTGGCCGATCTGCACCTCGCTGGATATGGATAGATTGAATAGTATCTATGCGGCGAGAGCAAGCATACGTTCTAGCGCGACGCGCGCCCAGTGTGCAATATCGCCATTGACGCTGACCTGATTAATCACCGTGCCATCGAGAAGGGCTTCCAGAACCCAGGCCAGGTAGGCAGGATGGATGCGATACATCGTTGAGCAGGGACAGATGATGGGATCGAGACAGAAAATGTGCTTATCGGGATGTTCCTGGGCAAGGCGATGCACAAGATTAATCTCCGTAGCAATGCCCCAGGTAGTACCGGGCTGAGCCTTTTCCACCATGTTGATAATATATTCAGTTGAGCCATAATAGTCAGCAGCGGCGACGACCTCATGGCGGCACTCAGGATGAACGAGGATATTCACACCGGGATACTCGACGCGGGCCTTCTCGATCTGCTCGACGCTAAAACGCATATGGGTTGAACAATGTCCCTTCCAGAGAATAATCTTCGCCCGTTCGATCTCTTCCTCTGCGGTATCAGAGGACAGAGGATCTTTAGGATTCCAGACCGTCATCTGATCTTCAGGGATACCAAAATGAAGGCCAGTATTGCGTCCCAGGTGTTCATCAGGGAAGAAAAGCACACGTTTGCCCTGGCTAAATGCCCACTTAATAACGGCGGGAGCATTTGAGGAAGTACAGACAATGCCGCCATTGCGGCCACAAAAAGCCTTTAAATTTGCCGCAGAGTTCATATACGTGACAGGAATAATCCCGGCATCCTCACCGAGTTGATCGGTCAACATCTGCCAGCATTCCTCAACCTCAGCAATATTTGCCATATCCGCCATAGAGCAGCCTGCGGCAGGATTGGGGAGAATCACTTGCTGGTGGGGACCACTAAGAATATCGGCGCTTTCCGCCATAAAATGGACGCCGCAGAAAAGGATATACTCAGCTTCAGGGCGTGCAGCGGCTAATTGCGCAAGCTTAAATGAATCTCCGCGATAATCGGCATAACGAATAATCTCATCACGCTGATAATGATGGCCCAGAATAACGAGGCGATCACCCAGCGTATGTCTGGCGACACTAATGCGGCGATCCAGTTCTTCACCGGACATCTCGGCATAGAACTGAGGAATAGTATCAACGCGTTTAGAAAGATCGTGTTTTGCACGAGTGCGAGGAGAAAGGAGAGGGAGAATATGCGACTCCTGGCTGGTATCACACTGTGTTTGAATGGCCATAGGTATTCCTCCGAGAGACTAGCACCTAGTGTAGAACGAGACATGAAAGAGCAATCATAGAGCTTGTGCAGGTAAAAATCAGGCAAATTCGAGAGAGACATCAAAATTGGGAGCGGAATGAGTTAAAGCGCCGAGAGAGATAAAATCTACCCCAGTTGCGGCAACCGCCACCAGTCGATCAGTATGTGTACCAATGCTGCCAGAAGCCTCAATCAAGACACGAGGAGAGAGGCGGCGAATCTGCTGAACCGCCGAACGCATCGTCTCCAGATCCATATTATCAAGGAGGATAACGTCGGCATCGGCTTGCAAAGCCTGCTCCACCTCAGCAAGCGTCTCGCACTCCACCTCAATTTTCAGGAGATGGGGGGCAAGGCGTCTGGCTGCGGCAATAGCCTGGGGGATACCACCAGCAGCCTTAATATGATTATCTTTAATCAAGACCCCATCGCTTAAACCAAAGCGATGATTCTGGCCACCCCCCAATTGTACAGCCGCCTTTTCCAGGCTACGCAGACCTGGAGTTGTTTTGCGGGTATCGAGGATACGGGCACGTGATCCCTCTACAGCCTGGACACAGCGAGATGTTGTCGTCGCGATGCCAGAGAGGCGGCCAAGAAAGTTTAAAGCTACGCGCTCAGCACTCAGCAGTGAACGAGCAGGGCCATGCAAGCGCATAAGAAGATCACCAGGTTGCACTGCGGCTCCATCTTGCACCAGAAGTTGTATTTCAATGCGTGCGTCAAGCGTGCGGAAGGTTTCCGCAGCGACATTTAAGCCAGCAATAACGCCAGCATGGCGAGTCACAATACTTGCCTGAGCCAGTTGTTCAGCGGGAACAGTACTCAGCGTGGTAATATCGGCAAATGCGCCATCTTCATTTAGAGCATGCAGAATCAATTCAGAGTTCACGTCGTAAGACCTCCTCGCGCAGTCCCTTTGATCCAGAAGGCTCAATACCAGCGCGATAAAAAGCGAAATGCTGACCAGAAAGCGTTTCATCCAGGGATTGATAGTCGAGACGCCAATGGCTACCACGGCTCTCACGCCTTTGCAGAGCAGCAAAGATGACCAGTTCAGCAATCAACAGCATATTGAGCGTCTCCGCCTGACGCGGAGATTGAGAGACAGCGACATCAGAGAGAGAAGTTAAAAGCATCTGTTGAAGTTGCTGAACGTGCGTGAGAGCAGTAAGCAGACCTTGCTCATCACGGCAAAGCGAGACAGATTGCCACATAGCCTGGCGTGCCTCGCGCCGGATCTCCTGCCACGAGCGCTGTTCTGCACCTCCCGATGACAGATACTCAGGTTGAGAGAACTGATGGTAAGCTAAAAGCGTTGTCGAGCGGAGCAAGGATGCAGGAGTATCAGGGATACCTTGCTCGCTCATGAGAGAAGGAAGATGGTCAGCGATGCGTAAGCCGTAGACCAGACCTTCTAACAGAGAGTTACTCGCCAGACGGTTTGCGCCGTGAACACCAGTACAGGCCACCTCACCGACCGCGTAGAGTCCGGGAACAGTGGTGCGGCCAAAAGTATCAACCAGCACACCGCCCATACAATAATGGGCAGCCGGAGCAATAGGCAGCAGATCATGGGCCATATCCAAATCATACTGACGACAGAGAGCAGAGATCGTAGGAAAGCGAGCATAAATCTCATCTGAAGGCAGATGGCGCAAGTCGAGATACTGGCAGTCGGTCTGCTCTTGAAGCATCTCATTTAGAATTGCACGGGCGACGACATCGCGCGAAGCCAATTCTGCTTGTTCGCTATAGCGTGGCATAAAACGTTCGCCAGCGTGGTTGCGTAAATAGGCACCCTCGCCGCGAACGGCTTCAGAGATCAGATGCGAGCTACCCTGCGCGACCAGAACCGTAGGATGAAACTGCATAAATTCGAGATCACTTAAAGCCGCACCAGCTCGCCAGGCCAGAGCCAGGCCATCGGCAGTAGCACCCTTTGGATTCGAGGTATGCAGCCAGAGACCACCGGCTCCGCCACTTGCCAGAATAGTCGCGCGAGCCTCAAGCCTGAATGACTGACCTGAGCGATCCAGAGCCTGAAGGCCAACGCAGGTGCCATCCTGGAATAGCAGTTCCTGCACAAAGGTTTCTTCAAACACTTCAATAGAAGAACGAGCGCGTAACGCATCTGTCAAAGCTCGTTCAATTTCAGCACCTGTAGCATCACCACCTGCATGGAGAACACGCCAGCGGCTATGAGCGCCTTCCCGGCCAAGTAAGAGGCCATCGGGCGTAGCATGAGCATGGTTATGAGATTCGGCGCGGTCAAACACTACGCCCATCTGCATGAGCCAGCGAGCCGCAGCAGGGGCTTCTTCAACCAGGATACGCACAGCCTCCTCGTCACAAAGACCGGCTCCTGCGGCAATAGTATCTTGAAAATGTAACTCCGGGCTATCGTCAGCGCCGAGCGCGACAGAAAGACCGCCCTGAGCATAGCGTGTATTGCTCTCGCCTAATTGACCCTTTGTGAAGAGGGCAATGCGTAGATGTGTCGGCGCACGTAATGCAACAGACAACCCCGCAATACCGCCACCAATAATAGCGACATCGAATAGCCTACTCCTGGGCATCCTTATTCTCCCTTGAATAAGTGTACTTTTTACACTTACTATTCAGACAAAAAAGAAAAGGTGTGATTTTTACACTAACTGACCTTTTCACGAAAGTATACCAGACATTTTTGGGAAAAACAAGGGGAACACCACAAAAAAATTCGGTGTGAAATGAAATGAAAGAACAAGAAACAGGGTACAAAAAGAGAGGAGCGATCTCAACACGCACGCGAACGAACCTGAGCTTTCCTTGACACTGCTCCTGCTTAGTACTATCATAATCACAGAATACACAGCGCTTCTCCTTGCCCTCAGGGGGCATTCGATATGTTCAGGCATATATCAAAGGAGCTATATTTTCAGTGAAAATTCATGAATACCAGGCAAAGGACATTCTGGGTCGCTATGGCATCCCGGTTCAGCCAGGGCGAGTAGCGTACACACCAGAAGAGGCCGAGACGATAGCCCGCGAGATAGGCGGGCCAGTTGTTATTAAAGCGCAAGTCTATGTTGGTGGAAGAGGGAAGGCCGGGGGTATCCAATTTGGAGATACGCCTGAGCAGGCAAAGGCGGCAGCGACAAAGGTTCTGGGAATGGACATCAAGGGTCTAACCGTCGAAAAAGTGATGGTCACCTCCAAGATAAACATTCGAGAAGAATACTATCTCGGCATCATTCTTGATCGCAAATCGCAAGCGCCCGTCGTCATGGTTTCTAAAGAGGGCGGTATTGAGATCGAAGAAGTAGCGGTCACCCATCCCGAAAAGATCATCCAGCAGCCCATCGACATGCACTGGGGACTGCGACCATTCGAGGCTCTGGACATCATCACACGAGCGGGATTTCCGCACCAGATCGTGCGCCCCGCAGCAGCTATTCTGGCCGCGCTAGCGAAAGCATTTATTGAGACAGATGCCAATCTAGCAGAAATCAATCCCCTCGCCCTGACAGATGAAGGCAAAGTCATGGCGGCAGATGCAAAGATTCTCATTGATGACAACGGGTTATTTCGGCAGAAAGAGTATGCCGCCTGGGCCGAGCCTGAAGAATCCAATCCGCTTGAGTACGAGGCCAAACAGGCTGGACTTACCTATGTCAAGCTGGATGGAGATGTTGGGATCATTGGCAATGGTGCAGGGCTGGTAATGACGACGCTGGACATGGTTGCGCGTGCTGGCGGAAAACCGGCGAACTTTCTGGATATTGGAGGCGGAGCAAAAGCGGAAGTCATGTATAAAGCGCTAACCTTTGTAGCGCGTGATCCGCAGGTGAAGGGCATCCTCGTCAATATTTTCGGGGGTATTACGCGTGGTGAAGAGGTAGCAAAAGGCGTCATCATGGCGCAGAGCGAACTGCCAAAGGGGATGCCGATTGTTGTGCGTCTCTCTGGAACTGGTGCCGAAGAGGGTCGAGCATTATTAAAAGACGCGGGGCTTGACTGGGGCAAAGATATGCGTGACGCATCAGAGAAGATAGTCGCTGCCATTGCCGCGAAGGGATCGAGGTAAGAGAAGGATGAGCATACTATTAGATAAGACGACACGCGTCATCGTGCAGGGAATCACCGGGCGCGAGGGGCACTATCACACACAGCGCATGATCGCCACAGGAACCAACCTTGTTGGGGGAGTCACGCCGGGCAAGGGCGGGCAGATCGTTGAGGGCGTACCCGTTTTTGATACAGTTTTCCAGGCCAAAGCCGCCACCGATGCTGAGGCTAGCTGTATTTTCGTACCCCCTCCTGGAGCCGCAGATGCCATCATGGAAGCGGCCTCTGCTGGAATCAAGCTCATCGTATGTATTACCGAGGGTATACCAGTGATAGACATGACAAGAGCCATGATAGTTGTACGGGAGCACGGAGCGATCTTGATTGGTCCCAACTGTCCGGGACTTTGCACACCGGGTCAAGGAAAGATTGGCATCATCCCTTACCAGATCTTCACACCGGGTCCAGTCGGCTTTATTTCACGATCAGGGACGCTCACCTACGAAGTAGTCTCCCTACTAACAGAGGCGGGGCTTGGTCAATCTACCTGTATTGGTATTGGGGGAGATCCCATCATCGGCTCAACGTTCAGTGACTACCTGAAGCTTTTTGAGCAAGATCCGCAGACAAAAGTCGTCGTCATATGTGGAGAGATCGGAGGTAGCGATGAAGAAGATGCTGCCGAAGTGATCAAAACCATGAGCAAACCTGTTGTTGCCTTTGTTTCAGGGCGTACAGCTCCGGCGGGCAAACGGATGGGCCATGCGGGCGCGATCATATCGGGAAACACAGGAACCGCTCAAGGCAAAGTTGCGGCATTCCAGGCGGCCAATGTGCCAGTCGCGGATACCATCTTTGACATTCCGGGGCTGGTCCAGAAAGTACTTTAAAGCAAGCAGAACCTGGGACGGGGTAGATATGCCACAAAGAATTGCACTTGTAACATATTTACCCTGTAGGCGGGGGAGACGAAGCGTTCCTCCGCGCTTTATGAAGGAATCAGCATGACAACGGCCCTTATCTATGATCCTATTTTCTTAGAGCACATTCCGCCTGCTCGACATCCTGATCGGCCTGGGCGACTGGCCGAAGCGATAAATGTATTGGAGGCGCTAGACTGGTTGGATGGGAAACGGGAAGGCCTGGTTCAACTCACACCACGAGCGGCAACCATTGACGAAATAGCGGCGGTCCATGAGCGAGACTATATTCAATCAGTGGAAGATGCCAGTCTGGAGGCGGCCAGACAAGAGGCCAAAGGCGGCAGACCAGGAATGTTATTCGCTACCGATACCTACGTTTCGGCAAAGACATACGAAGCGGCCCGGAAAGCCGCAGGAGCGCCCCTGGTAGCAATAGATGCCATTATGCGGGGAGAGATTAATAACGCTTATTGCCTGGTCAGACCGCCAGGACATCATGCCGTAGCGGAATCAGCGATGGGCTTCTGTATATTCAACAATGTAGCAGTCGCGGCGCGTTATGCCATCGACCATTACGGGCTTGAGCGTATTCTGATTATTGATTACGATGTGCATCATGGAAACGGCACGCAGGAAATGTTCTATGATGATCCGCGTGTCCTCTACTTCTCCATTCACCAGGCCCCTTTTTATCCAGGGACAGGGGAATCGCTAGAGTTTGGCGAGGGAGCGGGCGAAGGGACAACAGTCAACGTACCACTGCCAGTGCAGACAGGTTTTGAGACCTATGAACCAGTATTTCGCCAGGTTCTGGCTCCGCTGGCGGACCGTTTCAACCCACAATTAATTCTGGTCTCGGCAGGCTTTGACGCGCATTGGAAAGATACAGAACCAGGGATTGGGCTTTTACCGCCTGGAATGCAGCTCTCAACGGCAGGATTTGCGCATCTGAACCGAATCATCGTTGATCTGGCAAATTGGTACAGTGATGGACGGTTGGTCATGGTACAAGAGGGCGGCTATCATCTAGAGGTAATGCGCTGTTGCGTAGCGACAGCAATCAATAATCTGCTGGGCGATGATGCGGCTGTTGATGAGCTGGGGCAAGGCGCGGATAGAAATTTCCACATCAACAATGATGTATTAATCGCCGAATTACGGCGGTTGCATAAATTAACGGGTTATCGTATGCGTAACAAACCGAAGCCAGATATCGAGCGGCTCAGACGAGAGATCAAAGGTCCAGACGTGGAGCAGCACGAAGACTAAAGAAACAAGCTATTTGTAGTGGAAGAGAGCCAGATGATGGCAAGCAATTCTCAGCATATGCGTCTGTTGCGTATTGAAGATGTACCGCTTATAGAGCGTCTCCTCAATACGTCAGAGTATGTCTATCAACGCTTCACGCCAGAAGAGCTCCCACTGCTGCTTCAGCATTATCCAGCAGTAGGGCTCTTTCATAGAGAGTCGTTACAGGGCTTTCTCCTGTCACAGATCACCCACCCACCGGCCTCATGGATCAGCGGATTCGGCGTCACCTGGACCGAGAGTGTCAACTATATCTCTATCTTAAACAAGCTACTACCAGCACTCGAAGCCCAGCTCTTGCGGCGTAACGTGAGTCAATTGCATTACTCAGGCAACGATGCCGAGCGGGACTGGCTACGTGCGCTGCTCTTAAAATGGGGATTTTTCCCTTACAGTTATCTCTACTCGTATGATAAGTTTGACTATAAGATACCCAGTTCAGGAAATCAGCAGGTAAGGCTGCGTCCAGTAAAGATCGACAGAGATATGCACGCCCTGCTGAATTTAGAACAGCTTTGTTTTGAGGATTTATGGCGTTACGATGCCACAGCATTTACTGATATAGCCACAACGCACCCATATTTTGTTGTCGCAGAATTGCAGAATCGGGTTATCGGGTATCAGTTTAATGCATTAGAAAGCGATGCCGGGTATCTAGTAAGGATTGCTGTAGATCCGGCTTATATGAGCCAGGGAATCGGAGCGCGTTTGATGGCAGAAGCGATCCGTTTTTTTGAGCGAGAAAAAGTTGTGCGTATCATGCTCAACACGCAGGAAGAGAATTTACATGCACACAGGTTGTACGAATGGTTTGGATTTATTCGTTTACACCAGCGCGGATTTGTACTGCGCCGTACACTCTAATATCCTGACATCCTCCGATGCTGGAGAGACAACCACAGAGCGCTCTCGGAGGGAGATGAACAGACTGCAACAAAATGACAAGCGCGGCGAGAGGACACGATTGCGCCAGCTGGGTGCCACTTAATGTGGGTCAATGTGGCCCGCTCCATCATGTCCTACCGTTCAAGATTCTGTGCCGAAACGGGCGAGAGACGCTTGAAAGCGTGTGCAATGAGCCTTGACAGAGCACTACGAAGACTGGCTGTTTCCTTTCTGTGAGCATCAAGCTTGCCTTTTTCGCCTCCCTCCCTCGCCAGGGTATTCGGGAGAGGAAGGCTGCAAAGGGCGGCTTACAGAATGCCAAGGAGGTAGCAAACGTTCAGGGGAGCGGCCTTATTTTTTACCGAAAGTTGGAAAGATTGGCCGGTCTGGACATACTTCAGCACCTGCAAGCGAGTAGGTTCATTCAAGAGAATATTACTATCAGAGACATTATTCTGGATACGAGAGGCAACATTCACCACATCCCCAATAGCAGTATAATTTTGCAGACGTTCTTGAGCACCAACATTGCCTACTGTAGCCAGGCCAGTATTAACGCCGATGCCGAAGGAGACGCGAGACTCAGGTGGTAGATTGAGCTGATATTCCTGAACAGCCACGCGCATCTTCCAGGCGGCCCGAACTGCCCGCAAGGCATGCTGCTTTTGGGGTAAGGGGGCATTAAAGATCGCCATCAGGGCATCGCCTTGAAAGGCAGTCAGTGTGCCCTCCTCCTCCCAGATTGCTTCGCACATAATCTTCAGGTATCCATTGATAAGGTGCATCACATTCTCAGGGGGCATCTTCTCGCTCAGGCTAGTATAGCCGCGAATATCGGCAA
Source organism: uncultured Chloroflexia bacterium (assembly GCA_963777355.1). Taxonomy (GTDB): domain Bacteria; phylum Chloroflexota; class Ktedonobacteria; order Ktedonobacterales; family Ktedonobacteraceae; genus DATJHM01. The sequence goes on from CAVZQK010000022.1 coordinate 301,801, forward strand.
AAAGCACTGAAATCTCTTTCGTCTCACCGCCAAGATTCAACGCCATAGGATCTTTTATCAACTGCTGAACGACATTAGGATGGACATAGCGTTCAAAAATGCGGCGAATCTCTTTCGCTTTGGCCTGAGCGCGTTTTAACTCCGTGCGGTCATCGATCACCAGAGCGGCACCAATATGCGAGCCAAGAGTATCGCGCAGGGAGGACATATAGAGGCCGAGAGTGACAGTAGCATCCTGCTCGTGGTTAGGTAAAGGATATTCTACAGAGCTGGGGACGAAGGTACCATGTGCATGCAACTGATGTTGATCAATAGCCTGACGAAAGCGCTCAATCAAGCCTAATTGTGGAGGTAGATTACGAAAGGCTTCAGTATAAAGCTTACCAATCACCTGGCGAGGATCGAGGCGAAGAATCAGGCTACTGGCATGATTGAACGTTGTCACAATGCCGGCTGAGTTCGTAGTAATAATCCCATTTGCAATAGAAGAGAAGATATTATCCATATAGCGTTTATCTTCCTTCACTTGCTGAATAGCAGAATTCAGATCGGCGAAGAGGCGAGCATTATCAATAGCAATAGCGGCTTGATTACAGAAAGCCAGAAGCATATCCCGATGTCTGGCACCAAAGAGATTGGTATTAATACGGCTATCCACATAAACAGCACCGATACAATTATTGCGCACAATTAGAGGGGCGCACATAATAGAGCGAATACCATAGACAACGATACTTTCATTTGCTTTAAGAGCGGCATCATTTTGTGCATCATTAGCGAGCACAGGTTGGCGTGAACTAATGACGCTCTTGACAGTTTTCTGGCTAATGCGTGCATTATCAAAGGCGCTCGCGGGCATTGTTTCAGCCTGTTTATTGCGAGCGATACTAAATTCCAGTTCATTCGTGGTTGGATTAACCAGCATCAAAAAGCCGCGTTCGGCATTGACAAAGGCAATCACCTGATCCATAACCAGGCGGAGCACCTCGTCAAATTCCAGCGTTGAATTCAGCGTTCGAGCAATTTCATAGAGAACCTCCAGTTCATTGCGTTGTTTTGTGAGTTCGTTGCGCTGCTGCTTCAGATCAATAATGCTATTAGCAAGTGCCTCCCGCTCGCGATCCATGCCCTGAGGGTTAGGTGGTGCAGGAGTAAGAGTAGAGCCCTGGAGATCCGCGACGACGCGTTGCAGGGACTGATTAAGGCGGCCTAATTCGATATCGGCCACACGGCTGACATTGAGAGCGTTAGCAAGAAGTTGCACGCGGGGATCACCCACATCGCTGGCATAGGTTCCCTCGACGGCATTTTCCAGGCGGGGAGTTTGCTCATGCAGCGAACGCGAAACGCGGCGGAGCGCCTCGCTAATCGTGCGCAGATCATTACTAGCCTTTCGCGTAGCATCAGATGACACAGTCAATGGATTCCCTCCATCTGATAATTTTCATGGCAACCTACTACTTCTGCGAAGTTGCCACAGTGAAATTGTGTATAGAGAGTAGAGAGCAAACGCATACAAGAGGGCTCGTAGGCACTCCTTTCTAAAGAAGACGTGCATACCCTCTCATTATAGCATAGCAATTTTTCATTTGTCTTACCTCAGACGCCGTGCTCGGCGGTATAGCTGGCGAAAGAGGTTGGGGAAAAGCCGAAGTCGCGCTCTATACTATTCTTATGGGTAATATTATCGAAAGAGAAGAGGGCCATAGCGGCTTTTGTCAGAGGAGGTTTAGGCAGGACAGCCTCCATAACGGCAGCGCCCAGGCCGACGAGGGGAAGGGGGGCATAGACTTTGAGGCGGTGAAGATGCATGGTCTTCAGCAGGAGATCAAAGATCTGGGTAAAGGAGTAGTAATCAGGGCCACCAATGGTATAGATATGGTCATTGGTTCGTGCTGGCTCCTCTAGAATTTTCATAATTACCGTCACGACATCTTCCACATAGATAGGTTGAAACAGAGTCTTGCCGCCGCCGATCAAAGGGACAACGGGGGAGACGCGCAAGAGGTCGGCGAGGCCTTTGACGAAGGATGCGCCGGGGCCAAAGAGGACAGAAGGGCGGATAATGGTCCAATCCAGGCCGCTCTCCATCAGCATCTTTTCTGAGAGGTAGCGGCCCTGCATATAGCTGCCGGGCTGGCCGGGTTTTGTGCCCAGGCCGCTGATCTCGATAATGCGTTTGACACCGGCGGCTTTAGCGGCATTCACCAGATTGCGTGTACCATCCACATTAGTCTTATGATACTGATTTGTAGACGAAGGTTTGCGATCTGCGGTCAGAAAAGCGGCATGGACAATCGTATCGACGCCCTGCACAGCGGCTTCAAGCGTAGCAGGATAAATCGTCTCACCCTGCACGATCTCAATTTTGTCGACAGGAAGAAGAGCAGCAGCGCGATTTCTATCACGTACCAGACAACGAGGGCGTTCGCCCTGAGAAACAAGACGAGCCACCAGATGGCTACCGATAAAGCCAGTGGCACCAGTAATAAGGAGCATAAGTCAGTCCTCCATTCAATATTTCTGCAAACAAAGACGCTCCAAGTAGTCCAACCAAGTACAGGCCATTGCAGCAAAGCAATAGAAGTATATTCAGGTCAGGAGACGTCTCAGAGGAATAGTTTTTCGCATATGAGGAAATATCTCCTTTAGTATAGTGGTAAGATAGAGCAAATACCAGAGAGTTTGGACATGAAACAAAGGGTGAGTTGACTACTGAAAGCGGGTCAACGCAAAGACTCAGGGGGAAGTGAGATACGAACAGTAACCCCTTCTCCGGGAGCGCTCTTGATAGAGAGATTGCCGCCCGCGATAGCCAGTAAAGCGCTATGAGTGAGCAAGCCACCGCCAGTGCCGGTAGTAGAACTATTGCCTGAGAGGATGCCGACGCCATCATCCGTCACAACAACCTCCAGATCCGGGTCATAGCGAGCTTTCAATTTGAGCGTGAGATGGCGATGGACATCGGCACCACGGCCATGACGAGCGGCATTGCGCAAGGCTTCTTGAACAGCGGCAAAAATCAGCTCAGCGATAGCAGGCGGCATAAGATCATCGATATGGCGAGCGGTCTCTTCAGGAACGTCCCATTCCACAGCATCGAACGCCTGGCGGAAATCCTGCTCAATCATCGTCTGAATAGCGTGCATCATACCATCGCGCTCTAAACGATGTGGGGCGCTGGTAGTCGTCTCGCGCATCATTGTAGCCAGACGGCGATGGGCCAGACTAATGATATCGATAGCCTCATCGAGAGCTTGAGAGGTCTGATCGGAAGAAGGAGGTTGTCCATCGCTCATCAAGGGACGCAATGTTTCCAGGCGCAAGAGAGCAAGATGCATATGGGGCAAAATTTCATCGTGCAGCACGCGTCTCTGTTGAGCGCCGAGCAGCTTCACATCGACAATTTTTCGTCGTAACAGTCCAGCGACAGCCAGCATCGCCTCATGATCGCGCAGAGTATCAAGGATACGTTGGCCGCAGGCATGAGCGAGGTCCATATCTTCATCTGTGAAAACGCCGCCATCCTGGCGAGGTCCCAGAAACAACTTTGCAACCAGGCCAAGTTCATCATAGATGGGCAGCACCCAGCAGATAAGAGACTGTTCCTGGACAAGCAGGCGTATGCGATAGGCATCAATAGGTGTACGCTGGCCATGTTTACGATACAGAGGAACGGGGAGAGAGCCACTATTCAGGGTCAGAAGACGATCCTCATCGTGCTCCAGATGCGGCTGATCGGGATGACGATCCAACTGAGGCCAGCGGAAATTGAAATTGCGTCGTACAGGGCCAGCCAGAACGACCAGGCGGGCGCAACGGACCTCCAGGACATCATTGCAGAGATGAAAAAAGAGATCCTCCATACTCTGTTCAGTTTTCTGAAGATCCATATTTAACCAGTGGCGCAGGTTAGTGCGGCTCAGGAAAGGCCGAAGCAAAGTAATATAGCGATCATGGGCGGTATAGCTGCTCCAGGTAAAAAGAGCATAGGTCCCGGTTGCCAGCGAAGTAATCAAGAGAAGGCCGCTCAGATTACTGTGGGTAAGGGCAACGAGAACAGCGATAAAAATAGCGATAGTAGTGGCAACGATGACAATACCGCGCCATTGTTCAAAAAAGCCACGGCGGGCCAGAGGACGTTCAATCAGAATACCATGCCGCATAACAGAATAGCCGATAAGCAGAACAATGAGAGCGACAGAGCCAGTTGCAAAGACATCCAGAGCCATCAGATTAGCAGGTATCTGGAGCAAGACGTGAGAGACCAGGTGAGAGATAGCGGGCAATTTTTGCTGCACATGCCACCATTGCAACATAGACCAGACGCCCATAATACCGAGACTGGTAGTCAGAGCGACCATTAAGAGGGCAGAGAGAAGGAGGCCGGGGCGAGCCAGGTGCCAGGAAAGAACAGGCTCTCCCAGCAAGCCCGCGCTCTCCTGATCGTCCCAGAACGTATCAACCAATTTCTGGCGCAAGGAGGCCGACATTTTGCGTGATACGCAAGACTGCCAGAGAAAGCGGAGCAGGCGACCTACACGGTCAGGCGTAAACCAGGGGCCAATCGCGCAAAAGGTAACATAGACTAAAAACAAGACAGGCAGCAACGTCAAAGGAGAGAACCATTGTAGCTTTTCGTCATTTTCCACATCGCTATAAGCGAGGAGGCGGAGAGCGCCCTCAAAAGTAAAAGTCGAACGATTAATAATCAGCAAGACCAGGACACTACAGCCTAAAACAGCGCTGGCAATGAGCAAGGCAGGTCTTCTACGTCGCCAGCCAGTATTGATTAAAGAGGCATAATGGAGGCCAATTACAAACCAGATATAGGGAACGCCTAAAGCAGGGAGCCAGATTAAGCGCCAGAGGAAATCGGCAGAAACCAGGCCTGAGCCACTAATAACGGCACCGGAGATAAGCAGGGAATGAATAAAGAAAAAGAGGGCAGCGAGTCCCAGGCCAACCACGCCGACGCGGGCAATCAGAGTATGGCGATCACCGCTGAGCCAGACCGTGCAAGTCAGCCAGAGGAAGGCGACCAGATTAAAAATCGAAAGAGCAAGTGCAATTATTTGCAAAAGAATAGTTGAATTAAAAAGAAGATGTAGTGGCATAAATTTTTCCAGTTCCCGGAGAACGCATTGAAAGAGAGACAACATGCCAGGCGAATATTTTCAGAAAGTTCTTCGTCAGAGAGTAGAGACTGAGTAGATTTTGTTTTACAACCACAGTCTCTTCCCCTATGTCTCCTTGTATAAAGGGACCCATGTTCCCCGGCGATCCTGGACCAGAGCGATGCCATCCTCGTCCCAGATAATCATACGATTCAACGTATAGATCAAAGTGGCACGGGCGCGGGCGACCTTATCATCAACAGCATTCTCGCTTAAGCCCCAGGAGGCATAGATGCGGCCATTGGTGCGGCTCACCGCGCGTTTATCATGCAGACTGAGGCGAGCTGCGATCTGTTCATTTGTCATACCCTGAGCCATCAACTCTGCAACGCGCAGTTCATTGGGTTCCAGAAGAGTGCGAGGTGACTGCTCGTCGAGATTGCGCACCTCCTGCACGCGATCTTCAATTTCGGGATCGACCAGACTACGGCCATTAACGGCATCGCGCAAGAGAGGGACAAGCATGCTGGGCAAGAGATAGTTACTTTTGCGTACATAAGCATAATGAGTAAGGATACCAGAGGCGCGGAACTCGCGATAGTACTCATCATCATCCTGGATCGAATAGAAGACAACCGGCATACGGGGTCGTTCGCGGCGGATAGAGATAGCGGCAGCGACCCCACTGAGGGGATTGCGTCCGACCTGGGGATCTTGTAGCTGCACATCCATTAATATCACCTCCATATCCAATTCCAGAGCGCGTGAGACCGCTTCGCGTCCGGTGGCGGCCTCGCTCACCACCTGTACGACGCCAGTAGCCTCCAGGCCTTCGCGCAGGGCTCTGCGGAGTGGGCCGTGATCGTCAACCAGGAATAATTTTATCTTTGCCATACCATATATACGCCTTTGAGAGAGAGCAGTTACCAGAATAAGATCATAACAACTTTTTGTAGCTTTGCCTAGTGTTTGCGGCAACGAAAGGCGCACTTGAAACCGAGAAAAAGTGTGAAAACACTACATAGTATGCACTAGTGGCTTGAAGCCTACGTTCAGGTCTACACGCAAGGCTATATTGAACGCTACATGAGTGAGAGAGATGCTACATCAGATTTCCTGGGATATATGCAGGCATTTTGAGCACCCGGCCCAGCATAGCAAAAAGGTTGCTAACTATTTCAATCGGCAAAGTGAACAATTTCTTGAGGGTGATTGAGAATGTGGAGATTCTAGTTCCACAGAAGGTGTTCGACACCTTTACCAGGAATAAAAATCAGCGACTGTCAGCACAAGGAAAGTGAACGTCGTATAATAGAGACAGGTATCAGCTATTGTCAGATAGTTCGGGGTAGATGGAGTTGAGTAATGACAACAGGACAGACGGGTAGTATTCATCTGGGACTTTTGCTGCATAACCACCAGCCAGTCGGGAATTTTCCGTGGGTATTTCAACAGGTCTATGAAGAGTCCTATCTTCCTTTGATAGAGGCGCTGGAGCGCCATCCTCGTGTACGTCTTTCATTGCACTATACAGGCTCTCTTCTCGACTGGTTTGAAGAGGCGAAGCCAGCTTTTTTGCAGCGTATCCGAGCTTTAGTGGAGCGGAAGCAGGTAGAGATGGTGGGTGGTGGCTACTATGAGCCGATTCTGCCTGCGATTCCTGACGCCGATAAAGTTGGGCAGATACGGAGATTGAGTACGCGGGTACAGCGTGACTTTGGTATCAAGCCAGATGGAATGTGGACAGCAGAGCGGGTCTGGGAGCCGAGTCTGCCAGGTATTGTACGTGAGGCAGGAATAGAATGGACCGTACTAGATGATGTCCATTTCAAAAACGTGGGGCTTGAAGATAAAGACCTTTATGGGTACTATGCAACAGAAGATATGAGCAGTGTCTTAAAGGTCTATGCCACAAGCAAACTTCTGCGCTACACCGTCCCCTGGCGTCCGCCTCAGGAGACGATCAATAATCTGAGAGAGTTGATTACGCCAGAGGGGAACAGAATCGCAGTTATGGGAGATGATGGAGAGAAATTTGGGAGTTGGCCGGGCACACAAGAGTACTGTTGGGGAGATAAAGGCAACAACGGCTGGGTCGATGAGTTTTTTCAGGCCCTGGAAAAGAACAGCGATTGGCTACACACAACGCCCCTGGGAGAATATGCCAGCAGCTATCCGGCCCTGGGGCGCATCTATATTCCTACCTCGTCCTATATAGAAATGACAGAATGGGCCTTACCCGCAAAAAAATCGTTCACCTTTGGGAAGTTGCTACATGAGCTTGAGGAGAAGCGGCAGGATCAGCTTTTGCAATTTATGCGTGGGGGCTTCTGGCGAAATTTTTTAGTGAAATATCCTGAAGTCAACAATCAGCATAAAAAGATGTTGCGTGTCCATCAACACGTATACGCGGCGGGAGCAAGCGAGGAGACGGGTATTATTGATCTGTGGAAAGCTCAAGCGAATGATACCTACTGGCATGGCCTGTTTGGTGGAATTTACATGGGGCATGTGCGTTCAGCCATCTATCATCACCTCATCAAAGCGGAGAATGCAGCGGACAGAGTTCGGCATCCAGAGAAGCCGTGGCAACAGTACGAGTTCAGCGATTTTGACCGCGACACCCAGCAGCGTTTATTGATAGAAAGTGATCAGCAGAATCTTTATCTTGATCCGCAGCATGGCGGTTCGCTATTTGAATGGGATATGAGGCGTAGCGCTCATAATCTGCTCTGTGTCATGACGCGGCATGAAGAGGGCTACCATCGTACATTGCGAGAATATGAGCAAGAGCGCAGACGGAATGCAGCCCAGGCCAGCAAAAGAGTCACAGCAGCAGTAGGGCAGAGCGGCGAGCCAGAGTCTCCGCACAGTGCGATCCGAACCAAAGAGCCAGACCTGGACCAACACCTGGTAGTTGACCGTTACAGACGCAACAGTTTAATCGATCATTTTTTGCCTGCGGGTCTGCCGCTAGCCAGCTTCGCCCAGGTTCGTTTCGAGGAGCAAGGAAACTTTGTCAATCAACCCTATGCCGTCTCCGTTGAACAAAACGAGCAGGGAATCACCATTATTTTATCTCGCAATGGGCAGGTACGCAGAGCGGGCGCACTCAGTCCCCTGCCAATCAGCGTAACGAAAACACTTTTTCTGCCCATAGGAAGAGAAGAATTGCAAATTCACTACCGGATAGAGAATCTGGGGCAGGCACGATTACAGACAGAGTTCGCAGTCGAATGGAACATCCATCTACTTGGTGGTGGAGGGAATGAGCAGGCCTACTATCGCTTTTCCGAACAGCCACAGAGGAACGATCATTTTGACAGCACAGGGAGCATCGAGCAGGTACGCGAGATTCATATTGGCAATAGCTGGCTTCAGCAGGGCTTACATTTGCAATTAAGCAAAGCCGCAACACTCTGGCGCTTCTCCATTGACACCGTCACAGGATCAGAGGCAGGATTTGAACGCACACACCAGGGAAGCTGTATGACCTTCCTCTGGTCATTGCTGCTGGATAGTGGGGAGAGCTGGGAGGGCACAATTCTCTGTACAGGGAGCAAGGGGTAAGGCGGGCTATTGCAGACATTTCATAGCAGGCAGGCAAGTTGATAAAAAATCCCTTGCAAACGACGCTATAATGTTCTATGAATAGAAGAGAATACTAGAAAGGGGCAGAGCGAGCATGGGTGGCCGTGTTTTAGCACTCCAGCACGTGTGGGAGAATCCAAAGGGATACATTGGTGAACTTCTACATGAGTATGGAATTGAGTATGAAGTTGTAAATGTTGAAAGCGAGGCACTGCCCGATCCAAGCGAATACGCGGCAGTGATCGCATTTGGCGGCTCGCAGCATGTCTATGGCGATGACCAGGAGCCCTATTTTACACACGAGAGGGCCCTTATTCGGACAATTGTTGAGCGGGACATACCATTTCTAGGGATCTGTCTGGGTTGTCAATTGCTTGCAGATGTAGTGGGTGGTGAAGTGAGAAAACATACCATGACAGAAATTGGTTTTTTCGACGTTGAGTTAACAGAGGCAGGAAAAAAGGACTCATTGTATACGGGATTACCGGGATATCAGAAAATCTACCACTGGCATGAGGACACATTTACCTTACCGCCAGGGGCAACGTTACTAGCGACCAGCGAAAATGCAGAGAATCAAGCGTTTCGTTATGGAAGGCGGGCGTATGGGGTCCAATATCATATCGAACTTGATCCTGAAACGTTACATATGTGGTTACATTATCCTGAATTCAAACAGAGCATCATCGAGACAATTGGGGAGGAGGCATATAGCATGATTATTGCGGGGGAGCCGTTGCATTACCCGATCTATCGTCGTCATACGCGGATCGTCTTTGAGAACTTTCTCAGGATAAGCGAGCTACTTTAAAGCAGGCACGTGTGTTAATTTCAAGCAAAGGCAGAGAAAACTCTTTTCTTTTGCTGTTGCTTTCTGTTATACTTGCAGTCATAACCTATGCTATCAATTTTTGGAGTTTACTTGCCCTATCCAAGAGAGATATATAAAGTTTTTTACTAAGAAGAACGAGAAAAATGTGATAATGAATCAAAATAATGTGAGGCGATTTAGCGCTAGCAACCTTTTGGCCGAGCAGGTTGCTTATACGACAGAGAATGCGCGTGTACGCTCTTCCCGTTCCGGGAGGCAAGCACACTCCAATGAAATTGCGACACCTATTACTACGCGAAAGGCACATGCGACGAAGATGCCGCGACATAGAACAAAAAAACAGACACATACAACACTAGCCCCCATGCTCTCCATACCTTCATTTGACATAGCGCGATACACAATTGCCTGTGAACGTCATCCCGAACGCAACGAAGACAGTCTGCTTATAGACGCCAACAGCGGTCTTTTTGCCGTTTACGATGGTGTTGGAGGGAGCGCAGCGGGAGAGATCGCCTCACAGACGGCAGCGCGAGCCACGAGTCAGCGCTGGAAGCACGTCCTGAAGCAGCTACAAAATGGTCGCAAAGTGCCCACCTTTTTAGAGCAGAGCGATAAATTTGATCTCTGCAACATCTTACAACTCATCATTCAAGATGCTGATGAGCTCGTACGTACCGAGGGAGCGCGTTTAGCGGGGACAGATGATCTAGCGACTACCGTCGCGCTTCTGGCATTCGAGCGGCGCAGCGGGACGCATGGCTATACGATGGTGCATGCCCATGTAGGAGACAGTCGAATCTACCTGCTGCACGAGCAAGAACCACTCAAGCGGCTAACAAATGATGATGGATTGCTGGCAAAGCTGGTAGAGAATCAGATAGTAAATGATGAAGACGCATTACGAATTGATCAGGCGATGCGGACAGATCAGCTCACAGACACCGAATACAGCTACTTCCGTCTGCGAGGGGGTATCACGCAAGCCCTGGGCGGTCCAACGCCCCCGATCATTCATACGGACCAGGTAACAATCGCGCCAGGAGACCGGATTCTGCTCTGCACCGATGGTATCCACGACAACCTGATCGATCAGGAGATCGAAGATATAGTGCGTACCTGTCCGCGTAAATCTGCGGCGCGTGTGCTTGTGGAGCGTTCGCTGGAACGTTCACATCAGGAACGATATATAACAGTTCGTGCGAAGCCAGACGACATGAGCGCAATCGTACTCACCTGTAGATTTTAATATATGAAAAAAATACAAATTACTACAATTTAATATAAAGAAAAAGTACATTTTTAGCCAATATAATACAACTTGATACACTCCCCCGTTAGTACTACTATGGTATCAGGATACACTGATTCCCATTTTCTCTGTGTTACTCTTTTGTGAGTGCCGTTTTGGTACTCACAAATTTGTTGCAAGGAGAAGTATGGTGACGGGCAGAAAACGATTGATACCGGTAATACTGTTTTGTCTACTTGCGTTCAGCGCCTGTAGTGGTGGGCAAGCCAATCAGGCGGTAAAACCAGCATTACTTGCGAATAGTCTGCAACTCCCGCAAAAGCCAACACCTACAACGCCTCATTTGCCAGCAACAGAGCAAGCTCAAAAACCAGCCCCAACCCCAACCCCAACCGCCACGCCTATATTGCAGCCAACAGCAACGCCGGTAGAGGTCTCACCAGGGACAGCAGGAGCGACAGCACCAGGGACGCTTCCAGCCACAACTATTCCTATCACAGGGCCAGGGGTAGCGCCGTATGGAACGCCTCCGCAGATGAGCCTGGAAGAGGTACAACTGACACAGAAGCTTTTTGCGCTTATCAATAGTGATCGAGCAGCACGCGGGCTGTATGCTTACACCTGGAATATAACACTTTCAGGAGGGGCACGGCTACATAGCTGGAACATGTTTCATTGCGGGTTCAGCCATACGTGTCCGGATGGGCGGCCACAATGTGATCGCATTGCCTCTGAGGGTTTTGCAGGTTATACGGATTGTGGTGAGAACATTGCCTATGCAGGGCCGTTCCCCAGTGCCTGGGAGGGGACGTATAAAATTCAAGAGAGCATGGTGAACGAGCCTCCGACAGGCTGGCACCGTATCCATCTGTTTAGCACGACGCTGCACCGTGTGGGGGTTGGAGTATTTGTTGATCCGCAGGGGTATATCTGGTTCACGGAGGATATGGTTAGTTAACGCGATGCAAATTATTTTCCAAGCTCGTTTTATGGGCAATCTTGCTATTCCAGAACGAAGTTAGTGTAACTTCGACCTCAGATCCAAATAATTACAATGAAGAGTGCGAGTTATCAACTCGCACTCTTCATGACCTTAGAAATTCTGTTCGCTTTAATTGCTATAATAGTCTGCACTACAACCTGGAAGAGGTGCTAAGGTTGCAGTAGGTAGTTGAAGACCCATGTTTGCTGCCAACGCAACACCGACTTGCATAACAAAAACATGTCTGTTCGTAGTATAGCCGGATCGGAAGCCAGGTCCCTCCCCAATCAACATAATATCTTGATCAGCGGGCCCACGGCCACCATGTTCAGCCAATTTACTCAGTGGCACAGAGTCATACACGACAGCAGGAGTTGCCGTTTGAACCATCAGTAGGCCAGACAATAAAATCGGGTGTACGATCTTTAGGTGTTACCAGATAAGGTCCCAGCCCAGAGGCGGGAGTAATTTCCTGGATACCGAAAGTCGCCTTATTTTGTGGTAGATTCAGCAACTTGATAGCGGCCTGAGACTGGGAGGGATTCTTTAGCCAGACGAGATCGACACGATCAGTGGTACTTTGGAGAGTTGGTATACCATTGTCGTTTAAGAACTGGTCTATACTGCCTGGCCCGTGGTCAGCAACAGCCTTAGTAAGCGCCGTATTGCCATGATCGTTAGCAATAATGATATCTGTCTGATTGTAGATACCCAGCAGATTTAAGTGTTGCAACCGTTTGAGCAATCTGACTATCTTCAAATTGAATAAGCTGTGCGACCTGTGGTGAATCGATGCCATACTGTTTCATAAGAGAATTGGGTGCTACGGCATAGAGACCAAAAATGTTTGGTCGAGCAGATGAATTAATTTCGGTACGTATTGCCTCAAAATTTATCTGGTCATACTGCTGTGGTGTTCCCGTGAAGCTTGCAAAAAGTGGAGTTTGCAAATTATCCACGCCAGCTCCAGAATAGACAGGGCAAGTACTTGGTCCATCTAATACATCATACGCAGGATATTTAGAGATAAAAGCAGTCTTCAAGCCGGCAGCCTTTGCTGATTGAAACAAGGTGCAGGCGCGACCAACATTGCGGTCTTCTGTAATAGCAGGAGGAAGAACCGGGGTCTCATCAAGCTCAATAAGATGATTATATTGGCGATCCCAAAATGTCTCATAGGGAAATCCATTGTGGGTAGCGTCGGTACCAGTAAATGCCCCCATAATATTCGTAATGGAGTCAGCAGGTGTTTGCGCCTGTGCGTTCGTATAATTCGCACCAACTGCTTTGAGGCTTGTTAGAAAAGGTGCATTAGTAGCATTGTACAATTCAGGATGCCCTCCATCCAGGAAGACGACAAAGGCATACTTAGCATGTGGAATGCTCGCGCTACTTGCGTGAGCCTGTGAGAAGTTATTGCGAAAGGTAAAACCTATAGCGATACTTAGCACAAGCATGCATAGTAGAAAAATACTGACAATCTGTTTGGAAAAGTACATACGCTTTTTGATCATTTAAAACTCCCTTAAAACTCCCTTAAAGAAAATTTAAAGATTATTACATTGTCATAACCTTGTATCCTGTTAATAACAGCTTGGAAAATTAAAATCAATATAATAGTTATTTATGGCTATATATTAACTATGTGACAGAAAAATAGATATAGTTAATATATAGCGCCTGGTCGCATGCTATTATTAATAGGATAAAAGCTTAAAATCAACGTAATAGTTATTTATGGCTATATATTAACTATGTAACAGAAAAATGTGTATAGTATTATCACTCCTGTTGGTATCTAGCTAACCTGATGTACAAAATTTCTGAGCTCGCTTTTTGAATGTATATAGTTCCGAGAATGGAGCGCGCATATTTATGTTTAACATGATTGGCGTTTTGGGTCTACCTGGAGATGTGATTTGCATTTGTTAAGTTTGGAGAGAGAGATGAGACACATGGGAGATTTTAGTACATGGATCGACAAAATGAAAGTAACAACTTCTCGCGTGCAGGGACAGGCGGACGGACATCGTCTGTTATAGCACAGTTAGTAAAAGTTGCTTCGACTATTCATTCTATCGATGAACTTTTTAATTGGCTAGCCCGTGAAACTGTCAGTCGCTATGGTGTTCAAATAGTACAATTCTGGACAACTCAAGCATCTCGTACGGGGCGCACCGCTATGGAACTACGGACAATGATCTATCAAGATCCTTCTTTTCCTCAACAAGTTGTTGCAAATAGTTACATTGCAGAAGCGGCAGAGCAATTATTGAGTAGACAAGATGGTATTGCGGTTTCCCCGGTAGGGTCTATCTTTCGATCACATCAGGCAAATCTTCTTGATCGTTATGGACTCCATTATTTTTGTGCTTATTCTCTCCATCGCAATAGTCTTCTTCCGGTACTGAATACTAGCTCCTCCGCCGAAAAAGTGCCCACCCATCTATCTTTAGCTGTGTTTCTTTTCTTGCACCAAGTCCGCACGCCTGAATGGGAGAGAGAGATACATTCTTTGCTCAGACAGATCATACAATTTAGCGAAACTCAAGGTCTGCTTCTTTCCCCTAACAGTGCTGCATCAACTCATCCACTCGGAGCGACGCCTCAACAGCCATCTTTTGCGTTCACCGTTCTTATTCCGCACCGCCACGAAGATGCTAATCTATTGAGTATAAATAATCCACTGGCTGGAGCTAGCCCGATTAAAGATAAGCAGGCGAGGCGTATTTATGGGGCTATAGATGGTCATAAAAATGTGGAGACATTATGTAATATTACACATTTGACCTTGAATGAAGCATACAAAGCTTTGTCGGTGCTCTTATCTGAACAACGTATTCAATTATTTGGACCTCATGGAGAAAGCATTGATATTTCACAGATACTTAGTGACCGTTGAAGCATGCATTAAAAAAAAGAATGAAAGAAAAAGAGAAAAATTATGTTTGATCAAAATTTGATTGCCAACGTGCTTTCAATTACTCTATTTGTCGTTTCTCTCTTAATTGCCATACGTGCGTTTTTTCTCTACGTTCGGGCACGTAGTCGTCGATTGTTTGTGTTATTTCTCTCTATGAGCGTAATTTCGCTCACCGCTGCCGCAGGTTTTGCAGGTGATAATGTTACCAGTATTAATCTCAATGTTGACTGGTTTAACTACATCGGTCAGACAGTAAGCTTCCTATTTATTTTGCTAAGTTGTATGAGAAACTCAGATAACTATTTGCAGCAGTTGACACGCTGGCAAGTGATTGTCACAGTTCTTCTCTTGATCCTATTATTCCTGGCACCGATTCTGCCTGCTGAATTTCCTGATCCCGCACTGACTAAAACAATTCTAAGTGGCTCACGTGGTCTCATCTGTCTTTTCATTTTCTTTTATTATGTCACTGCATTTATGACAAAGGAGAGCCGATTTAGTCTCTTTATGGGTATAGCCTTTTTGTTACTAGGTGTTGGGTATCTGATCATTATACCAAAGTACAGTGTTACGGCCCTTATTAATCCAGACATCCTTGATCATATTGGTGATATGACACGAGTTGGTGGACTTATTATGCTTAGTTTTGCTGTTTTGTTGAGCTAGATATTTTTCATGATACTACTCTATATTTACCTGTGGGGTAAGGGAATGCACAGCGCATTCCCCCTACCATTCCATAAAAGTGGCCAGAGCGATCAGTTAATGGGGAATAATGCCTGGGAAGGCGTATTGTTGTAGCATGACGATGATGCCCAGGATGATAGCTAAGACGATGCTATGGAAAAAGGTTCTGCGAATAATCAGTCCCTCTTTGCCAGCAAGGCCCGTGGTTGAGACACCAGTACTCACATTTTGCGGGGAGATCATTTTGGCCATCACTGCTCCGCTGCTGTTGGTAGCTGCCATCAAGACAGGGCTGAGATTAAGCTGGCGGGCGGCGACGACTTGAAGATTTCCGAACAAAGCGTTGCTGGAAGTGTCGCTTCCGCTTAAGAAGCAGGCGATCCAGCCGAGGAAGACGGAGAAGAAGGGGAAGATGGCTCCCACTTTCGAGATTGCCAGGCCCAGGGTATAGGACATGCCAGAGTAGTTATAGAGATAGGCCAGGCCGATAATCAGCATGACAGTGAGGATGGCGAAGCGAAGTTGTTGCCAGGTATCGGCGAGGGCGAGCCAGATGATACTCGCATTTGCACCCACGCTTATCATGACGATAGCGGTAATAATCACGGTTAATAAAATGGCTGTCCCGGTTCCTAAAGGCTGGAAGGCATAGACAGCGGTATACGGCTTGCTATATAACGTCAGAAAGACTTGCTTATCTAGACCGGGCCAATGGATACTCAGCGCTCCGATATTTGGAATTTTGAGGAAAGTCCAGGCGATGACGATGGCACTGACTAAGAGCCAGGGGAGCCAGGCCAGGATCGCTTCGGTTGGAGTAGGTTTCGCTCCCACACCCTCGTCAACGCGCTCGACAGCGGCCCCTTCGCTGGCGTCAACTGGAACATTGCGCTCGCTTATGGGTGAATCTCCACCAGTGAGAGCAGTCAATTGCGTGGCAGGAACAAAACTGGCGCGATAGGAATCGATATCACGGGGCTGCCAGACCTGCACAAAGAGGATCACACAGACGAGTGAGAAGAGTGAGGCCAGGACATCGGGTAGTTCCGGGCCGACGAAATTGGAGATGGTGAACTGCATCAAGGCAAAAGAGAGACCAGCAACCAGGGCGACAGGCCAGATGGTACGAAGACTGCGAAAACCTGTGAAGACGACCATTGCATAGAATGGCAAGATCAAACCGAAGATAGGGAGCTGGCGGCCAACCATCGCAGCAAGAAGATTGGCATGTAAGCCAGTAACGCTGGCAAGCGTCGTGATGGGGACGCCCAATGCGCCGAAGGCAACGGGCGTCGTGTTAAAGATCAGCGTGAGGGTGATTGCCTCAATAACAGGAAATCCGAGGGCGATAAGCAGAGCGCTACCAATGGCAACTGGCGTACCGAAGCCTGCAACACCTTCCATCAGAGCTCCAAAACTAAAGCCAATAATGAGCAGCAAAATGCGTTTATCAGAGGGGACATTGTAGACCATCCAGCGTCGGAACAGTTCAAATTTGCCCGAACGGACGGCAATGTTATACAGCCACATTGCATTCCAGACAATCCACATAACGGGGACCACAGCAAAGGCCATGCCATTCAAGGTGGCGCTCGCGGCCTGCTGAACGGGGAACTGCCAGATCAGAATGGCAATGAAGAGGCCAACAAGCAAGCCTGCTAATGCGGCTTGCCAGGCAGGGCGGCGTACAATACCTAATAATACAAGCACAACAATAATGGGGATAAAGCCAACGAGAAAAGAGAGAAAAAGGTTACCCGCAACAGGAACTAGCAATTGGTGGAACATCGATGTCCTCCATTCTGAGAGTACCTTAGAGGAAATAACGTATGTCTGGCCCTTTCTATATTGGCATAGGGAGATATGGTGTGTCAAGGAATGATAGCACACCGATGAACGTAGCACCTAGCACCTACTGAGCCGTCGCTCTCGCCCCAGATGAACACGATCCCTAGCGCTTCTTTTGGGCGAGAGAGTATTTAGCGAACAGGACGAGCCGAGCCCTACGCGCATTTCTGCGGCCCAGCGACGACGGGTTTCTCCATCTCAGGCATGAGGCGGTCAGACGGCTCTAGCCGCTCTGCCCTACGCGCATTTCTCCATCTCAGGCATCAGGAGACGGCCTAGCCGTCTGCCCTACGCGCGTTTCATTATCCTCAAGTAGATATTGACAGAGTACTACTTGTTTTCGGTGAGGTGAGGGAGTTGTAGTGTGCGTTTCTCGCCCCAGGTGCCTTCCCATTGGTAGGTGGAGAGTACTGGTGAGAGGGGCTTCTTTTGTTGAATATCGTCTAAAACTTCCAGGGGGTCTTTCTTTTCTTGCTGATGGCAATGCAAACGAAGAGTGTAGTGTTCGGGGTCTTTTATAGTGCATTCGATGCTCAAGGTATAGCTGCCCCATTGTATGGGTTCGACGCGGTAGATTGCACCTGAGCAGCGAAGAGCACGGGGCAGGAGAGGCTGAATGCTGATCTGCTTGCCCTCTTCTTCGCGGAGTCCGAGGAGAGAACTCATTAACAGGTGAATACTGAGCGCACCCCAGCCATAACCCTCTATACCTGCATTTACATAATCGATCTCATTTTGTTTTCCGGACGAGACAGGTTGTCGATACTCTGCGGGTGATGCCTGGTAAACCACCGTGTGCATCCAGTTCTCGGCTGTCGCTGCTCTGGTAGGAGGCATTAATAAAACGATAGGCCAGTTCAGCGGCTTCTTCAAACATCTCAGCAGCCTCAGCGGCACCTAAAAGGGTCATGACGACGGGCGGCCAGGAGAGTGGTGCCCAGCCACTATGCATAGGAAGATTTGAGAAGACAGAGCGAAGCTGCTCGGTATGGTCCCGGCCAGCCACGCCACAAAAGAGGGGGGCCAGATGCATCGTATCCTGTTGAGAAGACCATTCTTGCGCAACTGAATCATAATCGCGAAACCAGCCATCCTGCCACATCAGACGGGTCTTGAAGGTAAATTCAGCGGCTATCTTTCTCCACTCATTCGATGCGAGAGAAAAATCCAGCGTGGGATCAGCGGGGTCCTCCTGAGAGAGATTGTCGGCCCAGCGAGCGAGAATGGAGGCGCTCTGGGCCATACTCGCCTGCAAGTCTACGGGACGGACATGTTGGATAACAGTGCCACCAGTTTGTTGGGGGCCGAAACGGCTGGAAACGTCCTGGCCGCTCTCCCAAGAACAGTTATAAATGAGATAGCCCTCGGCATCGCGTCGATGCTCCAGCCACCAGCGCAGAAAGGCGGCGGCACGAGGGTAGAGGCGGCGCAACCAGTGAGTATCGCCAGTTCTGAGCCAGAGCTGGTCACAACACCAGATTGGATAGCCCCATTCGGGTGCGGTTCCACAGACCTGGCCGTCATCGGCAACCATATTATAGCTACCATCTTCACGCATACAGGGGAGATTGGGCGTGGGGCCGACTCGAAATGGCCCAGAATAACTTCGGCTGCCAGATCAGGATCGGCGTAACTGAGAAACAGGGCATCCATTGCAGCTTCAGCGAGCACGAGACGAGGGGCCTGAATTTGCATACCATCGAAATAGTGATCAACCATGCCTACGGAAGGGCGAATCACCATACGCAAGGTCTCAAGATCATAGACGAGTCCGCGCCGCCAATGGGCAGGCCAATCGCCAGAGAGTTGAGGAGCCTGATTCCAGAAGGCCTCGTCGTCGGTCTGGTGATCCGCGTTGGCGCGGGCGATCTCTTCAATGCCATCCAACCAGCCCTGGTAGACAGTATCTTGCGAGACACCGCGCGCCAGAACAACATTGATAATACGCTGAGGATTGGCAGTCTCATTGCCTTCCAGAACGAGATCACAGGGGAGAACGAGGGAGCGGCTTTGCCAACCAGTCTGCTCATCGTACTCAGTCACAGCAGGACGAGGAAGAGAAACGCCATCAGCCCAGGCACTTGCATCCTCAAGAGTAAGCAGATAGCCCATTTCAGAAAACGTCAGTTCGCCACCATCGGCGGAGCGAGCACCATGAGCAAAAGCATCGCCTTCACTAGCAAGACCAAGCAGGCAAAGTCCCTCCTGGGGACCAGGGATCGCGTAGAGGCCGTGCTCCCAGAGACGGCTTGTGTGCGGATTATGGGTATGCTGATGGATCAGATAACAGGTTACAGGCAAGGGCTGAGCAGCGGTAGTAGAAAGAGTGAGAATACAGCCGAGGGCGTTTTCATTAATGAGAAAATACCGTGCGGTCAGAGTCAAGGCATAGGCTGGCACGATACAGGTATATTCAAAACGATTTTTGGTATGAAGATGGCTGAGGATGAGTACAACCATGACGTTGGAAATCTTCAGGAGTAATCAGGGTCGTCTGAGCAATTTTGAGACCAATCTGGAGATGGGCGGTATACTGAAACTGATTGCGTGCATAGCTGCCGAGGTTAGGCATATGCCAGCCCATACCGAGCGGCGGCAAGGAACGCAATACACCGCTGGGATTGAGCTTCCAGGAGTGAAAAGGATTATCCAGATAGCCATGAGGGGTAAAATCGTCATGAGGAATCATCGCGTATCAACTCCATTTTCAGTTTTTCATCTATCTTCAATAAAAGATATTGGACAGACATCTTCAAATAGTCTCTGGTGGGCCTTCTGCTTCATCAGGCTGTCTATAAATTCTTTTATTTCTCGTCATTTCCCTCTCTTGACTTGTGTCATTCAGTAACATTATACTTGAAAAGTCCTATTAAGAACAAATACAGAGACAGGAATCGGACAGAGACGTCAAAACTTACGTACATGCATATATCCTACAAAATGGAGAAATTGTACTATGCGAGTGATCGCTTTAACCAGCCGATGTATTGCGAGTGGAAGCTGCGTCCTTAGCTGTCCCCAGGTTTTTGACCAGCGAGACAGTGATGGAACAGTCCACGTCCTCCAGGAACATCCCTCCCTGGATCTTCTTCAGAAAGTCCAGAAAGCCGTAAATATGTGTCCTGCCCAGGTCTTTATCACTGAAGATGAAGAGAACACATCCGAACTTACTATAGTAGAAAATGATCAGGATATGTAATCCTACCACAGGCAGACAGTGATACGCAGAAACGACAACACAACGCTATTTCTCGCTGTCCCGCGCAATGCGTGAAAGCAAATAGTCCTGTTAGGTTTCATACTGACAGAGAGTAAAAGATTGGAGCCAGAGAGATGAGCAATGAGCAACAGGTGAAGACAGAGCAAAAAGAGATCCCACAGTTTCCTTTTGATAAACATAATCTTGAATGTCCCGCAGAGTACGGACGTTTGCGGCAAGAGTGTCCGGTGGCCAGAGTACAGATGCCGTATGGGGGCCAGGCCATTCTGCCGACACGATATGCAGATATCGCACAAGTCTTTACTGATCCGAACTGCGGGTTAATTCAGCGTTCAGATGGAGAAGTTGCTCGGATTGAGGCAGGTGATGTGACAGGGGCAGAGGCGGAGGGAGAAACCCTCTTCACCGTATCCGATACACGGCACAATATGGTACGTCGTCTGGTGACAAAAGCGTTTACGGTTCAGGCAGCGAATAATCTGCGTCCACGCGTTATAGAGGTAACCAATGAGTTAGTGGATGCAATGGAGCATAAAGGACCGCCAGCCGAGCTATTTGAAGACTACGCCATCCAGACCCCCATGACGGTTCTCTGCGAATTACTTGGTATACCGCGTGAAGAAGAGAAACTCTTTCGTGAAGCAGCGAGGGCTATCATCTCCACCACAGCATCATCAGAGGAGAGGCAAGCGCAGATAATGACGCTGGTATATCGTCTGGCACCGGTGATCGAGCAAGAGAAGGCTCATCCCAGAGATAATGTACTCAGCCTGGTAATCAAGGCACGTGAACAGGGAGACGATGTCATTACCGAGCCAGAAATGTACTCGCTCGCGATAGGGCTGATAGCGGCAGGCTTTGAAACAGTCAGTACGACCTTCACCAATTCTGCCTATATCTTATTTCAGCATCCTGAGCTAATAGAGCAATTAAAAGAGCGGGTTGACGAGCCGGAGCGCATGGCAATGGCAGTTGAAGAGATTCTACGGATCACCACAATTGGTCCGGGCCGTCCGAGAATCACACGAGGAGAGGTCCATTTGGGAGAGACGACTATTCCGAAGGGAGAGGTAATCTTCTTAGCGACGACTGCGGCTAACTATGATGAGTCAGTTTTTCCCCATGCGAACGTAATCGACTTCAATCGTGAAGCGAATCCCATACTCAACTTTGGACGCGGCATCCACGCATGTCTTGGTCAGCAGATAGCAAGAATGGAGCTCCAGGTGTTGTGGAGTACATTGCTGAAGCGGTTGCCGACAATACGGCTGGCGGTTGAGTCCTGAGGAAGTGCCGTGGCGCACAG
This sequence comes from uncultured Chloroflexia bacterium, assembly GCA_963777355.1. Lineage (GTDB taxonomy): Bacteria > Chloroflexota > Ktedonobacteria > Ktedonobacterales > Ktedonobacteraceae > DATJHM01. The sequence continues at coordinate 323,559 of CAVZQK010000022.1, forward strand.
ATGATACGTTGACGTATGGGCCTGCCAAGTTGCCCGTGACCTGGTAATATCGGTCTGCGGGGCGAGAGGATCGCTCGGCGAAGCGGTCAGAGACCCCCACAGGGGGCACGGTCAACAGCCGACCCTACGACGTTTCTGCGGCGCGAAAAGGGGTCTCTCATCAAGAGGGTTTGCCCCTTTTGCCCCCTGCCTCAAATGTGTCCGGGAGAGAGAAATACGTTCCGCGTCTTCTCTGCGAAGCGAGAGGAATGGTTAGCGAACACGGTCAGAGACCCCCACAGGAGCAGGACACGATTACGCGTGCATGTTCCGTTTCTTCTGCAAGCCAGCGTTTCTGCACGCTGCATCATGTCCCTACCAAGACCCGTTCACCTCTCTTTTTCTGAGCGAAGGAGGGTCATTGCAAACCTGTTTGATTTTGTTGGAGGAGGTGGGTCAACAGCCGACCCTACCCGTCACTGTAGAGCGAGAGAGGATTGCGGATCGAGACATTTGCTTTTTTGCCTCCTTTTCCAAACCGAACGCTGGATTGCCATTAGGCAGTAAAATGTGAGATATAATAGGCAAATCTCTTTGAAATAAGTTTGAGAGGCCGCCCGATAGCTCAAGCGTATACTTGTCTGGATATTGTTGCGACCTCTTTTATGAGGAAGGTAAACAACGATGTCTCAAAGTGAAAAGCACCAAACGATGCGAACAATTACGCTTGAAGAGCACTATGCGACGCCAGCGTATTTGGATGGTCCAGGGCGAGATTTCAAGGTCAATAGTCCCCAGATCGCTGAACTGTTGGGCAATCTCGGTGAGCAAAGGATTGCGGCAATGGATGCCGCTGGTATAGATATGCAAGTACTATCGCTCGTCTCTCCGGGTGTGGAGCAACTGGATGTAGATGAGGCGGTGACGGTTGCTCGTGAGACAAATGATCGTCTTGCAGAGGCGGTGAGGCGCTATCCGAGCCGTTTTGCGGGATTTGCAGCGCTGCCAAGCGCAGTTCCGGACAAAGCGGCAGACGAGTTGGAGCGGATGATCGGCGAACATGGATTTAAGGGAGCAGTGATTAATGGTCATATCCAGGGCCGCTATCTGGATGATAAGTTCTTCTGGCCGATTCTGGAGCGAGCTGAAGCACTCCAGGTGCCAATTTATCTTCATCCGACACAACCGCCAAGAGCAGTAGTCGAAGCTTCTTACGCAGGCTTCTCGCCAGCAGTGATGGCATCACTGACGAGAGGGGCATGGGGATGGCATATAGAGACGGCTATCCATGTCATTCGTCTGATCCTGGGTGGAGTATTTGATCGCTACCCACGCTTGCAGGTCGTGATTGGGCATCAGGGGGAGGGGATTCCATTCATGCTGCCCAGACTTAATCGTACGCTGCCCACAGAGATAACAAAGCTAGAGCGTCCAATGGGGGCCTATCTGCGAGAAAACCTCCACTACACATTTGCGGGATTCAATTGGACGCCAACGTTTCTCGATCTGTTGCTTGAGGTTGGCGTTGAGCGGATCATGTTCTCCGCCGACTATCCATTCATGCCGATGGAAGAGGCGCGCACGTTTTTGGATCAGCTTCCGGTGAGTCCTGCTGACAAAGAGCGGATCGCACATGGGAATGCGGAACGTCTTTTGAGTTTATGATACAGATTGACCTAATGCGCCTGTATATGATCGTGAACAGGGCATTGCTCGGCGAGGGGGAGACGGCCTAGCCGATCTGCCCTACGAGGGGTTTGTCGGCTCTGTCTTCTCTTTCCGGATACTTTTTGCAGGGCGAGGGGGAGACGGCCTAGCCGATCTGCCCTACGAGGGGTTTGTCGGCTCTGTCTTCTCTTTCCGGATACTTTTTGCAGGGCGAGGGGGAGACGGCCTAGCCGATCTGCCCTACGAGGGGTTTGTCGGCTCTGTCTTCTCTTTCCGGACACTTTTTGCAGGGCGAGGGAAGCGCTCGGCCTTCGACTACGTGAGTGGAAGCTTTTAGATGAAACAGGTGAATCAGTTATCCTGTTGCGGGCTGATTCACCTGTTTTGGTGTTTTTGTTTTAAGCCTGGTTTTGGAATAGGGATTCAAATTGTGAGCGATCTAATTGCTCATGCTCTATCAGGGCATCAGCAAGTTGCGTTAGCTCATCACTATGTTCGGTCAGGATGGCACGGGCCATCTGGCGGCCTTCGTTGAGGATACGCTGGACTTCGGCGTCGATGACGGCACTTAAAACGATGCCATTATTATTCTGGGGTGCAGAAGTTGTCATGGCAAAATGCGCCCGGTGCTGCTGACGAGAGAAGACAGGGTTGCCATCTGCATCGAGGGCGAGGGCCTGTGAAAAGGCAGGAACATCATGCGGGTCGATACGGCGCATATTGAGCGAATAGTCGCCCTCAGCGCGATAATCGGCGAAGACGACGCCGACCTGTTCGCTCATGCCCCAGCGAGTAACCATGCGTCGTGCCAGATCGGTCACGACCTGCAAATCGTTTTCGGCTCCAGTAGTAATACGATCAGGGCCAAAGGTCAACTCTTCTGCGACGCGGCCACCCAGGCCAACAGCGATACGAGCCATCAAAGTTTCGCGGCTATAGTTGTAGCGATCCTCTTCGGCAGTAAATTGCGTCACACCAAGACTCTGTCCACGGGGAAGAATCGTGACGCGGTTCACCGTATCGGCTTCGGGGAGATGATAGGCAACCAGGGCATGACCGCCCTCATGATACGCAATAATCTTGCGTTCTTTCTCGCTCATAACCAGGGGGCGCAACGCTCCCAATTGCACACGGGCGAGAGCCTCCTCAAAGCAATCATGCGTCACATCCTCTTGATCGCGGCGGGCGGCTGAGAGCGCGGCCTCGTTGACCAGATTCGCCAGATCTGCGCCACACATACCAGTAGTCAGGCGGGAGAGGCGTTCCAGATTAACGGACTCGTGCAAGGGTGTATTGCGGGTATGAACCTTTAAGATTGCTTCCCGGCCAACACGGTCTGGCGGCGAGACAGTCACATGGCGGTCAAAGCGTCCGGGGCGCAGGAGAGCTTTATCCAGAATATCAGCGCGGTTAGTAGCAGCCAGGACAACGACGGCCTGACGTGTATCAAAACCGTCCATTTCAACCAGAAGTTGGTTGAGCGTCTGGTCGCGTTCTTCATTGCCGCTGGCACGGATAGAGCGCTTGCGGCCAACAGCATCGATCTCGTCGATAAAGATAACGGCTGGAGCGGCCTGGCGTGCCTGGAGAAAGAGGTCACGAACACGGCTAGCACCGACGCCGACAAACATCTCAACGAATTCGGATGCGCTCATGCTAAAGAAAGGGACATTCGCCTCGCCGGCAACCGCTTTCGCCAGCAGTGTTTTGCCGGTACCCGGAGGGCCAACGAGAAGAGCGCCGCGAGGGATACGTGCCCCCAGGCGGTTATAGCGCTCTGGAGTGCGCAGAAACTGGACAATCTCCTCTAATTCAGTACGGACCTCGTCAATACCAGCCACGTCCGCGAAAGTCACATCGGGCGGAGTGAGCACGCGGGCAGAAGTTGCTGTAGTCGGTTGGCCGGGCTTAGCGGGCAGAGGAGCAGCTTTCCTTGCAGAAGTAGGAGTACTGAGAGGTCCCTTATTTGCATTCGTATTAGGGGAGGTCGTATTTGCCCCATTGCTGCGCTCAAAACGACGAGCTTTGCTCTTACCAAGTTGAGAGAAGCGGTCATCAAGCCCACGAGGAGCACGAGGCTTATTCCGTGAGGAGAAGAGCACAAAGAACAGAATCAGAGTAAGAACAAACGGCACCATGCGCCAGAGTAGAGTAAGCCAGGCCACCGATAACGGAGGAGAGAGCGTACTGACCTGGACATTGGAGCTGAGTAAGAGCGGCAGCAACTGCGCATCACCTGCCAGGGGCTCCTGGGAATAGATAGCGCGTGAGGCAGCTATCGGTAAAGAGCCAGCGACAGTCGTACTCCCGTAACGAATAACATGGTTCCAAAGAGAGATATCAGAGGCCAAAGCCTTCTGATCAGGAGCGGTAATTCGCGCAGAAGAAGAGGCAGAAGTGGTAGTTTGCGTGAGAGGATTTTTTAACAAACCATCAAGGTCATTCCCACTCACGATCACCGCAGCCATATTTCCTGATTTCACCTGCGCAATAAAAGTACTATAGTCAATCTCGGTCATACCATTGGGTACAGACTTCAAGACAGGCGGCGGCAATTGTCCAAAAACAGCGAACAATAAAACAACCGCGAGAAGAAGGAGAAACCCTGTGAACAAGGTATTTTTCTGATCTTGCAAAAATTTTTGAGTCTTTCGTACATACGTTTTCACTGATTGAGAGCGTCGTGCGTCTACTTGAGAGCGGCTACGACGTCCGGCCTTATCGTCCATCATTCACCTCGCCTAAAAAAGGTCACAGAGAAAACCCTTCTCTGTAAAACCCCTCGCCAATGTTTGTAGAACAAGCTCTTGCTATATCATCGTGAACGCTGTAATAGCGTATTCTTCGCTCACACGCTTAAATAGCATGATAGAATATGGAGAAGAGAAAAAGCTCTCCCACAATACACACATGTTCCAGCATGGTTATTAGCCTACTGATAAACAACATTCCTCCCGATGGCCTGGAACCTTCATTGGCCAGGTCAAGTCGTGGCTCATCGTGATACAAGCATTGATGCCACCGAAAAAGAATGCTTACAATTGATCCATCCTGCTAAAAAAAACAGGAAAGAGTCCGGGAAAAAAATTGAATTTAATAAGAAAAACAGGCGATTCTTTGGTGGACCGGTAACAGTGTACAGCTTCTTGCTAAGAAGTATAATCTCCTCGGTACTTTCTTCTTACCAGAACAGTAATAGACGTATAGGGCTACTCCTTAAACGATGTACCAACGTGTTTCTGTATAGTTTATTATAACGGGCTTACCATACTGAGACAACAAGAAGCTCGACAACTACAGAGAGAAACGTAGCAAAACTATGAAGGTGTAGTTGCTCTATGCACTTTTATTACGCGTTTTTGAGCACGAAAGATTACAAAAATGGAGCTCAATTTTCAAACCAATCGTACAAGCGGAGAGATGTGTAGGGAAAAGCATGGACAGAATGATGCTTGTTCCTATCTGAGTGATTAGTCAGCCAAGCAGGCGGAGATGGAGAAGTGGAGATAAACCTCAATCGTACTAGTGGAGCAAGATTTTTCCAGAGGAAACAAAGTGATAACTCTGCCTATGGGCATAGGAGTTTTCTCCTATGCCACTTACGAGATTGTGGTAGGTTATTGTTTCATACATTTGGAATGGCGAGAAAATCGCACGGCGAGGTGGACGGGGAGCAAGCCACGGTCCCTCCCTATGATTTCGGGCGTGAGCGGTTTTCCCCATCCAATCATTCCCACGGATCTCTCTTTCAGATTAAGTCAGTCTGGATATCATCTTTTTTGAAGATGTTCATCCAGGAAGCGGGCTATGGCGGGATAGGCGACAAGGCGGTTCGCCCGCTTTACGAGACCATGACCTTCGTCGGCAAAACGGAGATACTCGACTGGGACCTGGCGCTGGCGTAAGGCGGTTACGATCTGTTCGGCTTCGCCGACAGGGACGCGGGGGTCATTGGCACCATGTACGACGAAGAGCGGGGCGGTAATACGCTCAACGTGGCGGATGGGCGAGATCTGTTCAAGGAACTCACGATCCTGTTCAAGAGAACCATATTCTGACTCGCGCAATTTGCGTCGCCAGGGACCAGTGTTTTCCAGAAAGGTGACGAAATTCGCAATGCCAACAATATCAACACCAGCCGCCCAGAGGTCCGGGTAGGTTGTCAGGGCGGAAAGGACCATAAAACCACCGTAGCTGCCGCCCATTACAGCGATACGCTGAGGGTCGGCGATGCCGCTCTGAGCAAGCCAGAGAGCGGCGTGTTGCAGGTCAGCCACTGAATCCATACGCAGACGTACATCATCCAGGCTCTGGTAGGTGTAGCCATAACCAGCGCTGCCACGAACATTGGGTTCCAGAACCACATAGCCACGTGATACGAGATACTGGATGACGCCGCTAAACCAGGGACGGGCCTGACCTTCAGGGCCACCGTGAACATTGATAATAGCGGGAAGCGGTTGATTGGTTTTATGGGGGCGATATAAGAAAGCGGGAATTTTACGGCCATCAAAGGTGGGATAGCGGACAGTAGTGGGATTGACAAACGATTGTTGGGGGATGCCGCCCAGAGAGCTATGAGTAGCGCGGACAATATGGCCCTCAGAGACATGCCAGATCCAGATATCGGCGGAATCGTCAGGAGTACTCAGGGTGATTGCAAGTCTCTGACCATCTTCAGTCCAGGCCAGACTGTAAATGACGCCGCCAGGAAGCCTGGGCGCGCGCAGAGCTTGACGTTGCGACCAGCCATGAGAGATATCACAGAGCTCTAAAATTGAGCAGCCATCCTCGTTTCGGGTCATAGCCATCGTCGAACCATCGCGTGTGATAGACAAGAGTTCCAGATCCCAGGAGAGATCGCTCAAGAAAGTTAGATCAAGAGTTGCAAGGTCCAGGTAGGCAAGCGACATGAAATCGCGGCCCTGATTGCTCAGGAGATAGAGGCCTTTGCGGTCTGGCGACCAGGCAGCGGATTGATATTCAGCGACACCCTCTGTGAGCGAAGGTGTGAGATTGCGAGTCTCGCCTGAAGCGAGATCGACGAGGAAGAGGTCGTTGCGGACATTACTGGCGTGGCGAGAGACCAGGATCTGACGGCCATCTGGCGAATAGCCCTGGCTGTAATTTGTGCCGTCTTGCTGGAGGATGAGGCGAGTTTCGCCTGTGTTCAGGTCGCGCTCATAGACATCGAAGAAGCGAGGATCGCGTTCGTTGCTGCTATAGGTAATGCGCATACTGTCGGGTGCCCAGCCACCAAATTCAAAGATGGATGCAGGTTTATCGGTGAGAGGTGTCCAGTTTGCACCATCTGCACTGAGCAGGTAGAGTTGGGTGTGCTCATTGCCGCCAACATCGCCTGCAACAAGCAGGAGATCGGATTTTGGCGAAAAGGTAGCGCGGGAGACGCGTTCGGCGCGGAAGGTCAATTGTTCGGGCCAGAAGGGGCGCGGCGTCTGACGATCTACGGCCACTTTCCAGACTTCAGCGACACCGGTAATATCCGTGAGAAAGCTGAGTTGATGGCCATCGAGAGAGAAACTGGGGCCAGATGCTGTACGCACATTGAGATAGCGTTCAAAACTATACGGTTCTTTCGTCACACAAGAGTCCCTTCTTTAGCTCGCTTTTATGTCTATATGCAAGAGAGAGCGAGGCAAGAATAACGATCAATTTTTCCTGGGTAATCTTATTATAACGTGTTTTTTTCTGGTTGTGAGGATAGAGGAAGAGAGCCAGGCGGCACAATTTTAAGGGTTGCAGCAAGCCACAGTCCCTCCCTGTTCTTTCGAGCGAGAGGGACAACATTCCTAAGCAAGCTGATCTGCCCTACGTGAGTTTTGAGATAGAGAGATCAGGGCTGGAGGTTGCGCATACTGAGTTGGACGCGGCCTCGTTGGAGATCAATTTTGAGGACACGGACCTGGACGACCTGGCCAACGGCGACGATGCTGAGGGGATCTTTCACGAAACGATCTGCCAGTTCGGAGACGTGGACGAGGCCATCTTGCTTGACGCCGATATCGATGAAGGCTCCAAAATCGACGACATTGCGGACGGTTCCCTGTAAGAGCATGCCGGGCTGGAGGTCTTCTATTTTGAGAACGTCGTGGCGCAGGAGAGGGGCAGGGAGGGCATCACGAGGATCAAGGCCGGGCTTCTCCAGATTCTCAAGGATATCGTTAAGCGTGGGGAGACCGACACCGACTTTTTTGGCAAGGTCGGTCCAGGTGGCCTGTTCGCTGCCATCGTGGCCTGAGCGATTGCGGTTAGAGCGGCCCAGATTCTGCTGAAGTTTGAGATACTGACGAAACTGGGCGATGCGCTCGGCTGGTCGTGCGTTCGGTTGACCGCCATCAGGTAAAAGGGTTAACAACGTACGGGCGGCGGTATAGCTTTCGGGGTGAATAAAAGTATTGTCGAGTAGCTCATTGCCATTAGCGATCTTCAGGAAACCGGCGGCCTGCACAAAAGTGGCTGGTCCCATACCAGGGACTTTAAGCAGGGCCTGACGCGAGGCGAAAGGGCCATGCTCTTCGCGGTACTTCACCAGGGCATTGGCGACACGGGTATTGATACCAGAGACGTGCTTGAGGAGGGCAGCGGAGGCAGAATTTACCTCGACCCCGGCAAAGTTCACACAGGAATCGACAACGCGATCAAGCATGGCAGCGAGCTCTTTTTGATCGACATCGTGCTGATAGAGGCCAACACCAACGGCCTTTGGATCGATCTTGACCAGTTCCGCCAGAGGATCTTGCAAGCGGCGGGCAATCGAGATAGTGCCACGCTGAGTTGCATCCAGAGTTGGAAATTCCTGGCGGGCCGCCTCTGAAGCTGAATAGACCGATGCACCGGCTTCATTCACAATAACATAGCCGAGTTGACCATGTTGATCAGTCTCCTGCTCAATCTCGCGAATCAGTTCCGCAACTAATTGCTCGGTCTCACGAGAGGCAGTGCCGTTGCCAATAGCAATAACCCCGATCTGATATTGAGTCAAGAGAGTACGCAATAGCTGACGAGCCTTATCGCTCTGAAAGAGATACATCGTATCGGAGACGACGTATTTGCCAGTTTCATCAACCACCGTCAGCTTACAGCCGGTACGAAAGCCAGGATCAATGCCCAGGACCTTTTTTCCGCGCACAGGGGGTTGCAAGAGCAGATTACGCAGATTGGTGGCAAAAACAGTAATCGCGTGCTCTTCCGCCCGGCGAGTCAGTTCCACGCGGACCTCGCGCTCCAGAGCAGGGCTTAACAAGCGTTTATAGCTATCTTCCATTGCATCAGTCAGGAGTTGAGCGCAGGGCGAGGTCGCTTTAACTGGATAGTGACGGGTGATAATAGGCTGAGACTGTTCATAAGGGAGAGAGACACTGACGCGCAAAACCTCTTCGCGCTCGGCCCGGTTCAGGGCCAGAATACGATGAGGAACAAGTTTCGTAACAGGCTCATGAAAATCGTAGTAGAGCTGATAGACGCCGTTTGGATCGAGTTTCGTCAGCTTCTCAGGATCTACCGCTTTTGCCCCGACAGACGAATGCTGAAAAAACGCCGTACGCACATCGCCACGCACAGTTGCATCCTCTGAAAGCAGTTCCGCAACGATATCAGAGGCTCCCGCGTAGGCCTCCAGACTAGTATCAACCCCTTTTTCTGAATTTAAGAAAGGGGCGGCATACTTTTCGAGGAGTGCATCAAAGTCGCCGCGACCCTCTGGCTGCTGCAAAATAAGTTCAGCGAGAGGAGTCAGACCCTTCTCGCGCGCCACACTGGCCCGCGTCTTACGTTTGGGGCGAAAGGGAAGATAGAGATCCTCCAGCGCCTGAAGCGTCGTTGCAGTCTGAAGAGAGGCGGCGAGATCGGGAGTCAATTTGCCTTGCGCCTCAACAAGACGCAGCACATCGGCTTTGCGCTCGAAGAGGGCGCGAACAGAGGCGGCGCGGTCCAGAATAGTCTGAATCTGCACCTCATCCAGGCTACCAGTCACCTCTTTGCGATAGCGAGCAATAAAGGGAACCGTATTCCCCTCATCTAAAAGCGCAATCGTGCGTACAAGCTGATCTTTATGAATATTCAGCTCAGAACTGAGCTGTTGAGCGATCTCTGTCACTGATAACGAGGCTACAGTATCGTCAGCGGGAGATATGGATTGCTTAGTCATTTCAATCCTTAAATGTCTATAAGATATTTCAGCCAGGCCCATTCATCTCTGGGCAGATGAGAGTCAGGATACAACACACCGCATCGTAATGCAACAGACGACTTTTTCCAGGTAGGTTGTGTGTGTATGCACTAAGCCCAGTCCTTCTAAAAAAAGACGCAATTCTGCTTCTGTAGCAGAGATCGTACCACAAATTGTCAAGATGAGGTAGAACGGCACAAAAGCACCAGAGCAAATAACGCGCTGCGCTTAAGGGCGAGGAAACTAGTGGGGATGTTTGCGTGCCAGACGGGCCTTATAACGATTTTTTCCAAGCTTACCGCCGTAGCAACCGAGCGAGACAGCCAGAAGCAAGCCGCCACCCAAAATCAGGAGGAGATTCACCCAAACAGGCTGATTTGCCAGAATCATATACCCAGGGAACTGTGGTGAGACGGCGTCCAGAGCACGGCGGAACTGGTTAGGGGCCAGAGGAATGCGGCTATTGACCGATTGCAGATACTGAGCGGCACGAAAGAGCAGACCGATACCGAGCACGATCCAGAACATAATTGTGCTACTGACGCCAGACCAGTAGCCAGCCCAGGCACCACGCCAGAGAGAGCCACCACGGCGAGTCGTCAGAAAACCGGCCAGGACATAAAATGCATAGCCAATAAAAGTTGCCAGATAGAACGAAGCTTCCTGGCGCAAAGACAGCACAAGCAGAGCACCCAGAATACCCTGGATCAAGCCCCATAAACAGCCCTGGCCAAACGCGCCGGGAAGGGGGCGAAGAGCAGATGGAGCGGGTGTAGCCATAACTTGAGAAGGGCGAGGCGCGGTCATAGGCGGCTGGACCGATCTGATGGGCATGGGAAGGCTTCGTCGCAGCAGGATAGCCGCCCGTTGGTCGCTTTGACGGTGGGGGTGGCAAGGCGACAGGCGGGGCTGGCTGAGTAGGGAGTTGCGGAGCGGTAGGTGCAATTGGCAACGCTATAGGTGCAGTACGATCAGAGAAAGCCGTAAAGGTCGGCTCACGGAGATACTGAGCAAACTCGCGCATACTCTGAAAACGTTCGTCAGCGTGCAGGGACAGAGCTTTCAGCAGGGCACGTTCAACTTTAGGAGAGAGAGCTGGATTCAACTGGCGTGGAGGGAGCAGCGTATCCTGTGGAGTTCTGCTGGTAGCCACCGGCGGGAGACAATTAGTCAGCAGAAGATACATCGTAGCCGCCAGAGAATAGAGATCCGATTGAGGACTGGTCTTACCTACATATTGCTCTAAGGGGCTAAAACCTGGCGTCACCGCGCGTCCTAACGTCTGAGTATTAATATTGGGATCATAGAGCCGGGTCAAGCCAAAATCGACCAGGACCGTTGTCTGATTGGGCGTCAAAATAATATTGCCGGGTTTAATATCGCGGTGCATAATCGGTGGATTGCGGCTATGCAGCTCTTGCAGAACATCCATAATAGGCAGCAGCCAGGTCAACACCTCCTGCTCACTGCATGGGCCCTGAGAGAGTTGGAAAGGAGCTTGCTCGCCGAGAGGGACATTTCCGACACGGCTCTGGAGCACCTGCAAAAGATTCTGGCCCTCAATCAACTGCATCACCAGATAAAAGCGTCCATTCGTCTCAAAGGCATCATAGACCTCCGGGAGCTGTTTGCTTCTGATCGTAAAAAGAACGCTCGCCTCCATCAAAGCACGACGACGTGCAGCGGGAGTCACATCGTAGGTCTCTTTTATCGCACAGGGACGCTGACCCTCACTGGAGTCAATGCCGCGATAGACGGCCCCGAAGCCACCGCTATTCATCAGATTCCCAATAGTATAATGACCGCCGACCACAGTACCTGGCGGAAGAGCTGTTGGCAAGGGCATGGCTGGGCCAATCCTTTACTTAGATTCACCGATAAAAAGAGAACAGTACCTTGACGAATATCAACGCGCACCTATATCTACGTTACAGCATACTTGAAGTTACAGAGAATAACTCGTCCACCCAAAAGCAAAGGAGAGCAGAGGGAAAAAATCGGCAGAAAGAGTTCTAAAGAAAAAGTCAGAAGCGACGAAAAAAGAAAGCAGAGAACAAAAAAACAGCGCGGCAGACAAAGGGAAAATTAGCTTGCAATCACTCATACGTATGATACAATAAATCAGGAATAAAACTGATCTTACCAGGGCAGGCCAGAAAGTCCGTGTATTCATACCGGGGATGAATAGCTTTTCGCTAGACAGTGGCACTCGTTTCTGGTAGAGTATCTGTGCAAGCAAAACCCATTGCGATAGTCAGCGTAACATCTCTCCTCTCGTAGAGGCGGGGCGCTTTTCTCTCCTAACGGACAGATCACTATCGTACAATGCTTCTGCCCGTACTGTAGGGCATACAGGAACGGACCTGGCAGATGTTGCCAGGGAAAACGCTTCTGGATATCGGACCACTACTCAAGAACAGGACTGTTGTTGAGCAAGCCAGGTAGAGGAAAGAGAATTCCCAGCTTGAAAGCTGGGAAGTGTCAAGTACTTGTTGCAGGGGAAGAGAGTAAGCACTTGGAACGAAATGTAATGTTTGATGCAGACCGCAGCCGTGATAAAGCGGCAGACAACGAACGTGAAGCAGTACAGGAAGCGGATCTCAGTAGCCTGGCCCAAAGCGACAGCTTACGCCTCTACCTGCGCGAGATTTCGCGTATATCGTTGCTCTCTGCTGCAAGCGAATCGCGTCTAGCAGAACATGCTGAGCATGGAGACAGGGATGCCCGAAACCAGCTTATAGAGGCAAATCTGCGACTGGTCGTAAGCATCGCCAAAAAATACGTTGGGCAGGGCCTCTCTCTCGAAGACCTGATCGGCGAGGGCAACATCGGGCTCATCCGCGCGGTCACCAAGTTTGACTATCGGAAAGGCTTTCGTTTTTCCACCTATGCCACCTGGTGGATCAAGCAAGCCATAACGAGAGCGATCCTGGAGGGCACGCGTGTCGTCCGGCTGCCAGTGTACATTATGGAAGAAGTGATGCGTGTCAAGCGTACCACCAGGCAACTGTATCAAGAACTTGGAAGAGAGCCGACATCCGAAGCCATCGGGCAGAGGCTAGGGATGACAGCGGAGAGAGTAAGTGAGCTTTTAATCTGGGCAGAGAAAGTCTTCTCGCTAGATGCGCCTCTTTCGGAAGAAGAAGAGAACACACTTGGCGACATCATAGAAGACATGAGGGAGAGAGGGCCCACCGAAATCACCGATCAACAGCTATTGCGAGAAGAGATTCGGAAAGTGCTGGGGCAGCTCACCGTGCGAGAACGGCAGGTCATCGAACTGCGTTTCGGATTAGTGGACGATCATGATCACACCTTAGAAGAGGTCGGAAAAAAATTGAAAGTGACGCGGGAGCGTGTGCGGCAGATCGAAGAACGGGCCATTCGCAAGCTTCGCCATCCCCAGGCGAGCCGTATCCTGAAAGACTACCTCGACTAAGCAGAGCAGTTTAAAGAGCATCGAGTCGATCCATACAGCTAGAAGTACTATTTTCTCGCTGTATGGAACCCATTTCCGCATTCCTCCCTATCCTATAGAAGCATATCTGATATACTATCTATACCTATTTACAGATCTGGCAGGACTCTTCATCTTCCTGTCATGCGACCTCATGTGATGGCGGTTCTGAAGAAAAGAGCAGATATATTGGGAGTCACGGATGAATGAACTGGCTGGGAAGACGCTTGGCGGGTATACGCTGATTGAAGAAGTTGGGCATGGTTCGATGGGAGTGGTCTATCGTGGGAAACAGCTTGCACTTGGGCGTGAAGTTGCGATAAAAGTCCTTCCTAAAGCGCTGGCCCGTGATGGCTCGTATGTAGCCCGCTTCATCCGAGAAGCGCAGATTATAGCAGGATTAAATCATCCAAATATCGTTCATATTTACGATGCAGGGCAGCAGCACTCGTTTCTCTATTTCGTGATGGAATTTGTCCAGGGGCCAACGCTTTCAAGCCTACTGCATCTCGACGGTATGCTACCGCAACATCTAGCAAGCGAGTATGCGGCGCAGATAGCAGATGCTTTAAATGCGGCATACATAGAGAGAAATGTCATTCACCGAGACATCAAGCCAGAGAATCTCATGTTAGATCGTTGGGGAAAAGTCAAAGTCATGGATTTTGGTCTGGCGCGGGCAACAGGACTGCAACAGATCACCGTCACCAGGACGCTCGTTGGGAGCATCTATTACGCCTCACCGGAGCAGATCTGGGGAAATGCACTGGACAACCGCAGCGACATCTATGCGCTTGGGGTTGTCCTCTACGAGATGGTCAGTGGGCAACGGCCATTTCAAGGGCGGAGCATGCCAGAGTTAACCCAGAACATCGTGCGAGGGAATCCTCGGCCACCCAGTTATTATAACCCCCAGATCGCAACTGAGTTGGAACAGATCATACTGACAGCCTTATCTCTGGACCGCGAACAGCGCTATATGCAAGCAGAGGACATGGCCCGTGAGTTGCGCCGTCTAGACCTGCCTCACCCCGACATATACGTACAGCGCCAGGTCGAATCTGGGAAAACGGGAGGGCAACAAGAGCTCCGTCTCTATACACCGATCCAGCCACCCAAGCGGCCAGCATCCCAGAAGCCGCGTTATCTGGACATGCCAGTTGGGCAACAGACTGGCGGCATTGAGCAACAAAAGAACCTGCCAGGAAAAAAGCCGATTGACGACAAAGACCTTCACAAAAGCGAACAAGGGACGGAGCCCCTCCTCCTCGTAGTCAACAAGAAGAAAGAACTCTTACCAGAGGAGATCAAAACAGTGCCCCTTGCAAGTATGCAAAAAAAGCGAGGATTCTGGGCCACCTTCCGGCAGTTCACCAGAAGAAAGTGAAGCGCTACGACCAATCGTCAGCAGAAAGAGGGGGATATGCTATCTTTAAGAAAGGAGAGCCTGGCACCAATCGTCTCAGCCAAAAGAAAAGCGAAAGTGAGTCTCATTTGGTGCACAAGATATAACTAAAACAAAGGGTATTTCTTCCAGGATAGTGTCAGATCAAGAACACCTTTTGCGAAAAGCGAGGTGATCTCTGACATATGCAGTGCGGAGAAAGCAAATCAAAGTGTAGTAAAACTACAGGTAGGAACAACCACTGTACCAGTCAGAAAATACACAAACAGGAAACGGCCAGAAGCAACAGCGCCACCAGGAACAGATGCAGACCGCCCTGGTGCTTTTACTTGGCCCAGAAACATCCTATCATATGCGTATTCGCGCCAGGAGACGCCTGGCCCGGCAGGGTCCAGAAACCCTGTTATTTATTCTCACAGCCTTGAGCAGTTATCCTGAAATTACAACGCCAGCGTGGCCCTGGTGGCCTCCTCAGTACGAGCATTGTAGCCATCTTCTCCTACATTTCTGCAAAAAGTTCTCTTTAGGATTAAACGACCTGCTTCACTATCCGGGGCTAAAGCAGCCGGCGGGGCCGGTGCTCTGGATCAGTATCATCGAGGGCGCGATGGAGCATGAGGGGCTTTTGCGAAAAGGACTTGAGCTGCCCTGGGCAGCCGCACGCTATGCGGCAGCAATAGCATTAGCCAATCTGGCGAGTCAAAAACCATTAAGCGAGGAGACGCTCATTGTCCTGCGGCGGCACTATCAGGAGCACGAAGACGATTCTATCCGTTTGAGCGTCTCTTATGCCTTACTAGCGAGTGGTGAGCACAGTGGACTGGAACCACTTATCCAACTTCTCCAGCCACATTTGCCTGAAGAGACGCGAAAAGCGGCCTTATTCATACTGGCAACCGAACTACCATACAACCTTTCTACAGAGGAACGCACACGAGTTACAGGTCATCTTCTTGCTGCGTTACAAGATGCTAATGGAGAGGTTGCGACTCATGCAGCACATGCATTAAGCAGAGTAGCACAACCTGGCCTGCTAGCAATCATTATAGACCTCCTCTGGCAGCCCCAGACGCAGCTCCAGATCAACGTACTGGCAGCCCTTGAAGAAATGGCGAAGCGCGAGGATCTGCGCCGAAAAATGCGGCATCTTGCTCTCCCGACCTACATAATTCCATTATTACAAAGTGAAATTCGAGAAGTGAGGCGGCAGGCATATAGTACACTGGCGGCATGTGGAGGAAATTTTGTCCTAGCAGTCCTGGGCACACATATTCTTTATAATGAGCAGGGGAGGCAGCTTGAAGCGATAGAAAGCTTGAGATTGCTACCGGGTGTGCTTCAGACAAAGACATGTGCAATCGTCATGCGCTGGCTCTTCAAGGCTTTGCAGCAGACGCAAGAAGAAATACAGATTACCGTCCTTGATTGTCTGGCGCACCTACTCTGGCAGGCACGCGCACAGCGCCGAAAGCAGGTCTGGCAGGAGATATGTCAGGCAATCATTCTTGACGGCGAAGTAGTAAAACTTCTTGACAGTAATAGCGCCTGGGTCAGGCAGAGAGCAATTGAGCTATTAAGCATATTTGAGCCACAAATTGCAAACGTGAGCGATTTCCACAGCCGTCTTCTAGACGTACTGCTGCATGATCCGGACAACGGAGTAAGGGCCTGCGTCGCCTTTATTTGTGGGCAAATAGGAGCACGTTGGGCCATTCCCAGCCTCATCCATACGCTACTGGACAGTGATGAATATGTTGCAGAGACCGCACTCAATGCACTTTCCCAGCTCATGACAGAAGAAGATAGTATTATTCGCTATATTATTCAAGAGTTGGCGAGCTTTAATAATCCACGTCTTATCGGATACAGCAGCCAGCATCTCAGCCAGGCGGCGCAGGTAGTCCTAAAAAGCTGGCAGAAAGTCAGAAAACAGGTAAGGCAGAGCGGGCAATATTGCACAGTGCAGAATGAAGGCCTATACTATAAGAGAAAAAAATAGGTAGCGTAATAGGAGAAAAAAATCTTTATGGGTTCGTCACAATTTGGTCTGGGGCTGGCTTTTCTAGCCGGGCTGGCCTCTTTTCTCTCACCTTGCGTGCTGCCACTTGTGCCTATCTACCTGGCACAGCTAGTGGGACAAAGTGTTTACCAGGCGGATGGTACAAGAGACCAGGGGACGCGACTCGTAACCTTTCTCCACGCAGCAACATTTGTAATCGGATTTACCTTCGCCTTTGTCGCGCTGGGGGCGACAGCCAGTTCATTGGGTAGTATCCTCAAGGCCAACCAGTTCCTGCTACGGCAGATTGGAGGAGTCCTACTCATTCTTATTGGATTACATGTCGCTGGAATTCTCAAGCTCCCTTTTTTGTATGCGCAGAAGCGTTTTAGTTTCCAGCCATCACGGCCCGGTTATCCAGCCTCGCTGTTAATTGGCATCATCTTTGGTTTTGCCTGGACACCTTGTATGGGGCCAATTCTAGGAACGATTCTCGTCCTGGCCGCGAATGCTGCGACGTTGCGTTCGGGTGTAATATTACTCCTTTTCTACTCAATAGGATTGGGTGTTCCCTTTCTGTTACTGGGGTTAGGGCTCAACCAGGTCAGTCGTCTCCTCAAATGGCTCAAGCCCCATCTTGGAAAAATCGAGATCGGCACAGGCATAGTGATGATTATCGTCGGACTACTGATCTTTTTTAATCTACTGAGTTATTTAAATCAGTATTTCAACGTCGGCACAATTTTTTCGTAAAGAAGAAGCAGGAATAGCCCTTGAACGGCTGGCATTACTTAGCACAGCAGGGCTACTCAGTGCCATAGATAGCGTCAACCTGATCGTCGTTAGCGTAGTAGGCAAACGTCTGGAAACATTCACCTCTTAGCGGGAGATCATACCCTTATTTGCTCTGGCCATCGTCTTTGCAATACTAGAGATGCTTCTTCTAGTACAGATCAAAATACTATTGTCCATGCGAATAGTTCGTGAAGTACTTACTATCCGCCAGATAATGTATTCCTAGCCCTCAAGATCAGCGCGGATCTCCATCTCGATTTCGGGATCGATATACACAGGTGTTCCAATGGGGGAATGGGCCAATTGTAGAACAGCCTGGCGTAAGTGCTCAGGAGCAGACTGGATCGTACAACGTTCATGAATAAGGCGCTTTATATGTAAATCGAAATGAAAGCGACATTCACAGCGCGGGCAACCTTGTAAATGTTGTTGAACGATCTCAATCTCCTCAACGTTGAGTTCCCGATCAATATACAGATGAAGACGAGCGGTAGTCTCGACACAATCTAGACATTTCATAAAAACCTTCTCCTACATTAGCTCGCCTATGAATTAGCTCGCCACTCTATCTGTTTATTCTAACATAATCGGGGGGACTTTCATTCCCTGTCCTGTTGGGATATACTAAGAGATAGTACTTTCATAAAGGAAAGTAGAGGCATCCAAAGGGGGTGTCTTGGTTAAGGAGTTTTGAATGCCGGAACAGTCAAGTTTTGAACAAACGTCTATGCCAGCGGTTGATGCTCAGCAGGCACCGTTGGAAGAGACATCTCAAGAGACAGAGTTAGAGGAGGAGGAACAGCAGACAAAAAACTCGCCATCTTCACCTATAGAGAGTCCCACCGAGGATTTCGAGGCCGGGGTATTGGCGCAACTTGATAGTCTTTATCGTACGGCCCTGCGGCTCACGAATAATCCCCAGGAGGCTGAAGACCTGGTACAAGAGACAATGCTCAAAGCATTTCGTTTTGCGCATACCTATCAACCGGGGACCAACTTACGAGCATGGCTTTTTCGTATCCTGAACACCTCAGCAATCAATCGCTATCGTCGTTTAGGCAGCCATCCAACCCCCACATCGTTGCCTGAAGGCGAAGAGTTCTACCTGTATAACCAGATTCGCGATCTCAGCGGGCAAGAACTTTCGCAGGGAGCGGAAGAGGAGGTATTGAATAAATATCTCGATGAAGATGTCTATAAAGCATTAAACGATCTTCCCTATAACTTCCGTATGGCAGTAGTACTGGCCGATATAGAGGGGCTCTCTTATAAAGAGATTGCCGAGGCGCTCCAGATCCCGATTGGCACAGTAATGAGCCGTATCTCGCGGGCCCGTCGCCAGTTACAAAAGTCCCTCTGGGAGTACGCAAAGGAACGGGGCTATGTACGATCAGAGGCCTCTTAATGTCTTACAAACAACGACGACACATGTATACCGTTTTATTGGGCAGAGAAGTCAAGATAAGAGATACGCGCAAGCCCAACTTTTTTCCATAAAGGAGATGAAGTGCTTGCGCATCTTCTTTATACCTGCGACATGTGTTTCACAGCCTCACTACCAGCACGAGTGATCTGCACATTGACACAGCGGCGATCAAGTATATCAACAGTCCGTGTTACCAGTCCTTTGCGCTCCAGACGAGCAATCGCCTTTGTTGCAGCAGCCGAACTTACCCCTAACGTAGAGGCAACTTCACCAACTGACCACTGTTCCTGTCGAGAGAGGTAGGACAATACTTCTAATTGACGAGGCGTAATACTGCCAAGTGAGCGGCGCATTGTAGTCATACTCTTTTATCTCCTGCTACAACTTTTACATACTCTGCATATATCCAGGATATGCGTTCAGAAAAATGACGCAGTGATCCAGGAAGTTGGGTACCAATGTGTACAACAGCAGATGAATGATTGACGAATGAGCGTAATCTTTGTACAATCGCGAAGAGACTACGACGAAAGGAAAAACATGGCGGATATTTCTGGCGAGCCGAATATCGAGGAGCAATACCCTCTCCTCACTCCTGATCCACTATGCATCTTAGGAAGCACACGAATGGTTCTGATAGAGGGGGAGCATGTCTGGATCAACCAGGAACAGCTTCTTCAGCTTGCGGCCAGGTGGACACAGAGAGCGAAAGAGGGCAGCAGTAGAACAGTAGCAATGCCCTGGTACGATCAGTATCACTTTCATGATGGTACAGAGAAAACGCTCAACTGGCTCTTACTGCTGGATGCCCTCAACTTTTGTTTCTGGGGGGAGCCAGGAGAGCCACGTTGGACCATTGACTACGAAGGCAAGCAACTCAACGGTTACTGGGCGGAAGCGGCAGCGCTGACACGGGCCATACAAGAGGGTATCCCCCTCGCGGATGCGAACTATCTGAGCACAATAAGCGAAGAGGCAGTAGAGACCATCTTCCGTGGAAGTGGAAGTATCCCGCTGCTGGCAGAGCGGGTAAAAAATGCACGAGAGGTCGGACAGGTCCTTCTAGAGCGATTTGATGGACAGTTCTCCCATGCCATTGAGCAAGCAGAGAGAAACGCCGTTAAACTAGTCCAGCTTCTCGTTGAAAGCTTTCCCTCATTTCGTGATCAGACGCGCTATCGTCAGCAGGAAATCTTTTTTTTCAAGCGGGCACAGATCTGTGTTGCAGATATCGTAGGCTCATTTCAGGGCAAGCAGTGGGGAGCATTCAGCCAGCTTGAGCAGCTCACCGCTTTTGCCGACTACAAACTGCCCCAGGTCCTGCGTCAGTATAATATTCTAGAATATGAACCTGCGCTGGCAGAACGCATTGATCGACAAGAGCTTTTACCGGCAGGTAGTGAAGAAGAGATAGAGATCCGGGCAGCGACGATCTGGGCATGTGAGCTGCTGCGGCAGGCAATGCAACAAGATGGTTACCAACAAAATGCGCTTGAGATTGATCAACTGCTCTGGATAGAGGGGCAAAACTCGGCCCATATGCGTCCATATCATCGGACCCGCACAATCTATTATTAGCTAGTTCCTGATTTACGGTTTCTCCGGATGTCCGTAGTTCAGATAATGGATAGACAGAATGCAATTACAGCGTTTATTGAATGCTCTGGAGCAAGCACCGGAGCAGAAAATAGCCACCCTGGCACCAGAGACCGAGATTACCCAGCTGGCTTATGACTCGCGGACAGTTTCACCAGGCAGCCTCTTTATCGCCGTTCCTGGGACCCACACGGATGGGCGGCGTTTTCTCAGCGATGCGGCCCAGAGGGGAGCGCTGCTCGCGATAGGGGAGCAGATCACAGAGCCACAAGAGGCACCACTTCCCTATCTCGTGGTCCCCGATGTACGCATAGCGCAGGCAAATCTGGCGAATGCATTTTATGGCTACCCATCGCACCAGCTCTGCACAATTGGCGTCACAGGCACCGATGGCAAAACAACAACGAGTAATCTCATTAGCACCTTATTTGAGACTGCGGGCATTGCTACCGGTTTAATGACCACAGCAAATTTCAAAATACGTGGGACAGCGTGGGACAATACAACACGTCAGAGTACACTAGAGGCGCTGGAGATTCAACAATTCCTACGCCGTCTCTGTGATGAACAAGTAACGCATGCCATTATTGAAACAACATCACATGGTCTGGAGCTGAAGAAAGTCTATGGCTGTGAATTTGATATCGGTGTCATCACAAATATTACCCATGAGCATCTTGATTTCCATAAAACCATTGAAGCCTACAGGCGAGCAAAAGCCCGTCTCTTTGAAATGCTCGATCCCACGCGAGAAAAAGCGCTTACGCGCCGTCCTATTGCGATATTAAATCGTGATGACGTGAGCTACGAAGTCTTAAAACCTTACTGTCGAGTTCCCATTCTTGACTATGGGATTGAGACAGCAGCGGCGATACGCGCAGTTGACATAGATCTCCAGGCCACTCACACACGCTTCCGTGTCATCTTACCGGATGCAGAATGCACCGTCGAAACTCAGCTCGTGGGACGTTTTAATATTAGCAATTGTCTGGCCGCATTAGCGACAGCGTACAGTCAGGGAGTCTCTCTCACGAAAATTGTCGAAGGATTGGCACACATACAAGGGGTTACCGGGCGAATGGAGCGAATTGATGAAGGACAATCCTTCACCGTCATTGTCGATTATGCCCATACTCCGGACAGTCTAGAGAAAGTCCTGGCAACCTTGCGAGCAATTACGCCAGGGAAATTGCTTGTAGTATTCGGTTCTGCTGGTGAGCGAGATTTGCAGAAACGTCCTATTATGGGACAGATTGCAGCCCTGAAGGCAGATTTTTTCGTTATTACAGATGAAGACCCGCGAGAAGAAGATCGTGAACAGATTTTACGAGACATTGCACTAGGGGCCGAAAAGACAGGGAAGCAGGCAGGGAAAGATTTTCTATGTATTGCGGATCGAACCGAGGCCATTGCAGCGGCATTCCAGCGGGCTCAAGCAGGAGACACCGTACTTCTGGCGGGCAAGGGGCATGAACAAAGTATACTTATTGGAAGAGAAAAGCGCCCGTGGGATGACCGCCGGGTAGCACGAGAAGAATTACAAAGGCGAATATAGCACATATCTGTTATCATGTATAAAAAAGCGCGTTTCTAGAAGATGTTGAGGTGTAGCAACCATCATAACATATCGGGAGTTTATATGATTCTAACTACTCATCCGCAGCTGGTTCCATTGTGGCTATTGCTTATTTTTGTGGCATGTGCAGCTTTGAGCCTGCTCCTCTGTGGCATTGCAAAAACACTTTTCCCAAAGTTTCGCAGTGGCGAACATAAACCGGGAACCCATCGTCCAGATCTTCCTGCGGGGGGGCGTGAAATCAAAACGATGGAACTCCCTCTTGTAGGAGGGCCAGCAATGATTTTAGCGATTGTCATTGCTGGTATGCTTGCAGCCTATCTACTCGAATTTAACGCCTATCAATTGACATTACTCTTTCTGGGACTTGGGGCGGGGGTAGGGTACACACTTATTGGCTTTGTAGATGACTGGAACAAAGTCTACATCAACAAGGGAATTGCAGAACGAACAAAATTTACCGGTGTGTTGTTGGTGGGAATGATTACTGCGGCCCTCTATTTTTTTCTACTGCCCAGTAGTGGTCAGGAACCGTATAGCTTCTGGAAAGATCTACCGATACTCAATGCCATATTTTGTACAAAAGAAGTCAATAAAACGATTGTAAGCTGTAGTATTTTTCCGTCGCAAGTCGTCAACTATCTCTGGTTAATCTTCCTCATGGCACTTACCAGTTGTACAGGAGCCTTTACTTCACTCTCGGTTGACTTCAGCGATGGTCTGGATGGTCTGGCAGGTGGATTAGTATTTAGCACCGCCCTGGCGCTAGGTATTGTCGTCACGGGTATCATAGATATCGGCCATCCGGGTGGAATCGTCCTGGAAGTGCTATCGCTCCTGTGTGCTGGAGCCGTGTTAGGCTATCTACCGCGCAACTGGCCTTCCTCGTGGGCAGCAAGGCGAGGCACTGCGAAACGGCGCTCCTCGATTATCATGGGGGATAGTGGGGCATTGGGATTGGGTGGTATGCTGGCAATGATTGCGATTTTCTCGCGCAACGAGCTCCTGCTCCTCATGATCGGCGGAGCATTTGTCCTGGAAGGAGCATCGGCGCTCATCTCAGCCAGGATTATGACGCGTTTCTTCCGCAAACATTTACAAGTACTACGCTTCGTCAACACAGATGAAACAGTCCCTCATACCGAATTTCCGCTCCCATTTTTAGCAACGCCATTACATCATCATTTTGATCTGCTCGGTTGGGATCGTCGTCGGCTGGTCTATGGAGCGTGGGCATTGGGGGCAGTTTTTTCGCTACTTGGCGTCATGGTGAGTCTGGCCCCATTTACCTGGGAGCGCTATCTGGGACGTATCCTTGTGCTGATTGTCTTTGTCATCATCTGGTCCAGCGGCTCCTGGACCAAAAGCTACTTTATTGGCAAGCATCCGGCTGAGCGAGTACGTAGACAGCGACTAGCATTATATTATGGTTATCCATTTCGGATCATGGGAGTGCGTCTCTACCATATGGTAGAGATGATCGAAGCGAGTGAAGATGTCATTGAGACGCCAGCAGAGGATGCCTCGCTCTGGCAGCGGATCAATATCTTTGACGCCCGTTCCATGCTGGGGCTTTACTGTTACCGAGCGGGTTATTATCCAGCCGCATTAGCGCAATGGTCGCGCATACCAGAGAGTAACCGAGCTCTGCGCCCGGAGATTAACCGTTTACTGGCTGAGGTTGACAATCGTCTTGCATTAGAAAAGCAGGAGACGCAACCAATGCGACGTGATCAGATTATGAAGCAGGAGCCAATAATTGGCGGCAACTTATCCCCTGCGGATCTGCCGAATCCTTATGAGCCAGTGAGCAATGAGGAGAAGGGAGAGAAAGGGAGACCGGTAGAGACCGTAAACACAATACAATCTGCCACCTATCCAATCAATGCACTTGATGAAGAGAAACAAATCACAGGATCACTCAAAAGCGAAAATGGGTTAGCGGTATCTGGACAAGGCCGTCATGCGGCCCCGTTTGTAAAACAAAACAGTGAGACACTCTCTTCTGTAGGGGCAACAGCAGTACCGCTGCGGGTCTCTTCATCAAGATTTTCCTGGTTTACCCGCATGTTTCACCAGTGGGGAGATAAAGACAGCTAAGATAGAGACGAGCTCTACGAGTTTTAGAAGAGCCATTCCTACGCTGGTAGTGTCATGAAAAAGGGGAGCTCTGAAAGAAAAGCGATTTACAAGCCCCTGTTGTTGCTTGTAAATCGCTTTTCTGTTTTATAGAAATATGCTATAGTTCTTCCATGCATCCTTGCAATATCGTCAAAAGGACTTTATATATGTTGAAAATAAAGCAATACACAGTCAGGAAAAGGAATTCCAGGTACAGTGCAAACACACAAGATAACGGGTATCGTTATCTTCTCTATGGGGGGAAAAGGTAGATGCGCTTCTGTTTTATTATTGAAGAAGTATATCGTAACGATCCTATGCCTATGGTAGTCGTCGATCAATTGCTCCAGTGGGGTCATACTGTTGATCTGCTTGAGCCTCAGGACACAGTCACCTGTTTGTCGAATATGGCAGAGCAGGGCTACGACGCATATGTGCTCAAAACAGTAGCAGACGGGCCAGGGCTAAGTATTCTGGAGGCAGCTGAAGCGGTAGGGCTGCCCACGATCAACAATCCACGAGCGATTCGTCTAGTACGGGATAAAGCAGTGGCTGCCGCCTATGCGCGTGCGCATGGCCTGCCAATTCCGCCAACCTACTTTGTAGCCCATCCGCGCCTGCTCAAGCAGATTCCAGAAGATCAGTATCCATTAGTAGTAAAACCAAGTAATGGCAGTTCGTGTAAAGGAATCTATCGCATTAACAATCCGGCTGACCTGGAAGCATTAGAGATTGCCGAAGCAAACGACAGTTTTTTCCTGGCGCAGCGCTATGCAGAAAATGCAGGCTTTGATATCAAAGTTTATGTCACCGGGCGTGAGGTCTACGCAGCCATAGCAAAAACGTCGCCATTACATGGAGAGGTAGTAGAAAGCTTCATTCCGCTCAGTCCACAGCTCCGCAAGCTCTCACTGGATGTAGGGAGGATTTTGGCCTGGACATCTATGGACTGGATGTCGTCGAAACCCCTCAAGGGCTATCCGTGCTAGATATCAACGATTTTCCTAGCTACGGAAGAGTGCCACGCGCAGTGATACGGGTAGCAGAATATATACTGCATGCCGCCAAAAGAGCAGAGATCCAACGTCTATCTCGTGAAGAGCGCAACACGCGTCGGCGCATGGCATACCGAGAGAAAGCGATACGTATTGCGCAAGAAGAACAGCCTAAGACATCTTTACAGTCGGCAGGGGCATCTCTGAGTCATTAAAAGTAGGAGCAAAAAGCTATGCAGATCTGTCTGATCATGGACAATCCGGAGACACCACAGCATCCCGTCATTGCAGTAGCCTTACAAAAGCTTGCAAAGAGGCACAACGTCAGGCTATCGGATGTGCGCACACTTACGGGAAAGCAAGCCATCGCCCAGGAGCAGAGACAAGCATTGGCCGACCTTTACCTGCTGAAATCACATGCGCCGCAAGCGCTCGAACTGGCGCATTTCCTAGAGCAGCAGGGAGTGACTTGTTGTCAATAGCTGGACGGCATCGCTTGCCTGTCAGGATCGTATGCTCATGAGTCAGCGCATGAAAGAAGCTGATCTGCCCTGGCCGGAGACGAGTTATTTTGCCAGTCTGGGTCTGCTTTTAGCGCAACCAGAGAAACTGGAACAATTGAGCTTTCCTTTCATCATCAAAAGTCATTACAGCCATCGAGGTGACCTTGTTGAGAAGATAAACCAGCGGGTCGAACTTGAAGCGCTTGCTTCCCAATGGAGCAAGGAGCCGGTTATTCTACAAACATTTACCGTCAGCGACGGCTGGGATATCAAGCTTTGGGTAATTGACCAGAAGATATTCGCAGCCCGGCGGAGGACGCCACTTGAAGCAAACGCATCTAAGCAAGACTTTCCTCTGACAGAAAACGAGCTGCCAGCAGAGTGGGCACAGATCACCAGGAAGATCGGCCAGGTCTTCGACCTTCGTCTCTATGGAGTTGACCTGCTTCAGACCGCGACAGGTCCTGTTATCGTTGATGTAAACTCATTCCCCGGTTTCCGTGGTGTTGCGGGGGCAGATGATGCGCTCGTTGAGCTGGTAGAACAGATGGGAAGAGAAAGGCAGGGCACACATTGAGAAATATCCAATCAGAACCAACAACAGGAACGCTCTCGATTCTCGACCTGCCAAATCTGCTCATCCAGCTTTTCGCATCAGTACAACGTCCACTTCTGGCAGAGGCAGAAGAAAAGCCATTAGGACTATTTGTACGCTATTTGCGGCGCAAGCCGGGGCGGGGATTGGCTGTCATCTATCATGTTGATGAACTTGGCGGCGGGAAAAAGAAACAGAGCAATGATCCAAATCACGCAGTCAGCCTAACGCTGGGAGAATCTGCGCTGCAAGGTGCCAAGATTCAATTCACACTAGAGCAGATCCAACAAACAACGCTCAAACTACTCCCATCCGGGGTCCTACATTTGCCAGAGGTAGATCTGGCGGTCCAGAAATTTCCCGCCGACGCCAATCTCCCAGCCCTGGCGGCGAGCTGTGATACCCATCCCCAGAGTCAACTTTTTCTGGCCCTACAAGATGCGGCACGGGTACAACTCCAGGATGCAGAATGGCAACTCATTGCGGCAGAGGCCGAACCTGTACGATATAAACCAGCCAGCCGTTGCGTGATACGCTATCGCCTTCAGCTTGAACAACCGCAGCAGCATAAACAGCAGACATTGACCATCTTTGGCAAGGTCTATGCCGACCCTCGCCAGGCAGATGCGGTTCAGGGACTACAACAACAACTTTATAACGAACAGGCGCAAGCAGACCGTACACCTTTGCTACCGCGCCCGATTGGACAGATCCAGCAGTTGGGACTGACGTTGAATGAGGCAGTCCAACCAGATAGAGAGCAGACAGCAGAGGGTTCCTGGGCAAATTTGCGTACAGGCAACCGGGCCCTTCAACCACAGATAGAGCGGGGAAAAGGCGGAAGCATTCTCCAAATCGTCATTCCAAAAGAAGAACTAGTATTAACAGGGGAAGCATTAGCGCGGCTCCATACCAGCCAGGTAGTACCAGAGAGCAGCACTCCCCGCAGTGGGGCAAAAGAGGCCAAACGCGCCCGTGAGCGAGCTGCATTAATCGCCAGTCGCAATAGGGCGCAGGCAGAGCGGGTGCAAGCAGACGTGGAACAACTTGCCACACGGCTTAGCAATCTTGAACCAGATCGCTATCGCTCTGCACACGGTGGATTCAAAGCAAGTCAGCTTCTCTTTCATAGCCACAAGGTCTTTGTTGTCGACTTTGATGGCTTCTGTCTTGCAGATCCGGCGTTGGATGTTGGTTACTTTCTCGCCTATCTGCGACCAAGCGGGTTATGGTATCACAACGCAGGTATGAGAGACTGGTTTGAGCAGGCAGCAACCGTCTTCCGAGATGCCTATCTCCAGGCGATGCTTGCACAGGGACTTGAGCAAGAGAGTGGACAACATATTCTAGAGCGAGCGAAGCTGTATGAGGCAGCATTGATCTTCAAAATCGCCACCCGTCGAGCAAACAGATTGAATAGTCCGCGAGCACTGGAATTAGCAGCAATGCTTGATGAAATAGAACAGTGTCTAGAAGTGTAAAGAAGTGTAAAGAAATCCCTATACACTTGACCAAATACGTTACAATAAGAAATATCCCATAACAGAATACAGAGGAGTTTGGCAAGGCAAAAGAATACTATCTGATCTGGAGGAGAGAGCTACGTGTCATAGGTAATAGGATAGCATCGAATAGGGCGAGGAAGGAATGGGACGTGCAACAGTCAATTGGGTCATATATTCGCCAACTTCGCCGTCAACGAAGTTTGACGCAGAGTGAGTTGGGAGAAAATCGCTTCTCAAAATCATATGTCAGCGCAGTTGAACGAGGAACTATTCTCCCTTCATCAGAAGCACTGCGTTTTTTCGCCGAGCAATTTGAACAACCTATCGATACCTTTGAACAACTTGCACAAAAAGATGAACAGAACAAACAGATAGTATCACTTTCCATCGCCGAATCTTCACAACATGCCATCCTACATCAAGAATACAAAGAGATCGTTGATCTTTTGGATATGATGCTGGATGGGACAGAGCTCTCTTATAGTTTCTTCACAAGTATGAAGATGCTTCCAGCGCTCTCGCATGAGGTATTGGCAGAACTTCCCTCTTCAACACAAGTACGCTACTTCTTCTTGCAGGGACTCATAGCGGAGAAAAAGAGAGAGTACGCAGCAGCAGTGGCTGCTTTTGAGCAGGCACTAGTTGTAGCCACGATAAAACATCGGCCAGCAATTCTTGATACCTTAGGCAACACATACTTTCAAATGCACCTGTATCACATTTCCCTAAGCTATTATCAACGCGCCCTACAGCTATTGTACGAACAAATGACCGAGAATGTTTTCCCAGCCTTATTGTTGAGTGTTGAAGCCCATTGTGGAGATACCTATCGAGCACTGGGATTACATAACGCTGCATATCAGCACTATGAAAAAGCGCGTCAATATCTGCGGCCTACGGATAATATCCAGATAGCAGGTAGTCTCTATGGGGGACTTGGTTATTGTATCTACGCCTCCATTTACCAGGGGAGACTGGACAGAGAAAACAAGAGCGAAACGCTCAGCAGTGAAGAGCAGGAACAGAGGTTTCAGAAAGCCATAAGCTTCCTTCTCCAGAGCAGGACCCTCTATCAGGTTGGAAGCGAACAACTTGAGGAAGCGAGAATGCGACTGATCTATACAATGGTAGTACTGGATCACTGCCTTTTTCGGAAGCAGAAAGCGCTAGAGACAAGTAAACAGACAAAAAAGCCGCCCATAATTTATGGAACCGCCCAAATAGATGATGCGGAAAATCAATGCCGCCAGGTTTTGCTCAATCAGCAAGACAAACACCCATCCTCAAGTAGTCCAGCCGAAGAGATACAAGGAATTATCTATACAGCACTGGCTTATCGAATTCGTATTGCCACCCTGCGGGCAACCATTGCACGTATCACAGGCTTTGCCGATACAGCAATACGAGAACGCTCATTTGCAACATATCTTTGCCAGATGGTTTTAGAATCTCTAGCACAGCCTGAGTTCTCCTGGAAAATAGTGAACGATGCAATGTCACTCTCCCTCACCAATCTCAGCTCTCATATACCGGCATTACCACCTTTGCCAAAGTTGTCCCTCCTGGAAATGCAAGAACGCTGGCAGCCAGGGTTACTCGCAGAAGTTTTTTTTGCAGCAGGTGAAATAGCAGAAGAAATTGGGAGAGCGGCAAGTTCTGAGGAATATGCCAGTGAGAGTTATCAGCGAGTAAACGTTTATCTCCATACAGCACTACAAATCTTCCGCCAGGCGATCCCCGATTATGCGTATGACATTACGTATCTAACCCGTAGCTACATGCGCAGTGCGACACTTCTGGAAGAGCGCATCGAAGCCTTCCCGTCTTTAGAAAAAGAGACCACCCAGGTACTCATAGGCTTCCTTAAAGAAGGGCTAACGCCGGTACAGCAGTTCCAACCGTATGAACAATCAGCGATTGATGTGTTTTTCCCTATCAAATCTGCCGTCTGAACTCTCTCAATAGAGGAGAAAGTTTTCTGGAAGCGAATGGCAGAAGCCGATTTGCTAGTAAATCGGCTTCTTTCAGCATATCTCAAAGACTAGAATTCTCTAGATTTCTTCAATGCTGAGTTAGACTTCCAACTTTTTCTATGTTAAACTAAGAACATATAAGAAGCCTGGTTCACCATTCCTCTTATAGAGAGTGATCTTCTCCAAAAATGAGAAAAAGCTAGCCATGCAAAGGAGCTTAACCACGCCAAGACCAAGCAAAAAACGACGATATGGATTGTCCCTGGCGAAAACGGATTTCCTGATCGTTCTTTCCAACTTTGTCAACTTAGTGATTTTGACAACATCTAGAAAGAAAGAGGAAAAGACATGCCCAATGTAGAAGATGCCATTCAGACCGAGAACCATTATTTTCCGGCTATTTCGCTGAAATGGGAATCTGCTGTCAGAAAGAAGTCTTTTGCAAAAATTCCTTTTGCGGCGGTAGGCTACACCAGAAACGGTGTGTGGAATTGCTCGTCGCGTTGGATATATAAATGCGCAACCTGATCACCTTGCGCTCTATCGTCTCAAACTTTATACTACGAAAAAAAATATTATGTATACGCTTCCAGGATGGTACACGCTAGAGAATGGGAGATTCTCCCAGATGCAAAATAGTGAATCTCATTAGGCTGTTTTTAGGAGTGCGTCCTTCTACATTTTTGCGTATAATTACAAGATAAGGTTCAAAAGATATTTTTTAGAGGTCCGAAAAAGGAGATCGCTATCACAGTGATCTTCTTTTTTTCAGGCTCTAAGCAAACTAGCGGTGAGATATTTCAATAGAAGATAAACAAAGGCTACTACCCTAACCGTTCTGATTGAACAGCGGGAAGGCGGTAAGCGAGAAGGAGACGGCCTAGCCGCTCTGCCCTACGAGAGATCGCTCGGCGGGAGGAGACGGTCTAGCCGCTCTGCCCTACGAGAGTCTCTCTCTTCGAGAAGGAGACGGGCAAGCCGTCTGCCCTACGAGAGTCTCTCTCTTCGAGAAGGAGACGGCCAAGCCGATCTGCCCTACGAGAGTCTCTCTCTCCTACAAATGAAAGTGGTCAGGGGACTACCTACATTTGCATTTCAAGGCATCATTTGAGATAATAGTTCCAATATAGCAAAGAGTGTATGCTCAGTCACCACAGAATCCCTCGCAAACATATACATCAATAAGAAAAAAGGATTGGC
Source organism: uncultured Chloroflexia bacterium (assembly GCA_963777355.1). Lineage (GTDB taxonomy): Bacteria > Chloroflexota > Ktedonobacteria > Ktedonobacterales > Ktedonobacteraceae > DATJHM01. The sequence continues at coordinate 354,540 of CAVZQK010000022.1, forward strand.
AACAGATGTCCACAATTCCTAGCGCATCAACACCAGAAAAATCTTCTACTAAAAAGGGCTTACAGACATTTCGTGCTTTACGTTATCGCAATTTTCGGCTTTTATGGATCAGCCTGGTTGTTTCGTCTATTGGTACATGGCTGCAAATTGTGAGCCAGAGTCTGTTGGTTCTCAAAATTACGCATAACTCACCGATTGCGCTGGGTATAGTCTCATTAGCGCAGGCAGCATCCTTTTTTCTATTTGCATTTATTGGGGGAAGCATTGCCGATCAGAGCGATAAACGGCGTTTCTTGCTCATTACGCAGAGTCTTTCGATGATCCTGGCATTCATACTAGGAGCCATCACAATCACTGGTGTCGTCCAGGTTTGGATGATTGTGCTGCTTGCATTCTGTTCGGGGACAGTGCTCAGCTTCGATCAGCCAGCACGATCTTCCCTTATCCCGACCCTTGTACCGCGTGAAGATCTGATGAATGCAATTTCATTACAATCCACAGTCTTCAATGGGGCTGCTTTTATCGGTCCCACTCTAGCGGGTGTATTGATCGAAATCTCCGGCACAATTGCCAGTAAAAATAGTTTGCTTCCGTATGCAGCGAATTTCTTTCTCAACGGTGTCAGTTTTCTAGGTGTGTTGTTTGTCCTCTACCTACTACAATTACCAAAAGAGACAGCGGAAGAGAGTACCGCTAAACGAGGACCGCTCCTCGCATCAATTCGAGCCTCTCTTGGTACAGTCAGAAGAGATGCAGCGTTGCCCTGGGTGCTTTCAGGATATGGAGCGCTACTCTTCTTTGGTCCCTCAAATACCCTTATTCTGCCTATCTTCGGTATCCAGATTCTGCATTTGAATGCGGCCCAGCTCGGACTATTATTCTCTGCCGCAGGTTTAGGGACGATACTTGGGGCACTGGGTGTTGCTTCTCTGGGGGATGTTCGACAGAAAGGAGTGCTGCTGCTCTCTTCGCTTTTTGTCTGGACCGCTTCGCTGCTTATTTTTGCGCTCAGTCATTTTTTCTGGCTTTCCCTGTTTGCCCTCCTCCTTTTCGGGATTGCGCAAAATGGAGTAGGAGCAACAACGATTACGCTCTTGCAGACACGGGTACCACCCCAGATGCGAGGGAGGGTAATGAGTTTAAATACGTTACTCATCATGGGAGTGCGGCCACTGGGGGACTTTCCCGCCAGTGGGCTTATTGCCTTGATCGGTGGTCCTTTTACCGTACTTCTTTGTACTTCGCTTGTGGGACTTTATGCGCTCTATCTACTCATTACACGACCAGTAATACGGAAATTATAGACCGTGTGAGACTGGAAACTAGACCAGGCTATAGCGCTCACTCAGACCTTGATAGGATTCCTGGAGAGCGTGTTCGGCGACGAGAGCCACCACCTGTGTTTGTAGAGTAGTACGGACGGGATGGCCTATCCGTTGATCGAGCGCCAGAGCCTGCATCCAGTAGTCAAGAGCAGACGAATAGTCCTGCACGGCCATTTTGAGCAGGCCCAGGCGGCGAAGCAAGGCACAACGCTCAGCAAGAATCTCTAGTTCCTCAGCAATTGATAAAGCCAGCAGATAGTACTGCTGTGCCTGTGTAAACTGGCGCAAGATACGTGCAACATCGCCAAGACCCCTTAAAGCGCGTTCATCGACAGCACGCGCACCTTGTTCATGGGCCTGAGCCTGAGCCTGTTCATAAGATTGTTTTGCAGCCAGATACTCACCTTCAGCAAAAGAGAGAGAGGCCAGAGCAGCAGAGTACGTGAGCTTGATTAATACGATCACCCAGGACAGTAAAGAGCTGTTGCGCCTCCTCATAATAGGTCCGCGCCTGCACGAAATCGCAGCGAGCACGCAGGCTATCACCGAGAAGATGCAAGACCCAGGCTTCGCCACGGCGCTGTTTCAAGAGGCGAAACAGGGCAAGTGCGTCATTGGCCAGTTTTTCAGCCAGCTCATATTTCCCCTGTTCAATAGATAAAACACTTTTATCGGCCAGCACCCATGCCTGACCGGAAAGCAGGCCCAATTCTGTAAAGAGATGTAAGGCTTCATCGTAGTTCTGCAAAGCCTTTGTATACTGTGCCCCAGAAGCAAAGAGCGTGCCATAATTGCGTAAGAGAACTGCATGACCCTCTTTATCGTTCAAGGTACGAAACAGAGGAGCAGCCTGATCAAAAAAGGATGTAGCATCCTTATAGCTGCCTGCGCTACGGCAGATCTCACCTGAAACAACATAGATCCAGGCTTCGCCTTTCGTATATTTCCCCTCCTGGAATAACGTCAGAGCTTCCTGAGCATACTCCTGAGCTTGCTGGAGATTGCCTACCTCGCGGGCAAGCAGGGCCAGTTCATAGAGCGCCCAGCCAGCATCTTCATGCTCCTGCATCTGGCGATGAAACTCCAGGCTGCTGCGCAGGGAAGCTTCCGCCTCAACGTATTGTCCCAGACTGCGCAGGACGGCACCCAGGCAACATTGGATACGACCTTCGTTTGTTCTTTCGCCGAGACGAGACGCATGCATGCCAGCACGACGAAGCATTGCCAGGAGCTCCTGGGCATAGCCGCGTCCGCAGAGGTCCCAGGAAGCCTGAGTCGCCACACGGATTGCCACTTGCATATCCTGAACGTCACCCGCGTTCTCTAAATGTTCAAAAGCAGCAAACCATTCTTCAGGGGTAGGATGAGGAAGCTGATAATAATAGGCGGCCACGACACGATGAACACGACGGCGCTCTTCCAGGGGGAGATGAGAGAGGGCAAAAAAGCGAATTTGCGCGTGGATAGTATAGGTGCTTCCATCAAAGGACAGAAACGAAGCCTGAACCAGTTCATCGCGTGCAGCTCGCCAGTTTGCCGCCAGTTCAGCAGGAGAAACCTTCTCACCATCAGGCAACAGGCCATACTCTTGCATACTCTGGAGAGCCGCCTCACGAACAACATTCTGAGGTTCTCTGGCTGCAAGCAATGTCTCTGGAGCAACCATCAGCATAATTTGTTCGCGTTTAAAAGGGAGATTAAAGGCTGAAAGATAGGATAACAGGAGGCGAGCCAGAGGTGTCAGATGACGATAAGAGACCTCCAGGACCGCGAGAATACCGGCGAGCGGCGTATTGTGTAATTCATCGCGCACCTCCTCAAGAGAGCGGGTAGCCGCTTCAGGAGTGTAGATTTTGCCGCCAATGGAGCGGGCAGTGCCAAAGATCAATTCAGCCCCGAGAGGATAGCCATCGAGAAGAACGCAGATCTCGCGCAGAATCGCCTGTTGTTGGGGATTATCCAGATGAATGCGCTGATCGAGGCCACTACTAGCGGCTAACTCAGCAAAGAGCTTCAAAAGATCATCATCAGTCATCTTGCCGACACGATATTCATACCAGCGGCATTGAATCCCCTCAAACGCCATAGCCTGATCCGGATTTGTACGTGAAGTAATCAAAATCACAATCTCAGGTGGCAAAGTAGCAAGAAATTGGAGCCAGCGCTGCAATTCAGCATGGTCTTTTACTTCTTCAAAGCCATCTAATAATAACAGACAAGGAAGTTCTCGACTTGCCAATCCTCGGAGAGCGCCAGTAGCCATGCGGGCACGTTGTTTTGCATCAGCGGTAGGGGAGATTCTTGTAGGCAGATGGAGAGCATCGATAATCTCTTGCAGGGCATCAGAGAAAGTTTTTCCACCTTGTAAAGAGATGCCAATACTGCCGCCGGGAAACTTTCTCTGATTGCGCCGCACGACCTCAAAAGCCAGAGCGCTTTTCCCGATGCCAGCAGAACCAGTCAGAGCAATATGATGTGTCCCAGGACGGAGGCGTGATGCAGCGTTGAATCCAGAAGAAGATTGGCCAGAGACCGCGGCAGTCAAAAGCAGATCCAGCTCTCGGAGCTCATCCTGACGACCAGTAAACGACATTGAAGCGCCGAGATGCTCAAGAGGATGGTGATATTCACCTGAACCATCGCGACTCGTCAAGAGAGCAACAGGGCCTTCTTCACCTTCTACCACATGGCGATACAGAACAGGGATAAACCAGCTTTTTTGTTGGGTGGGTAGCATAGCCTGGCGAGCACGGGCCAGAGCCTCCTCCAGCATACGCCCATCGGCCAACGCCTCATAGAAATGGAACATAAAGGTCCGGCTGAGATCATCCTGTAAAGAGAAGGGCATAGCCACCACAGCAGGGACCTGGCCAGTCACCAGAGCGGTTGCAAGGGTGGCATCAACGATGCTTTTTCGGGCTTGCTTTTCCGTCTCGCCGGCCACCAGCGCCGTCTCACAAGCGGCGAAGACAGCCAGGCGCAGATCGCTACTCAAGAAAAGATCGCGCAGAGACTGCGTATCGATATAATGATTACAGTTTTCTTCATCGCAGAAGCAGAGGTAGGTTTGAGCTTTCACACGAGTTAAAGAGCTGCCACAAGCCTGACACTTCCGGGCCTCAGGCTCGTTCATAGTCTTACAGCCTTCGGCGGGACAGAGTCGGCCATAAGCGCCATGCCCATCAAAGTGGATCACATAGCAAGGAATCGTCGTATCATTATCGTCAATCAGGCTTGCGCCACCATAAGAATTGAAATAGCGGACTAATTGATCGAAGGTTGGTGGTTCCAGGCGATCAAGAAAGATCTGGCCGTTCTCAATCAACGGTGCAAACGCTTGCTCCAGAGCGGCGAAACTACGTTCTGTCTCCAGAGGAGCGCAATCGCCAGGCGTGGCCCCGACATAAAGTACCCGGCAGGGGAGATGAACGGGCAATTCACAGCCAGCGGGTACATCTGGTCGCAAAATGGCCCTGGTGAGGGTAAATATGCCAGACACAAGCAAGAAATGATCGCCATTATGGAGGAGTTCCCAGGGATAGCGAATAAATTCATCACAGCCCGGCCCAAAACAAAGCGTCAAAGCCACCGTACCACGGCGTTTCAGAGTACGTTGAATAACGCTACGTAAAACACCAGCAACAGTCTGATCATCGGGCTTTTTTTGGCTAACCCCTCCACCCAGAGAAGTGTAGAGGTGATAGCCAATTTCACATAAATCCTCATAGCTTGTCGTTAAAGCGCTGATCTTCTTGTGTAGCGACTGAAATTGTTTAGAGGTATATGCTGGAATAAACGTACCATGAACCGTCTGCCCGGACCAACTCTCGCGGATCTGTACTTCAAAACTGTTATCAGCACACTTTTGAAATAGAATATTGAGTGTTTCTCCCATGTACCCAAACATCTCTCGTAATGTAGTTAGGCAGGATCTGGTGCTTTACGCTACACCGGGCTGCGCTCTTGTATAATAAAAATGCCTGTGCTAAGTATAGCACAAGAATTGTCCAGAATGAATATTTCGTTCAAAAGAGGCAAGCATCTAAAAACAGAGTGATTATTCACCCCAATAGAGTTCAGCTTTGCCAAAGCGTACAGGATCGCCCATCTTGACGCCAGCCTCTTCCAAAGCTTTCGTGACGCCCCATTTTTCGAGCACCACTTGAAGACGCGCCATACCTTCTTCGCTTTCCTGATCGGTCATAGTTACCGCGCGTTGGACAAGGCGGCCACGAACAACGAAGACACCATCTTCCTTTGAAATCGTAAAGGCATCGTCGGCCTGGGGGCGCAAAACCGTATTCTCCTCCAGAATCCCCATAGGTTGCGCGGCGGCACGTTCAGCCTCTTCCTGTTGCATAGCGCGCAGGCGGTCTCCAACGAATTGCATCAACTCCTCAGTTCCCTGGTGAGCCGCCGCCGAGATTGCAAAGACAGAGTAGCCAGCGGCCTCAGCCTTCGCCTGGACTTCAGGCCACTGAGCCTGGGCATCTGGAAGGTCAATCTTATTGAGGACAACAATTTGCGGACGCGAGGCCAATTTCTCGTCATACTCGCGTAACTCCTTATTGATAGCCTCAAAATCTTGCCAGGGGTCGCGCTCACTTGCGCCACCATCCAGCATATGGACCAGCAGGCGTGTGCGTTGGATATGGCGCAAAAACTCGTGACCAAGCCCAACGCCCTGTGCCGCGCCCTCAATCAAACCAGGGATATCGGCCAGGACAAAGCTATAGCCATCGCCCCGCCTTGCAGCGCCAACCTCAACCACGCCTAGATTGGGAGCCAGAGTTGTAAAAGGATAATCGGCAATTTTTGGTTTTGCCGCAGTCACCACAGACAAAAGCGTTGATTTTCCAGCATTTGGATAGCCAACCAGGCCGACATCAGCAATCAGGCGCAGCTCCAGAAAAACCCAGAGTTCTTCTCCTGGTTCGCCCTTCTGTGCTTCTTTGGGAGCCTGATGAGTAGAGGTAGCAAAGTGGGTATTGCCCAGGCCGCCACGGCCACCGCGAGCGACCATCACCTGTTGCCCATCATCGAGAAGATCAGCAATCACCGCGCCGCTGTCCGCATTGCGAATAATCGTCCCACAGGGAACCAGCAAGATGACATCCTCACCCTTCTCGCCATGCATCTTTTGGCGTGCGCCGGCACCGCCAGAATCAGCGGCAAAGCGGTGGCGATACCGATAGTCGATAAGGGTATTGAGATTATGGCTGGCCTCAAAATAGACACTTCCACCTCTGCCGCCATCGCCACCATCGGGTCCACCGAAGGGGGCAAACTTCTCGCGTCGGAAATGCAACGAACCATCGCCGCCATCCCCAGCTTTAATAGAAATTTTTGTATGATCGTATAACATCTGTATCCCTAAATATCTTCTTCGTGCGTAAAAAATCAAGCTTTTTGCGTAGCGCACATAATTATATCACAAAATGCGCTGCATTGTGGATAGGTAAAGGAATGGTAACAGCTATTGGACTTGAAGCGGGGATACCCTGGGTTTTGCCCTTCACGCACGCGACGAAAGAAGTTCTGCATCGCCTTGTCGTGCCGTTTGAGCACGTCTTGAAGCACCTGAGAATGGATCTCCTGATAGTCAGGACGATCTTCCTTGATCTCTGGCAACTGCTCGGCCTGCATCTGATAGGAGACGCTGACGCCACACAGGCGGTAGGCTTCGCGGCACTCTTCCACGCTTGCGTTGTAGAGTTCTTTGCAGCGACGCAAGGTCCACTCCAGTTTGCCGATCTGGTTGCGTGTAGGATACAAGCGGAATTTGTACATCTTGTTGCGCAGATGAGGGTCTTTCTTGGGGCGAGGTTCGCGCTTCTTGCGAGGCTTCTTTTCGCGTGCCATGTGGGAAGACTCCTTTCTTTGCAAACAAGGTAGACAACAGATGAGAGGGCAAGTATAGCGCGGTGTGAGAAGAGAGGCAATATGATAAAATGATAGAGGAAGAAGCTCATCAACGATCAACTGATCTATACAATGAAGAAGCAAGAGAAAAAAGAGGGAGATAGGCAGAGAGAAGAAGCTTCACAGTAGGAGATCTTTTTGTGCATTCGGCAGCGCAAGTAGTTGAGAGTTAGCATTGGGGAAAGGGAGGCTTGACTGCTGAGCGGGAGCGGCCAGTTGCCAGGTACCATAACCGCCAGCACTTCTACTACACTGATAGAGTCCAGCAGAGATCTGCACAGCGCTACAATACGTCCCCTGCATGGCCCCATTAGCTTGAATCGTACCGGTAAAGAGCAAAGGGGCCAGACCATTATAGCCAGCCACCAGAAATTGGATATGCTTATCCTGGGTCACCGAACCGGTAAAATTGCCACTCCCAATCAGGCCAGCGCCTACCGAGAAATAGCCATTTATAGAGGAAGCATTCATTGCCTGCTGAATATTGCTTAGACGCATACTCGAATTTGTAGGTGGACTTGTATACTGGTCGGAGATGCTTCCAGAATACTGAGATTGCAGAAGTGGATACCCTACAGGAGCAGGGGTTGGTGCAGGCGGTCTGGTTGGCTGTATGGTAGGAACCGGTGTTGGCTGAGTGGTGGGAACCGGTGTTGATTTTGCAGTAGGGATAGGAGTTGGTGTTGATCCTAATCGCGTCGGTGTTGTGGCAGTTGGTTTACTGCCAGCAGCTAAAGATGCATGATGAGTAAAATTGCTTGTGCTCAAGAAAACGCCGCCGCCGAGAGCGAGAAGGGCGAGAAGAACAAAGAAGAGTAGCCAGGCAACTGGACGTCGTAAGCGTCTTGACTGAGCGGAAGAGACACGCTTGGGCGTTCTTTGCGGCAAGGGGTATACAACCGTCTTGACACCGGTATTTGACATCGCCGAAGCAGATTGTTTTTCCGTAAGAGCAGACGCTTCTTGCTCTTGTGAAAGCGTCACGGGGAGCATAGCCAGCTCGGCAGGGTCGATCTGTAATGCTTGCCAGAACTCGTCAACGCTGGCGAAACGGTCATTACTATCAATCGCCATTGCCCGCAGAATAGCAGCGGCAACCTGAGGTGGCAGCGAAGGGGCAAGAGAACGAACCGGTTCTAATGGATCGAGGTTTTTGCTTCCCAGTTGCGTCATACGATAGAGAGCATCCATCGGCACGACACCAGTCAGCAAAACATAAAGCGTAGCGGCCAGACCATAGACATCGGTACGCGTATTGGTGCCATGAGCATATTGTTCAGGGGCTCCATAGCCAGGAGAGCAGCGGCGCACCACCGTCGTCGTTCCCTCCTGATCATACTCTTTCGCAATACCCAGATCTACCAGAACCGTTTCCTTGCTATCTCTCGGCACAATAATATTAGCAGGTTTAATATCGCGATGAATAATCGGTGGGTGCTGGCTGTGCAGATAAGAAATAGCCTCAAAAATCGGGGCCATCAGTTCCAGGACACGAGCCAGGGGAAAGCGCTTTTCAGGTTCTTGCAGGCGGACCTCTTCAAGGTTTGGGCCATCGACAAAGTCCATCAACATATAAGAGCGCTGGTTTGGTGCATCTTCAAATTCCTGATAGACGCGTGGCAGCGAGGGATGATCCAAGCGTTTTAAGATATTGCATTCAAAAGCAAAGCGCTCACGCTCTTCCGCATTTGGATCAATCACCTCTTTGAGGGCAAAAACATTGCCGCGCACACGTTGATCCTGGACACGATAGACGGCCCCGAAGCCACCTTTTCCGAGAAGCGCTTCTATGCGATAGCGATTATGGATAATGCTTCCAATGGGAAGTGTTGTCTGTACACCTTGCACTTGCTCACCTACACTCTATTTTACGCCAGTTTCCCATGAGTAATACGAATTAACTTCTATCTTCGATACATCTCATTATCTCATAGAATGAAAGTTCTGGGGAGTACCATCGAGGGGTATTTTGAGCGTGTGGAGAAAATCGGTCTCATTTTAGTGATCTGGTTATTTTCGCTCTTTTTCTTCTAGAGAGGCTTTCAGGGCTGATTCTCAAGGGAGCGGTAGGCAACCCATTTGCCATAGCGGCCACTGGCATAGTTACAGCGACCATTTTGAAAACTGCAATACGATCCTGAGAGACTACCATCAGCGGACAGTGCTCCATAAAAAAAAAGAGGAGGGAGACCGCCATAGCCGGAGACCAGAAATTGGATAGTACTGGTACCAAGCAGAGTGCCGATAAACTGTCCATTTCCCAGAGAAGGAAGGCCGCTAGAGACATTGCCGTGAATATTCGCACCATCTTGCAGAATAATCACAGTGATCGTCGTACTTATAGCTGGAGTGATAGAGAGATTACTGATGGTACCATCATAGCGTGTAGCTAAAGAGAGATAGGCAGGAGGAGAAGTTGGCCCAGGAAGATGCCGTAAGTGAGTCAGAGGTTGGGGAGGAGTGGTAGGAATGGGCGTCATCCTTACTTTTGTCAGTGTATGAATATGCTCCAATGAATGTTGTAAACCAGGAAGCATGCGTGTACTAAAAAACATGCCGGCAAGCAAAATAACAATAGTGAGCACCGGCAAAAGCAAAATAAGCTGGCCTTCACGTTTCGGTTGTTTGCGCTTAGAGTTAAGTAAGGGTATAGGAGTCTGGCCTACTCTTTCTGTGGGAGAGTAATCTCCAGGAAGACAAGAAGCTCCAGGTAGAGGCAACCTGGTGGAGGGGTCCGAAAAGCTGGGGATCGGGAGGGTTGGCTGGTGAGTGAGTACTGAAGCTTCTTCCAGGGGGAGAGGTGATTGAGTATTTTCCTGCACACTGGTCGACAGCGCTTGCCAGAACGCTTCAATGCTCATAAAACGTTCGCTACTGGTAAGAGCGAGGCCCTGATGGAGGACAGCAGAGACAGTAGTAGAGAGGCCAGCGACCAGATTATGGGCGGGTTCCAGGGCATCATATCCGTGGCTACTCAGCAGAGTCATGCGATAGAGGGAATCAACGGGGACGGAACCAGTCAGCAGAGCATAGAAAGTAGCAGCCAGGCCATAGATATCGGTGCGAGGATTGGTACCGCGCATATATTGTTCAGGAGAGGCATAACCGGGAGAGCAATGGCGAATGGCAGTTGTAGTATCATCACCGACATATTCTTTAGCAATGCCAAAATCAATTAACACAGCACCACGATGATCAGATGGAATGAGAATATTAGCAGGTTTAATATCACGATGAATAATCGGTAGCTGCTGAGCATGCAAATACAGCAATGCGTCTATAATGGGGGTCATCAATTGCAAGACAAAGAGAGCGGGAAAGCGCTGCTCAGGTTGTTGCAAGCGTAGTAGCTCAAGATTGGTACCCTCTATATAATCCATCAGTAGATATATACAGTTACTTCTATCATCGTCAAAGACGCGATACACGCGAGGCAAAGTAGGATGGTCGAGCCGCTTCAAGATCTCCCATTCAGAGAGGAAGCGTGTTCGTTTATAAGAATCTGGACGGAGTAACGCCTTCAGAGCGTAGATATTCCCCTTTGCTCGCCGATCTCTCACACGATAAACCGCGCTTGAGCCGCCCTTGCCAAGAAGTGCTTCGACCACGTAGCGATCCCGTACAACCTTGCCACGTGGGAAAAACATCGGGACGTCCCGCATCGTACACCTCGATATCTAAGTTGGCGGACAAGCTGGAGAGAGGATTGCATCTCTCGCTATACACTTTTCAGTGTACCAGAGTAGATAAGCGCTACGATTGTAAAAAGGCACAGAGGCAAAGAAGAGACAAGTGAAATAGGAGTATTGAAATATTTCTAAAGGACTAATGGCTAAAAAAGTTCCTCTCGATGGACGCTCTGTCTTCCTAGCAGGAGAATCAAACGTACAACAAGAGAGGGTTTGAGATGAGCAGACATTTTACCTACAGAGAGACGATCTGGCGTTGGCTCAAGAAAAGAAATATAAAACGCCACACCCTTTTTCTTCTCCACATCTGATCTATCTAAAGAAAACAGAGATGTATATATGAAAAGGCAGCAGATAGAACGACAATTGATAGGATTGAGTTTTCGGATGCTGCGAAAGCTCATCAAAGTCATGGTACTTATTATAGGTGGAGGAATCTGGCTAAGCAAACGCAACGAAGCACGGGCCAGGGCAATAGCCAAACAAGAGGCGCAATCGCGGATGAATGAATTTTTAAGTATTGCCAGTCATGAGCTTAAAACGCCGCTTACAAGTATTAAAGGGAATATACAGTTAATTGGACGACGCCTAAAAAACAACGATAGTAACCAATCGGAAGAGACCAGACGGATTCTCATCGAAGCGAAAGATCTGCTGGACCGTACTGACCAACAGATTACACGGCTAACGCGCATCGTCAATGGTCTCCTTGAAACAGCAAGGATCAACGGCAATACGATGGACCTGCTCTTTGAGCTCACGGAACTCAATAATCTTCTCAGAGAGATCGAGCAAAACGGGCATCAGCTTCCCGATACACGCAGCATGCAAGTCCATATCCCTGAGGATAAAGCCTTGCTCGTGATGGCGGATGCCACACGTATTAAGCATGTCATTATTCACTTTCTTTCAAATGCGCATAAATTTTCACCATTAGAAAAGCCCATCGAGATCTTTTTGAGCGAAGATGAGCATATGGCAAAAATCGCAGTGAAAGATGCAGGGCCAGGAATCGCTCCCGAAGAACAGAAACGGATCTGGGAGCGCTTCTACCGCGTGCCAGGTATAGCGATTCTGAACGGGAGCGAGGTTGGTCTGGGCCTGGGACTCCATATCAGCCATTCTATCATTGAGCAGCATCACGGAAAGATTGGTCTTCAGAGCAAGCCTGGAGAGGGTTCAACCTTCTGGTTCACCCTACCCCTGGCAGACAACAATCTATCAGCATGATACATTCTGATATAGTTTATTTGTTTTTCTCTCATTTTTATAATAGTAGCGTTTCATGCGTTGCTTTCTCGTAACCTGCTATGTTATACTCGAATTATTCCGGGACAGAGCATCCTAGCGGCTGTTGATGTAGAGCAAGTAAGCTAAACCATGCAAAACAGAAAAACAGAGGCCCCGCATTTATGCAGCGAAAGAGGGGAAAAAGATGGCCGAACATTCAGCATCTGTAATCATCAAGGCACCTGTCCACCAGGTGTACGCCTTATTCACGCATTTTGATGACTTCCCAAAGTTTATGCGTTTTGTGAAAGAAGTCACCTATGATGATGAACAACGATCACACTGGGTGGTACATGTCCTAAGAGACTATGAATGGAATGCAGTCAATGAAGATTGGATACCAGATCAGCAAGTTGGCTGGCGTTCGACCTCCGGACTGCACAACACCGGGAGAGTCAAATTTCGCAGAGTTGAGTCCCAACCGTACTGAAGTGGACGTCTACATCTCCTATGTGCCACCAAGCGGTGCTCTTGGTCAATTTGGAGAAGCCTTTGTGGCTGGAACATATTTTGAAACCATCCTCAAAGAGGATCTTGACCACTTTGCGCATATGGTCGAGCAAGCTCCAGCCGGAGCCCTGGACCCTATGTCTTCGCATTACCTCTTTCATCCCCAGAGTGCAGCAACGCTAAAAGCGATCACGGCGAGGCAGACGAGCGCATGGGCGAATGATCCGCAGATGCGTCCCGCAGCCCTGGCAGAGCGCCGGGCGAGAATTGCCAAAGAAGCACGTGAGCGGCAGACAGCGGAACAGGCGCGTCTAGAAGCTGAAAAGCAGCGCCGCTTACAGGAGCAGCAAGCGGAGCAGGAGCAGCGAGCAATTGTCGAGAAAGAGACAGCAAAGCGTCTCCAGGAGCAACGAGAGAGAGAGGCCGCCCTGGCACAGCTTGCCGCGCAGCAAAGAGAGGCTCATCCTGTTCATGATACACTTGGTGGACGCAACGCCTCAAAAGATCGGACGCCCTTTGGGGACCGGGATGGTTTACGGCCACGGCATCCCAAATACGAACAAAGCCCGATGACAGCACGCTATCCGTTAAAAAACAAAGAAACGATGAAGCTAACAGAAGAAGAGCTTACGGTAGACTCACCCTGGCTTCACTCAATTCGAGGGAATCCAGAACATCCACCAGTAGAATAGCAACATCTCCTGCCATTTTTAGCAAAACAAGCTTGAGAAAAAACCTTTGAGTGCTAGCTCATACGAAAACGTTTTTGTATGAGCTGGCTTTTTTGCTATCAGGCAATATTTGTCTATGAAGCGACTGAAACTTCTTACAAGAGTTTTCTTTGGCAGAAACCATTTGCAAGATTGATAACATCCAGCGAGAGAGCGATTGTCGTACAGGAGACGGGCTAGCCGCTCTGCCCTACGTGATTTTTCTCGTTAGGGCTGGATTAGCCGACGAGGACGCAGCGAGAGAGCAATTATTGTACAGGAGACGGGCTAGCCGCTCTGCCCTACGCGATTTTTCTCGTTGGGCTGGATTAGTCAACGAGGGCGAGCGAGAGAGCAATTATCGTACAGGAGACGGGCTAGCCGCTCTGCCCTACGCAATTTTCTCGTTGGGGCTGGATTAGCCAACGAGGACTGAGCGAGAAGCGCGAGCCTCTACAGCCAGGGCGCTGAGAAGAGCGCGAATCTGCTGCTCGGTCTCCTCATGAGCCAGGTTCCCCATATGATCGAACTTCTCGTCAGCCGAGACATAAACGGCAGGGGAAGCCAGAACAGAGACATGGTTCTCAGTCAGAAGTTGGCGGAGAGACTGCTGCTCAGTCTGACTCTGGCGGCCAATACCCATAATAGCAACTGGCTTCTCAGTAAGGACTGAAGCATCCTCATACTGAAGAGCCCAGGCCAGAGCATTCTTCAAGCCGGCGGGCAACAAGCCTTTATATTCAGGAGAGGCGATCAAAACGGCATCAGCCTGTTCAAGTTTTGCTCTAAAGTGCAGAACGAGTTCGGATGCCTCGGCCCCCTGCTCAAAAGAGGGCAGGTCAGCGACAGAGAGAATCTCCAACTCTGTCTGTTCGGGCAAGAGAGAGAGAGCGCTTTGCAGAACGGATTTATTATAAGAATCCTGGCGCTTATTTCCGGTGAATCCAACGATACGAATATTCCTGGACATGATTACTCCTCATAACTGTGATTTACTGAATAATTGCTATCACTATTGGACGAAAAAAACTGCACAACCTATCCCATAGAGCGGTAGAGAATAGCTGCCACTCTTACCTCATAAACGACACAAAGTATTGGCCGAAGAGAAGAGAAAAGAGAAGAGAAGCGCAAAAAAATCGCCACGCAAGCGTGGTGACTAGCGAACCAGGCCTTTTTTTACCGAAGAGGCAATGTTTTTCAATGCGCTTAGCACATCATCATCCATACCATATACAAATATAGTATACCAGATATTTTCACTTTCTGGTAGCACTTTTGCAGATTCAGGACTTTTTGGCTCTTCCTAGCGACAGGAAGATTCATCGCACGAGGCTTGTGATTGAGCTGTGAGCTTCTCCTGGCGAAATGAGAGAATGGAGAGAGATAAAGGAAATATGATTTGCATAGAAAAGAAATTATAAGAGATTTGTAATTGACCACTCCAACAAAAGGAGAGTGAAGCATATGTTCCAAAGAATACTTATTCCATTAGACGGTTCGCAGCGTGCAGAGCGAGCCATTCCAGTAGCAGCGAGGATAGCGCATGCAACAAAAGCAACCCTCTTCCTCGTCCAGGTTATTGATCTTGCAAGTGATCTCGCCTGGCAGGTGAACGCGGCTCCCTTTGATCTGGGTGATGCATTCGATGCGGAATATCAAGGAGCGAAAGACTACCTACACAAACTGCAAAACTCAGATGAGCTGAAAGGACTAAGCGTCCATACACTTACGCCAACAGGTCGAGCGAGCCAGGTTATCCTCTCTCTCGCACAATCGAAAAAAGTAGATCTAATCGTCATGACGAGTCATGGTTATACTGGTTTTAAGCGTATGGTGATGGGAAGCATTGCGCAACAGATTGAGCGCCACAGCGAGGTACCAGTCCTAATTTTACGCGACCAGACTATCCTTGCCAAAGAAGAGCCTATTAGAAACAACCAATCTGCTCATATCATCGTAGCATTGGATGGGACTCTTTGCGCTGAAGCCATTCTGCCTGCCGCAGTTGAGGTCAGCAAAGCGTTATCAGCGCCTTATATAGGCAGTCTCCACCTGGCAATGGTGCTTCCAGAGAAGAGACACGAGATAGACAAAACAGAGACCGAAGCTAGCAATGCTATTCAGACTGCCCAGAGCTATCTCGCGCTGATCTCACAAAACGTACAAAAAGCGAATCCAGTGCTGGAGATTAGCACCTCAATCTCAGTCGAAGTCAATATCGCCGAAGCCCTGACCAGGCTGGCAGAAATGGGGGGCTTGAGAGAGGAAGATGGGACATTCACCAGCTACGATCTGATTGCGATGGCCACACATGGGCGTGAAGGACTGGAGCGTCTCCTCCATACGAGCATAACAGAACAGGTTCTTGACACCGCCAAAGTGCCACTGCTGATTATACGTTCGCAGCAGGCACAGCAAGCGGAAGCATCTACTACAACTGAGCAAGAGACAAAAATCTATACAGGCCCGATTGGCTTATTATAAGTAAGCCGAAAAGGAACAGCGTGATCGCTCTGGCTAAAAAGACCTAAAGCGCGGCACCGCTAACGTTTACGTCGTCCTGATCGATGGCAAGAGAAGAAATCTGGGAAGAGAGAAAGGAGTGAATGGCCTGGGCTGTCTCAGTGGGAGCCGTGAAATGCACATCGTGAATATGGCCGCTGATGAGCCGCAATTCTGCACGGGGAAGCAGAGTTGCGGCTAGAGCGGTCCACGAGATGGGAGCAATCGTATCACCGATGCCAGAAATCAGCAGAGTTGGCTGAGAAAGAAGAGGGAGACGGGCTTCGATACGATCATGGAGGGCATAGCGAAGCAAACGTAGGGAGCGTGGGATACCACAATCGAAGTAATCAAGCAGGAGCAACAGATAAAGGATCGGTGGCTCGCGCAACATATTCCAGAGCCAGCCGAAAAACAGACGCGGAAACCAGCGAGCACGTGGGTCCATCGTCGGGCTAATCAAGACCAGATGAGAGACGGCGGCAGGATAAAGAGCGGCTAGCTGTGTCACGATCTGAGCACCGAGCGATTGACCAACCAGGACAGCGGGCGCAATCTTCATAGTCTGCATCCAGGCATAGACAATCTCCGCAGATTCGGCAATATCGAAGACATGGTCAGGCTTACCGCTCTTCCCAAAGCCGGGGAGATCCAGCATATAGACGCGATAAAAGCGGGAAAGATGCTGAGCCAGGCGCAAGAAATAGCGTCCAGAAACAACCAGGCCATGAACCAGAAGCAAAACAGGTGCATTCTCATTGCCGGGACGAATAGCAAGACGATATGCGATACGTATACCCTGAACTGGCACAGAATGGGAAGAAATCCCTGTTGTAGGGAGAGGAGACATTTTTGTGCGGTGCAGAGCCGCCCAGGTAAATGGTTTGGTACGAAGAGCTGTAGACCGTACTTGCATATTCCCTATTGCCTTTCTTTCCACATCATCTAACAAGTATGCAACAAGCCATTTTTATAGCAGGCAAACGGCTGTAAGAGTATCTTTTATGATACGATACAGCCTGATGGAGGGCTTCAGTCGCCCAGAGCACAGAAAGGAGATAGCTTTAGCAATGGCACAGACGAAAAAGATAGTTGTGGCAACGAGAAAAAAAGACCAGGTACTGGATATTACCGAGACAGTAGAAGTGTTTTTGCGGGAGGTAGAGGCTGAGAACGGAGCGTGCCTCGTCTTTGCAGCCCATACCACCTGCGCGATCACGACAGCCGATCTGGACCCAGGAACCGATCTGGATCTCTTAGAGGCTTTGCGGGGTATCTTGCCGAAGATGCGGTATCGCCATCCGCATGATCCGTCGCATACACCTGACCATATTCTCGCGTCAATTATTGGACCATCAGTCATGGTTCCCTACGTGAATGGTCAGCTCATCCTGGGGGTCTGGCAGAGGATTATCCTGGTCGAATTCGATGGTCCCCGACAGAGAGATGTGCAACTGACACTGGTGTAAAAGCTGGCAAGTGGGCGGGGGCAAGCTCCGCCCGTACAATCAAGAAAGATGTTTTTCCATCATAATATTTGTTGGCGCATAGCCAAGCTTCTGATATAAAGCCTGAGCGGCATGGTTATGCCCAAAGACGTGCAGGCCAATAGTAGTCAGACCAAGAGCTTGTACCTTCTCTTCAAGCAAGCGAAAGGCCTGCTCACCATAGCCACGGCGGCGGAATTGCTCATAGATAATAATGTCGTAAACAAAGGCTCGTGTTTTGTTCCTGCGCTCCTCTACACCGAACCAGAGCACACCAACAGGCTGATGAATGACCTCATCTTCAATCAGAAAAAGATACTGATTTTTTGTGTGCAGCCCATCAGGTAGAAGCTTCTGATATTCTTCCGTAGCATGCTGCAAAGCTTCCTCCGGCCTCCAGCGTCCGGCCCGCGTGTGATCCTGAGCATACTCTGCAATAGAATGCTCAACATAGGCCCGATAAACCTGTTCGGGCATCTGGACTAAGCGAGTCATGAGATCACTCCCTTCGCCTGTTGTTAATTTATACAGAAGCTAGATTGCCATTCCAGCCTCTTCGCGCGCGGCAGCAGCTTCATGGCGCTCGGCCTCAGAAAGTGTGCTCTCATCTACGACAGCCGTCTTTTTACGGGAACGTACAAAAAAGGCCGAGATGACAGCAAGGACGGTAAGGCCAAAGCTGAGAAGAAAGGCATCTTGCATCGCAAGATCGGTTGCTTGAAGCCTTAGCAGGCCGCTTATTTCCTGAAGGGCCGCACTATAGGCAGCACTGAGTGTCGCACCCTGATGCACGAAAAGACCTTGCAATGTCGGTATGAGCTGACCGAGATGAGAAGAGGCCGTCACCTGCTCGGCCAGATGGGCATAATGGAAACTGACACGTGACTGGACCAGGGTTGCAATGACAGCGATAGCTAATGAGCTAATGACAAAGCGAACCGTCGTACTGACAGAGGTCGCTTGAGGTAAGCGATTAGCCCGCATATCTGATAAGGCCGAGACCGAGAGCGGCTGAAAACAGAAGCCCAGGGCGAAACTACGAATAATCAGCCACATCTGAATAGTGCCGTAGGGAGTTGTTGTTGTGATATGAGAAAAGAGCCAGAGAGCCAGGGCCAGAATACACAGACCTGGAACGACCACGATGCGCACTCCCAATTTATCAACCAGGCGGCCAGCGAGCAATGAAGCGGCCATCGAGGCAAAGGCCTGGGGCAACAAGAGCAGACCTGACTGATAGGCACTCAGGCCACGGAGATCCTGCAAGTAGAGAGGCAAGATAAACAGGCCACCATACAAGGCGAAAGTAACAAAGACACTGGCAATCGTACTGGTCGTAAACGCAGCACTGGTAAACACACGGAGGTCCAGTAGAGGCTGGCCCTCGTGAGCAGAGATATTGAGTTCGACAATCACAAAGGCAATCAGCGAGAGGACGCCCACGGACAGGAAAGCAAGGACTTTCACTGAGCCCCAGCCATCGGTACTGGCATCTGAAAGGCCATAGAGCAGAGTTGCCAGGCCGAGAGCAGAGAGAATAAAGCCAGGGACATCAAAAGAGATGCGGCGCTGGATACGGCTCTCCCGCAGATAGATCAAGCCGAGAATGCCGCCAATAATACCAATGGGAACATTAATAAAAAAGATCAACTGCCAGCCAAGAAAAGTCACAATATAGCCGCCAATGGTCGGGCCGAGGGCAGGAGCCAGCAAAATAGGGATGCCGAGAGCACCAAGAGCCACGCCACGTTCTTCTATAGGGAATTCGCTATACAGCAGAGTAATCGCCAGAGGAGACATAAAGGCTCCCATTGCACCCTGAACCACGCGGAAGAAGATCAGCATCGGTAAATTCAACGAAAAGCCACATAATATCGAGCCGATAGTAAAGCCTGTCAGAGCCAGCAAGTAGAGGCGTTTCTGACCGAGGCGTTGAGAAAGGAAGGCAGTGAGAGGAGTAGCCACACCTTGCACAAGGGTATAGGCAGTCAGCACCCACTGTACGCTGGTGAGAGTTGAGCCGAAGGCACTTTGCAGACGAGGAATAGCGATATTGACAATAGTGCCATCCAAAATCGTCATAAAGAGACCAAAGATAACCACGCCCGCGACAATCCATTTATATGGAAGGCCTCCGCCCTGGCGTTCAGCAGATACAGGCACTTGCATAAGCAATAACCCCTTTCAAACGAATACCTATTGAGGAAGTTTCAAGCAAACCATGAAGTAAAGGCAGAGTAGACAACTTTTCATTCAAGAAAGAAGAAAGTATATCTTTATATTAACAGTTTTCCAATATCCTATGCTATCTGAGAGCAGACCATCTTTCCAGCATGTAAAATTATGACTCCATAGTCATAATTTATACCACAAAGTCATGAATATATGCAAGAGAAAATGACCCCAATACTCTCTTTTTGCGAAGAAAGTACCGGGGTCATAGAAAAAGGTTCTGCCGCATTTCCCTCAAAAAGTGAGAAGGAGGGCAAACACGTATTCAAGCAAGCATTAAGGAGAGACATGAGTTCCGGAGACAGGGGCGGAAGGCTGATCCTGTCCCTGGCCTGAGAACTGATTCTGGTTCTGGTCGTGATTCTGCCAATGTTCGGAGTCCTCATGATGGTGATGGTGACCAAAGAAGCGTCCGCCGCGTTGATCGAAAAAGCCATCAGCGTGGTCTGAGGGGATAGCAGGTTGGAATTGTGAGGGACCAGGTGACGTCTGCCATGAGATTGTTGGAGCCGCCTGACTCAGGACGAGCCAGCTAAATGCGCCAAAGCCAATAAGAGAAGAGAGCAGAAGGCCCTTTTTCAAACCATCAATCAGAGCCTGCCTCTCTCCCTCCGGCATACGAGGAATGGGCTGAATTCTTTGATATCTCTCTTGTTGTGGAGATTCCGACCAGGGAGTTGGCAATTCTGAAGGTTGTTCATAATGCCCCGGATCTTGATACATGATCTGTTCTTGATAACGGCCTTGTTCCTGTTGTTGTAGCCAGGAAATATCTTCGTTATAAGGATCTCTTTCCATGTTGCCCCCTTTGGATCTGGTTCTCGGATAGCAGATCATATTCATAAATATTTTGATAAGAATATATTACGCAAAGCACTGCATATATATTCCTGGTGTTCTGACTAGTTTCGCCCTCGCTCCCGACACCTTTTGAAGGAAGGGTAAAAGCCAGTCCCTCTCTCCTCTCACCCAGACACTTTTTGCTGGGCGAGAGGATCGCGCGGCGAGGGGGACGCGACCAGCCGAACCTCCCTCTCTCGGACACATTTGCAGAGCGAGGGAAGCGCTCGGCGAGCCGGACGGGGACAAGCCATCTGCTCCAACAAATCGCCAGGGGCGAGAGAATCGCTGGGCGAGGAGGACACGATTTCGCGTGCATGTTCCGTTTCTTCTGCAAGCCAACGCTTTCTGCACGCTGCATCATGTCCCTACCAAGACCCGTTCTCCTCTCTTTTTCTGAGCGAAGGAGGGTCATTGCAGACCTGTTTGATTTTGTTGGAGTAGGTGGGACAAGCCGGTCCCTCCCTGTTTTTTCGAGCGAGAGGTTCTTTCCCTATTGTCTCTCCTTATTAATAACAATTTTACATTATTTTACGATAGAACAATCATACAACTGATTTCCGCCCAGTGGATTACCTGTAGCACTTATGGAACTGGCTGGAACAGTGCCGCAATGCTGAGTCACCCAGGTGGTGACGGCATTCTGTCTTCCGAAGAAATTGTTTGCCAGGTTGCGGTACTGCGCTGGCAGGTCATCTACAAAGCGGGAGGTGGTGCGTGGCGCGGTAAGCAAGAAGAAACGGATCGTACCATTGCTAATCAAGGTCTGAAGCTGAGGAGTGGTCAGAATGGGATCGCTCCCTCCGAAGCCACCCAGGGCCATGACTGGTTTGTTGGTGGCGAGAATAATGCCATCAGCGTTCATAGAGCTAGGAGTTGCCACCAGGAACTTTGTCGAGCCCTGGTTGGCTTCCAGGTACTTGATAAGCGAGGAATTGACATTTGCATTGTCGCCGCCAAAGCCGCCGCCCTGAGCGGCTGCGTTGTTGGTTCGCGGTGCGGCTGGAGCGCCAGGAAAAGCGCCAAAGCCAGCGGAATCTCGTCCCACAGGGCCGGCGGTTGGAGACGAATTTTCGACATTAGCCAGGACGGGTAAAGCGGCCCAGATAGTAGGTGCGAAGAGCAAGGCCAGGACGCCAATTCCCAGAGCGGGCAGAAGGAAGCGCAGGCTCTGCTCATTCAACTTGAGTTGCGGCAAGAGGCGGCCCAGGACCAACACTATAGTTACCACGCCGACGACAACGGCGATAATAGGGATCAACCATTTCCACTGCGCATAGTTTTGCAGAACATAGATCTGTTCTGCCGCAGTAGCAACCAGAGCCAGGGGCAAGAGCCAGCCACGCCAGCCGGAGAGGTGATAGTAGCGCCACATAAGCACCAGGCCGATACCAGCCAGAGCAGCCACGCCAGGAGCCATCTCAGTCAGGTAATAGACGTGGGCAATCTGGGTAACACTGAAGAAGATGCCCATCGTGAGCAGCCACACGCCCCAAAGGAGGAGCGACTGTTGTTGCAGGTCGCTCTGGAAGCGGAAGCGGCGTAGTACAGCCAGGGCGAGCAGGCCAAAGATGGCAAGAGGGATAAGCCAGCCAATCTGACCGCCGAGCTGATTGTTGAAAAGACGGAACGGACTATTATTTCCGCCGCCGAAGCCGCCGCCGCCGAAGCCCCCCTGAGGGGTACGACCAGTATCAGGCCTACCACTGCCAGAGCCAGCGGGAGGAGCGCCAGCCTGACCGCTGCCGCCTGACCGCTGTCCAGCTGTGCCTGTGGGAGTATTAGATGAAGACTGTCCACCTGCGCCAGTGGTATTGCGCGCGGAATCCTGTGAGCGCTGAGCAGTAGTATTGCGAGCAGGAGCGGAGCGGCCAAAGCCACGGAGCACACGATTGATGCCATTATAACCAAGCGCGAGTTCAACCTCAGAGTTCGTCTGGCTGGAGCCGACATAAGGGCGCTGCGAGGGAGGAGTCATATCGACAAAGACCAGCCAGGAGAAAGAGACAACAAGCAGAACCAGGGCAGTCAGAGCAAGATGCCAGATGCGGGTCCAGATCTTTCTGGGAGCGGCCAGCAGATAGAGCAGGCCAAAGGCAGGAAGGACCAGATAGGCTTCCATCATCTTGACATTAAAGCCCAGGCCCACAAAGACAGCGCTGAGCAAGAGCCAGCGTAAGCGTCCCGTCTCTGCTGCCCGCAGGACCGCCCAGGCACCCAGTAAAAGTGTCAGGGCCAGAGTGCTATCAATCGTATTATTGCGATTGGTGACGACACTAATCGGGCTAATCGCCAGAAACAGAGCGGCAAGCAAGCCAGCATTACCGCCAAAGTAGCGGCGAACCAGCAAGTAGAGCAGACCAACCGAGAGAACGCCAGCTAGAGCCTGGGGGAAAAAGATACTGAAAGGGGTAAAGCCAAAGAGCTTTGCGCTCAACGTTTGTAGCCAGAAACCCAGGGCCGGCTTATCAATCGTTACAAAGCCGCCGGGATCATAGGAGACAAAGAAGAAGTTATGCCAGCTATCGAGCATACTTCTGACACCTGCGGCGTAGAAAAGGTTACCGAAGCCATTCTGACCTAGCTGATAGAAGTCCATCCAGACAGAGACAAGCATGACGCCTGCCAGGGCGAACCAGTGCCAGAGAGGTAGAGATTTTTTATCTGAAAAAGACTGCGGCGTAGCTGAATCTCCAGGGATAATAGTTGCAGTCGATCTTGCCATATAATACTCCTCGCGAAGCTGTGAGAAACATAGCTTTTATTATACAAACTCCGCATCTTACGCGGATCGTGTATTCTTCATATGAAGCGTCTCTTCATGCACTCTCTTCCGGGCACATTTCTCAGAGAAGGTGAAAGAGGGTGCCGCGCCCCCTTTTGCGATGGATCTGCGGGGCGAGAGCCTCTCTCGGCGAGACGGACAGAGATTAACAGCCGTCTCTACGTCATTTCAACCGGACGCTAAATGAACTTAAGATTCTCATATACAGTAGAGGATACAGCTTAAAGGTATAGAAAGCCTAAAGATTCTCCTAAAAATTTGCGAAGAAAATGTAAAGTCTTACATTGATAAATTTCTATTCATCAGCCAGAAAGGATGAAAATGCTGGAAAGACTTTGTTAACGGGATGGTATATTTAGATTGTCGATTGTTGATTCTCGCAAAAATGATCAGCATGTGGAGGATTGATTTATGGCACTATTGCGTTATCCAGAGGCACGCACGCAGCTTGTGCAGGCGGCTCAACGGCTTACGGCGGCGGGAGTACTTTCACACAGTGGGCATGGCAATATGAGCGTTCGGTTGCCTGAGAGTGGTCATATGCTCCTTAGTACGGTGAGCCAACTGACGAATTTGAAGGAAGAGCAATTTGTTTCGGTGACATTTGATGGGCAAGAGGTCGATGGCAAGCTTGATCCTATTTCGCGCGAGATTGTCGGGATGCATGCCTGTGTCTACCAGGAACGGCCAGAGGTGCATGCGGTTATTCATACACACTCACCTCGCATTACCAGCTTTGCCCTGGCGCATCAGCCACTACCGTGTGTTTATGAAGCAATGTTGCGCTTCGGCATTATCGATGATGTGCCTGTAGCGAAATGGGCACCGCGCGGCTCTCAAGAAGCGGTGGGCTATATTGTTGAGCAGCTCCGCCAACATCCACATGTCCCGGCGGTCTTGCTGGGGAATCATGGGCTGCTAGCATTTAGCAGCGATGCGCTGGCGACGGCGCAGTTGATTGTGATTATGGAAGAGGCGGCGCAGATGACGCTGGATGCGAGGCTGATTGGCGGCGAGAAGGCCCTGCCTGAGGGTGCGCTGGAGCAGGAGCGCCAGCATATGCAACGGTTTGGTTCTAAATAGGGCCTGTGCTTCATTGCTCTCGTCCTGACACTTTTTTGAAGGGCGAGAGGAGCACGTCGGGACCACGTTTCGCGCCTTCGCTGAAATTCCACATCTGTATAGGGGCATCTAGCAGAGAGAGATCATCCGGCAAGATGGTAATTGGCGAAGAGGAGACGGCCAAGCCGATCTGCCCTACGCGAGGGTCTCCTCTCTCAATGATCATTTTGGTGCCGGGTGGTGTCCCCAGACGCGAGGGTCTCCTCTCTGAATGATCATTTTGGTGCCGGGTGGTGTCCCCAGACGCGAGGGTCTCCTCTCTCAATGACCATTTGGGGATGGGTGGTGTCCCCAAATATGATGGTCTCCTCTCTCAATGATCATTTTGGGGATGGGTGATGTCCCCAGACATGATGGTCTCCTCTCTCAATGACCATTTTGGGGACGGGTGGTGTCCCCAGACATGCGGGTCTCCATTCTACAAATGAGTAAATAGAAATTTATTCTGGGGAATAGGCAAGGCTACTGACATGGTGTTGTCACAGGGATAGAGTAGACTGTTGGTATAAGAGAAAACGAGTGATATGGTTGATTGCAAAACAAGAAAGGGATACTCATGGCTAAGTTGCTTGGACCAGATTTTATTAGTTTGCAGGTGCGCAACGTGGCTGTCTCACGCGAGTTTTATACGGAGATGCTGGGGCTGGCTATTGATTCGCGCTTTACAACTGCGGACTTTGTCCTCTTTGATACCAGTACGATTCCCTTTGGGATCACTGAAGCAAAGGTGAAGTTGGAGGAGGCCCCTCGTCCGGGGTGGGGTGTGACGCTGTGGATCGATTGCGATAATGTGGATGCGTTGCACGCTAAAATGGAAGCGGCAGGAGTCAACAGTATTAAACCGCCATTTGATGGTCCGTTTGGGCGGACATTCGTCTTTACTGATCCAGATGGATATCAGATTACGGCAAATGAGAATCCCTGGGAGCGATTTCCTTTGGGCGGTGGTCAGCAGCGCTAGAAAAGGGGAAGCAATATCTCGCCCGGACACAATTTAAGGGAGGGTAAACCTCCCTGTGGGGCAAGAGAGATTATTAAGAATGGTCAGAGACCCCCAGAGAGGGCACGGTTAACAGCCGCCCCTTGCTCCTCACGAATGAGAAGAGATATACTGAAGGGCATCCATCTCATGAGAGGCGACGTGAATATTTCTCGGTAGAAGGGAACAGAGGCATGTGCTAGATCAGGGTCATGATCCCTTGAATCCGTTTCCCTGGTATCGCCAGTTGCGCGAACAGCACCCGGTCTATTATTCGGCGAAGTTTAAAAGCTGGCTGGTGGCCCGGTATAGCGATGTTCTGCGCGTGGTAGATGATCCAGAGCTTTTCTCTTCGCAGCAGACAATCAGACAGCGTCCAGGGGGATCTGGGCGACAAAATGCGCCAACGCTGCTCTGGATTGATCCACCACGTCATCGCCAGTTGCGCCTGCTGATTAGCCAGGCGTTTACACCTCGCACGATCTCCCGCCTGGCTCCACGCATTTATGAGATTGTGGACAGGCAGCTTGAGGATGTTGCACAACAGGGCCAGATGGATGCGATACGTGATCTGGCTTATCCCCTGCCGATTATTGTGATTATGGAGTTGCTCGGCATCTCAGTGCAGGATCAGAGACAGTTTAAGCAGTGGTCGGATAGTATTGTCAGTCCTGCACGCGCGGAGAAAAAACAGGCTGTGCGCGAGATGAACACCTACTTCTTAAAGGTCATCGAAGAGCGGCGCGTTAAACTTCAGGATGATCTTATCAGCGCGCTTTTACAAGTTGAGGTTGAGGGGACGCGACTGAGCGACGGCGAGCTACTAAGTTTTTGTCGATTGCTGCTGGTGGCCGGACATGAGACCTCAACGAATCTGATTGGGAATGCGCTGCTGACGCTTACAGAGTATCCGGAGACGATGGATGAGCTACAGCGAGCGCCTGCGCTAATTCCCGATGCGATTGAGGAGGTACTGCGCTATCGTGCGCCGATCCAACGTCTCAGGCGGGCGGCTACGAGAGAGGCGAGGTTGGGAGATTGCACGATTAAAGCGGGGGAGATTGTTGCGCCGCTTCTGGGATCGGCCAACCGGGATGAGCGGCAATTTCATGAGCCGGACGTGTTTGATATTCACCGGACGCCGCAACGTCAAATTGCATTTGGGCATGGCATCCACTACTGCATTGGAACCTCGCTGGCCCGATTGGAGACAAGGATTGCGCTAGAGGTTCTGCTGGGCCGTTTCGCTGAGATTCAACGGGTAGAAACCCTTCCTCTTGAGCCTATCACCAGTGCGTTTGTATATGGCGTGAAGGCTCTCCCTTTGCGTTTTTCCATCCACTAATTCCCCGATTTAATGGCTGGATGATCCATTGTCATAATTTCTTCCATGCCAATTGGGGAATGGATATGATGCTCATGTATACCATATCTACTCCCTATACCGTTGGCACTACCTCAAGCAATTTCCCGAATGAGAGATGGATTATTAGATGGAGGCAAGTGTAGGATTTCTCACTTGACCATAAAATAGCCAATTCCGGGTTCGGTGAGAATGTGAATCGGGCGGGCCGGGTCCAGTTCTAGTTTGCGGCGCAAACGCCCAACGTAAACACGCAGATATTCTGATTCGTGGTGGTACTCTGGTCCCCAGACGCGTTTGAGGAGCGTCTCGTGGGTCAGCATTTTGCCAGGATGGAGCGCCAGTTCTTGCAAAAGGGCGAATTCAGTTGGTGTGAGCTTTACTAGTTCGCCGTCACGATGGACCACGTGTTGCTCAAAGTCGATCTCTAGATTCCCAAAGCGCCGGGTCGAAATTGAAGGTGGGACGTCTGTCCAGTTTGTACGCCGTAGAACAGCCTTGACCCTCGCCAGCAATTCACCCACAGCAAAGGGCTTGGTCAGGTAGTCGTCCGCCCCTTGATTGAGGGCCGTGATCTTGTCGGATTCTTCACCCAGGGCGGTCAAAATAATGATGGGCACGGTACTATTCTGGCGAATACGCCGACAGACCTCTAACCCGTCCATGCGCGGCATCATCAGATCGAGGATGACCAGGGAAAATGTCTCTTGCTCAAAGAGAGCCAGTGCCTCCCAGCCATTGCTTGCCAGCGCAACTCTGAATGAACGTAACACTAAATTGTGCTGAATAAAGTCTCGAATGTTGGGCTCATCATCAACTACCAGAATTTGCTTTTCCTGCGGCATCTGCTGCTCCTTCGTTAGAACATGCCAGAAACGAGCACCTCATGAGCAAAAGCAGAACTCGTTTTAGCTTTGTCCTTCTACCTTCCGCTATCACAAAACAGTATCTAAATGAAAGGCTGTTTCTTGTATCTCACCTTGATAGAGCACCTTTGGCGGGAGCCAGAATGAGAAGACCGCGCCCGTTATTCCATCTGTACGATTCTCAGCCCAGATTCTGCCCCCATGCGCCTCAATAAAGCCACGACAGATGGCCAGGCCCAGGCCTATACCGCCGCTGCTGCGCTCCCGCCCCTCGTCAATCTGGTAAAATTGCTCGAAGACGCGTTCAGTGAGATGCGCCGGGAGGCCAGGACCCTCATCGCTAATGTGTACCGTTAAGCCACTTTCCGCACGTTTTCGCTCATCAAGAACAACGATCTCAATTTCTTTATCAACGCCTGCATAACGCAGTCCGTTCTCGATCAGGTTACGTACCACCATCTCTATGCGCCGCTGATCAACCGAAAGCAGTGGTAGCTCATCCGGAACCACGATCTTGAGCCGTTTCCCCTCATACAGAGAGACTACCGAGTTCAACAGTGTCCGCATATGGCAGAGGGTGGGCGAAAGCTTCAGCGTTCCCGCTCCCAGTTGCGACATCTCTAAAAGATTCGTTACCAGGTCCGCCATCCGATTTCCCTCTTCAACAATCCGGCGCAGAAAGCGTTCTTGCAGGGCTTTGTCTATCTCCACATCTGTCTCCAGCAGACTGGTCGCGTAGCCTTTAATGACCGTCAAGGGCGTGCGCAATTCATGAGAGACGATGGCCAGGAGATTCTTTTTTACCCGCTCGGCCTCATTCTGGCGCGTGACATCGTTAAAGATCTTTGCCTCTTCCTATGAGCTGACCGGCCTGGTCGCGCACCTGGAAGAGGTTCACGAGAATATCGCGCCGTACCGGAATATATTGCCCAACTTTATTATAAGAACCAGAGACATGGACTTCTGCCAGATGCGGCTCGCCCTCATCTGCCAGTTCAGCACACTGTAGCGCTTCATGATATGCCTCCTGATCCTCTACCAGCGTCAGAAATTTCTCTGCGACTTGATTGTTGCTCTCGACAGGCTCAAGCGAAGAATCCTCTTGCGGTGAGAAACCGATGAAGCGGATAAAGCTCTGGTTTGCATAGACGACCTGACCTTCAGGACTTTCGAGTAAAACTCCCTCTGTCATACTCCCCATAATCGCGTCCAGCGTGTGCAGGCGCATCTGACTGGTTTCGTTGCTTTTACGGAAGAGAGTGTGGATCTCCTCTTCCATGATTGAAATAGCAGAGATCAGTTGCCCAATCTCGTCTCCTCGATGGCGTTCTTTTGCGATTGCCTTCTGGTCGGTTACCTTCTTTGTCCCATCGGGTGTAATCAGCGTTACCGCTTGCGCCAGCCGTCCAAGAGGCGCAACGACCCACCCATGCATCACAAACCAGAAGAGGCTGGCTCCCGCAATGAGCATCAGCAAGGCAATGATCAGACTGTGTTGAAAGCTGACTACTACGGCGAAGGTGATTGCTGTTGGACGTGCTACTACAACTGACCAGTTAGCATATCCTACTGGCAAAATGCTACAGAGCCAATCGCCATTTGAGGCATGGGCTATTATATTGTGCGATCTCCCATTGAGCAGCCCATTTAATGCTGGTAGGATGCCAACGATATTTGTTCCGGGGGGAGCATCAGCAGTTCCTGCAACTAACGTTCCTGGCTGGTCGAGTACCCAGATGCGTACATCGCTATTGCTGGTGAGCTGTTGACGGATAGTCAGCAGTTGGGTGTCCAGTTGTGCCAGCGAAAACTGCATGACGATCAGGCCCTTCATCTGGGGAATGTCACCTATTGGTGCCACAAGGGTCATCGCGTCTCCATTCGCCAGACTCTTGCTTGTTTCTGGGAGCATGAGCGCCTGTCCCATTTTTAAATGCGCTACAATACTAGCAAATTCGCTCCTGCTTTTACCCATATTACAGCTTGTTTCCTGGCTGCTAGGATAAGCAAGGAGCACCTGACCTTCAGGGGTACAGAGCAGATAGCGACGATCAGCAGGATAGATATTTTTCATCGCTAGTAAGTTTTCCTGAAGTTGTTGTGGATTGAGCTGGCGGGCGGCTGGAGTCGCGGCCAGGGAGAGAACCTCTTCAGTGGCGGAGTTGAGACTGACCTGCACATTGCTGGCAATGGCTTGCGCCAGGCCGAGATCGGAGCGCTGTGCGCTCTGTTGCAAAGCATCGCGCTGAAAGAGATAGAGCTCGATTCCACCTAGCAACAGTGGTAGGACAAATAATCCGTAGAAAACAAGCAACTGTACTGTAATGCTGCGCTCGAATATCTTCAACATGGAGAACCTCGCCATCTGGGCACCATTGCTCAACTGCACCTTATCAGTATGCCCTAAAGTAGACATCTTGTAAATCCTCATATTTTTGTTTATCGATTTGTTTACATAAGATTCTGTCCTTTTATGGTGTTTTTACAGAGGAGCAGGTATACTCACAGTACGACGAAAAAGCTACTTGCCTGGCTTGACGAATGGTTTCTTTAAAGCTGCTGGAGTTACCAATGACGGACTTACGAGCACCATCGGCGAAGAAAGATCTTCTCCTGGAGGAGACAGAGGCGCGTGCAAGATCGGAGACACTAGAGACGATGACTCCGGTGGTGGCAGCGAGTATTCTTGGGACAATGGTTGGTTGGTACGACGTCTATCTCTCGAATTTCTTCTCGCTGACCGTCTTTCCCATTGTATTCTTTCCCAGACTCGATCCTGTTGCGGGTGTCATTGCTTCGCTAAGTGCCAATTTCGTTGGTTTCGCGGCTCGACCACTTGGCGGTGTGCTCTTCGGTTGGTTCGGAGATCGCGTTGGCCGTCGCTCTACTCTGGTTGCTACCTTACTGTTGATGGGGACTGTTACGGTTTTGATGGGGGTTCTCCCTGGATATGCAACGCTGGGTATTGCCGCTCCAGTATTGCTTGGGGTTTTGCGCTTTTTGCAAGGAGTCGGTGTAGGGGGAGAATGGGGGGGCGCGGTTCTATTGACGCTGGAATATGGGGACGCACGCCGGCGCGGCTTCTGGGCGAGCTGGCCACAAACAGGGGTGCCTGTCGCGCTGGCGCTGGCGGCACTTGTGGTCTTGCTCTTCCAGAATCTCTATCCCGGTGACGCTTTTTTAAGCATTGGCTGGCGGATGCCCTTCATTTTCGGTGCGATGCTGGTCGTTATTGGCTTGTATATTCGTTTACGTATTACGGAGACGCCAGCCTTTCTCAGGGTCAAAGCTGAGAATGAGAAGTCACGTGCTCCTCTGCTTGATGCCTTTCGCTATGGATGGCGCGATATTCTTGTTCTCGACGCTGATTCGTTCTGGTGAACAGGCTCCGTTTTACCTGTTTACTATTTTTGTCCTCTCTTATGGAACGCTGAGTTTGCACATTGATGCCACATGGCTTTATCTTAGTCTGACCCTGGCGGCGTGCATCTCTTTGTTTACGATGCCAACACTCAGTGCTATCTCGGATCGTGTCGGACGCAAACGCTGGTATCAGCTTGGCTGTGTCGCGATGGGTCTCTGCATCTTCCCGTACTTTTTCCTGCTCAATACCGGGGTGCCTCTGCTGATCATTCTCGCCTTTGTGCTTTCGTTGAGTATCTGCCATGCCTGGCTCTATGGACTTCAAGGCGCGTTCATCTCGGAGCAGTTTCCTACGCAGTTTCGCTATACCGGCGCATCTTTTGGCTATCAGTTTGCCTCTGTCACTGCTGGGGGGCCTGCACCGATAGTGGCTACGTACCTACTCGAAAATCATAATCGTCTGATTCCCGGCGCACCGGCCTATGTCCCTGTTGCCCTCTATGTTGTCATTATGTGTGTTATCTCGTTTCTCTCAGTCTTTCCTCTGAAAGAATATGCAGGACGACCTGCCGCTGGCGATGAATTCTTTCAGGATTAGTAGCGAATTTTAACAATGTTGTGTCGATGAAAGGAGCCTACTATGAGTGCATGGAGTATGTTGCGTTCGCTCAATCGCGATCAGCGCAATACTTTTATGGCCAGCTTCCTCGGCTGGATGCTGGATGCCTTCGACTTTTTCTTGCTAACGTTTGTTACGTTGCGCATTGCTAAAGAGTTCCATGTTCCGTTACCGGCAGTTGCACTGACAATAACGCTGACGTTGATTATGCGACCTGTGGGTGCACTGATCTTTGGCTTATTCGCTGAGCGCTTTGGCCGCCGTACACCACTGATGGTTGATATTATTCTTTATTCTATCCTTGAGCTTTTCACTGCCTTTTCGCCCAATTATGTTGTCTTTCTGATCTTGCGTATTCTGTTTGGGATCGCAATGGGTGGTGAATGGGGATTGGGCTCATCTCTGGCAATGGAGTCGCTACCGGCGGAATCGCGTGGCCTCTTCTCAGGGATTCTTCAGCAGGGGTATGCATTTGGCTATCTCCTGGCCGCTCTTGTCTACTTTAGCATCTTCGCCTTTTTCCCAGATGCAAGCTGGCGCATCATGTTCGTGGTCGGGGTCCTCCCCGCTCTGCTGGTCGTCTTCATCCGCGTCGGCGTGCATGAATCACCTATCTGGGAACAGCGCCAGGCTATTCGCCGTGAGCAGAACATTTCGGTAGGCCGTGGTATGTGGAACGCCATCAAGAGCCGCCCAATTATCTTTCTCTATCTTGTGATCTTGATGACAGCCTTCAATACACTCTCTCATGGCACGCAGGATAACCTGCCGGTCTTTCTCCAGGCTCAGCTCAAGGTGAGTGTGGCTGGAACCACTGGCATTACCGTTATTGCCAATATTGGTGCGATCATCGGTGGAACGCTCTTCGGCTACTATTCGCAGCAATGGGGCCGTCGCCGTGCGATTGTAATTGCTTGTATCCTGGGTCTGTTCATGATTCCGCTGTGGACCGGTCTGCTCGTGATTCCCGGTCTTGGGCAACTGGCTACGATTGCTATCGGAGCGTTCCTGCTGCAATTTATGGTTCAGGGCGCGTGGGGTGTTATTCCGGCACACCTTAATGAGCTTTCCCCTACAGATGTACGCGGAACCTTCCCTGGCTTTGCCTATCAGCTTGGTAATCTGTTTGCCGCCTACATCGTCTTCCTGGAGGCGTTAATTGCTCAGAATATGGGGACTGCGACGAAACCAAACTATCAGATCGCACTGGCCTTTTTCTCTCTGGGTGCGTTTATCGCCGTTGCTATTCTCGCCGCTATTGGCCGCGAGGCACGCCACGTCCAGATGAATGCAGTCGATGAAGGGCTTTCGGATATCCCCTCCTCGGCTGAGCCTGCTCAGGCATAACTTCTGCTATTCAGCGAAGAGTACACATGCTTTTGTGTACTCTTCGCTCTTCGTCAATGCAGATACACGGCTGGCATCTTTCTCATTGTTCTTATTTCGGCGCTGCTTTGTCCCTATTACCCTGACCGATTTCCTGTGTAGGATGGACAACATTCCACGAGAACGTCGTTAGCGAGCCGGAGACGGCCAAGCCGATCTGCCCTACGAGGGGGGACGACATTCGACGAGAACGGCGTTAGCGAGCTGGAGACGGCCAAGCCGCTCTGCCCTACGAGGGGGGACGACATTCGACGAGAACGTCGTTAGCGAACCGGAGACGGCCAAGCCGATCTGCCCTACGAGGGGTTTTATGCTCCTACAGATGAGGGTGGTCAGGGTACTAAGATCCATATCGTTCAATCTGTAAAAGTGGTTTATTCTTCGGATCAAGTACAGGGAAGTAGAGATTGTGACTGTTTGGATCAACTGCGACGGTGTGGGGATTAGTGGCGCTGATGAGAAAATCTCCCAGCTTCTTTACCACTCCCTGGGCCGCTCCACTTTCATCAAAGATGGAGATTCCGCTGGCTCCTGGGACATAGAGCCGATGGATACTCAGATCAATCTGTAGGATATCTGGTTTGGCTTCTACACTCCAGGAACCTTCTATATGCATCGATTGCAGGTTAATCATGAGCAGTGTGTGTGTGGCAACGCAGGCGATGAAGCCGACGTGTTGCGCTGCGTCAATGACTAGACCATGAGCATCGCTACAGATAGGGGAATCCGGCAAGCGGATAGTGGAGATCACCTGGTCTGTGCCAGGATTAATGGTAACTAGATGCGCGACGGGGAGTACTGGACCCTTGTTCGAGCTAGCCTGTGTACTGGCAGGTAAGGGCTGTCCCTGTGGTTGGACAACTACGAAGAGATGATGTGACACAGGATCGTACTGAGAATGCGCTATCGCATCTCCCCAACGGTCCTGTCCCAGCAGGATTCTATCGACGAGACGATTCGTACGTGTGTCGATGACGCCAATATCCTGATGCGCAGGGTCATTGCCCGCATCCGAGACGAAAATCTTGTGATCAACTGCATCGTAGGTTATTGCGTCAGGCTTTTCGCAAGGTTGCGTTGCACAGGGACGATTATCAAGAGCAATACTGCCGATTGCTTTGAGACTGGTCGCATCAATGACGTAGATTCGATCATCGGTAGCATCTCCAACATAGACCCGATTGAGGTCTGAGGCTACAGCAACTCCGTGAACATCTGGAATTGCAATCGTGCTTATTACTGTCTGCTGTTTGGTGTCAAAGACGACAATCTGGCTCTGAAACTGTGTTCCAGCCGGTAGCTGTTTTTTCGCCAGTGGCTCTTTGGCCGCGCTAGGCCCAGCATGACTGATGAATAAGCGCCCCGTCTTTGGATCAAGCCCCTGGAAATCAAAGTGATCGAAAGGGACGCCCTGAGCGATCTGCTGGCCTGTCGAAGAGATAGCAATGCCGGGTAGCGTGATATTTTGCACGATGTGCAGTCCAGCAGAAGGACGTGGAAACAACTGGTTGCGTTGTTTCTCTTACTAGAATGATGGCGCTAAGAATGACGGGAATCTCCAGCAGGAGCAAGAACCAGGCGATGCGGCGTTTCCATTGCCCTTGCGTAGGAGTGCTTACAGAGGATACCGTAGATTGATTCATCTTCACTTCTCCTAATCGCTGACATCTATTTTTTTAGCCACCCGTGCAAATTTTTCTAAACGGCACGCAGAAGTATTGATTCAGATAACTGAGAAGCTCGATTGATCAAGCGAGCTTTATCGCTCAAGGTTTTCTAATACCTCAGTTGTCTCTCTGTATTTACGCTCCTATCTATCCTTTTTCGTGGTTGTGCTGAGGATTTCTAACAGCGATAAAGGTTTCTCTGCTTGTCGATGAGATTAAAATTTCGTTAAATCATCCCTCAGTGTATCTGTAGATCTTTGCGCATGCTTTTAGCACATACATTAAATGTGTATCGATCTATATTTCTATCCATAAGTATGATATACTGCCGCACAGATAGCTTATCCGTACATTTTTTGATGATGAAAAGTTTTGTATCTCTGTTCAACGATACTATCAAAAAGGTAACGATGAGAAAATATTTAATGAAACAAGGAAATCGCGTTCGCGCCCTTCTTGCTCGGATACAAACATTTCCGCTCTATTTGTTGAATCTCTCTATGGCTAAGCGCCTCCTCGTTGTGCTTTTTTCTCATATTTTGGGAGTCGCTGGACTCTGGTTCTTCTTTCCTGTCTTGCACAATGCGGCTAGTATGCTTCTGCCTCTCGTCTGTCTCTGCTGGCTTTTTTCTTATCGCGGCTTGCTTCTCAGTCTTTTCTCCACTGGTGCTGCTATGTTTCTCGCTTATCACTTTTTCCTGGACGATACATTTATTGGGCGAGCTCTTTTAGAGAGGGCAATTAGTGGTTTTGGTGTCTCATTTCTCTTGAGTCTGTCGATCTGCTGGTTACGGGCCGCCATTGATCTGGCACATCAGGCTCGCCAGCAGGCCCTGACGGCGGAACAAGAGCGCTTACTGGCCTTAGAAAAAGAGCGCCAGGCGACTATTGGCTACGAACAGCAACGCAAGATTAATGAGTTGAAAGACCAATTTCTCCTCAATGTGAGCCATGAGTTGCGCACACCTTTGGCTGTCCTGGGAGGCTCCCTGGAGATGCTCAAAGAGTATTTTGAGGCTCTGGATGCGGAGAAGAGGGAACTGGTGCTTGCCCAGGCTCTGGCCAGTCAGGAGACTCTCGTCGAGTTCGTCAATCGTGTTCTGGATACTGCTGAGGTAGGGAGCGAGACTCCTCTGGCGCAGCCACAGGTCGTTGATATGCATCGTTTGCTGCTGGAGGTGCTGGCGCATCTGGCTCCGGAAGATGTGCAGGCCTATACTATCCGTCTTCAGATGCCTGAGCAGGTTATGATCTGGGCCGACCCGCAGTTCCTGCGTCAAATAGTACTGAATTTGCTTTCTAATATCTTCAAGTATGTTCCTAAGCAGACAGAGATCTGCATTGAAGCAACACAAGTCTCTCCTGCTTATCCGGTGTGTCTGAGCGTGCAAGATGCCGGCCCTGGCATCCCCAGCGAAGAGCTTCCTTTGCTTTTTGAAAAATTTGTACGTCTCCGACGTGACCTGGCTGGAACAAAGCGTGGCACAGGTCTGGGGCTCTACATCAGCAAACAGCTTGTGAAGGCGATGAATGGGGAGATCTGGGTCGAGAGTTCTGGCCGTTCAGGCGAAGGAAGCCGATTTTGTCTGACCCTCCCTCCCTTTTCTTCTTCCTGATTTGTTTCCCCTCTACGGCGTTTCTGCGGAGCGAGAGGATCGCTCGGCGAGGCGGTCAGAGATCAACAGCCGACCCTACGGGATTTCTGGCGAGCGAGAGGGGTGGTTAGCAAGGCGGTCGGAGATCAACAGCCGACCCTACGGGATTTCTGGGGAACGAGAGGAGCGCTCGGCGAGGCGGTCGGAGATCAACAGCCGACCCTACGGGATTTCTGCGAGCGAAAGGGGGCATCTCATCAAGTTGGCTGCCGCATGATTCGCGAATAATTAAATGCGTTTGTAGGCGAATTTCTTGTGCGGCTCTTTCCCGATTCTGGAGCCGTTCAAAGAGAAGATGTGCCGATTTCTGACCAATCTCATAGGTTGGCTGGTCAACGACTGTTAAATGTGGTCGCATTACCGATGCCCAGGTGAAATCATCGAAGCACGCAAGGGCGATATCTTCCGGACAGCGCAGACCACTCTTCGCGATGGTCTGGAGCGCACCGATAACCATTGTGCCATCCATCATAAAGAGAGCCGTTGGTCGATCTTCTAGCATGAGGAGTTGGAGAGCTCCCCGCTCTCCGCCATCTACACGTGGACGCGTTGTCACGATGAGATCAGCATCAACGGGGATGCCATGTTCTTCGAGTGCTTCAATATAGCCTTGTAGACGCTCCTCAGTCGGCGCAATTCCACGTGCTCCCGTCAGCAGGCCAATCCGCGTATGACCTAGCGCGATCAGATGCTCTATTGCTGTCCTCGCCCCTACTTTATTCTCTACCATGACTGTATCAATGCCTAGAGCGAAGAGCGAGCGGTCTATGCCGACCAGGGCAAGATAGTGTAATGGGAGCGATTGTAGATACGCGTAACTGCGATCTGTTACTGCAATAATCAGACCGTCTGCCTGCTTGCTTTCTAGCAGTTGCAGGTACTTTTTCTCTTTCTCAGGATCATCATCGGTATTGCCGATAATCAGAGAATAATTGTGCGCATGGGCTACATCCTCTACACCACGGGCGATATTTGTGTAAAAAGGGTTGGTAATATCGGGGATGATGAGTCCAATACAGTGGCTTATCTGCGTCTTTAATCCACGAGCAAAACTGTTGCGCTTGTAACCGAGAGCAGCGATGCTTTCCTGTACGCGTTGCATTAATTCTGGGCTTACATACTTGTTTTCGTTGATTACAGCAGATACTGTCGCGACAGAGACAGCCGCGTGGGCAGCGACATCTTTGATAGTTGCTGAGCGGTCAGCAGATATCGCCATAAGGTTCCTCTCAATTTTATAGAAAACGAATCGAGAAAACGAACTTCGCTTTCTTCGGCTTATTATTGCTCTGAACGTATCATAGATACTTTACGCTGTCAAGTTAAATTATTAGGTAGCAGAAACCTTGACAAAAGTCAATTTAATATGCTATCTTTCTTTGGTGAAACGATTAGCTAATCGTTTCGCTGGCACTCTATTTATCCCTTTTATCGTAGCAACTATTTTTTCTGCCTATCTCATAGAGAAAGGAGGGAAGCTATTTTTAAGAGTTTCTCGTCGCTGAGAGCCTCCCTTTGACAAGAAAGCGCGTTTGTGACAATTGACATTCCCTTTCTACTGCATTGACGCATCTGACAAGGAGAAATTTTGCCATGAGGAGTACCATACGAGCAATCGCCATGTTGACCAGTATTACGTTGCTTCTCGCTATGCTGGTTGCTTGTTCCCCTTCAAGCCAGTCTTCATCCTCAGGTTCTACCACGACACTGACCGTCGCAACCGTGAACAATTCGCAGATGGTCCAGATGGAGCAATTGACAAAGCAGGTCTTTGAGAAGGACCACCCCACGATTAAAGTCAATTTCGTGACGTTGCCTGAAAACGATCTTCGTTCTAAAGTGACGCAGGATGTTGCTACAAACGCTGGCAAATTCGATATCGCGACTATTGGTGGCTACGAGACCCCGATCTGGGGCCACAACGGCTGGTTACAAAACCTCACTCCTTACTTTGATAAAATGTCGGCGGCAGATAAAAGTAGTTACAACTACGATGATTTGATCAAGCCGGTTATGTCTAGCCTCTCCTATCAAGGCAATCCTTACGCGGTCCCGTTCTACGGCGAGAGTAGTATGCTGATGTATAATAAGCAGATTTTTGCTCAGCATAACTTGACTATGCCGTTACATCCGACCTGGGATCAGGTGACGCAATTCGCGAAAGAGCTCAATAATCCTGCACAAGGGATCACTGGTATTCTCCTGCGTGGTCAGTCTGGTTGGGGCATGAATATGGCACCGCTGGATACGATGATTAATACGTATGGTGGTAGCTGGTTTGATATGCAGTGGAAACCTCAGCTCTCTAGCCCTGCGGTGCAGCAGGCTGTGACGGTCTATGCCAATCTGTTACAGAAATATGGCGAGCCTGGTGCTTCAACGGCTGGCTGGCAAGAGTGTTTAAACTTAATCACTCAGGGGAAGGGCGCGATGTTTTATGATGCCACCTCATTTGGTGGTGTGTTGGAGACCCCTTCACAGTCCAAGATTGCTGGCAATGTTGGTTACGCGTTTGCTCCAACGGCTGTGACTCCAAATGGTAGCCATTGGCTGTGGGCCTGGTCGTTAGGTCTGGTCAATTCCAGCCATAATAAGGATGCAGCCTTCCAGTTTATTACCTGGGCGACCAGTTCAGCGTACCTGAATCTGGCCGGTAAAACCTTCGGTTGGGCGAATGTTCCACCGGGAACGCGCACCTCTTTGTATCAGAATCCTGAGTATCAAAAGGCCGCGCCCTTTGCGCAGGTGACGTTAGACTCCATTAATAGTGCCACCCCCGATCATCCGACGCTTAACCCTGTCCCTTATCATGGTGTTCAGTACGTCGGTATTCCGCAGTTTGAATCAGCTGGACAGCAGGTGAGTGAACTGATGTCGGCGGTTGTCGCTGGCAAGTTAAGCGTGAGTAGTGCTCTACAACAATCCGATCAAATCCTGGCCTCTCAAGTGAATAAGGACAACGCTTCCGGATATTAGGTGTGGCATTTATGAAACGAGTGAGACCGTCCCTCTCTCCCACGTGGGCGGTCTCTCATCGCTCATTCCATGTTTTTAAAAACCGGAAACTGGAAACGGCTTGCTTCAGGAAGAAAGGTTGTGCTATGAGCCAGGCAAATCAAGTACTTCAGGCACCTGCAAGACAGCAGGATGTGCAGAAACCTCTCAATCGCACGGCCAGGCGCATTGAAGGGGGAAAGACATGGCTACATATTCCCGCTTTTGTCTTTATGATTGTGTTGACGCAGATTCCATTTCTCCTTGCGGTCTGGTTCAGTCTGCACGCGTGGAATCTATTGGTGCCATCTGAAGGCTTTCCCTTTATTGGCCTTGCGAATTATATCCATATCTTCGTTGGTGACCCTAATTTTTGGCCTATTCTGGGCAATACGTTGCAACTGGTGGTCGGGGCAATTGTCCTGGCTCTGGTTGGCGGAACCATTCTGGCGCTGCTGTTGAACCGGCGCATCTGGGGCAGAAATGTTCTGCGTGCTCTGGCTACTGTGCCATTTCTGGTGACGCCCTCGGTAATGGCGCTAGTCTGGAAAGAACTTTTTCTGAGCCCCTCTTCGGGATTTATTAATTGGCTCCTTACGCTGGTGGGTTTGCACGCGGTACCCTGGTTTTCTTCCTTCCCTTTGCAGAGTGTAATCTTTATTGTTGCATGGGAATGGACGCCATTTGTGATGCTGGTCATTCTCGCTGGCCTCCAGGCGGTTCCCTATGAAGTGTTAGAGGCGGCGAAGGTTGACGGGGCGAATAGCTTTACGACGTTCTGGCGTGTGGTCTTTCCTTTATTGCGCAAACCATACGAGATTGCGGTCCTCTTTGGGACGATTTTTATCTTCCAGACGTTCGGCGAGATCTATGTAACCACTGCTGGCGGCCCTGGCTTAGCAACGAATACATTACCTTATTACACCTATCGCACGGCTTTAAGCTCGTTTCAGATTGGCCAGGCCTCTGCGCTCGGCGTGATAGGCGTAGTTTTAGCTATCCTTATGGCGCGTGGTATGCTTCGTCTGATGACCGAGCGCACAGAAGCAGAAAGGATATAACAGCATGGGTATAGCTACCACGAAGCGGTGGTCCAACATACTGTGGACTGTTTTGACCTATATCCTGGTTATCGTGCTGATCTTTCCGGTTCTCTGGATGGTGATTACCGGCTTCAAGACTGAGGTCGCGGCTATTGCGATCCCTCCAACGCTGTTTTTCCAGCCGACGCTCGATCAGTTTATGCTGGCAATAAATTCGGGCTTTACTGCCTATCTGTTCAATAGTGTAGCGGCTTCTCTCATTTCGACGATTTTAGCGATGGCTCTAGGTATCCCCGCCGCCTATGCGATGGTCTTCCAGATGCGCAAGAAGGCGTCCGATGATATGCTTTTCTTTGTTCTCTCAACACGCTTTATGCCGTTCGCGGCCATCCTTGTGCCTTTGTATGTGATTATTACGCGCCTGAATCTGCTGGATAATCTTTTCATGCTAATCGTGATCTATACCGCGATGAATTTGCCGCTGATTATCTGGATGACGCGCTCATACTTTCTGGATCTACCAAAAGAAGTTCTGGAGGGTGCCTGGCTAGATGGCTGTTCGACGTTGCAGACGATTGTCCAGATTGTGATGCCAATGGCCGCACCAGGCCTCGCGGCGGCGGCGCTTCTGTCGATCATTTTTGCCTGGAACGACTTCTTCTTTGCGGTGACCCTGACCTATACCAATTCGCCAACTCTGCCCATTATGGTCGCGGCATTCACCAGTAACGAAGGCCTCTTCCTCGCAAAGGTATCAGCTCTGGCGTCGATGATTATCGTGGTCCCCGTCGTGATTGGGGTCTATGCACAGAAGCATCTGGTGCAAGGCTTGAGCGGTGGCGCGCTAAAATAATTAGACCGCGTCCTGTCTGTGGGGCAAGAGGATCGCTGGGCGAGACGGTCCGAGACCCCCACAGGGGGCACGGTCAACAGCCGACCCTACGTGTCTCTGCCTGGCGAAATGTTATCGTCTCT
Organism: uncultured Chloroflexia bacterium; assembly: GCA_963777355.1. GTDB lineage: Bacteria > Chloroflexota > Ktedonobacteria > Ktedonobacterales > Ktedonobacteraceae > DATJHM01. The sequence continues at coordinate 395,807 of CAVZQK010000022.1, forward strand.
CAAAAATGATGAAAGGGTATATCTCTTATGCGTGCAGTGGTCATTACTGCTTCGGGTAGCGTACGCGTGGAGAGTGTCGCTGATCCTACGCCCCGTCCGGGGGAAGTCTTGCTTCGAGTAGGAGCATGTGGTATCTGTGGTACCGATCTCCATCTTCTCGATGGTGATTCTCCGTTGGTCCGTTATCCTATCATCCCCGGCCACGAGTTCGCGGGTGAGGTGGTCGCTCTGGGAGACGAGATCACTCAGGGGAATGGGGAGATGGGGATCACGGTTGGTAGCAGAGTCGCAATTGAGCCAAATCTGTATTGCGGCTATTGTGAGCCATGTCGCACAGGCCATGAAAACCTGTGCCTCAACTACTCTGCAATTGGTGTAACGACAGCGGGGGCAATGGCTCAGTATGTCGCTGTTCCCCGCACGAAAGCCTATCTGCTGCCTGATTCTATCTCTCTGCGTGCTGCGGCCCTCATTGAACCGATCTCTTGCGCGGTACATGGGATGCATCGTCTCCAGCCTAAATCCGGTGATACAGTCTTGATTGTGGGCGCGGGAACAATGGGCTTACTCCTGTTGCAGTTGACGCTACGTGGTGGTGCGTCGCGGGTGGTCATGGTTGATGTTAATGAGCAGCGCCTGGCGCGTGCGGAAAAACTGGGGGCGACCCGTGTCTATAACGATATGAAGCTTGCTTTCAAAGATGAGCCAACTGGTTTTGATTGTGTCGTCGATGCAACTGGAGTACCGGCGGTTGTGGAGAGTGCGTTTATGGGCGTTAAACGCGGTGGCAAGTTGATGATATTTGGTGTAGCGCCATACGAGGCCCGCATCTCACTCTCTCCGTTCCGCATTTATAATGACGAGATCACCGTATTGGGCTCAATGGCGGTGCTTTTCTCATTCCAGGCCGCGCTTGATCTGATGAGCGCGGGCATTATTGATACCGAGGCAATGCTGACAAGCGCCCTGCCTTTAGAGGACTTTCCCAGGGCGCTCGACCTGGTACGGCGTGGCGAGGGCGTAAAAACCCAGCTATTGCCGAACGCATAGGGGAACGGGGACCTCTCCCCGGACACCTTTGCAAAACAGCGGCAACAAGGACGAAAAGTCTTGATGAGAAACCTCTCTCGCTTGGAGAAACGGAGCGTCACGGGCATTGGTAGGACACCAATGCCCATGTGTTTGGCCCTACGTTACGTGAATACATAGAAACCGACGTAAGAGGCTACCCATACATTTCCCTCGCGTCGGCTACCAGATGCACACTGACTGGCCCAGGACGGTATGATACTATTGACAGAGCTAAACGCGAACATCCTTTCGTTTCAGGCCCAGACAGATTACCACAACAAGCGCGAGGATGAGCAGGCCCAATGCGCCCCAGGCAAGTAGTAAGCGATGAATCGCTTCAGTCGTCGTAAAAGTCGAAAACAGCGTGCCATGAAAGGTACTATTGCTATTGAACAGAGTATCGCCCCCGACCTTATCGCTATGGATGCCGGCAGATGATCCTAAAGCCGTGACTGCCCAGCGAGTTGGGAAGAACATAGCAGGGATCTGTAAGGGCAGATCTTTCAGCGGGATCTCGACGCCTGCGAAAACGACCTGGGGGATAAGAATGAAAGGCAGAAGGCTGTTGGCGCTATCCTCGTTCGCGGCAAAAGTAGAAGCGGCCAGGCCAACCATCAATCCGGCTAAGGCAGTCAGGACCAGAGTGATATAGATTTCCAGCAGGACCGGCAGAAAGATACTTTTTTGAAAAGGCTCAAAGGCATTGACGATAAGCAAGAGGGCGGCACTCTGGAAGAGAGCAAACAGACCTAACACCAGAACCTTTGATAAAACATAAGGGAGAATACCAAGATTAACAGCGCGTTCCCGGCGATAGATGGACGCTTCTTTCACAATCTCGCGTGTGCCATTAATAGCCCCAAACAGCACAGCAATAAAAGCAATAATAAAGAGCGCCCGGTTGGCATTCAAACCAGTGCCAGGAAGAATAAAATCCTGTAAGGCAGTGTTTATCGTACCTTTCAATTGGGCATAAGCAATGCCATTGGGGTCATTAGTAAGAAAATTGATGACGCGATCACAGGCAATAGGAGAATTTTGGCCCTGTGTGCTGATGCCCAGTATCCCGGTGGGGTTGGTCGTGCTAACAGCCGAAGAGGCAAAAATGTGAGGCGTACATTGGACGACATTTGCCGTATTAAACAAGCCAGCGCCGACTTCAAAGCGTACCAGGAGCATCAAAAGCAGCGCAATAAGCGGAGCCTGTAAGAGCAGAATAATCAGGTTGCTGCGATCATTTTTGAGCAATTCAAAGTTCCTCTGGGCAAGCAAGAGGAATTGTTTAAGCGGATTGCCACGCTTAGGGAGCTTCCGTTTTGCCAGGTCATTGGGACCAGCTGGAGGTGGAAGATTTTTCATAGGAGCGCTGATATAAGCCTGATATTCCTTAGAGAGCTTAAACCTGGCTTCGGCCTCATCGGGGATATTTGGCTGCTCATCGGTTGGCTCCAGGCTGGTATAGATCTCAGCAAAGTCATCCTTATTAAAGTACGTCTTCGCCTCGTCGGGTGGTCCAAAGTAGGCCAGGCGTCCACCTTGAGCCAGGAAGCAGACATAGTCGCAAGCATTAATATTATTGGTGGCATGAGTAACCAGGACGATAGTATGGCCGCCATCGGCCAACTTGCGCAGCAGGTACATCATCTTACGATCCAGGCCAGGATCAAGGCCGGAGGTTGGCTCATCCAGGAAAAAAAGGCTGGGATTTGCCAGCAATTCCAGAGCGATAGAGACACGCTTGCGCTGGCCCCCCGACAGTTTCTTCACCAGAAGCTTGCGGCGTGGAGTCATCTCCACATCCTCCAACACCTCCACAATACGCTGTTCGATCTGCTCATTCGTAAAATCGCTAGGCAGACGAAACTTCGCTGCGTAGTAGAGGGCACGCTCAACGGTCAGATCGCGATGGACGATATCATCTTGAGGTACATAGCCCAGAAGCGTACTGAAGGCGGCAATATTGCTATAGTAATCCTCTCCATTATACGAGACCATCCCTTGCTGAGCGGGACGCAAGCCATTGAGAGCATCCATAAGGGTTGACTTGCCAGTCCCGGAGCCGCCGACCAGGGCGACAAACTTGCGTGGTGGGATAGTGATTGAAATGTTATTGAGCAGGACAGCATTATTGGTGCCAGTTTTGCGAAGATTCTGCGCATCGATGCGAATAAAGTTTGATTCATCATAGGGAGTAAGCTGATTGCCCTCAAAAATCAGTTTGTAGGGTCCAATGCGAATCTCATCGCCTAATCTGAGAAGGTGATTCATGACAAGTTCGGAATTGACATAAACATGATTTGTACTATTCTGATCGATAATACGATACGTACCGCCTTCGCGTAGCAGGCGGGCATGTTGAGCAGAGACCTGTGGATGAGGGAGAACGACAGTATTGCCAGATTGGCGGCCAATAGTCAATTCGGGGCTGCCCAACTTAATAGGTTGCATGACAGACACCTGTTCCTCGGTGCCGGTGCCATCATTATAGGTAAGAGTAAGCAGAGTACCATTTTCGTCACCGATACGGAAGATATCGCCCTTTGTCAATACTTTACTAAATTGCTCATCGCCACGTATCTTGCGGCCCTGATAGAGCAGGCCATTGCGCGTTGCAGAGCGATCTGGATGAGGATGAACCAGGACAAAATCCTTGCCCTGACGAACAATGCGCAGATGGCGTCCGGAGACAATGCGATCATTTAAAATAATATCGTTTGTGGGATCGCGCCCAATATCGACGACCAGTTTGCCAAGAATATGCGTTCGCTTATCGCCAGCACAGTTTATGATCTCCAGAGAGGGTAAGCCAGCGCTGGCAATCGAGGCAATTTGAGTTGCATCGGGCCGCGCGTTTAGGCCAGCAAGGGAAGGTGAGAGCAACGCCGTATCTAATTGAGAGGGAGCAGGAGAGGCAACGTAGTCCTGAGAGAAAGTGGAGAGCCGTGTCGATGCCAAAAACGTGGCCTCCCCCACCTCCTCTTCAGAAGAGCGTTGAGGTGTAGTAATTTGAGTGGTGTTTTTTGTCGTAAGAAAGACAAACGTAGTATCCTCGCCGAGGCGAATAACAGCATTATCCGCGACAGGGGCCTGTTCAACCTTTTCCTGATTTACAGTCATAAAACTGGTTTGGGAAAGCTTTTCAATACGCCATGCGCCATTATTGCAAGTCAGGCGAGCATGAAAGCGAGAGACGCGCTGATCGCCTCGAATAGCAATATCATTTGTGTCATCACGACCAAAGGTAGTGACGGACTTGCGAAGAAAGAAAGTTTGTCCTTCTAATGGGCCACGAAGAAACCTGATGGAGGCTAACGCGGGTATATCTTCTGTTTGCATATACGACTCCTGTTGAGATAAGAAAATTAGAAGGCAGGAGAGATCATGCCTGCATCGTCTCAGAGGATAGCTCCTGTTCCACAAAGGCCAGGCCCAGGCGTGGTTGTGTCGTTATATAGACGCCTTCACTGGCTGTTTGTGGAGAGGTTGAAGAACGCCAGAAGACCTTATTATAGATATTATACATCGCCATAGTTTTCAGCGCCTCCTCTTCCGGCATGCCATTCGTCATCTCCGCCAGGCTCAATTCGCGGACCCCTTTACCGGCATCCAGCACATCCTCCATACCAGAAACGATAAAAAGAAAGGCTTCATTCATAGCATCACTATCATCGTAGTCATGATGAGTAAGCAGCTGGGCCTGCCAGAAATAGGATTCCTTGCCATTATACTGGGCATAGAGTCCCGAAACAATAACCATAAGACGGAGATAAGCAAGACGATAACTTTTCTCAAAGAAGAGTTGAGCCTGCGGCTCAGCAACCTCGCCACGCAGGATACTGGCGATACTTGCGGCACACAGCAAGGCACTATGAGTAGCGAGATGGACGCCAGTAGAGAGGAGAGGGTCAATAAAGCAGGCGGCATCTCCTATCAAGAAATAGCCGGGACCAGCGAGATTCTCCGCGATATAGGAATAGTCCTGTTCAGTTTTGATAGGCGAGACGAGCTTAGCAGGTTGCACGACATCCGCGATCAGAGGGCAATCAGCGATAGCATCCAGATAGATCTGCTCAAGCGAGATATTTTTTTGGCGCTTCTCCTTGAAAGTAGTTTTATGGAGAACATACCCCACACTCAACGTCCCATCGTGGAGAGGAATCCCCCAGAGCCAGCCATCGGGGACGGCCCCATTTAAAATGCCGCCAGAAGGGACAAAAGGATAACTACCAGCATCTTGCCAGTAGCCCCAGAGAGCAACATTTTGAAAGGCCTCGTGAAAATGCCGTGGTTTCAGATAACGAGTAGTCATAATGCCGGCCCTACCGGAAGCATCGATCAGATAGTCAAAAGTAATCTCACCAGTAGCGCCGGTAGAGGATTGTAGCCAGGCAGCACCGCGAGGTCGCTCGTCAACGAAGTTCAGGGTCTGAATTATTGTACCCTCGTAGACCTGCACACCCTGACTTTTTGCGTGTTCCAGGAGCAAGTGGTCAAATTCCGAGCGCACCACCTGGAAACTATAGGGGTGGCGCAACTTTGCAAAGTTCAGGACCCAGGAATCCTTGCCCCAGGCAAAATAGCCGCCTTCCTTGCGTTGAAAGCCATACGCCTCAATTTTCTCACGAGCGCCGATCAGATCTAATATCTCAAGGCAAGAGGGGAGAAGAGATTCACCAATATGATACCGGGGAAAAACTTCTCGCTCCACCAGGGTCACCTCAAAACCTTCCCGTGCGAGGAGAGTAGCCGCAGTCGAGCCTGCGGGGCCTCCGCCAATTACCAAATCTGCGTTGAGCTATGCATATTTTTTCCTCCCACTATTTACCGATATAGACGAGTAAGCCTCCACTTTTTTCCGTATGGAGAAGCCGCGTTTCTTGTAGCTACTATCATCCTAACCTGAAGCGCCAAAGATACCCACAAAAACGTGTATATCTATAATATCCCAAAAAAGCAAAGGGAAATGAAAGCATCAGGAACAGAAACAAGAGAGAGAATACAAGAAAGAAAGTCGCAAGGATTTTTGTGTTTCTTCATGGTCCATCGCTCGCTTTTTTGATACAATATGTCTACCTTGGAACAAAAGGGTTGACAGCTCTTATAAAGCCGTTAAGATAGAGAGAGTCGAGACAGAGGGAAAATATAGTCAGGTTTAAAACAAGAAAACCCTACAGAGCTACAAACTAAAATCGACCTGGGACTCTCAGTTTAAGGCTACATCGAACTATAACAGTAGTACGATAGTAGGCTAGAGAAAAGGCTACATTGACGAACAGAAAACAAGAGAGAAGAAGATTCGAGAGAGTAGCCAGAAGGGTCCTGAATATCTTATCTTAATCGGCAGAACAAGAGAATTCTTTAGGGGAGAGAACAGTTCTCCGCCAGGACAATAGCCATAATGGGGAGAGCGATTGAGATGAAATAAGCGTAGTACTAAGAACAAAGGAGAGAAGAGCAGAGAGCTTATACGTTATTATAGTACTTCAGGTTAATACGAAACAGAAGATTGCGCTAGAATAATTGAAAGTATTTCAGGTAGGATTATGAACAAAAAATATCTTTCCATAGGTTTAATCCTGCTCCTGGTTGTGGGCAGTATAGGTATATTTTTTACCGTAGCGCATCCACTTGCCACCCTACAACCGCGACCCACGCCCATACCCTATAAAGCACCGCCGCGCACGATAGAGGTTCCACTCACATTGCATCGTGCGCAATCGACAACAATTAATCAGACCATAATGACATTTAATCCCTGGGGAATTGCATTGGATCAGCAGAACGGCTATGTATGGGTTGCCGAGACAGGGTGTGAGATGAGTCCGGTCTGTACAACGCCTTCAGCCACAAAGATTGGCAAATTTTCGCTGGCGGATGGTTCGCTTTTACAGGAATATCAGGAGCCGCCAAATTATTCCAATCCGCTTTTTGTGGCGGTAGATGCGAATGGAGACGTCTGGTTCACAGAGCCAGCCACAAATGCGATAGGTGAATTTAACCCGAACACCACCGTTTTTACGCAATATCCTACCTCAAAAGGGAGCGCGCCCTACGACTTACTTTTTGACAAGAACGGAAATATCTGGTTTACAGAGTTCACCGGCAACTCAATAGGATTTTTGAACACGCAGACGGGAGCCGTTGTAGAAACCCCAGTATCCACAGTGCCAACCGATCCTTACGGCATCACAATAGATGGGAAAGGGACAATCTGGTTTGCGGAGAACCGGAAGTTTACCGAGCGGCTTGGTAGCTTTACGCCTACAACATCCGGCAAAATTACCATTGAGCAACATAATGTAACTTCTTTGCAGCCACATTTACTAGTAGCGGACAAAGCGGGTAATATCTGGTTCAGTGAAGCATTTAGCGGTGCCATCGGTGAATACATTCCCTCCACTGACACCACCAATCACATTATCGTATCCAGCCTAGTCTGTCCCGTAGTAGCCACCTGTACAGGAACGCATATTTCTGGCATTGCCGTCGATAAAAATGGCAATATCTGGTTTACGGATTCGCTCAGTGGGCGCGTTGGATATATCGTGCCAGCGACAGGAGCGCTACACGCGTATACCATTTGCAATAAAGAATTTGCATCCTCATGATGGACTTAGCCATCGATAAAAACAATACCGTCTGGTTCACAGAAGAATATGGTCGCGTATTAGGCGATGTGGCCAGGAGCAAAGTTTCCTGCCAAGTAGTCAGAGAAATGCCCAGAGGAGAGAAACAACCACTGCAAAGATGTAGTGATTGTTTCTTTTGCTTTGCTGCTACAAAAGAGAGATAGCCTTTTAAAGCTTCTCTACATACGCGACAAAGTGAGCGCCCCGGTCAAACTCGTTGAGGAACATACCAAAGCTAGTAAAGCCGGGAGAGAAGAGCAGAATATCACCTGATTTTACCAGAGCGCAGGCAGCATCCATAGCCTGGCGAAAATTGGTATAGACGCCACGAACAGGGTTAGCTCTGCCCAGTTTCAGGGCAGCGGCCTCGATAGCAGGCAAGAGTTCATCGGTACCGCTGCCAGACAAAAGAATCACATCTCGGCCACGCTCGACAATACGCTCAGGCCAGCGTTCAAGCGGGAGATGTTTCGTATTGCCGCCCGCGACCAGCACGATTGGTTGATCGAAAGCTTCGAGGGCGACCTGGCCGGCGACAGGAGTTGTACTACTGCTATCATTGATATAGCGAACATCATGCAGATCACGCACTATCTGGAGACGGTGAGCGATACCATGAAAACGGCGGACGCTCTCCTCAATAACCGCATCCTCGACGCCAAGAAGTTGAGCGGTAGTAGTAGCAAGCAAAATATTTTCCAGATTATGCTGACCAGGAAGGGGCGTATTGCGGAAAAGAAAAGGTCTGAGTTGGGCGGAATTGCGAGCAAAGCTACCACCGCGTTGGAGACTTGTATACCAGGTTTGCGCATTTGCCTCCGCGCCAAAGCGGCGCGTCCAGGGGTTATCATAATTAAAGACAGCGATATCGTCTGCATGTTGATAGCGAAAAATATTTGTTTTCGCCTGAGCATAGTCTTCCATGCTGGCGTAGGTATTGAGATGATCGGGATAGATATTGGTCATCACAGCCACAGCCGGACTGATTTTGTGTGGTTCCAGACCTTCCAGTTGCCAGCTTGAAAGCTCTAACACAACCTGCGTCTCCCGATGAATTTGTGGAAGGAGAGAGAGCGTTTCCACACCTGCGACATTGCCGCCAAGAAGAGTATCTTTGCCAGCGGCGCGAAGAATCTCATAGAGCAGGCTACTCGTCGTTGTTTTGCCACGGGTGCCCGTGATACCGATAATCTTACCGGGACAGGCGAGGAAAAAAAGGCCAATCTCCATTTCGATCTGTGCGCCGTGTGCTCTAGCTTCCTGTAAATAGGGGGAGGTGGCGGGCACGCCGGGATTGCGGATAACGATATCGGCCCATTGGAAATCCTCAGAGCGATGTTCACCGAGGATAAACTCAATATCCAGGCCTGCCAGAGCCTGGACGCTTGGGGCAAGGAGACTGGGAGATTTCATATCGGTAACGCGCACAATTGCGCCCTGTTGGGCGGCATAGCGAGCGGAGGCCATACCAGAGCCTTGCAGGCCCAGGCCCATAACCAGGACGCGTTTATTTTGGAGATGTATCCTCATCAGATTGCGGCAAGGAGACCTTGTGCATTCAAGCAGGGAAGGAATTGCCGCCTCTCCTTTCGTAGGGGTGCTAAAATCTCTAATAGTTTGCATCAGGATAACACATTTTTGCTATGGAGAAAACCAGCAAAGCATCCGAAATTTTATATTACTGCCCTGACCACCTTCCATTGTAGGAGAGACAACATCGGGCGAGAGGGGGTCGGGGAAGAGGAGACGGGCAAGCCGATCTGCCCTACGAGAGGTTCTCCTTCCTACAGATGAGGGTGGTTGGGAAAGAGGAGACGGGCAAGCCGATCTGCCCTACGTGAGATTCTCCTTCTTACAGATGAGGGTGGTTGGGGTACTTGCTTGATGGTTCGATAGGAAGGAAAGAATGATGCTATAATATGAGCACAAAAAAGAATGATGCTAACAGACAGGAGCTCGCATAGTTGCATCGTCTCACAACGACCTGTCCCATCGGCAATGTTTGCTTCTTGAATTGTGTAATCTGAACTCGATGAAGAGCCTATTTCTTCTCTTCATAATCTAGAAAATCGATGTATATGATACCAGGACAAGCAGAGCAATTTGAATATATTCTTGGGAATATCGCCAGCGGTGTCGCGATTCTGGATGCACAGAGCTTCTTCATTCGCTATGCCAACCCCTACCTCTGTTCTTTATTGGGCGAATCGTTCACGCCGCTCACCGTCTCCGGACATGCGATAGAGGAATTACTCCCTCCGGCAGTAAGTAAGGCGGCGCTTCCGCTATTACACTACACAGCGATGACGGGGAAGCGCGTCAACTATGCCGAAGTGCCTTATGAAGGCTTTTTAGAGATGCGCGGCAAGACCTACTGGCATATATCCATCGAGGCAATCCAAAGTGAATGTGGGGAGATAAACGCAGCATCAGGGGAATTTGAGCAGGAGGTAGTAGCCCTTCAAGTGCTTATTGAGGATGTCACAGATGCGGTGCGCTCACGTTTACATCTCAATGCAATTCACTCTATCTCAGCCGCCATTGCGACAGGTGCGGCCCTGCCGCAGGTACTGGATCGTATTTTGCAGGCGATGCAAGACATGGTCGGCTCAAAGCGCTGTGCAGTTTTTTTAATTGAGCAATCGCTGGCAGATAGCGAAGCCCGGTTATCGAGCTATGAAGAGGTACAGCGCGGATCTGAAGAGAGAGTGCGAGAGGCGCGGTTAGCGGCCCAGAAGGAAGTGCATATACGCTCTTATGATTGGCGACCAGTGGTAAATGAGCACATTTTGCTGGGCCGGGTTGAACAGGCGGGCCATGCGCTGATTATTGCGGACACGAGCCAGGAATTGGAGATTGAGCTTCCCTTTTTAATTCACGAAGGGGAAGCCACGCGGCCAGGATCGGCACTCTGCGTGCCGATATTTGAGCCACCTTCGCATGCGAGAGCGCTGCGTGCTGAGCGAAAGCGGAGCAGAAGAAACAGGTAGTGGAGAGCAGAGCATTCTCCTGGGTTCTATCGAAGTCTATCATCGGCGGGCGAGGAGTTTTCCAGCAGAGGAAGTCGCGCTCCTGGAACAGTTTGCCCAACAGGCAGGGCTGGCGATTCAGACAGCCCGGCTCTTTCGCAACATTGATCGCTATGCCCGCGTTGCCAGTCGCAGTGCCCATCAAAAAGAAAACATCATGCAGGCAATTCCTGATGGTGTCGTGATCTTTGATCCGCGCTGGCGGGTAGCGGATGCAAATCATGCTGCGCGTAAGCTCTTTGGTTGGCCTGATACCATTCTTGGAACACCAGTAGCGCTAGCATTTCGTGCCAGCGCGGCCAGGTTTGAGGGAATCTTCGCCATGTTTCCCAATCTGGCGGAGCAACTGGAAAAGCGAGCCCTGGCCGAGAGCATAGAAGAGATAAAATTTGTAAGTGCGGAAGGGCAGGCTTACACCTTGCGCGTCTCTTATGCTCCCATTCGCGATGAGCTGGGAGATCTTTTCGCCTTTATTGTCATCTATCATGATGTGACCAGCGAGGCAGAAGAGCGCGAGCGCATTGAAGCCGAGGTAGTAACGCGAACGGCAGAGCTAGCGCAACGGAATCGGGCATTACAAAAGGCAAAAGAGGAGCAGGAACTATCACACGCGCGGATGACCTTACTACTGGATCGTATGCCCTCAGGAGTACTTCTGGTTGAGGCAGAGGACAACACAGTCACACTCATCAACGGGCAAGCGATTCATATTCTTCAGAGCATGGGAGTCGCACTTCCACCAACACGAGATGGAAGCGCGAGTACATCATATGCAAATGAGCTAAACAGCGAACAACTCTTACGGCAGGCCAGCCTCTATGCTCCCAATGGAGCAATAGTGCACTACGAAGAGCAACCGCTCTACCGTGCCCTAGTACGCGGCGAGGCCAGTGAAGCCGAACTGCACACAACGCGTACAACTGGTGATCTAATGTATCTCTTAGCAAATGCAGCACCGCTACGCAGTGCTAATGGGACAGTGATGAGCGCGATTCTAGTACTCCACGAAATAAGCAAGATGAAAGCCCTGGAGCGTGCGCGTGAAGATTTCTTTACCACAATGGCCCACGAGCTAAAAACACCATTGGCAAATATTCGAGCGCACCTGAGCGCCCTCCTGGTGCGGGATCTCCAATGGTCGAGTGAAGAGCAGTTCGCCTTCTTGCAGACTGCGGATGAACAGGTTGAACGGCTGGTAAGAATGATCAATCAATTTCTGGACGCCTCACGTGTAGAGGCGGGAGCATTGCGTCTGGAGTTAGAACCGCTCTTAATTCCAGAGCTTGTAGAAGATTTACAGGATCGGCTGGAGGCCCTCATCGCCTCATCCGAACGAGAATTGCGGGTCCAGTTACCAGACGATCTACCCGCAGTACGTGGAGATTACGAGCTCATCATGAGTGTGCTCACCAATCTGCTCAGCAATGCCTTTCGTTATGCACCTATTGGAGACATGGTCCAGCTCACCATTGAGCCGCAGTATGATATACAAGGCAAGCGAGTAAATGCAGTCATATTCACCGTCACAGATCGAGGACCGGGAATGACGCGGGAGCAGCAAACGAAAATATTCACCCGTTTCAGCACATTTGCGGCACTGATTCGTCCCGCGCAAGATCGTCCGGGGCAGCCCATGCAGGAGAGGAGAAAAGGGAGTGGTCGCTGGAGCGCGGCCACGGGACTAGGATTATACATTAGTCGTGGCATAATTGAAGCACATGAAAGTGAACTGACGCTTAAAACGAGTCCTGGGCAGGGGGCCAGTTTCTCGTTTACACTGCCCACCTTCAGTCGCAAGCGAGGTCAGGGAAATCGCAAGCTCACACAGGAACAAGAGAAAGGGTCTTAAGCCAGGATATGAGGGAAAAGGAAAGCCTGGGCAGAAGTAGTTAGTTAAGACAAGGCGAAGTGAGAAGGTTTCAGGCATGTGCTCAGAAGATACACTAGCGCGACCTGATTGAAAAGGGGACAAACATGTCGACGACAGAGAAAAAAGTGCGCATTCTTTGCGTAGAAGATGATCCACAGATGCGTACATTTTTATTAGCCCAATTAAAGGCGCGAGGTTTTCACGTACAGGCGGTACGGGATGGGGCGCAAGCTATTGACCTGGCAGCGATCTTTCAGCCACAACTCGTCCTCCTGGACCTCTCACTCCCTTCACTCGATGGATTAACCTTTTTGAGGCGGCTGAGAGAGTGGAGTGGGGCACCAGTAATCATCCTTTCAGCACATGACGAGGAGCCAGTAAAGATCAAAGCGCTGGATCTGGGGGCAGATGACTATCTTACAAAGCCATTCAGTCTGAACGAACTGCTGGCACGGGTGCGGGTAGCGTTAAGGAGAGCGGATGAGACAGCGAAGCTGAGAAACAGTGCGCTGGGGAGTGAAGCGCAGCGTCCGAGCTATCGCAGCGGGGGAGAGAACGGGCTCATGGTAGATTTTGCGCATCGTGTGGTGAGGGCTGGGGGAGGAGAAGTGCATCTCACCCCGACAGAATATGATCTTCTGTGTGAGCTCACGAGAAACGCCGGGAAGGTTCTCACGCACCGAGAACTGCTTCAGAGAGTGTGGGGGCCAGACTATAGCGGTGAAAACACCTATCTACGTACATTTGTGCGGCATCTGCGCCGTAAGCTTGAGCCAGACCCCTCGCAGCCGCGTTTTTTGCGAAACGAATTGGGAGTAGGTTATTTTGTGCCGCCGCCCGACCCAGAGAACAGCCTGTAAGTCTGTAAGGGGAGAATGCAGATTAGCGGGGATTAGATTGATGAAAGCAGATATGTTATCGGCAATTCTTTTGATCTTCACACAGATTTCACACAGCGGTCATAATTTTCACAGATTTATCACCACCTGTATTGTAAGCTAAAGACCAGAGAGGTTGTTTCTCTTATCAGCTCACCAGCGGCCCAGTCCGTGGCATGTGAGATGCAGCGCACGTCGTAGCGGAAGCAGAGTGTTTATGCAAGAGAATGAGGCTGCACAGAAACTGTTGAGAGGTAACGAAGAACAGGGAAATGCAGCAGCACAATTGAGAGACACGAAAGCTTCGGAGCTGGAGCGAAATCAAGAGCAACCATTTCTCCTGCGAATCCTGGTGGTCGAAGACGATCCTACTCTTGCCACGCTGGAAGCTGGTGTTTTGAGAGCGCATGGATTCACTGTTGAGATAGTAAACAGTGGGGAGCGCGCAATTGCCACCCTCCACCATTCTCTACCTGATCTTGTAGTGCTTGATATTGAACTCACCGGTTCTATACAGGGTTGGGAAGTCTTGCAGGCAGTACGTGCCGCAGCGCCTATCCCCGTACTGCTCACCACGAGTTTCAGTCAGTGCCGTGCGCGAACGCATACACAGCCAGGGTGAAACAAGGTTAACGCTGGATCATTTGCCCAAGCCTTATCCGATGCAAATGCTGCTCAAGCGTGTAAAGCGCATGTTGATGGTCGCCACTCAGTAGTAGTTAACAGCAAGCAAAAAGGAGATGTCATATGATGGACCGCAAAGAGGATCGTGAAATTTTGCGTAAGGGTGGCTTTGCTGAGAATGAAGTAACGTCCTTGAGCCAATTGAGGCGGGACTATTCTGAGCGCGAACGAAGGCAAGCGCAGGCCGACAATCGGCGTCTAGAATTTTATTCGCTGGCTGGTAAATACAGGAAAAATTACCGATCAGATCGCATAGAACGTGCCAGGGCGGAGACATCTCCGCCCTTCTGAGTTTCGTGAAGTCAGGTCATGCTGAGTTTTTCGCGCGTGCGAACCTGGAATGCACCGAGCGCATTCCCTACGAGTATTTCGGGTGTGAGTTATGCACCAGCAGATGGAGTAGGCTTCTCTGAAGAGTTGGTGGATGGTTGGGAGTATGGGGGGAAGTTGAGCGACAGTAGCCATAATGCTCTCTACTAATGAGACAGGTGGCTCAAACTGTTCCAGATGATTAAAGAGCGCATCAAGTTCTTCATCTTCCAGTTCTTCAGTCATGTTATTGTGAGTAAAGAGCATCTTCTTGGAATACTGCATAACTTCTCCACTTTTTTTCTGTTTGGTATCTATCTTCTTATGTATTACGAAGACAAGATAAGAGAAGTTTCAGGAAATGGGATGTTTTTCCAAGATTTCTTATCTAATTCTCAATTTGCCGCCATTTTTCATTCTCTCGGCGAACACGGACAGAGATTAACAGCGTGTCCCTACCTGGTTGCGAGAGGGGCTGCGAGGCGAATCTGAGACAAAAATAACCTCAAGCAGGCACAAAGAGATTGAGCCTGCTTGAGGTATGCCCGTAGAAGCAGGGATTAGCAAGTTGCGGCGATGGGTTCTCGGTATTGGATGCGGGAATCCTTTGTCTCTACTTTGTAATAGGTATAGCTATTGCCCTTTTTTGGAGAGAGATATCTGGCTTTGGTCAGGACTGCGGGTGCATCTGCAACGGAAGAGATGAGGATAGGAGTAAAAGCCCAGTTATCTGCTGGCTTGAGATCATTCACAATCGTTCGTCCAAGAACGCGATGTTCGGCCTCGATGCAAGCGATTTGTGCGGCAATCTGTGCCAGATCTGGCCGATTCTGGACGGCAAACTCACGTACGGCAGAGAGATAGGCAGCATCAAAGACGCCTTCGAGATGTTGTTGAGTATCAATCAACAAATGAATGTGCTTAAAGGTATCTGGTCCGTGAGGGAAGCTAAACTTGCTGGTCAGAGGGGTAGCGCCCTGGCTTTCCAGGAAAGATTCGTGGATCTGCTCTTCGATCAGAGCACTCTTAAAATAGTCAAGATTGTCGCCAGAGAGACCGAGGTCATGAGCATAATGAACAGCATTGGTATAAAAGGTCACAGCGAGCCGTTCAGCGGTCACTGCAATATTGAGAATATCGGCGATGGGAGTCACACAAGTACTATTCTTCCGACCAGCGGCAAGGACATCTGCGCCATTGAGAGCCAGGCCACCGACGCCGACGCTACCGGCCAGGACACCTTTCAGAACATTACGGCGGGATTGCAAGAGCAACAACGAATCCTTCAGGCGATCTATACTTGTTCCTTCATTCATAAATACCACACTCTTTCTACGGCCCTTCCCTTCCAGATTGCCAGCCAGATAATGCTAGCACACCTCACAAAGGTCCGTTTCCAATAAAACCTTTTCCACTGAGGCTCAAATTGTAAGAGAGAATCCGCGAGCCTCTACACCACCACCACATGGAGATGCGTGAGAACAGTAAAGAGCCATCTATCCGAATAACTGTTCCCACTTACATTATCCCCCGCCCACAAAACAGGCGATTAGAAGCCAGAAAGATTATTGGAACTCAGGAGGCGGCTGAGGAATTGGCTGGCGACGCGTGCATCGACGCGCTGACCGATACGGGCCAGGAGGACATTGGCTGGCTCCATACTCACATTTGGTTCAGTCGTAGGATATTCTTTAAAACCCTGGGCGCTGAAAATACTAGCAATCAGTTCGCGGTATCGAAACAGAGAGATACCCAATTCTTCAGTCTCCCAATGCCAGGAGAGGCCAATAGCAAAAAAGATCATATCTTCACGAGCATCGAGAGAGAGAGCATAATCGAGCAAGTGATTGGCGATGCCCTGGCCACGCCAATGGGAGCTCACCTCAAGCGCGACCTCGTAAAGATTTTCAATGCCTTCCCACCAGTCATCGGCGGGGGCGATAGTCACCTGTCCCACGATCTCGCCGTTGGGTGTATAGGCCAGAGCAAGGGCGCAATCGGGGCTTTGAGAGATACCAAGCAAGAGTTGATGTTCACGTTCAGGCAAGCGAGCAAATGCGTGAAGTCCACTTTCAGCTCGCAGGCGCTCAACAAAAGAGGGGGGACAGAAATCGCGAATCAGGACTGGACCTTGTTTTGTCTCCAAGACCTTGCTACGAGAAGGAGTGCCTTCACGATTCATATGCAAGAGATCGAAGAGGCCAGAAAGCGGTGAACGTTGGCGTCTGGAAGGGAAAGCCGTACGTACCGGAGAGGGGATGAGGAGATGGCGTACCAGAGCGACGGTATGGCGATTAGTATGGCTAATATTCCAGCGTCTCGGCTGAGGAGGGAAGAGAGCGGCCTGATCCAGAAAAGTTTCTGGAAAAATGGCGGAACTGGCGTTTTTGCCCATCAGTTCTTGAGCGGCCTGCTCCTGTGCCTGCTCTTCCAGCCAGGCGGGTCGCCAGCGTTGCACCCAATCTTCCGGAAGCCGTTCTGGAAGAGGTTGCTCGCTCATCTCGCTCCAGACAATGCTCCATGCACGCGGCACCACGCGATAAAGATCATAGCCACCTCCACCAAGAGCAAGCCAGCGGCCATGACAAAATTCATGAGCGAGCTTATGGGTAGTATGTATCTGAGCCTGGATGCTACGCATCGTCAGACTCAAGTGGGTTAAGGGGTCCCAGGCATGGGTATCACAGCCATGATTACTCACAATAACATCTGGGCCGAAAGAAGTAATAAGTGGGGGAAGTAATAATTCTAGCAGTTCATTATAAGAGTCATCTTCAGTAAAAGGTTCTAGAGGAACATTGACTGAATAGCCGCGACCAGGGCCGTGGCCCATCTCCAGCACTTCGCCGGTACCGGGGAAGAGATAGCGGCCCGTCTCGTGAATAGAGACCGTCATAACGCGCGATTCGTCATAAAAAGAGCGCTGTACACCATCGCCATGATGAGCATCGAAATCCAGATAGAGAATCTTAGCATCGCTAGAGCGCAGAGCGTGGGCGATAGCGACAGAGGCATCATTATAGATACAAAAGCCTGAAGCACGCTCGGCCCAGGCATGATGCAGACCACCAGAGGGATGAAATACGTGCAGGGGGCGCTCCTCCTCGCTGGCAGAAAGAGCCACCTTCGGGCAGTCCCAGGATGGCGCTCAAGGCAACTAACGTTCCGCCGGAAATCAGCGCAGAGATCTCGTGCATCTGAGGTTGAGCAGGCGTATCGCCATCGCCGAAACCATAGCGCATTGCCAGATGCATCTGTTCAGCATGTTCGGGCGGAGTGGTCTCTTTTCCCACCATACTGCTCAGACGCTGCACAGCAGCGATATAGTCGGGAGTATGGACCAGTTCTAACTGTTCGAGAGTAGCGGGAAGCGGGGCCAGACAGGTTTCTGTCTGCTCTGGACGCCAGAGAGAGCTACTCTCCAGGAGCTCGATGAGAGCTTTGACGCGTGTCGGCTTGAGGGGATGATCGGGACCAAAGTCGTAGCTCAGCTCAGCAGAGTCGAAGAGGAGTCGGGCGCGAGGAGCAGTATTTGTGTTTGCCTCATTCTTTATTGTTAGCTCGTCAGACATATGCTTACTCTCCCCCTTTCATGCCAGTACCGCCTTCGTTTAAGGGAGCGCCGAAGGCATACTCGATACCCTCAGCTTGCAGACGTGTGAGAAAGGGCATAGGATTGATAGTACCCAGGCGCAGACTCGCGACAGAGGGGACCGTCTCGCTAAGAGGGGCGGCAATAATGCTGCGGATAGTAGTATGCAGTTCGGTAGCAATCTGCAAAGCCTGGACGAGCGGGGTCATATTGCCCATAGGGAGGGCGATATCGAGCTGCATACCGGGTTCGTATGCACCCATCGCACGGGCCAGCGCGAGCAAGAGATCGCTGCGGGTCACCAGACCAAGCAGGATAGCCTTGCTTTCCTGTTCAACTTGAATATATTCAACAACAGGCAGATAATTTAAATTGCGCTCAACCAGAATCTGGGCTGCCGAGGCCACACTGGTAGCGGGAGTGACGCGCATCAGGGCCTGATGCATCACCTCGTAGACGCGACGTTCCGTCCAGGGTTGTCCCAACAAGCTATTGGAAGATTGCTGGCGGGCCACGGCGGCAACCAGATCGATATCCTGTGAGGTAATCAGGCCCTCTAAGACCTGAACAGCAGACTGTTTACCCTGGCCGATATACTTGCCAGCAGGGAGTTGCTCATTGGCGAGTTCAGTAAGAGAGAGCTGAAGCGAGCGGGTCACAGGAAGATGGTGAAATTGGTGTTGGCGTAAGAGATTGGCGGCATGGGCCAACGTCGCATCGGCGGTGACAGTAATCAAGCTTGTGGTCATAATATCGCGTACAATCATGCAAACCCCCTTTCTGCTCAAGTATGTTAAAGCCAGGAGAAAAAAACTGTCCTATTCCTCGTTACTAGATCTATTTATTGATAGTAGATTGCGCTGTCCTGCATTTATCATAGCATATTCATGTATGCAACATGAGGCAAAACAGCACTCAGATACATCACAAAGTTAGCTGGTTTCCTTGACATTGGAGGTGGTCTCTCCTCTGTGCCTCTGCCGAGCGAGATGTGTCGCTCGGCTAGCATGGTTACGGATCAATAATCGCCCTTAATGCCCTCTGTTCGGTTAGTGGGAGACGAAGAGCTGGAAGATGTAGAAGAGAGCGAAAGCGACGAGGAAGCCACAAAAGGTACCAGTGATCATACGGGAGGACTGGATAATTTTTGTGCTCATAGCACCCCGAAAACAGTACAGAGACATACGCCCGGCGATCCCCACCAGGCCGATTAAAAGAAAGAAGTCCAGAATCCGAATGGCCAAAGCGCCATTAAACAAGGCCAAAAGCACAAAAACCGCGCCAAAGGCCAGGAGAGCCCCCAGAATATCAAGGGCAGCGAAGCCCATAAACCAACCTTCATCGAACTGCCACGAGAGCAGGCGAGGAGTTATTCGAGCGATAATCATCATCCCACCCACATATGCAACCAGGCAGCAGAGTGTCCATAGGACATATTGCATGAACTTAACCCCAACTAAATTCCTGGGCGTCCGTCAACAACAGTCGCCCTTGAGAGTCACCTGAGAGAAACAGGTAGATAGCCGGCTGTCCCGTATCGCCAGCAAAAATGCTGCGCTGTAGTGCAAAGGCCGAGCCATCAGAGCGCCAGGCCAGCGATCCAGAGAGGCTAGGAGCATATTGCTGCATCGTCCCTGGATTGGCCAGAGAGGCGGAAAACGGGCCACGCTGGATAACAGGGTGTGCTTCGGAAGCCACCACCGTCTGGCTATCAGGGGCCCAGGTCAGAGAGAGGTCGTGCGCGAGCAGATCAGGCGGAAGCTGAGTAAACAGAGTAGTTGTCGAAGCATCTTTAAGATCGATATCCTCGACAGCTGCAACGCCCTGATTAGGAGCGCCAGAAAAATCATTTGCGAGACCAGTTGTTCTCCATCTGGGGAGACATCCCAGCCAGGCAGACTATACGCGCCGACCTGAGTAGCCCCACACCAGGGCTCATGACCTTGAGAAGCGACCTGACTACTCGGAATTTCAGGATGCACTACAGAATGACGGTAGATGACCAGTTGACTCTGTTGCTCTAAGGGATGTACAACGACCTGATAAAACAGTTGTCCACTACTATAACGTAGAGAGAGCAGCAATGGTGCATCCGCTCCAGAGAGAGAAGGGAGCGAGACGCCGCCGAGCGCACTTAGAGGAAGCACCTGCTTCAGCTCATGAGAGGAGAGACTGTAGCGGTACAGGCCAGCCAACGCGCTCGTTTTTCCTGTAGTGCCATTGTACCACGCCAGAAGATGAGTTGCGTCCTCCCAAAATATCGTTTGCCATTGGTTGGCGGGTGGCTGACCTTGCAGAGTAGTAGTACTGGCACCGGCAGAAGGAGACAAGGTCAGAGCCTGTTTTGTATGGGTATCCAGGAGATAAAGAGCGCCACTTGCGCCGCTTTCGGGGCTACCACAGCCGCCACCGCCGACGCCAGTTGGTTGAGCATTCACAATAAAAGCGAGAGCATGGTCATCAGAAGACCAGAGAGGGCGATGCCAGAAGACATTTGGAAGCTTTGAAAAGTCAAAGCCAGTCACCTGTGCGGGAGAACTGCCAGCAGCAAGCCAGAGCTGATTCTGGCGTACAAAGGCATACGTAGACCCGGTAGCGGAAGTAGGAGCTTGAGGCACCTTACTGAGATCAGGCGTTGGAGTAACAAGAACAGCAGGCGTCCCATTGCCAGTATCGGGAGTGCCCCTGGGAATAGTCCCAACCCTGACAAGACCGCAGGAAGAAAAGATCAGCAGAAAAAGAAAACAGCCAGAAATAAGCGACACGTGCCTGCGCATAAAACACGCTCCTACCTTTCAACACACGCGGAAATAGCTACACGCGCGGACATTTGGTTGTACCAAACAAGCCAGACAAAAATACGAGCAGAGCTCATCGACAGAGCAGAGAAATAACCCTATCAATATACATCAACGTAACCCATGATAAAAGTAGCACATCAGCAATAAAGTAGCATATACCATAGCACTTTTTTCAGCGATATGCTACAGTGAGAAAAACACAACTAAACATAAAGTGAGAGATACATGGCAGAACTTGTCTGGCCTGGGAAATGGATGCCCACCAGCACATTCATCTCAGAGCAGGCAGAGCAGGCCAGCTTGTCTACACAGGAATATTATCCTCCCAGCCAGGGGGAAAGCGACAGAGATGGCAGGCTAAAAGACGCTGCCGCCTGGAGTAATCGGCTTATTCAGGCAGATAAACAGGCGCTACTCCCCCTGCTAGCGACAGATCCACTGATAAACAAGGCAGTCAACCTTATCTATATTGATCCCCCATTTATGACCGGACGGACCTTCAACCAGGGCAAGCAGATTGCCTATCATGATACCTGGAAGAACAGTCTGGACGGCTATCTTCAATGGATATACGAAACGTTTGTCTACTTACATCAGATCCTGGCCTCTACCGGAAGTCTCTATGTCCATCTAGACTGGCGTGCCGCCCATTATGCAAAGCTGCTACTAGATGAAATCTTTCGTTCGCAGGCAGAGGCAGAGGGGGCGGGTTTTAAAAACGAGATTATCTGGCACTATCAATCCGGAGGTCGGGCACAAAAGTACTATGCGCGGAAGCACGACACCATCTTGCTCTATACGAAATCCGCCCATTACTGCTTTCATGGCGAGCTTATCGGCGAGAAGAGAGGGCGGCAGAAGCGAAATCATATGCGCAAAGAGATCGGAGAAGACGGACGGATCTTCTGGACCATACGTTCAGGTGGGCGGATCTATCGCTATGATGAAGAGCAGCGCATGTCATTGCCAGACGTGTGGAGTGATATCAGCCATCTGCATCAGAGAGATCCAGAGCGGACAGGATACGCCACCCAGAAGCCAGAGGCATTGCTCGAACGAATCCTCCTCGCATCCTCCAACGAAGGAGATATCGTATTGGACTGCTTTTGTGGCAGCGGCGTCACCCCTGGTGTAGCAGAGCGGCTAGGAAGGAGATGGATTGCAAGCGACCAGAGTGGGCAAGCAATAACAACAACCAAAACGCGCTTACTTTTACAGAAACGGAACGCGCCATTTCTCTTGCAACGAGTAGAAACAGAGAGCAGATAGGAAGATAGGTGTTTCAAGTAGATCAGATATGCTATAATCGAAAGAGCGACTGAGCAAGCAAACAGACGAGCCGAAGGGACAGGCAATAGAGCTATATGTTAGAATTATTGGAACAACTCTTCCGTCAGGTGCGTGCCTACGCGCTCTCGGAGCGTTTTAATCGTAACCAGGTCTATCATCACTCGCCAGAACACACCACGATGCAATTTGATCGTGACGCAGAAGATATCATCATACAAGGGCTAACAGAGAGTGGATTTGGTTTCGAGGTCTTTACAGAAGAAAGGCCAACCTTTACCACCAATCCCTCTCCAACCTATCGAATCGTCATTGATCCAGTAGATGGTTCAAACAACGTAGCACGAGGAATCATGACCGCAGGAGTGGCGCTAGCGATCCTCCCCTCGGACGTAGCAATCCTGCCAGAAAACGTCCAATGGGCCTTAGTAGGGAATCTTTTTAACGGCACAGTCTATCAGGCCCAACGAGGTGGGGGAGCCTTTCGCAATGGTCGGCGCTGCCAAGTCAGCGACACAAAACATATACAAGACTGTCTGGCAGGAATGAACTTTGATGGGCGGGATAAGGCATCAGTCAAAGCACTACTGACACAGGAGCCAGTACTTGGGGGTATCCGCCGGGCTGGAAGTTCAGCCATTGACTCCGTCTACGTTGCTAGCGGAGCATATGATGCCTATATAGATATAGGAGATGCCATTACCGGAGAATCTTTTCTAGCCTCATTCAGCATTATATTAGAGGCAGGAGGGGTCGTCAGTGATAGGTATGGGAAACCGCTTCAGCCAATCGTGAATTTGACGCAAGGCTTCTCGCTAGTCGCAGCGAGCACAAAAGAGCTACACAAAGAGATCATCGAGCGTCTACCGAATTAGAAAAAAGCGCCACACAGCAAATTAGTAAAAATTGAACTCCTTTTAGAACGGTCTAAAGGAGTTCAGTTTTTGTTAAGCGAATTACAAACAACAGGACAAAAAGTATTTTGTGGCAAGGTACATCATAGTAATAGAAAGCATACTGGTACAACATGTTTTTGTCTTTACTGTTCTGTCAAGCTTGATGGCATCCGTTTTTGAGAGAGCCGTTTCGCCGTCAGCCGTGTACGTCGAGAGAGGTGGTAGGCGAGGCGGTCAGAGATCAACAGCCGACCCTACGGTATCGACGGGTACGAGGCGAGCTAGGCGAGGCGATCTGAGATCAACAGCCGACCCTACGGTATCGACCAAGATTGGCAGAGTATTACCAGTACTGCCTACGGCAAAAACGTCCTATTTCTAGAAAGCTAAGATGTCTCATGAGCAGAAATGCGGAGAAAAATCCCCGGCAGTCAGCGTCTTTTATCCAGAGGAAGAGCTCTACTTTTGGCACAAGCTTATGTATACTGCTCCTGCTCTTATGCAGCGCCTGCGGGTTCACTCCAGGGATAAGCCAGGACAGCAAGCGGTCTCATATTTCACCAACCCCGACAGTGCCTATCTCGATGCTAAGAGGGGGAGAAGCACAGCTTCAGACATACGCATGGTGGATCAACCTGCTTAAACAGTCTGGTGGGCAGAGCAGCGTCTACAATCAGCTTTATACATCTAGCGAGCAAGAGTTGGCAGAAGCGACGACACAGAGCACCTATACTACAGATCTGGGGACGCTCACCACACAGATCTCCTCGATTCAGGTACCCACACTCAAAGCCGAGACGCAGCAGTTACAGCAACGACTTCGTCAGCAAGTGATGAGATGGGGAGAAAAGCATACGTTTCATAATGCGTACGACAACATCGACTATCCTCTGGGATATGAGTATGCGGATAACGGCGTTGGCGGCTGGATACAGGATGATCTTGCAACAGCGCAAACGGTTGCAGATTACCAGCAAGAGCTAGCAAACATACAGGTGTACCAGAGCAACTTTCAGGCTGAGCAGGAAAACATAGGCGACAAAACGCCTTATAATCAGCCCCACAAAACCGATCTGAAGCTGCTAGAGCACTATGGCAAAAATGGCAAAACGCTCATTATATCGCTGGGAGAGCAGGCAATGAGAGTCTATAATCAGGGAAAGCTCGTCAATGCTTTTTTCGTTACGACAGGGCGGCCAGACCGTCCCACGCCGCCGGGAGTCTGGTGGATTGAAGATAAAATGTCGCCCACTGTCTTCAAATCTGGAGTACCGCCCGGTTCGCCCGATTGGTATCCGGATACGCCGATTAATTACGCGATGCAATATCATAGCAGCGGGTATTTTATCCATGATAGCTGGTGGAGAAACGACTATGGGCCGGGCACCAACTATCCACATATAGATTCCAGCGGAGATAGTTTTGCCTCGCAAGGATCACATGGATGCGTCAACGTAGCCGAGGCAAACGCGGCCTGGTTATATAGCTTTGTCACATTAGACACAAGCGTTATCATCTATTAATTGTTTGTTTCAGTATCCTCACAACGGATCGAAAGGGATTGAAATGCACACTCGGTCTCCTGGCTCACTCAATCCTAAAAATTGGACATGAGGAAGCAGAAAAAGTCGAATGTATTTGCGTCAGAGAACCAAAAGGACTATGTGCGAGGGGTTAAGACGGCGCTAAAGCCCTCCCACATGGCACTAAACTGTGCGCGAGGCAGGGATTGAAGATTGAAGAGAGACGAATCGACGACAAAGACAGATTGAGCATCGCCACCTCGTACCACAAAGACATGACCACCGGGAAAGTGCAGGTAGTCACGTACACTGACAATCACGGGGCTACCCTGATTAGCAATCGCGATTACCTGAGCGACAGTAAGAGAGTGACTGGAACTAGTAGTGAAGCCAAAATAAGCAGCAGTCTGAGCAATACCATCATCGCGCAAGAGACCGAGCTGGACGTTCCAGACACCGAGATCTTGCTCAACCTGCAAGACATCCGAGGCAATAAGATGGCGGCCATAGCTATTCATCACGGTCTCCAGAGCGATACCGGAGCAGGAAGAATAGCTCCACGTCTGCCATTCATAGACGCTGGCATACTGATCACGAGCGGCGGAATCAACGCGCAGCAGGCCAGCCATGCCAGGAGATTGGGTACCTACAGAAGATTGGGGATCAGTATGAATTGCAAGAGCAGCCATCTGAGCAGGCTGAGGATCGGTATGGGCGGCAAGTTCTAACGTGGATGAAATTGCGCCAGAGCGCATAACGACCTGATCCAGGCTAGAACTCAAGTGTAGAATAGTATCTGCATTCAGCAGACCGCTCTGGAGAAAGAGTGCCAGAAGAGCCACCAGGATCATTGAGAGAGAGACTAGCATGCGGCGTTGTCGATACCAGGAAAGAGGAAGCGCAGAAGGTAGATGTGGGAAAAGAGGTAAGAGCCGATACTGACGGCGCATATTTCTCCACAGAAACAGGCCTAAAATCCCCAACAGCAACAGCAGAAAAACCGTAAATACCGTGTGCATCATACAGTGGCTACCCTCAATTAACGTATTTAGCAGGACGCGTCTCATATTCAGTATACTGGAACTAAACGCGTGCCATGAGAGAATTATGAGAGGGCAGCCAAAGATCCTATAAAAACTCCACGTTGCTCAGGCACCACTAGTTTGTTCGCCAATAAGCTCCTGGCACAGAGAGACACACTCATTGCAAATTCCCACGTGGCGAGGAGAATCAGCCCCATGAATGGAAAGCACCTGATTCTCAGTTTTGCCGCAAAAAGAGCAGCGAGGCTCAGCCATCCTTGCTGGGAAAGCAGCTATTTGTGCAATACATTCGTCACAGATATAGACAGATCCAGGGCCAGTAATGAGACGTTGAACTTGATCTTGTGTCTTTCCACAGAAGGAACAGATGAGATTGGCTCTAATATTTTTTCGTCTGGAAAACATTGTCTTCTCCTTGTATTTTTCTATTTCAAAGACTGAATATTTTAGAAAAAGAACCCATCAGCGAGCAAGCGTCATCCGCTGAGTGCCTAACTCACTGTTGGTACCACAGATGCGAAGAATGCGCGAAGCCAGAGAAGGCTCAGACCAGGATGCACGCGAATGGTGATAACGTGCCAGGGCATGCAATCCCTGGCAGATCCGTTCACGACCAAGCCAGTGGACCGCCAGGACGTCGGCCTGATAGCAGATACGTAAGAGGTAGATGCGCCTGAACCAGAGTAGGAGCAATGAGCAACAAAGGAAGACGATAACAGCGGCGGCGAGAGGCAGCCGGAACAGCATACAAGCAAGGGCAGCCACGCTAACAAGCAGGCAGAAAGAGAGAAAAAACCAGAGATCCAGATGTGGAAAGCGTTTAGAGATCAGGCGAAAACGAGCAAGGCCTGTAGCCAGCAAGACATCCAATTCTACAGGAGAACGAGAAGCGTGCTGAAGATCGGACGAGACAAAAAGATCAAGACGAGGCCGAAGCCAGAGATTGACACGCATTCCGGGCATGCGTCCGACTTTTAGCGGGATATAACGCAGCATCTGCACAGGATAGTAGCAATGAGCGTCGTAGAGAATAGTATTCCAGGCTTCCCGGATGGAAGCAGGGATATGCTGCCGTCTATGGGCAAAATGCAGACGTCGAAAGAGGCGGCGACGAGGTTGAGGGCGAGGGGGTAGTTGGAGACGAAGCTGTTGCCAAGCAGCGTAAGAGAGAGGCTGCTCTGGCAACGCAGGTCCATAATAGGCGGAAAGACGGCTCTCAAGATCTTCCGTTGAGAGGAGCTTGATCAGCATCTGAATGATGCATAGGTCATTACCCTTTTGCCTCTTCTAACAACGTCCGTAGCTGCTCACGAGCGCGATTCAAGCGTGATTTCACCGTGCCTATGGGCAGATCCAGAACCTGCGCAATATCTGACTCAGTCAGATCAGCCCCATAGCGTAAAGCAACCACACGGCGCAAATCTGGGCGTAAATAAGCCAGAGCCTGCCTGATCTCTTCACGCTGGGCAATCAGTTCCTGTACATCCTGTCCAATTTGATTCCTGGCATTGGGCATACTCTCCAGTTCGAGATAGCTATCGAGAGACAATGGACGCTGATACAAGCGTTGCCGCTCCATCACATCGAGGGCATGGCGATAGAGGATACGCATCAGCCAGGGACGAAAGGGACTGCCAGAATGGAAACCGGGGAGTCCACGCCATGCCAGGAGAAAAGCCCCCTGAGTGATCTCCTCGGCAAGAGGGCGCTGGTGGCAGAGACGCAGAGCCGCCGCCAGGGCATAGGCATGATGGGTCTCCCAGAGCGAGCGAAAAGCATCTTGATCGCCACGAATCGCGGCGGCAACGAGAGTAGCTTCGCAAATAGCCACGCGCACCTCCTTCTGCCTTATTATTACAGTTCAGGAGGGTCAAAAGGTTCCCACAATTTTTCTCGTAATCGCCGCTTGCAAAATCTCCAGAGAGCATTATGAGGAGCAAAAGAGAGACAGGCTCAAAACAGGCGCTGCTGCTCAATCGACAGCTCCTCAGGCGGATCAGAGACAGCGAGAGGAGGAAGAGGAGTAAGAGCCTGTACGCGCCGATAGAGTTCCTGGCAAAGCGAGGGCGAATGCTCTTCAAAAGGACAATGGCAGAAAACATAGAGCGTTTTCCCTTCGCTCAACCAATGGGCCAGTTGTTGCGCCCACTCTTCGAGAAAGGGAATATTCGCTTCCAAGCGGGGATGGCCGATATAGCGAACAAAGACAAAATCAGTGGTACTGACTATCTGGACAGGGAGATGAGGCTTGCGCTCACGAGTCTGGAGGAGTTGTTGTTCCGCAGCATCGCCGACTCTAATAGGACGGGTATCCATAATCACCCTGGCAACGTGAAAAGAGCTAAGGAGACGATTAAGCATCTCAGCCTGAGCAGCAAGAAAGAAATCTGGATGGCGCACCTCTACAGCCAGGCGTACATCTTGGGGCCAGAACGAGAGGAAAGAGTGCAGATCTTCCAGACGATCAGGAGCAAACGTGGGTGGCAATTGCAGAAAGATCGGTCCCAGGCGTGGTCCCAGGCCAAGCAGGCGTTCAACAAAGGCAAAAGTCGCATCTTTACTGGCAGAAAGAAGAGAATCGTGGCTAATAGAGCGAGCAATTTTAGGGCAGAAACGGAAAGAATCGGGAGTCTCTTGACGCCAGCGAGCGACCATCTCGGCGGAAGGGATGGCGTAAAAAGTTGTATTTCCCTCCACAACGTTCAATCGGCGACTATACAAGCGGAGAAAAGCATTAGCAGGCGTATGTGGAGGGAAGAAGGTTCCGACCCATGCCTTGTATCCCCAGAGAGGACAACCGATATAGAACACAATCCTGGCTCCTAGCATAGTTTTTCTCGCGCAAAGCTCTGGTCAGTATACCATATCTTTGCGGACAATTGGCATAATAAAGCGCAGCGAAAAGCAGATTCTACGCAAAGCGAATGATTTGCTCATTGCAAATGTATTCGCAGGCAGGCGAATACATAGTAAAAAGCGAATACTGGCTTATAAGTGGGCGCATAAGAGCCAGGAAGGATATTTACCACAATAGGCTTATAGATTTGTATATTTCTATTTCCACCGCTAACCATTCTTCCTTGAATGGTTACTTCGTAAAGAGGCAGTGAAAAATCCGAGGGTGAGAAACATCGTGAGCCGCCACAGCCCTCGACGCGAGGCTGCGTAGGAGCAGTCGCGCCAGGAGAGAACGGCGAGAATGCACTACGCGCCAGGCTCTACCTCAGCAACAGAGGTCTGAGCCGACTCAAAGGCACTTTGAGTAAGCAAAGAGGATGGATAAGGTACCGAGACAGGATCAATCCGTTTGGGCGTTGTAGAAGTAGTAACCAGGGGCGTCCTGGGCGAGATAACAGTGGGGCGAGTCATGACAGAAGGCATCTGAATCTTCTTATACATGCGAGTATAATTTTCAGCCATTGCGCGAACGGAGAAATTGCGCTCGACATAGGCCCGGACAGAGGAACGATCAAGTTCAGGAACGCGGTCAATAAACTGGATCATTTCAGAAAGATCACGGGCGAGGAAGCCACTCTTACGGTGTTGGACCACCTCAGGAGCGGCCCCAAGAGGGAAACGTAATCACAGGACAGCCAACAGCCATTGCCTCAATCATCACCATACCAAACGGCTCTTCCCAATTGATAGGATTCAACATAGCATAGGCGCGGCTAAGCAGATCAATTTTTTGAGGGAGATTCACCGGACCAATATACTGAATCTGCTTCCCATCGATGTGGGGTTTGACCTGTTCTTCAAAGTACTCAACCGACTCTTTGAGATGGTGATCGATAGTGCCAGCCAGAATAAGGCGGCGGCCAGCCTTCTTTGCGGCTAGAATCGCATTGTGGGGTCCTTTTTCCTGGACCATACGGCCCAGCCAGACCAGATAATCCTCAGGCTCCTGCACAGTAGGTTGAAATTGAGACATTGGCAGACCGTGATGGACCACGCCAATAAAATTAAGCTTATAGGGAACCTCGCTACGGGAGCGTTCGCTGATAGCAATCATGGGGACCTTCGCGGCCCACTCCATATAGTAGCGATCCGCATCACCGGTCCAGGGCTGGACACGATCAAAAGGGAAACGGCTATGGAGCGTCACCACAAACGGCGTCGCGACATCGGCCATAAGCGGGAAAATATACATATCGGCGCTAGAAGAGAGGTGTCCGTGGACCACATCGAACGAATGGGTCTTAATATATTCCACGGATTTGAACAAGTGATAGAAAGCCTTCATATGCGCCTGCCAGGGAATGCCAGAGTCGATGAGAGACTGAGGGAAAAACGAGACACGACGAGCCGAAGTTCTGGCATCACCGGGTGCAAACAAAGTCACATCATGACCTTGAGCGACCTGCTCTTGAATAAGATTATAAAGAACATGTTCAGTGCCACCATAATTCTTCGGCGGAATAGCAATCCACGGCGGCGCAATATGCGCGATTCTCATGGAACCTTCTCCTCTACTCGAAGCGAAAAGCCGTACTCCAAACTTTTCGCCACAAAAAAGCATCTTCATAAAAAGATGCTTTCAACGATTACGTACTACATGGATCAGGTACTCAAAAAGATTCTGTAACGATAGAACGTATTTCTATCAATATAATACACTATATCACACTCAGCCAAGAGTTGTCACATACTTATTTTGTGAGTTGTCAAATATAGCGCGATGCATGAATAGCATACTTTATATTTTTAATGCATATTTTTGTTCACAAATTTCATCTCAGCATTAATTTACAAAAAAGTATCGCATCAGGCTTGCTAGCATGGTTGGCATTATCTATTAGCGTGGTTATTACACTAAGTCAAAAAGAAATTTTATAAAATAGAGGAGAAAAAACCTCTGAATAAAAGGGCAGAAATCCAAAAATTTCAAGTTTCTTCAGGTATTTATTGAAATACTTAGATAAAGGCATAGAGAAGTTATTACAAACCCACTGTTTTACTCTGATTGGAGTTTTTCATAAAGCTCTTCTTTTAGAGAGCTACTCTGATAAAAAAAGATTCACAAGAAACTCTCTACTTATAAGGGAGTACAAAGGGATTAGCCAGGATAAGAGACAAAAAGAGCTTTTCTCCAGCGAGATTAAGAGAAGGGATGCTTGAGAAAAGCAACGTATGCAGCATCAGCCTTCAAGAAAAGAAAAGGGTATCCCTTCCATTTGTTCAAAAGCAGCACGCAGAGAGGGCGGGACGGGATGAGGTCTGCCAGTATAGTAATTGCACCAGACGAGCGCCGATTTTCCGAGGGCAAAAACGCGCTCGTGATCTGTGATATCGCGAATTTCATGTTCCATATGTATGCTTGTGCGTCCCACCCTCACCACTTTCACCCCTGCTTCAGCGTGATCTGAGCGCACCAGAGGAAGTTGATAGGTACAAGTAATCTCTTTGACCAGAATGCCATACTGATAACCCCGTGGTCCAGTCTGAATACGAGGATTAGGAATATCGCTCTCTGCCACCTGTTGATGTTCCTGTTGAGAAGGCCACTGAGGGAGCCAGGGTTTTAGCTGATCGAAATAGTAGCTACGGGCCTCTTCCAGATAGACAAAATAGACCGTATTATTGACGTGGGCGAGGGGGTCGAGATCACGAAAGCGGATCTGCACGGGGTACCAGCAATGGTAGGATTCAGTGGACATGGCTTTACACCTTCCTTCAGGGGATATCGCATATATTGCTCGGTTTCCCTTTTTAGAGGTACGAGCAAACACATCTCTTCAATGATATATCATAATACAAATTTCCGTTTGACAGCCAATTTCCCAATTTTTGCCGTTGATGTTACTCACCTGGCGATTGATTTCATTCCTCTCCTGCCCATCTGCTGACCTTTCTTCTGCTTGCAGGTCATGCAACAGGCGTTGTAGTGCCTTCTGATAGTGATCATGTTCTCTCTTCCAGTGGGTAAAATCCCCAATACGCCGTTGCCGACGAAGATCCCTTATCCAGGTCTGCTCTGTTGTCAGAACGGTATCATCGAGACACACAAGAAAGAGCGCTTCTCTCTTCCGCTGCACCTCTTTTTCCTGGACCGCTTCGGCCTCTCACCTTACCTCAGGGATTCCCAGCGCGGCTCTCAACAGAGTGGCGGGAAAGGACCAGCACAAATTTATCATAGGCACGAGAGATCGAGGAAACCAGAGCATATCTCCTTTCGTCCAGTCTTCGAGGGAAGACCAGCATCAGATCCCCCGACGTTGCAAGTCTGCATGCAAGCGCTCGACAAACTCCTGATCCTCACGTGAATAGCCAAGAAAACAGGGAGCATAGCGAATTGGTTGCATCGCCAACGCCTGCACAGACGCAATCAAGGGATCGCTGAGTCCTACACCGCGAAGAAAGATTTCAGGGAGAGCATCCCCTGATCGCTCAAGAGTGCTGGCACTGAGATGCGATGGTCCCTCATGCCGAACGCTTGCTAACCCTTTCACCAAACGAAGATCAATATCTACGAAAAAGGTATTTTTTATGGTCGCTCTACTCAGGTCGGCTTCGCTCAGGTTCACTCTGCTCAGATCGACGCCACTCAGGTTGGCTTCGCTCGAGATTAGCTCCTCTCAGGTCTGCACCCCTGAGATGGGCATCCATAAGTTGAGCCCCACTCAGATCGCTCTCGCTCAGGTCGGCTTCCAGAAAGTCGGCGAGCATGAGCCTGGCATTCATGAGGCTGGCTCCCCTGAGATCGGCTCTGCTCAGGCGAGCTCTGCATAAGATCCACCCAAAAGAGGTTGGCTCTGCTCAGGCGAGCACTCAAGAGTATGGCTCTGCTCAAATCAGCTTCGCTCAAATCAGCTTCGCTCAAATCAGCTTCACTCAGGTCAGCTTCACGTAGGTCTGCACGACTCGAGATTCGCTTTGCTCAGATCAGCTTTGACCAGTTCGCTTTCACAGAGACCGGCGCCCCTCAGATTGGCTCCCCTGAGGTCGGCTCCCCTGAGGTAAGCTCCCCTCAGATCGGTTCTGCTGATATCGGCTCCTCTCAGATCGGGTCTGCTGGGGCTCTGGTGAAGCTTGAACAATTTTGTTCTCCATTCAGTATTCAAGGCTTCTCTCTCCCTCAGAAGCATCTGCACCTGTTCCTGATTTGCCATACTTCCTCCTAGACCGCTTTTCACTCCAGTAGAAAAAATACCATCCCACCACGCTATTCCTCTTTAATTATAGCACTTCTTTAAAAGAGTAAAGAAAGCTTTTGAGAGAGTGTACATAGGGAAATCGCCTGATTGACAGAGTGGATTAGAGTAGAAGAAAGAGATTATGCCTAGTAAGGTAAGAGGGAAACAACGACCTGAACGAGGGAAACATGACAGCAACACCATCGGCAGCAGAGATATCACAATCCGACACAGAGAGAGAAAAACCAGCTCCATCTAAAGGTCAGCGTCTGCTGTTTGGCAGCTTAGCACTGCTCGTCGTTATAGGTCTGGTTGGGTGGCAGGTATGGACAATACAGAGTACCTCAACTGATCCCAGAGTAAAGGGCCATCCTCTTTCTAATCCAGAGACGCACCTGCACACGCTGGTCCTGGGTGGGAAGCCGGGAGTAGTCTATCTGGGAACCCATTACGGGCTATTCATCAGTACAGATGGAGGACAAAGCTGGCCGCAGACACGTGGGATACTCAATACATTAATGATTACAGTGATTAGCGTCAATCCGGCAGATCCCTCGTCATTAGCGCTGGTAGGTGTGCCTAGTGTGGGTACATCGGCTCCAGGCGGTCTCTATTTCAGTCATGATGGGGGAAAAAACTGGAGTCTGCACGTACCAGGCAATTTACCAGACGCGGCCTATCCGTATACAGTCCAGGCAGGCGAGGGCGGTGCAGAACATTTTTATGCATTCTATCTCTACGCGGGCTGGTTTGAGACCCGCGACATGGGCCAACACTGGCAGCCAATTACCGGTACATCGCTCTCCAGCATGCAAAATCCAGTCCTCCTGACCTTCCCCAGAGAGCCGGAACATCTTCTGCTTGGGGGGGATAAAGGGCTTTTTGAGAGTAGAGATGATGGGCAGAGCTGGAACCATATCAGCACAATTAACGGCACAGTTCAAAAGCTGCTTGTTTCTCAGGGTCAACCAGCAAAAATATTTTGCCTGACAGACGAGGGGCTTTACACATGGACGGATGGCAGCAATACGCAGACACTCTTACCAGGGGCACAGGCATTTTCGCGGCTAATCATTGATCCGAGCGGAACAACACTCTACGCACTCGCCGGGCGTCGCCTCTGGTCCTCGCAGGATAGTGGCAAGCATTGGCAGATGCGCCAACAATTTGAGCGGGGAGATCTGATCGCGCTCCAGATTGAATCCACAACGAGCCAATCAGCTCTACGCGGGCTTTTTTCAGCCTCCCAAAGTTATAAGCAGCCAAGATAGCGGCAACCACTGGCAGCTCGTCACAGGACAGTAGGAGAACACCTTAGAGCCAAATAGGTATTTCTCCTAATAGACAAATATTCCAGGCATGGCCTAAGCTATGACAAGCAGCATATACTTCGTTTTTGGTATAGTTACCCATCTCTGCATTGCTAAGACAGCGGCCTGAGATATACGAAAGGTAAAAATAATTTTATGAACGCTCTCATCCGTCGTTCTTTCCAGGGACTCAGTGCGCTAGTATTCAGCCTGGGACTGCTCTTAATGGCATTTGTGGGAACAGCAGCGGCGCACGCGAAAGTGACCCAGTCAGATCCGGGGATCAACGCAACGATTGCAGCCGCGCCAAGTAGCATCACCGTCACGGCGCTAGAGAACATTAACCCTGATCCGAAGAAAAGCAACCTCTTCGTGTATGCCCCAACGGGTGAGCTCATCAGCCAGGGCAATGCAACGATTCCCTTAAACAATCCAAAAGAGATGTCGATCAAGATCAAACCGAGTGGAAATGGAACATATGTGGTACACTGGGTAACAGTTTCAGCCGATGATGGAGATCCAGATGAGGGCGCATTTGTCTTCACAGTAAAGCCGGGTGGAGCGGCCACAACAAGCGCAGCGCCAGCCCAACCAGCGCCAACAACCACAAGTCAGAACAATAGCAGCAGTCCACTCGTGCCAGCAGCAGTGACAGGGCTTATCGCACTACTTGCAGGTATAGGAGCAGGATTTGCATTAGGAAAAAATCGTCCCGTCGCCAGCAATGGCTCGGTACAGGAAAAAAAGTCTGAGGATATACCGTCGAGTTCGCCTCGCTAGTATTGAACGAGAGCATGCGCTTATCCAAAGCAGCAGAAAGGAACGAGTACAAACGTATGCGGATACGACCTTTTTTCTGGTTCTTGTTAGCATTGGTCTGCGCGAGTGTACTCACATTTGCCGCTGTCCACCCTACACATGCACCGGCCATTCTCCAGGTGCATGTGAGGCAGGCGCAACCCACAGCAGCCAGGATGACAACGATTGAACTTCACTTCACTGATCCTCAAGGCATTCCCATCGATGAGGCAGAAATTCGCTCCAGCGCCCGCATGACCAACATGGTCATGTCAACCAACCAGATCCGCCTCTATAAGATTGATGAGGGAAAATACGGCTTGCAATTCAACTTCTATATGGCGGGTCCCTGGGAAGTAACAGTCCATGCAATGGCACCTGGTTTTCTTGAGCAGGAACAAACACTTCACCTTGAAGTTTTATAATGAATCACGCATATGATCGAAACATCATCTCTTTATGACTTTTTGTTTGAATGACAGCTACTTTTTCTCTACAGTTAAAATAAACATATTGAAGAAAAAATAAAAGAGCGTAAAGGCAGGAGAAGGGCAACAGTTGTTATGCAAAAAGAATCGCGTTTTCCATCTCAATGGCTACAACACTTGCACCTTTCGCTCTTTGAAAAGGTTATCCTGGTGAACAGTGTAATGCTCATTGGGGAGGCACTGGCGGGGGTCTGGATCACCAGCCACCATCTCGAAACGCAGCACTATCTCATCGATACAAGTTTTATTGTGCTGGCAACGCTGCTTACGCTATTAGCGAATATCTTTTTTTTGCGTATGAGCTTTCAGCCACTTTTTGGGTTGCTGGCAACCATACGCGAGGTCAGTTCCGGCAATGCACACGCACGAGCCAGCATTGGTACAGATGACAACGAAATTACAGAGCTAGCAAGGGCATTTAATAGTATGCTAGACCGTCTGGAGAGTGCTTATCGAGAGCAGACGCGCTTGATTTTGCAGGCGCAGGAAGATGAGCGCAAACGCATAGGACTGGAGCTCCACGACGAAGCCGGGCAAAATCTCACCGCCTTATTAGTACACACAGAAATTCTGCAACAAACGTTGGAAAACATGCCAGAGACAAGCATACAAGCGGCAATCAGAATACAGATCGAAAGTGGTCTACAACAGCTCAGCAAGCTCACACAGGGAACGCTAGAAAACATCCGGATATTGGCACAACAACTGCGGCCAAGCGTACTAGAGGATCTTGGTCTACTCTCTGCCTTCCGCTGGCTAGTAGAAGATAGCACACAACGTCTGCACCTGAATGTGCAGCTCCATGTCGAAGGCATAGCAGCGATCACGCATCCTTTTCCACCGCTCTATGAAATAGCCCTCTTCCGCATCGCTCAAGAGAGCCTGACAAACATTGCGCGTCATGCAGGAGCCCAACAGACGAGTCTCACCTTGATGCAAGAGCAGGGGCAGATCCGTCTGGAGATTCAAGATGATGGGCGGGGATATACCCCGGCAACCAAACGTCCAGGGCTGGGCATTTTTGGCATGCGTGAACGGGCCGCGCAGTTGGGTGGGACATTTACCATTCAGGCCCGAAACAGCGGCGGGACATATGTACAGGCGCTCTTACCACTACCGACAGAGAGCCTCCCGCCTGAGAGTAGGCGCACACTCGCGCTGAAAGAGCAGAGTTATGCTTGACAAAAGAGAAACAGTCGATCAACCAATTCGGGTCTTGCTAGCAGACGATCATGATATCCTGCGCCAGGGTCTACGGCTCCTGTTACAAGCGCAACCGGATATCATAGTAGTGGGAGAGGCGCGTACCGGTTATGAAGCAATCAGCGGGGTAAAAGATTTGCAACCTGACATAGTAGTGCTAGATATCAGTATGCCAGAACTGGATGGATTAGCAGCCTGTCAGCGTATCCGTATGCAACATCCAGCTATTCAGGTCCTCATATTAACCATGCATGAGAGCGAAGAATATTTTCTTCAGGCGCTACGGATGGGAGCGGCAGGATACCTGGTCAAAAAAGTAGCTCCGGGCGACCTCTCCAGTGCGGTAAGGACCATTGCACAAGGCGGAGTTTTTCTTTATCCAGGGCTAGCAAAAGCCTTGATTCGGGCTTATGTCACATCCCCACAAACACAAGCAGGACCGTTAGCAGAAGCGATAGGGCAACAGTCAGGGAGAACAGAGCAAGCCCCAACAACCGGTAAAGAACTTTCCGTGCTAACCGCTCGCGAATTAGAGGTATTAACCCTGGTAGCTGAAGGTCATACAAATCAAGAGATCGCCAATCAACTTGTTTTAAGCATCAAGACAGTTCAGGCCCACCGAGCGAACGTCATGGAAAAACTGGGCTTAAACGACATCACCCATCTTGTGCGCTTCGCACTTCGGCACGGTTTAATCTCCCCAGAGCCCTGATACGGGCACTCCATCTCACCTGCATTTTAAAAGCAGAAAAGCAGAGAGGCAACAAAGTAAGAACAATCGTAGCCCTGGAGAACAGGCAAAAGCTATAAGTCATGGAAACATTGTTCTCACTGTTTTGCTATGCTATGATCAGCTTCAACGACAACTACCAGTAAGTAAAGGGGTTGCAGAGCGCATATGCACTTTATCAAACAGAAGCAACAGACCACCACCATATGTCCACAATGTGATAATGTAGTTCGTATTGATGCTGAGGTTTGTAATATTTGCGGCAAGCAATTAAGAGGTTCCAATGGAAAAACCGTACCGCTTGCCCCACGAACACCAACGCCAGCAGTAGCAGCAGTAGTCCCACCCACACAAGCGGCAGCAACAACGACAGCCATACCAGCGCTTCCCGTAGCGGAAGAAGAATACGAGGACGACGAAGAGGAGTATGAAGAGGAAGAAGAGGACGACGAAGAGGAAGAAGTAGCTTCAATCTCCTCGGTCATCCCTTCCGCACCCAGTGAAATATTGCGCCAGGTGCAACATTTACAAAGCCTAACCGCTTCGATGGAGCGCTATTTTCCGGCTGAACTCCCTGAAAAGCCCCACAAACTTGCCCTATGGAGAAAACAATTACAACGAGCACACCTCTGCGCCGAGATTCTTGGATCGAGAGCCACTCCAACACATTGATCCGCAACGCATCTTGAAGTTGCGCAACCATCTCTCCGAAGCAACGCGAGCGCTCGACTTCACCCGCGAATATACAGTCAAACTTATTGGACATGCTGGAGCTGGCAAAAGCACCTTACTTGCGGCAATGATCGGACGGGATATTTTTCCACGCATGGCAGGTGGCGCAGTTACGGGTGTACGTACGCGTATTCGGCTGTGCACAGAACAGGAACCAGAAGAACTACATATGCATTTCTTAAGCCACGCAGCCTTTGATGAACTGATTCGTCAGACGCAACAAAACATTCAGAACACGCAAAATCCAGCGCACCCGCGAGGCTCTGGCGGCTGAACTCTCGATACTGCTCAAAGCCAGCGAAGCCTTCGCAGAGCAATATCTGAAAGATGACGGGGGGCATGTGGAGGTCATCCCCGCCGAGCGCTGGGAGAGCGAGAGCAGCCGCTATATTGAAGAGCCAGCACGCGATAGCGAGGAGCCACGACTGATCCGTCTGATCGATTATGCTGAATACACCATCCATGCCACACCGCAATCGTTACTGCCACAAGGGAGCGTTCTCGTCGATCTGCCGGGCGGCTCGGCGGGACAGTTACGCCATGACCTGATCTTGCGCGAAGAATTAAGCGAGGTAGATGCAGTGATCCTGGTCATCGGCAATAATCGCTTTGGCGACGATGATCGCACACAGCACCTATTTGAGCTGGTAAAGCGCAAGAAGTGAGCAATCGGGCACCTGAAGTCGCGGCAAATATGCTTTTTCTGGCAGTCACCCACTGGGATGAATTAAATTCCCATGCCAGCGTAGAAAAAGCCCTGGGGAGCCTGCGTCCATTGCAGCGGGATCTGCCTGCTGGATACAACAGCTACCACCATCATGGCTTCAATCACGATTTCTTTTTCTATCCTCTGCGCGGTCTTGATGCGCTATTGGCAACAATGGGCATAAACAATCAACACCTTACAAAAAATCGACTGCAAGAGGGACGCGAATATGCAGGGCGGATGCTGAGCATCTATCCCGACTTGCTAAAAATAGATCCAACCCTTCCCACTACGGCCAGCGCCCAGGATTTCCAGAACGTTGCTAGCAAACAACACGAAGCGATGTTACGTTTCAGTGGTCTTCCAGAAATGACCAACGATATCCAGACCTTCCTAACGCGCAATCGCTATGAAGTCCAGCTGCGCCAGGCAGAGACGCAATTGACCATGGCATTTCAACATTTAGAAGATCTGTGCTGGGAATATCTGAACATTCTCGGTATGAACAGCCGTGATCTGCTCGAACTGGATCAGGAGCTGCAATCCCGCAAAAGCAAGCGCGGTGCAGTCCGCTTTGAGCAACTACAAAAGCGCACCAACGAGATGCATAGGCCTGGGCTGATGCCCTCAGGCAATTCAGCGAGGCTATAAGCAACGACGACAACGCATTCCATCGCGCGCTGGCACTGGCTCATGAACGAGCGCTCAAACGTATTAAAGTCCATATTATGCAGGGGCAGTTTGACCCTTACATCAAAGTCAGCAATCATACAGATATCAATTCACCAGCAATGGAGATCGGTCAGCGCTGGATTGATATTGACGGCTGGGGGCTGATCAAGACATTGCGCATGAGCTTTAGTGCTGCCCTTGAACGTGAGATGAACGAACCGGCCCGCACGCTTGCCGAAGCATTTCTCATCCCTATTGCCTATAAAGAGGAGATAGACGCCACCCTCGATATTAGCCGCATAGCGCTCGGTGAATTCGGGGGAGAGATGGACGACATTCAAAAGGCCTATAGCAAGCTCAAAAGAAACATTCGCGAGAAGGCCCGCGACGTCTGCCTCTACGTAAGCGTCGGAGAACTCTTGAATGAGGAGAAGTACGCACCAGCAAAAGACAATCCAGCAGTGAGCGCACTCTATCGCCTCTCCTCGCTTCAGAACAAGCCAGAAGATGTCCTTCAGCAGGCTCGCCTATTAATGAGTCCGATTCTAGAAGTAATCTGCGGAGACCTTGCTCGCAGCACAGAGCGGCGCATCGCGCATCTCTTCCGTTATGAACTGGACAAGCTAGAAGCACGCCAGATTTACGAGAATGATCGTCTGGAGACACTGCCAAGCCAGGTGCCTGGACAATTTTCAGATCTTGTGAATTGCCTGCATAACTTATTGACGGAACGCGTCATCACATCCGAAACGTTGCGCCAGCAGCTTGATCAACTGCAAGCGCAGCGCGAGGCAGCCGTCGATGATTGGGTGACGTTGTTGCATGATACTGAGCAATTGAGAACATCGCATCGTTAATAGTTCTTGCATAGTTTTTTCGAGAAAAACCGACCTATCAGGCGAAGGTAAACAGAGCCAGGTAGGTCGGTCTCACATTTCAAATAAAACAAAAAAAGGAGAGTCCGGTGTGACCGAACCCTCCTTCTCCCCCAAATTGACCGGTGTGCTGAGTCGAGAGAAATCTTCCCCAAGATTCCCCTCAAGCGTACTGGTCCGTTGAAAACGTTCAGCAATCCAAGATTCCATGAACGTTTCTTTCTGCTTCAACCAGGAACTAGCAGCATTTTGCTCATGGCTCCTGTCCACAGGCATTTGTTCCGCTTATACAAGCGGTTTACCTTTTCAGGTAGATGTTACCGAAACAATTGTCTATCCCCCCCAGGATATGCAACCAGGTAACATTTGTTCCCCCATGCACAATAATACCGTATAGCAAA
Source organism: uncultured Chloroflexia bacterium (assembly GCA_963777355.1). Taxonomy (GTDB): domain Bacteria; phylum Chloroflexota; class Ktedonobacteria; order Ktedonobacterales; family Ktedonobacteraceae; genus DATJHM01. The sequence continues at coordinate 436,467 of CAVZQK010000022.1, forward strand.
GAAATTAGAGTTAATGATGCGTTGAGATGTCATGGAGATTTATCCAGATATGGCGATTCTTGGTTAAGGAATAGACACATCTTTTATAACGTGCACCTCTGATAAGCATCTATCACATTTTTCTGCTTCTACTCCAGTAAAATAATGAGCTGCGTCTCTCTTCACCTCTTTTTCAAATTAGGATTGAGGCAATAGTCAAAATCACAATAACCAGGCAGACACTATAATCGCTGAGGTGAAAGGTTGTCTCATAAAGAGGAGTTTGCCGGCCTTCACTCTGATAGCCACGGGCCTCTAACGCTGTTCCCAGTTCGGAAGCATCCCGAAACACACTGTGAATAAGAGGGACAAAAAGCATTGTCAGACTCTGGAAACGCTCACGCAGAGTCCCACTCGTCAGATCCGCGCCACGGGCAGTTTGCGCTTTACTTAATTGCTCAGTCGTTTCTAAGAGGGTTGGCAGAAAACGTAGGGCCAGCAAGGTCATGAGAGCAAAACTATCAACCGGTAGCCGAAAACGGCGCAGAGGTGCCAGCACCATAGTCATCCCCTCAATCAGCGCCATCGGCGAGGTAGTCATTGTCAACAACAACGAAAAGGCATAGAGTAAGAGCAGAAAACTAGAGAACGTTATCAATGTCCAGACACCGCTATCAGTAACAAGGGCCGGACCGAGCAGAAAATCTTGATTTGAGACTGAACCACTGGCAAGCCAGAGCAGCAAAAAGCTGACCAGTGTCACAAACCAGAGCAAGCTTTTCAAACGGCGAAATTGTGGCTTTTGCCAGAGCGCATAGAGAGCAGGCAGGTACGTTGAAAGAAGCAAGGCAAAGCCAAGACCGCCTACAAGCAAGAGAGAGAGCCGCAGAGGTCCATAGGGGATACCGAAAGGTCCAATAGTCAGCAGCGTTCTATGCGCTCCATCGGTGGTCGTCAGAATAGGCCAGACCCCAAGAAGCATCAGAAGGACCAGTAGCCACATCCGCTGCCAGAGTGTACGCAGGCTGAGTCCTGAGAAAAACAGGCCCAGAGCAAGCAGAACAAGCGCCAGGACGTAAGGCTCCAGGTGCCATTTTAGATGATTGGCGATAGTCAACCAGGCGACAAGCCAGAGCAGGAGAAAAAGCTTTGTACGCGCTTGCAGACGATGTAACAGGCTCTGTCCTGGATAATAGGTGCCGAGAGGAAGCATTTTCAACATAAGCTTATGACCCGCCTTGAGGAGACTGCAATGAGAGACGACTATACGAATACAACCAGTGATAGGCATCGTCCAAAGTGAAAACTGCCTCTGGAACAGGCACCCCTCTTTTGCGCAAAAGAGCCAGCAACTCGCTAAGCGCTGGAGCGGCCAGTCCCCAGGCACGCAGCTCCTCCCCTTGTGAAAAAATCTCTTGTGGCGTACCCTGCATAACCAGGCTGCCTTGATGCAGCACAAACAGGCGGTCAGCCAGAGAGGCAACCTCGGCCATATCATGGGAGACCAGAATAATCGTTCCGCCCTGCTCTTGCTTGATGCGTTGCAGGCAAGCATAAAACTCTGCCCGCCCATCTGCATCCAGGCCAACTGTTGGTTCATCGAGAATCAGGACACCAGGAGACATAGCCAGGACACCAGCCAGGGCAATACGGCGCTTCTGCCCGCCACTCAGCTCAAACGGTGAGCGGCGGGCATAGAGATCAAAAGGGAGGCCAACCGTTTCTAATGCCTCAGCAACGCGCACCCGTACTTCTCGTTGCGAACAGCCCATGCGTTGCGGACCAAAAGCCACATCGGCAAAGATAGTAGGAGCAAAAAGTTGCGCTTCTGGAAATTGAAAAAGCATACCAACATGGCGGCGCAATTGACGCATATCCACACCTCTCGCGCCAACCTTCAGTCCATCAACATGAACCTCTCCCGAAGTTGGTTTCAGCAAGCCATTAAAATGCTGGATCAGCGTCGATTTCCCAGAGCCAGTGACCCCGATAATTGCCACGCAACTGCCACGTTCAATTGCTAAAGAGACATCGTGTAAAGCAATTTTTGTCAGAGACGCATTGGTATAAACATGCGAGAGGTGCCGGGTCAGAATAATTGTATCGCTCACGAACTCAAAGTCCTCGCAATCGCATCAATAGTTAAAGCTCCAGGATCAAGAGGCAAGCCAGCAGCGCGGAGACGAGCCACCAGTTCCACAGGCTCCGGAATCAGAAGCTTCAAAGCCCGCAAGCGGGGCAGATCGGAAAAAATCTTCATTGGGACATCATCCAGAATAACACGTCCCCGTTCCATTACCACAATCCTCTCGGCCTGCGCCGCTTCCTCCAGCAGATGAGTCACCTGGATAATCGTCAGACCATACTCCTGGTGTAGCTGATGCAACAGCTGATTGATCTCCTGACGCGAGAGGGGATCGAGCATGGACGTCGCTTCATCGGCAATAATACAGCGCGGACGCAAGGCTAAGACACCGGCAATAGCTACGCGCTGCCGCTGGCCACCAGAGAGTTTGTGAGGTGGCATCTTCCGGAGATGGCTGATGCCAACGGCCTCCATCATCTCATCGACCCGTTCACGCAGGATCTGCACAGGCAGACCGCGCATTGCGAGCGACCAGGCAACATCATCCTCAACAATAGTCGCGATGATCTGACTATCAGGATTTTGAAAAATCATACCGACACTTTCACGAATTTCGCGTTGGGCCTGCTCAGCGCGTGTATCAAGTCCCGCAACCAGGACCTTGCCACGATCCGGAAGCAACAGAGCGTTACAGTGTCGTGCCAGCGTCGATTTGCCGCTACCATTGTGTCCAAGGAGAACGACATATTCGCCTTGTGCGATCTGAAGATCGACATCCTGTAATACTGGATGCGAGGTTTGCTCAGAGTTCGAGACAGGATAGGCATAGGTAATATGTTGTAAAGAGATAAGGGGAGCGCCGGATTTATAGCTCTGCATGCGGCCTCCTGGACACAAGACGTCTGGCAACCAATTTAGAGACACGGCGGCGTAGACGCTGCATATCGCGTGTAAAACGCTCAGTGGGGAAGGGACGGACGTCATATCCCAACGATCTGACCACGAGATTTGTGGCAGCATAGATAAGGATCGTAGAGACCAGGGAGAACCCCCATAAAAGCACAAAAAGCGCCAACCACCAGTAAGTAAAAGCGAGATTGCCAAAAGCAACGAGTTGAGGAACAAAATGCTGCTGCCACGAGCTTTCGACACCGTTATGGATTAAAGCATCCAGCCGCAACACAAGCAGGTCTAGAAACTGCAAAACGCCATTGTAGATCTGCTGCAAAAATTGGATATACGTACTAAAAGCGACTCCAGTGAGAAGAGAGAGCAGTGCGAATAAAAAATAAAAGGTCAGCGCCCCACAGGTAGCGCCAAGAAGAATGAGGAAAGCATGGTCAAAGCGGGAGCGCATCGTTATGCCTAGATAGAGGCCACCGAGAATCTCCACGGCAAAGATGGGCACAAGAGATGGTCCCATCAGGATACCAGCGAGAAAGAGGGCCACGCAGCTACTCATAATGCCGACGAAGAGTCCGCGCCGAAGCACGAGAAGCGCAAAGACAATGAATATAGGAAATCGAAAGACATCCCCCACAAAAGGAACATAATTTACCAACAATTGATAGATAACCGCGATATCAGCCAGAAGTGCCCCTTCGGCAATTTCCACAGGTTTAAGCGTTCTCAACATAGCGTAATATTACCAATCAGAGAGATGGAGTTGATTGAATAGTGGATCATTTCACTCATAGAATATACCACTGGCGCTTCCACATAGGAACAATATTTCCTATTGTACCACTAGAGCGGAAGAAAGTCTGGTATGATTCCCATCGCAGTTGCGAAAGCGGAGAGCAGATGTTATAGTAACTCTCCGTAAAGAGTAAAACCGTTGGGATAGCCAGAAAAGGTTGATGCATGACACCTCAGGGAAGCAGAGCAAAGGGAACAACGCGCACATCCAGCACGCCACAATTTTCCGCCAATCCACAGCAAGCCGCCGCCATTGCCCACACAGCAGGACCGGCGGCCTTTATTGCCGCGGCAGGCACCGGCAAAACGTCTATTCTGGTACAACGTCTGGTTCGTTTGATTGCGGACGAAGGGGCCTTACCTGAATCGATTCTTTGCGTTACGTTTACCCGTGCAGCCGCCGATGAAATGGAGAAACGTGCCCTCAAGGCCTTGCGAGCCAGGGGAATAGCAGCAAAAGACCTGAAGAGCCTGCGCGTCGTCACCTTCCACGGTCTGGGGCACCAGATGCTGCGCGAGAAGCTCCAATGGACGCCCCAGGAGCTTAATCAACGCTTAATTAGTGGTGATCCCCGACAATGGCTAGCAGAGGATATAGTGCGGCCCTGGCGCAGCAATCGCACGCGTGGCATGAACTGGGAAGTAGAGATCGCGGCAGCGCTGGCCGCAGTTGATCGCGCAAAAGAGGGCCAGATCAAAGCGGAGCAGTCGGTTGATTTCTTCCAGAAGCACCTGGCGATAGAAGAGGATCTGGCGCTGCGCTATCAAGAATTCTTTGTGCGGTATGAAGAGACCAAGAAGAAAGAGAAATTGTACGATCTCTCCGATCTGATCTACGTCCCCCTGATGCTGCTGGAGAGCAGTCCAAAATTCCGTAAAACCTGGCAAGTGCGCTACCAGTATCTCCAGGTTGACGAGACCCAGGACACGAATCCCTCGCAATACCAGATCATCCAGTACCTGGCGGCCCCGAAAAACAATGTCGTCGTCGTTGGAGATCCAGACCAGGCCATCTATCAATTTCGCGGAGCCAGTCCTGAAGCATCGATTCTCTCGTTTCGCAGCATGTATCCCAAAGGGAAAATCTACCATATTGAGCATAACTATCGCTCAACGCCCCAGATCCTCGAAGCTGCAAATCGTCTGATCGAGCATAACGAGGTCACACCCGGCTTCGAGAAGCAGCTCCGCCCAACGCAGCCTGATGGAGCACCGGTCACCGTTACAGCTTACGAAGACCAGGAGAACGAGGCAGAGGGGATCGCCGAACGCATTCGCCAACTAGTGCAAAGCTGGCGAGAGAAAGGCGAGGAGCATACGTATAAAGATATCTACGTCCTCTCGCGCACCAATCACCATATTGGGAGCCTCGAAATTGCCCTGGCCCGTCAGCGCATTCCCTATCGAACCGTTGGTGGCTCTTCTTTCTTCAAACGCAAAACCACGCGTGATATCCTGGCCTACCTCGCCCTCGTGGATGGCATGCGCATCTACCAACGCTATCTTGATCTACGAGGGGGTCCAGAGGCACAGCGCTGGGACGATATCTTTACGCCTGTGCATTGTGGAGAACAGAACATGGCTTTTCGCAGTGTCGCCAATATTCCCTCGAAAGAATATTTCGCGCAGACCGGCAAGACCTCACATCGTTTCACACCAACCTTCTATGGCACACTTACCGCGTTCGCCAGTGGCCGCCCGCTGCTGCAATTTTGTGAGGAACAGGCTTATACTATTGCTAAAGAATATCAGCTCAGTGCAAAAGATTTTGTGGGCCTGATTAAACGTGTCTGGTCCCGCTGCAACAACCATCCTGCCGAGGCGATCAAGCTTATCCGTGCATTCGCGTATGACACACACCTGCGCCATTACGATAGCCAGCACAAAGAAGAGGGCCAGGAAGAAGAGAGCGAGGCTCCGACTCACCACGAGGAGACGCGTTTAGATGGACGCTACGACGAGCTTGAAGAGCTCACAAGTATTGCCGAAAAGCATCACACTATTCGCCACTTCTTACAGGCAATGGCCCAGTTGAAAGAGCAGGCAGAAGAGAGCAGCAAAAATAAGCGCGACTGCGTGAGCCTGATGACGATTCATAAATCAAAGGGCCTGGAGAACACCGTCGTTTTTGTGATGGGCCTGACAGAGGGCATCTTTCCACACCGACGTTCTTATACAATGGCGGATGATGGTCCTATCTCTCTGGCGGGTATTGCTGAAGAGCGGCGGCTGGCATACGTCGCCTTTACACGCGCCCAAAAGTTCCTCTTTCTTTCGACCATCCAGCGCTATCGGGGCAGCGACGCGACCCCCTCGCGCTTCATCGAAGAGGCCGGCCTGCGTCCAACTGACATTGATGGTATCCTCAATCCTTTTCTCACAAAGCAGGACGGCTCACTCCGCACCCTCGATCTCCTCACGTCCACGCCGGCCCAACCAGGTTAAGCGAGGATAAGGACAGTTGACTCCCTTGCGCCGACCCCAGAGAGCAATTCCATACCCGTCTGATTTTGTTGGAGGCAATGGGAGAGAACCTATTGTTGCTTGACGGAGGAGACCGGGTGAAAATCCAGGGCTTCATCGAGGGCGGGGCGCAAGAATGAGCAGAATATTTCCGCAGCGCCTGAGAGCTGCTTATCGGCCCGTTGAATAAGGCTAAGCTGTGGACGCATCTCCAGGCCCTCAATCGGTACCTGGACAAGATCACCCTTCTCCAACTCGCGCTGTACCGAGAGCGAAGAGACGATAGCTGCGCCCACGCCGCTCATCGCCATCTGTTTAATCGCCTCATTGTCCGTTAAAGTAAAAAGCGGCTGCACATGAATGCCATAGGGAAGCAGGCCTTGCTCAATAACCTCGCGCAGACCGCTTCCCTGTTCACGCAATAATAGCTCATTTTTGGCAAACATCTCTGGCTTCACAGGGGTCGGACCACACCAGCGATGCCTGGGGGAGACTACCAGGATCAATTCATCATGAGCAAAGACAGTCACCTTTAAATTTGCTGGGAGACTGGCAGGATCGCCTTCAACCAGGCCAAAATCAAGATTCCAATTCATAGTGGCGTCAACGATCTCCTGGGAATTCAAAATAGAGATGTGCAGCGTCACCTGCGGATAGCTCTCACGAAATCGCGCTACGATAGGTGGTAGAAGATAGACACCGGCGGTAGTATTTGAGGCCAACGTGACCTCTCCACCAGCAATTTCACGTAGCGCCGAGAGGGCCTCCTCCATCTCTCGCTCCAACGTAAACATCTGGCGAGCATAGCCCTGCAACATACGTCCGGCATAGGTTAAGGCAATACGCCGGCCCTGACGCTCTACTAATTCGAGGCCCAGCTCATGCTCCAGGCTCTGAATAGTCTTTGTCACCGCTGGCTGGCTCAAATTTAAGGCCTCAGAGGCACGAGTAATATGTTCTAAATCAGCGACCTTCAAGAAAACGCGCAAATTTTGCAGGTTCACTTTTCTCTCTCCCTGCTCAAAAGTTCTTCTCTCACATAGTATCAGAAAATATAGGCCGTTACCAGACTTTACAGAATGATCTATTCTGCTCACACTATGCAATTGCATATTCTTCGCAAATATAGGCAATGCTATTAACCATACATAACTTAAAGGCATGTTTAAAATAACCAGAAAGCATAAGATAACTCTAATTTATAGGATAAATAACTTGAAAGAATAATAGAAATATGCTACTGTTCTGAACAAGGAATTATCTATTCATGTACCACTATGTACTACAGCTTCTCACAGGAGATGCAATCGAATGAAGAAAATCTCTGTCGCGTCTGTTTCTCTGCCGCTTTTACTCATGCTAGCACTCAGTCTTCTGGCTGCCTGTGGTGAGAATACAAGCAATACAGCAGGCACAAATTCGGGTCCAATTACTGTCCATCTCGGATATTTTCCAAATATCACGCATGCGGTGGCCCTGGTGGGGGTTGCTAAAGGCACCTTTGAGCAAGATCTGGGAAAAAATGTCACGCTGGATACCAAGCAATTTAATGCAGGTCCATCGCTTATTGAAGCCTTATTTGCAGGCTCTATTGATATTGGATATGTCGGGCCAAATCCAGCAATCAATGGTTACATCCAGAGTAAAGGTCAGGCCTTGCGTATCATAGCAGGGGCATCTAGTGGCGGAGCACTTTTCATCGTTCGGCCTGGAGCGCATATACAAGCGGCCAAAGATTTGAGCGGCAAGAAGATCGCCAGTCCTCAACTCGGTGGCACCCAGGATATCTCTCTACGCAACTACATTACAAAAAATGGTTTACAGACGAACGATAAAGGCGGGACGGTTCAGGTTCTGCCTCTAGCCAATCCGGATATTCTGACCCAGTTCAAGCAAGGGCAGATCGATGGTGCCTGGGTACCAGAGCCCTGGGCCTCGCGGCTCATCCATGAAGACGGCGGAACGGTCTTTGTCGATGAGCGCTCACTCTGGCCCAACGGAAAATTTGAAACCACAAACGTCGTGGTAAGTACAAAATTCCTGACGCAACATCCCGACCTGGTAACAAAATTTCTCCAGGCTCACGTTGATACAGTCCAATACATCAATAATAATCTTGCCGATGCAAAGACGCTTGTCAACACACAACTCAAAGTGCTGACAGGAAAAGCCTTAGCAGCGGCTGTTGTAGACTCATCATTTAATAATCTCAGTATCACCTATGATCCCTTACCGCAGACCCTATTCAAGGCCGCTAATGATGCTTATGCTCTGGGATATCTGAAAGCCAAACCCGATCAAGGCATCTTTGATCTCGACCCACTGAATGCAGTCCTCAAAGCAAAGGGACTCTCTCCAATAGCAGCGTAAACGGAGAAAAACACATGGTTCAGTTAGCAAACACACCAACAATTTCAGAGCGCATTACACAGTCAGACCAGAACGTTAGCGCAGGTGGCGGGCTCTCACTACGAGTTGAGGGAGTGAGCAAGACCTTCGTGAGCCGGGAACGCACAGTAGAAGCGCTTCAGCCAGTGAATCTAGAGGTTGCACCTGGAGAGTTTGTCTGTTTCCTCGGTCCCAGTGGCTGCGGTAAATCTACCCTGTTAAGCATTATTGCAGGTCTGGAGCAAGCAAATAGTGGCACTATCTATGCAAACGGGAAAGCGGTAAAGGGTCCAGGAACAGATCGCATTCTCCTCTTCCAGGAGGCCGCGCTTTTCCCCTGGTTAGATGTTCAGGGCAACGTTGAATTTGGTCTGCGCCAGAAAGGGATACCTGCTCGTGAACGGGCAGACAGAGCACGTAAGTATCTGGAACTGGTGCATTTAAAAGGCTTTGAGCATAGCTATATTCATCAGCTTTCAGGTGGGATGCGCCAGCGTGTTGCGATTGCGCGTGCGTTAGCCATCGATCCCGCAATTCTCCTGATGGACGAGCCATTTGGGGCGCTGGATGCTTTTACGCGTGACAGCTTACATGCCGAACTGGAATCTATCTGGGCAGAAACGCACAAAACGATTCTTTTTGTCACCCACAATGTCCGGGAGGCTGTTGCGCTTGGAGATCGCGTGGTAGTTTTCGCTCCACGTCCTGGACGAATCATTCGGGATTTCCGGATTACACTACCCCGGCCACGTTCCCTGGAAGATCATACACTCGTCGACCAATCAGCGGAGATTCTCGAAGTCTTACGCCATGCCATGCAGAAACAAGAACAGGAGCAGAGCTAAATGGCTGCTATTCAGGCAGATAAACAGCGAACAGGCTCATGGTGGTCCTGGGGCACACTATCACGGCAGATACTCTTCTATCTGGCCCTACTTACGCTCTGGTATTGGTACGATCACTCCGGTCTGATCCCATCCTACACCTTTGCCGATCCTGTGGACGTCGGCCATACGCTGGTGAGTGGTTTTCGTAGCGGTATTTTTGAGATGGCTATTCTGGTCACATTGCGCCGTCTCTTCATTGGTTACGGCATCTCGCTCGTCATTGGTCTGCTGCTTGGTCTGCTGATCGGGCGAAATCGCTATGCCAAAGAGACGCTAGGTTCTCTGGTACTGGGACTCCAGGCCTTACCGAGCGTCTGCTGGGTTCCATTCGCGCTCCTCTGGTTTGGATTGAGCGAAAACGCCATGCTCTTCGTCGTAGTGATGGGCGCGCTCTTCTCAATCACCTTAGGAGTCGAGGCAGGAGTAAAAACCACGCCGCCAGTCTACTTGAAAGCCGCCCACAACATGGGTTCTCACGGCTGGTCGTTAATCACGCAGGTCGTCTTGCCAGCCGCGCTCCCGTCGATTCTCCTGGGACTCAAACAGGGCTGGACCTTTGCCTGGCGCTCACTCATGGCGGCTGAACTGATCTATATTACAGCGCAAAGTCTCGGCGGGCAACTGGATATGGGTCGCCAGCTATCGGACTACGCCCAACTGATAGCCGTAATGTTCATCATCGTTGCCATTGGCATCCTGACTGATGTCCTCATCTTCAGTCCCTTTGAACGTCGAGTACGCGAACGTTGGGGCTTCGCCTGATCCAAACACACAAGCGGCTTGTCTTTTAAACAAGCCGCCTGCTCTCCAATGGTAGGCGCAAAATTTTTTCTTAAAGCGCTGGATATTCAGGAAATTAGCTATTCATGCCGATCTGTTGGAGCAAACCTGGGAGATCGATTAATCCACGATGCGAGGTGATCTTACCATCTTTAACTTTGAAGAAGCGATAGCCACCAATTTCAATCTGTTTGCCCGACGCAGGGAAACCACGAAATAACCCTGTATGCTTCCCGCACAACGTTTGGCAGACCGCAACTGTATCCTCTTCACCTACAATCTCTTCAATAATCGTCTCATGTCCAGGAAACGCATTCTGCATCATCTGCAATACACGCTCAAGTCCCTCGCGATTGCGTGGCTCATACGAATAATCATAGTAAGCCGATGCAAGGAGTTCATCGAGCATATCAAGGTTGTTCCTGTTCCAGACCTCCATAATGAAACGCGTAACCACCTGCTTGTTCATATCAATAGACATCTTACCCTCCTGTAATACAAATAGAAAGGTTCCCATAGAAGAGAAACCACTGTATAATAGTCAAGCAGTTTGACTACAAACATAGTATATGGCATTTCTGTATAATAGTCAAATAAATTGACTATTATACAGAACAAGAGAGGAAAGTTGCAAATGGAAGCTGGACCTAATTACGAGCTAACACTCCTACTTATGCTCGGTTCTCGGACGATGATAGACACCTTGCACAAGCGCCTTGCAGCACTCGGTTACGATGATATCCGTCCTGCACATGGTTTCGCTTTCCAGCGTCTCGCGCCGAATGGTGCGACAGGGAATGAGCTCGCCGAATTTTTAGACATTACGAAGCAAGCAGCAAGTGAGATGGTAGATTATCTCGAACGACACAGCTATGTTGTACGACAACCACACCCTACAGATCGGCGAGGGAAGATCATCACCCTTACGGAGCGAGGCTGGAGTTGTATTCGGGAAACCGAAGCAATCCTGATCACATCTAGAAACACAATGGGCGGCGATTATCGGCGCAAAGCGGATGGAAGAATTACGAGCCGACTTGCGTCAACTAATCACAGTGGCAAATGGTGGCACGTTGCCACATACATTTCGCCCAACATGGTGATCCTACCCCACTTCCGTCTACTCATCTGATAAAATGAACTCACACAGAGGAGCAATCCTTCTCCTAAAGATGGGTTGTATGTTACACTTAAACACTGTGATCCATCATGCATTGAGGAGAACTTCGTTATCAGCCTTTTAAGGCATATCCACCCATCTGAAGCAAAAGAAAACGCTCTCATCATGTTATCTAGCTATTCAGGAGCAGAACAATGAAACAGTGCCAAAAATGCTATACCCAAAATAATGAAGAGAGCCAGTACTGTGAAAGCTGCGGTGCGCCTCTAGGTCAGGGCGAAACGAGTCGCCCAACAGCTATGTTTTACCAGCAGGCTGCTCCATCACAGCATCCCACTCCTCCCATACAATATCCTATACCTGAACGCATCTATACGCCTCCGCCCCCATCTCCTGGCTATACCCAGAATTATGCTCCAACACAGTTAGCAACCGGCCACAATGCTACTTCTCCAGCAAGAAAGGAACGAAAGCGTTCGGGTGTTAGCTTATTCTTCGGCATTCTGCTCTATCTACTAGGAGGTTTTGCCTTTGCCTTCGGTCTGGCCGCGATTTTTATGGTTACGGGCAATAACACCATCGTTGGCTTCGCATTCATCGCAGGTTTTCTGGCATCTTTACTGATCCTCATATTTATCCTCATCCTGCATCGTCATCCTCGCCTACGTGGTTGGGTGAGAGTAGCCATGTTTGCAGGGGCAACCGTTGTTGCTCTGATTGCCCTTCTCGCCATATTTGCAACACATCCGACAAATCAACCAATCACGGGTGGACAATATATAGTTATGGGGATCATTTGCCTGATCTATGGAATAGCGACGGAAGTCATCGCCCTGCTGTAAGTTTAGGGGATTCTTCTTGCTTTTCTTCTCCCCTCAGTCTTCTGAAAACAACTCTGCAAGAGGTTAACAAAACGCAACTTGCGAAAAAGGATTACCCGACTCTTCAGTGCTATCTATCATATAGGAAAGATTGATAGTGTTGAAACTTTTCGCCGATAAATGACGTGACAGCGAGTAAAGACCCTGATAAAAAGCGTCTAAGATGAGCACAATTCTTGTTATGCTAGTCTTAGACGTGTCCTTAGACAAACAATCAGTAGTCACACTTAGGCTCTGCCGAGAATGTTACAAAGCAGAAGGAGAGAAAAGACTATGGCTGAAATAACCCAGGCGCATCTACATAAACATATGCAGGTTTATGCAGCAGACCATACTGATCTGGGGCATATTACCGAGATCTATGAAGACTCATTTGAAGTACACAAAGGACTTTTAGGAAAGCATCGATATTTTACCTATAGCACCATTGCCTCTCTAGAAGGTGAAAATGTGACCTTGAAACTCTCTACAGAAGAGGCAGAGAAGCTCCTCTGGCAGAAGCGTCCAGACTATGAAGACCATCCCGGAGACCCACTCCAGATTTTCTATGACCGAGGGCATGGAGTACATGATCCATTCGATGAAACAAATCCGGATAAAGCCTGACCTCCCTACCTGAGAGTTCTCCCTGACCTATCTTGTAAAGGACTCCACAGTTCAAGCGAGAAGCTGCGGCGAGGGGTACACCACTGAATAGAAAAGAACTGTTCGGCGACAAAAACAGACTTCCCGTTACTACCTTGTGTCTTTTTCTCTTTTTATGGAATTGTAATACATTAAAGATGAATTTTCAATGTAAAAAATGAAGCATTTTACATAAAGAGATTTCAATCAAGTCGATGAAAAGAAAGGGAAGATACGGTTCTAACCTGATTTTAACTACGGTAATCACCTGATGCAATGGCCCCGCCATTCCTTTAAAATAAGGACGTAATAAAGAATGAGGAATGGACACGTACATATCGGCAGACATATTCTTTCAGTTATCCGTCTGCTGACCACGAGGCCATATGGAGTCCGACGCTGATCTTGTCGGTAAGTTTCCTGAAGGGAGCGTGGAATCATGGCAGTTGTAGATCCTGTCAGAGATGATCGTAGAACCATGCTAGGCACCAAAACAGCACTCATTGGTAGGCATAGCTCTCCCATCATACCTGATGCTGCCTTAGAGCTAGAAGAGATGCAGACTGTACATCCACAAGAGCGCAATACAGAACCAATGGAAGAGCTCAGTATTGCCTTTGATGGCATTGAGAGGGTAGATCCTCTGCTCAGTAGCATTGATGAAGACGAGAGCAATGAGATTGACATCGATGTACTAGAAGTACATCCAGCTCCTACCACACGTGTGGGTGCGAGCGACACAAAACAGGCTATCGGGACTGAAGATGCTTTTCAGAGCTATCTGCGGGACATTCGGAGTCTGGGACTTTTAACCCATAGTGAAGAGATCGAGTTGGCACAACGAGCAGCGGCAGGAGACGAGCGAGCGCGTCGCCGTCTGGTTGAATGCAATTTACGCCTGGTGATTGCCATTGCACGTCGTTATACCAGCACCGGAGTCCCATTGATCGACCTCATTCAAGAGGGGAATCTGGGGCTGATGCGTGCAGCGGAGAAGTTCGATTATCAGCGTGGTTGCCATTTTGGGACGTATGCCACCTGGTGGATCAGGCAAGCCGTCAGCCGAGCCGCAGGTGAGCAATCTCGCTTAATTCATTTACCTGAACATGTGGCAACACGTTTACGCAAAGTCCGCAGAATTGCCGCGCAACTTTCTCAAGAGAACGGACTTGATCCTCTGCCTGAACAGATAGCAGCGGCCTGTAATCTTGGTCTTGCAGAGGTCGTTGATCTCCTTGAGGTCATCGAACAGCCAGTCTCGCTAGATGCACCTGTCGATGATGAGGCACGTTACTCACTGGCAGATACGCTAGAAGATAGTACGACGCCCGCACCGTCAGAAACCGCATCTCAGCACCTGCTTGGCGAAGAACTGCACCGGGCATTAGCGCTACTTACACCACGCGAAAAAGCCGTTATTACCCTGCGCTATGGCATAGGCGATGGCCACAGCCGGACACTTCTAGAGGTTGGCAAAGAACTGGGTATTTCCCGTGAACGCGTACGCCAGCTCGAAGTAGTGGCTCTCATGAAACTACGCGGCAACAGTAGTAATACAGGCCTGCGGGAATGCGTCTAACACAAGCAAGATCCATTTGGAATTTATTGACATAAAGTTGCGGAGCCCCTTACCACAATTTTATGTCAATAGTACTAAGTACTATCTCTTTCGGCGCTGATCGTACCCCATGCTATAATACTCATCGGCGGGTAATCCATCCAGAAAAAAAGGTAAAACCTTCCTACTTCATCGCCGCCAATTACCGCCCAGGACGATCCATGCACAGCAAAATCATCTATGAGCCACGAGAAAATATAGCGCCGCAGCATCCTGCTGTCTTCACTCCTCAGCCTCCACTCGTCTTACGTCCGCAAGAGGGTTTGCTAGACCTTATCCTATTTCTTATCCTATTTCTGGCGGCATTGCTACCGCGCATACTTCTGGCCCGGCAATTGGATGTTGTGACGGATGAAACGGTCTATATTCTGGCAGGAAAGCTCTATCTCCATCTAGCAGACCACTTACAGTTTCTCTCCAGTGCCTGGGACTATAACTACGAGCATCCCGCCCTAGTCAAACTATTTATCGGTCTGGCGCTCCTTTTTAATGCGCACACTGGTCATTTGCTCCCCGAACTATTTGCGGCCCGCGTGCCTGCTATTCTTTCAGGAACGCTCCTGGTAATTGCTGTCTATGCTCTGGGTAAGGCTCCTTTTGGGCGGACCGTGGCTTTTTCAGCCGCACTCTGCCTGGCATTCAGTCCCTGGCTCTGCTATTTCAGTGCGCTGGCGTATCTAGATACAACTATGACCTTGTTCGTCTCTTTAGCTTTCCTTTTCCTCTGGCATGCACGTTACCATCCCTGGCTCTATCCTCTTATCGCCCTGTGTGTAGCGCTTGGTATCGCCAGTAAGTATACTGCACTTCTGGCTCTCCCTGGCCTGTGTATCTACACACTCTCTCTATTTCTGCTTGAGCGTCGTCAGGAGAAGGCGCTGGAACGCAGAACGCCTCCCTGGCGCTGGTGGCTGAGTGCCTGCATTGTACTTCCTCTCGCCTTCCTTCTCGCTGATCCAGCAATCTGGCGCAATCCCTTTTCTTTTCTTATGCGCAGTGTGCATTATCAGTGGGAGCATGCCGCAGGCGGTCATATGACCTTTCTGGGAGGGCAGGTAGAGATGCACGCACCTCTCTGGACGCTTCCACTGATTATCGCGACAAAGATGAGTCTGTTCGTGACCATACCAGCGGCGGGTTTTCTTGTATTTATGCTCTTTCGCCTCATCAGAGCGTTCAGACAGACGGTAAAGGATACACCAGCGATATTTCTGTTTTGCTGGCTACTTGGAATTTTTCTTCCTTTTAGTCAACTTAGCATCGTTGTCGGAACCCATTACGAGTTGCCGATGGCAGTTCCAGTGGCCCTTGCTGCATCATATAGTTTACATGAGCTCTTCAAATATAGCCTCAAATACAGAGAGAACAAACATAAACAGGCGCGAGCAAGTAGAATAGAACAAGAAGAGTATTTTGTGCAAAACGCATTGCCGAGACGACAAAGCACTCAGCAAAGAAACAAAGTAGTGCTGCTTCTCCTGCTAAGCATTCTCCTGGCGGGGCCGCATCTCTGGGGGCTATTGACGAATTACGCCGCCGAGGGCTATACCAGTGAGCTTTTTCAGGGTGAAGATGCAGTTTTGCAGGTAGCCTATCCGGGCTATCGTGAAGCCGGGCTTTGGATTGAGCAGCATACCTGGGACCCGACCAATGTGGGCCTGGTCGCCCTGGTCAATACCCTGAATCACGGCGAACAAGGTGTCTCCTGGTATGACTATAACGCCGGATTACAGGGAAGACTACGTTTTAGCGAGGTCCATCCAGATGAGAAAGCATTTCCAGGATATGACTATCTCATCTGGCCCATGCACCTCATCCAACGAGGTTATACCATTCCTCCGCCCTGGAACAGGCACATCGTCCATATCATTATTAGTGGACACACCATCTATTGTTACATCCTGGCACGCTCCACCGTTTTTATCTCTCAGTGAGATTTTATTACCTGGAACAGACTCAACACAAAACATCGGAGACAGGATTTGGTGAAGCGGTTTGTCAGGAACCCGCTCTCCTGTAAGGGGAGGGGCTTGTAGCAATGGGGTGGCTTCTGCCCGTCTTTTCTACAGGTTCACCTGACCAGACTCAGTTTGAACGTTTTGTCTGGATGGGATCAGGCAAGTTCAAGCTACGATAGCGGCAGTGTCAAAGAACCTACCAAGAAATGCGTTGCCAGTTTCTTGCTCTAGAACTTCTCAGTTAAAAGGTGTATGAGGGTTAAGCCGGTGCTGAGAAGATGTGCAGACCGCTATCTGTGTCGAGGCGAACATTACCAACAAGGCGCAAGCTGAGTTGAGTGGGTTTGGGCATTCCCATTCAAAGATGCCCTGCCTTCGGGCAACATTCTTTCCTCCCACCGCCTCAAGGCGGGTGGGTCTCCAGAAAGGTTTTCTGATGAAACGTGTACCTGGATGGGAGATTCTCTGGATCTTTATTTTGACCCGCCTTCTCCTGGTGCTGGTCACGTACTTTGGATATATCATACTCACCTTACCCAAGTACTCCAGTACACCGGTAGACCTGGTCGCAATGAGTACATCGTGGAATCACTGGGATGCAGCGAACTATGTACGTATCGCACAATTTGGCTATCAATCCTACTATGATGTAGCTTTTTTCCCACTTTTTCCACTGTTAATTAGAATTCTTGCCTTTCCCTTTGGGCCAATGGCCTATCTGCCTGTAGGGATGCTCATTAGTAATACAGCGCTGCTAGGGGCCCTGTTTATCCTCTATCAATTAGCCAGAGAGGTCGGGGGAGAGAAGGTAGCGGGTCGGACATTGCTCTATCTGTGTATTTTTCCTACGGCCTTTTTCTTTTTTGCGGCCTACAATGAATCGCTCTTCCTTCTGCTTACTTCCGGAGCATTTCTGGCGTGGCGTCGACAACACTGGTGGTTAGCTGGACTTCTCGGCTTCTTTGCAGCAATGACACGTTCAGTCGGTGTGCTTCTTGTTTTTCCCTACCTTTTTGAGCTCTGGGAAGTTTACCGGCAACAGTTCACTTCCTGGAGACCCTATTTGAGCAAACTGCTTCCAGTGATTCTGATTCCAGCAGGTCTGGGACTCTACGCATGGTATTGCTGGTCTATTCGCGGGAATCCTCTCGCCTTTGCCGCAGTACAAAGTCATTGGGCACGACGGACCACCTGGCCCTGGCAAGGGATCTGGCAAGCGTTCTTTGAGGTTTTTTGGAATCAACCCCTCGGTTCAGCTAACGAAGCGCAAATTCTTATAGATCTAAGTGCAACGCTGGGTTTTATTGCACTGACCATTCTGGGATGGAAGAAACAGCACCGCAGCTACACCCTCTGGTCAGCGATTCTCCTGCTTACCGCTTTATTAAGCTCAACAGTAGGACAACACAACTCGTTGGTCTCCAACCGACGCTTTGTACTTGAGCTCTTCCCAGCGTTCATGACACTGGCACTTCTGGGCATCAAACATCCACGTCTGCACCAGGTAATAGTGCTGATCTTCCCTGCGCTTTATGCGCTTTTTAGTTTTCTCTTTCTCCTGAACCGCTGGATGGTATAGAAAGTTCGTGAAATGAATAAATTTACTGAAACACTTCCATTGATCAATCTTTCCTCAGGGCAGAGAATAAGCTGGCGGAAGCGAAGCATACCAAAGCCGCCACCAATCGCGTGGTACGCCGCAGCTTTTTTCATCTGTGTTATCTTGATGATCACACCTCTGGCACGAATGGCAGGAACAGCCTTACAATATACCCTGCCAACCAGTAACCTGATCGTGCTTATAGGGGCATGGCTCCCCCTAAATTTTGGATTTAGTGGGCCCACGCGCAACGCAGAGATGGCCACACACCTTCTACTCTTTTTCTCAGTAGTGGCCGTAGCATTTCTCATTTATGCGGGTACCGCATACTTCCTCTGGCGAGAAAACACCATACGCTCCTCGCGTACGACGCTACGTTGGATATGGATAGCCACTCTTGTCTACGGTGTTATCCTGATTATGACACCGGGCATGCTTTCACACGATGTCTTCGCTTACAGCAGCTATGGACGCACCCTGGTTGTTTATCACGATAATCCTTACTTCACGCTTTTTTCCAGTTTTCCCCACGATCCTTTTTATCATTATGATGATTGGAAACAAGCCCCTTCAGCCTATGGACCTGTCTGGCTAATAGTCAGCGCTCTGGTCGCGTTCTTCTGTGGCAACCAGCCAATCATCTCACTTCTCACCTACCAGAGTCTGGGATTAACATTCCATCTCCTCAATATACTGCTCGTTATTGCGATACTGCGTACACTCAAGCGTTCAGAACGTATCGTTATCCTGGGTGCTCTGCTTTATGCCTGGAATCCTCTCATCCTGCTAGAGAGCAGCATCAATGGGCATAACGATATTTTGATGATTACCTTTCTCTTGCTCGGCCTCTGGTCCTTTGCACGTAGAGAGCAGCAGGCGCAGCCTATAGAGAAGTTTCAGTTGCGGCCATATCTCTTTCCATTACTGGCGCTGTCACTGGCGATTCTCGTAAAATTCTCGGCGGGCCCTCTTCTCGCCCTTTTTCTGGTCCTTCTGGCACGCAAGGCCTTTCTCGCCGCGCATCTCTCGCAGCCAGAGCATAGCAATCGGCAGAGATGGTTGGCGGCTTTCCGAACGTTCTGTATGGCAAGCCTGTTTAGTGGTGGAGTCATACTCTTACTTTACGCGCCATTCTGGATCGGCTGGAGCATAAAAGATATCATCGGCAGTTTTTCCGCAACGCCCGCAGCCTACTTAGCGAATGGTTCCATTCTGCGTGCCCTGGAAGAATGGAAAATAGCGTATGGGCAACCAACTTCAGGGCCCAGTGGCTTCCTCTTCGCCTTCTTCTTAAATCGCAGTACATGGAATGGCATCGATGCAATAGCGACAGGAATCGCCCTGCTGTTTGCGATGTTATGGATCTGGCGTGCTCCTAGCATCCATACCCTGGTTCTAGCCGGGCTGGCTGTCCTGGGGATTATCCTGCTCGTCACCCCCTGGTTTTTCCCGTGGTACGTCACCTGGCTTATCCCACTGGCAGTGATAGCATTGCCAGCCAGGCAAGAACGGATAGGGCGGGCACTGATTGGGAGCACACTGGTCTTCTCAGCATCATCGCTGTGTGTGTACCTTTACTCAAAAGGAGTTGCCCCTATTGGTGGTTGGGTTGGTCTAACCTGCCTCACGACCATCCTTCCACCCATCCTTACCTTCCTCCTGCTCCTGAACTTCCCTTTCAACAAAAAAGAGACGAGTTCACAGCGTGAAGAAGAGGGCATAAGTAGCTTATCATAAACTATTAAATAGGGAGGGCGCAGAATGTATTGCTCTCCCCGATCAACAGGAGTCAGCCCATTACGGATATGTAGTATTCTGTCAGGCATCATCGGTAAGAGAGCGACATCGGTGAGAGACATAGGCGAGGAGGAGACGGCCAAGCCGATCTGCCCTACGAGAAACTCTGACAGGGCATTAGGAAGATTTATTATGTGGTTACAGCTACAGTAGTAGAAGAATCTGGTTCAATAGCGGCAGCCGACTCAGGAGTTGTCATACGCTGGCGAAAAGTAGCATGCCAGAGCAACACCAGGATAAAGGCCAGAAGCAAGAGATTGCGGGCAGTCACAACCGGATAGAACAGGTGAAGAAGCGGCACCTGGGAAAGGACTTTTGTCATCGTATAGATTAGAGGATAGATCCAGGTAGTTAACAGACTTATAAGCCCCCAGGAGAGGACCCAGCGCCAATCAGCCTCGCCAACAAAAGCAATCAGAGGCGCAATCCAGATAAGATACTGCGGGCTAAATACCTTGCCGGTAAGCAGGACAATCAGTAAAGTAAGTACGCAAGAAAGGCCAAGATCAATTTTTCTGCGCCATTGAAGCCAGTAGGTATAGACAATACCAGCCACTAAAAAAACGCTCCCGGCTAACGAAACACTGCCAGCAATTGGACTGAAGACATTTAAAGAGCCATAAGTCTTTTGAAACTTTTCGATAGGAATACCAAAATGGCTGGCGATCCAGACAAAAGAAGAGGCCACTGACTCCACTTGAATAGGCCGATTGCCAAAGTAGCTGAACGTACCCAGAGTCCCCTCAACACTGAGTAGAAGAGAAGCAAGCAGCAAGAGAGCACAGAGCGCAACAAAAGTACCGAGAGGGAGCCAGCGCCGCCAGGCATACCATTCTCCCGAAGCGGCAAACTGTTGCGAGATGAGGAAAGGGAGAAGAAAGATTGCGGGATAATACTTCGACATAGTAGCCAGCGCAAGCAGGGCAAAGGCCCAGCTCCAGTGTTTGCGTACAGCAAACAGCAGCGCCACCAGAGTCAAAAATGCAGGGACCAGATCAAAGCGACCTGCCACCGTCGCCCAACCACCGGCTACCAGATAGAAAGCCGCCACCACTGCCGCCTTTCTTGAGCGGAAGCAGGCGAGCAGAATATAGGTTACCACAGCCAGAAGTTCCATCAGCAAGGCGTAACGGAGCTGATAAAAATTCGCAGGACCAATAGCGCTGAGACTAAAAGGTAAGAGGGTCAACAAAGGATACTCACGAGGTAGAGAGTGAAAAGTGGTGTTTGGATCTTGCGCTTGCACGAGAAGAATCAGACGATTGGGGAGATGATATTTCTGCATCTTCTGAATAATTTGCGCTCTGGTCGTATATTTGATAGAGGGGTCGGGATGCGTAATAAAATCGCATTGACCATGAGAAAACTGCTGAAGCGCGGGAAGGCCATGCAGAAAAGCTGTTTCGTAGCATTGATACTTCGCCACATCGGTATAGGGCTGAAAAAGCTGCCACGTCTGCATATTCTCACGTTTTGCAGTGGGTAGCCATGCGGCACCCCAGAACAACAAAACGCCCATGACGATCAACACGACGAGATCAAAAAGAAGCAGCAACAGCGCCGCTCTGTTTCCACGTTTCCGCTTCCCTATATCCTGCGTTTCCAGACTCATGATCCGACCTTACTACGCGCTATTTAGTTGACGACTTGTCCTCGCCAGTATAGAGAGAAGAGCAGGGCTCTGTCAATATATTCTCCGCAAACAAACCTTTTGGCGAAAGAATATTGACAGAGGAACATATCGTTGCTACTTCGCCCTATTCAACCAGATAGGGTACTACAACGTAGTGATTACAGCTATTGAAAAATTGCTCGCTGGCATAGAATCAGAGATTTCATCCACAGCAAGAATAAATGTAGGAGTGGAGCATATAGTTTATTTCTGGCAACGAGTTGGTTTAAGACATGTTCTTAGGAGAGGGGAGGCTTTTTTATGCTTAAAACTCGATTTTTACTGCTGCTACAACCGATTGTATTTCTTTCTAATACAGTAATAGCGCGTATAGATATATTTCAAATTCTCCAGAATGCATTACATATACTTGGTTATCCAGGTGTCACTCTCTTCGTCATGATTGAAAGCTCAGGTATCCCCTTCCCCGGTGAAACGATGCTGCTGCTGGCAGCATTTTATGCGGCAATCGATCATCAGATGTCTATTACGCTCATTATCATCGCAGCGGCATTAGGAGCAATCATCGGTGATAACCTCGGCTTCTATGTAGGACACACAGGTGGAAAGGCGTTTGTGGAACGCTATGGCCGCTATCTCTTTCTTAAGCCAGAACGTATGAAAAAAGCCGAAGAATTTTTCGCGAAACATGGCGATAAAACGGTTTTCCTGGGACGATTCATCGCCATTCTGCGGGCATGGGCGGCATTTCTTGCTGGAGTTAACCAGATGCACTGGAGAACCTTTTTAGTTTATAATGCAGCAGGTGGAATTATCTGGGCGATCATTTACGGGCTCCTGGGCTATTATGCCGGGCGTCTCTTCCAGAATAATTTCAGTAAAGTCGAGCATCTCGCCAGTATTATCACCTGGTCGCTTGCAGGGATAATTGTGCTAGGCGTCATTATTTTTGTAATTGTGCATTATGCACGTCAACGAGGAAAGACGCAAAAATAATCTGTCTTCGGGCTCTTTGCCTCTTCAATGCATTGCATCAAAAAGCAGAGAGATGTATAGTGTTAGCAAGCAAATTTGAGCATTATCCCACCGGATGCAACAAAAACAATCATTTTTCTCTCCCTGTCTTCAAGCAGGGATTTTATGGCGCGGAAGTGGTAAAAAAACGCAGGTTAGATGCGAAAGTGAGTGTGCTGCATGCAATTAGACGTAGGACAAAGATTTGATCGTTACCAGGTTGTTCGCCAGCTAGGAAATGGAATCTCTGGCGAGAGTTATGAAGCGTATGATACGCTGCTAGAACGCACAGTCACACTCAAATTAATTCATCCCTGGACGACGCTGTCAGATGCAATCAGGCGGCAATTTTTCCGTGAATTGCAAAATATGAGCCAGCTCAACCATCCCGCTCTCACCAACATCCTGGACTATGGAGATATTGAGGGGCAACTCTATCTGGCGCGGAGATATACGGAGTTTAGTTCTCTTCTGGGCAGTGAGGGACGCAGCTGGTTTTCGCCACCACTGCCACTCGAAAACGCACTTCGTTACACAATCCAGTTCGCACAGGCGCTCCATTATCTTCATGCCAACAGGTTCTTGCATGGCGCAATAACCCTTTCCAATATTCTGGTTCAGCAGAATCCTCTCAAGCTTAATACCTCAACAACAACCATGCCACTCGTGTTAGCAGATGCAGGTACAGCGAATTTCGTGCGTCACTATGGTCATCCCTTTATTACCCTATTGCCTATTACGGCTGCGCCAGAACAATTTAGCAAACGCACAATAGCAGCAAGTGATCAGTACGCTTTAGCCACTATTTTTTATTACTGGCTGGCTGGTTGTCCACCATTTCTTGGAGCACCAGAAGAGGTTGAACAGCAGAAGCGAAGAGGAGAAGTAGTACCACTTTCAACCCTCAATCCACACGTCACACCAAAGCTGGCACAAGTTATCCAGCGAGCCTTAAAAGGGCCAGTAGACGAGCGTTACTCCTCCCTGCAAGCTTTCGCAGAAGCTTTGCAACACGCGTATGAGCCATCGCTCTATAGAGAGACTAATCCGGCCCTGCCAAGTCTGGGGCAGGTCGAGACACACACGAGTAACGGATATAGCCAGCAAGAGCAACGCCAGAAAACAGCGCCCCTCATACCTCCAGTAAAAGAGAGCAGGTTGGAGGAGACACCATTCAGACAAGAAAACAATCCAGAGACCGAGGTGGTACAAATAGACACAGCACTTATTGAAGCATTCGCGACCTTGACTATCGACACAGATTCGCCGCCCCCACAAGCAGGTCCAGTGATTGCGGAAACCGATAGCACAGATCAGCTAGATACATTACCCGCGCAGTACAATGTAGAAGAGGTTCCATCTCCGAACACGCCAGTGCCGGAGACACCTGCCGTTCCTGTTCAACCTGAGCCTGAGCCACAACCTGAGCCGAGTCCAGATCCAATTACGCCAGAACCAGCACCTGCCCCTGAGCGAACGCCTGACCCTGCGCAACCAGAACCTATTCCCGCTCCACAACCAGAACCATTACCCGGCCCACAGCCTAAGCCGCAGCCACAACCTCTACCCGATGTGCCGCAACCGTTGCCTGACCCGGTGCCAACGCCGCCTCCCCTGCCAGAGGTTGTACCGCAGCCACGGCCAGAGGAGACACCAGGCGGGCCTGGACCGGAGATACCACTGCCTCCGGCTCCAGATATTGTGCAACCACTCCCTGATCCAAATACCGAGCCGATACTGCAAGCCTGGAAACAGAGTGCATCCACATTTGCAATAACCGCAGAGGAGCATGAACAGCCTGCCTTTGTGGAGGAAACACCCCTGCCGCCTGGAGAGACCGGACCTGCGGACGTAGGACAGAAAACGAAACGCGCTCCAGCTCTGGTCATTACCTCGCCATATTTAGAGGAACCCTACGAAGTGATGATCGAACATGAGGAAATGACGATTGGACGAGCCGGTTCAAGTGATATCTTGCTTGATTATGATCCGTTCACCTCGCGCCACCATGCCCTGCTTCAGCTAGAAGATGGGCGTTATATGCTTTATGATCGGCGTAGCGCCTATGGCACAACAGTAAATGGACAAGCGATAACCAGCGATCAGGCGCATCCGCTGCAAGACGGAGATCAGATTAGTATTGGGCAGTACAAACTTACTTTCTTTGTTGAGGCAAAGCAGGAGATGCAGAAAAAGGAATCACAGAACGCGCAAGTATAGCCAGATAATCATTAGAGCAGAAAAAGGTAATAAAATCCTATAGAAGTCTGCTACCCTTCCACAGTTATTATACTGCAATTGTCAAGTAGATAACATCGTCCAAAAGCCCGATGTTTTTTGGTCTCCTGGCGGGTATGCTAGAGATCCAGTATCCTTTTCTCCTCATTGTTTTGCTATTCCCATGCATACTCACAAATATGTCGTCTTTGCCGAGCGAGAGTGTCGCTCTGCAAAAATCTTCTGTAAGGAAGCGCTCATTCGGCTATTACCTGACCAGGGCCGGCGGCGGCACGGCAGATATCGATGTTCGCCTCATGGCCAGTGCGAGCTGGATACTGTTTTTCAACTGCTTTGCGCAGAGCGTCAATAGCCTCAGTACGAACCAGGTTAATAGTGCAGCCACCGAAGCCACCACCCATCATACGAGCACCCAGGACTCCTGGGACCTCGCTGGCAATCTCCACCAACACATCTAGCTCAGTACAACTTACTTGATAGTCATCGCGCAAGCCAGCATGCCCCTTATACAAAATTGGACCAGTGGCTTCAATATCGCCCTTCTCAAGTAGCTTCACAACCTGATGCACACGCTCATTTTCCGCGATAATATAGGCAGTACGTTTGCGTAAGACTTCTGGCAACTGTTCTTTATAGCGTGTAAATTGTGCGGGCGTAATATCCCGCAAGGCCCGAATATGCTCCACCTGAGCGCCGGGCTCATGCCGGGCAATCAAGTCACGCAGAAGCGCAGTGGCTTCTTCGCACTGTTGGCGGCGCTCATTATAGGCAGTATTCGCCAGCTCACGGCGAACATTGGTATCAATCACGACCAGCGAGAGGTCAGGAGCTGCAAAGGGGATGTAGTGATACTCAAACGAGCGGCAATCCAGCAGAACCGCCTTCTCAGGACGGCCAAGACAGGAGGCAGCCTGGTCGAGGATGCCACTGCGCAGACCAGATGCGATATGCTCCGCCCGCTGGCAGATGGCCGCAATCTCCATCGGCCTCCTCGTCGCACCCTGCTCGCCGATAGTAAATTGACCGGATGAGAAGAACGAGAATGCCTGTGCGGTAGCAACTTCCAGGGCCGCCGAAGAACTCATACCGCCGCCAAGAGGAACATCGCCACCAACTACCGCGTCAAAGCCATGCAGCGTGAGGCCATCGCGCTGTAGTTCGCAGGCCACCCCCAGGATATAGCGAGCCCAACCAGGCAAGGGGGCATGCTGCTGCTCGAAGTTATCCGGCAGACCAGTCAACGTAAACTGAGCCTGCACTTGAAAATGGGTAGACCAGAGCCGCACAACGGCATCGTTGCGCATGCGACCAGCGAAAGCCGAGACACGATCAACAGCGAGGGGTAAGACAAAACCATCATTATAATCAGTATGCTCACCGATATAATTGACGCGACCAGGGGCCCAGGCAGCCCCTAGCGGACCGGCATAGGTTGTCCCATCCTGAAACTCCTGTGGAAATTGTGCCAGTGCATCCTCGACTGGCGGTAAAAGAGTTGTCATTGTGTTGCCTCCCTGGCAATAGCTTCGCGTAGCTCCTGTGCTTTCTGAACAGGACTGGAGTCATTCGTCCAAAGCCCCCAGATCGACTCTGAAGAGGCGGCATATTTTAATTTTCCTGGAGCGCGGCCAATGGCCAGAATCTCTACATGAAAATGGAAACGTTCGTCGGCAAGTTGATGCAGTCCCAGCAGATAAGGCATAGGAGCCATCGTTCCATCAAAGAGATTATTATACCCTCGAATCACCGTAAGTAACATCTCAGCCAGATCACGCAATTCCTCATCCTCCATCAACGCGATATTGGCAACATGGCGCTGAGGATACAGATGCGTCTCGTAAGGATAGCGCACGTAGGGTGGCAAGAAAGCCTGCCAACTTGTATTCGCCGCAACCTGATGTTCGCCGCCTGCCAGTTCAGTACGGACACGGCAAAAAGGGCAGCCCCGGCCAGCCGCATCGTCAAGCAAAACCGTCTCTAGCTTGCGCTCCAGTATGGGCGGAATAACAGAGACACCATAGGTCTGACCATGAGGATGATACTGCGTCTGACCGATAGCCTCGCCGCTATTCTCAAAAGTCATAATAGTAGGATAGCGCGAAGAGAGATCGCGGTACAGATCGCGCCACAGTCTCGTAACCGCGAACACCTCATCGACAGTCAACTGCGTAAACGTGCGGTGATGATCCCGATTATAAATAACCACATAGGCCTCGCCAACAGGAGGAGCCAGAGGGGGGAAATCATTGGGATGCAACCAGACCTGCGTATCAGGACCAACGCGGCCCTCGGTAATATCAGCACAGAATGGACAGGCATTAGTGCCCTCACGGCGGCTCATACGATGTGGAGCATTCACGAGATATTGCCGCAAAATAGGATCTCCAGATAAGCGGGGTTTTCTGTTCCATATACTTCCCTCTATATATGATGATGCATCGCTCGGCTGCCCATCAATACACAACGGCCCTGGCGGGCAAGCGACGCGAGTAATTCACTTTTATCAAGCGCTTGTTCAGCAGAGCCTTCAGAAAATAGCCACTCCTGCCAGGTTGGCAGATCCGTAAAAATAGCCCAGGCAACAGGGGCCACCTCTCTCTTTGTCGCCTGTAAAAGTTCACGCGCATGTTCAAATCCAGGCTCTAATGAGGAGATGGCAGGCAAGTTCGCATCGACAAGCGCCTCAAAAGTACGTAACGAGTGGATCTCGCCATGCAGCACCTCGCAGACGAGACCCAGCACAAGTTGTTCATGTGCCAATTCATCACGAGGAGATTCCTCTGTCTGCCAGACTCCGACAAGCAAAGCACAATGTGGCGGCAAATTCTGAAGGAATGTCGTAATGTGCTGTTTCTGCCAACCGTGCCAGATAGATTGCCCATTCTGTTGTGCCAGCTTCAGCGCTGCATTCAGCAACGGACGAGCTTCTTTCCAGAGGAGCGAATCGGCATCCTGCACAAAAAATTCTTCAGCAAACACACGCCTATCCCTTTCAACAAATAAAACCAGGCAGCCAGAATTGGCTCTAGTATAGCACTCCTTATTTCAGTCCAGAATTGGCTCTATTATAACACTCTCTATTTCAGTCCAATAGACCTTCGTCTCTCACATCCAGTCTAGCTGCTAGCCACTATATAACCTTTCAATCTTATCACAGATAGCCAAAAGCACAACTATTGTTGAGCTAATACAGCTTTTCTACAGGAACACACTACCTATGCTATAATAGGGAAGGACTTCTACAGCCTAAAAATACGTTTTGAGCCAGATTCCCAAAAGTGCTTATCACGGCGAAATTTGCGCTTATTGCATAGAAACACGTTCTCAAGCAGGCATTTACATACAGTTCTTCAGCATATTCACGGGCAGAAGGACAGAGAAATTGAACACACCATCGTTTCTACTCGCCCTGGCAATCCTGGGTATTCTAGGACTCGGCACATTGCTCATCCTGAGCATTCTCACCTGCCAACGCTATCCAGGGAAGGGAGAAGGAAGCTATCTCAGACAGATGCGCACTATGCGCTTAAAACAATTGAGCGCATTGGCGTGCATGTTTTGCCTGGCAATGGTTGGCAGCTATAGCATCATCCATAGCGCCTGGGCCATCGTCTATCTCCTCCTTGCCTGTAAAACCGGAACCTGGTGGTTTCGCTTCTACATCATCCAGCATACCTGATCTTAGAAAAACCAGAAAAACCAGAAAAACCGCCATCAGCGCGTTCTCTCTACAGAGAAACTGAATCAAAAACACGCACAGGGAAGCAGAGAGCAATTCAGGCACTCTCCATAAAAAAAGCAACAGAGAAAAGAAGAGATTTGCTGGCATTCTTTTTCAGTACCCTCAAGCGGGTCGAGAAAGGACAGGTGCTCCTGCCGCTCCTAGCAAGGGTAGTCTACTTACGAAACCCGAAAAGGTCAAGTGGAAATGCACTAGAAGAAAGTGGGTAAGGTAACATGAGCACGGTCCCCTGGTACGAGAGCTTTTTTGAAGATGATTATAGCCGTATCTACGCTCCTTTTCTTCCTACCCAGAAAACAGAGCAAGAGGTCGCTGATATTCTGGAGATTCTACAAATTGCGCCTCAAAGCCAGATCCTTGATCTCTGCTGTGGACAGGGAAGACACGCCATCCCGCTGGCAAAAGCTGGCTACCAGATTACCGGACTGGATCTCAGCCAGCATCTGCTCGAACAGGCGATTCATGAGGCAGACAGCCAGGATGTTGAGATTACCTGGATACAAGAAGATATGCGTCAGATCCCTTTTGAGCAGACATTTGACGCGATTATCAATATCTTCACCTCATTCGGCTATCTGGAAAACGAAGAAGAGGACCAGCGTGTCCTTGAGCAAGTGGCAAAAGCGCTCAAACCGGGAGGGCTCTTTCTTCTGGAGACCGTCTATCAACCGAAAGTGTTACGAGGTTTCTCTCCCCACGGCATCATCCGCTATCCAGACGGAATGATTGTTCTCGAAGAGCGCCAGATAAACCTGAGTAGCAGCCGGAACGAAATCGACATTACCTTGCTCTACCCCAATGGCTCACAAGGCAAACAATACCAATCAATGCGCATCTATACGCTCACAGAACTCATACGTATGCTTGGTGCAGCCGGACTTGAAGTGCAATCCTACTATGGCAACCTGGATCGCAGCCCATTGACGCTGGATAGCCGCCTAGTTATTTTAAGCCGTCGCAGAGGGTAAGAGTCCGCAAAAACAGATTCTCTCCCTCTGCAAGAAAGTGGTTTTAGAGCAGACTTAAGAGATACCTACTTTTCTTTCTGCTCGTAGAGCGGACTGACCTGATTCAGATGCTGGAAGATCTCTTGATATAATTCAAGGAAACCAGTCTCATGATAAGAGATGGCGTGCTCTTGACAGAAAACCCTGACAATCTGCTGCGTTGCCTGTAAATTATTTCTGGGGATAGTGGGAAAAAGATGGTGTTCAATCTGGTAATTCAGTCCGCCATACCAGAAATCAGTGATGGGATGAGATCTCACATTGCGAGAACTGAGCACCTGCTGATGCAGAAAGTCCAGCGGATCATCTTTCTCCGAAACGAGCATACCTTTATGATTGGGAGCGGCAATCGAGCCAAGATACAGGCCAAAAAGCGCCCGGTTGATGACAAAGAAAAGGATGGCTTGCCAGAATGTCAGGCAGGAGAATAAAAGGGCAAAGTAGAGCAGATAGTGAACGATCAGAACAGATCCCCTCTGTCCGAGGATAGCGAGACTTCTTCTGCACCAGGAAATTGATGCTAAAAATCAGGAAGGTGAGCCAACCGAGTAGCTCCAGCGGCAGATAGAGATAGGCCTGATAGGCCACCATAAAGCGCAGAAAGCCTTGCTTACTCCATGCCTCCTGTTCTGTAAAGGCAAGCATCGGAATACTAATATCAGGATCAACTTCTGGCTCATTGGGATGACCATGATGGCGATTATGTTTATCGATCCACCAGCTCCAGCTCCATCCTAGAAGCAGGTTTCCCGTGACAAACGAGCCAAGCAAGAAAAACCTGGAACTACGAAAGATCTGGCGATGATCCAGGTCGTGTCCAATAAAACCAATCTGTCCAAAGACAAAAGCTAAAAAGACCGCGTTGAGCAATTGTAGCCAGGAATGCCTAAAGACCAGCAACAGAGAGAGACTGAGCACCAACAAAGCCAGGGTAGACAGAATCTTATACGTGTAGTAGGCCGGTTGCGGGTCAAACAAGCCTTGCTGCTTTAGCAGGCGTTTCAGTTCGACATATTCATTGAGAGGAGCACGCTGGACAGCCACCATAGAATATCTCCTTTGCTACTTTTTCTCGAAGACCATACGTTGGTGATCAATAATCTCTCTTCTGAAACATTCTTTGTCGTATCCCTTGCGCAGAAACTCCGTGCGGCGACGAAAACCTGCATCTGTCAGAAAACGCGGTACAAGTTTCGCAACAATCAGAAGTCTGGCAAAACGGCGCTGAGGTTCTTTAAAATTGGAGAAGGTAAAATTCCAGAGTTTGCTCCACTCTTCTATCGTTTGCAGATAATCCAGACGGCCATTATTATGAGAAATCTGCCGAAAGTACGGAGCCGATGTCCGCAAAATATGCTCTTCTCCAAAGGGAAGCCAGGAGCCAGGAAAAAACTCTTTAGTAATCGCCGTAATATACTCGTTTGAGCCCTCCTCAGCCTGTAAAGAGATCTGTTGATACTCAGGCGCATTTTTCCCGAACATCATCGTTTGCAAATAGAGTTTACCGCCTGAGGGTAAGAGTTCATAACATAAGCGAAAGAAGCGTTCATAAATTGCATCTTGTTTGCCTGCGAGATATTCCTCAATCGAACAGAAATGTTCAAACGCACCTACGCTAACAATAGCATCAAAGCGGCCAAAGGTATCCACCGTCAGCTCTTTCCAGTCCTTAACATAGACCTCAAGGCCGCTGTGCTTACATGTCTCAGCCTGCCTACGCGAGAGAGTTAAACCAATGCCTTGTCCGTCTCTTTCCTGGACAGCTTTCAGGACAGGACCAAATCCGCAGCCAATGTCCAGTACGCGGCTTCCCGGCTTAAAAGCAATACGATCAAGAATATAATCATGCTTATCGCGCTGCGCCTGAGCAAGCGTCTTTGAAAAATCCCCGTCATACATCGCACAAGTCAGGTCAGCATTTGCACCGAAGCAAGCACGGAAAATTTCATCCATAAAGTCATAGGTTTCTTCGATCTCTTGCTGATTCGCCATAGCATCCTCCGTAAAACAAAGAAATAACAGTAGGAAATGACACTACATAATACGATGCAATGCGCCTCTTTTTAAGTATGAACTGTACTACGAAATTAGGCAAGGCTAGCTAAAAACGTAAGAGAGATTGCCAACGCTATAGACTGATAGTTAGAGAATGCGTTATAATGAGCGCAACCACCTGAGTAAATGGATGCCAACAAGGGTGCGCCCATAATAAGCTTCCTATTTTTTGAGCTTACTTATGGGTAAAAAGATGGCCTATTTCTTAGAGATAGAGCTTATCAAACCAGAATAAGGAAGGTACATAACCGTGCCGTGGTGTAGATTTTTTATTCCAAAGATTGCCGCAGCGAACGTAAAAGCCGATGATCCTGAGCTCAACGATCACATTATGTATGCGAAATGCATTAAAGGACATGTGTTACGCGATGCTCAAGACTGGATTCTCTGTGAAATCTGCCCGCACCAGACGCAAAATGCTGGCAAGAGGGTGGAGATACCATATTCTCGCTGAGAGAGCGTGCTCGCAAAGAAGTAGGAGTTATCCAGAATGGTGCGAAAGCACAGCCAGACAAAACGTCGTCACGCAAGAGCAAATGAGGCCGCATGAGTAACGTGTCTCCGTCCTCAGCGCAGCCAACTTCCGCTCTCTTAGAACGCGTCCATACATCCCTTCTCGCCTGGTATAAAGCAGAGCAACGCGATCTCCCCTGGCGCACAACAAGCGATCCATACGCCATTCTTGTCTCTGAGATCATGCTTCAACAAACCCAGGTGGACCGTGTCCTGCCCAAATATCAGCAATTTCTGGCCGCATTTCCCACATTGGAAGTGTTGGCTCAGGCTCCAACAGCCGAGGTCATTGCCGCCTGGGTACCGCTTGGCTATAACATGCGTGCAGTCCGCCTCCAGTCTATTGCCCGCCAGGTACTCAGCGAGCATGGTGGACGTATTCCAGAGACGATTGAAGAACTCCTGACCCTCAAAGGAATTGGCCGTTATACAGCCGGAGCCATTGCCTGCTTTGCCTATCATAAACAGGTCGCAACAGTAGACACAAATATTCGCCGTGTGCTTCATCGCATCTTTCTTGGCCTGGAGCATCCAGAGCCCAGGGCCAACGATGCCCAGATGCTCCTGCTGGCCGAGCAGGTACTTCCCCAGGGAGCGGCCTATGATTGGAATCAAGCCCTTATGGATCTGGGAGCAACGATCTGCACCAGCAATACCCCTCAATGCACACGCTGTCCCTTGCAAGAAACCTGCCAGGCATATACAGAGATGGGCCAGTACAGTCTCTTTCCTTCAGGCACTGTTTTGCGTCAATTGCGAAAAGTGGCTGAGAAAAAGACTCCCTATAAGGCCCAACCCTTCACCAGTTCAAATCGATATTTTCGTGGTCGTACTGTTGCCCTTCTGGGGACACTACCAGCAGGGCAGCGCATGCCTCTGGAGGAGTTAGGACCAAAGATAAAAACTGATTTTCGTGAGGAGGAGCTTATCTGGCTACAGGCCCTTGTAGCAGGCCTGGTCAAAGATGGCTTGCTTGATGCTACAGAGGATGGAGTACGGCTTCCCTGACACAGTGTATTTAAGAATACTGCCATTAATGGGACCTCGCCAATGAAATTCAGAAGCAGGAAATGAAAGAAATGCAATCGTTTGTTTTATTCGATATACTGGAGCAGATATTTTTTTGCAATCAAAGATAGCAGACACTATGGAGGAACGCAGTAGTGCAACTCAAAAGCTTGAATGATATAACAACATACCATCGACACATCTTTCTCTCGCCACATTTCGATGATGTGGTCTACTCCTGTGGCGGAACGTTGGGCGTACAGATGAGTAGTGGGATACGCCCACTGGTCATTACCGTCTTTGGCGGCGTGCCAGATGCAAAGCTGGCCCCCAGTCCCTTTGCAATTCAGGCCAATCGCGGCATGGGCATTGATCTCAGCCAGGGTATGCATGCTGCCGTCGAATTGAGGCGGCAGGAAGACGCAAGCCGCGCTCGACTACATCGGTGCTGATTATCTCTGGCTGGATTACCTGGACGCCGTTTACCGGGGGAATCCGCCCTACTACACGAGCGAGGCCCAGTTAATCGGTGGCGATATCAATCCGGGGGATCTCAAAATTGAGCAGGAATTTTCGCAGACGCTGATCGCTCTGGCAGAACGCTTGCCGGATAGCATCTGGTATGCTCCGCTGGGTATTGGGCGTCATGTTGACCACCAGATTATCTGCTCAGCCGCCGATAGATTGATACAACGTGGCGTGAAAGTCTATCTCTATGAAGATTTTCCTTATGTCTCCAGGAAAGGTGCACTTGAAGCCCGCATCCACGAACTGGGTCTCCCTCTAGAACCTGCTCTAGTAGAAATGTCTGAGATGCTCCCTCTCCGTCTGGAGGCATCGGCAATCTATGCCTCGCGCATTACGGCAGATTACGGCACCAGGGATGCGATGTTTCAGATGATCCGAGAGTATAGCCATAATCTGCGCCCGGTAGAAACTATCCAGATGGAACGCTACTGGCAGGTACGTTAGAACGTATCTGCACTTCAGTAGTGCTCAGAGAGCTGGCTGCAGAAATGTGCAGAGATACCGTGTGAAAAAGGCGTAAAAAGAACAAAAAGTATCTCATAATAGCAGTGCCAACAAAACAGAAAAGATCGAGGTTGGGAATGTGCAGGTAGGAGTGAGGAGAGATGAAAGGGATCGAAGGATCAACCCTGGGACGGTATGAACTACGGCTACGCGTTGCTCGTGGTGGCATGTCTGAGGTCTATCTCGGCTATGATCGACGCGTGCGCAGACGCGTAGCCGTCAAAGTTTTGTATGGTAGCGATGAACCATTTGTACGCCGATTTGAACGGGAAGCCCTGGCAATTGGCACGTTATCTCATGATCATATTTTACCTCTCTATGACTTTGGAGAGCAGCGCCCCTGGTATTATCTGGTCATGCCTTTTGTAGAGGGCGGAACATTACGTGAGTATCTGTTGAAACGAGAACGCCTGACGATGTCTGAAGCTGGAAGTTACCTGGATCAAATCGCGGCGGCGCTGCAATATGCCCATGACCAGGGAGTAGTCCATCGGGATGTCAAACCATCCAACATTCTGCTCAGACCCGATGGCTATGCCTATCTGGCAGACTTCGGTCTCGCCAAAGCCAAGATAGAGGTCGAGTTTTCCACCCACTCAGGAATCATGATCGGCACTCCTGAATATATGGCCCCCGAACAATCCAATGGCCTGAGCGATTATCGCAGCGACATCTACTCCCTCGGCATTATTCTCTACCAGATGCTAACCGGCCACGTTCCCTTCACGGCTGATTCGCCTTTAGCAATCTCACTACGGCATATTCAATCTCAGCCCAGGCCACCAAGAGAATACAATCCAGCAATTCCACAGAACATTGAAAATATTATTCTGAAAGCGTTAGAAAAAGATCCCAATGAACGCTACCAGCAAGCACGCGAGCTCTCATCTGCCTATCGTAGAGCGCTGCTTCAGGAGCAGGCGCGTTGTCCCAGTAACAACGCAGCGATTCCGGTTCCTCAAGAAGAAGAGACGGCAATCTCACCAGCGATTCACCTGCATGAGAAGATATCCTCCACTTCCCACATTCCCTATAGACCGGCCTTTTCGCAGGAAGAGTTGATAACACCAATCGTCACTCCACGCCTGTATCCACTTGGCAATGAAGCGCCAGTTATTCCATCTCTTATCGGCAAGACACGGACAAAAAAGCGCCTCTTGCTGCCACTCAGCGTTGTCCTCCTACTCTGTGTCATCCTGATAGGTTCAGCTTTTCTGCCAGGCCTCTTTACCCACAAAACCAGTCTGCCGCCAAAGCAGCACACCCGGCCCCCTATCCAGCGAGCAGCAAGCGCAACCGCGCTAGCCCAGGCCAATATCGAAGCGACGCTTGCCGCTCAGGCAAGAATTCAAGAGGCAGCAGGTATCACAGCGGCCATCGGTGCAGGAGAAGTATTGTATCAGAATGCTATGCAAGTAGCAGGTGGCAGCGGCTGGATCAATGATGGTCAGCAATGTTTTTTTTCGTCTCAAGGATATCATGTCGCGACGCGCTTGCGGCATGCAGTGGTCTGGTGCTACGATAATCACCATACGTATACAAACACCATTATAGCGGTGCAGGCTCAACTGCTTTATGGCGGCTTCTACGGTTTCGTTTTCCGCCTTAGCCCGTCCAGCAAAGCCTTTTATGTTCTGGAGATCAACAGCAATGGCGAATATCGTTTTGTACGTGTATTGAGCAGCAACCCGGCTAACTGGCTCACGCTGATCGACTGGACGCACACAGATGCGCTCTTTGCAGGATATGGGCAGCGAAATACCTTTCTTTTGATCGCAAAAAAGCAGAATTTTCCGTATTTATATCAATAAACAGCTTGTTGTTCCTGACGTCACCGATAGTACCTATGCGGCTGGCTCCGTCGGATTTCTGGTGGGCGGGGATAGTATCAATGGAACTGAAGCGATTTTTGACAATCTCTGGATCTTTCAGGGATAACACATGAGGATAAAGCCTTGATAAGCGAAGGAAGCAGAACTAACCACAGCGTCTATCTGGCGCTGGGTGCAAATATGGGAGAGCGAAAAAAACACCTGGAGAGGGCGCTCCAGGCATTGAGCACTATCGCAACGATACAGAGCGTTTCCTCTCTTTACGAGACCGCGCCGATAGGCTATCTGGATCAGCCCTGCTTTCTCAATATGGTCTGCTTTGCTGAAACAAAGCTCACTCCTCAGGCGTTATTACAGGCACTAAAAGGCATCGAGGTTGAATTGGGAAGAAAACCGACAATTCAAAACGGTCCTCGGCCTATTGATATCGACATTCTCAGCTATGATAATCTTCAGATACAGGAAGAAACGCTCATTATCCCACATCCTCGTATGCAAGAACGGGCCTTTGTCCTGGTTCCCCTTGCAGAAATTGCCCCTGACTTCGTACCTGCTGGTCAGCTATACAATGTGAGAGAGCTCTTAGACCGGCTACCTCAACAAGATATCAAGAAGGTCACATAGGAGAAAACACCTGTATACTTTATACATAAACTTCTGGCCTGTATAGCACTTTCAAAAGGTCAGCTTAAGAGACTTAACAAGACTTGCCCTGCCGTGCTATAATGCAGATACGGTGAGAAGCTATTGACATGCATCGCTATGTATAATATTTGTACGTAGCCTAGAACCATGATAGGAAGTGCTTGTGGCGGGAGTTCTACTCGATCCAGGCCAGTTGGCAAAAATAGCAATTGATGCGGCATCTGATAAAAAAGCTTCGGATGTGCTATTACTCGATATTCGTGAAATTACCACCATTGCAGACTACTTCGTCATTTGCAGTGGAAGTAATACGCGCCAAATTCAGGCCATCGGCGAAGGCATCGAAGAGGAGTTAAGAAAGCAAGGAGCACGGCTTTTTGCCCGTGAAGGAGTACCCGAAAATGGCTGGATGCTCCTCGATTTTGGTGACATCATCGTACATATATTCGGACCCAAAGAGCGGGAATATTATCGTTTGGAGCGGCTTTGGAGTGATGCAAAAACAGTTGTATACCTACAATAAATTATTATGGAAAAGGTGGCGACGATGACATTTTTTCGCAATCGCATGTTTTTAGAAGGTATTGCCTTAGGCGGTATATGTGGCATTGTTATCGGCTCAATTATTGCCTTTATCATTGGTGAAGCGAGCGCGGACTCTCTGCGTAAAACCATTGATGAGCACCTTCCAAGAAAAAAACAGGTTCCATTCAAGTATCTCTCATAGTTTCCCTGTCTCGCGTCGCACAATCGCGTTCTAGTAGGAGCAACGGAAAACGTGTCTTGTATGAATCACTCAGCATATAAGACACACATCTTGGGCACATTCTAACGCTATTGTGCATTTCGCTTGTGTACTTCAACGGTCACAGATCTTTTCATGAAGATTTTGCTCAAGAGGGGTGGGTACGTGCGGTTTCTGGTATTGTTTTGTTTCGGCTTTTTCCTGCTGAGTGTGACCGTTTCTCCTGTGTACGCGGCACAACGTCCGCTCTGTCCGCCCACAACAGCGGTAAATAGTAGTACAATATATCCTCCAGCCACACCGGGAATCATCGTCATCAATGAGGTATTGAGCAATCCTGGCTCAAAAACTCTTTGGGATTGCGCCGCTCAGACAAATTCTTCCTGGCTAGAACTCTTCAATACGCAGAATCAAGCTTATAATCTCTCCTCTTTTGCCGCATTCGATCGTGGAATCGGCACAACACGTTACTATCTCACCGGTAACATAAACATCGCCGCTCACGGATACCTTGTGATCTTCCCCAGACTGGATATCTTTTCAGGGCAGAATCCACTCATTCGTCTGTTATTCGAGGGAATAGTAGTCGATCAGGTTACCATCCCAACCCTGGGCGTCGATCAATCCTACGCACGTGTACCAGATGGCAGCAACAACTGGCAGATGAGCAATACGCCAACGATTGGTGCCAGTAATACCCCAATGGCAACACCGGGCGTTGCAACCCCAGCCCCATCAGGCCAGAACAGCAACACAGGCATCTTGCCAGCAGGCAATGGAAGCTTGAAGCAACAGAACACAAACAGGCCGACTACTATTCCAACCAAAATGCCTGCATCTCCACGTAGTATAGGAACACAACCAGCCTGGAATACTCTCCACTTACCGCAAACCGCTCCAGCTACGTCGCCATCACCTGGAACAATGCCACTGTCCCCGACTCCGACTTCTACAGTACAAACCTCGATCTGGCCTTTCCTTCCAGAATTGATAGGCTTAGCAGGCTTTTCACTCGTCATAGGCATAATTTTTTCTATCTATAAATACAAAAAACGTCAGAGAGCAACTTGACGTTTTTCTTTATCCAGATGATACTTTCAAGAAAGAGAAGTAAAAGAGCTCTAACGAAGAGCATCCATCTCTGGGTGATGCCATCCAGCGGGAAAATGCCTTTTTCAGAGAGAAAGATAGATAGATAATCCATGATACCTGAAAAGATGCAAGAGCCAGTCCTTCATTCAACACAACAATCAGCGTCCAGAGCAAAGATTACTATTATCGGCGGTGGTAGCCCTTACGGTGCGTATCTCCTCCTGGGTATGCTCAAAAGAGCAGGGCACCTTAAGGGTTGCCATATTACGCTTATGGATATTGAAGAAGAAAAACTTCAGACTATCTATACGCTGGGGAAGAAGATTTTTCAACAAGCCGAAGTCGATCTGACGCTTTCCTATACGAATAGCGAAGAGGAGGCGATTTCCGATGCCTCTTTTATCATTACCGCCTTTCGGACAGGTGGCTTACAAGCTCGCCATCTTGATGAGACATTGCCTTTGCGACACGGCATTATTGGTCATGAGACGATAGGTCCCGGCGGATTTTTCGCCGCACTCCGTACAATACCAGTCGCAACCGGCATTGCGGCCAT
Source organism: uncultured Chloroflexia bacterium (assembly GCA_963777355.1). Classification (GTDB taxonomy): domain Bacteria; phylum Chloroflexota; class Ktedonobacteria; order Ktedonobacterales; family Ktedonobacteraceae; genus DATJHM01. The sequence continues at coordinate 475,458 of CAVZQK010000022.1, forward strand.
CATCGAAAAGCTGGCTCCCCGCGCTTTTCTTCTCAACTATATCAACCCGAATAGTATTATCACTGAAGCGATTTCGCAAGCCAACGGCATCCGTGTTATCGGTATCCGCAATGATCCACCTCAGTATTTAGAGGACATGGTCACGATGGCCAGACTTCCAGCTGCGAAGCGCCTTTATACACGCACAATAGGGCTGAGCCACGGCAACTGGACTACAGCACTATGGAGCGATGGCATCGACATCCTCCCAAATATTGTTACCTGGAGTCGCGACTATATGAAGCACCAACCACAGATGACTGCTGAGAACTATATTCCTCTTATGCAAACTACCTTAACCTCTCTCTATGGTGCATTACCATCTCACCATATGCCCTACTATTATTTCCCTGAGCAGGTTCTGGACTACATACGCCAGCAGCCAGAAAGCCAGGCAGAGGCATTACTCACCCGGCGTGCGACACTGCTCAAACAACTGGAACAGGAGGCACAAAAAGAAAGGCCTCATCTCGTCAATATCGAGCATTATGAAAATTATGATGATAGTGCCCTGGATGTGCTCTGTGCTATTCTGCACGATACAGGTGATGAAATTGTGCTTAACGTGCCTAATCATGGAGCCCTGAAATTTCTGGCAGAAGAACGTGTGGCTGAGATTCCCTGCCGGGTCGACGCCCGTGGTGCAACGCCTCTGACACAGGGTGAAGGTGGCCTGGCACTCGATCAGCGTGGCCTGATTATCCAACTGGCGGAATACGCTGGAGCCTCTGCTCGTGCGGCCCTGTGGGGTACGCGTATCGATGCCATTAAAGCCTTAACCGCAAACCCTCTGATTCTATCTTACAGCCGGGCAGAGGCGCTTTATAACGAGTTAGCCAATGCTCATGCGGCACATCTGTCAGATCGCCTTCTACGCTGATTTTTCGCATTTTCAATGACGACATGGTATGATCTAGACAGGTCAATTGTTGATCAAAGTCGATCACTGGCTTAGCGCAGCCAGGAAGGAAGTCGAGATCTATGAGCATTGCCGAAATTCCTCCAGTTGCAACGCCGTCCCTTGTATATACACGCCCCAGCGAGACACAAAAAGCTGAGATTGTCGAACAACTAAGTAGTATACTTGGCGCACGCCATGTTCTGCACTCAGCGTATGATCTCACCATGTATGAATATGATGCCTCGATTGAGCGTGGTAGACCGGATATCGTCGTTCTCCCCGCAACTGCTCAAGAGATTGCCGAGGTTGTCAAGCTGGCCCGGCGCTATCGGTTACCTGTTGTACCGCGAGGAGCCGGGACTGGTCTGAGCGGTGGAGCAGTCCCCATTCATGGCGGCATTGTGATTGCTTTTGCCCGCATGAATCGCATTCTCGATGTAGACTACGCAAATCTGCGGGCGACGATACAGCCCGGCCTGGTCAATCTCCATCTCAGCCAGGCACTTAATCCGCAAGGTTTTTCCTATGTACCAGATCCCAGCAGTCAGCGTTCCTGCACTATCGGCGGCAATGTGGGAGAGAACGCGGGCGGACCACATACGCTTATTTATGGTGTGACTACCAATCATGTCCTGGGACTGGAAATAGTGACCTCAGAGGGGGAAATTATCCAGATCGGTGGTAGCACACTTGATACTCCAGGCTATGATCTCACAGGGCTTCTTATTGGCTCTGAAGGGACGTTGTGCATCGTCACAAAAATTATTGTGCGCATTGTCCGCATACCAGAAACGGTGAAAACGATGATTGCCGTTTTTGATGATATGGACGCCGCCTCAAATACCGTCTCAGAGATCATCGCCAGTGGAGTTATTCCAGCCGCTATTGAAATGATGGATCAGATGATCCTCCAGGCGGTTGAAGCGGCAACCCATGCTGGTTATCCTAGAGATGCCATAGCTGTGCTGCTTATGGAATTTGAGGGCCTACAAGAAACGGTTGCTGAACAGATTGAACAGATAGCGGCGATCTGTGAGAAGTACCAGGCACGCACCATACGAATTGCGGCGACAGAAGCAGAGCGACAGCTGCTCTGGGCAGGGCGCAAAAATGCCTTTGGAGCTGTTGGGCGCATCAGTCCCGAATATTATGTGCAGGATGGTGTTGTGCCGCGTACAAAGCTCCCCTATGTCCTGCGCCGCATCAGCGAGATCTGCAACAGTTATGGTCTACGCGTTGGCAACGTCTTTCATGCAGGCGACGGGAATCTGCACCCCTTGATTCTTTTCGATTCACAGGTTCCAGGCGAAATTGAGCGCGTACGTCAGGCGGGGCATGAGATTCTGCAAGTCTGTGCCGAGGTTGGTGGTACAATTACAGGAGAACATGGAGTTGGTCTGGAGAAACAAGAAGAGATGGCACTGATCTTCAACGAGGTTGATCTGCGCATTATGCAACAGGTACGGACAGCCTGGAATCCTGAGCAGACGCTCAATCCAGGGAAACTTTTTCCACGTCCCGGTCTTTGTGCTGACATCAAACAGTTATAGGATGGGCGGGTTTTGCTATGAGGAAGTGAGAAAACGTATCATGAGAAGCGAAATCATAGCACGTATTCATGCGCTTCAGCAGATGCTACCAGCAGAACAATGTATTACAGGCCTGGATACCTTACGCAATTACCCTATTGATGGACTTCTACCGAGTCTTGTCGCGCTACCCACAACCGTTGCTGAAGCGGCTCAAGTCGTGGCGGCAACGCACGAACAACAGCTCACCATCATGGCGCGAGGTGGTGGCTCACAAATGAACTTTGGTGATCTGGCAGAGAGAATCGATGTCGTGCTCCAAACGACGCACCTGAATCGTCTGCTTGAGCACGAAGGACCAGATTTGACCTGCGCGGTAGAGGCAGGGATGACGTTAGCAGCACTACAAGAACAGCTCAAAAAGCAGGGACAGCGCCTCGCGCTTGATCCGCCGGGTGCCAGTGAGACGACGATTGGTGGTATACTGGCGACAAATGCCAGTGGGCCACAGCGGCTCCGTTATGGGACGGCCCGTGATCTTGTCATTGGTCTACGAGTCGTCCAGGCAGATGGTGCACTCGCCCGTAGTGGTGGTCGTGTTGTGAAAAATGTTGCAGGCTATGACCTGAATAAAATGTATATCGGCTCGCTTGGCACCCTGGGGATTATTGTCGAAGCCAATTTCAAACTGCATCCTCTACCCAATGCCGAGCAGACACTGCTGCTGTCCTATGCACGGGTAGAAGATGCCATGCAGACAGTGATCGCGCTGATGAGCTCACTCCTCACACCCAGCGCAGTCGAATTGATCGATGCTGGCGCGGCAAACTCGCTGGTAGATCTCTCTGCTGTCTCACTACCAGATAGTGGGTATACGCTGGCAGTAAACTTTGAAGGCAGCAAAGCCACGCTTGCCCGTCAGCTCGAAGAGATGAGACGGCTGGCACAACAAGAACATGGCCTTCTCGCTGAGGAGCTAGAAGGACCAGAACAAGATGATTTCTGGGAGAGAATACGCGAACATACACAAGGCACCCTGACCTGTAAAACTGCCATCTTGCTTACGCAAATCGTTCCCTATGTACAGACCCTTGACGCTCTCTGCCAACGTTACAACCTGGAGTCAGCTATCATCGCACACGCAGGCAATGGCATTCTCTATACTGAGCTGGGACCTGTAGACGCGACAGAACGCCTGTTGCCAGCGATGGCTGAACTGCGCCGTTATCTCACTGAACTGGGTGGTAGCCTTGTACTAGAGCGTTGTCCAGTTGAATTAAAACGGCGATTAAGCGTCTGGGGAGAACCAAAGAGTGACTTTAGCATGATGCAACGCTTAAAACAACAATTTGATCCTCAGGGTACTTTTGTCAGAGGGAGATTTTTGGGAGGATTGTGAATACAGAACAACTACTTCTTATTACCGCGCAGCCTGAATTTCTATCAGCCGCGTTAGCAGAATTAAAACAATTTGATAAACGTCTCACAAGTATCGAGGAGCTAGCCTCTGACATACTTTTGTGTGGTCGCCCTGATTGTGCAATTGTCATAGAGAAGGCAAAGCGGAACCGACCAATCTTTGTACGTCATCTCGCCCCAGTTCAACAACGCGTCGATCTCAGCAATCGGCCAGAGGATGTAGGCACTATCGCAACAGCGGTGGCCGCTCTCCCAGCCTTTGCCTTATTAGAGCGCGGGACACGCTTTGCCGTCCAATCACGTCTGGTTCAGACCGACAAGAGTCTGGGCGAGCGACCATTTACAAGCGGCAGGCTCAACCAGGTTTTGGCGGAGGCAATTACCGAGGAGACCGGGGCGGTTGAGATGGTCAAAAAGCCGCAGATTGTTATCTCGATTCTGTGTACAATGGATCAGGCCTATATTGGCATCTCGCCAGCCGAAGATAATATCAGCAACTGGCCCGGTGGTGCACGTCATTTCGCACAAACCCAAGAACAGATCAGCCGCGCCGAATTCAAGCTCCTCGAGGCACTGGAAACCTTTGGCATTGCCCTACCAGAGACAGGGAGAGCCCTGGATCTTGGGGCGGCTCCCGGCGGTTGGACGCGCTTCTTTTAGAGCAAACAGGCTGCGGTGGTCGCCGTTGATCCAGCTAATCTGGATAGACGCCTGGCCATCAGTCCGCGCCTGGAGCACTATCGCGGATATGCTGACCAGTATCTAGATGATGCAGAAGAGGCATATGAAATTTGAAATGATTGTCAATGATATGCGCATGGATGCTCGCGAGGCGGCGCGTACGCTAGCAAGGCTGCTCGCTGTTTACGTGCAAATGGAGTGATGATCAGCGTGCTTAAAATTGCCACATACAACACAAGAGATTAATCCGTTTACACGCTCAAAGAAGCCTTGCGCATCCTTGAGCAAAATTATGCTATCGTGCAGACACACCAGCTTTTTCACAACGCCAGGAAGTTACTCCGTTGCCGCACGTCCCTATCACCGCGTGATAGTCGATTGTAACCGGATGCAACGATATATGTTCAACACAACGGAGGGTTCCATGTCTACCGCATCACACCCACATCATCCACGCCCGGTGCGTGGGCCACTACAGCGCCATACACACACTTATGATCTGATGCGCCAATGTATCCATTGTGGCTTCTGCCTGCCAACCTGCCCCACCTATGCGGTGCTGGGAGTGGAGATGGATTCGCCTCGTGGGCGTATTTACCAGATGCAAGCCGTAGCCGATGGTCGCCTCGAAATCTCCGATGACTTCATCGAGCATATGTATTGTTGCGTTGGCTGTCGAGCCTGCGAGACAGCCTGTCCCTCTGGCGTTCAGTTTGGCAAACTGATCGAAGCTGCACGGGAACAGATCCAGCTTGAAGTGAAGGAAGTACGGTCCGAGACACTCCTGATGCTGCGGCCACCCCTGAATATCGTCAGACAGAACCCACGACACAAACAACAAAATCATCAGTAGCGGCATCTCTGCTACGACGCTTCTTTTTTAGTATCATGCTCCCCTCGCGCCTGGTACTCACCATCGTCTTTGGCGGCCTGAAGCTCTATCAGCGGAGCGGTCTGCAGGCGCTCGTCCATCGTACCGGCTTACTGGATTTTGCAAACAAACTACCAACACCATTTCAGGGACAGCTAAAGGTGCCAGAGGGACTGATGCACGGAGCACGAGGTGGGCTTGTAGACGCAGAAACTTCCAGAGATTACGCCAGCAATCGACACCAGGCGCTATCGCGTCGGCGTTATCAGCGGCTGTATTATGGATCAGGTATTTCGCGACATCAACGAGGCAACAATTCGCGTTTTGACTGCTAACGGCTGTGAAGTAGTCACGCCACCTCAGCAGAATTGCTGTGGCGCACTGCATATTCACGGCGGCGAGGCGGAGAAAGGTCGCGAACTGGCCCGACATAACATCGATGTCTTTGAACCGTACAACTGTGATGCCATTATTATCAACTCGGCAGGTTGCGGCTCGACGCTGAAAGAATACGATCACCTGCTGCGCGATGATCCTAACTATGCAGAACGCGCCAAAGCCTTTAGCGCCAAAATGAAGGATATCAGTGAATTTCTGGCAGAACTAGAATGGCAACATGATCTGGGAGCGGTTGCAGAAACCGTCGCCTATCACGACGCCTGCCACTTGCTCCATGGGCAGAAAATCAAGCTCCAGCCACGCCAGATCCTTAAAGCAATTCCGGGGATAACGCTGGTTGATTTAAAAGAGTCTGACTGGTGTTGCGGAAGCGCAGGTATCTATAACATTACTAATCAGGAAATGGGTAAAGAGCTGCTCGAACGCAAGATCAATAATATCGCTGCGACTAATGCCACACTCATTGCTACCGGTAATCCTGGGTGTATGATGCAGATTGCAATGGGCGTACGCCAGCGAGGTCTGCCGATGAAGATTGTCCATCCTGTAGAGCTACTGGATAAAGCCTATCAGGCAGGAGGAATGTATCAAATGCCAACAAAAGAAATAGATCATACAAAGACACGGCGAAATCTTTTCTTCGCGAGTGTAGCCATCGGTTTTGCCGCTGCTGTGCTTCTTTCACGCAAGAGGCAGATCACAGATTAATTACCGGCCCAATCCACTACCTGGCTATTATCCCAGGCCCATTGATAGCGACCAGAACAGTTTCCAGAACTATTATTAGGATCGCCAGCCGGGCCGGTATAGCTATTTACAGGACCACTATAGGCTGGATTGCTTACCACATCCCTGGCTGTACAGTATGCCACGCGCCTGGATTTGTCAGATGAACCCCGTCACCACAAACATAATAGTTGACTGTATTTGGAGTTCCAGCACTGGTAGTGGACTTCAGACTTGCAGCAGTAAGGGTTGTAGCAATACCGAAATCGGCGAGAAGAGCCTCACCTCTTGCGTTAAAGAGAATATTTTCAGGCTTAACATCTCGATGGAGAATACCCTGCTCATGAACATATTGTAATGCCAGGCCAACCTGAGAAAGAATGATCTGCGCCTCTTCAGAGGAAAGGGGTTGGATATGACGGCGCAATAAACGTTGGCGTAGAGAGTCACCAGAAGCATATTCAGAGACAATATAGGGGACGTCTTCGTGCACACCCACATCGAGAACAGGCAGAATATAGGGGTGTTTCAGCCGTTCTAGAATATGGGCCTCTTGTAAAAACTGCTCGTGCTCTTCTGCCGAGGAGAATGGAATAGTATGCATCAATTTAAGCGCAACCTGACGGTTCGAGAGCACACGATGCCGGGCCAGATAGACACGTCCAAAAGCCCCCTGAGCAATAGGAGAAATGATCTGGTAATTGCCAATAGTTATATTTACATCGCTCATATTTTTCCCTAAAAGATTACATTTACAGGAAAAGAAGATGGAAAAGAATAGTTAAGCCAGCCAGGAGTATAACACAAGAATAGATAATAACATAATATATATGAAAGATGAAAAGAGTACCTACTCCACAGAAAGTCTTCCTCAAAACGAGGAAAATAGAGGGAAATTAACGAAAAGGAGATAGTATTTATCTTTGAAAATAAAAAAGAGGAGAGATTAGTACGTAGCGCATACTAATTTCTTCTCTTTTTCTGTAAGAACCAATTGCAGAAGTATCTTACCTCAATTTTGCTGAGCGCGTCTTCCGCATTCAAGCAGATGGACCGCTGCAAGCGCGATGCTTGAAACAAGCCGTACGATCATTAGGGGCGCTTCGCTTCGCCTGTTACCAGGTGTCCACTTGCACTCTATCTACCAGGTTCTCTTCCTGGGATCTTCAGCTCTCCGTAAAGAACTGGGAAGACTCATCTTGGGGGCGGCTTCGCGCTTAGATGCCTTCAGCGCTTATCCCTTCTGAACGTAGCTATCCAGCTATGGGTTTGGCAACCCAACTGGCTCACCAGCGGTTCAGCCATCTCGGTCCTCTCGTACTGAAGATGACTTCCCTCAATCTTCCTGCGCCCACGACGGATAGAGACCGAACTGTCTCGCGACGTTCTGAACCCAGCTCGCGTGCCGCTTTCATGGGCGAACAGCCCAACCCTTGGGACCTACTCCAGCCCCAGGATGCGACGAGCCGACATCGAGGTGCCAAACCTTGCCGTCGATGTGAACTCTTGGGCAAGATAAGCCTGTTATCCCCGGGGTAGCTTTTATCCGTTGAGCCACACTCCTTCCACGCGGAAATGTGGGATCACTAAGCCCGACTTTCGTCCCTGCTCGGCGCGTCTGCCTTACAGTCAAGCTCCCTTCTGCCTTTACACTCTGTGCGGGTGATGTCCATCCACCCTGAGGGAACCTTTGGGCGCCTCCGTTACTCTTTGGGAGGCGACCGCCCCAGTCAAACTACCCACCTGGCTCTGTCTAGTCTCCGGATTACGGATCACTGTGAGAAACAAACCATCACAAGAGTGGTATTTCACTTTTGCCTCCCGCACCCCCAAAAGGATGCGATCTCCGGCTCCCACCTATCCTACGCAAATTATGCCTCGTCTCCAAGCCAAGCTATAGTAAAGCTCCACGGGGTCTTTTTGTCCTGTCGTGGGAAACCCGTATCTTCACGGGTACTTCAATTTCGCCGAGTCCTCTGTTGAGACAGCGCTCAACTCGTTACTCCTTTCGTGCGGGTCGGAACTTACCCGACAAGGAATTTCGCTACCTTAGGACCGTTATAGTTACGGCCGCCGTTCACCGGGGCTTAGATTCGTGGCTACGCTCACCACTCCTCGTAACCTTCCGGCACTGGGCAGGAGTCAGCCCCTATACTTCCGCTTTCGCGTTCGCAGAGACCTGTGTTTTTGGTAAACAGTCGGTTGAGCCGATTTTGTGCCACCCCCTCACGCCTCCGAAAAGACGCTACTAGGGTCCCCCTTCTACCAAAGGTACGGGGTCAATTTGCCGAGTTCCTTAACAGAGGGTCGCTCGTTCACCTGAGGAGATTTCTCCTTGCCCACCAGTGTCGGTTTGCGGTACGGGCGGTAGAACAGTCTGGCTAGAGGCTTTTCTTGGCAGCATGGGGGCCGATGACTTCCGCTCGATTACTAAAGCTCGTCGGAAGGATCATGCACAGGTGGCCGGGATTTGCCTCGGTCACGCACTTTCGCTTCCCAACCCAGCCTGTCCATTCGCTGGGCTCACCTTCCCTACCGCGTCCCCCCTTCACTCATAACGACTGTCTCCGGTGCAGGAATATCAGACCTGCTTGCCATCGCCTACGACTATGACGTCCTCGGCTTAGGACCCGACTCACCCTGGGACGATTGACGTTGCCCAGGAACCCTCAGGCCTTCGGTGTCATGGGTTTTAACCATGATTGCGCTACTCATTCCGGCATTCTCACTTCTCTTCGCTCCACCAGTCCTCACGGTCTGGCTTCTCAGCTGGAGAACGCTCCCCTACCATTCCTTCTCTTGCGAAGAAAGAATCCCAAGCTTCGGTACACGACTTAAGCCTCGTTACGTTGTCGGTGCCCGCACACTCGACCAGTGAGCTATTACGCACTCTTTCAATGGTGGCTGCTTCTAAGCCAACATCCTGGCTGTTACTGCGTGCGGACTCCCTTTGACACTGAGTCGTGATTTGGAGACCTTAGCTGTGGGTCTGGGCTGTTTCCCTTTCGACGATGAAGCTTAGCCCCCACCGTCTCACTCACGTTCGCTCTCTGCTGGCATTCGCAGTTTGAGTAGGTTTGGTAACCAGCACTTGGCCCCTAGCCTATCCAGCGCTCTACCTCCAGCAGAGCTGATACGTGGCTGTACCTCAATACATTTCGGGGAGAACCAGCTATCTCCACGTTCGGTTGGAATTTCTCCCCTACCCACAGCTCATCCCCCAGTTTTGCAACACTGGTGGGTGCGAGCCTCGACGACCTATTACAGTCGCTTCACTCTGGCCATGGGTAGCTCACGTGGTTTCGGGTCGCATCGGCGCTACAAAACGCCTGCTTCGGACTCGGTTGCCCTACGGCTCCCCAGCTTTAACGCTGGTTAACCTGGCAACGCCGATGCACTCGCCGGATCATTCTACAAAAGGCACGCCATTAGCCCTAGGTATCTCAAAGGAACAGTGGCCTCTGACTGCTGGTGAGTACAGGGTTTCAGGATCTCTTTCATCCCCCTCTCGGGGTGCTTTTCACCTTTCCCTCACGGTACTGCTTCGCTATCGGTCGCATGAGATATTTAGCCTTGGAGAGTGGTCTCCCCAGCTTCCCACAAGATTGCACGTGTCTCGTGGTACTCAGGATCCCAGCCCACACCGCACGGATGCTCGCTACGGGACTCTCACCCGCTCTGGTCAGCCGTTCCAGGCTGTTCGCGTGTCTGTTTGGTGCTTGATGCTGGTCCTACAACCCCGCCACCTCTTACGAGGTGATGGTTTGGGCTCCTCCCGGTTCGCTCGCCACTACTACGGGAATCTCTTTTGATTTCTCTTCGTCGGGTTACTGAGATGTTTCAGTTCACCCACTGCCCCCCGTCACTGCCTATGTGTTCAGCAGGCGGTCTCCAGACATCACTCTGGAGGGGTTGCCCCATTCGGAATCTCAAGGCTCAACGCTTGTATGCAGCTCCCCTTGAACGTTTCGCCGGTCTCCGCGTCCTTCTTCGGTCTCATGCGCCAGGGCATCCACCCTGTACTCTGTGTAGCTTGTTCTCGTTTCTCTCGCTTTACGGACAGGGATCGAACCCTGTCCCTCCGGGTGGACTCTCATCCCTCCGGAAACGATCCCTCTGCTTCAATGCTGTCGACATTCGCTCAACAAAATTGAAGTAAGATACTTCTTTATGCAATTGTTCAGGTGCAGGTCAGGAAAACCCCAACCCCTGAAGAGTGGAAACCAGGCAGCCCTGGGAGGAAAAACAGATGCCAGTACAGATTCCTGTTCGACCTGGAAGTGGATATCTCTTGAGGATATCGTGCTCCCTAGAAAGGAGGTGATCCAGCCGCACCTTCCGGTACGGCTACCTTGTTACGACTTCACCCCAATCACCGACCCCACCCTCGACGCTTGCCCCTCCGAGGAGTTAGCCTGGCGGCTTCAGGTGTTGCCGACTTTCGTGGTGTGACGGGCGGTGTGTACAAGACCCGGGAACGTATTCACCGTGGTGTGCTGACCCACGGTTACTAGCAACTCCACCTTCATGCAGGCGGGTTTCAGCCTACAATCCGAACTGAGACCGGTTTTGCTGGGATTGGCTCCCCCTCGCGGGTTGGCGTCCCGTTGTACCGACCATTGTAGCGTGTGTGTCGCCCAGGACGTAAGGGCCGTGCTGACTTGACGTCATCCCCGCCTTCCTCTCCCTTGTAGGAGCAGTCTCGCTGGACACAAGTAACCAACGATAGGGGTTGCGCTCGTTGCGGGACTGAACCCAACATCTCACGACACGAGCTGACGACAGCCATGCAGCACCTGTGCAACCGTCCCTTGCGGGTACATCCCATTACGGATGGTGCGATTGCATGTCAAACCCTGGTAAGGTTCTTCGCGTTGCATCGAATTAAACCACACGCTCCGCTGCTTGTGCGGGTCCCCGTCAATTCCTTTGAGTTTTAATCTTGCGACCGTACTCCCCAGGCGGACCACTTAATGTGTTAACTTCGACGCAGAAGGGGTCGATACCCCCCACGTCTAGTGGTCATCGTTTACGGCTAGGACTACCGGGGTATCTAATCCCGTTTGCTCCCCTAGCTTTCGTCCATCAGCGTCAGGTACTTGCCAGAAGGCTGCCTACGCCATCGGTGTTCCTCCGGATATCTACGCATTTCACCACTCCACCCGGAATTCCGCCTTCCTCTCAAGCCCTCAAGTCCACCAGTTTCTGAAGCACTTTCTCGGTGAAGCCGACAACTGTCACCCCAGACTTGGTAGACCGCCTGCGGACGCTTTACGCCCAATAAATCCGGACAACGCTCGCCCCCTACGTATTACCGCGGCTGCTGGCACGTAGTTAGCCGGGGCTTGTTCCCCAGGTACCGTCCTTACTCTTCCCTGGGAAAAGCAGTTTACGATCCGAAGACCTTCATCCTGCACGCGGCGTTGCTCGTTCAGGGTTGCCCCCATTGACGAAAATTCCTCACTGCTGCCCCCCGTAGGAGTCTGGGCCGTTCTCAATCCCAGTGTGGCTGATCGTCCTCTCAGACCAGCTACTGATCGTCGCCTTGGTGAGCTGTTACCTCACCAACTAGCTAATCAGCCGCAGGGTCATCCACAAGCGCCCTTGCGGGCTTTCCTTCTCTTTTGCAAGAGAAGCGTATGCGGTCTTGTCGCCGATTTCTCGCCGGTATTCCGTACTTGAGGGTAGATGCCCCACGTGTTACTCACCCGTCCGCCACTCCCTGCTTGCGCAGAGCGTTCGACTTGCATGTGTTAGGCACGCCGCCAGCGTTTATCCTGAGCCAGGATCAAACTCGCCATTCAATTTTTATGCAACACCCTTGCGGGTGTCAAGTGCAAATTGGGCGCGATCCAGGCCAAGCCATAAGCTTAGCATGTTCGCAGATTTTTTCCGTGTCCGCACTCACTTACGTCAGTGGCGGGACGGAACTCAATTGACAGGAACTGGAGTCTTATTTCTCTTTCCAGTTGCTGTTCTGCTTTCCACTCTTCAGTTGTTAAGGTCCCTGATTTAGAGTAAACCCATAGGCCTTCATCGTTTCCGATATACTCTATTTCGGGCAGTAAAGTCAATTACTTTTGTTTCGTGCTCTCGTTTACTGTAGCTGCATTATCGCATCTTGCTAGTGGTTTGTCAAGAGGTTTTTCAACGAATTTTTCTTGTCCTCGAAAAGTCACTTTTTTGCTTTTCCAAGCTCTCAATGTGCCTATGACAAGGCACACGAGCCCATAAAAAGACAAAAACCTTACCAGGCTTCTGCTTCATTCAGGGAGAAAAGTTTGTCCCAGAGGAGCCACTTTAACGTGGCACAAATACTCTCAAAGCTTTTTGAGACAGGAGCATCTACATCACGCAGATGATTGTCTATTTGACAGCCAGGGCATTATACCTCGCACACCTATCCCTGTCAAGGGGTTTCCGAGGCTCTTTTTTCGGACTTTTTTTCTGCTCTGTACTTAGTCCTGCCTCTCTTGCGTTACAGACCACTGCTTGCGATCTTGTTGTGCATGAGCGAATACCTCTTCCAGGCTTCTTTCTCGTGTGGCAACTTGCTGCCGAAGTTGCTGGAGTATCTTTATATATTCATCCAACCAATACGTAATTGTCTCACTATTCGTCAGGCAGATATCACGATACATTTCAGGGCTACCCGCAGCCAGACGGGTCACATCACGAAAGCCACCTGCCGCCAAGAGACTGGCCTCTCCCCAGGTTGGACTCTCTGTAAGAGTTTCCATTAAAGCAATTGAGGCCAGAAATGGCAGGTGGCTCACTCCCGCAACCAGCCCATCATGCTCCATTGGCTCAAGAAAATGTAACCTGGCCCCTAATATCTCGACCAGCGCGGTCACTTTCCCCACCGCCACAGGGCGCGTCAGAGCAGTTGGTGTTAGACAATAGATGCGCCTGAGAAAAAGATTCGCGTCTGCGGATGCAACTCCGCTAAGCTCTTTTCCAGCCATTGGGTGACCCCCAACAAATGAAACCGATTCAGGTAAAATTCTTCGGCCCAGCTGATTACCTGAGCCTTTGTACTCGCAACATCTGTTACTACGGTTCCAGGCGAGAGAAAATTCGCTATACTTTGCAAGAGCATACGCATCGCCCCAACGGGGGTTGCCAGAATAACGAGCTCAGCACCGCGCACAGCATCGACCAGACTATCACACACCTGATCGATTGCTCCCACTTTTCGTGCATGTTCACAGACGCCAGATCCCCAATCAAAACCTAGCACTTCCAGGGCGGCTTTTTCTTTTTTTAAAGCCAGGCCAATCGAGCCACCTATCAATCCTAGACCAATAATTGCGACACGATGAAACATACTAAATACCTCTTTCGATCCAGTGATGAAAAAATTTGCTCTATCATAGCATATCTGTGTCGATTAGGATAAATACAAAAAAGTCGTCTCTCTTCCAAAAGAGAGAACGACAGAAACAGGGACAGAAACGAGCTTTTTATACTTGATGGAGATGCTATCTGGAAGTTTTTAGTTAAAAGTAGACGAGATCTTCAAGCCAGATGCTTCCACCGGGACCAAGCACCTCAGCCAGCATCTCCGTCACCTCGTCACTTAACAAGTTCTCTTTTTCTACACGGTACAAGTTCAGAAAGGCAGGAAGAATCGTAGGTGGATAGCAAGATAACAGATCGGCGGCAAACTGCTCTAACAATATTTGATAGTTCAGGTAATCCTCCTGGGTGGTGTCTTCATACCAGTCAAAACCGCGAATAGTTACAGCGGTCTTACCATCTGTCTCCGGCTCAAATATATCTTCGTGTAACTTTGCAAGATCCTGATTGACCAGACCTTCCTGCTGATCTAATGTATAAGAAAGCCAGAGAGCAGCAAATTTTAAGGTCCACTCATCCGCCCACAAAGGATAATTTTCTGGCCAGGGCCGAGGATCTGCCTCTGTAAATGCCAGAGCCAACTCATGATATAAAATAAAAGCAAACTTTGAGGCTGTCATCTCTCCAAAAATAGTATCGATATCGGTTGGCACAACGAGCGTAGGAGGCGTGGTTACGTCAGTCCAGTAGGGATGAGGAGCTTTCAATTGATCATCATCATCATGTGGAGCAAGGTGCCAATCAGCAGGAGGAACAATTAAGACCTCTAGTGTGATCTTGGGCCGTTTTAGCAGTAGACTTAACTGCTCAATCGCCTTTTCGAGCGTGGGAATTATCCACCGGACTAGCGTCTCCTCGTCCGGTGGATAATAAATTCTTAATTGCTGGTTTATCAACTGGTAATGGTCATATGGAAAATCCATAGCTATATCCGCCCATCCATTCTACACTTTCTTTTTGGCTCTTCCAAAAGAATCAAGGGGTCCTGAGAGCCAATCTCTGCCCTCTTAGCCGCTTCATCCTGCAACAGTTTCGCCTGTTCTTCATTACGGAACCGCTGATAGAAGCTCATATAAAGTTCGCGAATGCGTGTCGGCGAGAGATGTTTACCGCTCTCATAGTATTCTAACGCGACCTCGCCAATTGACCAGGTGGCGGCTCCAGCAATTGCCCCCGCAATCAGATCTCCACCAAAGGGTACAACCTTGGCTACCTGCTCCGCCAGGAAGCGCAGACCCAGACCACCGACCATCGTTGCAATCAACTCACGTGCGTGCTTCATCGCGTCGGTGCTATCCAGAGGCTCTCCATAAAGCGCCGCCAGCCGTAAGACCAGGCGAGCTTGTATCCCCAACAGAATAGGGATATCAACAAGAGGAATCGGCTCTAAACCGGCAGCCAGACTCAGAAGCGTTGCGTTGCGAATAATACGCTGCGCAGCTTCACGACGGAACGCAGGCAGTTCCCGCCCAATCGCCAGCGCTGCCTCCGGGCTGGCCTCAATGATCGCAGGAATCAACTCTTCGACGACATTCTGGCCCGTTTTTGCTGAGACAGGGATAACACCTGGACTATTGAGCAGCACCGCTACCTCAGTCGCAAATTGATCGCCGGCCTCGCCACCTTTTAGCGAATCGACTTTATTCACGGCGATAATAGTCGGCTTGTCTAAACGCTTGATTATTTTATACAGCTCACGATCATCATTCTGCAATCCACGCGAGGCATCAATTAAAAAGACGATAACGCTCGCCTGCTCCATACCACTCTCCATGATATCGGGAAGATGGCCTGGAGTATCAATCAAGGTAAAAGGCCCAAAATCCGTCCGTACCATCGTGCGCGTATTCCCAGCCTGTGCTGAGGCTGGTGAAAGATTCTGACCTTTGAGCTTATTAAACAAGGTGCTTTTGCCTGTGTTCGGCTGGCCCACCAGCACCACGGTATTATTTAAGTTTTGTAAAACTTCCGCCTGAGCTTCTTTCCAGTTAATAGCTTTCATAAAGCCCTGCACCATACCAATATTGGCAGGAAGATTTTTCACCGTGCTCAGGCCCAGTTCTCGCCAGGTACGCGGCTGCTTGCCTCGACGTATCAGGCTGGATATCATGTCTTTTTTTATTTTTTGTGTTCGCTTCTGATCTTCTTCAGAAGGTTTCTGCTTTTTGTTAGCCACGCTCTATTTCCTTCCCTGATACAATTCCTGTTAGATGCATTATAAAAGAGAGTGCTATAAATACGATGTACACTGATTATAACCACCTTTGCACGCAAGAGCAATATGGTATAGCTTTTTCAATACATCGCTGCCATTCAGACCGCTCAGCAAGCGCTTTTCTAGACCAATAGAGTCCCTGGAGCTATGCTAATACTTATTATACGTCCAATCTCGATCATTCGATCTATTTTTTTATTGGCGGTTTATTTTCTAGCAACCTCCTCTTTCAGAGAGACTATGCGTTATAAAAACATCTATCAGCAAGGATGTACTAACAGGTATTACGCTTATGGCAGTAAAAAAAGCGCTATGATACTATAAGTAATGATAAACCGTTTCATCCTTTGAACAAGCTATAAATCTAGCCTGTTCAAACGATAACTTTTTTGTCACGTTTGGCGTAATAGGACAAGCGCTTATTATGGCAAGAAATGCATTTACACTACTATAAATGATACTAATCTCCTATTGCACGAAATAGGACAATGAGGTAATATCTACCTGTCACAGTGTATATACTATAGAGCAAAGATGCAAAAATAGAGCATCGCAGCTTGATTCTTCTTTTATCCTGCCACAATTACCTACTATATGATAGTAGTGACTAAACAAAGGAGCATATACTCTTGATCGAGAGCCCTCCGATAATAACGCTAAAAAGAATCAGTGGTTTTTCTTATTTTAATATTTTACTCTACCGATTCTCTTTACCATTCATTTTGTGCGTTCAAGCTATTACCTCTCTTCTTGTCCTGCGCAATACGGCCTTTCAAGATGAAGGTCTCTACCTGCTCGCTGGACACCAGGTCTTGCTGAGCTGGATGGGCAAGACGACGTATTTAGAGCCTTATGGTCTCTACTTTTCTGGCTATCCCTTCTTCTACCCTGTCATTGGCGGTATTCTAGACTTCCTGGGTGGTCTGGAAGCGGCTCGCCTGTTCAGTCTGCTCTGTATGCTGATTGTGACAACGTGCGTCTATTTCATTACGCTGCACTTTTTTGAACGAAAGAGCGCATTAATTGCGGCTTTCCTCTTTGCATGCGAAGGATCAGTACTGTTTCTTGGACGTCTGGCTACCTATGATGCCTTTTGTTTATGTCTACTGGCACTGGCAGTTATGCTCGCTTTGTGGGCCAGCCAGGCGGCTTCAGCCCAAAAAGTCCTCTTCCTGGGTCCTCTCCTGGTACTGGCAGTGACGGCAAAATATGCTGGACTCCTATTTGTCCCATCTGTATTCGCCTTTCTCGCTCTATGGACCTGGAGACAGAAGGGGCTGGAAGAGATGTGTGTTCGCCTGGGCATCGCCCTCTTTTCTTTTTTTGTCGTAGGTGGGATCACCTTTTATAATCTGGATAAACAGGCACTTACCGGCCTGAGCTTTACGACGACCAACCGTGTCAGCTTCAGTACCACGCCTCCAATCCAGGTCATACAACATATTGCCATGATGGAAGGCATTTTCTTTGGACTTGCTCTCCTCGGTCTGTTTTTCGTCGGTAAACAGCGGCTGCTCGGTGGGCTGCTCCTCTTTGGTTCGGCCTTGCTCGCCCCTTTCTACCATACATATAAGGGTGAACTGATCTCGCTCGACAAACACCTTGCCTTCAGCATGTTCTTTCTTGCCCCTCTGGCAGGTTTTGCGATTACCTTTCTTATTAATCGCTTGCAAAAGCGTTCTGTGTATCTTGCCTGGTTCACGCTCCTGGCTCTTTGTCTGTTGCTCCTCTCATCTGGTCTCCTCCAGGCACAAAACCTTTACGAAGGTTGGCCTTCTAGCACTCAACTCACAACATTTTTGCGTCCAAGAATGCATCTGGGAGTTGGGCATTATCTGGCAGAAGATTTCGATGTTTCGCGCTACTACTTGCAGAAAGAGACGGGTATCTGGCAGTGGAGTAGTCTGGACTATTTCGTTTACACGGATAAAAAGAATCATAATCTTTCGGGAGATGCCGCTTATAACGCAGCAATTCAAGAGGGATACTTCGATCTTATTGAATTGAGTTATGGCTATCACACCTCTCTCTCTATGCAAATTGAGCAAAGCCTTGTTGCAAGTAAGCACTACGATCTTGTGGCAAAAATTCCGTTGCAAAACTCGTATGGTCATGGTTACTACTGGATATGGACAAAGCACACAGGTTAATTGGAAACAGTTTTTGTTATCGTGGAAGCACAAGATGGTCGCCATAATATTGACCAGCACTTCACAGTGTATCGTACTCAGGATGGCGGGGAGCAGTGGGAGAGGCTTACCAACGGATTACCTACCGGGCCTGCTGTTCGTCTGGGTGTGCTAAGACATGGTATGTGCACAGATAAGCATGATCCTTGCGGTGTCTATGTTGGGACTAACACAGGGCAACTTTTTGCCAGCCGCGATAGTGGTGATAACTGGCAATTAATTGCCGATTTTCTACCACCCATCTATTCAGTGACATCTGCGGTGCTTGTTTAGCAATACATACCGCAGCCTTAATAGATGATAGAATAGCACCATGATCGCTGTCTATCCTTTTATCAAGGGGGCATATTGGATGAAGATTGTCATTCCTGACGACTATCAGGACGCGGTACGCAGTCTTGACTGCTTTAGTACACTCGCTGAACACCAGGTTACGGTCTATCATGATAGTGTAAAAGACCCAGAGGTGCTGGCAAAGCGCTTTCGTGATGCTGATGCGCTCGTCCTGAATTCGAGAGCGCACAGCCATCACCGAGCCACTTCTTGCCCTCCTACCAGACTTACAGCTTATCGTACAGACAGGCAGAGGAGCGCCTCACATTGATATCGCTGCCTGTACACGCCACGGCATCCCGGTTGCCCTGGGAAGCGGCGGCAGCACATCCTATGCTACAGCGGAGCTCACGTGGGGTCTCATACTGGCATCTTTGCGCCATATTCCTCAAGAAGTCGCAGGTATGAAGGCGGGCCGTTGGCAGACGACATTGGGTCGGGGCCTGCATGGTCGCACGCTCGGCATTTTCGGTTATGGGAATATCGGTAGCCAGATAGCCGAGTATGGGCGTGCCTTTGGTATGAATGTGTTGATATGGGGACGCGAAGGCTCCCTTGCTCGCGCCCAGGCCGCAGGCTTTGCTACAGCCAGCAGTCAGGACGCCTTTTTCAGAGCAGCCGATGTCCTCAGTCTCCATCTCAAACTGTCTGAAGATACCCGCAATATCGTTACAGCTACTGATCTGGCAAAGATGAAATCTTCAGCCCTGCTTGTCAATACCAGTCGTGCAGGCCTGATTGAACCTGGGGCCCTAGAGCAGGCATTACGCGCCGGACGGCCAGGCACTGCCGCCGTTGATGTTTATGAGAACGAACCAGTAGTAGATCATCCTTTACTTCATCTGGAGACAGCCCTCTGCACTCCCCACCTGGGTTATATCGAAAAGGACGGCTATGAAGCTCTTTTCAGCACCGCCTTTGCCCAATTGCTTGCATTTGCCAATGGGAAACCCAATTGGTATTATTAATCCCGAAGTGTTAAAGCAATCTTGAAAACAAGCAGAGCATTCTTCTACAAAGAGCGCTAAGAGTAAAAGGAGTTTGATTATGCAAATTGGAGTAACCTTTCCTCAGAACGAGATTGGCTCTGATCCACTAGTCATACGCGACTACGCTCAGGCCGCAGAAGGGTTGGGCTACAGTCACATACTTGCGTTTGATCATGTTTTGGGCGCAGATCCAACAAATCGTCCCGGCTGGAAGGGATACACACATAAAAGTCTGTTCCACGAACCCTTTGTCCTCTTCGGCTATCTGGCGGCACTTACACGGCTAGAACTGGTTACCGGCGTCATCATTCTTCCTCAGAGACAGACCGTACTTGTCGCCAAGCAAGCCGCAGAGGTGGATATCCTCACGGGAGGTAAGTTTCGCCTCGGTGTTGGTGTGGGCTGGAATCCAGTCGAGTACGAGGGATTAGGCATGGATTTTCGGACGCGAGGCCGCGCAATAGAAGAGCAGGTCCAGGTGCTACGTCAACTCTGGAAAGACGAAGTTGTGACTTACAAAGGGAACTATACGACCATCACAGAGGCCGGCCTAAATCCCTTGCCGGTACATCGCTCTATCCCTCTCTGGATGGGTGGAAGCGCTGATACGCTACTGCGGCGCGTGGCGCGTCTTGCCGATGGCTGGTTTCCTCAGGGAAAACCGGACGATCAGATGCGCGAAACGCTTGATCGTCTTCGCGGATATATTCAGGAAGCTGGCCGCACTCTCGATTCCGTTGGCATCGAGGCACGTATCAATGCGGCTGATGGTGACCCCGAAGAGTGGGTACGCCAGACAGATGGTTGGCGTGAGTTAGGCGCGACACACATCAGTATCACCACAATGAATGCAGGTTATCAATCTCCCGCAGCACATATTCAAGCCATTCAACGCTACCAGGAGGCCATCTCCAGCTAATAGGTAGACATAACAACATCCTCTACTACTTAACAGAGCCAGTAAAATAATAGTAGTAGGGGAACGAATATTTCCTGCCAAAAATGTGATAGGAAAGCGATAGCGATGAATTCATTTTACATTCATCCACTCGCAGAAGTTGAAGCTGGTGCCCAGATCGGCGAGGGGACACGTATCTGGCGTTCTGCCCATATCCGCTCAAATGTCTCTCTTGGAGAGATGTGCAATATTGGTCAGGGAGTGTATATTGATACGCACGTCCAGATCGGCTCCAAAGTGAAAATTCAAAATTATGCCTCACTTTTTGAAGGTCTGACGGTAGAAAACGGTGTCTTTATCGGCCCTCACGTCTGCTTTACCAATGACCTCTATCCACGAGCCATTACTCCTGATGGTAGACTAAAAAGCGCTGATGACTGGGAGATCACGCCAACGCTGGTCAAATATGGAGCATCTATCGGTGCGGGCTCGGTAATCGTATGTGGGGTAACTATTGGCGAGTTTGCCCTGATTGGTTCTGGTTCGATTGTGACAAAAGATGTTGCTCCACACGCACTCGTCTTTGGCAATCCAGCCCGTCTTCGGGGCTATGTCTGCTGGTGTGGCCGCGGTTAACAGATATTCAGCAACAAGAAGCTATAGTCGTCGGTTGGTGCAATACCTGTAAAATCTCCTGCCTGCTCGGTTCAATCACACAAGCCCCAGCAGACCAGTAGTAACAGGTATACGACAGCGCGCAGGCGAAACAATCGTAAGGCTGCATTTGCCCATGCACGCTGCTTCACACATAAACCAAAATGGCTATTTTTTCTCGCCCTTTCTCTCTTTTCATATTTCCTTCATAATTTTTGTCTATACTTAACGTTGAGGTTACGGCTTCATAAGTAAGTAACCATTAAAAAACAGGAGAACTGTTTTTGTGGGGGAGATAGTACATTGCGCCAGCATCAATCATTATCCAACGCTCCTGAGCGACATAGAAACACACACAGAAGTATCAGGATTCTTCTTTCTCTTTTTCTCGCACTGAGCATTTTTACCATCGCGATGCTTCACCCTACTCGTACAAAAGCAGCAAGCACGCAGAAGCTGCCAGGTGAACAGATCTGGCAGCAAGGCACTTCGTCATTGCTTTTTGGCGCAAACGATTCAAGCTGGCAGTGGTCTCCAAATAATTTGGGCAACGATCCCGCAATTGCAACAGCGGTACGTAATGCAGGCATCACCGTTATCCGTACTCCCCTCCACGTGAGTGACGCCCAGGCTCGTGTCTCCGCTGTAGAGGCGGCTGGGGCAAAGTGTCTTGGCATTGTCTCGCCGCCTGATGCACTACAAGTAGTTCAGATGCTTGGTAACCGCTGCACTATGTATGAATGGATGAACGAACCGGATAATAATAAAATCAGTGCAACTGCTTACGCCAATTCCTGGAATCAGAATATCCCACTCCTGCGTTCGGCTAATCCCCAGGCAATCTTTATCGGTCCCGTCGTCGCCTCACCCAATACCACCTATATTCAGCAATTCTTGACGCTTGCTAAACAAGCTGGAAATATTCCTGATGTCGTTAGCTATCACACCTATCCCTGCACCGATCAGACTATTGCCAATTGTCCCGCACAAATTGCAAGCTACGGGCAAGACGCCAGTGCGGTACAGGCAACAGTAAATTCAACTCTGGGTTATACGTTGCCACTGGCCATCACAGAATGGAACTATTCCTGGAAAATGAATCAGACGCCACAAAGTGATCCCTTTATCAAAACATTTACCACACTCTCCCTGGATGCAATGGCCCAGGCCGGAATCGCGATGGCAACCCAATATGATCTTGCCAGTAATGCTGGTGGTGGCTCTCTTGATATGGTGGACCCAAACACCGGTCAGAACTTTCCACAAATTGATGCTATGCATCAAGCGATTCAAAAATATCAGCTTCAGCAGACAGCCCCAACGGCACCAGTAACCACAGGCACACAGACGGCGCTTCCGATCCAACCGGTGCAACCGCAATTCTCACCACAAAGTGTTTTTATCAGCCCACCGGATAGCGGACTATTTTTGCTGGGACAGTCGCTTCACTGTCTTGGGAAAGCATCAGCGACTTCTCAATTAAATATTGATGCGCCCCCTACAACCAGAAATGTGCTCGCGCTACTTGGAACCACGCAGGATGGGTGTAGCCTTATCTTCAAAGTCCAGTCTCCACAACAAACGATCCGCCTCAACTGGTGGAGCGAAAATACAACGACAACCTCTTTGACCTTTGAAACTGCAACCGATAGCATGAACGGTCCCGATAGCAACTGGCAAGCCTTCCCTGCAACCTCAGTTGAGGCCGCAGGGGGGACACAACTTATCAAGCTCCAGGATGCTACCTGGGCGAAAATAAGCATCGATCCATCTGCATTTGGTGCTTCGCCAGTAAATCTTGTTATGGAGCTCTATTCCATAGATGAACTGTCAGGCGTGACGCTCGTCCCACCACAACCAATCTGGTTGTCACGTCCCTAATCATTTCCAGGATAGCCCCTCGACATTGAAGGCATAAAAAAGAAAATGAGATTTAGCGAATCGTATTAGCTTGCGCAAGAAGCCTGGAGGCAAGAAAAAGGACAGGTAGCTAGCACCTGTCCTTTTTCATTCTCTTTATAGAGAACTATAGAGTAATTATTGACCACCGCTGGTTCCGATAGAGAGGTTCTGTTCCTCCAGCTTCTCTTTATGATCCTCTGGATGCAGAATTGGAATACCCTTCGTCAATTGGCGGATGTACAGGTAAGCGAAGCCAATGACCAACCAGGCAATACTCACCGTACCAGCAATGATAGTGTCTGTCTGCGAGGAACCACTACCGGTGATGGCAAAGTAGAGGACGCCAAATAACATACCAACATTGAGAATTGCTCCCAGCACAGGCGCAATAATCGTGTTAAAGACCGAACGACCCGCAACTCCAGCAAAGGCAATGACACAGACGATACAGGTCATGCCATACAGCAGGAAGGTGCCAATATTAGACATGAGCGTAATTTGCGTCAAATTATCGGCGTTCAGTACTCCATAGGCTCCAATGATAGCAGAGAGGACAGTAAGAACGATCACACCCACATGCGGTGTACGGTACTTCCCATGCAGGAACCCGAATACTACCGGCATTTCAGTATCTTTGCCCATTGCATACGTTACGCGTACCCCCGTATTCAAACAAGAGAGCGTTGTGCCAATCAGGGCAATAACCACTGTCGCCGCCAGAATAATTGCTAAGAGGGTACCATTCCCACTCAAGCATCTGGTCGCCAATAGTCTTCGCCATGTCACCAATAGGAGCACCAGAAGCGAAGGCAGCGCCAAAACCAGAGACCAGAGTCTTTCCGGTTCCGCTTGTATAGGCGCTATTGACGAAGAAGTTAGCGGCAAAGTACTCCAGGAAGTAGAAAACGACCGCCTGAATAACAAGCGAGAGAATGACTGCTCTTGGAATATCACGGCCAGGATTTTTCGCCTCAGCCGCCAGTGCGGTTGCCGATTCAAAACCGACCACCAGGAGGATAGCAATCGTGACCTGGAAGATGAGACCGCTGAAATCATGAGGAGTAATGACACTTAAAGCTGTGGGATGAAGATAATGGACATCAGGATGAGTGGCCCGATAGACAATAGCAAGTACGGAGAAGGTGATCAGTGCAAGAATTTGAATGACATTGATAACAATATTAGCAGTCGTCGCCCCGGCAACACCGATATAGGCGATACCACCAACGATTGCCGCAAACACCACACAGACGATAACTTCTTCCACAGGCTCCAAAGCTAGGGATAAACGTCTGAATAATATAGGTAATAACGAGGCCCATGAAGGCCACCATTACCCCTGGATAAATCCAGTAATACAGATGTGATGCCCAACCGACTAGAAATTTACTGAGACGAGCATACTTAAAATGCCGATGTTCCTCATGTTGCAGAAGAGCAATCTCTGCAAAATAGTAGGAACTACCAGCGCCAGCTTCGGGATAACGTTTTGCAAGCGCGGCATACGAAACAGCAGTCAGGAGAGCAATTGCAGTCGCTACAAAAACTGAAAACCACATGTTCATTGCGGACGAGGGCGCGGATTGAATCTGGTAGGTGGTCCAAAGGAAGGCGCCAGGTGCGATGAGAGCCATCGCATTGATAGTCACACCGGTCAAACCCAGGGTTGGAACCATTTTGACTTCGCCTGCGGGTTCAGCTGCCATGTTTACTCCTTTTTGAGTCCAAAAAGATAGAGCGGTAGCATCGTGGCATCATTACCAGTGAGAAAGCGCTCATGGCTTTATGTGGGGAGAAGAGACGCAATCATTGCACTCTCAAGCAATCTCTCTATATCCAAGTATAGAAATCTTTATTCACAAGTGATATAGCTAAAATAGCAAGAAAGCACATGAAAATATCGTGCAACATGCATAAAGACAGAGAGCAAATGGAGATTTTATCCATCTCCCTGCTGTTCTTCTTCACATATTGCACAGAGGATTGTGCAATATGCCAGACTCTTCTATTAATGAAGCGTCTGATGAACTGATTGGGCAAGAAAGCCAAAAGCAATAAGTGCAAGGCAGATTACAAGGCAAAGCGCAGCAATAGCAAGCACCTGGCGGTATCGCCCTCCGAGCAACGGGGGATCTGGTATATAGCTTATCACTTCAACATCATCTCTATGCAGTAAAGCCTCTTTCATATCCTGGATAGAAGCGTAACGTTTAGCAAGATCACAGCGAATAGAGCGCATAACAATTGTTGCTAGCGCAGGAGAAAGCGCCGGATTGAACTGCAATATATTTGGAGGATCATAGGCTACCTGCTGATTTGTGAGTGAGAAGCCATCCGGATCTACAAAGGGTGTACGTCCACATAGCGCCTCATAAAGCACAATACCAAGAGCATAAATATCACAGCGTTCATCACCCGGATCGCCGCGCAGCCGCTCAGGTGACATATATGCAGGTGTGCCTATCAGATCGGTTGAGGGAAGCCAGGCTCTCCATGACCTCAGCGGCGTATGCTTTTCCTTCAGAAGAGCAATGCCAAAATCTAGCAATCTCACATCCCCATCTTCCCCTATCAGAATATTTTCCGGTTTCACATCTCGATGAATAACGCCATGACAATGTGCATAGCTTAACGCATCACACACAGGCAACAGCAGAGGAATCAGTTGTTCTTCAGACAGGATACCCCCTTCCTGCTCATGCAATATCGTTCGCAAGGGACGACCAGGAATATACTCCAACACCAGATAGTCAGTAGATCGTTGTTCATCACTATTCAGCAAGGGTTGCAGCATTGGATGAAGCAGGCGCTTCCCAATCTCCTCTTCGCGTCGATACGCGGCAAAAATAGCCGCACCTCCAACCACTTCATCGCGTGGAAACTTCAAAATAACCTGCTGCCGATTGGAGAGATCATAGGCCAGATACACACGATTGGCAATACCCTGGCCAAGCAGACGTATAACTATGTAATGATCAATCTGTGCCCCTGGCATATAGTTATTTGGTATGGGCATCTCTCTTCACCCTTCCGCCGCTCAAAGGGGCAAAGATTTGCCCCTTTGAGCAATCCCTTTGAGCCTATTTCAACTGGTCAAGGGCGAGATTCAAATTGAGTACATTTACATGTGGCTCACCAAAGATCCACAAAAAACGACCCTGGGTATTATCCATTACAAGTTGCTTCACACGATTGACATCCAGACCACGTACCTGCGCCACGCGTGCCGCCTGGAGAGAGGCTGCTTCAGGTGAGATATCCGGGTCCAGACCAGAGGCCGAGGCCGTCACGATATCAGAAGGCAACGGAGTATCAGCCGATAAATTGTTATCTTTGCGAAACTGAGCGGCATAATTGTTCACGCCAAGATAGGTTCCAGGGACATAATACGTATTTTTCTGTCCAGCAACTGGTGTCCCATTCGTAGGCACCGGCGTTCCTTGTGAAATCGTTACATTGCTTCCATTGCCATTGAGCAGAGCTCCATTGGTTGGTCCCAGATTTGAGAAGGTAGAGTTATCGGCCTCATAAGGCGATGGTGCTCCAGTGGAAGGGTTTGACGTTGCTGAAGGGCGGCCATGAAAGTACTTCGCCGAGGTCCAGTACTGTCCGATCAGATCCGAGCCCACCGGCTGACCATTCACATAGTGCAGACTCCCATTGGCCTGATTATTAAACAACAATTGCCCCAGCCCGGTCACAATTCCAGGATAGATGAAGCCCGTTACAATTGCAAAAATGATAGTAAGCATTATAGCAGGGCGAATATGTTTCATTGCATTTGTCCTTTTTTGTGCAGAGGCTTCAGCATGCTAAAGCCTCCACTCCCTTTCTGAACCGAATTAGAGCGTCAGGTGTAATACCTGAAGTATCAGGTCGATGATTTTAATGCCGATGAACGGGATAATAATACCGCCCAGACCGTAAATCAGCAGATTGTTGCGCAGTAAGGGACCTGCGCCAATGGGCCGATATTTGACACCGCGCAGTGCCAGAGGCACCAGGGCAATGATAATCAACGCGTTAAAGATTACGGCTGAAAGCACTGCACTATGCGGCGTTGCCAGGTGCATAATGTTAAGCGCATTCAATTGCGGAAAGGTTGTCATAAACATTGCCGGAATAATGGCAAAGTATTTGGCTACGTCGTTAGAGATACTGAAAGTTGTCAGTGCTCCACGCGTAATTAAAAGCTGCTTGCCTACCTCTACGACTTCAATCAGTTTCGTAGGATTGGAGTCGAGATCGATCATATTGGCCGCCTCTTTCGCCGCCTGCGTCCCGGTATTCATTGCCACACCGACATCAGCTTGCGCCAGAGCGGGAGCGTCGTTTGTACCATCGCCAGTCATTGCCACCAGGCGGCCACCAACCTGTTGCTCTTTAATCAATTTCATCTTGGTTTCTGGCGTGGCTTGCGCCAGAAAATCATCAACGCCCGCCTCTTTAGCAATGGCCGCAGCCGTCAGAGGATTGTCACCGGTAATCATGATCGTGCGGATACCCATTTTACGCATCTGATCGAAGCGCTCACGCATACCCGACTTCACAATATCTTTCAACTCAATCACACCCAACAGACGTGTGCCGCTGCCATTGCCAGTCTCTGCCACCACTAGCGGCGTACTACCGGCGCGGGCAATGCCCTCCACCAGATCTTTGAGCTCCTGACTACTGGCCCCACCCAATTGCGTCACATAACTAATCACTGAGTCCGAAGCGCCTTTGCGGATAGAATGCACCGCCGTTGCCGTGCCACCACCGCTACTTTCACTATCCAGATCCACACCGCTCATACGTGTCTGGGCAGTGAAAGGCACAAAGATTGCCGCCACCTGAGTCTCTGGCTGTAGGCCATAGCGCTCACGAGCAAGCTCCACAACCGAACGCCCCTCAGGAGTCTCATCCGAGAGACTGGAGAGCATTGCAGCCCGTGCCAGATCTTTCTCATCCACGCCAGCCAGAGGTACGAAACGACTGGCACGACGATTGCCCAACGTGATCGTTCCGGTCTTATCCAGTAACAACACATCAACGTCACCCGCAGCCTCAACCGCGCGACCACTCATCGCCAGCACATTCCGTTGTACCATGCGATCCATGCCCGCAATACCAATTGCCGAGAGCAAGCCGCCGATGGTCGTTGGAATCAAGCAGACCAGCAGGGCAATCAAGGTCGTGATCGAGACAGCCTGTCCTGAATAGATGGCAAAAGGCTCAAGTGAGACGCAGACCAGGACGAATATAATGGTCAGACTCGCCAAGAGAATATTCAGCGCGATCTCGTTCGGAGTCTTCTGGCGTGCTGCTCCCTCTACCAGCGCAATCATCCGA
The DNA here is from genome assembly GCA_963777355.1 of uncultured Chloroflexia bacterium. Classification (GTDB taxonomy): domain Bacteria; phylum Chloroflexota; class Ktedonobacteria; order Ktedonobacterales; family Ktedonobacteraceae; genus DATJHM01. The sequence continues at coordinate 503,896 of CAVZQK010000022.1, forward strand.
TCCAGAAAAGTCTCACCAGGATTAGCGCTGATCTGCACGATGATCCAGTCAGAGAGCACCGTCGTCCCGCCCGTGACCGCGCTGCGGTCACCGCCGCTCTCGCGAATCACCGGGGCCGACTCTCCCGTGATCGCCGACTCATCAACGGAGGCGACGCCCTCGACGATCTCGCCATCACTGGGAATGACATTTCCCGCTTCCACCAGCACCAGGTCGCCCTTGCGCAACTGGGGAGCGGGTACCTCTTCAATCGTTCCGTTTCTGTCTCGACTCAACAGACGCCTGGCCAATGTCGTAGTACGCGCCTTACGCAACGTATCAGCCTGAGCTTTACCGCGCCCCTCGGCCATCGCCTCGGCGAAGTTCGCGAATAAGACCGTGAACCAGAGCCAGATCGTTACCCCCAACACAAAAATTGTCTCGCTCGTCAGATCCGCACGTGTGAAGCCTTTTGTAGGCTGCGTCAACAACCAGAGGCGCAGAAACTCGATGGTTGTGACGGCACTGCCAACTTCGACGACAAACATCACCGGATTTTTCAACTGCCAGCGCGGATCGAGCTTTTTAAACGAGTCAATGGTCGCCTGGCGAATGATCTTTGCATCGAAGATGGAGAGCTCGCCTTTGCGTGTACTCTTCACATCGTGCTCTTCAATTGAGTTGGTACTCATCTTCAGCATACCTTCTTAGCGATACGGACTGCCATTCACCACTCTCAATGATGTTAAGTCCAGGCCATGTTAGAACGTTTTCCCCGAATACATCAGCAAATGCTCAACAATCGGACCCAGGGAATACGCTGGGAAGTAGGTCAGAGCACCCACAATCACAATGATGCCAATCAAGAGCGCGACAAAGAGTGTTCCAGTTGTGGGGAACGTCCCTAGACCGGCAGGCACGACTCTCTTCTTTACCAATGACCCGGCCAGCGCCATGATTGGGATAAGGAAGGCAAACCGTCCAATGAGCATCGCAGCCCCTAACGTCCAGTTATAGTAAGGAGTGTTGCCGTTTAATCCCGCAAAGGCAGAGCCATTATTCCCATTCGCTGAGGTATAAGCATAAAGAACTTCTGAGAGACCATGCGGCCCGGCATTCAGAATCGAGCTGAGTCCTTGCGGGAGCACAATGGCAACAGCCGTAAATCCCAGTATCGAGGCAGGCAGAATCAGAATCGCCAGTGCCGCCATCATGATCTCTTTGCGTTCTATCTTCTTACCCAGATACTCCGGCGTGCGCCCAACCATCAGCCCGGCAATAAAGACAGAGAGGATAGCAAAGACGACCATGCCATAATGGCCTGAGCCAACACCACCAAAGACGATCTCACCCAGAGCAATATCTGTCAGAGGCACCAGTCCGCCAATTGGCGTATAGCTATCATGCGCACTATTCACCGCGCCACAAGAGGTAACAGTCGTAACGGTTGCAAAGAGCGCCGAATCGGTAATACCAAAGCGGACCTCTTTCCCTTCCATATTTCCCCCCGATTGCGTCGCTGTTGCCGCCTGGGTAATTGTATTCGGAAAGAGCGGATTGCCAATCTGCTCGGAGGTGAGCGCGGTAAAAATGCCTATCGTCAAGAGTACGACTGAGGCGATCCACAAAACCCAGCCCTGGCGGGTATCGCCAGCCATTTTGCCGAACATGTAGAACAGGGCCGCCGGAATCGACAGGATTGAGAGCAGGATAATCAAGTTGGTAAACGCATTGGGATTCTCATACGGATGGGCAGAGTTCGTGTTGAAAAATCCACCCCCATTGGTACCGAAATCCTTAATAAACTCCTGAGAAGCAACGGGACCTTGAGCGATGACCTGGGTATGTCCATCCAGTGTATGAATAGTAATATACGAGAGAAAGTTCTGCGGCATCCCTTGCCATACAAAGAAGAGCGCACCAATAATCGAGATAGGCAGCAGAATATACAGCACGCAACGTGTAAAATCTACCCAGAAATTGCCGAGATGTTGCGCATTCCGCCGCGTCAGGCCACGAATCACCGCGACGGCCAGAACAATACCGGTTGCAGCCGAGGCAAAGTTATGAAAGACCAGGCCGAGCATCTGTGAAAGATAGCTCATGGTCTGCTCTCCTGCGTAGTTTTGCCAGTTCGTATTCGTGGTAAAACTGACCGCCGTGTTCCAGGCCAGTCCGCCCTCTAGATTGGGAAAACCTTGTGGATTAAAGAACGAGCCATGCCATTGTTGCGTCTCCAGAATGATGTAGGTAAAAAGCACGCCAATGGCGCTAAAAATGAGCATGGCAATCGTATATTGCAGCCAGTTCTGCTCTTCTTCTGCGTTCACACCAGAGAGGCGATAAAAGAAGCGCTCAACTGGCCTCAGCACCGGCGTCAACCAGTTGCGCTCACCACTAAAGACATTAGTCAGATAGAGACCAAGCGGCTTGGTAATCAAGGCAACTAACACCAGATATAACAAAATCTGCAAAAAACTATTGAGGGTAATTGGCATGAGAAAGGTACCTCAATGAAGAAAAAAGCACACTGCTAAAAACGCTCCGGAGCAAGCAGAGCAACAATAAGATAAATGGTGAGTAACAAGGTCACAATTCCCACCAGGATATATTCCAACGGCGTATTCATCTCTTTCCTTCCTTCCTTTAAAAACCTTTTAGAGACGTTCACATCCTTCGCAGAATGCGATCAGTAGAGCAAAGGCCACAATTGTGGCTACAATAGCAATAAAATCAAGAAGTGCTGAATTCATTGCATTCCCTCTTTTCCATATGGCCTATCGTCAGGATGTACATTTGTATATTCCTCTATACAAAAGCACCATTGCTTTAAACAGGAAGCTGATGTTCTCCCTCAAAAATTGGCTATGCTATTGCTTTTTAAGCAACTCAGTTTTTTTCTGGATAACGCATGAGAAAGACCTTCAAGCCAATATGTAGCAGAAAACTTCTACTTGTTCTACTGTACAGCAAAAGAGGTCAAAAAAAAATGCCAGGAACGAGAAAACCTCTCAAGGTTTCCTCAATATTATGCAGCACATTTTTCATCTCTCTTCTTTCTTGTGCTTAAATCTGCTTTGTTGTATAATTCTAAGGAGATTAGGAGACATCATATTTTCAATGGGTGCGCCGGGAAGTCTGGTCGGTCATGGTGTTTTTGTGCACAATCAAAGGCCCCTAATGCCCTAATGCCCAATTCACTAGACCTCTTTGGCCTTACGTGGTATACTTTCTGTAACTAGAGGGTGCTGGTAAGCTGAGCGATGGTTGTGGCTTTCTGTGGTCCGTTTTGAGGATACTGCAATAAGAATAATGTTTCATTCATTTGAGAAGCAGATGCAAAACCACTGGCGAAACCTGCTCAACACCTTCTGGTTTCTCCCTGGATTCGTTTCTTTGCTTGGACCTCTTCTTGCCTTTATCTTTCTCGCGATCGATCAACATTTTCCTCACCTCGATCAGAGGTTTGTCTTTAGTGGTGGTTCAGCAGAGGCAAGCACTATTCTCTCAACTATTGCAGGCTCACTGGTAACGGTAGCAGGCCTAGCCTTTTCGATTACGATTGTTGTTCTTCAGCTTGTTTCGAGTCAGTACACGCCCCGCGCCCTGCGCGGATTTCTGCAAGATCGCGTTACGCAGGCTGTCGCAGGTGGCTTCTTTGCTATTTTTGCTTATTCGCTAATCATCCTCACGACCATTCACGATGCTGATCAACAAGGCCCCAGTTTCATTCCTACTCTTAGCATTACCATAGCTCTCGTCCTCGGCTTTCTCGGTCTCGCCCTGCTGCTTATCTTTATCCATCATATCGGACGCATCATTCAGGTCTCGGATATCGCCGCACATCTTGCCACCCAAACATTTCAAGCCATTGACCAGCAATATCCTACCTGGGAAAATGACGAAGGGGAAGTTTCTGGACTCATCCAATCTCTAAGTAGTACACGTGTCACAAAGCCAGCCACGATTTATTCACTTCGTACTGGCTATATCCAGCGGATAGAACTTTCTCACATGCTAAAGGATATTATGCAACCAGGAGTCCACGTTCACCTGCTTATCTGTCCAGGCGATTTTGTGACAGAGGAGACAGTCATCGCTGAGGTCTGGCCAGCGGAGAAGGCGGACGAGATCTATCAAAGGGCACTACGTCATAGTATTTATGTTGAGCGTGAGCGCGATATTGCGCAAGATCCGCGTTTCGGCATCCGTCAATTGGCAGACATCTCTCTCAGGGCGCTCTCTCCCGCCATTAACGATCCAACTACCGGTATTCTCTGCATAAATTATCTTCAGGCTGTCTTTGAGCGCTGCATTCGCGTCCCCCCATCTCCGACTACACTACGCTTTGCCAGCCAGACAAGTATCTTGCATGTGCGCCAACCGGACTTTTCGGAATATCTGGAGGTCTTTAAAGAGATTAGCTTCTATGCAGCAGGCAATATTCGTGTAATAGAGGCCCTCTTCCACTCCCTCACATGTATTGCGGAAGTCGCTATTTTGCTCAATAGACAAGGACATCAGGAGGCACTTGCCTCTATGGCTACAAAGATTGCCGCCCACGCCATCGCTGCTGCGTCCCTCGAAAGCGAGAAGATTGCTGTTTTAGAACAAGTCAAACAGATCGAATGCTTGCTAGAAAAGGTAATAGTCTAGTTTAAGGTATACGCCAGACTGCTGGGATTTTTCGCATAAAAATATCCTGTCTCCTATCTTACTCCAGGAGACAGGATATTCAATTTTTTATTCCTGCCCAAGCCAATGTTGGTCCGCTCGCTGCTCCCACTGAGCACGGATCGCCTGATATTCTTCATCCGGAAGATTCCCGGCAGCAACCAGAGCCGCATTTTGAGGGTAGCGTTCAGGGTGTGCGGTTCCTACAATTGCGGTGTCTACCCCTGGAATGCTCAGCGTAAAGCGCAATGCGGTACCAATCGTACTAGCAGCATCTTCCTGCAAAAAGTCATAGTCCAGTCTCTGCAAGCGTTCCCAGTAGGGATAGCCATAAGCACTCCTGGAGAGATTGGGATCAAGCCAGGCGGCATTAGCGATAGGACGTTTGGCAATAATGCCCATCTTGCGCTCAATCGCCATCGGAATCGTGAAATCGATGCCCTGCTGATCCGCAATATTGATGCTAGTTTGCAGAGTATCAAAAACGCCCGTCCGAATAGCATAGCGAGCGTTCTCATTGCTTCCGCTATACCCGATATAGCGCGTCTTCCCCTCCCGCTTCGCCTTCTCTAAAACCTTAATCACGTCCCCCTGTCTGAGCACATCCAGCGAACAGGTATGCAACTGGAGCAGATCGACGTGATCTGTACGCAACCGCCGTAGACTGCGCTCAATGCTTGCCTCTAGCAGACGCGGGTCCCAGTCGGCAAAGTCCGGCAAATCTTCGCCAACGGCATGCCCGCATTTTGTAAATAGATAATATTCACTACGGCGTGCAGAGACGGCTCTTCCGATCAGATCCTCGCTATCCCCATAACATTCTGCCGTGTCAATAACATTTAAACCCGCATCCAGTGCGCTCCCCAACAACTGCTCCACATCGGCCAGTGAATGCCCTCTGATCTCAGATCCTCCAAACCCCAGCACGCTTACCTGCATATCCGTCTGCCCAAATTGACGCGTCTCCATTGCTCACTCTCCCTCAATAGAACACTTTTCCAACAATAGGAAAGAGCATCCCCCCTGTGAAATAAGGCTGGATGCCCTTCTTTAATCTAGTCGTATTCCCACTATTCACGTTTCAACAAGCCGATTTGTTTCAAGCACTTGTTTTCTAAAAGGAATGGTAGAAGAAAACAGCTAAGGATTAAATGATAAAATGGGATAAGCGCCAGATATTTTAATCGGGATTGATTGATCTAGAGCATAAAGAATACGTTTAAAATAGTATGTGTCTTAAAATAAAGGAGGATACTACTAAGATGAGCGAAGAAAAGCAGATGGAGACGCTTGTCTGGCTAGGGCCACGCCAGATGGAGATTCAGCCCACTCCTATTCCCATACTTCACCCAGGTGAGGTGTTGATCGCTGTCAAGGCCGCTGGTATCTGCGGTTCAGAACTAAGCGGCTATCTGGGTCAGAACAGTTTGCGCAAGCCACCGCTTATTATGGGACACGAGGCTGCTGGACGCATTATTCAAGCTAACCAGGCAACTTATGCTGACGGCACTACAGCCCATGCAGATGAACGCGTGACGTTTAATCCGCTTATCGTCTGCGGTACCTGTGATCGTTGTCTGGCAGGCCACACAAATCTCTGTCGGAAGCGCCAGCTTGTCGGGGTGAATCTTCCCGGAGCCTTCGCCCAATACGTCGCCGTTCCCGCCAAACAATGCTTCATCCTCCCTGACACGCTTTCGGAAACAACTGCATCGCTGACCGAGCCTCTCGCCTGCTCTGTTCGTGCAGTGAAACTCGCTCAAGCTCAAGCGGGGCAAAGCCTGCTCATTATTGGCGCTGGCCCTATCGGTCTTTTCTGCCTGCTTGCAGCACGCGCGCTATGGGTATTGAGCGCGTCTCTGTCAGCGATATCTCAGCCTCACGCCTGGCTGTAGCCCAACAATGCGGTGCGTGGAAGACCATTCATTCTGGCGAACAAGATCTGCTTGCTACACTCAAACAGGCAACACCGGGCGGTGTAGATGCTGTGATTGACGCAGTAGGTATGGATGCGACACGCGCTCAGGCGATTTAAGCTGTTGTTCCCGGCGGCCAGGTCGTCTTCATCGGTCTGCACGCTGAAACTTCGCCTCTGGCGGCGAATTATCTTGTACGCCAGGAAATTTCTTTGAGAGGTAGCTTCGCCTATGACGAATCCGATTTTGCCGACGCCTTCTCGCTCCTCTCTCAGGATATTATGCCAGCTCCCTTCGGCTGGCTAGAAGAGCGCCCACTTTCCGCTGGCGCTGCTTCTTTTGCTGAACTGGTCTCTGGCCAGGTCTCGGCCACAAAAATTGTTCTTTGTGTAGAATAGCATTGTTCTTTCTATAGGATAGCAAGGAAAATTTATTATGAAAATTACTGCGGTAAAACCCCTGGTGATGGGGACACCCTGGCGCAATTTAACCTTTGTTACCGTTGAGACCGACGAAGGTCTGCGCGGCCTCGGCGAAGTACGCATGGTAAATCATACCGATTCTCTGTTAGGCTATCTGGAAGAGGCCAGCAAAAATCATATTCTGGGCTCAGATCCTCGCAAAATTGAAGATCTGGTGCAGCGTATGTTTCGGCGGGATTTTGCGCGGCCCAGTGAGATTATGATGTCTGCGATTGCCGTGATTGAAATGGCTTGCTGGGATATTCTCGGCCAGGCGCTTGGTGTTCCTGTCTATCAGTTGCTCGGTGGTGCGGTGCGCGAGCGCATCCCTGCCTATGCGAATGGCTGGTATACGGTAGAGCGCTCTCCTGAAGAGTTTGCAGCCGCCGCTCAGCGCGTAAAGGCCCGTGGCTATCGTGCGATGAAAGTTGATCCCTTTGGCGCGGGCTTCTATGAGATGGAGCGCAAAGAACGCCATAACTCAATTCAACTTATTGAAGCAGTCCGTTCTGCTATCGGTCCCGACATCGATATTTTCGTCGAGATGCATGGCCGCTTCAGCGCTTCAACCGCGCTCTCCTTAATGAAAGATCTTGCCCCCTTTGAGCCTGGCTGGTTCGAGGAGCCAGTACCACCTGAGAATCTAGCAGTGCTCAAAAAGGTCAGTGATGCAGCCGCGCCTCTCGGTATTCCCATCGCCACTGGCGAACGTTTACATACTGCGTATGAGTTCCGTGAATTATTCGAGCTCCAGGCTGCCGATATTATTCAGGCGGATATCACCCACTATGGCGGTCTGCTGGCCACAAAAAAACTGGCCGCCTGGGCCGATGCGTATTATATGCTAATGGCTCCCCATAACGTCTGCGGGCCTGTCGGCACTGCGGCGGCTATTCATCTTGCCGCCTCAACGCCAAACTTCAAAATTCAGGAACACTTCAACGACTTTGCCGACGCCTGGGTCAAAGATGCCATAGAGGGTGCTCCCACGGTGGATGCGGCAGATGGCTGCTTCCCGCTACCAACTGCTCCGGGCCTCGGCGTCAAACTCAACGAGGCATTTATTGCCGAGCATCCCCGGAAAGAGGTCTTCTTCGATCTCTTTGAGCACGACTGGCAGTTCCGCCAGGCCGCTCTCAAACCAAAAGGGGAAGAGTTGCCGCCTCAAAAAGTCTAAATACGCTCTTTACAAAGAGATCAGGGTAGAGAATGCGCCTGGAACTCCGCATTTCCTGGCACATTCCACCTCTGCCTGTACTTGCTTCTAACGACCAGAGCGCTGGACCAGAAGCAGTTCGGCCTCTTTCTCCTTTGCCTCCTGCTGCTGACTCGCTGTCACTTCCCGTGCGACGAGGATTCGCTCCCAGGCTTTAAAAAAGGGATAATAGCAGAGCGCCGAGACTGCCAGATCAAAAAATTGCAAGACACTTCCTCGCAAGTCGCCCCCCGTGGCGATAAATCCGCTCAGGCCCACAGGAACGGTAAAAGGCTGAATCACGATTGGTACATGCACCAACCCTATTGTAAATACGATGTAGTTTATTGTGACAATCAAGACAGGTACCAGCACAAAAGGAATCATCATAATGGGATTTAAGACCATCGGGACACCAAATGTTACTGGCTCATTAATATTAAAGATCGCCGGTCCCAGTGCTACTTTCCCTACAGCCCTTAGCTGTGCCGAGCGTGAACGCAACATATAGATGACGAGGGGCCAGGTCGCACCTGAGCCGCCCAGGTGTGCAAAAATGTGAAAAAACGGCTCAGTGACGATGCCATGTCCGCCGCTTGCATTGGCCGCTAATGTAGTAAACCAGAATGGGGCTGCGATTGCGGTGACGACATTCATGCCATGAATACCTACCGACCAGAGCAACATCATCAAGACGATCTCTAACACGGCTGCAGGATAGCTATCCTGCACAAAGACCAATGGTTTAAAAACATCCATCAGCAGAATCGGTAGCGTGTATTGCTGAATCTTTCCATCCGTATTGACAAAGGTATGGGAGCTGATAAACCATTCTAACAACCAGACAAGCGTCAATAGCAACAAGGTTGGAACCAGGGCTTCAAATGAGCGTTTCACATTCGGTGGTACGGTCTTGGGGAGCCGAATCGTAAAACGCGATTTGCGAAACCAGCCTACGACTTCCGCAGAGAGAATGCCAAATAGAATTCCTACCAGCAGTCCTTGCCCACCCAGATACGGCAATATCTCTCCCAATTGCAAGGTCCCCAGATCTTTCACCGGCACCGAGGCAACAAGAAAAAGCACTATCGCGAGAATTCCGGGTTGCACCGCTTCTGTACGCCGATACTGCGAGATGCTATAGGCCACGCCAAAGGTGAGAAATACAGCCATAAGTCCAAATGAAAGCTCATAGGGGACCAGAATAAATGCCTGGTAGGGACGAAGTAAGCTGTCCAGACCAAAGATAGGGGGCGGATTTGCGATAATGAGAAAGACGCTCCCTGCAATAATGAGTGGAAGGGTAAAAATAACAAAGGCATCCCGCACCGCCTGCAAGTAGATATTGCTGGCTAATGCGCCAAGTGGGGGGACAAGGTAGCGCTCAAACCAGGTACTACTTCTCTCTACAAGATTGCTCATCTTGCCCATCTCCTTCACTCTTCGATAGGAGAAACCATCCTTACTACTTGTTCAAGCACTGCCTGGCCATCCATTATCGCATAGTGGAATGGCTCAATACAGGCCACTGGCTTCTTCAGTGAAGCTGCCAGTTTCTCAATTCCCTTGCGTAAATGCCGAATTTGAGGCGCGATTAGCACTACGTCACACTCATCTATCTTCGTCATATATTCTCCCGCACCCAGCGCCTCTACTGATAATGCATACCCTTTTGCCTGGGCTACTTCCTGCATACTTTCTACTAGCAAGCTGGTGGACATACCCCAACTACATACAATTAACACTCGTATCATGATTTTCCTGAATATGCCTTCTCTGGTAAGTTGCAACGTGTTCACAGAAATACCCGCCCTGGCATCCTCTCTCTTATTCTCAGACCACGCTCTGCTCAACAGTATAACCATACCATTTGAAGTTTTGGTGCTACACAGATGGACTCTCTACACTACACACTTAGCACACAAAGTGACACTATAGCACACAAGTTCGTACATATTTATGTAGCTTCATGCAGATTTATACAAGCTTATACAAAAACTAAAAGATTTAGCAATACCATAAGCATATATTCTTCTTAGACATCTATTACTACACAACGCTAATTTTCATCAGAGGTAAAGATATCCATCTGTTTAAGGATACCAACAATATTGTATGCTTCATCCTCAGGGAGAGGACGTCCAATCTGCTTGCTTAATCTGTTCCAGGCCCTCAAACAGATCTCCAACTCTTTGCCATATCTCCGTTGTACACATATCCGTATCTTCTCATGAATCGCTCTTACGGCGTCACTTCCCTGTTCCAGCACACAGATCAGATGCAACAACAATCCAGCCAGCACATCGATATCAAATGTCTCTCCCACTTCCTGCTCAATCTGTTCGATGGTCTGCTCGATTAGCGGCAAGGCCCGTACTGGATTAAGAAAGAGCAGGCGCTGGCTCAAGCTATGCGAGAGCTCGCGTAAGAGATCTGCTCGCGGCGTCATCAATGGATAGTCCTGTGGTGTTTGTAGCCCTGGACTCAAAAAGGCCGGGTCGATAAGAGTCTCCCCCAGAAACATGCGCAATCGGGTCAGCCCATCGCGAAAAAGAATATCGGAAAGGGCAATAAAAGGATATCCCTCCAGGTGGGGATTCACCGTTCCTACTACAGCAATGACCTGGCGGCCACCGACAAGACGCTGCACCTCATCTTCGTCTTTCTCTGATAGGCTGACGTCCATACACATGATCTCCACGTTGCGTTGCGGCAGATCAGGCAGGCGCTCTTCAAGCAGTTCCGCTATCTTTGTGGCACTGCCGTAACCAGTCAGGCAGATCGATAACAATACACGTGGTACCTTCGATGTAGGGGCAGAAGAAAGCAGCGGCTCTTTCAGCAGCGCAAACGAAGAATACCCACCCCCCCTGGCTGTATACAGCTCGTTCGTAGAACGAAACAGGGCCAGGTCTGTTGCAATCTGGTCCAGTTCGATCTCCTCTGAACGCTGCGCTCGCCGTAGCGCATCCACTACCAGAGGTCCACAAACTCCGGCCACGGCCCGCACCTGGATTCCCGTACGCTGCTTTATTCTCTCTTCTAACGAAAGCAATGAGGTAAAATCGACGAGTAGCAATACACCACAGCCCTGGTCTGCACTATAGACGCTCTGCTCTACCTGGGCCAATAATTCTTCAGCAGGTTGGTCCAGCGGGAGCTCAACCCAGGAAATCGCATTTACGCCCATTAACGTATTTGCCAGCTCCGCCAGACCCGCCGCTACTCCACGTCCATGCGCAGCAATCACAATGCCAACCGCAATCTGCTTACTATTCAAAAGGATGTCCGCATGGGCAAATAGCACAGCTATCACATCTGCTTCGCTCTCTGGCAAGACGACCTTTAACTTCGTATGCACATGCTCCAGCGCCAGTCGGGCTACTGCATATTCTTTTGGATAGGTCTGCTGCACGGATTCTACCATCGACATCATCAACTGGCGACCATGTACCGCGTACTCTAGAGCACTTGAAAGATGCAGAGATAAGACGAGGGCCAGTTTCGGCGAAAATGTGCGTTGCAAATGTTCTTCGGCAAGCTGAATGATAAATTGTGCCGACAGCAAGATGCGCTCGTCGACGAGACTCGATCCTGTGAGTGAACTTTCCCGCGCAACAGTATCCGCGTAATACTGAAAATAGCGCTGAATGTCTAACTGCAATACTTTGTTGATTTCATGCTCTGGCAAGCCACTATTGCGCAACGACATCAATTCATCTGTCAGCAATTCATAAAAATTCCGCGTTGATTCAGGGACACTATTCAGGCTAAGGCCTGTCGGAGTAAAGATATGCGTTGCCTGTAAAAGATGCTGAACCGGAGCTAGCGCTCGCTGAAGTTCTGCCGTCCGCAAGAGGCCACGATAGATATATTCCGGCAGCGTATCCATTCGTATCTGGAGCTCTGTCTGCTTGGTTGTATGATAATCAAGATACGCCCGTGCACAGACAAGTTGCACATCTGTACGCAACTGACTAATGTTTCCCGGACAGTCATACAGTAAAAGAGCACGTAACGCCTGGGGGGCTATATGAATATTTGTGCCTATTGTAGAACATTCGGTGGTAAAAAAAGCGCGTAACAGCTCATAGCGCTCATTCAATGGGCGCTCTTCTAATCCCGGCAAGGTAATTAACATGGGAAAACGTCGCCGAAACGCCGGCAAGAGCGCGGTATACGGGTCTTCAGTCGTCGCGGCCAGCAAAAGCAGAGAGGAACGTCGCTCCTGGACATCGCCAAGACGCCGGAAACGGTCATGATCCATGAGATAAAACAGCATCTCCTGCCCTTCTGGCGGGAGACGCTGCACCTCATCCAGAAAAAGCACACCTCGATGCGCTTGCTCAACCAGACCCTTGCGCTCAATCTCTCCCTCAGCCAGATTTTCACGTACAGCTCCAAACAGGTGAACAAGCAAGAGCTGCGTGTTTCCGGCATAATCCGCACAATTAAAGCTGATAAAAGGGGCATCAGCCGCCAGGGCTTTTTGCTCTATGGCAAATGCGTGCATCAAACGAGCTATCGTGGTCTTACTAACGCCACTGGGGCCAGAGAGAAGCGTATGCAGGCCACGCGGCGGATAGAGGATCGCCGCTTTTGCTTGCTGCACCGCTATTTTCAGCCCATCATTATGTCCAATTAATGTTTCAAAACTGGTAACAATAACTCCCGATTAAATCGAGGCAGAGATAGTTGTAGCGGACTCCGTTTTTTGGGCCACAAGCGCGAGAGTGCCATTTCCTGAGCGCCTCTCGTGATTCTGCTGATTCTCCTCTGGAGGGCCGATATTTTGCACTTGAGAACCGGTATTTTGCAGCGGTGCTTTCAATATGAAGAGTACAGGCCGTCCAGGAATACGTTCGACAATCCCCTCTTGTGCGAGAAGATTCAGATCCCGGCTAGCATTTGTACGGTCAATATCAATTATCGCTGCAACTTCTTCGGCACTGAAGCCAGCATGGCGGCGTACTCTACTTCGTCGTGTCGACTGTTGAGCACACAGAGAACGCAACGCCTCAAGAACGCGATCTTTGCGATACACGAAATGTTCCTTCGATGGAGGTCTTGCCCGATTAGTGGTAGTCACAGAGTTATAGTATAGCTGAAGCGTGTAATGAAATCAATACAATACATTTTTCATGTTTTTTCTAGTTTATTGTTATACGGCTCAATTCACCTCCCTGGTGATACTATAGCGCATATGCGGTATTGTCCGTCCGGCAAAAATTGGAGAAATCTCTTCGCCAATCACAACTGCTCCCATGCGCTCATAAAAGGGCCGGGCATGGGGATCAGCACTCAGAACCAGCCCATCCGCTCCCAGCTCTCTGGCACAATCCACAGCATGCCTCCACAACAACCCGCCAATACCATGCCCAATGAAAGCAGGCTCGACAAAAAGATGATCCAGATCAACCTCACCATGATTGAGTATTTTCAAATGTAAGACTCCGGCAAGCGTAGCCCTGACCGAGGCGCAATAGACCGGCTCACGCGCAATATCTTCAGGAGTAATCAGCAAGAGAGGACGGCAAGCAGCAAGAAACCATTCCTCATACCCCCAATATGCTTTCGAGCGCATAATTAATGCATTCAGTGCCTCAGCTTCATCTGGTCGAGCGCGCCGAATGCACACATTTGCATCTGTCAATAACATATACCCTTACTCCTGACAAAACAACCTATCTTTTCTATCTCATATTTCGGTCTTTGACTACTGTCTATGCATTGTAGCACAAAGAGATATACATATTAGCAATCTTGGACGATATGAGATTCACCAAAAGAGATGACCTTGCCTTCTCTAGTCATGCTAACACCTGACAATATATAACTACGTTCCAGGCAAAATAATACTCTCAGAGACATTGCACCAGGTGGAGAAAACTGACACCAGTCACAAGGAAAGCGCAACAGACCCAACCAGGTGCCACATCGATAGATAATCTACTCTTCAGTTTGCATGTTTAAGGCTTTATTACGCCATTGCCGGTAATAACCATTGGAGCGGCTCAAAGACACGCAGAGGCTTGAAAACGATAGCCAGACTTGATCCGGCTCAGTGCCCCAGAGAAGAACAAGAAAAGTAACACACTGTAGCGAAACGTTGCTCCAATTGCTCAACAAAATTATTCAAACCATAATTGTAGAGGAAACTCGCGTACAACCTGGTGCGATGCCTCTTCTTCGGAACAAGGGGCAACAGAGGTACTTATCCACTGCTGAATAGCAGCAGCACCCAGTTCATTCTCTAATCCCAGGATATCAACTTTCGTTACCACCACGGCAATCGGGATCTTAAATGCTCTGGACTTCTGCACCCCATGATAGGTCTCCATAATTTGCACAAGGCGATGACCGATACTGTTCTACATCTAAACTACCTGGAGACAGGATCCACCCGATTGATAATACATGCGCTTCAGTTGTGGAATAGCATACAGATCAATCACAAAGATCATGCCACGAATGTACTTATAATAGGAATGCCAGAACATTTTACTGCGTGAGTGAAATGCTTCACCAGCGGCATCATAAAAGAAGAGCAATTTGGGTACACGGGTACCCACCTTCTGAATCTTAAGGGTATACCCATGAGGTGCCTCTTCTGCTGTTTTAGCCAGTTTCCGTCCGCTCTGTAGCTGTTGCAAGCTCCCCTCAAAATTGTTTTGATGATAGAGATTGGTAAAAGCAATATGATAATCAGACGTTGAACCTTGATTTAATACTTGAAGCGACGCAGTAGCTGCCACAAGATAGGTTGTTTTCCCAGCCGCTGGTCCTCCAATGATGGGAATATCTATATTTGTACCTCGTCCAATCTCTTTATCAAGCGGTGCTTCACAGGAGACGCAATAGCGATCTAGCTTTGCTCGCCCTAGCCAATCAAGTGTTGGTAATTTCTTCCCACAGACGCAACGCTGGAACCAGACGCCATAGACATTGGGCTGTAAAAACGCGTGGCGTCGGTTGCAATCTCCACAAATAAATAGAGGAAGATGCATTTCACTGTAACAATATGTATTAGGGCAGCGATAATGAATGCCAAAGAATCGCGCAAAGAGCCATGAAGAAAACGTGAGAAGGAAGATTGCTATACCTGCACCACACATCGCTAGCAGCAATGAAAGACTACAGATGGTCAGGAATAGCAGGGCAAACAGGAAGATCACAAATGAGAGTGCAAAACCCAGGAGGCCAAAGAGCAGCGCGGGAATGAGCGTGATAAGCTTGAGGATATCAGGCACTTGAAAAAGCGAGAACATGAGACCGAAGCACCACGCTCCACTCTGCATTGCTGCATGTCTTATAAGACAGAAATTTCTGGAGCATAAGATTCCATCCCTGCTCGAAAATAAATGCTTTCTGGGTTGGCCGATACAATTCACGACGCTTTTGCTGCACTGCTCTTCTCTCATTTCACTAAATCACGCCTACGAATACGTCACTTTTTCCCTTCAAAATAAAAAAATGTGTGTACAAGAGGGTACCAGCAATCGAGCCGTGCTTGCCCTTTCTTATAGTTTGAAATAAGGAAATGACCTATTTTGCGCATATGGCTTTCTTGCTCTTTCCTGGCGACTTCAAGCATGGGAATGAGCCTGATCATAAAAGCCTGGGCAATATAAGGGTCCTGGTTCAAGATATGAAATGCTCTGTCAAACCAGAAGGCGAAAATTTCCAAAATGTGCTCACCGTCATTTGTGCGCACGATTGCAAACAGGCGCTCTCGATACATATTCCAGAAAATTTCTTGAGGGTGCAGGCGGTAGATAGCAAGCAAGTCTTGCATATGAGATTTCGGCAATCTGCCCTTTTCGTAGGAGACGCTCAATTCCCGCTGCTAGCGCTTGCTCTGCTTCGCTCGTGTTTGCCTTTTGATTCGGCAAACGCTGCTGCATTAGACGCATCAATTCCTGCCCCTTCTCTACAATATTTTTCTTGCGGATTACCAGTAACTCTTGCATAACTGGGTACCAGGAATAGCTAGCCGCCTTACTACTCATATTTTCAAAAGCACGGCCTGCATCTAGCAATTCCTGTACCTGGATATTACGTAATTGTCCTGGTAGTTTTAGAAAGAACTCCTGCACTACATAAGCCTGATCCGCCTGAAGAAACTGGTCAGGAGAGAGCGCAAACCAATAGGAGAAGAGACGCAATACATATTCTAACTCATTTGTTTGTAAGCGAGTCAGCTTCGTACTGATAATGCTCCAGTAAGATAGCCAGAATGATTTTTCATATTTCTCGACGAAAAGGGCGGCAACCATCTGCTGATGTTGCTCGGCGGTGATATCTGTTAGTAGGAAGTGCTGAAGAAAACCCCACACTTCTGCGTAGTACTTATCACTATTCTCCAGGCCGCTAATATAGTGATGAAGTTGCTGGACGCTACTTCCGTCAAGCTGGTGCGTGGAAAGCGAGACCAGACCTGTGAGTATAGCCCGCTGCTGATCAGATAAGCCTGGATATCCTTTATAATCTTTATAAAGAGGGATATATTCAGCAACAAAATGCTGCAAGGAGATATCTGCAAAGAGATCCCGTACCAGCACCCCTTGCCAGTCTCCCAGATACGGTAGGACCTCGCTGTTCAGGAGTAATTCAGCCGCCAATTTCTGCCAGTGGAGCTTGTTGCGCTGTACATATGGTAATCCTTTGCTTATTACTACTGCTGGCTTTAGCAGCGCAGTCTGTTTGCCATAGCTGACCCATTGTTGCAACACGATGCTTTGCTTCTGTGGAGCAGTCTGTGCAAGATCTGAGATTAATTCATTCTCTAGCAGGCCAGGTACTAATTGCATGGCAATAGTACGATATTCTGACCGCGCTTCCAGAGAAAGCGGTTGTACACATTGCCAATAAAAATTTGTTATGACGATGGGAGAGAGTTTATTGGGCTGAAGAAGCAGGCGAAACCAGTTCAATTCACGGCCAGCGATCCCAGATTTAAGCGCAAGCAGTAATTTTTCTGCATCAGCCGATTTCTGCTCACAAAGCTTTCCCCAGAGAAAGAGACTATCTATGAACAACTCCTGGTATGCTGGCCCGGCCTGGAGATAGGGCCCTAGATTTTTCCAGATCGCTTGCATTTGCCGCGCTGTTGCTCCTCTGGTTAGCGCGACCAGCAACTTTACATACTCAGGCCGATTCGCACAATCTATCAAGCTCACTTCTCCATAGGTCTCACGTAAACTCTCTAGCGAGGCCACGGCGGTTGTAGTAACCTGCTCCTGGATTAACATTCTTGTATGATATTTTAGATCATTCTTTAGAATGTTCTCTGAAAGGGAATTTATACTTGTGATAGAGATTGCGCACACGATCATATAATTTACTGAATCTCTGGATTAGTTGCTGCATCACGCGCTTCGTTCAAAATCTCCATCCACAACTTTAGTTCTGCTTTATCCTCATCATCGTGCTCATCAGGCAGCATCTGCTCGAAACTTGAAAGCACAACTTGAATAGTCGGTAGCCAGGCATTGTTCAAAGGGATTGGCCCCTTTTTTTCGCGCAGACTACTATAGATAGCGAACATTTCCAGCCCTTCATCAGAGACGACTCGGCAACGGGAAGCGCTTCTCACCCTCAAGAAAGTGCTGCAACAATACCTTCTGGTAGGCTTGCGGATCGCAAAGAGCACTAACCAGATTTGCATAGCTTGAACGCTCTACCTCGCTTGTGCGCAGACTCTGTCCATCGAGAATAAAATGAGAGATGCTTGTCTCTGGTGAGGCGGAGAAGTTTGAGGGATCATTGGTCCCGGTAATTAAAAACCACGCATCGAGAAGGGATCGTGGTGATAGGTTGAAAAGCTGAGTAAAGGTCGATAGGTGGGAAAGCATACAACTCACCGCCGTAATCCATAATGCCACACGTTCATCCGAGTCCTGAATGATGATACGACGACCTGTTGTTTTGGCATGTACTACCGCACAGGATAAGTTGTTTAAAAGCGGCCCGCCGTCCCTCGCCATCCAGAAATGCCCACATCTGTTCCAGCAGTGCACTAGAAGGAACCAGCACTTGTTTCTGGCAATGGCGCAAAAGTGTATTTATTTCAGGAACGCTCCTTCCCGCAAAAAAGGACTGTGCCAGTAGAGTATTGGCGGTTGATAAACAAAAATTACGTGGTGACATTACCAGACTATGAGCAAAAAAGTTACCAGGACAACCATTCTCGTCGCTTCCACACGACTGGCTACAGAGCAAAATACATTCCTGATTGTCGTGATAATAATAGCGCAGCGCCACCGGATGATTGGCAATCACGCGCTGATCTGGGAAACCTGTGGGGATACGGATAGACAATCAAACGCGAGATGCAAAAGATCTTGCACTTCTGAGGAAATACTGGCGAGAGAGCTTTCACTTGAAAGCCTGCGCGTCCATTATTCTGGTTTACAAACGATGTATAATATTGCTGTAAAATAGCCATAGCTGCATACTCCCCAGACTAACGACATCTCGACGAAACCCATTTCACTCAAGAGCCACAAAAAAGGTTCTTCAACACGCAGTGGCTCAACAACTTCAAGCTGACTCTGCACGTGCGATTGCCGGCCAAGCGCCGAAACACCAAAATAGCTAAATGCACGAAGAAAAACGATGTTCTATCGTATCGCAAAAACTGGGTAACAGCCAGCTTCGGACAGATAACTCTGCAACCTCGGTGCTTACTGAATCAAATCTCTCTGTACTATTGAGTTCAGCTCCATGCATAGCTGGGCGTAAAAAGGCCGAGCCTTTATAGACTATATTTTCGAGCATATCTACTTTAAAGAGCACAAATGCAGTGGGCACACATATCTTTCCATTGCCAGGCTTTACATGCCCATCTGTCTCAAAGAGTTTTATCAAGCGCCCCAACATGTTATCAGGATGGGTCCTAGGGTCCAAAGCAGGAGCACGTACGCCATTAAGCTGCTGCTGCACACTTTCAATCTGCAAGGGATCAATCATAAAAATAAGCCCATCAGCATGTACAATTGCTTTGTTCTCAGCCGAAAGCGTGCCGATTTCCGCCATATCCTCACCGGCAGAGTCAAAAATGCTTGTATTTATAATATGATCTCGCAAACCATGTAGACGCCGCTTCCACTCACTTTCCCGCGCAGTCAAGCGGACCATGAGGGGGACACGTACACGCGCATCTGTGGCCGCAGGCGAAGTACCTGGCAAGACCGTCTTTCTCTCAAAAACAGGCAGATAAAAATCTTCCATCCAGCGCTGTTGGGTACTATCAGAGAGAAGTGTGACAATCAGGCTGTTACTGAAAATCGGCCTTCAGCGCAAAGATGAGTGAACCAATATAATGGCTTTTCCCGGTTCCCCGCCCGCCTATCACCGCTATAATGCGTTGCTTCACCTGACCAACGTCATGAGAAAGCTCAAAATGACACTTAGGGCAGACATGGGTATAGCTTTCTACATCACAGACATCACACAGCGCAGAGCGCGGAATGCCTAATGCAACGATCTTTTTTGTATCCTGGCAATTTCTGTCTATCTCAAAAACGTGGCCCATCTTCGTCACAGGAAGCTGGCGCTTTTTAGCATAAATGGCATCGTTTTCCCAACCTGCACAACGAGCGGTAGGTTGAATGCAACGAAAGCACACTTCTTCCGCTGAAAAACGCTCAAAACAGAAAGGGCAGGTAATTTTCTGCATTATGTTAATCATTTGCCGAGTCTCAACTTTTTCTCGTGTGGGTGATAAATAATAATCACCGAATAGAGCGTCTCATCTTCTAAAAAAAGCCGGGCAAAGGTATTCGCAGGGAATTGCGCCTCTGGCAATTTGATGATCGTTTCAGCAAGAGATATATATAAGGGTCCCGTTTCACGATGCAGCAGCTCACCATCATCCTTGTGTAGAGGTTGTCCATTTCTTTTGCTGACTAATAAGAGAGTTGGAATAATAGCTGGCGGCGTGATATACAGATGAAAAGTGCGATCTTTGAAACCTAAACGGGGATTCTTTATCTCATAGCTGATTGTAGCCTGGGGCATAAGATACGCTTCAACTCGTACATCTGGACCAGTACTCGCCTTACCAGATCTCCATAGGATCGGCGTAACCACAAGAAAGTAGCGTTGTATCGGCGGCACCTGGAGGTCATAATGACCCCCGCGATCCTCATAATAGGCACGCGTTACTTTTATTGTTCTGCCGATCCCCGACTCTGGTTGTGGCCATTCATCACTACTATAAGAAATCCATACCTCATTACAGCTATCAGGCCAGGACCACGTCAGGCGTAGCACACGCCCCAGATTCTGGACTTTCAGGCGTTGCAGCGTTTCCTTTTGAAAAGGGGTATTGGATTGAGCTAAGCCACTCCTGTCAGCGGAAACTATGGTATTAGTGTCTGCCGATGGGGTCTCTTGCGTGAGAGAAATATGCGGAGCTCGTGCTGCTCTCTCTGAGAAAATTTGGGTAAGATAGGCATCATATTTTTGCTGACGGACCTTATCGCTGAAGATACTTTTTGCATGGCCCGCCAGTCTCATCTTTATTGTCACTTCAACCGTCTTCGGTTGACGCTGCATCATCTCATAAAAAAGCTGTTCCGCCTCGTGTGATAACGTTGCGAGAGGTGCGCTAGCAGATTGCCCAAGCAATTGATAGAGATTCTCAATTTGTATCAGGGCCAGATTTTCGGCAATATCCTGGAAGACTACGCCATCCGCCTCCTGCACCTCTTCCAACTTTTCCTCTTGCCGCCCTTTGAGAGGGACATTTAATTGAGCAATAATCTCGTCTTCCCCCACTACGTCCTGAAATTGTCTCACGAGGGCTTGTAATTCAGCCTCCTCTAAATAGCCCTTGCTCTCTTTCTCAGCAAGAGCCTGCTCGAAGGCAATCAAACGCTCCTGCCGCTCCTGTCCTCGTGCCGACTTTGCCCTCTGCATCTGTCGCGCTCTCATGTGCGGATCGTTCATTGCCTGCCTTATTTCTGGCAGGAGATCAAGGTTACGCCTCGCAGAGAGCGCATCCTGGCCAATCCCCATACTTTCACGGCTCCACTGCTTCTGCTTCGCATTTAAGACTTTCTTAAATATCTCTTCATTCCAGGGTTCGGAAGGATTTAGCCCTAATAGCTCGTAATAGTTGCTGCGTTGCTCATCCATGCGCATTAACTCCACATAGGTAGTATCTTTTTTCTCTTTATTGCCTCTCGTCAGACAACGTTTCAACCTCCAGATCCACAATTTCCTGCGCAATTGTGCTAAATGCTTCAACAAGCTGCTTCATATCCACAAGAATACCTTGCTCCGCCGATGAAGCTATCTGAGCCAGAAAGTCTTGATGAGCATCACCAAAACCAACTGCAAATACTTCAATATTCGCCGCGTGACACCTCTGCGCCCGCTCAATCGCTAGCCCAGGCCGCGCCCATGCTCCATCTGTCAAAACTACTGCATAGCGCTGATGCCAGACCGACGCCAGCAACCGGTAGAGCTCTGCAAATGGGTCATCATTATTGCCATAACCTTGCTCTCGATGCGGTACAAGATTCTCGATCTCGTGGCGTATCATGGTTTTATCTGTGGTAGCCTCCCTGATCACTTTCACATGGTCGGCGAATGAAATGAGCCCGACAGCAATCGTCGCAGACTGGCAATACTCGACAAAAGAGCACGCGGCCTGCTTCGCTTCGTCTAGTGCGCCTTGTGTCATGCTCCCGGAAAGATCAAATGCCAGATAAATAGTTACGCGATCAGGCCGCACACGAGCCGCAGGGCTTGTGGCAAAACGTGTCGCCACATTTGGCGGTAACGCTTCAATCGCCAGAAGCAATGCTTGTCCGGTTGTATGCTCGCTTGCCGAGATATGTACGAGACCGTTTTTATCATATTCGTAGGTGACATCTACCCGGACTTCTCGCTCACGAAGTGCTGGAAATCCTGAGAAGACATAACGTCCGAGATAGACGCTATGGCGTGGATTGCGCTCCTCGCCTTGTGTCAGAAATACCTCCAGTTGGGTCTTTCCATCGCGGCGCAAGCGCATCCGATAGGCTCGTGTGATGCTCACAGGGATAGGAGTGTGTTTTTGAATGAGAATATTGTTCAGATAGTGCGCACGATCAGCACTCTCGACGATCATACCCAGACTATGCGCAATCACATCTACGACGGTGTGAGAGGCTGTTGTTGCCGTACTTCTCTCTTGTTCCGCCTGCCATGCAGCGCCAAGCGCCACGATCTCATCAGGAGAAAAGCCGCTCAAGGGCGCTTTTCCCGCTGCCCGCTCCAGATAAGCTCGCACCATAGGCATGCGTGAGGCTCCTCCAACTGGCAAAACAGCAGTAATCTCTGACCAGTTCATTCCTACGTTTTGCAACAAGCGCTCTGTGAGCATCTCTGTTTCAACCATGAGATCTCGCGTCATCTCCTCAAATTGGGCACGGGTCACGCTGAACGTCCTCGTTTCATTACGCACACGCACAATCACCGAGGTGCATGGACAAATCGAGAGCACATACTTTGCCTGTTCAACAACATCTAGCAAACCCTCAGCTTCTTCAGTACTGAGCTTGAACTGAGTACTTTGCTCAAATTCACTCACAATATACGCTAATAGCCGCCCATCCCAATCAACACCTCCCAGGCGATGATTCCCATCGCTCCCCAGCACGTGCATTGCAGATGCGGCGACACGGACCAGCGAAACATCAAATGTCCCGCCCCCCAGGTCATACACAAGTACACACTGCTCCTCCCCTTTCTGGAGCGTGATACTATGGCTGTACGCCAGGGCTGCCGCTGTAGGTTCGTTAATGACTTTGAGGACACGCAACCCGGCTTTTTCACCAGCCGCTATCGTAGCCTTGCGCTGGGGATCGGTAAAATAAGCAGGGACAGTAATTACGGCATGAGTCACATCTTTGTGTAAGGCAGACTCTGCCTGCACTTTCAAATATGCTAATACACAGGCTGAGAGATCAATGGGGGTATAATCACAACCATTAGCAGTGAACAAAAAGTGCTCATTATCAATATTTCGCTTAAAGAGCTGAATAATATCATGCTGACCATCTTTTCGTCTTGTTTTTGCCGCATCACCCACCACTGGCCCTTGAGGAGAGAAATAAAGCACGGAAGGTGTAGTTATATGCCCCTCTTCATTCCGTATCACTTCTGGCTTACCACTTGAGTCTATATGCGCGATGACTGAGCACGTCGTCCCAAGATCAATACCAACCCATTCTCCCATAAAACAACCTCTCAAAATATCTAGAAGTTGGATTATCGTACAGCATAATGTATTATAGGTAGTATTGTTACTGCCTGGTATTTTACTGCTTTTTTTATAATTCTGTCAATAAAATAGCATAACAATACTAGACAATTCTATCCAATTCCAAAACTCTTAAGAAATACTTTTGGTTTTCTGCTACTATGGCTGTTTCAACTGCGTTTTTGCTATTGTTTTCTTATGGAACACGACTTTTTAAAAGCATCCTTTCAATCGTCTCCTCTCTAAAAGGACGATTGAAAAGATGCAGGTATAAAATATTTCTGGCACATTCCTGCGATCTCTTTCTTTTTTCCTTTTTTACTTGACCATTTTTTCTAGATCGGCTATAGTGTCAGATGCAAATATTTGATCTATCTACATCATTTTAATGTATTCAATGCTAATCTTACCATCTTTTCATTCAGGAGGAACGGTATGACAGAAAATCAGCAACCTCCTTCCGAGGAAACCAAAACAGCCCGCTCCGCAGGCTGACGCTCCCCTCAGGACATCGCGCCTAATCCAATGAATAAAGAGAAACCCCAGGCAGAAAAAAGTCTTGGTGGCGATACAAAATATACTGTCGATGTTCCCGGCCAAATACATACGCAGGATATTGGCGATAAACACTACAACTTTTATGGTCCCGACCCCGAACAAATTAGAACGATGCTGAAAAATGAATTAAGTAGTATCTTTTCCAATCAATCAGTACAAAGCGGCAACAGAAGGTCTTCTGTGTTCAGCCCTTTCCTCATCAAAGTACCAGAGGCAATTTCTGATGAGTCACAAGAGCAAGCTGAAATACCAAAGACAGAAGAAGGTATTGCTCATTGGTATAGCCAGCTCGATAGTTACAGCCAATGTTTCGTTCAGGCGATGGCCCTTTTCGCAGGAGCCACTATTCACGATGTATCATCCGCGACAACCACTTTATACAAACCAGTAGAAGAGGCTAGCCGAACACGTACCAGATCTATCCTCTCACTTCATCAGACGGATTCCTTGCCTAAAGCAGAATTCTCTGCCTTCACTAATAGAACTGAAGAAACGTGTGTATGTGATCACTGAACGCGTTAATATGGAAGAGTGTCTCTGGTGGCAAGATACAGATACCAGTGGCTCCTCGCAGTTTCAGATCCGCCTGCTAAGCTTCCTGGCAAAATCTGCACCACTCTGGCCTGATAGCACTTTCCTGAGCCAATTGGAAAGCTGGGTAAAAAATCTGGAAGATGATAATGCCTGGCGTGCTCTCAAAGCGCAAGGGAGTATCTGGTGGTACTATACCAGTAGACTCCGTAAAGAAGTAACGTGGTGGAGTAACCATGATGAATGGCATCGCGCAGCTTACCTCCTTTATGGTGCTTATGAGACTGACCGATTTCATAATCCTGCGAATGCAGATGATCCCCACGCTTCCTTTGTCTTACAAACCACCCGGCGCTGGGTCAAAACAGCACGCAAGAAGGCTAATGGCAAAAAAGGCTGTGCCGCCGCTCTGACCTATATGCTACTTGGATTACACAATCTCCCAATTGCCTTGCAAGGTCTGGATAGCCTGTTAGAGTTACCAAAAACTAGCACACTTCCGGATATGAAAGAACAGGCTAATAGCGAGGACGACGACGACGACAATGACAATGACAATGACAAGTGGGCGTATGCTCTTTCTGAGGATACCTATGCGGGCGTTACTACGGGCTATTATGAACTGGCTCTGGCAGGGTATACCCAGGAAATTCTTCAGCACCTTGCTCAACATATTGAAAATACCTCCCACTACCGTATTGCCTTTACACAGATGAAATACGATGAACGCGAATCCCGACGTCTGCAACGCGCCCTGACACTCATCTCTACCTTCGATATCTTCTTCCGTCTGGCTCAACACTCTCTCAACACGATCAATTATCGCCCCTGGGTGAACTACGATCTTACGCGTCCCTTGCCCTCTTTGCTCAATCTCTCCAATACCGATGGCCGCGAAACACTCCTCGCCGGTCTCCTCAACGGACCCTGGAACGCTTCTCTTCGCACTCTCATCTGTTCTGCCATTCTCGAAAATATTGGAGATTACCGCCAAGTTGCCTTCAATCTTCTTCATAAATGGGCGGAACTTGTCTTAAAAGATCAGAGTTCTCATCCCGACCAGGTCAGGCTACGATATGTACAATTTCTCGTGGAAATCGGGAAAATGATCCAAAGTTGGAGTACCTATTGGATCGCCCTCGGTTTACCAGCCCCTTCGGCATTTACACACTACAGACGGCACTTCCAGCAGTGGGAAAGACAGGTAAAAAAACGCGATCAACCGCTTATCAGTGCACTGATACAGGAAGTTTTAGAGCAGCTTCCCCTGGAGACACAAAGAGCTTAAAGCAAAAGCGAACGAAAGAGGCAAAAACTGATGAATACATTAACTGATACCTTAAATCTCGTAAAACATGAAGAGGGTCGTGGGACTTTTCACCTGTTTAAACGCAAGCGTGCCGAACAATATGGCTTTACACTTGTGATCTTTCGTAAACAGGCTCTCCTCGGCTTTATCTCTTCTAGCGATATAGCTGTCGAGGGCGATATCCTACGCCGCTATGATCGCTTAGGAATCAAAGATGGCGATAGTATTCTTAGCATCAATCTAGGTCCACAATGTCTTAAAATTGCAGAGACGTTACCCACGCAAGATCGCTGGCCCCGCACCTATGAATTAGAACTGGACCTCGCTGTCACTGATCCTATTCTTTTCGCCCAACGTTATATCCAACAGAGTGATCCGGTGCAATGGGCAAAAACAGCTATTGAAGGCTTTATCCAGTATACGGCTGGCTTCTGGAATCACGACGATATCAGTGAAACAATGTTGCGCGAATGGGTATTGCAAGCCTTGACTATCCCCCAAAATACCACATCGGGACTCCATGTCGTGGCAGTCCACAAAGCTCATCTCCCCATGAATCCTGATCGGGAAAAAAGAAATTCAGATTGCACGCCAACGCAACATCGAGGAGATCCAAATTCACAAAGATGGCTATATTCAACGTGTGCGCAAAGAAGAGTCCTTTAACCTTGAACAGATGACGGTTCAGGGACAAATGGAGATAGAACGCATCAAGATTGAAGAACAACGTAAGAATCTGCAAAATCAGACATCTTTTGAACGCGAGGAATATCTTAAGCTCCGTGATCACGAGAATATAAAAATGCTTGCCGAGCTGGATGAACAAATCAAGCGCCAACAAAAAACTCATGAGCTCCAACTTCAATCCACTGAACAGCAATCTGCCATCAATCTTCGTGTCCTTGTTGAAGAGATTCGTCAGCAAGGCCAGCGCCACCAACTCGAAGAGGTACAACAGAAGCACCAGTTACAGCTAGAAACCCAGAAGTGGGAAGACACGATGCGTAAACAGATTTTTGAGAAGATTGGTGAGGGGACTATGCCCAGTCTGATTGCGCGCATTCGAGAGCAGATACTAGACGAAAAAAGTACGTTGAACGAGGCCGCCAGAGAACCCGAACTGCGCTACCTGCTGGATATTCTCTCCGGCGGCAACCCTGGGGTATCCATCCCTTTGCTCACTATGCCACAAAATCCTCCCCCAGAACAAACGGTAAACCGCGTATCACAAGTCAATGAAAATCAGAGCAATGCAGCGGCTCAGACTTCAGTCACCGGGCAGTTTCATGTGGAAAAAACACTCCCCGGTGTTGTACACCAGGCAGAAGAAACAATCGAGATTCCCGACTTCGGGATGAAACTCATTCAAACAACTTTCTCTGATGAGCTCCATATCAAAGCTGGAACCGCAGTACCTATTGGATTTATCGTCTATATGCTCAATGAACATGGACCTGCTAGCCAGAGCCAGTTACAGGTGGCCGATATTATCATTGCAATCAACGATCACGATATTCAAAATGTGCAGGATATTTCTCAAGCAGTCAGTACCAGGGAGAACGGCACCGAAGTATTACTTTATATACTGCGAGGGCAGGAACTGAAAGAAGTTAAGCTAAAAACCCTTCGTTAAACGCTCTGTTTTCTCAGCAAGAGTTTACTCATACGTTATAAATGAAGCTCTGTAGTACCAGATGCTCAATATCTTCTGGTACTACCTCCTGCCCTGCGCACTACTGCTTCTCCCTGGGGGGCCGTTCCCCGCTCTGGTTACTATTGCGATGATAATCACCAATATTCTGCTGACCAATATAGCCTGAATTGTTGATAGCAAACTTGACGCCGCTACTCTGTGGTTTCGCTTCTAGCAGCTTTTCAGCCGCCATAACAATCTCCCCATTCAGGTCCACACGCAACGCAATCAACATTTTTTTTAATGGCCCTCGCCATTCACTCGGCTCTTTTGTAAAATCAAGCAATACCTCTTTATCTCTACGCTCAACACACCTGTTTAGCAAAAGCTGATTTAAACGCTCGTACCAACCTCTTACAATGGGAAGGGTGCTATTGCTTTGAGCCTCCACACCAAAGGTCAATGCATCTACAACCCGCACAATCGTTTCCTCGTTCATAGACGGCTCCTTTTGCAGAATATAGGCAGGGAGAGAACTAGCCGTAGCCCTCTCTTGCGGTGCCTCCGAAAACTTCGGCGCATCCAAAGATGCTGAGGGAGAAAAATCTTGTAGAATTTTTACAAGAGCACTAGTAATCTCAACAAAGGCTTCATCACTCTTTTCGCCCCAACTTGTAATAGCGCGTCCATCTGCTGGAAGCATCGCCAGGTGCGCAAAAGGAGCATTCTGGTAATAGACAGGACGCAGTAGAACAGGCACTACATAGGCCTCTCCACGTCTCTGCTTTTCCAGAGCACGCGCCATCTCGCCATAATAATGCGGCGAAGATGCGATAAACTCTGGACTGATTAACAGTAAAATAATTTTTGCCTGCTCAAAACGTCTATTACTTTCATCCTGCTGATCCTGCCCTGCTCGGATCTCTTGTTTATGCCACCCTGCGATTAAACCGGTATGCTCAAGAATTTTCAGATGTTTTTCTAGCTGAGCAAACAAAATCTGATCTTGCGTATTTTCAGCATATGAATAAAAAACAGTAACAGGGATGCTCATCTCTTCTTCTCCAGAGGAATAAATACCATTATACCTCATATGACGGCTATCTTCGTATTGTAGCACAAAGAGCTCTGCTCACAAAGCTATTTACTATATATCTAGCCATACTATTTCTGCCCTTTACTATACTTTCTTTATAAAAGCAAGTAAGCACTTTATTACAAAGCAGCAGAAGTGTTTACACTTGCGTGTGTTTCTCTCCAACTCTCTGGACTGCACAATACCTATAACTTTAGATGAGTGTGGTAGGTAAAGAGCTGGATAGGTCAAAGGTAAAGGAGTTTTCCCATGAAAAGATTATTACCGATAGCGCTGGTGGCTATTTCCCTTCTCAGTATGACGCTCTTCTTTATAATAGGACAGAACAAGCTCACCCATGCAGCGAGCCAGACCAGCTTGATGCTCATAGAGCATGATACGACAACAAAGCACTTTGGTAGTAAACAGAATCTGAATGGCACCTATGATACCTTCACTAATCCGATCTATGATGCAACCGACAAAATTCGGATCGGTAGCTCTGATGGTACCTGCTTTTATGTGAGCCAGTCTGTCGATCAGTGTGAGTGGACCATCGTACTGCCAACCGGCAAACTTGTGCTTTTGAGCGCCGATAAAATCCAGGATGTGACGGTAACCGACGCAGTAATTGGTGGCACAGGAGCCTACAAGGGGGCAAAGGGAGAAGCTGTGCTGCACTATACTCACACTCAAAAAGAGAGTGAATATAGTTACACATTCTACCTCGCCTAACATATAAACTCTTCAGTCCTTCTCGTTTAATAAATGCATTAGAGCGGGCATTCGTTTCTATCCGAAACATCCAAAAGCGGCATGCCTTTTTAGTAGGCATGCCGCTTCTTTGCTGTCTCCAGATCTCTCTATCACAAACCCACCGGATATTGCTCATCCTACAAAGATATTCTATACGCCAGACAGCATTATTCAGAAGGAGTAACAGAGCTATAATATGCCTGACAACAACACGAAGCACAATCACATAACGGATTACAACATACTCGACAGGCAGCTTATTCTCGGCTATAATAGGAGAGAAATCACCTCACTTCTCCGGGCAATACCGCCTTAAAGCAGAGCAAGGAGCACCTACATGACCCCATCAGGAGGCTCATATCCTCAGCGTGAACTCCCAGGCACCTATGTTGTACAAGATCGCACCAATGAGGAAGAACACCTACGCCTGCAAATCCAGGACCAACTCATCACCACTGGTATGGGCGGTGTACTTCCAGAGCACGCTGACCCTTCTATGTTTCATCGTATCCTCGATGTCGGCTGTGGCCCAGGGGGCTGGCTCATCGAAACAGCGAGAACCTATCCGACGATCTCTCGCTTAGTAGGAGTAGATGTAAACAAGCAACTCCTTAGCTATGCACGAACACAGGCAGAAACACAACAAGTCAGTGACCGCGTCCAATTTCGTGCTATGGACGCTTTGCTCATGCTCGAATTCCCTGATAACTCTTTTGATCTGGTCAACGAACGCTTCGGAGATAGCTATCTGCGTATCTGGGATTGGCCCAAACTCCTCAGTGAGTTCCAGCGTGTCACCCGGCCAGGCGGCATCATCCGAACCACAGAATCCGAGATCGTGATTGAAAGTACCAGTCCAGCCCTGACACGTATTCTGGAGATAGGACTTGATGCCTTCTATCATGCAGGCCACGCATTTACTCCAACCACTACCGGAGTAATCAGTGAGCTAGCCGCCCTATTACAAAGATACGGCATTCGGCAAGTACAAACGCAAACGCATGAAATATACTACCATGCAGGCACTACAGAGGGACAGCGCTTCTACGAAGACATGAAACGTACCATTCGCACTATCCTACCCTTTTACCGCAAATGGAGCCGAGTTCCCGACGATTACGACGCCATCTGCCAACAAGCGCTCAACGAGATGCAACAACCAGATTTCGTCGCGACCTGGCGTCTCCTCACCGCGTGGGGCCTCAATCCGCCCAAGCGAAAGGAATCAAGACGATAAGAGGTTCACCGATACTACTCTTGAGGCTTATGGAATCATACTTCTACCTTAAGCATAATCATTGCTAAAATATATCCCGACTTGCTTAATTGATGCATTGATCGACACGTCTGTATTGCTGTGATACAATAATTGCTACGCTTCTATGATCACTTATGGCTGCTGCCAGCCCATCTATAAGTGCGCGTGTATTGATGTGCTTATCTCCACTATGACTATGAAGAGGTTGCAATGGCATTACAAGGTTATGTACGCTTTCCTAATATTTTTCAAGATCGCATTGTGTTTGTTGCCGAGGATGATCTCTGGGAAGTTTCCAGTTCTGGTGGCCGCGCGGAACGCCTGACCGCAGGTGTCGGTGAAGTGCGCTCCCCCCGATTCTCTCCTGATGGCGAATGGCTGGCATTCGTTGGCCGCGAGGAGGGACCTTCTGAGGTCTATAGTATGCCTTCTTCAGGTGGCTCCGCACAACGTCTTACCTTTCAATCTGGCAATTGCCGCGTCCTCGGTTGGTCTGCCGACGGCTCAGAAATTCTGTTTTCTAATACTTCGGGCCAGATAAATTCTCGTTTTGAGGTTATATACGCAATTAAATTATCTGGCGGACAACCGCGCCAGTTGCCCTTTGGCCTTGCTAATGGTATCTCGTATGGTCCACAACAAGGCGTGGTTCTTGGACGCAATGTGAATGAAATCTCTCACTGGAAACGCTATCGCGGCGGTACCGCCGGTCACCTGTGGTGCGATGTCGATGGCTCTGGCGACTTTCAACGCTTGCTTCAGCAGCTACACGGTAATATTGCCGATCCTTGCTGGGTTGGCGAGCGTATCTATTTCCTTTCAGACCATGAGGGCATAGGAAATGTGTATTCTTGTACGCCGGCTGGTGAAGATGTACGCCAGCACACAAACCATCATGATTTTTACGCTCGCCATCTCTCAACCGATGGGCACACGCTGGTCTATCATTCAGGGGCCGACCTCTTTCTTTTTGATCCTGAATCAGATACCACCCGCCAGGTACCGGTGACCCTTCCCAGTGTTCGCACGCAGCGCAATCGACGCTTTGTCTCCTCAGAGAGTTATCTCGACACCATTGCTTTACATCCTCAGGGCTATGCCGTTGCGCTGACAACCCGTGGTAAGGCCTTTTCTCTTGGGAATTGGGCCGGCCCTGTCTTACAGCATGGTGAAGTGGATGGCGTCCGCTACCGCTATCTTGAATGGCTCAATGATGGAAAACGCCTGGTGGCGATCTGTGATGCGCCTGGCCGGGAAACGCTGGTCGTTTTTAACCCTGAAGAGGCTGAAGAACCTCGCCTCTTGGCTGATATCGAGTTTGGACGTGCGGTAAATCTGGTTGTCTCTCCGACTGATGACATTGTCGCGATTAGTAATCATCGCAATGAACTCATTGTGGTAAATCTTGAACAGGGCTCTTCCCAGATCCTGGACCGCAGTCCCGCTAATCGCATTCACGGTATTGCCTGGTCCCCAGATGGTCGCTGGCTAGCATATGGATTTTTCCTCTCTTCCAATAAATCTGCTATTAAGCTGGGCGATATCCAAAGTGGTGAGACGTATCAGATCACCAATCCCGTCCTTCAGGATATTCATCCGTCTTTTGATCCCGAGGGAAAATATCTCTACTTCCTCGGCTATCGTATCTTTACCCCTGTCAATGATAATCTCCAATTCGATCTGGGATTTCCAAAGGGAGTAAAGCCTTATGCAATTACATTGCGTAAAGATCTTCCCTCTCCCTTTGTTCCTGTACCAAAAGCCCCTGCTGAAAAAGAGAAGGAGAAAGACAAAGAGAAGGAAAAAGAAGAGAGCCCGACTGAACCAGTAGCGCAGGCAGAAGAAGGAGAGAATACATCTGAGCCTACTGATGCAACTCCTCCCACTGAGAAAACTGAAGAAGTGAAAGCCGAAGAGGAAGAAAAATCAACGATTGATCTGGATGGTATCTCCG
Organism: uncultured Chloroflexia bacterium; assembly: GCA_963777355.1. Classification (GTDB taxonomy): domain Bacteria; phylum Chloroflexota; class Ktedonobacteria; order Ktedonobacterales; family Ktedonobacteraceae; genus DATJHM01. The sequence goes on from CAVZQK010000022.1 coordinate 536,451, forward strand.
AGCGAGTGATTCCTTTCCCTGTCCCTGAAGGACGCTATAATGCTGTCTATGGTATCAAAGGCAAGGTTCTCTATCTCTCTTATGATGATTATACTGCCCATGAACCTGTCGGGCGGATTGATTATTATGATTTTGATACGTATAAGAGCGAAAAACTCCTGGAAAATGTCTCTAGTATGGCTCTTTCTCGCGATGCAAAAACCCTGATTTATCGTTCACATCGTCGTTTACGCGTTCTCAAGGCTGGCGAAAAGGCAAAAACGGAGAGCGGAACCACACGCGAAAGCGGCTGGCTGGATCTGCATCGCGTAAAAGTGTCTGTGCAACCTGCTTCTGAATGGAAGCAGATGTTCGCTGAGGCATGGCGTTTACAGCGCGAACAATTCTGGACCGAAGATATGTCCGGCATCGATTGGGAAGCCATTTATGCTCTTTATTCACCCCTGATAGACCGCGTCAGTTCTCGTTCTGAACTCTCGGATCTGCTCTGGGAATTGCAAGGCGAACTGGGAACCTCTCATGCCTACGAATATGGTGGGGAGTATCGTTCACGCCCCTTTTATAGTCAGGGCTTCCTGGGCGTTGATTGGCTCTATGACGCTGAAAAAGATCGCTATCGTATTGCGCGCATCGTCAAGGGTGATCCTTCAGAGAAACGTGCCACCTCACCGCTCACGGCTCCCGGTCTGAATGTACAGGTCAGTGATGCGGTGCTTGCTATTAATGGTCAACGCGTTCGCACTGATCGCAGCCCTCAGTCTCTACTCGTGAATCAGGCCCATGCCGAAGTTCAGCTTACGCTAGAATCCGCAGAGACGCAGGAAGTACGCACGATCTCGATCAAGGCGCTCTCAGACGAGACGCCTGCCCGCTACCGAGAATGGGTTGAGCAGAACAGGCGCATTGTCCATGAGGCATCACAGGGTCAGGTCGGCTACATCCATATCCCCAGTATGGGCAACGATGGCTATGCCGAATTCCATCGCGGCTATCTCTCTGAATATGATTATCCAGGCTTGCTTGTAGATGTACGTTGGAATACAGGTGGCTATGTCTCTGGTTTATTGCTGGAAAAACTGGCTCGACGCCGGGTTGGCTATGATTTCTCCCGCTGGGGCCAGCCTGAACCCTATCCGGTGGAATCGCCACGCGGTCCTATGGTCGCTTTGACGAATCAGTATGCAGGCTCAGATGGAGATATCTTTAGCCATTGTTTCAAACTTATGCAGCTTGGTCCCTTGATTGGCAAACGTACCTGGGGCGGCGTTATCGGTATTAGCCCCCGCCATCGCCTGGTGGATGGGACAATGACTACCCAGCCAGAGTTCTCCTTCTGGTTTAAAGATGTTGGCTGGAGCGTCGAAAACTATGGCACCGATCCCGATATCGATGTAGATATTGCTCCTCAGGATTATGCACAGAACGTTGATCCACAGCTCGAACGTGCAATCGCAGAAGTATTACACCTGATTAAAGAGCAGCCAAGCCTGGAACCAAAACCTGGTGATCGCCCACATATTGGCCGCTTAAATCGCTGAACTTCAATCCATCATACTGGTATTCCAACCATTGAATTCCAATAAAACGTACAGGCGGAGACTCATTCCGCCTGAGGGATTTTTGTCGATATTCTTGCCAGACGAGAAAAGGTTCTGATATACTGTGGAACAAATGCTTCCTGAAACGTAAATAAGGTAGTAGATCTGCTTCATTCTGGTAGATAATTCTTTCTTTGGGTCAGAGAGGTGTTGCAGGTGCCATAGTATCTCTATTCTATTCGGAGGTTTTATGCTTGAGAATGCTGTTCCGCCAACTACTACGTCTACAGCACGTGTGAATTCATCTGGTGCAAAAGCGCCAGTCTCTCTTGATGCCGATATTATTATCAAAAATGCGCCTGATCCGATTTTTGTCTCGGACCTGGAAGGCAAAATCCTTTCGGCCAATGATGCAGTCTACGAATTCTTAGGCTTTCGCACCGATGAGGTCCTGGAACAGTCTCTCTCGCGCTTTATTACTCCCGAAGAGACCCGCGAGTTTACCGCTGCCCTTCGCGAAGTCATTGAACGCGGCGTCACACGCAACGCTCGCCTTAATCCCCGTAGTGGAACCGGCGAAGTGATTCCTACCACCCTCAATGCCTCTGCATTGCGCGATACCGATGGCAAAGTTATTGGTGCTATCGGTATTCTTCGTGACATGCGTGAACTCGACAAAGCACGCGCCTACGCAGATAACCTGATTAAAAATGCGCCTGACCCAGTCTTTGTTTCGGACCTGGAAGGCAAAATCCTGACGGCCAATGACGCGGTCTACGAACTCTTAGGCTTCCGCACCGATGAGGTCCTGGAACAGTCTCTCTCGCGCTTTATTACTCCCGAAGAGACCCGCGAGTTTACCGCTGCCCTTCGCGAAGTCATTGAGCGCGGCGTCATTCGCAATACTCGCCTCAACCCTCTTAGCGCCTCAGGAGAAGTCATCCCTACGAGTTTGAATGCCTCTGCATTGCGCGATACCGATGGCAAAGTTATTGGTGCTATCGGTATTCTTCGTGATATGCGTGAACTCGACAAAGCACAGGCCTACTCCGATAGCCTGATTAAAAATGCGCCTGATCCGATTTTTGTCTCGGACCTGGAAGGCAAAATCCTCTCGGCCAATGATGCAGTCTACGAACTCTTAGGATTTCGCACCGATGAAGTATTGGAACAGTCGCTCTCGCGCTTTATTAGTCCCGAAGAGACCCGTGAGTTCCTGGCAGCCTTACGCGAGGTCATCGAGCGCGGCGTTACACGTAATGCTCGCCTCAACCCCCGCACCGCCACAAGTGAAGTAATTCCCACTACCCTCAATGCCGCAGCCCTACGTGATACTGATGGCAAGGTCATTGGCGCTATCGGTATTCTTCGTGATATGCGTGCTTACGAAAAAGTCGTTTTTGATCTTCAGGAGTCAAAAGCTGAGTTGCAAGAGAAGATCCTTGATCTGGAAAAGTTTGAAGAAGTAGTGGTAGGTCGCGAGTTGAAGATGATTGCTTTGGAGAAAGAGATTGAAAACCTCAAGCGGGAAGTGGAGAAAATCAGTCGAGGACAGAGTAAATGGACATAACGCTGTCTCTCTCCCAGGAGACTGTTCCTTCTCATCGTGATATCCCTCTGGCGCAACTTCAGGAGGAGTATGAGCGTCTGCTAGAACAAAAAAAAGCTCTGGAGATGCGCGTTCTCAAGAGTGAAGCTTGGCGGCGTGCGCTTATGCATATTCTTAGTGATCTCAATACGACGACGCGGAAACTGGCCGATCAACGCAAAGCCATGATTCATATCCTGGCTGACTATGAACAGGATCGCAGCCGGCTGGCACGTCAGACCGAACGGCTCGACAATTCTCGTCGCGCCCTGATGCATATCTTGCAGGACTCGCATCAGTCCAATCTGCGCCTTGAGAATAGCCGCAAAGCCATGATTCATATCATGAGTGATCTGAAAGAGACAACGGCTGAGGTGCAACGGCGCGAATTGGAATTGCGAGAGAAACAGGAACAATTGGTTCAAGCAGGCAAGCTCGCGACACTGGGTGAATTGACCACGGGCGTTGCTCATGAGCTAAATAATCCTCTCAATAATATTGGCCTGTTTATTGGCAATGCGATTGATCTCATTGAACTTGGCATGACCGGCGCAGAACCTGAGCGCATTCAGCAAGAGTTAAACAGTGCCATGCAACAGGTCCGTAAAGCAACAGAGATTATCTCTCATCTGCGAACCTTTGGTCGCGCCGCTTCTGTCAGCCGCGAGCAATTATCCGTTGCACAGGTAATAACGCGAGCACTCTCTCTTATGCGGGAGCAGTTGCGCCTGCGCCAGATCGAAGTCAAGCTGCATTTCCCTACAGAAGAAGTTTTTATTCTGGGAAACGCTATTCAATTGGAGCAGGTTTTTATTAACTTGCTTACCAATGCTCGTGATGCCTTGACTAATGAACTACAAAAAGTGATTACTATTACGTGTGCAGTTCTGGATCAAATCGTCGAAATCAGCGTAAAAGATACTGGTCCTGGTATTCCTCCGGGCTTTGAGCAACGCATCTTTGATCCTTTCTTTACGACAAAAGATGTTGGTACTGGGACCGGTCTGGGCCTATCGATTACTTATGGTATTATCAAGGAACATCAGGGGACTATTCTGGTCGAAAATCATCCCGGTGAAGGCGCTCTTTTTTTGATACAGTTGCCCTTGAAGGATGAGTTAAATCCGTGAATGAACGAAAAACAGGTGAAATGCCTGCTTTAAATGCCCATATTCTGCTGGTTGATGATGACACTGCCCTGCTTCAGGCTTTGCCTCAAGCACTGGCTCTTCGCTTAAAAGGCGTGTTAGTTGATACCTGTGACTCAGCTTTCATTGCACTTGAGAAGGTAGCCAGATTTGACTATGATGCTATTGTAAGTGATATTAAGATGCCGGGTATGGATGGTCTGGCGTTGCTGGCCAAAGTACAGGAATTACGCCCGGAAACGCCAACTTTGCTTATTACTGGTCATGGAGATCACAATCTCGCTATTCAGGCCCTACGCGGCGGGGCCTATGATTTTATTCAGAAGCCTATTGATCGCGACTATTTTGTCGCGGCACTCCGTCGCGCTATTCAAACTCGCCAACTTCGCCGTCAGGTGAGCGAACAGCAAAAAACCCTCGAAGCGCATGCACATTCGCTCGAATTGACGGTTCAAGAGCGGACCCGTGAACTGCTTCAAGCAAATCTTGTCAAAGACGAATTTATCAGTATGGCCTCTCATGAGCTGAAAACGCCCCTTTCTAGTCTGAAAGGGATGACTCAGCTTTTACGCCGCCGCCTGGAACGCGTCCAGTCGCCTGAAGTCACAAACCTGGCAAATATGGAAGGTTCGATACGTCGTATTGAAGTACTGGTCAATGATCTCCTCAATATCTCTTCGCTTGAAATGGGCGTGTTTACCCTGCATCGCCAAAAGTGTGAGATGGTCAATTTCTGTCGCCAGGTGATTGATGAATATATCGCAAGCACCAATCCCCAGGCAGTGGTCTTGTCCGAATTTCCCGAATCACCCATTGAAGCCGAGATTGATGTAGAACGTGTTGGTCAGGTCATTATGAATCTCCTCTCGAATGCTCGCAAATATTCTCCACACGGTTCACCAATTTACCTGCGTTTACTTCGCTCTGCCGATATGTGCAGTATTGCAGTCCAGGATTGCGGCGTCGGTATTCCTGCGAAAGTCTTACCCCATATCTTTGAACGCTTCTATCGCGTTCAAGGAATTGAAGTGCAGACAGGCTCCAGCGTGGGCTTTGGTCTTGGTCTCTATATCTCAGAACAAATCGTCTTGCAACATGGTGGTCACTTCGATGTTGAGAGCACCCCTGGCAATGGGAGTACTTTCACGATCTTTCTCCCCTTCTCTCCTCCCAACGCTATCGAACACACTGAGCAGACACTCCCTGGTACTACTACCTCAGCAGGATGATTTATAGTCTCTCCTACATACGTTTTTTGCCAGCCTGGTTCCTTGTTTTGTACCTCACCTCTTCTCAAGTACTTCGAGAATCGCTCCAGTCTTGCAGGAATGTCTGTTGGAGCGTACTAAGTACAGCAGGATCAGAGACAATAACGCCTAACTCACGGTTACGATTGAGCGAGGACTGCGAGATATTCTCTGAGCCAACAAAGGCCTTTTGGCCATCGACGATAATGATCTTTGCGTGCATATAGAGTTGTGTGCTCTCTTTGGCTTGAACGCCTGCCTGTTTAATTATTTCTAAACCTTGATTATTAGCATCATTTGCTGGTATATTTTCAGTGGAAGAGCCTGCCGGTGCTGGCAGAATTACCTGGACCTGAACTCCGTGATGAGCAATCATGCTCAATTCTTGCTCAATCTCCGTATCTTGCATCTCTTCGGCCTCAATCAAGAGTGAATTTTTCGCGCTCCTCATCAGCGTTTCAAAATCTGCGCGAGAGTTGATAGGGCTTACCACTATGTTGGGGTCGTTGATAGTGTGTAAGGTGGTACGATTCCAGTCGGCAGTAAAGATACTCATCACAGTTTGAACATCCTGCGCGTTGGTATCAACAATACCGTATTCACGGTTCCTGGTTGTCTTGCTACCACCAAGAGCAGAGAGCGTAAAGTTAGCAGTCATAATAAAAGCTGTAGTACTGTCGATTACCAACCCTTTTTCATGGGTCAGGGCAAAATCTGGACTACTGGTTTCTGTTTTTACACCCGCAGCATTGAGACGATCAAGTGTCTGTGCAGGGGAGAGTCCGCCTGATCCGTAGGGATGGGCTTCAAGCATCACGCGAACATCAAGGCCACGATGGGCCGCTTCCTCTAGTGAGCTGATGATATTATGACTGGTAAGAAGATACATCTCCAACCAGACCGATTTTTGTGCCAGATGAATGGCATTTGTAATAACTTTACTACCCGCATCTGGCTCGACAAATACTTGCACGTTATGAGCACCAGAGATTGGTAGACAACTACTCTGCTGACAGGTGCTTGTGGTATTACTCTCGGAAGCTGAAGAAGGCAGTGCAAGGGTATTCGCACTACAGCTAATGAACACCATGCAAAATACTGCCAGGAGGGGGCAACATAGAAATCCAGAGACCAACTTGTGCTTAGTAGAAATATGCATACAACTCTCGTTTCTCTTATTAGAAGGTTTTGTCACATCAAAATCTTTTATTCTCGTCTACTAGAGTAATACGCAAGCTTCTAGAAAAAGCGGCAAGAAAAGTGGGCACTAAATTTTGCTAGAAAAATTGCCCATCCCATGACAAAAACATCACGAAACAGGCAGCAGGGGATTGAGAAAATTAAATCACTCCCGATTTTCCAGATAAGATACCTTCTATACGTGGAAGAAGCGGAACGAGTTGCTTTTTGCGAGAGACCAGGCCTTCAATGATCGCTGAATGTCCATCTGTCTCTAAAGTAGTTCCTAGAGCCTCAGCAACCGCAAACTCTCCGCCATGAATGAGCAGGTAACAACGGAGATTGATAATATCAACGATCATAAATAGGAAGGAGGTGTAACTACGTTCAGTAGCAATACGTTGCATGGTGCTAAGAAGCTCATTGATGCGTTTTTCAATGGTCGCTGGACTGGCTGTTTCGACGGTTCCTATGGCGAACCGGGCATCACGGACGGTAAATTCTTTAAAGTCCGAAGTAATCAACGACTCTGCCGATTTCTCTGCCAGGTCGGCTGCCGCCGCAGCAAAAATGGCCTGTCCGTATTCTTCAAGGTTTTCACCAGTGATCTCTGCCAATTCAGTCGCAACACGTTCGTCTCGTGCTGTACAGGTAGGAGAGCGAAGGATGAGTGTATCATAGAGGAGACCCGCCAGCATCAATCCTGCTATATGGCGAGGAATCTCCAGTCCAGCCTCGTGATAGAGACCTGCAATAATTGTGCCTGTACAACCGACAGGATCAGCCCTAAACATAATCGGCTTGCTGGTATGCACATCAGCGATGCGGTGATGATCAATGATCCCCATCACATCGGCCTCTTCAATGCCATCCACGGCCTGAGACTGCTCATTATGATCGACCAGGACAACACGTTTAGGGCGAGCCTTAATTAAGTCGGTACGGGAGAGATAACCCACCAGAATGCCATTGTCATCGACGACTGGCATAGAGCGCATGCGGGCAAGCGTGGCTTGAATATCGCTCATATGATCGTCGGGGTGGCAGACGCTAAACTCGCGGTTCATAATATCCTCAACACACATACTGAGGTTAATCAAGCGCACCGTTGTAAAAGTATGATGTCCTGTACTAATTACCATCACGCCCTGGTTGCGTGCGGCTGAAAGTGCCCGTTGAGAAACCAGGAGATCGCCAGTAACTACGAGCGCCGCTGCCCCATGTTCTATGGCATCCAACTGCGCATCCTCGCGGTCACCGATCACGACAAGGCAACCAGGCTCAATATAATCAACCATCGTCTCTGATTCCATTGCCGCAACCAGAACACGATTGCCAAGCTGACGGCGACCTTCAACGAGGACTTTCCCTTTCAGAACACGGACCAGATTCTTCACGATCAAGTGGGATACGATTGACTGCACGAGGATCAAGATCATTAAAAAACAATTTGGCGAAATCTTCATTTGCGATAATACCGTGGACTTTCCCATTGTCATCCACGACTGGCATTGCGCGACGGCTATGTTCCTGCAAAAGCTGGCCCGCCTCAAGCAAAGATTGATGAACATGGGCAGATATCACCCCTCTGCGCATCACATCTCGCACCTGAAGATAGACATCATCCAGCGCCTCAGGGGGCTCAACCTGGTAACGCTCCAGAGCGAAACGAACTTCCGGTTTCAGTTCACCATTGCGAGCGGGAATAGCATGCTCTCCACCTTGCAGGCGGAGCAGATGGGCATAGGCACAGGCCGAAGCAACCGAGTCCAGGTCGGAATTTTTATGGCCAATTACATACATTGTTTGGGTCATGGTCGCAATCTCTCCCACATCAGCACAGTCAGACTGGAAATCTTGAAAAATAGGTAGAACTGTGCAAAATATCACTAATCTCTTCTCTATAAGTTCTTTGAACTACCAGGAAACTCATTATACTACAACTATACGACCTATTTTAACGCATGAATGTAGGGAGTTAACGCTGCCGACGTGAAATGAACAGACTCGCTACACCGAGCAACACACCTACTATAAGGAGACTGATGAACCAGATAAGCGCTGGTTGAGGGCTAGCAATCTTAGCCGAAGATGCTGCTGGTTTTGTTGAAGAAGTTTGAGCGATGGGCGTCGCTGCAAGTGCGGTTGCCGCAGGGCCAATAAGTATGTCGGACTGAGTGATATCTGGAGCGGGATAGTCTACCAGTGGATTGGGTCGAGGATATCCCGAGGGCTGAAAAGAGGCATATGCATTTTGATACGCAGTTGGCTGCAATACAACGTTCACCAATTTTTGTAGCTGTCGTGTTCCTGAAGAGGAATGAACCTGTAACGTCAGCATATAGCGTTTGGCCTCTTTATAAATATGAGAGACCTTGACGCCGATAGCTGTACTACCATCTCCAAAATTCCAGGTATAAGAAAATGCCGCGCTGCTATCCTGTGGGTCGAAGGCCGAAGCATCCAGCGCAATAGCCTGGCCAACCTGAGTAATCCCAAGAGAACTCAGCACGAAAAGCGGCCCTGTATGTACGACTGTCCTGGCTGCCACCTCACCTAAAATTTCTGGCTGGTGCAGCATCCAGGCAGTAAACATACCAGGAAGAGCCAGAGCGAGCGAGAGAGCGTAAGAACGGCTGGGACCGCCCTGAGCATAGGTATTCAGGAGTGCAACGGTATCAGCGGCCTGATCGAAAGGGTAAGAGCCGAGAGCAGGCTTCTTATCATAGTAAGAAGAATTCCCGACAAAGGTCGCACATGGCAGACCGGCCAGTGTAAAAGGGACCTGATCACTGGAACCAATTTGATCGTCTTCAATATGGACCAGACTGGTTTGTTGGGGAGTAAAGATATCCTGGGATACAACCTGTTTATTCGGACCATGATAGCTGAGACCGAGAAAGCCCAATGCGCGAAACTTTGCAAAAACGGCTGGAAGTGCCTGCTGCATCAATGCGCGAAAGTGCTTACTACGTTCAAGGAGAGGACCAGTCAATGATGTTTGTTGAATAGGCGTCATCTCAATAAAGAAAGGCATTTGAGGATTAGTAGTCTGGCCAAGATAACGAACAGGAAAGGCCATACCGTTTTGCTCTTCGTTGAACATTGCGACGATGTTCTGGAGGTCACCATTACTTGTCTCGTTTACATAATGAAAAGAACCAAGAAGACCTTGCTCCTCAGCATCAAAGAGCAGAAAGCGGAGCGTACGAGCAGGATAGAGATGATGGCTCTGCCAGTAGAGGGCCAGACCACGGGCAATGCCAAGCTCAATAGCACAGCCACTGGTATCGTCATAAGCAGATTGAGTAGAGACCGCTTCCCCATCATAATGGCAGCCAATAATCACCACCTGATCAGGTTGACTGGCCCCTGGAATCGTTACCTCAAGATTAAAGGCCGGCACGGAAGCTGGACGATTGCGCCAGCCTTGAACAGGAAAGGGGTCGCGCCGTACCTGGGCACCGAATCCTTGCATCGTATGAAGCATTTCCTGTAACCAGTAGCCGACAAACTCATCATGACCATTCACATTCAGCGGTAGATTGTTATCATAACCCGCCTCGCGATGTTGAAAATGGGTAGCAAGATAAGCAAGCTGATTATAAATATAGAAAGGATCAACAGTAGGAAAGTCCTGGGCTATTGTGGCTGTTGGCGTCGTAGTAGAAGGAGAGGAAGAGGGAAAAGATGCATACGCCGTCGTTGAAACAGCGAAAGAGCAGAGAAAAAAAAGGCAAGCAGATTTTTTCAGAAAAAAAAGCAGTTTTTGCATCGTAAACTTTATCTCCCTTGCTCTATCATATCATGCGACAAAAAGACGCTGAATCTGCTCAACATGAGCACACATCGTGCATCTCCAGGCACTTTTTATCCTTTAGCAATACAAGATAGGTATTTCTAGACTAGCCTATTCTACTCATTCTAGTAACTTAGAATGCGATAACATGGTACACTATGCACATTGAGATTATGGATGAGGAATGTGAAATGCAAACCCTAGAAATATTGATAGAAGAGAATGCCTTCGGAGCTGCACGGCCAGTTGAAGTTGCAATTGACGTTCCAGTAGCTGCTCTCATTTCCATGCTAGTGGAAGAATTGCATCTGCCGAAAACAGATCTTTTTGGTAAAAAACTCTTCTATAAACTACGACAAATGCCAGATGGACGTATTATACCAGAAGAAACGACACTGCGCTTCTTTGGTATAAGTCGGGGGGCAAAACTGGTATTAAATTCATATGTCTTAGAAAATTCTTCATTTAATCTGATTACTCAGGCATTTGATTATGCAGGAGCGCCGATTGACCTTAATCTTCATAACTCATCTACGTTGGATGATGAAAGTGCCATCCCTGTAACAGGAAAGACATTTTCCTATGGAGAGCCGAAAAAGAGAGTACAGAAAACATCACGACGAGCATTTCTCCTTTTAGGTGGAGCTGTTTTAAGTGCCGGGATAGTTGGTACCAGCTATGCCGCATATAAAACCTGGGGCGCTGGCGCAGTACAGGCATTACAAACTAAGATACAACAGAAAACGACTGTTTCGCAGAACGCTGTTCCAGCCAGGCCAACTGCACCAAAAATTATGGCAAAAACACTGCCAAATACCGCAACTGCCACATTTACTTTTCAGAAGCACACCCAGATTGTCCGCTCGTTAGCCTGGTCAGAAAACAATACTATGTTGGTCAGCGGAGCTGATGACCAGAAGGTATTCATCTGGAAAACTGATGGTACCGTGCAACAGATGCTTCAACCGGGAGCCTCCGTGCAAGCAGTCACCTGGGCAGGAGACGGTCAACGCGTGGCCGTTGGAGCCGGGAATCAGGTAATATTTTATGATGCCCAGACAGGGCGTCGGCTGGCACGAGGACGCAACCATGTGCAAATGGTCACCTCGCTGGCCTGGGCCCGGCACGGGCAGAGGCAGGTGGTCTCCTGTGCAGACGACATGCGAGCAATCGTCTGGGATACTGGACAGCAGTATCAGGCACATCTCACTTTTACACGGCATACCAGTGCGATACAGAGTATTAGCTGGGCAACAGATGGGAATACGATTGCCTCCGCTTCGGATGGTGGCGTTATTCGCGTATGGAGCGGAAACACCGGTCTTGAAGAACATGGCTATTATTTTGATGGTGCTGTTGCTATTCATACTGTCGCATTTGCGCCTACCGATTCTCGCCTGGTAGCAGGGGGAGACGACGGAGTGATCCGTTTATGGAATAACGGTGTGCAGTGTCAGCGCCAGGCCGCAGGAGAGTTTGGTACACAATGCATGGATCAGCCTCAGCGTCTACAAGTGACGAAGAGTCCCGTCCGATCCCTCAGCTGGTCGCTTGATGGACGCTTCCTGCTGAGTGGATCTGATGATGGTACCATTGCTCTCTGGTATCCAGGACAAAAACAAACCCCCTTATTCACTCTAAAGCAGAATACTCCTGTACTAGCGTTGTCCTGGTCCCCTGATGGGAAAAATTTTGCCTCAACATCGGGAGCCGGAATAATACTCTGGTTGATAGCCTGAAGCAGCCAGGAAAGTTTCTTTTTCCATGTGTTAGCCTACGTTTTTCCATGTGTTAGCAAATTCATCTAGCAAGATAACTTTCTTGCTAAGTCTTGATTCTTCGGCGGCGAAGGCCATCAAATGGCTTTGGACCGAAATTGCCGCAGAAGTACGTCCTCGTTGTTTGTCTCCTTGCTGGAGCAGGCGCACAAAGTCGTGCATCACACCGAAGTCGCCACCGCCATGTCCCTGGGAGCCAGATTTATTTGGCGTATACACTGTTTTGCGTGTTCCTTGGATAAAATTGGTAATCTCCAGTTCATTTTTCTGCGCATCGATAATGCCACGTATCTCTCCTTTTGTGCCCATAAGCTTAATTGTTCGGCTTACATCGTTGGTGAAGGCGCACATCGTAAATGCTGCTGTTACGCCGTTTACGAACTCTATAGTAACCACCTGATGATCGACCACATTATTATCACAATGATAGACACAGCGGCCATAGGGACCAGACTGAAGTGCCTGGAGTAGACCCTCTGTACTGGTATCGTCGCTAATCGTTGAGGCGGGCCAGCCAGTTGTCCCGGTAAGATAAAATGCGGGAGCATAATAGGCACATTCATCTGCGACAGGACAGCCGTCCAGGCACCTGGTAGGCGCTCCAGGAGGCGCATTCTCTGAGCGAAAATGAGTAAGCGAACCGAAAGAGGAGAGCTGGCGGCAATCCGCGCCTGCAAGCCAGAGCAAAATGTCCATATCGTGGCAGGATTTTGCCAGAATCATTGGGCTTGACTCTTTAGAATTGCGCCAGTTTCCACGTACATAACTATGAGCATAGTGCCAGAATGCCACATTTTCATTATGTTGTATAGAGATTAAGTGACCGATCTCACCATCATCAAGCACCTGTTTGATCGTACGAAAGAAGTTAGTATAGCGTAGAACATGACAGATGAGAAAGTGCTGTTGCAGTTCTGCTGCTCGCTTACCCATTGCAACACATTCTGCGGGATCAGGAGACATAGGCTTTTCTAAAAGGACATGATAGCCGGCATCCAGGGCAGCCATCGTTGGGGCAAAATGGTATTTATCCTGCGTACAAATGAGCACTGCATCTGCCATTTTAGGTTGGGCCAGTAACGCTTGCCAATCGGTATAGCGCTGTTCTGTTGCAATTCCATATGTATTACAATAGCGTTCACGGCGAACCGGATTGGGTTCAGCAACTGCAACACACTGAATCTCGTGTGGATATCGAAGCGCGTATTCACTGTAGTTCTCTCCGCGCTGGCCTGCGCCAATCAAGGCAATTGAGATCTTCCTCACGTTTTTAACTCCTTTTTTACCAGCAGAAGCTTTTCTGCTTCTTTATACAATATCGGCAGGAACAGTGGATTCCTGAAGGCACTTTTTAAAGCAATCTCTCTGCCGATTTCATTGCTTGCCTGCTAATAGGCGAGGCGCGACATTTAGAGGGAATGACATCTTCTGTTACCTACTGAATTAAGATGAAGAGTGATAAAACAAGACTTTTGGGCCATATTTCCGCCTAAAACCATGCAAAATCCGTCAAAATCTCTTGCAACATTTATAATGTAGTCAGAGCATTCATTTGTCCTATGTTCAAGCTCGTTTTGAAGCTGAAAGGCACGAGCTTGCGTGTAGATAAGAGACGTTAAGGATTCTGCGTGTGAGCGGGAAGCCTACAATGACAGAAACGAAAGGAAAACATCTATGGCGGAAGTTGCATATTGTGTCAAGTGTAAAGAGAAACGTGATATGAAAGATTCCCATCAGATCACCATGAAAAACGGGAAACCAGCGATGCAGGGCGTGTGTTCGGTGTGCGGAACGAAACTAACCCGTATTCTACCGGCACAGCAAAAAGCCTAGTCAGTTTGCCCTTGTTTACTATTCGAGCAGCAGAGTTGAGAGATTCGCTCCTGCTCGTATTTTTGTTTTTGGAAAACAAAAGGCTCAGTATTCTCACTCCCTGCGTACGTATGCTTGTAGGAAACCCAGCATATAGGCAGCGGAGATGCGTGAGGCGTAGGTGCGATAGGCCTCATCGCGGAAACTGCCTGCGTAGTCACAAACTCCTTTCACTAATAGTGAGGGCACTTCAGGAAAATCGGCAAGGGTGCGATAAAATGCTGCCCCCTCTAGATCGATGGCAACGGTTCCTTGAACGGGATAGCGTATCTCGGCAAAGGGATTGTCGGCGCGTTCTGTGCTCCCTGAGGCGATGGGTTGAATATGAACCTCTGGTAGGGCCGGATCATGGTAAGGAAACTCGTCTCTACCGTAGTAGAGTTTCGCAATACGCTGAGGGTCTATTAACGTACGATCTGGGGAGAGAAAGGGATTTTCCCCGATTTGTAGCGTTGGATAGATTTTGCGCCAGAGTGGAGCATTGCGTTGCAGATCTTGCATAGGAATATCTTCAAGCCGATGGGAGTTAGACTGAGATAAAGTTGTCAGGAGCCAGTCTCGTTGCTGGCGGCTTGAGACGGGGCGAGGAAGATCGGCAACCAGCGCTTGCCAGGACGTAAACATGCGAAGAGTCTGGAGTGTTTCGCGATGAAGTTGCCAGGTGGTGGTATTGTGTTGGTAGAGTGTGCGCCCGGTTGCAGGATCTTTCAGCAGAGTGCCTGTATCATAGAGAAAGGAGCGTTCGGCAACGACGAGATCACCGAGGGCTACACGGTCTGGATCGCCGGCACAGATACCGGTCATACCTACAAAACGTGGCTGCATTTCCTGCACAAGGGATTTCACATGGAGACCTGTCTCGATAGCTCCAGGACCGGATTGCCAGGAGACGAGCACGCGGAGCGTCTCGCCGTAGCGATTCTGGATAGTCGTATGTCGATATTCGCTTTTCAGTGTTGGGCTATAGCCTTCTTGAAAAGTGACGTCACAGTGGCGCGAAATTTCGATGAGAAGGGCCTGCGCCTCTTCTGCCAATGCACAGACCAGGCAGACATCAAAGAGCGAGGTTTTTGCGGCTAGAGTGCTGGCTAAACGAGATCGGGCAGACAGGTCCCAACGGAAAGGAAAAGTATTGACGATAGCATTTTTTCTATAGGTTAGGGATTGAAATAGTTTCATGGATAGGGTGGCTTTACAATGAAACGTCCCGCTGACAGTGGTAGTGCCAGTTGGTACACGTAAGACCAGTAAAGCATGTTTAGTTTCAGGTATGACCCCTTTGCCGTCTCCTGAATCTTCATAGCGCCAGTAGAAATTTTTGTCACCCTCGCCAAAAGCCAGAATTTTAGGGTGGAGTATATCAAGAGCGAAAGGTGGATATGGCAGCGCCGAGTCAGGAGTAAACGGCTGAAATTTACCCATAGGAGAGACTGTATATTTGGTTGTAGCAGAGGTGGAAGCCAGGACCTTTTTGGGGAAAAGGTCGTGAGAGATAGCCTCCGTTGATTGGTCAAGATCAATAGAGAAAACGAAGCGCTCATAGAACGTATTAGCTTTCTCAAGGGGATGGAGTGTGAAGGGGATAATGACCATATAGAGGTCCCAGCGTGAGCGATCAATAGAAAAGGGAGAGGACTCTGTGTTAGCCGAGGGGGGAAGCGAAAGGATTAAGTTGGCAGAAGGATTCAGGGTAATCTTGCCTTCAAGAGTTTTTTCCTGGGAACTCTTCGTCTCTCCACGCACCGATTCTGGTTCGCCGAGGACATCGAGGGTGACGAGGCCTTCTTCGGGTGGGAGGGGGAGGCTGCTGAGAAAAATAGTAGGTTGTGCGGGGTCCATAGTGTGTCCTCCTGAGTCGTTAAGCGAGTATTAGATATGTCTACTCGCGTGGTTGGTAGAGAGTATGAGTGGTGAGGTTTGTGCCTCGGCGGTAGTCCATTGCAGGCGGAGCTCGGTTGCGCGGCGTAGAATGCGTTCGCGGAGTTCCTGTTCATCCAGTGTTTCGGCAGGTAGAGTTTGCTGATTGGCTGTGGGAGAGATGCCGAGGGCCTGGAGTCGGGCAAAGACAGGTGCGAGGGCCTGATCTGGATTGCGGAAGAAATGACTGCCGCGAATACGGGCGAAGCGCCAGCCGAGGCGCTCAAGAATCGCCTGACGCGCCATATCGTCCTCCAGTTTTTCAATAGGATGCCAGCGATCACCATCACATTCTACTGCGAGGCGTTTACCATTGCCTTCTACTACCAGATCGATGCGATAGGCTCCCACAGGCCATTGAGAGACGACGTGATAGCCAGCCTGGACCAGACGGCGCAGAACCTGGCGTTCGAAACTCAAATTCAACTTTTTGTTCCTGCTCAGCCGCTCCTGAAGCAGCTTGAGAGGCATACTGAGCATAGGTAATCAGGCGTTTGCGGATATCGCCAGGCTTCAGATCGATATCTGGATTTAACGAATGAATAACCCAGAGCTGATCGCGTGCGCGGCTGGCGGCGACGTTATAACGCTTTTTATAGACATAGTCGGCGGCATCTTCGCTGCGGAGTGGGAGAGGGCCATTACCAGCAGGGGTATCGACGAGAGAGAGAAAGATTACGTCGCGCTCATCGCCCTGGAAGTGAGCTGGATTGCCACAGAGAATCTGGCGGCGTGTATAGTCCGTAATCGAGAGATGCTGGCGGAGCAGCGTATCGATGCGGAGAGCTTGCTTGTCATCGACGAGCGATATGACGCCGAAGGTAGTATCGCGATATTCAGCCTGTTCGGTTGCGGCAATAAGGAGAGAGGCAACGGCCTGAGCTTCTGGTTCGTTGACCTTGCCAGCCGTTTCAAAGGCCTGGACGCGGTAAGAGAGCAGGGCGGGACGGAGCAAGACGGAGCTATCATCGCGCAAGGGCTTGATTTTGCCAGCATAGGAAAGCTGGTTGCTGAACTGAATAATCGGCGAGACACAGCGAAAATGTTCTTGCAGGCAGATTGGTTCAAAGGTCGTTCTGGCCAGGGCGTAGATAGAGAGACGGCCATCATACATTTTGGCAAGAGGGATAGCTTGCAGGTGTTCGTCGATGAGTTTATCGATCTGATCCAGGTTCTGACCAACGGCAGTAGGAGTGACCTGCTCGTCATCGCCAACCACGACAATCTGCGTGCCCATATAAATGGCGGTCAGAGCCTTGATATCCGCCTGGCTAGCCTCGTCAATAATAACGACATCAAAGTGATTGTGAGCAGGATCAAAATTTTGCACGACGCGATTGAGCGGCATAATCCAGACCGGGACGGCGGTCTGGCAGATAGGCATCAGACGGCGGGCCTCGGCCAGGAGCGAGGCGGCGCGTTTACCGGTACCCTTGCCGACCTTGCGCATAAGTTCTTTCCAGCCCTGAAGGGCGCGGCGTTGTTCGAGAGTAGTACGGCGAACCTGGGCGGCCCAGGCTCTCTTTTCTACGAGGTCAGCGGTCAGGAGTTGGAGTGAGGTACTGAGGTTGGTACAGCGCTCCTGAAGAGTTTCGAGAGAGAGATGAGAGCCCTGGTCAAGAGCATCTTGAAGCTGGTGCCAGTGCCAGGCCTCCTGTGGATCACCAGGGAGGTCAGCGGTATTATGAGGGGCGTTGCGTTGCTGGA
Organism: uncultured Chloroflexia bacterium; assembly: GCA_963777355.1. Lineage (GTDB taxonomy): Bacteria > Chloroflexota > Ktedonobacteria > Ktedonobacterales > Ktedonobacteraceae > DATJHM01. Next base: position 554,224 of record CAVZQK010000022.1, read on the forward strand.
TGGCAGCAGTCCAGGCGGGGGCAGAGCGTTCTAGCTTTGCGAGAAGCTCCTGGCGCAGGTGAAGATCTTGCTGCTTGCTATAGAGAGAAACGAGGCGTATAAATGCTTCGCGGTAGAGAGGGGCATTGTGCTGGGTGACAGCGAGACGCAAGCGCTGGATGACCTCACTTTGTGCGCCAGGTTTATTGTGCAGATCGAAGATACTCAGGAGAGATTGTAGTTTTGCTTCCTGGATCTGCACAATACGGCGATTGCTTTCAGCGGTGAGAACGGGCGGCAAGAGGTCCTGAACGGCGAGGCAGAGGCGGAGCAGATCGCCATATTCGGTCAGGTTCACAGGGACCTCAGAGAGCAGAGTTTCCCATTGCAGGCCGATGCGCTTTAAAGATTGTTCCAGAGGCGACCAGGTATTGACGAACCAGGAGAGGCAGTAGCGCAACTGATAGGTAAATTGTTTACAGGCCTGTTCAGGCATAGGGCCAAGACTGGCGGCGTCAGGAGCACCAAGCGGCGTCATCTGGCGTTGCCAGCGTCCAGCGAGGTCACGGCGGGCCTGGCGTAGACGGAGCAGCATAAGCAGGGCAATAAAATGGTCACGTGTAGCAGGCGTACTATCCTGAACCTGGGCCTGATCTAGCAGTGTTTTCCAGGGACGATGGAGGAGGAGTGTCATATTATTAAGGCGTCCACCATGCTCAAGATGCTGGATAATTTCCTGTAACGTCTGCTCTGTTTGTGGAGAGAGAGAGGTTTCTGGAAGAAGAGGGCCAAACTCTAAGAGCCAGTGCTGAGCCTGCTGAGCAAGATGCTCCACGCCTTGAATCTTCGTGATAAGTTCTTCCCAGGTCTGGCGGGCGGGGCCACCTTCGCGGCCTGCGGAGATTGCAGCCAAGCGCCAGCGTCTATTGGGGCCGGGCTCTTTGAGAGGTTCCAGGGCCTGGATAAGACGGTTCTGAAGTTGGAGAAGATCTTCAGGGGGGGTGTTGCTGGATTGTGCAAGCCAGAGGTTGCGGCGGAAATCGAGATTGTGCTGAAGTGGCGCGCGCTCAGCGAGCAGGTGCTCAAACTCAGTTGGAGAGAGAAGCTGCTGTGGATCTGGCAAGCCAGCGAGCATCTCACGTTCGTCTTGAAGCGTAATAGTAGCATTTGTCTGATAGAGTTGGCGGAGTTCTTGCGTTGAAAGAGGCAAGGTCTCGGTCTGCAAGGGACCGGGAATCCAACTGAGAGAGGTGCGGTGTTGGGTAACATAGCGAGCCGCTTCAGAGGGAAGATACGAGCGACCAGCAAGGACAATGTCTCGATATTCACTGGCGCAAGCCTCTTTGAGTTGTTGACGAGCCTGGCGAAGATCGCTAATAAGCTGGCGGCGCTGTTGAAACAATTGAACTGCTTCTCGTTCCAGCGTCTCGATATTGGAGAAAGAGAGGCGTTCGGTAATCAGATTGATGGCCCGCTCCATCTCTTTGCGGCTATCATCCTCCAGAATACTCACACAGAGCGGCTGGAGTGGCGGGACGACTTTTTCACGCAGGACACGTAGAGCTTTAGAGGTATGGCTGGTAACCAGGACACTTTTACCTTGAGCCAGGAGATGGCCGAGGAGATTGGCAATAGTATGAGTCTTGCCCGTGCCGGGAGGTCCCTGAACCAGGACAGCGCCGTAGCGGTCCAGGCGGCGAGCGATCTCTAATTGTTCAGAGTTGGCAGGCTTACTGAAAAGGATGCGTTCGTCCTCACCATTGGGAGAGGCATCCGCTGGCCGGGAAGTTTGGGCGGCGTTTGAGGTAGCATTTTGTGTTTCGATGCCTGTGAGACTGAGGAGCGAATAAGGAAGCTGTGTCTCATGCTGGAGATTTTCCAGAATGACCTCAAGGGACGTATTGTAGCCGAGGGCGCGGTCTCGCAAGAAGAGCACCGGGTTGCGCGAGATGAGCGGGAATGGACGTGGCGTATGAGGTTGAGGTTGCGCTGAAAACTCTCCTCTGGACGAGAGTTGGTAGACAAAGCGTTGCAGAAATTGCGAGGTGGGTTCACCGTCGAGAGGATGAACACTCTCCTGCGTAAACTCCTGGCGCGAATGTTTGATATTGGTAAGCGAGATACCGGGGAGCGATTGCAAGGGAGCAGTATAGAGTTCAGGGGGATGTTCAGTGAGACTGATCGTAAACTCTGGAAGCTGGGCATTGAAGTGGAGTTGTAAACGCAGCAAGAGGAGAGGGTGATAGACAGCATTACCGTGATCAGTTGGCGACCAATCCAGCAGGCCATCGCCCAGCATAAGCTCAATTTTTTCGGCTTCGCGTTCAAGTTGGGCGCGTAGTTTATAGAGTTGATCGAAGATGTCCATAGCCTGGCGGGCGGGCACTTCATTTTTTAGCCATTGGACACGAGTCGCCTGCCACTTTTTGAGGCTCTCAGTACGAGCAGGATTTGCGTGAAACTCCTGGGCACGTTTAGGATCGAGCAAGACCTGGCCATTCATCTCTTGCCAGCCATCCAGGAGCCAGGGAGCGATCTCTCTGGGAGGGAGGGGAGCGTCGGTGAGTGTAGGGCGTCCGACAGTAAGAATGGCCTCTTCGGGCATACTGGTTGAAGGGGAGCGGGCCGCGCCATTTTTTGCTTGAGTAGTATCAGCGTCAACGGAGCTACGAGAGAACTGGTAACGAATAGATGGATGATCAGGAAGAGCAAGGAGCCAGAGATGCCAGGGCTGTTGCTCGATGTTGCACTGAATGGGATTTTGGAGATGGTTAAATGCTTGAACATAACGGAAGATCTGTGTGAGCTTTACACGTGCCTGTTGCGTTTGCTGATCGGTGTATTGTGCCACTAGCTTCAGAATCCTCTCACTGTCAAACATAAAATTAGCACAAGATCTCTAGATGGAAAGACGCGCTCCCCCACGGGAACGTCGAGCGGGATGAACCATAAATAAACACGCTCCCTACTCTTTTTTCCAGCGAGAGAGGGCAGTTCATGCATTCCTCTCCTCAGATGAGATGTGTCAAGCACTGCTCTATAATAGACGAGTATAGCAAAGAAACGTATGTTTATCAAACGGCCCGTAAGAGCCGCGCTTTGAAGCCAGGGAGACAAGGGCCTCCCTCTTTCGGTGGATTGAGCAGGGGGATTATCGCCTTTCCCCCTTAATACTTGTAGTACAGTACCAACAGGCTATTGCTCTCTTCTCGCATTGAGCTAAATCTCTCTCACCTGTTGTCCATCTGGTTTGCAGAGAAGGAGTCTCCCACATGGCAAGAAGCAGGAACGATAAAAAATGCTGGGGCAGGAAGTGTCCCAAATGGGTAGAAAGAGTAGAGCATGTTTCTTGAGCTACTGCTTTAGGGAAAAACAAAAATTGTATAATAATAATTATCCCTACAGAACAAACTATACACAAATGGCTTGTCGCCTTGATTCAACCATACATACAACGCTACATTTCTCCTGAGAGAAACGTACAATGGTTTGGTCACCCTACATATCATACAGATAGTGCGAAAGCCTCTCCTCCGTCAAAGTTTCGTGGTAGGGGAGATCCATTCCTGCAAGAACAGCGTTGGCGAGCAGGAGACGGGCAAGCCGCTCTACCCTACAAGGAAAGGAAAGCGATTGACGAGTAGTACAATGGTTCTGGTATACCCTACATCGAGGGAACAGAATGGTTACAAGTAAGGCCCTCACTCATCTTATCGGCGGAATGAGTAATTTCTTAAGGGTTGCGGGCAGTATTGAGGAGGCGATAGTGAGATGGAGTGATGAGAGTGCTGGACAAATCTGGCGAGGAAACGCTAGAATGGACAGGAGATATTTTCTCAGTGGGCCAGGTTTATTCATGTGTACATACAAATATTATGACAAAGAGGATGGCGAAGAATGGCAAATATTACAAGCGAGACACGCATAGGTGAATATACTATTGCGCTACATGACGACGGTAGTCTACAAATTTGCACAGCTAGCCTTGGCCTTACCTTTCCGAAAGAGCAGGCGGAGGCGCTGCTTCAATGGCTGAATGCGCAACAGAACAATGCAGGGGCAACGACAGTGACAGGTGCATCTGCAACAACAGTTGAGGAGCCAGCCGTGGCACAAGATCCAGCGGAGGCGGTGCAAAGCCTGATAGATGGGGCTATTGCAGCGGCGCGAGCAAGCTATCCCGCGAGCTTGAACGTGGAAAATCGGGATCGTTTTATTGATCAGCTCACCAGAGACCGGCGAATTAAGCCATATATCAATCAGGGAGCTGTCAGCTCGAAGCAGATTATTCTGTGGGTAGAACAAAAATTGGAGACTGGCGAGGAGCGGATAGAAGAGGTTCCAGAAAAGAAAAAGCGCTGGTCGCTTTTCTAGTTCTAGAAAAAGCATAAGCGAGCCGCTCTCCCCACACAAAAGAGATTGCTTCAGGTAGGAAGAGCGGTTCAATAAAGGGCTAAGCGATTACAGACCGCCGGTATTGCGGGTCAAGCCACCATCGATAGTGAAGGTTGAACCGGTGACATAGGCAGAGGCATCTGAAGCGAGATAGAGGGCAAGTTTTGCGATCTCCTCAGGCTGGCCCATACGGTGCAGAGGAATCTCATCGAGCAAAGCCTGATACTTCTTAGGGTCGGCCTTGACATCGGCATCAATCGGGGTATCCACGGCACCAGGGGCAATATTATTGACAGTAATATTGTGGGGAGCCAGTTCCAGACAGATCGTGCGCATGAGCATACGAAGACCGCCTTTAGCGCAGCAGTAGGGGACATTTTGAGGCATAGGCAGGTCTTCATGCACAGACGAGATATTGATAATACGGCCAGCACTATTTTGTTTAATCATAGCCTGGGCAGCGGCCTGAGCGCAGAAAAAAGCGCCCTTGAGATCAGTATTGATAACGCGATCATATTGAGCTTCATCTACCTCTAGAAAAGGGCTGTGGATCTCCATGCCAGCATTATTCACGAGAATATCCAGACGGCCTAGCTGCTCCACGGTCTTCTGAACTAAACCAATCACCTGTTGATATTGAGAGAGGTCGGCTTGCAAGACGATAACTTTGCCGCCTTGCTGCTCGATCAACTGCTGAACCTCTTGCGCTTTTGGCTGGTTGTGCGCATAGTTTACGACGACGGCGGCCCCTTCGCTGGCAAACTGGAGGGCAATGGCCCGGCCAATACCGCTATCGGAACCTGTAACCAGGGCTACCTTTTGTGATAGTACGCCCATTTTGATTTACTTCCTTTCACATTTGTATCTATTACTCAGATGAAAATAGCTTACTTGCACGGTTCTGTCTTTATACCAGATAGATGAGGCAACTAGCAATCAATGCTAATGTTCATCCTCTTGTAATAAGTGTGAATAGGGCAATATGGATACAAATTAGCTCGGCTATAGAGATTCTCTTCTCACCCTGCAACAGGCTCTCTCCCGGACACATTTTGAAGGAGGGATGAAAGGGCCTCATTTCGCTCCCTCTGCGGGGCGGAGGATCGCTCGGCGAGGCGGTCAGAGATCAACAGCCGACCCTACGCGCGTCTGTGGGGCAACGTGGGGGGTTGGCGAGGCGGTCGGAGATCAACAGCCGACCCTACTCGCTGCGGGGCGAGCTGGGGGGTTGGCGAGGCGGTTGGAGATTAACAGCCGACCCTACCTGCTGCGGGGCGAGCTGGGGGGTTGGCGAGGCGGTTGGAGATTAACAGCCGACCCTACCTCGCTGCGGGGCGAGCTGGGGGGTTGGCGAGGCGGTTGGAGATTAACAGCCGACCCTACCTCGCTGCGGGGCGAGGTGGGGGGCTGGCGAGGCGGTCAGAGATTAACAGCCGATCCTACGAGATCTGCGCTGGGAGAAGGGTTAGGACAGGTTCTCATATGTGTTCTAACCGGGGAAAGGTGAAAGCTATGGCCGGGACCTCGTTTCGCGTCTTGTCTGTAGGGCGAGATGCGAGGTTGGCGAGAGGGAGACGGGCAAGCCGATCTGCCCTACGGGATGGATTAGTGGGGTAGGGAGCTTGCTGGCTACCAGACATAGGGGATAAGGCGATATTTTACCTGTGCCATATAGACATCATAGCCAGGCAATTCCTCGCGCAACATGCGTTCCTCCAGGACGGCTCGTACGAAGAGGCCGGGCATCACGAGCAAGAAGAACAACAAGCCGTACCAGGAGCCCAGCAAGAGGGGCGTTCCTAGAAAGATGAGGAGGCCGCTGGCGTAGAGGGGATGGCGCACGAAGTGATAAGGTCCGGTTGAGATGACTGTTTGACCCCGGTCTGCCTGAATACGCACAGTTGGCGAGAGGAACGAATTTTCCCGAAAGGTCAAGGCGCAGGAGGGGGAATGAGACGATCAGAGCAATGGCTCCTAGCACCTGGAGAAAGAGAGGCATATGCGACCAGTGAAATCTGACTGCGTCGAGGGGCATCAGAATTAGCCAGACAAGGTAGAACAGGTAGAACAGGGAGAGGAACACCCTGTCCCAGGCTTTTTGATTTGGCTGGGAGAACTTTAGCCGCTCTTCTAGCAAGCCAGGATTGTACTTAAGCAATAGCCAGATACCAGCAGAAGAAAAACCATAGAGCAGGATCAGGAAGATCCAACCGGCAACCAAACGATAGTACCTGCCGAGAGAAACAAAAGCAGGGCAATAACCAGAAAACTACCAACTGTCCACACCAGCGATTTCATTACAAGGGTCATAAATCACCTCTTTCACCTGCTAGCTGAAACTGGCTGTTGCAGGGCAGGAAGATCTGGGAGATTGCCTTCCCGGTCAAAGGGGATAGGCTCTGGTTGCGAAAGCAGTTCGAGAGCGGGATTATTATGGACATCCTCTAAGAGGGAACGGGAGATCCAGAACTCATCCAGGCGGAGGGTATTTTTTAAGCGCAGAACGCGAGGCTCGCGATTGACGGCGTTACAGGTGAGTAGGGCAGCGGCAAAGGCGAGGCGGTCCGAGGGCAAGATCATTGGTAAGGCAACGGGACGAGGGACGGTTGAGGTCAAGGGATTGGGGTAGGTCTGAGCGAAATCCACTTTTTGGGCCAGACGGACGGTAGTAAAATCGGCGGTGCCGACGCCGTTTGCGTTGCCGCCGGAAGCTTCGGTGAGGGCTAGAATGACCTGTTTGCTGACTTCGGGGCCGCCTGTGGCATAGGGGGTGGGATAGCGACCAGTAACGTTGGGGTCAGCTCCGTCGCCACTAATATTTTTGCCGATCTCATCGATTACCAGAACATCCAGTTGCTGAAAAGGGATAAAGGGCATGGCAGCTTTCGCTTCTTCTAAGAGAGCCGGTTCTTGTGCCAGGATCTGGTCGGCGGGGAGGGCAAGGATCTTGTAGGGCTGGTCATGGGCATTCTCTACGATGGCTAGAGCGAGACGGATAGGAGCATGGGCGAGGGCGACTTCAGCCATTGCAGGGACCATACGGGCCATCTCGCCGAAGCCATGCGCATGGCAGATGGCAGCGCCTTCCTGCTTGCCGAGACCGATGGCGATCATCTTTGCGAGGCCACTCTCGTAGGTACCGTGAAAGGCGGTATGTGGTTTGATGCGTGCAACAAAGACAATCGCATCTGCCTGCATAGCCAGGCGATCAATACGGACAGGAGTATTATCGGCGGTGCATCCAACCTCGACGGTCTCCATCTGCAATTCTACCGGGGCCCCGACTGTTTCCGAGGTGACTCCCAGATGCTTGAGAATGGCGCGTTGGCCCTCGGCTGTCGCGCCGCCGTGGCTGCCCATTGTAGGAATAATAAAGGGTTCTGTGCCCTGGTTTTTTAGTTCATGAACCAGAGCGGAAACAATTTCGGGTAAGCGGCCAATGCCACGGCTGCCGACGCCGATAGCGACACGCTGGCCGGGTTGAAAAAGGTGGGCAATGGCGGCTTGCTGCATCTGTTGATGAATCACAGTCTGGATAGATTCGATTGGCGGCTGTACCTGTACATGGTTACGGACCTTTGCCATCAACGGCATAGGGACGGGATCAAGGAGACGATGCAATGTCTCTTCAGGGACCTCAAATGTGATCTGCATAGTGATACATCCTTGCTAGCAGGCCTGGATTTTATAGCTCAATACGTTCAACAGAGGAACTCTATCACCCTACTATTCTATCACACCTGTAAATCCCAACAGTATTCTGGTGAAAATCCTGTAATGATCCTAGTGGACAGGTTGCTTGAGAGAGCTTGCCCATCAGGATCATGAGTATAAAAACGACCAGTTTACTACTGGGATTTACCTGCTCTTGAGACGAGTGATATCCAGAGAGGTGGATAGTACTGTCAATTGAGGGAGTGAACGCGTGCCTGTCCTTTTTTACGAGTGTTCAAGGTGCTGCGTGATAAATGCGCACACGATCTCAGCTACTTCAAGCCACCCATCGTCGATGACCAGTGAATGTCCACGCCCCTTGATTTCACGAATCTCCGTCACGGCAGGATTCTTCTCCTGGAGCTGGTAAGAAGCATGGGTAATCGCCCACGGGGCAATGTGGTCCTTCTCGCCAGAAAGGAGTAACAGAGGTCCACGGGCAGGGTTCTTCGTGTTCACCTGGGCTTCTGTCCAGGGATTGATATTGGCAGTGGCGGCCTGAAAGAGCGGGACACCAGAAGCGGGGACCACAAACCGCTCATACAGTTGGTGAGCTTCGTCTTCTTCTACCGCATTGGCAAAGGCAAAACGGAACTGCTCGAACGTCAGGGGTACGGAGCGGGTATAGTTGATCGGGTTACCGATGACTGGCGAGGCCGACTTCAGCGAGGAGAGCGGAAGAGGCAGCACGCCACGGAAAGGGGCCGGATCAATCGCGACCGTCACGGCGGAAACGCCCTCCCCAGCCAGCTTTTGCGCGATGAGTCCTCCGAAGGAATGGCCGATGACGGCGGGCTTGATCTTGAGTTGCCCGATGGCATCGAGATAGTGTTGTGTCACCTGTCCGACCCGCTTGTGAGCAAAAACCTGCGGGTCGGCATTCGCCTGCTCGACGGTCTCAGGATCATCGGGCCAGCTCGGCGCAAGGGCCGTGTAGCCTCGTTCTTCAAACAAGGTGCGCCAGCGGTCCCAGCTGGACGAGAGGAGCCAGAGGCCATGCACGAACACAACTGGCTGCTTGCCTTCCGCGTTTGCACGATCAATCTCTTGCTGTTCATGGGTAGTGAAAATGGTCATGTGCTACTCCTTTGGATTGTCCTTTGAGGCAATCGATGAGATAGATGGGTTGGTGAGAGAGGCATTGCTCTCTCTTTGTTCCCCTAGATACAACTTTCCTTGCCTTCGGAAAACCACTGTCCCTATTGTAGAGGCAGTTCAAGGGACAACTTGTCCGCCGGGCTGAGGAGGAAGATAGGGCAGTCCGACCTCCTCGAAAATGGCCTGGTCCGAAGCCGAGATGGGGAGAAGGCCAATGATCAGGGGAAAGGTGTAGTGAAAATAGCCGGTGGAAATGACGAGCGGACGCAAGGAAAGCGAACGTGAAGGATCACCCAGGCATGGGACGGCGGTCTGAAGTGTCACCCCTGCCGATGATGTTGGGAGTGCCTCCATCTGCTTTTCCAGATGAACCTGCTGCCAGTATCGGGAAAAAGCCGGCAGGCGCATGAGCTGGCTGACCACCTGTTGATACCAGGGTTCGTACATGCTCAGCAAATTTGCCATTTTGAACCCATAGATGGTCTGCAAGGCCATTTGCTCCCAGGATGCGCGATGGAGCATCAAGTTGGGATAAAGCGGGAGTGTGGGATCGAAGAGCAACTGGAGCAGGTTCACGGAGGAGGCGGGAAGCGCGGCAAGCTGTTGGGGAGAGACGTCATAAAGGCGAAGGAGGGCTTCGTTGAAGTAATGAATCCGCCAGTCCCGGTTGAGAATCATCGCGGGCATCGGCAATGTTCGCGCGGTTGCAAGCGCCACGCGCAACACGCACTCCAACGTTGGCCCGGTGAGATAGGGTTCAACGGGAAAGGTGTGGGCAGCGAGCAGCAAACGGTTGCGTTCTAGCAAAGTACATTGAAAATAGTCCGCGATCTCCATCACCACCTCGCGCCGGGGTGGACGGGTGATGTGTCCTTGCCGCATGCGTTTATAGCTGCTGTAGACCATATCCTCGAGTTCTGTGCGATGCCATTTGCGCGGTCCCCAATCATCTCCCCCGGCGTCAGATGGGAGAGACAGACGGCATTGTCCGGCCTCCTGTCGCCGGAGAAGCAAGAATGCTTCAATGACCCTGACAAACTCTACGCAATCAGGATGGACCGTGCTAGGAAGCGAAGGCTGGAATGTCATGCTGTCTCCTGGACCTTGTTTCTCAACCAAAGAAATGGGAGAGAGCTCACCTATTACCCCTTTTAACTGGTCTCAAGAAAGTATACCACATTCGAGAGAGAGGAAAGTACTTCACTGACTGTCATCAGGGGCGGAGGATAGCTCTCACCGGTAAAAAGCATGGAGTTGCTCCATTTCCAATGATGTGGTTTTCGTCTAAACTGAGTGGAAATGAAAGCTGATCATGACACATGGTATGTTGCTCTCACATCTACTCGATATGAGAGATCCTTATCAGATACAGCACCTCTCATATATCTTCAGCGATCATATCGCAAGAATCGCATGTTTGTGGGTGATACGACCGGTAAATCCCAACAGTAAACTGGTCGTTTTACACTCATAATCCTGGTGGGCAAGCTCTCTCAAGCAACCCATCCACCAGGATCATTACAGGATTTTCACCAGAATACTGTTGGGATTTACAACTATAATATCCCCATTTCAGCGATTTATATTCTATAATATAGAAAGGATTCTCAATTAAGATATATGACCATAAGACTGAAATATCTGTTTTCTCTTTAGTCTAGCAGATGGGGGATTTTATGAGAGATACGGGTGAATTTATTGGCAATTACCGCATTCTAACAAAGCTCTCTTCACACATGGCTGGTGAACTTTACATAGTTGAGCACACATTTCGTGCAAATTCAGCGGCACTTCTTCTCCTATGGCCATCTGTCGAGCTAAATAGAGACGAGGACCGCAGCGCATTTCAGCAAAAGAGTGCAGGCAGTGCTGTTCAAGGTGGCTCATCATATATTCCTATTCTGGATACAGGCATCGAGCAGCAACATCCCTAGATCATTACAGCTTATAGTACACAAGCAGAGGAGATATTACAAAAGCATCTCAGTTTGATAGGATCGGTCTTACAATCCACAAACGAACTACATCCGAGCGATCCTCGTATGCAAACCGAAGTATTTTTGCGTCTATTCACGGGTCTTGCTACACAGGACAAACCGTCCAACTTCGCTGAAACTTCTACAAATACACAACAACACGATACAGATCTCTCACGCACAAATTCTGTGAAAATGGGGAGAAAAAGAATCATTGCAGAGTATCAGCGTCTCAAACTCTGGCAGCGTCTCGTGTTGGCGATACTGGTAGTAGCGCTATTGGGCTGGGGAAGCTTTGCGATTTATACGCATACGCCAGCCTGGGCAGCGACGATAACTATTATGCCAGTGACAAAAACGCTAAACCAGGGTTACGAAATCGGCGTGAGTGAAGACGGTGCGACAGTGAACACTATCCAAGCGAACACTATCAAGGGGCACAAAATTTCTTTCAACTCGCGGCAACTCAAGCAAACGATAGCAGCAACAGGCAAAGGACACCACAATGCCACAGCAGCAACCGGAGATCTGGTCTTTTCTCAGATTCACCTCGATAATCCTGTATATCACACACTAACATCGAGCACCCTTACCAGTCTAAATGGAGTCTCAGTAACTACTGAAGGTGATACAACTATCTCAGAGGGAGCAACCGTAACGCAACATGCGCATGCCAATCAAGCAGGGAGTGGGGTAACTATTGGCCCTAACGATTTCAATTTTCCCGTTGAAATTGTCGATACTATTACCAACAGACACATTGGCACTGGCTACGTTACCAATCCTCAAAGCTTTCAAAGTGGGACTGACGCCTCTGATTTTCTCTTTGTGCAGCAGAGCGACATCGACAAGATATCGACGACCTTAGTAACGCAATTAACACCGGAGACGCGCACAAAGGTTACAGCGCAAATCAAACCCGGCGAGCGAATGGCAGGAGACATGAAATGTACGCCAAACGCCTCGCCCAATCACAAAGCCAATGATCAGGCGAATACCGTCACAGTTGGCATCAGCATGACCTGTGCCGTCCTGGTCTATAACGAACAGGACCTGCTCCAGGCAGCCAGGACGGCATACAAAACCGATGGTTTGACACGCTTTGGTCAGGGCTACGATGTGGTGGGAGGAATGCAGATGAAAGCGCCAACACTTGATACTGCAACATTAGACGCCGCCAGCTTCTCTGTCCAGATCGATGGCATCTGGTCTTTTCAATGGACCGTCCAACGGCAAGAAGAACTGTTACGCCGGATTGCAGGAAGACCACAGGATGATGTGATGCACTTGCTGGGGGGCCGTGAGGATATCAAAAACGTCAGCATCGCCCGAAACTGGTTTCCTGGGAATGCGTTGCCAGCAAATCCAGGCGATATCAGCCTAGTTGTTAGCAAGGTAAGGGGATTAGCTTCATAAGGCGAGCACAGTTAGAGATCAACAGCGATGGCGCGAAAGAGCCCGCCTAGATCCCATTGCGCACCCGGTCTGCCGGGCGAGAGGATCGCTCGGCAGACCGGGTGCGCATTCCCTACACGTATTTCGAGGTTATTCGGCTTGCAGGGCGGGTTTTGTTGGTGCGATACCGCTCTCACCGGTATCGGGAGTCTGGATCTGCTCGATGCGGCCAAGCAGGAAGAGGAAGCTGAAAATGCCTGCAATTAAAATGGCGCTAGTAATCAAGAAATTGGGAGCGAAGCCCATACGGTCTGCAACAAAGCCAGCAACGATTGGAGCGACGATACCGGCAGCATTGCCAAAGAAGTTCATGATACTGCCAACGGTGCCGACGGTGCCTTTGGGCGCGATTAGGGATGGGATGCTCCAGGCAATCGGGGCGGCAAAGGCCAGGCCTGCAAGGGAGACAGTGAGCCAGGCGACAGCAACATTGATATTGTTAGTGAAGGCGGCTCCGGCGGCGGCAACGCCCATAAGCATACCAATAGTTAAAAGAACTTTTCGCACTCTGGTAGGTTCTTTGCCACTGGCAATCAATCTGTCCACCAGGACGCCACCAATGAGCAGATCGGTCAGGGTAGCAACGAGCCAGGGGATGATGAGATAGATGCCGCTCTTGAGCACCGAGGCGTGGAGCTGTGTCTGAAGGTAGCCGGGCAACCAGACGAGAAACAGATTGAAAGAATAATTGTACGCAGTAAAGCCGAGTGTGAGGCCCCAGACTTTGCGCTGGCGACCAAGAAATTTTAGATTATCCCAGAGATTAGTTGGTGCAACGTGTTCTTGCTGGGCACCGCCCTCAAGGATATACTGGTGCTCTGCTTCCGAGAGATGTTTTGACTCGCCGGGATCACGATAGAGAAACCAGAAAGCGATGGCATAGAGAATACTGAGGATACCAGTGATGACGAAGCCAGCACGCCAGCCATAGGCGGAGACGGCAAGCGCGACGATGGGCAGGCCAAGAGCGCTGGCGAATTTTGCCGAGGCATCGAAAGAGGAAGTAGCGCGGCCACGTTCTTTTACAGGAAACCAGTAGCCAGTCGCCTTTGACGAGCCGGGGAAGACGGGTGTTTCACCGATACCGAGCAAGAGGCGAGAGAGAATAATCAGGCCGAAGCCGCTCACCAGAGCGGTCATAAAGCAAGCAATCGACCAGATAACCGTACCAACGCGGATCAGCCATTTGACACCGAGCTTATCGAGCATTGCGCCGACAGGGATTTGCAAAAGAGTGTAGGACCAGAGATACGAAGAAAGCAGGATACCAATTTCCCCCTGGGAAAAGTGGAATTCTTTGGTGAGACTGGTTGATGCGACAGAGAGATTCACGCGATCAAAATACGTAATAATGACGCCGACAGCCAGTAGCGCGGCGATACCCCAGCGCCTGTTTCCCATTCGATTTTGCATAGAACAGCAGCTCCTTCGCTGTAATAGATGAGACAAACCTGCATCTTGCTGCCCTCATCGGGGTGTGATAGGTGATACATCACGCTTGCGCGCAAAAATGTTTTTCTGTTGGCACAGTGTCTATTCTATTCTGATTGGAGGGCCGCAAATGCTCTTATATTGACCACGCACGAGGTGTATGGTGGGATGCAATTGAAAGAATGCGGTAGTGAGAGGCTCTCATACTCAGGCTCCTTCTTTCTTTCCAACAGTGGCAAGCCATCTACCCCAGGAGAGTATTTGCTGAGTTTGGACGTGGAATCCGCCTGGATGAAGAGCGTTCGCAGCCCGGCAGGGCTATGAAAGCGCTTCAGACGAAAAGCTCGTACCAACCAGTCAGGGAAGGAGACATCCATAAGGAGAAAGTAACCTCCGGGACGGAGCACGCGTGCTATCTCGCGTATGCCTGCTGCCTGGTCCTGCCAGTGATGGAAAGAGCTCGTGGAGAGAGCCAGGTCAACTGAGGCATCCTGGAGCGGCAATGCTTCCGCCATGCCTGTAGAGAATGTGGCGTTGGCAGTCAAGCGTTTTGCCCTCTCTATCATGCCGGGTGCTGGGTCTACACCGATCAATTGCGCCTCCGGCCAATAGGTCCTGGCTCGACGCAACAGTTTTCCTGTTCCACAGCCAACATCAAGAACGCACACTGGCTGATCGACGATGCTTGCCGCCAAGCTGAGCGTTGTTTGATGTGCTCGATCAAAAAAGGCTTGTTGCAGCCAGGAATGTTCATAGCTGCTTGCCCAGCGATCGAAACGCTCTATATCTTTTTCGTGATGGTCTGTTGTCATGCTTGTAGCTCCTTTTTCGGCTGACCAGTCAATCAAAAACATAGAAAAAATTAACGGGCCAGGAAGAGATACAGCATCGTCTCTGGCTCAATGCGGTGGTGATCCAAGTGTAACGCCGTGCTTGAGAAGATTCCCTGAATACAGGCGAGCAATAACAAGGCTAGTTGGTCCGGATCACCAGCAATTATTTCACCGCAGAGCTGCCCTTCGCACAGGAGTTTGCTCAGGAGTTGAAGTGGAATTGACTGTCCATGAAGGACCAACTCGCGAACATCGGGCGGCACAGCTTCACTGATCATAGCCTGCTGTACGATAAGCATATCATCAGCGGACCCTTTAGCGCCCTCGATCATTTCGTTGATGAGCCAGCGGAGTCGGGAAGTTGCCGTCCCCTCGCGTGCGTAGGCCTCACGGAGGAGACGTTCGGTGCCTTGCATCGCGCGCGTAATCAATTGTTTGAAGATCTCTTCCTTACTCGCGAAATAGTGATAGGCAAGTCCATGACTTACATGTGCAGCCGCAGCGATATCCGAGATGGTAGTCGCCTCCAGTCCTTTGCGTGCAAACACATGTGCAGCAGCACGCAAAATCTGTTCGTGACGCTCGTCGCGGATGCGCTGATTAGCGCTAGATAGGCGTGGCATAGCTAGTTCTCCATTGGTTTCTTTGATTGACTCGTCATTCAATACCTATACTACTTCAATGGCATGCAAGTGTCAAGGGCAACAATTCCGCAGTTCTGCACAGCGGATGCTCGCATCAAACTGAAGCAACTCTATCCTGTACAGCAACCTGACGATTAGCATCCTAAGTACATTCAAGAAGCAAATGTGGGGTAGAATCTGCTTTTTAAGCATGTATAACGCCGAGAAAGTTGCTTGATTGTACTTAGTGCAGGTTCACGAAAGCTCTTGTGGAAGAGCAGGAAAATACCTCCTGTGCAGCGAGAAAGAAGGAGTGCCGAAGACAGGAGGCGAGCCGAGGGGGACTTCTTAGCCGGAGAGAGAGGTATGTGGTGGATCGTCTCAATGATGTCAGAGCTTCGTTGTTTGAGAGGTGAGCATCTCTCGGAGATGGCGGGCTGCACAATTCAGATACCCTCGACAACGAGAGATCAACACCACCGGAACCATTGCTTGTAACGCGGCAATAGGGAGAACCTGGATGGTTCCCAGACGCAACTCCTCTTCAATACTACTAGCTGGCAAGAGGCCAATCCCAAAGTCCGCTTCGATCAATCGCTTCTGGGCCGTCAAGCTATCAATAGTGATCATTTCAGCATCAGAGAGACCACACCGCAAGAGTTGTTGGGCAAGAATGTGAGCAAATGGTTCACCTGATGATCCCGTCCCTGTCGGAAAGTTGATCCAGGGGATACCTTGTAACGCCACCGGCTCGGTTGGAGTTCCCTCTACCATGCGTGAATGAGCGGCAGAGACGACTTGCAACAATTCGTGCATGACTGGCAGCGAACACAAAGTATCGGTGCGAGGATCAGCGAAGTAGCGCAAACCCAGGAGCGCATCCCCTTGTTGCACGAGGTCGCTTACCTCGGTACTGCGGGCTGTGCGCAAAAGCAGGCGCACACGGGGATACAACTCACGAAACGCCTGGAGTTGTCCGGTCAGTCGGGTGCTCGCCAACGTTCCTACTAAGGCCAATGTGATGCTGCCTTGTTCTTCATCTTCTTCAAGCGCACGGACAGCCGCTGCTCCATCTTGCATTGCTGCTAGAACCTGCTGAGCATAGGGGAGGAACGCCTGACCTGCCTCAGTCAGGCGTACTCCAGTAGGGAGGCGCTCAAACAGCGGAGCGCCCAGTTCTCGTTCCAGGAGTTCAATGCGGCGGCTAACTGCTGGCTGTGAGATGCATAAAACGCTGGCGGCGCGTGTGAAGCCCCCTGCACGGGTAATAGTCACAAAAGCTTCGATCTCATTCAATTCCATAGTCATCAGTATAACTGATGGGGACGATAAAGACAATCGATTAGACATATGGATGGAGAGCCTTTATACTCGGTTCCAGACGGTTGTTTCAAAGAGCAAAGCACAGGAGAAAAGAGAGAACATGAGGCTACACTCCCCACGCAATCCTATCGAAGCAGCAACCCATCCTGACCCGTATCCCTACTATGCTGATCTGGTTGCACACAGGCCCCTGGGTCATCCAGGAGTGACATAGACTCGCTGGAGGCAGAGAGCAACAGCCGTCTCTACCTCCATTCAGGTTTGCGTTTTTCTAGAAAGGCGCTCATACCTTCCTGGGCGTCGGGGAGTTGCGAGGTGGAGGCCATAACTTCGATGGCGTAGTCGTAGGCCTGGGGCTGGGGCATCTCCATCTGGGCATAATAGGCCTGTTTGCCGATTCCTTTGGAGAGCAGACTACCACGGGTAGCGGCTTCTAGCAGGCGTTTCGATTCGGCGGTAAGCTGGTCGGGGGAGACAACGCGATTGAGCAGACCCCAGGCGGCGGCGGTTTGTGCGTCAATGGCATCGCCAGTGAGGAGCATTTCCAGGGCACGTTTCCGTCCAATAGCGCGGCTCACAGCAACCATTGGAGTAGTGCAGAACCAGCCGCCCTTACCGCCTGGGGTAGCAAACGCAGCTTGAGAGGAGGCGACGGCTAGATCGCAGGTTGCGACGAGCTGGCAGCCAGCGGCAGTTGCCAGGGCGTGAACGCTAGCTAGCACTGGTTGAGGAATTTGCTGAATAGTATTCATCATGCGGGTACAGATGCGAAGAATAGAGCGGACGGAGGCAAGATCTTGTCCGGCCATATCGGAGAAATCGTGTCCGGCGCAGAAAGCGGGACCGTTCGCTGCGAGAATCACGCCGTGGGCGGTACTCTCACCAACTTCTTCAAAGGCCCGTGTGAGCTCTTGCATATGCTTTACAGAAAGGGCATTGCGGCGTTCTGGACAGTTCATAGTGATGGTTGCGAGCGTATCTTCGTAGCGAACTTCGATCAGATCATAAGACATATGCCAGTTCCTTTCGATGATCTTCGATAGTCAGAACAAGAGGCCTTCAAAAAATGGGTTCCCCGCAGTGGGTGATTGCGCTTTTATTATACACTCGTACGCTGGCGCACTTCATCTGGTGATTTCTCTAAGGAAGAGGGGGGATCGGCTAACGCGGACAGAGACCCCCACAGGGATCACAGTCAACAGTCGTATCTACCTCTCTCTGTCCGGCGAGGCTCTCTCCTGGACACATTTTTCCAGAGCGGGTGAAAGCGCTGGGCGAGACCACGTTTCGCGCCGGTTCTGTGGGGCGAGGGAGGTGGTAGGCGAGACGGTCAGAGATCAACAGCCGACCCTACCATTCCTCTGCGGGGCGAGGTGGGTGGCAAGACGGTCAGAGATCAACAGCCGACCCTACCATTCCTCTGCGGGGCGAGGTGGAGTGGGTGGGCGAGACGGTCAGGAGATCAACAGCCGACCCTACCATTCCTCTGTGGGGCGAGGGGGGATTTCCATGTTGCAAAATTCCTAATGATGGCTAATTTTGTACTTGTAGGGATCTGTGGGACTATGCTACACTGAAGCGGAACACATTTTACAACACCTTAGTAATAACTGAGTAGGAATAAGATTATGACAGAAACAACACCGATTACAGTTGCCTATGGAGACGGAATTGGGCCGGAGATTATGACGGCCACGCTCGACATTATCAAGGCAGCAGGGGCCAGAATCGAGACAGAGGAGATCGAAGTAGGCGAGAAAGTCTACTTACAAGGAATCAGCGCGGGAATGAAGCCGAGCGCATGGGAATCCCTGAGGCGCACAAAAGTATTTTTAAAGGCTCCGATTACGACTCCTCAGGGGGGCGGATATAAGAGTCTAAACGTCGCAGTGCGGGCCGCATTCGGGTTATATGCAAACGTCCGTCCGGCAGTCGCGTATTACCCCTTTGTCGAGACCAAGCATCCGAATATGGATGTAGTCATCGTGCGTGAGAATGAAGAGGACCTGTATAGCGGGATCGAATATCGGCAGACGCATGACATGGTCGAGAGTTTAAAACTCATCAGCCGACCTGGGAGCGAAAAAATTGTTCGCTACGCATTTGAATATGCAAGACAGAACAATCGCAAAAAAGTGACCTGCTTTATTAAAGACAACATCATGAAGCAAAGTGATGGGCTCTTCCATACTATATTTGACGAGATTGCGCCAGACTATCCCGATATTATCAATGAGAGCTGGATTGTGGACATTGGTGCCGCCAAGCTGGCGGATACGCCAGAGGCATTTGATGTGATTGTCATGCCAAATCTGTATGGTGATATTCTTTCCGATGTTACCGCGCAAATTGCCGGCTCGGTTGGTCTGGCAGGAGCGGCCAATATAGG
Source organism: uncultured Chloroflexia bacterium (assembly GCA_963777355.1). Taxonomy (GTDB): domain Bacteria; phylum Chloroflexota; class Ktedonobacteria; order Ktedonobacterales; family Ktedonobacteraceae; genus DATJHM01. The sequence goes on from CAVZQK010000022.1 coordinate 573,440, forward strand.
TGAAGGATGCGCCATGTTCGAGGCAATTCATGGTTCAGCGCCAAGACGGGCCAATCAGAACCTCGCCAATCCCTCCGGACTCTTGCTCGGCGCAGTGCTCATGTTGATTCACATTAAGCAGCCGGATATTGCGACCAGTGTACACAACGCCTGGTTGCGCACCATTGAAGATGGTATCCACACCTATGATATTTACGACGAGAAAGTCAGCAAGCAAAGAGTCGGCACCAGAGAGTTTGCAAAAGCCGTCATAGCAAGAATAGGGCAACAGCCACAAGTACTCAAGGCCGTCAATTACGCATCGGCACCGGAGCAGAAGAGCAGCCACGAGAGCAGCAAAAAAACGCATATTGAGACCAAAGATCTTGTAGGGGTAGATGTTTACCTGGATTGGAGCAAAGGGAGCCCGGACGAACTGGGAGAGCAATTCAAGCAGGTAGGTAATACTGAGCTAGAGCTCACCATGATTACCAACCGTGGAGCGAAAGTCTGGCCAAACGGTATGGCAGAAACATTCTGCACAGATCACTGGCGGGCACGTTTTATGGCTCCTCAGCGAGGGGATACCGTGAAACATACGCAAATCATTGCGCTATTGCAGCGCGTAGCGGATGCAGGATACGATTTTATCAAGACCGAAAACCTGTACAACTTTGATGGGAAGCCAGAATTCTCAACAGTTTCAGGAGAGTAAGAAAAGACGCAGCGAGGTTCGTATCTAAACAAAAGACCGGACCTCGTTGTATGACAAAAATTGCTGCAACATTCCCCTGCAAGCAGAATTACTGACGGAGAGAGCCAATAGACAGCATTGGCACTCTCCCCGGCAGAATTGCGCGAGACATTCTAGCGCTTCGTCTCTCAGGCCGCAGCTTCCGTCCGATGTAGCAAGCGGGCAGCGGACAGCACCAATACCAAAAGAGAACAAAGAGTGCATAAAATAACGAAGTACTACAGAGAGCCTTCCTCACCTTCAGCGGGAAAAAGAACTTTATTCAAAGCCGCCCTTTTGATGCGATAGGCCTGACGTGCCCCCTTATGAGGGAGAGTAACAGCCTCTAAAGCCCCCTGAGTAATCCAGCGCCGCACCGTCGTATCATCGACGCGGAGCGTCTTCGCCACTTCATGAACAGTTAACAGATCGTTTTCACCCTCATTGTCATTTTTCCGCATTCAATCCTCCTTAATCACTTAACACCTTTCGGACAACGTAGCCACTCGTGCATTACTATACGAAAGAAGAAACGCCGCCGCATTATGAGAGAACAAAAGAAATCCACATAGGCATTTCGCAAAGAGTGTTAGCTCCCTATTCCCAGTATAAAGTGGAAACGAGCAGAAAAAGTAGCTTCTTCTGCAAGCGTTATCACTTAGAACGTGTCTGGAATCAGTGTACTCTCAACAAAAACTGCGCTTCTCCAGATACATCCCCAGACGTGGGGTACTTGACTTAACACTACAATACGCTCCTTGTCAAACAGAGAGAGAGCTTTAAGCTAGCAACCAGTATAACACAGAGAAGCTCGTATGAAAAGTGTATACAACAGAAAACATACCTCATTAAATAGAGACGTACAAGCTTTCTCCTCTTAATTACAAGAGAGGAGGGCTGACACGTTTTTGTTGTCCATCCGTACACCTAGTGTACAGATTTTTTTGCGTAACACAAAGAGAGGAATTTCCATATGAACACAGAAGAACGCCTGGAAAAAGGAAATATGAGCGTATTGCAGGCAGTGGAAGACCTGCCGGAGGCGCAATGGGATCTGCCAGGAGCATGTGGGAACTGGTCGATTAAAGAGACCGTCGCCCATCTAGCGAGTTATGAACAATTGCTCATAACCATCTTAAAAAGCGTACAACAGAAACAGAGTCCTCCAGCAGAGGTCAGACAGATATACAACCATCAGCATGAATTCAACAAAGAAGAGGTTGCAAAGAGGCAATACGAAACCGCGCAACAAGTGATCAACGAATACAACGATGCGCAGATGCAAGTAACGGCACTCGTGAGCCAGATAGGAAGAGAGCAGCTTGAGCAGAAAGGGAGTATTTCCTGGTTTCGTGCAGAATTAAGTCTGGCGGACCTGCTCAACGGTTTCAGTGAACATGCGCAAAAACATAGCGAGCAGATCAGCGCATTTCGGCAACAGCACAAGCAGCAATAGGGGTTAGCCAGTGAACAAGGACAGAGACCCCCAGAGGGGGCAGGGTCAACAGATGTCCATACCAGGAATTCGCAAAATAGCGGTTTTACGAGCAAATGCACTGGGAGACTTTCTTTTCGTCCTCCCGGCCCTAGAAGCATTACGAAGTACGTATCCAGAAGCAGAAATCGTCTTCCTGGGGAAGCAATGGCATGCAAACTTTCTGCGGGAGCGACCTAGTCCGATTGACAGAGTCGTAGTTATTCCGAGCTACCGGGGGGTTGGTAGTCCAGAGAATACAAGAGAAGACCCGGCAGAAATAGAAACATTTTTTCGCGCTATGAAAAACGAGCAATTTGACCTTGCCTGTCAACTACATGGCGGTGGGAGATATTCTACCCCATTTATAAAACAGCTAGGGGCACGCATAACTATTGGTCTAAAAGCGCCTGAAGCGCCTGAATTAGATCAATGGGTTCCCTATATCTATTTCCAGCATGAGATCTTACGCTACCTGGAAGTAGTCAGCCTGGTAGGAGCCAGAACAAGCGAAGTAGAGCCGCACATCACCGTCACCGAACAGGATCGTAGCGAAATAAAGCAGCATCTCACGCCAGAAGATTTCCGGCAGCCACTCGTTGTGCTCCATCCGGGAGCGAGTGATCCGAGGCGGCGCTGGCCGATAGAAAATTTCGCCGCGATTGGAGATATCCTTGCAGAGAAAGGGGCACGTATCATCGTGACAGGGACAGAGAGCGAGCGAGCGTTGACCCAGGCAGTTATTAGATCCATGAGTGCCCCAGCAAGCGATCTAGCAGGGAAGATAAGCTTGAACGGTCTGGCGGCCTTATTAAGGTATTGCCATCTCGTCATCTCCAACGACACAGGGCCCTTACATCTGAGCAATGCAGTTGGAACAGCGAGCGTAGGAATTTTCTGGTGTTTCAACCTGGTCACCGCAGCGCCACTACTGAGGAGTCGTCATCGCCCCATCACCTCCTGGCAACGCACCTGTCCCGTATGCGGTATCGACAACACCCAGGGGAACTGTCAGCACCGGGTATCGTTTGTTGCAGATATTCCTATAGAAGCAGTCAAAGAGGCGGCGCTAGAGCTTTTTTAGCTATGGAACAAGGCCACGAAATATAAGGAAGCGGGCATAGAGAGAGAGTAAGCAGATTTGCCAAGATAGAGAAAAGAGCAAACAGCTCTTACTCTCTCAAACAATGCGAAATACGTTCTTTGCAGCGCATAGGAAGGCTTAAAAAGAGGAGAAATACCCATGAAAAGATAATTCAACAAAGACAAGAGGCAAAACCTTCTCATAGGTATCCTTCATCCATATCCAACGTTGCTGGAGTAGATACCTCATCAAACACCTATGCGCCTGAGTTTAGCGAAGCATCCTCTACAAAGCCAAAATCCGTACAAAAAGCAACGAGGCAGGTCCATTGCTTAATTGGCAGCGAGAGAATTATCGCCGAGAACCTTATTCAATGTTTCCCTTTTAATCCGATAGGCCTGGCGCTCATTTACATGAGGAAGTACAACAGCCTCTAACACTCCTTGTTTCACCCAACGCCTGACAGTCGTATTGTCTACACGGAGAATGCGAGCAACCTCTGATACAGTTAACAGTTCGCCCATTTTTTTCACTTCCTTCTTTTTCATAACATTCACGGCACAAGTAGAAAATGTGCTCGTCTATAGTACTGTCCAATGTAGAAGGCAGTACTAGCAGAATACACAAGACAACATTGTGCATGCATTGTACAACATTGTCTCCCATCTGTAAATAGTCTTTCGAGGAAAGACTAAGAAGTCAGGCATGAAGGAGATTCTCATGCCTGAATTAAAATGAAGCTACTTATTATATAGTTCGCGCTATGAGTAAATTTCACTATTTCCAGCGCATTTCGCATATTTTCGCGCCATGCAGCAAATACTAGAAAATGCATGTAGCTAAATATAGAATTGTATACAATATAACAGCGAAAAGGTGTGCACATATTTCCAAATAGCACTCTCTTAAAGAAAAAGAACGGGTAAACTATGCTAATTCTCGCACTCTATAAGTGTACTACGATTTATATGTGCTAGTAGTTAGAGCGAGTTATTTTTTCAGTATAAGAAATTTTCCGATCAAAGTTGGATCTGAAGCTGTTACTAATAGCCTAGCCAATACGTGTAAAGGCTGGCAGAGCGCATGTCAAAAGGAGAAAAGGCAAGCAGGTATGCTTTTGAAAAGAGAGAGGAGGAAAGAATGGTAAAATTTGGTTGGAAAGCTGGTCCAGAGCAATATCCGCCAGTAGAGTTGCTAAATTACGCGATAGAGGCAGAGCAGGCGGGCTTCGAGACCATTGATGTAAGCGATCATTTTCATCCCTGGAGTGAGGCAGGGCAAGCGGTCTTTAGCTGGACGTGGTTAGGAGCAGTAGCGGCGAAGACCAGCCGTATAGAAATGGGAACAGGCGTCACATGTCCTATCCTCCGTTATCATCCAGCAATTATTGCGCAGGCCGCGGCCACGCTCTCGCATCTTGCCCCAAACCGGGTCTATCTTGGTCTTGGGACAGGAGAGGCGCTCAACGAATATGCGGTGACGGGAGAATGGCCTGGATATGAAGAGCGGCAGGAGATGCTCACAGAAGCGATTGAGTTAATACGAGAGCTCTGGACGGGAAAAGACGTAAGCTTTAAAGGGAACTATTATCAGACAGAAAAAGCGAGACTCTACACGCCGCCCGCCTCGCCGATTCCCATCTACATCTCTGCACTCGTCCCTCAAAGCGCGAAATTTGCAGGCAAATATGGAGATGGTCTTTTCTCAGTTGGTGGCAAGCAGCCGGACATTTACAAACAGATCATCAGCAATTTTGAAGAGAGCGCAAAAGCGGTAGGGAAAGACCCTAAAAAGATGCCGCGGCTCATTGAGCTCAACGTCGGGTATACACAAAACATAGAAGAGGCGATTCAAGAGCAGCTCAAATACTGGGCCAGCACCTATATTCCGGCCCTTTTCGATCAGAAGATTTACGCGCCAGCGATGGCGCAAGAGAACGGCGAAGTCATCGGGGCCGACACAGTCAAGAAGACAGGATGTTTCTCCGCGAATATAAACGACCATGTCAAATATGTGCAACAGCACATTGATCTAGGATTTGACACCATCTTCTTCCACAGTGCAGGTCCGGAGCAGTCAGCATTCTTAAAAGCTTACGGGCAAGATGTGCTCCCCAAACTCCAAAATCAGCATGCAGGTCTTTTCAGATAGAGAGTAAAGCATTCAGGCTGATCACAAGAAAGGTTCCGAGCAGGATTTTCCCCATTCTGCGGAACCTTTCTTTTTTTATGAAGAAACTCATAAATAAAATAGGTCTGATCAGATAAACCATCAGCGATGAATAGAGCCATCAGGCAAGATCGTACCGGAGAAAGAGCGCGTTGCAGAGAGTTGTCCTGTATCTACACCCAGAGCATCCTGTAAATTTGCATCATTCAGATTAGCAGATTTCCAGATCACACTATGGAGATCGCTCCCTCGCAGATTAGTACCTTGCAGATCAGACTGACTAAGATTAACCAGGAGCATTGTCGCATAAGTCAAATTTGCCCCACGAAGATCAGCGCCACTTAAATCAGCGCCCGTAATATTACTATCGCGCAGATCCATATTGCGCAGATAGGCACCTTGCAGATCAGCATCACGAAAATTGATGATAGGAGTATCATTCGAGATCAGCTTCGTCTCAAATAAGAAGCGTAAGACAGCACCTTTTCCCTGTGCGTCCAGAAGGCGGAGAAGCGTATCGGTGCGCACCTGAGCAATCAGGCGGACAGAGCTCATCTGGTTAGCAGTTGTAAGTTGCTCATGGAGCATCAGATCCGTCATCGCATCCATATATCCACTGAGCAAGCTTTGTTGCTGCTGGGCATGAGCGATTTGCAGAGCGGTAGAGAGTTGCTGATTGCGCATCTGTACCTGCCACTGATTTTGCAGCCAGGACCACCAGAGCAGGCAAGCCAGCAGCACAACTGGAAGCAAAAGCAGATGTAGCCAGTCCCAGAGCGTCTTGCGGATCTTCTGTGCAGGGAGCGAGGGAGAAGGATCAGTCATAGCACCTCCAATAATAGAACACACCCATCTCCATACTACCATATCTTCTTTTACCAGCAGGAGAGATAAGGATGGGAAACTATTAGAGGATATGCAAACCGATTGATAAGCTCAGCACCTGGGCAAGAATCAGTACGGCACAAGCGCCCTGAATTCAGAGGAGCGAATCGTTGGCCCCGAATACGTCCAGAATTGCGACTGATGAAAGTGGCCACGAACAAAGCTACGGCAGGAATGAGTTCGACGAAAGAAAAAGGGATACCAGAGGACAAGATAGAGACAGCACTTGTGGATGTATCCACAGCCTGACCCGTGAACAGAGCAATTAAGAGACAGCCGAAGGGGACAAGCAGAACCAGGGCAGCCAGCAGAGTTGGACGGCCCCGCTCTTGCACAACAAAAACGAGCAAAGCCAGAAGCGAGAGGGCAGAGAAAAGCGAACCGAGCAGAGTCATAACATCTTGAGAGCTGAGCAAAAGCGTTTGCCAAACATTATGATAAGTAGTAACCCTTTGTACAGAGATAGTATGTTGAAGGAGAGTTGGAACAAAGGACCAGGGATTTCGCGCGACATAGCTGCACCAGAAGACCCAGACGAACATACCTAAACCGCCAAGCAGACCAAAGACCAGAACATTACCTTCTATCTGTGCTCTCCCCTGATGTTTGAGCAGACCAATGATGGGAAGAAAGCAGAGAACCACCACAAAGAGCGCCCAGGCAGTATACGAAGTAAGAGTAGCCAGACAGAGGCAGCTTGCGGCCCACAACAGATCCGCGAGCCGCTCCTCTTGTATCCAGGTAAGCAAGAAGTAGCAAGTAGCAACAAGGGTAGCAATCGCCATCATCTCACTGAGAGGAGTACTTTGTAGATAGAGAACGGCAGGATTCAGAACAAAGAGCAGGGAGCCGATACAGCTTGCGCGGCTATCATGAGTCAAACGGCGAGTAAGTAAGAAGAGACAAAACGTAGCCAGGACATAGCTCAGCATCGACTGAAAGCTACCGGCCAGGCCCGAATGCCATAAAGCATCATTCCAGACAAAAGGCAAGAGAGCGAGATGCGGCAGCGGCAACATCTGAGCACCCAGGCGGGTCAAATCCCCAGTTTCAACAATAGAGCGGGCGATCTGTAGATGCAGCAGAGAGGTTGTTGAAAACACCAGCGCGTGCCGTAAATAATAGAAATGGCAGCTAGCAACGCTCGCAATACAAGCGAGAGAGAGAGTAAGCAGGAGCCAGGGATCATAGTGCTTCGAGAGGTGTGTCTGACGCAATGCAGCGCGCTCAGCAGCAGAGAAGGCAGGTTTACGGGGAGAAATCATCTCTTGCAGCGTATTTTCCACAGAAGCGACAGGAACAGCATCCAGGTGCGCGTATCTATGGACATCCTCTTGCGGTGAACTTGTCCCCAGAGAAGAGGGCATTGGTACATAAGGAAGGTCTTCAGCCTCTGTAAGAGCCATTTCGACAGTCATAATTGCCGTAGCGTCGTCCCCCGCCTGAAGATGCAAGCCATGAATAGTTTTCTCCCAATAATGGGGTTTTGTAATAAGCTGATACAAGGCCATATAGGAAGCAATACTGCCCATAACCCAATAGATAGGAATCAAAAGCATCCATTTCACCAGGCGATACTGCTGGCGTTTCATACAACCGAGCAGGTAGGTATAGGCATAGAAAAAATTGCCGAGCAGCAGACTCAGTGCACTAATCGCGACCAGAGGGAGAGGGAGAGAAAAAGAAGCAGTCCCAGTCAGGCGTAGGATGAGAGAGACCAGCAACAAAGTCCACATAAATGGATTGACAAGCATAACAAGGGTTTTTCCGCCAACCACGAACTGAAGCGAGAAAAACTCCCAATAGCGTTTTTGGCGAAAATAATGTTGAGGCTCACGCATATGGACCAGATACGTCTGCATATATCCCTTAATCCAGCGAGAGCGCTGGCGAATCCAGTTTTTACCGCGTGAATTGGCCTCCTCATAAGTAGTTGAATTGAGAACGACAGTAGTCAGGCGGAACCAGGAGAGGCGAAGCCCCAGGTCACAATCCTCAGTAACATTAAAGCCATCCCAGCCACCCAGAGCGCGGAGCGTCTGAGTAGGAAAGTGGTTTGACGTACCACCCAGGGGGATAGCCAGATGCAACTGCTGCAAGCCCGGCAAGATCAGATCAAACCAGAGCGAATACTCGGCGGTAAACCAGCGTGTAAGCAGATTCTGGTTAGGGTTATAAAAATTAAGTTTTGCCTGAATGCAGGCCAGATCGGTGCCGTGATTAGCAAAGGTCAGAACGGCCTTTTTCAACTGCAAAGGATCAGGGATATCCTCAGCATCGTAGATGACAACATATTGACCGATTGCCTCCATAAGGCCATAATTGCAAGCGCGAGGCTTCGTACGAGGAGAACCATCAGGGACCGTCACAATCTGGAAATGGCGAGGCAGCTTGAGAGCGCGAATTGCGTCACGGGTCTCAGCATCATCCTCTTCAGTCAAAAACAGAATTTGCAATTTTTCCGTTGGGTAGTCAAGTGCACGCATAGCTTTCACAAACTGCGGCACAACCTGAGCCTCGCGATACAGAGGGCAGAGAATAGTATAGATAGGCCATTCGGCATCGCGGAGAGAGGTAATAATCTCATCATCAATATGTTCCTCAATCTGTTGGCGAACAGCGGAGATAGCGAGAACAACATCGAGAACCAGATGGCCGAGATACATAAACGAGACAACAGCCAGCAAAAAAAGAGAGACCAACTGCCAATCCCAGATTCCCCAGAGAAGAAGAGCCAGTCCCAGAGAGCCCAGAATCAGAGACTGTTTTGACGTAATCGTCTGAAGAGCGGAATATTTATAGCGGAACGGAGCAAACGTTTGAATACGTCGCTCATCGACCTCAACAATGCGAGCGGCCCGTTCAGCATACGCCAGGCGCTCCTGTTGAATAGATTCTGGTGTACGCTGAGCCTGAGTTTTCAACCAGGCGGCATAGCGCTGAATCTGTTCATCCAGACTATCGTGAAGGGCCTGCTGAGCTGGATGTTCCTCATGTAAAAGTGCTTGTGGGAGAGAGTGCTGCTGTACCACGCTATCAAACCTTTCGTTAGGGTAAGGAATACCATTTATGCAGAATTTGAGCTGCGGGACGGTCCTTAATCATAAACATACCAACATCATCCCAGCCCCAGAAAAAAGTCCCGCCAATATGAGGATCGGCATAGGTATTTGAGAGAGTCGCGTCGAACGCATCAGCCTGGACAGTTGTACTTGTGGGAGCGGATGATTTTGCTAACCAGGTATGGTAGAGTGCATCAGAAGTATTGCGATAGCCAATCTCAGAGATCAAGACAGGCTTCGCGATCTGCACAGAAAGGGCATCAAGCTTACTGAGTATTTTTTGTTGCCATAATTGAGGAATTTGTTTTGCATCCACCTGAGCAGGAGTATCAGTAAGTGGGATATACGAAGAGACACCAATCATAGCAAGATCCGTATTTTTAAACCAAGCGGGGGCGGGATCGCTCAATGATGACCAATTCATATCATAAGTCAACTTCTGTTGAAAGACCGTACGAATTTGCGTAATCAGCTGATTCCAGTAGGAGGCAGGGACCTGTTTCTGAATCGTTTGCAGCTCTGTACCGACAGCCATCTGCTCAACGCCGTTTGTTTGGGCGGCCTCGATATAGGGTTTAAGCGTCTGCCAATAGCTAGCGAACCAGGCTTTTTGCGTATCAGGAGTTGATAGAGTAATCGTGCCGGACCAGCCAGCGGCCTCATGCACACTCATCAGCGGCACAAAAAAGACGCTATAGCCCTGGGCATGGGCCAGGCGCACACCGGAGATAAAAGACTGAACGTCAGGAGTACTTTGTGACAGGCCAACCTGAGTCGATTGCGAAGTTTGTTGTGCAAACAGGATAGGAATCTCCAGCCAGCGGGCGGCAGTCTGCGTACGCATAGTTTTCACGCCATCCTGCCAGATTGTATCGGCAGGACCATAGGCAGTCGGTTGCCAGCGAGGATAGATAATACCGCGCTCAAAATTAGCATTTGCAGGGAGCACAGTAACTTTGTTTGTAGATTGCATCTGCCCAGAAGAATGCTTGCCGAAAATATTTAGCGTCAACCAGAATGAGCTAACGAGCAAGAGAGCCAGCACGACGAAACCAGTAATGAGAAAGAAACGCTTGCGCTCAAGAGGGATCATAGTGCTCATTGGCAAAGCGGTCCTGGGAGCCTGAAGCGGATTCGGCTCCGACTGAGATTGCTCATTCTTCACATTAGGTGCCAGCCACAGCGAGCCCGCGATTAACAATCCCAGTATAGCCAGAGCAGAGGCAATAACCAGGATAAAATGCTTACGCTCAGGTGATATCTTCTTCATTCCATATCTCCAGAAACACGTCTAGCAGGCAAACAGTAATCAACCTTGCGTTAATTTAGTATAGGGACAGGGAAAAACCTCATCTATGTATAAATTTGCGAGCTAGTAGTCTAAAAGCGTGTATTGAAGTTCGGCGAAGAAGATGAAAAGGAAGAGACCAAGAAGCAAAACGGATAGGAGAAAAGGCAAAAGTAACAATCGTTACGACTGAAAAAGTGTCTGAGATGGGTTCAAATTGACGCTCAGCATGAACTTGAGACCCATTCTCAGAGAGCAGAAAACAGATCGTGAACAAGTTATTTCTGACGGACCGCACGTGTTTGCGGAAGAGTCACCGTCATTTCGAGAGAGTGATTACGCACAGATTTCAAAGAACTTTCGCGAAAGACAATCAGCAACAACTGAAGCAAGACGCAGGTCAGAGTAAACCAGACCAGCGTCATAAGAATAAGAGAGGGGAACCAGAATCCGGCGTATAAAAAGACTGCGGCAAAAATCGCATCAAGCGCAAGACTTAAGGCTGTAGCGAGCGTCATCATCACGGCAGGATGAGAAGAGAAATTCAGGGTACGCACCAGGGCTATTCCCGGACATGAGAGCAAAAACGCTATTACCACATAAGGGCGCATTCCGCTGTCGGGGAATACGAAAGTGACCAATAAAACAGCCAGCACAGCCAGTAAGAGAAGTACCGTCCAGATCCACGAATAGCGCATACGTTTATTTTCCTTTCGCAGATGAAAGAGTTGGAGTATAGAGCAAAATTTGAGCATCCTGATTTTGATAAATGAGTTGAAACTGTCCAGTTGAGAGCAGAGATTTTTCCAGGCGATCCAGGCCACCCACAGGCAGGCCAGTCGTCGCATCAACCGTCCGGCGCTCACTACGGGTAAAGATCATATACAGCTTATTTTTAGCGGTATACTGTTTATTTGTCGTAATAAAATTCAGAACCAGAGACGAATTATCCAATAAAACGGCATTCGGCAAATTGTCAGCCAGAGAATAGGTCGTATACTCTTCATAATTTTCAAACTGCCAGGGAGTACCGGCCCAACCAGCAATCAGAACCGAACCGGCAGGCGCAATATCATAGAGATGGCGCACGCCGGTTACTTCAGGCGTCGTCATATAATCCATACTTTCGTTTCCGTAGCGGGTAAAAAGAAAGCCAGCAAGCAAGAACAGGCACATAGCCATGCTTACCATAGTCATCCAAAGAGAGCGGCCACGAGCAGGGGCGCGAAAGAAAAGCGAAGCAGCAAAAAAGACCATAAAAGGGAGAGTAAAAAGGTAGATGCGTAAAAGCATCTCGCCGCCGTAGTCCTGAGCCAGCAGCAGAGGAAAAGGAGTCAGAGCCAGAAGAACAAACGTAATATCGCGATGACCATTTCGGAAACGCACGAGGCCGCCGAGGAAAGCAAAGCCCCAGACCAGCACAGTCATGACTATACGAATTTGAGCAATAAAAGTATGTTGCGCATTCCCCGTAACATGTTGCGTCAAATTGCTCGTGACAGAAGTGCCCAGGCCGCCGGAGCCAAAGGCATCAGAGAAATGACCAACCAGGTATGTCTGGGCCATAAAGCCAATCCAGGCCACCGTCATAAGAGTCAGCACAACGGGGAGCCAGAACGGCGTACAGCGGCGAAAGAGCACCAGCATCCAGACACTCATCAGAATAAAAAAAGGCGTCAGAGGGTGGCTAAAATCGACAAAGGCAAAGATCAGCAGGATACAGACGAGGAGCGCGATCTGCTGATGCCGAGAGATTTGAGGGCCGGGAGCATCAGGGGCACGCAACCAGGCATAAGAGAGACGAAACAGCCTCTGCAACCAGCCGCCAGCAGGAAGAGGCACAACACGAGGTTGGTGCTCAGGCGGGATACGAAACCAGGTCAGCAGGATAGCAATAATCGCCAGGTACATAAAAAAGTTAATGCCCTGGGGAGAATAGTAGTCCTGAGCAATCCAATTCGTCAAGAAGAAAAACCAGATTGCCAGCCAAGCCACACGTTTATCCTGAGTGGCAGAGGTTAAAATCATAGAGAGAGGTCCCAGGTAGAGAAGATTGTAGACCACCGGGGACCAGGCCGCAAATGACAGAATACTCTGATAGCCAGCAATGCGCGTAATAAAGGCGCTAAGAATAAAAAAGCCAGGCCAATTGAAGTAGGCGTCCAGGCGGGGATCAACAGCGCCATGACGAAGAATATAATCAGTAAAACCGGCGTGGCGATAGACAACACTAAAGCGTGGCTGCGCCTCCAAGACCGCAGTCACGCCATACAACATAAAGATAAGCAATAAGACATGGAGTACAAGGAGCGGTCCACGAAGTGGGCGCTGACGCAAGGTCAGGCAGAAGCTAAGCGAGATCAGCGCCAGAGAGAGCAGGGTCAGAGGATTGAAGACCGAGACCAGGCCAAGATCATTCATCTTCCCCAGATCGATGCCACGAAGAGAGAGCAACCAGCCGAGAAAAGCAAGCAGCGGCAGAGCCAGACCCAGGACATCGCCCATCGTCCATCGTCCCTGAAAAGCAGCCAGCCAACGAGCGAAGAGATTCATATCCATTTCAGATTGAGAATAAGACATTGGATCATGTAACAATTTCACAGAAGTAGCCTCATATTCTAGAATAGTTTAGCTCCAAATCGCCGCAGCATTATTCAGCAACCGTGCGAACAGGGAGAGTAGTTTTTTCATATTCATTTTCATTGGGAGAGAGTTCATGAACAAAGGCAGTTTTATAGACCGTAGTAATACCAAACAAAGCTTCCACACACAGCGCAGCAAGCCAGCCCAGACTTAAACCCAGCAGGCCAGCGAAGTGGGCACCCAGGGCAGCCAGCAGCAACTCCAGAACACTCCCGACAATCATAGGTGCCACCGCCGAGCGAATGCGAGCACGAATGCGAGAGATTGCCACATAATGATCCTTAATAATGCGCGGCAAAGAGCCAAGCGCGAGAATGCGCAAACTCCAGGTAGCCTGCTCAGCATAATTGTGGCCAAAGAGTGCCAGAATATGGCCGGTTCCAGCCCAAAGAAACACAGTCATACCCAGGCAGGTAATCAGAGCAATACTCAGAGTCATACGGACCTTCTGAGCCAGAGCTTCGGGTTGACGCGCATTCATCGCAAAGAGCACCGTTGCCAGCACCGAAGGGAGCAGAGAGGCGAGACCAGCCAGCATCCACGAGACATAGAACCAGGCATTCGCCGTCGTCGAGAGCAGAGCAGTCACCAGGACCGGCAGAGCCAGCGAAGGGACCTGTAAGGTTAAATTGAGCATATGGTGTTCAGCGGCACTGGCACGCAAACTCCGTAAGAGGCTCCAGCGAGGCAAGAAAGACCGACCAGTGCGGAGAATTTGCGGCAAGAAGCCCAGGCCAAGAATCAGAAGAGAGCAGACATTGCCAGCGGCCCATGTAACATAAATGGAGAGGCCCGTCTTCTCAGTAATCCAGAGGCCGACCATATAGAGTACTGCAAGTTTACTAACAGCAAAAAGACTATTCCGCCAGAGCTGAAGCTCTCCGCGTAACAGGCCAACAAGCGCCTGATCAAAGACCAGCGTCACCGAGGTCAGACTCACACCAAGAGCGAAAAGCAAAACCGAACTGAGACTTGCACGTAGAGGTAGAAAATTGGCAGAGATGAACGGAGCAAGGAGCGCAAAGAGCAGGCCGATTGCGCCTCCCACGCCAGCCACAACAAGCAGGGCAGTATTAATCAAAGCCAGCTCAGCATTTTTATGTTTCGGCAGCTCACTAATCAGCAGAGTACCAAGACCGAGCATACAGATGGTCCCAAGCAAAGTCATCGCAGAGATCATCGCAGACGAGAGACCAACCAGCGCGGGAGTATACTGGCGGGCGGCCACCCACCAGTATACAAAGCCAAGAGACGCAGTCACCGTAGTAGAGCTCACCAGAGAGAGAGCATTGAATAACAAAACTTTATTTGTTTTCATCCATTGCAACAAGAAATGGAGCATGCGAGCGCTTTCCTTTTGAGAACGTAAGAAGAAGTCTTTCCCTCCACGTTGGATAGATTCTGCCATCGCGGCGTGCCTCCTGTCGGCTTTGTATATAGGCAAGCGGACCATAGAGCATCCCTTGCCAATTCACCTGTTTTAAATCTTTGGGATAGCCACTCGTAGGAATATTGATGATATCAGGGCGTTTGATAAAGAGTTCATAAGGTACTTTCGTCAATAGATCGAAAAGCAAGCGTGGATGTTCAAAGACATTTTTTGTCAGGTAGGCGGTCATCCCCACACCATAGTTATAAAACTGCTTACGCAGCGCCTCATACGAGCGGCGATGCAGATGATAGATCAGGGCAGAGGGTTCGTAGAGCACCGTGTAGCCAGCCATCAGAGTAGAGAAAAAGGCGGCAATATCCTGGCCGCAGCGAGATGGACCTCTACCGCCGAGAGAAGGATCGAAATCGTCGATGCGGCGCAAGACTTCAGCGCGAAAGGCCATATTCGCGCCGCAGCCGAACAGGCCAACGCGATAGAGATGAATATGGCGTTCAGAGCGGTGGAAGCTGCGCCTGACGAAACGTTTTTGTGGATCGTTCTCGGCTTGAAACCAGTAAAGTCCAGCATTCTCCTCACACCAATATTGAGCCGGAGTCTCCAGTTCCAACGGCTGCACCTGTCCGGTCACACAACCAATCGTATCGGAACGCCCAAAAGCCATAACAAGTGCAAGGAGCCAATTTTGATCCACCTCAACATCATCATCTGTAAAGGCAATAACTTCTCCACGTGCCAGAGCAATGCCAGCATTCCGCGCCCAGGAAGTGCCTGGCCGATCTTCGCGTACGTAGCGGATGCGTTCCCCATACGAAGTATATTCTTGTAGCAGATCAGCTGTTTCCGTTGTACTGGGAGCATTATCCACAACAATAATCTCATAACAAGGATAATGCAGAGAGAGCAAGTGAGGCAGACAGGCGCGTAGGTCGTCAGGACGATCATGAGTTGGCACAATCACACTTACAAAAGGAGCGGTTTGTAGAAACCCCTCTTGCTTCACTACACAGGCAGGTTTTGTTAGAGAAAAGATTCCCTCTATTCCAAGTGCTGTTATCTGAGGGAGACCATCAGAGAAAAGATGCTCATTAATCTGTATAGACAGATATTGCCAGATGAGCTCAGCACAGTGCTGTTCGCTTACACCTTCCTGGTCAGGAAACTCAAATTCAACTGCACCAATCGGCTGTGTATGCAGGTAGATGTAGGCAATAGCACGTTGATAGAGCCGCCTAGTTTTTAAAAACAGCGGAGTATCAAAGGCATCAATGCGCGGAAGCGGCTCGCTCAGTTCAATTTTCACGATGCGGGCTGGCACAGATTCCGGCGCAGTGGATGTCTTCGTCCTCTTTAGATGCATGCGCATGGGTGCCTGAGTATTCATACAGATCCTTTCCACAGAGAGAGGGACACGAAGCATACGCTTACACCGTGTCCCGCTCTTCAGGTATAGCTAGCGAGCGATAGTAGGGGCAGCTCGCAGACCTGCTGCCCTGATCTACCCTTAAATTCCGCTTGGAATCGCGGGTCGTTGAATGATGGGTGGCAAGGTATCGATCTTTTGCAGTTCTATGTTTTGCGAAAAGGTACCAGCCACATAGCCAGCAGCAGTTATACAAAATCCGGCAAGAATTGCGCCTGCACGCTGGAATGCGGCGAGATCTCGTTGCTGAAATCCCTGACGGAGATTGCGTACAACGCCACGAGGCAAGTTGCGCAACGTATAGGCACGCTCAGAGGCCAGGCCATCGCCAGAGCCAACATAGCGAGCGATCACCGCTTTTGACAGACCCTCGGCATAGCAACGCGCCCGGAAATAGCTCCAGGTCGTGCGCTGAGCAACGATGCGATGGTGAATTTGAGCTTGCGGCTCGTAGAGAAAGACGCGCTCTGGCCAGTGCTGGTGAGCACGAATCGAGAGTTCCGTCTCTTCTCCACCGAGAGGGCGAGTCCCAACACGGCCAATGCCATCTCTGAATCCGCCCACCGTCTCGAAGAGCTCGCGGCGCATACAGGTACAGCCGCCGTAGGGATTGCGTACCTCAATCGGCTCAGGTGGGCGTGACTGATACGAGCAGCCAATCACCCAATAAAACTCTTTTGGGAACCAGGTCGGATTCTCACCCAGCCAGTAAGGCTGTACGGTCCCGCCCGCGCCCAACACGAGTGGATCTTCACAACATGCGACCAGGCGTGCCAGCCAGTCTGGCTCAGCCGTAGCATCGTCATCGAGGAAAGCGATCAAGCTGCCATTAGCTTGAGCAATCCCACTATTGCGTGCGCCAGAAAGACCTTGCCGCTCGCTATTTTCGACAGCGATCACGCCAGAAATTTCATTGAGTACACGCTGCAACATCGGTTGATTGTGGTCAATGACCAGGATAATCTCGTGTGGAGCGAGCGTCTGCTGTTGCAATGAAGCGACAGCATCAACCAGGTCATACCAGCGTGCCTCAGTATAGGCACAAATGATTACAGAAACAGCATTTTTATTCATACTTATCTATTCGGCACTTCTTCATAATCCTTAAGGCTTCTTCAGAATGTAGAGGCCAGAAACAAAAACGGCAGCTCGTTATAATCAGGTAGAGACTTATTTTGCTAGAGAGAGGCAGTGAGAAACAGTCGATGAACAACGCCGAGCGACACGCCAGGCAGGAGTGCGCATACGCGTGTAGAGTGCAGACCAGGGAGAGGTTCCTCGCCCCTCTAGAAGAGCGGCAAACTCATCCAGGGTAGTAGTAGCGCTGACCTTCAGGCGAGCAATCTCCAGTGAATCCGTAGCCATTGTGCTCATCGCAAATTTCACCGCACAGGCCGAATGGTAGCCAGCTTCAGCAAGCAGGCCGCGCACCTGTGGCGTATAGTAGCCATAAGGATAGGCAAAACTGGTGACTGGCGTACCGAGCTGCTGCTCCAAAACATTCTTGCTCTGAATAATTTCATGGCATACTTGATGAAGCGAGATCATATCGAGTTGGGGATGCATATGAGTATGAGCTCCACACTCGATGCCACTGGCACGCACCTCGCGCAATTGCGACCAGGAGAGCATGGGGCGATCTGCCTCACCCTCATGAAGCAGCCAGCGGCTTGTAGTATTGACAAAGCCAGTCGTAACATAGAGAGTAGCAGCAAACTGATAGCGAGTGAGTATGGGCAACGCCGCAGTTGAGAAATCGGCGAAGCCATCATCAAACGTAATAACAACCGGGCGCTGAGGCAGAGCGAATCTGCCCCTGAGAGCGCAGAGCCACGAACTGTGAGACGGTGAGCGGCGTATAAGCCTGATCATGCAAGTAAGCCATCTGCGCGGCAAAACGGCCTGGGGCAACGGCAAAAGAGCGAAACGAGCCACTGGCCTGATCCGAAATGCTATGATACATGAGGACCGGAATTTGCTGATCGAGAGAGCTTGTTATCATAATAATTACCTCTCTGCCATAGCCGCCATGTACAACAGACCAGGTTGGGGATGAGGAAGGAAACCGAAACGCCGTTCTTTGAAGATCGTCTTAAGGACACGCCAGCCATCGCGAAACGTACGCAGATTGCTCTGGCCATAGAGGCGTGGATGCTCTTCGCTGGGGACCTCCACAATCTTTAAGTTAGCGCGATGAATGCGCAGGCTAATCTGTGTCTCTACCTCAAAGCCGCTACAATCAACCGCGATATATTCCAGACAATGACGCCAGAAGGCATTGTAGCCATAGCAAAGATCGCTAAAGCGGACCTGGAAGAGCATATTTACCAGGGTGCAGAGGCCGTAGTTCCCCATGTAGCGCAAGAGGCTAATATCATCACTGCCACCACCCTTAATGAAGCGCGAACCCTTCGCAAAATCGCCGCCCGCTAAGAGAGCATCGACAAAACTGCCAATCTCTTCAGGATCAGTCGAGCCATCGCCATCAATCATTACAATAATATCTCCGGTACAGGCGGCAAAGCCCAGGCGCAGGGCGTCGCCCTTCCCCTTCCCGGTCTGGTGAATAATGCGTGCAGAGGGAAGAAGTTCCCGTGCAACCGCCACGGTCTCATCGGTTGAATGTCCATCAACCACAATCACTTCAGTCGCGAGAGCAGGAATGCGAGGGAGCATATAAGCGAGGTTTCTGGCTTCATTACGAGCGGGAATAACGACACTGACGGTTGGATAGTTGGAGGCTTTTTGCATTGATATACCCTTCATGAATGTTCGGCTCACTAGAGAATGACCACACACTATTTTTCGCGAAACCAGTTACATCAGGGCAGCTTTGCCTTGCCTGCGCTGCGTTTGTACCTGCTGTAAGCACTTTGCCAGGCGCTCGGCCATTCCGCCGATATGCTCAGTTTTACAAGTCTTGTGCGAGCCAGGAATGGTGTAGACTTCTACCTCGCTATCCTTGCCCTGGGCCATCTCCTGCCACCAGACGCTACGAATAGGTTCGGCCTCTTCCCAGAAGAGCGTTACTTTGCCCGGATAGTAGCCTGGTTTATACTGCGAGGTAGCCCAGATGAAGGTAGCGGCGAACTCTTTGCGAAGTGCCTCTAGAGGGGGGAAAAGCTTTGTAATGCGTGAATCAAAGTTCTTCAGGAAGTCGTAATCTTCCACTTTTCCGTGGTCTGTAAGCATGCGAAAGGCGTGTTGGAGGCGTAAGAAGCAGGCCAGTTGCTGCTCCTGACTCAGGTGAAGAAAAGAGCCAATGCGCTCGATAGTATTGCGTATGCGGGTATAACGTGGTGGGATAGCATCCATTAAAACAAGGAGGTCAACAGTTTGACCGGCTGTGTGAAGCTGACGCGCCATCTCGTAGACAATTAAGGCTCCATTGCAGAAGCCACCAAGTTGATAGGGGCCTTCTGGCTGGATGGCGCGAATCATTTTGAGTTGTTCGGCAGCTATCGTCTCTAGATCTGGCAGAACGGTAAGCTTCTCAAAATCATAGGTATCGAGCGTATAGAATGGTTGGTCGGTTCCCAGGCCACGCGCCAGATTGTAACAGAAAACAGCATTGCCGGTCCAATCGCCATGAAGAAAGAAAAAAGGCGTCTTTGCGGCGAGACCGCGTGTACTTCCAGCCTGGATGAGCGTTGCACGCGGCTGGTCGCTCTCAGGAGCAACTTCTTTTTGCGTATTTATGGGCAACAGGGGTACCTCTGCGGAAGCGATTTTTGCAGAGAGTTCGCCACGAAGGTATTGTTCAAGCAAAGCCCGTCTGGCCTCAGAAAGATTGGATGTTTGTTGCATGAAATGATCAATCAAACCTCCTTATTGTAGATGGTTCTAGCCAATCAGGAGAATACTACACACGAGGCGATAAACAGGCGGAGATAAACCCCGCTCACTGTTTATCTTAAGGATTAAAGATTAGCCGTGTCGCTGCTGTAGTTCTAGTAAGCGCATCACTTCATCATCGCTCATAGTTTCCAATTTTACGAGCACCTGGCGCTCGACTTCGGCGGAGAGATCGCGTACTGATGGCGACTCAAAAAGTGCTCGCAGGCTCAGATCAACCCCGAACGTCTCAGAGACACGAGCGATGATCTGCGTGCCCAACAGAGAATGTCCGCCCAGCATGAAGAAGTTATCATCAATAGCAAGCTCGTTCAGATGCAAAAGGGTACAGACAATGCGACTGATGCGCTGTTCTGTCAGAGACATTGGCACCATCTCAACCTCATCCCGCAGCGTATTGCCCTCGTCGGGAGCAGGCAGGGCTGCACGATCAAGTTTGCCATTTGCAGTCAATGGGAAACGTCCTAGCATGACAAAGGCGGTTGGCAGCATATATTCAGGCAGGCGCTGAAGGAGATGCTCGCGGACCTCTCTGGCTGAAATGGTCTGCTCTGGCGCTGCTATGCAGTAAGCAACAAGACGTTTGTCGCCAGGATGGTCTTCGCGTGCGATAACGACGCTCGTCTGGATGGCAGGATGTACTTCCAGAACGGAGATAATCTCTCCCAGTTCGATACGATAGCCGCGAATCTTCACCTGATGGTCCGTGCGTCCCAGGAAAGCGATCTGTCCATCTGGCAGGAAGTGGGCCAGGTCACCAGTTTTATAGAGCCGTGCATTGGCATCGGCACTAAACGGATGTTGTATAAAACGGGCTGCAGTCAATTCAGGGCGATTGTGATAGCCACGTGCAAGGCCAGAGCCGCCGATATAAATCTCGCCGGGAGTGCCGAATGGCACCTGCTGCAACTGCTCATCCAGAATATAGACCTCTATATTGGAGATAGGTCGGCCAATACTGGGAGCGGTCTCGCTAGAAGCTTCAGCCGGTACAATACCCGATGTAGTTACAACCGAGCTTTCCGTAGGGCCATAATTGTTAATAAGAGCAAATGGCAGTGAAGCCGTAGGATAATGATGCAGAGTGTCGGCTCCCGTAAGCAGGTAGCGTAGCGAGGTCTGGGCAGGCCACTCTAAGGCAATCAGGCTTTCAGCCAGAAGAGTAGGCATAAATGAATGCGTAATCTCATTGGTGACCAGCCAGTCTCTCAACAGGTGAGGAGTCACACGTGTCTCTTCATCAGGTAGGTAGAGAGTCGAACCAAGCGCCAGGTAGGGCCAGATCTCCCAACCGGCAGCGTCAAAGGCAGGACTGGCAACATGGCTGGCACGCGCATCCGCCGAAACGGTGAAGGCCCGATGATGCCAGTTGACCAGGTTCAAAAGACCTGAGTGAGTAATCTCCACGCCCTTTGGCTGTCCGGTTGAGCCAGAGGTATAGATGATGTAGACCAGATTCTCTAACGAAGTGGCAGGCACGGGATTCTCTGTACTATATGCTTGAAGCATCTCCGCATCAGCATCAGCATCTAAACATACCACCTGAGCATTACTCTCTGGCAAGATTGCCAGCAACTTCTCCTGCGTCAATAATACCGGTGCATTGCTATCAGAGAGCATAAACGCCAGACGCTCTGCTGGATATGCAGGATCTAAGGGGACATATGCGCCGCCTGCTTTTAATACACCAAGCAGGGCGACAATAAAATCAAGCGAACGTTCCATGCAGATGCCAACAAGCACTTCGGGGCCTACTCCCATATGTTGCAAATGATGCGCCACCTGATTTGCACGAGCATTCAACTCACCATAACTCATTGCCGCTTCGCCCATAACCAGCGCTGTTTTCGTTGTCAGGACAGAGGCTTGCAGTTCAACAAGCTGCTGAACACAGACAGTTTTTGCATTACTCGGTGCAACACTTTTTGCAGCCGCTGAAGATGCAACAGGTAGAGTGGCAGAAGGCTTCTGATTAGCAAAGGCGCTCGAAGAAACATGGAATAGACGGGCCGCAAGTTCATGGCTTTCGCTGTACATGCAGAATTTCTCCTTGATATAAGTTTAATAATTGAATAAGTGACAGTATCATTTGATATAACATAACTAGTGTTGCTCTGTAAGCACTAATAGAGGCATGAATCATTCAGCTGAGCTTGCTTACAAGCAATAAAAAGCTCGGAACATGAAGCGCATCCTGCAATATGAGAAGCCGACAACTAGAGAGATGTAGATCTTCGGAAGAGATGATACCGAAGTCTGGTTCCCATCAACATACCCTCCCCAACAAAAACAACCAGGATTTAATTACTATCTTACACAGGGGCGTTTCTATGAGCCATGTCCCCTGCGCTTGATATAAGGTTACACACTGGATAGTAATATGTCAATCTTAGCTTTTTGGGCAGGTTACCTATTTTCATCACCGCTTTTACTGCGAGATGGGGAATGATTTGTATGGCTATCTACCTTATCTACCCGTTGAGAACTATACCCTCTATTCCAGCACGCAAAAAATAACGACGACAACTGCTTGAGAGAAGACTTTTTCGTGACTTGCCGGAAACGCTTTTTCTACGTGGTTGAGAGATTTGTTGTCAACAGGTAGACGGGAGTCAGAAAAGGGTTGTTCACGGTAGAGAAATATAAACCTGAAAACAGAAACTCGTCAGGAGGCCAGCCAGTCCTCTTGTGAAGTGATTTTGTCAATGATTCAGCGTAAGCAGCACCTGGTAGGGATGGAGCGCGACGAGTGTCTGTTCGACGTCAACAAGCAGTAGATGTGGCGTTTTATTCACGAGCATCGTCACTTTTGCACTGGCAAGCGCATCTACCTGGGGAGAAGAAGATGCTGAAGAGATGAGGAAGGTACCTGGAGCAAAATAGCGTTTCAAAGCAGCATAAGAGGTATACCAGGGCAAGGGTTTACCGCCAGTATTCTTTGCGGTTGAGGTCCATAAATCATCGCTTCCCCAGGAAAGGGCCACCGCACCGCCAGACTTTATCAATTGCATAATGGCAGAGGTCTTCAGTGCATTAGCATAGTCGTTGGAGCTTTTACCATCATAAGGATCGGCATACCATTCTGACCACCAGATAGGCAGAGTAGTTGCACCTGGATAGAGGTGCTCATTCAGCGAACGTATCCAACTGACACTATCAGCAAACTTTGCCGCAGCAGTAAATGGATCGGCGAGAGAGACAGCATCATCATTTTGATTACTGCCGTCTACCGCAATAAACTGCCCGCCGGTTTTATGCTGTAGCCAATAGAGGACAGCATCCAGGCTGCGCTGGTCGTAGATGCCATAGGGCTTTACCAGATTTGAAAGATGATTCTGCTGGCTAGAAGACCAGGTATTCATCGTCACATAAGGTCCGCCAATCGAGATCGTCGAAGGAGCGATGCCATTCTCCCGCGCCACATCACGCAAGGTCTGATAGACACGATTATACATATAGGTATAGCCATGCCTGGCATTTGGTCCAGCAGCATTGCCTGGTGAAGTGCTTATATCCCAATTATTCGTCAGCGGATCATAGTAGCCCTTCAGTTCATTCCAGACCTGGAAATACCTTACATTGTAGGGAGAGACCATATAGCGCTCGGCCACGCGACGAACTAAATGGAGCCAGGCAGCCATCTCGTTATCCAATATCCTTGACTGATAGGCAATAGGGGCAAAATCGTCTCCCTTGCTAAGCAACTGTGTCTTCCCGTCAGCCAGCAACATCCCCTTCATCCACCAGGGAGCCTCGCATAAAGTCAGCACGGGAGTCGTCTCTGTTTGCAGAGCAAGCGACATTTTAGTATCCAGCGTCTTCCAATTACTCGGTTCTGGCTGTTGTGGATCAGGCCAGGGATCATCCGCGCCCCAGCCCATAATCGGCACATTAAAAAAAGACAATCCCTGTTTGAGCAGATTTTTCGCATGTTCGACGGCCTGAGAATCATTGCCGGTCCAGGGAGTAAAGAGACTTGTATCGACGCTAGTCATACCAGGGGAAAAAGCGCTGACATATTTTGCAGAAGTAGCCTTCACAGTGATATAGACCTGGGGGGTTGTAGCAGGCGTAATTTCAAACCGGGCGGGCTGAGCAGAGGCGCAGGCCGAACAAAACAAAGAACAAAACAAGGAACAGAGAGAGAGATACATACAAAAACTGCTGTATAACACAGATCCTAATTTCCTTCTGGATCTTAAAGTCCAGGCATTTTTATAATTCATCTACAAAAGAGCTCATAGCGATATTCGAGTACATAATGCTTCCCTCTATTCATTCTAACGGGGAGCAGATAGACCAAAATCTTTCCAGGCAGAATAAATTTTGAGGCCGCTCGAATAGGGAGACTTTATAATGCGCCTGCATTTGAGGTCGTCTACGAATAGATCGCTACGCTTAGTGAGGAATTTGAGAGCCTCTAGAGTTACATTTTTGACTTTCTATACTGTATAATCAATACAGAGGGGTTTGAGTGTGTAAAGTGTCCCATTAGAACGATAAAACAGTGTACACCGTATCTAGTAGCATAAGGCAAAGTTGCCAGGATCGTAAGGATATGCACAGTTGCATAGGAAGAATAGATACGAAGCACCGTAAATCGTTTCTGGGGAGAGGAGTTTTATCAAGATATTTGCTTGATAAAAATAGTTGTTGGAAACTTAGCTGATTTAGTCTGTGTAAACGGGCTGGTTATTAACCGTTGTGTCAGACGAACCATGCTGGCTCAAAGAAGTGTCAGTATGCACTTTCGGTGGAGGAAAGACGTGAAAAACATCATTCTTATTGGTGCGCAAGGGTCTGGTAAAGGAACACAGGCCGAAAAATTGAAATGTGCGCTCGGTTTGCGCCATATCGCCAGTGGTGACCTATTTCGTAAAGCATTTGACGAGAGAACTTCGCTCGGACTGAAAGCAAAAACGTATATTGACCAGGGAGAGCTTGTCCCTGATACTATTACCGTTGCGATGGTATTAGAACAGATCGAGCGCCTGGGAAGGATTCAGGGCATTCTGCTAGATGGTTTTCCACGCACGATTGCTCAGGCTGAGGCTCTGGATAAGGGTTTACAGCGTTCCCGGCGTTGCATTGACAAAGCCATCTATCTGGAAGTCCCACGCGAAGAATTGCGTACTCGTCTTTCGGGCCGCTACATCTGTCGCGCCAATCAGCACGTCTATAACGTCTCTACCCATCGGCCAAAGGTTGATGGTATCTGCGACCTGGACGGGAGTGAATTGTATCAGCGCTCCGATGACCAGGGCGAGGCGGTCAGTAAACGGCTGAATACATTCTTCAGTGAAACAATTCAGCTCCTGGATTATTATAGGAAGCAGCAAAAACTCATCAGAGTCAATGGCAACCAGGAAATTGACCGTGTTCACCTTGATATGTTGCACCATATTCAAGAAGAGACCTCGGAAGAAAGCGCATTAGGCATTCTGCCCTGGCAGATTCCCGCGCAACCAAACACAACGCTCCCCAGATTTTAAGTCTCCCCAAACTTGCTCACGGGCCTGATATTCGTTAGCACTCAAGGCGGATAGCTATTTCCGACAGGATAGTAGCTGTCCGCCGCCTCTAGCAGAAACAAAGATATACCTCGCTCCAGATGATTAATTTTTATATACTGACCTCAGGGAGTATGATACAATCAAGGAGTTTTTTAGCATCTTCCATCTTACCTAAAGCAGAAAAAAGTTGAGGTCTCAAAGAATATTATGCAGGGAGCGAGTAGAAAAAGAATATTACGCAGTAGTCTTTTACCCCGATTCCAGCAGAGCCTTTTTCTCGCCATTGGTCTCCTCGCTATCGGCTTGATTCTAAGCTTCAGTGTGGGAATTTTTGCCTCCACGAATCAGCGTAGCCTGGGTGATCAAAAAGTGGGAATCCAGACTGATCTGGATGATATCCTACGCTCGATGATTGACCAGGAAACGGGGTTGCGTGGGTATATTAATACAGGAAGCATAGTCTTTCTGGAGCCGTTTAGCAGTGGCCGGCCTGAGTATCTCTCTTCTCTTGCAAAATTGCAACAGGCTACGCAAGTCAGCGGTTTTACAAATACCCTGTCGGCAACACGAAACGTTGAGACAGTTGCAGAAGATTGGTACAATAATTATGCCCAGGTGCAGATCAAACGCGTTCAGCAAGGAGATTTCACAGCCGCTCGCTCGGTGCAAATAGGAAATACAGGCAAAGCGCTATTCGACACATTTCGCGCCGACGTGGACAAACTTCAGGCAGCCGTCGATGCAGATCTGGTGGCTCAACAAGATGAGACTGACCGTGTGAATCTGCTAGCGATTATTCTCGTCGGGCTACTCGCCATTGGCAGCGTTTTTTTCCTCTGGCGGCGCTTTCTCCTTTTCGGTGATTCTCTGCGCCAGCAACTGCAACAACTGCAAATAGCCGCGAACGACTTAGGAGAAGGGAATCTGGAAGTGCGTGTTCAGAATCTTGCCGATGATGAATTAAAGCAGCTAGGAGAGACCTTTAACAGCATGGCAGAGGCGTTGCAGCAACAGCGCAAAGGTCTCCAGGACCGCGATGTCCTGGAGAGCGTACAACACTTAAATACGGTTCTGACACAGGGCCTGGACCTTGAAACATTGACCCATGAGTTCCTGACACAGGTACTCTCCCTGCTCAATTTACAGCTTTCAGCGCTCTATCTTATGGATACAGGCAGTAAAACGCTCTCTCTCTATGACGCCCTGGGTTTGTTGAAAGAGCATGTCCCGGAAAATTTTCAGATTGGCGAAGGGGGAGTCGGTCAAGCTGCCCTTCACAAAACCCCGCTCTACCTGATAGAGCCCGATAGCGCCGAACTGAAGAGGTATCCGATTAAAACGCTGATTGGCGTCGCATTGCCGCAGAGTTTATATCACATCCCACTCCTGCGCGGTCAGGAGTTGCTTGGCGTATTAGGAGTCGGATCTCTCTATCCAATGAATGAGCAGGCTCGCAATGTTCTAGATGTGATCTCGGCTAATCTGACAGCAGCCATCAGCAATACGCAAGCATACCGCCATATCCAGGACCAGGCGGAAGAACTTGAGCGCCGTAGCCGCCAGCAAGAGTTTACAAACAGAGAGTTGCGCCATCAACGAGATGAACTCACCATTTTGAATACTGCTCTGGAGGAGGCCAATCAGGCACGTAGCCAGTTTCTCTCTACAATGTCGCATGAGTTACGTACACCTCTCACCTCGATTATCGGCTTCAGTCAGATCCTCCTGCGAAGTAGCGAGACCGACAATCTCCAGAAGCGGCAACGCAACAACATTGAGCGCATCCTTAAAAATGGTCAGCACCTGCTTATCATGATTAACGACGTTCTGGATCTTGCCAAGATTGAAGCCGGACGTATGGACGTGAACTATAGTGAAGTAAACGTCAGGGATCTGATTACAGAGGTGGTAGAAGAGACACAATCTATTGCAAGCGAACACAACCTGAAGCTGGATATCCAGATCGATGAAGAGGTAAAGAGTATCAAGACTGACCTGGTAAAATTGCGCCAGATCCTCCTCAACCTGATCTCTAATGGTCTGAAATTTACCGAAGACGGCGGCGTCACCATCAAGGCAAGAGTAGTCAAGGACCAGATAAATCCAGACGTGCATGAAGGAGAGCGCCTCGCAATTGATGTTCAGGACACTGGCATAGGCATTTCTAAAGAGATGCAGAAACATATCTTCGAGGCATTTTACCAGATCGATAGTAGCAACACGAGAAAATATGGCGGTACCGGCCTGGGACTTTCCATTGTGAGCCAGTTGACGCTCCTGCTAGGTGGTCAGATTGAACTAGTAAGCAATCCTAGTCAGGGAAGTACGTTCACAATTATCTTGCCCCTACAAGGGAGGCAGATACTCACCGAAACGCCAGAACTTCGCCTTTATCAAACACCAGATACCTCAAATCTCGGCATTCTCTCTACATCACACACCACTTATACGACAACGCTTCAGGAGAACCAGGAGAAAAAGCGTGGCGAAGATGAGCGATACGTCGTTCTGGCAATTGACGACAACCCTGATGTTCTCAACCTGATTAAAAATGTGTTAGAGAACTCACCCTACAAAGTTGTGGGACTAGACGATCCCACAATGGCAGTTGCATTAGTTCACCAGTTAAATCCAGATGCAATCACCCTTGACGTGATGATGCCAAATATCAATGGCTGGCAACTTCTTTCGCAGTTGAAATCGAATCCCGCTACCTCCCGCATTCCGGTGATTATGTTAACGGTGCTAGAAGACCGCTCCACGGGTTATGTACTTGGGGCAGATGAATATCTGGTAAAACCAGTTGAACGTGAAGGGCTATTAAATACACTCCGCCGTATTGCAGCACGTCGCTCAAACATGAAGCAGGCCAGCGCGCCACTTGCAACGGGCTCGACGGCACAAGAGTCTCACTCAAGCACGATCATAATTGAGCGAAATGTTGATGACCAGGGAGTCATACTCCTGATAGAAGACGAACCTCACACGCAGGCTCAGCTTGCCCGTATGCTTTCCGATGCAGGTTTTCAGGTACGGATCACCAGCAAGCAGGAAATAACAGAGACAGTACAACATACACGGCCAGATATGATCGCTCTCCATCTAGATTTGCCGCAGAAAACAATTTCTGGCTCATTGGCACAAGTAGAGAGCAAAGCTCCAAACGAAAACAACGATTCACACACATCTGACCAGCACTGAGCAGAACAACAGAATGAATTTGTATTGAAGGAGTTTTCAAACACATGGGAGAAGCAGCTGGAGAACGACCCAAAGCGCAGATCTTAATAGTTGATGACAGTGAAGATATGCGACTCTTGTTAGGACAAATTTTAGAAGAGGAAGAATACCTCCTTTCTTTTGCGGATAACGGTCCGAGTGCGCTTGAACAGGCACAAGCAGAGCAACCGGATCTCATTCTCATGGATATGTCGCTACCAGGAATGAGCGGATGGGAGGTAGTTAGCCGCTTACGCCAGTCCAATGCATTCGCCCAGACACCAATCATTGCAGTTACTGCCCATGTCGCGAAAGCGGACCAGGATCGGGCAATGGAGATTGGCTGCAATGCCCATTTAGGAAAACCTTTTGATGTCACGGCAGTACTTATGATTATCGAGCAGTTTCTCAAAAAATAGCCTCCCTGAATGGCTCTAGCCCCTTGACAATCAGATATCAGACAGGTATACTATTACCGTACAGTGTTCGGAAACAGTAAGGGATACAAATGTGAAGAGTCCTCGTGAAAAGAGGCGAGCCAGGACCAGAGAGACCATCCTGGAGGCGGCGATGCAGATTGTGATCCAGAATGGCGTAGAAGCTTTATCGATTCGCGAGATAGCCGGGCGCATCGATTATAGTCCCTCAGGCCTCTACGAGTACTTCTCCAGCAAAGAAGAGATCATTGAAGAGTTAGTAAACGAAGGCTTTGCACGCCTGACAGCACGTATGGAACATGGTATTCATGGAGAGACGGCGCTAGCACGCTTACAGGAAGCAGGAAAAGTTTACATGCAGTTTGCCTTACAAGAACCGCAATTGTACTTGATGATGTTCAATCACAAAGCGTTCTCCCCATTCCCATTATCTGCAATCGAGCAGAACTCGGCCTACGCTAAACTGATACAAATCCTCCAGGATGGCCTCCTGGCGGGAGAGTTTCGTTCAGCCAGCGGAGCTAGTTCACAGGAGTTAGCGTATACTAGCTGGTCTCTCATGCATGGCCTGTCGATGTTGCGACTGACATTGATGAACCAGATTACCGACGATATAGACAGTATACACGAAAGAGCATTTCTGGCTTTTGTCGAACAGTTAAAATAGCGTAAAAAATTTTAGGCCTTACCGTACTAAGTGCGGTAAACGATTGTTGTTCAACTATAGATACAGATAGGAAAAGGAAGACTTCTATGACAGAGCTTATTAAAGAGCGTATGACTGTTACAAACGAGCAAGAATTAGTAGTGTTTCTGATTGGAATGCGCGTCAATAAAATATGGAAGATGCAAAAATGGGCACCAGTAGCAATTGCAATGACACGTATGCTGAAAGAGTTACGCGAGCATCCTGAGATGGGCTTCCTGGGTATGGAAACAACACTGAACTTTCCCACGACACTCATGATTTAGTACTGGCGTTCATTTGAAGATCTGGCGGTCTATGCAGGAAACAGAAACGCCGTCCATTTACCAGCCTGGCGAGAATTTAATCGCCAGGTTGGTAGCAATGGCGATGTCGGAATCTGGCACGAGACCTATAGAATTCCGGCTGGCCACTACGAGGCCGTTTACAATAATATGCCTGCGTTTGGACTTGGCAAGGTTTTCCCTCTTGTGGCAGCAACCGGACAAAGAGAGAGTGCCCGTGCGCGTATGGTAGCAAAACAGCAAGAAACGCAAAAAACTCTGGAGTAAACTTTAGCTGCTGTTAGCAAGAACAATTTCAGCCGAAGTATGGCCTCTTCCCTTTCCAATTATAAGTCAAATGCCTGCTTCGCCAGCATACCAATCGTTGCATCATCCTGGGGGGGATGATTAAAACCAGCACGCACATCCCGATAATAGCGCTGTAAGGGAAAGTTCAGAGAAAGACTGGCTCCCCCGACCAGGCGCATAGCCAGATCGACGACAGTTACAGCATGATTAGTGACAACGTACTTGGCTGCGCCAAATTGCGCAGCCAGGACACTTGCCGGATCAGCACTATATTGTTCGGCCACGCCATAGAGCAGAGCTTTACTCTGGATGAGCGCGAGATCCATCTTTGCTACTTTCTCCTGAATATGAGGAATAGTAGCAATTGACTGATTGAGCGAGTTGGGGCGACGATTTTTCGCAAACTGTACCGCAAAGTCCCGCGCCGCCTGGGCGATACCCAGATAGACAGCCACAGTCAGAAACGACCAGGCGCTCTGGCGGGCCTGCGAGATAGTATCAGCAGGAACCTGAGCTTCCACATAGGCCTCTGATCCCACATGCACATCCTCCAGAATCAGATCATTACTGCCAGATTCGCGCATCCCCAACGAATTCCAGGTCTCTTCAACATGCAAGCCCGGTGTACCGCGAAGAATGAGGAATGAACCCTTCGTCGCTTCTATTGGTTCCAGGCCGCTCTCATCTTCTATGGCACAACTGACGATAAACAACTGCAAGACGGGACTGCCTGTAGTAAAAGTTTTCCGGCCAGAGATACGCCAGGAACCATCCGTCTGGCGGCGTGCCGTAGTCTGGGGACGTCCGCCCCTGCTAGGACTCCCGGTTGCAGGCTCAGTAGCAGCGACATTTAAGAGAGCACCGTCCTGGACAACGGAGCGGCAAACCTGCGTAAAAAACTCGCTGGAGCGGCCCGGCTCCGACTCTCCAAAACGCGCAACATGCGAAAGATGCATACTGGTCACCAGCGCCGTTGAGGCATCACCCTGCGCAAGCCGCTGCTGAGCGAGCATAACATCGATGAGTGGAGCGCCCCAGCCACCCAGTTCGCGAGGGACCGTCAGCGTCAAATAGCCTGCACGATGTAAATCTGCAAAATTTTCATAGGGGAAGCTCCCTTCCCAATCATGTTTTTTCGCCCGTTCGGCAAAAGTATCGGCCAGTTCTCCGGTCAGGGCAACAATTTTTTTCTGCTGCTCGGTCTCTGGATAGGCGAGAAAAGTCATCCGTTTGCGGCTCCTAAATAGTGCTGATTATAAATAGTAACATTGCTTTTTCTAGAGTGTCAGGAGCTACAAAAGATATAAGTAGAAATAAGCTCATAGAAAAGCCTACAACGGTCCATAACCATTTCTTTGCCATTATAACTCTTGAGTAGCTCACTAGCTGGACAACCCCATTGAAGTATACCACGCAGAGAGCATTCAGGAGAGGGATACCAAAGCAGCCTCATCCTATTGACAACTCGATTGATAACTCAAAAAGAATGATAAAGATAACTTGAAAGAATGATAAAAATGTGCTATGGTTGTACATGAGCAAATACATGCAATCTTCTGGTAACTCTCACTCAGGCGGTTTCAATGGCGAAGCTGCCCGACTTTTACTGCTCACATCGAGGGGGCCTGCCTGCTGGCGGGCCCCTCTTTTTTAGGATAAAAAGCTTGAGGGTTTTTCAACCTCGCTTTTTGTGATGAGGGCGAGGGGTAAAATAGGCCTGGCCCAGGTGAGCGCCAGCGCGTAGAGCAGAGCTAAGATCAACGCCAGAGAGATCGGCATTTTTAAAATTGGCCCCGGCTAAAAGCGCACCGGTGAAATCCGCGCCGCTGAAGAGAGCTTCCTGAACATCGGCATCGCGGAGATTGGCGGCAGTTAAGATTGCGAAGCGCAGATCAGCGCCCCAGAGAACGGCGGTATGCAGATCTGTTTGATTGAGATCAGCGCTTCCCAGATTGGCTTGAGTCAGATTGGCAGCGGTACAATCCGCCTTGCTGAGTAGAGATTCCATCAGATCAGCCTCCTGAAAATTGGTCTCACGCAACAAAGCATGGCTCAAGTCAATTCTACGTAGAGAGACAGCACGCAGGTCGGCTCCTGAAAGATCAGGCTGAATCTCATGATGCTCCTGACGCCACTGATTCCATTCCTCGACGCCCTGCTGCAAGAGGGCCAGATGCTGAGCATTTGCCATGTATTTTCTCTCCTGAAAATGGATTTTCATGCCGGGTGGTCTACCCCACATGACCATCTTCCTTGCGATCTTTTCATCTATGACACAAAAGCCTGTCCAAACAAGAGACGTGCTAAGCGAATATTGTGTCAGACACAAAAAGCCTATCCAAACAAGAGACGTGCTAAGCGAATATTGTGTCAGACACAAAAAGCCTATCCAAACAAGAGACGTGCTAAGCGAATATTGTGTCACAGGAGTATATACATGGCAACCTATGAGTATGTGGAGAGAGCCTAACTTCCTGGTTCGCTCATCTCTGTCTTTTACCGCTCGGCAAAGCTTTGCGCAGGCTCGCTATGTTCACCCGGAGTCAGCGTTAAAAAGCCTGGAGCAGACGAGCGTCCAATGCCGCGATAGATGAAACCAAAACGTTCCATCTCCCCAGGTTCATAGATATTGCGTCCATCGACCAGAACGGGGCGGCGCATAGCCTGGCGAAGTCTGGGCATATCTAACGAAAGAAACTCGTTCCATTCGGTTACCACAACCAGCGCATCCACCTGTTCGGCAACCGTGTACGCATTTTCACAGAACGTAACCATCTCCATATTAATCTCCTCGTGCTCAAGGGCAACACGTCCGGTCTTTGAGGCCACCGGATCATACACTCTTACGTGAGCACCCTGACTGGTGATCCAGCGAATGATATCGACGGCAGGGGCTTCACGCATATCATCGGTATTTGGTTTAAAAGCCAGACCCAGGACGCCGATGGTTCCTCCGCGTAAAGAGCCCAGGAGCGAGACCAGTTTGGAGACAACCAGGCGGCGCTGATCGTGGTTGATCTCTGAAACAGCATGGAGCAGTTGCGGGTGCAGGCCTGCCTCATCGGCCATATGCGTCAGAGCGCGTACATCTTTCGGGAAACAACTGCCACCATAGCCCAGCCCGGCATCAAGAAATGCGTGGCCAATGCGCCTATCATAGCCCATGCCAGCGGCGACCTCTTTGACATCAGCACCCAGACGTTCACAGATCTGAGCGATCTCATTGATAAACGAAATCTTGGTTGCCAGGAAGGCATTAGAGGCATATTTAATCATTTCAGCCGTATAGAGATCGGTAATCACAATTGGCGAACGCAAGGGGAGATAGAGAGTGGCCACCATTCTTGCCGCCTGCTGATCTGACGAACCAAGAACCACACGGTCTGGACGTTGGAAATCGCGGATAGCCGAGCCTTCACGGAGAAACTCTGGATTGGAGACAACCGAGAAAGCAACATTGCCCCGTAGCAGATTCTCACGAATGATACGTGAAACAACATCGCCGCTGCCAACAGGGACAGTACTTTTATTAATGATAACCAGCGGATGGTCCAGTTCATGAGCAATACTCCGCGCCGCAGTTTCGACGTAGCTCATATCAGCACCACCCTGACTATTGCTGCTGGGAGTATTGACGGCGATAAAAACAAAATCGGCCTGGACAAGAGCATCGGCATAACTAGTCGTAAAATGCAGGCGCTGAGCGTGCATATTTCGCTCTACCATCTCCTTGAGGCCGGGCTCATAAATCGGCAGAACGCCTTGACGTAAAAGTGAGATTTTCTCTTCGATAATATCGACACAGGTAACCTTATTGCCCATATCGGCAAGGCAGGTCCCAGTAACCAGGCCTACATAGCCAGTACCAATAACAGTAATCGTTGCCATAGTTGCTCCTCGCTCTCTCGTATTATGCAACATGCAGTTCTTTGCTTCCTCTTTCACTATACATGTCTGAACATATCTGCAAAAAGCAGAACAGTGTTACAGTACCAGGCTAGCAGGAGACGGCCAAGCCGATCTGCCCTACGAGAGTGTAGTCAGGCCAACATCCTACTGTTGGCCGCTGATAGAGCACTAGAAAGTTGTGCGGCGCATAAACAGATCGACCACGCCAGAGATGGCGGGAATCTGGGCGCAGCAGATGAGCACAAATTTCATCAGGCCAATAAACGATGGTGCATCAAGCAGGGCATAGATCTGGCTACCGAGCCAGCTTCCCAGAACCGCAGTGATTCCAGCAGGGATAGCCAGCAAGATCATCCAGGGAGAGTCGTGCCAGATGAAAAAGGTAAAGACGCCAAAGACGACGCCAGCGATGGCATATCTTCTCCGTTCGCTAAAGCTGGTATATTCTAAGACGGCAAAGACAAGTGCAGCAATCAAGATGGGGATAGGGACCCAGAGCGAAGGCTCCTTGATAAGCACAGGAAGAATATCGGCGATATGCTTTATACCCGCATAATGCAAGAAGTAGAGGGTATACCAGTCACGGCCCATCAGAGTGAGGGACCACAAAAAGGGTGCCATCAGAAAGACACGAGCGCGTTTATCCAGGCTGCGCAGCATAGCCAGAGCGGCACCAGCGAACAGGGCAACCAGAGGAATAAACAAGGGACTGGTCTGCCTTGTCAGACCATAGTGCAGGTAGATGCGATACATATGTTGAGCAGAAGGCTCACCCAGGACAACGGGAATACTCGCCAGAGCATGTACCAGATGAGGAGTATACATCAGGTAGAACGGGCCAAGCACGGCTGGACAAAGAAATTCCAGAATCAAGAGAGCCATAACAATCTTTGTGAACCAGTTAATCGGGCGATAAGCGCGAAAGGCCAGGCGAGCCGAAACAAAGCCCAGAATGATAATCAGCCAGCACCAGCCAAGCATACTATGAGGAACAGACCACTGTGTCTCATCCAGACCAAAGGCAGTATGCCAGGCATTATCCAGCATAATAGTAATCGTAAGGGCAACCAGGCCAGCGCCCAGAATGACCAGTGTACCGGCGATATCCCAACGGATAATTGGTACGCGCACAGCAGGACCAAACCAGACGCGCAATTTTGGGGTAAAGGCAATCCCAGCCACCAGCAGTCCCGATATCAACGTCATAATAAAGACAAAAAAGTGAGGCGGGGACCAGAAGGTATCAAAACGATGGGTCGCGTGCCAGACACGGTCCCAGAGCTTCCCGGCTCCCGTCGAAGCGAAAAAAATGATAAAAGTCACCCAGAGCAAGCGATAAGCCCAGATCTGACTTTGGGGGCTGGCCTGCGCCGTGCTAAATTCAATAGTTGATGAATACTCTACCGTAGACGATTGTTGCATACAGCTACCTACTTTCTGTATAGAGCATAAAAAATTGCATATTACAGTATTTTTCTATTTACTTGCCATCCGCGCTACGAAAGTAGACAGATGATTGATAGCCTTCAAAAACCATATGAAAATCAGCCGGGGGGAAGGTAAAGCGCCCATTTCTGGTTACGCCTGCCTGGTAACCGCCATTATCAGAGATGAACCAGATGCGCGTATGTTGTGCAAGCACCGCTTGAAAATCGGCTTGATCTAAAAAGGGATGCGCTCCTGACGAAGTTTCCAGAATACGTCCATTCTTCTCGAACAAGAACAGTGCGCGGTCAATAGAGAAGTAATCATCGACCTGGCCGACGTAATACTGGACAGAGATCGCTGGAGCAAGCGAGATGACAATATCTCCTTTCTGTAAATGGCTCTGCATATACGTACCCACATCGTTATAATCGGCGAAGTGTTCATGGTAGGAGAGGCCAGTCATACGGCTGACAAACAGGTTGTAATTGCTCAAAGGGAGAGCTGGCGCGAGCAAGATGCCTATTCCCAGAATCGCGACCATTGCGACAACCACACTACGCATAGGCAGACTCACGCGGCTCGGCACAAGAGTCTGTCCATCCGCTGCAAGCGCAGGCGGAAGCAGCAGATGCGGGCGAGCAAACGTCCAGATGAGCAAAAGAGATTTGTAAAAGCCATACGCGCCAATCAGGTAGAAGGCCGACATCAGCGGATAGAAGTAGCGATCAGCTTCCATCGTAAAGACAAACGTCAGAGTCAGAAGTGAGATCACCTGGAACAGAGCAACATACAGAGCACTTTTCCCTTTGCGCAGAAAAGCCCAGACGCAGCCAAGCAGAGCCAGGACTGAGTTCAGCACAATCCAGGGCGACAGCAACGTGCTCGGCGAGGTACTATCTTTCACCGATTTTGTGCCAAAGAGCAGATTGAAGTAATAAGGAACATTATCCGTCGTAATCTGAACCTGCGGGCGCTGGCTCTGGTCGCCGCCCAGGTGTGCAGGATGAGTGAGAAAAACGACAGCCAGTTGCGTACCAATCACAACAATGGAGATGATAGCCGCATACCACCAGTGCTTGCGGTACAAGACATCGGGCAGACCAAAGGGTCCAGAGCGCGTCAGCCAGAGAACGCAGAGCAATAAAGCCGGCATAACCACAAAAGTCTCTTCATGACTGAAGTAGGCAAGCAGCAAAGCCAGAACAGCCAGGTAAGGAGCGCGTACAAGATGACGATTGCGTATGGCCCAATAGAAAGCAAAGAGCGCGATCATCGTCATCAGATTCGCCTGCTCGTACATACGAGCCTGGCGTCCCCACTCCAGAGCATAGGGGGAGAAAGCGAGCATAGCAGCAGCTAACCAGGCAATCCGTTTGTTGAAGAGCGAGCAACCAATAGCATAGAGCACCGGAATACCAGCAATGTATTCAAACATGCTCAACATACGCGGCATAGGATTGGCGGTACCAAAGAGGAACATCCAGGCCGCCATCGCATACGAGAACAGTTCAGCCTTTGGATAAACAAATCCAGAGGTAAAGACGGGATAGCCATGCTGCATAATACCAAGCGCAGCGTTATAGCTGGAGATCTCATCCTGCCAGTATGGCTCATAGCCCAGACCATAAGCGATCATAGGAATCGCAAGCAGGATCACAGGAATAATCGCCCAGTGAGCAGCAAGCAGGGCACGAAGGTGCTGCCAGAAAGAACGCTTCTCTGGTTCAAGCACCTGGCGGGATACTCCCCACGGCTCAACAGGTTCCTGCCAGAGCAGGTCACCTTGTAGCTTGACGAACGAATCGACCTGATGACGTAGTAACGTCCGGCGCATCTTGCTCACGCGACGAGCGTGGAACCAGAGTCCTGACGCCGAAAGAAGTGTCAGCGCAACTAGCAGCAATTCCCAGGCCTGCGTATAGGGAAAGGGATCGGGCAATAACGTTTCGCGAGAGAGCACCAGAAGCAGAGCTTCCAGGGCAAGCGAGGGCAAGAAGACAAGGCTGGCAGCTTCCAGAGCCTGGCGTTTTGTCGGATAAAAGCGGGCAAGCCCGAATAAACCAAACAGAAGCCAGAAGCCAAGCACAGCGACAAGACAGCCACCAAGCAGTTCACTGATTACTGATGGCGGGAGAACCTGCTGATTTAATGGCGTATTGCTATCAGGCAGGTACGAAGTACTATTCGCACCTGGACGGCCAACGGGTATGGGCGGACTCCAGGCAAAGGCGGCACTATTCACACTCGTCCAATCCGAGACTGGAGTCGAAGAGGCATGCCAGCCATCATCTGAGGCGAGAAGATTGGTGTAGGTATCCCCACTCCCCGAAAGCAGATCAAGAGAGACAGCACTTTTATAGGTATCCAGGCCAACTTTTGACGTACTGGTACCGGGAGAGAGGACATGCAGAGCAAGCGTATTCGAGCCTGCGTGCAAGTAAGGAGTGATATCATAGACGCCCATAATCAGGCCTTTACGATAATTCACCACCGTCTCTACAGGGTCCAGGTAATTCACCACATTCATCTGTGGAACGGCGACCTGATCATTCCAGACCATATACAGATGGTCATTGATAAAAATGTCGGTCTCGCCAGTGGCGATCACACGTAACAACGTCTGTTTTGAACCGGAAGGAACAGCTACCTGGCGCACAAAGTAGCTTTCGCCATTTCCGCCAGTGCTCAGCCAATGTTGAGGGAGGCCTTGTTCATAGACAACAGGAGAGACGGAAAGAGTCGCATCGCTTGAGCCAGCCTGGGCGGCAAGTTGGGCCGGTTGCCAGCTACTTGCCTGGAAGACAGACTTTGTCCAATCTGTTTGCTGACTAAAACGCGGATAGACAAGCGCTGAGTTTCCCGTCGCCTGCCAGCCACCATCAGTGCCATAGAAGCGGGTCAGGCTCCCCCATCTGGCGGCAAAAGAGGCACGAAGCTGAGGCGTCTTTTTATCGACATTGGCCACACGGATACCAACAACATTGGCTCCCGACTGAATAGCCGTATTCACATCGAACATATAGGCTTTGCTCGCCTGGCCCTGCACAAAATCGCTGGCATTTGAGCCAATATAGTAGCCATTGACATACAGGCGAAAGACCTGGCTCGCAGTTACCGTCACAAATGTGCCATCGGGTTGCACATTAAAGGTAGTGGCATAGCGGAAGTAGGAGACCTGCTGCTGAGAATCCGCAGCCTGGACCCATTGTGCTCCCTGCCAATCAGGCACAAAGGATTGAGGCTGAGGGACCAGAGAGGTCTGATAAGCAAACCAGCCCGTTCCCGCTAAAGCGAGCAAAAGACAGAGAGACATCACCATACGAGCTGAAGCAGAGTGTAAGCGTTGGCGTAGCGCTGAGGCGGGTGAACTCCTCGTTTGTCTCTCAATTGGTTGTATATCCGGAGAAATCACGTCTATTATCTTTCTTTATAAAATTGATAGAGCCCATTAAAGACAGACAGGAATAAACCAGAATTCCCATCTCTTATCTAGCGTATTCCCGATAGCTCCTGGCGGGCAGTATTATTGTGATAGCCAATATCCAGCTCTACCGCCTGGAATAAGTAGTTACGAGCCTGCACCGGACTCCCCAACATCTCACTGTTCAATCCCAGGTAGGTATAAGCGACTGATTGAAAATTCGTATCGTGCACCAGATCTACTGTTGTTTGCATCTCAGAGAAAGAATTTGTATAGTTGTGTTCATCATAAAAAATGCGGCCAAGCATATAGTGTCCATAGGCATTTGTCGGATCAAGCTGCACCAACTGCTGCAACCAGGGGAGCGCGGGATTATCGCGGCTCAAAAGCGTAGCGGGAGCGCCCATGACAGGTTTGCTCTGCTCCGCCAGGCGTGTCAGTGTTGTGCGTAAATCGTCCTGTATCCAGGTTTCTTTGCTATAGTTATTCCAGGCGACCATTAACTCTTCGTACGCGGATAAGTAGTCTTTTTGCTGCTGATAGGTAGAAGAGAGATAGAGGATGGCCTCTTCGTTCTCTTCACCTGGCCTGAGATAATACCAGGCCTGTCCACGTTCAATGTGATACGCTGCCATCTGATCTAGAGCTGGATTAAGGAGGCGAGCGGTATCCAGCCAGCTTAACGCATCGGTATAATTCCCCGTCGAGAGGGCATGTTGAGCCTCATAGTTACTGAACAACGCAGCCGGTCCGCGTCCCAGCACGAAGCCAGCCAGCAGAACGCCGCCAAGTATCCACCCAATACGTCCTCTCTGCGATCCATGCACAGAATTGCGCACTGCTAGTTTCGGCCAGAAATTGCTGCTTACCAGAAGTAAAAATGCGCTCAGCAGGGGCAAAAAAAGGCCTGGAGCCAGGTTATTTATCACCACTGCTGCACGGCTAGAAAAGCTCAAAGGATCAGCCGTAGTAGGGTCAATAGCGAAAAACGTTGCAGCGCTACCATAGCCGAGATGTGTTTTTATGAACGACGCCTGCAATTGATGCTGAATCAAAGTTGTCGTACTGGTCAGATCAATAAACAGGTATTGTAAGAAAAACAGTCCCAGAGGCAGCAGACACAAGAGAGCAGCCAGGGCGAGCTCTTTTCCTGCAATAAATGTGTGTGGAGCTACCGATGACTCAGAGGCCTGCGCAGCTTCTGTTTTTAGTGCGTTCCAGACACGAAAGGTTACCAGGAATGCGTAGAAAGCACAGGCAAGACTCAACACGCCATAATTGAAGGCTCCATTACGGATCTGCCAACCAAGATCAATCGGTAGCATCCAGGCTGAAAAGCGCACACCAAGCGGGTCGACGAGCCAGGGTAAGAGACTGGCAGCGATCAGAATTACGCCTGCGGCACCTGGGAAGATGACGCGATACGAAATCCAGGCTCGCTGCGCGGACCAGATCCGATATTTTATTTCCATGTTGTCTTCCTCATTCTCGAAACCCCCCATATCAACCTACCCTCTTTCCCAGACACATTTTTTGTAGGGCGAGGAGGAGGGGACACTGGCCCCGCCCTCTCGCCCGAGACACAGTTTGAAGGAGGGGTGAAAGGACCTCATTTCGCTCCCTCTGCTGCGGGGCGAGAGCAGCGCTCGGCGAGACGGTCAGAGATCAACAGCCGACCCACGCGCATCTGCGTGCAGCGCTGACGATGCATGCGCCTACGTGCACGCTGGAATGCGCCTTCCAACACATCAGAGCGGTGCCTCTACAAGGTTGGCTAGTGTTCGGTTTTTGATACGGTGATTTGCTGGCCGTCGTGCATCTTATCTAAGGGGTTCAAGACGATTTTGTCTCCTGCGGTGAGACCTTGATCGATGTAGACGAAGTCAGCAGAGCGGCTCACAACATGGACCGTTTGTTGGAATACTTTGTTTCCTCGCTCGATGAAAACTACTGAGTTATGATCTGGATTGAGCACGCCCAGGCGTGGGACTGCAAACGCGTTCACCTGGCCCTGGATACGAACAAAGGCACTCATTCCTGGCAACAAGCTCTGTTGGGAATTTTTGACCTCTACCCAGACCTCAACGGTATCCGTCAGAGGAT
The DNA here is from genome assembly GCA_963777355.1 of uncultured Chloroflexia bacterium. GTDB lineage: Bacteria > Chloroflexota > Ktedonobacteria > Ktedonobacterales > Ktedonobacteraceae > DATJHM01. The sequence goes on from CAVZQK010000022.1 coordinate 614,733, forward strand.
CGGCCTTTTGGATGATCGATGAAACGGTTCCCTGTATATTCACATTGGACAAGGCCGAAGGGGTCACTACCGCAGGCATGCCAATCTTTACCTGGCTCAGATTTGACAGAGGAATCTTAGCACGAATGGTAATCGTGGATTGATCCATAATGGTAACCAGGATCGTATTGGCGGCAAAGACCTCGCCTGGATTGATATTCACGGCGGTCACCGTTCCGGTCAATGGAGAGACCAGGTTGCCATTTTTCAAGGTATCCGAGGAGGCCTGGGCAACTAATGAGTTATAATGGTTTTCCGCAACCTGCAATTGCTGCTGAGCAGCCGCCACAGTCACCGGATTTATCGCACCTGCAACTGAATTCAGGTAGGAGCGAGCGGCGGCGACATCATTTGCAGCCTGGTTAATCTGAGCATTCAACTGAGTTGGATCGAGGGCGATCAACGGCTGATTTGCAGTGACATGATCACCGGCTTTCACCATAACCGAGACGACACGCTCGGCATAGGCATAGGAGAGATCGAACTGTTGGCGTGGATAGGCAATTCCCCCTCCGCCAACATATTGTTGCACATGCTGTTGCGTTCCCACCTGGAACAAAGTCACATCGCGTTCATTCTGCACAATATAAAACACCACGCCACTCATCACCGCAAGCAACAAGACAAAAATGCCGCTAATGGTCCAGACATTACGCGCATATCCTGGATTATTTTTTCTACCTGAAGGCGGAAGCTTCTTAGTACTCGTCTCTTTCTCCTGAATCTTTCCGTCAGCCAACTTTTTTTCAGGGACAACCGTTCCTGCCGATGATAAAGAACTCTTCTGGGTCGTTCCATTCAGCTGCTCCTGGCCCTTTTGTTTTTGAAAAGACGCAGGTTCAGGCTCATTCAAGACATTCGAGCGCTTTTGTTCTTCCATTACCAAACTTCTCCACATACTATTTATGAATAACCGGAACGGTACTACAGAGGACTTTTCTGGATTATTTTTTCAAAAATTCTTCATTAAGCATATTACCCACAAAACCGACTCTTTTCAGACACATTCTTCCTGGTTAAGAAGAGAGATTCAGCCACTCACCTATCCCCCACAATTCAGGCCGACATCTCCTGGAGCGCCGATGAGGGAAGGGCTACATCTTGCTTCCCATTCAAGCGTCCCATAGTAAGGTAGATGCTACCGCCAATAAGTCCGAAGAACAGCGCCTGGGCATCCACCAGCAGGACCAGGAGTAAGGACGTCGTGGCAGGGACATGTATAGTAGAGAATATGTATACCAGAGCACTTTCTCGCAAGCCAAAGCCATTAATAGAAAAAGGCAGAAACGCCACTAACGAGACAAGCGGTATTGCCACCAGGAAAAAAGTCACAGGAACCTGCATATGTAAGGCCAGACTAAAGGCATAATAATTGAGAGCTGCGCTCAGATGAAACAGGGCCCCAAACAACGTTGAACCGGTCATAGAGCGTGGGCGACGGAGTGTAACGAGAATGGCGTTGCCCATTTTTTCCAGCGCTGAAAAGATGCGCCACGGTGCCCACTTCCCTTTAAAAATGCGCGGCATGACGACCACTAGCCCTACAACTACAATAAGAGCGACACACATTGCCAGGCACGACAACAGGTACGTTACCATCAAAGGCTGAGTAAAATTTTCTTGCCAGATGAACAGAGCGGGAACCGAGATAAGCAGCATCCCGATAAATCCGGTAATCCGGCTCATCACGGCAGCACTGGCAGAGCCAGCAGTATTTTTCCCCTCGCGTCCTACATAGTAAACCTTCACCACATCACCGCCCATCCCAGTTGGGAGAAAATGATTGAAAGCGATACCTACCAGGTAGAAATTGACCAACCTCCTGAGATCGATACGAATACGTTCACCATCTAACAAGACCTGCCATTGATAGGAGCTAATAATGACACCAATGGCACCAACCATAACAGCTATCAATAAAACACCATCGTCAAGATGACGAATATTCTGAAGGAGAGTTGACCAGGAAACGGATTTCAGCAAGAAAGCTAATAAAACAAGAGTACAAAGCAACCTGAAGATGAAGCTAAGCCAGTTGCGTCCTGGCTTCTTCTGCGGAGCAGGCTGCATAGATTGTTGTGCAGCAGCAGATTGGTTTTCCTCGGAAGGCACAGGGTGTGTAGAATAGGGGACACTCATAGCGCACTACCACCATCTTCCAGACTATGTGCGCATCTCTCAGAAGGGATGCGCACCGTTTCATGATTGATTGCAAGAAACACTTTTCACGTGGCCCAGGCCTAAAAAATTGAGGCGTTGGTCCGCATATGGGGATACAAGGCACGAGCATACTCAAATTCGTTGAATAGTCCTTCTTGAAGAGTGACCTTTGGCGTATACCCAAGCAAGTTTTGAGCACGGCGGGTACTGGCGAAGGTATCGCGCACATCGCCGTACTGCTTCTTTTCAAAAACAACTTCAAATGTACGATTACTGATCTCATGCAGCATTTCAAGCACATTATGGACCGTAACGCGTGAGCCACCGGCCACATTCATAATCTGGCCCACCGCCGCCGAGGATGCAGCTGCTCGCACATTTGCCTCAACAATATCAGAGACATAAGTAAAGTCACGTGTCTGATATCCATCATCAAAGATCCGAATCGCTTCATCGGTCAGAATTGATTTACAGAAACGATGAAAAGCCATGTCGGGACGCTGGCGAGGTCCGTAGACAGTAAAGTAGCGCAGAGCGACGGTTGGGATACCGAAGTTGCGATTATAGAGCATACAGAGATTCTCTCCCGCCAGCTTAGTCACGCCATAGGGCGAGAAGGGACGGAGCGGAGCATCTTCTTCGATGGGTAGGACCTGAGTATCGCCATAGACCGATGAGGTAGAGGCATAGACAAAACGCTTCACGCCCCCGGCATACATCACCGTCTCAAGCAGGCGCTGTGTCGCAAGCACATTACAATCTGTATAGCGGGTAAACTCTGCGCCCCAACTGGCGCGTACACCAGCCTGAGCGGCCTGGTGAAATACCCAGTCGATACCATCCAGAATTGGTAAGAGTTGCAGATCAAGGAGATTGCCTTCAATAAAGGTAAATTTTTTCCACGAGGCAGGGCCTTCTAGATTCCGATTTTTGATAGCGCGTGGATAATAATCAATAAAGGCATCAATACCAATCACTTCATGCCCATCAGCCAACAGACGCTCAGCAAGATGAGAGCCGATAAATCCAGCAGCTCCAGTAACAAGGCAACGCATAGTTTTTTCTCCGTTTTCACTAGAACATAGTCGAAATTGGCTTCTACTTAGAAAAATCTGAAATTTTGAAATGCAGCAAAATTTATATTCATCTTAAACGCCGTCCAGCTCCAGGCTCCGTTCAGGTTCATTTGCCAGAGTAACAACACAGTCGGCAGCAAACTCGCGCTGCACCTCCGTTGCTTTCCGCAAAAACACCTGCCAGTTATAGTGCTCTTCAGCGAAGCGGCGACCCCGCTCACCCAGTTGTTGCGCACGCAGAGGATTGCGCAACAGTTCCAGCGTACCCTGCGCGATTCCGTCCGGGGTAGGTGGCACAAGAAGCGCGGTCTCAGGTGTAAGTACCTGTGTCTGTGAATAGATCGACGTCGCAAGAATGGGCTTGCCTGAGCGCAGGTAAGTATAGAGTTTCAAGGGAGTATTTGTGCCCTTGCTGCGTGGACTTACCAGGATGTCAGCAATAGCCATGTAGGCAGGCATCTCAGCAAGAGGGCGCTGCCCGGCAAAATGGAGAGCCGGGGTCACACCTGACGCCTCTGCCATACGCTGTAAGCGCTCAATCTGCTCCGGCTTGCCCCCTACAATCAGGTAGTGAGCATCGGGTCGAACGGCATGGACACGAGAGACACTTTGGAGCAGAAGATCAAGGCCCTGATAGCTCTCTAAAGTTCCGGTATAGAGCAAAACAGGGCCATTGCCCAGATGGAAAGATTCCCGCAGACGAGCTATCTCGCCAGGGTGTGGCTCCGGCAAGCCCTCATCAACGGCTGAATTCTCAATCATATAGATGGGCGTCCGCTTCGACATACGCTGAGCGCTCGTCTCGATGTCCGGGCAGACAGCGATAATCGAATCGACATGGCGAACCATAAAGGTCTGGACCGCCCGGACCAGGCGCACGAGCAAAGGATTTTCGATAAATTCAGAGCTAACAATTTGTTGTGAAAGATCTGAATGCATATAATACAGATGCTTCACACCGAAAAACGAGTGAAGTAGAATGCCTAACAGACCAGCTTCTTCGTGTGTATGCAAGTAGTAGTAGCGCTTGATAGACATGCGCCAGAAGGCAACACAGAAGAGCAGCAAGGCCAGAGGAATTTTTGCCAATGAAGGTCCGACCTTGACTTGTTTGATAAATGGCAAAGCTGGCGTACGATAGATGGTCAAGCCTGGTAGATTGACCGGGTTGCCAAGATGGTAGGTTACCAGATCCACTTCAAAGCCCATCGCGAGCAATGCTTTAATATGATGATAGATGGCAAAAGGGGCACCCCGCTCTTCCATAAATGGCTGAGGCGCAAGCATAAGGATACGCAAATTTTGCTCTCTTTCTTGAAAGTGATAAAGTGGAGACTTCATAAGAATATGCCTATTAAACTGGTGCCGCCCTCAGCAGAGGAGACAATAGCTAATCGGAGGACTCCGCGAGGAGAACCTGCCTAGCTTACTTGTATTAGAGAACTGTTTTTTTGCGTTGGCTATTAGCCAGTTGTGGCACCATCTTCTCGTATTTTGCTACACCTGCGCTCTCTGGAGAAGCAGCACGCACCACATAGGTCTTTTTTCCCTGCGTTTCATAATAGATACGCATGAGCATTTCAGCGATGAGACCCATCATAATACTGAGCATGCCAAATCCTGAGAAGAGGATGGCGATAGACCAGAAAGTGCCACGCGTAGTGCGAGGGGCAGTGATTTTTCGTCCAACGGCCAGAGCAGAGGAGCCGGCGGCGAGAACAAGCGAAGAGAGTCCAAGCAAGCCAATCGCATGTGATGGGCGGGTAGCAAAGGTCGCCAAGAACTTGAGCGTAATCAGATCGAGAATAACACGAAATACGCGCGAAATGCCATATTTCGAGACACCGAACACACGTGCATGATGGGCGACGGGCACTTCTGCTATTGAGGCTCCCGCCAGAGCAGCATAGGCAGGAATGAAGCGATGCATTTCACCATAGAGGCGAATGTGCTGAAACACTTCATAGCGATAGGCTTTCAGAGTACAACCATAATCATGCAGATAGACCCCGCTCACGGATGAGATCAGCTTATTGGCAATACGTGAGGGGAGTTTTCTACTAATCTGAGCATCCTGACGATCTTTGCGCCAGCCACTGACCACATCATAGCCCTCTTCCATCTTCGCCAACATCCGTGGAATATCGATGGGATCATTCTGCAAATCGCCATCCATAAAGACCAGGATCTCGCCCGCACTCTGATCTACCCCTGCCGCCATCGCTGCGGTCTGACCAAAGTTTCGGCGGAAACGAATCACCTGGACGTGCTCATTGCTCTCTGCGATCTTTTTGAGTTGCGTATAGGTACCATCTTTACTGCCATCATCGATAAAAATGATCTCATAAGTAAATGCTTGTCTCTCCAGAACCTGGCGAATACGCTCATGCAAGAGCGGAACATTTTCTTCTTCATTATAGACTGGAATAATAATAGACACGTATTTCGATCTTACCACTGGCATCTCCTTCATAGCCCCTTCCCCCGAAAGGTATGAATAACCGACAAATGTGGAAGCACGTGACGATAGCACTGGAACGCGGATACCCTTATCCCTGGACTGTCCGCAGCGACAGCCCATTGAGAGTTTGCAAAGCTTCATTGTTATTATTCGATGCATATAAAAGTGTATTCATCAACAGTGATAGAGTGCTTTTGCTCTCAGACATCCTAATAACAGCGCATGTCATGTAACTATAGTTACACTACACATCAAGGATACTTTATACGATAGAGGGAGGCCATAGTCTTTTTGCCCTTATTATCTCTGCCGAAAGTATATAGTTTGCCTATTGTTATGTTCCCTATTTCTTACGAGCGCGAGAATGACGAGGCTCATTTTTTGTAAAAAAGAGGAAATTCCCTGAACGCCTCGTTCTTTTGCTGATAAATGAATAGTAAGAATCGGTCACGCTTTCTTTTTCATTATTGAAACAGCAGTTACAATAAATTTTCTTTATGATTAGTGCATGCTTGTTTTTTATTTGATTTCAAAAAGAGAAAAAATCCTACACATTTTACAAGCTCTACATGAGTGGCCTGTAGTACGTCAGTCAAAGTTTCGTTGTAGGGGAGATTCATTCCTGCAAGAACATCGTTGGCGAGCTGGAGACGGGCAAGCCGATCTGCCCTACGAGAGGTCACTCTCCTACAGGCGATTCATTCCTGCAAGTACATCGTTGGCGAGCTGGAGACGGCCAAGCCGATCTGCCCTACGAGCGGGTGACTCCTGCAAGATTGACGGCAGGAGAGACCTAGCCAATCTTTACGACGTAGGGGAGAGTCCTGTTTAGAGACATTCCAGAATGACCTGAAAAGTGGTCCTTCATTGAACGTACATATCGACTGAAGTGAGAGAGATCTTTATAATGAGATCGTTGCAGACGAGTATCTCTTTGTTGGGCTATTACGTGTTCCTCTCAGGAGAAATTTTTTTAGCAAGAAAGCAAAGGAGACAGTACATATGGCCGATCAAGAAGAAAACCAGCAGAGGCTAACGCCCCAGGAGATAGAGAAAATTGCGCACGAGCAGGCGGAAAAAGGGCGACGATTTGGTAGCGAGGGGAGCGCTGATACGTATAGCAATCGAGGGCCAAAGGGAGACATCGACGACGATACGATAACCAACGAACAAGATCCGCTGGCCGATGATGCTGTAGATCGCCAGGAATACGGCTATCAAGATCAGTTTGGCGATGTGGATGGGCAAGATCCATATAATAACCTCGATGAGTCCACGATTGACGATACTAGCGAGGATGAAGAAGAGGGGCTTTATGGTCTGGCTGAACCGTTAGCGCAGGCGGGTGATAGGAGTCGGAAGGGGAGCGATAAGGATCGCTATGGAACGGAGCGTAGCCAGGATCAGCAGGGCTACCAACAGTAAGTCGACGATCTAAAATCTGGGGAACCATTTTACCCCGTCTCCCTGTAGTAATTGAAAGAACGGTATAATTTCAGGTACTACAGGAGAAAGGGCGAAATTCATGGCAATTTCTACAGAAACAGAGGCGGATAGCAAGAAGCAGGGTTCTACGACACAGACTGCCCCTGAGCGCTTCGGGGGCTGGCTGCGCCGTCTGGGACGACGGGTGAGATTGGGGATGGGCGGAGAGGAAGAAGAGGTCGTAGTTGAGAATGCGACGGAGATTGCCTGGCTGCTTTATCAGGATTTTCATGAGGTGGGTACGATCTGGCCCAACGAGATACAGACCTTCAAGCTTTTTAAACGCGGCTCGCTGAGCGCTCGGCCAGTACGAAGCCAGAATGCCGTTGAATATCTAGTACTCCCTCTCAGCCGACATATTCAACGAATACGCATCTATCGCCGCCAGATGGCCCAGGAATTAGAGGTATATGATATGCAGGCAGCATAAGTTTGATCTGCCTGCACACTTTTTCGCAGCTGATGCCTTAGTTTAAGACATCGTTAGTTTGACATCCACGCCACCTGGATCTTTGCTATTGGTTGAGAGGCCTTTGAGAGCAGCAAAGAGTCCGCCCATTTTGCCGGAGGGTGCATCCCAATACTCGGCATGATCGACATGGACGCGCAAAAGGGCCAGTTCTGGATCATCTTCTCCCTTAGGAAACCAGGCCTTCATCAGTGGTTTCCAGAGGGACTTGATCTTCTTCTGGTCACGCACCAGCTCGGCGCTGCCTGAAACAGAGACAAACAGATTTGCATCAGGCTTCGCGTAGCTAATATTCACCTGCTGATCGCGCTCTACCTCCCCCACTTTAGGGGCATCCGCATAGGTAAAGAACCACAAATCGCCATCGTCTTGCACATCCTGTGTCGCCATTGGGCGGCTATTGAGGGAGCCATCAGCTTCCACAGTAGTCAGCATAGCAATGCGAATATCTTTAATCTTCTCAACGAGCTGAGTAATATCATTCTTCTTCGTATCCTCATGACTCATACAACTACCACACACCTTTCACTTTATGACTATAAGAACATAGCGTGAGCCTGAATCTAACAATTTCACATCTTGTTAGAACACAAATCAAGCCCTGGCATGGTGACATTTCTTAACCGTGCCAGGGCTTGATTCAGACAATCAAGAGAATAATTCTTGTGCTAAGGGCGTGTAGGGCGGCTGCGCCGCTCAGGCACCTCTCCGCCAAGCTGATAGATCTGCTCACGCAGGTATTTAATATCGCCGACAGCGCGTTGCAATTGTCCCCGCAAACGATCCCGCTCGGTACTCACCTGCTCCAGTTCATCATTAAGGGCATCAGCTTCCGCGATGACTTTCTGCATCTCGTCATCACGGGAGCCATGTTCATGCTGCAACTCTTCTAGCTCTTCTTCTAAAGCCTGAATACGCTTCTGGTCGGTGAGCACTTTCGCGCTCATCTTCACAAATTCAGTTTTATGAACTTCCCTCTCATCGTTCAGTTGTTTCTGAAGCTGTTCAAGTTGCGGTGCATAGCGCCAGCCTAAGAGCATACTGAATAATTCATGCTCTGCGCTGCCCAATTTACTGGTTGAGCGTAACTCTTGCAAGGTACGTATATTCCAGTGTCCACCGGCCAGCAAGCCACCTAGCGCACGATGGGCAATAGTCAGTTCATCTGGATACAACACACCGCTGCGTTTGGCCGCCATGCCATAGGAGCCGATATTCTGAGCATACTGAGCTATGGTATCGGGAGCGGACATCATACCCAGCACAGCGGCCAGTTCTGCACGCAATCCGACGCTGGCACTCTGATCTTCAAAGACCCCTTCCAGGGCCTCCTCCGTCTCTCTGCCCAATAATAAAAGGGCATAGATCAACTGTGCGCGATGCTCAGGATACTCATCGAGCGTCTGAACCAGATGATCTATGATGGCATGTTCGCCCAACATCAGCAACAGAGCGACAACGCGCAGATTAGTCTCCTCCACGCCATGAGTCTGGATATACTCTACCAATTCAGGAACCATGACATGGTCGGCGTACTGTTGAACCTCTTCGTCATGAATGCGTTCTAAGAGCAGCGCCACCGCCATCGCGATATCATCCGCGTTATTACTGACAAGCAGTGAGACCAGTTCATCTTTAATAGTCTCGGTACGCATCTTATGAAAGATTTCGAGAGCGGCCTCGCGGCGGGCAGGATTCAACGTATCGGTCTGGGCGCTCCAGATAAAAGAGAGAGCGGGCACGCCAATTTCCCGCAGGATCTCACGCGCAATCCGCGCCACAGCCGGGTCGGCATCCGTGATTAATTCACCGACCTGAGTCACAACGGGAGCGCCAATTTTCATCAGGGCAGTCGCCGCCCCTCGACGCTGTTCTGCACGATAGAGCGCCTGCAATAAGGTCTCAACGACCATAGTATGCAAGCTAGCTTTCCGTGAGAGCCGCACAAAAACCTCAGCGACAGATTCGAGCAGATAGGCATCATCCATCCCTTCTAACAGGATTGGCAGGCTCACATCCGCTAACTCGTTGCTTAAGATATTTAAAAGCACCTCACGCGCTCGCGGTTGCGGTTGGGGATTGAAGAGCTGAATGAGCTCGCGCAAAACAGCGTGGGAATCTTCGCTCTGGCGCACCAGCGTAATAATAATCCGTTGAGCACGTTCCCTGGCGGCAGGCCGTGTATCATCCAGCGCTCTGAGTAAGGAGCGCAGAATAGAGACGCCAAACTGCGGCAGAAGGGCCGAGACCGTATCGCCACGCTCTGTCTCGCCCAACAATTCAACCAGGGGGACAATAGCTTCATCGGGATAATTAAGGAGAATATTACTGATAATGCGCCTCTGAGTTGGCTGGTGCAAAGTCTCTAGCAGAGCCGGCACAACGAGAGAACCAGGCATCTCCTGTAAGGTCTGGAAAATCTGTTCACGCACACGGTCATTGCTATCCTGCACATGACGGACCAGAACCAGCGCCGCCTCACTCCCCTGCGCTTTCATAATCTCTTTGATCTGCTCGGCCTGGGCATCCGAGTTGCGTCCCCATGAGCGGACGAGATGTTCGCCCGGAAACGGATTCATGCCAAGAATCGCACGGCGGATACGGGCAAGGGTCGTTTCCTCTTCTGCCTTTTCTAGCGCGGCCAGCAATTTTTGCAATGCCACATCGCCGAGCTGGCTAAGAGCGTCAATCGCCTCCTCATACAATTGGGGATAGGAAGACGAGAGCACCTTGAGCAGGGGCGTGACAACGCGAGCGTCAGAAAACTGGCTGAGCGCCCGGACAACAGCAATCGCCAGGAGCGGCTCTACTTCTATTCGCTCTAATAAAGCAATTAAAGCAGGGAGAGCCGCAGCGTGATGGCTTTGCTCCAGGACCTGCACGAGTAAGCGTGTCCGTCCGGGCACAATCTGGCTCAAAGCAGCAGTGATTGGCTCTACCGCAGGCTCACCAATTGCAGAGAGTATCAAGGCAGCCCGGTCAGCAGTCAGTTCATCGGGGGCAAACAAGACCAGAGCTAATAGACCTGGAATACTCTCTGGAGCATAGACCTGGAGAATACTCGCAACTTTCTGCTGCATCGTGGGCGAAGGCTCGTTCATAAGTTCCAGCAATTGAGGGAGAGCACGGGTATCGCGTACAGTTTGCAAGATATCAATTACATGCAGCCGCGTCGCTTCCCCAGACTGGGCTACCAGCTCTAAAAGGGCAGGCGTCGCAGAGGCTCCAATCTCCTGCAAGACCAGGCTAATATTCCGTGCCCCCTCCTCGTTCTGCGCAGCAAGGGCCCCAACGAGGGCAGTAATTAATTTTTGAACACGCTGCTCGCGCTCACTACTTTCAGCGGCACTTCTTCCCTGGCGAACGAGAATCTCGCGAGCCAGTTGTTGCGCCTCCCCCTCATTTTGATAGCCACTCCCTAGCACCGGCACCAGAGGGTCCAGAATGCGCTGGTACTGCTCCAGGCTAATATGGCGAGGATCGTCTGGCTCGTTCGCCTCCAAGAAGCGTCCGATAATAGTCAGAGCCGCACAATGCACACGAAGAAGCAGCGGACCAGAGTCATGTTTCTCCAAAACTTGTAAGACACGCGAGAGCGTCAGGCCAGGGCCCAGGCGAATAAGGCCGCTGGTAGCTCGCTCGACAATGACTATTTCGGCATCGCTTAAACGCGCAAGCAGAGGTTCTACCGCCCCGGCGTCATTTGTACCGCCGAGAATATTAATAGCAGCCGCACGCAAGCGTAAGCTCCGTTCAGGGGCAGGGAGAGAGAATGCGCTCGCCCGTGCGACCACTTCATGCCCAAAATGACCGAGTACACGTGCGAGCCGCTTCACCTGCGGTTCATAGGTTGCACTGTCAACGATATCTTGTAGATAGCCAAAGAGCAGCTCGGCCACAAGTTGAGAGTCCAGCAAAGCCAGCAGTTCATCAATACCTTCAACCATCACGAGGGGGAAGAGCGCCTGATAGACCTCTTCACTCCCCTCCTGCGCGCAACTAGTGATACAACTGGCAAGTGATGTAGAGGCTGTTTTATTTTGCAGCAGGAGCGCGAGTGCGTCTGCAACACTTTGCGGTAAGACCATACCAGCAGCGCCAGTGCCCTCTTCAGGCAAGACCCAGGCAACGCCGATACAGACCAGAGCCAGAGCTAACGCCTGGGGGGCATAAGCGGGATGATTAAGGCTCCAGGCCCCGAAACGTTCCGCCAGTTCAAGAGGTTGATCCAACAAACCAGCCCAGAGAGCCACAGGATCACTCCAGGGAGCAACCTCGCGCAAGAGTGGCTCACAGACAGGAAGAAGCGTAGTACGTTTCTGCATATCGGCGGCATAGAAATATTCAGCAACAAAATATTCAGCAATCAATTCGTGCTGAAAGCTCAATATGCCACCTGGACTGATCTCTATCAATCCTGCACTCACAGCAAATTGTATCAGTTGGGCCAGATCATCGAAGGGTTCAAATGGGAGCGGTGCGTACCCTTCGGTTTCAAACGGACCTTTGGCTGGATGCTCATCGAGCCAGTAGCGTAGACCATCGGCCAGTTCAGCATAATTCAGAGCGTTAGTAGCATCTTCTGCGGCCCGTGGTCCACTTTTCGAGAGACGTAAATGCATGGCATTGCGGTCATGCGCCCAACGGGCCGCAGAGGCCAATTCGCTCAAAAAGCGAATAATTTCTTGTTCCTCAGGAGCATTCCCCTGCCATTGTGCCTGCCGCCGCTCTCGATCAATAGCTTGCAGTACATACTCTCTAAGCAGGCTACCCCGTGTGTCTACCTGCTTTCCCCGATCAACGCCGATAGTATCAATAATATTCAGCAAAGTAAATAAAAGCATCGGATTGGCGCAATGATAACGCAACCGACTTCGCTCAATAACCTGAATGATCTGTCCAGCGGTATGCTGCCAATGCTGATCTTGCAACGCCACATAGTGCTCAGTAAACTCATGCACCTGCTCAGGCTGAAGTGGATAGAGTATGACGCTAGCAATCTGACCAGCAGCCTCTAATTGCAAAAAAGATGGTTGCCGCTGATACTCCACTTCACAACTGGTCAGTACAACCCTGTTTCTGGTTGTGCGCATCAATCCCGCCAGTTCGTCGCTCACCCCTTTTTGATAGCGCTCATCGATCTCATTTAGGCCATCACAGAGCAGGAGGAGACGGCCCTGTCGAAACAGCCAGGGCCAATAGGGAGCGAGGTGACTCATGCCAGGCTGATCGCTCTCTGAGAGATAATCCAACAGGCTGACAGGCAGAACATACTGTTCGCCCTCAAGGTCGCTGGAATCTCCAAACACAAAGCGTTTCACATACAGCCCGTAATTTTTTAAGGGCAGATAGACCGGGATACGTTGGCGAGACAAGACACGCCGCCAGGGTTGCTGGCTCAGCACATACTGGTAGGCGCTGAGCGCCAGAGTTTTACCGGCACCCGGCTCTCCCAGGATTACCTGATGAGAGTTCTCTTGCTCCAAGAGAGCCAGGAGAGTACTCTGTTGCTCCTGGTCAGCATCGTTCATTGCATTGCTCGGCGCAGCGCTGCGTACCTGGCAAGGGATTTGCAAAGGAATATAGCGATTGTGTGCTTCCGCCTGTGCCTCATGCACATGTTTTACATAGGCAAGAACCGCTAGAGGTCTAGCGATAAAAAAGGCTGCGCAAGTGGTCAGGAGCCAGAAGAGGAAGATGCCCAGGAGCAGCAGGGGGAGATGCACCGGCAAAGCCAGAACCTCTAGCAGGCGCTGCACCAATGTACCCAGCAAGTGGAGTGGATTGAGCAGCCACACCACAAGTGTACCAATGAGCAGCACGCTTACTGTCAGAATCGCGCCCCCCAATAGAGAAATTGGCAGAAGCTTGAGTACACGTAATGACGCTTCTTTACGTGTCACTATTGGAATGACACGAGCTTGCTCCTGTATCATAACAACCCTGATACCTTTCATCTTATAGAAGTGGTAGCAACAGTATATCTTAAAGCAGACCATATGAACAGATCATAGTAGTTTTCGCCAAAATGAGAGAAAAACTGTTTTGCACCAGGGTGCAATTCATTCTCTCCAACTCACTAACGATTTTTCCTAAAAATCTCTTCTCAAGCCAGAGACAAAGCGGTCAGAGAGTAGTATTTTAGGTGCCTCTCTGCCCAAAGGGGAGCAAAGTGTGATAGGATGGAAAGATCAACGCCCATGATGAAAGATATATACATAGCCGTATTGGAAATAGTTGAGTTTTTTGTTACGGACCTCATAGATAGCCCGTTCCTACTTGTGTAAGCTCAATAAGCAATTTTTTTGTCTATTTATCCTATACTAAAGTAGTAATCACATTTTCCCTGTTTGAAAGGGGTTTTTTATGGAACCATTGCCCCCCTATGAACATTTAAATTTTCCATCTTCAGATGAGTATACTACGCTCTTTTCTTCCTCTTCCATTCCTACGAATGAACAAGAGCGCATAGCAAGTTTAGAAACACGGAAAACGCCTCTTGTCTCTTCATCGGATAGTGGCATTGCCCAGGGAAAAAACATTCAAACAGATACACTTAGTAATAATGCATTACCAGCACCTTTTCATCCTGCGGGCAAACGGCTCTCGCTGCCGTCAGTAGCAAAAACACCTGGCACGCCCCGCCAGAGTCAACTGCTGGGAAATCAGCTAGAGCTCCTCCTCAAAACAACGATTGAAAGGATCGAGACAATCAAGGTACCCAGTCTTACCAGACCCTCTCATCCCAATACAGCTACAAACATCCCTCCGGCTCACTCTTCTTCAGCCCCTACTTCTATCTCTACGCTACCCTTACCGATCCCGCCTCAGCGGCGAGCAGAGCCTCTAAAACGCAGCACAGTGCTCCTACTACTCGTACTCGCATCTATCCTGCTCTTTCGTGCTGCGGATGCGGCCAATGGACAGTTTATCGGTCCTCAGGGTTGGTCCTATGTTCTAGGCGGCCCAACTACGAGCAATGATCCAAATCTGCTAGCCAATCTCAATCAACAGCTCCATGCTCGTAGTACTCAAAAGGGAACGAGTAGTCAGAATGAGCCACAACTTACCCCACAACAATATATAAATCTCATTATAAGCAAAATGTCCTTACAGCAAAAATTAGGGCAGATGATGATTGTGCAATTTATTGGTAGCCAGTATTCCTTGCAACTCAGTACGATGATTAGTCAGGAGAACGTTGGCTCGGTACTCATTTTCACAGCAAACAGCAATGTTCAAAGTAAAGAGCAACTAAAAGGGCTTATTCAGCAGATGCAGGCAAATAGCCAGCCGATTCCGATGGCAGTTGCCATCGATCAAGAAGGCGGTGCAGTTGACCGATTAGCTAAGCTAGATGGGCCACGTCCCTCAGAGTCAACGCTTGGAGCAACTACTAATCCCGACAACGCCAGGGCAGCAGGGATACAGGACGCCCAGGATCTCTCTTCTTACGGTATTAACCTCAATTTAGCGCCAGTTGTTGATGTCACACGTGTCTATAATGCGCAACTTGCCACCCGCACCTATGGGAGCGATCCTACCCTTGTGACGCAGATGGCGGCGGCTTATTTACAAGGGCTACAACAAAGCGGCAAAGTATTGGGCACAATCAAACATTTTCCAGGCCTGGGCGACGTTGCAGTCGATCCTCATATTGGCGTCCCCGTGATGCACCAGTCAGAAAGCCAGATGGAGCAGATCGATTGGGCTCCTTATCGTGCCTTAATTCAGCAAAATCTTGCCCATGTAGTAATGGTAACCCATGAGATTGTCAGCGCTGTCGATCCGACCCTTCCCTCCACCCTCTCCAACAAAGTTGTTACGGGCATCCTACGCGATGATCTCGGTTTTCAGGGAGTTATCATGACTGATAGTCTCTCGATGAGTGGAGTAACCTCCTACACCACGGAATACCAGGCAGCCGCTGATGCTATCGAGGCTGGAGCGGATATGGTAATGGGGGCAGCCAGCTCTGAAGATGTCTCGGCGATGTATGCAAGCATCGAGCAGGCTATCGCGAGCGGAGCCCTGAGCACCTCGCGCATCGACAATTCGGTCCGGCGTATCTTACTGATGAAATATGCCCTGGGCCTGATCTCCCTTCCCACCAACCCCACCAGCCCTACAACAGGAAAATAGAGAAATAAAGGATCGTTATGCTTACAAACAGTTCCACCACACCACCATCTACGCAAGCAGAATCGGCCCCTGTGGCTAAACGCTTGTTCTTGCTAACGCTCTTCCTGGTTGCGCTAGAAACGCTTCTCACAGTACTCGCCCTGGTTCCTGCTCAGTTGTGGGTGCGCCTGCTTCCTCAAGCCAGCAATGCCGCCCTCTCAGGCCCTTTTCCAGCATCTATTGCCCCGGTCATCACGGCGCTGCTGTATTTTCTACCGGCGCTCATTGGCCTTTCCTCCCAATCCTGGCAACGCGCGCTCCTTTATGCTACACTACCAGCCTGGATCGGCCTCGGCCTTTTTCTTATCGCGGCCACCAGTAAAGTGGGACCTTTCTATATAATTTCAGCTGATCATGTGACTGCGAATGTGAGTATACTAGAATTATACGCACTATTGGGAGGTTTGGGCTGGTTAGCACGCAATTTCCTCAAAGTTGGGTTAAAATAGAATATATGCAGAAAATCAATTTGCGGCCTTTAAGACTGATACGTGTTGGGGCGGGAAAATCAGGTCATGATCGGGTTGAGACGTTGGTGGATACGCTTTATGCACAAGAAACTCAAGGATGGGATGAATACAGAATCTAGCGCAACAGATCAAGTTATGCCAAGACAACCTACGATGCCTTCTGAAGCACCAGAACCCTCTGAAGGTGAGGCTGGAGCACAGTTTCTGCTCAAGCGCACACCGACAAGCTATTTATTTAACCAGGTCTATGGCTTCTGGTTTTTTATTTCATGGTTTTTACTTACCGTTATTATTACACGTGAGGTCTCGGCGGTACAATATGGAGTTTTTGCCGTTGCCCTGACGGCCTATAACACAATTCTTTATGTGGTGGCCTTCGGGCTTGAGGATGCAACCACGACGTATATTCCACGCGTTTTCGCTGAATATGGGCAGGGAGCTGCCGCTCAGTTGATTCGTCGCCTCCTGGCGATACGGATGCTTATCCTGCTGGTGAGCGTCACCATCATTCTTTTTGGCATGCCTGTTATCGCTGCGCTTTTTGCCTTGATCCCCGTCAAAGAGATGAGCTCGGTTGCCAGTACATTGCGCAGCCCGGAATTACTCTCTCACATCACACCGATAGGAATCTACGTCTTTGGGAGCAGCGTGGGAAGCCTACTGACAGCGCTCTGCGCGGCGCTGACACGAATGCGGCTCGTCCTGATTATTGGCGGCATCACCCAACTGGTACTACTTGGCCTGGGCTTTGCTGTTCTCAAATTGGGTTGGGGCATCAATGGACTACTCTGGCTCTTCGCCTTCATTTCATTGGTCAACGCAGCGGCCTTCGCGCTCGCTCTGGCTCCGCTACTGCTCACGCGCAATACAGGCTTCCGACAACCCCTGGGCCCTCTGCTAAAATTAGGAATCTCGGCATGGCTCACCAATCTCGTGACGGGAGCTCTGCTCAAACAGATCTCCATTATTTTATTGGGCATCTTTGCAGTCTCACTCGTCGGCATTGGCTATTTCAATCTTTCCTTTCAACTTGCTGACTCAGCAAATCTGCTTCTGGTCGCGGGCTTTGGCGGCGTGGCGGGATCAGCTCTGGCGGCGGCTTTTGTCGGCGACAATCACGAACGCTTCGCTCGCTCCTGGCAAGCACTTATTAAGGTGGAGACATTGCTAGCCGCGCCCGGACTGGTCTTCTGTCTTTTTAATGCACCTAGCATTGCTCATGCGCTCTATGGAAGCAAGTTTGATGCCGTTGGCCCTCTCTTTGCGATTTTCCTCTTTTTCAATATTCTGGTACGCGTTGTGGGTACGACAATTCACCAGGTCGCCCTCTATGTGGTCCACAAAGCACGCCTGGTTGTTCTGGGACAATGGCTTGGCATGGCACTACTGATTATCTTTGGTGTGATCCTGATTCCGCGCTTTGGACCTGCGGGAGCATTGATGGCCGATGGGATTGCGAAGACGATTACTGGCTTGCTGCTGCTCTTCTTCTTGCTAGGGGATCTTCCTAAGCGCTATCCTTTAGAACTGCTCTACTTTACGCTACGATTTATGCTGGCCTTGATTCTGGCTGCGCTGCCAAGTATTCTCTGGCATCCCAGTAATCGTTATCTGCTGATCGCATCCGGAAGTCTGTTTTATTGTGCTCTGTGGTCTGTTGCTCATCCTGATTAAGCCGCTCACAGAGGGCGACCTGGAGATGATCCGCGGGACGAATCCTAATGTGGCAAAGTATTTACGCCGATTTACCCACAAAACGAAGAAGACTCCTCTGAATTGACCATTGCCAGTCGAATACCGTTTCTCACCTAACGAGAGAAAGAGCACTATTTGACTGGCAGTCTACCAGAGAAATTTTTCTGTCAGGCCAGAGCAACGGTAACAGCAGTTCCATAGCATAGTACTTCGCTGACGCCTGGTGCAAGTTCAGTAGCATCATAGCGTACACCTATCAGGGCATTAGCCCCCAATTGCTGGGCATGCTGAAATCATAAGTTCATAAGCATCATTGCGTGCCTGCTCACAAAGCTCAGTATAAATAGAAATATTGCCCCCAAAAGTCTGCTGGAATCCTGCGCCAATATTTCCTACGACGCTGCGGGAACGCACGATAATTCCTCGCACCACCCCAAAGTTTCTTACAATAGTATAACCGGGAATTTCGAGTCCAGTGGTTATAAACTGGTGAATATTTGGTTCTTGTTGATGTGGCTGTTCCTGCGGTCCTTGCTGATACATACGGCAACCTCCTTATAGAAAAGCGACAATGTGTCACAAGTGCAAAAAAGGCCTACTCTTTTCGCCTTATACGCGTTATAAATTCCAGTACATCATCTGATTTTATGATACCATATACTTACTAATTTGCTAAGATCGCCATTTATCATAGATCTTTTGATTCTCTATTTGATAAAATATATTCTATTGATAAGAACACACCTTCTTAGCTGAAGAGGAAATAGAGAATGTCTCATCGCAAACCTGAAACGCTTGATCCTGCTCTCGTCATTCGCGCATATGCACAGGGAATCTTTCCGATGGCGAACAAGTATGGGCGTATTCAATGGTATGCCCCTGATCCACGCGCCATTCTCGAACATGAGCGGCTCTCTATTTCACGCTCTTTACATGCAACGCTACGCAAAGAGCGCTATAGAGTAAGCATGGATACGGCTTTTGAACAGGTGATGCGCGCTTGCGCCGCCAGGGATGAGACCTGGATCAATGAAGAGTTTATTAAAACATATACCATCTTATATCAGGCTGGTTATGCCCACAGCGTTGAGGCATGGCGGGATTCAGAGCTGGTAGGTGGCCTGTATGGGGTAGCTCTGGGGGGAGCATTTATGGGCGAGAGCATGTTCTCATGCGCCACAGATGCCTCAAAGGTCTGTCTGGTTGCTCTGGTTCGCCACCTGCAAGCCCGTGGCTTTACGCTACATGATACGCAATTTCTTACTCCCCACCTGGCAACACTAGGTGTAATTGAGATTCCCCGACGCGAATATGAGCGCCGCCTGGGAGCAGCCATACAGCTTTCTTGTACCTGGTAAATCAGCCATCTAGAGAGGCCAAAGAAAATCTCATTGTGCAGCGGCTCTACTCAACTTTTTGCTCATGTGGGACTTCTTCCCGCTCCTCCTCCTCCTCTTCCCACTGCTCTGCTGCTTCCTCTTCTAATTCTTGCTGACGCCTCTGGTCGGCGAGATCGGTATGCCGCTCGATCTGCTTCAGCCACTGGAAGAACAGAGGCGACATCACACCCAGATCGACCAGACCTGGAATCAACAGTAAGGCTCCGCCCAGCGCCTGATCGGCATAGGCGGGAAGATGTGGCCCCATCGAAGCGCGATACTGGGAATAGATCGGCGTCTCAGTGAAGACGAGGACAAAGGCAAAAATATCCACTGGCTGACCATCTAGAAAGGCATAGAGCATCTGTAAGGGATAACTCATCTGGCGGTGGGCGGGATGAACGCCAATCAAGGGATACCAATTGAGCAACGAGAAGGCAAAGAGACTCAATTCCAGAAATTGGTAGAGGTCCGGGTTATTGACGGTACTATCCAGAATCCGGGGCGTATGCCAGAGCAGAAACGCAAGATTAAAAATCACGGAGGCCACAACTGGACGCGTCAGAAATAGCACTATCGTCCGCGCCACAGACTGTTCTTCCAGCATAGGCACCACCCAGGCGCTACTCACGATGAGCAATGGGGCGCAGATTGTGGTCAGGGTAATAGTCTGGGCCACATGCACCCAGAAATATTGCGTGCGCGCGACTGTATCTAGCGGGGTCAATAAGACCAGGGCCATCAGGATAATGGATGAAACAAAGAGTAAGGTCTGGCTCCGCTTCACGCCAGAAACAGAAGACCTTTTACGGGCCTGTGCGTATCCCAAAAAATAGAGTATGCACAGTAGAAGCAACACGACAATGGTCCAGGGATGCCAGGGCCACTGCGATGAAAAATTGTCAAGCATACAAACTCCATGAGCAACTCCCAACACCTCAACTATAACGGGGGAGTGCTTCTCTGCTCTACTATAGTGCAGATCTTATGGAGATGCAAATATCTTCTCTCTTCTTAAAATTGCCAATTGAAATTGCCTAATTCGTTGCACTCAATGGCAATTCAACACAGAATGTCGTCCCTTCTCCCTCAACGGATTGAACCCAAATTCGTCCGCCATGCCGCTCAACAATATCTTTTGAAATAGCGAGCCCCAATCCCCAGCCCTGTTTGCTTGAGTTCTGGGCATTACTGGCCCGATAAAAGAGTTCAAATAAATGGACCTGCTGCTCCTGGGATATAGCTTCCCCTTCGTTATGGATCTCAATGAGGACGCCAGCAGCCTGTTTTGAGGCCGCGAGCCGAATAGGACTCCCCGGTAGCGAATATTTTATTGCGTTTGTCAGCAGGTTAGTAATAACCTGTCCCACTCGCTCGCTATCGGCCCGCAAAATCAGCGCTTTCTCTGGAACAACAAGCTCAATGGTACGATTTGACAGCAGATGCTGCTCTGCAACCACTTCCTCACACAGTGCGTTGAGATCACAGCGATGGAGCCGCAAATGCATTTTTCCTGCTTGTAAAGCACTCATATCCAGCAAGTCGTCAACCAGTGTGTGCAGACGGTGGGTCTGCATATCAATTTTTTCGAGCGAGGCATAGATGCTCTCTAGTTCAGGAGAGTCATCTTTCTGTTTTTTCAGTTTGCGCAGGGCAATCTGCGCCTGCCCACGAATCGCGGTTATGGGCGTTTTTAGTTCATGCGAGGCCATAGAGATAAAATGCGTTTTGAGCTGGTTGGCCTCTTCAAGGCGCTTGTTCGTCTTCTCCAGCTCTTCAGCGTGCAAAAGCATATCCTGTTCCGCAACAAACGCTCTTCTTTTCGCCGATTCGCGCTGGGCGGTAATCAGAGCGATAATAAGCTCGGCAACGAGAAACGGTAGCAGGGGCAGTACCTCTCGTATATCGTTTATCACATTAAGGTTGTTATAGGGCGGGACAAAAAAATAATCCAACGCGGCTGTCCCGATAAGAATAGAAAAGATCGACGGCCCCGCCCCCCAAATTAAAGCAATGATGACAATGGCTAGAAAAAGGGGCGCACCTAAAAAGTAGTCCTGAAGCACCAGGTGATGCATAATAAATGGTACTGCCAGGGCAAGTGCTGTCAATGGAAAACTGGCAAGATAGCCCACAAAGGGATGACGCCACCAGGGGAGATGCGCAACATAGTATTTTCGCTGCGCTTCCTGGCTGAGTCGTACCAGGAGAAGAGGCGCTTCTCTGGCTTCCTTTCGTCTCTCTTTTCTGCCCATCAGCCTCTTCGCTCCCTTATAGATAAAATTGCTCCCCATGAGAAATCAATCACTACTTCTGGTTTGTATCCTGGAATACACCGGGTTTGGAGTTAGATAAGAAGCGAGTCAACGCCACACATCCCGGTCTTTTTGAGGATAGAGCACGAACTACAACACATTCATACTAATTGCTAGCATTATACGCCCTGGTCATACCCCTTGCCAAATCTCTACAGCGCTTTCTAGCAGCCTCTCTTTATCACACGCTTCGTACTGTATTTCTAGCTCACAAGCTCTGGTATATTGTTCCTGATCTTTGCTATAATGAGGCATGGCGCTTAAAAATCTGGAAGCAAGATAGTGGCGACTTCCATAGAAAGAAGGGGAAAGCAATGCAGATCGTTATTGCCCCTCAGGCCCTCAAGGGAAGCCTTTCGGCAATTGAGACTGGTGAGGCTATCGCAGCAGGCGTGCGCGAAGTTTATCCTACCGCCCAGACGACGATTGTGCCGATTGCTGATGGTGGCGAAGGTACGGTGCAGGCCCTGGTTGATGGTACAGGGGGACACCTTGTACTACAGACGGTCACCGGCCCTTTGCATGAGCCAGTGGACGCCTTCTTTGGTCTTTTAGGCGATAACAAGACGGCAGTAATTGAGATGGCGGCCTGTGCTGGTCTTCCCCTGGTCCCACCGACGCGCCGAGATCCTCGCTTCACGACGACGTATGGAGTTGGCGAGCTGATTCGCAGCGCACTGGATGCAGGCTGCCGGCATTTTCTCGTCGGTATCGGTGGTAGCGCAACAAATGACGGCGGGGCAGGCATGGCCCAGGCGCTTGGTATTCAACTGACCGACGCAGCAGGAGACGAAATTAAGCAGGGTGGTGCGGCCCTCAGTGCCCTCGCGCATATCTCTCTGGCCAAACAAGATCCCCGCCTGGCAGATTGTCAATTTGAAGTAGCGTGCGATGTGACTAACCCTCTCTGCGGTCCTCAAGGAGCAACAGCGATCTATGGTCCACAGAAAGGCGCAACCCCCGCGATGATTCCGCTGCTGGATGCCGCCCTTCAGCACTTCGCACTGATCGTTGAGCAAGATCTGGGTATTGTCGTTGCCGATATTCCTGGTGCAGGGGCGGCGGGTGGCCTGGGCGCGGGACTCCTGGCCTTTCTTCACGCCGCACTCCGTCCAGGCGCACAGATTGTCCTTGAGACCACCCATCTGGCTGAACACCTTCAGACCGCCGACCTGCTTATTACCGCTGAAGGCCAGCTCGATAAGCAGACCGCTTATGGAAAAAGTGTTGGTGCTGTCGCCCAGCTAGCGCAACAGCATCACGTACCGGTTCTCGCTCTGGCAGGTAGTCTGGGAGCAGAGTATCAGGCGCTTTATACGCTGGGCATCGACGCAATTGCCGTGCTCCCTTCCGGTCCAATGAGCCTGGTACACGCGATGGAACATGCGGCTGAATTGACACAAGACGCAACCGCTCGCGCCCTGCATCTTCTCAAGCTGGGTCAACAACTTCGCTAGTCTTTTCTCACCATCGCAGGGAGGTCTTTTTTTAGACTGCCTGAAATTCTGCCGCTTCTGCAAGAAAAAAGTACCTCTCTCTTTGCTTTGTAACCATATCTGCGTAATAGTCTAGAGAGAGGTATTGAAAGATTTAAAGAGGTTCCCACTGGTATCTCTTCACCCTCTTGCTTTATTCTCACTTGACCTTTTAGGTTTTGTATAGATTAGCCCTCAAAAGGGACGATTAGGACGGATTGTCCTGCCGCAACCTGTTTAAGGGTACGCAAAAAGAAGTAGAAAGGGTAGAACAAAATTTCGGCGGATAGGAAATTTTTGGTAGTGTGATGGTGTTGTATCGAGTAGAGGCGTTCGTGCGTATATCTGGTAAGAAAGCCATTTCCGTCCAGGATATGCTCAACGCGTCATTCGTCCAGTTATTCCGAAGGAGCATGCACTTATGCCAGAACATTCTTATGCAACTGGAAGCCCCGATTTTCAGAGCCTACTAGCGAGCGGTTTTACTGAGAACGAGGCTGAGCGTTTAATAAACATGAAGGATCATGTGTCCGAGCAGATTGAATACCGCGAAATGCTCCAGGAAAGCCGTCGTCTCTCTTTTCTTCGCTGGCTGGTTGATCATGACCGTATGAGTCGATAACACATGTCATATTGACACTGTTGAATAGTTTCAATCCTCGATAGATTACAGAGAACTGCTGGAAAGCCTGTTTGTCTCCAGGCGGTCTGGTATTCAGCATACAACACATCTTATAGGAAGACAACGCTCGGCCTTTTCCGAGGAGGTCGTGTGGTTTCTACACTAGAATTGCAAAAACAGGTGTGGGCTGCAAAGAGTATTCCTTTGCAGCCCACACCTGTTTTTGTGAAGTTGAGGAAACGATAAGCCGAATTCTGTCTGCCACCTGTCTCTCGACAAGCAGCAGGGCAATCATCTATCTAGGACGACGGTTACCCGCCGCCTCAAGCGGCAAACCCGAAAGTTGACAGACGAGCTATCTGCGAGAACAGCCTTGTGGGCCATCCTCTCCCTTCTGTTTAGCCTTGCTCCGGATGGGGTTTACCCGGCCAACCGATCACCCGATTGCCGGTGAGCTCTTACCTCACCATTTCACCCTTACCCGGCACATGATTTCGCCAGGCGGTTTGTTTCTGTGGCACTTTCCTTGAGGTCACCCCCACTGGCCGTTAGCCAGCATCCTGCTCTGTGGAGTTCGGACTTTCCTCGGACCTCGCGATCCGCGATTGCCAGTCTCCTCAAATTCACTTCTCTAGAGTAGCACATCTCCCTTCAGCCGTCTACCTTCTTTCCTAGTGCAGTATCCTCAAAGCGGACCAAAGAAAGGAGAAAGGAGCAATTGGCCTTCCAGCACATCCAGGTAGAGGAAGTATACACCACAAAACCGAAAACGCCTAGTGGATCTGCACGAGATGGCGCACGTTCAGCGTTGCTTCTTTCCTGCTCGTTGTCGTACACTATCTACAAATTATCCGCAAAGACAAACCCATACAGCAGAACAGAAAGGCGGCTCTATCTATGGCTGGAGAGACATCCCCTACCCAGGAACAGGTTGCAACCCTGATGGTCCAAATATTTTCCCTCGTGCAGGCCTGCCCTGCGGGCCACGTAACGACGTATGGCTGGCTTGCTAAAGCTGTCGGCTATCCGCGTGGGGCACGTATGGCGGGTTGGATTATGAATGAAGCTACCGATATAATTCCAGCTCAGCGCGTCCTGAACAGCAAAGGCGAGCTGAGCGGAAGCTGGGCCTTTGGTCATCCCCAGAGGATGCGCCAGCTTTTAGAGGCTGAAGGGATCGAATTCGCCGTAGACGGCCATGTCGATCTGAAACGCTATGGCTGGGACCCCAATATAGCTCTGAGCGAAGACGAACTCGCACAAATCCTGCACGTCTCACTTCCAGTAACCGTCAGCCCACGCCTGCTTCATCTTATGCGTACAGATCCCGCTTCACCTTTACGTAAAGCCGCAACTGAATAAACGCCTGAATTGCTAATACAACCAGGCGTTTATTCTGCACATTGCGTTTATTGGGCGATAAATGATGCTTTGACTGTTTTACCCGTAAACGTATCACTGGCTTCGATATAATATGTGGCTCCGCTAGTGAGATTAGCCGGAGCGGTAACAATGGTCGTAAAGGTGAACGTAAAGGCTGGAATATTTACAATAGCGAGCGGCGTACCTTTGTTGGTTGTAGGATCAAACCACGTGAGAGAAACCTGATCAGTGGGAGAAAAACCTGTCCCTGAAACCGTGATACTGGCACCAGAAGGCCCCTGTTGTGGCGTAATCGTGATAGAGGTCAGGATACCAAAGGGTACATCAATTGCTTGTTGACTGGTACTCCCCACGGCATCAAGGTTGCTCAGATGGTTGCCTGGCAGAGCATGTGGCGGCACAACAAACGTGGTACTGAACGAGCCATTCGCATCTGTCGTTACTGTTGTTAAAGGAATATTTTGCAAAGAGAGAGCTACCTGCTCGGCGCTACCAAATCCACCACCAACCAGGGCAATAGTCGAACCAATGACTCCAGTATTCGGAGTGGGTATGATATTGGGTTTCACAAAAAAGTTTGTTGTACTTTGTAGCTGTGTAACATTGCCCTGCGCGGCAATAGTTGCATTAAAAGGGAAAGGGAAGCCGGATGTGGTGTAAGGCGCACCAGGCACAATGGTAGTAAATGTAAATGTCCCATCCTGAGCCGCTACAACTGTCCCCAACGACGTTGCACTCGTGTCTGTTATCGACTTCCAGGAAAGGGTTACCGTTTCCCCTCTGGCAAATCCTTGCCCGGTTATTGTGACTGATCCACCATAGACTTCTTCTCCATTAGAATCAATAGAGGGAGGTTGGAAGTAAAGCTGGGCTTGAGCCTTCTCTGATCCTGTAGTGCTCACGGCATAAACAAAGTAGGTAGCACTGGCCTGATAGGTTGCTGGTGTAGTCAGAGGGACGCTGAAACTCCCCTGAGCGTCTACTATGGCAGTAGTTATGCCATTACTAGGACTTTGCAGGTAGACATTTACTTTTTCTCCAGGGACGTAACCACCACCATTGACGATTGTCGTTCCCGTTACGTTTACAGTCTCTGGATTGAGTGAAATACCAGGGCCGATATTGGTTGTGCTTGTAGTATGCAATCCACTGGTATTCCCTGTCGCCGTTAGCGTATAAGAACCCTTTGGTGCAGAAGGGGGAGTAAAAGTAGTAGTTGTAGCTCCAGTAGTATCAACTGAAACAGTGGTAAGCGCCTGCCCGCTGTTGGCATTCCAGCTAATAGCTACCTGCTCGTTCGCCTGAAAACCAGAAAGTTGTATCTTGATGGCCTGACCTGCTAAGATTCCCCCACTGGAAACGAACTTAGGCGAAAGAATAGTAAAGCTAATAGAGACGGAGCCTGGTTTTTGTTGTGCGCGTTTTACGACGATGTGATATTTACCAGCCGCTACGCCTGTTGGAGCATTGAAGCTAGCATAGAAAGTACCCTGGGAATCAGTTGTGGCCTGGGCAGAAGGAATGGTATTTTTCTCCCAGTAGATACTCACCGCTTCACTGGCGGCAAAGCCTATCCCGTTCAAATTTATACTCGTTCCCGGACCGCCTTTTTTCAAGGCATTCTGGCTATTGCCACCGGACAATGCCACACCAGGTAAATAAATATAACTGATACTGGCAGTAAGATTGCTACTTGAGCTAGCTGAGAGCTGATGGATGCCTTGAACAATAGGATCACTAATGGTTGCAGTGCCAGTAAAGCTGCCGTTATTCCCAGCTTGGAAGGTACCGAGGGTACTGTTAGTAGAAAATACTGCCACCAAATCTTTAGAATGAAAGCCTTTTCCAGAAAGTTTGAAAGGATGAAACGCTCGGATTACTCCGGGTACTGAGATGCTGGGCGCATTGCTGGCAGCATGCACTATAAATCTATGCTGCCCGTTCAATAGGGTGTTTGTGGATACAATTACGATTGTAATAAGTAATGACGCGAATACAATCCACGTAGGCCAACGAAAGTACTTCTTCAAATTTTTCTCCCTTATTGCAAGAAAAAAGTATGTCACAATGAATAAAATGTGTTCAATATATTGATTTGCATATTGCAATTTACAACATAGTCCTTGCAGTTGAGGTATAAAATTGCTATGAGCAAGGGGGAATTTTCTTTGTTATGGTTGAGATTTCTTAATGAGGATTTGTAACAAGGAAAGCAGATATAAATACAGCTCATTCCAGGCCTATAGCATGCTATGGCTTTACAACAAACGAAAAAATATACTCACCCCTCTTCTTCTAGCGGCACTTACCGATAGAAAAATTTGTATGCTATTTTCCTACTATCTATAAACATGCTATTTTAAGTAAAGGTGTATTATGCTAAAAGAACGCTCTCTCTGGATAGGTAAAATTAGCGTAGCCATAGTGGCTTTTAGTGTTCTGTTCATGGCGTTTTTGAGCCAGCAAAATGTGGCTCTGGCTGCTTCCTGTTCCGCGAAAAAAAGCTGCACCACTTCTTCTATTTCTGTACTTAACACACAGAAACAGGCGCTTACGAAATCTAAAACGCAGGCGCTTCTTTGTCCAGCGGGGATGAAATGTGGTTCTTATACTATCTCCAGACTTGGTACACGCAAGCAACAGATTTAAAAGCAGGAGGCAGCATATTTGACCTGTCTGTTGCCATGCTAGAAACGGATACAATGCGAACGACCTATCTCTATAGCGATGGCAAAAGCAACGATGCGGCGAACTTCGGTATTTTTAAACAAAACTGGTATATGCTCAGAAGTACTTGCAGCAGCTTTAGCGGTCAGTCAGCCAACCAGTTTAATAAAGGGATACTCCTGAATACTAGTTTGAGTTCAGATGTTACCTGCCTCAAGCAGAGCCAGAGCTTCTATGGTCTCTCGACCTGGTTTGCAGGTGAGCGCGATGGGCAGACCGGCATACATAATCCAAATACAGCGGATATTACCCGCTACAAAACGGCGGTCTATTGGATTCAAAGTCAGCTCACTGCCAAAACAGCCAATCTGTCAAATGATACGCGTTTCTGGGTGGAAGTACCAGCTATTTAATTCCGCTTTTCCCTGCGTCCACTGGCTCTAGATTGTTGCAGTCTATGCAAAAAGGCGCTACAATGACGGTTGACGGTTTCAAGAGAGCTTTTTCTCGTTGGTCCTTAGCAGCCCACTGTACAAGCACCGACAACGCAGAACAGAAGAGCTCTTCTTGCAAGACGCTTCGCATAGAAGTATTTATACTATATCTGGTGTTGTGTTAAGAGGAATGTGACAAATGTCTCAATTGAACTATGAACAGGTAGAAGAGGTTCTCGGCCTCCATTTTCATGACCGCCAACTTTTATATATGGCTCTGACACATCGCTCTTATATCTATGAAACTGCTGGTGAGGGCCAGACCTCTAATGAGCGGCTGGAGTTTCTTGGCGACTCTATTCTAGCTCTGATTAGTGCTGATTTTCTCTATCGGACCTTTCCAACGTTGACTGAAGGCGAGCTGACCGATGTGCGTGCCGTCCTGGTGCGCACGGAGACACTGGCAAGATTTGCCAGCGAGATCACGCTTGGGAAGTTTCTTTTAATGGGCAAGGGCGAACAGAATAGCGGCGGCGGCCAACGCGTTCAGGCTTCAGCATTTGAGGCAATCCTGGGCGCTCTCTATCTGGACCAGGGCATTGAGGCGGTTCGCTTATTCTTACTTCCGCGTCTGGAGCCACTGGCGCATACGATTGTCAGTAAACGCTTATTCAAAGATAATAAATCTCTCTTCCAGGAGCTCGCTCAAGCTCACGAGGGTATTACCCCTTCCTATCGCATTATTAGCCAGGAAGGTCCCTCCCATAATCGTGAGTTTACCGTCGAGGTACTTCTGGGTAGCCTGGTCGCGGGCAAAGGCCAGGGCCGTAATAAACAAACAGCAGAACAAGAGGCCGCCCATGCCGCCCTCATTAGTCGTGGTTGGCTGTAACAACACTGCAAATATGTCCAGGCGGCGGCTTGCTCTCGGCAACTATTCTGCTCAACTCAGGCATATTCCGATTTTCTGGAAATCTTTCAACGTCCTTTGTGGAAAATAATTAGCAGCAATACGTATTGATGTTCAGGGTTATGTAGAGGTGAAGGTAGGGTCAGATATGCGTTTAGAACCAACCCCAAGACCGGATCATGTCTTGCGCGTGAGTGCCCGGTTAATTACGTCAAGTACAATATTACACCTTTCTTCGGATGAGCTGGAGCACGCTCTCACGCAAGAACAGATAGAGAATCCCACGCTGGATGTGCGTGAAAACCGTGTCTGCCTCCTCTGTGGCACACCAATGTACGGGGCCACCTGTCCCGCATGTGGACATTTCGCCCAACAGATGTTGGAAACGCCGCCGATTCTTCGCCGCTTGCCTACGAGCCAATCACAGAGCCTCTCTGGCCTTATCAACAGACTTTTTTTGATATCGACAATTACGGTTTTGCCGATGCTGATGCAGAGGACGAGTTTGATCAGTTCGCACAAATTCCTATCGAGGCTACGCTTGAAGAGATACTGCTCCAACAACTCGAAGCCGCTGATTACGCCGGACGATGCGCCCATCGCGGAACAACTGGTTGGCAATCTCAATGAGCATGGCTTATTGGAAGCAAGCATCGAGGAGATAGCAACCGTTCTGAACATCCCGCTCACACGCGTTGCGTATGTGCTCAGCCAGTTACAAACCCTCGAACCTCTTGGTATTGGAGCGCGTGATGCCCGTGAGTGCCTGCTTATACAACTCCAGGCACTCAGTGAACAGGAATCCCCTCATCCTCTCGCATATGCCTTGATTGACAACTATTTAGATCTCCCTGAGCCGCAATCAGTTTGCCGAAATCGCCCGCCGTCTGCATGTGCCAGAACAAGAGGTGCGTCAGGCTGACCTCTATATTCGTACTACGTTCCATCCCTACCCCTCGCTCATTTATCGCGATGCTACCTATGATTCTCGCCTGAGCAATGCCACCAGCTATATTCGCCCGGATATTCTTATTCGCAAAGGTCCAAATGGACTAGAGGTTGAGCTCATAGAAGAGAAACGCTACACCTTCACTATCGCCGGACCCTCTGGTCTCTCGACTCCAATTCAGGATTATAAAGAGGTACAGCGCTATTTTCATCATCAATCCGAACGAGCCAAATTCTTTGTAGAATGTATTCAGCGCCGTTGGCAGACACTGCGTCGAGTTGCTGAACTGGTTGTCTCCTACCAGCGCGAATTTTTAGATAAAGATAAGGGGCGCTATCTGCGTCCCCTCACCCGCGCCGAGGTCGCCTCGCGCCTTAATCTGGACGAAGGAACCGTGAGCCGCGCCACCGCGAACAAGTACGCCCTGCTTCCGAATGGTCGTCTGATCCCTTTCTCCGACTTCTTCGATGGCTCACTCGGCATTAAAGATGTCTTGCGTGAACTGATTCAGTCGGAGCAGAGCAGCCATCGCTACAGTGATGAAGAACTGGCTCGCCTTCTCTCTGCTCGCGGTCTGCCGATGGCCCGGCGCACAGTCACAAAGTATCGTGAAGAGATAGGAATTGGCTCTTCCCGCGAACGCTAGAACTATTTATGGCTGCG
Organism: uncultured Chloroflexia bacterium; assembly: GCA_963777355.1. Classification (GTDB taxonomy): domain Bacteria; phylum Chloroflexota; class Ktedonobacteria; order Ktedonobacterales; family Ktedonobacteraceae; genus DATJHM01. The sequence continues at coordinate 645,566 of CAVZQK010000022.1, forward strand.
AGGAGACCACTGGCTCGGCATAGATAGTCTTCTCGCGCTCATAGATCACCATCCCCGGTCCACCACCTTTCATATGGCGCACATAGCGTTGCAGCGTATAATCTACTGATACGCTGGTACTCCCTCTCGCCTGGCTATAATATGCTGCCAGACTGGCCGCCTCGTCGATAGTACGTTGCGGCACATCCCGTCCTGCGGCCTTGATAATTACATGCGAACCAGGCACACCTCGTGCGTGCAACCAGATATCGTTCGCGGTTGCCTGGTGAAATGTCACCTCTTCATTCTGCCGGCTATTTTTCCCAATCAAGACGGTAAAGCCATCTCGACTCTGGATATGCAGAGGCACTCCGCCCCCTGGCGCAACAGGCTTGCTTTTTGCTCCTTTGCCCTTCGCCTTCTTCGCCGCCTTCTGATCGCGTTTCGCCAGCACCTTTCCCCGTATATATCCGGCTGCCTGTACCTCAGCTTTGACCAGCGCAACCTCTGGCGGCGTCTCAGCCAGACTAAGATCAACCATGAGTTGTTCCAGCGTTGCCAGCTCAACAGTGTTATGCTCGATCTGCGCTGGCACCAGCTCCAGTGCACGGCGCAGTTTATGATACTTATTGAAAAGCCGATTGGCATTGCCCACTGCATCAAAACGCGGATCAAGCGGCACCTTGACTTCAGGGCTATTCTCTTCGTCGTCCACCTCAAAGAAGTTCTGCAATATGATACTACTCTGACCCTGTGGCACCTCGTGCTGATGTGCTAGAAGCAGGTCACCATAGAGGCGATACTTCGCCGCCTCTTCTGAAGCGGCCATATCCTGCTGCAACAGTTCCGCTCTCCGCTTACAACGGTCAATCTGCGTCTGGACTATTTTGCGCAAGGGCGAGCGTACACCCTCCATTGCATCGCGCCATTCTGCACGTGCGAAATAGTCATCCAGCAAAACATTCATCAAGGGTGACTCCCGCACGCGCATCTGCTCTATCGGTGTATACTGCTCTAAAACATAGGCCGCAAAAGCCACAGGTATGTTTGCCTGACGCGTTGGTCCCTGACTCCCCACACGCTCAATTAATTGAGGCTGCCACTGGTGCGTATCATACAAGCTACTCAGATCCCGAATATTCCAGGCCAGCTCTTCCCACAGCGCCTCCTGCCCTCTGGTCTGCTCAAGCAGCAATTCTGCATTCTCGGTTGCTCGATAGACAAACTCACGCGCCAACAAGGGACTACATCCGGCAAGGTTACGGCTCAGCAATTGCCAGAGCTTCGGTTGCTCAGGGGCTCGCTTGCGCTTTTTCTGGGGTGCAGCCACCTCTGGCTCTGCCGCTTCCTCTTCAGCTGCACACATAGCCAGTTGAGCAGCCGTAACACTGGTAGGCTCTAGCCGTGGCAGACTTTTTCCAACAACGGTTCGTTGCTGGGGTGGGGGCGGCACATAGGGGACACCGGCCATAATCACGCGATAGCGATTAATATCCGAACCGATACGCTTGAGACTCCCCAGGATCAGACCTTCTTCATTGCAGAAAACAATATTGCTATGATTCCCCATAATCTCTACGATCAGGCGCAAACGAACACGCTCGTCGCTCTCTGGACTCTTGCGATATCCAGCACCAATCTCCAGCACCCGCTCCCAACGCGGCTGAGTAATGCTCTCAATGCGTGCCCCTTCCAGATATTTCCGCAAGAGCATCACAAAAGGTGGCGGCTCACTGGCAATCTTCGGTGGCTTCAGAGCCGTGATATGCGCCCGCGCAAGCTGAGGATGAGATGAGAGATAGAGCCAACGATTCTGTCCCCCCTGTCCCTGACTACCAGAAGCATAGCATTGGAGCGCTATCGCGTGCTCTGTCGGCTGAATAATTGTATCTATACGTGCTCCCATGAGCAATTTTTTCCACTCATCCGCTACTGCTGCCAGAGTCATTGCATCTACATGCATCCGTCTTCCCCTCTCTATGTCAACATCTGACTAATGACTATTCACACTTCAATAACAGCTCAAGAACTCTTTCCGACTGCCGATATATATTCTGTAAACACTTCCTTGCACAGGGAACAAAACACCAGTAGTAGCTATTGGCTGGTTGCTAAAAACAGAGAAAGAGCGTGTTTGCCAACAAACAACTTTCTTGCCCTCTGTACGTGTTGTACAATAACGTATAAGTTATGCGTATCAGAAAAAGCGACAATGCCCGTCGCAGTTTATGCGCTCGTCGATGAACAATGATAATGATAATGAACAGTATAGCGCAAACTGTAGTCTGTTCGTAAATTCATCCTCTCAATTCAGAAAACATCAGGAAGAAAAATATGCAACTTGAGACACAAAAGACCGTTCCCCACTCAGACTCGCCGCCTCGCGCTTCACAGGAGACGAACAGGCAGGGACTCCTTTTTGTCCTCTCTGCTCCTTCTGGGACTGGTAAGGACACAGTTATCAATGCGCTGAAGGCTCAGGGTTTTGATTTTCATGTCGTCTCTTCCGTCACGACTCGTGCTCCACGGCCCGGAGAGAGCGAAGGAAATCCCTATTATTTCGTCAATAAAGAGACCTTTGATCGTATGATTGCTCAGCAAGAGCTTATTGAGTTCGCGCAGGTCCACGGGAATTGGTATGGACAACCCATTCAGCCAATCAAAGATAATCTGCTTGCTGGCCGTGATGTTTTGTTGAAGATTGACGTTCAGGGTGCGGCCACGGTCCGCCAGCGGATTCCTGGTGCTATTTTTATTTTCCTCGTGCCTGGCTCATTAGAGGAGTTGGTTCAGCGTTTGAAGGATCGCCATACTGAAACGCCTGCTGAACGTGAGCGCCGTTTGCAGGACGCACACATTGAATTAGCACAACAGAAACACTTTGAATATGTCATCGAAAATCGTCAAGGGAACGTTTCAGCCGCCGTTGAACGCCTGCGAGCAATTATGCTCAGCAGAGCATTGCCGTACACAACCCCGCTACATCCAATTGTAAATCACGACAAGGAGATTCTATTCATGATCCCAGAAGAACGTTTTGAATATTCAAAAACGCGCGAACGCAATCTAGCAATGGAACTGACGCGAGTTACCGAGGCTGCCGCGCTCAGTGCTGGCCGTTGGATGGGCAAGGGAAATAAAGAGATGGTTGATCAGGCCGCCGTCGATGCCATGCGCCAGGCTGTCGATGCGGTTGATATGGATGGAGTGGTGGTGATTGGCGAAGGCGAAAAAGACGAAGCGCCCATGCTCTACATTGGTGAACATGTCGGAAATGGAACACCACCAGAGGTTGATGTCGCCGTCGATCCTGTTGATGGCACACGTCTGCTCGCGCTTGGTCTGCCAGGAGCCCTGGCTGTAGTCGCAACCGCCGAACGCGGCACGATGTATTCGGCCCCTCCTGGCGTCTATTATATGGAAAAAATCGCAGTCGGCCCTTCCGTTAAACACGCGGTTGATATCAACGCCTCGGTTGCCGTCAATCTGGACCGTATTGCTCGCGCCCGTAGCGCCCATATTGATGATCTGACGGTAGTTATTCTCGACCGCCCACGCCACCAGGAGATTATAAGACAGGCTCGCGAAGTAGGGGCGCGCATCCGATTGATCAGCGATGGTGATGTTGCCGCTGCAATTCAGGCTGCGATGGAAGATTACAAAGGCATCGACGTCCTTATGGGGATCGGTGGCGCTCCTGAAGCCGTACTGGCCGCAGCAGCCCTGAAGTGTCTGGATGGTGAGATTCAATGCAAGATCTGGGCACGTAATGACCAGGAGCGTGAGAAAATGAAAAGCGATGGCATTGACCTGGACCGCGTCTTCCACACCGATGATCTGGTGAGCGGGAACGATGTCTGCTTCGCCGCAACAGGGATCACCTCAGGAGAGCTTATCGAGGGTGTTCAATATTATGGTGGCGGCGCACGCACCTCATCACTTATGATGCGTTCCCGCTCAGGCACAATCCGCTATATCCAGGCGACGCATCGCTGGCGGACAGGCGGCAAAATGGGTATTCCTCGGCCATAGCTTCAGGCACAGATTCTCTCTGTTCATCGTTGGCTTATCAAGGACCAACGATGAACGATTTTGTTACTTTATAACGCTTGTATAACGCTTGCTCACTTTATTAAAAGCGCTGAAGTTTCTCAATAACGGCATCTGCTACCTGCGAGGTGCCCACCGCACTTGGATCATCCGGACGCGGCTTGAGATCATAGGTAACATTTTTCCCCTCTGCGATTACTTGCGAAAGGGCTCTATCCAAACGTTGAGCGGCATCGCGCTCTCCCAGGTGACGCAACATCATCACGCCAGAAAACATCATCGCCATTGGATTTACTTTGTTCTGGCCCGCATATTTAGGGGCGCTTCCGTGTACCGGCTCAAACACCGCACACTGGGTACCAATATTCGCTCCTGGTGCCACCCCTAAACCACCAATCAGGCCAGCCGAAAGATCTGAGATGATATCGCCATAAAGATTTGGTAATACCAGGACATCGTATAATTCAGGCTTCTGCACCAGCTGCATACACATATTATCAACGATCCGATCTTCATAATGAATATCTGGATATTCTTTCGCAACTTCGTGCGCAGTCGTTAAAAACAGGCCATCTGAGAGACGCATAATATTGGCTTTATGTACTGCTGTTACTTTATGACGATGATTTGCCCGCGCATAGTCAAAGGCAAACTTTACAATGCGCCTGGTTGCGGCGACAGTAATATACTTCAGCGTAATCGCTGAGTTTGGGTCGAGTTTATGCCCGCTGGTGCGAGCAATAACTTCTAAAATCTCCTCGTATTCTGGTGTTCCTCGCTGATATTCAATACCAGAATAGAGATCTTCCGTATTTTCTCTTACAATAATCAGGTCAATATTCTCATAACGGGAGCGCAAACCATGATATGTCTTGGCTGGTCGCATATTCGCGTACAAGTCCAGCTTCTTGCGCAGGGTCACATTTGCACTGCGTTGCCCTCTGCCTACTGGCGTCGTAATGGGCCCTTTCAATCCTACCTTTGTGCGTTGAATAGATTCAAGCACATCGTCGGGCAGGACAGTGCCATATTTCTCCAGCATTTCCGCTCCCGCCTGGCGTACATCCCATTCAAACTGAACCCCGGTAGCCTCAAGAACTCTACGTGTAGCCCTGGTAATTTCTGGCCCGGTTCCGTCTCCTGGAATAAGCGTCACTGCATGCGGCATGAGCATCCTCCAATAATTGCAGAACTTACCTCTTTTGGGGAGATTGTTCAGTGATTATATCACATCTCATCTCTCCCCTTGTTCCGCTTTAAAATTTTTTGCCGCTTTTATCTCACCCCTTCGTCCCCGAAATCTTTCTTGTCCTTGCACTGGCCCTGACTGGCTTTTCTGATGCTGCTGAATCCGGCACGACTTTCACGCGGCCTGTTCCGGCTTTACTGGCGGCACTACGAGTTCCAGTAGTGCGCTTCTTGGTCACAGTGCTACGACTCCCGGTGGCGCGTTTCGTTTTTGTAGTAGTACGACTACTTGTGCTGCGCTTCGTTGTTGCACGTACAGCCGTCTTGCGAACCTTCTTCGGCGTCTCTTCCCCTTCGTCATTTCCAGTAGCAAGCAGCTTCGGAATTACGGGCATATTTTCTGGCGCGTTCTTGCCTTTACGCCGTCTGGGCACAACTTCTGTACTGCTCTCCTCACTCCCACTCTTTACACTGCCAGCGCTCCGCTTGCCGGACGCCTGTCCATTCTGCTGAGGACCGGTCTCTGTACCCTGTTGAGCAGTAGTAAATTCTGCATAGCAGACTGGCTCCTGTTCTCCTCTGGGCACAACCATCAAGCCGCCACAACGTGGACAGAGATCAGGTACAGGCCGCTCCCAGAGCGCAAAGTTACAGGTAGGATAATTGGCACACCCGTAAAAAATGCGCTTCTTCTGCTTAGTCTTGCGCTCTACAAGATCACCATTACAGACGGGACAGAGAGCCCCTGTTTTATTCATAAATGAACGCCGATAACGACATTCAGGAAAACCGGAGCAGGAGATGAAACGTCCAAAGCGGCCAGAACGGATGATGAGATTTCGTCCGCAATCTGGACATTGCTCATCCATCTCTTCCATTGGCTTCTGCACACGATCCATTTCCGCTTCGGCCTTCTCCATACTCACTTTAAAATCGCCATAGAAGCCATGCAGAAACTCGGTCCAGGAACGACGTCCCTCTTCGACATCATCGAGCTTGCGCTCCATATCTGCCGTAAAATTCGTATTGACAATATCCGGGAAGTGCTTATTCATCACCTCATTCACCGTCTCACCTAACCAGGTCGGCACGAAACGGCGCTGCTCTTGATCGACATAGCCACGATCCTGAATCGTACTGAGAATAGGGACATACGTACTTGGACGGCCAATCCCTTCTTCTTCCAACTGCTTAATCAGACTCGCCTCACTAAAGCGCGGGGGTGGCTGAGTGAAGTGCTGATCAGGTTTGAGACTATGAAAATCGAGCACCTCATTCACCTGCATCACAGGCAACAACCGCTCATCCTCTTCACGCGGCCAGATGGTATAGAAGCCGGGAAAGCGCAGATTCGAGCCGGTGACACGGAAAACATAGTTTTTCGCCAGAATATCAACGCGCACCGTATCAAAAATGGCAGCAGTCATAAAGCTGGCCACAAAACGTCGCCAGATCAGGTTATAGAGCTTGTATTGTTCTGCCGAGAGATACGACTTGATGCTATCTGGTGTCAGAGTAACATCTGTTGGCCGAATCGCTTCGTGTGCATCCTGAGTCGTTGCTTTGGCCTTACTCGTACGGCCCTGACCCACAAACGGCTGACCAAAGGCTTTGCGGATATAGGTTTTTACGCTTGTCTGTGCTTCGTCAGAGATACGCGTAGAGTCGGTACGCATATACGTTATTAAGCCCTGATGGCCTCGCTCTTCCAATTCGATACCTTCGTACAACTGTTGTGCGAGGCTCATCGTGCGCTTGGGCTTGAAGTAGAGACGAGCCGAAGCATCTTGCTGCAAAGTACTCGTGGTATAGGGCAGAGGTGGCTGACGCCGCTGCTCACGCTGCTCATATTTCAGCACGCTATACGTGGCATCTTTCAGTTCCGCGAGAATGGCATCCGCCTCTTCCTTAGAGCTGATCTTTATGCGACTTTTGTTCGCTTTATTCCCCTTAGCACCAGCCTCTTCGGCGACGGCAGGCTCTTCAGACTCGGCCAGCAACTCATCGCTCGGCACAGTTGAGGCATCCTTGAGGCGCATAATAAGCTGAGCTTCAAAGCGTTCTCCCTGCTGGTGTTTACTCAACAGGGCCGTGATGCTCCAGTATTCTTCCGGTACGAAAGCCCGAATCTCGGCCTCGCGCTCGCAGATGATACTCAGGGCAACCGATTGGACGCGCCCGGCGCTCGTCCCTGATTGCACGCGCCGCCAGAGCAAAGGACTAATTTTATATCCCACCAGGCGATCAAGCACACGCCGCGCCTGCTGGGCATTAAAGAGATCTTCGTTAATCTCTCTGGGCTTATTAATTGCTTCCTGCACGGCTTTTTTCGTGATCTCGTGAAACTCCGCACGATGCGGATGCTGCAAGCCTAGAATATTTTTTAACGACCAGGCGATAAATTCGCCTTCTCGGTCAGGGTCTGGTGCCAGATAGACCTCATCAACCCCTTCGGCGGCAGCCCTTAAATCGTGAATCAGCTTGTCTTTTTTCTCAATAACCTCATATTTTGGTGCGAAATCTTTGCGTGTGTTGACACCCAACCCCTTTTTCGGCAGATCGATGATGTGGCCCATCGAAGCCAACACCAGGAAATCACGCCCAAGAAATTTCTCTATGGTCTTTGCCTTGGCTGGCGACTCTACAATTACTAATTTTTTTGTCATCGATCTTTTACCCGATCTTTGTCTTTGTTATGTACAACAATCCCAACTGCAAAATCCACACGTGCATGAGTATATATCTTCATGGATAGAATAGCATAGGTGTACAAGTAGTTACTCTAGAAAGTACTACCTCTCTCTAACGAAAAACCTCACGCAAAAATTTCCTCAGGTAACCCCACTAGACCTTTTCAGCTTTCCGGTGTATACTCTTTGCGGTTGGATAGGTTGGCAGGCAGAGCGCCTATGTTCGCTTTCTTCGGCCCGTTTTGAGGATACTGCACAAGTTAGCATACCACGCTACAACTATCTACCATCAATGTATTAGCCCCTCTACAAGAGGAGAGCAGAAGTGCTGCTTCGGAGGATATGCATGCGAAAACCAAAACAATCTCAGCCACAAGAAAGCTCCCCCACGCCACGCATGCGCCCGGTGAGCCCCCAGGCGCATGCTGCCAAACGACCTAAGACTGGGAGCCTGCGCCGCCGCAAGCACCAGCAGAATCCGCTAGCGCCGGGGCTGGCAATTATTGCTGGACGGACCGTGGGAGCACTTAGCCGCAGTTTCCATCTTGGTGGCGGCACCAGCATTGTTGGTATCGTTGCCCAAAGGGTCTATCCCGATATCGTTGAACATCTGGCAACACAACTGGAACATGGCAGCGTAATTATTACGGGCACAAATGGAAAAACGACGACGAGCAATTTCATTGCCTCTATTATGCGCCATTCTGGTCTGTATGTCTGGAATAATAAAGAAGGCTCAAACTTGATGCGGGGCGTAGCAACCGCTCTCGTGACACATGCACTGGCCAATGGGCAGATGCGCAAGACGCTGGATGCGATCTCTATCCTTGAGGTCGACGAGGCCGCTCTCCCTCAAGTCGTGCAAGCAATTCCACCACGCGTCCTGGTTTTCACCAATCTCTTCCGCGATCAGCTTGATCGCTATGGTGAAGTTGATAGTATTCTGCAATACTGGCAGCGGGCTATCGCTCAGCTTCCTGCGACTTCCACGCTCATTCTGAATGCCGATGATCCTGCTATCGCGAATCTTGGCCGGGACTTTCCAGGTCACGTACTCTACTATGGGATTGATGATCTCTCGCTCGATCTCCTCGCCCATGAAAATGGCGCAACAGTCACTCATCACCAGGTATTAGATACGCGCATGTGTCCAACGTGTGGTAGCCCCTACTTCTATGATGTCCAGTTCTATAGCCATATGGGACACTATCACTGCCCAGTCTGTGATACCACACGTCCGCATCCGGATGTGAGTGCGCAACATGTTCAGCTCGATACCTTTGATAGCTGGCAGGTGCAACTTGAAGCTGCAGGTGAAACACATACGGTAATGGTCCCTTTGCCGGGCCTTTATAATGTCTATAATGCGCTCGCGGCCATTACTGCGGCCCAGGCTCTGGAAGTCGCATGGGAACCGATCAGTAAAGCTATCGAGCAAGCCGTGCCGGTCTTTGGACGCGGGGAACGCATAGAAGCCGAAGGGCGCTCGCTGCGCTTGCTGCTGGCGAAGAATCCCACTGGCTTTAATGAGGTACTGCGCACACTGTTTACAGAAGAGATTTCACGCCATGTCCTTTTTGTCCTTAATGACAACACTGCCGATGGCCATGATATTTCCTGGATCTGGGATGTCGATTTTGAGCGTGCCACAGATCATATCCTGACGGTCACAGTTGCGGGTACCCGTGCTGCCGATCTGGCTCTGCGTCTGAAATATGCCGGAATTCCAGAGGAGCAGATGACTATTGTGCCGTCGGCTCCCTTGCGGGCGTTGCGTACGCAGATCGTGAAGGCCAGGCAGGCCCGTAGAGCGCTCAAAAAGGGCAAGACTCCTGAAGAAATAACAAGTATGCCCCCTGCACAACCCTATGGCTTGAAACAGGCGCTCAGTGCCGCCCTGCAACAGACACCTGAGGGTGAGACGCTTTTTGTTGTACCTACCTATACTGCTCTGCTTGAAATTCATCGCGAATTAGGGCAACGAGGACTTACCACAAACTACTGGGAAGGAAAGGACGCATGACCCACAATTTCTCCCCACCTCTCTCTCTCGCTCTTGGTCATCTCTACCCTGAACAACTCAATTTATATGGAGACCGGGGCAATATTCTGACTCTGCGCCGCCGCTGTGAGTTGCGTGGCATCAAGCTCCGTGTGGTCGGGCTCGGTATTGGCGATGCCCTTGACCCCGATGAGTATGATCTGCTGTTTATTGGTGGTGGTCAGGATAAAGAACAGGCTCCTGTTGCCCAGGATCTCTACGATATTAAAGGCATCGGCCTCTGGGCTGCTGTTGAAGATGATATGCCGGTCCTGGCTGTCTGTGGAGGCTTTCAATTGCTCGCCCATTATTATCGGCCTGCCGAAGGTCCCGATATGCGCGGCCTGGGCGTCTTTGATGCCTGGACCATTCATAAAGGAGCCCATGTTGCACGTTGTATCGGCAATGTCGCCCTCAGTTGGAACGGGAGCACCCTGGTCGGCTTTGAAAATCACGGCGGACGTACCTATCTCGGTACCGCTAAACCACTGGGTCGCGTGCTCAAAGGCTACGGCAATAATGCTGAAGACCATAGCGAAGGTGCGATCTACCGGCAGGCCTTTGGCACCTATCTGCATGGCTCACTTTTACCAAAGAATCCTCATTTCGCCGACTATCTTATCTCGCTTGCCCTGCAACGGAAATATGGACGTAGCGAACAGTCTCTCGTACAGGCCGCTATCGCCGCATCCACTAACGCGGAGTTGCTTCATCCCAGTACGAAAAATCCGCTCCAGTTTGCTACTCTTGATGCTACCACTGCACAACTCTCCTTTTTAGATGATACACTAGAGTGGGAAGCACATGCGACGATGCTGGAACGTTTAGGATTGTACACTGAAGCGGCTGTCGCACTCCGCACGTATAAAAATGCAGTAAGCGGTTCGACAGCAAACTAAGGAGCAGAGCATTATGAGTTTTGATCGGTCATCAGCTCGCTGCTCTTTCTGTGGTCGCCCCTCTTCTGAGGTTCAACGGATGATCGCGGGACCAGGGGCGGCTTATATCTGTAACGACTGTTTACAATTGTGTAATGATATTCTGCGTGATCCAACGCCATTCTCTACTAAAGCGCTGGAGCTTGCCTCGCGTCCACCTGTTGTTATTGCGGCACCGCGTCTCTCGGAGCAATCGAGCAGTGCAAAAGGTTCTCCGGGAGAGGCATTGCGCGTAGTAAATCTGGAGATAGAGCAAAAGCAGCAGAATATGACCTTGATTCTTCATCAACTGCACTATTACCGTGAACATTTTGAGCTGCAATATCTCTGGATCAGGCCGCCATTTAGTCCTGGCTTCTCTTTTGTCCCCCGCATCATCTTTTTCCTGAAAGATAATCTTGGAACACAATGGCTGGGAGATAAAGGTGGTATGCTCCTGGCTCGTCCAGAGCTGGCCAGCGGTCCAACGAATACTGTCTATCAAGGGAGCGCACGTTTCCGTCCTCTTCCATCACCCGATGTACGTAGATTAACTATTCGTATCGCCGATCCTTTAGGGCAATTTGAGGAACCACTCTCTCCTCCCTGGGAATTTGAAATTTCATTACTCCCATAGAGCCAGTTCCTCCTGAATTGGGGAAACAAAAACGCAAAAGCTCGGACCTCTTGCGATCCGAGCTTCCTCTTTCCTTCAACTTATTCTAGCGCAGGTACCAACAACCCATAGCCACCCTGCTCCATACGATACATGACATTGACGCTCTGTGTCTCTTCGTTGTAGAAAGGGAGAAATGATGCTCCACTCTGCTCCATCTGCTCAATTACTTCCTGATCATTCATTGCCATAGTTGGTAATCGGCGTATTTCTATGACCTGGGACCAGATCTCTTCATTTTGTTCTTGCTCCAGTGAATTATCAGAAGCGGGCAAGCTTTGATCGGGCGTTTCTTCCAGGGTACTCAGGGCTCCCGAACGGGCCAATGCCAGCACTCTTACGCCAGGAGTATGATGCCGCCGCACAGTGGTCTGGCGCTTCTTCTGCCGCTCAAGCTGACTCATAACCTTATCTACTACTTTATCCAGGGCCACAACCAGATTCGAGAGCGCTGACTTCGCTATGAATTGGGGGAGCAGCACCTGCCAGAGCAAGCTGCACAGAGAAACGATCCTGGGCACTCCGTGTCTGTTCTTCGGTGACAGTGACTTCAACGCGTGTATCCTCAGTGAGAAAACGCGAAAGCTTCTGGACTTTGCGCCCAATCTTTTCACGCAATTGGGATGTTATGGGCACCTGTTTGCCTTTGATGATGAGTTGCATGCTACACCTTCTCCTTCCAATCCTACACAGCGAGAGAATACGAGGCAGAGATGGACCTTCGCAAGGGAAACAGTCTACTCTATTATAGCATTTTTCCCGAAGCTATTCTGCCTAAGAGAAGCTCTTCCTAGCACATTGATAGCACAATGTTTCCCTGACAGAACGTTTACTTGAGCGAAAGTTCTTCTAGTAGACGGCGACTCTCCCTCTTAATGCTTTTTCTTATGTACAAAATATACCGCCAATAAAATGAACAGTGTTTCATCTTTGTAGAAGACAAATTCATACAATGTTCAGAAATTGATGGTATTATAGTAGTAGGATCTTTACGTATGTTCAACTTCTTTTGATTTGTGGAAGGGTTCGTGGTTTATGACAGACATACCAAGCGATCAGCATATTACCTATCAATTACAATACCGCAAGTGTGGAAAAACATCGTGTAGCACCTGCCGAAACGGGCAGGGTCATGGTCCTTACTGGTATGCTTATTGGCGTGAAGGGTCGCGTCTGCGCTCAGGCTATGTAGGAAAAATCCATCCTTCAGCGGCATCGCAACTCATACGAGAGGCAGCAGCAAAGCTCATATTGAAAGAGGTCTCTGCAACTGCGGCTCTACGATGAAAGCTTCATACCCCCAAGACAAATGTGTGGTAGAATAAGACTATTCCAAACGCAACATCCATTGGGGGCAGGGTCATGAAATGTCCATTTTGCGGTGGCACCGAGTCCAGAGTCAAAGATTCCCGTGATATTGGTGACGCCATTCATCGCCGTCGAGAATGCGAACAATGTAAAGGCCGTTTCAGCACCTATGAGCGGGTCGAAAAGTTCCATCTTATGATAATTAAACGTGATCAGCGGCGCGAGCCTTTTGACCGTCAGAAGCTCTCTGTTGGCCTACGCAAAGCCTGCGAAAAACGGCCTCTTCCTGCTGGCGAAATTGAAAACGCAGTAGAGGAGATTGAACAGGAATTATATCGTTTTGGCAAGCAAGAGATTGCCAGCAATGTCATCGGCGAACTCGTCATGGAACGCCTGAAATATATGGATAAAATCGCCTATATTCGTTTCGCTAGCGTCTATCGATCTTTTGGCGATATCGAAACCATGTTCGATGAACTTCAGAAGCTACTCAATCGCGAAAAGCCAGATCACAGTAGCATTCCTAATACCTGAGCAATTTTCCTCTCCTCATGCTTCTACTTCTTCCGCATTCAGCGGAAGCCTGAGAAAAACAGGCAGCCACTGAATGCGTCCATTACGAGAATAGGGCACAGCAAGCAGATACATCCTGACGAACTTTTGCCACCACTTTCGCATTACTACTACTTATTCCGGATGACGGACCTCTGCCTTCCGCAAGCGTCTGCTCAATACGGCAAGCAATTTCAAGGCAATATCGGGATGGGCTCGCAAGATGCCACGAAATTCCCAGACAGGGAGCAGCAGCGCCGTTGTATCTTCTACAGCACTTACTGTAGCAGACTCGGGCATCTCATCCAGCAAGGCCATCTCCCCCACAACAGCACCGCTCCCCAGCAAAGCCAGTTCTTCTTCCGCACGATCCGGATTATGGGCTATCGTCACACGAACTTTTCCAGACTCGATGATATAGAGACCTACGCCTGTATCACCTTGCGAAAAAATAGTTGTTCCCGCACCATACGTTCGCTCCTGACAATTCTTTGCCAGCAACTGAAGCTCTTTTTTATCTAGCGTCGAAAAGAGATCAACACGGGCAAGGGCTTCTTCGTTCATACTTTTTCTCCTTGTTATCGGGGCATCCGTAGTAAGAGTAGAGATAATAGCATTTGCCTGCGACAAGTGGCCCTATTTTACCACACCCACCGGGCATTGGTCAGCCATTTGGCTTCGTACCTATTTTGACTTTCTCATTCTCACGCACTACAATGATCGTAGAAATACAAATCAATAAGACGGAGACGCATAACAAGACTCGCGTTGAAGCTGAGTTTAAGGATAGATTTTTTATGACAACGCAAGATCAAGGAAAACGCGAAAGTGATCGTCTGCTCGCAGAAAGGCGACAACAGGCGGGCCAGGAAGCCTATCAGGACGGTAAACTTGAGAGCGCAGCCGAGGCATTTACCGATGCTGAAATTCGTTTTCGTCTCATCGGCGATTTTAAAAAAGCAGGCGATAGCCGTACTTTGTTGGCAGAAGTCCAGCGCGAGATGAATAAGTTTGAGCAAGCTATCAACAGCTATCAACGTGCTTCTCGCCTCTATCACGACGCTAATGCGCCTCTTCAGGAGGCAAACAGTGCCCTCGCCATAGGTCATATTGAACGCCAGCTTACCCACCTGGACCGCGCCCAGGATGCTTATCTCCTGGCGCAAAATCTTTACCGCGCAGAGCACGCGGACCTGGGTCAGGGCAATGCGGCCTTAGCACTCGGTCATATTGAGCTGCAACGTGGGAACACAGAGTACGCGACCCAACACTATGAAGAGGCCATTCGCTATTTCCGCGAGGCCAATGATGTTATTAACGAGGCCGATGCCAGCCGCAGTCTTGGCGATATTCTCCGCCTCTCACGGCGTTTCTCCGAGGCAGAAACCTATTACCAGCGTGCACTGGCGGTCTACCGCAGCGCCCTTGACCACTACGGAATCTCCGACGCTCTGCTCGGTCTGGGACATATCTATCTCGATCAAGAGCGCATGGATGAGGCTTCTCAGGCCTTTATAGAAGGGCTCGCGCTCGCCAATACAATGGAATACGAGCTCGGCCAGGCTGATGCTAATCTGGGACTGGCCGAGGTAATGTTTCAACAAAGTAGCGTTGAACAGGCTCTGATCGGCGCGCAATCCGCCTTGCAGATGTATACCGACCAGCATAATGCATTGGGAACTGCACACGCAAACCGCTTCCTCGCCGAGATTCATCTTCGCCGTGGACAGCCATCGTATGCAAATTCTCTCATGGAACGGGCCTTACGCACCTATAAAGCAAGCGCCTTTAAGCTCGGCCAGGCCGAATCTACGGTGGGCCTGGGAGAGATTCAGTTCCGGCGCGGTTTCTTAGAACGCGCCCTCCAGTCGCTAAACGATGGACGCAACCAGGCTCGGCAATTGCACAATGATATCGTCGAGGGGCGGGCCCTACTTGATGTAGGCGACATCTATTATCAACAGGGTCAATTGGGCCAGGCACGTGGAGTCTATAACGATGCCATTGTCCATTTCTCTACCCTCGGTGAAGAGTTCACCGCCCGCGACCTGGCCCAGCTCGAAGTGCGTCTGGCCCGCGTCTCTCTGCTGACAGGAGAGCTAAAAGAGGCCACAGATCACCTCTCAGCCGCCATCCGCTATACGCAGCGCAATCCACTTGCTGCCCAGGTGAACGCACAAATCTCTCTGGTTCAGGGCCAGCATTTCCTGCAACAGGGTGACCTGGACGCAGCCTCTGAACATTTTACCAGAGCATATACACAGGCAGAGGGCGTACAACAGCCACTTCAAGCCACCGAAGCACAGCTCTTTCTCGCTCAGACGCAGCTTGAGCGCCTGGAATTTGAAGCCGCTCTGAATGGATTTCTGGCTGCTGGACGCCAATATCAAGTGCTTGAAAGCAACAATGGAGATGGCTTTGCCGTGCTTGGTGTGGCCCAGACGAATATGGGTCGCCAACAATGGGGGGAAGCCAGTGAGAATTGTGAAGCTGCACTCACACGCTTTACCCAGTCCGGAGATCTTCTTGGTCAAGCTGATACCCTGCTCACACGCGGACTCGCTCATCGAGGGCAAAACGAGATCGAAGCCGCCATGACCGATTTTGAAGAGGCTCTCCGCCTCTATCACCAGCAACGCCGTCCAATGGGTGTCGCCGATACACGCTCGGCCAGAGCCGGTATCTACTTCTTGCGCGGTGAACTGGAGCAGGCACAGGATGAACAGGCGAAAGCCATCACCCAGGTTGAGCGTGTGATGAAGACGCTTAGCACGCCGCAACAGTGGAGTAGATTTCTCCAACAGTACACCGATCTCTATGCGCAAGCAGCTATTACGGCGCTTCGTCTACAGCGGGAAGAGCAGGCGCGAGAACTTCTGCGCAACTTTGCGCAGATCGCCGGTTCCCAAACCCTCAAGACCAGTCTGGCAACCTATCTGGCTGATATTCCAACTGCCGATGAAAACCTGAGTGAAGAGGAGCTTCAGACGAATCAAGAGCTGATCCGCAAAATAGAACAGCTTAGAAAGCAGACATTCTAGCAATTGAGTAGCACAGATTGTTTATTTTTTTATTGCAATGAAATGACATTCTGGCTTATGATTAGAATAACTATGCAGCACTTCATCTGAAGATATATGCTAAAGAATATAGATATGTCTGAAGATTTCACGCGAAGGGCCGCGATCACTGATTGAGAGACAACCGTTGAGAGGAAGTTGAGTCATGGCAATGCAATTTTTACGTGGGAATCCACAAGCGCCTAAGGGCCATGCGATTTTCATCGCACATAGTTCCAGCGATTCGCGCACGGTCTTCTGTACCTATTGCCTGGTACCTCCGATTCCTATGTCACTCGCCAAGTATCTCCCCCCACTCTTCGCGGCCCAGATTCCGGCTGAAGAGCTCGGTGATGCGGCAAGTATCGCAGGTATGCCCATTCCTCCTATGTTAGAGGAGGCATTCAACCTCGAACAGCTCCGACTGCTTGCAGAGCGACGTGACGACGATCTGTGTGATATCGGAACCGTCAACACACGAGACGAGGTTGGACGTATGCAGATGGCAAATCTCAGTAGTCAAGAATATGCACAGCTTTATGCTCAGTATATCGCCTCTGCCCCTCCAGCCTCATCCTCTTCCGCCAGATCACTCAACGAGCCGGTCACGCTGAATGAGTTGGATACCGAGGAGCTTTTATTTGAAACGATGCCGGACAGCCAGAAACTTGCCGAGTTAGGCAAGCAGGTTGGTACCGCACGTTATGCTATAGGAGGACATGATACCGCTCTCTTACAAGAGACGCAGCGGGGCATGCAGCGCATCGCCCGCCGTTTACCCGATAAGTATCGCGCCAATGATCTCATCAACGCCGCAATTAATCCTAAAGAACAGGGCGCACGCCTGGCTGAGCTTTACTTAAGCCGGGCCTATAAATTGCTTAATGAGGAATACGCCGAGATCCCTGGCATTGAACGCGCTATACGCGATCTGCAAGAGTAATCGACATTTTCCATTCTTTGTACACTCTATACTCATGCATTGAGGAGTTATTTGTTTTATGACAGCCGTTGAAATGGGAGTAGATCTCACATCTTTCATTGATGCTCTGGTTTCTGGCGATAAAAACCGCATTATTACTGCTGCACGTGCTCATTTACAACATGATGAACATGCTGACGTACTGATTGGACGCCTTGCACTCGTAGCGGCTCAGGGCGATCCAGATGGACACGTGGTTACTACGCTTGGGGCAGCGGCGATGCTCAGTCGCCTCCTCCACTTCGTACCCGATCCACTCACGCCTGCCGTCATCGTCCATGAACGCGCCCTGCCGCTCTTTGCCCAGGCGCTCTTTGTGGCCGCTCCCGCTATACGCGTCGGCTACCAGAAACAACTGGAAACGCCTGAGCCCTTCTTTCCCAGTGGTCTACAAGAGGGTCAAAGCGTCGGCGGAGTACTGCACGAGGCTATCTTCAATAATAATGGACTGCTCGCGGAACGTCTCCTCTTCGGTCTTTACGGCACTGGCGCAGACTACCGTACGCTACAGGTTCGCACCTATGATAGTATTGCCACAACGTTTCAAGATGCCGGTCATCCATTGATCTTTGCGGTCCGTGGCTTTCAGGTTCTTGACGCCGTTGAATGGGGAGATCGCGCCCCGGCAATCATCCACTGGATCGCGCCGCATCTGCCTATCCGCACCGGAACAAACGAACCCGCATGGATACAAGAGCTTCGCTCTTATGTCAATGTACCAGAACATACAGTAAAACAGCTTCGCACCCGCCTCTCGCTCCCTAAGAATGCCAGTGCACTCCCTCTGGTGGAACTCATCGGAAGTTCTGCCGACACAACAAAGGTCTGCCAGGGAGTCTACGATGCCCTGATCGGCGGCCAGGCTTCACCAAAGGCCGTTGCATCCACTATCGCCCTCGCCGCAGCGAATATTCTTCTGCAAGTGGGCGATAATGACCGCGAACTCTTTCTGCATACCGCGCACGGCTTGTTGTTTGCTTCAGCCATACGAACCGCCTTCCAGCAGGTGCAGGACGTCGATATATACCCGCTGCTCTTTACCTCAGCAGCATACGTCAATGCGCTTTACAAAGAGATTTCTGCCCATCCCAATAGCAGCAAAGCCTCTACCACACCTCATATCGCTGGCGGTGGCTTGATTGCAACTTCGCTCCTGGATACCCTGGCCGAGCAGCTCAAAGGCAAAGACTACCCGGTGCCCTTGCCAGCGCTCATCGCTACTTCAGCGTCGGCTATGATCCCCGCGCACTCTTCGCCACGATTGCTCTAGCGGCGGCCCAGGTTGACGCTTCTAGCGATCAAGGCCATACATTACAGATCGTCCAGGCCGCGAGTGATGCCTTTCTGCTCTGGCCGCATGATTTGAGAGAGACCAATCTCGATATTCTCGTGCAAGTCGCTATTCGTGCTGCCCTTTATGGTCAACAAGATCCCTTGCTGGCCCAGCTTTAAGTAGGCAAAGACTGCTTTTAGAGCATCTCTCCTGCTTGCCTTAACAGAAAAAACACTGTCTCTGGCAAGCAATCTCCGAGAGATGCTCTCATATTTTTTCTAGTAAAGCTAGCAAGCGATTCTTTTTGTGATGGAAGGGAATAGATAGTATGGTCTTTCACTCTGCTCCAGGTCGGCGGCTCCTCCCTATAAGCTGTCTGCTCGCGCTGCTGCTCTCCGGATGTAGCCTCTTTGGTGGCAATACCGTTAAGCAGGCAAGACTGGTGAAAGCACCAGCGAACAAACAGATCTATACAGTACCCGAAGTCGATGTCGCCGACTTTGATACCCTCGACCCCGCCCTGGCTCATGATACCGTCTCTACCAGCGCTATCCAGATGCTCTATACTGGCCTGGTCTCGCTTAACGATTCGCTCCAGATCCAGCCTCAACTCGCCGGGTCCTGGAATCAAAGCATTGACGGCCTCTCCTGGACCTTTCATCTGAAGTCAAAACTGCAATTTAATGATGGCTCTCCGCTTTCTGCCAAAGATGTGGCCTATAGTCTGGATCGCGCCCTTCAGCCTGGCACAAAATCAACGGTTGCCCCTCTCTATCTGGGCCTGCTCAAGGATGCCAATCTTTTACTGGCTGGCCGCATTTCAACTCTGATTGGAGATAGTATTCTGATACCGGACCAGAATACTGTGGTACTGCTGACGAGCAAGCGTAGCAGCTATTTTCTCGCGATGCTTACGATGCCCTGCTCGTATGTAGTTGAGAAAAGTCTGATCGATCACTATGGAGCACAATTTACTGACCACCTCTCTGAGGGCGGCGGAAGTGGCCCATTTAAAGTCGCCCAATATATTCATGGGCAGCAGATTGATTTTGTCCCTAATCCCCATTATGCTACTACCCGCCCGCAACTTCAGCACGTCTCCTTTGTCTTTTACCATTCTATCAACGACGCCTATCAGGCCTATCAGAATAATAAAGTCGATAGCAGCGGCGTCCCGCTTGCGCTATTCAGTAAGGTCCAGCACCGCAAAGACTTTCACCAGATTCCCCAATTGTGGATCAACTATTACACGATGAATTATCGGACAAAACCCTTCGACAATATTCACATTCGGCAGGCATTTGCCCTGGCTATCGACAAAGTCGCCCTGACGCAGACGGTCTGGCAGGGAACAGAGCTCCCCACAAATCATATAATGCCCCAGGGCCTACCGGGCTATAATCCTCAACTGACCGGGCCAGACGGCACACAAGGTCTTCAAGGCAACGCGAACCGAGCACAGGCACTCTTACACCAGGGACTTCAGGAAGAGAAGCTTTCGAGTATGCCAACGATTTCTTTGTCCTACGCGTCCAGCGTTCCCCATTTGAATGATGAGATCAACAGCCTGATTCAAAGGTGGCAAAAAATACTGAATGTGACGGTCACCCCTGATCCCGTTGCCTATACGACCCTTCTCGATAAGGTGACTGCAAGCACCAGCAATAACAACGGCCTACAATTCTGGGATCTCTCCTGGGTCGGGGAGTATCCCGATCCCCAAGATTGGCTCTCACTCCAATTCGGCCAGGGTGAGCCGGATAACAATATGAACTACGGGCAAAACACTGGTCCGACAGCCGCCCAGCAGACAACTACGCAGCAACTTCTCGCGTCCGCAGACACGATTAACCAGGCTCAAGCACGCCTTCAGAGCTATCAACAAGCCGAACAACAACTTGTCAATGATGTCGCCTGGTTGCCAATTGGCCAGGTCACAAACACGTTTTTGCGCTCCCAGGATATAGTTGGTATTGTCGATAACGCCCAGAATATTGTGCCACCCGATGATTGGGCTCACATCTACCGCGTACAACTGACAAATTCTTGATTGAGCCGATGGCACAAAGCACAAAAAAGTCGGGAAATCTTCTCGACTTTTTTGTGCTTTTCCTTTGAGAGATTTGGTTTCATATTGACGTATTAATGTATGTTCGTTGTTTTGATTAGCGTACTTTTTTCTGTGCCAGAGAAGAGAGCTAATCACAAGAAGGATTGAAAGCTTTTTAGCAACAAAGGGATGTCCATCCCTTACGCAAAAAGTCTGTGGCTATTTTTGGTTTTTATGTTTTTACTCTGACAGGAGAACTTACTCATGCAATCCCGCAAGAAGTTTGCCTTCGGGTTCCTGCCGCTTATAATGAGCTCGTTAATGCTCATACTCTGCAGCCTGCGGCAGTAGCGGTGGTACTACTCCCAATTCGACAGGTCAATCAAATAAAGCTCCTGAAAATAAACAGGTTATGCGAATATCCTGTCGTGGGCGATATCGCGACGTTCGATCCCGCCCTCGTACAGGATACCGACTCGAACTTCCCTATCCAGGACGTTTTTACCGGATTAGTCACTCTCGATGATAAGTTGACGGTTCAACCTCAACTTGCGAAGAGCTGGAAGGTCTCTGCTGATGGATTGACCTACACATTTACGTTAAAAGATAATTTAAAGTTCAGTGACGGCACTCCGCTGACCTCCCAGGATGTCATTTATAGCATAAATCGCTCTATTATCCCGGCTACAAAGTCTCCGGTGAGCTATTACCTTGCTCAGATCAAAGATTATGACAAGGCGAATAGCGGCAAAATCCCAACGTTAATAGGCGATAGCCTGCTGGCTCCTGATCCTAAGACCGTTGCTATCACGATTAGCGCGCCTGGAGCCTACTTCTTGCAGGCTCTGACTTACCCAACATCCTATGTAGTCAATCAGAAGCTCGTTACCAAATATGGAGCAACCTGGACCGACCACGAAGCGGAGGGCGCTGGTGCAGGCCCCTTCAAGGTACAGAGTTACTCCCATACGACGGGTATCGTACTGGTGCGCAACGATAACTACTATGGTAAACCCTCGCAGATCGCCCAGCTTACTATTCCTTTCTATAGTGACCAGGATGGCATGTACAAGGCGTATCAGGCCAGCCAGCTCGACTATACTCCGGTTCCCCCTGCTGAAATCGCCAATGCGAAGAGCATCAAGGGCTACACAGAAGTCTCCCTACTCGTTATTCGTTATCTCTCGATGAACTACCTGGCGAAACCCTTTGACAACATCAAAATTCGCCAGGCCTTCGCTCTAGCCCTGAATAAAGACATCATTGTTCAGAGCGCGTTGCATGGCGCATTTACACCAACCAACCATATCATTCCACAGGGTATGCCAGGATACGATACAACCTTAACCGGCCCCGACGGTGTCGCCTCTACCGCTGGCGATCCCACTATGGCCAAGCAGCTACTTCAGCAAGGGATGCAAGAAGAAGGATTAACCAAGTTACCCCCGGTGACCCTGACCTACTATCCACGCAACCAACAGTTTAAAGAGGCACTCACCGCTGCTACCCAGATGTGGACCACAGTCCTGGGCGTCACTATCAAAGTGAATGTAATTGCACGTGCCAAGCTACTTGGCCTGGAAGATGCAACCACCGGCAATGCTAATGGCTTGCAACTCTGGCAGGCAGGTTGGAGCGCCGACTATCCCGATCCTCAAGACTGGCTGAGCACCTTCTTCGAGAAGGGCGCTGGCTACAACCAGTTTAACTATGGTCAGAACAACACCAGTGCCGCCTCTGAGCAACAGGCCGTGCAGACAACTCTGGCTCAGGCCGATATTACTAGCGATAATACGCAACGTATGAAGCTGTATAACGACGCTGAACAGAAAATCATCAATGATGTCGGCTGGCTCCCCCTCTGGCAGGAGAAACAGCAGACGCTGGTTCGCCCTACCATTCACGGCCTGGTCCTTAATGCACAATTGGACATTCCACCCGACGATTGGAGCAGCATTTTCGTTACACAATAGATTTTATTAGTAGGAGCAGCAATCAAGGAAGGAACTCGCGTGCGAGTTCCTTCTTTTTTCTTCTTTTCTGTGTGTGAGATTTGGCTGAGAGTCTACGTAGTAATATATAAATCCATTCGCAATGATGTGCCTGAATTGGGGATGGAGCCTCCTTTAACCGTCTGGTTGCAAAAGAAGACTATTGTTTGCGTTTCAGGAGGTTTATTCGGGCGTCCCGAATTGTGGCGCAACCAACCCCTTACCGTAGGAATTGTGCCTGTCCATTTTTACGCGTTACTGTTAATCCAAACACTATTTCAATAGGAGATGTCAGGATGAAATCTGGTAAACCAGTGACTCTCGGTGTCCTGTCTACATTCCTCTGCCTGCTCGCTCTATTGGTGGCGGCCTGTGGCGGCACGACATCAAATACGACCAGCTCGGCAACAACCGCAGCTCCTGCCAGTAAGCAGGTATTTCGTTACCCGATCTTGAGTGGCGGCATCGGAACATTTGATCCCGCACAGAACCAGGATACTGACTCGAACAATGCCATTCAGATGGTATTTACAGGCCTTGTCTCATCCGATAACAATTTGAATGTCCAGCCTCAGCTCGCAGCATCCTATAGTGTTGCGCCAGATAAAACCACCTGGACATTTAAGCTAAAACCCAATCTTAAATTTAGCGATGGCACTGCGCTTACCTCTCAAGACGTGGTCTACAGCATCAATCGCAGTATTGATCCTGCCACAAAGTCCGTCGTCTCCTACTATTTAGCCCTTGTGCAGGACTTCGACAAATTTCAGGCAGGGAACCTCAAAACCCTCATCGGCGATAGTCTGCTGGCACCAGATCCAAATACTGTCGTTATTAAGATTTCAAAACCTGCCGCCTATTTCCTGGAGGCGCTCACCTATTCAACCTCGTATGTCGTAGAAAAGAAGATCATTGACACATACGGGGCCAACTGGACCGATCACCTTACCGCAGGTGGTGGCGATGGCCCATTCAAAGTCCAGTCGTTTTCTCATACTGCTGGAATTACCTTTGTTCCTAACCCGAACTATTATGGCGCACAGCCCAAACTTCAGAAGGTGGTTTTCGAGAATTTTAACACTATTGAGAATAGCTTCCAATCCTACCAGGCCAAACAAGTCGATCTCACACAGATTACCCCAACAAATCTGGCTCAGGAGAAAGGCCAGCCGGGCTACATCAATGTTCCGCAACTGAGTATTATCTACTTCTCCATGAACTACCTGAAAAAGCCTTTCGATAATATTCACATTCGTCAGGCGTTCGCACTCGCTATCAATAAGGATATTCTGGCCCAGAGCATCTACAAAGGTGCTTATACCGCTACAAATCATATCGATCCCCAGGGTATGCCCGGCTATAATCCCAATCTGACCGGACCCGACGGCGTCGCCTCTACTGCTGGCGACCCGGCAAAGGCCAAACAGCTTTTACAGCAAGGCTTGCAAGAAGAAGGCTACACGAGCATTTCCGCCCTGCCTAAACTGCTCTTCACCTACTATGCATCCTCTATCGTCACGAAACAGTTCGTCACCGCTGTCATTCAAATGTGGAACACGGTACTCGGCACGAATGTCCAACAAGAGACGCTTGATTTCAACAAATTGAACGCCCTGGAAACCGGTACCAAAGGTAATCCTAATGGTTTGCTGATGTGGCGTGCCGCCTGGGTCGCAGATTACCCCGATCCTCAAGACTGGCTCTCCACTTTCTTCCAGAAGAATTTCAGACTACAATGAGAATAACTATGGTCAAAATACTTCAAGCACTGCTGCTGAACAGCAGGCTGTGCAGCAGCAGCTTACCCAGGCCGACATTAATCAGGATAATGCCTCTCGTATGAAGGCTTACCAGGATGCCGAACAGTCTATCGTCAATGATGTTGGTTGGCTTCCTATGTTCCAGGCCGGTGAGCAGTACCTGATCAATCCTAAGCTTCATGGCCTGGTTATGAACGCCCAGTTGACCTTCCCTCCCGATAGCTGGGGCAATGTCTATATGCTGGCTTAGTTCTCTCGCGCTCATGCTTCAAGCAGCGGCACAATTCTGAAGCATGAGGCTTCTCTGCGGAGCAGCACCCTCTCAGGTGCTGCTCCACTCCTTTTCTGACTTTTCTCGTGTCTTCTACGGAATACGTTCGTTAGCTAGTTATCTTGACAAGCGTCCGAGTGTCACATAGAATATTGAAAACTACATCTCCGTAGCCTACGTTCATCTCTCGCTAAGAATTTATCTACGATACGGTGCCATATCAAGAGGTATATTCTTTCTAAGACGAGTAAAGTGTATGAATATCTATCTATTGACTGTGGAAATAGCATCTATAAAGCTATTTCAGCTTCAAGTGGAACCTTTACAGTAAAGGATTAGGGGGTACAACATGGTTCAGTTCCTGACGAAGCGTTTCATCGGACTGATATTTGTTATCCTGGGTGTCACCTTCATCACTTTTATCATGGGTTATTTCGCGCCTGGCAATCCCATTCGCGCGATGATGGGTGACCACTATGACCGCGTGCTTGAATTGCAACTTCGCCACGCGTACGGCCTGGATCTTCCCTGGTATCAGCAATACTATAATTTCCTGGTGCATCTGGTAAAGTTCGATTTCGGCACCTCGTTTAAGTATGTTAATCGGCCCGTCTGGGATATTTTGAAGGATGGCGTGCCTATCTCAGCCGAACTCTCTCTCTGGGCTTTGCTTCTCCAGATTCTCATTGGCGTTCCCCTCGGTATCCTCTCTGCGCTGAAAGCGAATACCTGGGTTGATACGCTGAATATGGCTGTTGCGCTGGTGGTCTATGCTATCCCTGTCTTTATTCTGGCCGTTGCTGTCCAGCTCCTTATCGTGTGGATCGATAAAGCTACGGGTGGCAGTTGGCCTGTCTCTCAATGGGGAACCCCCTGGTCCTACTCGTGGAGCGATCTGCAATATAAAATTGCTCCTATTCTTGTCTACGCTGCCGCCGGTCTCGCCTACTTCGCCCGCCTTTCACGCACAAGTATGCTGGAGGTTCTGCGCCAGGACTATGTGCGCACAGCCAGAGCGAAGGGTCTGTATGAACGCGTTGTTATCTATCGCCACGCCTTGCGCAATGCGATGATTCCCCTGGTAACGGTGATTGGTCTCTCCATCGGTTTCCTGGTGACAGGCGCTTTCTTTATCGAGTTTCATTTTTTCCATTCCTGGCATTGCGAAAATTACGCTCGATTCTATTAGCAATCTGGACTACCCAGTTATTCAGGGCACAACTGTCCTCCTGGCTGTGGGGGTCGTTTTCGGAAACCTGATTTCGGATCTTCTGTATACGGTAGTTGACCCCCGCATCAAATCTGAATAGGAGACGAGCTACACATGGATATGAAAGAAGAAAATAGATCAGATATTGCTGCTCCCGGTTTGATGCTTCCAGATACAATGCTGGTTCCACCACCAGGTGAGATGCTCGAAACAGCCGTCGAAATCGACACGACTACAGGAAAACCAAAACTTAAGAAATCGCCAACCCCTTTTCAGGCCTCTCTCCGCCGTTTCTCTCGTGACAAACGCGCAATGGTCAGCCTGGTGGTGATTGTCCTTTTTGTGGTGATTGCGATTATTGGCCCTCCCATTTATCAGCATATCGGCGGCGTCTATACCAGCGTTCTCAACGGCAAGGTTCCTGCGACGGTCTACCATAATTTCTCTCACCAGGAATTGCAACGCCAGGATGAGGGTCCTTCCGCTCAGTACTGGCTCGGTACTGATGACCTGGGCCGCGATCTGCTGGCTCGCCTGATGCAAGGGATGCTTATCTCGCTCTCTGTCGCTATCCTGGTTGAAGTCGTTGATATTATCCTGGGTATTTTTGTCGGCGTGCTCGCTGGCTACTATGGCGGCTGGATCGATCAACTCCTCGCTCGCTTTACCGACATCATGTTTGCCTTCCCCGGCCTGCTCTTTGTTATCTTGCTCACTGGTATCTTCGGAAGCAATGTTGATACGCTGCTAGAAAACGTGCCGGTTATTGGCCCTAATGGCAATGCTCGCCTGCTTCTCGTCTCGCTTGCTCTGGCCTTTACGGTCTGGCCTCTGATGGCTCGCTATGTGCGAGGACAGACGCTCCAACTCAAAGAACAACAGTTTGTTGAAGCCGCACGCACGGCTGGCAGTACCGACTTCCACATTATTCTCCGCCATATCGTTCCTAATCTGTTCAGTATCGTGGTTATTGCCTCAACCCTGAATATCGCCGGAACTATTATTGGCGAGGCCGGTATCAGTCTGCTTGGCCTGGGTGTACAACCTCCTGGCTCAAGCATTGGTCTGATGATTTCGGACGCGCTCTCGTTGCTGGATACGCATCCCTGGGAAGCGATTTTGCCCGCAGCCGTCCTGGCGATGATTGTGGTCTCTTTCTCGTTCATCGGCGATGGTCTGCGCGATGCCTTTGATCCTCGTGCAAAAAACTAAACATCTGGCACGTGTTGAAGACTAGCCTGCTATGACGATAGGCTCAGATACGTTCTTAACTAAGCGGAGAAAAAGAAACTATGGCAGCAAATCTGCTGGAAGTTAATAATTTAAAAACCTACTTCTACTCACGCAATGGCGTAGTGAAAGCGGTTGATGACGTCTCTTTCACGATCAAACCCGGTGAAACACTGGGTGTCGTTGGCGAAAGCGGCTGCGGCAAAAGTGTCTCGGCCCTCTCGGTCATTCGCCTGATTGACACTCCCCCCGGTAAGATTGTCAGTGGTGAGATCAATTTTAATGGCGAGAATCTCCTGGAAAAAAATATAAGTGAGCTCTCCGATATACGCGGGAGCAAGATCTCTATGATATTTCAGGACCCCATGACCTCGCTCAATCCTGTCTATAACGTTGGCTACCAGATCGCCGAGACGGTCAAACGCCACCGGAAAGATGTCTCTAACGATCAGGCCTGGAAACGGGCCGTTGAGATGCTCGATCTGGTCCGTATCCCCGATGCCAAACGCCGTGCCAAAAATTATCCACATGAGTTTAGCGGCGGCATGCGTCAGCGCGTGATGATCGCCATCGCCCTGGCCTGTAATCCACAACTGCTGATCGCTGATGAGCCCACAACGGCGCTGGATGTCACAATTCAGGCTCAGGTCCTTGAGCTGATGAAGGGGCTCTCTCAAGAGTTCGGCACCGCTGTAATGCTGATTACCCACGATCTCGGCGTCGTCGCTGGTACCTGCCAACAAGTAAATGTGATGTATGCCGGCCATATTGTAGAGGCCGCTCCGGTGAATCAGATCTTTCAAACGCCTGCCCACCCATACACGGTTGGCTTGCTCCAATCTATTCCGCGCGTCGATGACAAACGGGGCTCACGCCTCAGGCCAATCGGCGGCCAGCCACCCGACCTGCTCAATCCGCCGAAGGGCTGCCCTTATGCTCCGCGCTGTCCTAAAAAACAGAATCGCTGTGTGGAGGAACGCCCTGAATTGATGCCTGTTGGACGTGGGCAGCAAGTCGCGGCTTGCTTCTACCCAAACTAGTTTTAGTATCCTCACAGCGGACCGAGGAAAAGGGAGAGGGAGTTCAGCTTCCTGACCACTCCCAATAGCAAAAAATAGACCTGGGAAGGCCGAAAAGATCTAGTGAGTTTGCACTAGGGAGACAATATATTATGATTTCAGAATCCAGAAACGCCAGCAGTTGCCGGGACAACGCTCATCGATGTCAAGGGCCTAAAAGTACACTTTCCTATTAAGGGCGGCATCCTGGGACGCACGGTGGCGCATGTGAAAGCGGTTGATGGCGTTGACCTCTTTGTTCGTAAGGGCGAGACGCTTGGCCTCGTTGGCGAAAGCGGCTGCGGCAAATCTACAACGGGACGCGCTATCTTGCAACTGATTAAGCCAACTGCCGGGACAGTGACGCTCAATGGCGTCGAATTGACGAAGCTTTCTCCAAATGAAATTCGGCGCAAGCGGGCCGATATGCAGATGGTTTTCCAGGACCCCTTTAGTTCGCTCGATCCTCGCTATACAGTTGGTCAGATTATCTCTGAGCCTTTAGAGAACTTTCATCAGGGCAATCAGAAGCAGGTACAAGAAGAGGTGAAAAGCCTGATGGAGGTCGTGGGCATCAATCCTCTGTATGTCAATCGCTTTGCTCATGAGTTTAGTGGTGGTCAGCGCCAACGTATTGGTATTGCCCGCGCCCTGGCGCTTAAACCGTCTTTTGTTGTTGCAGACGAACCAGTCTCCGCCCTGGATGTCTCGATTCAGGCACAAGTCCTCAATCTTTTACAGGATCTTCAGGGCAAGTTTGGTCTGACCTACCTGTTTGTTGCGCATAATCTTTCTGTGGTGAAACACATCAGTACCCGCGTAGCTGTGATGTATCTGGGCCGAATCGCCGAACTGGCACAAAGCGAAGACCTGTATGAGACGCCGCTGCATCCCTATACTCAGGCCTTGCTCTCCGCTATTCCTGTTCCCGATCCGGACATTGAAGCGAAACGCAAGCGTATTATTCTCGAAGGCGATGTGCCAAGCCCGGTCAATCCGCCCAGTGGCTGTAATTTTCATCCTCGTTGCTGGAAAGCCCAGGATATCTGTCGCGAGGTTATTCCGCCGCTGGAAGAGAAACAGAAAAATCATTATGCCGCCTGTCACTTCCCTGGTTAGAGAACTTTTGGCAGGAAAGAAAAAAGAGGCCAGTAGCAGTTCTACTGGTCTCTTTTTTCTTCCTAATTGTCTCTGTTCCACTCAGGCTAAAGGCTGGTATGGCGTTCCAGGCGCTTTATGCGTGCCAGCAGGCGAATACGTGCCTGTAGGTGGTGCGCATCAAAGGGCTTCACGACATAATCATCTGCGCCCGCATGAAAACCGGCTACTTTATCCTGTAATGTTGTGAGCGATGTCAAAAGCATAATCGGCAGATGGCGTAAAGAAGCTATACTACGCACATAGGCGCAAAGATCCAGCCCGCTTTCTTGCTCTGCACCAAAAGAGACCTCAGAAATGAGCATATCAGGAATGATCGTGTTTAAGGCCAGATAAGCCTCTTCTATAGAAGGTGCACACGTCACAGAAAAACCACTCCCCAACGCACTTTGCACCTTCTCACACGCATTTGGATCGCTATCTACAAAAAGTATTAGTAACGTTCTTAATATCTGTTGTTCGCGCACGCCGCGCATTCCTTGAGAACTTGATACGTTGCGCACACCCGTCTCCTCACGCTGCTTAGAGAGAAAGCACCGACCTACATAAGGCTGAGCATCTGCGGTCCAGCACAGTGAATCTGCAACGGCCTCGGCCTGCCCTCAGCTACTCCCGCTCAGCCTGGGTCTGAACCAGGTAGTCGGTCCTCTGCTGCCGCTCCGCAGGTGTGAGAGTGAGCACACGCTCAATTGCGTTATTTAGCGCAGTCGGTTTGAAGGGCTTGGTCAGGTACTCGTCTGCACCTGAAAGTAGCCCGGTCATGAGATCTTCTTCGCGAGTCATTGCACTTAAGATAATCAAAGGGATATTTGCAGTACGCGCATCGCCCCGCAGACAGCGCACGAGCTGATATCCGTCCATTTTCGGCATCTTTACATCAATAATAACGCAATCTGGTTGCTCTGCAAAGATACTTTCTAGCCCTTGTATTCCGTCATACGCAACAACAACCCGGTACGCTCCTTGTAGTTTGACTGCATATTTAATCAATTCTACAATCGTAGGATTGTCATCGATAACCAATACCTTCTTCATTGCGTTTCCATTATTCATCTCGATGCCCCTTTGAGGCTCTAGCACAATGTACTGGTTACAGGTCCTCTATCTGGTTCTTGCACGTTCGCATTGTAGCACAGTTGCGTATTCCTGCCAACTCATTCTTTCTTCAGTACTATTGCCGCAATAGCGCTATCTTCTGCATATGCTCAGGCATAATTATAACGTGACAGACCACCAGAATTCGGGCATCACTTTCTCCCTTCCTGCTCAATTCACCGCCACTTCTCATAGTATGCTAAAATAGAGGGGGGTAAAAGACAAAAAAGCTAGCATACAGAGAATGCAAGGGAGATCCAGATGCTTGACCGTTACTCACGCCAGACCTTATTTCGTCCAATAGGCAAGGATGGCCAGGAACAATTACGCTCAGCAAAGGTTGCGATTATCGGGTGTGGCGCATTGGGCACGGTCCTGGCAAATAATCTCTGTCGAGCCGGTGTTGGTCATCTCACTATTGCTGACCGTGATTATATTGAGATGAATAATCTTCAACGTCAAATTCTTTTCGATGAAGAAGATGTGGCCCAACATCTCCCTAAAGCAATCGCTGCCCGCGCCAAGCTTCGCCGCGTCAATAGCGAGGTGCAGGTTGAGGCCCTGGTCGAAGATATTAATGCAGAGGGAATTGAAGAACTTGTCAGCCGCTGCGATCTTTTGCTCGATGCTACTGATAACTTTGAGACCCGCTATCTGCTCAATGATGTCTGCGTTAAAGAGAACCGTCCGTGGATCTATAGCGGTGTGATCGCATCATATGGCGTTACGATGAACATTCTCCCTGGCGATACCCCCTGCCTGCGCTGTGTGTTCCCCGAATTGCCTCCCCCCGGCACCACACCTACTTGCGATACCGCCGGTGTTCTCAATGGGATTGTCGGTGTAATGACTGGCATTGCCTCCACTGAAGCACTGAAGATTCTACTGAAGAGTGATAAAATAAGTCGCGAACTGGTCTGGCTTGATCTTTGGGAGAACACATCTGAGCGTATCGCCCTCCCTCGCCATCCCGACTGCCCGGCCTGTGGCCGTCATGAATACGAGTTTCTTGATGCTCTAAGTGGTAGCAAAAGTACCAGTCTCTGTGGCCGCAATGCCGTTCAAGTACGCCCGATCAATCGACTGAATGGGCAAAAAGTTGATTTCTCTGGCCTGGCCGCCCGTCTGGAAGATCTTGGAACAGTGCAGTATAATGAGTTCCTGCTCCGCTGCGATATTGAAGGCTATGAACTAACGCTCTTTCCCGATGCGCGTGCTATTATTAAAGGTACTGCCGACGAGCAGGAAGCACGTAGCGTCTATACACGCTATATCGGCATGTAGCAAAAACGTGTCCCCTTTGAAGACTCTCATAAGCGCAAGCTTATTTTCAATACATCACTACGTCAATAGGTTGTAAGGGAGATTTTTCATCTATATGAATGAACATATTCTTGTCTGCGTCGCATGGCCGTATGCGAAGAGTTCCACCCATGTTGGACAAATCGTTGGCGCATACCTCCCGGCAGACACTTTCGCTCGCTATCATCGCCTGGCCGGCAACCACGTCCTGATGGTCTCTGGTAGCGATGAACATGGCACACCAATTCTTGTGGATGCTGAACGTCTGGGGATCACTCCTCGCAGAGTTTGTGGCTCGCTATCATCGTCAGATCTGCGAGGTCTGGGAAAAATTAGGCATGTCGTGGGACCTCTATACGGAGACCGGCACGGCTAACCATTATCGTATTACGCAAGATTTCTTTTTGACCCTCTATGATAAGGGTTATATCTATAAAGATACGATGCAATCGCCTTTCTGCCCCACTGATCGCCGCTTTCTCCCTGATCGCTACATCGAAGGTACCTGCCCTTTCTGTGCCTATACCTCCGCTCGTGGCGATCAATGCGATAACTGCGGCCACACGCTCGATCCCATCGATCTTATCAATCCTCGCTGCCGCCTCTGTGACAGTAAAACCAGTACATTGGAGATGCGCCAGACCGACCACTTTTTCCTGGATCTGCCCAAACTGCAAGAGCCTCTTCAAGAATGGCTCTCAGAGGGCAAAGAGCATTGGCGAGCGAATACGATGAGTTTTGTGATGAACTGGCTCAAAGAAGGCCTGCGTGCCCGCGCTATCACCCGCGATCTGGATTGGGGCGTGCCTATCCCTCTGGAGGGCTACGAAGATAAACGTATCTATGTCTGGTTCGATGCGGTCATCGGCTACTTCTCAGCCTCGGTTGAATGGGCCGAAAAGCAGGGAACGCCCGAAGCCTGGAAGACCTGGTGGGTTCCGGGCCAGACGAATCCACCCGCCCGTTCCTACTACTTTATCGGCAAAGATAATATTCCTTTTCACGCGATTATCTGGCCGGCCATGCTGCTCGGCTACGGCAATCGCTTGCTGCCCTATGATGTCCCGGCTAATGAATTTATGACAATGAGCGGGGCCAAAGCCTCTAGTAGCCGTGGAAATGTGATCTGGACACGCGATGTTCTGGAGAAATATAGCCCTGATGCTCTGCGTTATTATCTCTCCGCTACCGCACCGGAAGGCAGAGATACGGACTTCACGTTCGACGAGCTGATCCGGCGCAATAACGATGAACTGGTTGCTAACTACGGCAACGTGGTCCATCGCACGCTCACCTTTTTACAGAGCAAATTTGGCGGTGAGGTTCCTCAGCCTCAGGCGTTGCGCGAGGCTGATCGCGAGATGCTCGCCGAACTTGAACGTGGCTTTGAGCAGGTGGCTCAAAATATCGAGGGCTGCCATATGAAAGATGGCCTCAACGCGGCCCTGACTGTTGCACGCGCCGCTAATCGCTACTTTGATGAACAGGCTCCCTGGAAACAGATTAAAGTTGATCGCGCAGCGGCTGGCACGACTGTCTATGTGATGCTTCAGGTGATTAGCGGCCTGCGCGTCCTCTTCTGCCCCTATCTCCCCTTCTCTTCCCAGAAACTTCATGGCTATCTGGGCTTTGAGGGCGAGGTTGACAAAGAACACTGGGAGTTGCGCGAGGTGGTCGCTGGCAAAAAGCTGCCAACTCCCGCACCATTATTCCTTAAGTTGGAGGAAGCCGCTACTGTCTAGTTTCAATTCTAGTTTCAATCCTTGACAGGTAATAGGAATAGGCAGTGGTAGAATACATGGGGGCACTGCGGCAATAACAATGCCCTCATAGCTTTTTCGATCTTAAAAGCTCTACTTTGATTGAGAAAAAGAAAGGCCGATCGATGATTGAACTCTCCATTCAAATAGAAGGACAAAATGGCTTAACCTGGCCAACTGGAAAAATATTGTGGCCGCAGCAGAAGAGACTGGCTTTGCCGCGCTCTACCGCTCCGATCACTTTACCAATCCTGCCCCTCCAGATAAAGACTCTCTGGAGATGATCGTCTCTCTGACCTATCTGGCCGATCATACCCGGCGCATTCAGTTTGGTCCTCTCGTTGCCCCGCTCTCCTTCCGCGATCCCGTCTTTCTTGCCCGCCAGGCCGCAGCCATCGATGATTTAAGCGGTGGCCGCCTGATTCTCGGCATTGGCGCAGGCTGGCAGGAGCGCGAACACCAGCACTTTGGCTACGATTTAAACGATCTCTCGACACGCATGAATCGCTTTGCAGAGGGGCTTCAAGGTAATTACAGAGTCTGTTGCAGCAGTGATACGCCGGTCAATCATAACGGAACGTTTTATCATCTACAAGATGCTATTCTGCTGCCACGACCACAAAGGCCCGGCGGTCCACGTATCCTGATCGGGGGCAACGGCCTGAAACGTACACTCTCTCTGGCTGCTCGCTATGCCGATATCTGGAATGGCACGTTTCTTTCGGCAGAAGATTTTCGCACCTATTCTTCCCAACTTGATCTCCTGCTGCAAAAAGAGGGCCGACCTGCTGAAAGCGTGAAACGTACTCTTTTCACTAACACAGATCTCACCCAGAATCCTGAAACCCTGCTCAAAGAGATTCGCGAGTACGAGGCCGCAGGTGTCCAGGAACTGGTTCTCTGGTGGCATAATTTTGCCGATACAGACAGTTTACGGCGCATCGGCGAACGCGTTCTCCCTCAGCTCCAACGCTAACTGATTTTGAGATTCGCTATAAAGGACATGCAACCAATGGAAAATATCCCTGAAGAGCACAATGCACAACGTACCTCCCCGACAGGTCTCTATCTTACACTGGGCATCACCTTCGGCCTCTGCCTCGGTATCCTTCTTGGCATTCTTACCAGTTCCGTAGGTGTTGGGATCGGTATGGGCCTGGCAGTGGGCGTCGGTCTCGGCATGGGCCTCGACCAACTCCATGTCCATCGCCACAGCTAATTTGAAGAACCAGAGACAGAATAACTTTTCGCGAAGAGGCTAAGCAATATCAGTCAAGAGCTGCATGTTACAAGAGACAGCGAACAATCAGCAAGAGCATGGTTGTCTCCTGTCAGCCTACCACGCTCTCTCCGAAGTCGCTGTTTCCTTAAAGCTCAGTTGACATAAGTCGTTTGCCCATCACAATCGCGACCTCGTGGGCTGCGTCTCCAGGTGGATAGAAATGGCGCTGGATGCTCCAGATCTCCAGGCCGTTGCGCAGATAAAACTGAATAGCCGGAAAATTGATATTTTGCGTCTCCAGGGTAATCGCCCAGCATCCCCGCTCACGTGCCCAATCGGCTGCGCAGTTTAAGAGTAACGTTCCTACTCCATAGCGGCGATATTGATGCCCAATAATCAGATCTTCTAT
Source organism: uncultured Chloroflexia bacterium (assembly GCA_963777355.1). Classification (GTDB taxonomy): domain Bacteria; phylum Chloroflexota; class Ktedonobacteria; order Ktedonobacterales; family Ktedonobacteraceae; genus DATJHM01. Next base: position 680,797 of record CAVZQK010000022.1, read on the forward strand.
GCGCACAATACCATGCAGCTCATCCACATTCAAAAGAATACATCCCGAAATCTTATCATCTGCTAACGCCACATATCCCCCCTCAACCTGCTGAATCTTCGTTTCAAGTGCTGCAACAGTATGGTTGGGAGGCTGATAATCCCTATAGAGAGGAGGATCAACTGGCGTTTCTACCAACTCAAAAGCAAACCTGACCGGCTCTTCCTGATACTCGCCGGAAGCTCCCTGCAAGAGATCACTCTGCACCCGCAACGTATAGATTCGATCAGTCTCGAAGGTATAATCGAGCTCATAAATAGCAGGAGCATCTGCATTATGTACAGCCCGCACGTCGATGTGAGGTGTTTCATTGTCCATAAAGCCACCCGCCTTCTTTAGTTGTATTTATTTATTCCCCCAATGTTAGAAAGAGAACCTCTCGCATTCCCTAGTGCAGATCCACTAGACATTTTCAGTTTTGCGCTGTATACTTCCTATGCCTGGGACGTGCTAGAAGGCCAATTACGACTTTCTCCTTCCTTTGGCCCGTTTTGAGGATACTGCACTATTTGCTGACAGGGATGCTGTAACCAGTTGCTTCTATTCCCAGGCAAGCTGCACCAACCACACCGGAGAAATCCCCCAGCCTGGCTCGCAGAATCGGCGTCTTCTGGGATGGAACTGAGAGCGCGGTAGTGCGGGCGCGATGGACGGCATTCTCAAAGAGCATATCTATCGCTTCAATCACACCACCACCCAGAATAATACAGTCAGGATTGTAGAAATTCATAATCGAGCCCAGCCCAACACCCAGATAATTCGCAGCCTCTCCCACGATCTCAATAACTAACTCATCTTTCTGCTGAATCGCACTCGCCAGAATGCCTGAACGAATAATCGTATCACCTTGCTTCAACTGGCTCTGTGCTTCGTCGGAGAGCACTGAAGGGCGACCATGATGAATCTCTGCCATGATGGCTTTGGTGATTGCTGTTCGCGAGGCATACGCCTCCAGGCAACCTCTGCCACCACAGCCACAGATGCGGCCACTTGCCTCAATGACCATATGTCCCACCTCACCGGCAGTCCCGGTAAAACCAGTGTACATACGCCCATTTTGCACAATCCCCGATCCAATACCTGTACCTACGAAGAGGCAGACGAAATTGCTGTAGCCACGGCCCGCGCCATGAATGTATTCACCTAACGCAGCTACCTCTACGTCGTTGCCTACCGAGACTGGCTTGCCGAATTCTTTGCTTAAGAGACTTCCCAGGGCCATGTCGTGCACTCCAAGATTCGGTGCATCAACAATGACGCCATTCTTACGATCAATCTGGCCTGCGGCTCCCACACCGATAGCCTGAATACTTTCATCATCGGGAAGCTTGGCCGCCTCAATCGCTGCCTTTGCCAGCTCAATGGTACGTTGAGCCACAAATTCCTGACCGCGTTGCGCTCGTGTGCGCTTTCGCGCAGAGGCTACTATCTCGCCAGTTGAGACATCTACAACGGCAGCAAGAGTCTTGGTACCTCCCAGGTCTATACCCAGGGCATAGGCTTTTTGCTTTGGCATTTGCATCTCCCTTATTTTTTGAATGGCAAACTCAATCCCGGCTGGACATCCAGGTTAAGGCCATGCTGCTCACCTCGACAGAAGTGGAAAAAGGCCCCGCCCGCAATCATTGCCGCATTGTCAGTACAAAAATCAATCGCGGGATAGCTTAAACGTATCTTTAAAGGCTGCAATTCCTGCTCCAGGCGCGTACGTAGACTGGCATTCGCCGCAACCCCACCAGCAAGGATGACCTGCCGCACCTGGTATTCTTGCGCCGCCTGCCGTGTCTTCACCGCCAGGACATCTACTATCGCTTCCTGAAAACTTGCCGCGAGAATTGCAACGTTTGGCATACCCCGTGAGGCCGCTTGCGCTCCCATTCTCATATACTGGCTAACCTGTTTCCCCTCGCGCTTCGTACTTCCTATGCTCTCATCAGAGGCCCCTTCAGCCAGATGCAACATGGCGGTTTTTAAGCCACTAAAGCTAAAATCATAGCTACCACGCAACCAGGCGCGAGGCAAACGATACGCGGAACGCGCCAACGCGATAGGCTTATTCTGTTGCACTAATTCTTGCTCAGCCTGCTGCGCCGCCTTCTGAATGGCAGGTCCACCGGGATATCCCAGGCCTAGAATACGAGCGACTTTATCAAACGCTTCTCCCGCTGCATCATCCCGCGTCCGCCCTAACAGTTCATATTGTCCATGCCCACGCACTAATACAAGCTCACTATGCGCACCTGAAATTACCAGACAGAGTAAAGGAAATTGCGGATCACCGGGGAGATAACTCCAATCTCCCGCCTCTTCTGGAGCCGCTTCATCCTTGCGTAACCAGTTGGCATAGATATGCGCTTCCAGGTGATTGACCCCTAGAAAGGGGAGATCGCGGGCCAGGGCCAATGTCTTCCCTACGGTTAAACCTACTAATAAAGAACCTGCCAGGCCCGGCCCATAGGTTGCCGCTATCCCGTCAATCTCTTCCCATGCACAGTTTGCCTGATTCAGCGCGGCTTCTACTACGGGCAGTAATGTCAAGAGCTGCTGCCGCGAGGCAACCTCTGGCACGACTCCACCATAGCGATTATGGATCTCTATCTGTGAGGCAACTACATTAGACAGAATGTAACGGCCATCGCGAACAAGCGCAGCTCCCGCCTCATCACATGAACTTTCAATACCAAGTACAAGCATAATAATTCTCTTATCCCATCTCCCCATGCGCGAATACTACAACCTGAACCAACTTATATTCTCTGAAACCAGTTCATTCCGAGCAAAGAGTGCGCTCATCCTAACGCTATTCTAGGGCTCCTCTATCTTTTCCAATAAAGCTGCTTTCAACGCCTGAAATTTTTGTTTATAGCCGGGAGAATTTATTTCATCTGTCCACATAATTAAGGCATCTTCCTGGTTATCGCTATAATAGCGATGACGCAGCCCTGCCTCGCGAAATCCATATTTGCGATAGAGATTCTGAGCAACATAGTTTGAAACACGCACCTCCAACGTCACCCACTTCGCTCCAATCTCATAAGCAATATCAATAAGGCTCACCAGCATAAACTCACCAAGACCGTGGCGACGATGACCGGGATGCATCGCAATAGTCGTTACATGCGCTTCATCGACCATTAACCAGAGTCCCGCAAAACCAATAATTGAGGCAAGTTCCGGCGATGGCGTAGCCACCGAGGGACGATTGGGTAGCAGCGAGAGCGGGAAGAGACGGCTTTTCCGCGGCTTCTCCGGCTCATGTTGCGGAATAGCCAGTTGCTCTTCTGTTATATGCATATCGCGCAATACAATATAATGCGCCCAACGATTGTCCTGAAGCTCTTTGCGATAGGCGCTTGGAGGCCAGGTAGATGGATATGCCAGACGCTCTATCTCGATGACGCGAGGCACGTCCGACATCGTCATGCGTTCAATGACGTAACGCACCCTCTTCCCTTTCTGTATCATGCTCACCTGACTGTTGATTTTCACTTCCAAAGAAAGGCTGCTTGCGTGTGCTTTTCGTAATGGAAGGACGACGTAAATAAAAAGGTTCTAATAAGAGTGGATCATCCTGTTCGCCAGCTAACAGGCGTTGTAAACCAAGCATTGCGAGCACCGAGGCTCGCCGCGCTGAACGCGTTGCCCCGGCAAAAAGCGCTTGCTCTGGGAAGAGCTTTACCAGCGCCAGGCGCGAGGCCTCGCTGATCTCTCCACTAAAGAGCCAGAGCGCCGACGTACTGGTAGCAGGAAATCGGCTTGAGGCATGTTTCCGCAAATAAGTGGCGATCTGTGGTGGAGACAGTAATACATAGTCGCTCAACCGTCGCGACTGATAGGAGACAAAGCGATCTTCTGTATACACCGGTTCAAATGCATAACAAGCAGCGTAGCACTCCCCACGGCCTGCCTCAAGCAGAGCACAGATCGGTCCTTGCCACTGCTGCTGCTGCGCGGCAATACAATCCAGTGTACTTATCCCTATAAGCTTTTTTTGCAGCGCAAACGCCAGCGATTTTGCCACAGACAGCGCCACACGCACACCATTGAATGATCCAGGCCCAATCGCGACGATCACTGCATCTACCTGGGACAACGTCACATGCACATCGGCACAGAGACGCTGAATATGTTCCAACAGCTCAACGCTGTGGTTGCCTTCCGCATTCCAGGTATATTCACCAAGCAGTGCGTCTTCGGTAGAGAGAGCAACACTGGCCTGGCGTGTTGATGTATCAAGAGCTAGCAGTAGCATAGGTATTCTTCTGAAATTGTCGTAACAATGTACAATAGCGAGCGCCAGTTGCCAGAAAGAGTAGACCGCGCTTGGTCTCACTCATCACCTTCATACGAATGCGTAAATGCTCAGGTGGCCAGAGCAGGTCCGCCTTCTCAGCCCATTCGACGACACAGACACCATCGCTGTAAAAATAATCCTCAAAACCTAGTTCAATAATCTCTTCTGGATCGTCCAATCGGTAAAGATCAAAATGGTATAATGCCGGACCGGGGCGAGGTCTGGCATCTGGAGAGGAGCTATCTGGACGAAGCTGACCGAGATACTCTTTCAAAAGCGTAAAGGTCGGGCTACTGATCACTGCGGTAATACCCAGACCCTGCGCCAACCCTTGCGTAAAGGTCGTCTTCCCCGTCCCCATTTGCCCATCAAGCAAGAGCAATTCTCCCCCTGTCAGTAGCTCGCCCATGCGCATACTCAGACGCTGCGTCTGCGCAAGACTATGACTGATAATATTGAGCGTTTCCTCTTGCATGTTCCTGATACTACCTTCGCACATACTAATTGTTTTTGGCTCCTTGAAAGGAGCTCTTTTTGAAGCAATGGTGCTTTTTATTATAACATATCAGTTTACTACTTATCATGCAACACCCACTACCCCTTATCTCTGTAAAATAAATGCATCAAAAAGAAAAAGAGACCTTCTTTGGAAAGGTCTCTCGATAGACTGTTCTTAACGAACTTTTGCCCCACATGTGCGACAATATAAGGCATTTGGTCGCAACGGATTATGGCATTGTGGGCAAAGCTGCGTCCCCTGAAGTTGCGGCCCTGGCGCTCCCATAGGCTGAGATGGCGCTCCTGGGGCGGCGGGCGGCGGCGAGGCGGGCGGCGGCGTATAGTCCATCGTCGGCGCAGGCGCAAACTGATCAGCAGGATACGCCTCGTTTTTTATCTCCTGCAGCTGGGTCTCATGCGCCTTCGCATCATGGTCCAATTCAAGAATACTGGCGCACAGACGCGAGAGTTGTGTATCCGTGAGCTTTCCCTGCGTATATAAATTCATTGCCACCAGCCCCAAATCATTCATTAACTGCTGGCGCTGCTCCAAAAGTTTATCTAGCTCACCCTGCTTGCCGCGCAGGCGCAACTGCTTTTGCGCCTCCCAACTGGTGCGACTGACGGCGGAATTGACAAAATTCTTCGCAGATTCTACAAAATCGGCCATAATCTGCCTCCCTTAGCTCTGGTCTATTCAATAAAGACACCAGAGATTATATTATTTAGCGTGCTTTCTGTGTTTTTACGCACGTACTGCGTGCTGATAGTAGCGAATTTCTTCCAGCGTTCCTGTAGGGCTGAGTTGTACGGCCACAACGTCGATCCGCCAGGAGCGTTCACTACATGCATGTAGATCGAGATAGAAGACGGCCACCTGCATGAGCTTCTGTTGTTTGCGCCAGGTCACTGCCTCTTCCGGCAAGCCAAAGGCCGAGCCACGGCGCGTCTTGACCTCTACAAAAACCAGGTCCTCTCCATCCTCCACAATCAGGTCCACCTCACCATAGCAACATCGAAAATTGCGTACCACCAGAGTATAGCCACAAGCCTGCAAATGTTCAGCCGCCAACCGTTCGCCTGTGCGCCCTAATCCCTGGCGCGCTGTACTCTTCCCAGTACCCACACTCTTCTTCTCCCTACCGATCAAGCACCTCTCTACCTATAACTAACTACGTATCTCCATCCATCTTTGTTGTGCTCGATTAAGATCAACCTCTCTCCCTTTTTTAAAGACAGAGATGGTACCTGCTTCTTCTCTGCTTCTCTTTCTTGCATCCTCTTTCGGATCAGTTTACCACAGCATAAGAGCACACCGCCACATTCAATGAATGCATAAACGGTGTCCTTTATTCGGATAGTTCAGCTAGACCTTTTTTCCCCTATACTTTACCTGCATGGTGATAACGTCTCACAATACCACGAATGATCAGGACATTCGGTAGAAATCCCACAGACGAGAAAGAGGATACCATTGACAACCAACCCGATATAGTCCCAAACGTCGATAATTGGCGCGAAGAAGGAAGCTTCAGTAGGATTAGCAGGATTATACCAGCAGGAGTAGGAATGATCGACCTGAAAATCGGAGGCGTACGCCTGTGCATTAGCCTGGGTCGAATAATCAACAAGTTGGACCTCACTTGTTTTATAGCTCTCGTTGCGTGAGGTGAGCAGGTTAAAGTATATCGTTGGGTAATAAGTCGTATCTCCATTAGAAGAATTGGTGGAGGAATTGATTTGTGTTCCGGTGATAGTACAAGTAGCTCCTGGACGCAACTGCATCTTCACTTCAAAGGAACTCAGATCCATATAGGGTAGAACTAAGCCAAGACCAATGACAACTATTGCATACAGCAAGACAATGAGCAGGCAGCTACCGAAACCAAATATAAGATCCGTGATATTTATTGTCACAATCTCTGGTGGTAAGTGAACTACACGCTTGGGAACATACTCAGTGGCAAGTGCTTTGAAGAGACCTTCTAGATCAGGTGGCCTCATCTTTGCATGTCCCTTTTGTCGCAATCGTGTTTCGTAGTCCAAAGGGGTAACCTTCCCGCTGACTTCCAGAAGTTCAGCGGGAATTTTGTCCTGCAAAGTCAAACTCGTCTTCTCCCATGAGGTATCCTCTATTCGTGCAGCCAGCAGTGAACGAGATAGGGAATACCAATGTCATTTCCACCTTTTATGAGGGCGATCAAGGCAGGATCAGAGTATATTCTAATCTTCGTCTTCCGACGGTATTCAACCTCGGGTGGGGTAACATGCTGCTCGGCCCAGAGAAGCCATTTCACCGGCATGCTGGCTTCATAAGCACGATTGAGTTTCTCGCAGGCCACTTGCGGAACGGCAAAACGGTGAAGTTCGCGCATACTGATGCGTTCAATGTGCCAGTATTCAAGCGGATGGATAGTATAAGTGCGAGGCAATTCACTCACGTTGACCACACCTGCCAGAGGGAGAAATCCTGCCTGGATCGCAGGCACTTGCCAACGTGCGCAAAGCGCGTCTATGTACGAGGCATCCGGGGCCGTGGGGAGCTTCTGCTCAAAAATGTGAGAGAGCTGTTCAATGGGAGCTACCTGAGTCAAGATATCCTACCAACCTTCCTTGATTAATGAGATGTCTTTTAAAGATGGAAGTACTTCTTACTCTATTAAGATAATTTTACTCAGAAAGTCTATTATATGCAAGACGCTATGTAGCGCAAAGGAGTAGGATGAGGCACGCCTAGAAAATATTTCAGGTAATATACAAATTTCTCATATGATAAATCCAAATTTTAGAAAGAAGTATCTATCGTCTTAAATGCAAAATTGCCATAAAAACAAAATCAAAAATATCTATTATAATAGAGGGTAAGATCGCGACATAATCTTTTCCCACAACAAACAAAACTGGTTCTAGAAAAGAGGAAAGTCAGATGCAACAAGAATCTCATCTTTATCCACGGTTCAGGAGACTCGGCCCACATCTGGCATCACCAGATGGCTTACCTGCGCCAGTTTCCCTCTTTTCATGCAGAGAGCCGTCGATCTTCCCGGTCATGGCCTCCGCCCTGATATCCTACCCCCAGAAACCACCGTTACGGAATATGCCCGCGCAATTTATAAGGCTATAAGAAGCGATTTTCAGATGGAACGGCCAATCATTGTTGGTCACTCTCTCGGCGGTGCGATTGCTCTCTTGCTCGCCCTCACATACGGCAAAGATCTTGGTGGCTTAATCCTCATAGGTACAGGCGCTCGTTTGCGCGTTTTGCCCTCTCTGCTAGAAGAAACGCGCCTGGCTCCCACACAGGCCCAACAATATCTCACAACAATAGCCGTTCTCCCCACAAACCAGGAAACCATCGCGCAGCAAATCATTCAGGAACAAGACAACATCCCCTTCCTCCTCTTCCCTACTCTACCGCGACCTCGCCGCCTGCAACCAGTTTGACGTTACCGAGAGACTATACGAAATATCTCTGCCAACCCTGATTATCTGTGGCGCAGCAGACCGACTCACCCCACCCAAATACAGTCACGTACCTTCACCAACACATTTCCAGCTCAGACCTCCATATCATACCTGATGCAGGACATTATGTGATGAGAGAACAACCAAAATTAGTAAATGAGTTGCTCAAAGCATGGTTAGACAAACAAAAATAATCTGGTTAGCAAGCTTTATTGGAACCTGAGCTGAATATACCCATACCTTAATGAATAATTCCTCCTTGTTCCACTACAAACAATCAGCTAAAATGAGATATGAGCAGAGAAAATCAAATTATATTCCAAAACGTTCCAAATGCAGAGGGAGGAGCACTGTGCCTTTAATCACTGAACAGGTTTCTCACCCAGAGGCAATGTTTTTGCTTCCGATACTTTCAGATGCTGAGGAAGGCGAGGAACGCCTTCGTGCTACCCTCCTCGATCCAACCTGTACTACTTATGCATCCTGGTTAGATGGTCAACTTGCTGGAGCTGCCGTAGTACGCTGGGAGGAGGACAAACCCAGCGAGATCGTGTATATCGCAGTGGCTCCCGATTTGCGTGGGCGTGGCTATGGAAAGCAGATTATTCATACTCTACAGGAGGAATTGCACAAGCATCGAGGACATTCGCTTTTGGTTGGGACGGCAAATGCTGCTCTTGAAAATATCGCTTTCTACCAAAAATGTGGCTTTCGTATGTTTGAAATCAGGCGTGACTTTTTTGCGTATATTCAGCCACCGATATCAGAGCATGGGATTGTGCTCCGTGATATGCTCGTTTTGCGTTATGATCTGAAATAATTATCATAGACATGTTTAATATCTCCGGTTTTCCATTCTTCCGGTACTTTGGAAACTTTTCCTTGAGGTGCATACAATTCTCTCTCTATTGGCCGCATTGGTAAATTTCCCTGATAGAAAGCCTTAATTCGCTCTTTTGCAATACCGATGTAATCTGCCTCCTTGTCACAACCAATCACTTTGCGGCCTTGTTTTAACCCTGCAATAAGAGATGAGCCAACACCACAATATGGATCTAAAACCCAATCCTCCTCCTGGGTCAGCGCCAGAACACAACGCTCAACAAGCTCAATTGGATATTGGGCTGGATGTACCGTTTTCTCAGGATGAGCAGCTTTGACCTGGGGAATTTCCCATATCTCCTCCTGCCACTGCTCTGCTACAATCTCCCAAATATCTGCTGGGTTTTTCCCCAAAGGATTGCCCGATGGCTTCCCTTTATTCGGCCCCTTATAATTCCTCTTCCCTGGATACTTCGATGGTATACGCACCAAATCGAGGTTAAATAAATAATCGTCGCTTTTCGTAAACCATAATATAGTCTCATAGCGCCCAGAAAACCTTCTAGACATGTGTAGACCATGATTATACCGCCATACAATCCTATTCCTTAATTTTAAACCTTTCTCTTTAAAAAGAGCATAGTAAAGTATATCTAGAGGAAAAACTTCTCCATCTTCAACATAATTTCCGACTTGCCAGCAAATACTCCCATTAGGATGCAACACCCTTATTAACTCATCTATTATCTTCTTTTGCTACTTGTAAATACTCATATATAGTAGTCTTTACTTCATATGCCTTACCTATATTGTAAGGTGGAGACGTGATAATTAATTTTGCCAATCCAGAAGGAAGCGTAAGTAAAAATTCGCTTGCATCTCCTACATGGGCTATTATGCGGCTAGTATCTGCAAATGTATCCGCTATGCCGGGCATTGGATTTGCAAACTCTTCCTCTGACCACAATGCTAAAGACATGCTGCCTCTTCCTCTTCTCAACCATACTCTATTTCCAAAAAATCTATTTTCTGTTGAGCATTCTTAGCTGATTATAAGCTATGATAGCTAATTATATCAAAATCGACATCTCAAATCTTGCCTTTGATCATTCCATCGGCTTCCTTCTCCTCTCCCTTTTAAAGAGAGAGCGCCCACTCGACGCTCGATATCGGTTCGTGTTACAATAGCCCCAAAATCACTTTACTGCACAAGCGTAGGTCTATGCAGACTGCATATTTTATACACTTCTTTGCAGGTAGTTAGCCATGCATTGCGATGACGACGGGCACCTGGCTACGCGTCATCGAGATGGTGCAAAGTTGAACAGACTAGGGGAGCAAACGCTATGTCAGGTCATTCAAAATGGGCACAGATTTGCCCATCAAAAGGCGTCAATGATGCACGCCGTGGACAACTCTTTACCCGCCTGGGACGCGAGATTGTTGTCGCTGTTCGCGAAGGTGGCGGCGGCGATCCTGATGCGAACTTTCGCTTACGTATGGCGATTCAACGTGCTCGCGACGCGAATATGCCGATGGATAATATTGAACGCACTATCAAACGCGTCCTCGTCGGCTCCGAAGGGATAAATCTTGAGGAGATTACGTATGAGGGCTATGGTCCCGCCGGGACTGCCATTCTGGTCCAGACGCTGACGGAGAACCGCAATCGCACCGTCGCCGAGGTCCGCAATGCCTTCAATCGCAATGCCGGAAATATGGGCGAGAATGGCTGCGTCGACTGGTTATTTGAGTCAAAGGGTGTTATCGAGGTCGAACTGGCTGGTCATGATCCCGATGAACTCTCCCTTGAGGCCCTGGATATGGGGGCCGACGATGTGGAACCCGTAGGGGCCGATGACGAGACACTTACTATCTATACCGATCCTTCCGAAATGGAGAATGTACGCCAGGCCCTCGAAGGGAATAAGTATAAGGTCGTTAAGGCCGAGACGACGATGGTGCCGAAGACACGGGTTGATCTGAGCGATGAAAAAGCGGCTCACCAGGCCATTCGCCTGATTGAAAGGCTTGAAGATCTGGATGATGTGCAGAATGTGTACACGAATGCCGACTTCCCAGAGGACTTCGCCGCCTCCTATCAGGGCTAATGGCTCATATACTACCAGGTCCGGAGGCGCTAGAAAATCGTGCAGGCGCAGACAGAGCTCTTTCTGTATTGCGCCTGTTGTGTGCTCTGGTAAGGACAAGGAAGAAGGACACTATGCAACATCTCCCTGCTCCTCGTCCCCCGCGTATCGCTCTGGGGATTGATCCGGGAACGGCTATTGTTGGCTATGCTGTTGTGATGGCACAGGGCAATCAGTTGAAAATGCTGACCTGTGATGTGATCACAACCTCGTCAAAGATGCTTCTTGCCCAACGCTTACAATGTATTTATGAAGGACTAAGTCAGGTTATTGCTACTTATAAACCAAATGAAGCTGCAATGGAAGAGTTATTCTTCGCTAAAAATGCTCGTACTGCCATGACGGTTGGTCACGCACGCGGTGTGGCGATGCTGGCTCTGGCAAACGGCGGCCTCTCAGTGGCTGAATATACCCCTAAACAGGTAAAACAGGCGGTTACCGGTTATGGCGGGGCTGATAAGAATCAGGTAGGGGAGATGGTACGCATCCTGCTCAGTTTAAAAGCAATTCCTAAACCAGATGATGCCGCTGATGCCGCTGCTGTGGCAATTTGTCATTTAAATACTGCCCCTTATGCGCATAATCTTATGGGCGTGTAGCCGGAAGTACACACTTTCTATCCCCCCAAATGGGTAAAAAGTTACCCATCCCAGGCAATAGGCGTTACTGCTACTAGTGCAGAAAAGAGGAAATTTTTGGAGCGATGATTACAAGTATTCACGGTACCCTGGAAAGTTGCCGCAGCGATCAGGTTATTCTCCGCGTCGGCGGCTTTAGCATTCGCGTCTTCGCCCCCGCCTCAACGCTTAGCCGTCTGCATGAACCAGAGATGGCCGTCTCGCTCTTTACCCACTTTCATATGCGTGAGGATGGTGTGGCTCTCTACGGCTTTCTTGCTGAAACAGACCGGGACGCTTTTGAACAACTCATTGGCGTCAGTGGCGTAGGTCCAAAAGTTGCTCTGGCTCTGCTTTCTGTCATGGATGCACCAACGCTGTTCAAAGCAATTGCCGATGAAGATCAGCAACGCCTGGGCCTGGCTCCCGGCGTCGGCAAACGCCTGGCCGCTCGGCTCATCCTTGAACTGAAGGGGAAGTTACCGACGCTTGCCGCCCTCGGCGGCTCCCCCGCCAGCGTGTCTCAGACGGGCCACATTCAGGCAGAAGTCCTGGAAGCCTTGATTGGACTTGGCTATAGTAACGCCGAAGCACAGGCCGCTATCGTCAAGATTCCCCAGGACCAGGGCATGACGCTAGAGCAACAGGTGATGTATGCTCTGCGCACTTTCTCGCGCGGATAACTTTTTTTCTTTTTTTATGAAGTATGTATTTTCTTTATTATTATTATTTCCTTTTTTAGGTAGAGGCTGCAATGGCAACGGAAGAACGATTACTACCGGCATGTGCATTTGCCCGTTCCGTCCTGGCAGAATATGAGCAGGACCCGGAGGCGGTTCCCGAAGAGGCGGTGGAGGCGGCTCAACAACATATAGCTTCCTGCGTGCGCTGCATCGCTGACTCAACACCTCTTGTATCTACCAGTAATACAGTGCAACGCAAGAAAAAGAAGCTGCGGCGACTGAACGAGACATCGGCAGCACATAACTCAAGTTCTCCTGAGACTGGTCTCCAGACACTCTTTGAGGGTTCTCCCTCTATGACTGTCGGATCAGAGCTACGCACTATCCCGTATCTTTCTCAATCAGCCTCAACATTGGACCATCCTCCAATTTCGCCAGATGGCCCCGAAAACCAGCCCGGACGCCAGCAATCCCAGTATAGCTCTGCCAATATCCCTCAAGATGAACTTCTCAGGAGTTCTCCTGCTAGCGGCGATTGCCAGGAATGTCGCAAACTGCTGCCGGAATATGCAGAGGCTCTTGATAGCGGTCAGAATGTTTCGCTCCTCTACCCAGATGTACAAGAACATTTGCTGACCTGTGAAAATGGTTGCCTGGTACTGCTCGATCTCTTTCGCCAGGAAGCAAAGGCGACGCGTAAGTATCGCCGCCGCCTTGTGAATGACCCTTTTAGCGCTATCTGGTGGTCTCTTTCTGGCTTTTTCCGAGGCGGCCAGGTCCCTATGCGCCCTATGGCTCTGGCCTACGGTATGCTGATTCTTATGCTGCTTGTAGGCTTCCTTAGCACATACGCTGGCATCAACATCTATAAATCTATTTATCATCCTATCCTTCATGTGCGCACGATACCAACACCCGATGATATCGGCTTGAGCGACGGATTGAAGATCTATGATGCGTGCAATGCTACTGGCTATCGTCTGAAACGCCAGGCGGCTCAGGCGATGCAGGATGGTACAGGTGGTGCGGGAAATAAGGCTGATACCTTACTTACTGAAGCTAGCAACGCTGCATTGACCGATACGACTGGCTGTAATGGAGCGGAAGCGGCGATCTACCGCGAGAATCTCCATGTGCGTCAGTCAGGACGACCTTATAATCTAGTGATCGCAGCCTTCGATAGTGGTCCAGGGAACGCTAATCCACAAGGGGGCACGGATCGCCATATTCTCTATGCCGCTTACACGCAGGAACTCGTGGGTGCCTATATTGCCCAACAACAATATAACGCACAGCAGATGCAACAGACTGGCGCTCCACTTATCTACCTGGTGCTTGCAAACAGCACGGGCGTTGAACAGGGAGCGGTACAGCTCGCTAATACGATTGCGGCCCTCGCCAATCCAGGAACCAGGGATCTTAGCAGCTTTGGACTTCTGGCCAGCGGTTCTCATCCCCTGATGTCGGTTCTCGGCCTGGGACCAAGCAGCCTGGTACAGGTTGTACTCCCTGTCCTCTGCCGCGCCGGTGTGCCTTTAATCGCACCGACTGCTACGGGCCTTTTCATTATCGATCTTCTCTCACAAACTTCTATGTATCGCCATTGCACACCCGGCTTCTCTTTTGTGCGCTTCTCACCCGACAAATCAGCACAAAGCACGCTGGGCGCAAACTATGCCTATAACCAGTTACATGTCAGAAACGCTGCTGTGATCTATGATCCAAGCAATCCCTCTTCTAAAGGGGCCGCAGACGGATTTGAAGCGCGTTTCAGCCAGTTCAAAACGGCGCATATTGTCGCGCAGGAGGCCGCAGTGGCAAGCGGTCTTTTAGATGCAAATGGCCGTCCCCAGGCATCCCGCGAAGATCTGCTGGCGGGATTAAACGATGCATTGAATGCTCAACCTCGTCCAGATATTATCTTCGCTCCCTTGCTCACGAATGACGTTTTATCACTCACGCAGGCTATTGCCAGGCTGCCGCAGAATCAGCAACCTATTGTGATGCTTGGTGGAGAGATCATTCAGCCCGCCGCGCTTCAAGGCCTGGTTCAATGGTCCCGCCAGCAACAACTGGCCCTGCCACGCATCTATATTGCTCAATCTTCAGCGGCCAGACCTCCCACTGCTACGAGCGATTGGCAGAAACAGTTTTATTCTAGCTTCTGCACCTCTTTCGCTACCGCCGGGAGCTTTTGCAGTGGCGCGGCTGCTCTTGACCAGGGAGCGCTCTTCTTCGCCGATGGAATCAAGATTATCACAAACAGCATCGGTGCCATTAGCGACGAGAAACAGCTTCCCTCACGCGCTCAACTCGTCAAAAAGATGAGTTCGCAACATTTCACCGGTGTCAGTTGTCCTATCGCTCTCTTCCTGCATTGGGACGATGTCATCACCAGTACTCAGGTTGTTCCGGTCATTCTTGGTATTCAACAAGATGGCAGTTTTCAAATCGAAAGTTAACTCAGATATCTCGTAGGGGCGGAGTTTATCTCCGCCTTCCCGCTCTCCTGCTTATCCTCTCTCAATATCCCTTAAGAACCCTTTCATTCTGCCGATATATTACTCTCCCTGGGATAAATAATTCCAGCTTTTGATTGGTAGAGATTCACTATGCCCATCAGCAAAAAGGAGTTGCAAACCTTCTTCGGCAGGAAGAATCCTGCCGATAGGCGTGACAGGAGTACCTGTTGCTTGCACTACCAGTGCGCACACCCGTTGTACATGCTCAGGTGCAACAGTGAAGAGGAGTTCGTAATCTTCTCCACCATGTAATGCCCAGAGTAGGGGATCATACTTTACCTCAGCCGCTATCGCCAGAAGAGAGGAGGAAAAAGGTAACGCGGCAACATCAATACGCGCACCAGTATGGCTCCGTTCACAGATATGCCCAAGATCACCACTCAGACCATCGCTACTATCAATGAGCGCAGTCACCACTCCCGGTCCAATACGCGCCAGCACTTCTCCCTCGCGCACACGAGGCTGAGGAGTTCGGTGAGCCGCCTGGACACTTTTTATCGCTGCTATTCTCTCAGGAGAAGAGGATACAGAAAGAGGATGCAGAAGTGTATGCAATCCAGCAGCAGAATCGCCTGGATGGCCTGTGACACAGAGAATATCGCCAACCCGCGCACCAGCGCGTGTCAAGACAGCATTACGCAAGGCCGTTCCCACTACTGTAATATCCAGCACAAGCTGTTCCGATTTTCCGGCGCTGGCAATATTGCCACCAACAATCGCTGTTGCAAAGGTTTCAGCTTCCTGCCGCAATCCTGCATAAATACCTTCTAGCAAATCCAGCGAAAAGTGCTTCGGGAGAATCAGCGAGATCAGGGCAAAACGCGGCCTGCCACCCATTGCAGCAATATCGCTCAAATTCACAGCGAGCGCCTTGCGGCCAATCTGTTCTGGACTGGCGGTCTCGAAGGCAAAATGTACACCCTCAACCTGGCTATCACACGTTGTAAGCAATACGGTATCCGCGTTGAGATCAAGAATAGCGCAGTCATCCCCTACTCCCAGCACGACATCGGCATGAGTGGGGAGAGATTGCGTCAGACGCGTAATTAACGAAAATTCATCTAACATCAGACCCTTCCTTTGGATATTTGGATACGCTCTCTCTTGCAGAGCCACTCACCGTATGCTATGCTAGCACAACTTGAGCAACAAAGGTTCAATCAAAGATAGAAGGCGGCACACTATTCTCTCATGGAACTACTAGTAGTCACCCTGGCTCAATCTAGCAGCACTGAACACGATCCCGAAGCAGCAACACGCGTCCGCACGGTTGCAGAAACAGTGCGCCCTGCCATTGGACTCATCGATATCCAATGCTATCAAAGCCGAGGGAAAGAAACGTATTATGCTCTACTCAGCACGTGGGACAATGAGGAGAGCTGGCACAACGCCCAGGAACGCCACAATCCCCGACAACTGTTGCTACAATCAGCCGGTCAACAACTGGCAGGAGAGCCTGAGCAATGGTTCTTCCATTATCTCTGGGGATATATTCGCCCCGCGACCTCACCTGGCGTTATCACCCTACAATTCTCTACAGTACGTCCTGACAAAATAGAACAGGCACAACAGCTCTGGCTTAAAAGCCTCAGCCAACAGATCGGCGATACACCGCTTGCCTATGCCTTCTTCGCTCGTGGCGTCCACGAAGAGCATATTCCTATAACGAAGTATGAGCCAGCCGAAGAGACACAGCAGAGAGAGAGAGATTATCTTCACGGCCTCGTCCTATTGACGTTCTTTGGTTGGGGAAGCGAACGAGATCGGGAACGGTTTTATACCTACCCTCTCTATCAACGTCTCAATGCTTTTCTTCATACGATGAGCAGTTCACGCACGCTCTCCCTTGAACCATGTTAATTTTTTCAGTACCCTCAAGCGGGTCGAGAAAGGCCAGATACTCCCGCCGCCTCAGCAAGGGTAGTCTATCTACGAAACCCGAAAAGGTCAAGTGGAAATGTACCAGGCAAAATCTGACGACCTCTTAATCCGAAGAAGTTTCAGCAACCGGGCGATCATAATAGCGTTTTACTTCGGACTGAAGTAACTGATGGTCTAACCACATAGCGCTGGTAAAGGTATGATATTCCCCATCACAAATGGGTGCAGCAGCGCTACATTTCCGGTGAGGAGCCAGGCGGAAGCGAAGCACATTGCCCTCAACTTCAACCCAGATGTGCCGCATGGTATACCCTCTGCCCCATTTAAAAAGGACCATTGTATCGTATTCCTCAAAGCGACCACGCCCCTTTAACAGGTTTTTGTTGATCGCCTGGAATATCTCTGCCAGACCACTATCACGTAGGACACGTTTGGCATTCTCACGCAAGGCGAGCCTATGAGCTTCCTGCGCCTGCACTTCCAGCAGATTCTCCTCTAAGGAGTGTTCGGTTGGGATCTGTCTATCTGAGTTCGTAACTATTCCAGCCTTTCAAATTAGTGTCATCTGCACAGTTATAGCACATCACGAGCAAAGTTGCCAGAAAGCAAGCTTCGTCCATGACGTGCTATCAAGAAAGGATCTACGCAGCTTTTTACTTAAACTCGGCCAACGCATCTTCTTTCGAGAAACGCCAGAGGCTCCGCCCTAAATAATTCATCACATGGAGCGGAGAGGGGGGCGGTTCGTGGATGACGGCTTTCCTGAGAGAAGAAATATAGTAGACATTGTTTGAGGATTGCTTGGCACAACGTTTCGCCTCTGCAACGAGAGAACCTAGCTCAGAGATGTTCTGAGAACAGACCTGGCTGCTTACCACTCCAATAGAGAGGGAGACGAGGGGAAACTGGTAAGGACGTCCCTTACGATCCAGGCCACTAATCGTGCCACGCTCTAGATCCTCCGGCAAATACAAAATAGCGCTCTGGTCTTTATAGCGTTCAAGAATGTGACGACAAATGCTACGCGAACGCTCAGGGGTTGTCACAATGACAAAATCATCACCGCCAATATGGCCAACAAAGTCACCTGTATTGCCATATTCGTATACTACCCTCTGGCTGATCGCGCTCACCAGCAGAATCATGTCGTTTCCGGCAATAAAGCCATAGACATCATTGAAGGCTTTGAAATTATTGAGATCTAAATAAAGGACACTCCAGGGCTCAACCCCATGCATCTTTGCATCAATGGCGCGTTCCAGTTGCACACCACCGGGCAACAGTGTCAGAGGAGATAACGTACTCTGCTGCAAACGGCGCAGTTGACGACGTACCTGAGCAAGCAGGTCTGCCGCATTGAAAGGCTTAGTAATGTAACTATCCACACCAAAATCGTAGGCACGAACCTTTTCTGCGATCGACTGCGTAGGACTGACGACCAGAATAGGAATATGGGCACTGCTAGGATGGTTTCGTAAACGGTGTATCACCTCATACCCGTCTAACTCAGTCAGAGAGAAATCGAGAATAACGAGGTGAGGAACTTCTCGTAAAGCAAACTGTACAGCATCTTCGCCATTGAGGACCATAACAGTCTGAAAACCATCAATCCCTAGAGATTCGCGCAGCAACCTAGAGATTATACCCTCACTCTCGACCACTAAAATGCTGGACATGCGTGCTCCTGCCTCTACATATTACTATCAAACATCTATCTTACCTCATAACAACCATTTCTGCCACAATCAGAGAAAGCATCGATAGAGAGCTACCAAATGAGAGCCATCTGCATTCGTCAAGATCCTTCCTCTGTATACTACAATACAACGTTCAGATATATTATGCAAGTTCTGCACAATCTACTTGATATACATCATATAAAGAAAATACTTCTGATGTAATCCGTGCACAATCAGAGAGATACAGAGAAAAGGCAAAAGCATCTTAATTACCCTTATGGACAAGAGAGCAATACCCCAACGAGATCCATTCCCCCGAAGGATATCGTACAGGTTGGAGGCTTAGAAGAAGTAAAGGCTAGAAATAAAGGCCTGGCACATGCCCCTATCCTTCATTGCCCCGCATAGAGTGCGTGCCCTCATCCGGTAAGTAGCTGAGAGCACCAAAGATAAAAAATATATCTCAGGGTTAGGAATCGTTCACGTTCCAACATAGGGACCGCGAAAATTTGGCTCACATATGTCTTACTCAGTATAACATTCTTCTCCGAACATGCAAAGGTTTTGTCACGCAATTTCACAATGTTCGTGAAAAATCACAGAAAATCTATAAAGCAGGACATATGGATAGCCATTCGGGACAGAAATGCGCATTACACTCGCTGAAATGGGACAAAAAAATGCCCATTCAAGGAAATTTGACGTATGAGAGTTCCTGAGATAAGATAAGAAATACATTGCAAACAAAATGGTAGCAGAAGGGCAGAAAATGACCTCATCGGCAATCGCTGAACGACCCATTACTTTTCAAAGTAAAGGACAGCCAGCATTTCTTTTAGAAGGTGTTGTGCATCTCCCGGCGCATATTAAACAAGCACCAGTCATTGTACTCTGCCATCCCCAGCCAGCAAGTAGTGATATGAATGATACACTTACGGTAGCACTGGCAAAGAGATTGGCACAAGAAGGCATGGTCGCTTTACGTTTTAATTTTCGAGGAGTTGGCAAAAGTCAGGGCCAGCAAACAGATGGACGTATGGAGCCGTTGGACCTGGCTGGTGCCCTTGACACCGTCCTGACACAACCAGGCATCAATCCAGGAAAGGTCTGTGTCATCGGCCACAGCTTCGGCGCATACATTACCTTTCTCTATGCCCCTTTTGACAATAGAATACGCACAATTGTCGCTGTCAGCCTACCTCTTTTCCGTGCAGCAAGTGGCTTTCCCCGCCCATTTGAGCGGCCAAAGCTATTCGTGACCGGCGAATTTGATGAGGTCTGCCCACTTTATAAACTAGAGCCATTTGCCGAGCAGCAACAGGGGCCAAAGGGCATCAAAGTTATTGTAGGTGCGCGGCATCTTATGAAAGGCTATGAAGAGGCAGCGGTAAACACGATTGTAAAGTATGTGAGGACGTGGGCAGAAATGCCCGGAGTGTAACAGATGAATCCCAGTAACCCATTAATTGTACAAAGTGATCGTACTATCCTGCTAGAAGTCGACCACCCATTACATGCAGAAGCCCGTGACGCACTGGCTCAATTCGCCGAACTAGAAAAATCACCTGAACATATTCATACCTATCGCCTCTCGCCTCTCTCTCTCTGGAACGCTGCGGCAGGCGGAATGAAAGCAGAAGATATTCTCCAGATTCTCAATCAGTATAGCAAATATGCAATACCAGGCAATATTACTGTCGAGATTCGCGAATACATTAAACGCTACGGACGCATCAAGTTGATAAAAGACGGCGAACGCCTGATACTACACTCAGACGATGCCGCCTTAATCACTGAAGTCATGCAACATAAACGTACACAACCCTACTTAATTAAGCGCCTGGATACGCAACGAATAGAAGTTGATCCAGCTCGCCGCGGTCATATTAAACAGGCGTTGATCCATATTGGTTTTCCAGCAGAAGATCTGGCTGGCTATACTGATGGTTCTCCACTTCCCGTAAAGCTGCTTGCTGAAACCCTACAAGGGAAGCCCTTTCTGCCTCGTGGCTATCAGTCTGCCGCCGCCGCCGCCTTTTACGCTGGTGGTGCCCTCAGTGGTGGAAGTGGCGTTGTTGTCCTGCCATGCGGAGCTGGAAAAACGATTGTCGGTCTCTCCACTATTGCAAATGTCCAAAGAGCAACCTTGATCTTAACACCAAACACGATAGCTGTACGCCAATGGATTACTGAAATCCTGGATAAGACCGATATTCCCCCGGAGATGGTTGGCGAATACACTGGAGAGCACAAAGATATTGCGCCTATTACCGTGAGCACCTACCAGATTCTCACCTATCGGCGTGGCAACAGCAACAACGGGCAGGATGCAGACGATGTCTCCTACTTCCCTCACTTCTCACTTTTCACCAGCTACGACTGGGGACTTATCATTTATGATGAAGTGCACTTGCTGCCTGCTCCAGTTTTCCGCGTCACTGCCGAAATTCAGGCGCGTCGTCGCTTAGGTCTGACTGCGACCCTGGTGCGCGAAGATGGGCGAGAAGCTGATGTGTTCAGTCTCATCGGCCCAAAGAAATATGATGTGCCGTGGCGTGAGCTTGAACAGCAGGGCTGGATCGCTACAGCCGAATGTCACGAGATACGTGTGAGCCTGAGCGAAGATGAGCAGATGAACTATGCAATGGCCGAAGAACGCGAAAAATATCGCCTTGCCGCTGAAAGTTCTGCCAAGCTAGATATCGTACGTCACTTGACAGAACGCCATCAAGAAGACCAGGTTCTGGTTATTGGTCAATACATTGATCAGTTGAAAGAGCTTTCAGAAGAATTGCACGCGCCGCTTTTAACAGGGCGCACCTCGAATGCTCAGCGCGCAAAGCTCTATGATCAGTTCCGTCAGGGCGAGATTAAACGCATGGTCGTCAGTAAAGTCGCAAACTTCGCTATCGATCTGCCAGATGCAAATGTCGCCATCCAGGTCTCAGGAACCTTTGGTTCACGCCAGGAAGAGGCTCAGCGTCTGGGACGCATTCTCCGGCCTAAAAGCGACGGCGGGATGGCCTACTTCTACACAGTGGTAACACGCGATACCAGAGACCAGGAGTTCTCCGCCAATCGGCAACTGTTTCTCACCGAACAAGGGTACCGCTATCTGATTGAAGACGCCGAGGCCCTGCTCGCAGTGAAGTAGCATAAGAGAGACTAACGTGGATGAGGTTTGAAAGACTGCAAGCTCATGGATGAAGTTTGCTTGACAACACTTAGGCCTGAGTGATACCTTTTGAGAAAGCATGTTTTGCATATTACAAGAGGACGATATGGTAGAGACCTTTACACAAATAACAGAAGCAAATTTTGCCGCAAAAGTGACAACCGCGGCACAGACAGTCCTGGTTCTTTTCTATAAAGAAGGCAGCACATCCTGTGATATTCAGATTCCAGAGATCGAAGCTCTCAATAGAGAATATCAGGAGCGCATCACGTTTGCCCGTGTGAACGTCGATGAACAGGCAGATCTAACCAAACAATTGAATGTTGATGCAATACCTACGCTAGTTTTTTTCAAAAACGGCAATGAAATCTATCGGATCAAAGGTATTATGATGCGCGATAAGTTGCGCCGTCAGATAGAAGGGGTCTTGCTTAGTAATTAAGCAGACCTCTCACTTTTTCCTGGATGTATACTTATATCCAGGACTAGAAATTAGCGTAATTGTAGGAGTCAAAAATTTTGCAGTATAGTTATCCCATTCGGCTACAGGCATCTCTCCACGAAACCCTCTGGGGGGGACGAAACTTAGAGCGCCACGGCTGGAAGTTTCTCCCACAGGAAGATACATTGCTATCGGAGAAGCCTGGGAGACTGAGATCAATACACGAGTCCAAAACGGTTGGTATGAAGGGAAAAGTCTGGGTACAATCGTCCAAGAACAGGGCGTGCATTTTCTTGGCGAACAGGTTCTCGCGATCTTTGGCGAACGCTTCCCTTTGCTTGCAAAATTCATAGATGCGAACGCGCAACTCTCCGTCCAGGTCCATCCCAAAGATCACTATGCCGCAGAACATGAAGGCGGCAAACTGGGCAAGACAGAATTTTGGTATATCCTGGCCGCCGATCCAGGTGCAACGATTGTCTATGGCTTTAAAGCTCCCACGAATCGCGCCGCCGTCAAACAGGCAATAGAGACAGTGACGCTGGAAACACTTCTACACGAAGAGACAGTCAAAGCAGGAGATATTATTTTCGTTCCAGCGGGGACAGTCCATGCGATTGGCGGCGGGATTCTGCTCTACGAATTGCAAGAATATTCTGATGTCACCTATCGTATGTACGACTACGGGCGGCTATCGGCTTCTGGCAAACCACGAGAGCTCCATATCGAGAAATCGCTGGATGTCTCTCACTATACTGTTCCCAAACAGGTCAAGGTCTGCTCTGTCTCACTACCTACAGAAGAAAACTATAAAGATCGTTGCCTGGTAGCCTGTAAATATTTTGTTTCCCGCGAGATTCGCCTGCCGCAACAAAGCAGCGAAGCAGGGATTTTCAAGGGGAGCACTGAAAAGAGCTGTATTATTCTCTCTTCCCTGGGAGCAGAGATTCACGTCCACTACGGCGAAGACTTCACGAAAAGTGAGCATTTACAACGAGGCGAGACAATGGTTCTGCCTGCAAACCTGGGCGCGTATCATATCACGGGAAATGGCACGTTCTTATTCTCCTATGTACCCACACCCGATGATTGGGCATTACAAGCATGGCAACAAGAAAATCCTGAAAGTATTCTAAGATAGAATACTTTCAGGATTTTCTTGGCTATTTACGAATAAGGCCTCATCACTAACGGCGTTTACGGCGCTCTTCATCCAGATCAGTGATTGAACCTTCTACAATACGGCTCTCTGACTCAACAGGGTTTGTGTTTATAAATGAAGAGTAAGGATTGCGATCTCTCAGCGTCTGCTGCATACGTGCGGCCTCGGAGATAACTTGCTTGACTCCTGTCGTGAGATTGACCACTACGAGAATGCCAAAAAGCCCAGCCCAGACGATTCCTCCAACAACCAGTGTCACTAGGCCACTCACGATACCATTGAAAGGACCAGCTATGCGCCAATTTTCCACAACTTCAAAAGCGATCATGCCAATAATCGGCAGCCAGAAGGCATTCACAACGAGTTTCAGCAACCAATGTAGAAACCACCAGACCGCCTTCACTGGATCAGAAGGCATCTCCCAGGGGGGAATCAAATGCCATAAACGTTTTACTCTCTCCATAGCTGGCCTTCTTTATGCTGTATCTCCAAAGATAAATTTACTATGCTATTCAGTATAGCACTGTTCTGTCTGAAGGTACAGATAAGCAAGCCAGGCAAGCAAGAGAGAGCTACGAAGACAAAGCAAGAGAGATACTCTCTTTGCCCTGCCCTGTAACGAGTTGACGAACTTGAGTCCCTACGTCTCTGATCGTCTCAAAAGTAAATGGCCCAACCATCAGATTGGAAGGATGAATCTCCTGATAATTTACACGCAACAAAAGTGGCATTGGTAAGGGATTCGCCACATATTGTGAGAGAGCCATAATCACCTGATCTCCGGCATTCAAAGCAGTCAGGAAACAGGTTCCCTGTGCTACCTCTCTAGAAAGACCAGGTGTAGAAACAATAAAATGATAGTTATACGAGACACGCGAGGATGGGGCACCTGAGCGAAGCAACTGCCAGCGCGTAATCAAACGCTGAGCCTTTCCCAGGTACATCGTCTGCGCTTGCGCATCAAGCAAGCGTAGATTTCCAGTAAAAGTATGCTCAGGGGCAGGCACTGAGACCGTCGCAGGTAATCCATTCACAATATAGAGACGATACGGATCGCCGCCCCGGCGCGGCGGCATACTTACCAGCGTGGCCTTTGCATAATGGGCAAGCAGATCATTCGTAATCGTATTATACGGTCCAACCAGCATTACAGCCGGTCCAGCAGCAGGATCTGGCAAGACCATACAATGGCGTTTATCAAAAAGCGTCGTCGGCGTATGCATACGTTCAGAGAAGTATTGATAGGCCGTCTGCGTATCATCCGTTGAAATATACACATGATGGAGATGCTGCTGCTGAGCCAGCGCATCCGCCGCCGTCATAGCATACTCGATAGAGCTTAAATCGTTATAGTAGGGATAAGAAAGATTGCCATCACCATAATTTCCACGATTAAGATCCACCAGTTGTCCCACACTTGCCAGCAGAAGCGCGACAATCACCAGACCTGAGATATAATATAGCACGTACTGAGTCACGCCACCAATATGACCGCGGCGACTCAGCCACTCCGCCGCCTTCGTAATAAAAAAGGCAAACAGGATAAACTGGCCCGGCATAAAGATAATAAAGTAGTGCGCATAGATCGGCAGGGAGTGGCGAGATAAATAGACAAGCGGGGCAATTTGCCAGACGAGCAAGACAATTAGACCGGAACGCAGCGGCGTTGCACGCAAGTTCAACCACCAGCCAAAGAGGCCTCGCCGCCAAAAAGGCACTGGCGACTCAGTTAATGAGGGAGAAAGCGGCTCTTTTCTCCCCGGCCAGATCACAAGCAGCAATGCTAGTACCGCACCGGCAATTACCAGCACAGTCAGCGTCACAGTCAGCCAGCCGAACCAGGGCGCAAAATGATAGAGGACTGAACGGCGCTCAGTGAAAGGTTCCTGAAAAGGGCTGAGATAGGACTGGTAAAAGAGCAGCGCTTCATTATCGAGAATAGTGGGATGTTTGGCTGGATGCAGAAGGAGATTGATATCAGAGAACTTAACAGCAAACTCCCAGAACAGATAGGGTAGATAGATAATGACCAATGATACCAGGCCAAGAAACAGATCGCGCCAGCGAATAGTGTCAGGAGCCAGCACAATAGCGACAACGAGAGGGGCAGCGAGCAAAGCCCCGGTTGCATGCAACTGAGCCATTAGACCGACCAGAAACAGAGCAGGAAAAAGCCACCCTTTGCGGCGCTCCACGACTCCCCAGAAGAGCGCGAAGAAAAACAAGATCACAAAGAGATGGAGGAAATTCTGATTCCACATAAAGCGGGAATAGAAAATCGCTTTATATGCTACCGCATACGTCAGGGCCGCAATAGTAGCAGCCACGCGCCCAAAATAGCGCCGCACAAAGAGATACGTCAACATAACTGCAAGTACTGCCATCAATGCAGTTAGCACAGCGCCCCAAACGGGATTCGAGCTGAAAGCCGCCGTAATCATCAGCAGATAAATAACAGCGGGAGGATTAATAATACCAATAGAAGCCTGGTTAGAGGTAGCAACAAACATCCCATGACTCACAGCATCATGGGCCATCCGAAAAATAGTCGCCTGGTCGCCATCAAATTCGGTGAGACCAATATGATAGAGGCGAAGAAAGAGGGCCACAGCGAGAATAAGATACAGCTCCCAGGAGCGCAATAACGAGAAGAGGGCGGCACGACGTTCTGCCTGGGCAGGCAGAACATCGCGGGCCGAGCCAGTTTCATGGGCAAGAACGCTCATTTTAGCTCAGCACCTTCCTTACAGCATCCAGAGTGGCTTCAATGGCAACGCCCTCGGTCTGCTGCGGAACACCGGTCTGCCCATCTTTTAACAGGCTGCCAGTCAAAACACCAACGACGCGCTCATCGCGCTTAATCACGCCACGGGCGACAAGATTGCGTACACCGGCCAACGTGGCCGCCGAAGCAGGTTCGCACCCAATACCGGAGCGATCAATCACAGATTTAGCAGCCAGAATCTCCTCGTCTGTAACCTGCTCCACGATCCCATCACTCTCCTCAATCACACGACGTGCGCGGGAGAAACTGACAGGGTCGCCAATTTTGATCGCAGTTGCCACAGTCTCGGCATGGACAGCATAGCGCTGAGCAAACCCTTGCTTATAGCTCTGGTAGAAAGGATTCGCACCAGCGGCCTGAATCGAAGCAATACGCGGCAAATGGCTAATGAGACCAAGCTGATACGCCTGGCGGAATGCTTTACCGATGGCAGAGGTATTGCCAAGATTTCCAGCAGGCAGCACCAGCCAATCTGGAGCCTGCCAATCAAGCTGTTGCAGAATCTCGAAGCCGATTGCCTTCTGGCCCTCAACGCGAAAAGGGTTGAGCGAATTGAGCAGATAAATATTCATCTCATTGCAGACCTGCTCAACGAGGCGCATAGCATCATCAAAATCGCCATCGATCTGCACAGTACGTTGCGCCATAAGCCAGCGACTGGGCCAATTTCCCGCCGGCTACTTTGCCCGCAGGCAAAAAGACAATACCACGGATGCCAGCTTGAGCGGCATAAGAAGCCAGAGAGGCCGAGGTATTGCCGGTTGAGGCACAAGCTACCGCTCGTGCCCCTAGCATATTCGCCATAGTCACGCCAGCCGTCATACCACGATCTTTGAAACTACCGGTGGGATTTTCTCCCTCGTGCTTCAAGAAAAAGCGCTCCAGGCCAGCATAGACGCCGATCTGCCGATGTCCTGCGCGGCCTGGACCACAATTCTCAATGCCCACCGGATACAAACTAGTATTCCCTTCCGGACGAGCTCACGACATATTGTTCAGGAGCTGGAAAATAAGCTCGCGATAGCGCCAGACACCGCTGCTATCAAGCAACATCTTATCAGTACTAATCGACCAGATAGGCGGATTAGCCGCTCGTTCATCAAAAAGTTGTCGCCATGCCGCACCAGCGGAAGGGGCTGCATCGCTCTCAGTCACAAAATCCAGGTCGAACGACTGAGTAGTGACACTTTCCCGCACATATTGGGACTGTTGCTTGGGGAAAGAAACGCCATCTCCACATCAAGCACACCCCCACATTCACAGCGATAGCGAGGTGGGGAACGGGTTGCCCGGCAACTACCGCAGGGTAGAGCAGTCGAGCATTCAACACAGCGAAGCGAGGTCGAAGACAACGCCTCAATAACATCGGCAGGGAGAGGACCGTTGAGAACGGTTATTGTCTTCCCCCGCCCCCGGTCCTGGCCGGAGACCAGTAGAATTGATCGCCATAGCGCGCACTGACTTCCTTTCGTATGCGGCTACGCGGAGTATTAAGTACCCGCGCACCATTCTGATCTGCACGTAAAATCATACCAGTACCCTCAATCCCCGCTTCACGAGCAGTATCCTGCATTGCATGCAAGACATCATGGAAGCGTGAACTGGTAAGTGCGATAAGAGATGAACCTCCACCAGAAAGGCAAGCACCGTGACGCTCCAGCATCAATAGCCGCTTGGATAATATCTGGCATAGCAGGGAAAAGCGCCTGACGATAAGGTTGATGTAAACGATCCTGCATCGCATCACCGATCAGCTCATAACGCCCGGTTTGTAACGCGGTCAAGAGCAAGGCCACACGACCGGTATTAAAGGTCACATCGGCCTTAGGATAGCTAGCCGGTAGCAATTTACGTCCCGCGACAGTATCCATAGGGAAAGAAGGAGTGAAAATCACCGCTTTCAGGCATCTGGGAAACGAGTTTTGATTGCGTGAATCTTCCCATCAACGTTGTGTTGTAGCCACCAGAGCACCAAGCAGAGCGGGAGCGACATTATCAGGATGATTGCCCGCTTCTGCCTCAACGGCCAGATCCAACAATTCTTCTTTCGGCACGAGAAAGACTTTGAGGCGCAACCATTCATTCGCCGCCATCAGGCCACCAACGACAGCAGTAGCGCTACTGCCCAAGCCCACAGCCAGGAGGAATTTGAATCGTCATGCGAATACGGACAGCAGGAAGTGGAACATGCAAACGTTCAAAGAGCAAGGCAAAAGACCGGAAAAACAGATTATCTGGTCCTGTCGAGAGACCCTGCACCTAGCTCTCCTTGCACCTCAATCGAGAGGCTGCTCAGGGTCGCCATGCCCATCTTCTTCCACCTCAAAACGATTATACAGTTGTAATGCCAGACCCAAGACTATCAAAACCGGGGCCAAGATTAGCCGAAGTTGCTGGAGTTAAGACTGTGACTGAGACAGGTAATACCAGTGCCATCGCCAGCATACCTGCCTTTCTGATGAAGAGTGCATAATTCATCCTTTCACGTTACACCTATTCTATCATGTTTTCCTGTTAGAGGTAAGCACAGTGGAGTACAAAAGTAATGGTCATAAAGGGCAAAAGCGGTATTTCAAGCAACCAGTTTGCCCCATCCTAGCAGGCTAGTATTGCTCCACTGCTACTCCCCCAAGCAGTTGCGATAGCTGACTTACATATGGTGGCTAGATAGCGGAAGGGGTATCTATCCCGCTCTCTACAATATAAAGAGGTCAGCATCATGAGATCACTTCTTTCTGATCGGCCATAGCAACAAAGCGAGTATAAGCAATCTTCAGTTGTTCGGCAGTGAGCTTATGACCAAGCTGGCGCAAGCGTGCATCCAGGCCATGACGGCCAGAATGTTTACCCAGACCAGTTTGGTCTCTGTCCAGCCAACCGATTGGGGGGTCATAATCTCATAGGTCAGGCGATTTTTGAGCATACCATCCTGGTGAATACCGGCCTCGTGAGCGAAAGCATTGGTCCCAACAATGGCCTTATTAGGCTGGACAGGAATGCCAGTGAGGCGGCTGACAAGTTGGCTAGTGGCAAGCAATTCTTCCGCATCGAACCCGTGTATCCACGTTTCCAAAGACATCAGAGCGAGTACGCAGGGCCATAACCACTTCTTCAAGCGCAGTATTGCCGGCCCGCTCACCGATACCATTAATAGTCACTTCGATCTGGCGTGCGCCGCCGCGAATCGCGGCAAGCGTATTGGCAGTAGCCATTCCCAGATCATCGTGACAATGGGCACTCAGGATGACATTTTCAATACCAGGTACATGCTCACGCAGATAGCGGAACAGGCCTTCATACTCGATGAGGAAGAGTATAGCCAACGGTATCTGGAATATTAATAGTCGTTGCGCCGGCTTTGATAGCGGCTTCAAAGACGCGGCAGAGATAGTCCCAATCGCTCCGCGTGGCATCCTCGGCCGAAAATTCAATCGTTGGGCAAAGGCTATGAGCATGGGAAACCATTGCCTGCACACGCTGAAGCGCCTCTTCACGTGTTAGATGAAGCTTATGTTCAAGGTGAATATCGGAGGTGGCAAGAAACACATGGATGACTGGACGCTCAGCGCCACGAACAGCCTCCCAGGCCGCATCGATATCGCTGGTATTTGCCCGTGCAAGGCCAGCAACCGCGACTCCGTGGACATGGTGAGCAATATCTTTTACTGCGGCAAGATCACCAGGGGAGGCAGCAGGAAAGCCAGCCTCGATAATATCAACATTGAGACGCATTAGCTGTTCAGCAACGAGCAGTTTCTCTTCAATGGTCATCGTTGCGCCGGGTGATTGTTCTCCATCACGCAGCGTTGTATCAAAAATCTTTACTACCGCAGGATCTCCCATGACGTTGTTTCCTCCTTAGTCTGAGCATAAGAGGAGAGTATGGTATTTCTCCTCTACGCTGTTTTACCTTTATTTTTTCGCTTCCGCCTCAGTTTTCGGCGCTGCACTTTGTGTTTGCTTCGTTGGATTCAGCCAGGGCATCATCGCACGCAAATCATGGCCGACCTGCTCAATCTGATGCTGGGCATTCTGGCGGCGCATCGCCAGGAAGCTCGGGCGTCCTGCCAGATTCTCTAGAATCCAGCGCGTAGCAAACGTACCATTCTGGATCTCACGCAACACCTTGCGCAATCTCGCGCACATGTCTCATCGATAATGCGAGGACCAGAGACATAATCGCCATACTCAGCGGTATTACTGATTGAATAGCGCATATATTCCATGCCGCCCTGATACAGTCAGATCAACAATCAGCTTCATCTCGTGCATGCACTCGAAATAGGCGCTCTCAGGCTCGTAGCCAGCTTCGACCAGCGTCTCAAATCCAGCACGGATCAGAGCGGTGACGCCGCCACAGAGCACAGCCTGCTCACCAAACAGATCGGTCTCGGTCTCTTCTTTGAAGGTGGTATTCAAGACACCGGCACGGGTACAGCCAATAGCACGACCATAGGCCAGAGCGAGAGCTTCAGCGTGGCCGGTGGCATCTTGGTGGACAGCCACAAGACCGGGAACACCACCACCCTCGTGATAGACACGACGTACCAGATGACCGGGGCCCTTTGGCGCAACCATCGCCACATCGATGGTATCGGGCGGCACAATCTGTGAGAAATGGATGCTGAAACCATGAGCAACCATCAACATCTTGCCGGGAGCAAGGCCTGGGCGGATATCGCGCTCAAATATTTCTTTATGCGTCTCATCAGGGATCAAGATCATAATAATATCTGCCCAGGCGGCGGCCTCAGCAGTTGACATAACACGCAGGCCATCGGCCTCGGCTTTGGCGCGGCTCTTACTGCTAGAAGGCAGACCAACAACTACCTCACAGCCGCTTTCATGGGCATTTAACGCATGAGCATGACCCTGGCTCCCATAGCCAATGATAGCAATGCGTTTTTGCTGAATAAGATCAAGATTGGCATCGGCATCATAATAAATATTGACCATAATGAAAGAACGTCTCCTCTTCCTACTTACTGTTCTGCTCGTTTGCAGATTGCTCTGCAACGGCTCCACGAGCGAGGGCGACTCTTCCGGAGTACGCCACCTCGCGGATACCAAATTCGCGCAAGCGTTCTACGAATTGTTCTACCTTGTCAACGCTGCCTGTTATCTCAAGAGTGAGTGTCTCAAGAGTCATATCGACAACATAGGCACCCGACTGAAGTGCCACCTCGATAATTTCGTTTGCCCGGCCTTCGGGGCAACTGACGCGGATCAGTGCCAGTTCGCGGATGAGCGCCTGTTGCAGAGGAAAATGTTGTACCTGCTGCACATTCACAATTTTACGAAGCTGCTCGACCAGATGATCGACGCCAACTTCAGAATCATTAACCACGACACTCATCCGGAATTGGCCAGACTGTTCGCTGCGGCCAACCACCAGAGTTTGCATATTCGCTCTGCGGCGGCGCAAATGACCGACGACGCGGTCAGTTGCCCCAGGATGATCTTCGACAAAGACAATCAGGGCATAGGCCGAGCTTTGCTCGGCGTTCGACTGCCCTGCTCGCGGCGTAACAACAGTAGAATTTGGCATAATTAGGAGTTCTCCTCCCCAGGCTCTTCGATCATATTCGTGATAGCGGCACCAGCGGGAACCATTGGATAGACGCAGGCTTCGGCCTCAATCACAAAATCAATAATCACCGTGCCCTCAATCTCCATAGCACGTTGAATAGCCGCTTCAACATCTTCGCGGTGCTCGACGCGTATGCCAGTCACTCCATAAGCGGCACCCAATTTTTCATAATCGGGACCAGTAATAGGAGTTTCTGAATAATTGCGAGCATGAAAGAACTGTTGCCACTGGCGAACCATACCGAGGTACCCATTATTCATTATAGCAATCTTCAAAGGAATACCCTGCTGCTGAATTGTAGCCAGTTCTTGAATATTCATCTGAATACCGCCATCACCAGCAACCACCCAGACAGGAGCATCGGGCATACCCATCTTCACGCCCATCGCCGCAGGCAGAGAGAAGCCCATCGTCCCCAGGCCGCCAGAGGTAATGTGGCTATTGAGGCGGGTCCAGGTATAATAGCGAGCAGTCCACATCTGATGCTGGCCCACATCTGAGACAACGATAGCCTCGCCCGCAGTGGCCTTGCGAATACCTTCCAGGATACCAATAGGATCAGGATACTCTTCATTGCGTTGGATACCCTGCAAACGCTCTTCATCGGTATGCTGCCAGGAGCGAACCTCGTGCAGCCAGGAACTTTTATCGGTAGGAGCAACCGTCTCTGTCAGAGCAGCAGAGCAACCTTTGCATCAGCCACAATCGGCACAGCAGCGACTTTGACCTTATGCATCTCAGAGGGATCAATATCGATATGGATAAAGCGTGCTTTCGGTGCGAACTCGGAGACTTTCCCGGTGACACGATCATCGAAGCGCAGGCCGACGCCGATAATCAGATCGGCCTCGCCAATTGCCCGATTAACGTGGGCGGGTCCATGCATGCCAGGCATACCAAGATGCAAAGGATGAGTATCAGGAAAGGCGCTCAGGCCAAGCAAAGTAGTGATAACAGGGACAGATGTTTTTTCTGCAAAGGCTTTGAGCTCATTATAGGCATGAGAGAGAATAATACCGTGACCAGCCATAATCAACGGGCGTTTTGCATCTGCAATCAGAGCAGCGGCCTGTTCAAGCAGATGAGATGCAGGGCGTTGAGCATTCGCAGTCAAAGACTGAAGATATTCTTCAGAAGTAATATAGTCCTCAGCGCGATAGGGCGTCTTAGCGAAGAGCACATCCTTTGGAATGTCAATCAGCACAGGTCCTGGGCGGCCAGAGCGAGCGATACGGAAAGCCTCGTGAACGATCCCAGCCAATTCAGCGACATTGCGCACCAGGAAATTGTGTTTCGTAATTGGTTGAGTGATACCAATCACATCGGTCTCTTGAAAGGCATCCCGACCAAGCAGAGGAGTGCCGACCTGGCCAGTGATAGCGACGACAGGAGTAAAATCCATAAAAGCTGTAGCCAGGCCGGTCACGAGATTCGTTGCACCGGGACCACTGGTTGCCACACAGACACCGACATTGCCCGTAACGCGAGCGTAGCCATCAGCGGCATGGGCAGCGGCCTGCTCATGGCGAACAAGAACATGGTGAAGAGAAGGATAAGAAGTCAGGGCATCATAGAAGGGCATAATGCAGCCGCCGGGATACCCATACATCAGTTCCACACCCTCGCGCATCAGCGCCTCACAAATGATATGACTGCCAGCCAATTCGCGAACTGGCGATTGTTTCGTCTGAGATGAGGCATCTGCCTGCTGAAAGGTTTTTGCTGCGAGTGCCATAATTCCTCCTGGATAAATTGACTATAAAAAAGAGGACCTCCCATATGTGGGGAGGTCCTCGTTAGGATACCTTCTTTGGATTGGGTTGCTTCATTGCCCCCATTCATTCTCCCTTATGGTGCAGTTGTGGCTAGCCCCGTTATAAGCCCTACCAGACTCTCAAGCCTAACGAGTCCGGTAAGGCCGATAAGGAGGAGGCTAATAAGAACCACAAGCCCTAGAAGAAGAAGGGAGCATAAGCACAAAACAGATACTACTACAAACAAAGAAACCGACGTCTGTACGCCGGTTTCTAGAATAATAATGCTTGCAGCAGCCATGCCCATACACATAGAGGTAGGCAGAGAGAAAGGCATGCAACGAGACGGACACTGAGCAGCGTAGTGGGGTGCTCTGGCCGTACTACTCATCGTTGCCATCATTTTCTACTCCAATCAAAATGCCATTTGGTAGGGCGAGATGTGTCATAGCTATAATTTTTAGTTTAGCAAGGGAACAAATGCTACAACAGCATCTTCGCCGGAGCATTTGTTCCTGCGTTCATGTGACGAGGATACACCAGCAATGTTTGTTTGTCAACCCTATCATGGAAGGATTCTCATAATCTCGCCATAAACTGGAAGAAGCATACAAACAGAAGACTTTTGTATAGACATACCTCACATAGAGAAACTATTAGAGAACTTCTCCTCAGTTCATCAACTATTTTTCTGACTGGCAAGCATCCGTTGTTCAAGCAGATCGGAATGGATGTGATGAAGTTTAAGTTCAATGTCATGGACTTTCATCGTAAGTTCGCTCATCTCCAATTCCGATTTTACATCGACCTGGTAATCCAGATCAGCCTTGACGCGATCCTTAGACGCCTGGCGATTCTGGCTAATCAGCACAAAAATAGAGAGAAAAATAGCTTCCAAAGAGACCGACATCGTTAAAAACTGGAAAGGATAGGGATCGAACTGAAAGAGCTTAGGGGCGACAGTATTCAGCAAAATCCAGACGACAAAGACGACAAGATTGATCATAAGAAAGGGAAGTGAGCCACTGAAATCCGCGATCACATCAGCAATACGCTGTCCAAACGAGACATGTTCATCGGTAGCATCATTAGGATTCTTACTTATGCGTGTGCGTAAGATATCGTCAGTATGTTTCAGGCGCTCTCCCAATTGAGTAAGCGCATCAATAGCGGCATCGGGACGACGCCGGAGAAACGCGAAGAACTCATCACGCTCCAACTCAAGCATGACCAATTCTTCAGAAGAGGTAGCGCTGGCAGAGCGTGTTTCACCGGAGATCATAGAAAGCTCACCGAAAAACTTACCGGGACCTAGAGTGTCTAGAATCACTTTTTTATTTTCGGTATCAAGCAGCCAGATTTCTACCTCGCCACGTTCAATAATATGAAACGTATTGCCTGGTTCACCAGCTTTCATCACAGCCTGACCGGGCTGAAAAATGCGTTCGGTCATAATTGAAAGAATTTCGCTGCGTTCTTCATCATCCATATTAGAGAAAAGTGGTATTTGTCCTAACAATTGTGGAGTTACCAGACGACCCATACGATAAGATCCTTTCTTAACTAGTACAAAACTATTTTGTACATCTGCACGCAACTATAAACGAATTAGACCTCAACAACAATAGCTTCTTCAATAGCTTTTAGAATAGGTCGAAAAGAAGCCAGAACCGGCATATCGGCAGAATGGAAGATTTCTTGAGGAAGAGAGTGCAGATAAAAGCGATGCAGAGAGGAAAGTATTATTTTTTGAGAGGGCAGGCACACAGGCAGGTATATTGAGGGCCGGCACGTTGAAGGTCGCTCTTCATCACACTGAGGGTGGAGACAGGATAGCTGGGCATTGAATTTCCAGGTGTTTGTTTGCTAGCGAGCAGGGCTTGTAGGCGTTGCTGTTCGATAGGCGCTAAAGGGTGCTTGACGCGAGCAAGTGTCAGATGGGGAGAGAAGGGGCGTTTTTCTGTTTCAAAGCCGCGTTGTGCTAACTGCTAATTTAGGAGGCGGTGTAAGTGGAGAAGGGCACCAGTCGGTTCCTCGATACCCAGCCAGATAACGCGGGGGAAACGAGGGGAGCCGAAAAGATCCCAACGCCGTCCAGACGATAGCGGAAAGAGGTACATTGTTGAGCAGTATATTCAGCGGCGTCTATAGCTTGAGCAAGCTGCTCAGCATTCAATTCGCCGAGGAAAGCCAGCGTCAAGTGGGTGCTAGAAGAATCAACCAGGCGTGTATGGGGAACGGCCAACGCCACCTGGCGGATAACATCCGTCAGGTGGCGTTGCTGATCTTGATTCAGTTCCAGGGCAATAAACGCGCGGGTCACGCGGCGGAAAAGAGCATAGCATCGAGTTCAGAGCCATCGATAGTCTCAACCTGTATCAAATGTTCTGAGATCTCAATCAGCTTCTCCTTCTTCTCCGTAAGAATCGTCAGAGCTGTCTGATAGGCATGATCGATCAGAGCAGCAACTTCTCTATCGATCTTCGCGGCCAGATCGGCACTAATCTGTAAATTACCATCTGGATCGGGTTTGATAGAGATATGGCCGAGGGGAGTCATGCCAAATTCGCAGACCATACGGCGTGCAAGGCCGGTGACATATTCAATATCCTGGCTAGCGCCGGTAGTAATATCCCCAAAGATGATCTCTTCAGAGGCACGGCCACCCATAGCGCCAGCCATCTTCGCGATAATCTCCGAGCGGCGCATCAGGTAGCGGTCCTCAGAAGGGGCCGAGACCGTAATACCGAGAGCCATACCGCGTGCAATCGCAGTCACCTTCTGGACAGGATCGGAGCCTGGCATCGAGCGCATCACAATAGCATGGCCGACCTCGTGGTAGGCAATGATTGCTTTTTCAGCATCGGTAATCACGCGACTCTTGCGCTCAGGGCCAGCCATCACGCGGAAAATCGCCTCCTCCAGTTCTGGTTTCAGAATCACATTCTGGCCATTGCGGGCGGCGAGCAGAGCGGCTTCATTTAAAAGATTAGCGAGATCGGCACCGGAGAAACCAGCAGTCTGGCGAGCCAGATCATTCAGGTTGGTCTCTGCGCCCAACGGCTTATCTTTCGCATGAACCTCAAGAATTGCCAGACGGCCACGGATATCCGGCTTGTCCAGCATCACGCGGCGATCAAAGCGTCCGGGACGGAGCAAGGCCTGATCAAGGACATCAGGGCAATTCGTTGCGGCAATAACAACCACATTTGTCTGTTTATCGAAGCCATCCATCTCCACAAGCAACTGATTTAATGTCTGTTCGCGCTCATCATTGCCACCCATAGCAGAGTTTGAGCGCTGGCGACCTACAGCATCGATCTCATCGATAAAAACGATACAGGGTGCATGTTCTTTAGCTTCCTTAAAGAGGTCACGCACACGAGCGGCACCAACGCCGACAAACATCTCCACAAACTCAGAGCCACTCACACTATAGAACGAGACGCCAGCCTCACCGGCAACCGCACGCGAGATCAACGTCTTGCCAGTACCAGGAGCACCGACAAGCAAGACACCTTTCGGAGTACGAGCACCCATAGAGATAAAGCGATCTGGATGCTTCAGATATTCCACAATCTCCTGAAGCTCATTCTTGGCCTCCTCCACACCAGCGACATCCTTAAAGAGAATCGAGGGGCGGGCTTCACTGAAACGTTTCGCCTTTGAGCGAGCGAAAGAGAGTGCGCCACCACCCATGCCACCCTTACGGATAACCAGAGCCATACCACCAACGATAAGCAAGATCAGAACAAGATCTAATGCTCCCTGCGTCCACTGAATTTGTTGGCCGCTATCAATGGCGGCATTGACACCATCACGGCGGAAGATTTCTGAAATAGGCTGGCCATCTTCTTTTGTAGCATGAAACTGCTGGCCATTCTTCGCAGTAACCGTAACATCATTAGCATTAATCAAAGCCGATTTCAGCAGATGATGATCCGCCATATTCAGGACATCACTAATTGAGCGTTCCTGAACAACAGGGCCACCCACAGTCACATTTATGACGCGCAATCCCGCGATAACTAGAAGGAAGACACCTAGCGCCACAAATACCAGAGGGACGCTATAGCGTACAAAAAAATTTCGTTTTCTAGCCGATTTTTGTGACGAATTCGCAGACTTTGTTGTGTTTGTTTTTCTGTTATCTTGTGGAGGGATATCCATGCAGATCAGTTAAACCCTTCTATAAAAAATCTTCAAAATTCTCCAGTTAGACATTGCTACCGGGATCTTTATCGCTACAGTACTTTATCTCGTACAGTTTCATTCTGTATCGCACTATGTTTTTCTGTTTCAAAGGAACTTGTGGTTAGTATAACGTATGAGAATTTGTTTAGCAAGATGAGACAATGTTAAGAAAGCTTAGAAAGCTTAGAATATAGTACTAATGTATGTACATTTGCAATTGTCTGCTACCAGGAAAAGATAAAAAACTCAACTACAAACACAGATTTATCAGAACATGTTGTAGTGAAAAGCACAACAGCAAAGATAGAACCTTTTAGAAACGAACCATCAAAAGTACCGCATTTGAAGAAAAACAGCGCGCCATCTCATCTAATAGGGCACTATCTGCAAATTTCCAGAGCAGCGACGAGATAGTACATACATAATTTTTTTTATAATATCATCTGGTCAATTTCGTTAATAGCGGTAAGGCATGTAATAGGACTATTGGATCGAGAGGCAGGAAGATAGACTCGATAAAAAGAAAGTAGCTTGCTTGCTTATAATAGATCAAGTTTTTGATTAAAACACCAGCAACAGCATCATTGCATAAACTTAGTGGCTTCAGTATACTTTACACAAGAAGAGTAAAACACTACTCTTTCTCGCCAATGTTTTTCTATGCAAGTGCAAAAAGCCAATTGCATGATTTCTTCATTCGCAGCCTGAATTCAGGGGGATTATTTCATGAGCAGTTCTTCCGTTGGGCAGGTCAGCATCCTTAATCGCTGGTATATTGCTATCGCGGCATTTATTGTCCAGGTAGCATTAGGCTCGGTCTATGCCTGGAGCGTTTTCTTGACGCCTGTCATGAAGACTTATGGTATCGGCAAACCATCAGCGAATCTCACATTTAGCATTACCCTACTGGCATTGGGAGTCACGGCAGGCTTTGGTGGTTACTTACAGAACCGCTTTGGTCCTAGAATAATGGCGACAGCAGGGGGAATATTGTATGGTGCTGGTCTGATTCTGGCGGGGCTAACCACGCCACTCCATAGCGTAGGAATTCTTTACCTGACCTATGGAATCATCGGTGGAATAGGAATTGGTCTTGGCTATATCGTGCCTTTAGCGATGTTGATTCGCTGGTTTCCTGATCGGCGCGGATTCATCACTGGATTGGCGGTAGCGGGTTTTGGTCTGGGAGCGTTAGTAACCAGCCTGATCGCGGCCCCATTGGTCACAGCAAAATCGGCATCGTATATAGGGGTAGGCTCTACTTTTCTGTATTTCGGAATCGCCTATCTGATCGTTGTAGTAGTGGGGGCACAATTCTTCCGTGTTGCTCCTGATGGATATGCGCCCGCCGGTTGGACGGCATCAAGCAAAGTTCAGGAGACGCAAGCAACTCGCAGTTATACACTACAAGAGGCACTACGCTCACCCCGGTGGTACGTGCTCTGGCTTATGCTAGCATTGAACGTAACAGCAGGAGCAGCACTCATCTCGGTAGCATCGCCCCTTGCAGTGAGCTTTACAAAAGTAGACGCATTAGTAGCCGCCACGCTAGTCAGCACGATATCAGTCTTCAACGGAGCCGGGAGACTCTTCTGGGGCTGGATCTCTGACGCCATCGGGCGACCA
Source organism: uncultured Chloroflexia bacterium (assembly GCA_963777355.1). GTDB lineage: Bacteria > Chloroflexota > Ktedonobacteria > Ktedonobacterales > Ktedonobacteraceae > DATJHM01. Next base: position 720,175 of record CAVZQK010000022.1, read on the forward strand.
TTTACCTTTCTGACCATTTTCATTATCCAGATCATTGCCTTTGCACTATTACCCTCAATCAGCAACTTCGGCGTCTTGCTTATACCAGCAGCTCTGATTGCACTTTGTTACGGTGGGGGATTTGGCACAATGCCCGCCTTCGCCGCCGACTTCTTTGGGGCGAAGAACGCAGGAACGATTTATGGAGCAATGCTTACCGCGTGGTCAGCGGGAGGAATTCTGGGGCCAATCCTGATCTCCAATCTTGACTACAAAACTGCGCTCTATATCATCGCAGTAATTATGCTTGTCAGTTGTGTATTACCATTCGTGGCCAGAATGCTGAGCGGTCCGGAGCCAGTCGTGGAAGTGGTAGTACAACAGGCAGAATAACAGGACAAGCATTTAAGATTGTGCTACAATAGAACACAAAAGACACGTACAGGTAACATGTAGGCGGGAACGACAGTGTCGTTCCCCTCTTCCATTTATGACATTCTCACCAGACCTCCTACTAAGATAAGAATATGCCTGGATGAGCTACCCATCGCAAGCGAGGAAGCTTCTATGCAAGAACAAGCTATTGTCCCTGCAAGCATACAACAAGCCGTGACAGAAGTCTTGCAGATAGGATCAAAAGTACAACCTTTCAGTAAAGAGAGCCGTGATAAGGCCCCGCGCATTCGTGATGCAAAAGTAGTGAAGAGCGTCTGTCCTTATTGTGCCGTAGGCTGCGGTTTAAATGTCTATGTGAAAGATGGAAAAGTCATCGACATTGAGGGGAATCCAGACAGTCCGATCAACCACGGTACCCTCTGCCCCAAAGGGTCGGCGACCTTTCAATACACGATTAACTCCAGCCGGTTGACGCAGGTGCTTTATCGTGCCCCGTATAGCGACCATTGGGAAACAAAGCCGCTGGCCTGGGCAATGGAACAGATTGCGCAACGGGTAAAGAAGACACGTGATGAGCATTTCACAGAGCGGCTGGATGATGGGCGAGAAGTCAATCAGACACAGGCCATAGCTTCTTTAGGAGGAGCAACGCTCGACATTGAAGAGAACTATCTGATGAAGAAGCTCTTCAGCGGTGGACTAGGAATAGTCTCCATCGAAAATCAAGCCCGCATATGACACAGTTCTACAGTGCCCGGTCTGGGCACAACGCTTGGACGTGGCGGAGCCACAACCTTTCCCCAAGATCTCGTCAATAGCGACTGCATCCTGATTATGGGCAGCAATATGGCAGAGGCACATCCGATTGCCTTTGCGAATGTCGTCAAAGCTAAAGAGCGTGGTGCGCTGGTGATTCACATTGATCCGCACTACTCACGCACGTCAGCACTTGCCAATCTGTATATAGCAACCCGCGCCGGCAGCGACATCGTATTTTTGGGAGCCATTATTCGCTATCTTTTAGAGGAGAAAGCCTACTTCCACGACTATGTCGTGAGCTATACCAATGCAGCGATGCTCATCCGAGAAGACTTTAGCGACACAGAAGAAGGCGACGGTATCTTCTCTGGTTTTGACAAAGAGAGCGAGACCTACGCCGATCAAAGTAGCTGGGACTATCAGCGCGACGAACATGGCAGACCATTGACGGACCCGACGCTTCAGCATCCGCAGTGCGTCTTTCAGATTATGCGGCGTCACTTTGCACGCTATACGCCCGAACTTGTCGAGGAGGTGTGTGGAGTTTCGCGTGAACAATGGCTTCAGGTTGCACAGACACTAGCCGAAAATTCCGGACGAGATCGGACAACCAGTCTGTGTTATGCAGTTGGCTGGACGCAGCAATCTAAGGGTGTACAGATTATTCGTGCGGCAGCAATATTACAGTTATTACTGGGCAACATTGGACGACCCGGCGGAGGGATCATGGCTTTACGGGGTCATGCCTCTATTCAGGGTTCAACTGATATTCCCACGTTGTACGATCTGCTTTCTGGTTATATGCCACAACCAGCAGCGCTGCCAAATACGAAACCGCATAGCCAAAATACACCGAACGCGACCACCTGGGGCAATCAGATCGATCAAAAGACCAATGAGCAGTCGCAGCAGACACTTGCAGAATATATTGACAGCACAGGTCAGAAACTGGGCTGGTGGTCAAATATGCCAGCATATATCATTAGCCTGCTCAAAGCCTGGTACGGAGAAGCGATTCACGAGAGCGAGAGCGATTCTGGCTATCGCTGGATACCCAAGATCACAGGCGACCACTCACACCTGCTCACCAGCTATGCTATGCTCGACGGAAAAGTCCAGGGCTATTTCCTGCTGGGGCAAAATCCAGCGGCGGGAAGCACCAACGCGAAGATGCAGCGTAAAGCGCTAGAGCAGCTTGACTGGATGGTCGTAAAAGATCTTTACGAGGTCGAATCAGCGGCTTTCTGGTACAAGGGACCGGAGCCAGTTGATCCTAAGACGATCAAAACCGAGGTATTCTTACTGCCAGCCGCGGCCTCGACAGAGAAAGAGGGGAGTTTCACCAACACACAGAGGCTGATTCAATGGAGAGATAAAGCCGTTGATCCACCTGGCGATGCCCGTTCGGACCTCTGGTTTGTCTACCATCTGGGAAAGCGGCTCAAAGAGCTCTATGCAGAGAGCACCGAGAAGCGAGATCGACCCATCCAGGCACTTACCTGGAATTACGATCCTGAAGAGCCGGAAGCAGATTCACGCATCGTTGATGAGCCAGACGCCAAACTGGTCTTGAAAGAGATCAATGGATATTATGTTTACCAGGATCAGCAAAACGGCGAGAAAAAGATTCAGGGGTTGCATGAAGCGGCCCACGTGCCTGGTTTCGCGGCCTTAAAGAGCGATGGCAGCACCGCGTGTGGTTCGTGGATCTATAGTGGTGTTTATCCAGAAGCGGGAAAGAACCGGGCGGCGTCACGCAATCCGGAGGGATATACCTTTCTGGAATGGGGTTATGCGTGGCCGGCGAATCGGCGTATTCTGTATAACCGGGCCTCGGCAGATCCGCAGGGGCAGCCCTGGTCCGAGCGCAAGAAATATGTCTGGTGGGATGGTGAGAAAAAGCAGTGGGGAGGAGTAGACATTCCCGACTTCCCGGTTGGCAAGGCACCTGACTATCAGCCGCCGGTTGGAGCGACAGGAATGGATGCGATAGCCGGGAGCGATCCATTTATCATGAAACCAGATGGGCGCGGCTGGTTGTTTGCGCCAAAGGGACTGAAAGATGGTCCGCTACCAGCGCATTATGAGCCAGCAGAATCGCCCGTACAGAACGCGCTCTACAAGCAGCAGAGCAATCCGGCAGCGAAGTATTTCAGAGACCGGAAGGACAATCCAATGGCGCTGATAGGTGATCCGCGCTATCCGATAGTAGTCACGACCTATCGTCTCACCGAGCATCACGTCAGTGGGCCAATGACGCGCTGGATGCCCTGGCTAAACGCATTACAGCCAGCGCTCTTTGCCGAGATCAGTCCTGAGCTGGCAACAGAGCGCCAGGTCACACATGGGGATTGGCTTGTCATCTGCACACCAAGAGGCGAGATCGAGGCGCGAGCGATGGTCACGAGACGCTTGCGGCCACTGACGATCAGGGGGAAAACCGTTCATCAGATTGGTCTGCCCTTCCACTGGGGTTTCCAGGGGAAAAGCAAGGGCAGTATCACAAATGATCTGACGCATATGGTCCTGGAACCAAATGTCAGCATTGAAGAGGCGAAAGCATTTACCTGCGATATACGCCCTGGGCGGCTGCACTAAAAGGACATTTTAAGATGGCAGTTGAAGCAAAGACAGGACAGGCAACACGCACACCAATTGCAATGCTGGGTGGGCTACTGGCTCCTCTACGAAAGGAGCCAGAGCCGCCGGCGCAGCCAGCACAGGGATTTTTTACCGATACCAGTCTGTGCATTGGCTGCAAAGCGTGCGAGGTAGCCTGCAAACAATGGAATCAACTTCCGGCCACCACGCCGGAATGGAGTGGTAGCAGCTACGATAATACAAAACAGCTTGGCGCAACCACCTGGCGTCACGTACAATTTATCGAACAGATCGGGCGTGGTCGTCCACTGCAACTTCAGCAGAGCGGATTAGAGCAGAAGCTGGAGCAGGCAAAAAGCCAGGGAATCCTGCCCCAGACGGCCCCCGGAACCGCGCTCCCCTTCTTCAACAGCGAACGCTGGCTGATGCAGAGCGACGTCTGTAAACATTGCGCCAACGCGCCCTGTCAGGAAGCCTGTCCGACAGGAGCAATTATCCGCACCGAGTTCGACACCGTCTATGTGCAGCAAGATATCTGCAATGGTTGCGGATATTGTATCGTCGCCTGTCCGTTCGGAGTGATTGCGCGAGATGAGCAGGGAGATCACCTGGCCCATAAGTGTACGTTGTGCTACGACAGAATGAAAGACGGAATAGAGCCAGCCTGTGCAAAAGCCTGTCCAACCGACTCGATTCAGTTTGGCGAAGTCGCAGAACTGAAGGCCAGGGCGAGGGAACGAGTGGGGCAATTGCAGCAGCGAGGTGTACAGGAAGCCAGACTTTACGGGGAGGATGAGAGCATACTGGAAGGCGGTCTGCATTCATTTTTCCTCTTGCTGGATGAGCCAGAAGTCTACAATCTGCCGAAAAATCCACGGCGGCCAATGAACAACGTGGCTCCGGCCTCTTTCTGGTCCATTGCAGCAGCGGCGACACTGGGAATTTTGGGGATCATCTTCTTTAAAGAGAAATGATAGCGTGATGAATAAAGAACAGCAAAAAACGTTAGAGATGCTGAAGTTAAGCAGGATACCGGGTATCTGGAGCGTACTTCAGAAAGTACCGGACGGTAGCATGGATGTAGTTGCTAGAGCGTTTTGCCGTCCTGAGTACGGGTTATCAGCCCGACCCGGCACGAGAGTTGCAAGAGTCCACATACTATGACTATCCTGCGCTCAAAGCGCCCATCTGGAAATGGGAGATCGTCTGGTATTTCTTCTTTGGTGGGCTGGCGGCTGGTTGTTATGTTATTGCGAGTATTGCCGCGCTCTTTGGGAGCAAAGAGGATCATGTTGTAGTACGCACAGGATATTACCTTTCGCTACTGACACTGGTTTTTTGTCCACCACTGCTGATTAAAGACCTGGGGAAACCAGAGCGGTTTCTCAATATGTTACGGGTATTTAAAGTAAAATCACCAATGTCAATGGGGGTATGGGGGTTACTCACCTTTTCACTTTTTAGTGGATTGAGCGGAGTTATTCAAGCGGCGAGAGATGGTCTACTGGGGCGATGGTGGGGAGCGAGGCTACTCGCGGCACTACCGCAGAGATTGATTGCGATACCAGGGAGTGTATTTGCGATCTTTCTGGGGAGTTACACGGGTGTATTGCTGGCGGCGACCAGCGTGCCACTCTGGTCACGAAGCAAGTTGTTGGGCGGAATTTTTATCTCATCGGCACTATCGACGAGTGTGGCGCTGGTCTCATTTGTGTTACGGCTGGTAGGGACGCCGGGGAAGGTATTGCATAAGCTAGAACGGCTAGAATGGTCGGCAATGCTGTTAGAGATTGTGGGATTGCTGGCTTTTCTGCGAGGTAGTGGGAGAGCGGCGAGGCCGCTGGTGGGGTTACAGCCGCAGGAACATGGACGAATTTTCTGGCGCTTTATGTTCGGGGGTGGATTAGTGCTTCCCTGGTTACTGCAAACGATAGTGCTTTTGAGTGGTGGAAAGCGCACAAGTAGAGCAGGCGGGAAGGGCGGAGCCGTGATCTCTTTGCTGGTGTTGATGGGGGGATATTTTCTGAGGCGCACCCTGATAGATGCGGGGCATAGTTCGAGCCAAAATCCGCGTGAGGCGCTCTGGAATGCCCGGCATTAAACTAATGTGTCCGAGAGAGACCTCTCTTCTGGACACATTTTTGAAGGGGAGAAAAGCCAACGAGCCTACGGGTAAACCTGGATGGCTCTACTCCCTGGACTTGCTTTGCTGGAAAAGAAACATTCGGCCAAATCCTTTTTTGTGAGAGGTGTTTGGGCGATTAATTAAGGCAATACCGGTAGCAACCGCCACCAGCCCAAGAAGATCACGCACGCCAAAGGGCTCTCCAAGAAAGAGAGCTGCCAGGGCAAGACCGGCGATTGGCGTCAGAAAATAATAAGCACTGACGGCGCTTGCCTCGCCTCGCTTCAAGAGCCAGAACCAGAGGAGCGAGGCCCCGATACTTATAATCAGGACCAGGTAGAGAAACGACCAGAGCAGCGGCATATCGATGTGTACCTGTTCCGGATGCTCAAAGAGCAAAGCTGGCAGTACCAACGAAAGACCGGCTGCACCCAACTGAACGGCGTTGACCACAAAAGCATGCTCCTGGGGAGGATAGCGCTTATAGAAAAGCGTTGCTCCAACAAGGCCGAGGATGCCGATACATGCGAGCAACATACCACCAGCCGTATCACGCTGCCCATTTTCGTTGAGTCTGGCTCCCATCACAAAAACGACTCCTCCAAAGCCCAGCAGCAGGCCGAGGATGCGCCACCATGTCAAGCGTTCCCGCAAAACAATTGGCGCAATGAGGGTCAATAACAACGGATTCGTTGCGGCGATGATTGAACCCATACCCGCTGAAAGGGAACGCAATGCTTCGTAATTGCAGCCCAGATAGAAGGCCGAGTTGAGTAGCCCAAACAGCGCTAAGCGTCCCCAGGCCAACCATCCCTGCGGGCGTGGCAACTTGCAGATCCACGCTAATAGCGCCATCACCAGAGCAGCACAAAGAAAACGTGTCGCAAGCAGGCTAAGTGGTGGACTATGGGTGACGCCTATTTTTGTGGCAATAAAGGCCGAACTCCATAGCAGAATGTAGAAAAGCGCCGCTAGCGTCATGAGAGGTGAATGCTTGCTTCTCTGTGCGACAGGATCTGTCTGTTCCGGTTGTTCATGGGTATGGTTAGTATCAACGGATTCCATTGGTTGTGTCTCCATTTAAAACGTGCAAAAAGGGATGAGAAATACCATCCTAGCCCAATACTAACAGAGCACAAGGTTTTAGAAGAGCCAATGTTCCATCGGCAATGGTGAACGTAGAAGCTCTTTCTTTCTTCTATTAGGAGAGGCCAAGATGTGCTGGGAGAGAGGTACGAGAGGGATGAAGCTCAGATGAATGGCTCTCTACCTCGCGAGAGAGGGTAAATGGGAGTGGTCAAGGCATTAGCAAAGAAGAGAAACAACAAGAGGCATAGCTATCAGATGCTGGGCATAGCCTCTCGCAAATCAAATTGAGCTCAAATGTACAAGAAAAAGCTTTTTGTCAGCGAAAAAATGTGTTATAGTTTCTTCACAGAGGAGGTGGCAAAATCCTCTATTGCGATTGAGCTATTGCAACAGCCAGTTATGGCGAAGAGAAACCAGGAACCGAGATACGATATATCGCCAGGAGCGAGTATGCTCGATTGAAGGCAAGCGGTAGGGTTGATAGCCAATCTCAGAGCGGTATGCTTGCTCGGCCCGGTAATACTGCGATTGGCTGAATGCAGATGGAAGAGCGGCAGCAGGGCGCACGGCGTGTCCATGATGGCCCGCCCGGAAACTGCCCTGGGTTTCTGATGATGAAGATTGGTGTGACCGTTTTGTCTGGTTGCTTTTCGTAGTAGAAGCGGTAGATGCGCCAGAGGATATCGTGTTCTGTCCACTAGACGAAGGTGCAGCATTCTCCGATGGTGCAGGATGCTTCTCAGCCTGACGACGGATGGGGAGGGAGCCATTCTGCATGCCAACAAAGCCACTCTGAGGTGAGTTTGCGGGGACATTGACGGCGTAGGGGGTTGTGATGAGAGGAAGGACCCTCTGAGAAAGCGGTGCTGGCCGGTGGGGAGTAACCAGGGCATTCATGATATTGAGCATCAGGCGTTGAATTTCTGGGACAGCCTCTTCCTGAAGCGGGCATTGAGGGTCCTGGTGGAAGCGGTAAGCATCCAGGCCCCGGCTCCAGTAGAGGGAGCCGGCTGCAAAGACCATTGCCCCGGAAGGAGCGATATAGGTGGTTGTATTACTTCCATCCGGTTGGGCATTGGCGTTGACCGTTTGCGAAGTTGCCAGAACAGCGAGACCTGGGGGAGTTGCGCCATTGTCAAAAACCCGATCCCAGACGTTGCCAACCAGGCCACACCCATAGTCTTTGCCCAGATTCAGACCAGTCGAGGTCAGCAGGGGAGAAGTGACGTGCGAGCTGGTATGCCAGGCAAAGTTGGTGGGGCGGGTAGTAAAACCCGAAAACATCACGCCGAGTAGCGCATTTTCCGGGCGAGCCAGGAGAGGATCGCGCCACTGCGTCGTCACACGAGAAGGGTCTTTGCCATAAAAAGGATCAAATTGCAGATTATGTGAGGCCGAAGAGACACGATAGCTCACCATCGTACGATCTCCCTGCCCACGAAAATCAGGCTCAAAACGCATCTGCCAGGTGCCAGTCTCAGCGCCAAGAAAGGCCAGACCGACGCCATGATCCCGCGCAGACTCTATCCCATCGCGCATCTCTTTCGTCCAGAAGCTATCTTGTCCCAAAGAGAGATACGCCTGATGATCGAGGAGGAGACGAGGATGCTCATGCAGATCTACCGCGCTGACATACGAAAGATCATAGCCCTGCATCTCCAGCCAGCGAATGGCGTCAAGTTCAGAGTCAAAAAGCTGGCTGATATCCTGACCGGCCATATAAGGGCGATTGAAAGAGACCTTAACACTATGTTGCACCATATTTGTATTCGCAGTAAAGAGGCTAAAACCGCCCCAGTCATTATAAGCCTGATAGGTCGTATCCGGCGTCACCACGACATAGCGAGCGTGCGTATTCCCTTTTACATCAAAGGGGACAATAGCCGTATAGTTATACTCATCGGTAAATTTAGCCAGGTAAACGCCAGTTACCCAATTAGCAGGGACCGTCAGAGAATAGGATGGCTGCCAATTGGCCTCCACCAGACCAGAGGTTGTATTTACCTTGCAGGAATGACAGTTAATAAGGGCGCGTTGAACGCCGTCATAATAGCCTTGCGCGTGACCCGGCAAGAAATTGGTAGAGAGCATCAAACGAGCGCCATCGCCGCCATACCAGCCCAGACGATAGAAGGCGATAGAATAGCGCGTCCCCTCATCATGGGTACTGACAGAGAAAGAGATCTTTTGACCGGGCAGAAGAGAGACCGTATCTGCATAGGCCTGAATATAGATGGAAGTGCCTTTATCAAGATTATATTGCCATTTTTTGGTACCAAGTTGAGTATTTTCTCGTGCAATAGCGGTACGAGAAAGATCAGTATTTTGAGAAGGGGAAAGCGTTGAGGCCAGACTTTTCCAGGTCTGGCGAGAGAACGGTGAGAATAAGAGTAGGACCAAAAGGATTGTAGTGACGAAAAAAACAATCACCACCATTACAACACGACTACGTTTCACCCACAACCTCCAAAAGCCACATACTAGCAAAAAATAAACAATATATAAGTAATTGTAGTATAACATATTCGCTCTAAAGACATCTTACCTTCACTATTTTCAGTACTTAATGTCTACTATAGATATATTTATCTATCTGTTTCTGCTCTTTATCATACTATATACAATAAATATATTATCTTTATATATTGCTACAAAATATACGTTTTTCACATTTTTTCGTTGCATATGATATACTTTTATTCAGCATTTTAGAAACGAGGAAATTTTATGGATTGTCTTACCTGTCTGAATTTGAGCAGAGAGCGGCGTATCTCGCCTGGACCATTCATCTACGAAGGGAAGCACTGGAACGTCGACCATGCGTATCCAACCACGCATCTCGGCTGGCTGGTCATCCTGCCCAAACGGCACATCGAAGCTCTACATGAGTTGACTAGAGAGGAATTTCAGGAATTAGCGGAGATCGAGTACAAGCTGGTACAGGTAATGCATACTGATCCTGCTGTCCAGAAAGAATACCTCATGTGTTTTGCTGAAGGTGAAGGATTCCACCACGTGCATATTCACGTCGTTCCAAAACCGGCAAATTTGCCTGCTCACCTCAAAGGGCCACGCGTTTTTGCACTCCTGGCAGTGAATGATGAGGAGCAGGCGATTCCTCCAGAAGAACTGGCGGCTTATTGCAAAGAATTTACGCGTAAATTCCAGGCGATTCGTTAGCGAATCAATTGCTCTCCAGGTTTATACAGACGGCGAACTCTCTGACGAAAGCTGCGCTGAGAACGGCGCAGGATTGCATAGGTATAGGCATGCAGGACACGACAGGCAATCTGGGAGTTTTCCAGGTGAGCAATATCAGTGCGGCCTGTCGTAGGATTGGAACGAGCGAGAGCAATCTGGAGGCTGTCAGCAAGGGCTTCGGGAGTGGCGGGGCAGACGGAACAGCCCTCAGTTTTCTCGATAACGAGAGAGACATCGCCTACCTCTGTGGAGATGACTGGAATGTTACAGGCCATAGCCTCTTTGACGACATTGGGAGAACCTTCGCGTAGAGAGGTTAAAACGAGAACGTTGGCAGCGTTGAAATAAAACACCATCTGCTCCTGGGGAAGTCCAGAGGCGACCATTAACTTCACATCCAGGCCGCGCTTTTGCAAGCACTGAACCGCAGCGTCGGCGAGAGGAAAACGTTTCCCGGCAAGCGAGGGACGATTACCAAAGAGCACATAGAGACGTTCGGGATGCCAGCCCAGAAGAGCGCGAGCCTCCTGGCGAGGAATGGGATAAAAAAGTGAAAAATCAACGCCGTTCGGGATGACAAATGCCGCCGGAAATCGCGCGGCTTGCCGCATCTCTTCAGATTTCACAATCACCGCATCCACCAGGCGACAGAGCAGGCGGCTCATACATACAACCAGGTGAGCACGTTTACTCCAGCCACCAGAAGGAAGCGGTTCACCAAGCAAGTCATCTCCAAGAAATGAAGCGACGACGGGGACTCTCCATTGGCAGCGGGCAACCAGGCACCAGAGGCCAAAATGACCATGCACAATATCATACTGGCCGCTCAATGTTTTCCAGAAGACGAGCCAGGCCGCAGAAAGATAGCGCAGAGGCATCGGCCAGCGCGGATTGGGGCAGAGCAGATCGATAGTATGACCAGCAGCCATCAGGGATTGGGCCTGACTTTTGATGAATGTGCCACTATGGGGATATGCGGGGGAAGGATAGACGCCAGTCACCAATAAAATGCGATAAGAAGGTGAGGGAGTTTGAGATATTTGAGACATATGTACCTTTTTCTAACAAATGTATTCAGCTGGGGAATGGTCGAGGCATGCGGCCGAGCAAGGGCGGGGCCAGTGATCGCTCGGCGAGCGGACAGAGGTCAGCAGCCGACCTCGCCACGGCGAGCAGGACGGGGCGACGGTCGAGATTGCCCGGCGAGCAGGACGGGCGCTGAGCGATTCGCCCGGCGAGCAGGACGGGGGCAGGCCCCGTCCTGCGATGTCGGATTCGCCTTCAACAATGAGTATCCCCGGGAAAGGTTCGCCCATGGGTATGGTCTAAGTTAGCGTGTTCGCGGTGGAGCGTAGGGCATAGGCAGCGTGTTCGATTGGGCGAGCAGGGGTATCCAGATAAATTTGAAACCAGAGTTCCAGGCAAAGAAGGGCCCAGATAGCGCCGCTATAATCAACACGCGTCTGACTGGCATGGGCATTGAGTAAGCGGCAGATACTCAAAGGATCAAAAATACCGCGCTCACGAGCTTTTGTCGAGGTAAGGAGATCCCAGGCATACGTATTGAGATCGCCACGAAACCAGTGTTTGATTGGGACACTGAAGCCCTGTTTGCGACGAGTCAGAATTTCGGGCGGCAAGAGCTCAGCGGCGACCTGTTTCAGCAAAGACTTCAGCACGCCATGTTGCAAACGGACAGAGGGAGCGAGAGAGGCAACATACTCAGCCAGATGATAATCGAGCAAGGGGGCTCGCGTCTCTAGAGAATTCAACATACTCATCTTATCAACCTTCACCAGAATATCATCCACCAGATACGTACGCACATCCACATATTGCAGGCGGCTCACCGTCTCACGGCCAGAGGCCGTTCTAGAGAACTCAGCCATCACACGCTGATAGGGATCGTACAGGCAGATTTGCGCAAAGTAGTCAGGGTCATAGAGCGTTGAACGCTCAACCAGACCGAAGAGATTTTGCAGGCGATGAAGATAACGAGGAGCAAGACTATAACGGAGCGCATTCAACGATCTTTTCCCACGAGTGCCGGATGGCAATAGCAGGCTGGCATACCCTACCAGATAGCGTAAAGGGGCGGGAATCTGTTGGAGTAACAACTCGCGTTTATAGCGGCCATAGCCACCGAAGATCTCATCGCCACCATCGCCAGTCAGCACAACAGTCACATGCTCACGGGCCAATTTCGAGACATAATACGTAGGCAGCATAGAAGAATCAGCAAAAGGCTCATCACAGGCCCAGACCAGTTCAGGGAGGACAGCAATCAGATCCGGGCGGACCAGAAACTCATGGTGATCGGTCTGAAAATGCTGAGCAACTTTGCGTGCATAATGGAGTTCGCTATAGTCCTGTTCTTCAAAACCAATGGAGAACGTCTTCACCGGTTGAGATTGCAACTGGCTCATCAGGCCAACAACCATGCTTAAATCGACACCCCCGCTGAGAAATGCCCCTAGAGGGACATCGCTCATTAAACGCTTACGCACTGCTTCGGTGAGCAAGGCACAGGTACGAGATTGGGCAGTTTGCAGATCATCATGCGAGGTAGGAACAAAAGAGAGTTCCCAATAGGATTTCACAGCCACCTGTTCATTTTCATACACTAAAATATGCCCGGCGGGTAACTTTGAGACGCCTTTGAAAAGCGTCAAGGGAGAGGGGACGTAGAAATACATAAGATATTCGTCGAGGGCATGAGGATTCAGCGCGCGAGGAATATCTGCGGCCAGAAGCGATTTTATTTCAGAGCCAAAGATCAAGCGGCGACCATCCCAATAATAGTTAAGAGGTTTTTTCCCAAAGCGATCACGAGCCAGGACTAAACGTCGGCGAGAACGGTCCCAGATAGCAAAGGCAAACATACCACTGAGATGTTTCACACAATCGACGCCATATTCCTCATAGGCATGGACAATAGCCTCAGTATCACAGTGAGTAGCGAAATGATGACCGCGCTGCTCTAAGTCAGCCCGCAGTTCACGATGATTGTAGATCTCGCCATTGAAAACCACCAGTACACTTTGATCCTCGTTAAAGACCGGTTGATGGCCACCTGCCAGATCAATAATCGAGAGGCGGCGCATACCAAGAGCAACACCATCGCCAGTCCAGATCCCCTGATCGTCGGGGCCGCGATGACGAATCAGGCGGCACATCGTATCAATGCGCTGCCGAGCGTGTTCGGGGTCCCACTCTTGATTAACAAATCCTGCTATTCCACACATACCGTAATATCCTTCCCAATCCCCGCCGTAGCGGATTTGCACATCGCATCCAAAAGTGTTTCTCTTCAGTATGCACCTGACGGCTTTTAGCAACCAGGCGCTGATATAGCTCCAAATACAGAGCAGTCACGCGTTCAAGGGAATAATGTTGCTCGACATGAGCACGAGCAACCTGTCCATAATGGCTGGTCAGAACGGGATCGCGCAAAAGAGAGAGCAGAGCACAAGCAAGACCCTCATAATCTTCTGAATCTACCAGGAGACCATTGATCCCCGACTGAATAATATCTTCACTCCCACTAACATAGGTAGCGACACAGGCAAGACCGCAAGCCATTGCTTCCAGTAAGGCATTCGGCATCCCCTCAATACGAGAAGGAAGAACCGCGATAGCAGCGGAATGAAGCTGCGTAATAATGTCTGCTTGCAGGCCACCAAACTCCACAGTCTCAGAGATACCCAGTTCCTGAGCCATCCGCTGCAACTGAGGCTTTATAGCGCCATCACCGATCAGGCGTAAACGAGCACCAGGAAACTCTTTCTGCACAGAATGCCAGGCCAGAAGCAAGACATCGGACCCTTTGCGATAACAGAGTTTTGAGACACAAACAACGGTCTGAAAATATTCCTCGGCAGGCGGCAAAGCAGGTGTGGGAGTAAAATGAGTCACATCCACACCGTTAGGAATGAGCAGAGTATTAGCAAGGATAAAATGGTGTGTCTTAAGATACTCGTGCATACGTGAGCTCAGAACAGTCACCATCACATAAGAGCGAGCAAGCAAGAAATGCATCAGCCGCACCATCAGAGATCCCAGACGTTCCAGGTCATTGAGGTCACCACCAAGTTGCAAAACGCCAGAGATACGAAGCCAGGAAGCATCCTTCTCCAGAGGTCCAGCCAAGAGATACAGACCATCCTCAACGCCGAGCAGAGGATCATTGCTAGCGCTGCGAATCCCTACGACCAGAGGTTTGCGCGTCAGAAAAGAGACCAGCGCGGCTGGCAGAGCAAAGAGATTCAGATGGTAGACATGCAGTACATCATAAGAAGCCCGCTTGTGCCAGAGCGTCCAGCCGATACTACAGAGGCCGAGAAAATAGCAGAAGCTCTTCATGAAAGGAGAGCGCCGCTCCCGGCCACTAAGAATGCGGCCAGCAACACGGAGAACTGGGACGCCATCCATCACTTCATAAGGTGGCCAGGTGAACTTCTGACGAAAGGTAAGCACCGTCACCGGATAGCCATGTGAGTGCAGCATGCGGGCCTGGAGAAGAGCCTGGAGTTCAGCCCCACCGACAACCGGATAGAACGTACTAATCGCAATATACACACGAGGTTTATTCGTCATTCAACTTCTCTTTCAGTTGCAAGTTGTAGAGTATATTCCGCATCACAGCGGTGGGTAAGCAGGCGCTGATAAAGCTCCAGGCATTGATTTACAATAGAAGCTAGCTGGTATTTCTGAAGGACCGCCGCTCGCGCCTGCTCGCCCAGACGGGTTGCTAGAGCATCATCACAGAGCAAGCGAGCCAGGGCAGTTGCCAGAGCAGATGGATCTTCCGGCTCGACGAGAAGGCCATTGACCTCAGTAGAGATAATATCTTCACTGCCGCTAACCCGTGTGGCGATACAGGGAAGGCCACACGACATAGCTTCCAACAAGGCATTCGGCATACCTTCCCAACGAGAAGGGAGCACAAAGCCCCAGGCATGCTGCAAACGTGAAACGATATCATTGCAGGCACCCAGAAATTCGACGGATGATTGAATATGTAAAATCGAAGCCATCCAGAGAACCTGAGCAGAGAGGTCACCATCGCCGACGATCAGCAAGCGAGGTCTGAACAGAGAGGCTTGAAGTAATGGAGAAGAGAGCATACGTCCCCAGGCATGGAGCAGTACATCAACGCCCTTGCTATAGTCCAGACGAGCCACACAAACAATTACACGCTCAGACCCTGTCTCCAGATCAGCAAGCGGAAGAGGGGAGTAGTAGTCAGTATCAACACCACCAGGAATATACAAAATACGCTCAGCCGAGAAACCTTGTTCCAGCAAATGAGTATAACTGCGGGTACTCATCACTTGAATAACGGCGCGAGAGTGGCGCAAAAAACGGAGCATTGCTGCACCACCAAAGGCAACCTGAGGAAGGCTAGAGACATCACTACCAGCAAAGGACCAGGCCTCATAAGCAATATGGAGCGGAGCAGTCTCCGTTAGCGTATCTGCGAGCAGCGTCGCCCCTTGCTGCAAATGCAGCCGTTGAGCAGCAGAAGGTCCAGAGCTTTGGGAGCTAATCACCACAGGGGTATGAGTACACTGTCCGACCAGAGCGGCAACCGCAGCAAACGAGCCAAACTGGCAGACATGCAGCACATCGTAAGAAGGCAAGAGACGGCAGAGATTCGTCAGGCACAACAGATCCGAAAACACGCGGCCAAACTTGCCCAGACGCAACTTGCCATTACGGCGATAGAGGCCACCAATACGAATCACGCGGATACCGTCCATCCACGTCAAGCGAGGCAGAGTACGCTCGATATGTAGCGTCACCACCGTCACCTCATGGCCCAGCGCGACCAACTGGCGGGCCAGTTTCTCAGCACGTTTCTCCGCTCCCCCAATAGCCGGAGCAAAACGGTAAGCGACAATACACACGCGCAAATGATTGCCCACAACGACTCCTTTTCAAAAACTTATCTATCCAAGCGCAGCGAAAACGAGCGATAAAAATCTCTTAGAGCGAACGGTTTTGAGATACCTCCTCTGAGAACCAGCACTGCGCAAAGGGCAGCGCCATAAGCAGCCAGAAATAGAGACCAATGGCCTGATTCCAGATATCATTTAAATCAAGAGATTGGATCACCACATTGACCACTGCAACCAGAGCGAGACCAAAAAGAACCTTCCGCTCACCAGTCGTCGAGCGCAGTCCCTTCAGATGAGCAAGGGCCAGAGCAAGAAAAAGCAGGATTAAAAGCGAGACCCCGACAATACCATGATCGTAGAGCGTCCCCACATAGAGATTCGAGACAGAAGTTGCAATCACACCGCCGCCAACGCCGACCTTATAGGTATTCAACAACGTATCAGCGGCACCATAGCCATGACCGAGTAACTGACCAGGATCAAATGTATCAAACAGCGCCTGCCAGAGATACGTACGGCCATTCAGAGTACCCAGATCCTGATTAAAAAAGCGGGCCAGAAACGGAATTTCGGCAATAGTTCCCAGAAAGAAGACACTTATTGCAGCTATTGCCAGGGCAAACAGCAGACGCACATTCAATTGAGGAGAGAAGAGCAACAGACTGAGCAACAACAGGCTAATAGGGAGACTGACAAAAGCGCCACGCGTAGCGGTCAGCAGCAGCGCAACCAGGATGCAGGCAGCAACCATTCCAGCAAGCACACGTCCCCATCTGCGAGCCGTCCAGACGCGAAAAAGCGCCAGAGGGAAGACCACCGAAAGAAAAAGCGCCAGCGAAGGTGCCGCGCTAAAAATCGAGAAGATACGAAAGACCGAGGTAGTGGGATCAATGACCCCATTCTGATGCGTAAAATAGCCATAGATACCATAGAGAGAGATAAACGAAGAACCAAGTAAGAGAAGATCAACGAGAAACAGCAAGCGCTGGCGGGAGAACAACAGAGGCAAAGAAATGATCGCCAGGGCCAGATAATTGAAATGCGTAAACCAGGAGATCAAAAAAGTATTCAGCGTATCGGGGGGAATAACGCAGATGCCAGCAAACACCCAGAGCAGGTAGAGAAGAAAGAAAAAGAGTGGGCGCATACGCTGAAAGGCCTGAACAAAAGGAACAGAGGTCAATACGAGCAGAGTAGGAACCGTCATCCCGGATAGAAGATTATTATTGGTGAGAAAGGGAATATTTGGGCTCAGGAGAGCACTCAGCAAGATCCAGGTAGCCAGGAGAGCAAAGCGATAGCGCAACAGCAGCACCATCACAATCGAGCCAAGCGCTACACGCAGCGTATACAGAGAATTCTGAATAACGCCAAAGAGGCCGATACCCAGAACCAGTACCGAGAGCAGGGCACGAACCAGAAATTGGCGCAAGGCAGCAGAAAGGCCAGGAATGAGATGCTCATGTTTCCATTGGCGATAGCGTAGCATAGAGGGACTTTCATTTAATTTTTGCAGAGAGAGCTCAATCTCCGGAGGCAGCGTCAAAAGATCCAGAGGTCCAACCATGCGGCGCAGCATAGCAAACATCAACAGCATCGTTCCCACATAATAGGCCGAAGTTGCCAGCGCGATGCCCGGACCCTGCCAGAAATGAGCGAAAAGCGCATCCAGGCCAGCATTTGCAATCACACTGAAGATGCTCACCCACATCAGCACCTTCGTACGACCCAGAGCGCTGAAAGACTTCGCCGTCACAATACCCAGAGACATCGGAGCCAGGCCGATCATAAAACCCATCAGCGTCGTAGCCGTGCGATCAGTATCCTGGGGAGTAAAGGCCCCACGTTGAAAAAGCAAGCGTACAATGGGATGGGCCAGAAGTAAGACCAGCAGACTTAAGACCAGCGTACAAGAACCGACGCCCCAGAGATAGAGGCGCAGCGTGCCCTTAAAAGCCTTCATATCATTCGTCCCCACCTGGCGAGAGAGATAGGGCAGAACAGCGCGGCCAAGAGAAGAGAAGACAACGCCCGTAAAAACCCCCACCAGCTTCAAGGCATAATTCAGCGACGAAATACTGCCAGCCGTCAGAGAAGAGGCAAACATCTGATCGATCAATGGACTCAGATTGCCGATACAGGAGCTGAGAAAGACAGGCCAGGCAGCAAAAGCAATAGGGACCAGAGCAGGATGGGCGAGGCGGATCACTGGCCGATAGACAATTCTGGCGCGGCGAATACGCAAAACGAAGGAGGTAAGCTGGAGACAAAGGCCAAGAAGCATACCAACACAGAGCGCAACTACGCCCTGAGAGCGTCCAAGCACAAAGACAAGAATGCCAGTAGTGAGAGGAACCAGCAGGCCAGCGTAAGCAGGCCAGCCAAACTGGCCTTCTGTATTGAGGACACACTCCAGCAGACCAATCAGCACCATTGGAACCAGGACTGGATAGGTTAAAAGCGCCAGATACGAGACCAGATCAGCGCGTCCAGGATCGAGAGCGGGAGCCGTGAAAAACAAGACCTGTTGGCGAAATAGGCAGAAAATCACGGTCAGCACGATGAGCGCAATAGCCAGCAGATTGAGCAACGTGCTAAAAAGGAGAGAGGCCTGTTCTCTTGATTGGGCGCGAATACGGGCGTAGACAGGGATAACCGCAGTCTCGACAGTACTAATCAGCAGATAAGCGAGCGTCGTTGGAAAAGTAGAAGCAACGAAATACGCATCCATCGCCGCACCAGCACCAAAGCGCGATGTGACCACCACCTGCATCAGCATACCCATCACGCGTGTCAGCAAGGCCGCAGAAGCCAGGCTCAGCAAGGCGCGAAAGATATGTTTATTGGCAGATTTCAGGCGAATCGCCGCTAATTGTGCGCTAGTAGTACTAAGCGTACTCGGCATCACGACTGACCTTTCAAGCGGAAAGCCGTTTTACCCGTCTTCTGCCAGCGCTCATCCCGTTTCTGCAAAGCCGAAATCTGAGGTGTTGAAGAAGAGGGAGTAGGATGGACCGCAGAGAGAGGGACACTATCGCCCAGTGCAAGACGGCCAGGATCATCAGGATACTCCAGCTCGCGTGTATAATCGGGCCAGCGGCTCTTATTCACCACCACCCCCAGCACGGTCGCACGAGTCTTTTGCAGCTCCTCGCGAGCGCGGATCAGAGCACGACGAGAAGTTTTATGGGCATTCACCACCAGCAGCACGACCTGGACCGAAGCGGCTATAATCTGTGCATCGGCAACCGGGAGAACAGGGGGAGCATCAAGAATAACGTAGTCGAAGGGAGCACGCTGCAAATTTTCAAAAAAAGTGCGTGCCAGGGCAGACTGCAACAGCTCAGCAGGGCGAGCAGGAGTATAGCCAGCAGGAAGCAGAGAAAGATGAGGGACAGCGGTTGGCAGACCAGAGACATCAGCAGAATTTACACTGGCTGCGCGGGCGAGAATCTGCGAAAGGCCCTTTGCCCCTTTCACCTGAAAACGCTCGCTCTGCACCGGGCGATGAAGATTGGCATCAACCAGCAGGACCTGCTTTCCCGTCTGTGCCAGGAACGAAGCCAGGTGAGCCGCCACAGTACTCTTCCCCTCACCGGCAAGGGCGCTAGTCACCAGCACCAACTTACCAGAATCGCCACTCAGCGCAGCCGTCAGGCCGGCACAGAGCATATGATATTTTTCCGTCAGCAAAGGGCCATCCAGAGCATAAAGATCAGGGACAGGCGGACCAGACTGACGTTTACGCCGTAAAAAGCGTCTCTTTCCTTCCTGTCTGGCAGAAGAGAGAGGCAAGACCGCCAGCAGGCGCATCTCCAGGAGGCGGTGAATCTCCTCAGCCGAAGTCGGATAATCATCAATCCACTCAAACAGAATAATCAGAGAGATCGAAAGAGCAAGGCTCACCAGAGCAGCGATCTCAGTATTGAGCAGAGGTTTTGGCTTGAGAGGATCAGTGGGCTTCTGCGCCGGCAAAATTTGGACCGTACCAGGGAGCTGAGCATTTGCATAACGAATAAAGCTCTGACTCACCTCATTAGCGAGATCCGTAGCCAGTTGAGCATTCTCATCCTGCACATCCACCTCAATCAACTGCGTACTTGATTGCGGTTTTACCGTCAACTTCGTTGTGAGCTGCAACAGCGTCATGCCAGGATGAAGTGCAGCAACAGGTTCCAGAACAGTGGGATTCGTCACTAACTGCGCATAGGTTGGAACAGCCGCCAGGCTAGAGGTCATATTGCTCGAATTTGTAGCATCAAGATTCACAATCAGCAAAGCAGAGGCTTGATAGACAGGAGGAATCACCTTACTTACCAGATAAGTAGCGCCACAGCAGATCCCCATCCCAATCAGCACAATCCAGAACCAACGTTTCACTAACACACTATAGCGACTTACAGGACTTTGCATAAAAAATCATCCTCTTCATGAGAAAACAAAAAGACAGAGGAGAGAGGGCAGGGTTCTTCTGCTTTTTCCATAAAAAGATCAGGATACCAATAGAGAGATTGGAGGTCAGATCCCTACCACCTCACCTCACCCGCGAACGAAGCATTTCCGTCTCTTACAGAAAGCTCCAGCCAGCCAACCTATGACAAACGTATCTAGAAGAACATTTGCAGAAACGATAAATCATCTAACCAATAGCATACTGCATAACAATATACAGTATAGCACAAATTACGCTAAATATATAATTATATATTTATTCTATACATTTCAATATTTCGCATATTTACTTTGAATGCATTATAAGATAATTTTGTATACAATCGTACCATTTTATGGGATAGTATACTTTATTACAGGCTAGCAAGATGTGGCCTTTTAGGAGGGACAGCGATGACATCAACAACGCAACTTCAGATAGGACTTGAATTTAGACCAGGCTACCTGCGCATCAAACGATGGATAGATATTTTTTTTACCCTTCTCCTGTTATTACCATTAGGACTTGTAACCTTACTGGTTGCATTTTGCATTCGCCTGGATTCAGAAGGGCATATTTTTTTTCGCCAGAAGCGCATAGGGCTCAACGGCAAAGAGTTCTACATGTATAAATTTCGCTCAATGTACGAACATAGCAACGACCAGACGCACCGAGAAGATATCGAACGATACATGAGTGGAGAGGCGATCAGCGTTGCGAGCGAAAACGGGCTCAGCTATAAACGCGTTGACGATCCACGGGTGACCAGAGTTGGCAAATTCTTGAGAAAGACCAGCATAGACGAGCTGCCACAATTTTTGAACGTCCTGAAAGGGGAGATGACCCTGGTAGGACCCAGGCCGCCATTGATGTATGAAGTAGAGAGGTACAGCGAATATGAGCAATTGAGATTGAGTGGAAAGCCAGGACTGACCGGACCCTGGCAGGTATATGGGAGGAGCCGGGTACCATTTTATACAATGGTCGAAATGGATATCAGGTATTTACGTCAGCAATCAATTCGGGAAGACCTGAAATTAATCGCGCAGACAGTCCTCGTCATGGTACAAGGGGTAGGAGGTGCGTAGCAATGTTTCTTTCAATATCCTCAAAGCGGATCGTAGAAAGCGAAAGCAGCATTCGGTCACCCAGTATCTGGTCAGCATAGGAATGAATACACGCAAAAAAATCGCAAAGGTCTGGTGAGTTTGTACAAGAGTACAAGAGGTCTGAAGCAGTAAGAGGACTTTTCTGTTGAGTATGGAGCGCATCTAACTTTTACCTGGCTACAGCGTAGATATAATAAGCTACAAGCAGTAGAAAAAACATCCCCGTAGAGAAGAGAGGGACCAATGGAGGAGTCGCGTACCATAGAGAGCAGAGAGCCTAAAGGGCAGACAACCACCAAACTCGTGGCAGATACTACCCCCGGCGAGAGCAGAGAAGAACAGAGCAACGGTTCTGTGGAGGCAGCAAATCCAACAGCGCAGGCTCCCACTGAGACAATCTTACAACTCACCGTCATTGAGGGACTACAGATTGGACGAGGGGCAGCGCGAATCGATCCGAGCAACATTGCCCGCCTGGGTTGTCAGCCTGGTGATATCGTCATGATTGCCGGAGCTCGTACCACTGCGGCAAAAATAGTGCCAGGTGCGCTGGTAGACCGAGGGCAGCAGACCATTCAGATGGATAGCCAGGTGCGGCAGAACAGTGCCTCTGGACTCAACGAGCACGTCACCGTACGGAAAGCCAAAGTACGCACAGCAGAAAAAATCACGCTTCTGCCCTTGAATGCAGGAGCGCCCATTCAGGAGAGCGATCTCCAATATATAACCCGTTACCTGGTTGGTCTTCCCGCCACCATCGGCGACTTACTGCGGGTCGGGATGCCAGGTGCGGCCCAGCGCGAATTTCTCATCATCAGCACAACACCCGCGACGCCCAGCTATGGCCTTCATAAACGAGGGACAGGTGAGCTACCAATCGCAGAATCGCCGGAGCCAAGCAACGAGGTTGAGGCAGTAGTTGTCCAGCCAGGAACCGTCGTACGAGCGCAGGTACGAGGTGGTGCAACAAGCGGAGTACCGGGGCGTGTAGGGTATGAAGACATCGGCGGACTGGGCAAAGAGCTCCAACGCATCCGAGAAATGATCGAACTGCCCTTAAAATATCCCGCCGTCTTTGATCGGTTGGGCGTCGAGCCCCCCAAAGGAGTATTACTCTACGGGCCTCCCGGAACCGGGAAAACACTCATCGCACGTGTCGTCGCAGCAGAGACAAACGCCGCCTTCTTCGTCATCAACGGGCCAGAAATCATCAATAAATTTTATGGAGAAAGCGAATCAAAGCTGCGCTCCATCTTTCAAGAGGCCCAGAAGAGAGCGCCAAGCGTCATCTTTATTGATGAGCTGGACGCGCTGGCACCACGGCGAGCGGAAAGTGGGGGAGAAGTAGAGCGAAGAATCGTCGGGCAGCTTCTGGCGCTCATGGACGGAATGGCCTCACGTGGACAGGTCGTACTCATCGGAGCCACCAATCAACCAAACGCGCTTGATCCAGCAGTCAGGCGACCAGGGAGATTTGATCGAGAAATTTCACTACGTGTACCAGATGTGCGAGGGAGAATTGAAATCCTGCGCATCCACAGCAAAGATGCGGCACTGGCCGGGGATGTCGATCTGGCGCGTATCGCGCAGCTCACACCGGGCTTTGTGGGAGCAGATCTGGAAGCCCTCTGTCGGGAGGCAGCAATGATCGCGCTCCGGAGAGTGCTACCGCATATCGACTACCAGAGGGGATATATTCCCTACGAGACCCTGGTAAGTCTGAGCATCACAATGGCCGACTTCCAGGCCGCATTGCGCGAAGTAGAACCTTCAACCACGCGTGAAGTGTACGTAGAAGTGAGTGAAACCTCGTGGGACGATATCGGCGGATTACAAGATATCAAAGATACGCTCACAGAGGGAGTAGAGTGGCCGCTGCGCTTCCCCGAAGTGTACGCGAACGCCAAAGTCGAGGCACCACGCGGCGTCCTGCTCTCTGGACCGCCGGGATCAGGCAAAACGCTGATTGCAAGGGCTATTGCCAACCAGTGTGAAGCTAGCTTTATCTCCATCAAAGGACCAGAGCTCCTCTCCAAGTGGGTAGGAGAATCCGAGAAGGGAGTACGCGAAATCTTCCGCCATGCCAAACAGGCAGCGCCTTGTATCGTCTTTTTTGATGAACTGGACGCAATGGCTCCCAGGCGTGGAAACGGCAACGACGGAAACGTTGGGGACAGAGTAATCGCACAACTCTTGACCGAGATGGATGGAATCGAAGGGCGTGAAGGAGTCATCGTCTTAGCAGCGACCAATCGACCTGAGTTAATTGACACAGCCCTCTTACGTCCGGGCCGTTTCGATCTCGTTGTAGAGCTGCGTTATCCCGATGAGCAAGAGCGCCAGGCCATCTTCGGCGTCCACCTGCGTGAGCGGCCTATCGCGCCAGAGATCACCATAGAAGAGTTGGCGCGGCTGACACCAGGGCGCAGCGGGGCCGACATCGAAGCCATCTGTCGGCGTGCCGCCTTACTAGCCCTGCGCGAATGGATTACTCCAAGATTGTCAGTTGGGCAAGTCTACGTCAGTGAGGAGAAAGAAGAAGGGAAGGGAGCAGAGAATACAACAGAGGCAGAAGGCCAGCGGCCAAAAGACGGTCCTTCGCCAGTCGCCTCACGTTTTGTTATTCGGCCTGAACACTTTGCCCGTGCAATTGACGAACAGCGTGAGCGCTACGCCGTACAAGAAGCAGCGGAGGCAGAGCGGCAGAAGCAAGACAGAGGGCGACAACGGCTCATCGACATGGCGGCCAATCAGGGAAATCCAGAGAAATCAGAATTGCACGGATTCCGGCTCTGGTTAGCGCGTCTATTTGGATTAGCATAACACCAGATACTTTTCCAAAGCTATTGCGTAAGAGCTATTCTTCTCAGGCAGAGAAGAATAGCTCTTCATTTTTCCTGCTCTTCCTCTGGAAAAATAAAGCTCTGGTAGTTTCACAAAAAAGCGACAGAGAGTGATCGGCTAAGAGAATTTTTTTTGCAAATATACTTAACAAAAAATACAGAAAAAATTTCAGACAGAAAAAACCGTACAACACTACTACTAACGCTTGTGCATAGATGTGAGTACTATCCACTTACAATATATAGGCAACTATGCTATAATGGACGTTGGAGAGTAAAAAGTAAAAGCGAAGGGAGAACAGCAGTGTCTAGCATGCCTGATAACTCCTCTTCCGTCTCCCGCGAGCAACTGACAGAGGCGTACCTGAAAGCCATCCATTTAATTGACGAGCGGGTCGCTCCCCTGTTAGGGAAAGCGACCACTCGTGTTCTGGTACAAGGTGCAGCCAGGCGGATTTAAAGTAGATATCCATTTCTGGGTTCTCTTGTAAGCAGGCCATATACTGAAATAGTGCCAGCAATGCTCAAAGAACAGCTGGCAGGAATCAGTGAAATTGAATTGACTGAAGGGCTAAACGCATTATTGGACGAATGTTTCGCAGGACTACGTGAATTAACCGGAGATTTGATAGCGCCGCCGTTACACGATGAAGTAACGCATCAGTTACGGCAGCATCATTAGCCAATGATTGCCTACAAAGTTCCTGTCTCTTCTCAAGTAGAGAGAAACGAAGAGATGAAAGGAGTAGCTCGAAGACCATCTCTCCTGGACCGAATATTGGCGCAGAAGCGCTAGCGGGGAGATGAAAGGAGTTATCATGGAGAGTAGCGTGCAATCAGAGATACAAACCACAGACGGCGAACGCAGCACCTCCACAGGAAAGACTGTCAATCGCCTGATTACAATTCGTCAGGAGCTCACGTATCTCAACACTATTGGAAAACGTTTTGTCGCAGCTTTTGATCGTTTTCAAGTACATCGTGCTTTACTTGCCACATTACAAGAGTTATATCAACTCTCGGCCTGTTGTATTCTGCTCAAAGCTGAGCCTTATGAACTTTTCATTATCCCCTGTTATCCTCTTGATGCCACATTTCTCGAAGCCATGATTCAACGCATCGCCAATGCAGCAAATGTCATCGACTTCCCCTACGTTGATGCGGAGCATCTGGCACAAACCGCTTACCTGGATGCCCCAGATGAGCTGGCTCAGACGCGTAAGCCTGAGCAGAGTCAAAGCAGCGAGATCGGCTCCTGTCTCAATATTCCCCTGACCGTTGAAAACCGGATTATTGGCCTCTTAAGCCTGTTTGACGAGCGGCGCGGCTCCTTTGATACAGATCTGTTACAGCTCACCACCATGATTGCCGACTATGCAGCGGTTGCGCTAGAAAACGTCCGTTTGCGCGAGCGTGAGAACGCTCTATGGCGACAGGCAGAGCTTGAACGGCAGAGGTTAGAACTTATTATTCGGAGTATGGCAGAAGGTCTGCTCATCACCGATATTACAGGCACCATCACAGCCCTTAACCAATCAGCCCACTACTTGCTATCCCAGGTAAAAGTGGAATTGCAGCCAAAGATGTCGCTACGTATACAAGCAACAACGAGTGATATTCCCTGGCTACATCGCCTGGTAGAGATCATAGGGCAGGCTCAAAAGGGCGTCATCATTACCAATCAAGAGTTGGTAGCAGGCACTGAAAACGACCTGGTACCATTGACCTTGAACGTCAGCGCAGCGCCCCTGCATGATGCAACCGGGGCAACGAGCCGGCCAATTGGTGTTGTCACCGTCCTGAACGATGTAACCTCAATAAAACAGGTAGAACGGCTGAAAGACGAATTTGTCTTGGTAGTTTCACACGAACTACGAACACCACTCACCGCCATCAAAGGCTATACGCAACATCTGGTGCGTAGAATTGAGCGTCGCATCCGAAAAATGCGCGATAACCCATCTGAAAGTGTCGTTGTTGGCAGTGAACCACCAGAGAATTATGATCTGAGAAGTTTAAATATCATTCAGAGTCAGACAGAACATCTGGAGCGGCTCGTCAATGATCTGCTGGATCTCTCACAGGTTCAATGGGGGCAACTCAACCTGAGCTATGAAAATTTTTACCTCGCCGATGTGCTCAGTGAATCTATCCATTCAGTACAAGCCAGCGCGGAGCAGCATACCATTACAATGGAGATTCAGGTAGAAAATACCCAGGTCACCGCCGACCGCGTGCGCATTGGGCAAGTCATCGGCAACATCCTGGACAATGCCGTCAAATATTCTCCAAATGGGGGGCAGGTCAACGTTCTTCTACAAGAAGAGAAAAATGGAGACTTTCTCGTCAGCATTAATGACCAGGGAATAGGCGTCAGCCCACAACAACTCGACCACATCTTTGAGCGTTTCTATCGCGTCCACAATATGGCAAGTCAACAATATTCGGGTATCGGGCTTGGTCTCTACGTCGCCAAAGCGATCATTGACCGGCACGGTGGACGTATCTGGCTTACCAGTACGCCTGGACATGGTACCACCTTTCATTTCACGATACCAGTCAGACCACGCACAAGAGTCCTTGCCCAATAAGCGAGTAAAGCATTAAAAAAATGAGCGAGTGCTGTTTAGAGAGTACAGCGCCCGCTTTTTTGTAGGCAATTAATCCTTTAGCTGAAGCGAGAGGGTACAATCCGAATGGGCTGGCTATAGTCCCCAGCCATTTGTTCTGGAGTTGTACCTATCCCTTTGATTTCTTCGCCATACTTCGCCACATACGCTGGAAGGGCTGCATCCACAGTTTCTGGAGAAAGGAGAGTAGCAGTCCCTTCAACAGTAATCGGGTCAGCGCCTTTTTGCGTATCATCCAGGGCAAGTACAACATAAGCATTCTGCTGAATATTGCGAATTTTCTGATTGTTTGGGCGGCTAAAGATGAGAAACGTTTCACCATCCCAGAGAAACCAGACAGCGACAGCATGGGGACGACCATCAGCGCGTACAGAGACCAGCCAGATAATCAGATCGCTATGGAGACGTTGGGCAATATGATTATCGCGTTCTTTTGCCAGATCTAAAAGAGAAGCCATCATCCGTTCCTTCCTTACACACACACAAATAAACTTTACTATCCCTCCAGAGAAACATCTTTTCTAACAATTTCATTCCATAGCTCAAAAAAGAGGTTTCGTTGAGCAAGAGAAAGTCCGGAGCGACTAGAGTTGTATACGTGTACGCGGAGAGAGAACACGCAATAGATCGGCAGGATTCGAGCCGAAATGGTCAACCAGATAGGAATAGCCAAAGGGAGTAAAATGGATACGGGCCGCCGTAGCTTGCAGAAATTGAATTGTACGCAGCACGCGTGCCTCGCCCCAGAGAGGGTAACGCAGATCATTGAGCGCATTCAGGAGATCTCCAGTACTGGTGATAAGTATGCCAATACAGATCAGCAGCACATTGAAGAGAGGAGAGTGTATCAGAGGCAAAGGACTCAGCGAAGTGAAGAGGCCAACAGAGAGGACTGCGCCAGAGACCAGGGCAGGGAGAAAGACATCGAGCCAGATAGAGAGGGCGGAAGGTTCATGTAAAGTCATAAAGGTGAGGCCGAGAGGACCGATAGCCCAGCCAAGTAGCGGGGCGCGTCGGAGTAACATAACGAGAATATGGGCCGACCTGAAGAGTAAAATCCATAACACGAGAAACAGTAGCAAGCCACGAAGATTTATCAGATGCATACCATTCACAATTTCAGTCATCGATTTACATCTCCTCACACACCAGCTTTTTTACAGGTAAACCCTTTCTTTTTTATTATAAGACAACTCTCCTCATCTATGCAATAAAACAGAGATAAATAGTAAAAGAGAAAGTGAGAAAAGACAAAGCAGATGGAAGACAACGAGAAAAGAGAGGGAGGTGGGCGCTACTGGGATCGAACCAGTGACCTCTTCGGTGTGAACGAAGCGCTCTCCCGCTGAGCTAAGCGCCCTCAGTGGTAACAGGAGCAAATATAGCATTCCTCTAAAGAAATGTCAAGCGATTTTCTTCAGTTTCCGGAGCAGAGGGCTTCTAAAAAGAGGCACAATGACACATAATACAAAGGTTGACCGTATTACAAAGAGAAAGATTGATCGGACAGAAAAGAAGGAAAAGATGATGAGCAAAAAAACGATCAAAAAGTCAGTGACAAAATGGGTTGTTGGCGCAATTGTTTTGCCAGCCGTTATGTTAGCAGTTCGTAAACGGATCTTTGAATATATTGACACACACTAAGCAAGGAGAGCGAGTGTAGACAGCTTTAAGCCTGGTAAAGAGAAAGATTTTCCAGATGCTCAGATATCTCTGCACAAAGGGAGCCTATACAGAGAGTATGCAGCTATCTGCTGGAGTGTGCTATACTGGAGAACAGAAAATACGTATGTTTTCCAGGAGAAAAGCGAAAAAATGGAAGATCAAGTCACGAGTTCAAAGGCAGCGGCAGAGGAGCCGAGAGCCGAAAAGATACCAGCACCATCAGTAGAGGAGAGCAGCGCTATCGCGGCGGCAACCCCATCCACTGAGCTTGCTGGGACAGAACACAGACAAGCTTATGGGACCGCGAAGACTGAGAACTTGCGCGACTCTGGTCTCTGGCGTATTCTTTTACCAGGCTTTATACTTGTCTGCTGCCTGATCGTCCTGGCCGTACCACTGATTATTTTAATCGACCTCCTGTATGGAGCCATCACGAGCACAGGCACGGCAGATGTCGTCGCTATCCATCATCAGCTTATCTGGGTCTGGATTGTCATGATGGTTCTGGAATTAGGAATCGCCGCAGTCATCATCCGCTATTTTTTCAAAACCTTTCTTTCGCCGACAGCAGGGTATGGGAAATCCTAGAGAAAAAGACCGTGAAACAGCTC
Organism: uncultured Chloroflexia bacterium; assembly: GCA_963777355.1. GTDB lineage: Bacteria > Chloroflexota > Ktedonobacteria > Ktedonobacterales > Ktedonobacteraceae > DATJHM01. The sequence continues at coordinate 749,515 of CAVZQK010000022.1, forward strand.
CAAAGGCGCGAGGCATCATTATCAGTATAGATGTGCTTCGCGTCTTCAGCAAAGTAGATCCGACTATTCGCGAAAAGACTTTTTACCGAACAAAACTGTAAGGGAAAATGCTTGACTTTTCGAGAAGCAGCAAGTACACTCATTAGCAGTTAGCAAACCTTTCTTGTAGTTGGTTCGGACAAAAATGATTGTAGAAACATATTTAGGAGGTGAGTTCTATGCAGAAAGTACTTTATCGTACCGCGCATTGGGAACGAAGTGGCAGAACTCATCCGTCAAACACCAGCGAAGTGTAGATATTTTAGCACGTTCGATGGCTGTGATGACTCGGATTGAAAGATGTCCGGGTGACCTTTTTCACCTCCAACCTTCCTCATTATGCGCAAAAATTCCCCATCAACACATTATTCTTTCAGCAGTATCGAGTACTGACGATGAATAAATTTTTGATTGCGTCCTCTCTAGCTGCATCTCCAGAATCAGCATTTGGGTATGCATATCATGCAGTACAGGTAAGACATGAAAGACACAGGTACCTTGCTTAACAAAACCGTTGCACCTACGCAAGCACGGAATGTCACAACCTCAAAGGAGAGGAGGTGAAAAAGTGAGAGGAAAATTACGCGATAAGCGTGCTACGACCAGGCGAGACAGCAGCAAACGCGAACTTATTGAGCGCCGCAAACCGAACAAGCGAGATGCACGCACAGCGCTCTGGCTGAATCAGGAAGTCGATAGCGACGAGGATGATCTGGATCTTCTAGATGAAGACGAAGAAGAGACCAGCAAAGCTACAGGCACAAAGTAGGGGTGCAAATGCACCCCTACCCCCCTTTATAGCCAGAGATACAAAGTCTATTAAGGGATATCCACATCAGGGAAAAGGCGGCGTGCGATGACCAGGCGCTGAATCTGGGCAGTCCCTTCAAAGATATCAAAGACCTTAGCATCGCGAAACCACTTCTGGAGAAAACGCCGCGCCTCACTCTCCTCGCCCGCAGAGGTAATACGAATACCGGCAGAGGTTATCTTCATAACAAGCTGACCCGCATAAGCTTTACACATAGAAGCCTCTTTCGAGTTCGGCAGGCGCTGATCGGCCATCCAGGCCGCACGCCAGATCAGCAAACGAGCCATAGTGAGTCCCTGACGTAGCTCTTCTAGTTCTGTTAGCAATTCTCTGCGCTTATGGGCAGGATAGCCAGGCGGCAATTCCTCAGTGACCCATTCACTCGTTGTTTCGTAAGCGGCACGAGCAAGACCCAGGGCAAGAGCGCCGACCATAGGCCGCGTGGCATCCAGCGTTCCCATAGCAGCCTTAAAGCCCGCCTTTTTACTCGTTTCTCTGCCTGCCAAGAAATGATCTTTGGGGATACGGCACTGCTCAAAAATGAGCTCGGCTGTCTGTGAGGCTCGCAAGCCCATTTTTTTCTCAATGCGCCCAACCTGCATACCCGGTGTCCCTTTAGGGACCACAAAAGGGCGAATACCTTCACGGCCCAGTTGCTTATCAATAGTGGCAAAGACAATGACCAGATCAGCTCGTGCGCCATTAGTGATATATTGCTTACGGCCATTAAGCACCCACTCATCACCATCCAGCACCGCTGTCGTCGTCATACCCGCCACATCCGAGCCGATACCAGGTTCTGAAAGGGCAAGGGCTCCCCAGTGGAGTTGACCATCCTGATAACGAGAGAAGAAAAACTTCTGCTGTTCAGGAGTCCCCTGAGAAAGCAAGGGGGGAGCGGCGAGGCCCGGACCGGGCAGAGCCGATGAGAGCGCAGCATCTCCCCAGGCCATCTCCTCATTCATTAGCATAGAGAGGAGATTTCTCTGACGCGGCTCAGATCCGAGATCGGCCTGAAAAGGGGCAAGGGCGGCGGGAGAGAGGCGACGCTGCATATTCCAGAAAAACGATTCTGGAATTGCCTCGTCTCGATCACATTGGAGAGAGATAGGACGCATCTCCTCAACGGCGAGCAGATGCAAATACTCTTTGTAGGCTTCCTGGGTCTTGCTGAGCGTTAAATGCAACATAATGTGTTACTCCATTGCCGCAGCAGAGCGCATCCACATTTCAACGGGATGATCCTGTAAAAAGCCAGCCCCGCCGAGAATCTGCACTCCATCAATAGTCGCCGACTTTGCCAGGTGAAGCGCCTGAGCATAAACGCCTTCGCAATCCCGCACAAGAAGATCGGGAGTGAGAGCATTATCCCAGGCAAGCGCGGCCTGCCAGAGAAAGAGACGCACACCATCCAGTTTCATAGCCATCTCGGCCAACAGAAAAGCGATACCTTGATAGGAAACAATAGGACGGCCAAAAGTGCGGCGTTCCTTCGCATAAGCTCCAGCATAATCCAGAGAAGCGCGAACCAGGCCACAAAGGACGCCTGCGCGTAATAGCAGGGCTATACAATAGGCACGTAGAGCAGCGGACGAATCGAGGGTGCCTAGAAGTGCCGAGGAAGGAACGATAAGATCGGTAAACATATAGCTAGCAGTAGGAGCTGCCATCAAGCCTAATTTTAGCTCATCAGGTGTAATCAGCAGGCCAGGACTGGATTCGGGCAAAAGAAAAGCCGCAAAGCGGTGTGGCTCATCAGTCAGACGCAGAAGTGCCACGCGCAGGTCCGCACGCTGCCCATGAATTACGGCCCGCTTTGAACCCTGAAGAAGAAAGCTATCCCCTTCACGCTGCGCACTGGCACAAAAATCGGCCAGAGCAAGGCTCCCAGTGCGTTCGGCAAAGGCAAGACTGCCGATTAGAGCGGTTGGATCAGTACAAAAAGGCGGCAGGTAGTGAGCTTGCTGTTGAGGAGTTCCAGCCAGGGCGACAGTAAGAGGGCCAAGCATTGAGCCGAGGATATGGAGAGCAAGGCCAGCATCGCCATAGCCCAGTTCTTCGGCAATCAAAACATAGGACACCGCCTCCAACAAACCAGATCCACCATAGTCTTCGGGATAAGGAATCGTCAGGCCAGTCTGCGCAATAATATGCGCCAGAGAAGGAGGAAAAGAGGCTTGTTGTTCTGCGGAGCGGGCATAGGGACGTAACTGCTCCATTGCGATACTGTGTGCCAGGCGACGGATCTCTTCCTGCTCAGAGGTAGGAGAGAAATTGAGCATAAACACTCGTCCTTTCGCTAGTCCCACGGGGGAGTTTGCTGCATTGCACCTCCTGCTATTGTATGAGAAAGGTTGATAGCAGCGCAAGGCAGAAAAGGACAGAGAACGTCAGATCGATAGCGTGACGCATGCGATTAGCGGGCCAGTTTTTCACGGATAAATGTAGCCAGAGAGTACAAACATTTCCCTTGATACTCTATTTTTCCGAAAAAATGCTCGACAGCACAAAAAGAATTTTGATATACTTTACAGAACACACACTAGAAGGATAAGAAGCACTAGAAGAGAAAAGTCAGGAGAGGGTAGACACAATGACAACCCCTTTAGAACCACACAAAAATGAGTTACACAGTACGTATATAGTGCAGGATCGACAGAATCAAGAAGAACTGGCTCGTTTAGTTATCCAGGATCAGATGATGACTACCAGTATGGGTGGAGTGCTACCAGAGCAAGATGATCTCACAAAAATTCATGCAGTACTCGATGTTGCCTGTGGTACGGGTGGATGGGCCATTGAGGCGGCAAAAACGTATCCAGAGATGACGCTAGTGGGCGTCGATATCAGCAAAAGCATGATCGACTATGCGTGTGAGCGTGCGAATAATGAGCAGGTGACAGAACGAGTAAAATTTCGTGTCATGGACACATTACGCCTACTGGAGTTTCCGCCTCATCGCTATGACCTGGTGAATATGCGTTTTGGCATGAGTTTCCTACGTACCTGGGATTGGGCCCAGCTGCTTGCTGAATTTCAGCGTGTCACGAAGCGTAATGGAGTGATTCGTATCACCGAAAGCGATATGATACAGAGCAACAGCCCGGCTCTCACGGCACTTGTTCAGGCGCTGCAACTAGCATTTTATAATGCAGGGCATTTTTATAGAGCGGAGAAGGATGGCGTAACAAGCGAATTAGCTCCTTTACTGATCCAGCATGGCCTGAGGGATGTGCAAACGCGTATTCACATGTTACGCTATCATGCCAATAGCCCTGAAGGAGACACCTTTGCACAGGATATGCAACATGTATTTCGGACAGTGCGCCCTTTTATCCAGAAATGGACACAGATACCTGAGCAGTACGATACACTCTATCAGCAGGCACTTGAGGAGATGCAGCAACAGGACTTCGAGGCGATCTGGCGGATTGTTACTGCCTGGGGAAAGGTGATCAAAATAAAATAACGTATTTTTATTCAGCAAAAATTTAGACCAGTATCTGGCAATTCTTTCAGAGCCATCCTCTCATACAAAAGCGTGAGATAGGTCATTCGACAGGTGTAGAAGAAAGATGATAAAGCGTATACTTGTGCCATAACCCAGCCTCATCTTTGATTATATTGCGGCTTATTCATAGGAGGGCACTCGCATGGCTCGTCATCTTTACCGTTTCTACCTTTACATAGTCTTCATTGCGCTTCTCATCTATGCGGCTATAGCGATAGGTCTTTTGCTCAATACATTGCTTGTATTAACACCCTTACGAACATATGAAACAGTTCCAGCCAGTAGCGAGATCATCCAATCTACCATTTTTACTATAGTCTCGCTGCTCATAGCAGGAGCGCTGGCCAGCCTTCATTACTGGCTTATACGTCGGGACATTCGCAATGATCCGGCAGCGGGAGAAAGTGCGATTCGGGCGTTGTTTCTCAATCTCACTGAAGCAATAGGTGTTGCAATCGTCGTGCCTCTATTCGGCTATGGAGCTCTCCTCCAATCAGGAGTCTCGTCTGCATCGGGTCTTGTTGTTTCTATCGCGGTAGCACTGCCGACACTGATCCTGGTCGTGCTCCTCGAACTCGAACGCCGTCGTACACAAGCGGCCCCAGGAATAGCCATGACCTTTCAGAGATTTCACTTTTATGGGATACAACTACTCTTGCTTATGTTCTTTGCGATAAGCTGGTTTCTAGCATTCACGCAATTAGTTGATGTGCTCTTTTTTACAGGAACAGGAAAAATTGCGGCAGAGATCTGTGGACAAGGGAATAGCATCTGCCACAGTTATCACCCTCTCTTCCTCTCGCTTAATCTACTCTGGTTTCTGGGATTCTGGGTACTTTATGGATGGGTCACACGTAACGATAAATCGCCCATCTTACGCTTGATTGCGCTCTATGGTACACTGATCGCAGGCTTCGCCTTCATCCTTTATGGACTCTTTCAAATTGTGCAGATTCTTTTTCTGGACCTCTTCCACCTCGCACCAGCGCTTGTACAGATCTATGGATCTAACAATAGTAACAATTTTATTGCACCACTCAGCCTGGGCGTAATCGTCATTGCCCTTGCCGATTACTGGTTACGCAGGGCTACGCGTATCGGCATCATCGAGCCAAAAGGGTTAAGATCCATAGAATCTGCATTTCTTGCAATCCTGGCGGGCGGAGTATTCTGGTGGGGCTGTGGTGATAGCCTCTATCGGCTTCTAGAAACCTTATTCTCTTCAGTCGCTTTTAATGGGCAAAGCTGGGCAATAGCCCTGGCGCTGATTGTTGCGGGTATCGGCTATATTCCATTTGATCTTTTCTTGTGGAGGCAGAATAACCAGAAGAGAGAGAGTGCCGCCAGTCCCAGACGTGGACTCGTTCTGGCTCTCCTGGGTGGTGGTATTCTGTCCTTTGCCATTGGTGGAGCAATTGCGCTCTATGCCTGGATCACTGCACTCTTTCATTCGCCCATCGCAAACTGGCAACAAACGGCCCATGCGGGGCTGGCGGCATTTCTGATTGGGGCGATCCTGATTATCGTTTACCTCCGGACAGCTCGACGCGAACACCTCTTCACAACCATTACGCGACATACACCGGAACCAATTATACCTACTCCAGTAGGACAAGAACAGCCCACAACTATTGAGCAACTCGTTGATGAACTTCTTACAGGCAAGATCACACGAGATAAGGCAATACTACAGCTACACCAGTTGGTTCTTGAGCCTCAACTGGAAACGAAAGACGTAGAGAAAACGGCACCTTTGAATAAAATTGAGCAAGCCTGAGAAGAAATCTTACGGTAAAAAGACAAATGGCTGTTCTGGTTTTAACTCTTCTACAAAAAGACTAGAAGGCTCTGCATCTCGCATTTTGACCAATTGCGAGCTACAGAGCCTTCTGGCTCTGCTGCCTTTTCTAAACAATTTAGCCCTTATATCTTTACGAAAAACAAGATTTTTATTCGCCTATGCTCGAATAGTCGCCCTTGCATTTTGCACATGCCGAGTATATCGTCTATATAGATAGAGAGGGAGATATGCTATTTCTCTTTTCGCTACTTTTAAAGCCTTGAAAAGAAGAACAGTATATCAGGGGATACTTGACCGAGGCTACCGGTAGCAAGTAGAGCAGCAGGAGAAAAGCAGCATGTCCACAACGAACCCAAAATTACAAACTGTCCCAGTACGCCCATTAAATAGGAAGCAGATCAGGCGCTACTTCTACCCAAAACCACTACCCTACTGGCCTTTTATTACCTTAGTTATTGGTATTTTCATGTTACTGATAGGTGGACTGCTGCAATTCTGGCCTTTTTTCTTTCTAAGTATTGTACCCCTGGTCATTGGGGCTACTTTCATTTACAACGAGATGAAGACGAATCCCAGTGATGCAGATTTTGATCGCTGGAACGAAGAACAGGCCAGAGAGCTTGGGGCACGCGGTATGCAATTACTCTATCTGCACCGCAAAGATCTGATTGAGCCGCCAATGCGCATCACAAGCTACGTTCTACCAGGCTCTCATACAGCAACAGACTATCTTCCACAACAGGTACAAATGAAGCAGGGGAAAGATGGGCGCTGGCGCTTTAGTATCTGCGTCTATACGTTTATCTATCCCACCGACGATTATCTGGCGGTCTATAGAGGAGATAGCAATGTATTTAGCTCAAGACAGATTGAGCAGCATGAAACGTATCTTTACCAACACATCTACAGTGCCAGCTTGCAAGCCAGCAGAGATACATTGGAATGGGAAGAGAGCCTTATCCCGTATCGGACCGAACAGCTCTACCTCAAATTTTTTCATGGTGACTTTGTAGAATTAAGCGCCACGATCAAGGCAATGCCTCAAGAACAGGCCGACAACGCCCCTCTAGAATCTCTCCCAAATCCATCTTTTGAGAGAACCCTGATGCGCTTACGCCAACTTCTCCACACAAAAGGCAAGTCTGTATAATAAAAAGACTGGCACAAATAACCTTTACAAAACTCCGTTTTCGTAGGTATGGTATAAACACAAACATACTTTTTTATTACCTATAAGAAATTCAGAAAGGGAGAAAGCAATGAAATATTGGATGTGCGTTACCTGTGGTACGCAATTTCCACTGAGCGAAAAAGCCCCCTCGCACTGCCCTATCTGCGAGGATCAACGTCAGTATGTGGGGCATCAGGGGCAACAATGGACAACCATTGAAACATTACAACAAGAAGGCTATAAAAATACGCTGAAACAGCATGAGCACAACCTGATTGGTATAGGCACCAGTCCGCATTTTGCCATTGGTCAACGAGCGCTCTTACTACGTAGCGAAGAAGGGAATGTGCTCTGGGATTGTATTAGCTTGCTTGATGATGAGACAGAGGCCGCGATTCAAGAGCTCGGTGGTTTAAGTGCAGTTGCTATTTCACATCCTCATTATTATAGTAGCATGGTTGCATGGTCAGAAAAATTCAATGCGCCTATCTACTTACATGAAGCTGATCGTCAATGGGTTATGCGACCTGACGAACGAATCATCTTCTGGTCTGGTGAGACGCTCGATTTGCAGAAGGACATCACCCTTATACGCCTGGGCGGACATTTTCCGGGTGGTACGGTCTTACATTGGAGCAAAGGGGCAGAAAACAAAGGTGCTCTCCTCAGCGGAGACATTATCTCTGTCGTCGCTGATCGCCGCTTCGTGAGTTTCATGTATAGCTATCCGAACTTGATTCCTCTACCTGCCAGCGAAGTGGCACGAATACGCGATAGCATGGCTGGCTACCGTTTTGAGCGCCTCTATGGTGCCTGGTTCGATAGCATCGTTGCCCAGAATGGGAAAGAGGCCGTGATACGTTCGGCAAATCGATATATTGCCGCACTGGCAGGCAAATTGTAATTACAAAAAACAGAGAAAAAGAAGCTTGCAGGCTTGACCTGACCAGAAAACCTGAAGTATGCTAGATAGTATTACCGATCGAGGTACAAGCATCCAAACTCTATGCATATCTGGTGCCTTATATGACCTTCTCATACGCTCGCAGTCGAGTTGAGACAGAAAGGACGCCTCGCATGGCTGAAAACATGGTCACCCCAGAACTCTTTCGTCCACGGATTGATTTTCCCGACGTCCCCTACGACCATCTGGTACGCAGATCAGCGGAACTTTATCCTGATCGAGCAGCGATCATCTATCACAATCTGATCCTGACCTATCGTGAGGTCGTCTCCATGATTAATAGCATCGCCAATGGCTTACATGAGTCAGGATGGCGCAAAGGGGATCGGCTCTGCCTCTGGACTACTAATCGGCCTGAATATATTCTTACATTCCTGGCAGCAGCAACGATGGGCATCATCGTCAGTCCTATGAATCCCGTTTACAAAGAGCGCGAAGTTGCCTACCAGTTAGAAAATTCAGAAGCCAAAGGTATCCTGATACAGAGTGATCTTGTACCAATTTTACAAATGGTCCTACGTGAGAAAAAGTTTCCGCAACTTCAACATATCCTGGTCACCGGTCCGAGCGCTCCGGAAAGCTTGCCAGAAGCACTGCCCCTTGCAACATTGATGAGGCGTTCCTCGCCCAAACGGCCACCACACGTGGAGATCAGTGGAGATGATCTGCTCGCCCTGCCTTACTCTTCAGGAACGACAGGACTCCCCAAAGGCACCATGCTCACGCACCGCAATTTAACCAGCAATAATCTTCAATTCTGCATGGCTCTCAACACCGATCTGACCGATGTTGCCCTGCTCTTTCTCCCTTTCTATCATATTTACGGTGTTATGCTTACCGGCAGCTTCCTCGCCTGTGGTGGCACACAGGTTATGCTTGAACGCTTTGATCTACTCCAATCGCTCGAACTCTGTGAAAAGCATAAAGTGACTTATTACTTTGCCGTACCACCAATCATTCTGGCTCTGGCGAATACCTCGGTAGATTTAAGCAAACTGAAAGGCGTAAAATATATCTTCTCAGGGGCAGCGCCGCTCCCTCTTGATCCAGCCATAAGATTAGAAAAGAAGACGGGAGTCAAAGTCGTCCAGGGATATGGTATGACGGAAGCATCCCCTTTGACGCATTCCCAACCGAAAGATCCGGGGCTTACACGGCTGGATAGCGTCGGGCTCCCTGTCCATAATACCGACCAGAAGATCGTCGATATCGAAACAGGCGAGCGCGAACTGCCACTTGGCGAAGATGGCGAACTTCTTATTCGTGGTCCTCAGGTAATGAAAGGCTACTGGAAAGCGCCCGAAGAGACAGCCCGCGCCCTGCGCGATGGCTGGCTTTACACTGGTGATATCGGACATATCGATGCTGCGGGCTATGCCTATATCGTTGACCGCAAAAAAGAGATGATTAAATACAAAGGCTTTGGCGTCGCGCCTGCTGAGATCGAGGCCCTGCTGCTAGAACATCCTGCGATCCTGGATTCAGCCGTTATCGGTGTACCAGATAATGAGGCTGGCGAGTTAATCAAGGGACTGGTCGTTATCCGTCAAGGGCATGAAACGATAACACCAGAAGAGATTCTCGCTTTCGCCAATGGAAAGCTAGCGGGCTATAAACGTATTCACTTCGTGGAGTTTATTAATGTAGTGCCTAAAACCGCTTCAGGGAAGATTCTACGTCGGGAGTTGAAAGAGCGCGAAAGAGCCTTGCGTGCTCAAGCGCAGACACAGTTATAAGCAGATACAGTCAGAACAAAAGAAGCTCTCTTCGATTAACATGGTGAAGAGGGCTTCTTTTCCATGCCAGACTATTTAAAAGCAAGCATCTGAACAGAATTAGATACCAATCAAGAACAGGCCGCGAGCCATCCCCTCACCCGCCAGCGTCAGCACCACAATCAGATAGAGCATCCCTGTTGCCGACTGGAATGAGCGATCACGGATCAACTTCCAGGCCAGTGAGCCCAGAATCAGCGGCAGGGCAAAACTGATCAGAATACGAATCCAGCCAATCGTATCAGTACTCAGAGGAGTTATCACCGGCGCATCTGCGGGCTTTACTTGAGAGCCATTTGCGCCAGGAGTCGGAGCGGAAATCACATGGGTATAAGAAGGAGCGGCGTTGGCAGTATTTTGTGTTGAGGCCACCGTAGGGCCGATCAAGAGCGAAAAAACCACCTGGGCAACCAGCGCCACCAGCACCAATGTCGTAGAGAACAGCAGGGGTTTCTCTGAAAGAGCGGGCGTGACGAGATACCAATGGCCCAACCACATCGCCGTCATCACTCCTCCAAGAGCAAAAGCGGCGGCGAAAAAGGCCAGGACGGTAAAGACGCCACCCAGGCCGGTTGTTGCCAGTGGACGGAAGATCATCGCCATCACGAGCAGGGTTGCCAGAGCAGCAATGACCGTTGCCACACCAGTAAGCAGGTGCAAAACGCGGACAAGCGAGCCTCGTTGTCTCTCACCCTCAGCCGTCGCCTTCGTGCGTGCTATTCTGCCATCCACTCCCGCACTTTTATCCAACAAAATGAACAAAGAATAGGGAATCAGCAGGAGAAAGAAGAGCAACAGAGGAAGGCTTAGCGCCCCCGTCCAGGCTTTATCGACATGCGTATATGAGTTCAGCAGAGCTGGATAGGCAAAATTTTGCTGGAACAGATACGTCAGAAAGACCAGAAACAGATAAATAAGGGCATAAGAGATCAGAAAGCCGCGCTTCACCTCGCCGCGCCAATCGAGCAAGACCAGCACCGAGACAGAACCAATAGAGAGCTCTGTCAAGACAATAAACAGGACAAGAGGTAACGATTGTAGCATAATAGCGTGTTATCCTTTAAATGCATCTAGCAGGGCATGGGTTATGGATATCCCTTTCCACCATCTGACAGATTATACATCCGCTGGCTAGAGCTGGCAAACGGAAGGCCCATATTTTACCAATAGGTTTGCAGTATGCGCCACACTACTTTAAAGTCTTTTCATAATGGAAAATTTAGAGTATATTTTTCAGCTTATTGTTGTTTGATTTATCTCTTATACCTGCTATACTAGAGATAGATGGTGGTTTTGTTAGGAATGGGAGGTGTGGTTTGTCCATTTACGATAATCGGCTTGAGGCATTGGAAAAAGACGTTGCCATAATGAAACAAGATATTATTTACAAACTTGATGATACGAATAGCTCAGTAACAATAATCAGGGGGATAGTCGGAAACCAGGGACAAGATATTAAAGATATTAGGAACCAGGTGAAGGTTATAAATGCTCGTTTAGAGGGCATTGATACACGTCTAGACGGGCTAAAGGATGAAATCAGAGGACTGAAAAGCCAGCAAGACATACAAGGACAAGATATCAAAGATATTAAGCGGCGACTAGATAGTATGGAAGGAAAGTTTGATCAGGTGTTACAAATGCTAACGAATCTAACAGATAAAATGGGTAAACAATCATAGAACTTGATTGTATTGGAGTCTCTGTAACAGTCCAAGAGATCTACCATAAAGTTTTTCTAGAGTTGGAAGAAGAAAAGTAAGCTGTAGAGGAATCTCTTTGGGAGGATTCCTCTCATCAACTATTCTCTGCCAATCTCGAAGTATTGCTCAATCAGCTCAAAGTGTTCGACATCGTGATCACAGATAGAAGCGACCATTGCGCAGAGTTGCTCAACGGAGTCCTGATTCCAGGGGGGCGGCACTTCTTCCAGGAGTCTGCTATCGTCTAATTCGTCGGCAACAAGATGGGTTATGAGCTGGTGCGTCTCTTCCCAGGAGTTGCGCACTTGTGGCAGAGAAAGACTCTTATACACTTCGTATGCTTCGGCATTTCCTTGATCGCCGGAGTGAGTCTCTGGCGGCAGAGGTTGGTCATGTGTATAAGCTACAATGAGTTTCTGGGTTGCCGCTTTCCAATGGCTCATATGGGCAAAAAAGTCTTTAGCTGACCAGCCTTGCGGCGTAAAGGGCGTTTGTTGCTCCTCTTCGGTTAGACGAGTTATCAGCTTACGATACCGGGCATGGTTGTCCTGGAGTGCATCCAGCAGACCTTGCTGTGTAGGATGTGGCTTTGCCAAATCGTATACTCCTTCTCTGTTGAGATACCTGCTCAGATTATACGTTTCAGTGCCACAAAAAGATACATTTTGACTTTTTTCGACTTTTTTAAGAAGAGATCGGCATCATACAAGTGCCATCCCCTATCTTCTTGTGATGCCGAACTATATTTTCTCACCTTTTTAACGCTTTCAAACCCTCAATTTAGGAGGTAACTTTTCGACAGACACGGACCCTCTTTAGCACGAAGCGTAGCAAAGATAAATCTTTGTTCCCTCCCTTTCTCATTGTTGCGATCCCTTATCAAATAGTGTATAAAGAGTATTGACAGCGAGATAGAGGACCACGTAAACTAGTTTCAGTCCCCTCAAGCGGGTCGGGAAAGAATACCCTTTCTGCCGCCACTGACGAGGAATTCTACAGCAGAAAAAACGAAAAGGTCAGGTGGAGATGCACTAGGGAAGCATGTGACAACCACAAAACAACTCTCCCTCTTAGTATTTCATCAATACTAAAAGAAAACAAGCAATGGAGTGCAGCTATGCCACGGTGTCCGAATCCACGTTGCCAGACAGATTATTCAGCAGGAATGCTACAATGCGCCAACCCACGTTGCCAATGTCTTCTGCCAGAGGCGATTGTAGCGGGGCGCTATCGTATTGAAACACTCATCGGCATTGGTGGTATGGGTGCGGTCTACAGAGTAAGTGATACCTTTGAGATGAATCAGATCGCCTTGAAGGTATTGACGATGACGAATAATATGATGGATATGGAGACCGCTGTCGAGCGATTTCGGCGCGAGGCGCGTTATGCGCATCAATTGAAGCATAGAAATATTGTGCCAGTGCTCAATTTTGGTCAGGATGGGACATTCCTCTATCTAGCAATGCCTCTGGTGACCGGTGGAACCCTCAAATCGCTTCTCACCTCTGAGCGGCCCCTGCCAATGCTCCAGGCACAACGCTATCTCAATGACCTGGCGGGAGCAATTGACGCTATTCATCAACATCCCCAACAGATTGTGCATCGAGATATCAAGCCTTCTAACCTGCTTATCCACCAGGATGACGGACGCCTGGTTCTCGCCGACTTTGGCATTGCCCGCGCGATGCAACAGGAAAAACCGCTGACACAACGTGGCTGGTCGCTGGGAACAGAACATTATATGGCACCAGAACAAGAACAAGGAAAGGCAGAGCCGGCCAGCGATATCTATGCAATGGGCGTTGTAGCGTATCAGATGTTCACCGGGCTTCTCCCCTTTCAAGCGATCGTACGCAATAAGGCAGCGGAACTTCCAAGACCCAGCGAGCTCAATCTGACACTACCTCCACCCATCGATCCTGTTATCCTAAGGGCAATAGATATCGATCCAAAAAAACGCTTTAAGTCGGCGGGCGACTTTGCGGAAGCAGTCAATACTGCCCTGGCTTCAGAGGCTGAGACGATTGCTGCGACGATTGCGCCAACGCTTCTTGTTACCAGCGACGCCAATATTATTGTCCACACGATCATTCCCGAAAATCCTTGTGGACAGTGTGGTCGGGAGAATCGGCTAAGCTCGCGCTTCTGCCGCCATTGCGGGCATACACTTGAAAACACCTCTCCTCTGGTAAGCGAGACCTATCAGATAGGATACGTCAGCGAACGCGGTCAGCAGGCTCGCGAGAATGAGGATATGATCCTCATCGTTCAGGGGCTATCCAGCAATCTGGCCCCGCCGCCGCGGCCATTCGGCCTGTTTGCAGTCGCGGATGGACTGAGAGGACCACAGGGAAAAGATGCAGGGGGACACGAAGCCAGCCGTCTAGCAGTCGAAACCATCGCCGATGTCCTGATTCCTCAGATGATCCATTCCTATCACACTCAGCAGATCCAGGGAAATACGCCGAGGCAGGCGAACGGAAGTCAGCAGCAGAGCAGTGGATCGCTACGGGCCATCCGTCATCCCGATAGCGTCCTCAAGGATTGGGTGCGTGATGCAACACGGCAGGCCAACCAGGTCATCTACCACTGCAACGCCGACTATGAGACCTCAATGGCCAGCACACTGGCGGTAGCAATACTCTATAAACGCCACCTTTACGTCGCCAGTGTTGGTGATAGCCGGGTGTATCATTATGCAAAGCAGACAGCTCTTCTCCAGCAGATCTTTCGCAAAAGCCCAGCACAGGGCATACAGAATCAGGGAAGCGCCAATGCTCTCCCTGGCACACCATATCTGGGCCAGCACTATCAGGCAAGCATCGATCTCTATCAAAGCGAGGTCCAGGCGGGAGACCTGATTCTGCTTTGTAGTGATGGGCTCTGGCAAGCAGTCAAAGATGAGCAGATCGCCGAGCAGATGAGCCGGGCGCAGGACGTTGAAGCGGTGGCCCAGGCGCTTGTCGAGGCGGCAAATGTTGCTGGAAGCAAAGGTAACGTCAGCGCAATAGTCGCACGTGTGCAATAAACAAGAAAGAATGCTCCTGCTTAGAGCGATGCTGTTTTCAGCAAGGGCAGCGTCACAGTAAAAGTTGAGCCTTTCCCTTGCTGGCTGATAACATGAACCGTTCCCTGATGGGCACGGACAATCCAATCAACAATTGAAAGTCCCAGTCCGCTCCCACCCGCCGCTTTTGAGCGAGCGGGATCAGCGCGATAAAAGCGTTCAAAAATATGCTCAATATCATCCTCAGCGATACCAATTCCCGTATCACATACAGAAATATGGATGAAAGCATTGCTGGTTACAACGGAGAGAGCCACATCACCGCCTGGATTGGTATAAGCCAGAGCATTATCAACCAGACCCATGATGACTTGAATCAGGCGGGCGGCATCGCCCATAGTAGTAGCTGGCTGCAAATGCAGAACGCGCAGGGTCAAGTCATGCTCAGCAGCGAGAGGAGTCATACTATCAACGACATCGGAGACAAGTAAATCGATACGTACCGGTTCGCAATCCAGTTTTACCTGACCATCGTCAGCTCTAGCCAGTGCCAGCAGATCATTGATAAGATGGCCCAGGCGTTCAGCCTCAGAATTCACTTCCTGGAGAACATGCCTATATTCCTCTATTGTCGTTGCGTGAGCTAATGAGACATCAGTCATATTACGAATCACAGAGACAGGGGTACGCAATTCGTGAGAGGCATCAGAGACAAAACGATGCTGTTGCGTAAAAGCCTTCTCCAGGCGTCTAATCATCTCATTAAAAATAACTGCCAACTCCTGTACCTCATCGCGTGTTGGCGGAACTGGGACGCGATGATGCAGATCCTTCACGCCAATTTCACGAGCGGTGATTGCCAGATAACGAATAGGAGCAAAGGCTCTGCCAGCCAGCCAATAGCTAACGAATGCACTCAGAGTCAAAATAAATGGAGTAATGATAAGTAAGCCAAAAAGCACATTATTTAAGGTTGTTTGCATATTCTCCAGTGCCTGGCCTATCTGTACCACACCAATCAACTCAGTGCCCGAAATCAGCATAGTACTATAAAAGCGCATCTGACTGGCCTTTGGTCCGGAAACCGTGCCAGTCCAGGGAATGCGCTTTAAAGGCTGATTAATGCTATTTGCAGGCAACGTCAAATTTTTAAAAAGCGGAGAGCGATAGATAATCTTCCTATGTGTATCAAGGATGCGCACCAGGATACTATTACTGCTGAAAACGGGAGGCTGATCCACTGTTTGTGCTGCGAACTGATTTACATCCTGATCTTGTTCGCCGGGTGCATCCACAAGGGCCGCCGTCGAAGCCAATTCCGGCAATTCATGGACGATATCGTCAACGACGACCTCTCCATTTTGCATACTCACGCCCTCAGCAACCTGTTGTGCCCGCATCTGGAGAGTAAGATCAAAGCTGGAAGCCAGCGTTTGCTGAATCGAAGTATAGAAGATAATGCAAAAAAGGAGGAGGAGCATGGCAGATACGAGCGTATACCAGATCATCAATTGAAAACGAATACCGGGTCGAGACGCATATTTTTTTTCTGCCGGTTTGCTCATACGCCAGGTTCCTTTAATTGATAGCCTGAACCACGCACAGTAAAGATCACATCAGGCTCATCCTGCTCGCATAGTTTTCGTCGCAGATAGCGAATATAGACATCAATCACATTTGAGAGATGCTCAGTATCACCGTCCCAGACATGTTCAGCAATCATAGAACGGCTCAGCACCTGATGAGGGTGGCGTAAAAAGAATTCTAGCAAGGCATATTCCTTATGGCCCAGGGTAATCATACGCTCACCACGACGGACTTCATGCGTACGAGTATCCATCGTAATATCCATAAATTGCAAAACCGACGTTTTCACCGGCGTATTACGTCTCAGCAGAGCACGCACACGTGCCTCCAGTTCACTAAACGCAAAAGGTTTTACCAGATAGTCATCGCCTCCCAGATCTAAGCCCTTCACACGATGCTCTACTTCGCCCAGGGCGGTCAGCAAAAGAATCGGCATCGTCTTCCCCTGCTCACGCAACTGTTTACAGACCTCAAAGCCACTCAGGCGAGGTAACAATACATCAAGGATTATTAAATCATAAGGAGTCGATGAAGCCAACAAAACCGCATCCTCGCCATTCGCCATCAAGTCTACAGCGTAATGGTTACCCTCAAACCCCTTCTTCAGACTTGGTCCCAGACGTGGATCATCCTCTACAATTAAAATGCGCATCGTGAGCAGCCTACTTTCTTCACAAGTAGAAACACTATAAAACAGCTTTATGAAAAAAGGATGAATCCTTTCCCAGGCTAGCTCATTCGCGTACCAGCAGCCAGCAGCGCAAAAGCTCAGCGACGCTCCAGGCCTGAGCAAAACATCCAGCGGGAGTAAAGGGCGCTTCAGGCTCAGTCACTTCACTGAGTGTGCCCAGGCATGGATACCAGAGCTGTTGCACCAGAGGCTGCAACAGCGTGCGCAATGCAGCGCGATCATTATGTACATGTAAATGCACATCACAGTACGGTCCTATTAACCACGGCCAGACAACGCCCTGATGATAAGCACCATCGCGCTGCATACGATCTCCATTAAAATGAGCGTGATACGCAGGATCAGTGGGACTCAGAGTACGTAGGCCCGCTGGAGTAAGCAGATGCTGTGTTACCTGCTCCAGAATACTGGCGACCTGACATTCTGACAGAAGGTCGCTGGCGAGAGAAGCAGCAAAAAGCTGATTAGGGCGCAATGAAGGATCATTGTGTCCAGTTACGTCATCTCCATCCACAACATCATACAAATAGCCTCCCTGCTCATACCAGAAACGGGCCGCGAAATGTTGTCGGCATTGAGTACGTAACTGGCTATAAGCAGTTGCATCAGTCGAAAGGCGAATTGCCCAGGACTCCATCAGTGTCAGAGCGCGATACCAGAGAGCATTAATCTCCACAGGTTTACCACGGCGTGGCGTCACCACCCAATCATTCACCTTAGCATCCATCCATGTCAACTGCACACCAGGAGCGCCTGCATGTAACAGACCGTCCTGAGGGTCCAGGCCGATATGATAATCGGTCCCCCGAATATGCCACTGGATACTCTCCGTAAGGATGGGAAAAAGCTCTTTCAGCAGACTCCAATCGTTAGTCGTATCCAGATAGATCGACAGCGCGTGAAAGAGCCAGAGCGTTGCATCGGCGGTATTATACTCCGGTTGTGCTCCATAGTCGGGGAAGCGATTAGGAATAAGCCCATTAGACATAAACGAAACAAAGGCTTTGAGCAGGCCACGAGCCTCGCTATAGCGTCCGGTGCAGAGCAGCAGACCAGGCAACGAAATCATGCTATCTCGTCCCCAATCAGTAAACCAGGGATAGCCAGCAATAATTGTCTTGCGAGCAGGGGAGAGTTGCAAAGGGCCACCTGAAGAGGCGCGTTCATCGGGTCTTGCGACAATAAACTGATCGGCGCTCACAACCAGGCGAGCCAGCACAGGGTCATAGACAGGAAGATCAGAGAAACGTTGGTCGACCAGAGAAAATAATTGTTTGACACGGCGCAGATGACGAGCAAAGCCCTGATTCACCAGTTCATTCTGTTGAGCGGTCCCTAGTTCTGGTGGCAGATGTTCTTCAGCGCTTAAGGCAAGGGTTAGTTGCTGGCCCGGCAGTAAGCTGGCATGAAATATTCCCGGTTGATAGACATCATCCAGATCAGCAAGGCCACGCTCACGATCACGGCGCAGCAAGACGTGCCAGTACCAGAGACCGGTAGGAGAGAAAGTCACCTGAGGATCGGCGATAAGCTGAAAGGTAGGAGATGAAGCAGAGGCCTGAACGCGGCAGCAATTCCCCTGATTCTCCACCAGAAAATGCCAATTCTCATCGCCCTGAGTTGTGGCATGATAATCGCGAGAGGCACAAAACGGGATAAGCGCAATCTTCAGGGCCTGAGTAGCAGGGACAGAGGTACCACGCAGCATATACTGCACATACGTAGTATTCTGACCATACACCATCCAGATCCGTTTTTCCAGAAAGAGCGTCTCCGTAAGACGATAGCGGAAGCAAGGAATATCACCTTCAAGAGAGACAGATTCCGAAAAGTGATACCCTTGAGGATCAATTACGCCCTTCTCCTGATATTCATTCACACCCAATTTCAGAACCTCGCCACCGGGCAGCGTCACCTCCTCATCAATCTTCGTCACCAGGACTGTGCGCTCAATTGGTGGCTGCAAGGCTGCGACCAGCAGGCCATGATAACAACAAGTCGTCGCACCTACCAGCGAACCAGAAGCATACCCCCCCAGGCCATTTGTCACCAGCCATTCGTGATCGAGTCCCTGCTGCACATCTTGGCAGACTTCCTGTCCCACGCGCAATTTCCACGCATTCACGGGACCATTACCGGATACATCCACACTTTGCTCCAGGACCATGCTCAAATTCTCCCTGCATTGTTCGTACGTCACCAGAACACATAAATCAGCGATCAGCACAATACATTACAATACTGCTTTCATCCGGGCAACTGCCAGGGCAATACGTTCTTCTGGAGCCGTCATCGAAATACGCACATAGCCTTCACCGCCCTGACCAAAGTTCACACCTGGGGTAACAAACACGCCAGTCTGATCCAGCAGAGTAGCAGCAAAGTCGCGTGAGGTAGAGCCTTCAGGGACAGCAGCCCAGACATAGAGACCAGCACGCGTCTGCCGGGCATGGAGAGCGAGAGCATTACAACCATTCACAAGGAGATCGCGGCGGCGTTGATAGAGCGTATTGCGTTCCGCCAGCCAGGACTTGGGGAGTTGTAACGCTTCTATTGCAGCATATTGCAAGGGGCGAAAGATACCACTATCGATATTGCTTTTCAAGCGGCCCACTGCATCAACCAGTTGAGGATTGCCGACCAGCATCCCCAGGCGAAAACCAGCCATATTGTATGTCTTACTTAAAGAATGCAGCTCTACAGCTACCTCAAAAGCGCCAGGAATCTCAAGGATACTGAGCGGACGAAAATCATCAAAGTAGACCTCTGCATAGGCCATATCGTGGATAATCACCAGATCGTGCTGAAGAGCAAAAGCGACGGCCCGTTCAAAAAACGCACGGTTCGCGCAAGCAGCGGTAGGATTATTAGGATAATTGAGCCAGAGCACACGAGCGCGGCGCACCACATCCTCTGGAATCTGCTCTAGATCGGGCAGATAATCGTTCTGTTCGTGAAGAGGCAGCAGATAGGGTTGAGCGCCAACGGAAGTCGTCGCCGTCACATAGACCGTATAATAGGGGTCTGGAATCAGCGCCACATCACCGGCATTCAAGACCGAATTTGCGGCATAGACCAGGCCCTCTTTCGAGCCAATCAGGGGCATAATCTGCCGTTCAGGCTCCAGAGCTACGCCAAAACGTCCCTCGAACCAATGAGCAATAGCCTCATGAAGGGCACGCATACCCCGATACTCTGGATAACGATGGTTGATCGGTTCATGAGCTGTCTCACATAAACGTTCAACGACGCTGGCAGGTGCGGGCAGATCGGGATCACCCACGGACAGATCAATCACATCGACACCTGCTGCCAGGCGCTCCGCCACCTTCTTCTTTGCGTCCGCGAAATGATAAGGCGGCAGATGAGTAATAACGTTGGATAATCGCACTATGCTGGCTCCTCTTTAGAAAAATCTATTGTCATCTGGCCCATTTCTTGCGAAACAGAGCAGGAAAGCTGAAAGTTCTCGTCCTCTTCATATTTTTTGTCAATCATCTTGCTACCCAAGATTATATCATGCACTAGAGAAGAAACTTTTTTACGCTGCATATTCTGCTTCGTCCCACTAGAAACTTTTTTACTCTGTAGGCTCTGCCTCGTACCAGTTACGGCCAACCTTCATCTCAATCCTGATAGGCACATCTAATTCAGCCACACCCTCCATCAGTTCTCGAATTAAATGGCGAGCACGTTGCAGCTCTTCTACTGGTACCTCAAAAATCAGCTCATCATGCACCTGCAAAATCATACGGGTCTTCATATGCTTCTCTTGAAAGGCATAGTGCAGGCGCAACATAGCAAATTTAATAAGATCCGCATTCGTCCCCTGGATAGGCATATTAATCGCCTCACGCTCCAGAGCCTGGCGTTCTGTATGCGAGAGAGCGTGCATCTCAGGGAAAAAACGTTTGCGACCATACAAAGTATTCACATATCCCTGGCTGCGAGCCTGGTTCAGCGTTCTATCAACATAGCCCTTAATATTAGGAAAGGTCTCATGATAACGTTGAATAAAGCTGGCCGCCTCTGCATTGGTCATACCGGTTACCTGAGAGAGACCAAAGGCAGACTGGCCGTAGAGGACGGCATAGACAACTGTTTTTGACAGGCGGCGCTGATCTTTCGTGACCTCACTCACCGGAACCCCAAATAGCGAGGAGGCGGTAATGGTATGAATATCTTCTCCATTGCTAAAAGCCTCAACCAGGCGCGGCTCTCCCGTAATATGAGCCAGAATACGCAACTCGATCTGTGAATAGTCAGCCGTGAGCAGAATATAGCTTGGATCTGCAATAAACGCCCGGCGAATACGGCGACCAACCTCTGTGCGCACAGGAATATTTTGCAGGTTCGGATTACTCGAAGAGAGGCGTCCACTAGAGGCAATCGTCTGATTAAACGAAGTATGCACACGACCAGTGTGTGAGTCCATCAGGGTCAGCAGGCCATCCACATACGTCGACTTCAACTTGGTCAACTGGCGATACTCTAACAGATGGTCGACCACAGGATGCTTCCCCTGCAAACTTTCAATGACATCCGCGTTCACTGAATAGCCTGTCTTCGTTTTTTTGCCCGTGGGAAGTTTCAATTCAACGAAAAGCACATCTGCTAACTGTTTGGTCGAATTGATATTAAAGCGATGGCCAACCGCCTCATAAATCGAGGCCTCCAACAGGTGCAACTGGTCATCAAAGGTCACACGCAGCTCTTGCAGAAAATCGGCATCGAGCGCAATGCCATAGATCTCCATCTGCATCAAGACCGAAATCAGGGGCAATTCAACACGTTGATAAAGAGCCAGCAAACTATGCTGCTGAAGCTCAGCTTTAACAGGTTCCACCAGGCGCAGCGTCATATCAGCATCCGCGCCAGCATAATTTGCCGCCTTCTGCACCGGAACCTGAGCCATGCTAATCATCTTACTCGCGCTGCCAATAAGCTCGCTAATATTGGTCATCACGATACCCAGACGCTGAAACGCCTGATCCTTCAAGCCCAGACCTCGACGGCCTGGCTCGGTCAGATAGGCACCAACCATTGTATCAAAAGCCAGACCGTGCACCGTAATGCCATGACGCGCCATCATCCAGATATCATACTTCGCGTTATGCATATACTTATGCACCCCCTCATCCTCCATCAACGGCTTGAGCTTCTCCATTACCAGGGCTAGAGGCAATTGAGGGCCGGGCTCCTGGCCATCAGGTGTCTGGATATGCCCCACCGGAATATAATAGGCTTCGCCAGCAGCCATAGAAAAAGAGAGGCCAACCAGTTCAGCGTAGCGTGGCTCTTCAGAGGTTGTCTCAGTATCAAAGGCAAAAGCTCTCGCATCGAAGAGACTCTTCAGCAGGACGCGTAAACCCTCTTCGCTCGTTACAACCAGTGTATTCGTATGCTGAGCCGATTTCGCGTCATCAAGAAACAGTGGCGCACTGGTACTGCTCTGCTCAAGAGAGGGTAGGCGCAACTTATGGATGATCTCAGTATGCGGCTCGGCCAGATCAAAAAGACTCAACTGCTGAAAGGCTTCATCTGCCGAAGCAGTGAGCGTTTCTTGAGAAGCATCCGGCAACGCGATAGGGGCCGGGACCGGATTCTCAACCACCACCTCGACTGTAGGGCCGATGGGTGGCATGGGCGGTGGCAAGATAGGCACCACACCCAGAGGGGGCGCATACAACAGATTCTCCTTGTCGGCAGGAGCAGGCAAAGAGAGATCTTGAGAAACAGAAACATCTCCATTAGAGCCAGCATCTGGTAAAAGGAGATCAGCAGAAAGCGCCTCGTGCGTGATACCCAGTTCACGGAAAAGCGAGAGGGCACGTTCAATTAGGGTCCGAAATTCAAGCTGGCGAAAGAGGGCAATAACAGTCTCTCTATTCACGTGGCTCATACGGCAGGATTCCAGATCCAGTTGCACAGGAGCATCCAGAACGATAGTTGCCAGAAATTTGCTCTGGCGAGCCTGCTCCGCGCCAGCGGCTAACAATTTTTGCTCTTTCGGCTTTAGCACATCAAGATGGGCCAGCACCCCTTCAAGATTGCCATATTCAGCCAGCAGACGCGAAGCCGTCTTTTCCCCGATACCAGGTACACCGGGAATATTGTCCGATTTATCTCCTACCAGACCTTTAAAATCGGGCAACGTCTTCGGGGGAAAATTATAACGCGCCTGCACCTCTGGAATAGTATATTCAGTCACCTCGGAGATACCGCGCTTTGCAACCTTCACCAGCACATGCTCATTTACCAGTTGCAACGTATCCATATCGCCGGTATAGATAATCGTATCGACTCCCTGCTGCGTGGCCTGAACCGAGAGCGTGCCAAGCACATCATCGGCCTCAAAGCCATCCTGCTCATAGATCTGAATACCAAAGGCCTGGACCACCTCGCGAATACGAGCGAACTGTGGGCGCATTGTCTCAGGCAGGGCCGGACGCTGGGCTTTATATTGAGTATACTGGAGGTGGCGAAATGTCGGGGTTGGACGGTCAAACGTTACCGCAATATATTCCGGTTTCTCTTCCAATAAAGCTTTCATCAGCATCGAGGTAAAGCCGAAAGTCGCATTCACTGGCTCGCCACTACTGGTCGACAAATCTTCGGGCACAGCATGAAAAGCACGATGAATGATGGCATGGCCATCAATGAGTACAAGTTTGTTCTGTTTCATAACATCTCTTCCCTCTTACGGCCCAACAAACGAAGCCACGTTTTTTCAATACATAACCACTGTCTGTGCACTGATAAAGAGGCTGCTGATCAGAGATGATAGCAGAAACAGAGAAGCGGTAAACAAGCGACAATACCAGGACAAAGGCAGCAGAGCACGTATATACTACACTGCACTGGCAGCATAATCAAGTCGGAACAATTCAGCCCAGGATTACCTATTGAGGTGCCTATCCCATCCCCTCAAGCATGCACAGGCAGCACAGAAAAGCAAAAATGCTGTTTAGTAATATACTCTTTCTCATTGTTCAAGGAGAAAGCGGAAAAATAGAGCGCAAGCATTTGTATTCCTCACTTTGCTTGCGTCAAATTAAGTAGAAGCTATTGTCGAAGGTCAGGGCCGTTGAACAAGACGGTGCATTTCTTATGAGAACGACATGTTTTTCAATTTCTCTACTGCAATTCTAAATTTTTCCAGACATGTATAGTATAGTTAGCTGGCAGGCAGTGATGCAAATTATTTTCGTTGCAACGTGAGAAGGTAGCAACGCTCCACTAAAGCACGAGAACAGACACACGGAGACCCTTCTTCAGGCAAATGCCACTTCTGCCAGGAAGACCAGGAACACTACTTTAGAACCGTCCTGAGGATGATGCACGAGAATTATGTTTTTATTCTAGAGTTAAAGGGGGACCATATGTCTCACAGAAGCAATGTGATTGCCGAACGGCACTTGAATGGAGTGGGAGGAAATATACTAGCAGAGGGGAAAAAAGAGGAATTGTTGACGGTACGCGAAGTAGCACATCGCCTGCGCGTCGACGATACAACAGTCCGACGCTGGATCAAGAGCGGAGCATTAGAAGCCATCACCCTACCGCATCGCGGCAAGCGCCAGGCTTATCGTATTAAGAAATCTACGCTTGAGATCCTGCTCAATAGTTCCCTTCCCCTTTAAGAACGTATCAGGAACTGGCTCGTATTGAGCAAACTTTGTGCTTATCCTAACCGACTGCTAAAAGAGAGCTCCACTATTCCTCCTGTCCTACAAGCTATGCATCTGAGAGTCCCTCTACAAAGGGGCTCTCAATTTTTGCAACATCCTTCTTGACTTGAATGTGGGGACAGACTCAATTCTTATATTTTCATTTATCGATAGTAGAACGGGAATACACTAGAGAGAGAGGCTGTTGAGCAGGCCTCATCGGGCATTTCAACCGACTCTCATCCATCATTTCTGCATAAAGCAGACAGGCCCCCGTGAGAGAGTCTTGAGCGGCAGATGCAGCAGAAAGGGTAAGAAGACGCCATGAAAATAGCGATTACCGGAGGAGCAGGCTTTATCGGGTCTGCGCTCACCCAGGCCTATTTAGATGCAGGTCATGACGTCCTGGTTATTGATAACCTGCTTTGCGGATCAGAACAGACCATCGATCCACGAGCGCGTTTCTATCATGTTGATATCCGTGATAACCAGCTCTCCGCCATTTTCCAGGCAGAACGGCCAGACATCGTCAGCCATCACGCCATCCAACAGAGCTATAACCTACCAGGAGAACTCCCGCTGGTAGATGCCGACGTCCATATTCGAGGACTGCTGAATCTCTTAAATAGCTGCGTAGAGGCCCAGGTGCACAAATTCATATTTGCCTCTAGTGGCAACAACCTCTATGGAACGGTTCCCTTGAAGCAGTTGCCTTTTACAGAAAACAGTCCAGCTTTCCCGCAACAGGCACATGCCATCAGCACCATCGCAGGCGAATGGTATGTGCGCTATTATACGCAGCATTATGGGCTTCTTCACAGCATTTTACGCTACGCCGATGTTTACGGAGAAACAGTGCAGATGCAATTGAACCACCTTCACCATCCCCTCAGCTATTTTATACGTATGCTTGCCGATCAGAAACGTCCCATCATTCGGACCGCAAGTGAAGAGTTGCGAGACCATATTTTTATTCAGGACGTCGTAGACGCTAATCTAGCACTGCTTACCCAGGGAACAAATCGGACACTGCATATCAGTACAGGCAAAGGCTACTCTTTAAAAGACCTTTTCCAGATGGTTGCCTTTCTGCTGGGCAGCGAACTGGAACCAGTCTACCTTTCCGGGGCGCTTGAGGAAGGCCATTCGAGTATACTGGACAATAGAAAAGCACTTCAGGAGTTAAACTGGCAGCCGAAAGTAAATATGCTGGAAGGCTTAGCGCATGCGATAGAACTGCTTGGCATTGCAATACCTGCTAGTCGCGATGACGAAGCAAGCATACCTGTCGTCCGCAACCGCGAGAACATCCTTATTCATGCCTGAACATTTCTATACAGTCATAAATGCAAGAAAAAGCAAGTCAGGCACAAGGGACATGCCTGACTTGCTTTTTCTTGCGTTTGCATGAAAAAGCTCAAACAATAGCTCTACTGTTGCAGACCACTTACTACGCGTGCATATTTCTCAGCAAGCGCCTGGGCCTGCTCAGCGGAGACAAATTCAGCCACGACATGGAAAAGCGGACTATCAGCATCAGGCAATATCAGCACCCATTCTTTGCCCAGATCGATTTTGATACCATCAATTGGCTTGGCACGCCGCTCACGATACTGCTCACTCAGAATACGCATCACCTTGCCTTTATGCTCCCAGGGACAGGTAACGCGCGTAATACTCATATAATAAGGAGGAAGGTCATCGACCACCTCAGAGAGGCGTGTATCAAAGGTCGCCAGCAGCTCTAGCAACTTCGCAATCGCCAGCATACCATCAAAGGCCGGATGCAAGGCAGGGAAGACAAAGCTGCCCCGTCCATCACCGACCAGTACCACCCCTTCACGGCCAGCAGCCGTCGTCAAAGCATGTGAAAGGACCTTTGTATGCTGAATATGTCCCTCGTAGCGTCTGGCAATGTGCTGTAATGCACTTGGAGCAGAGACTGGAGCGGCCACGGTGCCACCACGATGTTGGCGTAAGATTAAACTGGTCATTACCGCCAGCATCTTCATGCCGTCGAGGATGCGGCCACGATCATCGACCACCGCGATACGCTCGCCACTAGGGTCAATGCGGATACCGATATCCGTATTCAATGCCGAGGTAATCGTCGCCAGGCGCTGCATATCTTTGCCTTGCTCATCAAGCGTACGGGAAACCTGGCCGTCATTAGAGTTCGTATTAAGAACAATCACCTCACAGCCCAGACGGCTAAAGATATCTGGCAACATCTGCGCCGTTGTGCCATGAGCATAATCAACCACCAGATGAAACTTGCGTTTCCGCACCACCTCATGATCGACAACCTTATTAAAGCCTTCGAGGTAGCGTCCAATAATATCGGCATTGCTCAACACTTCAATCACGCCGATATCTTCCAGATAGACGCGCCGATAATCCTCACGGAAAAACAGGTTTTCAATCTTCCGCTCAGTCGTCTTATTGATGTCCAGGCCATACTGGTCAAAAATACTGATATCGACAATGCGCTGATCGTAGGGCGAGACACGCACATGAACGCCACCTACTGCATCCGTATTACGAATAAAGTAACGCGCCACAGGCAAAGGCACCTGATTGATGTCATAGACGTTAATACCGGCAGAAGGCAGACCCGCATTAATGCCACGCTTAATCATGCGCGAAGTCTTATGCGCATCCCGGTTCAAACAGACAGCCGAGCCTTTGGGCAAGATGGCTCCATAGGCTGCGCCAAGCTTTGTGACAAACTCAGGGGTAAGATCGACATTCACCAGTCCGGTGACACCGAAACGACTGAAAAGGCCACGGCGGCCCTGCGAGCCCCAGATGATGCTTGTATTAATGACCGCCCCGGCCTCAATCTCTTTGTCGGGCCAGATCTTCACATTCGGCTGAATAATTGCACCATCTTGAACGATTGAGCCGTCACCAATCACAGAGCCCTCGAACATCACACCTTTGCTCTTGATGCTTGTAGAAGACCCAACAATCGCACCTCGTAGTTCTGCACGCTCCCCAATATAAGAATTGTTCCAGACAAGGCTGCGATCAACCTGCGCACGTTCATCTACAATAGTAAACGAGCCTATCGTACTGGGACCATGAATAATCGCCCCAGAACGAATTTTACAATCATGTCCTAGATAGATAGGACCATACAACTGAGCATCATCAGCAATCTCCACCCCATCCTCACACCAGATATTGCTACCAATATTTTTCGCCGGAATCTCAACATCTACCAGCCCCTGCAACACCTCAGCATTTGCACGCATATATTCGCTCAAGCTGCCAACGTCACACCAGTAACCGCGCGGTACGACATAGCCATAAATAGGATCTCCCTTGCGCAACATCATCGGGAAGAGTTCCTGGCTAAAATCAAACTGCTTATTCTTCTCAAAATACGAGAAAATTTTTGGATCAAGCACATAGATACCAGTATTAATGGTATCACTGAACACCTCTCCCCAGCTCGGCTTCTCCAAAAATTGCGAGATATGCCCATCCTCATTAGTAATAATCACACCATACTCTAGAGGGTTAGGCACATGTGCAAGCAAAAGCGTTGCCAGGGACTTTTTCTCCTGATGATACGTAATAAGATCGGTGAGATTATAGTCCGTCAGCGCATCACCACTAATTACTAAAAACGGCTCATCTAGATGTTCCTCAGCATTCTTCACGCTACCCGCAGTCCCTAAGGGGACATCCTCGCGCGAATACGTAATGCGCATCCCAATCTGAGAACCATTTCCAAAATAATCTTCGATACTACTAGCCAGATATTGAACTGTGACAATGACCTCGGTAATTCCATGACGCTTCAACAGATTGAGGATATGTTCCATTACTGGCTTCCCGGCAATTGGAACCATAGGTTTGGGACGTCGAATCGTCAGTGGTCGTAGCCTCGATCCTTCCCCTCCGGCCATAACAACCGCTTTCATAGAGGCCTCCCTTGTGTAAAGACACTACACGATGTCTCTTGCAGCTATCGAGGAAATGTAAGAACGGCGCAGCACATCGCCACGCCGTCCCATCTGCTCCACTACCGCCATTGTACAACATAGCAAAAGCACACCGCAAGCTTTTGCACGCAAGCGACAGCAAGCAAAGGAAAAGCAGGTAAAAAGAAAAGAAGAAGAGCGAGTAACCCGAAAAGCAGCGGAGCGAAAAATATTCCTGGCGCTTTCATACCGTGAAGTATGCAAGAGGTACAAACGCATCACTGCAGAATGAGCTCAAAGCAAACAAAGAAGCGCCAGGAGAAAGTGACATGGTGAAAGGTCACGTGACCACCACCTGGTACAAGCAAAAAAAAGTGTTTACCACTCGCTTAAGCGGCCATGCTCAACGAGCCATCGTACAAAACGATGATGGTTAGTTTCCTCATGTGCGAGCCGCTCCTCATAGTCAGCCTGGAGTTTAATCAGACGACTCGCCTCTTCAACACTGAAGCCCTCGTCCAGGAGGGCGTCGATAAGCAGGTCGAGATACGGTGGCTGCATTTGAAAGTCCTCCTTCTGCTCTTGTTTTGAAAAGTCTACACAAAAGAATACACAGTTTTTACACGCACTCCACAACCATTCCCCTCATGAGCCACAAGCAAGAGGTTCCTTGTTAAAACGGAGAAACGCAAACAGAACTCCATACTGTGGCCTGGCTATACCATTCATTATGGAGCGATGAAGAAGCGGCATTCGGCCAATCCTTACACACTACCAACTTGAATGCTACTTATTATAGTATAGCAAAAATTTCGCAAAAATGCCAATCTCGTTCCACTTAGTTTCGTTTGGCTTCAGAGGTAGCGTGTAAGGCGTTGTATTTACAGAAATGGGGAGAACAAAAGTACTTTCTCAAGCGTCATCGCGAATATAATATTTGATCTCATCTTCGTGATCGTAAAAGTAGCTAATCGCATCATAGACCTGGGCGAGAGAGAGACGCTGGCCCGCAGCTATCTCCTCCGGGTCCTGACCACCTTGAAACAACAAGATAATATGCCGAACACCAGTACGTGTATTCTCAACAATTGGCTCACCATCATAAATTGTTGAGTCCCGGACAATATAGGGATGGGCAGTGCGTTCGATACTCATAGCCACCTCCTCCTTGATCCTCCCTGAAAGCAGGGTTGAAAACAGGGTCTCTTTTCTTATGATAGCACGCACCAGGATGCATCACCAAGAATAACCATTGGAAGCATTGAAGAAGGATACATAAAGCCACCTCTCTTCCTCTGCCATTCACACAATTTTCACAAACGCACAAGTGGTCTCAATCCTTATCTGGAGAGGGTTTATGCATGATAAGTACAACCAGATCATGATGAATTTTCGGAAAAGCTTGACAAGTATTTAAATTCCGGTTACAATACCGTCATCGAAAGGAGGTGGTGTGTAATGGATAACTTATGTCGCTGCACAAGCAGCGCGGTAGATTCCCACACCTTCCAGTCGAGAGGGGCCGGACGGTAGTCTTTCTCTTCTTGATGGCACCTGGCTTTGCGGCTTGGTGAGGGTTTTGAAAAACAGACGCTGGTAGGTTGGATTTGCTTACCTGCTTGTGCAGCACCCCCAGAGCAAAGGCTAAACTAACTTTTGCTCTGGGTTTTTTATACGTAGAGAGCTTCTCATCAGTTTTCCAGGATTATTGATCGTTCTACTCCCGCACGCCCGTCCATCTCATATTTACGAAGAAGGTCTTCTGTTCTTCACGGGCACAGGAAAGAAACTACGCAGGTTCTCGTTTGAGAGATAGAAGTGGTAGCGTTTGGACGAGAAAGAGATTGCGCACTTAAAGCGCCTTGACCTGACGAGCCTGAGTGCAGAATTACAGACGCTCTCCTTTGGCAGAGGGCAGCGACTCATCTACTTACCAAGCGTACCTTCAACCAATACATACGCGATGCACCTGGCCCGAAATGGGTCAGAGGAAGGGGTGGTGGTCCTCACTGACAGTCAGACGGCTGGTAAAGGGAGGCAAGGACGTCGTTGGATAGATCTCACTGCACATAATGCGATCTCATCTATCGTGCTTCGTCCACATTTCCCATCCTACTTGCTCATTATGATCGCCTCACTGGCGGTCGTCGAGGCTATTGCTAAGACATGCAGGATACAAGCAACCATTAAATGGCCGAACGACGTTCTGATAAGAGAGCGCAAAGTTTCTGGCATTCTCATTGAGACCAGCCATGATCATACCGGCCAATTCGTAGCTATTTTAGGTATCGGCGTCAATATTCATGGGCGCATTCCAGATATTTTTGAGGAAAGTGGAACGACCACACAGACTGATTCAGAGCCTGGCTCTCTTGCTACAAAGGCTACTACCCTCGATACAGAGGCAGGTCATGTTGTGAGTCGTGAAACCTTCATCGCCCATTTGCTGCAACAGCTTGAGAGACAGTATCTCCTGTTACAGCAGGAAGCTCAAGAACCCATAGCTCCCGCTTATGGGTCCGCTTCTCGGTTGATACGAGAGCAATGGCGCGATCAGTTATCAACGTTAGGCCGCTCCATTCAAGTGCGGCAAGGTAGTACCATTCTCAGCGGTGTTGCTGAGGA
Organism: uncultured Chloroflexia bacterium; assembly: GCA_963777355.1. Lineage (GTDB taxonomy): Bacteria > Chloroflexota > Ktedonobacteria > Ktedonobacterales > Ktedonobacteraceae > DATJHM01. The sequence continues at coordinate 780,805 of CAVZQK010000022.1, forward strand.
TGTCGATGACGAGGGAGAGCTGTTTCTCCGCAGTCATTCTGGTGAACGAGTCAGGATTACCTGGGGGGATGTTGGACACCCCTCAAAGTAACAGGACACACACAACAAAAGCTGGTGATTGAACCGCCAGCAATGAATGAGGGGAAAAGAAGATGGAGACACAAGATGTATTCCTCACAAATGACGGTAGACAGCGGGCTGTAAGTCAGCTTGAGTTTTTACGTACCGTCAAACGGATGGAAGTGGCACAATACCTGCACGACGCAAAAGAATCTGGTGACGTCATAGACAATGCAGCCTATGAAGACGCCAAGAACGAACAGGCCCGTCTCGAAGGAAAAATCATTGAGCTAGAGCAGTTGCTGGCAAAAGCAAAACTCATTGACCGTGGCCGCACGGATGAGGTCTCGCTTGGCTCTGTAGTTCACCTGGAGACAGCCGAGGGCCGCCAATATCACTATACTATTGTTGGAGCATTCGACGCGAATCCCAGCCTGGGCCGTATCTCCAATAAATCTCCCGTGGGGAGAGGGCTTCTCGGTCACCGCAAGGGAGATGTTATTATCGTTTCCACCCCCGGCGGCGTCAAAGAATATACGATCCTCAGTATCGAATAAAGACCTCCTCTCCTACTCATCACAACTCGACCCGCGATGCTTACAACCTCACATCGTGGGTCGCCTCCTTCTTCGCATGTTCCTCTCAAACAAACGAGCAAGCGAATAGAGAAAACTCCCGGCTACCCAGGAGAGCAAAACAGTGTTACAATGGGTGGCAATAACACGGATAAAAAAGGAAAGATCACAAACGATTGAGTATCCTACGCGGCGCTGCTCGACACAATTTGTTGGAGGATGAATAGAATAGTATGCCAGACGAACGGGAGATACGATTACAGCGCTTGCATGCCTTACGGGAACAGGGGATTAATCCCTACCCGAATGCTGTAGAGCGCACCCATACGATAGCGGATGTCCTGGAACATTTTTCTGAACTTGAAGGTCCCGATGGACAGATTACGCTGGTCGGGCGTATTCGCCTGAAGCGATTACAGGGCAAGGCGAGTTTTCTCAAAATTGAAGATGGTACTGAGAGTATCCAATTGTTTTTTAGCCTGACTGAGGTTGGCGAAGAGGCATATCGCACGTTAAAACTACTCGATCTGGGCGATTTTATCCAGGTCAGTGGATACTTATTCCTGACAAACACGGGACAGCGCACACTTCGTGTTCAGCACTACCGCATTCTGGCAAAGAGCATTCGTCCTTTGCCAGAAAAATATCATGGCCTGGAAGATGTTGACACACGTCAGCGCAAACGCTACCTAGACCTGATCGCTAATGGCGACGAAGTGAGAAAGACATTCGTGATCCGTAGCAAAACGATCACGGCTGTACGCCACTTCCTGGACGAGCATAATTATCTCGAAGCAGAGACACCTATCTTACAACCTCTTTATGGAGGTGCAACCGCCCGCCCCTTCGTGACGCATCATAATACCCTGGATCGCGATCTCTATCTGCGAATCGCGGTTGAGCTCTATCTGAAACGCCTGATTGTTGGCGGCTTCGAGCGCGTCTATGAGATTGGCCGCATCTTTCGCAACGAGGGGATTGACCGCAGCCATAATCCAGAGTTTACGATGCTGGAGTTTTACCAGGCTTACGCCGATTACAATGATACCCTGAAGCTCGTTGAAGAGATGATCGCCTTTGTAGCCCAACAGGTGAAAGGCAGCACGACGATTACCTACCAGGGGACAGAGATCGATCTGACTCCGCCCTGGCCGCGTATTCCTTTGCTTGATGCGATTGCTGAATACACCGACATTGACGTCAATCAGTTCCCAGACAAAGAGAGTCTGGCCGCCGAGATGCACGCCAAAGGCTATCAGGCCGATTCCAAATTGGGGCGTGGTCGCCTGATTGATGATCTGAAAAGCGAGATGTTCCGTAAAGGCATCCCTGCCCTGAAACAGGCGCTTTTCCTGATTGATTATCCCCTGGATGTCTCACCACTTGCGAAAAAGCACCGCGAGATCGAAGGTATGGTTGAGCGCTTCCAGCCATTTGTTGGCGGCTTAGAGTTGGGCAATGCTTTTACCGAGCTAAACGATCCATTGGACCAGCGGGCGCGTTTTGAAGATCAAGTGCGCCAACGCAATCAGGGTGACGACGAGGCCCAGGTTCTCGACGAAGACTTCCTGGAAGCAATGGAGATTGGTATGCCGCCTACCAGTGGTGTCGGTATTGGTATGGACCGTCTGATTATGGCGATGGCAGATCAGGACTCTATCCGAGATGTGATCCTTTTCCCAACGATGCGTAAGACAGCAGAAGAACAACAGGAATAGGACCGATTTATTGAGGCTCTCACTTTTTTCGCGCTTTATGGGCGGAAGAGAGCCTCTCAAATCTTTTTATTCATGAGCTGCTGTTTCGTAAGAGGTCATTTGGATGAGAGACCCATCCAGCGAGAAGGTCGTTGGCGAGAAGGAGACGGCCAAGCCGATCTTCCCTACGAGATTCGCGTGGGAGAACATGAAAAGAGCGGATGGAGGATGGCAACAGACAAAAAACAGGGGATGCAACAAGCAGTCACCCAATCATCCAACACTCCCTTCTCCTGGTGGAGTTGGAGGCCAGGCTTAAAACCTCAGTATGCTCTCGCGCTTGGCGGTACCCTGGCTCTTATCGGTCTGCTACTTACCAGCCTGGGATTGTTCCTGCTCTTCTTCAGTATCTGGGATCAACATTCTCCATTGCAACCTATTTCAGCGACTATTCTCCATCATCAGACAGGGCAACCACCTACGCTGATGGTTCAAATCCACAATCCAGACCTATCTGCCACGGCATCCCTTATTGTCTCAACCAGCGCGTATCAACTGCTTCCGGATACTACAAAAATACAGGTGCTTTACTCACAACATCTCCAGATACCACTTGTTATTCTGGCGTCCGGCCAACGCTATCCTCTTGCTGAGTCCAGTAGTCTGGAAGAACCCGGCAACGCACTCTTACCTCTCTTGTTTGGTCTCATCCTGCTTATCTACCCTGCCGTGCTGGCCCGTTGGGGCTGGCGAGATCTTTTTATTGAGCGCGTGGCTCCTGAACAACTTTCTTCACTGCTTGGGAAAATCACAGACAAACGCCAGGTGAAAACGACTCAGAGCAGCCGTCCAGGCAGGATAAGTACGGGAAAAGGAGGGCTCTGGCATGGTATTGCTCTACAACCTCTCATCCCAGATAAAGCTAACAAACAACAAAGCATCATCACTTTCAGAATAGACGAGGAACGCTATCTCTCCCTACAAGAAGGAGATTACGTCGGAAATTCGCTACTCGCCTCACCTTCATTACGTCTACTCAGTCAGCAACCAGAACGCAGCTAACCAGGAATAATGCTCAACAAGATACAGTAAAAGCCGCTTTTCCCTTTCTATACAGGTGCACACTACTAGTAGTGCGTTGTATACTTTTTTACAGAAAATTATGGATAGGTTGAGAGGGGGAATAGTGTATGCCACTATTACACACCAAACATCTGCGCTCTTTCGTTGAACAAACGCTGGATATCATTTTTCCGCCAGTATGTACTCTCTGCAAGCAATCAGGGAGTGTGCTCTGCTCCAGTTGTTACCAACAACTCCACGATCAGGAAAACTATTTACGCTGTTCTCACTGCCATACTGTCTTATCAGAACACGGCATATGTCTACTCTGTCGATCCCATCCACTCCGACTGAGTGGATTGCGCGCTTATGCAAGCTATCAAGGTGCTCTACGCGAATGTATTCATGCATTGAAATACGATGGGCAGACACGACTCGCGCAGCCCCTGGGTGCGTTACTGGCACAGACCTATACAAGGCATGGGATGCAAGCCGATTTTCTGGTTCCTTTACCCCTCCATAGCGTTCGGCAAAAGCAACGTGGCTATAATCAATCCGGCCTGCTAGCCCAGGTCTGTGCCGAACATCTGGGAATACCACAATACGAGCATCTACTGATTCGCCATCGCGCAACTGCATCACAGGTTGGTCTTACGCAGCAACAACGGCGTCAGAATGTTGCAGGGGCCTTCTCTTTTCTCCCCGACGCTACAACCAGGACACTTTTTAAACGTAGCATTATTATTATCGATGATGTATGTACGACAGGATCGACTCTGGAGGCCTGTGCAGAAACGCTTTTTGCCGCAGGAGCCCGTAATGTCTGGGCGCTTGTACTAGCCCGAACGGGCTATTCTGACAAAAAATAACACAAGAAAGCGTATGTTATAATAGGGCACGCAGCAACCAGAGATTCCAAATTGGTAGCCCTGTTGCACTAAAAAAGTCCTGTCACAAGACAAGGCCACTGGCATAGTGCCCTAGAAGATTACAAGAGAGGAGCCTTATGTCAACGAGAAGGAGACTGCTCAAAACGGGCATTTTCTGGCTCCTGATCATATTGACCATCAGTATCCTGGTCATTGTGTTCATATTCCGCATGTCGCCACCTACGAAGCAGGTCACCATTTCAACGATATTAAGCGATACAAAAGGTGACTTGCAAGCAGGGAAAAAGGACATCTTACAGGTTTCTGGAACGACTATTACGCTTACACGAGGGATAGGGGCAAACGCGCCAAAAGAATATGCAATTGTCAACGATAGCTTCGATATTACCCGCGTTCTCAAAGACACAAATATTGATTATACAAACACAAGCCAGCTCACGCTCCAATATGAAACTCCCAGTGCACTCTGGAACTGGCTAGGAGCTCTGGGTGGTCTGCTTCCTTTTCTGCTATTCGGTTTCCTCCTCCTCTTCATCTTCCGCCAGGCGCAAGGTTCCAGTAATCAGGCTATGTCCTTCGGCAAGAGCCGGGCGAGAATATTTATGGGCAGCAAGGCAATGATTACCTTTGCCAATGTTGCAGGAGTCGATGAAGCGAAGCAAGAGCTTCAGGAGATCGTGGAATTTCTCAGATATCCTGAAAAGTTTGTCTCGCTGGGAGCTCGTATTCCCAAAGGCCTTTTACTCGTCGGACCACCGGGAACCGGGAAAACACTCATCGCACGCGCTGTCGCTGGCGAGGCTGGTGTCCCTTTTTTCAGCATTAGTGGCTCAGAATTTGTAGAGATGTTTGCCGGAGTGGGAGCCAGCCGTGCCCGCGATCTCTTCGCCCAGGCCAAACGCCATAGCCCCTGCATTGTGTTTGTCGATGAGATCGACGCCGTTGGACGCCAGCGGGGAACCGGTCTGGGTGGATCGCATGATGAGCGTGAGCAGACACTAAACCAGATTCTGGTCGAGATGGATGGTTTTGACAGTAATACGAATGTCATCGTCATTGCCGCTACCAACCGACCAGATGTCCTTGATCCAGCCCTACTGCGACCCGGACGCTTTGATCGTCAGGTTGTTCTGGATCGGCCCGATATCCGTGGGCGCATCGCTATTCTCCAGGTCCACGCTAAAGGCAAGCCACTGGAAGACGACATTGCCCTCGATACCTTAGCCCGGCAAACGCCTGGCTTTTCCGGGGCCGACCTGGCTAATTTACTCAACGAAGCAGCTATCCTTACGGCTCGGCGTAATAAACGCAAGATTGGTATGAGCGAGCTAGAAGAAGCGATTGACCGCGTCGTCGCCGGTCCTGCTCGCAAGAGTCGAATTATCAGTGAGCGCGAGAAGGCCATTACCGCCTACCACGAAGTGGGCCATGCCCTGGTTGCGCGTATGCTTCCGAACACCGATCCAGTGCATAAAGTTTCAATTGTTGCACGTGGTCAGGCTGGCGGCTTTACGATGCTTTTGCCAACTGAAGACCGCTATCTCTGGAGCAAACTTCAGTTCGAGGACACGCTCGCGTATGCGCTGGGCGGTCATGTCGCTGAACAGCTTACCTTCGGCGATGTGACTACTGGGGCCTCAAACGACATCGAACGCGTCACCAAGATTGCGCGTGCAATGGTGACCGAATACGGCATGAGCGACCGAATTGGGCCAATGGCCCTGGGTCAGAAAGAAGAGCCTATCTTTCTGGGACGTGACTTTGGGGAAACCCGTCCGTATAGTGAACAGACAGCCCGCGAAATCGACGAAGAGACGCGCCGAATTATTCAGGAGGCGTTCGATAAGGCGTATAATATTTTGCTCCAAAATAAGACACGCCTGATTACAATCAGTGAGCGCTTGATTAAAGAAGAGACGTTGGAAGGACCGGTCTTTGAAGCCCTTTTCAATCAACAGATAAACGACGGACAATTCGACGGACCTTCTGTTGTCGTGGGAGAACCAGATGAGGAGGACATGACGAGAGGATATGGTCTGAAACAGTTGCCACAACCCGGCTCGGCCTACCAGACACAGTTCAGTACCAATCCAGGGCTTCGCTGTCCAGAAGAATGGTGATAGCTCTCAGTTTGAAAGCAGCAAGAGAGCAGTTGCTCGTTCTTTCTTCACGCGATTTCGCAGAAGACTCACCTCTCTTCTACGAGAGAAAAGAGCTTGTGAGACAGAGCAGTCCATTGTACAATGAGAAGAGCAAAGAGTTCCCGGTTCGCAAAGGGAGAGATTGAGCAGAACCATCTCTCCATGTATTGTGCGACCTGGGACTTTTTCAGTAGAAGGAGAACGCGCAATGACAACTACTGATGTAAGTAAACGCGATTGGGCTGCTCTTGAGCAGCAATATTATCAGGGAACCTTCAAGCGTCAACCCCTCACGATTGTACGCGGTGAGGGAGTTCGCGTATGGGATAGCGAAGGGAAGGTCTACCTGGACTTCGTCGCGGGTATCGCGGTTAATGTTCTTGGTCACTGTCATCCCGCCATCGTTGAAGCGGTACAACACCAGGTGACCCAACTGGTCCACGTCTCAAATCTGTACTATAACACGCGCCAGATCGAGCTAGCAGAGTTACTTAGTAAACAGAGCGGCGGCATGCGCTCTTTCTTCTCTAACAGCGGTGCTGAGGCCAACGAAGGCGCGATCAAGCTGGCTCGCAAATATGGACGCCTGCATCGCAACGGTGCTTTTGAAGTCATCAGTATGGAGCGCAGTTTCCACGGGCGCACCCTCGCTACCACCGCAGCCACCGGCCAGGCTTCCTACCAGGCAACCTGGGCTCCTATCCCAGATGGCTTCAAACAGGTTCCCTTCAACGATCTGGAGGCGGTAAAGCAGGCCACCAGCGCGAAGACGGTGGCGATTCTGGTTGAGCCAGTGCAGGGTGAGGGCGGTATTTATCCAGCGGATAAAGCCTATATGCAGGGTCTACGCGACTGGTGCAACGAGCAAAATCTCGTCCTTATCTTTGACGACATTCAGGCAGGCATGGGCCGTACCGGGACATTCTTTAGCTGGGAACAGTATGTCCGCCCCGATATTGTGACATTGGCAAAGGGTCTTGCGGGCGGCGTCCCTATTGGCGCAATGCTGACAGATCCACGAACTGACCTCTTCGTCCCCGGCGATCACGGCACGACCTTTGGTGGCAACCCCATCGCGTGCGCCGCTGGTATTGCCACGATTACGACCATCCTGGACCAGCACCTGCTTGAGAATGCAAAACAAATGGGCGAATACTGGAATAGCAAGCTGGAGCAGTTTAGCCAGAAATACAGCTTTGTGAACAGTCCACGCGGCCTCGGTCTGATGCGTGCAGTCAATATTGAGAACGGTCTCGCGCCCGTTATTGTCCAAAAAGCCCTGGAGCATGGCCTACTCCTGAACAACCTGGGACCAGATACCCTGCGCATGATTCCGCCCCTGATTTTGACCAGGGCGGATATCGATGAAGCTTCTGCGCTGCTAGATCAAGCCCTTGCTGAGGTTGCTGAACTTCCTGCCGCCCAAGTATAAATGCTAATTCTTGCTATTGTTGCTGGCGAGGAACCATCTGGTCTCGCCAGCAACAATAGCTTCATCAGCTTCATCTAAAGGGTGTAACAATGATGCAAGACGTGAGAGGTTTATATGCAATCTTACGAGCGATACCTGAACAAGCAATAAATGTTTTTTCTCGAAAGTTATCCTAACACAACTTTCTCACCCCCAACACGTATTGAAGGTGATAGACAAGTATTCCCTCTCTATTATCACTCTCTTTTCTCTCAAGGAAGGATAACCCATGTCTCAACAAGAGATGCAGTATAGCGAACAGAACATACACCGAATCGACAAGGTACATGGGAGCTATGATGGTCTCCCTCCTCATGAGCCAGCACAATCCCAACAACAGCAATATAGCAGCGGTTTTTACGGGCAAAAAATTTCAGAACCTTTTTCTGCCAGAAATCCCACCCTGGTCAACGCCTGATCCTGGCAATTGTTTCGTTACTGATGCTCATGGTCATGATTTTTGCCTTGATCTTCATCAGCATTGCCGCAAATATCAGCAGCGGCGGAGTTGTTGCGATGGCCTTTGCGATTATGCTTTTCTTTAGCGCGGTCATCGTCATCAATGCGCTCTTCAATCGCAAACACTAATACTCAGAGCAGAGTAGTAATACTATTACTACCTGCTCTGGTACTACAGAAAAAGGGCGGAACTGAGGAAACACAGGCAGACTAAACAGAGCGAAAGTGGCTACTACGACTCTGGCGACTCACCTGGCGATGTTCCGCCAACGCCTGCTCATACTCAGGCCACGAGACCGTGATTCCGCGCTCTGCGAGGATTTCCAGGGCAAGATCAGCAGGAAAACCTTTCTCTGCTTCAAGCTGAAACACATATTTTCCCGACACCACATTCTCTCCATCAGATTCCAGGCGGGCAAGAAAACGCAGGCCATTGCTGAGGACACGGGAGAATTGCTGCTCCTCCTCCATAAAGAGTGGCACAAGTCCCGGTACCTGGCTTCGCTCTTCCTGGGACAGCAATTCGCCATGCCCTATTACTAAAGGCTGGAGCAATTCATATAAAAACGGTTCCTGTATCCCCAAAAAGCGACCCTGGCGTGCCGCACGACGGATTAAACGCCGCACCACCGAGCTACGGCCATCGCGTCCCGGCGTAACCCCGGAGAGAGAGGCAAGGAGCGCGGCCCGTACATGGTCCACAATCATACGCCGCGCCCGCAATTCAACAGAGGCATCAGCTACCACGCCCTGAGAAGCAAGCTCAGTCAGACGTGCTTGAGCAGGCTGAAACAGATCGATGGTGAAGACTGATTCCGTCTTTTGTAGGACCGTTGCCATGCGTTCAAGGCCCATACCAGTATCAATACTGCGCAGTGGTAACGATTGCAGCATACCATTCGGCAGCTCTTCGTATTCCATAAACACAAGATTCCAGATCTCCAGAAAGCGCTCACACGAACAGCCAGGACGACAGGTCGCTTCCCCGCAACCCATCTCCACACCACGATCCACAAAGATCTCCGAACAGGGACCACAGGGGCCAGGACCATGCATCGTCCAGAAATTATCTTCTCTCCCCAGAGGCACAATTCTCTCCGCTGGTATCCCCAGACGCCGCCATTCATTCTCAGCCACACCATCCAGCAACAACATATTTTCTGGATCACCGGCAAAGATTGTTACCCAGAGCTGACTCAACTGAAGAGGAAAACACTCTAACAGCAGCTCTAACGCCAACTCAATAGCTTCGCGCTTGCCATAATCATCAATTGACCAGTTTCCAAGCATAAAAAAGCTCGTATTTTTGCGACCATTCAAACCCACCGCATCAGCATCATCGGTGCGTAAACAACGTTGCACCCCCGCCAGGCGCGTCGACAACGGTAGCTCCAGACCACGCAGATAGGGCAAGAGAGGCTGCATACCAGCAATGACAAACGAAGTACTGCTCCCCGGAAGCGCCAGGGGACTCGCCGGTAAGACCGCATGACCATGCCGACGAAAAAAATCCAGGTATCTACTCACAATTGCAGATGACGATAACACAGGCTTTGTGCTCATACATTCTTTCCTTTGCTTCAATCACAGCTTCTCGTCGCTGGTTGCCTCTATTTCTTCGCGTTGTCGTCCTTCAATTCTATCAGACGGAAACGAAGCAGGCGAAACAAAAAGCCCGTCCTGACGAACTATCAGGACGGGCTGAAATTTCCTTTTACTCAGACCGTGGTACCACCTGTCTTGGAGATCGACGCCACAATGAGCAAACAATCTCCCACTTAATCAGGCACGGATGTACATAGAGAAAGATTCCAGCGAAATGGTTTTCTTTCGTAGGCACTCGATGCCCTGCCCTGCGATAACGGTGGGCTACCGGCAAAGACTACTTGACTGCTGAAAACAGCGTTCGTCTCGCATCGCGACCCGGTCAGGATCAGAGGGGGGCCTTCTATAGGCTTATTGAGACCGGTCTTCCACCATTCCCGGCTCGCTGTAAACTCAAAGCGCTATATACTCGTCCCTCGCGACGATCATCTTTTTTATAACACTACAACTATAACTGACTGTTACACCGCTGTCAAGCAGAATAAACTATGATCCAGGCAAAAACTACCTGAGCAGATTACGCACGCAGGAGAAAACCTGCGATTTCATAGCCGCGACCAGGACGCTCTTTGTCAGGAAGATCGGTCAACCACTCCCATTGCGTCTCTTCGGCAACAGTGAAAACCGCGCGGACCAGTTCGGGAAAAGTACGTGGGACCAGGGGCATCACCCTCCGATGACTGGCGTCATGATCGGTTCCATGCACACTAAACACAAAGCCGCGCACATCGCTCAGGAGCACAGCCACGCCGCCCTGATCCAACAAGACACGCAACAAATGTAAATGGGCATTGATAATACGGATACGAAAAGCCTGCGCCGCCTCCTGATAACGACGATGACGTTCCTGCTCTACCAACAGATCAGGAGCAACATTCTGAATCGTATCAAGTACATCGAGCAGAGGATAACTGAACAATTGGGACAGCACCAACGAGCTAACTACCAGGCCACAAGAAACTCTCGGCCAGCGTTTCCAGTACAGGCGGATCGGGCACGGGACAGCGCTCCAGACAGAGAGCCGCTGCATCAAAGAGTGCGGTTCCACCCTGCTTGCACAACGCGGGCCAATCCTGCTGACGCAGCAACCTGTTTAAAGCGGCACTCACCTCACCCGTAATATCGCCCTGGATCAGGCGTACACGTTTGCGCTGCGAAGGCGCAGTCAGCTCATCGCGTCCTCGCAGCAGCGACACCAGATCCAGATCAACCAGCACCACCTCATCAGAGGCACGCACCAGTTCTAATAGAGGGACCTCTGTACAGGCACCAGCGCCGAGGACAACTGTACTGAGTGAGGCGGCAGCAGAGCGTTGTTGCAAGGCATGCAGCACAAGCTCTGTGCTCTGCTGAAGATGCTGAGAAGCATGTTCGTGCAACCACTGACGACGCTGCTTGCCTTGCGTTGTTACATTACTATAAGAAAGTGTATCGATACGCACGGGATAAAACTTCTTTTCGTGAAAAATGGATCTTAGTTACCGTTAAAACGTGGGGCTCGTTTCTGAAGAAAAGCGTTTACGCCTTCCTTGTGATCAGCCGTCTGGATCGCCATCCCTTGCAGCTTCCCTTCCAGCGTTAAGACCGATTGCAGTTCCAGATCAAGAGATTTATACATCAGCTCTTTAATCAAAGCATACGAGCGGGTGGGACCATGAGCCAGGCGAAGCGCCAGTGTCCGCGTTGCCTCATCAAACTCTGCCAGAGGAACACAACGATTTACCAGACCAATCCGTTCAGCCTCCGTAGCCTTCACCTCATCAGCCAGCAGCGCCATCTCCAGAGCGCGGCCCAATCCTACCAGGCGAGGCAAAAAATATCCACCACCGCCATCAGGAACCAGACCAATGCGTGAAAATGCCTCTATAAAGCGGGCATTATCGGCAGCAATACGCAGATCACAGGCAAACGCCAGATTAGCAGAAATACCAGCCGCCACCCCTCGGATCGCAGCCAGTACAGGTTTTGGCATCTCTTGAATGCTATAGAGCAGAGTATGATACTTCTCCAGATGTTCGCTCACCTTCATCGGCTCAGGTGAAGAAGAGGAACGAGTCTGGACAAAGGTGTGCAGATCTTGCCCGGCACCAAATGAGCTGCCAGCACCGGTGAGTACCACACACCGCACACCCTCATCGTGTGCCGCCGCATCAAATGCCTCTGTCAGTTCCTCAATCATCACATCATTCAGAGCGTTTAAGACCTCTGGGCGATTCATCGTGATGGTCACCACGCCTTCTTCCCGCTCAAGCAAAAGCGCTTGAAAATCCGTTTGCATTGCGTGCTCCTCATACTAGCAATCTGAAGAAAGCACACAAAAGAAAGAGCTCTTTTCTACGTGCTCATCAGCCAGGCCAGGGGAAGAAAGAAAACAGCGGAACTGTCGTTATGATTTCAATTGAGGCATATCCAGCATAAGCACTTCTAGAGCGACACGAGCATTTACATTCTGCTCCAGTGCTTCCCGCGTCTGGATAATTGCTCGAATCATTCGCTCAGCTTCAGCCGTGCCAAACTTCGCCGCCTGAGTCTTTAGCAGATTGCGCATATCCACATTGACGGTGAGATCCAGACAATTATTTGCTGTCAATACCATATCACGCCACCACAATAACCACAAATCGAGGAGCGAGTGTACTTTCTCGTTCTCATTACTCCACTGCTGAACAAGTTGAAAGCGCTGCACGCGGGTCAGCGTAGGAATCTTGCCAGGAGTTCCAGTTGAGATTTGCGTTCACCCAATAGATCTTCATCCTCAACAGCCTGGATAGCCCAGCCCATGCGTCCGGCAGAGAGAGCGGCGATTAACTCCGCCTCAGCCGGCTCAACCTCCCACTGCCCCTGCAAAGCAAGCTTAATCTGCGCAGCAGGTAACAATTGCAGCGAGATATGCTGGACACGTGAAATGATTGTCGTCAGCAAAAGGCCTGGATCAGGAACAGTGAGCAGCAGTACTACATCAGCCTCTGGTTCCTCTAATGTTTTAAGCAGGCAATTGGCGGCCATGCTATTCATATCTTGCGCATTCTCTAAGATAAAAATATTGCGCCGCCCTTCCATAGTGCGACGAGACGCAGCACTTTGTAGCTCACGTACCTGCTCAATCAAAATGAACTGTTTATCAGCGGCGCGACGAATGACATGGAGATCAGGATGATTATCATGAAGAACCTTACGACAAGAAAGGCAGGTATTACAGGGGAACGGCGGTGCCACCGTTGGATCAGGGCCACCGGTGCAAAGCAAACATTGCGCAAAACGCCTGGTCAGCAGGTATTTCCCAATATGTTCAGGGCCAGAAAAGAGATAGGCATGGGAGACCTGTTGCGCCACCAGCGTGCGCCGCAACATCTCAATTGCATGTGTATGACCGACAATATCCCAGTCTTGTGTGTTTGGCATGCCATCTATAGTAGCAGAATCAAGATCCAATAGCAAGGTGTTTATAACCATGCTAATAGTTCTGTTTCAAGAGTGACTCCAGGCGGCTTCACCCCCTTACAGAGAGGCCTGGAAAGGCTAGACCGAATGGGCTGAGCACGAGAAACCAGTAACCCGGTAAAACGAGATGTGCTATACTATGCTTCGGGGGTAGTCGTGCATCATTCTATACAGGCAGCAACTTATATCAGGGTTTTCACTCACCTGATCTTTTTTTACGTAGAGCCAGGAGACGATTGGATTACTCCATAACGAAATCGGTAATGGGAACCATTTCATAGCTTCATGATGAAACAGATCATAGTATACCTTCGTATGCTATGGTATGCTCAAACAAAAAGTACCATTTCATAGACATACTGTCTATTTTCTAATTTTTCTAAGGTTGATGTAACCGATGGATATCTCTATCCGTTCCTACAATACGAATAACAGTTTACGTTCATCTCACGAGGATGAGCAGGCATGTCATTCAAGCGTTTCATTGCCAGAGGATGAGTTTGAGAGTGAAGAGAATAAGCAAACAGAATCAGGAGTCGCCTCAACATCCCCTGAAGTAGCAACGGTTACACAACCCGAACCAACAGGGCAAGTCGATGTGGCAGATTTTGAAGCCATCTTTCTTCGCTATCAGGTTCCGATTACGAACTTCATCTATCATCTTATCGGCAATCGGGAACAGGCTTATGATCTTGCACAAGATGTGTTTGTAAAAGCATATAAGGCGCTTTTAGGAGGCACCGTTGTCCAACCTGGAGCGTTGTCAGCCTGGCTCTATCGCATAGCAGCCAATACAACCACTGACACGTTGCGGCGCAGACGTTTGATTTCCTGGCTACCGCTCTCCCTTTTCAATGAGGATCGGGGAATCGGAGCAGGCGTCATTTCGGAGTCGGGCGGCGCAGCCGGAGATACTCTGGCAACAGATGAACATACGCAGGAAAATCGAGCGGGCTCAGTTACCACGCTCTACGAACGTGGAGGCTACGACGGTGGTCGATTTGAAAGCCGCGTGGCTGATCGCGAAATCGTTGAGCACGTCTTAAAACAACTGCCGCCGAAGTATGCTATCTGTTTATGGTTATATGAAAATGACGGATTCTCTTGTGCCGAGATTGCAGACGTATTAAATATTAGCTCTTCAGCAGTAAAAATGCGTTTGATGCGTGCTCGCGAACGATTTATCGCGTTGTATAAAAAAGAGGTCGGTGAAGATTGAACTGTCGGCAAGCGCGGGAAATGCTCTCCGCATATTGTGACTTAAAAAATGAGCAGACTGATATAACCGAGCTAGAGATCCATCTGGCGGACTGCGCCGAATGCAGACAGTCACAGGATCAATACAATCTGCTTGGGCGAAGTATTCGCGCACTTCCTCGGATCGAAGCCGATCCCGGAAGCTATACGCGCTTGATGCATGCATTGGCCAAAGAGCATACGCTGCATCTGCAACGCGATACCGCTTCGGCATCCGCCAGGCCGGTGCCCGAATTCCTGCTTCCCTACTTACAGCAGCAGCAAACGCTGAAGAAAAATGCACTCACAGCTTTCTCTACAGCCGAGACTGGCCCACTTCCAGTTATTACACAAGCCAGCAACAAACGCAGACGCCCGCTACGTCCTTTCACGCAATTTGGTGTGATCGGGCTGGCTGCTGCATTTCTTATGCTACTGATGACCGGAGGTCTTACCTCCATACTCATTCTTGCAGGTGGCAAGCCAGTCAGTATTCAGCCAGCTTCTATCAATATCCAACAATCGCAGATTACGCCCAATCTGTATAACACCAATACGCCCTACTCTCATATTGTTAGTGGTATTGCGAATAGCGATTCCGTCTACTATACAGCTTATGATAATAAAGCGAACTGGATGTTAGAGAAGCTTGATACCAAACAACAAACCCAGGCGCAGGAAAGCACCCCTCTCCTTTCTGATGCTAGCAGCAGTCCACTGATTGTATTAGGAAGCACGAATAATTGGGTCATATGGTTACAATTGGACGCACCAAAGGTCATTACCACAAAAAAATCTCAAGACCATACCACTCCTGACCATACAATTCGCACATGGAGTCTGCGTGCGCTCTCTCTTCATCCAGCAGCAACCGCGTCTACCAATGCATCACATACGCTGCTAAGTGGGATTTTTGATGGGAGTACTGCACCTGACTGGACACATACACCGGTTCAAGGAATCTGGTTTCTCAAAAACACCCTGCTCATCACAAGTATTGACGCGAAAGGTATTTCGCACCTGGATCAATATGATCTTACTACCAGCACAGACACGCTTCTTGCTTCGACCTCCATTGACGGCCATATCTTTTCTTCGCCTACCGCCAACAGTGATGGCACAGATATCTACTGGGCAGAAGAATGGCAGACCGATGGGAGCCTCTTACATGGAGATATCTGGACGCAGCAGATACGTCCCGCCAGCCCAGGCTATGGTCACTGGGAACCACATACGGAGGCGCACATTTCTCTGTTCAGGGACGACGAAACCTCGTTCCGCCCCCAGGTTATTAATAACACGCTATTTTTCATTAGTACCGATGCGAGTACCAACAGCACCGCAAATATTCGGGATGATCGGCAAGCCTTACCGGGTCCGACAGCGACAGAAAATGTCCTGGCAACCCCAACAGCGAGCAATAGTAGTGTCACAGCGCAAAGCATTACGCCCCAGATTGATCCAAAGATTTATGGCCCTCAGATTGATACAGCCCTTGAGGGACATATCCTTGCCTTTAAGCTGGGAGACTATAGTCCTCTACTCCTGCCGCCTGAGCTGAATGACAAGATCGCTACCCTGCAAGGCGGAACACGCTTCTTGCTCTACCAGAATAGTAACGGGAATGTTGGCCTTTATGATACCCTGCTTGGTCAGGCACTTACGGTTGTCAGCACAGTGAAAAACGCTGATTTCCTCGCGGTGAACAATGAAACAGCCGTCTGGATAGCAAACCAGCCGAATGATTTACAAGCACGCAAACAGACGTCAAAATTGGCAATGTCCAGATCAATATGTTCACGCTGACCATCAAGACGATCTCTAAGGTCATCACAAAATAAGACTCTAGCAAGAGCTCGGTGGTCTTTCTACCGAGCTCATATCTTCCTCCATAGAAGAGTAAAAAGAGATTATTTCTTTGCCTAATCTCATTATACGTAAGCATCTCCTTACCCTTGACAGGTAAGGAGATACTTACGTATAATTGAGTTATGGAAAACAATACACCATCTATAGACGTCTTTCAGGCAATTGCAGATCCAACACGGCGCAGGCTACTGGATCTAATTGCCAGAAGCGAACAACCTGTGAAAGAACTAGCCAGGACATTTGCCATGTCACGACCCGCTATCTCTCAACATCTCCGTATATTAGAAGAGGCAGGACTCATTAGCGAGAAAAAAGTTGGTCGTGAGCATCATTATCAATTAACACCTGAACCACTGATTCAGGTAAATCAATGGCTACAGCATTACGAACATTTCTGGAACCGACATCTTGATCTATTAGGGCAGCACCTTGATAGTCTGCAAAATGACGAGCAACCATGAAAGAGTTATTTTTTAGCAAAGAGATCTGCTATCCTCATCCGTTATTGCGAGTGTGGAAAGCGTTAACTAATAGCCAATCTCTGGCAGAATGGTTACTACCAAATACATTTGCCCCCAGGATTGGACATCATTTTACACTGATGGATGATGCCCAACAGGGTTGGAGCGGCATTGTTGAGTGTGAGGTTGTTGCAATCGAATTTTGTAAACACCTCTCCTACCTCTGGCGAGCACATCCACAGACACCAGCGATGCTGATAACATTTACGCTAGAGGAAATTCCTGGAGGGACATGCTTACGGCTGGAACAGAAAGCATACACTCAGCTTGGCTGGCAGACCGAACTGGTTCGCGAAGCTCTACCCTCGCTTCATCTTGCGCAAGGAGGTCCCATACGAATGTCTCGCTTTTTTCGGGTAATGATCAATACCACAGCTTTAACTGAGGCCCTTTACATATTCATTCACACCTCTAGTGCCAATGAGCGGAATACACAACCAGTTGTTGAAGAACTTTCTACCTTTGCACCCGAAGTTCTTGGAGTTATGGAAAGTATGCTCCTTGATGGTGTACAAGAAAAGGCGGATATAGAAGCATATATCCAGGCAGTTTTCGGTCTTATGTGCGCTTAAGCATCTATTCAGTGTGAGCTAAAAATCAGGAAAGCCTCTTTCAATTGCGCGTAGAATTGGCTATTCACGTCAGGACTACAGGATGAAATGCTAGCGCCTTCATCTTGTTTTGAGGTGAATTGGCTTAGAGAGAGTTTATGGCTACAAGAAGGAGATTTTTTATGAGAAAACCATCATCCTCTCAGGAGATGCTTCCAGAACGACTAGCAACATTTCTTGTTACCCTTAAGCAACTTGCTCAATCCTACTTCATGGGCGGCCATCTTGAGCAGGCGGTCCAGTTGTTGCAAGCTGGAATGCATATACTAGCATTTCCTGAAGTGACACAATTAGATCACGCGAGCTTCCTCCTGCACTATGGAAACATGCTAGCCGCCAGAACACAATTCCAGAATGCTCCTGTTGAAGAAGCGCTCATAATTCTAGAGCAAACAAAACAGCTCGCGATAACACTTGATGAGAAACAACTTCTTGCTGATGCCTTTGATAGTCTTGGATTTGCTCACTATGTGGCGGCCTCAAACAAGCGAGACGGCGATCCATATCTGTTTCGTGGCTACTTTCAAGAGTCGCTAGAGCGTCGTGGTATGCTTCATGACGAACGAGGAGTTAGCGAGTCCCTTTTTCATCTTGGTCTGACCGCCGATGTACTCGATCAAAAAGAAGATGCACACAGATTCTATACCCAGGCCCTTCAACTAGCACAACAGCACAACTATGCTTCAGAAGCTTCAGAAGCTCTACGCCATCTTGGCTTTCATGAGCAAGCGAAAGGAAATTTCGCCCAGGCTCAACAGTATTTCACAGAATCATTGTCTTTGCGTGAACAGATGAACATGTATCCTTATCTGCCTTTTGCATATGTTGCACTAGCCGATCTCTCTCTTGAGCAAGGAAACCTAGATATAGCAGCTTCTCAGGCCCAGAAAGCTCTTGATCTTTCTCATAAAACGGACATTAAAAAAGGGCTCATTTTCTCTCTGTGGAGTAGTGGTCATATCTGCCAGAAGAAACAGGAAGAACAGAAAGCCAGAGACTATTTTGAACAAACATATGCTGAGGCACGAGCTATCAACCTCAAATTTGCAATGGAAAGAGCATTCAAATCGCTGCAAGAGCTAAAGCAATCTCATCACTAATCTTTCAAATAAAACTAATAAAAATTTAAGATGAAGGCAAGGAGTGTTATTATGTCTCATTCAGCCGAAGAATCAAATACCTCTGTACAAAGTGATCCTCCCGAAAAGCTCGAAGCCAGCACGCGCATTCCTCTATGGGTCTCTATAGTAGTAGTCCTGGGCGCTCTATTACTTCTATCTGGAGCGGTAATTAGCAAAGTGGTTCCCACTATGTTGACCAACGGTAGTAGTATGACAGAGGCAGCACGAGTCTATGCAGATTACACCTTCGCACGAAATCTTCCACTGGTTCTAATGCTGCTGTTTCTCCTGGCAATACAGGCTCGACGGATGCTGGCTGGATTTATGGTTTTGATTGCCTTTATCCAGATTTTAGATATCATAAACGACATGGGTCGCGGCGCATTTGTGCTGGTTCCAGGTCTGCTTCTATTTGCGCTTGTGTTTTTGCTTGGAGCCTGGAACTTGTTTGGGCAGGCGATCTGGCATATTACGGTCTGGCGCGAATAGCGGATTATTCGCTGCCAGTTTTTCTTAACAACCAAGCTGCTTCGCAATCAACATGCGCTGCACTTCACTGGTCCCCTCGCCAATCTCGTTAATCTTGACACTGCGCCAGTAACGAGACACGGGATACTCATCCATAAAGCCGTAACCGCCATGTATCTGTACGGCCTGGTCGGCAGCGCGTTTTGCAGTTTCGGAGGCAAAAAGTTTCGCCATAGCCGCCTCGCGGGTATAGGGTTTTCCCTGCATATGCAGCCAGGCGGCTTTATAGTACATCAATCGGGCCAGTTCTATTTCGGTTGCCATATCGGCCAGCTTAAACTGGATCGCCTGAAATTTGCTGATCGGGCGACCAAACTGTTTCCGCTGTTGCGCATAACTCAAGGCTTCATCCAGACACGCCTGGGCCAGTCCTACCGAAAGCGCAGCGATGGCAACACGTCCAGCATCGAGGATCTGCATAAATTGGCGGAAACCATCGCCACGCTGACCAAGAATATTGTGCGCCGGTACGACGCAATCTTCAAAGGCCAGAGGACGCGTATCTGACGCCTTCCAGCCCATTTTTTTATAGGCCTGACCGATAGTATAGCCAGGTGTGCCTTTGGGGACAATAATATTGGTAATCTCATTATGACCATCGTCCCGTTTTCCGGTAACCGCCGTAATCGTGACACCGCCGGTCATCGTTGTGCCAGCATTGGTAATAAAGGCTTTAGAGCCGTAAATATGCCATGCTCCATTCTCCAGGGTAGCCCGTGTCTGCGTCCCGCCAGAATCGGAGCCTGCCTCTGGCTCTGTCAGACCAAAGGCCCAGAGCTGTTCGCCGCGTGCCAGGGGGACCAGGTACTGCTCTTTTTGTGCGTGAGAACCAAACAGAAAGAACGGTGTTGCTCCCAGGGAGGTATGGGCCTCCATCGTAATACCAACGGAGACATCGCCCCGTGAAATCTCCTCAATCGCCAAACAATAGGCCAGAAAGTCCGCACCCGCTCCACCGTACTCTTCAGGAAATGGAAGACCAAGCAGACCAAGTTCGGCCATCTGGTGAATAAGATCGTAGGGGAAGGTCCCACTCTCATCCATAGCCGCCGCACGAGGCTTGATCTCCTGTTCAGCAAAATCTCTGCACGTTTCACGAATGGCTTCCTGCTCCTCGCTGAGTGTAAAATCCATCGTTCTCCCTTTCTGAAGACACCAACCACATTAAATAAATTTTATGACTATAGCCAATTATAGTGTTCGATGCCTACTTCTGTCGAGGATGATCATCAGAGAGACTGCTTTCTGCAAATTCAACCTGAGTGTGGCTCTCTATCGACTTTGGTAAAGGATGAGCTTGATGTGATGGGGATGATTGAGGGAATCCGCAGCTATCTCAGCCTTTTCCGTAAAAAGACCCGGCGATAGTCGTCCTGTACATATCGGCCTTCTTCCTCGAATCCAAGCTGCTGATAAAAAAGAAGGTTTTCTGTCATCATTTCATTAGTATACAAGCGGATCTCATCCAAGTGTTCTTTTCGGGCCTGCTGTTCAGCAAATGTCATAAGCGTCCGTCCCAACCCTTGCCCTTGAAATCGCGGATCAACTGCTATATTCTCGACAAACATCTCACTGTCCTGTGGCTTCATCACCAGCACCCCTCGAATCCCTTCTTCGTCTGCAAGCACATAGACAATTCCCTGTGCAATGAGTACTTTATAATCGGCGAGCAGAGGTGCAGGCTTCTTCCCGATCCGTTCGATATACCTAGTGTAGGCTGCTTGAACGCAATTTACAAGAGCCTCTTGATCTTCCGGCTCAGCCTGTCGAATAGTATAATCCACAATTCACCCTCCTTCTCGGCAAGCAGGCACAGTGTCACATAGTGTTGGCGAAGCAGAGAAAATCTGGCACGTCCGTATATCATCTCTGTTCCTTTCTGGATACCTCTGCTTTCAAGCATGGGGAGGAAAGAAAGGCGTCCGCAGACGTAATCCCTTCCTTCCTCATAACTGTAGCCATCGCTGCGATGAAGAGAAGGAAGACCGCGAAAGAAGCCGGAAGCTTGTTCTTCACAAGCCCCCGACTTCAGTCGTGGGGTTCCTGACGGTCCACCATAGATGAGTAAAAGATCTTTCTTCTGCTCTTCTCTAGGAGAGGGTTTCGCTGCTTTCCAGGTGAGCACCAACACCTTTGCGTAGCATCGGCGCTTTGTCGAGTACTTCCCAGGGCAAATCGATATCCGTACGACCAAAATGGCCGAAGGCAGCAGTTGGCTGGTAGATTGGGCGACGCAAGTCCAGGGACTGGATAATACCCGCAGGGCGCAGATCGAAATGCTCATTAATCAGCCGCACAATCTCTTCATCGGAAACCTGCCCGTACCAAAGGTCTCAACAAAGAGCGAGAGCGGGCGCGCAACACCGATAGCATAGGCAATCTGTAGTTCAAGGCGATCAGCCAGACCTGCGGCGACAATGTTCTTTGCAATATAGCGGGCAGCATAAGCTGCCGAGCGGTCAACTTTGGTCGGATCTTTTCCGCTAAAGGCACCACCACCATGACGGGCCATACCACCATAAGTATCCACGATAATTTTCCGGCCGGTCAGACCAGCATCGCCCATTGGACCACCGGTCACAAAACGACCCGTCGGATTCACAAAGAATTTAGTTTCGCTTATCCAGGAGACGAGCAGGGACCACTGGCTTGATAATATATTCGATCACATCAGTTGCGGATCTGCTCCTGATCGATGTAGTCGGCATGCTGTGTGGAGACAACGACAGTATCGACGCGGACCGGGCTGCCATTTTCATACTGCACGTAACCTGGCTTTTCCATCGGGACGCAGATAGGTCATAGGACCATATCCCGTCCAGGACTTGCGGCGTACTTAGATAATTGGCGCGTCAGTTTATGTGCCAGGCTGATAGGCAAAGGCATAAACTCCGGCGTCTCGTTGCAGGCAAAACCAATCATCATACCCTGGTCGCCTGCACCAATCTGCTCCAGTTCGTCATCATGCAACAACACGCGCTCGCCTTTGGCTTCCAGCGAACGACTCACACCCATATCGATATCGGGGGATTGCTTCCCAATAGAAGTGGTGACGCCGCATGTGCGGTAATCAAAACCATAATCTGCATTAATATAGCCTACCTGCTCGACAGTTTTGCGAACAACCGCAGGCATATCGACCCAGGCAGATGTCGAAATCTCGCCAGCAACCAGCACCAGACCGGTGGTAGTAGCTGTCTCACAGGCGACACGTGCCAGGGGGTCTTGCGTCAGGATAGCATCCAGAATGGCATCTGAAATCTGGTCACACAATTTGTCAGGATGCCCCTCGGTTACCGATTCACTGGTAAAGTATGTTTTAGGGCTATCGCATGAAACTGGTCATGGGGAGGCCGTTCCTTTCAATCCAAAAACTCTTTGTAAGGTCATGCGGCTGAATACAAGAAAGTATAGCAGCGCGTGAGTAAGAATGATGCAGGAGGCGGATTGAGAATAGCGCTTCATTTTTGAGGCATAAAAAAACCCCTGCATTTCAGGGGTGTGGCGTTACTGCTCTTTCCCCTCATCTTGCGGCATAGCAACTCCGCCGGAATTGGCACCCTTCCTGTCACTCGCCTTAACGCAAGAACAGACGGGTTGCCGGGCTTCATAGGGCCGTTTCCCTCCACCTCTCTTGATGAGAGCAATCTCATTCATTTAATTGTGTCATGTACTAGCTCCTTGCGCTGTAGAACCAACCACGTCATACTGTACTATACACATTGTACGTCAGTAAATGGGACAGATGTCAATGCGGAAATGTGTATAGAGTTCTCACAAACATGCACAAATCTACATAAAACAATAAAAATCAATATACCAGCTTCTCATCGGAGGAGGGCAGCATACGGCGATAGCCCTCTAAGCTAGACTGGATAGCCAATGCCCATCTGCCCCAAGCACCACACTGCGCAACTGTGCGTTGAATGCCTGTCGCTATCATCCTGATGACAGCATTCAGAAACGCCACGCTCGTGGCTAAAGAGGAACGGTGGTTCATTTTTCATCTGAATGCAGGGAGGTATCAGATTGCCCGACTACGTGCCAGACTCCCAGGAATTCAGATAGGCTTCTTGCTCTGCGGTCAGGGTATCGATCTTAATACCCATAGCCTGCAATTTCAGACGTGCAATCTCTTTATCCAGATCCACAGGCAGCGTGTACACTTTAGGCTCTAACTCTTTGGCATGATGAGCATGTACTCGGAACCCAGAGCCTGATTGGCAAAGCTCATATCCATCACGCTGGCAGGATGGCCCTCAGCGGCAGAGAGATTGACCAGGCGGCCTTCTGCCAACAGGTGCACATGGCGACCATCGGCATAGGTGTACTCGTCAACGAAGTCGCGCACGCGGCGCTTGGACGTTGCTAATTGTTCCAGGGCACGGGGATATTAATTTCGTCGTTGAAGTGACCGGAATTGGCAATGATGACGCCATCTTTTGCGTTTTCCAGATGAGCACGATCAATGACATTGATATCACCAGTAACGGTCAGCAGGATATCGCCAATCTTCGCAGCCTCGACACCTGGCATGACACGATAGCCGTCCATAACGGCCTCCAGGGCACGGGTAGGATCAACTTCACACACGACCACATTGGCTCCCAGCCATGAGCACGAGAGGCTACACCACGTCCGCACCAGCCATAGCCGAAGACGACAAAAGTGCGACCAGCCAGCAAAATATTGGTGGCACGGATAATAGCATCCAGCGAACTCTGACCCGTACCATAGCGGTTATCAAACATATGCTTGGTGTCAGAGTCATTCACAGCCAGCACCGGAAATTTGAGAACGCCCTGCTT
This sequence comes from uncultured Chloroflexia bacterium, assembly GCA_963777355.1. Classification (GTDB taxonomy): domain Bacteria; phylum Chloroflexota; class Ktedonobacteria; order Ktedonobacterales; family Ktedonobacteraceae; genus DATJHM01. Next base: position 804,900 of record CAVZQK010000022.1, read on the forward strand.
CTCCATGCTGTTCAAACGGATCACACCCGTGGTTGTCTCTTCCATGCCAGCAATGATATTCGGGATAAGATTCTGTACGCTTGGTGTGCAAGGTCGAGACCAGATCGCACCCATCGTCCATCGTCATCTGCGGCTGGTGATCGAGCACAGCATTAATATGATCGTAGTAGACCTGCTCGTTCTCGCCTTTGATCGCAAAGGTCGGGATGCCATATTCACTGACCAGGGCCGCGGCCACATCGTCCTGTGTGGACAGAGGATTGGAGGCGCACAACACCAGATCAGCGCCACCGGCCTTCAGCGTAATGGCCAGATTGGCAGTCTCAGTCGTAATATGCAAGCAGCCAGCCATACGAACACCCTTGAGCGGCTGATCTTTCTCAAAACGTTCACGAATAAGGCGCAGGACCGGCATATCTTTCGCAGCCCACTCAATGCGGTCTTTTCCGCGTGGAGCCAGCGAGATGATCGCGCACATCTCCGCGAGTTGAAATTGTCATGAACGTATAAAGTTCCCTTCATTGTATACTTGGTTTGGCATAGAAAAGACCTTAATGGGACATTACCCGCTAGTCCCGTAACATTTCACTACATTTCATTTGCCATCACATTCTCTTAGGAGCCGGGATTCTCTTTTTGTTTCATGATTATTTGAACGTCACCACGAACCGCGAGTAGTGAACGGCCTTGCGCCGATCTGCCTTGCGCCGTTCTGCCTGGCCTTCGTTCGCCTATGCCCCGTTCGCCTTGCCCCGTTCATTACGGTTGTACTCCCCAATCAGGCTCAAAATGCGAGTAGCGGACCAATTCACGGTAGCGAGCTTTAATATCTGCCAGGCTGTCAGTGCACGCATGATCGGCCAAAGCTGAAGCACTACAGACAAAAGAACCAAGAATATTGCCATGCACCACCGCACGTTTAAGGTCATCGGCACTGAGTAGCGGCCCTGCTCATCCGGCTTGATCAGCGAGAGATAGCCCATAAAACCACCGCCAAAGCATCACCTGCCCCAGTGGGGTCAACCACCTCTTCCAGAGGATACGAAGGCGCACTAAAATAGGTCCCATCAGCGCCAAACAGCAAAGCCCCATAACTTCCTAATTTCACCACCACATATTTCAAGACCCAGAGCAAAGAGCTGACGCACACCAGCAGGAATACTGGCCTGATTGGTAAACTGGCGCACCTCCTCCTCGCTCATCAGCAGCACATCGGCACGCTTCATCACCTCAACCACCTGATGCACGAGCAATATCAATCCACAAATTCATGGAATCCAGAACAGTAAGACGCTCTGCTGGCATCTGCTCCAGAACCTCTAGTTGCAGGTCCGGCTGAATATTGGCCAGGAAGACCAGCTTGCTCGCACGATAATCCTCAGGCATCAGCGGATGGAAATCAGCGAACACACCCAACTGGGTATTGAGCGTATCACGCGTGTTCATATCCAGATGATAACGACCATGCCAGTGGAAAGTCTTCCCCTCTTCAACAATTTGCAGACCTTTCAGATCGAGGTTATGCTGACGCCAGAAATCGAGATACTCATGAGGGAAATCACTGCCCACAATACCTACCAGATTGACACGATCATACAGCGAGGCAGCCGTAGAGAAATAGGACGCAGCGCCACCCAGGACACCGTCTATCTGTCGTAAATGGGGTCTCAACAGTATCCAGCGCGACTGAACCAACAACAAGAATAGGCAGACATTCGGCCTCCATTATTCAAACGGGAGGATGCAGAGGCATCTCCCCCTACGAGAGTTGTATAGGCGGAGATATCGCCTAACAGTTGCTATCATAGCATCGATAAACAGGACGGGTGCAAGCGAAAGATTGAGATGCACAGGACTGACACGAAATAGCATATTTATACAGGAGTAGCATCACTCAGATGCTCAATCACCCCGTCGAGAAAAGCCAGCGTATTGTTGAAATTTTTCACGGGCCATTTCGCGTGCTGAAGGAGTGTACAACGATTGATAAAGTTCGATAAAGCGCTCTTCAATATGCCGCAAAATAGCAGCCAGCACCTCTCCAGTGACGTCCCGATTCGGGTAACGCGCCCCAAACTCAATTAATGAAGTCACCACAGCCAGCCCACTAAGACGACCTAGTTTATCTGCATCAAAGAGCACACTTGCCGCTTCAAGCGGCGTTGCATCTCAGCTGCTCCACAGGCATCTGCCATGTATGGGTCAAGCAATGCCTGCTCAATCCACGCAAGCTGCTTTCTCCGGTACGTTTACAGCTGTGTAGAAACGTCCACCGCCATCTCCGCCGACTTCACGTGATGATCCTGAAAACCATGCGCCACCGTCGAAATATCATGGAGATAGCCAGCCATCACAAGCGCTTCCAGATCAATTGCGGCGGTCTGGATCTTCCTCTGCCGCCTCCAAGTTGAAGAGCCAACATCTTACAATTGGCGACAACCGCACTCACATAGCGAAAACCCTCACCCCCCAACATCTCTTCCGAGTGGCGAGAAACGACTTGAATGACTTCTGTGTCCATACCAGAGTTTAACCTTCCCAGAAGACACGTTTAGTAGCACAAAATCTGCCGCAAGTAAACAAAGACACAGAGACAGCAAGCAAAGCCGCTTTCTCCCTTTTAGCATACATGTAGAAAAACATAGCAGATTTTCACCAGATGTAGTGATCTCCTGGTCAATTCGGCCCTGTTTGTCAACATCCAGCCTGATTCGATAAAATCCCTGCTCTTTAACGAGAAAGGCGGGCTTCGGGGCGAAATACACCAAATAGTACTAAGCTAGGGGCGGTATAACTACTGTAGATCCCCTTGAGTATGTTACCATGATAGACGATACAACACGCAACTGCAAGTAGATACATGACTCTGGTCATGTTACTGATAGCCTTATTGTCCGTTCCACTACACAGAAGGATAAAGCCTTTCTGCCAAGGCGGATTGCTCGTAGGGATCAACAGCCTGTTCTTCAGCAGACGTCGAACATGCGTCAAGCGTAGAGATGAGCCAGGTATCTCTTGCTATGGAACGGACAAGAGAAATTTATAGCTATCGAAGGGATTGTAGCGCATGGTCCGGGTGGAAACCAAGGAGAGCTCCTGGTCCTTTGAACAAATTTACGATGAATATAAGACAGCCTATTTATAACTATGTATATCACCTGGTAGGGGATCGCGAACAGGCAGATGATCTCACTCAAGATACGTTTCTGAAGGCGTTTCGCGCTTTACCAAAAATGGATGCTAATCTAAAACTTTCGGCCTGGCTGTATCGTATCGCAACTAATACGGCATACGATGCGCTACGTCGTCGTAAGCTGATTGCCTGGCTCCCCTGGCAAGATCTTGATCATGAGCCAGCGGATGTGGAGAGTGCAGATCCACAGGAGATATACGGCACGACAGAGATGGTTCGTGCTGCCCTTCGTCGTATGCCTCAGCAATATCGAGCGGCACTACTCTTGTATACACAAGAGGGGTTTCTCGTACAGTGAAATTGCCCATACGCTTAATATTGCTGAGAGTGGTGTTAAGATGTATCTTTCGCGAGCACGGCAATCATTTCGTGAGCATTATCGTTCATTAGAGCAAGGAGGAGGCATCAAATGACTTGCGAGCACGTCAAGGAGCATCTTAGCGCTTACCTTGACAACGCTCTCTCTTTTGAAGAACGCCTGTCTATTGCAGCTCATGTTGAAAATTGCCAGAGCTGCCAATCTGTACTCGCAGACTTTGCTCGTCTTGATGCCCTCATTAAACATTTACCGCGTATCAGTCCAAAGCCGACCTTACGCGAGAGCATTTTTTCTTCCCAGGAGTATTTGGAGCTGATCGGCACCTCTGTCTACAGTGGTACTGGACCAGACTCGGCCTTTGCCAGGGGAGCTTCTTCCCTACAAAGCAGTCGTCCCAGGCTTATCTCCCTGCCAGGAGGTCGCCAGGCTCCAAAGACACCTTCCCCACTCCCAAATATAACTCAGGATACACAGCCTATTCCTACAAATAGGATGCAGGACACGTTGCCCATCCCTAAACAAAAACAGCGTTTCTGGAGGCGACGCGTATTCTACGGTATTCTTGCCGCCAGCATTCTTCTCACGCTTAGTATAGGCACTTTTATGAGCTGGCGACTCCAGCAACAACAAGAAAAAACCACGCTTCCAGTAAATGCAATCACCCCTCCTGCTGCCCTCTCTCAACAAGGACCACTCCCCGCTGGTACACGTTTCCTCTTTTTACGTGATGGCTCCCTCTGGAGTCGCGCAAGTGATGGTAGTAATAGTAGCGCCAGACTCACCGCAAAAACAGTGACAGTGACAGATGGTTGGACTATTCGACCAGGGATCAACGGACATAGCGAGGGGAATCTGATCGCTTATATTGATATTCGACAAGGCTTTGTCCATATCATCCGCAGCGATGGGCAGACAGATACACCTATTCCTCAAGTGTTAGTGCCAGCGGGAGAGCAAACGGCTGCCACCTGGCAGACCGCCGAAGGACAGAGCATTCTTAAGAGCCTCTCATGGTCAGCAGATGGTTCGACGCTTGCATTTGTGGGCAGGAATGGAACGCAAAAACAAGATAGCCTCTATCTTTACCAACCTGGAAGCAATAGCGTTCATCAGAATTCCCCTCACAGCGCAAGAAAGTGTAAGTAAACCAGTCTGGTCACCGGATAGTAAACGCATTGCCTTTCAGTTCATACGAGAATGGCGCTGTCGGTATTGCTGAATATCATCTTCAGAACCACGAGGTATTGAACATCGTTCAACACGTTAACACGCCATCCTATCTTCAGGATACGTTACTTTCGCTCGCCTGGACAGCAGATGATACTGCACTTACCTGGAGTGTGGGCAGTAGTGGTCATGTTCATACCATCTGGCTCAAACAGGTTGGCCTGGCAACAAATAGTGCGCCAATTCTTCTTAGAACTGGGGATTTCGCCCAGGCAAGTTACAATTCCGCACAGGCCGGGCGCTGGCTTTTTGTCACATTACTAGCAGGTAAAACTGGCGATATCTATACCGTTGGCCTGAATGCTCTTCTTGAAAGAGAGACCAGGGGCAGAACAGCTTCCAGCGCACAATGGTCACCTGATGGGCACGTTATTACCTATCTTGATACCCTTACCCCAAGCGGCGGCGTCTTACACCAAATAAACATTCTTACACATAGGGATACACGGGTAGCCCCAGGAGTGAACAGCACGCCAGCGCCACGCTGGTCCAGCAACCAGCAACTGGCATATAGCACAGATACAACGCTCTCTATAGTAGATGAGCAAGGACACATACATGCGTTAGGACTACAAGGTCATATCAGTACCGTAAGCTGGTCGAACAATAATCCAGACCAGATCATTGTCGTTCTTAGCGATCAACATGCAGGAATCTATCTTCTTGATAGCCACAAAAACAGTGTCCAACAGATAGATGCTGGGAGCACTCAAGGAGAGATTCAGTGGAGCGAGATACCTTAAAAATTAGTGAGGATCTTCTGGATTTTTGCGCGTATACAAGAATTTGCTTCCAAAACTGATAACAATTTGCTGACTTATACGTTATAATACATAGGCCCGGAACGGAAGGCGGGATATATGTAAGCAAGCACATCCACCTCGACGAGCAGCTTGTAGCATACATCTGATTTTTCGTGCAACCTTTTCCCCATGAGGTCGGCACGCGCACCTCCAGGCACTTCGTGGCGCAGCTTTGTGTCGCGTGGTAAGGGGGGGACGAGCTGGCACCCCGTCCCACCCCTTACTTTTCTATCAGAGAAAGGCTTGCATGCGATTTTTAGTGCGTTCATCCGGTGGCAAACTCATCGTCTTAACAACAATAATATTACTCTTGTGCTTACTCCTGTTTATTATTATAACCTGGAGCATACTTGGACTCTACTCCAGGCAGAATGCGCAAAATACAGCACGTACTCATCTGGTACTAATTGCACAAAATTATCAGACGCAAACCGCTGAACTCTCTCAGCAACTTACGCAACTGACAAAAAATACATTACTCGTTGCAGCAATCTCACAACCTGTTCCAGGCGCACAAACAGAGCTTCAGAATACCCTCTTACCAGTGTTCCTACAGCATCGTTTTGCATCACTCAGTATTATTACCCGCAATCATCAATTACTGGCGCAACTACAGGACGATGGTACAAGTACAGCAAATATACCAGCAGAAGAGCTCACGCTGGTTGATCAAACACTACAAACTAGTGAAACTGTTCTTCTCAAAAAAATGCCTGCCGCCGGAAATACAGTAGAGAGTGAGCAATGGCAGATAGTGCTGGCTATTCCAATTTCCAATACAGCTGGAAAACCGGATGGTATTCTGCTCGCAACCCAACCCATCAACACCTATTTTGCCCAGACCTTACTCCAACAGGGAGGCGATGCTATTGCACTCTGCATTACAGGACAGCTTATAGCGGCTACTGGCCTCCCCACCCAGCTACTTGACAGCCAGCCACAAATTATCAAAAATAGCTGTACCCCTGACACTGTACACATGATCTCAGGAGCTCAGCAGTATCTTACACTAAGTAGTACACTAAAGACAGAAAAACAACCCATCTCTTCGCCTCATCTGGTTGCAGTAGCAGTAGAATCTCTGGATGGGACAGGCACCCAGCGTTCCAAATCGCTTTTGATCGCTCTGGGTATAGCTCTTTTTATTTTTGCGCTGGGCGTACTTCTGCTTCTCTTTGTGATCCGCATCTTTCTTACACAGCCAATTCGTCAGCTCCAAAACGATGTGAGCATGTTGATTACCAACGACAACAAAATCCACCTGGAAGAGTCAGCGGATGAGGATGAGCTTGCGATGCTGGCACGCTCGTTTCATCTGCTCTCAGAATCCCTAGAGAACGAGAGCCAGGCCATGACAGAACAGATAAGTAATCTCTTAATTATCAGCTATGCCCTGATCTCTACGTTAAATCTGGAGGAGCTGCTAGGAGAGATCGTTCTACGTCTGGGTACAATTATGCAAGTAAAGCATGTCTCACTCCTGCTCTATGGGCGTGAGATGCTCGCTCCCTGGGCGGTGGCACACTATACAACAGAGCAAGCAGAACAGCAGCAAACAAGAACGCCCTCCGCCAATCCTTCAGAAACGCAACAGAAACAGGTATATATAGATCCAGCGGGGGATATTACGCTTGCAGCTACGACAAAAATGGTCGCTGTTTCTGCCGGAAGCAGCAAACAAAATAGTGGGAAGCAACATCAGCCAAAAACACCCCCTGCTCCACCGTATCCAGTGCGGCGTCCGCACATTCCACGCTCAGCGCTGCGCGATCTGGATCTAATCCTGTCCAGGATAGTCATTCAAAAGCAGAAAATTGCTTACGGCGAAGACATCCCTGCAATCTTTGCGGAGCGAAAAGAGAACTGGACAAAGCTCGCTCTCGATACAGGCTATCGCTCAGTCATTGCGGTACCCTTATTATTACAAAAGCAGGCAATCGGCGCATTTATACTCTATGCCGATGAACCCCATTTCGTCAGTAGCCGCGATACGTTTCTGCTCAGTACCGCAGCGCTTCAAGTGTCGATGGGGATTCAAAATGCCCTCCTGTTTGCCGAAGTGAAAGAAAAAAATACCGCTCTGGAGCATGCCAATCAACTAAAATCACAATTTCTTGCCAATGTGACGCATGAACTACGGACGCCACTGCATAGCATTATTAGCTATGGCGCGTTTATGTTAGAAGGTTTCGTTGAAGGTGAATTAACCAGCGAACAGGAACAACATATTCAATTTATTGTTCGACGGGCGGAAGATCTTTCTCATCTCGTTGATGATATGCTCGATCTTTCAAAGATTGAGGCAGATAAAATCGAGGTGAGAGTTGAACTCCTCGACCTACAACAGAGTCTGGAAGAGGTAGTAGAACAATTAAAACCGATGGCAAACAGCAAAGAGCTCTATCTACGCCTGGAGATACCACCAGAGCTCCCCGCTGTGCTCGCAGACGGTCATCGCCTGCGCCAGGTCGCAATCAATCTCGTCTCCAATGCTCTCAAATTCACTGAGAAAGGCGGCATCACCATTCGCTGTCGCCTGGTCAGAGAAGGAGAGATGGTTATGGTCGGTGTTCACGATACTGGCATTGGCATCTTGCCACCTGCGCTCAACTACATCTTTGAAGCGTTCCGGCAGGCAGATGGCAGTACGACACGGCGTTTTGGTGGGACTGGATTGGGGCTTACGATTGCGAAAAAGCTGATTGAGCTCCAGGGTGGTGAGGTTGCGGTTGAAAGTGTCCCCGGCCAGGGTTCAACGTTCTCGTTCATCCTGCCAGTCGCCCCTTCCGAGGAGACGTTGCAATAACAGGATTTTCCATTCCACTTCCTAGAAAAAGAAAAGCGAAAAGAGAGACATATGAATACGCAGATCCATCCATCCACAATCCTTGTCGTTGAAAATGAAGTTTCTAACCGGTTGCTCATAGAGCGGGTTCTCTCTACACGAGGGTACCGCTGTCTTTCTGCATCCAACGGGCGAGAAGCATTAGAGATCCTTGACCGCGAGCTTGTTGACCTTATTTTAACCGATCTTTCCATGCCCGTACTCGATGGCTACCAGACGACACAATTGATCCGCGCCCGTCCTGGTATGGAGCGTGTGCCAATTGTTGCGGTGACGGCTTTTGCCCTTAGCGATGAAGGCGAAGCGGCTCGCCAGATTGGCTGTACGGAATATCTCACCAAGCCCTTTAAACCACGCCAACTTCTAGAGGTTGTAGACCGGCTGCTCGCAAAAGGCCTTAACTAGGCCCTTGAGTATTAACAACTGCGACCCCATCTCTCACTCAGTTGGCACAAGCCCGACTGAGTGAGCCATCTTTGGCGCGACGGCGCGTGGGAAATTGGGGGCCAGGTGTGCCTACATGAGGAACTGCCCCCATCGCACTCTTTTCAGTTAGGTAGTTGGACAAGAGCTAACACGACAGGATCATTGCCCACGACACGGGTGGTGTGTCCCTTCCCCCACATGTCCTCCAGCAGGATAACGCTGCCGAGGCCCAGGCGGCGCACCTCGCCGTCACTCACCGCTCCCTCAAGCTCGCCTGCTAGGACGAAGGCAAACTGTCGTCGCGGCGCTGGGTGCGGAGGACCATCCCATCCGACAGGAAAGCGGAGGAAGGCAACCTGCGTACCGGGCATCAACGGGGACACCTCCACCGGCGGCGCGGGTGGAGCGAAATTGGTCATGGACATCGCGACTTCGACGTCTTCTAAGTGAGTCTCGCCGTTCTGGTCTGCATAGACACGAACATCTTCATCCTTCACCTCGCTTGAGCTAGCAATGACAAAACCAGATCTCTGCTCATAGCCTTTCGAAAAAAGCATTAACATCTTTAATATTATCCAAGCGTTTTTAGGATATTCACCTGTTTGGTGGGTCTGGGTGTAGATCCCAAAATTCAGCGGGAAATTTCTGCATAATTAAGCGGGCGATGTTCTCTCTAGATGAGGAGAAACCGCCCACTTAATCCGCCCCATCTTCTCCCAGCTCATTCTGGGATCTACACCGCGTGCCGGGCAGGCAGCGCCAGGGCAAAGGAAAACTCAATCAGCGAATGTTTGCAGAGGCGTTGGCGGGCCTGGGTTGCGCCATTGCCCGCCGCGTTTTTGGCCGTGACGAGAAAACCGTGGGTATCACACAGGCCACACTCGCGCTCGTCGTAATCAAAATCAACACCTGCCGCGTGTGCAGCCGCCAATCCTGCCATGAATGCCTGCTCAGACTCCCATTGGCCGGTTGACACAACGGCTTGGTTGTCTTCGCTTTGCCAGCAGTCGACCTCAAGGCATCCCGGCGTCGCGGCCAGACCTTCTGCCGCCTGGTGAACGCGAAAAATGAAACTCGTCTCAGTACTCAGCACGCGGGTAGTGGATTGCGACCAGGCCGACCTTCATTTTGAGCCTCCCAACTCCGTCGGAGCGCTGGCGGGCACCCGCCAGTCCCGTCCGATCTTTCGTATGAGCACAGGATACACAATTAGGTGCCGGAACGGCATGATCGCGGCCATGTAGACAGTCCCGAGCAGTCCGTTTGGCTTCACTAGAACGGCCATCTGGCCGCGGTAGCCGCCCATCTGGTTTGGGACCCAGCCGATGTGCATGACCCCGTGCATGGTCTGGTTGGCGAACTCCGCCGCCCACTCGTCGTCGAGCAGATACAGCGAGGTAAACGGGAGCGCGTTGAAGTCCGGGCCGGATGGTACCTCGCGCAGATCCTCCGGCAACTGGTCGCGGAGCGTCGGCACCCTAGACTGAGGCCGACGTCCGGGTCATCCCAACCAAGCAGCTCCCCGATTTTCCACCGGATCTTCCACAGCGTGCGGGCGACGCCGGAGGAGCCTTGCGACGGGTCGATCGAGGCCATTAGCTGCACCAGCCGAGGGAAGTCGTCCCCGTTGCCTGGCGTCGGTAGCACCCACACGTCCTCCAGTCGGAAATTGCGGGTGAGTTCGTGGATTCGCCAGGGTCGGGAGGTGTGCGCGGTGTTCGGGAGTCTCATTCGTGGATCTCCATCTATTAACCCTGCAGTAAGTATATCTATCAGCAGATAATTGTACCTCCTACCTTCATAATATAGTCCAGGAAGCTACTTTGTGCAAACAAGAAGAGGCTTTTCGGCAGAAAATGTGAAGCAATTTGGCCTCTTTTCTTGTCAATCGCTTGTGGCCTCTTACGGGAACCTCTGCTCAGAGACAGCATCACCGAGGCTCTCGGAAATTGTTCCGTTTACACCAGAAACAGCAGATCGCCAGCCGACGCAAGATCGACAGCGACCTGCCTCACTTAGCTCCGAAGCTGCTGCATCGCCCTTAAAGCTTCCTGAGCGTGATGAGCAATTTAGCAACAGCATCATGAACGGAACAAAAACGTTCTCTACGAGAGAGGGTGCTCACCACCGTTCAGGGTCATAATTTGCACCATGCGTTCGCCTAATCGTAACAGGGCTTCGCGTAGTTTTGTTGGCTCTCTTTATTACGAGGCAACACATAATGCTACGCCTCGGAACTCTACAGGAAAAAGGAATGTTCCAGCAGCAGTAGCGCGGTTTCCACAAGACATTCTGCCTGCGCCGCGTGAGTGGGCAGAGCATTGGTTCAACGTGCAGCAATGGACGGCAATGCCACGCGGTGGGCATTTCGCCACGCTAGAGGAACCCGAACTTCTGGCTCAGGACATCCGAACGTTCTTTCATGATCTTAAAGCGAAACCAGACCTCTCTCATAGGATATAATAGAGGCGACTCCAACTTCTTTAGTTGGGGTCGTCAGCTTTTTCCAGAGAAAGCTGCGGAAAAATCATCAATGAGAACCATTCTCATTCTTACAACCAGAACCTCTAAAGTGTCCGGCAAAGTTTTTTGGATGGAGATAGAGAACCTTTCAAAATGAGCAGTACCTTCAAGCTCCTGGCCAGGAATGAGAAAAGGATGAGGTATTTTTTATGCAAATTCACGCTCTTACTCAGGGAGTATACGAGGCCAAAAGCGATGTCTTCATTGTTGGTGCGGCAAGTAGCACAGAAGGCAAAGGTCTTTTGCTCACTACCAGCGCAAAAGAGGTTGATACGCAGCTAGCAGGTAGTATTAATGAGAGTTCTTCTTTGGGTGAATTCAAGGGTCGCCTGGGTGAACTGCTCACCGTCTATAGCCTGGGACGCCTGGCAACGCGGCGTGTCATTGTCGTTGGTCTTGGTCCGCAGAATCGTGTTGATAGTCAATCCATCCGCCGCGCCAGTGCGATTGCAGCCCGGCATGCACAAAGCACAGGAGCACAAAGGATCATAATTGCCTTGCAGGGAAATGGGAGCGTCGAGACTGCACAGACTATTCAGGCCGAGGTCGAAGGTGCGTTGCTAGGTCTCTACACCTTCAGAAGCTATCAGAGCGATACGAAGAATAGTACGCAGGTAAATCAAATTCAGATAGTGAGCGAAGGAGCGACTACCTCCGAGTGTGATGCAGCAATCCACAAAGGCCAGATTCTCGCCGAAGCAGCCAACTTCGCACGCGACCTGGTGAATGAGCCACCCAACGTTCTGACACCAGGAGAACTGGCTAATCGAGCAAAAATCATGGCGGCAAATTTCGGTCTGGAATGCGAGATCTTCGAGAAGAGCAAGATTGCTGAACTAGGCATGGGCGGACTATTAGCAGTCTCTAAAGGTAGCGCCGAACCACCACAATTCATTATTTTGCGCTATCGCGGCGCAGGCAAGCAGGGCGAAAAAGGTCTGGCTCTGGTCGGCAAAGGTATTACCTTTGATACAGGTGGCATCTCGCTCAAGCCTGCTGACCGGATGGACGAAATGAAGGGAGACATGGGCGGAGCCGCCGCCGTGATTGGTGCAATGCAAGCTATTGCAGCGCTCAAACCAGCGGTGAATGTGACAGCGCTCGTGCCTACCTGCGAGAATCGCCCCAGCGACACCTCCTATCTACCAGGAGACATCCTGCGCATTCTCAATGGCAAGACTATCGAGATCGTCAATACGGACGCAGAGGGACGCTTGATACTGGCCGATGCACTTTCTTATGCGGTGAAAGAACAATTCTCGCCTATTATCGATCTGGCAACATTAACTGGTGGTATTGTCGTTGCGCTAGGTAGCATCAATACGGGGCTCTTTAGCAACGACGAGCAATTGACCAGCGAGATCATTGCCGCCGGTAAGCTGGCGGGCGAGAAATACTGGCCAATGCCGATGGATGATGAGTACAAAGAGCTCATTAGCAGCGATATTGCCGACATCAAACAGACGGGTGTACGCGGAGGCTCAGCAATCACTGCCGCCAAAATTCTGGAGAACTTTGTGAGTGATACCAGTTGGGCTCACCTGGATATTGCGGGTACTAGCTATGTCGATAGCAAAAAACCCTACCAGGAAAAGGGGGCCACAGGCGTAGGCGTACGCACTCTGGCAGAACTCATTCTTCAACATGTGAAATAATCTGTAAACACAACAAAATAAACCAGATACAGACCTGCTTCCCCATGTCTTTTCAACATAAAGAGCAGGTCTGTTGGCTAAACACGGTAGTATTGTAAGCCATCAGGCGTATGATCCAATAAATGATAGTCAAAGAGCTCACCGCGCAATGCAACAAAGTCTCTAAAGGTAATATATTGCGTCAGCAGTTCGTTGACCTCTCGCTCGTTATAAATCAGACCTGGCTCAAACTTTGTTATCAGATACTGAAGAATCAACCGTTTATCTCTCTGTTTTGCAGGTGGCCACATAGTCACCCGACCTTGCACATCCACAAAACGTCTTAGCTCACGGGGCAAGGCCTCACGCAGATCCGGGGCTGGCTCAGAGTCAACGCTTGCGCCAGATTTCAGCAGTTCTAGAGCGCGAATAGTACCATCAAAACTTAACGTATTAAACGTATAGATCTTATTTGTACCTTCACGCTTCTCCATAAGATAGCCAGCACGCACTAATTGCTTCAGATGACGTGAGACGCTTGATTGACTAATATCCAGACGCTCCATGAGATCTTGCGCTATCAACTCATCATACTGAATAAAGAGTTCGAGTATACGCAGACGCGTCTCATCAGCCAGAGCATCCGCCAGGGCTTTCAAACGCATATGCAATTCGGTATATCCCATAGGAGAAGGACGTAGCGCCAGACCAAAGTTCGCGGGAGCCGTAAAGAAGAGACGCAGAGTGCCATTACTGAGCCACTGTGTCACATAATGACCATTATGAGGTGCAGGCACCAGAATAACATGGTCAATTGCTGTCGAATGCAGAGGAAACGCTTTTAAAAGATCGCGTCCGGTGAACAGACGAAACAGTTCCAATGTTGTTGCAGAAAGATCGAGAGACTCTTTGTAAATCGTCGCCTGCGCATAAAGGGAACGCTGCACACGCTTCCACTCAGGAGCGAGAGTAACCCGCCACATCAAGCGGAGATGCGAGATAATTGTTTCTTTGAGTAACGCAGGCTCTTGCAACAAGGTATATGCTTGCTGCTGCACATCTCCATCAATGGGCAGAGCGGGATTTCAGCTGTTTGATATAGGCAATATACCCCTGTACATTCTGCAACAGATGCTCTTTCTCAACAGACAAAATCAGCGTGCCATATTCAAGAGGACCAGGCAGTGCAGAGACAAGGCGCGTGAGCAAGCGATCCCGTAACACTATGGCGTCAGTCGTGGCAAGGTCATCGAGATAGGCAGGGAAATCAGCATACTCCCTTTCAGGGGTCAGGGCATAACCCAGTCCTTCAAACACCAGATGATTAGCCTGACGGCGCTCAGGAGTCAGCGCCTCAGCAGTACGCTTTACCCAGGCAGAAAGATTGGGGAGCTGTTCCGTTACATTAAGTAGAGAGAGGCTATTTAAAGCAATAGAAACAGGCTCTACTTCGACATCGGCGGGTAAACATTTTACAGGAGAGATACGATGAGATAGTAGTGTCATTGACAAATCCTCTTTTTATGCATATATGTGCATAAATAAGTAATATCCATTTTTACTGTAGCATGCCATAGAAGGATTGTCAAGAACTGTTGGGTTTACTGCTAAATGGTTTCATCCTCTCAGAAAGTGAGAAGAGAGATCACTTAAAAACATGCTGAATGGCCGCCTGAGCCGCGAAGTAGCCACACATGCCGTGGACTCCGCCACCGGGTGGGGTTGAAGAGGAGCAGAGGTAAATATTACGTGCAGGGGTTGTATAAGGATTCAAGCGCAGAGTGGGGCGAGTAAACATCTGCCAGAGGTCTTGCACACCGGCATTAATGTCACCACCAACATAATTTGCATTATAGCTCTCTAGCTGAGCAGGTCCCATAGTGTGTCTATATAAAATACGCTCGCGAAAGCCTGGGGCAAACCGTTCAATCTGGGCCTCAATGCGCTCAGTCATAGAAAAGCTTGAGCCATTGGGAACGTGACAGTAAGCCCAGACAGTATGTTTCCCAGCAGGAGCGCGCAATGGATCAAACAGACTCTGCTGAGCCAGAAGGACATAGGGATGTTCAGGATGCTTGCCCTGTGCAACCTGGCGTTCTGAAAGAGCAATCTCTGGAAACGTTCCTCCCAGATGAACGGTCACAGCACGTCGACACTCTTCCGCCTTCCAGGGAATCGGACCATCAAGGGCAAAATCGACTTTAAATGAGCCTGGACCATAACGAAACCGTTCCAGACTGCGGCAATAACCTGAGGGAAGCTGTTTCCCTGCAATGTGCACTAATTGACGTGGAGAGACATCAAAGAGGAAAGCTTTCGCCTGTGGAAGATCAGCAATATCTTTTACCTCAAGTCCCGTTTCAATCTCACCGCCCAATGAACGCAGATGGGCCGCTAGAGCATTAATAATCTGCTGCGAACCACCGCGTGGGATCGGCCAACCGATAACATGAGCAACAGTACTGAGCAGTAATCCAGCTGCTGCACTGGTCACTTGCTCTAAAGGCAAAAGAGAATGGGCTGCAATGCCCGCAAAAATCGCCCTGGCGCGTGTACCACGAAAAGACAGATCAGTGAAACGGCGAGCGGAGAGCAGGGCCTGTAGCCCAAACCTGCCGGCTGCCACGGGATGAGAGAATAAAGGTGGAAGACGCAATGGTCCCAGAAATGCCTGCTCAACAGCCCGCCAGTCCGAAACCAGCGGATTCCAGATACGCCGATAGGCCGCTGCATCTTCATTCAACGTTGCAGCGGTTGCAGCAATAGAGCGATCCAGCAGCATGGCTGAGCCATCATCCAATGGATGGGCCAGAGCCGAGGGAGATTCGATCCACTCAAGACCATAACGTTCCAGAGGCAACTGGCGAAAAAAAGGCGAATTGACGGCAAAAGGATGGACGGCAGAACAGACATCGTGGAGAAAACCTGGCAGCGTCAGCTCTTTTGAACGACATCCGCCGCCGATAGTCTCGCTAGCCTCCACAACAAGCACAGAGCAACCAGCCTGGGCCAGAGTTATTGCCGCCGCCATCCCATTCGGGCCTGAGCCAACGACCACAGCATCATACGCTGAACGCATAGAATAATTAACCTGTCTAGAACGCTGCAAATCAAGATCTGCATGCCATCTTCACCTAAAAAATGCGCGTATTTCCGCTCCATTATATGTCATGGTAAAAGAAAAAGAGAAATTAGCATAGCAATACTGGCAGAAACATATGCTATACTCAAGAAATATTGTAAGGGAGAAGAGCAATTATGCAAATCAAAATTCGCTATTTCGCCTCGTTGCGAGAAACTACCGGGCAGGGAGAAGAGCTTTTAGAGGTGCCAGAACAGGCAACAGTTGAAACGGTACGCCAGGCGGTAAACAGCCGCTACCCTGCTCTGCAAGCCATCCTGAACCGCTGCATCTACGCGGTTAATCGTAGCTATGTTCAGGCGGATACACCCCTCAAAGCGCTGGATGAAGTCGTATTTATCCCCCCAATGGGTGGAGGCAATCAGGAGGAGACAGCAATGAACGATCTGGTACAACTCACCCACGAACGCTTGAAGCGAGAAGAGCTGGTGCAAGCGGTCAGCCAGCCCAGTGTGGGGGGAATTGTTGTCTTTGAAGGAGTTGTGCGCAACCATGCACGCGGGAAGCACGTACGTTATCTTGAATATGAAGCGTATGAAGAGATGGCCGAGCAGCAAATTCGGACCATTATTTCCCAGGCAAAAGCTCGCTGGAGTGTGCAAGGAGTGGCCGTAGCACACCGTTTTGGGCGTCTGGAGATAGGAGAAGCGAGCGTGATTATCGTAGTAGCCAGTGCGCATCGAGGCGAGGCATTCGAGGCTTGCCGCTATATTATTGATACCCTGAAAACCACGGTGCCCATCTGGAAAAAAGAGGTCGCAGTCGATGGCGAAGAATGGGTCGAAGGCTAGCAACAGACCCACTCACCTGCGCAAAAAACGTCAGGTCCAAGAAACAGCCTACGAGAATAGACCACGAGCCCCGTTTTTTATGTTATATTTGACGTAAGAACCGATACGGTTTGCAAGGTGTTCTTACATCTTTTGCACCCTACCATCACACGGGACAATTCCCCTGGTTTTCTCGGAGGTTGTTGATGAACCTATTTGAAAAACAGTCTCGACTTAATCAATTTTTTGCACAGAATCCGGTGAACGCCGCCTATCTGGCAGGCGCATTATCCACACGCACGAGTTTCGGACACCTCAGCGACGTTGACATCGCCATCCTCCTGATGGACCAGATCAAAGCAGATCAGTTTTTGGACTACCGACTCTACTTTTTTAGTGAATTGGCTAAACATCTGGAATCTGATGCCATTGATGTCGTCATCTTAAATCAGGCCTCGCAGCTCCTGAAACTCCAGGTGATTAAGCATGGACAGATTCTGTACAGTCGGGATGAAAAGCAGCGCGTCTCCTTCGAGAGTAAAATCGTCATGGATTACCTGGATTTTAAAAAATATGACGAGATCCAACGCCAGGCCCTCGCAAGACGTTTGCATAAACAGACATTACCCGTTGACCGCGAACTAATTCAACACCAGCAACAACTTCTGAATAAAGCAATCGAGATCTTACGCGAAGTCGCAAAGGCAGGACGAGAAGAATTTATTCAGGACTACCGCATCTATGGACTGGCGGAGCGCTATCTACAGCAGGCAATTGAGGCCTGTTTACAGATCTGTAGCCTGCTGGTCGCGGCCTTTGGCCTGCGCCGTCCTGATGGATATCACGAGCTTCTGAGCATTATCGCGGGGCAGGAACTCATGCCCCGACAACTGGCCTATCGGCTGGAGGTACTTGTCAATCTGCGGGAAGCTTTAATCTACGACGCAGAAAGTCTGGAACACGAATTGATCTATGACCATATCCAGCAACGCCTGGAAGATCTAGTGGCATTCAGCAAATTGTTTAGCCCGGAGCAGGCCTGATTAAAAAACCAGGGTGCTATCTTAAAAGCTCGTCATATCGCTTCAGGATAGCACCCTTCACCATTTTCGCCTACCTCTAATCGGCGACAAAGAATACCGACTACAATGCGCTCGCAGCACGCAACGCCTGAGCCTGGCTAAGAGCTGCTGAGGCATCCTCAGGGCGATTGGTTTCCGTGTAGATCTGAGCCAGCGTCTCATAGGCAAGCACGAGAGAAGGATCAATAGAGATCGCCTGCTGCGCCATATCAATAGCCTCATCATAACGCTTCACTTCGCGCAGGGTATCGGCCAGATCATTATAATAATCGGCGTTGAGTGGATCGCTATCAATAGCATTCTCATAATTCTCAATCGCCTCTTCGCGCTGACCAAGAGCATCATAGGCGGTAGCCAATTGATAATAGCCCTCTGGATCATCCTCCGAGCGCTCCAGCAGATCTTGAGCGGTAGTCACAGCCTCGTCATAGCGACCAAGCGAATTATAGGTTTCAGCCAGACCGGCATAGGCGGCGGCCAGGTCATCAGCCTGTAGAGTGCCCGTGCTGCCGCTCTCTACCAGACCTTGATAGACAGCCAGAGCCTCATCGTAGCGTTCGTCTTCCAAATACGTCTCAGCGATACTAAAGCGAGCAGTAACATTCTGCGGATCAAGCTGGATTGCCCGTGTATAGGCATCGATAGCGTCCTTAGTATTTCCTTGCAGTGAGCGCCAGGTTCCCAGATGTTCCCAGGCCTGAGCATCATCAGGGCTCATCTCGACAATACGTGTGTAGATACTGGCCGCCTGGTCGCGCTCGCCCATCTGCTCATACACCGCAGCCAGCATATCATAGCCTGCACGCCCATCAGGATCGAGACTCAGCATCTGATTCGCGGTTGAGAGCGCATCATCATAACGCCCCATATCCAGATAGATCCCCGAAAGCTCGGCATACCGTGAAGCATCAGCCGGGTCCTCGTCAATCCGGCGTTCCTGCTCCATAACCCGCCGCCACTGATCATTGATACGCTCACGCACATCACGCAAACTATCAGCAGCCGCAGCATTGTCCGGATTAAGCATCAATGTCTGCCGATACGCCTGAATCGCATCCTGGTAAAGATTTTGTGTACGATACGCCTCTCCGACATTAAAATAGAGCTCGTCATTTTCAGGATCAAGCTCCATTGCCAATTGAAATGTTTCGAGAGACTCCTCGTGCATCCCTATTTCGCCATAGAGATTGCCGAGATTAATATACGCATCGATCAACTGTGGATCAAGATCGATTGCGCGACGATAGCCAGCAATTGCCATCTCAGTATCGCCCAGATACTGGCGTGCCAGAGCGAGATTATAACGCGCGCGTGCGTCACTAGGACTTACCACAACCGCTTGCTCAAAGGCTTCAACAGCAGCCTCATAGTCGCCATCCTGAGCGGCAGCATTACCCTTATCCGTCCAAGCTTGCTCCTGACGACTTATAAAGTGGACAGGAACAGCATTTTTCGCATCCAGGGGCTGCCCATTCTGCATCTCATCCATATATATCAGTACTCTCCTCTATATATATTTCTGTAGTACTTCCGAACCCATTGTTAATACTTTGCGTAGTATAGCACGCAGTAGCTACCTATTCATAGTACACGGTCAATAACCCCATCCCTAAAGGGAGAGGCTTGTGTCTGAACTCCACCGCAACTCGGAATATCTTTGCAGACGTTCCGCTTTGGCTTCGACGTTCGACACATCAGGGCACATCGACAAGGTGCCCGTTCTCTCCCAGTCTTGCCGAGAGAGAAGCGTTCGCAAAGTAATGTTTCTGGCACCTACGAGATCAGCATGCAGGGTGTAATGACAGTTCTGACAGACGAAAAGCAGGCCTTTGTTGGGTCTATTCTCGCGGGTGGTATGCCCACACCTCGGACAGGCTTGCGAGGTGAAGTTAGCATCCACTTTGATTGCCATGCTCCCAGTTCTCAAGGCTTTGTAGGCAATCATGGCGTGCAACTCGGCGAAGGACCATTTCGAGAAAGCGGCATTCGCCTTCCTTTGCTTCTTGCTCGCTTTCTTGCCTTTGCGCCTCTTCGTCCTCTCTCGGATATCTGTCAGGTTCTCCAAGCCGACCAGGCTGTGAGGGTGCTCTCTCACAATGCGTTTGGAAACAACGTGGTTGGCGTCTTGTTTCAACCGTCTCTCTCGTCCACTGATCGCTACAAGGCGACGGGTTGCGGAACGAGTGCCTTTTTTTTGAAGACGCTTTCGCAGTCGTGCGTAATGGTTGGCTTTGGTTCTCACGTGTTTTCCCGAATGAAACGTACAATCTCCCCTCGTCGTGCTCGTGACGGCAAGATAGCGCACTCCGACATCCACACCGACAATGCCGGTATGCGTGTGTGGGGTAGGATCAGCGACCTCGATTTCCAGAGTGACGAGCAGGTAAAAGCGTTTCTTGGGTTGGTCATACCACAGTTTAGCTGCACCGATGTGAGCACCATGCTGGATCAAGGCAACATGCTGATCGTAGCCGGTGTAAGGCACGACGACCCGTCCTGCCAGGGTGAGGATGCTCACCTGCTGCTCTTTCTTAAAGGAGTAATCCCGTTGGTAATTATAGGTCAGGGTAGGAGAGACATACTTGGGGGCCTGATCCAAGCCTTTGTAGCGTTTCTTGGTCTTCTTGGCCTTGCGCAGTGCAGCATTGTGTTTGACTTTCGACCAGAGACCTTTGTAGGTAGCCCCGACCTGTCGAGGGACATTACACGCCATCTGTGCAGGCAACTTGTGAACAGTGCGTATCTCCTCGTAGCAGGCACGCTGCAAGGCTTGCTGATTGCTCATCTTGCCATGCGCGTAGGCGTACTGAGAGACGGCATTCAACGCATTGCGATAGGCCAGTTGCGTTGTACGGAATGCTTCAAACTGCTCTTTGGTTGTCTGTAATTTCACTTTTGCGGTAATGATCGTTTTCATAGAACAAGGATAGCATAGTTCACAGAAAATTGCAACAAAAAAATGTGTGAAGAAGAGCGGCAATTCCTCCCCATGCCTGAAGTCAGGGGACTCCATGCCGCAATCTGTTGAGATGGTGCAAAAGCCAGGCTGCATGGTGTAAACACCATGCAGCCTGAAAAAGAAACAACAGGTTATGAGGCAAAAAGTACAAAGGTACAAAAGCACAACTAAACGCTGGAGTGCTACTTACTTATTTCACACGCAACGTTAGTTGAAACTCATAGAGACTACCGGGGAAGAATGATTCGGTATACTCGATGGGACCGCCTGTCTCGTCGAATGCTGTACAGGACATGCGTATCCCAGGATCGGCGGGCTCTATATGGAGAAGTTCGGCCTCCCGTGCGCTCGCAGCGCCCGCCTTGAACTTCTGCTCTGCCAGATAAGGATGGAAACCCTCGCTACTCATTAACTGATAGAGAGAGCCCTCTGCGACTTCTTTTGCTCGCTGATAGATGCTCGCTGATCGTGGATAGGGTAGATAATCAACCTCGTAGGCAATAGGCGCATCGTCACCTGTACGCAACCGCTCAAGGCGCACTACCTGCTCCTCGTCGGTCAGATGCAACTGCTCCCGCACCGTTTGCGAACCACGCACTAACTCGCTGACAAACAAGAGTCCACCCGGACGTTTCCCCTGCTGACGCAGGGCTTCAGAAAAACTGGTGAGCTCGCTGACCGTTTTCTGCTGTACACGTGGCTCACAGACAAACGTCCCACGGCCATGCTGACGATATAAAAGCCCTTCATGAACCAGCTCTGTGAGAGCCTGACGTACAGTTGCACGACTGACATGATACTGAGCCACCAGCTCTGGCTCAGATGGAATAGCCGTATGAGGCGCAAGATGTCCAGCTTGAATTTGCTGCTTGAGCACCTCTTTTAGCTGATAATATAACGGCAATGGATTTGAACGCTCTAAAGTAGGCATTTCGGTTCCCCTTATGTCCAGACAACACCAAACAACGTGAATAGAAGAATTATGGGGAAACTATATCACAAAAAACGCATACCGTCGAGGGGTAATATAGTCAAAATTGGAGCTTGCGCGAAAAAGAGCTTAAAAAAATTTATCCTGGCCCTCGATTGGGGGCCAGGATATCTCGCTACTAGGCAACTGCAATGCCATTGGCAGACAGAACGCGATCAATCTCACCTTTCAAACGGCCAGGATTTGGACCAACCAGGGTCTCAATCACCTTACCATCTTTAAAGATCATCAGCGTAGGAATTGCCTGAATGCCGAGACGACCAGGAGTCAAACCGTTCGCATCGATATCCATTTTTGCAAACTGAAGTTTACCTGCGTAGTCACCACTGATACGCTCAAAAACCGGGGCAATTGCGCGACAGGGTCCGCACCATGCTGCCCAGAAATCTACGATAACCGGCGTAGAAGACTTCAAAACTTTTGTCTCAAAATCCTGATCGCTCACATGGAACAAATTCTCACCTGTGCTCATGACTCTTTTGCTCTCTTTCTGCATTATCTATCTTGTACTATTATTCGTATGAACTCGCTTCTACATACTCAAACACGCACAGCGGGAAATCTATTCCGGCTTTTTTTCCCGCTTTCACTATGTTCCTTACAGAGATGTCAGATCCGGGTATTTTTCAAGGATTTCTAGCGCCGGCTCCGACCACCACCCAGAATTGATAGAAACTCCAGAATGTATAAGAACAGGTTCAGTACCGTCAGGAAGATCGAGATCGTCATACCAATAGCATTCGGTGTTGTATTGGCCAGGTACTTGGCACGCTGGATATAGTAGAGCACATATCCGGAAAAGATGGCAATGCCAAAGAAGGAGATGAGCAGTGCAAAGGGAGTTGCGCTGAACAGGCCACTGAATAGGAAGCCTAGCAGGCCAACAACGATCAACAACAAGAGGCCCCAGAACAGGTAGTCGGCCAGACGCGAGAAGTCGCGCTTCGTCGTCCAGGCATACACACTCAGCAGGAGTGTCGTAAGCGCCGTTAGAATAAAGGCTTCAGCCAGAATACCACCATTGTTACTCAGATAGTAGCCGAGGATAGGCGCAAGCCCTAAGCCTTCCAGAAAGGTAAAAAGGAAAAGTAAAAACAGGTTAATACCTGGTTTTTGAATCAGAAATTGCAGCGCAAACAGGACAATAAAGCCAGCAATCACCACAACCCAGTAGCCACCGCCACTAAGTCCCAGGACAATACCCAGAAATGCGCCGATGGAGGCAAAGATAAATGAAACTGAGAGCAGTCCAAGTACTTTGCTCATCAAGCTACTTCCGCCAACTGCATCTGTTCCATAAGGAAGTGTCTGATATTGATAGGCAGAGGAGCCAAAGCGATTTCTGCGACCAAACTGCTGATTGCCACCATAGGGATTATTATTAAACATCATGATCAACCTCATTAAAAGTGCCAGCCGCACTTTTCCCTGACAGAGAATACCTCTCCAAAAGAGTCACCCACAAACTTTCAACAGAAATGCTTGAAAGCTTTTATAGCTATATACGTTAAGCCTGGACCACAAGTTGCAGCCTCCAAGCAGGCCCAATAGAGCACGAGCTATGCTTACACATGTTCCAGATGAAAGCAAGGAAACAATGAGAGAAAAGATAGCCGGCATTCCGCTTACAAAAAAGCGGCGCTTTCTTCCCACCTAAAAGCAGGTTCCTGCGCCGCATTCCTCCAGGTTGCCTCTACATAACACTCCACACACCACAGATTTCACAGAAGGCAACGCCAATCTCTCCAAAGGTCTTACTGCGGGTATTCCAACGATCATAGACAATTGCAAGCGAGCCACAGCTCCAACAGCGAGCACGGCCACCAGCCTTACTCTCGTCTTCAAGCTGATGCAAGAGTACACTGCGTGCCTCCTCCGAGCCCGTATAGCCGGGATTATACGCCAGATGGAGCAGGTTCCCCAGGGGCAGGCTAATCTCATGGGTTGGAGCCTGGAGCGCTGGCGGTTGAGGCACTGGCGGCACAGGTGGTACATACGACGACGCTACAGGTGGCTGAGGGGGACGGCGGAAGAGTTCTCCACGAGCAGTACGGCGTCCGCTCTCAATACTGGTCGGTGGATAATCCTGGCGCTCAAGCCGCTCACCATTAGTAGGGCTGGATGGCAATAAGGGTTGGTAGGGTACATTCTCAGCCGTGGCACGCGCTGCGGCAGAACGGCGAGGATGGGGCGTAGGCGCTGTTTCAGTGCGATGCGGTGTTACAGCGGATTAGGCCGGTTGGGAGAGGTCTCAGCGGCTCCAGAGGCGCTAGCAGTGTTTTCAAAAAGAGAGACAGCACTGTCCTCGTCGCTCGACTGAGCAGGAATCTCGGACGCGGCAAGAGAAGTCTCCTGAGCTGCAACAGGGGAAGATTCTGCATCCGCTGGTCTTTGAGCCCAGGGAGCAAAAGGCTCCTGCACCTCGGCTGGCTCTACCACGGAATCAGCCGCCGAGGATTTCTCGGAAGTTCGGCTCTTCTCTGTTGTTGACAGTTCTGCTGCTGAAGCCTCTGCTGGAGAACCCACAGCCTGCTCAGGAGTTTGAGCAGCCGGATTCGTGTTCTCTGGCTGTTCGGGTGAAGTAGCACGTCTGCGTCGGGTTACTGGCATAGGGTTTTTGCTCCATCATGTGAAGTATAGTCAGTGTATAACTATGTGATCGCTGCACGTTTATTATACATGAAAAGTAGAAATACAGAAAAGCGATGAACAACAATGGGGCAAGCTTGCCTATGACGCTTACCCCATAAAAAGCATCACACTGCGGCGTTCTGAATCAGTACCACCGAAGCGGAGTATTTAGCCTTTGAAGAAGTCTGCATTGACTTTAATAAAGCTTTTCCACTCTTCAGGAACCGCTGATTCTTCATAAATAGCTGTTACAGGGCATGCTGGTTCACAAGCACCACAGTCAATGCATTCATCGGGATTAATAAAGAGTTGTTCTGCCTCTTCATACCCCGGTTCATTCGCTGAAGGATGAATACAATCAACAGGACAAACATCTACACAAGACGCATCTTTAACGCCGATACATGGCTGAGTGATTACATAGGTCATTTGCTCTCGATATCCTCCTCTTAGCACACTCTATAGAACAGTTATACAGAGCGGCGAAGTTCTGTTTTCGGTCAGTTTTAGTATAGAGGGTTGTACAGGCAATGTCAATTGCCCCATAAAATGAAAGAATGTCGCGACCCGATTTTCTTCTTTTCCTTAAAAACCCTTACTTCACCTATAAGTAAGACGCTCCCTCTTTCAGCAGAGAGAACAGGAAAGAGTGATTTATAGCTTGACAAAGCGTGCCCAAAGTCAGTACACTTGAAAAAGCGCAAAAATGTGCTATCTTGCAGAAAGGAGAGTTCCTGATGTATACACCTCATTGTACTCAGCTTATAACAAGTAGATCCTTGTCAGCTAGCCAGCAGGGACTCGGCAGCACATTTGCAATCTTTCTCGCCCACCTGAGCCTACTCGCTGATCTCCCTCCGGCCCATAGGATGATTCTGCCCATTTCCTGGAGCGCGCGCGGGCTCTAAGCAAGCCTGATCCAGATAGCAAGCGCATCTCTCCCTTACCATAGGCAACAGAATCCCACGCTTTTTGAGCATTTTTTACCACCTCATACAGTATCGCGCTAAAATCAGAGCGTCTAAACGAGAAAAGGATAGAAGTTTATGTTGACAACAGCCTTTGAGGGCGCAGAAGCAAGCTACCGTCGTACCCTGGGAGAGGGCCTGGTCTTACGCTGGTCCACAGCTCAGGATACTGAACATATTGCACAACAGGTCGGTCTGATCTTCCGTGAGAAAGCAGATGATCCCTCTAACACCCATTTGAAGGCCGTGGTACGCCGTATGATGCGTGCGAATTATCCTCTTATGGGACCAGGCGACTACGCTATCGTTGAAGATACCCGCCGTCAGGGAGGAAATCCCATTGTCGCAGGTGTCTGTCTGTGGAGACAACAATGCGATTACGAAGGTATTCCCTTTGGTATGGGACGACCAGAAATTGTCTTTACTGATCCAGAGTATCGGCGGCGTGGACTGATCCGTGCTCTCTTTGAGATCATCCATGCCCGCAGTGCTCACGAGGGACATCTCATTCAGGCAATCACCGGTATCCCCTACTTCTACCGTCAATTCGGCTACGAGTATGCGCTTGACCTCGGTGGTATGCGTGGAACCCCTCTCTCGCTTATCCCTAAAAGCAAAGAGGGAGAAGAAGAGCAGTTTCGTCTGCAAGAGGCCACTGTTGCAGATATTGCCTTTCTGCAAACACTCTATGCTCAACGTCGTATACGTACCAGGAGCATTGTCTGGACCCGCGTCTCTGATAATTACTGGCGTTACAACCTGGAGACATGGAAGCAGAGCAGCCCGGCAGAACCCATCATCAATCTACAACTTATCGTCGATAGGCAAGATACTAAAGTAGGGTACATTATACTACCAACCAAACGACAAGATTCATCACTGCCAATATGGGATCTTGAAGTTGCGCAAGGTAATAATCTTTATGCCATTCTGCCTTCGGTTCTTCGCGCATTGCAGGCGTATGGTACGCAGATGCCGACCAGCAACAACAGAATAGAACCGCTCAACGCAATCAACTTCTCTCTGGGACGCCATCATCCCGTCTATCAGATCCTGGGATCGGAACTAGCGCCCAGAGAAGAGAGGCCCTATGCCTGGTATGTGCGGGTTGCCGATCTCCCGGCTTTCCTTATGCACATCGCGCCAGTTTTAGAGCAACGTCTGGCAGATTCTGAGCTAGCTGGCTATAGTGGCGAGATAAAGCTCGACTTTTATCGAGGGGGACTGAAACTGACATTTGAGCAAGGAAAGCTCAGTAAGGCAGAGGACTGGCCGGTACCGCTCTATGATTTAGGAGCTCAGGGCGGTTTTCCGCCTCTGGTCTTCCTACAAGTTGTCTTTGGCTACCGTTCACTGGACGAGCTAAAACAGAGCTATCCCGATATATGGCTTAACAACGAGGGCCGTCTGCTCCTCTCTCTTCTCTTTCCAGCACGACCTTCCTACGTGCTACCACTATAAGAAAGATCACCAAAAAGGCTTCCTACCACTATGGTGGTAGGAAGCCTTCGACTCATTCCAGCTCATCAGCCTTATTTCAGCGGATCGACATAAAGGTAAGAAAATGCAACTTCAGAACCTTTGTCCTCTACATAAATACCAACCTGACCAGACAGCAGCGGTTGCAGCTTAGATGTATCTGAAATGGCATTATTAAGAGGGTGATCATTAACAGTAAAAAGAAACGAATTGCCACGCGCCTGAATTGCCAGCATATTCGTTTGCCCTGTGTTACTATTGAGCGCTGGGAGTGTCCCTTCGGCAATAGTATTCCAATTTGGTTTAGCATTGCTATCATAGCGCATAAACAGATACTCGTTTTCGTTCACCGGGTCAATTTCAAAGAGATAATAATGCGCTTGATCTCTGCTGGAACGAAAAACCACACCATAATAGTCAGTGCCATATTGATCATCAGGGCGCTTCATTTGAGACATCGAGACAGTGACCGCAAAGTTAGAAAAACTATCTAATTGATCCGAATGATAGAGCACCATAGAAGGAGTATTGTCCGATACATTATGAACGTAGTACTGCCCATTCTTATAGAAAAAATTTGTGCTCACCGGCCAGCCATCGTGATCAGTAAGGAGATCATGGTTTACAACAACCCCCTTAGCATTGCTCAGCGCTGTATCTACTTTAGTAAGAGGGTGACTGCCGTGCGAAAGAGCCACAATTGTTACAAAGCTGCCAGAAAGCAGCAAAGAGAGCATAAAAAATGCCACTCCTAACAAACGGACAATGCCAACACGCTGAACAAGTGACTGCTTCGGCAGGGCAGGATCGGGCGCAACTTCCCAGGAGAGTGGTCCGCTTAACTGCCCGGTATTACTCACCACTACCACAGCCCGCTTGCCACTAGCAACACCAGAACGCACCGCAGCCTCAACCGCCCAGGCAAAAGCCTGGCTAAAAGCGGTTACCGTTTGATAGCGCTCCTCTGGCTTTTTCGCCAGCGCCTGAAACAAAACCGCATCGATCCCGTCAGTCACATCTGAGCGGATACGCGATAGAGAAGGGGGCGGTTTATGGACATGTGCAAGCGCCAGAGCAATTGGCGTATCGGCATGAAAAGGAAGCTGTTTGGCCAGCATATAAAACAGCGTAATGGCCATAGAATACGTATCGGAACGGCCATCCACGGGACGACCAAGCGCCTGCTCTGGCGAGATATAATCGGGAGTTCCTGCAAGCATTTCTGGATTATGGGCAAAAGATTTTCCGCCGTCAGCGGGATCACGTGAAACACGAGCGATACCAAAGTCGGAAAGGCCAATTCGGCCATCACTATCAAGCAGAATATTCGCGGGTTTCACATCACAATGCACACAGCCCTGCTCATGGGCATAATCTAAAGCGGAGGCAATCTGTTCTAGATACCAGACCGCTTCCTGGAGTGTGAGCGCCCCATGCTGCTGAATATAATCTGCCAGCGTACCACCAGGCATATAGGGCATAACGATATAAGGCAAACCATCCTGCTGGCCATAAGAATAGACTGGCAAGATATTTGGATGATCTAATTTACTGGCCTCTTCTGCTTCACGCAAAAAGCGCAGGTAAAAATCCTTCGGCATCTGCCCATCGAGAGCATTATGGGGAAGAAAAACTTTTACTGCAACCTTGCGTTGAGGCTGTTGTTGTTGCGCCAGAAAAACCGCGCTTGTGCCGCCATAGCCAAGTACGCTTTCTAAGACACAAGAACCCATTACCCTGCCAATCAGACTCTGGCCCCTGGTCATTGCCATGCCAAGCTCCTCTCTAGCCCGACTCCATGAACAAGACGTAGCAGTAGAGTAATCATCTCCTGGAAGAGCCACTCACTCCGCCAAAACCACATTCACAAACATCCTGGCTTCATCTCTAGATCTCTTACTGCGTACGAGAAGGGTTACCATCACAAAGTGACAAGCCAAATACGACCATGTTCGTAGAGGAAACATGCAACACCCAGCCAATATGATGCACTGTTGTTGTTAAACTCTTCCGTGAGTAGAGCGCCACGCGCTAAGCTAGCGACAGAGGGCAATGCTAACTTTTAATTCCCCTATATTTATATACGTCATACCTGCTTTTTTGTTACCAAAAAACTACAAAAAGAGACCCATATTTTGCTATCATACATATCATCGTTTTTTTTGCCAAAACGTCACATCTTTCTCCAAAGATATGCACAAAAGTCCTTTTTGGATTTTAACAGGCTTTTCTTAAAATTCCTTAAAATGTCTCATCCACAGGAGCACATTTTAGAAGGTAAAAAGACCATCGCGCATAATCTCGCGCCCATCCACCTCAATCGTACAACAGGTAGGAATAACGTCAACGTGAATCGTCGAATCCCAGGTAGCGCCCGTGAACTGAGGATAGGGATTGCCAAAGGCCACATGCAATCCAGGCATTTTCTCATCCTGCAATAAGTTACCGCTGAGCTGCTTCAGGCTTGTGAGCGTGCCAATGGCGAACTCACCTGCTCGATTTCCATTGGGGACAGAGAAGAGGTAATCATGAAATTCGCGTGCGAGTGCCTCATTCTCACTGTGCACCTCTGTTACGTAGCCATCTTTCACCTGAAGCACCAGCGGCTGTTTCAGGACACCATATTTCTCCGAGAAGTAGTCCCCCAGCACCTCGCAGACCAGAACACCATTCACAGTAGCGGGTGCTGTATAGACCTCACCTTCCGGTAAATTTCCCCATTGACCCTGCGTATGATATCGTCCATGACAGGGCATCCAGCGCCAATCCTGATGGAATGTAGCAGTGACATCACTCCCTTTTGCCGAGGTCACATGGATAGTGCGTGCTGAACGCACCAGATCGTATACTTCATTGGTCAGGCGAAAAACTTCCTCATAATCAGCGCACATGCCCTCAACCATTAAACGCTCATCAATACCAATCATATGACCATGACGAACCTTCAATTCGTTCGCCAGAAAAGGCAGCAAAGGGATACGAAAAGCTATCTCCCCCGGTTGCGCTGTAGCAATATAATAGCTGACCGTTGGTCGGGCCTGAAGCAGGTCTGTACGCAATTTGTCAGAAAATGCGGTCAGAGGTCGCTTGCCATAGTCCTCTAGAAAATGCAGCGACACCTGCGCCTGACGCTCACGAGCCGCCGCTGCGACCTGCTGGGCGATAGCTTCACGCGCATGATCGGTGAGAATAAACACACGATCCTGCGCCGTCACGCCCATGCAACGAACCGCATTTTCAGCTCCATAGCGAACACGCTCAACAGGCGTCCATTGTTCAAAAGGTACTGCATTTTTCTTTTCAGACATATCAACGCTCCCTTATTACCATCTTCCTAGATAAAACAACCATGCATACGCCCGTTCTATAGATAGTGACGTAGAGTGACACAAAAATATAGACGCATTACGCACAAATCTGGTAACAAAATAGCACCATTAGTAAGGTAGAGAATCGGCAAACTCTTTACCAGGCAGGACAAAGGGATCGGTGCTTCTTGTACGACTCTCTCTCTAGACAAGAGACAAACATTAACCAGGAACATGCAAATATTACTACATTACAACCTGCTTACTCATAAGACGGCAAAAAGCTATGCTATACTTGCACTGAAAGAGCCTCTCCATGAGGTATCTCTTTGAGCCCTTCATTCTAGACAAAAAGTAATCTCAGCACTATGCAAAAGATAATCATACATAAGGAGCGATCTATGGCGGCTAACTTCGGCATCTCCCATCTTATAGAATACTTTCAAGAAATGGATTTAAAAATAGCGCAGGTGGATCGAGAGCGCGAGGTTATAGAACTAGCATTCCACGGCACCTATGGACAATGGCGTATGATTATAGGCTTTCAACAAAATGGCGATGGCCGCAAACTTATGCTCGTTGTACCCCAGGTCGCTACGCTTACGAGAAAGAAACGCCTGGAATGCCTGGAAGCCTTAATGGCTGTAAACTATCGTATCGCTATAGGAAAATTTGGCTTTGACCTGGAAGATGGCGAAGTACGTCTGGAAGAGACGATTCCCCTTGCCGATAATACCCTGACGTATACACAGTTCCAGCTCATTTTTGGCGCTATTATGCAAACCATCGCCATCTATCACAACCTCCTCCCGAGAATCATACATACAAATTCACCAATACTAGAAATCATCCAAGCCTGTGAGCAAGATTTTTTTAAAGAGACCGATGAAACCACACAAGCAACCGGTGGAGTTCCCATCTTATCAGGCTTACTGAGGCAAAACGAGACTGAGGAAGAAGAGAAAGAGTTGAATGTCAATGATGTGCTTGAAGAGGTAACGCGCTTATTACGTCAGGGACCCAACTAGCCTAGTCTCTCTTCAGATGCAAGGCATTTTTTGAAAATTTGTTTTTGAAATTTTGAAATACTGTAGTTTGCTCCTCTGATACACTTCATTTGCCAGGCATGGCAGCAGGGTGTAGAGCAAGTAAAATGTATCAGAGCGCCACTCTATAAAACCTGGAAAACGTCAGTGAGTTTTTTTACTCTTGAAGGTAGGATCATTTTGTTGGCCCCGCAGATAAGCATCCAGCAAGGGATTAGGCTCTTCATCATGAAGCTCAACCTTAGAAGAAGAGAGAGGGCGAATAATAATCCAGGAGTCATGAACCACAACGAGAGGCTTCTTCTGGGCGCGTGTATGCTGAACAAGCGTCACAGAGCCCCAGATCAAAATAGTAGCAGCAACCGCCAGACCAACATAGGTAATCACTGTTGGATTCATCGTACCCTCCGTCCGTCAAACGCATCAATAACAAACCTTCCATTGGTTTGTTTTGTCCAGAATGAATAAGGAACGATCTTCCACCCGGCTACTGTGCCTTCTACTTACTCGAAGCAGAGCTATCCTGAATAGCATCTCCTCAATAAGATGATAGGGAAGATCGAGAGAGGGAAAACATGTCGCAAGAATGGGTAATTCTCACACACTTTTCTTATCCCTCATTCTACTTCCCCAAAGCATAAAATGTCAAAATGCAGATACACTTATATAACCATCGGTAGCAGTAACTAGCAGTTAGACTGCTGTGACAGTGCCGTCAGAATTGACTTGCACTCCGACCTTTGGTATTGGCTGGGTTGCAGGTCCTTGTAGCACGGCCCCATTCTTTGCTGGATCAAAGATAGCACCATGAGCAGGACAGACCAGGGTCTTTGTTCCAGGATCATAAGCAACGGTCACACCCTCATGGGTACAAGCCAGTTTATACGCTACAAAATTCCCATTAGGCAGATGAATGAGCGTGCTTGCCTTTCCATCGGCTGGATCTGTAAAGTTTTGAGCGGTATTTACCATCAAGGTCGTAGAACCTACAACAGTGCCTGTGTGCCCAGCTTTTTGCGCTGGCTGCGTCGCCTTCGCGGGAGGTGCAGCTGCCGTCTTCTGCGATGTAGACTGCATTGATTGGGCATTGGTTTTATCCGCCTGACCCGTGTTCATAGCTGGATTCGTGTTTGTAGCCTGTTGGGCTCCCATATGGAAAAGGGGTAATCTCGTCGCAAGGAATGCTCCAGCGGCAACAACACCGCCTGTAGCAGCTATCGCCAGCACCTGGCGGCGATTGATTCCAGAGGAGCTCTTCTGAGGTCCACGACTACGAGGCTGTTTACTTGCACTACGAGCATTGGACATCTCAGCATTCTTACGCTTCTGGTTGCGTATATTATCTGGCTGAGCCAGGCGTAAGGGTGCCTGCGCCTCTTGATCTCCTGCCCACCAGGCCGTAGCATCATCAACAAGATTCATACGCGGCTCTCGTCCATCCTGTTGATATCCCTGACCGCCTCGTGGCTCTCGTCCATCCTGTTGATATCCCTGACCGCCTCGTGGCTCTCGCCCATCCGGTTGATATCCCTGACCGCCTCGTGGCTCTCGCCCATCCTGTTGATATCCCTGACCGCCTCGTGGCTCTCGCCCATCCTGTTGATATCCTTGACTACCATTCATTCTTGGCTCTCGCATCTCTCTCTCTTCCTGCTGATAGCCCTGAGGAGCACTTGCACGCGCTGACTGCACTGGAGGTAGAACGTCTCGTTCAGCACGCGGCTGAGCCGCTGGCTTATTAGAGAAAGACGCTTGAGGAGGAACTGGATTCTCCTTTTTAATCGGCGCGGCTTCCAGGTGCCCTGTCGTCACTGGTGGTGAAAACTGCCAGGCCGCAACTGGACCTGTCGATGACTGTCTGTTTGAGCCAACCGGCTTTGAAGGCAAAGCCGCTAGTTTTCCGGTTACAATGGGTGGTGTGAGCTGCCACATACCCGGCGTATACCCCTCAGGCGGCGTATCTTGCGCCGTACGTGCAGGTACACTACCCGTCAGCCCCTTCCTGGCAATACTGGCCTGACGAGGATTAGTTACTCCCATCACAACCTGCATAAACGCTTCCTGCACATCGCTCACCTGCTGGAAACGACGCTGAGGATCACGCTCAAGTGCCTGGTGAACAACCGAGACGAGCGCAAGTGGCAAGTCAGGAACAAGGGCATGTAAAGAGGGCATCTGCTGTTTGACATGCATCTGCGCAACCGCCAATGGATCATCACCTTTA
The DNA here is from genome assembly GCA_963777355.1 of uncultured Chloroflexia bacterium. GTDB lineage: Bacteria > Chloroflexota > Ktedonobacteria > Ktedonobacterales > Ktedonobacteraceae > DATJHM01. The sequence goes on from CAVZQK010000022.1 coordinate 838,470, forward strand.
AAAGGCGGCGCTCCACTCAATAATTCAAAGATAATGCAACCAAGCGCATACACGTCTGAACGCTTATCAATTGCACGACCTTCCACTACCTCTGGAGCCAGATATTCAGGTGCCACCAAAAATGTTTCAGATACACTGAGCAGATGCGCAAAGGGCTGCTGACTCTGCACGATCCCACTTAATTGCAACATATGCATTAAACCAAAGCCAGCCACAAGGACCTGCTTCCGGCTATCTAAGACCAGATTGGCGGGCTTTAAAGTGCCATGCACAAGGCCACGGCTATGAGCAAGCTGTAGCGCAGGAGCAATCTGTTCCAGAAATTCCAAGACCTCTTCGTAGGAAAAACGCTTCTGCTGCCGTAGCCGGTCCGCTAGCGAGCCGTTTGTCAGGTAGGGGGTAATGAGGTAAGGATAACCGCACTGCTCCCCAAACTCATGCACGGGCAATATATGTGGATGCTGCAATGCAACCAGCGCTGGAGCAGCAGCAAGAAAGCGCTGTATAAATCGCTGGTATGCATCGAGCGAGAAATGCTCAGGAGTAATAAAAAGGGTCAGGGCAACCATGGTCTGATCACTGAGATTACGCGCAAGATAAACCGCATTCAAACGGCTCTGGCCCAATAGGCGTTCTACCCGGTATTGAGCCTGCTTACCAACCACCTGCCCAACAAGTTGATCTACGATTACTGTTTGCTGCATACAACATCTCTTTCCAAACGATGAACCCGCAAAAATCAGATTGCTGTGGTGATTTACAACATACCTATTTCAAGGAAAGTAGCAACACCAAACCGAAGAATACACTCACGTCGTCCTGTCGCCTGTGTATCCCACAGGTTCACTGTAAATGAGTCTACCTATTGTGTCAAATCGCGTCAATATAACCACCTTAAATTAGGACTTGTGGGTACCGAAACCACTGAAAAATTCACTTGCCCCGGTGGTCGGGAGGGAGAGAGAGGATGACACCCGACCACTACAAAGAGGAGAAAAGGGGGGGTTGTATGGAGTTGGGAGTGCTCCGTTAAACCAGGAACATTTGTTCCACGTCCAGATAGTACCATGAGCACTAGCCGCTTGTCAAGAGATTTTAGAACAAAAAATCTCTATCGATACTATTCACGTCCACCTTGAGAATCATCCCGCTCTTTCTGCCTCTTTTTGCGTGATACAATGAAGACGTTTCTACAGACTCTCTGCCTGTGAACAGAGAGCGTTTTACAACAAAAAAGATTTTGAGGATGAGAAAATAGATATGGCTGACGTGAGACCAGTACGCGGCATTCGTTTTGCCGCCGAACAGGTGGGCAACCTGGCAGAGGTGATCGCCCCCCCTTATGATGTCATTAGCAAAGAGGCTCAGGCACGTTATTATCAGCGTAACCCCTATAATATTATTCGGATAGAGCTTGGAGAAGAGAAACCAGGCGATACAACCCTGAATTCTGTTTACACACGAGCGGCAGCAAGACTGGCTGAATGGCGTTATCAGGGTATACTTCGGCAAGAGCAGCAGCCTGTTTACTACCTCTATCAACAAAAATTTTCTCAGCAGGGAAAGCAGTTTACGCGTACAGAGTCTACTCGCGAGGGTACGCCTGGAGCCGTGGAGCGCACGTGTTATCCTACCTCATGAGCATACCCTAGCAAAAGCAAAAAATGATCGTTTGCAACTCTATCGGGCATGTGCGACCAATACCAGTCCAATTATGTGTCTCTATGATGATCCACAAACCCGCTTACGTAGCCTGCTCGCGCCTTATGCTCAACAACCAGAGGTACAGATCGTGGATGAGTCTGGTGAGGAGCATCTGTTACAGCCCATTCAGGATAGAGACCATATTGCTCTTATCCAAAGTTTCTTCTCCGAGCGTCAGTTATATATTGCTGATGGTCACCATCGCTATGAAACGGCTTTGAATTATCGCAATGAAGTGCTTGAGCAACGACGAGAACTGGATGTAGATGATGCGGTAAACTTTACTTTGATGGCGCTTATTGACATTGAAGATCCAGGCATGCTGGTTCTGCCCACTCACCGTCTGCTTTCAAATCTGGACCAGCAGACGCTAGAAAAGCTCTCTCCACACGCTCTGGCTCAATATTTTGATATTCAGGCGCTGGATGCTCAGAAGGAGAGCGAAGAAGTTCTTCGCACATTGGCTAGCTATGGAGAACAGAGCCAGGCTCTGGTCGTTTTTACCGCAGAACAGGCGCTCCTCCTCCAGATGAACGAAGTGGGACGACGCTTTATGAATGAGAGTGGACGTGCACAAGCCTGGAATAACCTGGATGTTGCAATTGCCCAACGTCTCATTTTAGAGGCTCTGCTTGGTCTGCGTCCAGAAGATATGACTGCGGGCACCTACGTACGCTACTCGCACGAACCAGCCCAGGTAGTAGCAGAGGTACGTAACGGGACAGCTCAGGCGGCTCTTCTGCTCAACTCCACACCGCTACGGCAGGTTCGTGATGTTGCAACAGCGGACGAACGTATGCCACAAAAATCTACCTACCTGTATCCTAAGTTGATTACTGGCCTGGTTATGAATCCATTATGGTAAGTTGACACTTCCCCGCTTAAAAGGACGGGCCATTCCTCTCCGCTCTCAAGAGATGAGGAGGAATGGCCCGACTTCGTAAGGGTGTTTTTACTCATCCGTTGCTGGACGCATATTCAGAGGTGGAGCACTATTTCCATTGCGAAGAGAGGCAAACATCATGCGCAATGGACCTTGCTCAATAGACATACGCATTAGCACACGTAGGAAGTCTTGCTCGTGTATGGACACCTGCGATTGAGGATCGAGTACGGTTGCAACTGCATTCGTCATCTGGGCTTCGCGCTCACGCCCGCCAAGCTGCAAGAGTTTTGCTTGCAAACGCAGACGCGACGTAAATAACTCGCGCCAGTGGTCATCGATCAATTCAGTCAATGCCTCATCGATGAGCTCCTCTAAAAACTCCTGCGCCTTTTTTTTCTGCGCAACTGTCAATTTACGCGGATGGCGGGTAACTTCTGCATTGTATACTTGCAGATAACGAGCAATAAAAGGTTCGGTCCGTTCCATTGGATCGTATAACCAGGAAAGAAACTCTGGGTGCTGAAAAAGCTCTCCGCCACGCCCTGCAAGAGCAAATGTCTCGGCATCAAGGGCACGCGGCTCCAGGGACAATGAGGGAGTGCCCTCGCCCCGCAGCGCATTTTCCAACAATGGACGCCAGACAACATAAGAAATGGGATGATTATGATGCAGACGCTTATTTGTTTCGCTCGCACGCATAATTAAAGCACGCGCGAAATTGAAAGGGACTAAAAAGCTGAAGAAACCCTGTTCCTGAAGATCCTGCACCAGGCTAGCACGACGCTCACTATCCATTCCATCAAGACCATAGCAATCTTTTATCCCCATAGTATCCTGATAGAGGACATTCATCCCCTTCAGTAATCCATCAGGGCGTAACCAGGAGAGCATTATCAGTTGAGAGCCCGTTCCATCGATATAACTGGCCCTTGCCTCATATGGTACCAACTGCTGGATATCGAGTTCAGGCTCTAGCAATTCTTCCTGGCTGAATTCGCCCTGCATCGTCAGACGGCCCAGAGTCGCACGTGCTTGCTGCTTGAGCGTACGAGGAGCATCCGTTGACAAAACATAATTCAACGCAGGGAGCGATTGCTGAGCGGCGATGGGGCCCAACTGCTCAAGAGCCTCCACCACAGCACTGGCCACTTTCAGCGGCTGATTCTCCAGGAGTGGAACGAGCAGGTGGGCAGCACGAGCATCATTACTACTCCCCAACCAGTCAATGAAGGCCAGACGACGTTCCATTGGCATGGCAATAACATCCTGAAGAATAGACTCAATGCCCATCTCACTTTTCCCTACCAGTTCCAACAACCGCATCTGCATCTGCTGCATAGCCGAGACAGGATCATTTAAATATTCAATCATCCCATCGTCAACCATCTCGGAGTCGAACTCTTTCAAAATAGGTGCCAAGGCGAGTTTTGCCAGATCACTGAGTGTTGGATCAGCCACCAGGTCTTCTAACTCTTCAAGATCATCTTCCGTAGCCACTTCTGCAAGAATGAGAATGGCTGCGGTATGTGCCGCCACATCGCGACTACGCAGCAGGTGTAGTACCTTGTCCCGCGCTCCCTTAGCCCATTCCTCCTCCAGGCGATCAAAATAGTGCTGCAATGTCTCGCTATCGAGATCATCACGGCGACAAATTGCAACTAAGATACTATCAATACTGTCTTGCGGAGGTCTTTGACGTCCTCGCGGCATAAATTTTCTCTCCTTTTTCTCGTAGGAGTTTTTTGTCAGGTAGTATTGGGCACATTAATGGAGCCTATTGTACCACGTCACCTTAAGGGAGTCGAGGACCATAAAGAGAGAGTATTTCGCACGAATACTCTCTCTTTAGACTTCAGTACTACAGTGAGGTTGCAGAGAATGAGGTGAAGGTCGCAACCGCACTCGCGGCTAATACACGTATACCACATTGCCCACTGGTGAGGGATGTATCCGTGGCGGTTACCATCCAACTCCCCGGCTCACTTCCCGCACTCGCCCAGACCTTCGCGGAGAGCGTTGTCCCCACAACCTGGAAACGGATCGAATACTTCGTATTTGCCTGCGCCGCAAATGGCATCGTCTTCAGAGTCGTCGCTGTGCCATTGACTTTTTTCTGGAGGACCAGATTCGTTCCATCGATATACGCTTTGTACCAGTTATTCCCATCGGTGAAACGCACTACCGCGCCAAAATTACTACTCGTAAAGTTGCTAAGCGATGCAGTGAGTAAAACCTGGGCATTGCTGGCTGCTGAACCAAGCACTCCACTGTAACTCAAGCTAGTATTCGTAGCCAGACCAGCATTATTCGAGATGGAGAAAGCACTTGCGGAATTAGCATCTGCTCCCCAGGTATGCCCATCTGAAGCAGTCCCCCAGAAGCTTTGATTCGCTCGTTGAAAGGTATCTTGACCAAGAGAAGTACCACCGGTCGGTGTGGAGGTTGCTGTCGCTGTGGCAGTAGAAGTCGCCGTTGCTGTCGCTGTGGCAGTAGAAGTCGCCGTTGCTGTCGCTGTCGGCGTCACACCAACAGTTGACGTTGGTGTTGGTGTAGCAGACCCCCCTGGAGAGGTTGCAGAGAATGAGGTGAAGGTCACAACCGCACCTGTTGCTAATACACGTATACCACATTGCCCACTGGTGAGGGATGTATCCGTGGCGGTTATCATCCAACTCCCCGGCTCACTTCCCGCACTCGCCCAGACCTTCGCGGAGAGCGTTGTCCCCACAACCTGGAAACGAATCGAATACTTCGTATTTGCCTGCGCCGCAAATGGCATCGTCGTCAGAATCGTCGCGGTGCCATTGACTTTTTTCTGGATGACCAGATTCGCTCCATCGATATACGCTTTGTACCAGTTATTCCCATCGGTGAAACGCACTACCGCGCCAAAATTACTACTCGTAAAGTTACTAAGCGCGCCTGTGAGGAGCACCTGCGCATCGGTTGCCACAGGACCAAGCACTCCACTATAACTCAGTCCACCATTAGTCACCAGACCTGTATTGTTTGAGATGGAGAAAGCACTTGCGGAATTAGCATCTCCCCCCCAAACATGCCCATCTGAAGCAGTCCCCCAGAAGCTTTGATTCGCTCGCTGGAATGTGTCCTGGGCCAGAGAACTACCTGGTTGAGGAGTTGCTGTCGGCGTTACAGTGGGCAACGTGGTAGCAGTCGCTGTCGGCGTTCCTGAGCCACCGCCTGTAGGACCACCAGTGATCTTCGCTACTTTGTTCGCAAACTCTTCTGTGAACCAGATCACATTGTTAGCGTCAGCATGAATTCCATCGTGGGGATGACTACCTGAAGAAGGAGTGGTAGCGACCGAAGGGGAACCTACGCCACTGATGTTAAAGTAGCCATAAATGCTCTGAAGCGAGTCGGTAAACCAGACATAGCCATTGCTATCGGCGGTTATTCCAGAGGTATGAGAACCGCAATTGCTACAAATCTGCTGATAATGGTACTCGCTCACTCCATTATTTGTCCCAGGAACAGCCTGTGCCAGACTCAGCTTGCCGATCGCTGATACCCAGCCCTCACTCCACCAGATATCTCCATTCTTGTCTATAGTAATAAGATGAGGGGTTAAACCCGTAGTTGATCCAGTGCGAATTTTATACTCATTCAATACGCCACCCGTCGTATACTCACCTATCAACGCCACCGCATCACTATTTTCTGTAAACCAGACATTGTCAGAACTATCCACGGTAATACCGTAAGGAACACTATTTGTAGCAGGCGTCGCTATCTCTTTAAATGTCTGTGTAGAAGGATTGAAAGAACCAATTTTATTACTATAATGCTCGGTAAACCAGATAATACCCTTCGAGTCAATCGCTACTCCCCAGGGACCAGAGCTGGCAGTTGGTACTACCCATTGGCTGTATGTCTGGGTAGCAGGATTGTACATACCCAGTGAATTTGTCATGGGCATTGGAAACCAGGCTCGCCCTTGCTTGTCAAAGGCGATAAATAGCGGTTGCCCAAAACCATTAGGAAGTTGATAGGAGGCTGCCCAGGCACTACCTTGCGAATTATAAACATCCAGATGCCCTGGAGGCGTACCACTACTACAATACGGTGAGGGATCGCACCCAGGCATCGCGACCCATACTTTTCCAGTTCCATCGAATGCAGTTCCCCAGGGGTCCGATCCCCCATTCGTAGAAAAATCAGTCGCTGTGGGAGTGGCCGCTGCTGCTATTTTTGCCTGAACCGGTGCTACAACACCAGGTACGACAAAAGTGCAAAGACAGACCATACCCAAAACAACGATACTTAAAAGAAAGCCTCGTCTTTTCATTCAGAACATCCTTTTGCATAGCATATTAAAAGATAATCATTGCTCATACTGTATAACGGCACACTGCCTACAAATTCACTCTAAAATCAAGAATGTAAATTCTGCAATAAAAACAAGAGATTCAGGAGAACCCGAATCTCTTGTTTTCTCTTCTTTTTCCAGGTAGCCCTCTACCGAGTGAGAAGATTGCTAGTTACCAGTGTACCCTAGAATATCACTGCCCCCTTGCGTAGTAAATGCACTCACTCCATAGGTATTCCAATACATTGGCCGCTCGGTTACAAAAGGGGCACCGTTGGCAGAATGAACAACCATCGAGACCTCATACCCGGTATGATCATCTCCAGGTTGGGCCATGCTCCCGCGCACCAGGGCGCTCACATCTACTGTAGAGCGTGTATTGGCTTTGATAGTATAACTACGATTAATAGTAACTCCCTTGCCATTTACCAGCGTAACAGTAATCTGTTCATCGGTAGTGGTAGGGTTTTGCAACGTTAGCCATTCGTTGTAGCCAGTATTGCTGTAACCTTCAGCAAAACTATAGACGGTCTGCGCTGCTGGACCAGGCTGACCAATGATATCAGTAACACCTTGCGCCTGCGTCTGATTGCCATTGATTGTGTGCTGATAGTAGAAGAATTGCGTACGCTGTACTACTATTTTTGCACCGGTGGACTGCACCTCTACAGAGACCTCTGGTGTGCTTCCAGAGAAGACGTTGGCTGCATTGACATTCCACACAGTCTGTCCATTTGCAGGAATCGTAAGTGTTGCCGTGCCAGTCGCACCTGTCTGAGATTTCAGAATCACCTTTACTGACGCCGGAGCCCCCACAGGGTCCACATTGGCAATACTTAGATTTTCCTGATAGCCGTTTCCAGTATATCCTTCAGCAAACAACCAGTCATTCGCTATTGTCTGCCCGCCCACTACATCAGCAGCACCATAAACACCGTAGATATTGCTAAAGTAGGAAGGACGCTCAACCATCACAGGGGCACTCGATGTTACCACCGCAGCAACATCTCCCGGCATATTCAAGCCATTTGGCGCAATTGTGCCACGTGCATTTGCGGAAACCGTGAGATTCTGTACACCCACCTGATGACCACCAGCAAAGTACGTCGCCGTTACATTCGCAGGTCCGCCATTAGGATTTAAAACACTCAGGTAGCTCGTCATCTGACTGCCAGTGGGTACATCCGCAAAGTAGAAATTGGTATTCAAATGGGTGAGGCCAAGCACATCAGTACCACTACTAATCCCATGATAATTGACAAAGTATATTGGCCGCTCGGCTACAATGCCATTACAATTGGTCGCATTCACGATTGTCGCCACAGATGCAGCTGGCGTCTGCGTCCAATCAATCCCAATATCAGCATGGACAGCCTCAGTCAGACGCGATGAAGCGGGCACATTGACGGAGACGGTTTTTGTATGTGATGTTGGATCATTATCCAGGCTATACAGATATTGAAGATTGACATTACAGGCCGTCCCACCGGGGTTTTCCAGGGTAAGATACTCACGGAAGCCTTTCCCGACACGACCCTCAGCAAAATACCAGGTTTTATTGATAGGCGCATTCACAGGACCGGTAGATCCGGTTGGCGGTGCAGAGGACGATCCTCCTCCTGGTGTCGGCAAAGGTGGCACACCCGATTGTGCAACCTCTCCAACTCTTCGCGCAAATTCTTCTGTGAAGAAGACATTACCTGATGGACTCACGCCCACACCATCATGCGGATGCGAATTGGGACTGAGCGCCATTGTGTTGAAGCTTCCATTACTCAGCGAGAAGACATCTGAACTGAGCGAGTTATCAACCCACACAACTCCATTGCCATCAACGCCAACACCGGAAATATGCGTCCCGGCAGAACCATGAGGAGTGGCAAAGCTTGAAATACCATTGCTCGTACCATTTTTGAGCGAGGCAATTGCCAACTGATAGACCTTACCATCAAAACCGCCAGTGACCCAAATATTGCCACGACCATCATAGGCAATCAAATGCGGTGTGGTCCCCGCACCAGGTGACGGGATCAGATACTCATTAATCGATGAGGTCGTCAATGCCCCTGTCGCAGGCGGCATAAAACTCCCTACACGCGCATCTGTCGGCAAGTTCTCTGTAAACCAGATAGCGCCTGTCGTCGGATCAGGACCAGCAATGCCATACGGCTTACTTACCCCGGATGGAATCGCTGTCTCCGTGATGGTCCCTGTCGCGGTGTTCAACTCACCAATCTGGTTCGCTAGTATCTCTGTGAACCAGAGATTGCCATGTGTATCAAGAGTGAGATCATACGGACCTGCTGAAGGTGTGTTGACAGGAAAAGCCTTCCAGACGGAAGCACTCGGATTGGAAAAGTTTGGTAACAATTCACCAATAGTATTGGCTGTAGGCATTGAGAACCAGACATTGCCATTCCCATCAGCTTTCACAAAGACCGGCCCTGAGAAGCCTGCCTGATTGGGAACCTGGAAATTTGTTACCACCGTGGGGCCATTCGTTACCGCTGCAATAGCTCCATTCGAGCTTGTAGCACCTCTAGAGCAGACTGGCGTCTCATCACAGCCCGGCTCTGCTACCCAGGTATTGCCACGATTATCAAAGCCTACCCCCCAGGGAAAACTACCAGGCAACGATGCCTCTAAAGGGGCAGCATGAGCTGCATGCATAACCCCAAATGTGATTCCTATACTCCCTAGCAAAACAAGCAGTGCAATTCCTAATCGCACAGGCGTGTTCAGATAAAACCCTTTCTTCTTCGACACCTGTTAATTCATAAAATAAGTTTTTCGCTCCTATTACTATTTGAATTTGAGCATCTTTTTCTAGTGTGTTACATTTATAAAAATCTGAGCTTATTATCTTGCACTGAAACAAACTGAACAAGACACAAAGGTATCAATATTTTGATCTTATTGTAGCTCTGCTCTTTTTGTACCTGTACAATATAGACTTCTTACCGCCCAACCCTGCGCTTCATTAGCAACATAGAAGCCCCACTCAGGGATACTATAGCAACACTATAAAGGATTGAGGGGAGCCATAGCCAACATTTAGCGAAAAGTACTAGCACTTGAGCTAAGAATATATGGAGAGAAAACAAAGAAAAAGGAGCACTATCCATACTCTTTATACTGGCCCGTGGAACAGTAGGTGTTGGCTGGATGGGCTCTCTTGGCGTTGGCGTCGTGACAGGCTTTGGTGTCGGCTTGACGGTTGGCTGGGGCGTCGGCAAGGGTGCTACCGGGGTCGCGGTTGGCTGGGGCGTCGGCGAGGGCGCTATGGGGATTGCGGTTGGCTGAGGCACAACAGGTGTTGGCTGACTGATCACTGGTGAAGGCGTTACTATAGGAGAGACTGCGGTGGGTACAATAGGCTGGAGCGTCGCCACTACGGTTGGAACGCTTGCATTTTGAGCAGTGCTACCAATGAGCTTCAATGGCAACACGATAGTATGGGTACTCGCCACATCATAGGCGGCAATACGATGCGTACCAACATTGGCTTCCGTGAGCAGGACAGCCACCTGGAACGTTCCATGAGCATCTGCACGTACCATCGCTGGCTGACAGGGTAACCAGGCATCATAGGTTAAATTTACGGCTCCGTGGGGCGTAAATCCTTGCCCTTCTAGATGCAAGGGCTGATTCACTACTAACTGACCAGTGTCCAGTACAAGCAACTTCACTCCTGCCTCTGAAGTGACGCTGATCGATCCACACATGCTTACAGATCGAGTATGCAAGCATGGAGGCGGGGCCACTTCGGTACTGGCCGCTGCTGCCGGAGAACTCGTATGCAAAGGCACAAAACTCAAGAAAGCGAGAAGGAGCAACAGGCTGGTTACGGCCAGTAAGAAGAGGGTGCCACTCAACCAGAGCACAAACTCCAGCCGCCCTGGATAAAGCAGCCACCAGCGCAGACGATCAAAAGGATGAAATCTCAAATTGCGACGTGGCAGCCCAGGAGCCTGATGCTGGGCAATCCGTTGCGCAAACAACGAATGAGCACCCTGTCCGGCAGTCCAGGAAACCATTTCAATATGCTCGACAGCCTCCGGTTCTACCTCTGATGGTTCTTCCGGCTGGAGCAGTATCTCTTCCGCAAAGTTTACATTTTCGGGAAGCAGTGCCGATGTTTTTTTTGTACGCAGTCCATTACCAGGCGGTTGGGTAGCCAATTCAGCAATGTCAGAGACTTCTTCCGCCTCCTGGAATGACTTTTTCTCTTTTCTGATACTGCTTTGGGGCAAGGTATCCAGCTCATCTACAGAGGGAGAAGAGGGAGTAGACGCAGGCACCTGTAATAAGTGGTTCGGTATACGACTCTCAGCTGCAAGTTGAACAGTTTCATACTCCCAGAGAGGGTCTACAGCAGGGTGGGTGGGTAACCGCGTTATATCTTCGTGATCGGCATCAGGGGCAATAGGTATGTAGCGAGATCGTACTTTCGCTCCTTGAGAATGAATAGGGTACACGGAAGCACGCGCTGGAATAGGCGTCACAGGATTTGCTTGACCACCGGTTGCTGTGCGCCGCCTGACGTCCTCTCTCGCGACAAGAGGCGTCTCTGATAGCCCCTGCACAGATCCCTCATTCTCAAAAAACACATTAGACATAGCGGCTACTTTCTGTTCTTCCCTATTTAACGCTCTTCACTCATATCTCTAGAAAGAGCATATTCTGGAATGTGCCTTGAGACAGCTCTCTGGATCAGCAAAAGTGGCGCTCATCAGACACGTTCTAGTGCAAATAAACGCCTGCGGTTCGTGATTTTGTAGCAGCAACGCCTACTCACTGGCATGGATTGAAAAAAGAAATTGTGGAATTCTCCATACTCTCCGAAATTTTTTCAGCTTTAACCGCTGAAATAAAGAGACACATTTTTGACTCGCTAGCATATTCTCACAATTCATACGCTGGTAAAGCTGGTAAAGCAGGGCTTATCTACAAAGAGAGAGCAGTATTACCTCCAGATTTCTATTGGCACATATCTTGCAGAAAAGAAGATAGGGGGGACCTGAAATCATTCAGGTAAGGTGATGCGAGGAAACTGTTCTGCATTCTTTCGTGCCGCTTCTAACATCACCATCTCCGGTTACCACGTAGTGGATTGGGATTTGAGGTATAAGGAGTAGGAATATGGTAGCCATAACACAACAAACACCAAAAGGAGAGTCCGTTGGCCGCAAAAGGCGGTCCAAAACTTCTCCCGCATATGATGAAACAGGACAAACACCACAACAAACAAAAACGAGGAGAACACGACGCACAACAATTAACACTAAAAATAAAGGTAAATCTTCTACAGAGGATATATATACGAAATCTTCTCCACTAAATGAGCATCAGGAACGCCCTGCCAAACGTCATATAGTATCACCACTGGGTGAAGGCGTACGCCATGAGCGGGGGAATACGCTATATGGTAGTAGCTATCGCGAGGACGAGGACTACTTTGAAGAAGAGGAGGAAGAGTTTGACGGCGAAAATGAAGTCGATAATGCCATCCGTCAATATCTTGCAGAGATCGGGCGCTATCCGCTCTTAACCTGCGAACAGGAGATGAGTATTGCACACCGGGTCCTACAAGGAGATATGGCCGCCCAACAACATCTGGTCGAGGCGAATCTACGCCTGGTTGTTAGCATTGCTAAACGCTACAATAATCATGGCATCGCACTTCTTGATCTTATCCAGGAAGGAAATCTCGGCCTGATACGGGCTGCGCAAAAATTTGATCCTCTACGCGGCTTTCGCTTTAGTACCTATGCAACCTGGTGGATTCGCCAGGCAATCAGCAGGGCAGTAGCCGAGCATACCCGCACTATTCATATTCCTGTCCATGTGGTAGAAATGATTTATAAAATGAAGCGTATGAGCAGACAACTTTATCAAGAACTAGGCCGCGATCCTTTTCCAGAAGAGATTGCACAAGCTGTCTCTTTAACAAAGGAACGGGTTGTGGAGCTACAAAGTATTGCTGAAGCTCCCATTTCTCTGGATGCACCTCTGATCGATGATGAACAATATCATCTCGCAGATATGATAGAAGATACACACGCAACAGCACCAGCTGAAGCGCTTACCCATCAGGTCTTACGCGAACAAATCTCACGAGCATTGGAAAGTCTCAACCAGCGTGAGCGCCAGATAATAGAACTGCGCTATGGGCTCTGCGATGGCTATTGCCATACTCTAGAAGAGCTTAGTGTCTACTTCCAATTAACACGAGAACGCATCCGTCAGATCGAGGTCAAAGCATTACGTACTTTACGTCAACCAGTGCAGTTTCATCTTCTCCGCGACTACGCCTAGAGTATCCCGCAGGAAGAATATAAGTAATCTCCAGGAACTCCACTAGCCCTACTGAAAGCACAGACAGTAAAATGCGCTTGAGAGGCTCATAAACCTGATTAAGGATAACTTGTTATCTCTCTGTTTTTAAAGTAGAGCCAGTATTGCTGAGGGATATTTCCGCGCAAACGTCTTGCGGAATATCCCTCTTCATCGCATGGAACCCATTTTACAACGCCTACATTTATACGCGACTAACATCCTTATCCATCTACAAAAAGACATAATTGCTCTTCTTCGGGTAGAAGTTGCAACGTATTCCATTTTTACTCATGCTGTAATTCTTAGCCAGGCGCAGTGATACAAAAGCTTCTCAATGCTTCTTTTGCTAGTACATTCTTGCTCTTTACTTGACGGTCCCACTCTAAAAACAGTACATTGAGCATAGAAAATACTCTGGCAAGGTAGGTCTCTTTACGACGCTACTTCATACATCGGCATGAGCATACAAAGAGACAGGAGAGCAATCCCTATTCGACACCTGCTCAGAGTTCCATGACCTTTTCCTTTGGGGGAGGAAAGCCGGAGAGAAATTAAGCGCTTCTCTCCTTGCACATCGCTATCGTGCCAGGAGGATTATTCACTGTGAGCAAAAAACCATTAAAAAAATTTCATTGGTCTAAAAAGTATGCTGTTCTAGCCTGTGCTCAGGGGTGCATAGTGCTTTTTTTTATAAGCATTGGTCTTATTATCTTATTACCACCTCGATCCGCAAATGCTCAATCACCAGTGATAACACCACCGGATCTCACCGCCACAGCTAACACGCAGGCCACTGTCGACGCTCAAGCTACTATCGATGCACAGGCCACTGTCGATGCACAGGCCACTGTCGATGCCACTCAAGCTACTGCCACAGCTCTGGTTGCTCCTAATGCTACCGCTAGTGCTATTGCTCAGGCTACCGCCGATGCCGCTCAAGCTACTGCCACGGCTCTGGCTGCTCCTAATGCTACCGCTAGCGCTATTGCTCAGGCTACCGCCAATGCTCAGGCCACTGCCAATGCGCAAGCCACCGCTAATGCTCAGGCCACTGCTCAGGCCATTACAGCACAGGCTACTGCCGCCGCTCAGGCCACTACTACGGCCCTTGAGGTTCAGGCTACTGCTACAGCTCTGGCACAACCACCCTATACTCCTGGACCTGTTATTACGGTTGCTCCTACTACACCGTCAATAGCTCCTACTGCAAATGTCTTAAACGTACAGGCAACACCAACGAAGGGTGCGGCAATCCTACCTGGCGGCGCGGCACCTACACATACAAATCAGCCTGGAAATCATAATCCTGCTCCTACACCGCAACCCGGAGACCCTGCTTCGACAATCACGGTTGCGACACCGCCTGCCGGCGGTGCGACCGGTACTTCAACCACACCCACTTCCACGAAGCGTGCCAGTCTCTCTTCAATGCTTCTCCCAATCAGCGGCATTGTTGGTATGGTAGGAATCTCTTTGTCAGCTTTAATCTGGGTAGAAATGCGCAGACGCCAGCGCTTACAATTACGCCAACAACAACAGGTGGCTGCTGCCCCTGTTCCCAGCTCTACCCCCGATCTTTCCTATTATCAGCAGCCTACTCAAGATATATATCAGCAATATCCGCCACAACAACAGGACATATATCAACAATATCCGCCACAACAATACGCTGAGAACGTGGGCACAATGATCATGTCCCCGTCACCAGTACCAGGTATGGCTCCTGCGGCAAATCCCGCGAATCCTTATAATACTGAAATGGAGATGGCCGCACATTTCGACGAGAGCGAACTCAATAATATGCCGCCTGCGATGCGTGCAGCGCTGATGGAAGATGGTATGCCGTCAGATACCTCACCTTCATGGCCGCAAGTCCCTGAGCAAAACTACCAGACGATACAGGAGAATAGTGTTGATTATGCGATGACTCCGAACGCCGCTGGTCAATCCAATAAACCAGCCCAGGCCTATCCTTATGCACAATCTCCTCAAAATAGCGATATGCAACGAGCCATTCATCCATCTGGATTTCTAGCGGAGGATAACGTAAGGCCGAACCAGAGTGCAGAACACATTGACCAGGTAGTAGCGCAGCCTATCCTGTCCACAAGTAGTAGCTCTGGCTCAGGGAACCGTATCTTCGATCCCTTTAAGAACGGCTCTTCTCCAGTGACCACACCTCAGTCCGATCCATTCCTGGAAGCTATTATGCGCCAGGCGCAGATTGGCATCTTCGCTCTACCAGACAAAGATCACGACGAATAATCCACGGCAGGACATCATAGCAGGGGTAGCCAAGAAGGGTAGAAAGAGACTAAAAGCAAACAAGAGCGCCGGACCTTTTGAAGGGTCCGGCGCTCTTGTTTGCTCTTTCTATTTGCCTTTGCGGAGAGCAGTGATAGGATCAAGGCGAGCTGCACGCATAGCAGGGTAGAGTCCAAAAAGCACACCTATCCCACCTGAAACACCAAACGGCACGAAAATGGTGAAAGGCGTAATCACATAGGGAATACCTACAGCGGAGACAACTGCCCAGCCCACCAGTAATCCCAGCACTAAACCAATCCCTCCGCCTAACAGGCAGAGGATCAGCGCTTCTATCAGAAACTGATTGCGGATATCACTGCGGCGAGCGCCAATAGACATGCGAATGCCAATCTCACGCGTACGTTCGGTAACCGAAACAAGCATAATATTCATAATGCCAATTCCGCCTACCGTCAGCGAGATGGCTGCAATACCCACTAGCAGGTAGGTAAAGATCTGAAGCTGCTGTAAGTTCTGCTGCAAAATCTGTGTAGAGCTTGTCACCTGAAAATCGTCAGGTGTTCCTTTCGCTAGATGATGCCTCTCTTCGAGCGTCGTGGTAATGGCCTGCTGGGTTAGATCGACATTCTGGGCTGAGTCAGCCTCTACGTCGATTTCTTGTACATAAGTATTATGGACCAGACGAGCTTGTGCTGTATTAAAAGGAACAAAGATAATATCGTCCTGGTTGAAGCCACCCTTTGGAGCCAGCACAGCGACTACCCGAAAGAGCTGGCTCCCCAGCCGCACCTGTTGACCAATAGGATCAACACTACCATCAGTGCCAAAAAGATTCTGTGCGACTGTATCACCAAGAATAGCGACAGGCTTGGCTCCGGCATCATCACCCGATGAATACCAGAGGCCCTGTGCTACATCCCAGGCCTCAATATTTGGATACTCCGCGCTGACCCCCTCAACACGCGTCTGCCAGTTCTTTCCACCAAACACGGCCTGAGTCCTTGTAGAGACAGTCGGACTCACTGCTGAGACATGCGGTAACACGCTCAACGCCTGAGCATCATCTGCTGTGAGCGTCTGCACGGTTGCTTTGGAGATGACACCTCGGCTACTGGATGTACCAGGAGTCACAAAAAGTGTATTCGCTCCCAGACCGGCAATTGTATTGGTTACATATGCGCCGGCACCTTGCGTCAGTGCCAGCATCGCGATCACTGCGGCAACACCAATAAAGATACCCAGGGTTGTCAAAAATGAACGTGTGCGATTGGCCCAGATTGCCTCGGTGGCGGTCACGCTGATGGCCCCAAGCAGGCTACCCGTACGGCGATCATGCACACGGAATTGCGTCAGCATATTTTGTAGCGTTGTTTCCTGGTTCGCTACGGGTACAGGCTTTTGCGCCGATTCACGAGGAGAAACATCCGGCGAACGAAGCGAAGAACTCATGACGCGCATCCTCCCGGTATGCACTCTTCTCCCTCTTTTAGAAGGGTGCATCCCTGTCTATCCGGCTTCCTGATGGAAAACATTTTTCTCACTCCTCTGTACGTAATGCTTCTATGGGATCAAGGCGGGCCGCACGTACGGCAGGATAGAGGCCAAAAACGACTGTTATGGCTACCGAGACCAGTACTGGTAACAGGACAGTTGTCGGTGTCACGACAAAGGGCATACCAAAGAGATGGACCATGACGCCACCTACTACTAATCCAAGCATCAATCCAAGCAAGCCGCCTACCAGACAGAGCAGCAATGCTTCGATCAGAAACTGATTGCGGATATCGCTACGGCGAGCGCCAATAGACATGCGAATGCCAATCTCACGCGTACGCTCGGTGACGGAGACGAGCATGATATTCATAATGCCAATACCACCCACCGTCAGCGAGATGCTGGCAATGCCTACGAGCAAGACTGTTAGAATGCCCGATGCCGCCTGGAAACGCTGAAGATACTGCGCAAAACTGAAGGTCTGGAAATCATTCACTGCCGATGCTGGCAAATGATGGTTTTTCCTTATAGCAGGGACGATTTCCGCCTGCACAGCATTTACGGTATCGGTAGAGTCAGATGCTACGAGGATTTCAGAGATGGTAGTAACATTGTCCAGGCGAAGGCGGGCTGTTTTAAATGGGACAAAAATTACATCATCCTGCCCACTCCCTTTCGGAGCTAACACGCCAACTACTTTAAAAAGCTGTCCACCCATACGAATAGTCTGACCAATTGGATCAGTACCAGTTGTGTCAAAAAGATTATGCACTACAGTATCACCGAGAACAGCTACTGGGGCACCTGCACTACTCTGCTGATCGGAGAACCAGGTTCCCTCAGCTAAAGTCCAGTCTTGAATAGATTGCACCGGACTCTCTGCACCCTCAACCTGGGTATTCCAGTTCTGCTTGCCATAAACAACCTGCTCACTCACGGTCAAGAGGGGAGTCGTAGCGGCAATATGGGGGAGACCATTGAGAGACTGCTCATCCTGCAACGTCAAGGTCTGTACTGAACTGGAACCTTGAGAAACTCCGCTGGATTTTGCGGCCCCTGGCAGAACAAAGACGGTATTCGCTCCCAGACTGGCTATAGTATTATTAAACAAGGCAGTCACACCTTGAGTGAGTGTCAGAGCGCCAATAACCGCAGCAATACCGATGATAATACCCAGCGCTGTTAATAAAGAGCGCATACGGTTCGCCCATAAGGCTTCCGTTGCGCTCCCAAAACTTGCACCGACCATCCTACCAGGACGTCTTCCCTGTACCCTCATCTGGCTAAATACCGTCTCCAGAGATGTCGCAGGTTGAGCATTTCGCTCTATCCGTGGTACTGGAGGTGAACTGCTACGCACTGGCGCAAGGTCTTTTGTACGTGAGGGAGTTAAACGGCTCACACCCGTTCCTCCTTAACTTGTGTCTGCGGAACACTTTCCTGACTATTCATTTTCTTGTTCAGCGAGGACCACTCATCCTGAGCAATACGACGGTTTTTCACCATTTCATCGCGCACGATTTTTCCGTCAATAAACGAAACCTGGCGTCGCGCATAATCGGCGACCTTCAGGTCGTGGGTGACCAGGATAATAGTTAAGCCCTGATCGTTTAATGCTTGCAGGACAGCCATAATCTCGACACTCGTCCGGCTATCCAGGTTGCCAGTCGGCTCATCAGCGAGCAGCAAAGAAGGTCCATTCACAAGCGCACGGGCAACCGCAACACGCTGTTGCTGACCACCGGAGAGCTCCGATGGCTTATGATTCACGCGCGCGCCCAGGCCGACCAGAGCCAGGACTTTCCTGGCCCGATTCTCGCGATCTGGACGCGAGAGGCCGGCGTACACCATAGGCAAGGCCACATTTTTCAATGCAGTTGCCCGGCTCAATAAATTAAACCCTTGAAAGACAAAACCAATCAAGCGATTACGCACATCTGCCAGATCATCATTTGAGAGCTTACTAACCAGTTTACCAGCAAGCCAGTATTCGCCGGCGCTCGGACGGTCCAGGCAGCCAATTAAATTCATAAAGGTAGATTTGCCCGATCCAGAAGGACCAAGCACAACCACAAACTCACCTGGGAAGACATCCAGCGAGACGCCACTTAATGCCTGGACACGCGTCTCTTTGCCGAGTTGATACGTCTTTGTCAGGCCACGTACAGAGATGACTGGAACGCCTCTGCCTGGATTGGGCTCCTGTACTAAAGGAGAGAGTGCAGTCTGTCTCTGTGTTGTCTGTTTTGCGATATCTTCTCCCACTGACACAGCTTCAGTAGCACCAGCAGAGCCAGCAACCAGTGTAGGATCAACAGGATCAACCGGTTTCACAGGGTCAACAGATCTCGCCTGCTCAGCCGCTTCCTCAATAATAGGAATTTTTTGCGTCTCTATATCTTCAATAGGAGACCGCCCGTTGTCTGCCCGGAGGCGTTTTTTACGAAAAGCTGGTGTAGGAGACTGGGTGCCCTCACCTGGTGTCGGTGGATTATTATAGGCCATAAGTACCATCTCTCAATCTTAAATCAGCGCGTGCCTCTTTGATGACACGCGCTAACATACAAGAACAGTGCTCCTGAATGCATATTCTCCACTTAGCCAGCACTGCCGCCAGTCGCACCAGTGCCACTGCCAGTAGAACTACCCACAACAATCACTTCACCTTCGTTCAGACCATCCAGGATTTCATAGACACTTCCATCAGTCAGACCAAGTACAACCGGTTTGATAACAAACTGTCCACCCGCTTGTTCTAGAACATAGGCTGCAATTGGATTATCATTGGTTATACTAGGATTATTATTCGTTAGTTCTGTCAGACGCTGACGAGCCTGACGTAACGCGGAGTTCGCTGCTGCCCGGCTTACCAGAGCGGTACGCCCCGCCGTTGCAGAAGTCGTCGCCGTGGTACCACCCGTGGATAGGCGAGCAAAGTTTACCGCGTCAACGGGGATAGTTAATACATTATCGCGCTTTACTACGGTTACATTAACGTTGGCGGTCATCCCTGGTAAGAGCGTGGCATCGTGCAAGTTGGTATTGCTCATATCCACGTCGATAGTCACAGGATACGTTACCACGTTCGAGACGGTCTGACCGTTGGGTGAAATCGCAGAGACAGTACCTCGGAAGGCCCGATCACCATATGCATTGACGGTGAAGGCAACCGGCTCACCCACTTTTAAATTTGCTGTATCGGTCTCGTTGATGTTGGCCTGCACCTGTAAAGCAGAGACATCCACCAGTTGAATAAAGGTGCCTCCCGAAGTAGTCGTACTACTGGAACTGGCATTCTGCGGTGTACCAGGCGCTCCGCCAACAGTCCCATTAATTGTAGTTATTATACCATCATGGGGTGCAACTAAGAGCGAGGTTTGCAGATTATGCTTGGCTGTGTTGAGCGCCGCCAGAGCATTATTGAGCGTTCCCTGGGCACCGGTTAAGCTGCTCTGAGAGCTCGCACTCGTCTCTGAGGCTGTGCTCTGCGCACTTCTCAAACCACTTTGCGCAGTATTTACCGAATTTTGCGCCGTCGTGTTGCTGGAAGCAGCACTCGTCTGCGCCGTAGTCAGCGCCGCCTGGTCTGAGGAGATCTTCCCCTGAGCCGCCTGATTGTTCGTCTGCGCCTGTGTCTGCGCGGTATTCAGAGCTTTCTGGTCGGTTGCAACCCGCCCCTGAGCAGATTGTTATGTTAGCATTTGAGGTTGCTTGTGTACTGGCAAGCGATGCTTGTGCAGCACTTAACGTATTTTGGTCTGCGGTCACACTATTATTGGCAGCAGCTACAGCTTGATTGTATGTATCAATCGCGATCTGGCGGCACTGTGGCGTCGGCGTAGGTCCACTACTAACAGGGGTCGGTGTTCCAGGCCCAACCGGTGCCGGTGCGGAGGAGGAGTACAAGCCCCAAGAGACTGCTGTTCTTGCTGAAAGGCAAGCTGAATCTGGCTATTTGCTTGTGTCCGTGCAGCTATTGAGAGCCCTTTGCGCATCATCGACAGCTTGTTGAGCTGCTGCATTGGAAGTTGTAGCCTGTCGCTGTGCTGCCTGCAAGGCTGCCTGATCATTAGACAGGGCGGTCTGCGCAGATGAGATGCTGTCCTGTGAGCTTGTCTGCGTATTGATTAAAGCTACCTGGTCGTTAGTCAGCGTTTGCAGTGCACCACTTACAGATGCTTGTGACTTCGCTACCGTCTTGTTTAAGGCGGCCAGGGCATTATTGAGAGCTACCTGGGCAGCGGCAATACTGGCCTGGCTGGCCCCGGCAGTTTGATTATAAACATTCTGAGTACTATTATAAGCATCTTGAGCATTTATGTAGGCTACTTGCTGCTCTGATAAAGCATCCTGTAATGCAGTAGGATCTAATTGAGCCAGTTTATCGCCTTTTTTGACAGTCTGACCAACTTTTACATAGATGTCTTGAATTTTTCCACCTGAGCCAGTAAAGACGACATTATAGACGCCACTTGTAATTGGACCAGTTGCGCTTACCGCGATAGCGACAGAGCCACGAGTAACACTTTGATATTGATAAGTCACAGGCTTGCGGCGGGTCAAGATAGGAATTAGTATAACCGCCAGCAATACAATCAAAAGTAAAATAGCAATCCCAATAATGGTTCGCCGTTGTCGCCACCACGGCGTCATTGGTCCCCCTGCCACGTCAGCAGGTTCGTCATTAAATCCAGGGAGAGCTAAAATTTGATCAGAAGTCCCCTGATCCTGTGCCATAGAAAATTTGCTCCTTTTCTTAGAATAGTATAGGAAAGGAAATATGTGCTATAGAATTTTTCCATACATATAAAAGCGTTTTCAGTATACTCTTGCCTTTCTATCAAGTCTATAGCAAATTGTAAAGAAACTGTCGCAACTTTTTTTCAATCCTAAAATTTTTTCAATCCTAGAATGTGGCTAAACCTGCTTATGCGGACAAACAGCTTGCTCTTCTTAGACAGGGTTTGCCCTAAAGAGTGGATCGCCTTTCTTGCCATCGTCTGAATAGTTTAGGAGGAACCATAATAATTATAATTATAATAGATGATTTTCGTCAATAAAGAGGGTCAAAAGTATGCTGGTACACATTCATGGCTTTGATTGGATGAGCTATACACAAAAAATCATGCCAGCTTTTGCACGCTGGATCATTGATGAGGAAGAGCAAGAGATCTATCAGCTCTACCAGGAAACCCGGCTCGCACGGGAAGATCGCTTTGTACCTGAAGCGATACTGCCGCTCTGTGCGTGGCCACGCGCCAAAGATTTTGTCCATCAACTCCCCCGTGGGGCTTTTGCCAGACAGGAATATCAGAAGTTATGCATTACAACACAATTTCTCCTGCTGAGTGATCGCTATGTCTTTCGGCATCCCCCTCAGCTCTATCGTGATTGCGAGCCGCTGCGTAGCGTCTGGGGTGCAACCGTCGAGCAACATTGTCTGCCCTGGTATCAAGAACTTCAACAGAGCCGAGGTGAGCTTTCAGAGAAACACATCCCCCCTTCAAATGAGCTCGCAACTCCGCGCAACGAACTGCTCAATCTCCTCCAGACGGCTGGCCTGCACGATTTAGCACAGGAGGTAAACGCACAGGTCCTGGTACATGGCCAGGCTCAGCAAGATGAAGAAACAACGACGTTCCATGAAACACACGCCTCAGAGGAGGAGCGAGCTGCTGAGACGGAAGACGAGAAAGATGATATCAGCGATGGGCCTGAAGGTATCTTTATTGGCCGTCTACCAACCACACTCCACCTGCGCGGCTGGCTGGCCACACAATCTCTGCGCGCAATGATCTTTTTTGAATATCTGGCGTGTGGACGCCGCGCCATGCCGTTTGGTTCTCAAGAAGGTGATCCATTTGGCTCCTATATTGGCTACCTCACGCCAGAGGAGGTCCTATTACTGCTAAACAGCCTGAAACATGTTCAGCCACCCAACCAGAACGAGGCGGAAAAAGAGTATCAGGCTTTCCGTCTACAACAGGACCCACATGCTCCATCTTCTCGCCTCATCGACGAGATACTCCCTGCCCACGCGCACGAATTTCTTCAGGCGGTCTATAGTGCGGCTGACCAGAATCTAGGCTTGATCTGTACAATTGGCTAAAAACTGTTCTTGCACACTTGAAAAGCAGTTCTGTTTAATGGCGCATAATCTGCCGAAGCAAGGTGCGTATGCTTTCATCTTTATGGAGGTTCAGCACATTCGGCTGTGCTTCCACCTGACCCAGAGCTTCCAGCGCTTCAACCAGCTCGAAAACGGTTTGATAGCGGCGTTCAGACTTCACATCCAATGCTCGCAGCAGGACCTGCTCAAGCAAAGGAGAGATGCCAGGACGAATAAAACGTGGCAGCGTAAGCTCTAGACCAACCGTTGGCTCAAGTCGATAACGAAAGGGAGGCCGCGTATAAACTGCTTCATACATGGCACTCAAACGCTTCAC
Source organism: uncultured Chloroflexia bacterium (assembly GCA_963777355.1). Lineage (GTDB taxonomy): Bacteria > Chloroflexota > Ktedonobacteria > Ktedonobacterales > Ktedonobacteraceae > DATJHM01. The sequence continues at coordinate 861,937 of CAVZQK010000022.1, forward strand.
GGCGGCAGCGGGCGCATAGCGTGTGAGCAATAAATACAAAATTGCCCCCAGAGAATACACATCTGCACGCTCATCACACGAGCCCTGAAACAATTCCGGAGCCACAAATACGTCGTCATCCTCCGGTCTGGCAATGGGAAAAACACTATCATAGAGCTCATACATATTCGTTTGAAAAGCGACTTCCGGCCAGAATTGCGGCGCTGGCGGCCAGGAGACCAGTTGAATAGGAGCCCAGGAAGAGGCACTGTTTTTATCCACAAGGATACTTGAAGGGCTCAGGTTCCCAAACAAAACGCCCAGACGGTGCAGACGCGCCACGCTCCTACAGAGCTGGCTGCCCCAGGACAGGATGACCCGCGTTGTGAGCCAGGAAGGCCATTCTGGCTGAAGCAATAATTGCTCCAGAGTAATCGGTGTAGCGGGCTGCTCATGCGCATAGATATGCAATTGCATCACCAGATAGTGCCTGTCATTCTCAACACGTGCTTGTTTTCCAGACTCAAGCAGAAAGGAACCGGGCATAGGAGTTGAGAATGATTCGTGAGCAGCAGCGTCTCCAATGATGCCACGAGTACGGGAAGACAGGCCTTCCAGCAGCAGTTCGCGGACCGCAACCAGAGGCTCTTCTTGTGAAGTGGTTTCCTGCTTCTCCGCGGATTGAGATGCGGATTGAGATGCGGAAGCCGCAGAGCGTACATGCTGCGCCAGATACAGATTGAGGCGAGGACGTCGATACACACACTGTACAATGCGATACTGCTTGTTTAGAATATACTGACCTGCTTTAAACGCCTTATTTTCAAATGCAACGTTTTCGCCCATCCACATGCTCCTTCACCTTACAACGTGCCTGAAACTATTGTAGCTCTTTTACTTATCAGCAGAAATCGTGCTCATCGCACATATTTTCTCAGCAGAAATATACAGCATGACTCATCTTGAGACTGGTACTATATTCAACGAGCGATACGTCGAGAGATAACATCGATAGAGCTAATAGTGTCTGGTTGACTTTTTACAGAAAATGCCGTAGCATTACTTTAAAGCAGAGACTCAAACAACACAAGGAGGGTGTGTATGCTTACTCGTCCTGAAAAAAAGGGGCGCACCTGGTTTCGTCTTCTCCTTCTTATCCCCTTTATCGCCCTGCTCTGGCCACCGTTTTACAATTTTCGTACGCCGATACTCTTTGGTTTTCCCTTCTTCTATTGGTTCCAGCTGCTCTGGATTATTCTCACGGCCATTATTACCGCTTTTGTCTATTTCATAGGAGCATAAGTAGCAGCCTGTAGCGGCATGCGATGGCGCATGAAGTGATTTTTCAGTCATAAACTCTCACAGAAAAGGAGTTTCCCGCAATGGATGGGGTTGCAGTTAGCGTCTTTATCTTTTTTTCCTCCTGGTGACTGTACTAGGTTTCTTCGCCTCTCGCTGGCGGCGCGCCGATCTTACACAATTACAAGAATGGGGCCTGGCTGGACGGCGCTTCGGCACCGTTGTGACCTGGTTTCTTCTTGGCGGCGACCTTTATACGGCCTACACGTTTGTCGCGGTGCCTGGCGCAATGTTTGGAGCCGGCGCGTTAAGCGGCTTTTTTGCTGTCCCTTATACCGTCCTGGTCTATCCGCTGATTTTTATTTTGATGCCAAAGTTCTGGGCTGTCTGTAAACAACGCAATTACGTGACCGCCGCCGACTTCGTGCGAGATCGCTTTGGGAGCAGAAGCCTGGCTCTGGCAGTTGCCTTCACTGGTATTCTGGCAACTATGCCCTATATTGCGCTACAGATGTACGGCATTCAGATCTCTATTGCCGCGCTTGGCATCCCTGTGACAGTGCCAATTTTTGGCTTGAATGTCGATCTTCCGCTCCTGGTAGCCTTCGTCATTCTGGCCGCTTATACCTATACAAGCGGTCTGCGAGCACCGGCAATGATTGCGATGGTGAAAGACATTATGATTTTCATCGTACTTTTTGCCACCCTCATTTATATTCCAATTAAGCTGGGCGGTTTCGGTAATATCTTTGCCGCCGTTCATGCGAAAGCATTGGCCCATCCGACAACCTTTGGTGATCTTCTTAAAGGGCCACAGATGAGCGCATACGTAACGCTGGCCCTCGGCTCTGCGATGGCCCTGTTCCTGTATCCGCACTCTCTCACCGGTGTCTTGAGCAGCAGCAGTATCAAAGCGGTGAAGCGCAATACGGCACTCCTGCCCATCTATTCGCTGATGCTGGGTCTGCTTGCCTTGCTCGGCTATATGGCTATTCAAGCACAGATTAAACCCAGGGTACCCTTCGCCAATAACTGGGCTGTGCCAGGCTTGATTCTGCAGCTTCTTCCCCTCCTGGTTCTGGGGCTTTGCCTTTGCCGCCATCGCTATCGGCGCTCTGGTCCCGGCGGCGGTAATGTCCATCGCGGCGGCCAATCTCTTTACACGGAATATTTATAAAGAATATCTGCGGAAAGATGCCACCGACAAGGAAGAGTCTCAGGTCGCCAAAATTACGTCTCTGGTCTTAAAATTTGGCGCAGTGCTTTTCATCGTCTTACTACCAGCTCAGAACGTAATCAATTTTCAGCTTCTCGGTGGAGTCTGGATACTGCAAACGCTGCTTCCCGTCTTCCTCGGTCTCTACACCAACTGGTTTAATCGCTGGGCCTTGCTGATCGGTTGGTTTGGCGGTATGGTAGTAGGGACGCTCATGGAGTTTTCCGGCATCATTAGCGGAAAGGCCACGACGCTGACCAACGTCTACCCACTTGCATTAGGCGGTTTCAGCATTCAAATCTTTTCCGGCTTTGCCGCGCTCATCCTCAACGTCATTCTGGCCCTGATTCTGACGCCTCTCTTTGAGGCCATTGGCGCTCGACGTGGCCGTGATATCACGAACGCCTCAGATTACGATGAGGTTGCCGCACCTGTGCAACGCGCCGAGCATGGTCAGGAAGCGCTGGGCTAACTCTTCATTACAGAGGGGCGGGGATATCTCCGCCTCTCCCACCTGGACCTCCTCTTGCCCGGATACATTTTGGGGAATCTCTCGCTGCAAACAGAGATCAACAGCCGACCCTACCTGATCTCTGCGGGGCGAGGTGGGTGGTAGGCGAGACGGTCAGAGATCAACAGCCGACCCTACGCGAATCTGCGGTGGGAGAGAATCGCTCGGCGAGACGGTCAGAGATCAACAGCCGACCCTACGCGCATCTGCGGGGCGAGGTGGGTGGTTGGCGAGACGGTCAGAGATCAACAGCCGACCCTACGCGCATCTGCGGTGGGAGAGAATTGCTCGGCGAGACGGTCAGAGATCAACAGCCGACCCTACGCGAATCTGCGGTGGGAGAGGATCGCTCGGCGAGGCGGTCAGAGATCAACAGCCGACCCTACCTTCCCACCATTTTGAAAGGCCTTGAACCAGTATGCTAAGCTAGAGAGATAAACCAGGATAGATAGACATTCTTTCAGTAAAAGAGAAAGACGAGAAAGCACGATGGATTTTTCCAATGAGGATCTCAGCGAAGGCGAGGAACTGGGGAGCGATGAACTCCTCTCAGAAGATTTTTTACACCTCCCTGAAACCGCAAATGTGCTTGTACGCATTCATGCTGTACGCGCATGGCTCACACGCCGGCTCAGAGAGACGGAGATGGAGATTGGTGAAGCCGCGCTGGCCCTTCAGGCAGCACAGATGGAAACAAGTCACCTGCGCCGGCGTGAGCGCGAACAGCAGAGCGGTCACCAGCAGCACCTGCAAGAGAATTTTTACGCAGCCCAGGAACGTCTGCGCGGATTCCAGGATGCCGATGCGCTGCTGGAAGATAACATTGCCCATGTGACGAGCAGCGAGCGCACGCTGGTTGAATACTACCTCTCACTAGAAGAGATTATGCAAACAAGCGAAGAAGAAACAGTTCCAGCGAGCAAGGGCTGGCAGATGGCCCTCTCAGAGGTTCAGCGCCGCATCGAGCACGTTGGTATTCCGGGCGAAGAAGACTAGCGTTCTATCAACTTTGTTTCATCTTTCTAAAAACTGAGCGTTATTGTCCACCAAGAGGAATATCAACGGTATCAAAGCGGACATGTAGCTGTGAAAGGGGTATTTTACTATTGAGCGGAAAATCAAAGAAGCCGCTCTGTACAACCCCTGGAAGCTGCGCGGGCTTAATCGAGACTAACTTTATAGGCACTTCTTGACCCGAAGGCAGAATCAAATGGACGATAGAGGTATAATTGATCCCAATCACATCTTTGCCAGAATTCTTCGTATCCGCAAGCACGCGCAGCGTATAGATACCATTGATCTTGCGATCATCAGTGAATTTTCCCGCCAGCGTTGCTGTATTGAGCGTGATCTGCACTCCTCTTACATTAAATTGCTGCTTTAGATTTGTGGCCTCGATGACATTTGTGATTCCGACAGTTGGTGGCACCGCGTAATCGCCCGAAACATTATCTACATCGCCCTCGCGAGGACCAAATAAGAGGACGAGAATAAGGACGATAGCACAAACAAAGATAGTTAATATGATCTGAGCCCATAAAGGGAGACGTGTTTTTTTTGCCGGTTGTGTAGACATAGATACTCTTATGCTCCTGCTCCTACCTTCAAATCCAAACCTATTATAGCAAAAAAATCCTTCCGAGCCCAGAGCAGCACGATCCTCTCACATCAAGATACCCTCATTTCCTCGCTGCCCGATCAGCGGCGCAACAAGGAAATGAGGAGGCGAAACTTTTTCTATCTTGATCTATTTTTTTCCATCTTTGGAAAAAGTTCGATCAAGCCTGGGGCAAGAAGTTCTGGGCTCCGAAAGAGCCACCAAGCACATCTTTAGAAGAGGCACCAAGCCAGCGATCCAATACGGTGGCATAGACGGAACGGAAATCGGTGGTGTATTTCATATTTCCGGTCTGATCGAGATTGGTCAGGCTGGGTGGCTCGCCGAAGATGCCTTTATTGACCGGGTTTCCTAAGACAAACATCGGCGCAGCTGTCCCATGATCTGTGCCATGACTCCCGTTCTCTTCAACACGACGGCCAAATTCTGACCAGGTCATGACGACGACGTTATCCGCTTTTCCATGCTGCGTGAGATCAGCGTAGAAGGCAGCGAGGCCATCGGCGAGGGTTTTCATTAAAGTATCATGCGTCCCCTGCTCGTTGGCATGGGTATCAAAGCCACCCAGCGTCACATACCCGACGCGCAGTCCCAGGTTCTGAACGATTGCTTCAGCCAGGACCTGCAAGCCAGTTGCAAAAGGCCCTTTCGGATAGGTGACAGTTGTATGATACTCTGCCTGGGCCTGGTGCAGTTGCTTGCTACCATTATCAGCATTCAGGGCGGTAGTATCGAGCAATGCGGCGTAGGGAGACGATTTCGGGTAGGTATTATACAGATCCAAGAGCGCTTTCAGCCGCGCACTGCCCCCATCCAGATCCAGTGGATCGGGGGCAACGCGGTAGCTTTGAATATTGCTCAGGGTTGCCACAGGAGCGTTAATAGATGAGAGCGCAGGAGCAGTCTGCACGCCAATATCCATTGATTTAAATGGATGACCATCTTTATCAACCCAGCCTGCAACCAGCTTCCCCAGCCAGCCATCCCCACCGTTTCCCTGAAGATCCAGCGTCTGCCAGATATCCATTGCCTGGAAATGGGAAAGACTCTGATCGGGATAGCCCACCCCTTCGACAATTGCCATATGCCCGGCGTCCCAGAGATTTTTCAGCGGGGCCAGATTAGGATGCAGGCCGAGCCGTCCATCCAGATTGAGCACCTTGCTTTCGGGGAGCGCCAGGGTAGGACGAAGCTTAAGATACTGAGAGTCGGTATAGGGCACAACGGTATTTAAGCCATCGTTGCCGCCCGCCAACTGCACAACAATGAGCGTGCGATCTCCCGCTATCTTTGCCGTGCGCACCCCTTGCGCCGAGAGGGCATGGGCTGAGGCGATACCACGACTGAAGATTGCGGGCATGACCATACCAGCCGAAACAACCAGCATGCCATCTTTTATCATTGCTCTGCGTGAGAGTTTCACTCTTTTACTCCTTTATATATGTCCCTATACATAAGAAAAGCTGCTAATTCAACTGATATTCAGGAGAAGCCAGGATCAGGTATAACGCGCCTCGTATGCGGCTCAAGGGATAGCTTTTGCCATTTGCCAGCGTAATCATAGGCGTGCGCTTCGTAATCGTGGTGGTTTCGGGTGCATTGAAGTAGTCAATAAATTGCATACGTCGATCCTTTGTCAAGACTCCATCCAACAGATACGAGCTAAAGTAATCGACAAATTGGTCAGCAGAACTGATATGCTGGGCCGTAATCACGCTTTGCAGATCGAATGCCTGGTAGGCTCCTGTGCGTCCCCGGCTACCAGCAAGCATTAGATCAATATAGTTCAGACGCGCCATCCAGGTCCCGCTATTCAGCCATGTGGCGCTGACTTTGTCTCCAGGCCAACCGGCGACATTGGGGGGATTAAAAAGCGGTTGCCCCATCACTGTCGTCATTGCCTCCAGCCCAATCGTACTCTGCTGATTATTCAAGGCCCGATAAGCACCCACAACGAACTCAGTTGGCGATTTGACACGGCTGCGATAGGCCTGCGCCGAAGAAAACTGTGGAGAGAGCAGCAGGGTGCGCATCACCGCCCCTATATTGTGTTTGCTGCTTACATACGTAGCAATCAATGGCTGTAGATCGTCTGCGCTGGGATTCTCATGCACAAAAAAGGTGAACAGCTTGCCGCAGATGAAGCGGGCCGTGGCGGGATTCTCGGCCAGAATACGCACAATATCGCGATAATCAAAATTGCCAGTCTGCCCCAGAAAGGTTTTGACTTCGGTATTATGGTCGCGCTCAACAAAATGCGCTTGCGTCGTCCTACCAATAATATGCCAGCCAGTCAAAGCAGCAGCCCCTTGAAACACATCCTGCTGAGTATAGTTGCCAATGCCCAGGGTAAAAAGCTCCATCAATTCGCGAGCGTAATTTTCATTGGGCATCGTTTTGTGGCTCAGGTTTAGATCCAGATAGAAAAGCATGGCAGGGTCAGCAGTAATGCCCAACAAAAGATTATCGTAGGTATCAAAGGCATGCTCGCGCAAGAAGTTATTCTGCACAATCATGCGCATATAGGTCCCGCCGCCGCCAACCTTCGCAAAGCTACTGGTCAGAACGCCATGCCAGAAGAGGGTCATTTTTTCTAAGAGTGGGCGCTGTGTCCACGCCATGCGTAAGAGCCACCAGCGCTGCTGTTGTGCCGGAGTATTGAGGTTGAGACCTACATCTTTAAGACGTTGCTCCATCTGATCGTCAGAGACCTGCTGGTAATTGAGCAGGCGGTCTACCGCCCCTGCATATCCAAGATCCCCATACATTTTCAGGTCAGCGGGAGTGGCCCCGAAACCGGCCCGGCGTAAGAGATGTCCAATCTGCTGAGTGCTAGCAACAGGGCCAGTCTGCGCTTGCTGGTGCTGCTCAAAGAGTACGCCACCAACAGCCGCCGCAGTCCCGACACCAGCCACACCAAGAGCTGTCCCGAAAAGGGCACGCCGCGAAAGACCGCGTTTGCGTGGCTGCGTGATTACTGCTGGCTCAGATACAGCTTGAGCAGGCACAGCATCATAGACGCCTGTGGGCTTTTCCACCCGCCAGCCTTCAGTAGGCTGCTCATGTATATCCATAGAAACGTTCCTTCCCTGCTGTCATTTCTTTAGACAATTTATGTAAAACATACCGTTGTGCTTTTCGCGCCTGGTAGTACTCTGACCGTCTTCTTTTGAAGGATGGTGACATCCGACAAAATTGGTGGTAGGCGAGCTGGAGACGGCCTAGCCGATCTGCCCTACGAGGGTTCTCCGGTAGGTGAGCTGGAGACGGCCTAGCCGCTCTGCCCTACGAGAGGTTCTCTGGTAGGTGAGCTGGAGACGGCCTAGCCGCTCTGCCCTACGAGCGTTTCTCCTGCCTACAGGGTGGTCAGGGTAGTAGTAGGAAGACAAACTTCATTTATTTGCACTTGTAATGTTTATAAGTAAATGCTTTTTCTTGCTTACTCATAGTCTAACAGCAAGAATTCAAGAAAGTCTCAAGATGCAATAAGCATTTGCCCAAGAAATACTTGACGGAGAGTTTCCCTACCACTCATCTTCAACACCTCTTCCCTTTTCTAGCCCAAAGGGGGAAATCTAAGATACCTTTAACATAAGCCTCATCTTGAGCGTATAAACTATGGCAGTATCCCCACAATGGATTATAGATGGGTATCATGGTAATCGCTCCTTAACCAGACTCTATTAAGAGGGCATAGCATCTGTATAGTGAGCACGGTCCTTGATTTTCCTGAAAAAAAGATTTTCGTTTGTCCGTGCTTGTGTAGAGGAATAAAGGGTAGCAAAGAAGCTCCATTTCACCTAGTATAGATAGATCCAGATATTCAGTCATAGTTTTTACTATCGACAAAATCAGCGATTTCATAAGAGCTGAATAGCTTTTTGGTTTTGGTCCTAGTTTTGATTTTGTAAAAATCCTAGCGTGTATAACAACAGGGAGAATATGATGGCACGAAGGCCAGATTTCACTGACAATTCACGACGAACCAAACGTCTTCTCTTCTTCACCTTCTGTATAATAATTGTCTGTCTTGTAGTAGGGATTGGGACCTGGACAATCTATAATGCGGGTATACAAGCAGGCAAAGCCGCACTTACCCCCACACCACAAGCAGTAGCGACGGCTGCCCTCACGGTTCCTGCTCAACAGACGACGCCAACAGTGTCTACAAGTGATGTCTCACCACTGATATTTGGGACCAACGTCAGCCTTTTTGATCAACAAGACCAGTTACTCAATTCAACCGCAACACGTGCAGTCGTTCAACAGCTTCATCCAACGATCATACGGATGCCCACAAGACAGAGTACATTAACACTTAATGCAGAGATACAAATGGCAACGATCATCAAAGATCTGGGAGCCGTGCCACTGATTATTCTTCAGGGACAGAACACGAATAATCCAATAGATTACAATACGCACCTGGTCCAGGCCATGAATACCGTCTTCGGGTCTAGCACCGTCTATTACGAATTCAGCAATGAACAGGACCTGTCCCATCATACCTCTGCCCAGGACTATACGACTGCCTGGAACACGATGATCTCCACACTCAAGCCGCTCGCGCCTAACGCTCAGTTCATTGGTCCAGTCACCTCAGCCTATAAACAAGATTACCTCTTGACTTTTTTACAGAATCGCGAAATCCTAAACCAGACGAAATAAGTTGGCATGAGTACACCTGTGACAAAAACGATGATAACACTACCTGCATTGATAATATCGATAAGTGGACACAACATATCCAGAGTGCGCGTGCAGCCATGCAAGCAAACGTAGGGAAAGTCTATCCGATAATGATTACCGAATGGAATTACGCAGGAAACGCCGATCCGGGTGATGCAAAACACGGCGACGGCCAATTTATGTCGAATTGGACAGCAAAAGCATTACAGACGCTTGCGGCCAACCGTATCTTTGCATCAATGCAGTATTCTCTCACCAATACGCCGATGGCACTTATCAATGACGCAAATACTATTACGCCCCAGGGAAATGTCTTCAGAGATCAATACCAGACAATGATTGTCAACCATCAGCAACCAGCGCAACTCTCCCCAACGGGACAGTAATCTATCACAAAAGCAAACAGGTAAGGATAACAGTTCTCTTGCTCTCGTTTTCCACACAGGAGAAGAGAGAGCGATTTGCAAGACGGGTGGGTGCAACAGAATGAGAGAGTTGCGCCCACCCGTCTTTTGCCATCAGGCAAGTTGGCGCACGACATCCAGCAAGTCGCGCACATGAAATGGCTTAACGATCACCTGCTCCACCCCCAGCGAGGCGGCATTCGAGCCATTCCTGCTGGCCGTAATAACGATAATAGCCGGCATAGGATAGGGTACCACCCATTGTTTGCGCAGTTGCTCTAAAAACATCGGCCCATCCATGCCTGGCATAGCCAGATCGAGGAGAATCACCGAGGGATAACACCCCTCACGGGCGGCATTATCCATCCACTCTAAGGCTTCATGACCTTCAGCAGCCTCTGCTGCCTCATAGCCATCGAGCTCCAGGGCCCAGGAAACCATGTCTCGAATCGCCGGATTATCGTCCACCACAAGCACGACTGGTGGTCGTGCTTCTCCATAATGTTGTGCCTGGCTCATAACTTACCCTCTATCACTCCTCACCTTTTCAAATACTACGCCAGCAGTGAAAAAAACGGCTAGCGCTTTCCGGCCTTGCAGATTGCATCCTTCTCTATGAGAGCCAAAGTAACCACAGCTACTGCCAGAGGCTTCAATTGGCAACACAGATCCCTGGGGAATAGCCCCTGCCTCAACCAATACTTGTTCCCTGCTTTATAAAAGAAGAGGCATCACGGGTGATAGGGAGAGTGTACCTCAAAAGCCCTTATCCAACAATAGGATATTGGTCATGTATAACAAGTACTACGGGAAGAGAAAAAGTTGTTTTTTTCTTATTTCCTAAGCAAAGACATGAGCAGTGCTTATGATCTTAGGACCTGGCTAAAAATTTGCGCAGGAGCTCAACAAATATTTCAGGTTGCTCAAGACTACTCAAGTGACCGGCACGCGGAATGATCTCGACGTGCGCATCTGGAATCAGGGCCGCATAGTCCTGTACGACTGTGGGCGATATCAGTCCATCTTGTTCCCCGACAAGGATCAACGTTGGTATATGTAACGTCGGTAATAAAGCTGTTAAATCGGCGCGTAGCGCCATACCACGTGATGTGGCGGCAATACCGGCTGGTGTGGCAGCATTAATCATACGCCGTACCGCTATTTCAACTTCGCGCTTGCTTCGGCGCGTCTCCTCCGCAAGAAGTTTCGGCATTTGCAGATCAGCAATCGCCTCCGTCCCCTGACTTTCAGCGAGACGAGCTACCTGCTCGCGACTTGCCTGCGCCTCCTGGCTGTCGGCACCTGGCCTGGTATCGGCCAGAATGAGACCGTTGACGCGCTGAAAATACTTCTTCAGGAAGGCAAATGCAACATATCCCCCCATCGAAAGTCCACAGAGGACCGCCTGCTGGATACCGAGATGATCCAGCAGGCCTGCCAGATCATCAGCGAGCAATTCCATAGTCGAAAGAGGAGTCCCCAGTTCGCTCTCCCCGAAGCCGCGCCAGTCGATGGCCACCAGGCGATAGCGCTGTTCTGCCAGCAAAGATGTGGTTATCCCCGTCCACATGGACCGATTCAAAGGGAAGGCATGCAGGAAGATCACTGGGAGACCTATGCCATGATCGTCATAGGCAAGTTCAGCAGTATTGATGCGTGCTTTCACTATCTACTCCTGCCCTTTTATCGCTTCAGCCGCCTGCTCGTGAGCATGATACGAACTACGCACAAAGGGGCCAGATTCCACGTGGCGAAAACCCAGCTTCTTGCCCTCTGATTTTAAGGCGGCAAACTCTTCCAGCGGGACATAGCGTCTCATCGGTAGATGCTGGAACGATGGGCGCAGATACTGGCCTATGGTCAAGATATCCACGTTATGCTCGCGCAAGTCGTGCATAACCTCCAGAATTTCGTCCCATGTCTCGCCCAGGCCCAGCATAAAGCCAGATTTTGTTGAGGCGTTGGGATTCAATTCTTTCGCCCATTGCAAGACCTGTAAGGATCGCTTGTAAATAGCTTGAGGACGTACCTCTTTGTACAACCGGGGAATCGTCTCGACGTTATGATTAAAAACATCTGGACGGGCATCAATCACGGTGCGCAGCGCCTCATGGACGCCCTTGAAGTCGGGGGTCAAGACCTCTATTTTGCAGTCTGGATTGAGGCGGCGTATCCAGCGAATAGTTGAGGCAAAGACCGCCGCTCCGCCATCTTTTAGCTCGTCTCGATTGACCGAGGTCACAACGGCGTGGCGTAGCTCCATCTCACGCACGGCTTCAGCCACCCGCTTTGGTTCTTCCCAATCCAGGCCCTGGGGACGACCAGTCTCCACAGCACAAAATCCACAACTGCGTGTACAGACACGGCCCAACAGCATAAACGTTGCCGTTTTGTGGCTCCAGCATTCGCCGATATTGGGGCAACGCGCCTCCTCACAGACGGTATGCAATTGCTGACCGCGCATAAGTTGCTTGAGCTGTTGATAGTTCTCACCTTTAGGGGCGCGTACCCTCAGCCATTCGGGGCGGCGCTCTGGAATACTTGTGGTCATCGTTTTTTCCCTTGTTTCTAGCCTTGATTGCCAGAGGATTGCAGCACTACAAGCGGTGCAACACCTCAGGGTCTTTGTCCCGGTTCGCTTTTTAATAGACCTCGATCTCTCGTCCGTAGCTCTGTAATTTGGCGCGTACCGCCTGCAAGAATCCCCCTGCACCTGCACCATCCAGGATACGATGATCAAACGAAAGACAGAGATACATCATTGAACGCACAGCAATAGCATCATCCTCGATAACAACCGCTCGCTTCACGACTGCATCCATGCTCAAAATACCGGCGTGAGGCTGGTTAATAATGGGCATTGAGATGATTGTCCCAAAGACGCCGGGATTGTTCACGACGAAGGTACTATTCTGCATATCCTGAACCGTCAATTTATTTGCTCGCGCTCGTTGCGCCAAGATATTCACCTGCTTTGCCAGACCTGCGAGCGTATACTGATCGGCATCATACACAGTTGGCACCACCAGTCCGCTCTCAGTCGCAACGGCGATACCCAGATTGATGCGTTTTTTGATGAGTATCGTATTTTCCGGTGTCCAGGTCGAGTTCATTAATGGTACTTTGCGGATACCTTCACAGACCGCTTTCATAACAAATGGTACATAACTTATACCATATCCCTCACGCTGTTTGAAGGCTCCTTTATTTTTCTCCAACCACCTGGCAATATTCGTCATATCAACTTCAACGACAGTGGTGGCATGGGGCGAGGTCCGTTTACTACGCACCATATGCTCGGCAATAGCCAGGCGCATGCGGCTGGGGATAAGTAGTTCCTCGTCGTCGCCAGGAATGGTCTCAGGAGGAGCTGGTCTAGGCGCTCTGCTTCCCTCTTGAACAGGTGGGGCTGTGGGAGCACTATAAGTAGCAGAAGCAGGAACGCTGCGCACCTCTTCAGCTTTCTGTTGCTCCGCGACGTAGGCAAGAATATCTTCTTTGCGGACACGGCCACCTGTCCCGGTCCCGGCAATCTCGTTAAGATCAACATCATGCTCACGCGCAAGGCGACGGGCCAGAGGTGAGATACGCTGACGCTCCTCATCTTCTGATCTGGAGACGATTGCGGTCTGAGCAGATGCAAGGAGATTCCCGCGTTGCTGGTTTCCATTGCTCGCCTCTGGCTCAGCAACAGGCAGAGCCGCCTGAGCAGGTGTGCGCAGCGGCGCAGCATCTGGTCCCGGCGCGGCCTGGGCAGGAGGCGAAGCGGAAACATCTGCGCTCTCCTCTATGAGAGCAATATCCGCGCCAACCTGGACTGTTTCATCGACATTGACCAGAATCTTCGTTAATTGACCAGCCACGGGCGAGGGGAGTTCGGCATTGATCTTATCGGTGACAATTTCAGCGAGCGATTCGCTCTTTCTCGACGTAATCTCCCTCGTTTTTCAGCCAGGCCCCAACCGTCCCTTCTGCCACCGATTTACCCAGGCGTGGCATCTTTATTGGCGTTGGCATCTTCGCACTCCTCGTTTTTTTCTTTTCGCTTCTCAAGCTTCTTAATATGCAGCAAGCTTACGCGCCGCCGAGACGATTTTTTCTGCATTGGGTAGATACGCCGCCTCTAGAGGGGGAGCGTACGGAAAAGGGACATCCGGAGCCGCAACACGCGTAATCGGACCATCCAGGTACTCAAAGAGATCCTGCGCGAGAATAGCCGAGAGCTCGGCCCCAATGCCGCCGGTCAGCGTATCCTCATGCACGATTAAGACCTTGTTTGTGCGCCTGACCGATTCGGTAATGGCCTCGCGGTCCAGTGGAGTGAGACTGCGCAGATCGAGCACCTCAATCTCCAGATCATCCTCGCGCTCTAAAACCTGGGCCGCCCGCAGACTCTGATGCACCATCGCGCCATAAGTCAGAATAGTCATATCGTCTCCCTCACGGCGCACGATAGCTTTTCCGAGCGGGACAATATAGTCTTCATCCGGCAACTCTTCCCGCAGTTCAGGAAGACGATACAGCAGCTTGTGCTCCAGATACAGCACCGGATTATTATCGCGAATCGCCGCTTTGAGCATCCCTTTGGCATCATACGCGGTTGAAGGCACGACAACCTTCATACCCGGAGTGTGAAAGAACCAGGCTTCAGGGCTAGAAGAATGGAATGGTCCCCCCTTCGTGCCACCGCCAGAAGGGCCACGAATGACTATCGGAACAGGCATCCCCACGCGCCAGTACATCTTAGAAGCCATATTAATAATCTGATCAAAGCCACAGGTAATAAAATCGATAAATTGCATCTCAGCGATTGGACGCATCCCCATCAGCGCCGAGCCAACGGCTGAACCGATGATAGCCGCCTCTGACATGGGAGTATCCACGACGCGATCCGGGCCAAATTCCTCTAACAGGCCCGCACTTACTTTAAAGGCTCCGCCGTATTCCCCGACGTCTTCTCCCATAATAAACACGGCTTCATCCCGCCGCATCTCTTCGCGGATGGCCTGACTGATTGCTTCTAAATACGTTATTTTCATTCCGTCATCGCCGTCCTACGGCCTCCTCTGCCTGACCGATAGTGGTAAATGGCAAGCCAGTACGTGTATCAATAGCATTGACATAACGCAGATGGGTTACCGCCGGTTCGCCGATTAGCGCAATAGGTCCATCGGGCGCAAAAACAAAGTCTGCTACCGTCTCGGCATCGGGCAGAGGACTTTGTTCTGCGAAGCGTACAGCGTCATCAACGATGGCATTGATGCGGGATTCGATCTCTGCCTTCTCTTTCCGCGTGAAAGAGAAGTTTTGTGTTATATACGTCTCAAAACGCGAAATAGGATCTTTCGCCAGCCATGCCGCGCGCAATTCGGCGGGGACATAGTCGGCCTTATCAGCTTCCGAGTGGCCGCGTACACGAAAGGTTTTACACTCGATAAGCATCGGTCCTTTGCCACTACGCGTATAGTCTACCGCCTTCCTGACCAGATCCATGACCGCCAACACATCATTGCCGTCCACGCTCTCGCCAGGAATGCCGTAGGCTGCGGCTCGTTCAGAAAGGTTTTCTAGCGCAAATTGTCTGGCCGTGGGAGTTGAAAAGGCATAGCCATTATTTTCTATGAGCAGGACAAGGGGGAGCTTCTGCACTGAGGCAAAATTCAGCGCCTCGTGGAATGGTCCGGTATTTGTCGCGCCATCGCCGCAGGAGGCCAGGACAATTGTTGAGCGTTTGCGCATCTTCATCGTTAGAGCGACACCGCAGGCGACAGGCAAGGATTCTCCGAGCATACTGATCATCGGCACAATGCCATGATGCATATCGCCGATGTGAGTCTGGCCATCGCGGCCAAGAGTGGGAGAATTGCCGCGTGCCAGCCATTGGCACATAATTGCGCGAGGCGAGGTTCCGCGCACCAGGTGCATACCCAGATCGCGGTGCTGAGGAACAATACAATCACCATCTCGCAGCGTCATTGCTGCCCCCACCGTCGTCGCCTCGTGGCCCTGTGCGGTATAGACGCCACCAACGATACGCCCCTGCAAAAAGAGCGTGCGGACGCGGTCCTCCAAAGCACGAGTGAGACGCATAAAATAATAGATCTGCAAAAGAGCCTCTCTGCTCAAAATCCCTCCTTTTTGCTCTCAGTTAATGCCGACATCATACCACAATTGCTTTTTGTGAGATATAGCTGTCTGGATATGATCCTTACCTGCTATTTATTTTGCGGTGAAGAGAGACTCTACAACCCTACATACTACACACAAGTGGCCTGTGGCCTGGATACAGCGCTACATCAACTGTACACGCTTCTTTTTCTGCTGGAAGAGAAACCCTGCATTCCTCCATACTATACACTGCTATCAATCTTGAAGTTGGGGGAAGTCAGAAAAAGAAAGAAGCGTGCGCGATGAGCGACGATCATAAGAAGGCCTCAATCTTCTCTATCGGCAAGTTCAGTAGATTCTGAAGGGGGGTTGAGAGATAAAGAAGGATGAGGGGTGGAGCAATCTATGTCCAAGCCCCTGCGGGTTCCTCTTCCCATTTTGACATGGTCAGGGTAGTCAGTGTCAAATACCCATATTGGTATTCCAAGCCCCTGCGGGTTCCTCTTCCCATTTTGACTTACTCATGGGTAGAGCCACACCCTATGATTATTCCATTTCAAGCCCCTGCGGGTTCCTCTTCCCATTTTGACAAGAGGACTTCTATGCCTACCGTAACCATTTATCTCGATTTCAAGCCCCTGCGGGTTCCTCTTCCCATTTTGACCGGTGTAGGTACTTACGAGTTCGATCTCGTACCCTAGATTCAAGCCCCTGCGGGTTCCTCTTCCCATTTTGACGGTACTCTCCATTCTTCGTGTTTCTGAAAAGGTGTGAATTTCAAGCCCCTGCGGGTTCCTCTTCCCATTTTGACAAGGCCAGGGCTTTGGTAATCTACACGATTATATGCCATTTCAAGCCCCTGCGGGTTCCTCTTCCCATTTAGACCGACCCCTTTTTAGTATAGCTTCAGAAGCCGATTTATACAAGGGTTTCCGCGTGTCTCTTTTTGGGGAAGATTTTTTGGCTCTCTGAAGAGACGTTTTCGAGGGAAATGGGCTTGAAGTGGCTTGTGGAGACCGCCGCGTGTCTGAGCTCAGAGAAGTCGGCACTCCCACGGGATGCGCAACGAGGAGAGAGAACCCGGCCAGACTTTCGAGAGGGGAGCGGAGTTGACATTCCCCATCGCACCTGTTATTATTATGCCGGCATAATAATAACAGGTGAAGTCTATGCAAGAACCAATCACAACGTATCTGGAAGAGAGTACTGGTTTGTCTCTTGTACAGCTCTGTAAAGCTTTTCGCCAACAGGAGGAAGGATGGTGTCAGAACATCGACCTGCACACGGGTCAGGAGCTGGTCATTTTCCGCTTAGTGGAGGAGGATGGCCTCTCGCAGTCGCAACTGGCCGCCCGGCTTGGCGTCGAGATTGCGACGGTCGCGCAAACGGTCCAGCGCATGGAAAAGAAGGGTTTGCTGGTCCGCCGTCAGGATGCTGAGGATGCACGGATCTCGCGGGTGTACCTGACGGAAAAGGGACGCAGTCTATGTGAGCCAGCGGTACACCTCTGGCGCGATCTCGATGCTCGCCTCGTGCAAGGGATGAGTCAGGCTGAACAGCTCTTCTTTCGCCGCTTGCTCGTCCAGGCGGCGACCAATTTCTCGCGCAGCTAGTTTTTGTCTTCCCGGTGAACACCTGGGAATTTTTTCTCTTATTATTATGTCGGCATAGTTTTAATAGGTGTGGTGATGCTTACGGCATCTGCGGACAGATGCTGCAAAGCAAACACTCTGTGAAACAGAGCAAGATGGCTAGAAAAAGAGAAGAGGTACCCTCATGATTTTTGATCCTTTTACGATACAGGTTCCCGAAGAGACGTTAGTGGATCTGCGGCAGCGTTTAGAGCGTGTGCGTTGGCCCGATCAGTTGCCGGGACCCGGCTGGGACTATGGAACCGACCTTGCCTATCTCCAGGAGCTTGTGGCGTACTGGCATGATCGCTATGATTGGCAGGCGCAGCAGAATTTGCTCAACACGTACCCGCAATTCCTCACCGAGATCGATGGGATCACGCTGCATTTTCAGCATATCAAAGGGCGAGGTAGGCAGACGCTGCCGTTGATTATCACGCATGGGTGGCCGGGATCTTTTTTTGAGATGTATAAAATCGTTGGCCCCCTGACTGATCCAGCGCGTTACGGGGGAGATCCCGCCGACGCTTTTGATGTCGTGGTGCCCTCATTGCCGGGCTATGGCTTCTCCGGTCCGGTACGCCGGCGGGGCATCGGTCCACAGCAGACCACAGCGGCCTTTGCCTCGCTGATGCACGAGCTCGGCTACGAGCGCTTTGGCGCACAGGGCAGCGATTGGGGCAGTCTGATCGGCTCCCAACTAGCAAGTCTCTATCCTGAACGCGTCGTCGGACTGCATGTCGATTTTCTGACGCCACGTGTGAGCTATCAGGTAGAGGAGGAGAACGAAGAGACGCGGCGCTGGCGAAAAAATCTCGAAACGTTTCGGCGCGATGGGGCTGGCTACGCCCATGTGCATGATACGCGCCCGCAGACGCTCGCCTATGGCCTGAATGACTCTCCGGTTGGTCTGGCGAGCTGGCTGATTGACATGTTTCGTTCCTGGAGCGACAGTCATGGTGATATCGAGAGTGTCTTTACAAAGGATGAATTGCTCACCAACATCATGATTTACTGGGTCACGCAAACGATCACCTCGTCGATCCGTTACTACTACGAGACGTCTCGCCAGGGTGAACCGTTTGAGGGACGTATTGAAGTGCCGACCGGCGTCGCTGTGTTCCCGCACGATCCTGCTACGCCGCCCCTTGCGGTGGCGAGCCAGCGCTATAACATTCAGCGCTGGACCCGCATGCAGGCCGGGGGACACTATCCCGCATTGGAGCAGCCCCAGGCGCTGGTCGACGATATACGGGCCTTTTTCCGTCCGTTGAGGAATGCGCGCTAAAATTCCTGATGACTGCCTATCTTCGCAAACATGGTATTCTGACGAAGATCAGCGAACGTGTACGCTTTGCACGGCGGCGTTTCGGTCAGTATGAAGTGATCGATTTTATGGCCGTGCTTTTCGGGTATGCCATCAGGAGCGAGCGCACACTGGAAGAGTTTTACGAGAGGCTCCGGCCATTCGAGGTCGCCTTTATGGCTGTATTTGAGCGTGATCGACTGCCCTCTCGTTCTGCGCTCTCACGCTTTTTAGCGGCACTGACACCCGAGCCAGTGGAAGCATTACGCACACTCTTTCTCAAAGATCTGCTGGAGCGGCGAGCAGACTTTGAGCGGCTGCCTTGCGGGCTGAGCGACCGAATAGGCAACCGATGGCTTGTCTTCGATATTGACGGGACCCGTGAAGCGGCGAGGCCTCGCGCTTTACCAAAGGGTCCGCAGTTGCCTCTTCCCCAGCGTCGAACAGAATGCAACAGGCAACAACCTTTACCTCTTTTGCCTCATAACCTACATATACTTCCTCTTGTATTCCTCATATACCTTTTATGCCCGTTCTGTCCTGGGCAACGACCACAAATCCATCGTTCGTAACACCCAGGGTATCCACATCAACGGCACCTATTATCCGCCAGAAAAACCCACTCAAAAAATATAGCAATCTCTCGCAGCCACAGGAGGAATGCTCTCTCCCGGACACTTTTTCAACGCTCATCGAAATCGGGGGAAATTGGTTCTTGCTCAAGAGAAACACGAGACCAAAGAGATCAGAACCCTGTTTTCTCCTTCTCCAAATCTGCCCACGAAGCGGCCTCTGGAGGGCTTTCGTAGGGACGGGATGGTGAGGGTCGACCAACTTGCGCAATCACAATGCAATCCCGTCCTGTTCCCCAATCGATCCTCTTCCCCTCTATTTCCTCTCTCCCAAAATCTGTCCGGGAGAGGAAATGGAGGGGGTAAACTTTCTCTTAACCCATTCCCCTCTTTTCATAATCCCTCTCTCGATTTCGTCTATTTCGGATATTGCATTTATTTTGATTGACAGATATAATAGAATAGTCAATCCAGATTGATGAACAACAAAGAAAGGGCAAAAATATATGTTAGCAGCAGAGCATGATCTTATCGTTGCAAATGAAAGCGAATCGTCGGTTCTACAAAAAATGGAGAAAATACTTACTAACAGTAGTAATAAAGATGTTGCTCCAGCCATCGAGCATCTACCAAAGCTGGTTAGTCCAGATGGAAGCGAGATAGAGCTACCAGCATCTGTGTATCAAGTTCTGGTAAAAGTTGTCTCCTATATGCTGCGCGGGAAAGCCATTCACGTTATTCCTCTCAATAAAGAAGTAAGCACTCAGGAGGCGGCTGAACTCCTAAATGTTTCGAGGCCGTATCTGGTAGGTTTGTTAGAGGCAGGGAAAATTCCTTTTGTGAAAGTTGGCACCCATCGGCGTGTTCCTTTTACCGATCTTATGGCTTATAGAACGCTTCGCTATGAGGAGAGAGAAAAAGCCATCGCGGAGATTGCTCGCATCAGTCAGGAGGAAGGCCACTATGATTAGCCCGGAAATTTTTAAGTTTATTATTCTGGAGGATAAATTGGTTGTTTTATTACAATAGAAAGTTTAATCCTCTAATAAGAAGTGTATTATGTTTGTATGTAGAGAGTTTGGTGGAGATATGGGTTTGGTTGGGGTGGGTACTCTGATGCTTGTGTTCTTATTCCAGCGTCCCTTCGAGATACGCTATTACGCGCTGCCAATGCAGACTTGTATAAGCTTTGTTTAACAAGTGATATTCTAGAAGAAGTACGGCGCAATCTTGTCAAACAAGGTATTAGTGAGATAAGTGCGCTAAAACTCATTGAAACGATGAAATCATACTTTGCTGACGCTTTGCTAGTGCTACATAGTCAGAACATTTCAGCAATGCCAGTAAATGAAAAAGATAAGCATGTTCTTGCCGCTGCTGTGATTAGTGGGGCGCGAATTATTGTAACTCAAAACCTCAAAGATTTTCGCCCCTCTCAGCTTAATCCTCTCGGCATCGAAGCGCAAGCACCAGATGATTTTCTTGTGGATCTGTTTTATTTGGATTCTGCAAGGATGGTTCAGATAGTGGTGAAGCAAGCAGGTGCATTGAGTAAACCATCCAGGACAGTTTTAGAAGTATTGGATACACTTCGACAACATGCGCCGAAATTTGTCGACCTTATCGAACCAGCTTTTTTATCCAGGGAAGAAGAGAGCGAGAGCGATAAATAGTCACCGATTTTGACTGCTCTATTAGCAAACCTACGGTGAAAACGCGCATTGGAATATATCTTGCTGTGTAATAGTTGAGCTTTGCGCGTGTCTCAGTGCCCACGGGATGCGCAACGAGCTTTTTAAACTGAACAACAAACAGGTCTGCAATGACCCTCCTTCGCTCAGAAAAAGAGAGGTGAACGGGTCTTGGTAGGGACATGATGCAGCGTGCAGAAACGTTGGCTTGCAGAAGAAACGGAACATGCACGCGTAATCGTGTCCTGCTCCCCCAGCGCTTCTCTCGCCCCTGGCGATTTTGTTGGAGCAGATGGCTCGTCCCCGTCCACCTCGCAAGACCACGTTTCGCGTCGATTCTGCGGGGGCGAGGATCTCGCTCGGCGAGGCGGACACGATTTCGCGTGCGAGCGAGGATCTCGCTCGGCGAGGCGGACACGATTTCGCGTGCGAGCGAGGATATCTCTGCGATGAAACGCTGTCTGCACGCTGCATGGTGTCCCTACGAATGCCGGTGTATGGATTATCCACCCCGTGACGCTCCCTTCTCTGGATGCTTTTTCAAAAAGAGTCCGAGAGAGGGGTGGAGGGCCGATATCCTACATAAGAAGATGGTCAGGGATTAGAAATGCTCGGCTCTTTTTTGTTGTATTTCGGCGGCGAGGATCTCTTTGCGGAGGCGTTTGATGCGTTCGCGATAGGCGTCTTCTGGCTGCCTGTAGCCTAGTTTGGGTTTGTCTCCCATGCTCACATGCCATTTGCGGAAGGCCAGGCCTATCTGGGTCTGGTAGAGGGCTTTGACGCGCAGCCACTGCTTGAAGCCGCTACGGCGCAAAACACGGCGCTCTTCACGGGTGCGCTGAAAGGAGTTTTGGAGCAGGGCATATTCATCGACGCGCACAATACCATCGCTCACTTCCTGGGTCAGAAACTCACGAATCACCGCCGCCTCGTGGGCCAGGGCTTTGATCAGGAAATACATAATGACCAGTTGGGCAATAAAAGGGGGAATGTAGTCGCCGATAATGGCAATCAGCGAGATCGTGTTGACCATTGGATCGGTGGGCGAATTGATGACAATCGCATTGACAAAATAGGTGATAAAATCAAAGATACTATGTAAACCTACTGCAATCAGGTAACCACAAAGCGGGATGACGATCTGTCGCCAGCGTATTCTGGTATGGCGAATATAGCCAAGCGCAGCCCCGAAGCAGACGGTGAAGGTGGAATGGCAGAGCCAGCCGAGCACGATGCGGCCCACAATCAGGAAGACGAGGAACTCTTTGGCGTCAAAGGCGAAGTAGATAAAATTTTCGACCATTGCAAAACCTGCACCAATGAGCGCTCCATACACAATACCATCGGTCACGTTGTCAAATTCGTCGCGCAAGAGCAGAAAGAGCAAGAGCAGACCAAGCCCCTTGACGGTCTCTTCGGTAATACCCACACCGAGACCCTGTGCTATTGCATGCAGCAGGGGACTGCTTCCTAATACAGGAATATTCAGGAGCACGGAATCGAGATTTTGCTCCACAAAAGAGGCCGGTGGTATAGCGATAATCGCCCCCCACAAGAAAGCGGCCAGGCGCAAAAACCAGGGCTCACGCTCAAATCTGTCGATAAAATTGACGAGCAGGGCAATGCCAAGCACAGGAATAAGGGGAATAGTCAAGGCGGCCACGATACTTGATGGTCCACTCCGCTCTAGAGCCGAGAGACCAATCAGGCTGTTCATAATAACAGTCACAACTGCACTCATGACCAGAATGGCGACACCGACACAGGCAATCAAAACACGCGTGCGCGTCCCCATGCGTTGTGGCAAAGCAAACTGCATAGTGACGCCAGCACCAAGCAGATTCTCTTCATCCTCATCCCAGGGTTGGGCAATAAACTCAGGCTCCGGTTGGATCGGCAGTACTTTTTTATTTTTAGAGGATTCACCCGTGTGCAGCCCTATCGAGGCGGCTCCAGCTTCCAACAACAGCATTTCATCTCTCTTTATATGAGCGCTGCCATTGCCATTTGAAGTTGGCCCTTCGGGCATAGATTCGGGGTAGACATGCAATACAGGAAGTGTCTCTTCTAAGGCCTCCAGCGTTTTGAGCTTTTGTGTGCTTGCATCCGGCTCCGTAGTTGTCTCTACCTGAGGCGCAATTAATTGCAACATCGTGCTTCCCAGGACGAGGAAGTCCTGTGGACGGATACAGGCGCTACTGCCACTTGAGACAGGGCGACCATTTACACGCACAATATTATGCCTGGTAAGATTGTAGATGCGCCACCCCTGCTCATCAAGGATTAAACGCGCATGCTCACGAGAAACGGTGGGGTCCATTAAAATAAGCGTATTATTGAGCGCTCGCCCTATTGAGGTCTCTCGGCGAGTGAGCAGATGCACCAACCGCTCTTCTGGCAACCAGCCGGCAGGATACTTATCCTGGAGTTCTGTCGTTACATTGGCGGGTGGGCGAACGCGTACAACGCGTAGTACACCATAGTTCTGACTTACACTCATGTTCAGTTCCTACAGTACTCCCATCTTTCTACACCCTCAACAATTTCGCATCTCTCTCAGAACTCTACTATAGCAGATCTAGTATGCTCCTGACTAGAGCTTGCTATCGCTCGCCCCGTCTGTCTTACGACAAACGTCTTATCAACTCCAGCTAAAATTTTCTTGACCTTTTTTTCTGCCTGACGGGATGGTCTCTTTCAATACAAAATCGAGGGCAACCCATCCTGGTGGTCTCCTCCTTTTTACTATACCTTGATAGAAAGAAGTTCGCAAGCATTTCAGCGATTCGACCAATGTACCACGCTTTTCCCAGCCTTCTCTCTCCTCCTCTTCTCTGAGCAAGAAAAGGAACAGATAAACAAAGGTCTGTAGACAATCATGGTACTATTAGAGGCAAGATTATCCGCATAGCATAACTCGTTTTTAGGTAAAAAATTTGGGTAGAGAAAAAGAAAAACTATCTTCTGTAGATGCCAGAATGCTTACGCGCTTACAACAGTGCGCTGCGTATTTTGCACGCAAGCAGCAAAGCGCCTATATTGTAGGTGGCTCGGTTCGGAATTTGTTCTTAGAGGAACCTGCTACCGATTGGGATTTTGCAGTGACCGGGGATGTTCCGTCGTTAGCACGTCACCTCGCCGACTCCCTACAAGGTTTCTCGGTCCATATGCATCATAAAGCCAGCAGAGTAGTCGTGAAAGAGGAGGGGAAAGAATTTATCTTTGACCTTGCCCCACTACATGGCTCTGCGATTGAGAACGATCTGCTGGAACGAGATTTCACCATAAATGCAATTGCGCTCCCTCTCCCCTCTCTGCTTGACCATCTCCAGACGGGCACACCACTAACAATCATCGATCCGCTGCATGGTAGAGAAGATCTGGAGACACGCACGCTTCGCGCCGTCAATAGCAGAGTGTTTCGCGCAGATCCCCTGCGTCTGCTCCGCGCAGTCCGCTTTCTCATTCGCTATCGGCTCTCTCTTGAGAGAGAGACGGAGGGCTGGATACAACGAGATGCCTCACTGCTGCTGCACGCGGCAAGCGAGCGCATTCATGAAGAGATCTATGCGATCTTGAAAGCGCCCGGCGGCACCGCCCATCTGCGCCAACTGGACCAGCTCGGCCTACTGCCAGTCCTTTTTCCTGAGCTTGAACCGGCGAGGGGAATGCTTCAGCCGGATCTGCACCACTGGGATGTCTTCGATCATTCATTAGAGGCTGTATCGAAGCTGGAATTCCTGGCGGCGCTTTTGCATACCGAAGAACAGCAGCCAGATCATGAACGAGCACGCGCTCAACTGCCAGGAGATACAACAGGTGATCTGCATGCGCTCCAGGATCTGCTCTATGAAGCAGAACAGCAGGACCTTTTTCAACGCGCCCAGATGAGTAGTCCACAGATGAAATTAGGGGCACTTTTACACGATATCGGCAAACCGCCAACGTATACCGTGCATGAGAGTGGCATGATTCGCTTTCATGGGCATCCCCAGGCTGGTGTACCGCTTACACAGACAATTATGCGCCGCCTGGGCACAAGCACACAGGATCGACGCCTGGTCCAACAGATCGTCGCCAATCATATGCGTCCAGGACAGCTCAGTCATGACATGGTGACAGAACGCGCTATCCGTCGCTATTTTGTAGAGCTTGGTCCGGCGGGACTCCCTGTCGGACTGGTCTCTCTGGCCGATCATCTCGCGATGCGTGGGCCAGAGCCGCTTACAACCGCCTGGCAACGCCATCTCTCCACCGTGCGCCTGCTTTTCACGCGTTATATCCGTGAGCGTGAGCTAATCCTGCCGCCGAGGCTGATCCAGGGAGAAGAACTGATTCATCGCCTGCGTCTCAAACCAGGGCCGCTGATTGGTCATCTTTTAGGGATCATCGCAGAGGCTCAGGCTGAGGGACAGGTGCATTCAAAAGATGAGGCCATCTGGCTAGCCGAAGAGTATCTTACCCAGGAAAAAGCAGGCAATAGTGGGGAAAGCAGAAAGCAAGAAAATGCCCAATAAGAACAAATATCCGAACTATTCTGTTGACAATCAGCCGCTCATGGCGTACCATTACATTGGCTAGATAAGTAGGGACGAGTAGGATTTGACCGTCCTCATGCGCCGATTTGGAGATATTTGTGAAAACTATTGCGATCTGCTACCAGGGACGCAAAGAGGACACATCGCAATTCGCAGCCATACTCGCGCCAAAGCTTCAGGATCAAGGCTACACTGTTCGTTCAATTGATCTACGAATGGAACAGGAAGAGGGCACTGATCTCGATCTGAAAGGCAGCGATCTGGCGCTAGTGCTGGGCGGCGATGGCACGATTGTTCATGCGGCTCGTCTCTGTGCTTTCAGTCATATTCCTATTGTAGGGATTAACTTTGGCCGCGTTGGCTTCCTCACCGAGCTTGAACCCAGAGATGTTACGACAAAACTGCCGTATTATCTGAATAATGATCCCTCGGTCTGGGTCGACGAACGTGCAATGCTCCATGCTGTCATTGAGCAAGATGAGCAGCGCCAGGAGTTCTTTGCGCTGAACGACGTAGTTATTGCCAGAGGGATGTGGCCGCGCGGAGTGCAGATTCGTGTCTGGGTTGATGACTATTACTACAACACGAATTATGCTGACGGCGTGATTCTCTCTACGGCTACAGGCTCTACCGCCTATAATATGGCTGTAGGTGGACCATTGCTTCACCCGCAAGTGCGAAGTATTGTGCTCACGCCCATTGCGCCCCACCTGGCCTTTGATCGTGCTCTCGTCTTACCCCCAGAAGCTCAGGTAAAACTCCAGATCTTCGCAAAATTCTCAGAATGGGGTTTTATCAGCCGATGGTCAGCTCAATCACGAGGTCAAAGATGGTGCCACCATTATGATTCACAAAAGCCAGTACGTAACCCGCTTTTTGAGACGCCAACCACCCACGTATTTTTATCAAATTATCAACGCCAAGTTGAGGAATGATGGCCTGACGGCTAGCGAGTGACTATGTTACTTGAGTTACACATAAAAGATTTCGCTATTATCGACAGTCTCCACTTACAACTTAATCGCTTCTTTAATGTTTTTACCGGCGAAACAGGCGCGGGTAAGTCCATCATTATTGACGCGGTCAATGCTCTATTGGGCGGAAAAGTTGGCACGGAGTTCGTTCGCGCAGGCTGTGACCGCGCTACGATTGAAGGTATCTTTACCATCGATGCGCTTCCACCAGTGCAACTCGCTGCCGATTCCTCGCTAGATGACGAGAAAGATTTCCCTGTCACCTCTCTGCTTGAAGCGATGGAACAGGCCGAGCAGCGCCAGCAACGAGCCGCCGATGCCCATAGCGCCGATGCACGTCTTGCGCTTGCCAGCATCCTGCAAGAATATGGGATCGAGCTAGAAGAGGGGGGCCAATTAATTCTTTCTCGCGATATCAATCGCAGTGGTCGCACCGTCGCCCGGATCAATGGGCGAGCCTTCTCACAACAGGTCCTGCAACAGATCGCAAGCTGGCTGGTAGATATTCATGGGCAGAGCGAGCATATGAGCCTGCTCCGTCCCGAACAGCATATCAACTTTCTGGATCGCTATGCCGAAACGCTCGCGCAGCGCGAAGAGCTGGGACAGAAAGTCGCGGAGTGGCGCAATACGCGCAAAACCCTGCACTCGTTCCAACAAAATGAGCGCGATCAGGAGAGACGCATAGAATTCTTGAAGTTTGAGCTGGCCGAGATTGAAAAAGCCAATCTGCGAGAGGGCGAAGAGGAGGAACTGGAGGAGGAGCGCAAGGTCCTCAGTAACGCAGAACGGCTACGTGAACTATCCACGCTCATCTATGGCTCCATCAAAGGCTCAGAGCTGGGAAGCGATGATTTTAAGGCCGCGCTCGATCAGCTCACTACCGCTCAACGCGCGATCAATGAACTGGTACGCCTCGATAAAAGCATGGCAGAGTACGCCGAGACGCTCTCCGAGGCGATGTATCAGCTCGAAGATGTCGCAACAAGCATCAGCAGCTACGAGAGCGATATCGAGGATGATCCACGCCGCCTGGCCGATATCGAGGAGCGTCTGGACCTCATTCTGAAGATGCGCCGCAAGTATGGTCATTCTATTGAGGAGATCCTCCAACGTGCTGCCGAAGACCAGATCGAACTTGAGAGTATTGTCAATCGCGACGAGATGATCCTGCAATTGCAGAAGCGCGATCAGGAGTTTCGCCGGGAGATTGGTATCCTTGCACAACACCTCTCCATGAAACGCCGCGCCGCAGCCCAGACGCTGGCAACAGCAATGGAGGTGCAATTGAATGATCTCAACATGCGCCGTGCCCGCTTCCGCGTAGAGATAGAGCAGATCCCCGATGAGGACGGTGTATTCGCCAATATCAATGAGCAAACAGAACAGCTCTATGCCTGTGACCAGACAGGGATAGACCGTGTACAATTCCTGATTGCCCCCAATCCTGGCGAACCCTTTAAACCGCTCGCCCGCATTGCATCTGGTGGTGAGACCTCGCGCCTGATGCTAGCCCTGAAAACCATCCTGGCGGGAGCAGATGCTACCCCGACGCTAATCTTTGATGAGATCGATGCGGGCATCAGCGGACGCAGCGGTCAGGTCGTTGGCGAGAAGCTCTGGCAGCTCACACGAGATCACCAGGTGATCTGTGTCACCCACCTACCGCAAATTGCCGCCTTTGCAGATACCCACTACAATGTAAATAAGCAGGTTTTCGATAATCGTACAATGACTATCGTAAATGAATTGCGGCCCGAACAGCGTATTCGAGAGATTGCCCATATTATGGGTGGCAATGTCACTGAATTTGCCATGAAAAGTGCAGAGGAAATGCTTGATCGCTCGAATCTGTGGAAAGAGAACTGGAAACGGACGACGCAAGCGCTTCAAGTTCCGTCGCCACGGGCTTCAGTAAAGTCATCCTAAGTCTGCATCTTCTCTCTTCTATGACGGACGGGGCGCTCACTCAGGAAGGGGGTTGATATGCCTTCAATAGCCATCATTGGCGCAGGATGTAGTGGCCTGGCCGCAGCCCATACCTTGCAGGATGCAGGCTGGAGTGTGAGCCTTTTTGAGAAGAGCAGTAGTGTTGGAGGGAGAACTGCAACCCGCAAACGCGCAGGCTTCATCTACGATCATGGTGCCCAATACATCCGGCAAGGTACACCCACCAGCGTCTCTCTTATCACAGAACGCTTTCGCACCCCCGATCTCATCACTATTAGCAAACCGATCTGGACCTTTGATAGCGCAGACACGATTCAGGAGGGCGACGCCAAACAAAATGCAGAGCCGCGCTGGTCCTATCGTTTCGGTCTGGCCTCGCTGGCAAAGCGGATGGCGGAAGGACTGACAATTCGGCAAGAGACGCAGATCAGTCAGCTTCAGCCCGGTCCTCAAGGTTGGACACTGCTAGCCACAACAGGTGAACAATTTGCGCACTTTGATAAAGTCCTGGTAACGATACCAGCAACGCAGGCTTCTGCGCTTATTCAGGCAAGCCAGATAGAGAATGAACTGCATAATACGCTCTGCGCCTACCTGGACCGTGCCAGTTATAATCCCTTGATCTCTGTAACATTGGGTTACCAGGCGAGGCTACAAGAGCGTCCCTATTACGCCCTCGTCAACACAGATAAGGCGCACGCAATCTCCTGGCTCGCCTGGGAGCATGAGAAAGCTCCAGAGCGAGCGCCCGATGGTACGGGCCTCCTCATAGCCCAGATGGCTCCTCAATATAGTAAACAGCAATGGCAAACTTCTGATGATGAGCTTATCGTTGACGTTGCAGAGAGAGTCTCTACGCTGCTCCACGAACCATTAACACGCCCTTTCTTCAGCGATCTCAAACGCTGGCGTTACGCGCTCCCCGCCGAAAAGACGGATGCGGAACAGCTCAACGCGCTCTCGCTGCCGCTAGGATTGGCCTTTTGCGGTGATGCCTTTGTGGGAGGGCGTGTCCATCTCGCGCTTGAACATGGTATACTGGTCGCCGAACAGAGTTTCAGTACCCTCAAACGGGTCGAGAAAGAATAGAGCACCTGCCGCCCCTGAAGGGAATTTATCCAACAGGAAAAACGAAAAGGTCAAGCGCCCAAGAACAGAGATCAACAGCCGTCCCCCCTGGTCCATTTTCGCTGACAGGGGGATTATTAGAATTGGAGAATAGTTATGTTGCCCTGGCTTCCGGAGGAGACACAGGCAGAGCTAAACAGGCTTGCTCAACAGTACAGTCAGCCCCTGGTCTATATTGCTGATCTGGGGACCTCAAATCACTTCGATCCTCTCAATCAGACAGATCGTTATGGCGAGGTCTGTATGGTGGTACGGCGGAAAAATGGCCGGATACTGACGATGAAAAAGACCTTCTATCCAGAGAACGCCTACCGTCTGCTGACCGGTGGTATCCATCATGGTGAACCTATATTTACAGCCCTGCTGCGTGAAACGCAAGAAGAGACATCTCTAGAGGTCTCTGTCGAGCGATTTCTGGCAGTTGCGGCCTACAAAACATCTACGACTGGCGAGACACCGGCATTTTATACTTTTGCGTTCCTGCTCAACGAGCGCGCTGGCACACTTAACGTTCTGGACGAAGACGAGCAGGTTGAGGGCTTCCGCGAGATTCTGCCAGAAGAACTGCCGGAACGAGCTGAGTTTCTAGAACATATTCAGGCTCAACCTAGCCAGGCTATTCATGGGAATTGGAGAGACTGGGGCCATTTTCGCGCTGTTATGCACCGCCTGGTATGGCAGGCGCTCACCAGTCCGGAGAGTCATCAAGGGATGACAACCCGTGCTATAATAGAATTGATCTGATTAAGAAGAACTCCAGCAAATGCTGTCAACCTTCACCCGGTACGTATTTGGAATAAGCGAATTTGCTCAAAGTGAGCCGGTTCCAGAAACAGAAAAAACGGAAAACTTCGATGAGCAAGAAAATTATTAGCACTATTTTGTTATTTAGCGTCTTCATTGGCTTTTTCTGGTGGGGAATGGCGATGATTACCACAACGCTAAGCGCTCCAAATAAAGATGGCGAAAGTATCATCTATGGCCTGCTATTGTTGGGTTGTGCGGGCTATGCTCTTGTCTCACTCCTGATGCTACCACGCAGAAGACAGCCCTGAAGGCTCCACCCAATCCCGAACACTTTTTGAAGAGCGAGAGAATCGCCTGGTGAGGTGGAGAGAAGAGTATTTTTACAACTATATTTGGTAGAAGAATAAGTAAGGTTTTTTTATGAGTGATGAACTATCAACAACGACGTTGATGATCCGTCTCGCGACTCCTGAAGATCTGGCAAAGGTCGAATATCTGGATAGCTTGAGTAGCTCGCCCACGCGCAAGATCCATCGTGAGGTGGAGAAATATTTCGGTTCTATTGATCCCTCAACTCACGAGCAGACATTTATCTTCCTGGCGGAACAGGGCACGACAGCAGTTGGCAAAGCTGAATTGATGGTTCCCCCCGGCGAGACCGTCTCTGGCATCGGCTATATTAAACGTGTTATCATCCACCCGGAATTTCGAGGTCGAGGTCTGTCACGTCAACTCATGGAGCATGTGGTCACCTTTGCGCGCGACGAACTCCACCTGGCCGCTCTTGACCTCCATGTCCTGGAGAATAATGTGCCAGCCATTCATCTGTATGAAGCGCTCGGTTTCGCCTTTCAACATCGAGAGCTCTACTATCGCCTGTCATTCTAAACACATCCGCTTTGTGCTCAGAGCAGAG
Organism: uncultured Chloroflexia bacterium; assembly: GCA_963777355.1. Classification (GTDB taxonomy): domain Bacteria; phylum Chloroflexota; class Ktedonobacteria; order Ktedonobacterales; family Ktedonobacteraceae; genus DATJHM01. The sequence goes on from CAVZQK010000022.1 coordinate 893,214, forward strand.
AAAGATTTGTGACGAAATTCCCTTCACCTTCGTCTTGGAACATAGACCAACAAGCTTCTTTACAAAGAAACACTGCGGGGCAAGAGAGTTGCCTGTAGATCACAGCTTGTATGGTACTTCAAAGGGAGGGAAGAAAACGCGCGGATGCGCCTCCACCTTTTCTGTATAATCCGCAATATATGCGCATAGAAATGCAACTAAAAGCGATTATGCAGAACGGAAGGCAAGCGTGTAGAGATATGGAATTGCGTTCTGTACTGACTGAGGCACCCGAAATAGCGCCAGGAAAAACGGCAAGCTTCAACTATCGTTGGATGCATCATTTCTTTTCAGAAGATGTATCCTTGAAGAATCAGCCGGTCATCGAGATGCAGCGACGTGCCATCTGGATCGGTATTGCCTTTATTCTGCAAGGCCTTAATGAGATTCCTTTCAGCGCCTTTCTGCCATTTGGAGGCATGGTCCAGTTTTTTTTGATTCTCAGTAGCTTCTGCGCAATCTGGCAGGCATTTCGCCGAGGGGGACCTAAACAGCGTGCCGCCTACCGTCAGGCGGCGGCAACCTGGCAACGGTTCCTGCTCTTAGTGCTGATCATCGTTGCAGGAATAGGGACGATACTCTTTGGTCGAGGCCTGATTTTAAGTATCCTCCCGCCCCAGTTTGGCAATGATGGTACCTCTCTTGATACAAATGCCGCGATTCTTCTTCTGCAAGGCCGCAATCCCTATACCGATTCTAATATGCTTGACCTGGCACGCCGCTTCCCTATTCAACCCGACTGGACCACACCTTTACGCCAGGGAGAATTTACGAACCGCCTGGATTATCCCACGCTGACAGAGCTTCAGAGCGTGCTGGACACCGATATGAAGGCAGGTACCGCGCCAGAATTTGAATCTGAAAGTGAGCTATCCCGCCCTCTCATTCCTGACCCTGGTACCATTTACGCTGATGAAAGGCTACAATACACTCCCCTTCTTTCTCCTGAGCTACCTGGCCCTGATCTTTATTGCCTGGAGGATGATCCGTCCAGAACTGCGGCCCTGGCTGCTTCTGCTCTCTCTCGCAGATATTCCCATGTGGTCCTCAACAGTCGGCGGCAATCTGGATGTCTTCTATACGCTGCTGATTGTGCTGGCCTGGCTCAGTCGCGAGAAGCGCTGGCAATCTGCCATCCTGCTTGGCCTTGCAATCGCGAGTAAACAGATCGCCTGGTTCTTTACACCCTATTACCTGATTATGACCTGGCGCACCTATGGCTTTAAAGAGGCCATCTATCGTGGTTCAATTGGCGCTCTCGTTGCGCTGGTGATAAACCTACCTTTTATTCTCTGGAACCCACAAGCCTGGCTCTCAGGAGTAATGGCACCAATGCACGATCCGATGTTTCCGCTGGGAGTGGGAATCATTAGCCTGAGCACCTCACACCTGATTGCCTTCCTGCCCGAAACCGTCTACACGGTCTTAGAACTGCTTGCCATCGTCGTCTGCCTGGGTATCTACTGGCGCATCTGCCGCAAGTATCCCGAAGCCGCAATGCTGTTAGGCGTCATTCCTCTCTTCTTCGCATGGCGCAGTCTCTCTTCCTATTTCTACTGTGTCGCCTACCCGCTCTTTATCCTGTTAGCGGCCCGCTATCAAGAGAAGCACCAGCCAGATGCACCACTCACAGAGAGAGAAGAACAGCCAGACGAAATATTCGGTCTTCCTACCGCCGTCTGATCCGCTTCGCACCTCTTACGGAGCAAGCCGGATCGTTGATAAGGACGGTCAGAGACTCCCAGAGGGGGTACAGTCAACAGGGAAATCCTACGATTCTCGGCGGGAAGAGATGGGAAAGATGCGGATTTATTGATGCGATAGCGGCATTCTTTCCTTCTCGACTCTTCTCGCGCTTCGTGGTACAATCCACAGGATATGAAAGATGATCATGTTGTTGCGAGGAGAGTAGATCTACTATGCCACGAAAAAAAGAGCCTGAAGTAGTCCTTCCACCAGAAGAGGCTGAACAGGTTCAACATCTGCTTGCGCAGTATGAAAGTATTGCACAGGCATTACACACCAGTACGAACCAGGCTGAGGCTGAAATAGCCTTGCGGCCTTTCTATAATCTTTCTGAGCCAGCCCAGATTTCGCTGCTTAAAGCCCTGGCGCAGGCTCAAGCATCAACGCTGCTAGCCGATCTTGTCGTTGCAGTGAACGCATTCAGCCCCTTAAAAGAGGTGCGTAAAGAGGCCCGGCGCGTGCTGCTACGCCTGGAGGGCGCAAAGATTCATCCAAAGTGGAACCCGCCCATCAGTCGCGCTTCCGCCATTCAAGTAGGGGTTGCTAATCCTCCTCGCTTCTGGAAAGGCTTGGTCACCGAGGCTCGCGATCAGGGCGAGGTGCAATTGACGCTCATCTGGGAACAGGGCTATGACTATAGCGAGACGCGTACACTTAGTTTCCTGCTAGATTTCTGGTTTGATGGCGTCAAAGACTGTACCGTTGAGCTTATTAGCAAGCGGCGCATCCAGCAGAGAATTGACGAGGCCCGCCAAGAACTGGCCGATATCCCCCTGGTTGATTGTACCCTGGCAGAGGGGAAGCGCCTGATCGATGAGGCGTATTCGGTCAATGTATGGCGGCAAAAAGAGGCCAACAAAGATTATCGCCTGAATCTTCAGTTCATTCAGAACTTATTCCATACAGGTCTTACAGAGAGTGAAGATCGAGGCCGCACCTTTATTCATCCTGAGCTGACCGACGAAGAGGCCGTCTTGAACTTTCTCGGTGCCTGGTCGCTGGGAGACTATGGGTCTGGCTTATGACCTGTTGAGTCAGAACAGCAGGATTTGCGAAAATCTGGCGAGGGAAGACTGGATTGAACTACGGCGTAAATGGGCCGACGAGGCAAGGCCGGCCCGGCTCGAACTCGGCTTTGTCCATCAGCAAGAGCACAATCAAAGTAGTGGACTCTGGCTACCCGGCGGGGGCAGCCGTCTTGCTGCACGCAAAGAGATAGCGGTTGGCTGGTCGTTAGAACTCAACGAAACGCCTCTGAGTGGCACCCTCAGGGAATTTCCGATGGGGACCACAATCAATAAAGAGACGCGCCGCCACTGGTTCTGGACGAGCTACGTTATGACCCAAGAGGGAAAAGATTGGCGCATCCAGAGTATCACCGATGAAGGAGCAAAAGTCCAGGGGCTGCAAATTCCTGAATTGCAGAAGCGCAGCGACGAACTCTCTAAAGAGGTCGAAGAGACACTGGCACAGCGTGAAACGCTTCATCCGCAAGAATTTATTGCGGCTCTCTCCTGGCGCTTGATAGAGATTCTCCACTACGACGATGCGCTAATAGCGCGTTTGCCTCTTGACCAAAAACTGTACCAAAACGCTTATCAGCATGCGCTAGCGGCGGCCAATCCGGAGTGGGCAATGGTCTATCTTGAGCGTATGGAAGAACGTTTCCCTGATACCAGCGGAGAAACGCTACGCAATCTGGGAGCAACCATTGCAACCGTTGCCTACAACGAGCGCAACGCATCGCAAGAAGAGAGGCGCACCCGTCTGCTCGCACGGGCCGAAGAAGCGCTGCGCACATCGGTACAACGCAATAACGATGCCCAGGGACACCTGTTACTCGCAGAATTGTTCCTGAGCCAGGAGCGCAACGATGAGGCCGAAGCAGAACTGCATCTTGGCAAAGAAAAGCAGCCAGCCCCTGCAATTGAGGCTCCGATTGAGGCGGCATTTGGGGCCCTGGCAATGCGCGGAGAACGCATCAACGAAGCCATGCTCCACTACCAACGCGTCGGCGAGTTGATACCGGACTATCCTGGTAACTGGTTTAATCTAGGCTTTGCCCTACGTCAACTTGGGCATTTAGATCAGGCAGCAGAAAGCTATAAACGCGCGATTCGCAATGAGCCGCAGGATTTTCGTCCATATTCTGAGCTGATTGCGATCGCGATGAATCAAGGTGATAAACAGCAGGCCCGTAGCATCGCCGAGAGAGGAATACAAGCGAACCCCGAATTGGCCCACTTGCGAGCCTTGCTAGCATCTGTACTCTTCGAGATGGGCGAACAAAGAGCAGCCCAGCACGAACTTCAACTTGCAGAGCAGATTGATCCAACGAACCCAATTGTAGTTGAAGTTCGGCGCAGCAGTAAAACGACCAACAGACGATAAGCAAGCATGCCAGAAATGGTATCAGGAAGGATGAAACAAAAGCACCATGCCACGTAATTCAGACAACGATTTGGAGTTTCTCTTCAATGGGCTCCCTCAATCCTGGCGAAATGCTCAATAGCCTTCTCGCTATGATGGGCATTGACGATCATCAGGCAGAAGAGGCGGCACGCAGCTTTTTTAGCGCCTGGAGCGAAGGCAACTATGAAGATGCATACGGACAACTTGCCAGTGATAGTCCCCTACGCGAAGGGCTCGAACGCAAAGAATGGGGTGAGCGACGCCGGGCCTGGGTTGCACAAACGCAGGCAACGAACCTCGTATTCGAGGTCGCACTCCCACCGACTGACGAAGATGAGGACGACGAAGACGAGAGCGAGGATCTAGAGGTCATCTTTGCGGAGGACGACGAATTTGGAAAGCCACGGCCACAGATCATCGAGCTCAAGACAGCCCTGACAACAACAACAGAGGAAGAAGAAGATGAAGATGAGGATGAGGATGAGGAAGTAGATCACGGGCCAGTGCAAGTCGAGGTCTTCTGGTCCCTCGAAATTCCCAATCCCAGCAGCGGCGAGAAGCTCCCAGAGATTCCAACGGCAACCCTTGTGCTCAAAGAGACTGGCAATCACTGGTTCTGGACCAGCTATACGATGGTTCAGGAAGACGAAAAGTGGCTTATTCAAGATGCCCATGACGAGGGATTGGATGCCCTCGCGCTGCCAGTAGAAGAGATACAAGAGCTCCAGATCGATCTCATCACACACATCGGCGAATTGGTAGAAGAAGTTGAAGAGGAGATGGCCGATGAGGACCTTGAGGACGACGAGGATGAGGACGACGAAGAATTCGAGGAGGACGACGAGGATGAGGACGACGAGGAAGAAGATGGATTCGCCGAACTCGAATTTGCCGAGCTTGCAGGTCGCCTTCAAGAGACAATGTGGCTGACACTCCGTGTCCTCTCTTATGGCGATGTCCTTTATAATAAACAGCCCGATGACCCCCAGGTCTACGAAAACGTCTATAATCAGGCTTCGCAATTTCAACAGTTCGAGCGTGCCGCAGCATACGCCCAACTCCAGGCCGAACGCCTGCCAGAACAACGCGCCAGCGCATTGCGCGATTACGCTGTCGCAGTGATGAATCAGAGCGATCTGCTTGTAAACAACGAAGAGCTGGACGACGAGGATAAGCAAGAGATTGTTGGACACTATGCCTCACTCGCCGAGCAGGCATTGACCACTTCTATCTCTCTCGATGACGACGTCCATGCCCATATTCTCTTTGCAAATGTGCTTATTAAGCAAAACAGCCGCCTGGAGGAGGCCGAAGCCCGTCTGCAACAGCTAAAGAGCCGCGATTTAGAGGATATGGATCGCACCTATATCGCCATTGGCGAAGCGCATATTGCACGCCTCCGTGATGAGCCAGAAAAAGCTCTTGCTTCCTACCAGGAAGCGGCAGCACTCAGCCCGGATATTCCCCATATCTGGTTCAATATTGGGCACTTCCAGCGCGAGTTGGGTGATCTCAACGCCGCCCAGGAGAGTCTTACCCGCAGTATTGAGGAAGATCCGCAAGAGGTCGAGGCTTACTCTGAGCTTGCCGCAATCTATACGCAGTTAAACGAGCCAGCCGCAGCCCAGGAGCTACTCGAAGATGGTCTTGAGATCAATCCAGATTCAGTTGACCTGCTTGCGGCCCTCTCTCTGGTTCACACAACCAAAGGGGACTTGAAAGTCGCCGAAGAGTTTTCGGATGAAGCCGAAGAGATTGATGCTGAACACTATCTGGTAGAGCAGGCCCGCGAACAATTCGAGGCCGCAAAAGCTCGCCAGCGTCAGCAACAGAAAAGCAAGCTTCAAGGCAAAAACAAACCGGGCCGTCAACAGCCACACAATAATAAAAAGAAGAAATGATAACACAAGAAGAACGTTCTATTACCTATCACACGCTGACCCTGGGAGCCTTAACGCGTGAGGGCGATGCCCTGGCAGAAATCAGCATTGAAGACCAGGCGGGGGCGACGCAGCAGACTATGCTACGCGTCCCCGCCGGTCTTCCTGGTGAACACGTCACAATCGCCGTTGAGGCTCCCCTCTCACCACGTCCAGGCAAGAGGAGACGTCATTGGAAACCGCGCCCTCCTCGCGTCTGGATTACCGAGATCCATACAGCCTCACCGCTACGCGTCCAGGCTCCTTGCCCGGTCTTTGGAAGCTGTGGCGGCTGTCAGCTACAGCATCTTCAGTACGAGGCCCAGCTCACCTGGAAACGCGATACCGTCGCACACCTGCTTCAAGAGATCGGGCACTTTGTAGAGCCGCCACTATTGGCAACAGTGCCTTGTGACGATCCCTGGCACTATCGCAACCAGATGCGCTTCTCCGTGAATTGCAGCGGGCAACCAGGACTGACCGTGCGCGGGAGCCACCGCGTCCTGCCACTTGAACATTGCCCTATTGCCCAGCCACAGATCAATCAGGCACTCGAAATCTTGAGTCGGCACGAAAATGCACGGCCTCAAGTGCTCGTACGCTGCGGAGCGGCCAGTGGTCAGCTTATGCTTCAACCGGCCCCACAAGCAGAGGTTGCCCAGGAACTGAGCGAGGTGGAGCTGGATGTACATACTGAAACAATGGAAGAGCAGCTAGGCGGTGAGACCTTCCGCATCCGTCCCAGCTCGTTCTTTCAGACCAATACGGCGCAGGCCGAAAAGATGGCACGCATGGTTCTCGCGGGCATCCTCTCTGATAAGCCAGAGAGCGCCCAGGACTGCACCATCGTCGATGCCTACTGCGGCGTCGGCACGTTCGCCCTGCTTCTGGCTCGCCATGTCGGCAAGGTGATTGCCATCGAAGAATCGCCCAGCGCCATCAAAGATGCCCAATGGAATACACGCGAAGCACCGAACGTGGAGATTATCAAAGGCAAAGTTGAAGCCATGTTGCCCTCACTCGCGGCGCAGATCGACGGTTTTGTGATTGATCCGCCCCGCGCTGGCTGTCAGGCAGAGGTCTTACAGGCATTGATCGAGCATCCCGTCGCCCGCATCGTCTACGTCTCTTGCGATCCCTCGACGCTGGCACGCGACCTCGATATTCTTTGCCATGTGCATCCCACCTATCGCCTGCGTTCAATCCAACCGCTGGACATGTTCCCGCAAACGGCCCATATTGAATGCATTACTGTTCTGGAGCGTAGATAAGATTTTATGATGACTCAATCGCCTTTACTGCTCGCCTCCGCCTCGCCCAGACGGAGGCAGTTGATTAAACAGCTCGGCTTACCTGTCGAAATCGCAGTCTCGCCAATTGATGAAGAGGCTGTGCAGAGCCACTACCAGGGGCCTGCCGAGGAATTTGCCGAATGGACCGCGCGCCATAAAGCCGTGGGCGCACTCGCGCTCCCCGCCGCGCAGGGCCGCCTGGTTATTGGAGCTGATACAACAGTCATTCTCGCCGGGGAGATTCTGGGCAAGCCACGCGATCCCGCCCACGCCTACGAACTACTGGCCGCGCTGCGAGGTCGCTGGCATAAAGTTGTCACGGGAGTAGTTGTAGCAGGCTCATACAATGGAGAGCTGAGGGTTGTTTCTGAAAGTTGCAGCACACCAGTTCTCATGCGTGCCTACAGTGATGCCGAGATCGAGGCCTATATTGCCACTGGTGATCCGCTGGACAAGGCAGGCGCTTACGGTATTCAGCATCCAGAATTTCAACCAACCGAGCGCATTGATGGCTGCTATCTCAACGTCGTTGGCCTTCCTCTCTGCACGCTCACCAGACTACTTGCACAATTTGCTTGCGCCCCAGAGGCTCCAGAGCACGCTGAACGTGCATGTCGCTGGTCGGAGCGCTGCTTGATTTAGCGCGAATAAGTTCATGACAGAATCAGTACGAGGCCGATACGCACCCAGCCCTAGTGGCGATCTGCACATGGGGAATCTACGCACCGCCCTGCTTGCCTGGCTTTTTGCGCGGGTGGCAAAAGGCTCTTTTCTGCTGCGCATAGAGGATCTGGATCGTCCCCGTATGCGTTCGGGAGTTACGCAGCGAATACTTGAAGATCTACGCTGGCTCGGTCTGGATTGGGACGAGGGACCAGATTGCGGTGGCCCTTATGCGCCTTATACGCAGAGCGAGCGCATTGATCTCTACGAGCAGGCTCTCCAACGTCTCCAGGCTGCCAACCTGGTCTATCCCTGCTATTGCAGCCGGGCAGAAGTTCTGCAAGCCGCCAGCGCACCTCAGCAAGGAGCCGAAGGAAGTCCACGCTATCCAGGGACCTGCCGCGATCTCACACAACGGCAGATTCGGTGCTACGAAGCAATGGGGAGGAAGCCCTCGCTCCGCTTCCGTGTCGATGACGAACGTGTGGTAACCTTTGTCGATCACCTCAACGGCTCTCAGAGTCAGCAGGTTCAGCAGACAGTAGGCGACTTTATCATACGCCGCTCGGATGGCATCTTCGCCTATCAGTTCGCCGTCGTCGTCGATGATGGCCTGATGCATATCAACCAGGTGGTGCGGGGTATCGATCTGCTCTCTTCAACCGCACGCCAGATCCTTCTCTTTGAAGCCCTGCAATTCCCCTTGCCTGCGTTCATCCATGTCCCATTAGTCCTGGATACTCATGGAAAACGCCTCGCAAAGCGTCTACGCAGCGAAGGTCTGGGCCCGCTCCGCTCCACAGGCATGACAGCCGAACAGGTAGTAAGCCAACTGGCAACAAGCTGTGGCCTCAACGAGCCTGGCACTATCCTGAGCAGCACCACCCTCGTAAAGAAGTACGAAAAAGACAGGTATGATATAATGCACACAATATTGCAAGCTCAGTTATCTGAACAATAACTGGCTACATGCCTCGACTGGGTTTGTCGCCCATGAGATTTGTTTATGAGATGTTCTTTCAATCACAAAAGCAAAAATATAGCAAGAAGGTTGGTTTTGTAGGAGACATGTTAGTTATAGCCGGTAGTACTTATACTGCCACCTGGACGGCAATCACCGTGCAAATCATTCAAACGGCAGCCAGTATCGCAATTGTCGTGGCAGGCTTGATTGTTGGCCTGATTCTACGACATAAACTCTGTACAGCGTCTCAAAAAAACCGTTCTTGACGCCTGGCTTATTCAAACCCTGGGAGTCCTGGCGGTGCTTCCCACGTTGATTTCGCCCTGATTACCCTGCCGATCATCTTACGCCTGGGTACAGAAACAATCGATCAGCTTCTGAATCAAGCCAAACAATTTCTTCTCAGTATAGAGTATCAGAATCTCCTGGGAAATCTCCTCACAACCCTGGTTCTTATTGCACTTGGTATCGGGGCCGCACGTACTATACAAATCTTGATAATTCGTGGCCTGAGTGACAAACGTATTGATATTAATATTCGGACGCTCTTTGGCCGTATCTTTTATATTCTGACACTTGTGATTATGGGATTCTGGATTTTAGCTGTCTGGAATGTCTCGGTTGGCATCCCTGTTGCGGCCTTTGGCATCGTTACCGCTGCGGTTATTGTCTCAATTCAGGATGTGCTGAAAGATCTGGTGGCCGGGCTGTATATTCTGCTAGAGCGCCCTTTCTATATCGGGAATATCATCAGTATCTCTACCTACCTGGGCCGCGTTGAGGATGTCCAGCTTCGCGCTACCAAGTTGAGATTGCTGAGCGGCGAGGAGGTCTCTATCCCAAACTCGCTTGTTTTTAGTGGGACCGTAGTGAATACTTCCTATTATGGCGAGCGGCGTGCTACTATAAAGGTTGATATTCTCAAAGAGGATTTTGTAACTGTTGAGACCGCCAAAAGAATCCTCTCTACGATTAAAGAGGTCGATGGCGTTATGCAGGATAAGGAGCCAACTGCCTTATTTAGTGGCTATGCGACGGATAAGATGACATTGACGGTGCGTTTCTGGGTCGCTAATCAGCAAAACGCGGCCATCTCTGATGTCATGTATGCCTTGCATATGCTGCTCCCAAATGCCGATCTCTCAGTCGTCGATTTTGCGGGCAATGTCTAGTTTTTTCAATCCTCGGCAGGTCATAGGGAATTGCTGAAAAGCCTGTTCGTTTCCAGGTGACCTGATGCCAGGATACAACACATTTCAGATGCTCAGTTCTGCACTGTTTTCTGGAGGATGAGATACACGTTGAAGAAAGATGCATCTTCGCCAATACAGAACATGCGCCATATTGGCCTTCTTGGTGGTACGTTTGACCCTATTCATCATGCTCACCTGATTATTGCCGAAGAGGTCCGGACGACGCTGGGGCTGGCCGAGATGGTCTTTATTCCCTCTGGTCAGCCCCCTCATAAGCCCGGACGCCATATCGCGACTGCCGAGCAACGCATGACGATGCTCGAACTGGCGATTGCCTCCAATGCGCACTTTTCTAGCTCCCGCATCGAGCTAGATCGACCTGGACCTTCTTATCTTGTCGATACCCTGCAATTGCTACGTGCCCAGTGGGGAGATGATGTTGTGCTCTCTTTTGTCATTGGCTGGGATAGTCTGGAAGACCTCCACACCTGGTATGACCCGGAAGGGATTCTCGCTTCCCTCGATCATCTCGTCGCCGTGCGCCGACCCGGTCACGTCACCCCGGAAGGGTATCTCGCACAATTAGAACAACGCCTTCCCGGCATCAACGCACGCTTACTCGTCGTGCCGGTGCCACAATTAGATATCTCATCAACCGACCTGCGCCAGCGTGTCTCTGAGGGACGACCCATTACCTATCAGACTCCTCTGGCGGTTGAACACTATATTCTGGAACAGAAGCTCTATCAAGTCACAGCGGAGCTTTCAGAAAAAGAGCAGAAGACAGATTATGACAGAACCCATGCACTTTGAACTCGGTGATCGCTTTCGCCTGCGTAAACAGCATCCCTGTGGCAACTTTGATTGGGAGGTAGTACGCCTGGGAGCTGATATTGGCTTACGCTGCGAAAAATGTGGCCGCCGTGTCCTCTTGCCTCGCTCAGAGGTCGAACGCCGCATTAAACAACGCTTGCCCAGACTAGAAAAACCCAGGGATGAGGCGTTTTTCGACGATGAAGCGTAAACCTTATCTCATCGCTCACAATCAGCTATTTCCGTTCTTGCAGAGCTTTCAGCAGGGCGGAAAAGCGCAGCATCTCTAACCGTTGAACGCTACACAAGGAGAGTCTTTCATGGACCCGGCCAATCGTAATAGTGGTTTTGTCGCAGTTTTACGCAATCGGAATTTTCTGTACCTCTGGTTGGCACAGTTGATTTCGCTCACGATCCTCAACGCGACCAATTATGCACTTATCGCCCATATCGGCGAAGTGACGCACTCAACCACTCAGGTTGGTCTGGCTATTATCTGTTTTAGTCTGCCAGCGGTCCTCTTTGGTGCGCCCGCAGGCGTCTTTGTGGACCGGATGAACAAACGCACGGTCTTGTGGAGCAGTAATTGCTTGCGGGCTGCCGCGACCCTGGTTTTCGTCTTCTCACTGCTAGTGAATCGCAATGCGGTCCTGCCTATTTATCTCTTGACCTTCCTGATCTCAGGCATTGGCCAGTTTTTTACGCCCGCCGAAAGCTCAGCGATTCCTCTGCTCGTCAAAAATGAAGAGCTCATCCCCGCTCTTTCACTCTTCAATATCACATTTATGCTTTCCCAGGCACTCGGCTTTCTCATCGTTGCCCCACTCGCCCTGATCTTCCTGCCCACGTTCCATATCTTCAATCTGACAATCCATTCAACCGAACAGCTTTATATGCTGGTGGCCCTGCTCTATCTGGTCTGCGCCTTCTTGATTATATTGATACCCAAACCTAGCCTGATCCAGAAACGCCGTACAACGATGACGGGCAATGTTGGTCCGGTGGCGACAGAGACGATTGGGATCATTGGCAATGTCTGGCAGGAGATGATGCAGGGCTGGAGCTTTGTGCGCCGCGAGAAACCGCTCTTCCTGGCCGTCGTTCAGCTCTCATTCGCAGGCGTGCTGATGCTGGTCATTAGCCAGCTCGCTACTCCAATTGTGACCCAGCTTCTGCATTTTCCTGCCGATAATCTGGCCCTGGTCTTCGCGCCCGCAGGGATCGGCCTGGTGGTGGGTTCTGTGCTGATGCCGCGCATTACTAGCCATATGTCACGCTTGAGAGCGATCTTCACCGGCATCGTGGTCTTGACTGCGGCTACGCTACTGATTCCGCTCCTGGTCCTGCTGGCACAATATCTCCAGCCGGTAGGCTGGAATCAGGAATCCACTTCTCCTGCTGGCAATGGCGCTCATTATGTGTTGCGCAGGCTTTGCGCTCGACTTTATCAATATACCTGCCCAGACCGCTATTCAGGAATTAACGCCTGATTGGTTAAAGGGACGAGTAATCGCCCTCCAGATGGTCCTTTATAATGCCTGCTCTATCCCTGTTATTCTTTTCACAGGCGCGTTCGCAGACATTTTTAGCGTCAACGGCGTGCTCTATCTCATGTCGGCCTGCGAGCTTGCATTTGGCGTCTGGGGCATCTGGTACGAACGCAGACATGGACTCGTCAAAGCAAGCAAGCCGGTTGAGCAGAGCGACCATGAGGAAGTACGCGATACGATTTCTCGCTGAGATTCCGGTAATGCATTGACGAACGAAAGGGATTAGGTCTACAATACTTATGGAAGATCGTTCACAATATACTGAGAGCATGCGCCATGTCTGATACACAGCTCTTACAACAAATCGCTCCTTATCAACCCTGGTTGATTATCGCCGGTGTTTTTGTGCTGTTTCTGCTATTACGTCTCACACGCAAAAACCTGCGTAGCCGAGTTGATGAGATTGGCTTTCGCCTCTTCCGTGAGCGCGGCCTGCTCATCTGGTTCTGGCTAAATTCACCAGGAGTGATGCTGCATGAGATGAGTCATGCGCTGGTTGTACTGCTCTTTACACCGTTTGGTTTTCGCATTACGAATATTACGCTCTTCCGCATCAAACCGATGGTCCCAAAAAGCAACGGCAGTCGCATCATGAGAAGTGGTGGTCGGCAGGCGCTTCAGCTTGGTGAGGTCCAATATGTGCGGCCCCAGGGCAAGTTGATGAGCTATATCGGCGACGGTTTTAGTGGAATTGCTCCTCTCTTTGGTGGAATTGCGGCCTTCGCCTTTCTCTACTGGGTCGCGACTGGCTACAATCTCTGGGATTTTCCTCTGGACGCCCAGCAGCGTCTCCAGATTCTGCGCCCCGACTGGCCCTGGTGGACGCTGATCTTCGCCCCCTATCTGATTCTGACGGTAACTTCCGAGCTCTGGCCCAGCCGCCAGGACTGGCGCGGTGCCCAACGTTTTGTGACTGCGCTCCTTCTTCTGGTCGTTGCCGCTCTCGCTGGACTCTGGTATCTCAAGTATATCAATCAGTTGTTCCAGGCCACGCTGTTTGTCTCTTCCCATATCGACTTTGCCCTGCTCGTCCTGCTCATCCTGGATCTGGCATTTCTTATCGTTGCCGAGTGTATTGTCAACATTCTACGCGGGAGCAGTTGACGTGCCAACTCCCCTTTTACTTGTGATTACTGGTCCCTCCTATGGCAGTGGCAAAACGACGCTGGCCCATCGTCTTGCGGCTAATTTTCATCTGCCTCTGCTCTATAAAGACGGCATTAAAGAGCGCCTCTTCAACGATCTAGGCTGGTCGGACCGTGAATGGTCGCGCAAACTTGGCAGGGCAACCTATACCCTCCTCTACTATTTTCTCGAAGTACAACTTACAGCAGGCATCACCTGCATTATCGAGTCAAACTTTCTGAGAGAATTCGCCAGCCCTAAAATTCCGCACCCTGCAACAGCAATACGGTTTTCAGCCATTTCAAATTCAATGTTTCGCCGATGGGCAGATACTTCTGCAACGCTTCAAAGACCGCGCCGAATCCGACGCACGCCATCCCGGCCACGTCGAGCCAGCCAACTATGCAGAATACGAACCCCACCTGCTCAAAGGCTTTATGGACCCACTAGACATTGGAGGAACTCTCTACCCTCTCGACACCACCAATTTTGCTAATATAGACTATAAGAAGCTTTACGAGGCAATTCAAGCAGCATTGGATCAAAGAAGCTAGCCGACACGCTGGAACTTCTTCAATGCCAGCGTATACTATAGATATGGTGGTGGTTTAGTGGTAAAGTGATATTCTGGCAAGGAAGACAAAAAATGGTAGCAGCAAGGAAAATTTCTATGCCATTCCCTTATCACCTTCCAATTGTTTCTCCTGCTGAGAACGTTCCTGGCCCTGCACAGGGCCATTGGACATATAGAGACTATGCCAATCTTCCAGACGACGGGATTCGCTATGAGGTGGTGGATGGAGTGCTGTATATGACCCCTTCTCCGGGAAGTGAGCATCAAAATGCAGTTGGCGAGATTTTTGTGTATCTGCGTCAAGCAGTTAAACTGCGGAAGCTGGGCAAAGTCTTTCTTGCTCCCTTCGATGTTGAATTGGCCCCGAACGTTATTGTGCAACCTGATATTATTGTGCTTCTTCATTCAGAAGAGCACAAGCTTGCTTACAATCGCATCATCGGCGCTCCGAATCTGCTCGTCGAGGTCGTCTCACCCGGCAGCGTCGGCTATGATCGGCGCGAAAAGCAAAATAGCTATGCCCGTGCTGGCGTCCCCGAATACTGGATTGTTGACCCGCTTGCCCAAAACGTCGAGCTGCTCTTGCTAGAAAATGCTACCTATCATTCTCAAGGAATCTTTCAGGGAGAAGCTTCTCTGCCTTCGCGCACCATACCTGATTTTTCTGTGCCGGTGGCAAATTTCTTTCTGCCCTAATCAGCTTAGAGCAAAACTGGATTTTACCAATCAAACTTTTCAATCAAAAATGAGCGGCTATAATGGAGCAAAATAGGGCTCCCATGTGGACAGACCGCCGGAGCCGTCACGCTGGCAAGACCTGTAAGCAGCGTCTGCTGCTCACCCTTCCCCAACTCCCGACCACGCCTCATAGCGGAACGACACGCAAGACTAATCAAAAGACGATCCTCCCAATCCGGCGCTTCCTCAGCCGCAACATCCGCCAGCTCTTGCAGGTGCGCAACAAGCTGCTCGTTCCCCTCGCTCATCGGCACTGAACGGATAAGAAAGCTACGGCCCCCAAAACGCTCACACTCTACTCCCAGCCCTCGCAGCATCGGCAGACGCTGCTCTAAAAGATCGGCCTGGTAGCGTTTCATCTCGATCATGACCGGCTCCAGGAGCAGATGAGAATCAACGCCCTCGCTCTCCTCTCGCCCACTCGCGTACCTCTGCCGTAAATGCTCATAGATAATGCGCTCATGGGCACGATGCTGGTCCACCAGATAGAGGCTCCCATCCGGTGCTTCACAAAGAATCACCGCCTGCTGCAATTGAGCCAGAGGACGCAAATGGGCAATAACTTCAGCACTTCCCGCCGACTCACTCTGCGCTCGATACTCTTCTGCACTTTCGGCTATATGAAGTCCTCGTCTTCTGGGACCTGGCAAACGCCTCTGATTTGCTAACACAGGACCAGGGAAAAGCACTGTCTCCGCCACCGCTGGACTCTGCTCCAGCACGCCACGCACGGTCTCAGTCAAAGCTCTCTTTATACGCTCTTCCTGCAAAAGCCGCACCTCTGTCTTCGCGGGATGCACATTGACATCTATCTCCTCCGGTGGCACCTCTAGCGCTAATACCAGAAGTGGATGCTTCCCTTTGGGCAAGGCTCCACGATAGCCCTGCTCCAGTGCCTCCTGCAAACTCCGTACCTGGACCAGGCGGCCATTGACGAATAGAATGACATAGTGGCGCGAACTCTGCGCCAGCGCCCGATTCGCAATATACCCGTGTAGAGTAACAAGCTCTCCATCCCTGAAATCAACCGGGGAGAGCATTTCAGTCAGAGGCAGATGATACAGCTCAGTCAGGACCGAAGCCAGGCTGCCACTCCCACTCGTCTGCACGGCGCTATGTTCATCTACGATCAGCGTAAAACGCACAGCAGGATAGCCAATGGCGTAGCGCTGCACAAGCTGGACAATATGCCCATTCTCTGTGCGCGATCCACGCATGTATTTTAACCGCGCCGGCACATTATAGAAGAGGTCACGTACACTCACAGTAGTTCCATGCGGGCGTGCATGCAAGCCGCGCTCTAGCAGTTCCCCACCACGAAACGTCACCATTATCCCTGGCCGTTCTTCACTCAGCCCCTCTGTCTCCAGCGCACGACTCAGCAACGTCACCTCTGCTATTGCCGCGATACTGGCCAGGGCTTCACCGCGAAACCCTAAGGTCTGTAGGTGCTCCAGATCGCTAAAGTGTGTGATCTTGCTGGTCGTATGGCGCTGACAGACGCGCTCGATCTCTGTCGCTGGAATGCCAATGCCGTTATCGCTCACGCAAATCAACTGAAGTCCACCGGCGCGTAGCTCAATCTGAATAGCGCTTGCTCCAGCATCCAGGGCATTCTCCAGCAATTCTTTCACCGCTGATGCTGGACGCTCGATTACCTCGCCCGCAGCAATACGTTCGGCAACCTCTACAGGCAGCTCATATAATGGCCTGCGCAGCAGAGGAGTTGAGGGCTGATTGGGAAATGGTTGGTTCATCGTCTCAAAGCACTTCTTTTCTTTTGTTGTTGCAGAAAGAGCAAACTCAAGGCATCCAGGGGAGTAATTGCCGCCAGATTGATTGCACTTAGATCCAGGTCATCGTCTTCGCTCTGCTCTAACAGCATTGCCGCCTCTCTCGCTTCTTCGCTCTGCCAGGAATAGTTCTGCACCCTCTCAGCGATCAAGCGTTGTTGCGCAGACGCTTGCGTCTCCAGATATGCCAGATCCTGCTGTGCTCGCGCAATCTGGGGTTGTCCACTCGTGTGCCCATTTTTCTCCAGGTGCAGTAAGACGGATTCAGCTCGTCGCACGATGCTCGCGGGCATCCCTGCCAGCTTCGCAACATGCACTCCATAGCTCCGTCCCAGACTCCCCGGCAGCACACGGTGCAGGAAGACGATACCTCCCTCTTCGTCATCGCTGATCGCCATCGTATAGACCACCAGCTGCACCAGTTCATCGGTCATGGCCGCCAACTCATGATAATGGGTGGCAAAAAGCGTGCGCGCCTGCGTCTGATTGTGCAGATGCTCAACAACGGCTCGCGCTATTGCCAGACCATCATAGGTACTGGTACCACGCCCGATCTCATCAAGAATAATCAAACTATGCTGCGTGGCATTGTGCAGAATGGTCGCGGTCTCTTCCATCTCAACCATAAAAGTGCTTTTGCCTGAAGCGATATCATCTTCGGCTCCTACGCGGGTAAAAATGCGATCTACCAGACCGATGCGCGCACTACGCGCAGGGACAAAACTGCCAATCTGTGCCAGCAGTGTAATCAGCGCCACCTGGCGCAAATAGGTCGATTTCCCAGCCATATTTGGTCCGGTAAGCAGGAAAACACGCGCCCCCTCTTCAGACTCTAACCGTGTGTCATTCGGAATAAACACATCACCATCCAGCGCATATTCTACTACCGGGTGACGCCCACCAACAATCTCCAACATATGCCCATGCTCGATCTGTGGCCGCACATAGCCCTGCCGCGCCGCGACCTGCGCAAGACACAGCAAGACATCGCTTCTCGCTACCGCCGTCGCGGTACGCATCAGTTGTTCATAATGCAGACCGAGTTGCCGCAATAGATCAACATAAATGCTCCGCTCCATCTCTTCAATCCGCTCTACCGCGCTGAGGATGCGCGCCTCGTGCTCTTTGAGATCAGGCGTGATAAAGCGCTCGGCATTCACCAGGGTCTGCTTGCGCATATAATCGCCGGGTACCAGCTTACTATTCGCATTACTGACTTCTATATAGTAGCCAAAGACTTTATTAAAACCGACCTTGAGCGATTTGATGCCGGTACGCTCACGCTCACGCGCCTCCAGCGAGACCATCCAGCGCCGCGAGTCGCGAATCGAGGCGAAGAGCTCATCCAGTTCTTTATGAAAGCCGGGACGAATGATACGGCCATCATCGCCATGCTCATCCTCCTCCCCATGCAGCACCAACGCCCGCTCAATTAAGCCGGTCACATCCGGACAGGCATCTAACTCTTCTGACAACTGCTGCAACAGGGGAGACTCACAACCCGCCAGAATCTCGCGTAGTACTGGCATCGTATGTAGATATTTCCCCAGCCCCAGTACCTCATTGCGCACGGCTGTCCCCTGGCGCACTCTTCCAGCAATGCGCTCCAGATCTCCTAGCCCCTGAAGATTCATCGTGAAACGACTGCGCAGGGCCGGACTCTCGTACAGCTCTTCGACCGCAGTTAAACGCTCAGAAAGCTCGCTGAAGTCCAGCAGCGGCTGCGTAATCGTCTTGCGCAGATGCCGCGCCCCCATCGGCGTAATGGTTCTATCTAAAACGTTGAGCAGACTCCCCTGCGGCGTGTTGCTCCGCGTCCCCTGCAAGAGCTCTAGATTCCGCTGCGTATGCGCGTCCAGAATCATATAACTGTTTGTGCGATAACTACGCAGACCGGTCAGCAAAGGCAACAGCGCCGCATTCATCTTTTCCAGGTAAGCCACAATCGCCCCGGCTGCTGAGACCGCCTGGGGCGATTGCGTACATTCATATGCCTCTAACGATTGCACGCCAAACTGGCGACAGAGCCGACTTTGCGCGGCCTCAAATTGAAAAAAATATTCTGGACAACGGGTGATCGTGACGGTCTTCGAGGGAAACTGATAGGCATCCGTGGCGCTCCCTTCCAACAGCAAACACTCTACCGGGGCTAGCCGTTGTAGCTCGGCATCTAGCGCAACAGGCAGCTCTTCTCGCGGGAACCACGTCACGAGAAATTCGCCCGTGCTTACATCTACTGCGGCCAGCCCCGTCTGCATACGGCCAGAGGCAATCGCCACCAGATAGTTATTCAGTCTCACCGGCAAAAGATTGGGCTCGGAGAGGGTTCCAGCCGTCAAAATGCGCGTAACTGCCCGCTCTACAATCCCCTTGCCAACCTCGCCCACCTGATCACAAATAGCAACTTTAAAACCTCTGGCAACCAATTTTCCGACATAATTTTCTAAAGCGTGCAGAGGTATCCCAGCCAGAGGCACGCGATCACCATCCACTCCATAGGAGCGACTGGTGAGCACGATCTGAAGTTCACGCGAGGTAGTGTACGCGTCCTCGTCAAATGTCTCGTAAAAATCCCCAACCTGGTACATCAGAATAGCATCAGGATATTGACTTTTGATCTGCAAATATTGTTTCCGTGCGGGCGATGGCATACTCGCTTCCCTCTTCTACCTGTCGCGACAGAATATAACGTTTTGAACATATGTACATTACCTTATTCTTTTAGCCCTGTCAAAAAGTAGTACTCAAAACTCTGATACTCACTACTCATCAAGTAAGATTTATTCACATGCTCAAACTTTATGCACGTTTCGGAAGTAAATCTGCACAAATGCGCATTGACATTCTTGAGTTTAGCATCTATACTAGAAACACCACTAAAAATAGGAAGTTGAGATTTTACAATGCAGTATCGCAACAAAGATCCTCACATGCTCTACTATTTCCCCACTTAGGTTTCCTGGTATCACTTTTAAATGAAGAATTTGCTACCATCTCAGGATATCCAGCAATTTCGCAAAATATTTACTTCTCACTCTCTCTGATACAAATTAAGACACCCTGACATATGGACAAGGGGACATCCTGTACTGTGCCGCTCATTCTTTATTATGCGGTTCTCTTATGTATAACCCACTATTTATTTTCTTTTCCTGCCTTTCCAAAGAAGAAGGCAAGATCGGACAGGGAGGTACGATCACAGTGCAGACAACAACTGACAACAACAAATTTTTTACTCCCGGAACCACTACTCCTGAAAATCAAAAATCATCCCAAAAACGCGGGATCGGCAAACTCAATACTGGTATGCGCACACTCCTTCTCGCGTCTCTCCTGATTACTATTGGCGCTCTTTCTTTCTTCGGTTATACCAGACTATCAGTCCATGCAGTGGCAAACGGCCAGGCGCTTACTCCCCCTATGGGCTGGTCTAGCTGGAATGCCCATTTCGCCAATATTAATGAATCTATTATTGAGGCCGCCGCCGATGCAATGGTGAGCAGCGGTATGAAAGCCGCAGGATACCAATATGTCAATACCGACGAGGGCTGGTGGAGCGGCACACGCGATGCCAACGGCAATATTACTGTCGATCTGACAAAATGGCCCGGCGGTATGCAAGCTGTCGCCACCTATATCCATAGTAAAGGTCTGAAAGCTGGTATCTACACCGATGCCGGGACCAATGGCTGCGGCGGCAATAACCAGGGTAGCTATGGCCACTACGATCAGGATATGCTGCAATTCGAGCAATGGGGCTTCGATTATGTAAAGGTTGACTGGTGCGGCGGCGTGACGCAGAATCTTAATCAGGCCACGCAATACGCTCAGATCCGTGATTCTATCGCGAAAGCTACTGCTCAAACCGGCCATCCTATGGGCTTCAGTATCTGCGAGTGGGGCCTGGCAGATCCCTGGAACTGGGGACCAACTACCGGCAATGCCTGGCGCACCTCCAATGATATTAGTTTCACTCAGGGCAGCGTTGCCTGGACGGATATTTTGAAGAATTTTGATAGCGCGACCCTTCATCCCGATGCTCAGGCTCCCGGTAGCTATAATGATCCCGATATGATGGAGGTCGGCGCTTCGGGTATCAGCGCAACCGAAAGCCAGTCCCACTTCAGTCTCTGGGCCATCTCCGGCGCTCCACTGTTAGCAGGCAACGATATTACGACGATGTCGAGTGCCACACAGACGATTCTCACTAACAGTGATGTCATCGCCGTCGATCAGGACGCTCTCGGTCTTCAAGCGACGAAAGTGAGCGAACCAACTATCGGCCTGCAAGTCTGGTCAAAGGTTCTCAGTACTTCAGGGCAAAGAGCTGTCGCCCTGCTGAATCGCACCTCTGCAACCGCCAATATTACAGTGAACTGGAGCGATCTCGGCCTGACGACTGGCAGTGCACAGGTGCGCGACTTATGGACTCACAGCAATCTGGGCGGCTTCTCTAATAGCTACACTGCCTCGGTCTCCTCTCATGGCGTTACGATGTTGAAGATCAGTGGCTCAGAGGCCACACAGACCGTCTACGAAGCGGAGTCCTCTGCCAATACTTTAGGCGGAAGTGCTACAGTCGCCAGTTGTACCACTTGTTCCGGTGGAAAGGACGTTCAGAATGTTGGCAACGGCGGTGGCGGCAATGGTACGCTTCAGTTCAACAATATCCAGACCAATCTCCCCGGTCCCCAACTTATTAGTATCTCTTACGTCAACGCGGACACCACTGCCCGCACGGCTTCTATGAGCGTCAATGGCGCGGCTGCTACTACTGTCAATTTCCCTTCGGCAGGAGGAACCTGGCAGAAATCCAGTTATCGGCACGGTGAAACTTATTGTCTATCTCGATGCGCGAAGCAATACGATCAAATTCTCCAATAGCAGTGCCTGGGCTCCTGACTTCGATAAGTTGTCTGCCCTTCCTGGCGGCAATTTCTCCAGCTATGAAGCAGAATCTTCTAGTAATACATTAGGAGGAAGCTCGGTAATCAGAACTTGTAGCACCTGTTCAGGCGGCTCACTGGTTGGCAACGTCGGCAATGGCGGCGGCGGCAATGGTACGCTTCAGTTTAACAATGTCAACGTAAGCAGCGCTGGTAGCCACAAACTTGTGATCTCGTACATCAATGGTGATAGCTCTCCCTACGGTATCGGTACATCACGTACAGCCTCCATTAGCATCAATGGCGGCTCAGCCCTCACCGTCAGTTTCCCTGCTACGGGCGATTGGACTGAGGTTGTTACGATGAATATATCGGTCAATTTGAATGCTGGTAACAATACGATTACATTCTCCAATAGCTCGGCCTGGGCTCCCGATTTCGATAAAATCGATGTAGCCTGAGCCAATTGCGGAATCTGGCCCCTTCTTCCCAGCCAGCTAGATCTTTTCGGGACCTTGCATTAAATGCAAGGTCCTTGCCTATTCTTAAAAGATGTCTTTGCCACCATATCTCAAGCAATCAGACGAGAGATTGTATAACTAACAATTCGTGTTATTATGCTCTATACTAAAAGAAATCTACCCACCATAGTTCTATTCCAGGAAATAGGTTCCTAAACTAAAGAGATCATAATGCAACAGACCAAACCTATCATTAAGCGCGTTGACCATATTGTGCTGAAAATTGATGGTCCAGCTTACGAACAACTTTTTCGCTTATTCTCAGAACTTTTTCGCCTCCCTATTGCCTGCATGACTGGCTGCTATCCGCCATTTATAAGCAGTGGCATCTTCGCGGGCAATGTTAATCTCGACCTGCTTCAACTGAAACAAGAGGCGACGAAGAGAGCAGCAAAGGCTTCTCTCGCGGGGATTGCAATGGAGGCATATAACCTGGAAGAGTGCTTGCAAGACCAGAGAAGGTTTTTGGTCTGGATATCCGCTTGATATCTTGAACCAATAGAGAGTTACTCATTTCTATGAAAAATAATCCACATTTCTTTGGTGGTTCGTATCTCTTGTACGAACTACCATACTGAGTTGATCCACCACCAGATTGTGGTGAAGGAGAATAAAATGCCTGAACTGGATGCACCTATTTATGATGTCACTGTCTATAGTGATCGAGCGCTGATTACCCGCCAGGGCCAGCTCAAACTCGCGGCTGGCGAACATGAGATACGTGTCAATAATCTCCCCCAGTTTATTCGCGAATCACTGCGTGCTTCTGGACGCGGCCCCCAGAAGACGCGTATCCTGAATGTCGATATCACGACAGCCTTCCATAGCCGCCCACCTGAAACAGAATTGCTGACGCTGCAAACTGAGATAGATATTCTTACCCAAAATTTTCAAGTGCTTAAAGCACGCCAGGATGCTCTCAATGACCGCCGCCGCTGGCTACGAGCACTGGGTGATGAATCTCGTGACTTCGCGCGTGGCCTCTCACGGGGACAGATGAAACCTCAGGATTGTGCAGATTTCTTCCGTTTCGCCAGTGATCAGGCATTGCAAGATGCACAAGCAGCTCAGAATATTGAAGTTCAGTTCAAGCAAGTCCAGCAGAAATCTTGATGCAAAGAAGCGTGAGCTTGCTCAAAAGCAAGGCAATGGGGTGGTTGACCGCACCGCCGTTATAGTTACTATTGAGCTGGCTGAACGAGGAACATTCCTGCTTGAACTCTCTTACCTGATTATGAATGCTTCCTGGTATCCTCAATATGATGTACGCGTACAACCCGACGAGGGCGGGAAAGGCGAGGTAGAAATCACCTATATCGGTATGGTTCAGCAAAAAACTGGTGAACGCTGGGAAAATGCCCAGCTCGCCCTCTCGACAGCACGCCCCAGCCTTGCCGCAGTTTTACCAGAGTTGCAACCGTGGTATCTCACAACGCGCCAACCCCAGTTGCCTCATGTTATGATGCGTGCTATGTCTTCAACAGGCGGTGCCCAGACAAAATATTTGTACAAAGACCAGAATGGTGAAGAACTCTTCGGGCATGACGATACGATGCCGGATATGCCTGTAGCAGCCTCTGCACCCATGCCTGCCGCCGCTGTTGCTACAACTACGATTGAAAAAGCTGGAACCTCCCTGATCTTTCGTGTTGGCCGCTCGGTGAATATTCCTTCTGATAACTCGCCGCATAAAACGACGATTGCCCGCGATACGCTCCCTTGTGAGTTCGATTATGTTACCGCTCCAGCGATTGAAGAGAATGCCCATATGCGTGCAACTATTACGAATACGACTGAACAAGTTCTGCTGGCAGGTGAGACAAATATCTTTCTCAGTGGCGAATATGTGGGTACCAGCCGCATTCAACAGATCGCTCCTACGGAGGAGTTTAAGATCTTCCTGGGCATTGATGATCGTATCAAGGTCAAACGTGAGCCTCTCGAACGCGGCGTTGATAAGGGGAGCATTCTCCAACGCGATCTGCGCATAACCACCTATGCCTACCGCATCACCGTTCACAACTATACGGCCACACCCAAAAAGATTGTGGTGCTCGATCATCTGCCAGTCTCCCAGCATGAACGCGTCAAAGTCAGGATTCAGAGTATCCAGCCCGCGCCCGCAGAACGCGATAAACTGGAGATTTTGAAATGGCGCTTTACTTTACCGGCACACGCTGAACAAAAACTGGAGTATCGCTTCACCGTAGAACATCCCCATGACATGCAGGTCATCGGCCTACCATCTTAGTACCTATCTTAAAAGATCAACGCAGGATGGTTGCTAGCAACAACTCATCCTGCGCTTGCGCCTCCATCTACAATCTATGCGCTTCGCTCCTGCATTACCAGTACATAAACACACTATTTTTTAGAAAAGTAGAAAAGTTATGTGTTGCATTACAACGCGCTATCTGCTATTCTGGCACTTATCTGCCCAGAGATCATGGGCTTTGCTGCAATTTCTTCTGACCTATTGAGGATTGAAAGAAAGAAACACAGGCTCTCAACCAATCTGCCAGCACATCATAGGCAACTGTGCGCGGCATATCCAAATCGGTAGGGGCATGTAAGATCATTGTTAAGCCTGGAATAACATCCAGCTCAAAGTGCGAGACAAGTGAGGCGGGACTGACCGTCGCCAGAGGATCATTCATGTCCAATAATTCTGGACGCACACTGGCCCGTACGCTCTCTCCTATTCGCTCCAGCCGTCCTACGGTTCGATATGTTTTTCCTTGCGCATTTGCAACCTGCAACGCTGCTACATCCAGATTGCGTATGCTCTCACGTTCTACTTCGCCTGGTTTCAAGGGGACGCCAAACAAAACTGTCGCTAACGCACACAGTTTGACGGTGGCATCCCAGCCATCTACATCATTGCTCGGATCAGTCTCGGCAATGCCCAGTTCCTGCGCAACCTTCACAGCTTCTGCAAATGTCTTGCCCTGCTCCATCTCTGTCAGCACAACGTTCGAGGTGGAATTGAGCAGACCACGAAAGCTCAGGAGCTTCGCCGCCGGCAGGCTATCTCGAAACAGCGCAAAAATCGGCGCTCCCGCCATGACCGCCCCCTCGTGCATAAAACGCGTCTGGTGCTGCTGAGCCAGAGCCATCAGTTCGGCATAGGCATGAACCACGGGACCTTTATTTGCCGTAATTGCATATGCCCCGCGCTCCAGGGCCGCTTGCAGATGCGCTATCGCAGGCTGACCTGTCTCAACGTTCAAAGAAGAAAGTTCAAATAAGACATCGGCCTGAGCCATCTCTAACCAGCTCCGCACATCGCCATCTTTCACTACGTCCTGCTCAGAAATTTCCCCACGCAGCAACGCCTCTCCATCCAGCCCCTCTGCATTGGCAAGCCAGCCCAGACGCCGCGTCGCCACACCCGTCAATCGCCACTCCACCTGATAGCGGGTCCGCAACTCTTCGCGCTTCTCCAGCAACAACGCCACCAGCGCCCGCCCAATATTCCCAAACCCAAGAATACACAGATTATATCTTCGCATCAAAAACCTCTCCCAACGACTGTTCTGCCAGAGATAAATTGTAATTTAAAACTCATTGGCAGGACTATTCTCCAATGACTCCACACTGTCTTCTTGTCCTTCTTGCACCCGCACATTCTTCCGTCGATATCCCAGGAAGAACAGCAATGGGTGGTGCCATCATGGTTGTCACTATCGCCATAATCACCAACATTGCGAAGAAGGTTGCTGAAATTACCTTCAGATCCAGCGCGATGTTGAGCAAGATCAATTCAACCAGCCCCCGTGTATTCATCAACGTCCCTAGCGTCAAAGACTCTTTCCAGGATTTCTCCTATCACCCAGGGTTGACCAATAAATTTACAGAAAAAACCAGATACCTGAACCGCAAATAAAATAACAATGAGTTGTAGAAAAATTTGACCCGTGAGCATAGCGCCTTCTTTCCTGGCATCAGCTATTTCAGTATTCTGAGAAGAGATGGGTTCTCTAGAGAGAGAGTTTCAAGAGTCCTGTCTGCTCTATCTGTAGATTACTGTAAAACAGCCTGGGAAGATAGGATATAACCCTCATTCAAGATGTGAAATAAGCAACTTTGGCAGATACTTCTCTATTCAGACTATAAGAAATACTATCCATATGGCATGCTTGACAAGAACATAAGCAACTTTCTACAATCAAAGGGCATACAATCTCTACTACTCTCTTCTTAGACGTGAACAAAGGATACAATATGCCATTCGACCTTCAACGTGTGCGGGCTGAAACGCCAGGCTGCGCCCATGTTCTCCACCTGAATAACGCTGGCTCTTCTCTCATGCCCGAACCTGTCCTCACCGCTACTATCGCCCATCTCCAACTTGAGGCCCAAATCGGCGGCTATGAGGCGGCTGAACAGGCACATGAGACCATCGAACATGTCTATGACGCTGCTGCCGAGCTTATTCATTGCCAGCGCGATGAGATTGCAATTGTGGAAAATGCCACTCGCGCCTGGGATATGGCCTTTTATTCTATCCCGTTTAAATCAGGAGACCGCATCCTCACGTCGATAGCTGAATATGCTAGCAACTATATCGCGCTTCTCCAGGTGGCTAAAAAGACAGGTGCTCGCATCGAGCCGATCCCTAATGATACCTACGGCCAGCTTTCAATCTCTGCTCTGCGCTCCATGCTCGATGAACATGTTAAGCTTATCGCTATCACCCATGTCCCCACCGGAGGTGGCCTGGTTAATCCCGCTGCTGAGATCGGGCAGGTCGCGCGCGAGGCTGGCATTCTCTATCTCCTCGATGCCTGTCAATCTGTAGGCCAGATGCCAATTGATGTCCAAAAAATTGGCTGTGATATGCTCTCCACGACTGGCCGCAAATATATCCGTGGACCGCGCAGCACGGGCTTTCTCTACGTCCGCCAGGGCCTGCTTGAACAGCTTGAGCCCCCTATGCTTGATATGCATGCCGCGCAATGGGTGGCACGGGACCGCTATGAAATTCGTTCAGATGCTCGCCGCTTTGAAAATTGGGAGACCAATTATGCTGGCAAGATCGGTCTGGGCAAGGCTATCGATTATGCCCTTGCCTGCAATGTAGAAACAACCTGGCGGCGTATCAAGTCGCTCGCCTATCAGCTCCGTTCCCAGCTTAGTACGCTTCCTGGCGTGGTTGTCCATGATCGCGGCACAACACAATGTGGCATCGTTACGTTTACTGTCGATGGCGTTGAGCCAGAGACGATTCGCCAGCAGCTCGCTGCTGAGCATATTAATGTCTCGGTCAGCGAACGCAACGGGACACGCCTGGACTTTGAAGACCGCGACCTGACGGCGATGGTTCGCGCTTCAGTCCACTACTATAATAGCGAGGACGAGCTTGAGCGCTTCTGTACAAGCATCGCCAGAATTGCCAACTCGTAACTGTCGGTTGCACATCTTTCAGTGCTCAAACATCTACTAAGTGGGTGCATACATTTTGAAGCGCAGAACATTCTGAGAAAGATCTGCGCTTTCTAACGAGATCCCCTGCATGGTCTGTTCCTGCAAAAATTGGTTTACAGCTTCGAGCTTCCCGTTGCTCTCATGATACACAGCAATCTGCCTGTCCGCACCTGTACCTTGCGGATCATCCAGCAGAGCGCGAAGATAGTTTATCTCTCGCCGACTTCCCAGCTCATCAACAATATCATCCACAAAATCTAGTGTCTCATGTAAAGCACTACGCATACTCAGGGTGCGTTTTTTCCTGAAGTCCAGCACCTCCGCATCGAGACCGTAACGCATGGCCCGCCACTTGTTCTCATCAATGTAATCACGCGTAAAAATCGGCACTTCCTGGCCCTGTTCATGCACACGTACCAGCTTCGCCACCAGTGCCTGGCACAGCGCCGCTATCCCCAGTGTATCTTCAATCGTGCCCGGCATATCGTTGATGCGGAATTCTAGCGTGTTAAAGTAGGGATGCGGACGTATGTCCCACCAGATTTTTTTGCCATCGTCGATACAGTGCATATCGATGAGATCCTGCACATAACGGTCAAAATGTGCTCGTGTACTAAAGATCTCTGGCATCCCACTGCGCGGAAAACGCTTCCAGACAACCGAGCGGTAGGATTTGATTCCTGTGAGATGTCCAGCCCAGAAAGGTGAGTTGGTCGAGAGCGCCAGAATCTGTGGTAGCCAGCTCCGGACCTGGTTCATCACTTTGATCGCGACCTCACTATCCTCTACGGCAACATGCACATGCAGACCGAAGATCAAAATTGAGCGCCCTACATCCTGATACTCTTCTTCTAACTCACTATAACGCTCTCGCTCAGTCCGTTCCTGGTCTCGCCAGTGCGCGGAAGGATGGGTCCCTGCACTTATCAGAGCCAGACCCTCTTCTTGAGCTAGCCGTGCTAGAAGCGCACGCGAGGTAGATAATTCTGTACGTGCAGCCGTCATATCTGGAAGAACGCTGGAAATGAATTCTACCGTCGATTGCAACATCTCTGGCTTGATCTGCTCCTCAAAATAGGGAGCGCCTTTTTCCAGAATGCTCTGCGCACACGAACAAAGTTCGCCCGTCTTGCTCTTGACGATCTGAAACTCTTCTTCGATTCCCAGCGTAAATCGATCAACCATCACATTACCACCCTTTCGCCTGAAAACTACTTCTTTATTCTCTCATAACTCTTTCTTTTCTCTACGTATAGCTCTCACAGAGCGATGCATTCCTGCTCTGGCACAGTCCATTGGCCAGATCACACCATCCTGGTAGGATGCGGAGCTTATCTTTGCCCGCCTGCTCGCTCCATCTCTAGCTACTTTACCTCTGCTTCTCTAGCAAACACTATACAACGATTATTTCGCTATGCACTCGCTCTACTAGAAACTATACCTAGCAAGGTCTGCGCTCGCAAAAAATCGATGACACGCGTGGTATCCTTCGTTGCTTCATAGATCGCAATCTGACGGTCTGCTCCAGTACCATCAGGGCTATTTACCAGATGCGCAAGATGCCGTATCTCTTGTTGACAACCCAGCACTTCCGCCTGCTCCCCTACGAAATCCAGCAGGTCGCGTATGGCGTCCCGCATAGAAACACGCTCTTTTCGTCCAAAATCATAGATTCTGGCATCCAGACCATTCAACAACGCCCACCATTTATTCTCTTCAATGTACGCGCTCTGAATAATCGGCACCTGCTCTCCCCGCTCGGTCAAAGCAACCAGAGTGGCAACCAGTGCCTGGCAGAGCGCAGCCAGCGCCAGGGTATCCTCTATCGTCAGAGGCATATCAAAGACACGAAATTCGATGGTTTTAAAGTAGGTATGTGGACGTACATCCCACCAGACTTTTTTGCCATCATCTATTGCCCCCATCTCAACCAGTTGCTGCACATGCTGCTCAAATGCGGCATAAGAACTGAGAATCGGTGGAATACCACTTCGGGGAAAGCGTTTCCACTGCACCGAACGATACGATTTTAAACCGGTCATACGACCAACCCAGAAAGGGGCATTGGATGAGAGCGCGATCAGATGAGGCAACCAGGTGCGCACCTGGTTTAAGATCTTAACCGTCAGTTCGTTATCCCCAGCCCTACATGCACATGCAGACCAAAAATCAAATCAGATAACACCACATCGCGATATTCCTGCGCCAGCTCAACATAGCGCTCTCCCTCGCTGGCAAGCTGATCCTGCCAGTCAGAACTGGGATGGGTCCCCGCGCTAATCAACGCCAGCCCTTCCTCTTCCACATATTTCACCAGTTGCGTTCTCGCCTCATACAGCTCTCTGCGTGCAACGTGAATATCTGGCAAGACATCCGAGATTAATTCAATGGTCGATTGCAACATCTCTGGCTTGATCTTTTCACCAAAAAATGCCGCTCCCTTTTCTAGAATAAGGGGCGCACGAGAACTCAGTTCGCCGGTTCGCGCATCGACGAGTTGAAATTCTTCCTCGATTCCCAGGGTAAAACGCGTTGACATAACAGTCTCCTTCGTTCCGCAAAGGCTCAGGTATCCACTCAGCAATTGTTTTTGTAATACGCATGAGCTACAAAGATTTGTTACAAGGGTCTTTTCTCAAATGCATCGTCGCACATACACAAAGCCGTTGTGAGAAAGGTCTTTTTCTATTGTACCTGATTCTTTTTCGCTTTTCCGCTAAAGACGTATCATAAATATGCGATAATACGACAGAAATGGAGTTCTAGTCGTATAGAAAAGTACTTTTCAAGAAATGAAGGAAGCAGATTGTTTTTGATCTCTTAAAGACATGGTATAATGGAAGAGAGGAATTAGAAGATGTATCGATTTCTTATCATTCTTGAAAAAGGCCGCGAAAACTATGGTGCATATTCCCCTGATCTACCAGGATGCACAGCAGTCGGTGATACAGTGGAAGAGGTGGAACAGAATATGCAAAAAGCTATTGAAATGCACCTCCAGGGCATGATTGAAGATCACGAGACTATCCCTACTCCACACTCTACTGCCCGCTATCTCGATATTACATTGCCCAATTCTGCGGCATAATTTACCATCAGGTAATATATTTATGGTACATTAGAAAGAACAAACTATCTCCTCTCATTGAGTTGAGCTATCAGCGTTTATCCGGGAGGAACCAGGAGGGTTGATGAGTCGCTATCTTGAGGCCCTGGCAGAGCGTGTCTTGATCTTTGACGGCGCTATGGGCACGAATATTCAACGTTATCAGTTAACTGCCGAGGACTACGGCGGACCAACTACCGAGGGCTGTAATGAGTATCTTATTATGACAAAACCCCAGGTCATCGAGGAGATCCATGCCGGTTTTCTTGAGGTGGGTTGTGATGTCTTAGAAACCGATACCTTTACCGCTAGCCATCTGAAGTTGGACGAGTACGGTCTTGGGCAGCATACCTATGAGATTAACTATTCTGCGGCCCAGCTCGCACGTCGCCTCGCCGATGCTTATAGCACTCCCGCACAACCGCGCTTCGTTGCCGGCTCTGTCGGCCCAACAGGTATGCTCCCCTCTTCCAGCGATCCTCTCCTGGGCAATATTACGTATCAACAACTGGCGAAACTTTTTCATGAACAGAGCGTTCCCCTGCTGAAGGGCGGCGTCGATCTTCTCTTGATCGAGACCAGCCAGGATATTCTCGAAGTGAAGGCCGCTATCACCGGGATGCGCCGCGCTATGCGCGAGGTGGGACGAACCGTCCCGATCCAGGCTCAGGTCTCTCTCGATACCAGTGGCCGTATGCTCCTGGGGACTGATATTGCCGCTGTGGTCACTACGCTGACCTCGCTACGTGTTGATATCATTGGTCTCAACTGTTCCACTGGTCCAGACTATATGCGCGAGCCTGTGCGCTATCTCTCGGAGTATTGTCCCTTGCCGATTTCGACGATCCCTAATGCTGGCATTCCTTTAAATGTAAATGGTCAGGCGGTCTATCCAATGGAGCCTGAGCCAATGGCGGCGGCTTTACGGGAGTTTGTGACCGATTTCGGTGTCAATATTATCGGCGGCTGTTGTGGCAATAGCCATGAGCATCTACGCGCTATCGTTCAGGCCTGCCGCAACGCCCCGCGCCATCCTCGCCCTATCGCCGATCAGAATATCCTTCAAAAAGACTTTACCCGTATCATCCCGCCCTTCGCCTCTAGCGCGATCCGCTCCGTCTCAATGCAACAAGATCCTCCCCCCTGCTGGTGGGAGAACGCGTCAATTCGACGGGGAGCCGCAAAGCGAAACAGGCGCTGCTCGGCGATGACTATGATACGCTCCTGGCTATCGCCCGCGAACAGGTCGAGGGGGGCGCACACGTCCTGGATGTCCAGGTGGCCCTTACAGAACGCACTGACGAGGCTGAACAGATGGGTATCCTCGTCAAGAAGCTCTCAATGGGCATTGAAGCGCCTCTCGTTATCGATAGTACCGAGGCCAATGTGATGAAAGCGGCCCTGGAGATCGCCCCTGGACGCTGCATCCTCAATTCAGTCAATATGGAATCTGGACGCAAACGTATCGATGATGTGCTTCCTATGGCCCTTGAGCATGGAGCCGCCGTGGTGGCCCTGACGATTGACGAAAAGGGGATGGCCCGCACGGTTGAACGCAAGCTGGAGATTGCACACGCAATCTATGATCTCTGCGTGCAAGAATATAATCTTCCACCTACCGCACTCATCTTCGATCCGCTTACCCTCCCGATTACGACTGGTCTGGAAGAAGAACAGCGCGGAGCCATTGAGACACTCGATGCCCTTCGCCGTATTAAACAGGAACTCCCCGGTGTCATGACTATTCTTGGCGTCAGCAATCTCTCGTTCGGCCTCAAGATGCATGCCCGTGCCGTGCTTAATAGCGTCTTCCTCTTTCACGCCGTTAAAGCTGGTCTGGATATGGCAATAGTCAATCCAGTCCATATTACTCCCTATGCAGAGATTGAAGCGGAGGCTCGCCAGCTCGCGGAAGATCTGATCTTTAACCGCGCCGATGCACTCCCTCGCTATATTGCCTATTTTGAGGCTCACGGTCCCCAACAACAGGATAGTAACACCAAAGTCGATCCTACTGAGGGCATGACCGTTGCTGAACGCATTCACTGGCAGATTCTCCATCGCCGCAAAGAGGGGATTGAGCAACTCATCGATGAAGTTATTCGTGAGCGGGTCAGCGAGCAACAGACTACCACCGGAGAGGTCGCTGTCGATGTCCTGAATACTGTCCTGTTGCCAGCTATGAAAGATGTGGGTGATCGCTTCGGCGCGGGCGAGTTAATTCTGCCCTTTGTTCTGCAATCAGCCGAGGTGATGAAGCGAGCGGTGGCACATCTGGAGCAGTACCTGGAGAAGAAAGAGGGCTATACCAAAGGCAAAATCGTCCTCGCGACTGTCTTCGGTGACGTTCACGATATCGGCAAAAATCTGGTGAATACGATCTTGAGCAATAACGGCTATACCGTCTACGATCTCGGCAAACAGGTCCCGCTCAATACGATTCTGGATAAAGCGATTGAGGTGCAAGCGGACGCCATTGGCCTCTCGGCTCTGCTGGTGAGTACCTCAAAGCAGATGCCGCTGTGTGTGAAAGAGCTCTATAAGCGGGATCTGACGTTTCCGGTGATTATCGGCGGTGCCGCTATTAACCGTTCGTTTGGTCGCCGCATTCTCTTCGTCGATGAGCAGACACCCGATTCGACGCCGCTTTCTTATAAGCCCGGCGTCTTCTATGCACGCGACGCTTTTGAGGGTCTGGATATCATTGATAAGTTGACGAACTCGTCTCAAGAACGCTCTAGCTTCGTACAACGCATCCAACAAGAGGCCCTGAAAGAGCGACAGCGTAAAGCTGGAAAGAACGAGGAAGCTAAAGTTGTAGCTACAGATGAGACACGTTCCACACGTATCACCCCCCTCTCGGTACTTCCCCAGCCGCCGTTCTGGGGTCCACGCGTGCTTGACCGTCTTGGCCTGGAGGATGTGGCCGAGTGTATGGATTTTAAGACGCTGTATCGTCTGCACTGGGGCGGCAAAGCACATGGCGAGGAGTTCCAGCGCCTGGTGACGGAGGATTTCGAGCCTCGCCTGGCTCGTATGTTACGTGAAGCTCGCCAGCAGCGTTATCTCCAACCTAAAGCTGTGTATGGCTACTTCCCTTGCCAGTCTCAGGGCAATACGCTTCTCGTCTATGACTACAAAGCCTATCAGCGCGATGGCTCCCGCAATGAAGTCACCCGCTTCCGCTTTCCCCGCCAGAGCGCGAACGAACGACTCTGCCTGGCCGACTACTTCTCCTCGGTTGAAAGCGGGAAGGTCGATGTCGTGGCATTGCAGGTCGTCACAATGGGAGCCAGCGCCAGCGCGTTTGTGGATCATTTGCAACAAGAGGGCAAGTATGCCGAGGCCTATTTTACTCACGGTCTGGGCGTTGAAATGGCTGAAGGTCTGGCGGAGTACACCAATCGTCTTGTCCGCCGCGAACTGGGTCTCAGTGAGCCGCAGGGGAGACGCTATAGCTGGGGCTACGCCGCAATTCCTGATCTGGAAGACCACGAACGCGTCTTCCAATTGTTACCAGTTCGTGAGACTATTGGTGTTGAGCTGACCGAAGCCTTCCAGCTCAATCCCGAACAGTCCACAATGGCAATCATTGTTCATCATCCCCAGACCTCCTACTTTTCAGTACGCGAGGCCGCAGAAGCGCTTTCTCAATCCTAAACATTTCAACCCTAAACATTTCAATCCTAAACAGGCGTCAACCGAAAAGATAACGCCCCGAAGGAAGCTTTTCCTTCGGGGCCATCTGACACCTTCGCCAGTAACTACGCTGTTGTTTATCTCCACCACCAGATCTCAGCAAGGGAGCCCCGCGCTTTCAAGCCGGGGAGGATTTGCTGTCTCCGCTTGCGCATAACTATATCCATCACTTTTCTGAATGGGGGTACAATAGCGATAACTCACATCTGATACTTTTCCTACTTTGGTAGTGATATTGAATGAACCATTTGCACGAATGGCAACCTTGCCAACATACGTGCCGATTTTGCACCCTTCGTGACCACTGCCCGAACCATATCCCCGGTCTGAAACCCTTTGACCTTTTTTGCCCCTTTCGGGCCAGTTCGTGGGAACCCAAACCTATCTACCGCGCACATCTGGCGGCTTCCATGACCTGTCGCAGTGAGAAGCAACGGTTTGACTTGACTCACCAGGAGAAGAGGCGGGGTACTAGCACCGACGCAGGCTGCATCGAGCCAGTGCGCTTTCTCCAGATGGCGTGTCACCCGATTGAACTTCGTGCGGCCTCCACTTCCACACTCGACTGGCAAGCCCGTTGCCTGAAGTGTCTCGAAAAGCTTCCAGCGCGTTGCATTCACGGCTGCGGCGTCTTTGAGTGGTGCTTTGGCTTGAGCAAGTATCTTTTTGAGGAGTTCCGGCTTTTTCTTGAGGAACACGGCAATAGCGAGTGTTCCCTTTGCCAGATTGCACTTCTCGCACGCTAAACACAAATTACTTACTCTGTTCGTTCCCCCGTTGGCTCTGGCTACAATGTGCTCAACCTGCAAGGAGAGAGCCTTTTTGCCGCAATACGAGCAGGTGCGATTGAACTTCTCTAAGAGGTATTGACGTAGTTCATATCCTGCTAATGTGCCTTGCTGATACTCTTGTCCCTGGATATCGGGGTGCTCCTGAGCCTGCATATCAAACCTGACTAGCTCCATACTGATTGCGGTGATTGGGCAGAGTCTGCGTAGGCGGTTTACCCATGTCTGGGTGTTATAGACTCTGCTCATAAGGGAGGGAGCCAGCCAGCCCTTCGCCCGTCGGCGATTGTCAAACCGGGGCTTTCTGTAGCGGGTATGGCGTGCTCTCCTTCCTCGCCGTACGCCTCTGCGGCTCTCCAGATCGGTTGTAATTTTCTGACCTCGATGGGTCAACTCTGCTGCAAAGACCACTTCACCTGAAGCATCGTTCACCAGGGCTATCCCTGTTGTCTTTGAGCCAGGGTCAAGTTTCAGGCGTAAGGGGTGGAGCTGCGGATCAACAACCTCAACTTTGAGTATGATGGTAAACGGATAGCGACGAAACACTGCGGCCTTCCCCTGCTTGAGCAACAAACGCGCCCGACCAGGATGAACCGGATTTAAGGGTTTCTCGTAGGTGTCTAAAACGAAGACATTGCTCAAAATGAGCCTCTACTTTCGTAGGTAATGTGAGCCTCGACGATGTTATCGAGAGGTTTAACGTGCAACACACTGGCTTCACCCTTAGACCTGTTTAATGCTGCACCGTAGCGGTTGAGACTGGCTAGCATCCCAACGTACCTAGTTTCTCCCGTAACGTAGCGAGCGAGCTCGCTGGGTCTGGACAGGTGTGGGCCTACAGCACCCCTTGCGGGAAGCTACAAGCCCCGGTTTTCAAGCCGGGGTTCCTGACCAGCAGATTACAAGTGACCAGGATAATACTATCGATGGCGCGAAAAAATGGGGTACTCTGAGTCGTCAGGACCGATGAGAATTGGCGGTTCTGGCTCCGGCTCCGGAGGATCGCCTCTCCAAAAAGGTGTGCTAACAGCATTCCACATGGTGTTACCTCCCTACGTTTTAAGCACAATAGCTTTCTTTTACTTTGTACATTGTCAAACATTTGTTGTGACAACTTCTTATATCATAAAATATACAGTAATTCAATATGTTTCCATGACTATCTTTTCATCTTTTATCTAATTCACAAAACAACTCTTATAAATGTCTATCCTATCCCCAAATATCCCTACCTATTTTTAGGGACATACCCATTCATCATTCTCGATAAGACGATCCTTCTCTCTTGCCTCTTCCTACTAGCCTTCAAACTGTCTTCTCAAGCGCCCTAAAGAACTCTCTCTTTCTGCCGATATGAAGTATGAGAACGCTCTCTGCTCCTTTGTCTGACTTCATATTGCTCGTTCTATTCAGCATACGTACGGTAGACTTTCGTCTAGCATTTGTTTTCCCAATGTCGCCATTTATGTCGCGTTCAACTCAAGCTTGAAGCCATCTGTATATACGATGCAGATTTTTTCTAGGATTTCTGCTAGCTAGCTCCATATTTCTAACAAAAATGTGCTAAGAATTTATTATGAAAGAAATAAGCTCACCTCACAACACAAAAAGGACAGGGTGCTTCCCTGTCCTCCTTGCCCTGTCGGATAAAACTATTCTTCTTGTAGCGTCATTTCGGCATATTCCAAAAGCGTCAGGCCTACGTGTTTATGCCCTGACAATTGACCACTATATGCCGCCTGATAGGTACCAGAAGTGGGGGCAACATCGAAGTAATCGCGCCCGGTGGCAATGGTTAGATAACTTAGACTGGCTCGGCGATCATGGGTGGGATCAAAAGGGACGGCCAGCGCGGTACCATCTCGCTCACCCGGCACAAGCACCTCCACCCAGGCGTGCGTGCCACCTTCTCCCAGCATATGCCCTGAAACATAGCGGGCTGGCAAGCCACAGAGGCGGCAGAGCACAAGCATGATATGGGCATAATCCTGACACACACCTCTGCCCAGGCGCAACGCCTCAACAGCGGTGGTGCGAATACCGGTCACATCATGCTCATACTGAAAATGTTGGTAGACCCAGTTCATGATCCGTTCTGCCAGATCCAGACCCTGTTTGCCTTCGTTCATGAGTGTCCTGGCTATCCAGCGCAATTCGTCGTTCGGCTTCGTCAGGGCCGAGGACTCTAGCAGACGCGGATCGGTCAGCCAGCTTGAGGACAAAATGTGCCGCTGCTTCTGTGCCGCCCGCTCGACCAGAATCCAGGTGTCAAAATCGATACGCTGCTTAACCTGGGGCACAAATGTGTTGATTTCGCAATTCCCAAACTCGTCCATCCGATAGGTGGTTTCAGCACTTGAGGCTGAAACTACAAAACGAAAGGCGATCCGCACCTGGTCCGCATAGCGTTCAGGCGGCAAAATGATCAGGCGCTGATTCAGCTGGGAGATAGGACCCGGATAGTCATAACGCAAATGCTGATGAATGAGATAACGGCTACGCCGCACGCGCGACCATTCCACGTTTTGATGGTCGAACCAGTGGCCGGCTTCAATCGCCGTTTCCAGCTCCAGTGAGCTTTGGTGCATAACAGAGATGTCCTCTCTAGTGGCGTCAGTGTTATTTGTTCTGCTCACTTGCAGCGGTATCGGCTGAATGGGTAACAACGGCACCTTCATCCTTCGCAATTTGCACAGGCGTAATCACCGTGCCATCAGCCGTTGCTTCATCCGTCCAGACGGTCATCTGCACCAGGCGCGGCGAACCATAGGATGTAACCATTGCCACATCCAGCGCATCTCGCCCACGTCCAATTAAGACGCGTCCGATACGTGGAGTATTATTCCGTGGATCAAAGGTCCACCAGCGTCCGCTCAGATAGACTTCCATCCAGGCGCAAAAATCCATAGGATCATCAGGAGGAGGCACACCGATATCTGGAATATACCCGAAAACGTACCGCGTCGGAATGTTCATAGCCCGACAAAAAGTGATGGCAAGCTGCGTAAAATCACGACAGACCCCCACTTTCTGCTCATAGATATCAAGAGCGGTAGTGAGTGGCGTACTGGTACCATATTGAAAGCGGATGTTATTATGCACCCAGTCACAGATAGTCTGCACACGCCACCAACCCGGCTGCGTATTGCCAAACAACTGCCACGCTGTATCAGAAAGCGTGTCGGAGAGACAAAAACGACTTGGCATGGTGTAGAGCAGTACATCATCAGGGAGGTCTTCAACGGGATGTTGCACCGCATCGGGCGCAAATTCATCAAAGGTATCGGCAACGCTCACCAGCGCATCATAGCGCAGCACATGCTCACCGGGCGGGAGCACAAATCTTCGGCAGCGATTGCCATAGATATCGCGATAGAGATGCATAGGCAGATCTGGTGTGTTCTGCCATTCTTCGCGAACGACCTTCTGCACGTCATAGGGGTAAGGTTCCACCTGCATCACTGTGGGCGTAGGCCACGTTGCCTCATAACGAAATTCGCATCCAACTCGAATGTGCATACTTGTTTTTTCCTTCCCTGGTCTGAAGAGTGTGTATCGTGAAAGCGTGTGCACTAGACGGTCTTCCTACGCCGTATGCTTATCATTATAGCTCATAAACAAGGGACGCGCCAGAACATCTTTGAGATGAACACAACCGTTACGCAAAGTGAGTTGATTTTAGATACGTTCCATGACTCGCTTGAGTTTCACTTTAGCTCAGCTTGACAATTCACCCCCTTGCTAGGTATGATTATGAAAGATAAAATTTCCTTTTCAGCAAAGATCGCTCGCTTATGGCTACGACGCCTCACACCGTGTAGTGTGAGGTTTTTGCGTTTTTTGTCCCTCTTTACTCCTGGAGTATAGCCTATGCTACGACCTGATGCATCCGGACGGTTCACTCTACCTCCTCCCTTCTCCAGTTATTATCTCGACATGGCCTATGACGAGATGTTTGATGCTCATGGGAAAACACGGCCTGCTTATCAGGAACTGTTTCACCGCCTGCTGGAAATGCCTTCAGAGATGCTTGAGCAGCGCCAACAGGCCGCAGATCTGGCGTTTCTCAATCAGGGTATCACTTTTACGGTGTATGGCTCTGACGCGGGAACCGAACGGATCTGGCCCTATGATCTGCTGCCTCGCATTATTACCAGCACAGAATGGGCAACAATTGAGCGGGGTCTGACGCAACGCATTACCGCTCTCAATCTCTTTCTGAAAGATATTTATCACGACGAGCGCATTCTCTCAGAGGGAATCATTCCTCGCTCCCTTATTTATAGTTGCCGCCACTTTCGCCGCGAGATGCGCGGCCTGCGTGTCCCTCATGATGTCTATGTCGCCATTACTGGCACCGATCTGATCCGCCTGCCCGATGGCTCTTTTGCTATCCTGGAAGATAATCTGCGCGTCCCCAGCGGTGTCTCTTATATGCTCACCAACCGGGAAGTGATGAAACACATCTTTCCTTCCCTCTTTGCCAGCTATGACATTCGCTCTATCGACCACTATGGACAGGAGCTCCTCAATACGCTGGTCTCGCTCACACCTACAGGCCGTCCCGATCCCACTGTCGTCCTCCTAACACCGGGTGTCTATAACTCGGCTTATTTTGAACACACCTACCTGGCGCGACAGATGGGCATTGAACTGGTTGAGGGCCGCGATCTGATTGTCCATAACGATATTGTCTATATGCGTACTACCGGTGGCCTCAATCGCGTCGATGTGATCTACCGGCGCATCGATGATGACTACCTGGACCCTCTCGCCTTTCGTCCCCAATCAACTCTCGGCGTACCCGGCCTCTTGAATGCCTATCGCGCTGGCAATGTGGCTCTCGCCAATGCCATCGGTACCGGAGTCGCTGATGATAAAGCCCTTTACGCCTACGTTCCCGCGATCATTCGCTACTATCTCAATGAGGAACCAATTCTGCCGAATGTTGAAACCTACCTGCTCTCCGACGAGTCCCAACGCCGCTATGTCCTTGAACATCTGGATTCCCTGGTAGTCAAAGCTGTTGGCGAGTCCGGTGGCTATGGAATGCTGATCGGACCCTACAGTACGGCGGCGCAACGCGAGGACTTCCGCCTGCGCATCCTGGCCGATCCACGCAACTATATTGCCCAACCCACTATTGCGCTTTCACGCACGCCCTGCTTTCTTGAAGGTCAGATCGAGCCTCGCCATGTTGACCTGCGCCCATTTATTCTCTACGGCGATGACCACGTCACGGTGGTTCCCGGCGGCCTGACGAGGGTGGCTTTGAAGCGCGGATCGCTTGTGGTCAATTCTTCGCAAGGTGGTGGTAGCAAGGATACCTGGGTTTTGAATGAGTAAAGGGAGACAGAAGAGGAGGACATATGCTTTCGCGCGTAGCCGATAATCTGTATTGGATGAGCCGCTATCTGGAACGGGCCGAACATACGGCCCGGCTTATCGATGTGAATTTGCAGCAGATGCTCGATCAGAGCCCTGAATATACCAGCCAACGCTGGCAACTGCTGCGTGCGTGTTTGCGCGTACCCGTTGCCGAAGCAGAAGAGATCGATGATGCCTATAGCATGACCCAGATGCTTACCTTTGATGCATCACAGACAACTTCTATTGTCTCTTGCATTGATGCTGCTCGCGAAAATGCTCGCCAGGTCCGCGAACAGATCAGTTCTGAGATGTGGGAACATATTAATCGCCTCTACCTGCAAATCAAACGTACTACCATCGAGGAGATGTGGTATGCAGAACCACACGCCTTTCTGGCCAGCGTTAAAGAAGGCGTCCAATTTGTTCAGGGCCTGACTGATGCCACGATAAATCATAGTGAAGGCTGGCACTTTATTCGCCTGGGACGTTTTATGGAACGCGCTACCGCTACCGCGACGATTCTCGATGTCTATACTGGCGCTTTTCTCTATACTGAGCCTGAGAACGCTTCAGACGCGATAAGCCATATGCAGTATCTCAGCTGGGTCGGCCTCTTACGCTCTTGCGCCGCCTTTGAAGCCTATTGCAAGGTCTACACCGCCCAGATTCAGCCTGAAAAAATTGTAGAGTTTCTTCTTTTTAATGAAGAATCACCACGCGCCATCCGTTTTTCAGCCGCGATGATCCAGGTCGCATTGCAATCTATCGCCAAAGCCACAAATACCCGCTCAGGCAAAGTCGAGCGCATTGCAGGTCGCCTGCGTGCCACCTTCGAGTACGACCAGATCGAAGAGGCGATATATGATATGCATTCCTATCTGGAGAACATTCAACGCCAATGTTCCCAGATTCATAATGCGATCCATCAAACATACGTCGTCTATCCTATCGATGTCGCCCTTATGTCACGGGGCGCAGCACAAGCTTAAAAGCGCTCACTGCCAGGGATTTAAAAAGATCTGAAGACGCAAAAGACGAGGAAACCATGTATTATACCGTGCACCATGTCACACGCTTTCGTTATAGCACGTCTATTACTGAAAGCATTATGGAAGTACGCATTCAACCCCGTAGCGAGGGCTTTCAGCGCTGTCTCGACTTTCGTCTGCATACTAGCCCGAAATCTCAGATTATGGCCTATCGCGACAAGTGGAGCAATCGCGTCCATCACTTCGATGTGCCAAATCGTCACACTCATCTGTCTATTACCGCTGAGTCTATCGTCGAAGTCACTAAACCAACCACCCTCCCTGAAGCGCTGGACTCCTCAGCCTGGGATGAACTCGATGCCTTGACCGCCGACAACCTCTACTGGGATATGCTCAAACCAAGTCGTTTTATTCAGCCAGGAAAGCTGCTCTATGAGCTGATGACAGAACTGGGCATTCAACGGCGGGATGATCCCCTGACTGTTCTCAAAACGATTAATGCGGCGATCTACCAAACATTTGAATATGCAAAACAGAATACCAAAGTCAATTCGCCAATCGATGATGCCTTGAGCATTCGACGCGGCGTCTGCCAGGATTTTTCTCATATTATGATCGCGCTCGCACGCGAACTCCGCATCCCCTGCCGCTATGTCAGTGGCTATCTCTTTCAGAGTAGCGACCGGCGCGAACGTTCAACCGATGGAGCCACTCATGCCTGGGTAGAGGCTCTACTACCGGATCTTGGCTGGGTCGGCTTTGATCCCACCAATAATACTCTCGCCAGAGAACGCCATATTCGCGTGGCCGTTGGACGCGACTATGGCGATGTTCCACCTACCCGTGGCACATTTCGCGGCAAAGCAGAGAGCGAGCTGTCGGTCTCTGTGCGCGTCTATCCCACAGAGACACCACCACCCAGCGCCGATCTCTCTCTAGAGGCAAAATGGCTCCCTACCATGATGGAGGGGCATGAGTACAATTCAGGAGAAGCTAATCAACAACCTCAACAACAACAACAATAAGAGCTCGGTACGTCGGGAAGCGCTTAGCCGCTGGCACAGTCTTCCTCCGCGCTACACTCTTGTGGATCAGCTAATGGATAGGGACTATCAACGACTGTAGACCGCTCATATGGGATACTCTCTGGCAGATTTCTATGTAATGTACGTAGTGCATAGTCAAGCGCATATTTAAGCACACGGGGAAAATCTGGTCCCAGACCAAACCCGTGCCACCATTCCCAGCGCCACCCACCCGCCTTTGATCGGGTGATGTGGATAGCAAGTGGATAGACTGTTCGTAGCTCTTTGCTGATCTCTTGCTCTAATTCGCGCTGCCCACGCAAATATTCGTCGGCCTTCTGCCCACGAATCGCCGCTTCTATGACACGTGCTAGACTTGGATTCGTTGCGCTGTCTTGCCCACGTGTACTCATCCATGTCGCGGTATAGTTTTTGTCTGCCCGGCGCTCGATAAGAATATCTTCTCTCTCTAATGCTTTGATTATGGACTGCTCCAATGCCTGCCTGGTCGGCTCTGCCATAACATCTAGTAGCCTTTCCTTGTGCTCAAACTTAGCGCCCTAAAGATTTCTCTCATTCTGCCGATAGACAACCATAGAGGGCATATCATCGAAAAAGCCTTTTCAGGAGAGAGCGAGAGAAACTGTTGTTTGCTCCTCTCGCTTTTTTCCGCACATTAACAATTTACGGCAATACGGTGAGAGACGGCTCATTTTTGTGGGTACGTAAGAAGGCCGTCTCATTTAAACGTACCAGACTGACACGCTCATAACTAAACAGCAGTTCGGGTAATTGAGGCGTTCTCATGATGGAATTGCCAGCGCCGATTGAGGTCGATCTCAAGTACATGACAGAGTAAGACGCCAATCAAACCTGCATGTGCTACCCAGGCCACAGTGCCATCAGGATAGCGCGAGTACCATCGATCCAAAGCACGCACAATGCGAGCACGAAACGCTAGCAGCGTCTCGCCCCCTTCAGGTGCTGAAGTAGAAGGATCGGCCCGCCAGCGCCTCAGCGTATCAGGATCGCGCATCTGCACTTCAGCCACAGTCATCCCCTCCCACTTTCCCAGAGAAAGCTCGCGGAGCAGAGGGTCCTCTTCTAGAGGAACGCTATGATACTGCGCAATCGCCAGCGCAGTCGCACGCGCACGCTGAAGATCCGACGAGACAAGCGCATCTAGCGGTTTTGTCGCCAGATAAGCACCCAACGCAAGCACTTGCTGCTCCCCCACCGGACTGAGCGGCACATCTGACTGACCCGTGAAACGCTCCTCAACGTTATTGGGTGTCTCTCCGTGCCGGATGACGATCAGCCGCACATGGCCTCCTCTTCAGCCAGACTTAGCATTGGATCAGAGAGGCGATACTGATTCACAAAGACGTCGTTTCTCTCCAGAGCAAGCTCCTGCAAAGATGGGTAGACGACAGGCAAACAGACAGCAAGCTGCATCTCTTCACAAATCTGTTGCAACTGCCATTTGACAAGCGCAGGTAGCTGCTCCTGGAAATAGAAGAAAGCACCCAGACTCTCCGCTATCATCTGTTTAATATGCTCCTCGTCTCCCTTCTCATGAAAATGGGGACTCTGAGCTTGATATTGTTGTAGGATCACACGTTCAGGTTGCCAGGGTATGGCCTGGGGAAGGGTCTTAGTAAGAAGATCGAGTAACTGGAAGGTTTCTACTGAATATCTGGAGGAGAAACGCAAGGCCTGCATCGTATGCATAGTAAAACCTTGCTCACCCGCATTTGAGGAAATGATTGGATGATTCTGCCCCCCAAACCATTCCTCCACCAGGGTCGTCGTGAGAGGAGAAACTACACGTGTACAACGTCCGGCTACACCAGGAGCAAGTGCATCATCTCCCAGAGATGGCTTGGATGACCAGCAGATACGCACATTATGCAAAGGTAAGT
This sequence comes from uncultured Chloroflexia bacterium, assembly GCA_963777355.1. Lineage (GTDB taxonomy): Bacteria > Chloroflexota > Ktedonobacteria > Ktedonobacterales > Ktedonobacteraceae > DATJHM01. Next base: position 937,768 of record CAVZQK010000022.1, read on the forward strand.
TCTTTTCACCCGCCTGAGCAATGGCGCTGCGTTCTTGCAAAAACAATTTACTCATCGCGAGCGTGTATTCAAGCAAGGCATTAGGCACAAAATTGTCTGCATCATAGAAGACAATCCACTCAGGGAAACCAAGCAGAGAGGCGATCAGGGCTCCGATATACATCCCTTCACCTTTGCCATTGACCACTCTCCCATCATGTCCCAGGATTGTAGAGACGCCATGATGGGCAAAAAAGCGGGCAATTCTTTCATCTTTCTGATGGATAAGATAGACCTGGCGGTGCTGGGCCAGGTGTCTCGCCAGACCCCGCTCCAGTTCCTCTCTCTCTGCCTCAGCGCAATTGGTTACTATGAGAATAGGGCTATTGATTGGAAGGTACCAGATAACACCCAGGAGCGTCTCCAGACGCTCATTCTTATGGGCAATGACGAACGCGGTATGAGCGAAGAAGTAGTTGAGATCATAGAGGCCGTTAGCTTCAAGAATGTGAGAGAAGCGCATGGTGTCAATATTCATGTTTGCATCCTTTACGCAAACTAGTACGACGAAGGAGGAGGTGTGAGCTGCATTTCTACGTGGGCATGCGGTATTACTACCTACCAGGAAATCAGCTTGCCAGATGAGAGACCGTGTGAGCTGCATTTCTACGACGGCAGCTATACACAGAAACATCCGAAATCCCATACCACATGGATATTCTTGGAGCGAGACAGAAGATACTTACAGCAATGTAAATAAGGAGCGAGGACCCCGACGTTTTCTCAATGATTAAGCGAAACAGATGGGCTATTAGCTCTTTCAAGAGCTCAATCATACGCCCTGCTACTTGTTTGGCTCATCTTTCTTTTGCACAGCGCTGGCTTCTCGTCGGACCCACTATAGTATAGAGAATATCCAGGAAAATGTCAATCCGGTGTGAAAAACACCCATAAAACAGCTCTTTTTTTCTGGTTCACATCGTCATCATGATATGGTATACTAGCTTCTGTACCCTCCAAGAAGGTCGCCAAAGGGCTAGAGAATTCCAAACGACCCTGAAGGAGGTGTAAGCCACACAGCCGAAGAGGTTGAAGTAAAATTGCACCAGGGAAAAAGATGCCAGTAGAGCTCGGCAAGGTTGGAGATTTTTGTGAGTTATCTTATACACAAACAGCACTGTCTTTACGTTGACTGTGGCAACATGCCTGAGTAGCTCAGCCCACAGTCAACGTACTTATGACGTGCTTCTCCAACCAGTATGAGTAAGTGCTACATTCCCCCTGCACGTCTTTTGTCTGAGCCGCTCCCTCTTGCCACCGTTCCAGTTTATCAGCAGATTTTCGATTTGAAGGAGTTTCGCTCATGCCGCTCATTTCACCACAACCAGTTTACCTGTATAATACATTGACACGCCAGAAATCTCAGTTTCAAGCGCTCAACCCGCCCCACGTAGGCATTTACGCCTGCGGCCCTACCGTTTATAAAGATATTCACGTAGGCAATTTTCGCACGTTCTTGATGACCGATTGGCTCAGACGGATGCTTGAATACAATGGCTACGATGTCTTTCTGGTACGCAATATTACCGATGTAGGTCATCTGCAAAATGATACGGAGGAATTGGGCGAAGATAAATTAGAGCACGAGGCCCGCACAACAGGACGCTCGGCATATGAGATTGCCGCATACTATACTGAGCAATACTTTCGCGATGCCGCTGAAATCAATATTCTGCCCCCGCATCTGAACCCAAAAGCGACGGAGCATATTCCTGAAATGCAAGCGATGACAGAGAAGCTGATAGAAAAGGGCCTGGCCTATGTAGCCAATGGCAACGTCTATTACGATGTCAGCCGCTTCCCCGGATATGGAGCGCTCTCAGGGAATACGCTAGAGAACCTACGAGCTGGTGGACATGGCCGCCAACAGATGGAGGTCGCAGAAGATAAGGCTGCACCGGAAGATTTTGCCCTCTGGAAACAGGGCGATGCCTCACGCCAGATGAACTGGGACAGTCCCTGGGGACCTGGCTTCCCCGGCTGGCATATTGAATGCTCAGCGATGGCGACAAAATACCTGGGCGAGCAATTCGATATTCATACCGGCGGCATCGATCTGACCTTCCCTCATCACGAAGATGAAATTGCCCAGAGCCAGGGTATCTCGAATAAGCAACCCGTCCAATATTGGGTCCACGGCGAGTTTCTTGACCTGGGCAACAGTAAGATGTCTCGCTCAGTCGGCAATGTCATTCTGATCAGTACGCTGAAAACAATGAACTTTGATCCGCTTGCCTATCGCTACCTGCTCTTGACCGCACACTATCGTACCAAGCTCAATTTCACCGATGAGTCGCTCACTGCTGCTCAAAACGGCTTGAACAATCTGCGAGCCGACGTGGCAGAGCTGGCCGCGTACGCCAATAAAGAAAATGTAGGATCTATAGGGTCTGAGGAAGCCGCACACACACAAGAGGCCTTCCATAGAGCGATTAACGATGATCTGGACCTCCCTACCGCACTCAGTATTACCCGCGAGCTGGCACGCAACCAGAAGATTCAGCCAGCGGAACGCTACCGCTTGCTGCTTGATTTTGATCGTGTGCTCGGTCTGTCCCTCGACCAGGTTGAGGCCCACAAAACACGCGAGATCACTGAAGAGGTAAAAGATTTCGTTCGTCAGCGTGACGAGGCACGGGCAGCTCGTAACTGGAAATTGTCCGATCAGCTGCGTTCCCAGCTACAAGAACTTGGCTTCGAGGTGCGCGATACCCCGAAAGGCACTGAGCTGGTCTAATATTCATAGTAGCTTGCCTGGCGTCATGAGCGATGAGACTGAAACTTATGAAAACAGGCAAGCGCTAGAGCAGATAGATACGATCTCTTAGTCTCGCGGAAAACTGTTTTTACAGTAATTGAGGAGCATCATCCATGATATCCTGGTGGCAAAAATCTCTGCTTGCGGCAGCCGCTCTAACCGGTCTGACAGCGGGCGGCTATTATATACTCACGCAACGCCCTCTTCCTCAGAAAAATGGCAAGGTATCTTTAGCAGGTCTGCATGAGCCAGTTGAAATTATCACTGATCATTATGGTGTTCCTCATATCTATGCAAAAAATGAAGATGACCTCTATTTTGCTCAAGGATATATGCACGCTCAAGATCGTCTCTGGCAGTTGGAGCTCAATCGCCGTCTAGGCTCAGGTCGGCTCTCAGAGATCTTTGGCGAAGTGGCGCTGGAGACTGATCGCTTCTGCCGCCGCCTGGGTATGCATCGCTCTGCCGAAGAGGAGGTTTCGCGGCTCACTCCCCACAATAAACGTGTGCTCAATGCCTATACACTTGGCATCAATACATTTATTAGCAAGAACTCCCATAAACTGCCCATTGAATTTACGCTATTACGCTTGCAAACCAGCACCCTGGAGACCCGCCGACACCATTCAATGGGGCAAGATGATGGGTTGGAATCTGGGCGGCAACTGGGAGACAGAGCTGATACGCGCCCAACTAATAGCAAAATTAGGGCCAGAGCGTGCCTCACAACTGGAGGCAGGATATGATCCTGCCCACCCACTGATTATTCCCCCAGGCGTCGCTTATCAAGGCATTAACACTGGTCTGCTTGAACAGTATCACCAGATTCAGGAACTCAGCGGCTTTAGCCTGCTTGGGGGCAGTAACAACTGGGTTGTAGATGGCACCATGAGCGCTTCAGGTAAGCCTATGCTCTGTAACGATCCTCACCTCGGACAGGCAATACCTTCGATCTGGTATGAGTGCCATCTGGTTGCCGGCGATATCGACGTCGTTGGCGTCAGTTTTCCAGGTAGCCCTGGTATTATTATCGGCCATAATCAGGAGATTGCCTGGGGAGTCACAAATGCCGTCTCTGATGTCCAGGACCTCTATATTGAAAAATTCCATCCAACTCAGCCTCACCTCTATGAATTTATGGGAGAGTGGCTGGAAGCAACTGTCCTTCGCGAAGAGATCTACGTAAAGGGTCGCAAAGAGCCAGTCATTGAAGAAGTCTGCATCACACGGCACGGCCCTATCCTGACTCAGTATTACCCCTCAATCCGCTGAACTTCCTCTTGCCTTGCGCTGGACCGGTCTGGAAGGCACCCGCCTGCTTAGTTCGATACATCTGTTGAATCGCGCTAGTAACTGGCAAGAGTTTCGCGATGCGTTACGCGATTGGGACGTACCAGCCCAAAATTTTGTCTATGCCGACCGCGAGGGGAATATTGGCTATATTATGGCGGGAGCAATTCCTATCCGTGCTAAAGGCCAGGCTCTGCTCCCTTCTCCAGGCTGGACCGGTGAGTACGAATGGACCGGCTTTATCCCCTTTGACGAACTTCCCCAGACGTATAATCCCGAACAACACTTTATTGTTACCGCCAATAATCGTGTCATCGATGATACCTATCCCTATTACATTACCAATGAATGGCTCAATGGCTACCGCGCCCAGCGTATCCGCGATCTGCTCACCACAAAAGGCAAACTCTCTCCCTCAGATATGGCACAGATTCAAGGTGATCAGTATGCCCTTCCGGCTGAAGCACTTGTGCCCTTTCTTCTTAGCGCCGAAGCTCACACCCCTTTGGAGCAAAAGGCTCAGAATATCCTGAAAACCTGGGACTATGTGCTAACCCCAGAAAGCGTGGGGGCGAGCCTATATAGCCTTTTCTTCCGTAAGCTGGAAGGCATTGTGTTGGGAACGGTTCTTGGGGATGATGAGCTCCTTTTCAAAAGCTATCTCGGTGTCGGCTCGACTATTCTGGCAAATGCAAATGGCTACTTTAGCCGGAGTAAGCCGCTCCTCATCCGGCTGCTACAAGCTCAAGATAATTCCTGGTTCGCTCAATCCGCCATTCCTAATGGTCCCGCAACCTGGCAAGAGGCAATCCAGGCCGCATTCCAGGCAACGGTTAGCGAACTCCAGGAGCGGTTGGGGAATGATATTATAACCTGGCAGTATGGACGTATGCATACCATGACCTATAATCATCCACTTGGCACAATAAAAATCCTTGAAAAATTTTTCAATCGCGGCCCCTACCCGCTTGGTGGTGATAGTGATACAGTCAATATTGGTACCACCCTACCAAATAACCCGGAAGTCGTTACTACCGTCCCTTCATTCCGCCAGATCATCGATCTAGCACACATTGAGAACGCGCTCTCGGTGCATGCACCTGGACAATCGGGACTACCAGGAAGCCCACATTATGACGATTTTATTCCGCTCTGGCGTAAGCTCCGTTATCATCCAATGTTGTTCGTCCGCGATCTTATTGAAGAGTCAGCCACAGATCGACTTCAGCTTTTACCCCTGTAGATCAGCGAGAAGACGAGACTTTTTTTTGTCATTTCTTAGAAGGAAACTTTACAAAATCATGAAGATTTTTTGAGATTTGCGCAGTACACTAAGGACATGCGAAGTACTGAGTGGGTCACAGGCTCTGCGGCGCATGTGTGAAGAGGCTTGTATACGCGAACAGGCCTCATTTTTTTCTTCCACGACTCCCAATGATGTATTCCACAACACTATCTCGCTGGACCAGCCGGGAAAAGATATTCTAGAATTGGCAAGAAAGTGTTCATGACCCTTTAATTTTAAGAGAGTATAAAATCTGAGTGAACGTATGACTATTAAAATCTTTCTTATCCAGATAATCTGTCAGCGATATGAGGAGCAAGCATGGTTCCGCAAAAGCAGTTTTCTCGTAACACAACCTCTCCCTGGGTTATACTGCCACTTCGGCTCTTTCTAGGCATCACTTTTGTTTACGCCGGAATTCAGAAATTTACTGATCCACAATTCTTTCGACCTGGAACACCCGGTTATATTGGCAGACAACTAGTAGCCTACGCAACAGGTACACCGCTACATACATTTTTACTCCAGGTAGCCGCCCCCCATGCTCTCTTCTTCGGCTTTCTTGTCGCCTATGGCGAGATCGCTATCGGCCTGGGCACACTCTTCGGCGCACTACTACGCCCTGCCGCCTTTTTTGGTATCCTTATCAACCTATCTTTTTTTCTGAGCGCAACCTGGCATACCTATCCCTTCTTCTACGGCTCTGATATCGTCTTTGTCTTCTGCTGGCTAACACTGCTGCTGAATGGTCCCACAAATACTGGCATTCCTACCTTTGATGAGCTTCTGGCTCTGACGCTTGTACAATACACATCTCCACAACGTCAACCCCTGTTAGCAGGAGTGCTTGCTTTTTTACTCGGCGTACCACCAGAACTTTCAATGCCAGAGATAACAAATGTGCCACCAACCAAACAGCGAAAAAGGTTACGTATCCCCTCTACAGATCGACGCAATTTCTTATTTGGTATGCTTGGTGGTGGTACAGCCATGTTCGCGCTTCTAGGGATATTCTATACGCTCTCCCGGCGGCTCGAACCTGCGACACAACCGGCAACAACTGGTTCGACGAGTACGCAACTTCCACCCACTACCCCTACCACTGCATCTGGAGATACAACACCGGCGGCTACCACTACGGGCTCTGGCACGTCAACTATCGCTCAAGTAAGCGCAATTCCGCGCAATAGCGCTGTAACCTTTACCATCCCTTCCAATAATGATCCAGGGGTCCTGGTACATACTCAGAACGATAAATTCGTTGCATTTGATGCAACCTGTACTCATGCAGGCTGCCAGGTCTCCTATGATCCTACAATTCAGCTTCTCGCCTGCCCATGTCATGGCGCACAATTTGATCCAACGCAGCAGGCAACGCCAATACAAGGCCCTACTTCAACACCGCTGGCACCTGTCGCCATTCATATCGATAGCACCACTGGTGCTATTACCTTACAATAGCTTGCCCCTCTCCTACTCCTATTTTTGCAAAAATACTTCCCTTCAATCCCGTCAACGCTTAGAATAGGTGTGCATATTTTTGTCTTGAAAAGTCTTTTTCAAAAGCTACTTGACAAGGGGATAGCAAAAAGCTATACTTGATATAACAGATAGTTATGAGAGGTTGCAGATGAATTTAGCGGAGAAGATGAAACATTTACGAGAAGTTGAGGGAGAACTTCGTGGCTTTAACCGTCCAATGACTCAGATGGAAGTTGTCAAAGCAATGCAGGAGGAGTTGGGGAAAAGTATCAGTCAGGCATACCTTTCACAATTGGAGAGCGCGAAGAGGCCACATCTGACAGCTTCAAGTCGCGAATTGCTCTCACGTTTTTTTAAAGTGCATCCTGGCTATCTGGTAAGCGATCCTCCTGATTTTAGCACCGATTTATTAACTGAAATGGATAATGATGAGGATCGTTTGCATACCTGGCTACTAGCAAACGCCGCTGAATGGCATTCTGAGCCTGTCTTATCTGATCTATTACAAAAACTAGCCGATACAGAAACACCGTTGCGCTATATCAATTCATTTCGTCGCTTGCTCGATCTGCCAGTTACTGAATTGGAGGCAATCGTCGAAGCAATAACCAATCATCATGCAGAGACACAGGGAATATGAAAAAGGCCGGGCAAATCCGATGTTTGTTGCCTATGTTTTAGATTTATTCTTACTTATTGTATTTTTCTTGTCCTGTTGCGTTTATACATCTAGATTATGCCGTTTTTTCTCAGGTAGGCGCTTGCGGCAAGTCTCGCGTTTAGAGGGGAACATCACTGAAGTTATTTTTGTCAGGTAATGAGAAAGGGCACAAGCGGTCATGACTCAGGAGCACGTTCAGCCTGCACCACTATTGCTATATGGGTATAGACAACAACGCAATCGTTTCTTGCAACGGCATCCATTGCTTACTCCATTGCTCCTGCTGAGTGGTTCTGTGCTTCTTTGGATTGCCAGCAGCATTCCAGATTCACCATTCCCATTACTAGCTGTATTCGGTATACCATCTCTACCTTTTTGTTTATCGCTGGCACTTGTACTTGGTACTTCTGGTAGTATTATCAGCATTATCAATACTATCGAGTACTTTAACCGATATAACTTCAAAATCGCGATGTTTCCAAAGTCAAAGGAGCATAGCTATGCTAGCAACTGATCCGCTATCTCTCCTGTTTACCGGGTGTTTCCTGTTTGGACTCTTCTTCTTCCTGGGTGCGGCCCTGCTAGGACAGGTCCATCATGGCGGTGTTGGTCATGTAGCCCATCATGGCGCTGTCGCACATACCCATGTACATGTAGGTGGGACAGGTACTCATCACCTCCAAACAGCAACACAACAGGGTACAGGGAAAAGCTCGCTCCAGTCAACAGGTCGTGCTTCTCTCTTCACTCTTCTCAATCCAACCTCAATCGTGCTCTTCCTGATGGGCTTCGGATTTTTCGGCTACGTCTTTCATAATACGACCCGTTTAGCTCTACCATTCTCAGTCGCACTCGCGATTGTGGGCGGCCTCCTGATCGCCTCACTGATCCTCTTGTTGTTGAGCAAGGTATTCGGAGATAGTGAGGGCTCTACGGTGCAAGATGTCTCGGATCGTACAGGTCTACTAGGCAAAGTTAGTCTTACAATCGCCGAAAATAACCTGGGCGAGGTGCTCTATATCTCTCCTGGCGGCATGCGCAAAAGCATTCCCGCTCGTAGTGTAGATGGTAGACGCCTGGAACGCGATCAAGAGGTCGTAGTCGTCAACTATCATCATGGCATTGCTGAAGTTGATACCTGGGATCATTTTGTCAACCAGGAAGAACTCGGAATCTCTCAATCTGCCTCTTCTACTGATGATCTAGCAACCTTACGCGCTCTACTTGAAGAATCTGATCATTCTGATACGGAATATGCTTTGCGCAAAGATGTGCCAAAGGAGTAAAAGAATATGGACCCTACTCTCTTATTAGGTATTGGTATCGCAGCACTGGTTATCGTCGTTTTTATTATTCTACGAGTTGCAGCAGGTTTCCTACGCAAGGTCGGCCCAAACCAGGCATTAATCGTTTATGGTGCTCGTGGCACAAAGGTAATCACTGGCGGCTCGAAGTTCGTGATACCTATGTATGAACGAGCTCAGGAGTTCTCCCTTGAGCTGATGTCTTTTGACGTCGCTCCTCGCCAGGTACTCTATACAACACAAGGCGTTGCAGTCAACGTCGAAGCGGTTACCCAGATTAAGGTGCGCTCGGATCAGGAAAGTATCCGTACAGCGGCGGAACAATTCCTGAGCAAGAGCCAGGAGGAACGGGAAAATCTGATCCGCCTGGTCATGGAAGGTCACCTGCGTGGCATCGTTGGACAGTTGACAGTCGAGGATCTGGTCAAAGATCCAGAGAGCGTCGGCGGGAAAATGTTGCGCACGGTTACCCCTGATATGAACAAAATGGGTCTGGAAGTCATCTCTTTCACGATTAAAGATGTTCGTGATGAAAATGACTATATCACCAATATGGGTCGTCCACAGATCGCCCAGATTCGCAAACAGGCGGATATCGCGGCAGCTCTGGCCCAACGCGATACACAGATCGAGCAGGCGAACGCTTCCCGTGAATCTGCGGTTGCGCGTTCACTGGCAGATCAAGAGCGTGTAAAGGCCGAGACAGAGTCATTAGCGCTTCAGGCCGAGTCACAACGTAACCTGGCACTGCGCAAAGCATCATTCGACGCTGAGGTGAAGAAACAGCAGGCTACAGCCGACAAAGCCTATGATATTCAGGCCAACGTCACACAGCAACAGGTTATAGCCGAAGCCGTACGTGTAACTGAGGTAGAAAAAAACGCCCAGGTGAAGGTGCAGCAAGCAGAGATCCAACGCCGCGAACTGGAGTTGCAGGCCACAGTTCAGAAATCAGCTGAAGCTGAGCGCCGCCGCGTCGAAACGGTTGCAGAAGCCGAGCGCCAGCGCCTCATCCTGGAAGCTCAAGGCCAGGCAGACGCGTCCAGAGCTCGCGGTATAGGTGAAGCTGATGCTAATCGTGCAAGAGGTCTAGCCGAAGCGGAAATCGTCCGCGCGAAAGGTCTAGCTGAAGCTGAGGTTATCCGTGCGAAAGGTGAAGCGGAAGCCGATGCCATGAAGGTAAAAGCCGCCGCCTTCCATGAATACAACCAGGCTGCTGTTCTGGATAAGCTGCTGACAGGGATGCCTGAAATGGTTCGTGCTATTGCTGAGCCCCTTAGTAAAGTTGACAAAGTCACGATTGTCTCAACAGGCAATAGTGGCGACGGCACCAGTGGCCTGGGAGCGAGCCGCCTGACAGGCGATATCGTAAATATGGTTGCACAAGTGCCTGCGCTTTTCGAGATGCTCAGCGGCACCAGCATCAGTTCTCTAATGAGCCGTGTTCCGGTCCTGACAAATCAGGATGGGCAAAGCGGTGAGAACGGGACAGCGAATCATACGAATGGCACCAATCATACAGTTGAGGCGACGCCTACAACCAAGTAGAATAGCAAACAGGATGGCTGGTCTCTTTACCGATCACCAGCCATCCGTCTCATTATGAATACTGTAAATAGCGGTGAATAGATCAGGGACGAATATGGAAGAAGGGGTCATTGATGCTCTCTCTCCTACAACCACTCAGCATGTAGCAATTAAACGGAGATGAATTATGAACTTGTTGGAACGTGTGCTCACCTTACTTCGCGCTAATCTCAACGCCGTAGTTGAAAAGGCCGATGATCCGGAGAAAGCTCTCCGGCAACTTCAGCTTGATATGCGCAATCAGCTTGTCCAGGTAAAAACACAAGTTGCAACCGCTATTGCTGAGGGTCATAAACTCCGTAAACGGATTGAAGAGCGCAAGAAAGAAGCAGACCTCTGGCTCAAAAAAGCTGAGCAGGCGATCCAACATGAGAATGATGACACCGCAAGAACAGCCTTGATACGTTATAACGAGATACAGAAACAAATACAACGTTATAAGCAACAACAAAAGGAGCAGGAGCAACTTGTCTTAACAATGCGCAGTGCGCTCTCTAAATTAGAGGCAAAAATCAGTGAAGTTGATACCACAATTGATATACTGGCCACACGCAAGCGCAACGCACTTATTCAACAACGCGTTTACGACGCTTTAAATAAGTCCAACACCCCCAAAGAGAAAGAACACACAGAGAAGGCTAAGGATGCTGTGATTGAGGCCGAAGCACGCGCCCGCACGCTTGCTGATCTGGAACAACGCAGTCTCGATAGCCAGCTAGCACAGCTATCACAAGAACAATATATCGAGCGCCAGATGCACGAGATTAGAGCCAGGCAGCAAAACAGGCCTGGTCCTCCTCAGCTTACTGAAAGCGCGATGTTCTCTGCACCTCTTACTACTCCTGAACCACAGCTCAATGAGCCAGTTCGCAAACGCCAGCGATCAGAGACTGGATCTTTGTCCCCTGAACCCCAAACGCAGAAAGATATTAATCTAGAATATCTTAAAAAGCTGCTTAATACACCTCAGACCGAGCACTAGCAGGCGTAAACATAGGCTATTTATTAAAAAAGACGGCGAGCAATATTACAATAACTAGAGCTATCAGCACACCGACAATAAAGGAAAAGGAGTTGTTTTCTTTCTGCTCCTGGCTCACGACTTTTTTTTCAGGATTTTCGCTCATAGTTTTCCAGACTTTCCAGGCCCAGCGCTATCCACGCAGGGCAATACTAATGGCGCTTTCGATATTATTTATGATGTCTCGGCTGGCACTCAAATCAGCATCTCTACTAGTAATAAGCACCAGAAATGTCTCTTTTTCATTGCCAACAATACGCAACATGACTCTCCTAGATCTACTCTCGATGACCAGATCTTCAAATGGATCTTCCTTCCGATCATCTTGTGCTTGCAAGGCACTTTTAAGAACAAGGCACTGCATTTTACAAAGCGGCGAGAGATCCCGGTCATCAATAGAGACCTGTGCTACAGGCTGGCCCTCCATACTAACGATGGCAGCAGCCTCAAATCCTGATATAGCATAGCCTAAAGTTTGTAATGCCGCAACAAGAGAGGCATAATTATAATTTGGCCGCTTCAACCGTTTTGCGTTCGCCGCCTGCAACGATTGACTAAGCGGCCCGTCATTATTCAATGGCAAAGTATCGCCGCCTCTGCTCCTTGATCTTGTCGGCGGTATGCTTTCCTGCCTCGGCTGGCTCTGCTCCAAATCGGATAATTGCCAGACGGGTGAAGAACGCTGAGAAGCCCTGGTATTCATCGTGTTTGGCGATGAATCATGCGTCTCTCTGCTTAGAGCAGATTCGTTCCGCACGCTCTCTTGAGGATATTGCCAATTCGGAGAAGAAGCTGGTGACAGCGGTGTAAGAGGCACCGCAGGAAATTTATTAGAGGCGGTAGTATGAGGAATAACAGGCAAACTTGAGGCGGTTGGTTGATCCGTTAACCAGGAAGGGAGATCTATCTGCTCCCCTACGGAAGCATTATGAGATGCGGTAGGCGTCATACCCGCACCATCCAGGTTGCGACTATTTTTCACCGAATTTGGTAAGGGTGCTTCATCTTGAGTGAACTGACGGGTGACCGAGGAAACTGAACGTTTTACCTCCGGAATACTGCCCGTTTTCTCCCACCACTCTTTTGTATATTCCGGAATGTGCTCATTTCTCTGTTCATTTTCATGCATACCCCACTCCTGCACATCACTAACCGGTAGCGGGCCATCTAACTCCTCCAAAAAGGCAAATGGCCGATCATCTATCTCATCGGTAATCGGTGTACCACTGGTTACCACTTCTTGTTCGCCTGTAAATTGTTGTTTATTTGCATATTTCGTACGATATTGTAAAGCCTGAAAGATAAGTCGTGAGAGAGGCTGTGTGACATTAGAGGCGATATGATCATTCCAGGGTTGATGAATAACGGTCCCATTTTTATGGGCCGCAAGGGCAAAAAAAGCCTCTTCACCACGAAGTAGTCCATATTCAGACCAGGTGAGTTCTCCATTTTTGAAGCGGAGAATGCCATGCTCCTCCAGGCCGGTATTGACCAGAAGAGCGATACTTTTACGGCTCATATTGATAATCTGAATAACATCGAGAAGGTCGAAAGAATTGAGATTAGCTGAAAAACCTGTCTGCTGGAGGAGGCGGCGCAGCTCCTCTTTGAGGAGGTGGATATCTAATGGTTTCTCAAGATAGCTAGCAGCTCCACTCCCTAGCGCTTGCATACGCATATCACCGGAGTCGCCTGTAGCTTCACCAATCAAGATAATGTGGGTATTGGGGCGATAGGCCCTTAACCACTGTAAGAGCTCAAGACCTTCTGCTCCAGGGGTTTTCAGATTACAAATGGCTACGTCATATACTTCCGACCAAAGAACGCGTACAGCATCCGCTCCGCTAAGAACGCCTTGCACATCATAGCCATCCTTACTCAGCGAATTGACTATGTTTCGGTTAAGGCTCTCATCGCCTTCGACCACAAATATGCGCCATACATCAGACATGTTATTTTACCACCTGAAAACAGCCTGGCCTGCACCTACCCAGTTGCAGCACACAATTACTACATTTTTTCTTCTGGCTACGATTGGATAGTTTCTTCTTTCGCTCACTCTATTGCCTCTTTGCAGAGTGTATCACGATGCTATCCACTCTGGCAAGCATATACTCTAAAGAACTATGCAAGCGGAAAAACACTTCTATGAGAAGATGCTGAGATTATTTGTTGCTTACTTCCCTCTCGTGCTATACTCGTCAGAGCAAGTATCACTACCGGAAAACGCATCCAGACAACCTTCTTCCCAGATCATTTCATTGAAGGTTGACGCTACAAACGGAGGATTTCAACCACGATGGTACATGATATTCAGCAAGATACCTGGAAACAGATTGCGGGCAACGAGGCCGCAAAGCTCGTGCAAGATGATATGATTATTGGACTTGGCACAGGGACTACAGCAAACTTCTTTATTTATGCCCTTGCCAACCGCGTCCAACAGGGTTTACGCCTGGTTGGTGCGGTCTCCTCTTCACTGGCTTCTCAAGAGTTGGCAGGAAATCTTGGTATTCCAACAACAACCCTTGATGCCTATCCTGAACTCGATCTGTATATAGACGGGGCCGACGAAATCGATCCAGAGCTGCGCCTGCTTAAAGGAGCTGGCGGGGCACTGCTCCGTGAGAAAATCGTTGCTTCGTCCTCGAAGCGCTTTATTGTCATCGCTGATATCTCTAAACAGGTCAAACAGCTAGGGCACACCTTCCCAATTCCTGTTGAGACGGTACCGTTTGCGGTTGCGCCGGTGCGCCGCCACTTACAAGCGCTTGGGGCGGTGACACGCATACGTCAGATCGATGGGAACGCCTTTGTGACTGAAAACAACAATATTATTGTCGATTGTGTCTTTCCTGACGGGATCACCAATCCCGAAGAGCTGGATGAACGATTGCATAGTATTGTGGGCGTTGTTGAGACAGGACTCTTTCTGCACTTTTCCTCTCAAGTGATTATTGGTGGTCCTGAAGGGGCAAAAATGCTCCCTTAGCCTCTCTATACTTGTGCCCTTTAGATTTCAGGGGAGTTTATACATCAATACTCTCCCAAGAGACACGCCGGAATTGAGCTTATTGCAGGAAAGGTTTTCTATTGTTGATTTCCTAAAAGAAGCGCTCTGGCCGCACTTAGTGCTGGTTCCTTGACGAGTTCAACATAGCCAAGCGTTTGCTGGTTTTGTAGCTCAGCGAGAATAAGTTGGCGATACGCTTCCTCATGGAGAAGCAGTCCGCCACCCAGAGCAAGATGGAGCGGCTGCTGAGCCAGATCAAGTTCCCGACTAAGAGTACGCACCAGCAAGGCGAGTTCATGGGCTCCTTGACGAATAATGGTCTGTGCCATTTGATCTCCCTGCTGGGCGGACTGGAAGACGCAGGCCGAAAGCCGCGCAATTCTGGCTTTGTCGTTGTCCTTATAGACCTCAGCAAGCATCTGCTCAGGATCGGTCAGGTGCCAATACTGCATAATAGTAGTAAGAAGCAGCGTAGCTGGACCTCTGCCATCGACGGCTCGCGCTGCCGCTTGTAAGCCCTGACAAGCAAGCGTATAACCGCTCCCTTCATCGCCAAAGACATGTCCCCAGCCACCGGCGCGTCTACTCACTCCACTCTTATTCTTCCCCAGGGCAATAGAACCGGTACCAGCAATCAACGTAATGCCAAAACCCTCTTTTACAGCACCGAGCAGCAAGTAAGCATCATTTGTAATCTGTACCTGTCCTGCCAATATGTCGAGATCGGATTGAAGAAGAAGAATATCCTCTTCTCGATCCACGCCGGATAGTCCCAACCAGGCAGATTGAGCAGGGCCCATCAGGCGGGCAACTTGCTTTGCCTGCGCAACCGCCTGGAAAATATTGCTAACAGCACGCTCACGGCCAACTACTGCATAATTTGCGCTGCCCGCCAATCCTCTGCCCAGTTCTCTCCCCTCAAAATCCACAATTACAGCCAGAGTTTTGCTACCTCCGCCATCTACACCGACAACATAGGGCAATTCCAAGCTAGATTCATCTTCATCCGCGCCATACAAAGGAAGTGCAGATTCTTGCGATATCTCTTTCATCTCTCTCATCCCACTCGCAGTCGAGGTACTTGTACTGTATACTATCTATACCACTATGCTGAATTTCATCTTCACATAGTTTTCCTAAAACGTCAAGCGAGCCTTGTTAGAAAAAGAAGACACAGCTTGCAACGAAATAGATGTATATAACGTTAAACAAACAACAGAGAAACAAATTGGTACCTGTTCCTCTTGGTAAAGTGTAAACAAATAGCTATACTACAATATAGAAGAGGATTTCCTCAGGCTGTAGGCGTTTTTTATTGACCAACGAAACGTTACAAAACGAGAGGCTCATTAACCATGCTGAACACGAATCATCAGCCTCGTCCCCGTAGTTCTCTGTTCCTGCTCAGCGGTATCGCACTCGCGCTCACCTGGGTACTCTTTTTTCCTCAGACTACCCTTGCTCGCAGTACGAGTAATCCAGCCTTTGCCTCTCAGGATAGTTTTTCTGTCGATGTGGGCTTCGATGGCCGCTATCGAGACAACAGTTGGATACCAGTCCATATTGCGCTCAAAAACGACGGCCCTGATTTTGTGGGGACCGTCTCTCTCGGTGTACAAACGTCAGACGGCCTGGATAATCTCTCTTCTCCTTCTACTTACCAGGAGGCGGTAAATCTCCCTTCTGGCTCCCACAAAGATGTCACACTCTACATGCCACTATTTATGGGCCTTCCTGGTAATACCTCAACAGTGATAAGTTATCTTCAGGATGCCAATGGGCATACCATTACCACGCGGGTAAGCAAGCCCCATTCACTCAATGCAGATGATGTCCTGATCGGCACTCTTTCTGATCAGGACCTGCCCCTCGCTGCGATGAACTCGATTCCACTTTCTGATCCAACTGCTACGATCTACAACTATCATATGAGTGCGGCTACCCTGCCAACTATTGCAAATGTCCTCAACAATTTTGATGCGATTCTCCTTGATAATTTCACGACCAGCACCCTTAGTTCAGCACAGTTAACCGCTATACAAAATTGGGTGACACGAGGGGGTAATTTGATCCTGGTAGGGGGTCCTGAATGGCACCGTACTCTGAGTCCACTCCCCTCAAAGCTGCTGCCAGTCACGCTCACAGGCACAGATATACTTCCACCACATACATCGCTCCTGCCACTTGGCGGCCCTGCAAAAGGAGGACCACAAGAGCCGAAAAATGTGGATACGCTCCCTACCCCTATTCCAGTAAGTACCAGCACAGCCAATCCAGGCTCACTGACAGCCCTTACCTCTGATACTGCCCCACTCATTGTTGAGTCCTCTGTTGGTCAGGGCCAGGTTTGCTACCTTGCATTTGATCCAACGTTGTCGCCTCTTGTGAACTGGTCTAATGCATCGACACTCTGGAAAGGCATTCTCTTCCGCACGTTGGGTGACAAGATGATTATGACCAACATCAATGCCGGAGTCTCATCAGGCTGGCATACACCCGCCTATTCAACGAGCGGCATGAGTGACCTGCTGCAACTCCTCTTGCCCACCTCAATCATTTCACCGTGGGTACTCCTGGCCTTGCTGCTGGGATATATAGTCGTTCTCGGTCCTGTGCGGATGATTCTGGTTCGCTTTCTGAAAAGGCGAGACTGGAGCTGGCGGATTGTCTTGTGCAGTATCCTCATTTTTTCAGGGCTCAGCTATGGCTTGATCATTCGTCAAAAGGGCAGTTCTATCATCAGTAGCAGCATCTCTGTCATTCAACTTGGTCATCCTGATGCACACGTAACATCGGCACAGGTAACAGCCTACGTTGATGTTTTTGTCCCCAACCAGGGTGATTTTCAAGTTCATATGCCAGACTATAGTCTAGTTGAGCCAGATACCGATCCCCAGAATACCCAACCCAACACCACACCCACAGTCATCAGTTCCAACCAGAACGGCATTGATATTCATCTTACCGGCATTGATTCATGGACCAGTCACTCGCTCATTTCGCAGCATGATCTCCAGATACCGGGGGCATTGCTTTCCAATCTCCTTCTGCAAAATAATATCTTGCAGGGGACCGTCACGAACACATTGCCTTATTCACTCAGTGATGCATATGTACTTTTCAATAATCATCCCTTTCCACTAGGTTCTGTTGCACAACATCAAACGAAAAAGCTGCGCTTTCCGTTGAGCGATGCCTCAAGTAATAATCAGGGCCTGAGCATTGCTGACCAGATAGCAACCAATAGAAATGTCCAGCTTCCTTACAATGACACATCTACACATTCTCCACAGAATGAGCTGCAACGTCATATTATGACCCTGCAAACGTTAAGCGGTGAGAGTTGTGGGACAAATCTTTGTAACCAGTTAATATTCAACAGACAATACACCAGTCTGAAGCACGCTTATACGTCATCCAGTCAATCGAGCAATCTTGATCCGCTGCTCCTACCAGATGCAGCAGCCACATTGATTGCCTGGACCGATCCTCGCCCGGAGACGATGGGCAATGTGAGCATTAATGGGAATGCTTCTACAGGAACCCAGGAAGCAGTATTACAAGCGCCTCTGGACGTAAATTATGCAGGTACCATCCCCTCTGGCACAATTACCAGCGAAGGCCAACTTGTTGACGTACAACAGGCAAAAAATGCGCCTATTCAGACACAGATGGCAGATGTCTATGTAATGTCTACCGGCAGTATGACCTTTGAATTCTCGCTACCAAACATACCTAATTTGTACACCAATCAGATAAGTATTGAAGAACCACAAAATCTTGCGCAAGCAGTAACCTCAGCTGGCGGCGGCTTAATGCCAGCACAGGATTCCAGTCGTATGCATGGATATTTGTATAACTGGCAGACCCATACCTGGGATAGCTTCACACTGAATCAATATCGGTATTCTCCCGGAAAAGCACAGGCCTATATTGGCAATGGAGGACGCGTATTGGCTCAACTTGATAATGAGGATACCACGCTAGGAAACATTCTCGTTGGCACTCCGTCCCTGGATATCCAGGGTATAGTCACTAGCTAACGAGGAGTTTGTGTGAGTATGCGCATGCATACAGAAAATCTTTTCATTATCAGCAGAAAGGGCTTGTCGTTAATTTATGCAAAGTACGCAGACCGCTACAATTATTCAGATGAAACACATCTCCAAAAGATATCGTTCAGTTGTAGCCCTGGAGGATGTCTCTTTTGAGATTCCGCGCGGCTCAATCTATGGTTTAATAGGTCCCAATGGAGCAGGGAAAACGACGCTACTACGCATTCTGGCGGCCTTGATTTCGCCTTCTTCGGGGCACGTCTGGTTTGAAGGCAAGGACGTGAGCCAGAGCCCTTCTTTCATTCAACGCAGAATCGGTTATATGCCTGATCTTTTTGGCATCTATCCTGATATTACGACAGAGGAATATCTCCAATTTTATGCAGGCATTCATGGAATTGTGGGGCGACAGCGCACGCGTATTGTCACCGATCTTTTGGAGTTAGTAGACCTGACTTCGCGGCGCAAAGAACTGGTTGAAACGCTCTCGCGGGGAATGCAACAGCGGCTGTGCCTGGCACGAGCGCTGGTCCATGATCCAGATCTTATCCTGCTCGATGAACCTGCGGCAGGGTTGGACCCACGTACGCGTGTCGAGTTACGTGAGCTCATTCATACACTCCATGCAATGGGCAAAACCGTCGTCATCAGTTCGCACATTCTCCTGGAGTTAGCGGAAGTGTGCACCAATGTTGCGATTTTCCAGGATGGCAAACTTGTGCTCTCTGGGGATGTAGAGACACTTTCACAGCATTCTCAAGCGAACCGCCAACTGATTATTCGCCTTTTAGAGCCGGACAAAATTCCGGCGGCCCTGGAATTGCTGTCTTCTCTTTCAAACGTTGTTTCTGCACACAAGGCTGAAGATGAAGCGATCTATACCGAATTTTCTGGCGATGACCAGGCCCTTCATCTTCTCCTACAAACGCTCCTTGCCAGGGAGTTACCAGTGATCTCTTTTGCACCACAAAGCGCAGGCGTGCGCCTGGAAGAGGTCTTTTTGAGTCTCACGGAAGGAAACAGCCCGGTATGACATTTCTCTCTCTTTTCACGAAAGAACTCCGTGTGCGTATGCGCCGTGAACGCACCATGTGGATCGTTATCAGCTATGTGTTGCTGATGGGCCTGCTTGGCTGGTTCTTTATAAGCCGTTCGACGATCTCACTGGGCTATTCAAGTAGCGGGCTGAGTGACACTGGCGTTATTTTATATACACTTCTGGTACAAGCCCAACTTTTTCTGATCATCTTTATCACTCCGGCACTCACTGCATCAACAGTGAATGGAGAAAAAGAACAACAAACGTATGATCTCTTGCTCTGTTCTCGCCTCTCGTCGTTCTCACTTGTGGCGGCAAAGCTGATTGTGAGTCTGCTGAACACCCTGCTGCTCATTGCGGCAGCGATTCCTCTCTTCAGCCTGGTCTTCTTTTTGGCGGAGTCTCGCTGGTACAATTCTTTCATGGGCTACTCGTATTTCTTGCGACAGCGCTCACCATCGGTTCATTTGGGCTCCTTTGTTCCACGCTTTTTCAGCGTCCCGGAATCTCCACGGCAATCAGCTATATGGCGAGTGTCGTCTGGATCTTCCTGCCCTTAATCGCCAGTTCTATCATCAGTGCGACCAGCGATTTCGCTTCATCCGTGTCTCAATCAACACAAACCCTTCCTGGTTGGCTCCAATTCTCCGGACTGATAACAAGTGGATCGAGCAGCAGCTTTGTGCCACAAACGCAGACATTGCTCATCTGGAACCCGGTTATTGCCTTATTTAATACCTACGGCTCAGGCATGGCCATCGCACCTTATGCAATACGGGCTATCCATCTTACTCCCTGGCAGGCATATGGACTGCTCTGCCTTCTAGCAAGTATCGTTTTTTTCTTGCTGAGTATGTGGCTGGCAAAGCCACATCCAGTGGGACGACTCTCTCGCCGGATGCAGTAACCCGCGTAGGGCAGAATACACTCCGCATGCAGCCCGTCAATCCTGCTCGATGCAAGAGACTCTAGCACAGTCAGCGCTCGCCCGTCTCCTGCTCGATGCAAGAGACTCTCGTAGGGCAGAGCGGCTCGCCCGTCTCCTGAAAAATTGGAAAATACGAAAGAAGGGCAGGTCATGACAACACTTTCTCCGCAAAGAAGCGAGCTTCTCACACGTCCCGTACCAGACAAGGTTGATATAGTTACTGCGCTGCGACCCTGGCGTCGGCGTCTTATGCTTTACCAGACACAGCGCTGGTTTCTTCAGGGAGGTATCACCGGCCTGACGCTTGCTAGTATCCTGCTTTTGCTTTCACGCCTGCTCCCCTGGGCTCATGCGCTCGTCTGGGCGACAGGGATGTTGATCCTTTGTCTTGCTTTTGCAGTCGGGCTGGCAATACGCCTTCGCCCCTCCCTGGAGCGTACAACGCTTCTTGTAGACCAGCGATTGGGGCTCCATGACCGTCTAGGGACAGCCTGGGAATTGCGCGAAGACAGATCGGCCCTGGCAGGTCTACAACGTCGAGATGCCCTCAAGCACCTGAAGGACTTTTCTCCAGCAACGGCTATTTCGCTGCGGCCAACACGTGTCGTTGTATTGACGATAGCAGGGCTTGCACTGCTCATAGCCCTGCTGATTGCGTTGCCAAATCCGATGAACACAATCATGCAACAGCAGGCGGCGCTACAAGCGCATATCGCCAGGCAGGTAGCAGCAGTTGAACATATTCGCAAGGAGTTGGCACAAGCGCCGGCGTTGACAAAAGCCCAACAGCAACAACTCGATCAGCTTTTACAAAATCTGGAGTCGAAGTTGCAACAGGCAAAATCTGATACAGAGGCTCAGCAGGCAATTGCCCAGGCCCAGTCACAGATTGATCAGATGCGCAATCCGCAGACAGCTCAGAACAGCCAGGGACAGAATGCGGCCAGCAACTCATTGCAGAGCAGTAGCAACTCTTCCCTCAAATCTATAGGACAGGCGCTGGCGAATAATGATACGCAAGGGCTGGCGGCAGCATTGCAAAAGCTCGCTGACCAGGTGAGTAAAATGACGCCCCAGCAGAGGAGTAACCTGGCGCAACAGCTAGAGCAGGCGGCAAACCAGGCCAGTCAGAATCCTCAACCGAGTTCGGCCATGCACAATCTAGCAAAATCGTTAGCTGATGGGAATACATCTGAGCAATCAGACGCTGCGAAAGAGTTGCAGGCGGCAGCGGCTCAGGACGCTCAAAGCCAGGCCAAAGAACAGGGACTCAACCAGACCTCTCAGGCTCTGCAACAGGTTGCGAATAATCTGGCTGCATCCACCGATAATTCGCAAAGTCAGCAGGCACAAAGCCAATCTCAATCCCAGAGCCAGCAAGCGGGTCAGCAGGCACAAGCAGGAGCTGGACAAGGAAAGCCCAGCGAGCAGGGACAAAACCAACAAGGCCAGGGCCAGCAAGGCCAGGGTGGAGGAAATGGTGGCAAGGGTAGCAACGGTGCAGGCAGTAACCAGGGAAAAGATGAGCAGGTGTACGTACCGGGTCAGATAGGCACCGGAACAAGCCAGCAGACAAGTGATAATAGCAGTGGCACCGTGCAGTCAGGCAGCAATGTCCCCTACTCTGCAAGTCATTGCTCACTATGATCAGATGGCACATGACGCCATCGATAACAGCGATATCTCACCAGATTTGAAAGATCTGGTCCATCAATATTTCGATTCACTAGAAGGGCAATAGATGAACTATGTCAGATACAAAAAACGTAAAAGCAGAAGCTGACCTCTCACAGAATGGGCAGCGCTCTGCCGGAGCAGAGCAGCGAAGCAAGCACACAATACGTTGCCAGTCAGAACACCGGGCCAACTACCGAGCTGAACGAAGCAAGCATAGAAGAATTTATCACTATAGCAACGCGCCTGGAGCAAGAGCTCTGTTCAGTAGTTATTGGACAACAACGAGTGATCCGTGAGCTCTTACTGGCTCTTTTTGCCGGCGGGCATGTGCTGCTGGAAGGTGTACCGGGTCTGGGTAAGACCTTGCTGGTCCGCACGCTCTCTGATGCCCTGACCTTGAAATTTGCCCGCATTCAGTTTACGCCCGATCTCATGCCAGCCGATATTGTCGGAACAACGATTGTCACAGAGCAGGCTGAGAGCGGTTCAGCAAATGGACGCAGGGCATTTAGCTTTCAGCCTGGGCCAATCTTCGCAAACATCGTCCTTGCAGACGAGATCAACCGGGCGACACCAAAGACACAATCCGCGCTCCTGGAAGGGATGCAAGAGCGTACAGTGAGCGTAGGAGATAAGACGCGTCCACTCCCCTCACCGTTCTTTGTCCTGGCAACGCAGAATCCACTGGAGATGGAGGGCACCTACACATTACCTGAAGCCCAGCTTGACCGCTTTCTCCTAAAAATTATGGTAAACTTTCCCAAAGCAGAAGATCTCCTGCGTATTATCGATACTACGGTTGGTACACACACGACACACGCCCAGGCAGTTGCGAATGGCGAAGAGCTGACACGACTGATTGAAGTTGCTCGCGCGGTCCCTGTGGCGACCCATATCAAAGAGCGGGCGGTTCGGCTGCTGCTGGCAACACATCCAGATCAAGAGGATGCGCCAGAAAAGGTGCGCCAGTACGTACGCTATGGGGCCAGTCCTCGCGGTTTGCAGGCGCTGATTACGACAGCGAGAGTTCGTGCGCTCCTGGAAGGTCGCTATAACGTCTCGATGGAAGACCTTTACGCGGTGGCCTATCCTGCGTTGCGGCATCGCGTCGTGCTCAACTTTGATGGACTGGCCGATGGTATCTCACCGGAACACCTGATAGAACAGATACTCACTGACCTTAAAACGGCATAACGAGGAGAACAACAGCCGAACGGGAGATAAGGAAGTTCACGGAGTATTTGGCATGGCAATAACACCTCCTGCTGATAAGAATAAGCGTTTTCCGCTGGATGCCAGCGTGATGCAGCGATTGGACACGCTTTCATTGATGGCGCGCCAGGCCCAGGCAACCGGCAGGCCAGGGCGGCGGCGCTCTCCGCAGGCCGGAACGTCTATGGAATTTGCCGACTACCGGCGCTACTCACCTGGTGATGATTTTCGGCGTATTGACTGGCGTGCATATGCCCGTCTGGAGCGGCTTTTTCTACGCGTTTTTGAAGCGGAAGAAAATATTACCGTCACGATTTTGATCGATTGCTCGGCCTCAATGTATCATGGCACGCCAGCTAAAGCAGATCTGGCGATAGGGCTGGCGGCAGCGCTAGCCTATGTGGCCCTACGAGGTGAGGACACGGTGATAGTTGGAGCCCTCACAGATCGGCTGGCGTCCTACCGCCGCGCCAGTAATGGCAAAAACGCGATCTGGAGCATTGGCGACTTTCTCATGGCACTGCCACAGATAAAAACGGGTCCAACCGATCTGAACCGGGCGCTCTATGATGTTGGGCGCATTGCTCCGGGACCTGGTCTGACGCTTATTCTGTCGGATTTTCTCACGCCGGGCGGCTATCAGACTGGAGTCAGATCGGTCCAACAGCTTCGGCAGGAGATTGCACTTTTGCAAATACTCTCTCCCGACGAGATTGATCCGGACATCCAGGGTGATTGGCGCTTACGAGATAGCGAGAACGCGAGCCACGTTGAAGTCAGTATCTCTGCGGCGGTTCTCCAGGCCTATCAAGAGCGTTTAAATCACTATACAAAAGAACTGGCGGCTTTTGCTCATGCTCAGAGAGGAACGTATGCCCTGCTTCCCAGTGACATGAGCATTACCGAGGTAGTGCAACAATTATTGCGACAGATTGAATTGGTGAAATAGAAGGAGAGTGCGATGAGTTTATTGGTGCCAGCAGCGCTCGCGTTCGCCTTTATTATTCCACTTATTTTGCTGCTCTATTTCATGCGGCCCAAACGCCAGGAACTGACGATTGGAAGCACATTTCTCTGGCAGCAGGCCCTGCAAAATCTCCAGGCCAGCCAGCCCTGGCAGAGACTGCGTCTGACACCGCTGCTCCTGTTGCAATTACTGGCGGCCCTCGTCCTGGTGCTAGTCCTGGCACGTCCGGCGATTCTGAGCGGAAGTGCGCTGGGAGGCAATACGATTGTGATCTTGCAGGCTTCGGCCAGTATGCAAGCGACGGATATCGCGCCGAATAGATTCGAGGATGCACGCAATACACTCTCCGATTTTATTGATCAGATGGGCAGCGGCGATCAGCTTTCGCTCATGACAATGGCCCGCACACCGCGAGTGCTCATCGCCGATTCCCAGGATAAAAATCTGTTAAAGGCGGCCTTAAGGACCGCTCGCGTCACCAATCAAGATGCCGACCTGGAACAGGCGCTCTCGTTAGCCATCTCGCTGGCAGGTGGTCGGACGAACACGCAGATTCTGGTGGTGGGCGATGGGCACGTTATGGATAGTAACCAGACGCTTATCTCGCCATTGCCGGTACGCTACCTCCAGATAGGGACAGCGGCCCCGAATGCGGCTCTGCTCGCGCTGGCAGCCCGGCCATTACAAGGAAAACTGTTTGCCAGTGCGCAGGTCGTCAACTATACGAAACAGGATCGTGCGCTCCCAGTCGAGCTCTATGCCAATAGCAATCTCGTTGGAGTGCAGACCGTATCGCTTGCCCCAGGGGCAAGCGGGACCGTCGAGTGGGGTCCACTTGATGCCACGACGCGTATTCTGCATGCACGGCTCGTCTCACAGGATGCGCTCAGCGCAGATCATGATGCCTGGGCCCTGGTCGGCAACTCGCAACGGGGGCGTGTACTCCTGGTAACCAAAGGCAATGTCTTTCTAGAAAGAGGTCTGAGAGATCTATCCAGTGTGGACCTCTATGAGACCACGCCAGACAAATATGTGAATACAAATACCTACGATCTGACGATCTTTGATGGTTATCAACCACCAACCCTGCCAACGGGAAATCTCTTTTTCATCAATCCACCTACCGGATCAGCGATTTTCGGTTCATCCGGGGCGGATCTGCATATTAGCCAGGTAAGCATTGGGAGTACGCAGAGCAATCTATTGACAGCAGTAGACGTAAGTAGCATTCATACCATTCGAGCCAGCCATCAGTTACATCCGGCTTCCTGGATGCAGACCGTCCTGGCAGCGCCAGAGACCGCGCTGATGCTAGCGGGAGAGACAGATAATCGGCGTGTAGCCGTACTGGGCTTTGATCTCCACGATAGTAACCTGCCGTTGCAATCGGCGTGGCCGATTCTGCTCTACAACGTAACGAACTGGTTTTTACCGCAGCCGGTCAATGGTGACGGCCAGATCATCGCAGGCCAGCCCGTCACGATACAACCGTGGCCGGGAGCCACCCAGATTGCAATTACAAGCCCAGACAACCAGACAACGACTGTTGGGCCACCATTCCCGGTACAGCCAGATGCCGAGACCGACCAGGTGGGACTGTACCAGGTGACACAGCGCGTGCGTGGACAGGAGCTTGTTGGAGCATTTACCGTCAACCTTTTTAATCCCAATCAGTCCAATCTGGCTCCGGCGACACAACTGCCTATTGCCCACAGCACAGGCTTCTCTACAGGGAACACAGCCGTCACGCATCAGTTGCGAGAGATCTGGCCCTGGATAGCGGCAGTATTGCTCCTGATTCTGTGCGCCGAATGGTGGCTCTTCAGTCGGCCCTATCAAGTGAAGCAGGCACCAGGCATGCAGGATGGTCGGAAGCCAACATGCGCACACCATCATCACCGCAGATAGCGTGGACGTTCAGAAGCGGCTGCAGATACCAGAGTTTGCAAAAGCGGCTGCGAGCAAAGACGACCAGGCGTATTCAAAAGAAGGCTCACGAAGCAGTTTGCAAAGGGGAAGAAACGTGCTAACATTTGAACAACCGTGGTTACTACTGTTACTGCTTCCAATTGGCCTGCTTGTTTTTCTCACCTGGCGACGGATGGCCCTACCCTTTCCAGTCCGGCAAAGACGGCTAATACTGGTCAGCCGGCTCCTCCTTTTTACGCTGGTAATTGCAGCCCTGAGTGGGCTAGCGATCTCGCTGCCAGTTTCCCACCAATCCCTGGTCTTCGTAGGCGACCTCTCAGCCAGCACACAGACACAACGGGCATTTATGGAGCAATGGATCTATGCCGCAATTCAGCACAAGCATCCAGATGACCAGGTTGGAATTGTAGCAGTAGGTCGCAATGCCCTGGTAGAGCAAGCGGTGCAGACAAAGGTTGATTTCTCACATTTTGATTCAGCTCCTGACACAAACTATACCGACCTTTCAGCCGGACTGCGCCTGGCGGCGGCGATTCTGCCCAGCAATACGCAGCGACATATTATTTTACTCAGTGACGGTCAACAAAACCTCGGCGACGCGCTACAAGAGGCGCAACTGCTCCAGCAGCAAGGTATTCGCCTGGACGTAGTAGGCCTGCCCTCCAGTCACGATGAAGAGGCGCTCATTGACAATCTTTCCGCGCCGACAGTATTACGAACAAACGAGCGATTTACCGTTCAGACAACAGTGAATAGTACAGTTGAGCAGAACGCGATATTGCGTGTCTACCTGGATCAGAGTCTGCTCCAACAACGAACAGTGCACCTATTGGAGGGAGACAATCAGGAGAGCTTCGACCTGCTGGCACCACCGCCAGGCTTTCACACGCTACACATCCGCCTGGAGGCACCGAGGGATACGCTCTTGCAGAATAACGATGCCGAGGCTTTTCTCAATGTGCAGGGACCACCACAGGTACTCATCGTCGAAGGGAAACCAGGTGGTGGTCAGAATATCGTCAACGCGTTAAAGGCGACAAAGATCTCCACAGTCGTCGTTGCGTCCAAATGATGTGCCGACTGCTCTGGATGGGCTGGCGGCGTATAGCGCAGTTGTCCTGGCTGATGTACCGGCGGTAGCCCTGGGCACTGCGCGTATGCAGACATTGCAGTCTTTTGTACGAGACCTGGGGCGTGGGCTGGTCGTCAGTGGGGGACAAAACAGCTACGGCGTTGGTGAATACGCAGGTACACCATTAGAGCAGACACTGCCCGTCAGCATGGACGTACCTCAACATAAAGAGACGCCAGATATCGCCGTGATATTGATTATTGAGAGTCTGGAAAGCAATATCTCAGTCAACATCTCAAAAGAGGCGGCCAAAGGCGTAGTCAGCCTGCTGAATCCGCGAGACCAGGTTGGGATCTCGGCAGCGTATGGTACCCTGACGATCCCGATGCAGCATGTGACGAATAAGAGCGCAATCAATAAAGCGATTGACGCAATGGACCCTGCTGATCCAAACAGCTATCGGCCTGATCTGCAAAACGCCGAACAGGTCTTGCTGCATACGACGGCAAAGATTAAGCATGTGATTCTCCTGGGCGACGGCGACGCCTTTGATACAGGCTATCAGGCGCAAGTAGTAAAGATGGCAAGCGAGAACATCACCGTCTCCACCGTTGAGACCAACTCCGCCAACCTGCAAGAGATGGATACAATGGTCAATATTGCCAGCTGGGGCAAAGGCCGCTTCTACCGGGCCGATGATCCGGGAGTTATTCCCCAGGTCCTACTAAAAGAGACCGAGCAGGCATCCAGACGCACGATTATCAACGACTCGTTCACGCCAATTATCGTCGGGAACCATCCACTCCTGACGGGACTAGATGAACGTACCCACGCTGGATGGATACGTTGCGACGACGCCAAAGCCTACGGCCCAGATGGTGCTGATAAGCCATCGCGACGATCCCGTGCTGGCGGCGTGGCAATATGGGCTGGGGCGAGCGGTAGCCTGGACCAGCGATGCACTTGGGTTATGGACCTCGCGTTGGCTCTCATGGAAAGAAGCAGCCCGCTGGTGGGCCAATCTGGTCACCTGGTCGCTGCCATCGCCGGATAGCGCAATGAACATCAATGGACAGGTCGTAAACGGCACCGGGCAACTGAGCGTCGATATTCCAGCAAACACAGCACAGAGAGCAGTTGGGCAACAGCAAGTCCAGGCACATATTGTCCTGCCGGATCACACCCAGGAAACGGTAACGCTGCAATCGACGGCCCCACTCCACTGGACAGCAAACTTTCCGGCGAACCAGATAGGGACCTATCTGCTCCAGGTCACCTGGCAGAACACAGCAAAAAATGGCAAGGGCGGAACCAATCGGCTGAGCGCGAACGCAGGAATGGTAGTCCCCTACTCGCCCGAATATCGTACACAGGGAACCAACGTGCAATTTCTCGCCCAACTTGCCCGCGCGGGCGATGGAAAAGTGCTTGATCCAGGGAATCCCACAAGCGCATTTCAGCAGAACCTACAACCCGTCTCAACCAGTATCCCGCTAGCCTTTTTGCTTTTGATCCTTGCGGCCCTGCTCTTACCCCTTGATATTGCGGCACGTCGCCTCTCCAGTTTAGAATTTCTGGCGATAGGGTATACATGGGTACGCCAGAGGCTACGATTAGGCAGGACACGTTCAAGTTCAGAGTATCAAGAAAAAGAGAACGTACTTGGCATCTCGCTGGAAAGCGTGCGTGCCCAGCGCCAGGTGCGGCAGGATGCATCCGAGCAAGCGAAAAAACGGTTAGCGAGCAGGCCAGTAGCGACACTGGAACGGCCTGAGACGAAAACAGAGCAGCCGACAGACGCAGTAGGAGACGAGCAAGAGACGGCCAGGCCGATCTTGCCTACGAAGTCGGAGAGTGTCCCAAAAGGCAAGACCGGCGGCAAAGCGGCAGCGACGATGGCAGAGCGTTTGTTAGAAGCGAAGCGAAAAAGAAATGGGCCAGATGAGCGGTGAGAAACCACGCCCTCCCTCGTCGCGTCAAAAACGCTGCAAAGTAGCATCTCTAAACAAGCCGCATGTGGCCTGGATGGATGGCCAATTTAACCCAGGAGAGATGTTGTTGCTCGTGATGGGCATTGGTAATAAGAATGCCGCCGATAGTGCCATCGGACCAGGGAGCGCCAGGGATAGGGAGTTGGAGTTGCTCATCGGTCAGTTGATCGAGCAGGGCCAGGGTCTCGCTACGGGCAGTAGCAAGGTCGGCGAGGAGTGTAGCAAGGTCATCGTTGCGATGGGTTTCGACATATTCCTGGTTTCTGGCATGTATCCATGCCAGCACCTCTTCGCGGCTCTTCGCCCCTGTGCGACTGAAACCAACCGGGTCAGAGGTTCCCTTGAGGGTGCGTTTAATCATACCCTGGAAAGCGCGTTCAATCAGTGTGAGGTGGGCCAGATGATCTTTAGGACGCCAGGGAGCGCCGCCGGGAGTTTCGCTTGTTGTGCAAGCCTCTTCGAGTTCTTCTGGAGTGAAGGCCTGATAGTGAGCAAGCAGGTTTTCACGATCTGCGGTCAAAGCGTTGAGAATACTTTCGCGTGTTGGCATCTTTGCCCTCCTAAATAAATGTCATCGGATTTTGGCCTCTGGATACCCCTGCGCTTCACGCATGGGGTCGTTGACATATCTAGATTTCAACATTGTCTTGATGCATTATTATAAGCACAGCTAGATAGACTATTCAAATGCTGGTCTTTGATTAGCTTGTATTCGCTGCTCTAGTAGCAAGCGCAGTCAGAAGAGATCAACAGCCGACCCTCTCTCCCCTCTCGCCCGGACACTTTTTGCAGGGCAAGGGAAGCGCTCGGCGAGACCTTTCCCCTTTTTTTCTCCCATATGTAACAATTTTCGTCACATCATCGACTACCATATGCGAATTGAATGCGCATAGAAAAACGCTATCGTAGAGGAGCATGATGTACCGACTCATGAGTCAATCTGCGCTCGATAACACTGCTTTTGCTGGGCTCTATCAAAAATACTGGCTGACAGTTCTCAATTATATACGTCAGCGGATCTCTTCGCGGGAGGATACAGAGGACATCCTCTTAGAAGTATTTCTTGCCGCACTTGAGGACGAGGAGCATTTTTTAAATTTGAGCGAGAAGCAGCAATTAGCATGGTTGCGTCGGGTCGCATTGAACAAGTGTATAGATCAACATCGTCGTGTAAAGCGCCGTCCCGCTGTCCCTTTAGAACAGAGCCAGGAAATGTTGTACGAGAGCGAAGAGTACTCTCCCGAACAAGAGGCTTTGCGCCAGGAAGAGCATACGCTCCTGCGAACACGGCTCTCAGTACTTCCCGAACTCCAACGTGAAGTACTCCACTTGCGTTTCGCCTACAACTTACCCTGTGCTGAGATTGCCAGGCGCTTACACAAAAACGAAGGAGCAATCCGCACATTACTCTCTCGTTCGCTCAATCGATTACGCATCACCTATGAAACAAGACGAGAGGAGAATTATCATGGATAAGCACATCCTCACCATTCGAGCCACAATTTGTCGATGAGCAGATCGCACAGATGCGGCAACAAGCAGGAAGCTCAACTCCAGATGCCAGCCTCATCGATGGCCTTTATGATCTCCATGATGAAGATCTCCAAATAAGGGATCGAGTATGGGCGCGTCTCAACCACATGGCTGATGTGACACGAGAGCAACAGAGCGGGGCAAGTACGAGACGAGGAGAAAACCTGCCAAACAGAGCGGAATATCAAGAGACGAACATTACCAGAAAGGAAAGAAAAGTCATGGAAAAAAATACTAGCTCCAGGGAAATGAATCCCCTCGCGCATCTTGGAGAGCCAAAGAAACATCGTTCTCCTGTGCGGAGATGGGTAGGAATTGGTCTGATTGCGGCAGTGGCCCTCATCACCATTGTAAGCTTCACCGTCTTCTCCAGCGTGCTGCGGCTCGCTCCTCATACGGCAAACAATACATCAACCGCCACAGGTGCGAAAAATCAACAACCGCAGTCACAACCGCAGAAGGCAATCAGCAGCGGCAAACAAGTATGCAGCCTGGACGCAGGCTCGAAAGTCTCGATCAATGGAGCGCCCTGGAGTGCTGGTCTCAACTGGTCCGCTCAGGGACAACTTGTTGTGACGACCTACTCAAGCTTCAAGGCGTACTCTACAAAGAACTGCTCTCCAACAGCATTCTTCCAACCAGCGATGCCGCAGGCAGTCGGGGCTCTCTGGTCGCCCGATGGCAGCAAGCTATTAGTAATAGATACAGAAGACCTCGGCTCCACTTATGTGCTAGATAGGAGCGGAAAAATCCTGACGAAACTGAAAGGCGTCAAGTGGTGCGAGCTGGTCATCCGATAGCAATCAGATCATTTTCTCTCAAGGCGACGGCTCCCAGAGTCCCCAGACCGGAGCTTTTTCGTCTCAGCTCATGAAGAACATCAGCAATAGCATCAAGGCGGTAGATATTAATCATGGGAACAAGGTAACAACATTGGCACAGCTACCTAAAGGGTATGCCATTGTCGGCTGGTCGTCTAATGCGAAGACGATAGTTGTACGGGGTATGAAAAACGACAGTGGTATAATGGATCTCGCAACCTGGGATACCGACAAAGGAACGCTAGTGAGCAGATGCTTCACTCCCCGAACCCGCATTAGGTCAGGAACTCTCTCCTGACGGCTCAATGATCGCTCTGGATAGTGAAGACAAGATAGAGATCTATTCAACAGATACCTGGAAGTTGCTGGCTTCATTCGAGGATAAGAAGAGCCCAAACATGGGAGCTAGTTTAGCCTGGTCGCCCAATGGCAAAAATCTCGCGGAAGTGAGTCAGGCCATCAAGATCTATGACGTCGCTGCCAAAAAGCTCGCAACGACGTTAGGGCAGACTGACGCCCAGAATACGATCACCGATCTCGCCTGGTCGCCTGATAGCACTGGCCTTGCCACCTCGACGATGGTGCTGAGCAATGACCAGCCCTCTGATCTCACAGTCAATCTCTGGGCATTGAGCTAAGTTTCGCAGCAGATAATCCCCTTCCGCGAAAAGAGGAGAGTGACAACAAAGAGTGCGGCTCTCGCCCGGAGACAGTTTTGGGGGCAAGTGAAAGAGGTCGGCGGGACCACATTTGCGCCCAACCTGCGGGGCGAGAGCCTCGCTCGGCGAAGAGGTGGAGCGAAAGTTTTTTATTGCCACTTTGCTAAAGATGTGTTTCAATAGAAGAGACAGTACTGTCAGAACAGTGACTGCAATCTGGCACATTTTTTTACCAAAGGATATTCTCTTGATAAAGCAAGCTACACCTGTTACTACACGTTTGCTATTTGTGCGGCATGGGCAGACGGAGGCCAGTCGTTCCAATGTATTTAGTGGTTCAACTGATGTTCCCCTGACTGATTATGGTCTTCAGCAGGCGGAGCTGCTGGCGAAAAGGCTGGGGCGAGAGCAGGTGGATGCGCTGTATTGTAGTACGCAGCAGAGGGCGATTCAGACGGCGACCCCAACGGCGGAAGCGCTGGATCTGGAGATCCAGAAGTGTGCTGAATTTCGTGAGATGGGCTTTGGCGAGTGGGAGATGCGTACGCGGCAAGAGTTAGAGCAGGATTTTCCGCAGGAGATGGCGACCTGGGAGAGTGGTTCCTGGATGGTTGCGCCACCGGGCGGTGAGACGCAACAGGAGGTGCTGGCGCGAGCGGTCCCGCGCTTGCTATATTTGCTGAAACAGCATGCGGGACAGACACTGCTTATTTTCGCGCATCGCACAACGCTGCGATTGCTGCTTGCTAATATGCTAGATATGAGTCTGCCAAATGCACGCGCTCTTGGGCTAGAGCCAACCGGGGTGACAGAGGTACGTATCAGGGGAACGCAGGTCTTTTTGCTGTACCATAATGATACAAATCACCTGGCAGAGCTAACCAGGTGATTCTGGGTCTTATACTTGAATGGTGACAGTGACATTATGGTGTTCACAGGATGCCACAAACAGAGAATTTATCGCTGTTTTCCGTTCGGTTCATACTCGCCCCCCAGTAAGCTACATGCTATCCTATCCGAGCTTATGAAGCAACACTGTTCAGCTCGGTCAGATCGTCCGAGGAAAGGGTCAGCGCAGCGGCAGTGACATTATCGCGCAGGTGTGCAACGGATGATGTACCTGGGATAAGCAGAATATTCGGTGAGCGCTGGAGCAGCCACGCCAGCGCAACGACCATCGGAGTGACGTCGAGACGGGTAGCAACTGATCTCAGCTTGTCGGATTGAAGAGGGGAGAAGCCACCGAGCGGGAAGAAGGGCACGTAGGCGATGCCTTGTGCAGCCAGGGAGTCGATCAGGTCGTCGTCGTCCCGGTGGGCGAGATTGTAGAGGTTCTGCACACATACAACCGGCGCGATCGACTGAGCTTCGGCGACCTGCTCGGCGGTGACGTTACTGATACCGAGGTGTTTGATCAGTCCTTCTCGCTGCAATTGCGCGAGCACCATAAACGGTTCGGCAATCGAGCCAGGAGTAGGCCTGTCGACCCCTCCGACGCGCAGATTGACAACGTCGAGTGCCTCTAGTCCGAGATGGTCTAAATTGTCGAATACGGCCTGGCGCAGTTGTTCGGGGGCTAGCGCCTGGGGCCAGCCGCCCTGGGCATCGCGTAACGCTCCGACCTTAGTAACAATGTGCAAGGAGTCGGGGTAGGGGTGCAGGGCCTCTTTGATGATCTGATTAGTGACATATGGGCCGTAGAAGTCGCTGGTGTCGATGTGCGTGATACCCAGCACTAGCGCCTCACGCAGTACGGCCACGGCAGCATCGCGGTTGGCGGGTGGACCGAACACATGCGGGCCAGCCAACTGCATTGCACCGTACCCCATGCGAGTGACCGTCAGATCCCTGGCCATCGTGAACGTTCCTGCGGCTGCTACTGATAGATTACCCTGTTCATTTGTTGAATGCGATAGCATAAAAAAATTTTCTCTTTTTCTTGTTAAAACTAGGACAATCACAATGTGTGATACACTTAGGAGTATGACATGAAGGCTATCGTATGACCAGAGCCTCTCTATCATATGATTGAGACTAGCAGGATAAGGAGCAACGAGGACGATGAGTGACGAACAGCGCAGACAGGATCTTGCAGATTTTCTACGCACTCGACGGATGCGCCTCTCGCCTGAACAGGTTGGGTTGATAAGTAGTGGGAGGCGGCGCACCCCAGGATTGCGGCGCGAAGAGGTGGCGCAGCTCGCGAATGTGGGAGTTTCCTGGTATACCCTCCTGGAACAAGGCCGCACTATTCACCCTTCAAGCCAGGTGCTACTGAGCATTGCTGATGCGTTACAACTCACGTCCGATGAACGGCAACATCTTTTCTTGCTTGCCGATCAGCAACGCCTCGTCAATACACACGATTCTCATGAACAGGTAAGCCCTGCCCTACGCCGTGTGCTTGATGCGCTCAATCCTATTCCGGCCCATATCATTGATCATCGTTGGAATTATCTCGCATGGAATACTGCTGCTAAGCAGGTCTTTTTGCTATCGAAGTCATTGATGCCGCCATATGAATATAATGCGGTCTGGAACATTTTTGTTAATCCGATGAGTCGGATATACAACCCTGAATGGGAACAGGTGGCACAGAGGGTGTTGGCCGAATTCCGTGCCGATAGTGCGCGTTTTGCCGATGATGAATGGTTCAAACGCTTGATAGCTGATTTACAACGAGCAAGTCCTGAGTTTCGCGCATGGTGGCCTCGTCACGATGTACGAGGGAGAGCAGATGCACGGAAAGACATAGAGCATCCGCTTGTAGGACGCCTGATGTTCGAGCATACAACCTTGCAGGTGCCTACCATGCCCGACCTCAAAGTCATGATCTATACACCGCTACCCGAAACAGATACGCTGGCAAAGCTACAGCAGTTGATGGACCAAGGTATCCCTATGAATGCCGTGTAGGCAGGAGGAGGTGCGATACTTCTCATTTTAGACTCCTTTTGCCTCCAACTACCCCCCATTCTCATCCTTTTCCAGGAGATAGAGTACCACCTGCAAACGCTCACGGGTTTCGCTGGTTTTGGGATGGTGGGGACCATACGCCTCATCAGAGCAAATTCTTTCTGCTGCAAGATCGTCAACATCCGGCAAGATTGTCGTCGGTGGGCCGGAGACGGGCAAGCCGCTCTGCCCTACGAGATTCGATTTGCATTGAGTGCGGGCATGAGGCTTTCTTCGATTTTGCCGTCGAGGTATACGGCGGAGTGGAAGATACAGCTCTGGCCGCTGGTGAAATTGACGCGAACCCAGCGGATGGTGCCCTGGATCTCGGTGATGGGTAGCATACTTTTTCCTTGCACGATGCCTGTACCTAATATGGGATGCTCGATCTGCTCACCGACCAGATCAATGTTTGTGAGCATAGGTTGGTAGAAATTTTGCTCCCAGGCGAGCATACGGTGATAGAGGGCCTGGCGGTCCAGTTTTTCTACGAGAACAGGCTCTTTCTTTGGTGTTTGAGCGATGCGTGATTGATGGAGGTGGAAGAGGCGGGTTGCGAGAGAGAGCAGATAGGCGTGATCCTGGACTGTTGCCAGAAGAGATTGTGGGAGGAGCGGCGAGTTTATGCCGTGGTAAGCTCCGAGGAGTGAACCTAGCATAGAGCCAATAGTATCGGTATCACTACCAAAGACGTTTGCGGCTGAAAGCAAGGCCTGCTCTGGCTTTTGCGAATAGCGAAGGAAGAGGTAGATAGCGGCACAGACAGTACTGATGCCTGAGCCTCTGGTAGCAGGATGGCGTGCACCGCAGAATTTATAGTAATCGAGATAGTTCCCGTAGCGGGTCATACCAGTCAGCAGACGGGCGATTTCTGCCTGGCTCTCACGCCAGAGAGAGATAAATGTTTTTTGCCTACTCTGCTCATCCCAGCGAAGTATCCAGTCGGTGAGCTTGTAATTATTAAGCAAAAGAGGCTCTATAGTTGGTAGCCTGTCCTGAAGATAATTTAAGAGGGCCGCAGTTTCCAGATCTCCACTGAGATTGAGAAGATAATTCAGACTGAGTGCAATAAGGACGGTGCCCCACAAGGCTCTGGGATGACCGTGAGTAATCATAGCCTGGCGAAAAGAGGTGGTGATAAGCTGCGATTCATCGGCTGCATTCACGAGCACAATAGGAAGATTGCGCATAGCGGCACCATTAGTTCCGGCATTGATAGACTCATGGCCGTTAACATTATAGAAATTTTGCTGCCAGTCGCTCGCTCTATTTAGCAAAGCTGTGGCAGCATATTTAGAGCTGCGGCCTCCGCCGCGTTGATATTGCAGCCAGAAGGGAAGCTCTGCGTAGGCAAACTGTTCGGGCATAAATTGAGCATCGTCGTTGATACAGCGAGCAAGGGCGATTTGTTGCTGAGTATCGTCGGAGTAGTCACCGGGCTCAATCTGTTCTTTATAGTTACTCCAGGACAAAGAGAGCTGAGTCCAGGGAACAAAACTAGTGAGTGGAGCTAAGTAAAAGGGTTGCAAGCCACGATTTTTATGGATATATCCGTATTCTGTGGGCCAGCCTAAAGCATCGCCGATGGCACTGCCCAGGACAGCGCCCTGAAAATGCTCCAGGCTAATGCGCGGTTTAACATCTTGTTCCTGTTGCATAGCGTCCCCTCTCATCCTATAAATCTGGTTTTTACGCGATAGCGGCAGGCACCGCCAGCCCGGAAGCTCCAGGTAGTGAGGCAGTAGCTTCGGGATAGTAGCGTTGCAAGAGATCGAGGCCTAACCTGGCTCTGCGAACGCGCTCACGCGTCAGAGCGATTGAGACAGCTTCGATATGGGTTCCGGCTGGATAGATATTGGGAGCATTACGCAGACCAAATTTGATATAGACGGGAGATGCGATGCGAATGATCTCAGGAATCTCGTAGAGGCGCACAAAGCCACCCAGATCATCGGGAGCTTCCACATAGATATCGAGAGGGATATCGACGGCCTGACGGATGGCGGCGATCTGGGCAAGAGTCAGGTCGGTAGGAATATTGAAAGTATTCGCCCCCAAACGTTCCAGAAGACGGACTGAGGCGGGGTTGGCGGCTGACTGCATGACACTGATTTTAAATTGCATATCGTAGGGCAATATACCATTCAGGCGCATTTCACCAGCGATCCAGAGGGCACCTTCATCTGCAAGCAGAACACTGCGTATGCCCAATTCGGCGGCGCGTTTGACATCTTCCAGGCAGTAGACTAATTGATCCTGACCGCGCAAGCGGGGTCCAACGACTTTTCCGGCGCTGGAGAGCGCCATAGCGCTGATATCCCAGGCGGCATTTGGTCGCGCAAAGAGGCTCACCTCCAGATGATGTGTTCTAGCAAGCTCAGCCATTTCGCGAATCTCGTAATCGGTCATAAGCATGACGCCGCTTCCCTGCGAGACACGATGGACAGTAACGTTCAGGCGGGTGGCTTCTTCGATCAGAGCAGCCAGGGCTAAGGGTCCCTCGGTACTGGGGATCTCGACACGATATTGTGCGCCATCGGGAAACCGTTTGACACTGCTGGGAAGATCATGAGCATCGCCAGGGGGCAGGCCCAGAGTGGTAAGAAAACGGCGTGTTGCTTCCATGTTTGCTAATCCTTTCTCAATTCCCTTAATTTCCTCAATCTCTTTAGTTACTTTCCAGGCGACAGGCAAGAGAGGAGTACGAGAATTTAGCCGCCGGGTGTCCTTGTCTCGTGGCTGATAAGCACTTGCAGAGCCTGGGGTTGTTGATAGAGGAGCAGATCCAGAGCATCCTGGTAGTCATCCAGGGGAAAACGATGCGAGATGAGCGGAGCAAGGTGCAACAATCCGTCGCGATAGAGCTGAAGGGCGTAGGTCCAGGCAGCGATACTGGCTCCAAAGATACCGTAGACGGAGAGATGGTGTAAGGCGAAAAGGTCGGCCTCCACATTTAAAAAAGAGCCAGTCCCAGCGGTCCCCTCAAGGACAATGGTACCACCACGGCGCACCATCTGAAGAGCTTCGGCGACGGCCTGGGGATGGCCACTACCCTCGAAGACGAGATCAGCGCCAAGTCCATGTGTCAGCTCAGTTACAAGCTCACCCAGATCCTGGCGGCCTGGTTTTAGCGTATGGGTTGCGCCCAACTCACGGGCCAGAGTGAGCCGCTCCTGGCGAAAGGCCATAAAGACGATGGCGGCTGGACTATATAATCGCGCTACCTGTACGGCAAGCAGGCTGATTGCATTAGAACCCATAACCACAATAACATCACCAGGGCGAGGCTGTGCTCGTAGGAAAGCCTGAGCCACATTTGCCGCAGGTTCTAGCATAGCAGCGTCTTCCAGGCGAGCATGAGCTGGCAGTGGGTGTACAAGATGAGCAGGAACGATGACGAATTCAGCCAGACCGCCGGGACGGGTAAAGCCGAGCTCAGAATATGAGGTCTCGCAGAGATTGGTCAGACCCACGCGACAATTACGACACTTGCCACAGTAGACCAGGCTCTCTGCAACGATCTTCAAGCCAGGGGCAAGATCCTGAACGAAGGTCCCAAGCGATTCTATTACGCCGCTCCAGGCATGGCCTGGGGTGGTTGGATAGCGATAGAAACTATCTGGTCGTTTCCCCTCATACAATTCGATATCACTGCTACTGAGAGCGACGGTATGTGAGCGAACCAGAACTTCACCGGGTCCGGGCAATGGTCGTTCTAGCTCGAACAGTCCCGCCTGTCTCGGTTCAGTGATACGAAGAGTACGCATGGATGGGCCTTTCGTTAAGAGCCAGCACTGTTGATCTGGACAGTTTTTGTTTCGGTAAAGAACTCGATAGCGGCTGGACCTTGCTCGCGAGAATGGGAGCTGGAGTTGTGCATACCGCCAAAGGGAGCATGGGGATCAACGCCGGTAGTATCGCCGTTGATGCGCACCATACCACACTCGATCTGCTGAATGTACTCCAGGGCCGAATTAATGTCGCGTGTAAAAAGGGAGACACTGAGACCATAGCGTGAATTGTTGGCAATGGCGATGGCTTCAGAGATGCTCTGAGCACGGTGCAGTACAAGCAGAGGGCCAAAGACCTCTTCTTGAGCGACGGGTGCGTCGGGCGAGACATTGGCGATGAGCGTTGGCTCAAAGAAATAGCCATTGCGCAAACCTTCCTGAGTAGGTCTGCTACCACCCAAAATCACCTGACCACTACTGGCCCCTTTCTCCGCGTAGTTGCTAACCTTTTCCAGAGAGTCTTTACTGATAACGGGTCCAACAGCACTTCTAGTCTCAACGGCAGCCGCAAGCGGCAAAGCCTGGATCTCTTGCTTGAGCAGTTGGATAAACTCGTCGTTCACCTCTGCGGCAACAACGGCCCGGCTGGTAGCAGTACATTTTTGGCCGGCAAAGCGCATAGCGCCTGCGGCGGTCAGCTTTGCCGCCTGGGCAAGATCGGCATCAGGGAGAACAATGACAGCGTTCTTGCCGCCCATTTCAAGTTGATACTTAATATTGCGCTTCGCCGCCTGTCGTCCAATGCCCATACCGACACTATCCGAGCCAGTAAAAGTAATAGCGCGAATAGCCTCATGGTTAATGAGCGTTTTACCAACCGTAGAGCCTTTGCCCAGGATAAGATTAAGCACGCCAGCGGGGAAGCCAGCGGCAGCAAAAACTTCTGTCAGGAGAACAGCGGTAAACGAAGCAGTTTCAGCAGGTTTCCAGACGACAGTATTGCCATAAGCCAGAGCAGGAGCAATCTTCCAGAGAGGAATCGCCACCGGGAAGTTCCAGGGCGAGATCACAGCGAGAGGTCCCACAGGCTGGCGCAGCGTAAATTGCAGACTGCCAGCTTTCTGGGCGGGAATCACCAGACCATTCGGATGGACGGCTTCAGAGGCAAAATAGCGCAGAATCATCGAGCCGCGATCAACTTCCTGCAGCGCCTCACCGATAGGCTTACCAACCTCCTGAGCAACCAGCATCCCCACAGCGTTGCGGCGATCAGCGAGGAACTGAGCGGCCCGATACATAAGATCGGCCCGCTCAGTTCCAGTCTTAGCCTTCCAAGCAGGGAAAGCCGTATGGGCGGCCTCAGCGGCCCTGATAATCTCAGCAGGCTCGCTCTGCGGGACATGAGCCAGGATATGAGTGGCATCAGAAGGATTCACATCTTCTCCCCACTGCTCATTGCGGCTGTGCCGCCATTCGCCAGCGATATAATGTTCCAGCAGCCTGGTACTTTGCATAAATCTCTCTCTCACTTCCAGCTAGAAAAACCATTCTATCTGATATTCTCGCACATCTGCCGAGAGCGTGCAGGGAAAAGCCCAGCGCTGAGAAGCTCACAACAAAAAAAGAGAGATTCAGGCAAAGTGCTGGACCAAAGCGGCAACCAGCAAGGAGAGAGAGAAAACGATCCCAAACTGAAGATGCAGCAGCGAGGTACGCTTAATCCCAACCATATAGATCTTGCGTTCAGTGGCAGTGAGCACAGAGCGCACATTGTTATAAGCGAGAGGGAAAGTAATCCAGACAGCCAGAGCATAGATGGGCAACAGGCCAGAGAGGACGAACAAAGTTGTTGCGAGATAGCTTCCGAACAAGAGAAAGGCATGGAAACGCTGACCGAACTTGAGGCCAAAGCGGACAGGGAGAGTTTTCTTATTGACGGCAAGGTCGTCCTGATAATCACGCACATTATTCATATTCAGAATCGCCGTCACCAGAAAGCCTACGGGGACACTGGCGGCAAAGGCGTTCCAGGACCAGTGGGGAATTTGCACATAATACGCGCCCCAGGTCATCAGAAAGCCCATAGCAATGTAGACCAGAACGTCGCCCAGACCACGGCTGGAGAACTTGAAAGGGCGGGCGCTGTAGAAGTAAGCAATGAGCATACCCGTGAGACCGAAGAGAATAATGACGGGGCCGACGATGAAGATGAGAGCGAGACCGAGCAGGACCGCGAGGATAAAGCTACCGATGCCGCCCCAGAGAACCTGATTAGCCGTCATCTCGTTACGAAAAATGACCGTAGAGGCTCCGAGAGAACCGGCATGGTCGAGGCCATAGCGGTGATCGAAGTATTCGTTAAAAAAGTTCGTACCAATCTGTAAAAACAGGCAAGAAAAGAGCGTAAGCAGGAAAATCAGAAGGTGAAAAGAGCCTTCATAGACAGCCAGGGCAGTACCTACAAGGACCGGGCTCACGGCAGCAGTCAGAGTAAACGGGCGGGCGGTTTTTATCCAGATCTTCCAGGCGGGTCGTACAGCAGGGGAAGAAGCGGCTAACGTATCTTTCATGTCACACTCCAAGAAAAGCGCAGTTTTATATTCGGATGTTTGATAACAAATTTATCCTTATAGTGAAAATAGTAGCGCTGGACAGAGGAAATGTCAAACCGTGAAGTTTACAGAGAAAATTAGGGCGGCAATTTCGAGAGAGCAGCAGAAAAAAATCAGTTACAGATTGACACAAAGCTTGACGGTGCAGCGTATACAACCATGTAGAGATAGACGATACCTACCGACAAACAGTTTACATGTATATAGGAAGAAAGGATGAGTAGACATGGCTAAAGTCGATATTAACACAAATTCCGCGAGAGATGTACAGGAGCAATACTTTCAAGTGACAGATCAGGTGCCAGAGCAGATCTGGTATTGGGCAGCATTAGGTTCAATTATTGCTTCTGCCGCTCTGTTTGCGGCGAATCAGAAAAGCTGGAGCATCTTTGTGGGTCAGTGGCCCCCGACGTTCCTGTTGTTTGGTCTTTTCCATAAGCTTTTGAGGCCCTCGCATTAGCTCTCCCGTGTAAGAGGTAAAGGGGGCGGAGACAAACCATAGAGCGAAGAAGACGCTGCAAAGAGGCAGAGACCGTCCCCTGTGAGCGAGAGAGATGAGAAGAGCTATGGAGAACAACGTTATTGTACGCAAATGGACCGAAATGGCGGGTATTGCTGCTATAACCCTCGATGCAGGGAAGAAGATAGGGACACTAGAGGATTTTTATCTTGATGCTGAGAAGAGTACCGTTTTTGCCCTCGTCATCAAAACGGGTCTTTTTGGGCATCGTGCGCTTCCCGTAGGGGCTATCAGTGGTATGGGAGTCGATGCCGTCACGTTTACAAACGAAGAGCAACTCATCAAAGAGAACGAGATCTCCTCGACGGCCAATCTGCTACCAGGGAAAGGGCTACTCTCCTACCGGGTCTTAAGTGAGAGTGGGACACTGATTGGCGAGATCGGCAATATTCTGTTGGACGTCACTAACCCAACAGCGATGAAGATAGATGGCTATCAGCTCGCTACAGGTGGCTTGCGTGAACGCTTCACCGGGAAGTATCAGGCATTTGCGGCGGGCGAAGTGTTGCGCTATGGGCAAGACGTCGTTATTCTACCAAATAACATAGCTCAGGCACTATTAAAACCGTAAGAGAAGAAAAAATAGTATCTTCCGAGAGAGACTTCAGCAATGCCGCCGTCTACTATCATAGCTTCGGCGGCCTCGTTTTTTTCTAGTGGTTGGTCCTTCTTTCATTTCCTCTTCCAGGCTAAAAGTGTTACCTTTTCTTACCCGCTTTCTCACGGCTCGACATCATCTTTACAGGTATAGCGTTTGTACCTTCTTTTACAGAAAAAAGATTTAAAAAGGTAAAGAGAGAAAGAAAGGATCATAACAGATGGCAGACGTTAAAACAGCAAGCAACAAAGCACAGGATGTGCAGGAGCAATACTTTCGCGTGACTGATCAAGTGCCAGAGGAGATCTGGTATTGGGGGGCTCTGGGTTCGATTATTGTTTCGGCTACCCTATTTGCTTTAGGGAAGCGGGATTGGAGCATCTTTGTGGGTCAATGGCCGCCGACGTTCCTGCTCTTCGGGCTGTTCCATAAGCTACTCAGCCCTTCTCACTAGAGATCCGACATATCGCATTTGACCTCTCTCCCGGCAAAATGTGTCCGAGAGAGAGAGGAGCTGGGCGAGGAGGACGGGGACAAGCCGGTCCCTACCTGTTTTTTCGGGCGAGAGAGGAAAAGCGGGAGGGACAAGGCCATATCTCTTCTTCGGTTGAAGGGCGAAAAACATGTCCGGGAGAGAGGAGTTCTTTCTTGTTTTATATATGGCTATAAGATATTTTATTTAAGCAGTGAGAAACAGGTAGAGGGCGAGGGTGATGCCGATCAGGCAGGCAAGGATGGTTAAGATGATGGCAAAATTTGCCTGAGGGTGAAATTGGTCGGCGTCTATTTCGCGTCTGATGTGCAAAAAATTGACGAGGGAGATGGCTATGAGCAGGACGCCGAGCAGGGTCAGGCTGACCCCGATGATGGAGGAATAATGGAGGGAGATGGTAGAGGTATTGATTTGTTTGAGGTTCAGTTCTCGGAGGAGGAGGCCGAAGCGGGCGACGACGAAGCCGAAGGTGATGGTGGCGAGGCCAGTGCGAATCCAGGCCAGAAAGGTACGCTCGTTGGCGAGATGGTCGGAGACGCGTTTGCTTATTTGTTTTTTAGGGTTTTGTGGTGGTTGCGTTTGCGGTTCCGAGGATGCGCTGGTTATTTGGTCCGATTGGGACATAGATGGGTGCCCCCTGTTTTTGAGAATAGTAAAATACAAAGGTATGCGTATATATAATACGCTATTTTTAGGTAGGAGATACAGCATACCCGTATAGCCTGCCTGCCCTTTGTGCATTATCCATGGAAAAGGGCAGGCAGGCTATAAACGAGATTTATAAGGTAGCGACTGGAGAGAAGAGAACCCAGAGAAAGGCGAACAGCATTCCAGCAGTTGAGAGCAGAGCGGTTGGAAGAAGGCCAATTGTTCCGCCAAGCACTCCACCTAAGAGCGAGCCAAGCGGCAACGTGCTACAGATCAGAAAGCGCATACTGGCGTTTAGACGCCCCTGGAGATGTAGGGGAAGAAGAGATTGGCGAAGGCTTACCTGAGTGATATTGAAGACAATCAAGGCCAGACTCTGGATAAACCAGCTCAGGATGAGAAACGGAATAGCCACAAGAGATGAAACACTGGCTAATGGTATAAAGAGGCCGCCTAATCCATAGAGGAGAGCAGAGGCAATGATAGTCGGACCAATCCCCAGATGGTCGGCAATCCATTTTGCCAGAAAAGATCCCAACAAAGCTCCCAGGCTGCCCAGCGATAGAATAAAACCGTACATAGCGGGCGCTATTTTGAGATTATGAAGCACATAGAGAACGGCAATGCTTGCGAGAGCACTACTGAAAAGATTGATAGTTCCGTTACATGCAGCAATCGACCAGAGAGTACGATGATGGAAGACTATCTTTAATCCTTCAGCGATCTCATTGAAGACAGAGCGCTTCGTTTCATCATATAC
Source organism: uncultured Chloroflexia bacterium (assembly GCA_963777355.1). Lineage (GTDB taxonomy): Bacteria > Chloroflexota > Ktedonobacteria > Ktedonobacterales > Ktedonobacteraceae > DATJHM01. Next base: position 982,408 of record CAVZQK010000022.1, read on the forward strand.
TTTGCTGGGTTCGGGTTTTCTCATCCAGCAAAGAAAAAGCGCAGCAATCAGAAATGAGCAAGCATCTATCAGCATGGCAAGGGGAGCCGTAAGTAGTTGGACGAGCCAGCCGGCCAGCCCCGGACCAGCAATCTGAGCAAAGGCGTGACTCGTCTCCAGCTTCCCATTCCCTTCAAGCATGGATTCTTTTTCAACGAGTGACGGGAGATAGGCCTGATAGGCAATCTCAAAAAAGACGGTCAGGCAGCCGCTGACAAGAGCAATAGCATAGAGATATTCCAGGTGCAACGTATGAAGTAAAGCAGTGCATGGAATAGTCCCAATAATAACCACCTGTCCAAGACTTGCGAAAACAAGCACAGGTCGGCGCGGAAGTCGATCAACGAGCACGCCTACGAACAGACTCAAAAACAACATAGGAGCAAAAGCCAAAAACGAGAGAATGCCCATTTGAATTGCCGTGGCATGCAATGTTAGCACGGCAGTTATAGGAAGGGCAAAGGCAGTGACCTGGGAGCCAAACGCAGAGACAGTCTCTCCTGTCCAGAACTTGAGAAAATCCCTGTCACGCCATAATCCTTGTAGTGAGAAAAAGCGCATAGAACACTCCTTGAAAAGAAAGGAAAGGCCATGAGGTGAAACAGATCAATTCACGGCCTTCAAGCACAAAAAAAGACCGTGGGACTGAAAACGTCACCCACGGCTTTCCTCTCTTCTCAAGGTATTTTTCACTCAGGGAGTGCCAAAAAGGGCAGAGAGCGGCTATGGGCGACGGCACAGTTATCGATCACATAGAGTGCGCCATGCTCCCATAGAGTTGTATATATGATGGTTTGTGTCATGCTACCCAATGCGCTCCCTCCTTTCTTCCGGGCAAAGATTTGGTTTTTTTGCATATAAAAGATGTATTTATACAATAGCATAGAGATTGCACATCTGTCAAATGGGTCTTGAAATGCAAAGAGGATCGCTCGGCGAGGCGGTCAGAGATCAACAGCCGACCCTACGAGCCAATACGGCGTAGCAGGTGGCGCATCCGAAATCGTCAGAGATCAACAGCCGACCCTACGATCCTCTGCGGGGCGAGGACGGATCGCTGGGCGAGGCGGTCAGAGACCCCCACATGGGGCACGGTCAACAGCATCTGCTCCAACAAAATCGCCAGGGGCGAGAGAAGCGCTGGGGGAGCAGGACACGATTACGCGTGCATGTTCCGTTTCTTCTGCAAGCCAACGTTTCTGCACGCTGCATCATGTCCCTACCAAGACCCGTTCACCTCTCTTTTTCTGAGCGAAGGAGGGTCATTGCAGACCTGTTTGATTTTGTTGGAGGAGGTGCGGTCAACAGCCGACCCTACGATCCTCTGCGGGAAGGGGATCATTAAGCGGCCTCTAAGACATTCTGTGCAATGGTTAGGGGCTAACAGATTGTTGGGGTTGCTCCTGTTCATTGACCTGATTTAGCAGGGAGCAATAAACGGATATCATCCCAACCGTAGCCGACCCCTTCGAGCAGTACGCCGCCTATCTCCAACTGTTTTGTTCTCACGAGTTTGCCTCCAAGTTTTTCGTAAAAGCGGCACGCTGGATTATCGCGCAAGGCCCAGATAAAGAGATTCTTTATACCAGTATGGAAGAGTGCCTCAGCCCCTTGTGTGAGCAGGCGTTTGCCCAGGCCGTGTCCCTGATAAGATTGAAGGATGTAGATAGCGTAGAGTTCGCCGAGATAGAGAGGATCAGGCTCAGCCACGGGACCTCCGTTGGCGAAACCAACGATCTCAGAATGCTCATTTTCTACTACATAGAAGAAGGTCTGGGTATTTTGTTCACTGATGATCTTTGTCCAACGTAGAGTGCGTTGCTCATAGGAGAGATTCTGCAATATCTGGTCAGGGATAATACCTTGATAGGTTGTGCGCCAGGTATTAACGTGAACATGGGCAAGAGCAGAGGCGTCTTCAGCGCGTGCAGCTCTAATAACTTCTTGCATACATCTGCCCTCCTTATACGGTTATGTTACATAAAACAAAAGTATAAAAACAACTAGTACTCTGTAAGATCTCATTGGTAGGAGAGACTCATCCGGTGAGAGCCTCGTAGGCGAGCAGGAGACGGGCAAGCCGCTCTGCCCTACGCGAGTTTCTTCATCCTGCTCATAAGAGTGGTCAGGATACTCGTATAGGGAATGTTTTTCTTATGAGCAAAGAATTGAGAACCATAACAGGCTTAGCATGCTTCATGTTGCTTCTCACCCCATAGGCGTACTATGTTACTTGAGAGTATGTTATCCACAACAGGACTCTCGTGATAGCTGAGTTGAAGACACTTCTTGCTGCACGCGCCGACCACCTCAGCCTTTTTAGATAAGGTCCAGGTATTGAAGTGCTTTCTTCTCCTGGGAAGAGAGGGGGCATTATTTTCCCGCTGGTACATGCAAGCTCTTTGCCGAACCTTCGCTCCCAGTTAGGTAGAAAGGTTCCCGTACATACCATTCGTGGTGGATAGCCCGCATCAAGAGCGCGCAATCGAGTTCTGCTGAACCAGAGGGAAACCATTTGGGATCATCGAAGAAGCTTGATTGCACCTTTGTCACCTGGAGAGGCTCCACCTTCCAGTTCCTGCATCGAAGTTCTAAACCATCGAGTTTTCCCGCCTGGTTTGTCACCGAATAGCCGAGCGAACCGTGTTCAAAAAATGCAGAAGCTTCTTCCAGAGACGCAAAAATCGAGTGCTCAGGCAGATGTGAAGCGACGTGAGCCTCAACTGCCACGTGGGTTTCTCCATCGTCGCTCGTCATGTGAACGGAGAAGGCTTCATCCTCTTCACTCACCTGAAAGCTCGCATGATGATGGACGCTGGGAAACAGCCTTCCACCAATGAGGGTGTTGAACTGTGAAGAGGTATCTCGCCTGGGAATATAGACCCCTTCTCGATAGTGGCCATGCTCTTCCCATTCCACAGCAATGCGGTGAGCTGCATTCTCCGAAGAGAATCCGAGCGGGGCGGGCAGCACTCGTGGGCGGATCTGTTTCAGGCGAATGAGACAGATGCCTGCTATTCCCATTCCGTGGATGAGTTTTGGCCGAAATGGGTTAGGCAAGAGTCTTTGGAGAAAGTCGGGATCAACACGGTAATTCACGAGGAGACGCCGATCAATGGTGCCTTCAAGGGGTGGAATATACATGCTATACCTCACAGTCTGAAGCAAAGATGCCTGAAAAACGCGATAGATGACTCTTTCATCTTTTCCATCAGATTATAGCAGATGAATAGATGGAAAAACCAATCAGTCACTCTCAGCTTGACCGGGACAGATACCGCCTTCTTAACCCATCAAGAAATCAACCATCTACTTTTACATATGTTAGCAAAGAAAGTGGCGTAGAATCCTGACCACCTTCTTTATTGTTTTGTATCGCGTGCTATAATTTTTGCAGATAGAGAGGAAGGAAGGAAGGAAAGAGGCAAGTATGCCAGAGAAAATGCTTCAGAAAAATAAGATTACGGCCCGGATGAAGGGGCTTAGTAAACAGCTACAGACCGAAGAGGAGCCGGTGTGCACTATTCCAGGGATATGGGATAATGGGGAAGAGCAGCATAGTACGCTTTGCGATATTATCCTCACAAATCAGCGCATCTTTGGCTATTTCTACAAGACCTTTCCGCGAGAGCGGCTTTTTCTCGACGCGATAAACCTTTCCGAGATTATCAATGTGGTGTATCGGCAAAAAGAGCATGAGCCACTTTTTCGTGAGCTGCTGATCGAAACTGCACGGCGTAAGGTGTATGTGCGTGCGCCGCAAAAAAAGATTGAGACGCTGTTTGCGGCTTTGCAAGAGAGCTCTCAGGTGAGAAGGCAAAGCGATACGGTAGTGGATGCGATTATAGCAAGTGTACCGGGAGCAACGGGGATTTCACCGACCTATAGAAGTGAGCAGGTACGAGCGACATTTGAAAACTCGCCACTGGCGATCACGCTCCTTTTCGTCGGGGGGATTCTGCTAGAGATTGTAGGCGTGCTGATTGCTTCGGCTACCCATAGCAGTCAGAGCGGTTTATCGCTCTGCTTTGCTGGACTGGTAGCGGTCATCACCGCCATTTTTTTGCGGATGCAGCGCAGCAAAGGCGCAAAAGATAAAGATAACCCAGCAAGCTACCAAACATTGGGTTGGCGGTGATAAACACCGCCATCAAAGAGGCCAGGGAATATTTCCTCGAACGGCCTGATAAGCGAGAATGTTAGCTGCTGCGCTCCAGGCCTGGGAAGAAGTGCCGAGAGGTTCGTGCGTCTGACCGTGATGATATTCGGCAAATTCCCATTGTTGATTGTCGCGACCCTGGGCGTTTGCGTGATTTAAGGCGTCGAGTAGATGGAGGGCTTGCTCAGACTGTCCCTGATGCATCAGCCCCAGACAATAAAAGCCAGTCACCATCGGCCAGAGTCCGCCATTATGGTAGCGATAGGGCTGATTTTTGATCTCGCCATAAAGATGATTCTGCTCCAGAGCGTCCCAACGCGGATCATCGGGCAGAATAACGGGCCAGAAGGCAGGGAGCAAGGCGCTGCCGATATAACCTTCAAGAGCCTGCACATAGGAAGCGGCCTGAGTGCGCTGTTCTTCATCGCCCAGACCGATGAGCAGAGCCAGGGAATGGGCCAGACCGTCAAAATACGTCTCGTAGCCAGAGGGAGAGAACGAGGGGAGCCAGTGAGGGATATCGCCCTGCTCGGTCTGATACTGGTAGGCGCTGGTATGATAGACCAGAGGATCATTCTGTAAAGCAGCACGAGGCCAGTAGTTTATCTCCAGCATCTGGCGCAGAATATCGGCCTCTTTCAGCCAATCTTTATTACCAAAGACCTTTGCAGCACTACGCAAAGCGATTTCATAGAGAATTTGATCGGCCAAAACATAGCCCTGCTGAATATATTCATCGGCCCAATTACCTGAGAGAGGCGTGTAGATCAAACTGCGATCATTGTATTCCCAACACTCAACCAGATACAAAGCGCGTTCAACGCTCAGCCAATAATGAACCTTTAACGAATTATGCTTTCCATGCTCTAAAAAGGCACAGACGCCAATCACATACCAGAGAGGTGCATCGACGCGACCAGCCAGGCGGCCATAGCTAACAGATTGACCATCAAGGGAGACATTGCTGGGGATCTCGCCGTGCTTGCCCTGGCGGGAGGCAATAGTATCGAGAGTGTGCTGCATACATTTAATTAACTCTGCATCCCCACTCGCCAGAGCCGCCAGACCAGAGATAACGCCATCACGAGTCCAGACGCGGGCATAGTTATCGACATCCACGGGCGAGGCCAGGAAACCGGACTTTGTCTGGCAGCGGCGTAACAGGTCCAAGGGCTTGCGAATAGGCCTCTTCAGAGAAGGCCTCATTGTTTTCGATCTGCATATGACACTTCCTCAACATTGAAACCTAATTTTTGATAGAGAGCCTGACGATCTACAGACTGGGAGAGAGGGCCAACCTGCTGAATCTTCAAAGCGGCAACCGCGAGGCCCAGGCGGACCGCCTCAGCCACAGTATAGCCATCACAGAGAGCTAAGAGCAACCCCGACCATAACGAATCGCCCGCGCCAGTCACATCAACCACCGGTACAGGCTCAGCGGGAAAATGATTGAAACCTTGAGCATTTGCGAGCAGCACGCCATCCGCGCCAAGAGTAAGCGCGACCTGCTGAATACCGAGATCAAGAAAGTGCTGAGCATAGGCTTCCGGCGGAAGTCCGGGTCCGAAAAGACGTGTGCAGTCATCGAGCGAAGGTTTGGTCAAGAAGACGGCAGGAGCAACCTGGCTGAGTATTTGCAGCGGATTTTCGGGTAGAGACCAGATACGCGGATGATAGTTTGGATCGAGGCTAATGCGGCAACCAGCCTCCGAGGCCAGCTTAAGCCAGGCGCGGATATGGGAACTGGCAGGTTCAGCTGAAAGAGCAAATAGGGACGTGTGCACCATTTTCACCTGAGGGAGAAGATCCGTCGGGAGATCCGCAGCATGAAGGCGAACGTCTGCGCCGCGATAGACCGTAAAATTCGGAGTAGAGTGGCTACGAGTCACAACCACCAGCGTCGTCGGTGTATGAAGAGAGGTAGAAAGATAGCGTGTCTCCACAGAGGTTTGCTCCAGATAAGCACGCAGAAACAGACCAGGACGATCATCACCGACACGGGCCACCAGAGCCGACCTGCCGCCTAAACGGGCAATATTCACCGCTACATTTGTTACCTGACCTCCCGGATACATCTGAAATGTATGGGTCTCCAGAGGTAAGTTTTCATCTGAAGAAGAGATCATATCGATCAAGGTTTCACCGATAGCAAGGACATCGAGCGGGCGCAGGGGAACAGAAACCTGTTCGTCTGTGTTATTCATTTATTTTTATCTCTGTATCTCAAAAATGCTAAAAAATTTGGCGTTCGATTTCTCGTTTATTATATCTCGTCATAGAGAGGAGCTGGTTTGTAATTAAGAGCTGATAGCATACTCTCAGCATATAAAGAATAGACTGGTAAGCAATATTGACAAATAAGCGTTTTCTTCTTTATACTTATACTAAGCTCTTCAGAAGTTAGCAAAGTAAAAGTCATATTTCTCATAAGATACCTTTTTCTCTGTAGAGAGACCCTTCTGAGGTGCGTTTTACTATTTTTGTATATGCAGTGAAGCAGTACAAGGAGTTGTATGAAAACGAAGATGTTAGCATTCGTTGCCTTCCCTCCTCATTCTCTTGCTTATCCCCAAAGAACGATTCCAGACGCACAAAATACAGAGATCAGCTTGTATTCTCTGTGGTTCACGCATCCATTCCCACATTTGCATAAGCAAAACATTCCTGCTCTGCACAAAAGAAAGATCTTTTCATTTAGCACTTAATTACACAAGAAAGCAGCGCAGGAATAAACAGTCTCTCTAGCTTAAAGTAAGCATTTATTTTTTCTGAAGGAGATTATCATGCGTACGTCATTACGAAATGATGTCATTGCGTACCATCGTGGGTACAAGAGCGGGTTTCTGCTCATATTTTTGCTTGCTATTTTGCCTCTGCTCACATTCTCAAGCACCATTACGGCAAAGGCTGCACACGCCGCCACTATTATACCGCTGGAAAGCAATGGGCTGGCAAGCACGCCCCTGCTGGGTTGGAGCAGTTGGAGCACCATTCGCAGCAATCCTACAGCAGCGAACATTGAGGCTCAGGCTCAAGGTTTAGCCAGCAACTTGAAGTCTCATGGGTACATGTACGTCAATGTAGACGATTTTTGGTATCAGAATCCCAGCAGCACCGTGGATCAATATGGGCGCTGGGCAATTGACAGCACACGCTTTCCTAATGGCATAGCAGCAGTCGCAACGTATGTCCATAATCTTGGTCTGAAATTTGGTCTATACGTCACGCCGGGTATCCCAGTAGCGGCAGTCAACCAGAACACAGCAATTCAGGGAACCAGCTACCATGCAAAAGATATTGCCAATACGAGCAAGTATGAGACAAATTACAATTTTGGCAACAAAGTCATGTATTATATTGACTACACCAAACCGGGGGCACAGGCCTTTGTCAACTCCTGGGCCAACCTGTTCGCGTCCTGGGGTGTAGATTTTCTCAAGATCGATGGTGTTGGGGATAGTGATATCTCAGATATTCAAGCATGGTCAACGGCCTTGAAGCAGTCAGGGAGAGCGATCTATTTCCACCTCTCCAATTCACTAGATATAAACAACGTCAGCACCTGGCAACAAAACGCCAACGGCTGGCGTATCGATGGGGATGTCGAATGCTACTGCTCAACGCTGGTCACCTGGAATAGCGTCTCCTCGCGTTTCAATGCTGCCCCCCAATGGGCAACATATGGGAGCGCAGGAGGCTGGAACGATCTTGACTCGCTGGACGTAGGCAACGGTAGCAAAGATGGACTCACCAATGACGAACGCCAGACATATATGACCCTCTGGGCCAGTTCGGCGGCCCCGCTCTACACCGGAGATGATCTCACCTCGCTGGACAGCTACGGATTATCACTGCTCACCAACGATGAAGTCATTGCGGTAGACCAGGCGGGACATCCGGCACATCCTGTTTCGCAAGCGAGCAGCCAGCAAGTATGGTTTGCCAACAACGGAAACGGGACCTACACCGTAGCCCTCTTCAATCTAGCAACATCGAGCGCAACCGTCACAGCGAACTGGAGTGATCTCGGCTTCAGTGGCTCGGCGGCGGTGCATGATGTCTGGAGTCATAGCGACCTGGGCAATTCCACAGGCAGTTTCAGCGCAACCCTTAACGCGCATGGCTCGCGCCTGCTCACCGTTACCCCTAACAATAGCGTCAGTAGCTGCGGCAGCTTTTCAGGCTACTACAAAATTGTGAACCGAAGCAGTGGAAAAAACATCGATGTCCTGAACGATTCTACGGCGGATAGTGCGACCATTGTACAATTTACAGGCAATGGGAAGGCAGATCAGGAATGGACATTTGCAGATGCAGGTGGCGGTTATTGTAAGATTATCAACAAAAACAGCGGCAAATTATTGAATATACCAGGGCCAACGACCACCACCAACACGCAACTGATTCAGTATCACGATGATGGAAATACGAACTCGCAGTGGCAGCTAACAGCCGTGAGTGGTGGCTACTACAAGATCGTCAGTCGTTACGACGGGCAAGTTGTAGATGTGCGAGGTGCATCTAGCGCGGATGGCACACCAATCATCCAGTTTACGGATAATGGGGGAACCAATCAGCAGTGGCAATTTGTAGCGGGGTAAGAGAAAAGTAGTGGGCATGTTTGCCAGATAGATAGGAAAAGGGGTGCAGCCTTCAGCTTGAGGGCTGCACCAGGGTAAAATCATTGGTCTACACGAGCCAGCGGCTTTCTGAGGTGAGATCGAAGGTCGCGGTAGAGCGGATATCTTGCGAGGAAGCTCCGACTAGAATTTCAAAGGTGCCGGGTTCGGCGACCCATGAGTGGAGAGAATTGTCGAAGTAGGCGAGGGCTTCGCGGGCAAGAGAGAGCGTAACAGTCTTGCTTTCGCCGGGCGCAAGCTCTACTTTTGCAAAGGCTTTGAGTTCTTTTTCTGGACGATGCAAACGGGACTTTTCATCTTTGACATACAATTGTACAACTTCTTTTCCGGTAACTGTCCGGTATTTTGTATCTCCAGCGAGACGTGAAGAGTCTCATCAGGACTGATATGAGATGAGCTTAAGCGCAAAGGACTATAGGCAAAGGTTGTGTAGGAGAGGCCAAAGCCGAAGGGGAAAAGAGGCGCAACCTTCTTTTTCTCGTAGTAACGGTAGCCAATGAAGAGACCTTCGCCATAGACGACATTGCCATTCTCGCCGGGATAATTGAGGTAGGCAGGATTATCTTCTACGCGCATTGGGAAGGTCTGAGAGAGTTTGCCGGAAGGGGTCGTTTTGCCAAAGAGCACATCGGCAATAGCGTTGCCACACTCCTGACCGGGGTACCAGGCCTGGATGACCGAGGCGACTTTATCCAGCCAGGGCAGAGCGACGGGAGAACCAGTATTAAGGATCACCACCGTATTTTTATTGGCGGCAGCAACTCGTTCGACCAGACGATTTTGCTCACCGACCAGATCAATGTCTGAGCGATCCGCGCCCTCGCTCTCCCACTCGTCATTCAAGCCAACAAAGACCAGAGCAACATCAGAGGCGGCAGCAAGAGAGACAGCCCGCTCAATGGAATCTCCCGAAAGAGGGGCAAGCTGGCCCAGACGAACGGCCCGCATAGGTTGCTCGCTGGGACGAAATTCAAGCACGAGCTGATAGACATGGCCGGCAAGCAGTTCTACAGACGCCTGTAACTCAGTCGGTCCCCATACCGAAATAGGATGCACCGATATCCTGCTGAGTCCAATTATCGATAGTTTCCTGGCCGTCGATAAAGAGGCGGCTCAAACCAGCGCTTGTGAGACCAAATGCGTATGATCCAGTTTCAGCAGGGGTAAAACGCGTGACGCAACGGGCAGACCACTGCTCCGGATTGATAGCAGGGGAAGGGAGAGCGAACCATTGAATCTCAGAAGAGTTTCGGACTTCTTGAAATACAGGAGTGCCAGAAAAATCTAGCGTATTGAAGTATTCAACGGTGAGGCCATGTTCTGTGCCTTCTCGACCCGCCAGTAACAAAGTATTCTCAATGAGAGGAAGCGATTTATGGTTCGTACAGCCGAGCTCATAGCCAATCTTCACAGAATCGCCTACGCTGGCGACGATGCCATCGAAGGGCGTTACCAGATAGTGGGCGTTCACATGGGCACTACCACCACCCATTGCACGGGCTACTTTTGCATTCGGACCGATGATCGCCAGTGAAGTAAGCCGCTCCTGTTGTAGAGGCAAGACCTGGGCTTCATTCTTGAGCAAGACAATTCCCTCCGCCCCGGCAGCACGAATCAAGGCGCGATGTTCAGGAAGATCGATAGATCGTTCTGTATCGGTTGGTTGCTGCTCAAAAACACCGGCTTTCACCAACAGATGCAACAGACGATAGACACTCTCGTCGAGGACTGACTCGGCAACGTCTCCTCGCTCAACCGCTTGCAAGAGGAGTTCGCCGCGCCAGATGGGAGGACCGGGCATCTCCAGATCGAGGCCCGCATTCACAGAAGCAGCAGTACTCTTGACCGCAGCAAACCAGTCAGAGACAGTCACACCATCGTAGCCCCATTCTTTGCGTAAGATATCATGCAAGAGATAGGGATTTTCAGTTGCGGGCAGACCGTTGACATTATTATAAGCGGCCATAATTGTCCATGCCCCTGCTTCACGGATCGCGGCCTGAAAAGGGGGGAGATAGATCTCACGCAGGGCGCGTTCACCCACCTGCGAATTGATCGTCGTGCGCTCAAACTCCGAATCATTGCAGATATAGTGCTTGACCGAAGTCCCAACGCCCTGGCTCTGGACGCCAGTAATATAGGCCACCGTCAAGCGAGAGGCAAGATAGGGATCTTCAGAGAAGCTCTCAAAATTACGGCCATTGAGGGGAGAGCGAAACATATTCGTCGTAGGAGCGAGGAGAACATGTGCCCCCTTCGTTTTTGTCTCCTGGCCCAGAGCCTGACCAATACGTTCAACGAGATCGATATTCCAGGTTGCCGCCAGGGAGATCCCAGCCGGAAAGCAGGCGGCCTTAGCGCTATCGGTAAAGCTTCCGTTACCGCGAGCGCCATTGGGGCCATCAGAAACCTTTAAAGCAGGGATACCGAGCCGTTCGATAGCCACAGTATGCCACATATCGGCACCAGCAAGCATTGAGACCTTTTCCGCCAGGGTCATCTGTTGAAGAAGTTCATGGAGATCAGGTTGCATTTCCTTATTCCTTTCGTCTCTAACAATTTCTGTATTCATGATACAACAGACAGGCAGCACAAAAGGATAGGATGTACATAAAAGCAGTTCTCAGCCCATCATTCAGAGATAAAGAGTGGTCAGCGAAAAGGTCTGTAGATTTGTGCTAGGAAGATTTCACCTCAACCAGCAAACCCTCGTTGCCGCGCAGATGTGCATTCGAGAGATCGAGAATGCCTCTACGCTCCATATGTGTAGAAAGAACTATCTGTCCCTGACCCAGACCTGGAAGAGTCAACATTTGATCCTGAGCCGAGAAGTTGAGGATCACCAGCAAGCGCTGGTTGTGGTATTGGCGCAGATAGACAAAGCAGGTAGTATTCCCCTGATCAAGAGACTGATACGAGCCAAAAGTCAGAGCGGGTTGAGTGCGCCGAAGCTGTAACAAAGAGCGCGTAAGGAGCAGCAGAGAACGAGGCTCATGTTGCTCTAGCGCAACATTACAGGTGCGGTAGTCGCTGGCAACGGGTAACCAGGGTCTTATCTCAGACGGGCAGAAGCCAGCATTGGCGCTATTGTCCCATTGCATCGGGCTACGAACCGGGTCACGACTGTTCTCAGGCTGTGTCTTTCCTAGCGGATCATGCATCAACTCTGGTGGCAGTGAAACATCCTGCATCCCCAACTCGTCACCATAGTAGCAGGTCGGAACCCCACGCAGCGTCAGCAACAGCATCTGAGTCAGTCGAGCCCGCTCACGGCCAACGCGTGTGGCGATACGCGTCCGATCATGATTGCCCAAAACCCAATTCGGCCAGGCACCTTGAGGGAGCACAGCTTCATAGTCTGCAACGACCTGACGGATAGCAGTAGTCTCCCAGATTGGCATAGTCACGAATTGGAAATTGAAAAGGGAGATGAATCTCATCAAGTTGTGCGCCATAGTACGACATCAGACGAGCCAAAGGCAGATATAACTCGCCAACAAGGACGCGCTGACCATAGCCATCGACCAGAGCGCGCATCTCCTGCATAAGAGTATGCATACCAGGTTGATCGACGAAATAGTCTTCTAGCAGGCGAGTATGAGGGGGATCGCCAGGTTTCCACAGAGGATTCTGCGGATTATCGCGAAAAAGTTCATCCTTGAGAAGCACCTCCAGGGCATCTACGCGGAAACCATCAACACCGCGATCAAGCCAGAAGCGCATCACAGAATACATCGCCTCGCGCACCCTGGGATGACGCCAATTCAGATCGGGCTGTTTCACATCGTATAAATGGAGATAGTATTGTCCCGTATGTGCATCAAATTGCCAGGCAGAGCCGCCAAATCTGCTCAGCCAATTATTAGGTGGTCCACCATCAGGAGCAGAATCGCGCCAGATATACCAGTCGCGCTTCTCATTTGTGCGGCTCTCCCGCGCCTGTTGGAACCAGGGATGTTCATCAGAGGTATGGTTAGGCACAAAGTCCAGGATGAGCTTCAGATCGCGCAAGTGAGCCTCATGCAGCAGGCTATCCAGATCCTTCAGAGTACCGAAGAGCGGATGCACATCCGTATAATTCGTAATATCATAGCCAAAATCGGCCATAGGAGACGGATAGATAGGCGAAAGCCAGAGCGCGTCAACGCCGAGCCAGCACAGATAATCCAATTTCTTGGCAATACCAGGAAGATCGCCTACTCCGTCCCCATTGCTATCGAGAAAACTGCGCGGGTAGATCTGATAAATCACGCATGTTTGCCACCAGGAATACATAGCGGTCATAGCATGTTTGTCCTCTCCACGCTTGCTTCTTTCTATCCTTCCGCAAAGAGAATGGAAGAGAACCAGCACCTTACAGCAATTCTCAAGGTGAGCACATCCTCTATGGATTCACGCAGAACATTTGCGCAGAAGGGAATGGCTCAGATCCACTCTCGAATACGTGAATAAACCTTATTAAGAGCTCAAACACATTGCGGCAAGGACCATTTAACCTTTGACAGCACCGGCGGTCAGACCGGAGACGATGCGACGTTGCAAGAAAAGGACCATAATAACCAGAGGAATGGTCACAATAATTGCAGCAGCGGAGACCTCACCGAAAGCGATCTGATGTTCTCCATTAAAGAGAGGGATAGCCACCGTGACCGTCTGGGCAGTGGAATCCGACGTCATCGTCAAACCAAACAGGAAATCATTCCAGACCGTGATAAACGAGAGAATCGCGGTAGTAAAGACGCCTGGGGCAGTCAAAGGCAGAACAATGCGCCACAAAGCGCCCAGCCGCGTCGTGCCATCAACCAGGGCTGCTTCTTCCAGGTCTGGGGGCAAGTCGCGGAAAAACGAAGTCAAGAAGTAGACCGTCACAGGCAAAGCAATCACGAGATAGGGGATAATGAGAGCGACATACGTATTGTACACATTAAAAGTGCCGGTAAAAAACACGTACAGAGGTCCCACCAGCGCAATCAACGGAAACATCTGCACCGAAAGGACAATCGCCAGAACGGCCCCTTTGCCGACGAACTTCGTGCGTGCAATAGCATAGGCAGCAATCGAGCCAAAGATCAACGACAGAATAGTAGTAATAATCGCCACGATAGTACTATTCAACAGATCTTTAGCGAACGCAGGCTGAACGCTGATAAAGGCTTGAGTATAGTTACCCAGCGTAAACGATTGCGGGAAAAGGGTAGGTGGAGAAGCATTAATCTCAGAATCCACCTTAATCGAAGTGATCGCCGTCCAGTAGAAGGGGGCGAGGGCGATGAAGAGCACCACAGCAACCGCGATATAGCGACCAATTGCCCCCCAATTCACTTGTTGGCGAGGAGCAGCGTCGTCCTTTACCTTTGCAGAGGGAGCGATTTGCTCTTGGACAGCCATAAGTGGCCTCTCTTTCTCTAGATGTAGATTAGTTCTGGCTCAGACGGGTATCGAGACAATCACAATCCCCACAATGGCACAAATGATAAAGAGAATAACAGCAGCCGCGACTCCAGGAGCAAAGTCCAGAGTTGTCCCCTGAAACATATTTGCATAGGAGTACAGAGCAATCGTCTGAATCTCACGTCCGCCACCGGTCAGAATGTAGAGCAGATCAAAGGCACGTAAGGCATCCAGCAAGCGGAACATAAGGGCAATCAGCAGAGCACTTCTGAGCATAGGCAGAGTGATTAACCAGAACTGCTGCCAGCGGCTACTCCCATCGACCCCAGCGGCTTCATAAAGTTCATTAGGAATAACCTGAAGGCCAGCCAGGATGAGAAGGGCCATAAAAGGGGTAGTTTTCCATACATCGATAAGGATAGCGGCAGTCACCAGCCCATTAGAAGTACGAAGCAAAGAATCGCCAGCAGCCAGGAGATGGGTAGCTTGCATCAAATAGGTGAGGACACCATTTTGAGCATTAAACATCAAGAGCCAGATTTGCCCAGAGACAATAGTTGGGAACGCAAAAGGAATGAGAATGGCGGTACGAACCAGGCCACGGCCAGGAAACGTTTAATTCATCAAGACCGCGACAGCAAAACCGACCAGAGTCTCAAGCGCCACACTCACCACACTGAAAACGAGAGTAAGGCCAATAGAGCCACGAAAGGCGGGATCGCCGATGACCTGAATATAGTTTTTCAGGCCAGCAAAAGTGGTTCCAGCAGGGGTGAGAGGATTGGTAAGAAAGCTGAGACGAATTGAATCGATAATCGGATAGACGGCAATCAAAGCAATAATAACGATAGTAGGAGCCACCAGGAAATAGGGAAAGACTCCATTGCCCAGGTCTAAACGTTCGCGTAGAGTTTGTTTTTTGGCAGGGATTGCAGCAGTTTGTATCGTTGCCATGACACGCTTTTCCCCTTCTCTAAATTACTACCTTTACAAGGACAGAACAGCGGGTATGCGAGCCACTCAAAATTGAGGCTGACGAATCCTTCTCGCCTGAGAGTGGTCTCGCAACATACAATGCAACGGACATTTATTTTGAGACAAGAGCCTGGAGCTCGGATTGCAGAGCACTCAAGGCACTGGCAGGAGTGGCCTGCTTTGTGAGAGCCTGATGGACGTGGCTCTGAATAATATTCGACAGGTCTGGGTACACAGGAGAGACAGGACGAGGCAGAGAATTTTGCAGAATGGGCTGCAACTTGGTGAAAAGTGGCTGCTTCTGCTTCACATCGGCATCATCGTAGACACTCTTTAAAGAAGGGGTCCAGGAGGCACCTATCGCTAACTGTTTCTGTGCCTCGGCTCCGAGCATATACTTCATGAAACTCCAGGAAGCATCTGGACTCTTCGTGAAGGCATTGATCGCCATATTCCAACCGCCCACGCAGGAATGTCCAACCGTGCCACTGCCACCATAGGGCAAAGCAGTGATATCAAACTTGCCAGCGACCTTTGACTTAGTGGGATCATTGCCCAGCGAGTAGGCATACGGCCAGTTCCGCATGAAGATAGCATCCCCATTCTGGAAAGCCTGGCGACAGGGTTCCTCAGTCAGAGTAGTAACAGAAACGGGGGAGATCGTCCCGACCCAACTGACCATCTCAGTCAAGGCCTGGACACCCTGTGGGCTATTCACAGTGACACTCTTGGCATTGGTAGGATCAAGGACAGCGCCGCCGTATCCAGCGAGCACCTCAACAAAGTCACAGACCAATCCCTCGTACTGCGATCCCTGCCATGCATACCCCATTTTGGCCTTAGACGCGTTACTCTTCGCCATGCTCGTCAGATCATCAAAGGTAGTAGGGGGAGTAGAGATAATATCTTTACGATAGTAGAGCACGCCCAGGTCGGTACGCAGGGGAGCCGCCACCACCTGGCCCTGGTAAGTGCAAGATGCAATCGGACCGGGCAAATAGTTAGCGCGGTCACTGGCGGGCCACTTATTACTCAGATCCACCGTCCAGCCATTGGAGCTAAATTCGGCGGGCCAGACCACATCGATCTGCAAGACATCAAACGAGGCATTGCGTGCGCGTAGGGCATTCGTATAAAGAGTCAACAGACCGTTAGAGTCAGATGGGCCATTGTGCCAGATCACATGAACACCATCTTTGTTTGTCTTGTTATAGCTATCTGCCAGCCCTTGATAGGTCCCTGAAGTATCATTCTCAGTCTGCCAGACAATGGTAGTGGTGCCGCTACCCGTACTAGGAGTGGAACCGCCACAAGCATCAAGCAGAGAAACGGCGGCAGTACTGGTAAAACCCAGTGCCACAATACGTTCGATAAACGAACGGCGGGTCAAACGGCCAGCACGTATCTTAGTAATTGCTTCGTCGAGGGCTTCACGCTGTTGAGGAACCATTGGAGAGACCTCCTTGATAATTCAATGCCTGGTGAGGTGAGGAATGAAGCCCAAAGAGTAGTAGTAGTAGAAAGAAGAAGTACATACCCTACTCTGGATAGGTCACCCAACGCCTCTGTAGATGACAACAATAAGATGCAGCTATGCATCCACCTAGCTTTATGAAGACAATGAGCAAAATATGGAACCGGTTCAATTTCCTAATTCCAACTTTAACATATAAATCAAGCTTTGTAAAGAGGAATAGAGCCCTATCTATCCTGATACTTTACAGGTATAGTAAAAATATGATATATTAGTGGGAAGCTGAAGAATGAAACCATTCAAAATACTATGAACGATCAAAAACAAAAGAGAGTTCCAAATATACAGGATGTAGCACGTCACGCAGACGTTGCGGTTGGGACCGTTTCGCGGGTGCTCAATGAGAGTCCGGGAGTGAAACCAGCAACGCGGCAACGTGTGTTGAAAGCTATCAGCGAACTAGACTACAGCCCCAATCTGATCGCACGCAGCATGACATCCAAGCAGACAGGTTCTGTCGGAGTCATTGTACCATTCTTCACGCGCCCCTTCTTCAGTGAAATTTTGCAGGGTGTGGAAGTGATGATCAGGCAGGCAGGCCGAGAATTTGTGCTCTACAATGTGCAGAGCAACGAGCAGTGTGATTCTTATTTTCGCAAGCTGCCTAAACAACGCAAAGTAGATGGCCTCTTGATCATTTCGCTGTATCCCAACGATGCTATTGCCGCAGATTTCAAAAACGCTGGCTTGCCCGTAGTGCTGGTAGACGCCTATCATCCCCTGCTTACCTCGCTCGTAGTAAATAGCGTCGAGGGAGCATACCAGGCAACCAAGTGTTTGATCGACTATGGTCATCGCCGCATTGGCTTCATTAATGGCATTCACGAAGGGGATTTCCACTTTAATCCTAACAATGATCGTTTCATTGGACTGCATTATGCCCTCGACGAGGCAGGACTGCGGTATAACCCGGAGCTCGTGATTACAACCTCATGGGATCGCCAAGGAGGAAGACGAGCAGCCTTGCAACTATTAACACGCCCAGACCGTCCAACGGCAATCTTCGCGGCCAACGATCTACAGGCCGTGGGCGTACTGGAGGCGGCCAGATCTCTCAATATTGCAATACCCGACGATCTCTCTCTGATTGGCTTTGACGGGATCGAGCTCTCGGAAATCCTGGAATTCAGCACAGTCCAACAGCCGATGAGATACATGGGTGAGTTAGGAGCCAAAAAATTAATTGAGCAGATCGAAAGTTCTGCCGACGGGAGCTTCCCACCTGAATTGATTCACCTCTACCCAAGCCTGGTAGTGAGGCGGACTATCGCCACTCCTTCTCCATTAAATGTTTGACTCCGTTCTCCGATGCTGCAATTGCGCAAAAGCGGCGTTTGTCTCCGCTTCTAGGGATATTTTTCCAGGAACTCGTTGATCCTGGCAAGATCGGCCTCACTGAGATGCAGGTCGGCGGCACCAATGATGCTCTCAACCTGGCTCGGACGGCGACCACCGACGATAGCAGCGGTAACGGCGGGATGGCGCAAAGTCCAGGCAATCGCAACTTCACCGGGGCTTTTGTCGTACTGTTTGCCAATCTCGTACAACAAGGTAACCAGGGCCTGGTTGCGCGTCAGACGCGGCTCATGGAATTCCGGGCTACGGCTACGCCAGTCGCTAGAGGGCAGGCTAAGAATACGCTCAGGGGTCATACTTCCTGTCAGCAAGCCGGACATCATCGGAGAATAGACGATAACACCGATATGATGTTCGAGGCAGAACGGCAAGAGTTTCATTCTCGGTCTCGCGCTTGATAAGCGAATAGGGCGGCTGTAGAGAGCTCACATGAGCTATGGCCTCAGCGCGTTTCAACTGCTCGACAGAGAAATTGGAGACACCGATAAAACGGACCTTACCCTCTTTTTTCAGTTCAGCCAGCGTCGACCAGCCCTCCTCGATATCCTCATCAGGATTGGGCCAATGAATCTGGTAGAGATCAATCGTCTCAACTTGCAGACGGC
Organism: uncultured Chloroflexia bacterium; assembly: GCA_963777355.1. Classification (GTDB taxonomy): domain Bacteria; phylum Chloroflexota; class Ktedonobacteria; order Ktedonobacterales; family Ktedonobacteraceae; genus DATJHM01. Next base: position 1,001,107 of record CAVZQK010000022.1, read on the forward strand.
TTAGGCTGCCCTCAAGCTCACGGCGCAGAGAATCAGCCTTCAAGCTTCCCTTAATGGTGCCATCAGGTTGGCCGAGGCGAGAGCATTTGGTAAAGATATAGGGATGCTCTGAACGCCCTTTCAGGGCTTTGCCAACCATCTCTTCAGAATGGCCGAGACCGTAGACAGCCGCAGTATCAATCCAATTGATCCCTAGATCAAGAGCACGCTGGATAGTCGCAATAGAGTCATTATCATCCTGCGGTCCCCAGGCCACCGCCCAGCCCTCGCCGCCAATGGCCCAGGTGCCCAGACCAATTGAGGTAATCTGCATATCGGTATCGCCAAATTGTCGCGTCTCCATCAGGTAAGCTCCTTCTTAAAAGAGATTTATTCTATGTGTATCGTATCGTACACGTAGAATAGATAGCAAATGCGTACAAAAAACTGAGATGAAACAAGATCATCATTAGCTGCAAGTAAGATTGGTCCAGATGCGTACTCAGAAACATAAAAATGTTAGCTGGTTACGTTGACACTCGCTTTTCAGCGCAGGTACAATAAAGTAGCTCAAGGGACGGTGAAGTCCCCTTTTTCTCCCTACGTCCCACAAAGAAAGACGAGGCGCATAAAACAATGAAGATGTTTGTTTGCATAAAACAAGTACCTGACCCTAATACAACAATAAACAAGCTCGACCCTAATACAAAACGCCTTGTACGCACCGGGGTCTCACTGATCCTCGATCCCGGCGATGAAAGCACTATTTCGGCAGCCATCAAATTGCGCGACACCGTAGGCAACAGCACCCTGACCGCCGTAAGCATGGGTCCGATAAAAGCGCAAGAAGGGATGCGGCGAGCCCTGGCAATGGGCTGTGATAGCGCCATCCTGATCACTGATCCGGCCCTCGCGGGATCAGACGCACTAGGAACGGCACGTGTACTCTCGACTCTACTCAAGAAAGAGGGGGCAGAACTTATTTTCTGTTCCACCGAGAGCACCGATGGCTATACAGGCATGGTTCCGGGCGGCATAGCCGAATTTCTTGGGTTGCCACAACTGACCTTCGCCAGAGAGATCAAAATCGAAGGCACAAAAGCGGTCATCAAACGCGTCATCCCAACCGGCTACAGAACGCTCGAAGCCCCTCTCCCTGCGGTTATTACCATCGCCAGCGGATCATTCGAGGCTATCTATCCAACGATGAAAGGCATCATGAACGCCAAGAAGAAACCTTTTAGTCAGCTTGGTATCGCCGATCTGGGACTTGAAGCCGCGCAGGTAGGTGAGGCAGGAGCACGCGAGCGCGTCCTGGTGATAGGAGCAGCAGAGGCGCGGGCGGCGGGCCAGATCGTCAAAGATGATGGCAATTCAGCAGGGCATATCGCTGACTTCTTACAGCGCTATCAATTGATTTAGGACTCAATGAGGAGGTTTATTATGACAAATACTATCTGGGTACTGGTTGAACTGGAAGACAATCAACCGGTACGCTCTTCATTAGAGATTCTGGGCAAAGCGGCGAAACTGGGTCGGGCCGAAGCAATCGTCCTGGGCGCGGCTGCGGCTGAAGTTGCCCCCACGCTTGGCAGCTATGGTGCAGAGAAGGTCTATGTCCACGCCGATAGCGTCTATGACAATTATCTGACCTTACCGGCAGTCGAGACACTTAGTAATCTGATCACACAACACCAACCGGATCTCTTACTCTTAGCCACCACCTATGATCTCCGAGATATTGCTGCTCGCCTGAACGTACGCAACAATCTTGGTTTAATTACCGATGCTACCGATCTGGCATTTGTCGATGGAAAAGCACAGATCACCGTACCCTGGGGTGGCGAAACGGTTGTTACGGCAACCCATCCACAGCAGGGAACCGGCATTGTATTGATTCGACCAAAGGCATTTTCCGTCGAGCGCTACGAGGGACGCCAGGCCGAAATCGAAACCCTTAGCATCAGCGTGAGCAGCGCAGCTCAGGCAATAAAAATTCTGGACACTGTGGCCGTTGCCAGCGAAGGTCCAGCACTAGAAGAGGCGGCCATTGTCGTCAGCGGTGGACGAGGACTGGGCAAGGCTGAGAACTTTAAGCTGGTTGAAGATCTGGCGGCGGTCTTGAATGGAGCACCGGGCGCAACGCGTGCCATCGTTGATGCTGGTTGGTTGCCCTATAGCTACCAGGTAGGCCAGACGGGCAAGACAGTCAAACCGACGCTCTATATCGCCTGCGGCATCAGCGGCGCTATTCAGCATCTGGCTGGCATGAAGGGCTCAAAATATATCGTTGCCATCAACAAAGACGAAAACGCGCCAATCTTTTCCGTCGCCGACTATGGTATAGTAGGCGATGCATTGACCATCCTACCCAAACTAACTGAAGAGATTAAACGTCGCAAAGCCTGAAAAAGGTAGAGAGACAAAGAAAAGACAGAACACGAAACAGGAGGCCCACTCCGGGCCTCTGTAAGATTAGCAGATTGTAACGCTCAACGGGGAGCGATACACACGTTGTAGACGCGTAGCATGCAGGTAGTCATTATTTAACCAAATGGTCAGACCAGTATGACTACGCAACAACACTATTGGCCACCCGTCCATATTCCAGACGGAGGTTTTTTCGATGACACCCCCACTTATTTCACCCACCGGAGGCTGGTTAGGGACAATTATCTTTGTAATAGTTGCCCTGGCCGCGCTCGTGCTATTCGGCACCCGTGCAGGCAAGCTGATTACGCTCCTGGCAAAGGCTCGTCCGGAGAACCGCACGGACCGAATCGATGATCGCATTGGCGAGTTTTTCCTGACTGTTCTGGGTCAGCGCGGCGTCTTGCGCGATCCCATACCGGGCATCGCCCATTTCTTTACTTTCTGGGGCTTTATTATCATCCAGTTCGGGCTTCTCAACCTGATCTTTGGAGCTTTTAACAGCTCGCTACCTGTACTGGGAGACAATCGCGCCTTTGCAAGCGTGCTGGACGTATTTATCGTCCTGGTCTTCTTCGCCCTGATCCTCTTCGCGATTCGGCGAGGAGTAGTGCGGCCAAAGCAGCTCAGTAGTTTCCTGCATGGTCCGTGGGATGGCTTTATTATTCTAGGCCTGATCCTGCTGGTTATTCTGACACTGGCCCTGGTTGAAGGCTTTGAGTATGCAGCAAGCGCAGGGCAGGCATGGACGCCTATCGGAGCATTTCTCTCTCCGCTCTTCAGCATGGCCGGGCGAGATACCGACATCGTCGGCTACCGGATCTTCTGGTGGCTGCACATCCTCACCGTCTTTGGCTTCCTGATCTACCTGCCACGCTCCAAGCATCTACATCTGCTGGCAACACCCTTCAACGTCTTCTTCCGCAGCTACAAACCTCGTGGAGCACTCCCTCTTATTGAGAATCTGGAGGAGCGCGAGGATTATGGCGTCTCGAAGGTTGAGCAGTTCACCTGGAAACAGCTACTGGATGGCTACGCCTGCACCGAGTGTGGACGGTGTAACACGGTCTGTCCAGCCACCAATACAGGAAAGCCACTTTTTCCGAAAGAGATCATTCTGGGCGTGAAAGAGGCGCTCTTCGTCAATAGCAACGAGATTCTTGGCGAGAACTCGATCTATAACAGGCTTGGTATCGCTGGAGTCAAAGCGGATAAGACAAAGGACGAAATCGAGGCGCACCACGAACCGATGGTAGGCGGCATCATCACCAAAGATGCCCTGTGGGCCTGCACCAGTTGTATGGCCTGCATGGAGATCTGCCCGGTTTCGATTGAGCATGTGCCAAAGATCATCGATATGCGCCGCTCGCTCGTTATGGAAGAGAGCGACTTCCCCGGCGAAGTCACCTCGCTTTTCAATAATATCGAACGCAACGGCAATCCCTGGGAGATCAACAACGACAAGAGGGCGGAATGGGCGGCGAACCTGGATATTCCATTGATGGGTGAGAATCCCGACGCCGATATCCTCTATTGGGTCGGCTGCATGGGCTCATTTGATGAGCGCAACAAACGCGTCGCCACCTCGGTTGCCAAAGTCCTCAAAGCCGCGCAGGTCAACTTCGCGATTCTGGGACCGGAAGAGAGCTGCACCGGAGATCCTGCACGTCGCATCGGCAACGAGTATCTCTGGCAGATGCAGGCGCAACAGAATATCGAAACGCTGAACACCTACGGCTTTAATACCACAAATGCGGACAACGGCAACCATGCCCAGAACGGTCACGCTGCCGAACCGGCAAAAAAGCGAACGATTATTACGGCCTGTCCACACTGCTTTAACACAATCAAAAATGAGTATCCGCAGCTTGGTGGCAACTACGAGGTTCTTCATCATACAGTCTTTATCGAGCAATTGCTGGCCGATAGCAAGCTCAATCTGCCAGAAGGATTCGATCAGCGCAAGCTCACCTATCATGATCCCTGCTATATTGGACGCTACAACGATATCTACGACGAACCACGTAAAGTGCTCACAGTGCTCAACAGCAACGGCGTAACAGAGATGAAGCGCCATCGCAACAAGAGCTTCTGCTGTGGCGGCGGTGGTGGCCGGGCCTGGATGGAGGAGAAGATTGGTACGCGTATCAATCAAGCCCGCATCAACGAGGCGCTGGAGACCAACGCCGAGGTAGTCGCGGCGGCCTGTCCTTTCTGCATTACGATGTTTGAGGACGGTATTAAAGGAGTGGAGGCAGAAGAGAAGCTGCAAGTCGAAGATATTTCCGAGATACTTGCGCGTGCCATCGAGAAATAGGAGGGGCGGCGTTCATCGCCGCCCGATGGGTAGGGGCGGGATTTACGGCTTCAGGGTTTTGTAAATCCCGCTTCCAGTTCAATGAAGAGCACGCACAAAAGCCGGGCAGGGCCAGGAGAAAATAAGATGGATCAGGAGAAACAAAAATCGACAACAAGCGGAACGCGCAACCTGACAGACGAGGATCTCACGCAAGCCGTACTTGCAACCTTCAAAAACTCCCAATCCGAGCGATTTCAGACGGTCATGGAGAGTCTCGTCAAGCACCTCCATGCCTTCATCAAAGAGGTTGATCTGACCGAAGAAGAGTGGTTTAAAGGGATAGACTATCTTACCCGCACCGGGCACATCACTGATGATAAGCGCCAGGAGTTCGTCCTGCTCTCGGATGTCTTAGGCGTTTCGATGCTGGTGATCGATGTGAACAACCGGGAGTTCACCGACGCAACAGCTTCAACGGTCTTCGGTCCCTTCTTCTTCGAGGGCTCACCCGGTTTTGCGAATGGGGACGATATCGCGAATGGTGCCTCCGGCGAACCCTGTTTTATGCAGGGACAGGTGCTCTCAACCACAGGTGAGCCGCTCCCAAACGCACTCATCGAAGTCTGGCAGGCCGACGACCACGGCTTCTACGATTTGCAGTACCAGGACCTTGCGCACACCCAGGGCCGCGGTCATCTCTACTCTGACGAGAAAGGTAACTACTTTTTCTGGTCGGTGAGGCCCGAAGCGTATCCCATCCCAGTCTGATGGACCAGTCGGAGAACTATTGGCAGCGGCGAAGCGTAGCCCCATGCGCCCGGCGCACGTACATTTTATGATCAAAGTGCCAGGATACAAAACGCTTATAACGCATGTTTTCAAAGATAATGACCAGTATCTCGACTCGGATGCCGTCTTTGGTGTGAAGAGTTCTTTGATCACGAGCTTCGAGCGTCATGAGCCAGGCATTGCCCCAGATGGCAAGAAAATGGAGGTGCCTTTCTATACGATGCGCTACGATTTCTATCTGCCCCCTATTAAGGAAAAGGCTGAACACAGCCTGTGAGATCTCCTCGGTAGGCTTTCACAACAGCGCAGGGAAGCGCAGAGACATAGCAGTCAGTGAGTAAAAAGGCGAATCGCCCGGCATACTCACGAGAAAGAGGACGGGAAACGAGGATGAGTAGACAGATCGAGACAGATGTTCTGATTATTGGCAGCGGCCCCGCTGGCGGCTCGGCGGCGCTCTTCTTGAGCAAGTATGGCGTGAAAAATATGGTACTCACCAAGTACCGCTGGACTGCCCATACGCCGCGAGCGCACATTACCAACCAGCGGACAATGGAGATTTTTCGCGACATGGGCATCGAGGAGGATGTCATCGAGAAGGCCACACCACAAGAACTGATGGGGAACAACGTATTTTGTTTGAGCCTGGCTGGAGAGGAATTCGCACGGCTACGTACATGGGGAACACATCCCAACCGGAAGGCGGACTATACGCTCGCCAGTCCATCGCAAATATGCGACTGCCCACAAACGTTGCTGGAACCGATCCTTCTCAGCCAGGCAGCCGCCAGTGGGTCGCGGATTCGTTTCGATACCGAGTATCTCTCGCTTGAGCAAGATGCCAATGGAGTGACAGCGACAGTGCTGGACCGTGCGAACGGCAACACCTATCAGATCAGAGCAAAATATCTGCTTGGTGCCGATGGTGGTCGTAGCATCATTGCCAGCGATATCGGCCTGCCCACAGAGGGACAGATGGATATTGCAGGGAGTATGAACATTGTCTTCTCTGCCGACCTCTCGAAATACGTTGCGCACAGACCGGGCGTCCTCTATTGGGTGTTGCAACCTGGCTCCAATATTGGCGGCATTGGCATGGGGACCATCCGCATGGTCCGTCCCTGGAACGAATGGCTCATCATCTGGGGCTACGACATCAACGATCCCCCACTCAATATCGACGATGAGGCAGCCATCAAAATTGCCCACAACCTGATCGGCGATGATACGATCCCCATCAAGATTCGCTCCACAGCCCTCTGGAGCGTCAACCGCATGTATGCAACACGCTACTCGAATGGGCGCGTCTTCTGCCTCGGCGACGCAGTTCATCGCCATCCCCCATCCAATGGACTTGGCTCCAACACCTCTATCCAGGATTCGTATAACCTCGCCTGGAAGCTTGCCCTGGTCCTGCAAGGAAAAGCCGGTGTCTCGCTACTGGAGACCTATAACACTGAACGCACGCCTATTGGCAAACAGATTGTCGAGCGTGCCAATAAGAGCATCGAGCAGTTCGGGCCAATCTATGATGCTCTTGGCTTTAGCGAGGCCAGAAATGCCGAGCAGATGCGAGCCGGCATAGAATCGCGCAAAGAGAATACCCCTCATGCAGCCGAGCAGAGGGAGAAATTGCGCAAAGCCATAGAGCTCAAAAACTACGAGTTCAACACGCACGGCGTCGAGCTTAACCAGCGCTACCACTCCGCCGCCGTGATCTCTGACGGGACACCCGAACCAGCCTATACCCGTGACCAGGAACTGTACTACCAGCCCACTACCTGGCCGGGTGCGCGTTTGCCCCATTGCTGGCTAGAGGACGAGGGACGCACCGTCAGTACATTGGACCTGGTGGGAAAGGGACGCTTCACGCTCCTGACAGGTATCGGCGGTGAGGCCTGGAAAGATGCAGCGGAAGAGATCTCTGCACGGACCGGTGTGGAGATTGCTTGCCTCCTGATTGGCCCTGGCCGTGAGATGCTAGACATCTATGACGACTGGGCGCGTCTAAGAGAGGTAACTGAAAGCGGCTGTGTATTAGTACGGCCTGATGGCTACGTGGGCTGGCGCAGCCAGGTTGCGGTCACTGATTGCACGACGGAACTCGCGCAGGCCATGATGGGGATTCTAGGCCGCGCATAGCACCATCAAACAAGAAAATTGCCTACCAGGCGGAGAAACCTAAGAGCAATCCCAGCATTAATTAAGTACTGGGACTGCTTTTTTATGCCAAATTTTTAAAAATTGCTAAACTATCTAGTAGTGGTTCGTGAAAAGATTCTATAACAGAAGAGGAAAGACCACGAACGAGTAAATAAAGATTGGCCTTATGGTATAATGGAGATAAATTAATGCCACGCAAGATCAGACAACTAAAAGCAAACTTACTAAAAGCAGGTGCCTACCAAGTCTCACAAGAGGGAAGCCATACAAAGTGGAAACATCCTCTTCTTCCCTCATACATAATTGTACTATCTGGAAGTGACGGTGACGATGCCAAACACTACCAGGAAAAAGATATTATAAAGTATGCTTGAAGATATTAGAAGAGCACAGGAGTACAATCGATGAACGAACAACAAGCAATTCAATATTCAATGTTAATTGAGTGGTCTGAAGAAGATCAGGCATACCTTGTGACATTGCCGGAATGGACACAACAGGTCTATATGCCAGCCACGCATGGAGAGACTTATGACGAAGCAGTCAAAAACGGCAGAGAAGTTCTCGAAATGCTCATCAATGATGCAAAAAAAAATGGAGATCCTCTCCCACCACCAAAAATACATGCGGCATAACACAAAAAAGCGCATTGCAAATAGCTTGAAACTATCAAACAGTTTCTTCCCTCACACCCCCGCTCCCGAACACATTTTATAGGGAATCGCGCGACCTCGTTTCGCGCCCTCTGCGATGAGAGAGGGACCATTGGCGACACGGTCAGGGATCAACAGCCGACCCTACCTCTCTCCCCTGGGCGAGGAGCTCATCGGCGAACACGGTCAGAGATCAACAGCCGACCCTACCTACTGGGTTCATTGGCGAAACCTTTTTCCCCTCGCATTTAGCAAGCAGCCACTACAAGAAGAATGAAAGGGAGATGAATATGCTAGAATGTATCCCAGACAAAAACTTTCGCGTGTAAACTCTATAACTACAACAATTATTAAGGTGTGAGAGATAATGTTTGGTATGAGCTTTGAAATTATCATTATATTTGTACTTTTTCTGGCAAATGGCTTCTTTGCAGCTTCTGAGATAGCGATAGTCTCGGCCAGGCGGAGCCGTCTCCAACAGCAAGTCGATGCGGGCAAGAAATCAGCACAGCAAGCCCTGGACCTGGCAGCCAACACAGATCGCTTTTTAGCGACGGTCCAGGTAGGGATGACGTTGATTAACACCCTGGCGGCGGCCTTTGGTGGGGCCAGCCTGGATGCCCCTGTTGCCAGTCTCATTCGCAGGATACCTCTCCTGGCACCCTATGCCGACTCTCTCGCACTAGGTGTGGTCGTCGTGCTTATCACCTATTTTTCGCTCATTATTGGTGAGCTGGTGCCAAAGCGCCTGGGCCTGCGTTCAGCTGAGAACTTCGCTATCTTTATTGCTCCCTTTATGAGCCAGCTCTCACGCATCATCTCTCCAGCGGTCTCCTTGCTCACTGTCTCCTCCAACGTTTTAATGGCCTTGCTAGGACAAAATACGCCGAAGAAATCAGAAGTCACCGAAGAGGATATTGTTTACCTCGCACGCGAAGGCGCGGTCAGCGGGAACGTCGAGACGGAAGAGGAAGAGTTTATCAATCGAGTCTTTCGCTTCACTGACCGCAATGTAAGCTCTGTGATGATGCCCAGAACAGAGGTCGTCGCCATAGAGATAGGAACGCCGATCACAGAGGTCGTGGAAACCTTTTTAGAATCCGGCTTTACACGGCTACCCCTCTATGAAGAGACGCTGGACAATGTAATCGGCGTCCTCTATGCCAAAGATCTTCTGCGCCTACGCAAGCAGGAAGAGGTCGTTGATCTCCGCGCCATCTCACGCCCCCCACTCTTCGTCTCCGAATACCAGCATGTAGCCGACCTTCTCACCACCTTTCGCGGCAAAGGCATCCATCTAGCAGTGGTCATCGATGAATATAGCCAGGTAGTAGGACTGGTCACCCTTGAAGATGTATTGGAAGAGCTAGTCGGCGAGATTCAAGATGAGTACGATCAACCGGAAGATAACGATTTTGTTCAGCGTGCGGATGGAAGCTGGTTGGTAAATGCAATGGCATCACGAGAGGACGTTGAACAGAAGCTTGGTCTTGCATCAGAAGATGACCGTGAGGACTATAAAACGCTGGCAGGTATGATTCTGGCCCATCTAGGACGGATTCCTACTACTGGAGAGAAGGTGACTATAGGAGATTTCCAGCTAGAGATCATTGATATGGATGGCAGGCGCATTGACAAGGTTCTCGTGACACAGAAAGATGCCACAGCGCCAAATACCGCTACCAGTACTCCACTCTCTGCTCCCAAACGCAGAAAATAGCAACCGTGCCGTGTTATATCTGGCAATCTTTCAGGGAAAGGTGTATAAAGAGAGGGGAAAAACTATTGAGTAAAGAAGCGGGCTAGATTTCGAGCCTTCTTGAAAGGACCTCTTTATTTTATGGATCACAGCCACTCCGCACCTGATAAAGTCACGTCTGCACAACCACCTCATCCATTAGATCCACTCACAGCAGAGGAGATCGAAAAAGCTGTCAGCGTTCTGCGCCGAGAACAGAAGATCTCCGATCTTACCCGTTTTATTTCTGTGGATCTGAAAGAGCCAGCAAAAAGCCAGGTGCTGACCTATAAACCAGGCGACGCAACAGCCAGAGATGCCTTCATTGTCCTTCTTGATAAAACGGATGGCACAACCTACGAGGCCGTTGTCTCGCTTCCAGAGGGAGAGTTGCAGACCTGGCACGCCGTTCTGGGTGTCCAACCGGCACTTATCGGCGAGGAAGTCGTTGATTGTGAGCGTGCGGTAAAGGCGAATCCCGACTTTTTGGAAGCGCTGCGCAAGCGAGGCATTACCAATCTGGACCAGGTAATGGTGGATAGCTGGACGGTTGGCAACTACGGCGGCGAGGAAGAACAGACCAGACGCTTACTGCGTTCAATCATCTATTTACGGCCAGATCCAAACGATAATCCATACGCCCGGCCTGTTGAAGGCATCGTAGTCTTTACCGATATTAACACTCTAGAAGTATTGCGCGTCGAAGATCATGGCATTCTCCCCATTCCGCCAGAGGATGGCAATTTTATGGGCGATGTCATCCCCCAGGTACGCACTGACCTCAAGCCATTGGAGATCACGCAGCCGGAAGGGCCGAATTTCACGGTCAATGGACGCGAAGTAAGCTGGCAGAAATGGCACTTCCGCATCGGCTTTACGGCGCGAGAGGGTCTGGTTCTCTACACGCTGGGCTATGAGGATAAAGGGAAGGTGCGGCCAATTATGTATCGCGCCTCGCTGGCTGAGCTAGCCGTACCCTATGGAGATCCAGGCTATAGCCACTATCGCAAAACCGCCTTTGATGTTGGCGAATATGGTATCGGCCACCTCGCCAATTCGCTCGAACTCGGCTGCGATTGCCTCGGTGCTATTTATTATTTTGACGCCACGCTCACCAATGGCTTCGGGCAGACCATGTACATGCCAAACGTCGTCTGCATGCATGAGGAAGATTACGGTATTCTCTGGAAACATCATGATTGGTTTACCAACCGCACAGAGGTACGCCGCTCACGCCGCCTCGTCATCTCCTTTATTGCGACAATTGACAACTACGACTACGGCTTTTTCTGGTATCTCTACCAGGATGGCACGATTGCCTTTGAGGCCAAACTGACTGGTATTGTGAGCACAGGGGCGGCCCCTGTCGGTGAGGTCCAGAAATACGGACAGCTTGTTGCCCCTCAGCTAACTGCACCGATTCATCAACACATCTTCTGCTTCCGCCTGGATATGATGGTGGATGGTCAGAATAATTCTGTCTACGAGGTCCATACCGAGGCCGAACCTGCGGGCGACACGAATCCACATGGCAATGCTTTCTTCAACAAAAATACACTTCTCAGCACAGAATCTGAGGCCCAACAGCGCGTTGACCCAAACACAGCTCGCTATTGGAAGGTCATCAATCCCAACAGCCGCAACAGAATGGGCGAGCCGGTGGGATACAAACTGATGCCGGGCGAAAATACCGTGCCATTTCTCCAGCCGGATTGCAGCGTCATGAAACGAGCAGGCTTTATCGCTAACCACCTCTGGGTCACACCCTATCAGCAGGATGAAATGTATCCGGCAGGGATGTATCCGAATCAGCATCCGGGAGGAGTAGGCTTACCAGCCTGGACACGTGCCAACCGCTCGATTGAGGATACTGATGTAGTCGTCTGGTATGTCATGAACGTCCATCACCAACCGCGCACAGAGGATTGGCCGATCATGCCCGTCGCATATAGTGGCTTCCAGCTCAAGCCCAACAATTTCTTTGAGCGCAATCCCGCGCTGGATGTGCCATCGCCGCATCATGGTCATCATCACGACGAACAACATCAACATAATCATTAGAAAAAAGTGGTCAGGCTTTTCCCTGACCACCTATAAATCTTATCGTTCATCTCGATGGCTATTCGTCTTCCTTCTTTAGCTTTAGCCAGTCATCATATAACAATAAACTGTCCAGTCTCAGCAATCTTCACTGAGTAGAGTCGGGCAAAACCTTCGTCAGACTCTGGAGGCTCTAAAGCGTTTGCGGGTGGCATAAATAGCAATGTCAGGCACCCTGGCTTTATTGTCACGCTGCCTGTTGCGCTCAAGATTTTGTTTTAAATCGGGCGGAAAATAATAGCAGATCACTTCAGCCTCATACTGCCGACCCATAGCAACCAGTTCGGCCCGTTCGGCGCGAGTCGCGTTGGTGTTATCGACGACTATCGAACTGCCAGCTTTAAGCGCTTCTTCCAACAATTGCGCCTGTCTACGGGTACGATTTTTGTTGTTGGGAAAAAGATCTTTGCTAATCTGAAGGTGCGTTTGCGCAAAATATGTACGATAAAAAGTAGTCTTGCCTGAAGCCTGCAAGCCGCACAAAATAATTAATTGCAGCGGCTTATCAGTAGCAGATTCATCATCTAGGCTCGGCTCTGTCATACATTCCTTTTGTTTCTATTGCTGAGTTAATAAAGCACGGGCAATGACCAGACGCTGAATCTGATTGGTACCCTCGTAGATCTGCGTGATCTTAGCATCGCGCATCATTCTTTCAGCTGGATATTCCCGCATGTAGCCATAGCCTCCCAGGACCTGAATAGCGTCATTAGTCACATCCATCGCTGCATCTGAGGCAAACATCTTTGCCATTGCCGAATACTGGCTGAAACGCTTCTCACCCCTGTCAATCATCTCCGCAACATTGTAGACCAGCAGCCGGGCCGCCTCAACCTTCGTCGCCATATCCGCCAGCAGAAACTGAATCCCCTGATTATCGGCAATTGGACGATTAAACTGTACACGCTCTTTGGCATAAGCCACCGCCAGATCCAGTGCACCTTGAGCAATACCCACGGCCTGTGCTCCGATTCCTGGCCGAGTACGATCCAGGGTCATCATCGCTATCTTAAATCCGTCACCCTCACGTCCAAGCAGATTTTCTGCTGGAACCTCGCAATCGGTAAAAATCAGTTCGGCTGTCTGCGAACCTTTGATCCCCATCTTATCTTCGATCCGGCCAACCGTGAAACCAGGGGTATCTTTCTCGACAATAAACGCACTAATGCCACGCGTTCCTGTCTCAGGATCGGTAATAGCAAAGACAGAATTCACCTGGGCCAGGCCGCCATTAGTGATAAAACGCTTCGAGCCATTGAGAATATAGGTGTCACCATTGCGCACTGCAAAGGTTCTCATAGCGGCAGCATCCGAGCCGGAACCGGCCTCCGTCAGACCAAAAGCTGCCAACCATTCGCCACTGGCAAGACGCGGAAAATAGCGCTGCTTCTGTTCTTCAGTGCCAGCCAGCAAGATAGGAGTTGAGCCCAACTGTTGCACGGCCAGTAACAGGCCGGTGGTCGCACAACAGCGCGAAAGCTCTTCAATAGCCATAACTGTAGCCAGCTCACTTGCGCCAACGCCACCGTATTCTTCGGGGAATGGCATGGCCAGAATATCCTGTTGTGCAAGCAGTTCCTTCATATCCCAGGGGAACTCGCTCGTCCGATCAATCTCAGCCGCACGAGGGGCAACCCGTTCATTTGCCAATTCACGGATGGCCTCAATTAATGCTTGTTCGTCTACGCTGACATGCGATACTGCCATGATTTGCTCCTTTGAATGTATGAAACTGTTTGTCTGGTAGCGCGTCACAGCATAAATATATCACAATTGCGCTGGTGTCTTAGTCTCATGACCACTTTTGTAAGGAGACCATCATCAGGTGAGAGAGTGGTAGGCGAACAGGAGACGGCCAAGCCGATCTGCCCTACGCGCATTTCCCTTGCCCTACGCATTTCCCCGCCTACAGATGAAACTGGTTCGAGCAGTAGCTATCCTTTTTTTCCCTTTGGAATAGAGTCACAAAAACAATTGTTCTTATAAATAAGAAAGAAAATACTCGCAAAAAGCTTACGATCAGTTTATAATAGATATATTAGACAGAGAACAATACCATTTTCACGACTTCCAGGCCTGTTTGCGGATGCAGAAAAAGCATCTTCATGCGCGATAGGTTTAGAGGTATGTGCTTGTCAGTGTGGAATGCTACTAGTCAAACAGCATTCCACATGATATAATACGTAAAGAATTGAAAAAATCTTTATGAAAAAAAGTGGGCCTGCCCACTTTTCTGTTTGCCAGAGACTTTTTTTCATTGCACTCGAAAAATTGATGTAGTTTCTACTGGGCACCAGCGGGAGGATTATGGCATATGAGGAGCGAATTTCAGGCGGCTATCGCACAATTAATTGCCGAAAAAGGACTACCCCGCGAAGTGGTAATGGAAACCGTAGCAAACGCCTTGTTGGCAGCCTATCGGAAAAGCTTCGGCGGTGGAGAGAATGTCCGCATCGAGGTTGACAAAAATGGAGAGGTACACGTCTGGGCGGCCAAGCGTGTTGTTGCCCAGGTAAAGGACTCCAATGAGGAGGTTTCTCTGGCAGAAGCCCAACGTTTAATCCCCAATGCGGCCCTGGGTCAGTTTGTTGACGTCGATTCGTCGTTCATCTTTTCGCGTATACCAACACAGACTGCCAAACAGGTCATTCTCCAACGTATTCGCGAGGCCGAACATGAACATCTCTATGAACAGATAAAAAATTGGATCGGCGAATTGCGTCTCGGCACCTTGACCCGCAAAGATCCTGTACGTGGCTGGCTCGTTGATTTTGACCTCGACCAGGTGGATAAAGTCGAAGGACTGATGCCTCTTAGCGAAGAGGTACCAACAGAACGCTATCGCGCCGGGCAACGGCTGCGCGTCTTCATCTATGATGTCCGACGCACACAGGGCCGCATGCTCCAGATTCTCGCCTCTCGCACACATAGAGATCTTGTACGCCGTCTCTTCGAGTCAGAGGTACCTGAAATCTATGAGGGAACCGTCGAAATTAAAGCCATCGCGAGAGAAGCAGGTAGCCGTTCCAAAGTCGCTGTTGTCGCACGCCAGGAAGGATTAGATCCGATAGGCTCTTGTGTTGGCGTGCGGGGTTCGCGCATCGGCAACGTTGTCCGCGAACTCAACGACGAAAAAATAGACATCATCCAGTGGAGTCCCGAACCGGCGGCCTTTGTCTCCCATTCGCTTAGCCCGGTGAAACCATTGCGCGTTGAACTACGTGAAAGTGACCATACAGCACTTGTGACGGTGCAAGAGAAACAGCTTTCGCTAGCGATAGGGAAAGATGGGCAGAATGCACGGCTCGCGGCAAAGCTCACCGGCTGGCGCGTTGATGTCACAAAACCGGCTGAAGGCGAAACTTTTGAAGATCGTATAGAAGAGATCCAAGAACCAGTTGCCTCCTATCCAACACGGCGCGAGCGACCAACTCGCGGCGAACGTGGAGAGCGAAACGAAAGAAGCGAACCTAGACGCTCTGGACATCAAAGAAATCATCGTTAGAGCAAATTCACAGCGCATTTAGAGGGAGGCAACAGGAGATGATCCAGAGAGTCGTCAATAAACAACAGCCAAAACGTCCAAAGCATATACCACTGCGAACCTGTATCGCCTGTCGGGATAGCAAACCGAAACGTGAACTTCTGCGCGTGGTACGCACTCCTGATGGACACGTTGTCATCGATGCCACGGGCAAAAAGTCCGGACGAGGTGCTTATCTTTGCGCTCGCCTTTCCTGCTGGGAGACCGCGATCAAGAAGAAACGCCTTGAGCAAGAATTCGAGATAGCGATTCCAGAGGAAGACCGGGCAGAACTGGATGCCTATATTGCGACGTTGCCACGAGACCAGGTCCCCTCTTCTTCGGCAACAGCGGGACAAAAAAGCAGCCAGGGCAAACAAAAGAAAAATGGAGCGCAATAGTCCGTTTGCCTGGATCAGCGAAGATTCAGGCAAACGGTGTGAATATTGCCAGGAATTGTAGAGTACGTTATACTGAGCAACGTATGTGTATAGTCTCGCGCTTCTCTTATGGAGAGGCACGGAAGTTTTTCAATACTGGCATCCAATCTTGAGTTGGATGAGGATTGAACAATGCGTCATATTATCTCTACTCTTGATAGAGACACAGCCCCTCGTCAACAGGGCAGTTATAGCAAGCGAATGTTTGCGGAGCGAGCAGCTATGGTGATATAAATATCAGCAACATAGCCCAGACGCGCCAGAGCGCAGACTGAAACATGCCTGGCACTGCACCAACGAGGGTCTGTCCCTGTCCTTTTCAATGGATGGGAGACAGACCTTTTTTATGGCTGTGAAGAGAGATTTCCACGCCACTCGTGGCGCATCAACCGATAGAAGGGAGTCTTCTTCATGAGAGACACATCTGAGTTTCCAGATGCAACCGAGCAGGCCAAAGTAAATACACCCAATACGAATAAACCAAGAACACCTGCCCGCTCACAACCAGAAAACGCAACACCAGGCAGCCAGGACCAGGATGCACGATCAGCGCCTCGGCGTCGAACCGCAGCACCAGTGCCCCAAAATAATGGGACAGCCACTCCTCGCAGTCCAGAACATGCGACCAACCCAAACCCCGCACCGCAAAATACGTCAAATGCACCTTCGGTGGCACCTCGCACTTATCAGCAGGGTACCAATTCTGGAGGAAACATGCAGCAACGCCCTGGGAATGCCGGGGGGAATCAGCATTACAACAACGGGCCACGAACGCCGGGCGGAAATCCTGGCGGACCACGCCCTAATCCGAACTACAACGCGCCACGGGGTGGCACGAACTACAACAATAATAATGCTCCTGGCCAGGGCAATACTGTTCAACGCAACAACTCTGGCCCAATGGGAAACCGACCCGGCGGACAGGGAGGGCCATATAACAATGGAGGTCGCCCTGCGACACCCGTGAACTATCGCCCAAGTACACCAGTTGCACCGGGACAGAGACAGGACAACAGAAATACATTTCCTCAGCAGCGCCCAAACAGTGGCGGCGCACCGGGACAGCAGGGCGGAAATGGTCAGCAACGGCCATCCTATCGCTCTGGAGGTTCTGGTGGTAGCAACCGTCCTGGCGGAGGAAATCAGCAAGGTGGTGGGGCACGCCCGACGGGGAACCGTTCAGGTGGGCATAGCCAGCGTACAGCAGAGCGTAAGACGCAGGCAGTAAAAGAGAAACCAACAGGACCAATCTCAATTCCGCCACAGATCGTCGTTAAGGACCTCTCGGATCTGCTTCAGGTCACACCGAACGAGGTCATTCGCGGTCTGATCAAGCACAGCATCTTTGCCAGCATCAACCAGGTGGTTGATTATGACAAGGCAGCCCTGGTTGCTCAGGATCTCGGCTACGAGCCAACGCAAAGCGCACTCTCAACCGCGCCAGCCTTACAGGGAGAGCGTAAGCTCTCTGCAAGTGAGGTCATGCAGGCTACCCATGATGAAGAGCAGACGGTCACCGTACCGCCAGTAGTCATTATTATGGGGCATGTCGATCACGGCAAGACTTCGCTACTGGACACCATCCGCAAGACCAAAGTTGCAGCAGGTGAAGCAGGTGGTATCACCCAGCATATTGGAGCCTACCAGGTCGATGTCAACGGCAAGAAAATCACTTTCCTGGACACTCCTGGTCACGAAGCCTTCACGGCTATGCGTGCACGTGGAGCACAGGTAGCGCATATCGCAATCATTGTAGTAGCCGCTGACGACGGCGTTATGCCACAGACACGAGAAGCCATCGATCACGCCCAGGCCGCGAAGATGCCAATCATCATCGCCTTGAACAAAATCGATAAAGCCGGTGCTAATCCTGATCGCGTCAAACAGCAATTGTCTGAGATCGGAATTATCGTTGAGGAATACGGCGGAGACGTAGTCTGCGTCCCAGTCTCTGCACGCAAAGGGACCGGCATCGACGAATTGCTCGATTATATCCTGCTCGTCGCTGAAGTCCAGGACATCAAAGCCAATCCAAATCGCCTGGCAACAGGTGTGATTATCGAGGCACGACTCGATAAGAGTAGAGGGCCAACCGCAACAGTACTTGTTCAACAGGGAACACTAAATATGGGCGACAACATGGTCGTTGGTGCCTCTGCTGGTAAAGTACGTGCCATGTTTAATGATCGCGGCAAACTCATTCAGAAGGCACCACCGGGTACACCAGTCAGCCTATTGGGTCTCTCAGAGGTACCACAAGCTGGAGATCGTCTGGAAGTCGTGGCAGACGAGCGTACAGCGAAGCAGATGAGCCAGCAGGAAGCAGAGAAGCGGCGTGTCGAAACCATGCCACTTGGGCAGGTCAGCCTGGACACGCTCTACATGCAGATGCAAGAGGGGACCGTCAAAGAACTCAACCTCGTACTAAAATGCGATGTCCAGGGTTCAGCTGAAGCCATCAAGGGCGGCTTGACCAAGCTGGGGGAGCAGAATATCAAAGTGCGCCTGATTCATGAAGGAATCGGCAATATCAGCGAGACAGATGTTCACCTGGCGGCAGCTTCTAAGGCGATCATCATTGGCTTTGGCGTCAAAGCTGATGGAGCGGCTCAGCGTGAGGCCCAGCGTGAGGGAGTAGATATTCGTTACTACAACGTCATCTACAAACTGACCGACGATATCCAGGCAGCCCTGGTCGGTATGCTGGAGCCAACCTTCCGCGAGCTAGTCGAAGGCCATGCAGAAGTGATGCAGACATTTAAAGCAGGCAAAACAATCGTTATTGCAGGCTGTCGTATCACTGACGGAAAGATTACCCGCTCTTCCCAGGTACGCGTCATGCGCGGCACCGAGAAGGTCTTCGAGGGCAAACTCGCCTCGATCCGTCGTGGTAAAGACGACGTACGCGAAGTCCAGACAGGCTACAAGTGTGGACTCGTCCTTGAGGACTTTACCGCATTTGAAGTCGGAGATATTATCGAAGCCTTCATTCAGGAACGCGTCAAACGCCTCTCGTAAATCGGTAAAAAAGCCAGTTCTATTAGCCCCTATCATGGAGACATTCCATGATAGGGGCTTTTCTTCTCCCTCTCTCCCGGACACATTTGAGAAAGGGCAGCAAAAGAGGTAAACAACCTTGATGAGCGATCCTCTCTCGCCCCGCAGAACGGGTGCGCCATGCGCTCTCCTCTCTCTCCCGGACACATTTCTGGAGAGGGAGAGAATCACGCGTCGAGAGGACACGGTTGCGCGTGCGGGCGAGGTGGATGATGAGGGCGGGCCGCCATGCACGCTTCACGGTGTCCCTACCAATGCCCGTGACGCCCCCTTCCTTCCTGCAAGAGAGGTTTCTCATCGAGGCCTTTCGTCCTTGTTGTCTTTGTTTTCCAAATGTGTCCGGGAGAGAGGCTTTTCTTCTGCCTACCTTTTCAGGTACACTAAGGGAACGTGGAGCGGGATAAACCAGAGATGAACACGCTCCCTACCTCTTCTTTCAGGCGAGAACAACGTTTGCCGGGCACCACCGCGTTAGAGATTATCATCCGGCAAGAGGAGCGGTTAGCGAACCGGAGACAGGCAAGCCAATCTGCCCTACCGATTTTCGTGGGGGCCAACGTCTTACCATTGACATATAAAAAGGATTTCATTGATGGAACAGAAAAAGCTGCGCACCATGATAACCTTCAAAGAACAGGGCACGAGATTTACCTTCAGGGTTGCGGGTATCGTTACAGACAACGGGCGCGTACTATTCCAGTATGCAGATGGGGCCGAACCATTCTGGTATCTACCAGGTGGACGAGCGGAACTAAACGAGACTGCCGAAGAGACGCTGCAACGCGAGATACGGGAAGAGCTGGGAATGGTAGCTCAAGTTGGGCGTTTACTCTATATCGTTGAAAACTTATTTACCAATGAAGATGGAACACATCATGAGATCGGTTTTTATTTTTTGATGACCTTGCCAGAGACATCAACGCTCTACAAGCAGGACGAACAATTTGTCTGGGAAGAGGGAGAAGAAAGTATGCAGTGGAGATGGTTGCCGATAGAGCAGCTACCAGAGCTAGCCAGTGTATCCAGAATTTTTGCGCACCTCCCTACAAAAACTTCCCACTCATCCCACACATATTGTCAATAGTCAAGCAGTACCCTCTCTATAGCTCGTAGAAGAGGCAATAACAGAAAAGGAGCACAATACTATGCAAGTTGGCACACTTCAATCGATCCAGGTTGGAAAGCCAAACAAATACCATTTAGAAAATCCATCGGACGCAAAAAAACAACGTGGAAGACCTCTTTCTTCCGCACACCCAGTTTCAGGCCCGTAAGCTCTATATAACCCATCTGGAAGGGAACGAACAGGCAGATAAAGAGAATCATGGAGCTTCGGGACAGGCGGTGCTCCTCTACGCCGCCAGCCACTATCCTCTCTGGCAGGCAGAGCTCAACCGACCAGAGATGGGACCGGGAGGATTTGGTGAGAACTTTACGGTAGATGAGCTCACAGAGGAGACTGCATGCATCGGAGATATCTACGCTATTGGAGATGCGCAGATTCAGGTGACGGGGCCGCGCTATCCCTGCACCAAGATTGAACGGCGCTGGGCAATGGCCGGACTCACAGCGCGGGCCGCAGAGACCGGGCGTACAGGCTGGTATTGCCGCGTGCTGCAAGAGGGCATCGTCGAACCCGGCCTACCAGTCAGCCTCGTCGAACGTCCTTATCCCCGCTGGACAGTCGCATTGGTCAACGATTTCGGGCATGGGCGCAACAAGCAGGCTAGAGCTAGCACAGGAACTTGCCGCCTGCCCATTGCTCAATGAGTGGTGGCAAGAACTAGTGGTAAAACGCGCTAAAAGCCGTACACACTAGCACCATTCCTATCACTTAACGGCCTTCGCTGATTACCCTCTCTTCAGAAATGAGCAGGCCAAGTTGAGAGAAGCGGCGCAGCACGGCACTACAGCCACGCTCGATCATACTGGCATTCTCAATTGTGGTCTCGCCCTCAGCAGTTGCGCCAGCGAGCATCAGGGCTAAACCGGCACGTAGATCGTGTGCCTGGACTTCGGCTCCTACAAGCGCGGTAGGAGCTTTTATCACTGCCGCATCGCCATCCAGGTCAATGGCTGCGCCCATTTTATTCAACTCCTGTGCTACAGCGAAGCGCTGGTTAAAAATCGTTTCGCGGATATAAGACTTGCCTGAAGCACCACAGGCAAGGGCCATGATCTGCGGCTGAAGGTCAGTGGCAAAACCGGGATAGGGCCAGGTAGTAACATTGATCGGGCGCAGACTGCCGGGGCGTCGCACACAAATCACGGGACCATCCTGCAAGAACTCAGTGCCCATCTGCTCAAGTTTCGCTCGTGCGACACCAAAATGACTGAGTTGAGCGCCAACCAGGGCAATGTCTCCCTGCGTGGCGGCGGCGAACATCGCAAAGGTTCCGGCGTCGATACGATCTGGCATAATTGTATATTCAACGCCTGACAGCTCTTTCACACCTTCAATATGGAGCACACCGGTCCCAATGCCTGTAATACGAGCCCCCATTTTATTGAGGAAATGCGCAACATCAGCAATCTCAGGTTCAACAGCAGCATTTTCGATACTGGTCGTCCCCGCAGCCAGACTTGCAGCCACGAGCAGATTCTCGGTTCCGGTATGGCTGGGAGTATCCAGGTAGAGGTAGGTACCAACAAGATCTCCCGTGCGCTGAAGAGCCATACGTGGACCAGCCTCCGTAATAGCCGCTCCCAGACGCGCAAAACCCCGATAATGGAAGTCCAGACCTCGTCTTCCTAAACTACAGCCACCTACCGTATCCAGAGAGACGCTCCCTATTCTTTGCAGGAGAGGAGCCAGAAAGAGGACTGAGGCGCGGAAGACGCCGGTCAGCGCAGGATCAAGATGGCCCGTAGTGAGTGTGGAGGCATCAATGACCACCACCTGATCCTCTTCATGCAGAGTCACCTTTGCTCCGACTGATCTTGCAAGTTCAAGGGCGACAAAGACATCGCGAATCAAGGGTACATTATGGAGAATAGTCTGTCCCTTGCTCGCCAGCAAAGAGGCAGCAATAATCGGGAGAGCGGCATTTTTTGCCCCTTGAATGACCACAGAACCTGCCAGTTTCTGCCTGCCCTCGATATGATAACGTGCAGCCTGACTGCTCAAAAGACTACGCGGCGTCTCCTTGATAAATTGCTGAGGAGTGACACCCAGCCAATCGCAAACCTGCAAAAAGGTCTCCACATCCAACATTTTTCCGTTCTCAATGCGGGACAGGGTCGCAGGACTGACCTCGCCAATCTCCAGGGCCACCTCGCGTAAACTGCGCTCTCCACGTTTTTCTTTCAAAAGGCCAGCCAGCCGTTGCGTATCCAAAATACTGCTCATCGTTTTTCTCTCTTTTCGTTTTATTTATAAAACAATGTAACACAAGTAAAACAGAAAGACAACTCCTGGCATTTCTTTAAAGCCTTGCATGGAATGGTAAACTACAGTATCATTAAGAGAAAATCTCTACTCTTTCAGAAGCTCTACAAGCCATGTAAAGAGGCGGTAGCAGCGAGAGGAATAATCGATGGGCAAGGACGCGGTTCCGCCTCGCTCCACGTTCTCCTTATTTATCGGGGAAACAAATTTTTTCGTCAAAAACAGGACTGGATATACCTGCATAAATACACCTGGTGAAACTGTGAGGAAGGGAAGGATAGGAAATGCCAAACACACATAGACAAGAGAAATTGGGGGGAATGATCGCATTGGAGCTAAGCGATCTGTTGCGTACACGGGTGAAAGATCCACGCGTCGGCTTCGCCAGTATTACGCATGTTGAGGTCAGTGGAGATCTGCGCCATGCGAAGGTCTTTGTCAGCGTTATGGGTACGCCTGAAGAGCAAGCCGAGACGATGCAAGGGCTGCGCAATGCCACCGGTTTTCTACGCCACGAGCTGGCAGAACGCATTGTGCTGCGCTACATGCCGAACATCGTCTTCAAGCTTGATACCTCTATTGAAGAGGGAGTGCGTATGCTTGCCTTAATTCAAAAGGTCGAAGAAGAGGATAGCAAGCTGCCAAAAAACACCATAGCAGAGGTAGAATAAACGCTTTATGAATATCACACAACAAGGACAGCTTAATCCTGCACTTACGCAACAACTTAATGAAAAACTGGTTGCTCAAGCGATGGACCTGATCGGGCCGGCGCAGCGTATCGCGCTCCTGGCCCATGAGCATCCTGATGGCGACTGTCTAGGTTCGGCGCTGGGCTTTGCCCATATTCTGCGTGAGCTCGGCAAGACGTGCGTCCCCGCCTGTGCTGACCCCATTCCGCACTCATTCCAATTTTTACCGGGCCACGAGCAGCTCCAAAATTCACTGGGAGCCGAAGACTTTGATCTGGTGATTGCTCTGGATGCGGGCGAACTCAGCCGCTATGGTGCCCTCTATGAAAATCATCGCGCATTTCTGGATCAGGCCACTATTCTAAATATGGACCATCATATCAGCAGTAGCGGCTGTGGTCAGGTAAACATCATCGATCCTACCACAGCCGCCACCGCCGAGCTGCTGATACTGTTTCAGCAACAGGTCGGCCTACCCCTGACGCAAGATGCCGCCATCTGCCTGCTTACCGGTCTGATTACTGATACGGCCTCGTTTCAATATCCCAGTACGACGGCGCGTACGATGGAAGCCGGAGCTGAGATGCTGCGTGCCGGGGCGGTGGCAGAAACCATCGTCAAACCCATCTACCGCACCCGCTCTTTTAGCCATTCCCGCTTCATGGCCGCAGTCATCAACAATGCGCAGACCAGTTGCGAAGGACGGCTGATCTGGTCCTATGCAACCGAACAGACCGTCGCGCTGGCAGGAGCAAAAGGCGATGAGGACGACAACTTTTCTGGGATGTTACGAGACATTGAAGGGGTCAAAAATCGCCGCTTTTTTCAAAAATTACGGTGATGGCCAGCCAACGCGCTTGAGCTTACGCAGTTCGGAAGACCCATATAACGTTGCTGAGATCTGCATGAAACTGGGCGGCGGCGGACATCCGCGAGCAGCTGGAGCCAGCATACCTCTACCACTCAACGAGGCCATTCCTGCGATTGTCCGGATCCTGGAACAGGAATTAGCATAACACGTTTCAATCCTCACTCAACAGGTGATAGAAACTTGCGGAAAAACCCATTCATCTCTGGGCAGATGAGAGTCAGGATACAACACAGCACATAGGAATGCAACACACAACCTTTTCCAAGCAGGTCGTGTGTTTATACACCAGGAAATTGGGGGAAAATGGATGGATGGGATTCTGGTCATTAATAAAGCACCTGGTATGACCTCTCACGACGTAGTCGCCAGAGTGCGTAAACTGCTGAAACAGAGGCGCGTTGGACATGCGGGCACCCTTGATCCAAGCGCCACCGGCGTCTTGCCAATCTGTATTGGACAGGGTACACGCGTCGCTGAATATCTGAGTGAGAGTGGCAAGGCGTATGCAGCGCGTATTACCTTTGGTATCGTAACCGATACCTATGACGCAGAGGGTGAGATCATACGCCAGGCCGATAGCTCGCACGTCAATCGCGAGCTCATTGAAGAACTTTTACCGCACTTTTTGGGAGCGCAGATGCAGATGCCACCGCGCTATTCGGCAATAAAAATTCAGGGCCAGCCTGCGTACAAACGTATGCGTTCAGGTGAAGAAGTCACCCTCGAAGCACGCCACATTGAAATCACGCAGCTCACAATTTTGGACTGGCAAGCGCCCCATCTGACACTGGCTATTGAATGCAGCAAAGGTACCTATATCCGCTCGCTCGCCTATGATCTAGGAGAGGCTCTGAGCTGTGGAGCATATCTCACCGCCCTGCAACGTACAAGAAGTGGTCCATTTAGCCTGGAGGAGAGTGTCACACTTGAACAGATGGCAGAGGCAGCGGAGCAAGAGCGTGTAAGTGAATATCTCCTCCCCGCTGATAGAGCCTTATTGCAGTATCCCGCATTTACGCTAGACGAGGAGAGCACGGAGAAGGTTTTACACGGCAATCCTTTCCAGACACCAGAGATTGCAGTGGCACAACCGCAAGCGCCCCTCGCACGTATTTATGATAGCAAAGGTCGTTTTCTGGCAATCGCCACCTGGAATAACGACCAGCAAAGCTGGCAACCGAAAAAGGTTCTTGCTCCTGACACTAGTGCTACAACCGGGTAAAAACCCTTGCAGATGCTGCATCTGTACCTGAAAAAGTACAGACCAGGCAGGCAGCATATCCGGTACAAGCACAAAAAAGGTCACGCCTTATTGCGAGCACGAAAGAGCTGTGGTACTATAAGCGAGAGAAAAGGGACCATCAGTTGTAGCTCCCTGCCATAAGCAAGGAGTATCCTACTATAAAGTGGCAAAAGAATTTCATGGAATACACAACAACGTTAGCAGACGCGCCGCCAATAGTCATTACTATAGGAAATTTTGACGGTATCCATAGAGGTCATCAGCAGCTCTTGCATGACCTCAGGGATATGGCAAACGCAATGGAGTGCAGACCGGTGATAGTGACCTTTGCACCTCATACGTTAATGGTTCTACGGCCGGATATTGATGTGCAATGTCTGACAACGCTTGAAGAAAACTCGTCCTGGCCGAGCGCTATGGTGGAAATCGCCGAAAGCATCGTCATACACTTCACCCGCGAAGTTGCCGCGATGAGTGCAGAAGCATTTATGGATGAGCTCTGTGCGAGCTTTCCGATCCGTGGACTCCTCGTAGGGGAAGATTTTAGTCTTGGGCGCAATCGCATGGGCAATGTCAGTTTTCTGGAAGAGTATGGACAACGGCATCAACTGAGCGTACGTAGTATTCCACTCGCCAATGCCGCACAGGAGCGTATTACGCAGTACCCGTATCCGCGCTCTGGTCAAGGAAGGAGCCATTAAAGAAGCCAATGCTCTGCTGGGCCACCCTCTCCTCGTCCAGGGTGAAGTGGTACATGGCAATGAGCGAGGACGCTTGCTCGGCTTTCCTACGGCAAATATTCACCCGCACCCTGAGCTCCATAAACTTTTGCCAGCAAATGGAGTCTATGCGGTACGAGCCCATATTGTAAAAAGTCCTGGCGGGACCGCAAAGGCAAATACCTATGCGGGAGTCGCCAATATTGGTATTCGTCCTACGTTTAATGAAAAAGAACGCTTATTAGAAGTTTATCTGCTTGATACCGAGCTTGATCTTTACGGAGCGGTTCTGGCTGTCAGAGTTTCTGGATTATCTAAGAAGCGAGCAGCGCTTTTCAGGCATTGAGGCTCTAAAAGAACAGATCGCTACCGATGTCCGAAACGCGCGGCAAATTTTAACTATCAGGAGGGTGAGCAATTGAAAGCTCGCCAGAACCCACTAGCAAAATTTGAAGGATTTATTCAGCGCATGGTTGAAGGACCGTTTGCACGGATCTTTCCTTCGCGTCTTGAACCTGTTGAGATTGCCCGCAAGCTTGAACGAGCGTTGGAAGATAATACACTTCTACAAGGCGAGGGAAGGCGGCTGGCACCCAATGTCTATGATGTCTACCTGAGCATCAAAGATCATCAACAGATATCACCCAGCCAGGCAGTCTTAATTCGTGAATGGCAAAACAACCTGGTTGAGTTTGCCCGGCATCGGCGCTACACATTGCGCACAATGCCAATTATCCGTTTGCACTCAGATACCTCACTCAGTCCAAGCACGGTCCGCATTGAGACAGAGATCGCAGATCGACAGGGCGGGTCTGATGGTGGTATGGCCACGCAGGCATTGAGCGCGGAACAGCTTGCTCAGTTGCGTGCTCAACTACCAGCAGGTCAAAATCTTCCCGGCATAGGAGCAGGCGCAGAAGCCAGCTATCCTCCAGCTAGTGCCACCGATGGGCATGGCAGTGGACATCCTCACCAACCCAGACCTGTGCAGCAGGTCCATCAGGCAGCAGCGCAACCAGCCGCGATGCCGCAGGCCTGGTTAACTATCCGCTTGCCTAATGCTGGTCAGGAAGTCTACCGTATCGAGAAACCCATCGTCAATATTGGCCGGCAATTGAGCAATGACATTATTGTAGAAGACAAACGTGTCTCTCGCTATCATGCACAGATAAAATATCAACCTGATGGGCAATTTGCCATCTTCGATCTTGGTAGCACCAATGGCATTACGATTAATATGACTCCTCATATGCGTCAACATGTGCTACGCAATGGTGATCAATTCACAATTGGCAGCTATGATTTTTACTTTGAGAGGAGATGAGGCGTTCGCCCCTATGCAGCTACAACTCGACTCATTTTTATTCATTTTACGGCTCTTATTCGTCATCTTGCTCTACCTGTTTTTAATGCAGGTCGTGATCGCAATTACACGTGATCTGAGGAAAACCGCTGCGGCTGCGGATACAGGAAGTCGGGGACCGGCAGTGCTTGGGCACCTGATAGTGGTCGATAGCGGACCCAGCAGTATTCCGCCGGGCACGCGTTTTGATCTTGAGCACCAGACCTCTATTGGTCGCGGTCCAACGAATACGATTCAGATTACCGACAATTTTATCTCTGCTGAACATACGCGCATCTGGCACCGCAATGGCACCTGGTATGTGCAGGATGCAGGCAGTGTCAATGGCACCTTCGTCAATAATCAGCCCGCTCGTGATGCTCTTTCAGCCCAGATTGGAGATATCATCAAAGTCGGTTACATTCAATTCAAACTCGCACAATAACAGATAGCGTAAGAGCCGGGAGATGGTGGCGCGTGCAACTCCAAGTTTATAAAACTACCACCTTTATCCCGTTCTTAAACGAACGATTTTATAGAAGAGGTTGAGAGATGGCAAAACAATTTAGTGGCGCGATGAGACGCTATCGCTGGAGAGAGCTCAGTTTATTTATTATTCCAGCGCTGGTACTCCTCGTGTGCATGACACAGCTCTTGCTTGCCAATGGCGATGCGCAGTCATCATTAAGCGCGAAAAGTCTGCCAACACTTCAAGGACTGATCCCCGCTCTCGGCCTGATTGGCGTCTTTCTATTAGCCAATATATTTTTGAGCATCTTTTTTCCCAAAGCTGATCAGATTCTCTTGCCTGTTATCGGCTTAATCAGCGGCATCGGCGTGATGATGGCTACCCGCCTGGGACCAGACTTTCCCCTCATACCAAATCTAGGCACGAAACAGCTTACCTGGGTCTTGGCAGGCGTTGTCCTCTGCATGATTATTCTGGCACTTCTGCGCAATGTCAATTGGCTCGCACGCTATAAATATAGCTGGGCTGTTGCCAGCCTGCTCGTACTCCTCCCCGCAGTCATCCAGGGAATCAGAACATTTCATAGCAATGCTCCTTCCCGTGACGTTCTGCGTATTCCGGGCCTGTTTGATCTTCAGCCATCCGAACTCCTTAAAATCACTATCGTCATTTTCTTCGCCGCTTATCTCAGCGAATATCGCGATATTTTTTCCCAGGGCTATCTGCGTCTAGGCAACTTCCGTCTCCCACCCCTGAGACAGATGGGTCCTCTCCTGCTTATGTTGGGCCTATCACTTATCATCTTCCTGGTCGTACGTGAACTTGGTCTGGCTATGTTGATCTACAGCCTTTTCCTCTGCATGATCTATCTGGCCAGTGGTCGCCTGACCTATGTGCTTGGCAGTCTCGGATTATTCGTCGTCCTGGCATTCATCGGATACGAGCCTTCTTCCCTATGTACGAGATCGCTTCGCAACCGTGACTTTTGATGTGATTAACTGGCAGATTGGACACAGGCCCAGGTTGACTTTTATTATAGTCAAGGCTTGCAGGTAACGCAGGGTCTCATCGCCCTCTGTAGCGGTGGCATCTTTGGCGCAGGTCTGGGTCTAGGCAATCCAGGTTTTGTTCAGGTAGTGCAATCAGATATGGTTCTTACTGCGCTCGGTGAAGAGTTTGGTCTGGTCGGACTCTTTGCGCTTATTGGTCTTTACATGCTTATCCTCTATCGAGGATATCAAATCGCTATTGAAGCTTCTGACGCCTTCAGCAAATTACTTGCCGCAGGTCTTACCTCTATCTTTGCAATTCAGACGCTCATCATTAGCCTGGGAAATCTCAAATTCATGCCACTCACTGGTATTCCCTTGCCATTCTTAAGCTATGGCGGCAGCTCTGTCCTGGCAAATTTTATCATTATCGGTATCCTGCTCCGTATCTCCCATAATACAGCAATCGAAAACGGTGAAGAGTAGCAGGTCCGCCAGAGCCAGATGGAATCTACAGGCGGGCACCTGCATATTACGACACAAGACCTTGTTTGCCCTATGGGCACATGCTATACTGCCCAGGTACAGGGAGACGTTAGCGGAAGAAAACGAGAATTTGTATGGGTCAATATAGACAATGGTTGCACTATCGCGAGGTCGATCAGCAGCTCCATGCCCAATTGGCACAGCTCATAGAGGAGCGCACTATTCTCCATAAGCGCGTTCAGCCTCTAGCGGATGGACTCTCGCTTTCTGACAACACTATTATACATGCTTTGCTCGCCCAATTGCATCCTGCATCATCTGCCTCTCAGCCCATCGTTCTACAAGAAAAGACTGATGAGCAGATGGCCCTGGATGCTTCCAGCACAGTGCCTGAGGATCTGGATCTAAGCAGGAGAAGAGCTGAAGAGACCGGCATAGGCGTCTCGCCTGCCTTACACGGCTGGACTAATCTCCCTAATTTCGACTCACAGCAGGTGCCAATTCTGCCACCAGCCCCATCTTCAAGCACGAAACCTGAGGCAGCAGCGCCTGCTATCACGACACATCCAGAGCTTGATCTCCTCCCTGAGGACCTGGCATCATTTGTTGATGAACATACGCAAACCGCCCAGTTCCGTATACCACCCAGATGGTTACGCGATATTCTGGCGAACACAACAGAGCAAGAAAGACCATCAGTCATTAGCCAGCAGAACGAGCGCACTAATCAACTGGTGGAACGCTGGCTTAAACGCTGGGGACGTAGCGACGAGGAGCCGCAACGAGAGGACCAGAACAATGAGCGATGAACAGTTAAGCAATCTCCAGGACGTAGAATTGCCGGAAAAACAGTTTCCAGAACCGTTAGCGCACCTTTTTTCTCAGCTCCGTCCTGCTGATGTCGAGCAATTCGCCAACGCCTACCAGATCTGGACCCTCTATAAACAGGTTGATCTCCTCTCTCTCCAAATTACCCAGATCAAGCAAGAGCTGCAAGCCAACGAAGAACTATTGCACCTCGTACAGCCAACCGCATTAGCGCTTTCTACCCTGGCTCAGATGCAAGCACTGGGTGTAAGCGATATCGATCTGCTTGATCGCTTACATGCACGCGGAGAAGACTGGCTCGACCATGCCATGCAGCTACTCGAACATTGCGAACGTATGGACCTGATTCAAGGTGACTATACGCAATGGTGTGAACACGCCCTGGAAGGTGCCTATGACTGGCTCTCTTCTATCAATGAAGCAGATCTGACTAGCGCCGAAAATAGCGCTGAACAAGTTGAACAACCAGAAGAGATCAAGCAAGAGCAGGCAGAAGTCCAGGAAGAGAGCTACAGCGAGCAGATCGAGACATTGTTATTGCGCAAACTCTTGAGTGAAACAGACGAGAATATCGCTGAAGAGAGCGATGCAGATATTGAGATTTCCCCTCAGAGCACATCTCCAGAAGAGAAAGAAGAGGAGATCGCGCCTCCTGAAGAGGCTCTCGCTGGAGCCGGAAGATGAGCAAGCAGAGAACACCAGCGACGAAGTGGCTTCTGAGAGTATCTCGCAACCAGTAGTGATAGCTGACCAGCAAGATCTGGAATCAGGAACCACATTCAGAAATACCAGGGACAAACACCTATGAAACCGCAGAAATAGAGGCAGACGCGCAAGCAATAGCTAACATCCAGAAAACACCGGAGTTAGATGAAAACACGGGCAGCAATAAGGAAAACACAGATAAATATCCAATACCCTTACAAAAGCAATCGATACAGCGATCCAGAGAGCGATGAAAGAATCGTAGAAGCACATGACACTTCTCCCGCCGAAACAAGCCTGGACGAGCCAGACAGCTCCCTCGCGCAAGAGCAGAGGAACCAACAAGCAGATACAGAGGAGCAGAAATATATGCTTCCCAAAAAGAGAGGCAGTCTTCTCCGCCGCTTATTTAGACGCTTCTTTCGCTTCTTTCTGAGAATTTAAAAGGATGCTGTTCTTCTCTACTGCTGGGGAGGGGTTGACAAAGGGCCGGTCATACCGGGCATCTTGAGCAACGAGCCAGAAGGAGACATTTGCTGAATGGGCGGTTGCCAGATGAGAGGCGCACTAGTATTCATCATCACGGCATTCTGCTGAAGCTGCGCCTCTAGATCTACTACACGCCGCCGTAAACGCTGTAACTCACGCCGTTCACGCAGCGCCGTAAGAAACGCGATCAGGTAGATCAGAGCCGCACCTAACAAGATAGCCCCAATCAGCAAAATACCTACCGGAAATTCAGGGGTCTTCCAGAAATAGAGATTAAGATGGGTCAGCACGTTCAGGTTTTGCAAAGTGATTAAAGTGAGCACTCCACCTATGAGCAGAAAAAACACAAGCAGCAGAAAAAACACCAGACCCTCCTTAAACATCAAACAGCTTTGCCAGATCTGAATTGCAAGCAGGCAGAGCAAATCTAGTAGCAACACAGCAAAATCGTCGCCAGATTTAAACAGCAGCAAAATCGTCGCCGAAATTTAAACAGTCGATGAATAGCCATGCTGCTACTATTATAAACCTGACCCTAAATACATTCTTGGGCATTCTCAGCATTGTCCCAGAAAAGATTTGACGCCTTTAGCAAACTGTGCTGCTGAGCAAATTGACGACAATGCTGATTAGGCATATACTGAAAGGGAGCTTGATGGAGGTAGAACGTGTTATTTGAAGAATACGCCAGGGAACAACCGGTACATAGCCCTGTACGCACGCAATATTTGCAGATTAAAGGACAAAACCCCGATGCGATTCTCTTCTTTCGCATGGGTGACTTTTACGAGATGTTTGATGATGATGCGGAGATTGTGGCTCGCGAACTGGAGATTGCCCTGACACGGCGCGATTTCGGACGTGGCGAGAAATCTCCTATGGCTGGTATCCCCCATCACGCTGCCGATGGTTATATCGCACGCCTGGTTAGTAAAGGATATCGCGTCGCTATCTGCGAACAGATGAGCGATCCAGCCCTCTCTAAAGGTCTTGTCGAGCGCGACGTAGTGCGTATTGTGACACCAGGCACGATCATCGATCCAGCAATGCTTGCCGCGAAACGCAATAATTTTCTGGCGGCTGTTATTCTGGGACGCGATGCCATCGGCATTGCCTATATCGATATTACTACCGGCGAATTTGCCGTCACGCAGTTCAACACGCCCGAACCGGAGACGGCTTTACAGCAAGAAATGGCCCGTGTCGGCCCCGCTGAAGTCCTGGTCGAAGCGAACTATAGCCGCCTGGGTAGCCGTAAACGCCGCTGGCTCGCAGCGGTCATGAACGAAAAACAGGTGACAAAACTGGGGAGCAACGGCAATGCCAATGCGGCAATCCCGGAGATGGATGATGAGGACGAGGATGATTATGCGCCACTCAGCAAACTTTTACAGCCTGTTGTTGGGCATGTGACCCCCTACGACTCTCGCTATTTTAGCGAGGATGATGCCCGCCATCGCCTGCTCAGTCAGTTTCATGTCAAATCTCTCGAAGGCTTTGGCTGCGCACATCTCCCTCTCGCCATTCGCGCTGCTGGCGCGGTCCTGGCCTACGTTCAGGAGACACAGAAAGGCCTGCTACAACAGCTCACAGCGCTCGAAACCTACTCGACCTCCAGCTTTATGAACCTCGATCCCTACACACGCCGCAACCTCGAACTCTTCGAGACTGGCCGCCAGGGTTCCAGCAAAGGCTCTCTGCTCTGGGTGCTTGATCGCACACGCACGCCTATGGGAGGTCGCTTGCTGCGACGCTGGCTGAGTCAACCGCTCTTAGACATCGCCATTCTTGAGCAACGCCAGGAGACGATTAGCGAGCTGCTTCAAGATACGCTACTCCAGGCCCGCTTAGCTGAGGCCCTCAAGAAGGTGGGCGACTGCGAACGACTCACAAACCGCGTGCGCCAGCGCCTTGCCAGTCCACGGGACCTGATCGCCCTGGCGAATGGACTGCGAGCCGCCAGCGATATTCGCGCTAGCTTGAATGAAGAGGCGGCAGAGCGCTATCCTGCCCTGGCTCGCTTTCTTAGACGCTTCTCCGACAACGTGGAGAGTATCGAGCTTATCGAACGCGCTATCGTCGAAGATCCACCTCTGAGCATCAGTGAAGGGGGCATTATCCGCAGTGGCTTCAGCAAAGAGCTCGATCAGTTGCGCGATGCCTCAAAAAATGGCCGCCAATGGCTGGCAGAGATGGAGCAACGCGAACGCCAGCGGACCGGTATTTCAACGCTTAAAGTCGGATACAATCGCGCCTCTGGCTACTATATTGAAGTTACTAACTCGCAACTGAGCCGCGTCCCCGTCGATTATGTCCGCCGCCAGACGCTCACCAACTGCGAACGCTATATTACCTCGGATCTGAAAGAATATGAGACGCTGATTCTCAATTCGCAGGATCGTGTGAATAAGCTGGAGAACGAATTCTTCGTCCAGCTTCGCGCCGATATCGCCATTCACGCATCCGACCATATTCTGGATACGGCCCATGCTATCGCTGAAATTGATGTCTATCTTGGGCTCACAGAGATTGCCACACGCTACAACTATTGTCGCCCTCAGCTCAACGCAGGTGATACAATTCATATCGTGGCGGGGAGGCATCCGGTTGTTGAACAGACACAAAACGAGACACCATTTGTGTCCAATGACACCAACCTCTCGAACAACGAGGCACAGATTATTATTATCACTGGCCCAAATATGGCCGGTAAATCAACTTATCTGCGCCAGGTTGCGCTCATCACGTTGCTGGCCCAGATTGGCAGCTATGTGCCTGCTGAAAGCGCGACGATTGGTCTGGTAGATCGCATCTTCACACGCATTGGCGCTCAAGATGATCTGGCAACGGGACAGAGTACTTTTATGGTCGAAATGGTGGAGACAGCCAATATCTTACACCATGCAACACCGCGCAGCCTGATTATCCTGGATGAGATTGGCCGCGGCACCAGCACCTATGACGGCCTGGCTATCGCCCGCTCTGTCGTAGAATATCTGCATAATAATAAACGCTGTGGTGCGCGAACGCTCTTCGCGACCCACTATCATGAGCTTGTTGAGGTGGCACAGCAGCTACCACGCATTCGCTGCATGAATGTAGCCGTAACAGAGGAGGCTGGAAAAATTGTCTTTCTGCGCAAAATTGTACCCGGTGGCGCAGATCGCAGTTATGGTGTGCATGTCGCTCAACTCGCAGGCATTCCCCGTCCCGTCATTCACCGCGCAGAAGAGATTCTGGCAGAGCTTGAACGGAAAGGGGATGCCAAATTACGCCGCAAAGCGATGCAGGATATGACGATGCCGGCAGCCTGGCAGATGACGCTTTTTGCATCCGAGCCAGATCCATTGGTAGAAGAACTCAAGACACTTGCCATCGATGAACTGACACCTATTGAAGCCATTAGCAAACTCTATGAGCTTCAGCAGCGTGCTCGGAACAGCTAGCCCCTGGATGCCTTTTTGTGGTATCATATCAGGAGTTAGTGTACTAGATACAATAATCAACAACAACTTTGTAATCGGAGAAATTTGATGACCGTACAACAAGAGTCGCCTGTACAACAGAGTCAGCTAGAGGAGCTCTGTATCAATACTATTCGCGCCCTGGCAATGGATGGTGTGCAAAAGGCCAATTCCGGCCACCCCGGAACCGCAATGGCCCTCGCGCCCCTTACCTATCTGCTGTGGACGCGCACAATGCACTATAATCCCAAGAATCCTGCATGGCTCAATCGAGATCGCTTCGTCCTTTCGATAGGGCACGCCTCCATGCTGCTCTACAGTATGCTTCACCTCACCGGCTATGATCTCCCCCTGGAACAGCTAAAACAGTTCCGCCAATGGGGTAGTCTTACACCGGGACATCCAGAATACAAACATACAGCAGGCGTTGAGACCACCACAGGTCCACTGGGACAGGGCATCGCCAACGGCGTCGGTATGGCCATCGCACAGCGCTATCTGTCTAGCCTGTTCAATCGTCCAGGCTATGAGCTTTTCAACCACTATATCTATGCCATCGTTGGCGATGGTGACACAATGGAAGGCGTCTCTTCAGAGGCCGCCTCTCTCGCAGGTCATCTCCAGCTCGGAAAACTCATTTATTTCTACGATGACAACCGCATCACGATTGAAGGCAAGACCGACCTGGCATTTAGCGAAAACGTTGGTCAGCGTTACGAAGCTTATCAGTGGCATGTGCAACACGTAGAAGATGTCAACGACCTGGCCGCCCTGCAACAGGCCATTACCGCCGCGCAGGAAGAGACCAGCCGCCCCTCACTCATTATTGTACGCTCACACATCGGGTTTGGGAGTCCACACAAACAGGACAGCCATAAAGCACATGGTGAGCCGCTTGGTGCAGAAGAGGTAATCCTGACCAAGCGCAATCTTAACTACCCTTCAGAAGAGCCTTTCTACGAGTCAGAAGAGGCTGTCGCTTTTTACCGCCAGGCCATTGAGCGTGGTGCAGAGCAGGAACAGGCCTGGGAAGCACTCTATGAAAAATATACTGCTGAGTATCCTGAACTGGCGGCCCAGTTGCAACAGATGCTGAAGCGTGAACTGCCTGAGGGTTGGGATAGCGACCTGCCTGTCTTCGCAGCAGGAGAGGCCCTGGCAACCCGTGCCGCTTCTGGAAAGGCGATTAACGCCATTGCCCCGAAAATACCAGCATTGCTTGGCGGAGCCGCCGACCTCGCACCGTCTACCAGCACCAACATGAACGGATTGGGAGACTTTACCGCTACCGAGTCTGGACGCAATATGCACTTCGGTATTCGTGAACATGCGATGGGCAGTATCATGAATGGGATGTCGCTTTACGACGGACTTATCCCATTCGGCGCAACCTTCCTGATCTTCTCGGACTACATGCGTCCTCCCATTCGTCTGGCCGCTTTGATGAATTTGAAAACCATCTATGTCTTCACACACGATAGCATCGGCGTTGGAGAAGATGGACCAACGCACCAACCTATTGAGCAACTTGCGGCCCTGCGAGCTATTCCTAACCTGACCGTCATTCGTCCTGGCGATGCAAACGAGACCGTAGAAGCCTGGCGCACAGCCATTACCCACACTGGACCCGTTGCCCTGGCCCTTACCCGTCAAGCTTTGCCTACCCAGGAACGCAACGAGCAGAACAGCGCGAGTAACCTTGCAAAGGGTGCTTACGTTTTACTTGATAGTGATCAGACACCCGAACTGATCTTGATCGCAACTGGTTCGGAGCTTTCCCTGGCAGTCGATGCAGCCAAACAACTGCGTCAAGAAGGGATTGCAGTACGTGTAGTAAGTATGCCCAGTTGGGAGCTGTTTGAACAACAGAGCGCTGAATACAAAGAAACTGTCCTGCCAGCAACTGTGACAGCACGAATTGCTATTGAGGCTGGTGTATCATTTGGTTGGGCACAGTATGTTGGATTACAGGGGACAACCGTAACGCTGGATCATTTTGGAGCTTCTGCTCCAGCAAAAACGCTCTTCCAGCAATTCGGCTTTAGTGTTGAAAACGTCGTCGCAAAAGCGAAATCATTAGTACGGAAAGCATAGCTGCATCTTCTAGCATTTCCCAGACATCGTGTTTGAGAAAGAGATGCAATTTTACAGTAGAATGTATCGGAGATGAGCACGGTTTTCTCAGAAAGCTGGTTTCAGATATATTCTAGAAGGAGATTATCATGGCGAATCCACTGCAACAGCTACAAACGCAGGGACAGAGTGTCTGGTATGACAATATTGATCGCAGTCAGTTACAAGCTGGCGATTTTCAGCGTTTGTTAGCCGAAGATGGCGTCGTTGGTGTTACCGCCAATCCCACCATTTTCGAGAAATCCATCAGTACAGGCCATGCCTATGACGAGCAGATCAATCAGCTCATCAATGAAGGCAAAAATACGAACGAAATTTACGAAGCTGTCATTATTCAAGATATCCGGACCGTTGCCGATCTGCTGCGTCCTATTTATGACCGCACCGAGGGAAAAGACGGCTATGTTAGCCTGGAAGTCTCCCCCGAACTGGCTCATGATACTACAGGTACAATCAATGAGGCACGCCGCTTCTGGAAAATGGTTGAGCGCCCGAATCTGATGATTAAGATTCCTGCAACCCCTGAAGGCATTCCAGCCATTCACGATGTCTTGCGCGATGGCATCAACGTGAATATCACACTGATCTTCGCCCTTGAGAGCTATCGCCAGGTTGCCGAGGCCTATATCTCGGCCCTGGAAGAGCGCAACGGCTCAGGAGAAGATATCAGCCACCTCGGTTCGGTTGCCAGCTTCTTCGTCAGCCGTGTTGATACGCTGGTCGATAAATTGCTGGATGAGAAGATCAAGGGCACAAGCGATGCCTCTGAACAGCAACATCTGAAAAGTTTAGAGGGGAGAGCCGCGATAGACAATGCCCGCATCGTCTATCAGGAGTTCAAGCGTATCTTCCATTCACCACGCTTTGAGACACTCAAACATGCCGGTGCTCATGTTCAGCGCCCATTATGGGCCAGCACCAGCACCAAGAATCCAGCTTATCGCGACGTACTCTACGCAGAAGAACTGGTCGGACCTGATACTGTAGACACGATGCCTTTGGAGACAATCGTCAATTTCCGCGATCATGGCGTTGCACGCAATACCATTGAAAACGATCTGCCCCAGGCTCATGCCACAATGGAAGCCCTTGAAAAGGTCGGCATTCACTACGATCAGGTAACCCAGCAGTTGCAGGATGAAGGTGTGCAGAAATTTGCAGATTCTTTCCATCAGCTCTTCAAAGGAATTGATAGCAAGAAGCAAGCGCTCGAACAAGGCCGTGTTGCTCGTTAAGCGTACTTTCATTCATCGTTCGCAAACGTGAATTGTGATGCAGGGAGAAGAAGATCTTCCGAGACCAGACATTCTCTCTGCTGAAAAAATAAGTGAAGCAGTATTCTAGATTATCGTTCAACTCTTTTCGCTCTTCACACACAATGGACAAACACGTGGAGCAAAGCAATGTATCCTGGATATGAGCACAAAAACCAGGAAGGTTGCCAGACCTGGGCGCAAGAGCACCTCTTCTGCGAAAAAGCAGCGGAGTACCGGCTTGCGCTCATCTTGTTTCTGCAAGAGCGGAACAACCGGAGATGCAATACGTTCAGGGGATATACTGAAAGCGAAGTTAAGCGGTAAGAAGTAATCAGCATAATTAGGAGAATTCTTATGCCTCAGCGTGGCGTAGTAGAGGCGTCCAACCCCTTTCGAGAGGGGCTACGCATTAAACAAAGCCTGGAGCCCTGTGTCATGGTTATCTTTGGGGCAACTGGTGATCTGACACACAGGAAGTTATTGCCAGCCCTCTACAACCTGGCCCTGGAGCATCCATTGCCAGCGGGCTTTTCAGTTGTTGGTTTTGCTCGCCGTCCCTATGACGATACTATATTCCGTCAACAAGCCCTCAATTCCGTCAATGAGTTTTCTCGTCAGAAGCCGGTCAATCCGCAAGTATGGGAAAGCTTTGCCAGCGGTATTCATTATCTGCAATCCAATTTCACCGATCCAGCAGGATATGAAAAGCTAGCCGATCTCCTGAATAAGCTGGACGTGGAGCGGGGCACGAGCGGGAATCGCATCTTCTATCTCTCAACACCACCAAGCCAGTATCCAGAGATCATTCAAAATCTGGGTGCGGCAGGCCTGAATAGAAACCGTAAGGGGTGGACACGCATCATTATTGAAAAGCCTTTCGGACACGATCTTGCTTCAGCGCATGAGCTCAACCGACAGGTCGCGAAAGTCTTTCGTGAAGAACAGGTGTATCGTATCGACCACTATCTAGGCAAAGAGACCGTCCAGAACATCCTGGTCTTCCGCCTGGCAAATGGTATCTTCGAGCCAGTCTGGAATCGCCGCTATGTAGACAATGTGCAGATCATGGTAGCAGAGAATATCGGTATCGAAGGGCGCGGAGGCTACTACGAGGAGTCCGGAGCCATTCGCGATATGATTCAAAACCACATGTTGCAATTGCTCACCCTTGTTGCTATGGAACCGCCCATCGCCTTTGACGCCAATTCTGTCCGCGATGAAAAAGTGAAGGTATTACATGCCCTTCAGCCTCTTACTGGCAAAGAGGTTGCAACCAACACCATCCGAGCACAATATGGTCCCGGCTGGGTCAATGGCAAACAGGTCATGGGCTACCTGGAAGAGAACGGCGTTTCCCCCGCCTCGGCTACTGAAACCTATGTCGCAATGAAGTTGTTTGTTGACAACTGGCGTTGGGCCGGCGTACCATTCTACTTACGAACAGGCAAGCATCTGCCAAAACGCGTTACAGAGATCGCCATCCAATTTAAATCTGCACCTCTGATGCTCTTTAAAAGAAGCGATGCTCAAGGTCAGTTAGAGCCAAACGTCTTGACCCTGCGTATCCAGCCTGATGAAGGCATCTCATTAAAATTTGGCGCAAAAGTGCCAGGAACTGACATGCAGATTCGGGCGGTGAACATGGACTTTTTCTACGGCTCCTCTTTTGTGCGTGAGCAGCCAGAGGCGTACGAGCGGCTATTGCTAGACTGTATGCTTGGAGACTCCACGCTTTTCACAAGGCGAGACGAGGTTGAGGCCCAATGGACCTTTATCCAGGGCATACTCGATGGTTGGAAGAACGACACAACCGCCAGCGTGCAAACCTATGAATCTGGCACATGGGGACCACAGGCCGCAGATGAGTTCATGTGGCGAGATGGGCATCGATGGCGTCGTCCGTAACACAAAATAGTGACAAAAAACTTGTTTGGCATCACAACGAGAAAACACAGTGTTGTCCCTGAGAACAATGACGTTCAACTGATAAAGGGGGTTCGGGAACATGGCAAAAGAAACAACCGATACCCTGGGGCCGCGTTTGCCCTGGGCAGGCAAACCTGTAGCACCGGCAGATGTCGAGGATGAGTTAGCTCGTCTCTGGCATATGTCCGCTGATAACATGCGCACCAGTCAAAATCTTCGTGTGCGCACAAGCGTTCTCAATCTTGTGCTATGTACCTCAAATAAGGAAACAGCACAACGAGCGAGTGCGATTTTGCGTGACCTCTCCAGTACACACGTGGCACGCGTTATCTTGTTGATTCTGGATCAGGGGCAGAATGTACCATCTGAAGTTTCAACCTGGGTCACCATTCGCTCGTTTCCAATCATTTCAGATATCATGCGTCACAACTTTGAGCAGATTACGGTTGAGTTAGCGGGAAAGGCCATCACATCCTCCTCAATAATTCTCCAACCATTGCTCAAACCTGATCTACCTGTTTATCTCTGGTGGGTTGATGATCTACCCGACAACAGCGGCCTGTTCAAGCAGCTTGCCAATATGAGCAGCCGTGTCATTGTAGATTCCAGTCAATTTAGCCAACCAGAAGAGAGCTTGAGAGCCTTATCACTGCTTGTACAATCCCTGACAGCCGACAGTGCTTTAAGTGATCTCAACTGGGCACGTATCACCTCCTGGCGCGAACTAGTAGCACAATTTTTCGATGTCACGGCCTATAAACCGTATCTCTCTGGTGTTGATTACATCGAAATAGAACACTCAGTCCTGCCTGCGGGATCGCAACAGACAGAAGAGGTAACCCCCAATCCAACCTGTGCGCTTTTTCTGGCAGCCTGGTTAAAGACCCGGCTAGGCTGGAACATTATTGGAGAACACGCCGAAAATGTCTATGACCTGCACAGCGGAACCTATTCCTGGCACATCATGCGCTCCCAGAGTGGACCAGTCACAGGGGCACTCAACAAGACGATCCGCCATAAAAATAGCGGAGAATTGGTAAATGTCCCCAAGCAAGAGGGAGACGCGGATGGTGGTCTCTATGTCACTCCACGAGAGCAGGCAGGCATGCCAGCGGGTTCCATCTGTTCCGTGCGCTTAATCAGTAACATTGAAGGGCGGCAGGCCTCGTTTATCATTGACAGGGAAGACGATACAGAGCACGTCTTCACCTCAGTTGAGCTCTCACAAGGGACACAAGTGCCGCAACGTACAGTCAGTATCACCTCAGTTCACAAGGTCTCTGAGCTTCTTCATGACGAGCTAGAGATCATGGGCCGGGATCATCTTTACGAAGAGACACTGCATGAAGTATTCGAGCTACTCGCCTGAAATACTACTAGCTTAGGAGCTTGTATGCATATTGCTATTTACCCAGATACCGAGACCTTGAGCCATGAAGCGGCAAAATATGTCGTTCGCGTGGCACAAGAGTCGATAGATGCTCATGGACGCTTCACCTTTGCCCTCTCTGGCGGCAACACGCCGAAAAAATTATATGGCCTGCTAGCCAGTGAACCATATCGCAGTCAGATCGAATGGGCGCTGGTAGAGATCTTCTGGTCAGATGAACGCAATGTACCACCAGATAGTGCCGACAGCAATTTCAAGCTGGCAGAAGAAGTCATGCTTGATCAGTTGCCTATTCCAGCCAACCAGATTCACCGGGTACCCGCAGAGTTAGAAGACCGGGATGCCGCTTCTATCTCCTATGAGCAGGAGATGAGGCGAGTCTTCGGGACCAGCGGCGTGCCTCGCTTTGATCTCATCCAGCTTGGTATGGGACCAGAAGGCCATACAGCTTCACTCTTCCCGCACCAGCCATCACTACAAGAGGCTGTGCGCCTGGTCATGCCGGTCTCAGTTCCCAAACCGCCACCGCCGCGCCTGACCTTCACACCGCCTTTGCTGAATGCGGCAATCCATATACTCTTTCTGGTGACAGGAGCCGACAAAGCCGAGGCGGTACAAGCAGTTATCGAGGGAGAGCACAATCCCGAAGAGTATCCCGCGCAGATTGTCCAACCCGATCAGGGCGAGGTCACCTGGATGTTTGATACAGCTGCCGCCGCGAAATTGCGCCAGCAACATAGTTAGTTTGTAAGCGCTCTTTAGCAAAGGGATCAGGGTGGTAGAGCATAAACTTATGCTTCTACCGCCCCAGCTTTCCGGGCCTGGATACGCCTCATAGCAGGAAAATCCTCAAAGGATAACATACTAAACTCAAGAAAACAGACACATTTCAGGGAGGTAGAAGAATGTCAGAACTCACTCAGATGAGCTGTGAAGCCTGTCGGTCTGGCTCTCCTAAAGTAACAGAGGCCGAGATGAACGAGTATTTGCCTCAGATTCCGGGATGGCAAGTACGAGCTTATGAGGGAGTAGAGCATCTCGAACGAACATTTCCTTTCAAAGATTTTGTAAGTGCGCTGGCATTTACCAATCGCGTAGGAGCACTGGCTGAGCAGGAAGGGCATCATCCAGCGCTGCTCACCGAATGGGGCAAGGTCCAGGTTGCCTGGTGGACACATGCGATTGGGGGTCTGCACCGAAATGATCTGATTATGGCGGCTAAAACCGATCAGATCTATTTAGCAAGCAGAGAAGACCACTAGCACTTTGTCCACATGGATTTGTAGGAGAGGAACTCTCGGCAAGAGCGTGGTCAGCGAGCAGGAGACGGGCAAGCCGATCTGCCCTACGCGCGTTTTCTCCTCCTCCTATTCTCCTCTCAGCATGAATGAGGGAACCATCTGGGCTAGCCGATCTGCCCTACGCGCGTTTTCTCCTCCTCCTATTCTCCTCTCAGCATGAATGAGGGAACTATCTGGACTAGCCGATCTGCCCTACGCGCGTTTTCTCCTCCTCCTATTCTCCTCTCAGTGTGAATGAGGGAACTATCTGGACTAGCCGATCTGCCCTACGCGCGTTTTCTCCTCCTCCTATTCTCCTCTCAGTATGAATGAGGGAACTATCTGGACTAGCCGATCTGCCCTACGCGCGTTTTCTCCTCCTACAGATGACCACGGACAGAGCACTAGCATATTTGAGCCCTCAAGCATAGCGATTTTTGATCAGCAACCTTTCGGCATTACTGTCAAGAGGAATCTCTTTCAGAGCAAGAGCGATACGGTTTTCGGCATTGAGAGCATTCCAGTAAGTCTCCAACAGTGTTTCAGCGTTTCCAGAGCAAGGGAGTAAGAGAGGGTCGCCTTGAAAGCTGGGCAAGGGAGAGCCATCTCCTTGATAGGTTGTCAGACAGAGACCCAGGCCAGCAGGAGGGAGGGCAGGAGTAAAAATGGTGCGATCAGTCAGTTCTGGATTGGCGCGATTTGCTTTGAGGATGCTGAATGCAAGAGAAGCGGGCGAGGTACGCAGATCAAGCATGGCGCTGATACGTGGTGTGTAGTTGGGAGCATCAGGCTCACGCTCTCGTGTCTCCAGGGCTTGCGCAAAAGAGCCACCGGATTGAATTGTTTCATAGAGCGTACGTGTCTGGTCGCCATTACTCACCAGGTAGATACCAGGGAGCTCAAGCATTGCCTCGTAGATAATCAGGCTAGGATCAACAAGGAGAGAGGCATCGACGGGTTCGGTTCTGAGCACAGAGCCCTCGACGACGAAGCGACGATTGCGGCTGTGCTCGCTACGTCCCATGAGCCAGTAGAGAATAAACCAGCTTGTGGCATCCTCAGAGCGTCCAACAACCAGGCCACGTCCGGGATAAGCTTGCTGCTTGAGATATTTTTCAAAATTATGGTTCGCAATTTCATGAGCATCTAGCATAAGATACAGTCCTCATTTCTAGTATTTATCAGGCTGACGCGCTAGCCATTCTTGTAAGCGCAGTTCGCTTAAAGATGGTAAACGCAGGTCGGCCCACTCAAAAGAAAAATGGCAAGTTAAGGGATTAGGTATAGCAATGCAGGTAAGGCCAGCTCGTTTTGCTGCCAGCACACCATTCGGGGAATCCTCAAGGGCCAGCGCTTCAGATGGCAAGATGCCGCCCAGGCGTTCGAGGGCCAGGAGATAGACTTCAGGATCTGGTTTGGTATAGCGGACTTCATCGCCACAGGCGCAGACCGAGAAGGACGAGAGCAAGCCCAGGCGAGTCAGATGGCCGACAACCCATGCACGGGAAGAGCTAGAGGCGACAGCCAGCTTTAAATTCAGGCGCTGCGCCTCAGCGATCCGTGCCTCCACACCGGGTAGAATGGCTTGTTCAGTTACCAGTTCCAGATAGCGAGCACGGCGTCTGGACCTAATTTCGTCTCGATTCA
This sequence comes from uncultured Chloroflexia bacterium, assembly GCA_963777355.1. Classification (GTDB taxonomy): domain Bacteria; phylum Chloroflexota; class Ktedonobacteria; order Ktedonobacterales; family Ktedonobacteraceae; genus DATJHM01. The sequence goes on from CAVZQK010000022.1 coordinate 1,045,595, forward strand.
GTTCGTGGCCGATCTGTGCCTCCAGATGGGCATAAATATCAAACTTAATCGTAGACTGACCAGCACCAATATAGGGTAGCCAGGTTGCCAGAACCAGATCAGCGCCGTATAACTGATAAACCTCTTGCCATGACTGGAAATCTGCCGCCTCCGTTTCAAGGATCAAGCCATCAAAATCAAAGACTACCGCACGTAGCATAAAGACCTTCCTTCCCCCTTTCGCAAATTTGTGCCTGTCAGCCTAGCGTTCAAGAAGGGCAACAGCGTAACAGGCAATACCTTCACGTCTCCCAGCAAAGCCGAGACCATCGGTAGTCGTAGCTTTCACGCTCACCTGTTCAAGAGAGAGATGGAGATGCTCAGCCAGGTGAGAACGCATAGCAGGAATATAGGGCAACAATTTGGGGCGCTCAGCAACAATCGTTGCATCAATATTCGCAATCGTCCAGCCCAATTGAGAGAGCAGATCGAAGGTATAGTCGAGAAAGACCGCGCTGGGCTGATCTTTCCAGCGTGGATCATGCGAGGGGAAATGCGTACCGATATCGCCCTGGGCCGAGGCACCGAGCAAGGCATCGACCAGAGCATGAATAAGGGCATCGGCATCAGAATGACCAGAGAGGCCATAAGCATAGGGAATAGAGACGCCACCAAGAATCAGGGGGCGTCCCTCAGTGAAAGCATGGACATCGTAGCCAGAGCCAACACGAACAGTCATCGATTCTTCCATCCTTCTTGAAGCAAGGCTTCAGCGAAGATCACATCCTCCTGGGTTGTAATCTTGATATTGGTATACGCGCCTGGAAAAATCGTCACAGACATTTCCGAGGCGTTCGAGCAACGTTGCATCATCGGTCACATCCTCCTGGGCCACTTGCGTATGGTGAGCATGATGGATGAGAGGGAAAGAGAAGACCTGTGGAGTCTGAACGATCCAGAGGAGAGAGCGATCCGGCGTAGCAGTAATCGTACCATTAGAGACCTGTTTAATAGTGTCTTTGACGGGAACAGCCGCAATCGACGCCTGAGAGATCTGGGCGGCACGCAAGCCTGCTGAGATCATGGCTTCAGAGACGAAAGGGCGGGCAGCATCGTGGATCATCACCCAGCGACAATCTGGTTGGTACGCAGCCAGAGCATCCAGACCACAGCAGACAGAATCCTGGCGGCGGGAGCCACCGGGAATTACCGCAACCACCTTCTGCCATTGTTCCTGAGAGCAAAAGGCGCGAACCTCAGCTAAACGCTGCTCGCTAGTGACCAGGACAATAGCGTCAATGAAAGATGAAGCCTGAAAGGCATCGACAGTGCGAGCCAGAGTAATGCGTCCGGCGAGAGGAATCCAGGGTTTATCACGGCCCATGCGGCGGCTAGCTCCAGCGGCCACAATCACAACGGCAGATGTCTCTTGCATAGATATATGAGAGGCATGAAGCCTCTGCTCCTCCTACTTCTCACAAGATGATAATCAAACGATGAAAATTTTTCCATGTGCAGAGATAACCCCCTACACGTCCTACAAAAACATGAGAGCTTTTAGCAAACAGAGCAAAAATGCCAGCACAACAACAAAAGGCGTCCCCGCTAGCAGATAGAAAAGCTAGCAGGGACGCTTGGGAAGGCTTCATGCCTGGCGTTGTTTGGCCGGGGATTGGGGAGATGAAGCCAGGGATGACTGTTGCTTGGGATGAGCAAAAATCATGCGCCCGGCGACAGTCTGTAGGACCCGCGTCACCGTCACCTCAACCGTATTATTCATATACTGGCGGCCATTTTCGACCACAATCATCGTGCCATCGTCCAGGTAGCCGACGCCCTGGCCCAGCTCTTTACCGTCTTGCATAATCTTAATAGGGATATCTTCACCGGGCAAAAGCACGGGCTTAATCGCATTCGCCAGTTCATTGATATTGAGAACCTTCACGCCCTGCAACTCAGCGACGCGATTTAAATTAAAATCATTAGTAATGATCGGGCAATGAATATCGCGAGCCATCTTCACCAGTTTGCTATCGACATCAGCGATCCCCTCAACGTCAGCATCAATGATATCGATAGGGATCATAGCATCTTTTTGCAGGCGATTTAAAATCTCCAGACCACGGCGTCCCCTATTGCGACGCATCGTATCGGCAGAATCGGCGATACGTTGCAGCTCATTGAGCACAAAACGCGGAACCACCAGAGTACCAAAGATAAAGCCAGTCTGAGTAATATCAGCAATGCGGCCATCGATAATCGTACTGGTATCGAGAAGAATTTGGCTCTCATGAGAAGTAGGGATCACAGGGCCCTTATCTTTATCGCGCTCCTTGCGGTCACGATCCCCACGGTCATCATCGCGGTCACGGCGGCGGAAGAGAGAGCTCTGGAAGAGATGGGCGAGATCATTTTTGCGCATAACAGCCACAGCAACGCCCAGATAACAGAAGAGAATAGCGCCCAAGAAAGAGAGCAAGCTACCCCAAAAATCAGGGAGATGAGTCAGAGTAATCGTTAAAAGAGCAGAGATAACAAGACCAACAATGAGACCAATTGCAGCGGCGACCAGATCGCTTGCAGAAGTGACGCGAATTTTGTCGCGAGCCCAGCGATAGGGAACGATAGTGATATAGGGAGTAATAAACAGAGCGACAAGAACACTCAGGACAACAGCGAGAATCCACCACCAGTGAGCAAAGTTCTCCCAGGCAATCCCAACGACAGCATTATTTTTATTGTTGAGGAGGACATTAAATTTAATGAAGATTCCTACAACAATACCAAAGGCAACAATACCTCCGGCAACACGAGCAATATTTTTCACAGACATCCCTGCATCCTCCAAAGCAGTGCACAAATTGTGCCTAATCACTTAGAAGTCATGGAGGCCAGATGTGTTTGGCAGGGCGTTGATTAAAAAGAAAAAGAATAATTCCGAAAAAATTGTCGCCTGCACTTTGAATTCAACCTCTAGAAGGAGCTCAAAGCAGCTTCTCAGAAGAAGCCACTTCTATTCCACTTAGAACATATCTGGGACCGATCCAGGATGAGCGCGGACTTTGCTCATCTTAGAGCGAGGCTAAGACATTTTCTAAAAGACCTCATAAGCAAAAGAAAAACAAACGGTGTATCGAATTAGCAGTATACATCTTTCTCGTTCACGAAGCAATATTTTTGCCTTTTATAACGCTTTTGCTTATCTCCACTAGAATTTCTCCTATTGCAATAGCCAAAAGTATTTTAAAAAAGGCAGCTATTACTAGTGTAAAGCAACCTCCAGGGCAACCGCAAGTGAGCTTGCAGTCAGGATCTTAAAATCAGCAGGGAGTCCGCTCCCCTCTAATTCCGCGCGTAGTTTTGCGCCCTTGCCGGCGCTAGGAACGATACAAGACTTAAAGCCAAGTTTAGCAGCTTCGCGAACGCGGAGAGGAAGGCGGCTAACGGCGCGAAGTTCGCCAGACAGACCGACCTCACCAATCAGCGCTATATCATTGGGAATATTGCGTTCGCGATAGCTAGAAGCAATCGCGGCAGCAATGCCCAGATCAATAGAAGGTTCCTCCAGAGTAAAGCCACCAATAACATTGGCATAGACATCATGAGTGCCAACAGCCAGGCCGACGCGTTTGATCAAGACAGCGAGCAGCATAACCAGGCGATTGTGTTCAATGCCATTTGTCGTACAGCGGGCATTGCCAAAATTGCTAGGGGTCACAAGAGCCTGCACCTCAACCAGCAGAGGTCTCGTTCCCTCCATACTCACCACCACAGCCGAGCCAGTTGCGCCTGCTACACGATCCGCAAGAAAGACAGCGGAAGGATTCGGGACTTCCACCATACCTTCGCCGTGCATCTCAAAGACGCCGACCTCGTGAGTTGCGCCAAAGCGATTCTTCACACCACGCAGCAGGCGATAAGAATGATAGCGCTCGCCTTCCAGGTAGAGAACGGCATCAGCGATATGCTCTAAAGCTTTAGGGCCAGCCACAGTGCCCTCTTTCGTCACATGGCCAATAATAAAAATGGGAATATGAGTACTTTTCGCCAACTGCATCAGTTGGAGAGTACACTCACGAACCTGGCTAATACTTCCGGGAGCAGCAGTTAAATGGCTAGCGATAACGGTTTGAATAGAATCAATAATTACCAGAGAAGGCTTCAGGCGGTGGACCGCTTCAGAGACGACATCAAGTTCGATAGCGGCCAACAGATAGAGTTGTTCACCGACAATATCCAGGCGTTCGGCCCGCATCTTCACCTGCTCAACAGACTCCTCGCCGGAGACATATAAAACGGGGCCAACATTCTGAGCAATCGCGCCAGCGACCTGAAGCAACAAAGTTGATTTGCCAATACCTGGTTCGCCTCCTACAAGAATCAAAAGAGCCAGCCACCAGGCCACCACCTAGAACGCGATCCATCTCAGCATAACCAACACTAACGCGTGATTGAGCCAATGGCTTAATATCAGGAAGAGCCAGAGGAACAAGGGTACCAGGAGTTGAAGAAGCGGAACCTAGCAAATGCTGACGGCGCTGCTGAGCTGGTGATTGAGGAGTATCGACCATCTCTTCGAGAGAATTCCAGGTGCCACAATCCGGGCACTTCCCCATCCACTTACTTTGTTCTCCACCACATTGCTGGCAGACATATTTTGTGCGTAGTTTTGGCATGCAGGAATTTACAATCTTAACTGGACATTGACAGATAAAAGTAAAAAACAGAGAAAGCACAAAAAAAGAGGAATAAAAGCGGTATAGATCAGATAAGCGAAGCCGATCCCATACGAAGAGAGTAAACAAAGGAGGGCGTGAATACTCACACCCTCCAGAGGTCTTTAGGCGTCGCCGATCCCGCTGGTTTCTCCGCCAGCCGACAAAGCGGCTTCAGGAGTAGCAGGCGGGGCCAACTGTTCAATACGATTGCGTACTTTCAGATGGAGATCATCGTCCTCAATAATAGCCTCAACCAGATCGCCTGGGTGGAACTTGCCTTGCAGCAAGCCTTCTGCCAGAGGATCTTCGACCATGCGCTGAATCGTGCGGCGCAATGGGCGAGCACCATACTGAGGATCAAACCCCTTATCGATCAAGAAATCTTTCGTCGGCTGAGGAACCACCAGTTCAATCTGCTGCTCTGTCAACTGTGCGCGAACACGATTGAGCAACAGATCAATGATGGAATACATCTCTTCCATACGCAGGGAATGGAAGACAATCACCTCATCGATACGGTTCAGGAACTCAGGCTTAAAGGTATTCTTCAGTTCACCGAGCACTTTGCCTTTCATAGCATCGTAATCGGCCTGATTAGCCTTCGCCTTATCCTTAGACTGGCGGAAACCGATAGAGGCTTCCTTATTCAGCATCGCGGCACCAACGTTCGAGGTCATAATCACCACAGTATTGCGGAAGTCAACCGTGCGGCCTTTAGCATCCGTCAACTTGCCATCTTCCAGAATCTGGAGGAGCATATTGAAGACATCGGGGTGAGCCTTCTCAATTTCATCGAGCAGGATCACGCTATAGGACTTACGGCGGACCGCCTCAGTGAGCTGGCCACCTTCCTCGTAGCCGACATACCCCGGAGGGGCACCGACCAGGCGAGCGGCGGCATGGCGTTCCATGAACTCTGACATGTCGATTTTAATCAGAGCTTCTTCGCTACCGAACATAAACTCGGCGAGCGCTTTTGCCAGCTCAGTTTTACCGACACCAGTTGGGCCCATAAAAATGAAAGAACCAATCGGGCGTTTGGGATCTTTCAGGCCAGCACGAGCGCGGCGAACGGCGCGAGCAATCTTTTCGATAGACTCACTCTGACCAATAACGCGGGTATGGAGAGCCTCTTCCATCTGAAGAAGGCGTTGAGACTCTTCTTGAGCGATACGCATCACCGGGATGCCAGTCCACATAGAGACAATCTGAGCGATCTCTTCCTCGCCGACAGTAGGCTTATCCGTGCCACGTTCGCGCTGCCAGCCAGATTCCAGCTTAGCGATACGCTCACGCAGTTTCACCTCACGGTCGCGAAGTTCAGCAGCCAGTTCATACTCCTGTTGCTGAATAGCAGCCTCTTTCTCACGCAGAACCGACTCCAGGCCCTTCATCGCCTCTTTCAGATTCAGAGGAGCGAGAGAGTTCTGCATACGAACGCGGCTGGAAGCCTCGTCGATCAGATCAATCGCCTTATCAGGCATAAAGCGATCAGTGATATAGCGGCTAGCCATATCAGTAGCGGCCTTGAGGGCCTCATCAGTAATAATCAAGCGATGATGCTGCTCATAGCGTTCGCGGATACCTTTGAGAATCTCAATGGTCTCTTCAACCGAAGGCTCGCGAACAATTACTTCCTGGAAGCGGCGTTGCAGGGCGGCATCGCGCTCGATATACTTGCGGTACTCATCGAGCGTAGTAGCGCCGATACATTGCAGCTCACCACGAGCCAGGGCAGGCTTCAGAATATTTGCGGCATCAACCGCGCCTTCAGCAGCACCGGCACCGACCAGGGTATGAACCTCGTCGATAAAGATAATGCAGTCGCGGCTATTGCGAATCTCTTCGATAATCTTTTTCAGGCGCTCTTCAAACTCACCGCGATACTTCGTACCGGCAACCAGAGAGCCGACATCGAGAGTCAGCAAGCGTTTGCCAGCCAGAGTTTCGGGGACCTCGCCAGAGATCAGACGCTGGGCCAGACCCTCAACGATAGCCGTTTTACCAACACCCGGTTCACCGATGAGGGCCGGATTATTTTTATTGCGGCGGGAGAGGATTTGAATAACGCGTTCAATCTCCTGATGGCGACCAATCACGGGATCGAGCGTACCGGCGCGGGCGGCGGCGGTCAGATCGATGCCCATCTGATCGATAGTAGGAGTTTTCGAGTGTTTAGCGTCGCGCTCATGAGGGGTACCCGACTGACTAAGAACCTGAATCGTCTGAGTACGGACCTTTTCGAGATTCACACCCAGGCTTTCGAGGACACCAGCAGCAATACCTTCACCTTCGCGAACCAGGCCCAACAACAGGTGTTCAGTACCAATATAATGATGATTCAGGCGGCGGGCTTCGTCCACAGCCAGCTCTATAACCTTTTTAGCACGAGGAGTGAGACCGATTTCACCCAGGACGATGCGGTCACCACGTCCAATGATAAATTCAACGGCGCTACGAACCTTATTGAGTTCAACGCCGAGATTTGCTAATACTTTTGCAGCAACGCCCTCGCCCTCGCGAACCAGGCCGAGCAGCAGGTGTTCAGTACCAATGTAATTATGCTGGAAGCGTTGTGCTTCTTCCTGGGCCAGGCTTAAAACCTTGCGGGCCCGTTCAGTAAATTTATCGAACCTATCTCTATCATTCACCCGTTTGTCACCCCCCTTTCAGATGCAGAAGGTGGAACCGAGCCCTCTGTGTCGTTCAGGTAAACTATGGAATTTATCATACAACACTCATCATACAGCGTCAAGGATAACAACCGTCGCCTCCCGTCTGTCAATACACGCACATTACATTACTTCTTATCGAGAAACAATCGACCTCTGCGCTGCTTCACCGGGGTAGACGCAGCAAAGAGGTCGTACAATCATTGTGTTAAGGTACATTAAAGCTGCATCAATTGCAGAGAAATTGTTGCCGCCAGGTGCCTCCGTATCAAGAGTAGCGTTACGACTCGCGTGAGCTAGACGACCATTACCATCAATAAGCTGCACATTTCATGATACAACACGAACTTTTTAGCGTCAAGGACACCACTATTGTATCGTTGTTCCAAGTTAATTGCAAATAGTCTGAAGCGAAGTGCCTCAAACCGTTTCCATGAGCACAAGCAATGGAATATCTTATACCACAAGCCGGTCCTCAACAAAATAAAGCAAAGTGACAGCCTAATGATAGAACAAGCTACCAGTAGGACTGTCACCAAATGCCCGTATTGCAACCTGGGAGGAGAAGCAAGGAACACTCACATGGAGTCTTGCTTACTACTCGTCGGCATCATCCTTTGAGCGATTGCGAGCGGCGGCGCGGAAGGCTTCAGCCATCGCCGTCAACTCGCCTTCTTCTTCAGGAGGAAGATTATTCAGGAGAGCATTTTCGTTATTAGCATTCCTGTCGCGGTCGCGGCGATTCTCATTGCGTCTGGGGGTATGAGCCTCAGGTTGAGCGAGAGTCGCAGCTTCCAGGGAAGGCGGAGCGGTCTCCAAAGAAGGAATAGAAGACTCAGGTGAGGCAACAGCGGCAGGGACGCCGTTAGGAGCCAGATCGAGTTCTGCTTCAGCTTCAGGAGTAGGCTCTTTCTGATCGACCTCATCGGCCTGGCGCAGGCTAAGGCCGAGGCGGCGGCGTTCGGCATCAATACGTAAGATACGTAGTTGAAGTTGTGCCCCTTCATGAAGAATTGTTTTAGGGTCGATGCCGGGAGTCAGTTCAGAAAGGTGAATGAGACCTTCGATGCCATCTTCGATGCGAGCGAACGCGCCGAAAGGAGCAATCTTCGTCACAACGCCAGTCACCACCTGGCCAGGAGTATAGCGCTGTTCCACAGTTGTCCAGGGATCGACCTCAGCGCGTTTAATAGAGAGAGCAATCTTCTTTTTATCTTTATCGACACTCAGCACCTGCACCTCGACCTCCTGGCCGACATGAAGGACCTCGCTGGGATGATTCACGCGGCTCCAGGCGAGCTGGCTAATATGAACCAGGCCGTCTGCGCCCCCCAGATCGACAAAGGCACCGAAGTTTGCGAGATTGCTCACGACACCGCGGCGGACCTCGCCGGGTTTCAGCTCATCGAGCAGTTCCTCGCGGCGGCGCTGACGCCACTCTTGAACGGCGAGGCGTTCAGAGAGGATCAAGCGATTGCGTGCGCGATTAATCTCAATAATTTTGAGTTGAAGTTCTTTATCCTTCATACTCTGGAGCTTAGCAGCCGTATCAGGATTCTCACCGCCCGAAGCAACTTCCTCGCGCTTAAGATTAAGAATTTGTGAAATCGGCACAAAGCCGCGAATGCCAGCGACATCGACGATCAAGCCACCTTTATTATAATCGATGACTTTTGCTTTGAGCAGCTCATTATTTTTGTACTGCTCTTCGGCGATACGCCACTGGCGTTCAGTGTTTGCTCGTTTGAGTGAGAGGACTGCATGGCCCTCAGAGGTTTCTGGTTGAATAACGTAGACCAGAACCTTATCATTGAGGTGCAGCTCATTAAAGGAGCCATAGCCACTTGCTGGTAGTTCTTTTGTTGAAAGGACGCCCTCAGATTTGAGGCCAATATCGACCAGAATTTCATCTTGATCGATGCGCACGATCACGCCCTCGACCACATCGCCACGTTTAACGTTGGTGAGAGTGGTCGATGCTGCCAGCAACGCTTCCATTTCGTTCTGATTAAGTTCTTCGCCTTCTTCAGGGTTAGTGTTATTCATTTCTTCTTGTGGGTCATTTCCTTCGATCATCGTCTGTACCCGCCCGCTGTTAGAATTTTCCGCTGGCATAGTCGAAAGGTCGCCGTGCTGTTTTGCTTGCATGGGTAAAAAACCCCCTTCGATCCACGGTTTTTGCCTTGTCTGCTGATACACGCCCACCTATCCTAGAGCTGCTGAAAGGTATCTTTCTCGATTGTGTTCTCTCGTTATGAAAGGCCCTATTAGCGCGAAAAGAAGGGCTCGCTTCAGGACCACGGGGAAATGTACCATCATGACATGGGCTTGTCGGAGGAGGTGCTTAGGTGTTGATCGTTTCGCTCATCGATAAATATCTTGTGCTGCCAAGATACATGATACGACTCTGCTGTTTTGCTCTACAGAACGGTGTTACGAAACGACACATGCAGGCAGGTAAGCCATACTAAAGAACACAATATGCGCCTGAACGTAAGCATACCCCCACTCGATGCTTTAATTATACCAAAAGCCGTCTGTGAATGCAAGACAATACGCAACCTAATAGCAAGTCTCTCCGATATCTTTCTATTTACCACATTGTATCATATTATTGCAAGTTTTTCTATATGTTAGAATACATGTATGAATGTAGAGAAGACAACCGAGATTCTGGAAAGCTTGCGCAGGCAGCTAGAACCCATTGAGAATGCAGAGATACTGATTGATGAAGTAGAGGGGGAACGGCCTCAGGCGCGTAAATCGGCGGTTCTCGTGCCACTCTACGTGCAAGAGGGAGAATTATTTTTAGCATTTATTCGTCGTGCGAGCACATTACGGGCGCACAGCGGAGAGATTGCCTTTCCCGGTGGAAAGGCAGATCCAGAGGATCAATCGCCGATCATGACTGCGCTACGGGAGGCAGAAGAAGAGCTAGGGATAGAGCCTGAGCGGATCGAAGTGCTGGGAATATTGAAGCCAGTCTTCACCGTTGTCAGCAATTATCTGATTACGCCGGTAGTGGGGTATCTTGCAGAGGGGCTAGGGGAGATCAAGATGCAGCAGAGTGAAGTTGCAGAATTGATTCTTATCCCATTGCAAGAGCTGCAAAATCCAGCGATCTTCCACACCGAGCAATGGAGCAGGGGGCAGATAAAGCGAACTATCTACTTCTACGACTACGGTAGCTATCGAATCTGGGGAGCGACAGGGCGCATCCTCAACGCGCTTTTACAGCTTCTTCCCACCAAATAGTCATAAAAGGCTTGCGCTTCTCCATTATTTGACTACAATTAGAGATAGGGAATGAAGAAGCCAGTAGTGCGGAAGCCAGTAAAGTGTCTGTTGTATACCGTTTTTGTGTTTTTGTGTTTTTGTGTTTTGTAACAATGCGGTTGGTCTACAACCTGTCCTCTAGCGGAGAAATACAGTGACATTGCCCACACATGATGCACAACCTTCAAGGTCAATACCACGCCGACCACAAATGGTCTCTCCGACCCACTCGATATCTACGCCCCCCCAAAGGCCAGCAAAGCCTTTCTCCTCCAGACCAGCTCCACTCAGGTCGGCATCCGATCAAGAAGAAGAACAACAGCATGGGCATGCACTTGACTTCGCGACCAATTCCTGGGATTTAGCGACAGGTGGGCTCAAAACCTTAACCGCGAAACGTGAACTTCCTCGTCGACCTGACAGACGCCAACCAGAGAGAGCTGGAACTGAGCGAGTTTCCTCGCGTAGCTACGGGCTTATCCTGCTCATCCTGGCCTGCGTCCTGCTGATGTTGATCGGCGGTGGAGTAGTGTTACTTGTAATGCTTCAGCTATAACAAGATCGGAGTGTTCACGTTCGCTGATAGAAAGCCAAACACAACAAGTATTTGCTGTTCAATAGAAAAAGCTGACAGGAGCGTACGCACTCAGCCATCTGAGTGAGTTGCGGCGGGGATACCGTGTAAGCTTGTTGCCTGGCGAACAGCTTTTATAATAGCGCGTGCAAGAGTACTTATGGCTGCCGCGCCCAACATACTTACCTGTTGCACGGCGAGAGCGAGATCTTGCTGTCTTTTTGCGCGAGGGCCGAGAGCCAGAGCAAAGACAGTATCGCCATCAAACATCGTATGCGCGGGCTGAATTGTCTGTGCCAGGGCATTATGTGCCATTTGCGCAATCTTATTGACCTGTTCTTTATCGAGAGAGGCATCGGTTGCGACAATAGCCAGGGTAGTATTTCCAAAGGGGTTCCCTTGAAGCAGGCCACCCAGGGGACCGCGTGTGCCAGCGATCACCTGTTGTGATGAAGGATCAACGATATCGCCAAAGGCATTGACCACCACCAGGGCACCGACCAGAGTTCCGTCAGGAAGACGAGAGCAGGCAGAGCCGAGGCCACCTTTCATACAGAGAGATGGTCCGAGCAGTTTGCCCACCGTTGCCCCGGTGCCTGCGCCAACATTGCCCTGGGCGAGAGGACCGCGAGTAGCCAGTTCACAGGCCCGATAGCCAGCGGCGGCATCGGGTCTCATTTGAGATGAGGCAAAGGCCAGATCAAAGATAGCGGCGGCAGGAACAATAGGCACGCGAGCAACGCCAGTATCAACGCCAATAGAGCGCTCAGCCAGATAAGTCATCACCCCATCGGCGGCAGAGAGGCCAAAAGCACTCCCGCCGGTCAGCAAAATTGCGTGAACCTCCTCAACCATATGCATAGGGCGTAGGAGATCAGTTTCGCGAGTAGCAGGAGCGCCCCCCCGAACATCCACGCCCCCAACAGCGGGAGTATCGCAGAGCAGAACAGTACAACCAGTGCCTGCGTCAAGATTAGTATCATGGCCTACGCGCAGGCCCGCGATGGCAGTGATATCATCAAGCATGTTCTTTCTCCTCTGCCCGAACAGAATGGAGCGCACTCAAGGCGGGCTCGGCCTCAGAATAGTGAGCCACGTAGCGTCCCTTAAAAGAGACAGCGACCTGCTGATCCTGAAAAATAGTGGCATTCAGCTCCAGGCGAGCCTTACCTTTTTTGCGAAGCGTATAGGCCAGTTTTTCGAGCAAGTGAGGTTCAGGTTTGTAGCAGCAGGCAGAGAAATCGCTCGTGACAGGCAAGAGATAATTACATTCGCTATCTTGAATCACCACCTGAGCGGAGAGATTGTACTCGCGCAAAACGAGCCAGAGGAGTCCCCAGCCAGAAAGAGTAATCAGCGAATTTAAGCTACCCGCAAAAGCAGTCCCCTTATGGTTCATATTATTAGCCAGGGGCGCTTTCAGTGTCAGGCAGAGATTATCATAGCTCTCAACAGAGATCCCCAAATACTTTGTAATCGGAATCTCCGTGAGCAACACACCTTGAAGCTCGTACTGTAGATTTTGCATCCAATCTTCCTCGTACTCCAAAATTTACAAAGCAGCACGCAGGCGTGCCATAGCTTGAGCCACCGTCTCTTTATCATTGTAGACAGCCGAGCCAGCGACGAGGAGGCTAGCGCCCGCCTGTACAACAGCAGGGATAGTATGGACATTGATGCCGCCATCGACCTCAACATCGCACTTCAGGCCGCGTTCGCGGATCATCTGTCGAGCTTTACTAATCTTCGGAAGAGTTTCGGGGATAAGTTCCTGGCCCCCGAAGCCGGGATTAATCGTCATAATCAGGAACAGATCGAGCAGAGAGAGCATATCATCCAGCATAAAGACGGGAGTAGAAGGATTAATAGCCACCCCGACCATTTTACCAGCGGCGCGTATCTGCTGAATAACGCGATGAAGATGGGGACAGACCTCATAATGAACAATAATGAGATCCGCGCCAGCCTTAGCAAAGGTCTCAATATACAATTCTGGATTGGTAATCATCAGATGGACTTCCAGAGGAATCTTTGTGCAACGGCGCACAGCCTCAAGGACCAGAGGGCCCATAGTGATATTGGGGACAAAGTGTCCATCCATGACATCCACCTGAATACGTTGGGCTCCGGCGGCCTCAGCCTCGCGCACCTGATCGCCCAGGCGGGTAAAATCGGCTGAGAGGATTGATGGAACTAAACCTGCCATACGAAAGAAAACCTCCTGAATACATTTTTACCTGACATAGAGGGTATCAGTGATTCTGTCCAGAAGAAAACTCCAGAAAAAAATAACTCGTCCAACGACTCACACACTGAGCAAGGTCGTTTTTTCCGGACGAGTTTGACCAGCATATCTTGCACATCCCTGGCAGCCCAGGCGCACCGTACATTGTCTCCGTATTTTGTCTCCGTACTTATCTCCGTATTTTGTCTGCGCAGAAAAAATCTCTGTAGATTATGCCTCGCCTTTTGTTTCTAGAACAGAAGGCTCAGCAGATTTTCTGGCTTGGTGACTCCACAACTTTTTCAGACGGCTTCTCATCGGGAAGAAGAGAGTTTTTGACCATCATCTGCATAGCCTGAGCGGGATTCGTAGGCACCTTTGAGACCGTTTCGGCAACCGATTTGAATTCTTTTACAGGCATATCAGCCATAAATTTCTCCTTGATTGCATGAGCCTGACCAACGCCTTTGCCGGTGTTGCGAGCCATCTCTTGTAATGCCTTCGGTCCAAAGATAGCCAGGGCAATGCCAGCGATAATCAAGATCTCTACGATATGTGCCATAAAATTTTCGCCTTTCAGCAGTCGTGCGATGCGAACGATAGTGCATAACAGCGAGTTTATTGTACCATATCAATTCCTATTGCGAAACGAGAAGACTGGATAGCGAATCATCCTATCCGGACTTGTTTGCCACGGCCAAGCCGATCTGTCCTACGCGATTTCACTTTCCTTCCATTGTAGGAGAGACGCCATCCGGCGAGAGCGTCTTAGGCGAGCATGGAGACGGGCAAGCCGATCTGCCCTACGCGATTCTCACTTCTCCATAGGCGGGCTGGAGACGGCCAAGCCGATCTGCCCTACGCGATTTTACTTTCCTTCCATTGTACGCAAAAATGAGAGAAGGGAGCGTTTAGATACTATAGAGAGTGTACAGAAAGCCAGATGTGGCAGAATGGCTCGACGTCTGACCTGATAGTATCGTCGACTATGAGGAAAGCGCCATCGAGCCATTCTAGTCGCAGAAGACAGCCGGTACCCTTGCCTGGACTTCCCCCACACCCCTTTACCCAGGCACGCCGGCCATGTTTCCCCCCAGGACATGGCCGGTCTCTTTTTTTCTTACCAGGAAGCCTCAAGACTGGGAAAAGGATAGTGTAAAGGAGGTATAATGTTGTAGAGCTTCGTTTTTCGAGTAGCAAAGAGCCTACCAATTCTGGCTAGTACATAAATATTTAGGCAGGGATGAGCAGAGAGCGTGCTATTATAGGAGGGAAGATGCATCAAAATGTAAGGAGAGAGCAGTACTACGCCATGCAGCAAACAATTCATAGACCGGGTTCCCCTATGGGAGGATCTCAACAAGGCGGTCCGCGTTCCCAGTCCATCATTATTACAGCAATTACGTTATTTGCCCTCTCCGGACTGCTTGTTGGTTTTACCTTCGGCGCATTGACAATAAAAAAGCATCCAGTGGTGACAACAACGAGCACACAGACAACTAAACAGAGTAATCCCATTACTATTCCACAAGCAGCCACGCCAACACCTATACTATCAGAACAGATCGTACCACTAGGCTTTCCCAAAATCAGCGCATTAAACACCACGACTCAAGTAGCAGATGGCGCTACGTCCTATACGCTATCCGCCTACCCTACTGATAAAACGGGGAATCAGGTTCATTCGGCCAACATCACCTGTAAAATCTGGTTGACAAAAAACCAGGACGTCACAAAAGTGCTCCTCAAGCATGCCACAGATCGTCTAGATCAAGTTGATACCTTGACACAGCCCATGCCTGACGAGGAAGAGAATGCGCTTGTCTTTAGCGGAACAACGCAACAGACGCAAAAATGCAATGCATCAGGCAATACAACCTGGACCTATACCGTTGCACCCTCAGCTGATGCGGGAAATTATCTCCTCGTCGTGCTCACAGATTGGTCAGGGCAGCATTGGAACTGGTTCACAGCCCAGATTCAAATTACCAAACAAAATCAATGAGTAGCAATCGCCTGAATAATTCCACGTACGAGTAAGGCAAATTTGAGACGGACGGCATCGGCAGTTGCCAGGACTTCGGCATGATTGACCGCCGCCGTCTCGTTGCCGGTAGCGGCATTAGTAATCAGGCTCATGCCGAGAACGCGCATCCCCATATGGCGAGCGACAACCACCTCAGGGATAGTAGACATACCAACCGCGTCGGTGCCAATAGCGCGTAAAAATCTCAGTTCGGCAGGAGTCTCATAGTTTGGGCCAGAGACCATCGTATAAACACCCTCATGCACAGTAATCTCAAGAGACCTGGCGGCAACAGAGCGCACGATAGCGCGGAGCGCGGGATCATAAGCATGGGCCAGAGCGGGAAAGCGTTCGCCGAAGCGTTCGTCGTTCTCTCCTATCAAGGGATTATTGCCAGACATGCCAGGAAGAAAGATATGATCGCGCAAAAGCATAAAATCGCCGACACGATAGGCAGGATTGACACCACCAGCAGCATTACTAACCAGCAACAGTTCGGCACCGAGCATATGCATCACACGGACAGGCAGAGTGAGAGTCTGCATAGAGTGGCCCTCGTAGAGATGAAAGCGGCCCTGCATCACCACCACAGGAGCGCCCTCCAGCATGCCGATGAGCAAGCGGCCAGCATGGCCAACAACCGTCGAATGAGAAAAATGCGGAATCTCAGCATAAGGAATCGTCACAGCCTGCTCAATCTCAGCGGCCAGATCGCCCAAACCTGAACCTAGAATAATAGCAATAGCAGGGCGAAGAGAGGCACGTTGTTGAATGGCCGTCACAGCGGCCACCACCTGATCATAAAACATAAGAAAAAGCTCCATTCTCCAAGAAATAGCAAAAGAGAGATCAAGAGGAACCACATCAGACAATGTAATTCCCCTTGATTTTACCCTGAAAAGCTACCGTTCGGAATCAGACAAGAAAAGGAGCTCTCTTACACTTCCTCGCCGCTATGAACAAGCTGGCTATAGATCTGCGTTGTAGAGATATGGGCGTGACCGAGCAGTTCCTGAACAGAGCGCAGCTCCATACCGCCCTTCAGCAGAAGAAGAGCAAAAGAATGGCGCAACATATGGGGAGTAATACAGGTAATGCCAGCGCGGCGAGCATAGCCCTTGATAATCAACCAGAAGCCCTGGCGAGTGAGGCGTTCGCCGTGATGATTGAGGAAAAGGGCGGGTTCACTAAGGCGGCGAGCCAGGCGAGGCCGTCCCTCAGCCAGATAGAGCACAAGAGATTGAGTAGCGGCAGGAGAAAGGGGTAAAAAACGCTCCCTCTTAGAAGAAGTGTTATCGTGAGAGGTACAACAGAGCTGCATCTGCTCAGTGTCCAGATCACCAAGATCGAGCGAGACCAGTTCAGAGGCACGCAGGCCAGTGGAGTAAAGAACATGGAGCATAGCCAGATCGCGCAGGCCGCCGGGGGTACAATCCACAAACTGCTGAAAAAGGCGGCTAATCTGTTCAGCGTTTAAAACGTGAGGAAGATCTTTGTGAACACGAGGAGCTTCCAGCCGTTCCACAGGATCATAGC
This sequence comes from uncultured Chloroflexia bacterium, assembly GCA_963777355.1. Classification (GTDB taxonomy): domain Bacteria; phylum Chloroflexota; class Ktedonobacteria; order Ktedonobacterales; family Ktedonobacteraceae; genus DATJHM01. The sequence goes on from CAVZQK010000022.1 coordinate 1,062,600, forward strand.
TCATCAGCCCGATGTCATTGCACAGGTAGCGAAAGAAAGACTTCAAAGCCGCCAACTTGCGAGCGATAGTAGTTGGTCGATAGGCTTGAGCTTCGCGCATCTCCAGAAGATACGTAGCAAGCTGTTCATGGGTCACCTGAGACCAGTTCTCCACGCCACGAGCGGCTAAATATCCACATAACTGGCGCAAATCATTCCGATACGCCATCATCGTATTCAGGTTATTTCCCTTTGTGCCCTGTTCTTTATTTGAAAGGGCAGTGATATAGTCTTCTATAACTTCTTGCAACATAAACCACTTCCAACAGCTAAATCACACAACTTCATCTCTATCCATATCTACATGGAAAACCTTGTTTATTATAATAGATACATATAGAAGGGGCAAGGTATTAGAAAAAAAGTGGCACTTGTGGGTATATTTCAAAGTGAACCATTGGTGTTCACAAACGTACATACTATAGCACGTGCTATAATGAGCTATCTTTATAAGCTTACCCATCTAAAGAGAGAGCAGAGAACGCGGATCAGTCAGCCTGACCGCAGCCTGCCAAGGAGAACGAAAAAAATGCCAAAATTACAAGATATGTTTACCCAGGCCCGGCGTGCTCAAAGTGGAGGCGGAATGGGATTTCTGGGGAAAAATAAGTCCGAGACCAAGCCACGGGCAGCGGCCCTGGTTGTTGAATTCCCAGAGCTACGTAATGGCGGGGCAGAAGCCGTGCTAAAAGCCGGGGCAGATGGTCTGCTTTTTACCTGGGATGGTAAAGATACAGCGGCACTTGACGCCATCAAAGAAGAGATCAGCACAGGCAGCGCTAGTAGTAGTGGCAGCCAGCTTGTAACCGGGCTACAGATTACCGGGGGTTTCGAGCAATTCAACCGAGACTATCTCAACCAGTTAAAAGAGCATAATATCAACTATATCATTCTGCCCTTTACCGCGCCTGCACGCATACTGGCATTAGAGAGCAAAGAGCTTGAAAAAGTCGTCACCGTACCGATGAGCAAAGATCAGTTTTACCCACTCCATATTCGCAACTTGACCGGGCTAGACGGTATTGCCGGGGTACTACTGGACTTTGGTCTGGCAAAGAATCTGGCAAACATGACCATTGAAGACGTATTAACGTATCAGGCAGTGCGAGAGGCGGTACGTTTTCCAGGATTTATCCATGTTGCAGGAACGCTTCAAGAGGACGAAGCCTACACCCTACGTACACTTGGAGTCCAGGCCTGGGTATTAACCGCCAGTAAAGATCTGGAGGAGACCCAGGAGCAGATTCGTTCGCTCCGATCATTGCTAGAGAAACTTCAGCAAGAAGAGAAAGAGAACGAAGCATCTTCACTGCGTCGTTAGGCGAGCACGACCAGGGATCAACCAGCCTCTCACCTATGCTTCTCTCTCCGGCGAGGAGGGGGGAAGTTCAGGTGCAGGGGCGAGGTCTATTTTGGGGGGGAATGGGAATGTGGGAAGAGGTAGTTTTCCAGTGGAGTTGGCGGCGTGGGACGCGGCGGAGGAGATTGCGTGTTTCTTGCCAGACGTGTTCGGGGTCAGTATTGTTGCGCCAATAATAATAGCAGGCAATTTCGTCAGGCTCGGCGATCTGAATCTGTGTAAACGAGTCTTCGAGAAGTGTTTCAAAGCTTTGATCGAGATTGTAGTTTTGGAGCCAGAGCTGGCTACGCTTCTCATGTAAGCGTGTGGCTTGAACGACGCGGTGACCCCATTCCTCCATCATAGAGATATCCTCATGCAGAAGCTGCCAGAAGAGATGACAACCAATCGTATCAAGGTGAGGAATAGTCACCAGATCATCAAGCAGATCAAGGTCTTGAGGGAGAAGAACAATCGTCGTTTTAAGAGAGCTCTTGACGCGCTTCACACAGGAAAACAGCCCTCCCAAGAACTCGATCAGTGAACGGCGGCGAAAGTGCTCTAGATCCATCACATCGGGACAGAGGGCACGGCAGACAGAGCAGTAACAGGTCACATCTGGTCCGCGAGGCTCATCCAGGACAATACCAGAAACAGGATAGGTAGTCAGATAGTGTTCAATTTCAGCAAAGAGCCAGGAGCGGAACGACTCGTGATTAAAGCAAGACATACTATGATAGCGGCCATGACGATCTTGCACACGCGATTGAGGATGCTGAAAAGTATACCAGCTCGGCATCATCACCGGGCCAGCGAAGAGATTGCCGTAGCGCCCCAGGCTGAGATGCACCTTCAAACCGGCATCCTGAGCTTGTTGTAAACCACGTTCAAAATCGCGGGGCCAGCGTTGCTCTTCCTGCTCATGAACTGCACAGACGATACTTGTAGCGCCAACGCCGCGTATCTGCTCAAAATCGTGCTTTACCATTGTGGGGTGCAGGAAAGAATGGAAGTAAGCGACAGTCGTATCCATAAAAAGTCTCCAACGTGGATTTTCCTGCTGGGGCAGGAATGAGGTCTGTGAACCGGGCGAGCAAGAGAAACAAGGCGAGCATGGTCAGAGACCTCCAGAGGGGCACGGTCAACAGCCGACCCTACTTATCTCTGTCGAGCAAGAGCGGTTCTTTTCTCCCATATCTTCCCTGGCATCTCTCCTTCAGATGATATGCGTTAGAGCATTAGTATCCTGGCCGCCTTCCTATGCAGGAGAGTGATAGGCGGGCTGGAGACGGCCTAGCCGATTGCCCTACGAGCGTATGCGCAGGTGGGCTGGAGACGGTCAAGCCGATCTGCCCTACGAGCGTATGCGCAGGTGGGCTGGAGACGGGCAAGCCGATCTGCCCTACGCGCTACAAGTGAAGGCTGACAAAATACTAGCTTTGTAACGAGTATACCATGAGGTTGAGAAAAACGTCTTGATAGGGGTGAAATTAGGTAAAATGGGAAGGGGGCTACGACTTTTGGTATGAGAAAAAGATTAAGCTTGACAAGCTTCTTTGCTCAAGGCACAATGCAAACATGAGTCACGCACAACAGCCATCTAATCGGGCAATATACTTCATCCAGTCCTATGCCAAAATCAACTTGACACTTGATATACTAGGGCAACGTACGGATGGATATCATGAGCTAGCCACCATCATGCAGACAGTGGACCTCTACGATACCATTTGCCTGAAAACTACGGAAGAGGACAGTGTACGCGTGGTCTGTTCACGCCCGGAACTCAGCAATGCTGAAAACCTGGTCGTGCGAGCAGCCCAGGCGGTGCGACAACGACTCGGACTGACACAAGGGGTGCTCATTGAGCTCCAGAAGCGCATACCGGTAGCAGCAGGACTGGCTGGAGGAAGTAGTAACGCAACCGCCGTGCTGCTGGCACTTCAGCGCTGGTGGCATTTACCGCTCTCCTCAACAGAACTGTTGGAGATCGCAACATCCCTGGGTTCAGACGTGCCATTCTTCCTGACTGGCGGACTGGCTCTCTGCGAGGGAAGAGGAGAAAGAATCACGCCCCTGGCAGCACAGTGGCCAGCGTCAATGCGCTGGATAGTGCTAGTAAAACCTGCCATCGGAGTTGCAACTGCGAGCGTATTCCGCAATCTTCCAGCAAGCGATTATACAGATGGAACCCATAGCCAGAGGATCTGCACCGCCTTACGTACCCAGAATAAGCTCATACCGGAAGATCTACACAACGGATTAGAGCGAAGTGTGCTAGTGCACTATCCAGAGGTAGCAGAGGCGCGAGAGGCACTATTGCAAGCCGGAGCGCAGCCGCATCTTTCAGGCAGCGGTCCGACGCTTTTTGCCACATTTGCTAATCTTGAAAGCGCAAGCCAGGTACAAAACACGCTGCAAAACCAGGGCTATGAAGTCTATCTCACACGAGCAATTTTTCCCAATGGCGAGAATATCTATTACTACAATCATTGAAGTAGGAGGTTAGAGACATGTCAGATCTTTACTATTGTGTAAAGTGCAAAAAAAAGACCGAGCTAAAGGATGCGCAGCGCGTAACCATGAGGAATGGCAAACCTGCTCTGAAGGGGCAGTGCGTCGTATGCGGCACTACAGTCAATGCTATTCTTGGGGCAGAAAAGAAATAACTGCCAGGCAACAGAAGGGCACAACACCCGGCTTAGAGTGTTGTGCCCTTTCTATTTCTTGCCTCGTTCCTCGACTTCCCTGCCGAGCTTTGCTATAATGGGGACTGGCTATAGACAACCCATATGGAGAGAGAAAGCTTTTGCACGGTAAAGGGGAAGCAAGATGAACATTTGGGACTCAGTGCATCGAGGCCTGGAAAAAGCCTCTCATGAAGCCGCACGAATCGCTAAAGCACAAAAACTTCGCACGCAAATTGATGGCCTCTCACGCCAGTTTACCACCCAACAAGCCACATTACTCAACCGCACGATGGAGCTTTTCAGCACAAACCAATTGACACAGAGCCAGTTACTCCCAATCTGTAACAAGTTAGCCAATCTGCAACAGCAATTGGAACAAGCGCAGAACGAATTGAAACAGCTTCAGAACCAGGGAGTTCCGCAAACATCTCAGCCGCCAGCAACACAGGTGGATACAATGGGAGCGTATCAAATAGGAGCGCCCTATCCTGCTGGAGAGCTTCCTCCAACGATTTACGCACCGCCGCCGCCGGGATCGGACTACCAGCCACAGACGGAGAAGACGGTTCCAGCCGGAGGAAGTAATCCACAAACAGTCAGCGCGATGGAAACGCTCCTCCTGGGAGTCACGCCGACGCCACCACCGCCACCAACCATCCCTATCACGATACGTTGTGCAGGCTGTCAGGGAGAGATAACAAGTGGGCTGGCCTACTGTCCCAACTGTGGAAAAGCGGTGCAAGAGAGTACGTTTGCGCATCTACCAACGATGCGGGGAGGCACATTGGAGCCTTTCTATGCGGTGGGACAAGAGACCGAGCGAGGAACAGGGCCAGGGCATATCGCGGATCAGCGGACCGTGCGAAGTGAACCTCCTCCAGCAGAAAACCCGGCAAAACAACAGGATGGAGGATCTTAACTCTGCGTCAAAATATAATTACAGCACTCTGTGTGCTCTTACGGCTACCATTCGCCCTGCTTGACCTGTTACAAAGGCCGTTTGTGCAGCGAGCGAGGAAGCATCCACGTTCGATAGTTGTAATCAAGCCCTGCTGCCTGGGGGATCTGATTATGACTACGCCGCTCCTGGAAGTCCTACGAGAGAACTATCCCCAGGCAACGATCACTTATGTAGCAGGGTCATGGTCTAAAGTGATCGTAGAGCACCAGGAGAGCGTTGATAAGGTAATTGATTGCGGTTCAGTGGGGATTGCCGGGCGGTATCGGCTAAAAGACTATATACAATTTGCACGGCGGCTGCGGCAGGAACATTTCGAGTTAGCCTTTGTCCTGGATCGTTCACCGCTGCTGACGCTGCTACCCTGGCTAGCGGGAGTACCGAGGCGTGTGGGACCTGATAGTCTGGGGAGGGGCTTCTCGCTGACGGATAGAGTGCCCGTCTCTTCATCGCCAGATCAGCTTCAGCACCAGGCAGAGATCTATCTGGATCTCGCACGGGCGCTACACCTGAAGATTGGTCAGCCAAGGATGCACTTTGTGACGACAGAGGCGGAGCGAAGTGCGATTGTAAAAGCAAAGCGGCCACAAATCGCGGTCTTTCCTGGTGGTGGCAGCAATCCCGGAATGGACCTGACAGCCAAGCGCTGGGCTCTGGCGCGCTACAAAGAACTGGTAGGGAGACTCGTCAACGAGCTAAAAGTCCAGGTCCTCTTAATTGGCGGTCCTGGAGACAGCGAATTGACGAGCGAGATATTACGAGATCTGGAGGTGCCAGAGGGAAGTGTGCTCGATCTGGCAGGCAAGACCAGCTTTGGCGAATCGGCGGCCCAGCTTGAGGCCTGTGCACTTTTCATCGGCAATGACAGCAGTCCCATGCACATGGCGGCGGCAGTAGGCACACCCGTCATCGCAATCTTTGGGCCAACCAGTCCACAGGAATACGGACCTTATCCACTCGATGATCCGAAACATATCGCGATCTGGCAGCATCCCACCGGAAAACCCTGTTTCTTCCTGGGAAAGATGCAAGCCTGTGCCAACTGCACCTGCATGCAAGCGGTCACAGTAGATGAAGTATGGGCGGCAGTGCAGCGTTTATTGCCAAGTCTGCGAGAGAGTGAGATACATCCATGAAACGCTTGCTTCGCAGCCTGATGCTGCTTCTGGCACGTTTGATAGGGCTAGCAGGGGCAATACAAGCGGCCCGAAAAGCGAAACAGAGATCGATAGGGGGAATACGCATCCTCCTGGTGCGGCCCGATCATCTAGGAGATCTGGTCCTGACAACGCCGGTACTTCAGGCATTGAAAGAGCAGATGCCCCAGGCAGAGGTAACCATGCTGGTTGGTCCCTGGTCGCGAGAAATCGTGGCACGCCATCCAGCGTTGGACAAGATTGAAACCTGTGTATTCCCAGGATTTCAACGAGCACGCCAGAATCCATTAGCCCCCTATGGGCTACTCTTTCGTCTGGCAAGAGAGATACGACGAGAGCGCTATGATCTGGCCGTCAATCTGCGACCAGACTTCTGGTGGGGAGCGGCACTACTCTACCTGGCGGGTATTCCCAGGCGCATTGGATACGCGATTGAGCCGGGCAAAGTATTTTTGACAGAGGCATTACCCTTTAAAGAAACAGAACATGCCAGCGTCTCTAATCTGCGGCTCGTCAGTGCGGCCCTTCAGAGTTTGCAGCAAGAGCCATTAGCCGAGCCATTGAGTCCGGAGCATTACCCACTCAGCTTTCTACCTACAGAAGAAGAGAGAGCGTGGGTAACAAAAGAACTGGCGGTACGGGGAATCCAGGCAGGAACGCCGCTGGTCGTTATTCATCCTGGAACAGGGGGAGCGGTCAAGCTCTGGCGAGCAGAAGGCTGGGCACGTTGCGCGGAATGGCTGGCGAGTAGCCGGAACCATTTTGGCGGGACCAGCAAAGATCATACTCACCGGGACAGCTAACGAGCGTCCTTTACTAGCAGAGATAGCCGAAGAGATGAAACAGGAGAAGCCGATTCTGCTGAGCGACTTGAGCATTGGACAGCTAGCGGCACTGCTGGCACGGGCTGATCTAGTACTCGGTGTTGACAACGGACCATTACACCTGGCAATCGCGCAAGAGACGCTCACGCTACAACTTTTCGGACCAACCGACGTGCGCATCTTTGGTCCCTGGGGGAAAGCCGAAAACCACACTGTTGTTAGCTCCGACCAGCGCTGTCCAGGCTGTCCAGTCATTCCCTGTGGGCGTCTGGATTTCACAGAGACAGAGTTAGCGGTACATCCCTGTGTCAAGCTCATTAGCGAACAACAAGTAGAACAGGCAATTGCCATGCTGGTGAAAAATGTTGCTCTAAGCTAGAGCTAGCAAGAATTGTATTTTTTTAGTAGATCTTCGTCCTAAATATCCAGATCCTACCTATCATATCGGCAATCGTAGATTTTTTCTTGAGAGCGGACGAGGTCACCTGATGATACATTCTAGCGATTTCTGCGATAGCTGTGGAGCTGCATTGCCAGACCAGGCGGTAACCTGTCCGGCCTGTGGAGAGATACAGGCACATGTACATGCATTGCCAGCATTGACAACAAGCAAACGAGGCAAGCCTGTGCCAAGTAGATTACTCATGAAGCGCTATCGCATTATCGAGCAGATCGGCGAGGGCGGTTTTGGAGTAGTCTACAAGGCACGGGACCGCAAACGGGGACGCATCGTAGCAATTAAGCAGATTACATTAGCAGCGCTCAGCACACGAGAGATTATAGATGCAACCGATTCTTATAATCGGGAGACGACCATTCTCCCCGGACTGGAGCACAACAATCTTCCACGCATTTATGATCACTTCACCGATCCGGAACACTGGTATATCGTCATGCAGTATATTGAGGGACAGACGCTAGAGGAGATGCTTGCCAAAGAAAAAGATGGGCGCTTGCCGTTAGAGAAAGTGCTAAAAATCGGCACAGAGCTGTGTGAAGTACTCGCGTATCTGCACGCACAGCGGCCACCAATCATCTTTCGCGATGTCAAACCTGGTAACATCATGGTAACAAGAAGCGGACATGTCTATCTGATCGACTTCGGGATAGCGCGAAAGTATCGGCCAGAGCAGAAGCGGGATACCGGGGCACTCGGTTCGCCAGGATATGCAGCACCGGAGCAATACGGCAGCGCACAAAGTACAGCACGGACAGATATCTATGGATTAGGGGCGACCCTCCAGACCATGCTGACCGGAAAAGAGCCGACAGAGGGAGCGGATATTAAAACAGAGACAAAGTTGCCAGCAGAGTTAAAGATCCTTATTAGTCGGATGCTGGAGCAAAGCGCCTATCAGCGTCCATCGAGTATGTTGAGCGTAGAAGAGGGCCTGGATACCGTCAAAAAACGGCTCACAGAGCAGAAAAAACAGGCTATTCCCGGTTTTGCATGGGTAGGTACACTCTGGTGTCTGCTATTTTTCCCGGTGAGAGAGCTCCTCTTTCCAGGTTCTTTCCCTATTTACTGGTTTCTCCTGGCCCTCATCTGCTCTATTAGTTATGCGCTTTATTACCTCTACAAAGGAAATTCAACAACCTCACACCATCTCAGCAGAAAAGAAACCATTAAACTCATCAATAAAGGCCTCTATCGCTCCGTAAGATGGCTCATCTATCCAGTTTTCTGGGGTGGAGGAAACCTGTTTGGCGAACATATCCATCAACCACCATTCTTAATAAATATGTTGCTCGTTGCGATATGGATAGGTGTATATATTTTTATTATCAAAGTCATGGATAAAATACCGCAATGGATACAGGTAATACAGAGCAAATTGGGAAAGAAACAGGGCGCTCAGGCAGCGCCACAGCCACAGCAACAGATGTCGCAAAAGCCATAATTTCTCGTTTTTAGAGGACAGAGATAGCCCTCTTCTCTCAAGATACAGACAGTTGCTTGCGTTCAGAAGCGCGATACAATAGTATTAAGAAAAATATTGAGAGAAGAGATGGAAGAAGGGCGGAGAGGAGATGGTTCAATTATGACAAAGGCACTCCCTGTATTGAATACAGATGAGTATGGGTATCCGACGAGGCCAGATTCACGGCGTGCATTGCGGAATTTTGTGGTGAGGGGAAGCAGACGCTTGCTGGTGGGGGCTATTTATGGAGTAATGCAGGCGATAGGGGTGTGGCTTCAGTTGCAGAGGCGAGGGCGCAGCTATCCAGCGATGGATGCACAAAGCTTTCAGCCACGCAGGATGCTCGTGATTCGGCTCGACCTGATTGGAGATCTGGTGCTTTCTCTGACAGCAATACAGGCATTAAAGAGAACGTATCCAGGGGCTGAGATCGATCTGCTAGCGGTGCCATCCAGCGCCAAAGTGATAGCGAATGATCCTGATGTCGCGAACGTGATTGCTTACGATCCAAACATCTGGCGGAGACCAAAGGCACTGGGGCAGCTCAAAAACTGGCGAGAGGCAATGGCATTACGTCGCCGATTACAAAGCAGACGGTATGATCTGGCCTTGAGTGTTTCTGGACCGTGGGCGGCGGTCATCGCGGCTTTAAGCGGGGCAAAGCGGACAGTAGGTTTCGCGCAGGAGGGATATCCAGGGCTTCTGACCGATCCGGTACCAGGAAGGCACTGGGCTCCAGGGGATCATAAACATGAAGTCGACTATTGTTTAGAGTTAGCAAAGGCGGCGGGAGCGGTCCCCACGGACGAAGATCGCGTACCGAAGCTAGCAGTCTCAGCAGAGGCAGAAAAAGAGGTAGAGGGGCTCCTGCAAAAGCTGGAACTGCGCGAGGGGAAGCCACTAATTGCCTGCCATGTCAGCGCCAACAACGGACAATCGAAGCGCTGGCCAGTGCCCTACTGGGCAATCCTGCTAGATAGACTTATTGCAGAAGATGGAGCTAACGTGCTCCTCACAGGAGCGCCCAATGATCTGCCATTGATTACAGAGATTACCCAAAGGATGCAGCAGCAGCCATTTAATCTGGCAGGAAAGACCAGCTTGAGCCAGCTCGCGGCATTGCTGCAACGAGCGGACCTGTTATTAACCGGAGATAGTGGACCGATGCATATTGCCGCCGCGGTAGGTACACCATTAATTGCTATTCATGGGCCAACCGATCCGGCACTGAGCGGGCCAATCAGTGCTAAAGCGACAGTACTACGCAGTGACATCTGGTGCAGTCCATGTTATAACGCGCAAGGGCCAGCCGATTGTCGTTTTTACACCACACAATGCATGAAAAATATCCTGCCAGGACAAGTCTATACGACAATTCATGAGAAATTGCAGGGGGAGACATTACAGGTGGTGCAATCATGAGCGAGATACTACGTGATCTCTCATCTCCTCGTCTGATTGAAGCATTAGAGGCAAACTTTACAGAAGAGATGGCAAGCTTTGGGCGAGGGCTATCCGGAGCAAGTCTTCATCAAGATGAAGAGTTGCTCTGGTTTTACACGGGAAGACGGCACCTGAACGGAGTCCTCTACTCGCGTTTCCAGAGCGAGGAAAAAGTTTTCCTGGACCGGCGCATTCGAGAGACCATGCTTTATTTTCAGGAGCGGCATGTCTCGTTAGGCTGGGTCGTAGGTCCAACGACACGGCCAGCAAACCTGGGAGACTATCTTGAAGCGCATGGCATGAAGCATACTTCAGAGACACCGGGGATGGCGATGGCACTGGATAGCGCAGAGTTAGAGGCAATGGAGATCGAGGATTTCGAGATCAGAGAGGCAGTAGATCAACAAACGTTACTACCACTTTGCGAAGTAGAGATGCGAGGCTTTGGTTCGTCCGAAGAGAAAGCGCAGAACTACTACGAGACCTATTGCAACGTCGGCTTTGGTCCAGGAACGGCGTGGCGGCATTTTATTGGCTGGCGGCATGATGTCCCTGTTGCCATTACTTCGCTGCTATTCCACGCAGGCGTGGCGGGGATTTACGGAGTTGCCACAGTGCCGGAAGCGAGGCAACAGGGGATAGCAACAGCCATGACAAAACAGGCATTGCGCCAAGCGAGGGAGATGGGCTATCATGTAGCGGTACTCTCGCCTTCAGAGATGAGCATACGGATTTACCAGCGCCTGGGATTTCAGCACTATTGCACATTACAACATTATGGATGGACGCCTTACATGAATATCAGCAACGAAACGGCCCATACTGAAGAAGAGACGGGGCAGGTGAAAAGGATCAGCCTGCCAGAGAATGCGCGGATTCTGGTCGTCAAAATGGCAGGAATCGGAGATCTGCTACTTGCCACACCTGCCCTGAGAGCTCTGCGCGAGAGCTATCCCCTGGCAAGGATCGATCTACTGGTCACGCCTGATTCAGCAGGGCTACTGAATAGCTGGGATGCGATAGACCATATCATTGTGCTGGATAAATATCTCTTTGACTCGCCGCAACAGATGGTGATGAAGCCACAAAATATGGCACGCCTGGCGCTGCTCTGGAATGCCTTGCGCGAGGGGAAATATGATGCGGTCTTGCTGCTACATCATCTGACGTTACCCTTTGGACGGATCAAGCACCAGATATTGATGCGAGCAACGGGAGCGAAATGGCGGGTGGGACTGGACAATGGGCATGGCTGGTTTCTCAATGTGCGTGTGCCGGATCAGGGCTTTGGCGCGATGCACGAGGCTGAATACAATATGGAGGTAGTAAAAGCGGTTGGTGCAAGCGTCCAGGATAAACGACTTTTTCTGCCATTAAGCGAAGAAGAACGGGCGAAGGCGCGACAACTGATCTACGGGGAGAGCGATCCGGACGAGATAAGCAGACCGATTATTGCGATTCATCCTGGGACAGGCGGATATAGTACAGCGAGGCGTTGGGCACCTGAGCGTTTTGCGCAAGTGGCGGATCGGCTCTATCAAGCGGTTGGTGGTCAACTGCTGCTCATTGGTGGACCAGAAGAAGTCGAGCTGCATACACAGATCATGGGAATGCTGAAATCGGGTGTGCCAGTACGGAGTCTGGCGGGCAAAGGGAACATCAAAGTTGCAGGGGCGGTGTTAGAACTGGTAGATCTCTTTATCGGGAATGATGCCGGACCGATGCATCTCGCGGCGGCGGCGGGAGCACCTGTCGTGGCAATCTTTGGTCTCTCGAATCATCTTGCGTGGGGACCTTATACGGGAGAAGCGGGGAGCAAGCGTGCAAGCGTGGTACGGCTAGACCTGCCGTGCATGCCATGTTTTTACCGAGGGCATGAACTGGGGACGCCGGAAGGATGCATGACGCGCGATTGTCTGGCGATGCTAGAGATTGATCCAGTTGAGGTAGCGGCTCGCAGGATGTTGCGTGGGATGGGAGCGAGAAGCCAGGTACAAGAGAGTTTGTAAAAATTGTTCTTCTTGCGAGTGCTTCGTCCATTACTGGCTCATCGTGCCTGGCAACCTGATAGCCGGAACAATGGCAATTTTATGAATTGTTGCGATCATAGCCACAATCATGATAAATAGATGAATTAGCTATGATCCATCTGTTCCATCGCATAAAGCATTTTCCAGGTCTTTTTCCCTATTTAGCAATGCCAGTTGCTATGCAACTGCTCTTTGAGAAGAGGCAAGCGATTGTTTTTCACCCAGGAGAACAAGAAGGCCAGATTGATCCAGAAGCCCTCATCTCTTCCTTAGCAAGACGCTCATATATTTGAGGTAGCTGAAACGCTTACTACTATTGAGCACGTCTATAAAGCAGGAAGAATTGATACCCTTATCGTTGATAGTTGAGATATACTTCAAGCCTATCCTTGCTTGAAATAACGAAACAGAAAGAAAGAAAACTGATTATGGAATCACACACTGAGACAGTAGATAGCCCTGACAACAGTCAAAATATGGAATCACACACTGAGACAGTAGATAGCCCTGACAACAGTCAAAATATGGAATCACACACTGAGACAGTAGATAGCCCTGACAACAGTCAAAATATGGAATCACACACTGAGACAGTAGATAGCCCTGACAACAGTCAAAATATGGAATCACACACTGAGACAGTAGATAGCCCTGACAACAGTCAAAATATGAAATCACACACTGAGACAGTAGATAGCCCTGACAACAGTCAAAAAGAAGAGGTAGAACAGAGTGAGCAGCAACCGGTAGCAGTTGCAGCTACAGCTACTCATACCAGACCTTCAGGAAAAGCAGCAAAAATCGGAAGAAATAAGGCGAAGATGATAAAAGCTTCGCGAAAAAATAACCGCAGAAAAAAATAAGTTTAATTCACCAGCCAGGAGGATTACGCCTGGCTGGGGATCAGATCTTTTGAGCGCTGGATGGGGCGGGTGAAATTGCCGAGTTTCGACATGGGGAACTTCGCGTTTCAGGGTCTCGATCAGGGTGCGGATGCCCAGCGCATTGCCCATCGTATCGAATGATGGCATACGAGGAAGAAAGACCTCCGGGTCGATATTGAGATTGCGCAACTGAATCAACTGAAGATCCGTTTCACGAACAAAGTCCAGTAGCGCCTCAACTTCGCGCTCACGGTCAATCAGACCGGGATAGGAGAGCAGATTAATGGAGGTATGCAGGCCTTGCTCACGGGCGCGTTTTAAAGACTCTTTGATATCCTCAAACTTATAGCCAATCGGGCGGTAATAAGCCGTATACGTTTCGGGATGGCCGGAGATCGTACTGACGCGGATGGTATCCAGGCCGGCATCATAGAGACGTTGCAGCCAGCGCGGATTGCTACCGTTGGTATTGATATTAATGACGCCACGAGCGGTACGGGCACGCATCCCTTTAATGGCCCCTTCGAGACGTTTCCACTGCATTAGCGGCTCACCCTCACAGCCCTGGCCGAAGCTCACAATCGCATCCTCAGCCTTTTCCAGGTGAGAAACTGCAACCTCAACAATCTCATCGATAGTCGGAATAAAGGTCAGGCGATCCTGGGGAGAGATCAGATCTTCCTCTTCCTGCTTAGAGATACAGCCAACGCAACGAGCATTACAACCAGGAGAGACCGCGATAGCCATCTCCCAGCGTTCAAAAAAGAGATTGCTGGCCGTTGGACAGGAGTAGTCCAGGGCACAGTGGGCGTGCTGGCCAATAATCCGATTAGCGGGGAGGGTGCTCTGTTTTGCACGAACGAGGCGCTCAAGCTTCTGGCGGGGGAAAGAGCGTGGATGCCACTTATGAGGATCATCGGTCTTTACAGCGGCAACATAGAGACGGCCTTTGTAGCCAGCAATCGCGCTATAGCCAAAGAAAGGGAGAGGATCAGTACCCTCTATCTTTTCGTAATCGGGGAGTAGCGTACGCATATAGCCGATAGGCAGTAGAGCGGCCATAGCCCAACCCTGTTTCGCGCTCAGAATCTTACGCTCACCGGACTGTTTCAGGCCAACAGCGAGACGATCCGGCATCATAGAAAGCGTCACGCCATCAGGAAGTGGAACCAGATCGTGCAGCGTCAAGGGACTTCCACCAAAGGCCAGGGCCTGGAGACGGGGCTCCTCGCAAATTTCGCCGGCGGGAGTGCTATAAATGAGATACGGAATTGCCATGATAATCCTTACAAATACTTTTTTTACTGCGCTCTGCTATTACTTTACAACCTATTTGGACCTATTGGTATAAATGATTAATGCATCGGTGGGGGAGTCGCTGGAATGCGAGGGCTGGTCGGGCGCTGCTCCTCATTTATATCTTCATCGAAAAATCTGGGAAAGCCACCAGTAATCCCGGTATGAGTCTGAGCAGAGACCCGCTGCTCCAGTTCGCGAGAGTCTTCATAGACAAAGCTCAACAAGATACGGTCACCGCGCACACTCTGACACATCTGACGAATACGAGGGCGCTCCACCTCCATCCAGGCATTGACCATAGCCTCCAGTGCCTCCATCGTATTGCCGCACTGTGTGCTATCAAAGCCTTTAAACCTGTACACCGCTTCTTCCTTTCAACTGAACGGCCACCCCGCATCAAAGCCAGCATTTCCACGCGTTTCGATGGGTATTGTACCATCCTTGCCAGGATATGTACAGAACATAGGGAAATTGCAGAGGTAGGAGAGGAAATTTGAGGTAGTGGCAGAGAAGAATGAGAAGAAACAAGAAGGCGGTGCCTGATTATGAAGTCCAGGCACCGTGAGCATGTCAGACAGCAGGAACAGGGCGGATATCAGCGCCAAGAGAGCGAAGGACAGTGAAGAAATTGGGATAACTTTTGGCAATATGCTCAACACCCTTGAGAGTGAGGCCATGACGGC
Organism: uncultured Chloroflexia bacterium; assembly: GCA_963777355.1. Lineage (GTDB taxonomy): Bacteria > Chloroflexota > Ktedonobacteria > Ktedonobacterales > Ktedonobacteraceae > DATJHM01. The sequence continues at coordinate 1,077,868 of CAVZQK010000022.1, forward strand.
TACGCAGGGCTACGATAGCAAAAGCCATAAGCAAGCGGTGATCGTGATGACCATCGAGCTCAACACCGCCCTCGATTCCCTGAGGTTTGCCTTTCACAACAATCGTATCCTGTCCAGGAGAGACCGAGCAACCGGCCCGACGCAGTTCAGCACAGAGATCATTGATACGATCAGACTCTTTATAATGCAGGCTCTCAATATTGTAGAAAACACTTTCACCTTCAGCAAAGCAGGCGGCGGCCACCAGAACCGGGATACAGTCGATAACGCGGTCACCATCCAGCTCAAAGCCGCGCAGGCGGCGGCCACCACGTACCGTAATAGTCTCGTCCTTACGTATCAAATCAGCGCCGAGAGCCTGAAAGGCAGATAAAAGATCTTCACCGATCTCCTCACCGGGACGCAGGCGAGGCAGAATCAGGCGGCTGGTAGGATCATCACAAGAGATACAAGCCGCAATCAGAGCGGCTGCCGAGGGATAATCGCCAGGAACCACGTATTCACGCGGCTGATAGCGTTGAGCGCCAGGGATAACAAAATGACTGAGGGTAGAGTCGCAGGTCACCTGAATACCAGCTTCAGACAAAACACGTAAAGTAGCGCGTACCAGGGACTGAGACTTTAAGCCGTCAACTACCGTAATTTCCAGGCCTTCATCCAGCAAAGGAGCCAGAAAGAGCAGGGAGCTCAAATACTGAGAGCTACGGGCACCTGAGATTGTGACAGAGCCGCCATGCAGCTGAGCGCGACGGAGCGTAATCGGGAAAAAGCCCTCTGGGCCAACACCCTCGCATTGAGCGCCCAGAGAGGTCAGGGCCTCCAATAGCTCGCGATTAGGGCGTTTACCAAGAGAGAGTGCATAGTCAGTAGTCAGAGTGACTTCGGGCAGCAGGGCAGCCAGGCCAAGCAAGAGGCGCGAAACGGCACCGGCATTTCCCACATCGATAGTTACTGGTCCAGAAAAGAAACCATTGCCAGGGCGAGCGACACCGCGCACACGCAAAGAGCGTCGCAAATCATCTTCCCAGGTCAATTCCGCGCCCAAAGCTCGGCAAGCACGAAAAAGGGCCTCGCTATCGTCACTTTCAGCGGGAAAAAGCACATGACTTTCCCCCTCAGCCAGCGTTGCCGCCAGCAGATACCGAAGGGTAAAATATTTTGATGAAGGAATTTCAGGCTCACCAAGCAGCAAGCTTGTTGGTGAAATGTATAATTTTTGCTCAGCTAATGCAGTAATGTGTTGCGCTTCCTCTTGCATTTGTACTCACTTCTTCTCTTATTGTAAAGCTCTAACAGAGATGACACGAGCGACGAGACCAGACAGCTAGATTGTGCTTTAAAGCAGGCTAAAGAAATTCTTGAAATAGCAAAGCATATCAGTGTTATCCATCCTCATTGTAAGCTATTGCTACGAGCAATGTCGAGAGAAGAAATAATTGGTAAGCTCAGGCAGCACAAACAAAAAAAAGACAAGAGGAGCACAAAATCGCATCTTACACCGTCTCCCTGACATTTACACTTCAGTATACAAATGTATTACACTGTGATTCACAAATTCCAACTTAAATACTACATTTTATATATCTACTATTTGAAAGGATAACGAAAGCAATTATTGATTTTCAATGTAGGGTCTGTTATACTCGACAAGTCACCATATACAGAAGGAGGCAAGCCAGCATCGTGTCCCAACAACATTTTGTTATCGTAGGAGCAGGAATAGTTGGACTCTCAACGGCCTACGCTCTTCTCAAGCAAGGAATGAAGAACGTGACGGTCCTGGAGCAGGCAGAAGTCGACCATCCGCGAGCTACCTCTCATGGTATCTCAAGATTGCTACGTTTTGAGTACGGGTCAGACAAGCTCTATTCAAAGATGGTACAGTTAAGTTTGCAACGATGGCGCTACCTGGAAAGGGCATCACAAAGGACTCTGTATACAGAAACCGGTGTACTGGTACTAGGAAAGGAGGAAGACAACGTTACGAAAGCAAGCTATCATGTATTGAGTGAATTAGGGCTTTCTATTGAGCGGCTCACATCCAAGCAGGTGAGCGCACGTTTTCCGCAATTTGCCACACATACTAATGATATGTTCACCTACAATCCAAATGCGGGTATGCTTTATGCTTCTCATTGTTTGCATGCATTGAAAGATGTAATTATAGAACTTGGCGGCACTATTTTAGAAAATCATGCAGTAGAGCGAATAACGTTTGACAATCCTCGTCGGCCATTACAATTGCACCTGGCAACAGGGACAACAATGACGGCGGAGCGCATTTTATTAGCAACAGGGCCGTGGGTGCATCATTTACTTGGTGATTTAAGATTGCCAGTGCAGGCTACGCGTCAATACCTGCTTTATTTTGCGAATTTGCCCACTTCAGCCTTCTCATTACATTCATTTCCAGCATTTATAGCCGACGACCTTTATGGTTTTCCCTTACATAATACATGTGCAGATAGTGGTCCTTGCTGGCTCAAAGCGGCATCGCATCGATTCGGGAGAGTGATTGACCCAGACGAGAATCCAGCAATTGAAGAAAACGTCATCGAGCAAGTAAAACAACGTCTCTACACCATCATTCCAGCGCTACAAGATGCCGACCTGATTCAGGTAGACCGCTGTATGTACGATGTTAGCCGCGATGAAAACTTTATTCTCGATTATCATCCTCACGACAAGCGCATCGTTTTCGCCAGCGGACTTACCGGGCATGGCTTCAAATTTGGGCCAATACTTGGCGAAATGCTCTGTAGTTTATTAAGGGAAACCTCCTCCCCTGTTCCACTTGACCGATTCCGCCTGGAGCGTTTTGCACAGCACTGGCTCACCCAGGCTAGTTCAGTTGCTTAATTGTCTGGCAGCAGGCGTTTGGGAATAGCGAATGCTATCCCCAAACGTGATTTCCGAAGTAGACGCCCAGGCCAATAATAGCACAGACAAGCGTAAGGGCCAGGCCAATAACAGAGAGGGCAGCACCCCATGTTGCCAATGTATGGAGAGCAGGGTAGCGGCGGCGGCCATGCAAGCCAATGAAAAGTCCCGTGAGGCCCATAGGCAGGCCACAGACCGGAAAAATGGCGGTAAGAATACTACATGCTCCCAGAACAAAACCGGTTAAAACAAGATCTTTCTGGGAAGTGGAGACAGCACGAGCATAACGTAAATGCGGTCCCACACGACGAAGCGTTGCGGTATAGACGCGTTGCTGCAACTGGCCTTTCCATTGACGACGAACGACCTGGTTTGATGAATGAGTACTCATAATTTTCAGATCCCTCTTCTGCGAGTCAGGTTAATAACTACACACATCCCCGGCACCAAACAAACACTATCGACTACCTATGATACTAACTACAAAAACCCTTCTTCTTAACAGTATAGCCAATTATAAACAGGTTTCTAGTGTTTTTCTCCTATTTTTTTCACAAAAAGAGAACAAAATTATTTTTCCTTTTTGGAAAAGACGGGCAAAATACACGTATTTACAAGTGAAATAGCTCACAGTCTCAGTTAAAAACACCTTTGGAGTGGCCTTGACGCCTTTCAAAAGCGCGTGCCATAATGCATACAGAAAATTTTCCATCTTTTCTGAAGAATCCGGGAGCCTGGTTAAGCCAGGCTGAGAGGGTGACCTTGCCTTGTCACCGACCGGTTGAACCTGAATCTGGATAATGCCAGCGAAGGGAAGACTTCCTTGCTTCTTTGCAAATAGGTAGAAGAGACAGTGCTATCGGCCTCTCTCTGTTTTTACATCTATGCATCTATTTACAAGCAGGCAATTACCATAGACTTTCTTTCGAGCGCTGGCAAAACCATAGCGCTCTTTTTGTTGTCTTGCGGCAGAAAGAGGCTGGTAAGCCTGGAGGGAAAGAAACACTATGCAGCAACAAGAACTGGATGTGTTGGGCGTCAGGGGTAGTACAACAGATGATTTTCTCAAAGTTGAGCGGCATGGCATGGAGCCCGTGCCAGCTCAAGAACGACATGGAGGAGCCAGAGAGCTTGCCTTAGTCTGGACCGGGGCGATGGCGAATTATGTCTCGCTTCTAACAGGAGCACTGGTCATCAGTGCGCCTCTGGCAATTGGCAATGGTCAAGGCCAATTGGGACTACTGGATAGTGTGCTAGCAATTGTGCTGGGATCGGCCCTGGCGGCTGGTTTGCATGGACTGGTGAGCGCAACCGGAGCAAGAACGGGGACGCCACAGATGATCTTTGCGCGTGCGGTTCTGGGACACAGAGGAGCGTATCTGAGCGCGGCTTTCACATGGCTCATGGCGGTTGGCTGGTTTGCGGTAGATTGTGTCATTGGTGGCTGGGCACTGGTACAACTCTTGAGTTTTCTCGGTCTCCCCAAAAGCGGAGGGATGGCGCTTGGAGCAATTAGTCTGGTGCTGCTGGCCTCGATAGGTGTTGCCATTTATGGGCATCAGACCGTCCATGTCTTTGAAAAATATGGGGCGATAGTATTTATGGCCTTCTGTCTACTCTTGCTTATCATCCTCTTCCCCAAAATTCACTGGAGTTTGCCGACAACCGTCCACGGTCCAGCACGGTTGGGTGCATTGATCGTAGGGGGAAGCTTTCTTTATGCCCTGATTGCTTCCTGGATACCATTTGCCTCTGATTACTCGCGCTATCTGCCAGGTAGTATATCGACGCGCAGTATCGCATGGTGGAGCGGGCTGGGGATAGGTTTACCAACTATGCTGCTAGGTATATTGGGGGTAGCGCTTTCAAGCATCCAGCCCAGCAATCCAGATCTTTTGAGCGTCATCACCCAGACAGCACCGCGCTGGCTGACCATCCCCTTCCTGCTCTTTGTCGTCCTGGGAGAAATCTGGGCGAATTACTTTGATGTCTATACTGCAAGTCTGGTAGCACTCGCGATGGATATTCCCTTGCGCCGCTGGCTCTCGGCGCTGCTGTGCGGTGTAATAGGGGCGCTCGCCGTCTATGCAATCGGCTTATTCTCGAACTTTAGCGCGGCAAAGACCTATACAGAGCTCACCAGCAACTTTCTCGGCATCTATACAAATTTTCTCCTCCTCACTTATCTCTGGGTACCAGCCTGGGCCGCGATTCTACTGATCGATTTCTTTATTTTTCGGAAGGGAGCTTACGACGCAGAAGAGCTAACGCGAGGTCGGCAGGGGAGCTATTGGTATTGGCATGGGATACGCTGGCAGGCAGTAAGCGCGTGGCTGCTTGGCATCATCTGCACCATACCGTTTATTGGCGCGGCTACTCTCCCCTGGCAGCAGCAACCCTGGCAAGGACCGATGGCGCATCTGTTAGGTGGGGCGGACATTAGTGGAATCGTGGGAGCAATCGTGAGTGCGCTGGCATATTATCTAATCTGCAAAATGAATTTCGGTGGTAAGAGCAGATACATAGTTCAGACAACTATAGGAAAACAGTGATGATAGAGACAAGCATAACAAAACAAGCTCATGCTCTGACTATTGCGGGTTCTGATTCTGGCGGCGGAGCAGGGATACAGGCCGATCTCAAGACCTTCGCAGCCTTAGGTGTTTACGGGCTTTCGGCCATCACCGCGATAACGGCACAGAATACGCAAGAGGTACGGAGGGCATATGAGCTACCCGCTTCGCTGGTAGCGGAGCAGATAGATGTCGTACTGGAAGATATTGGAGCGCAGGCGGCGAAAACTGGGATGCTTTCCAGCGCACAGATCATCGAAGCCGTGGCAGAGCGGGTTCGCCACTGGCAATTACGGCTGGTGGTAGATCCGGTTATGCGGGCAAAAAGCGGGGATGCACTCTTGCAGGCAGAGGCAGTTACGGCCCTATGCAGATACCTGCTTCCTCTAGCAGAAGTCATCACACCGAACTTGCCTGAAGCCGAAGTCCTCGCTGGACGCCCGGTCAGAACAAGTCAGGAGATGCGGGAGGCGGCGCGGGCTATTTATGATCTGGGAGCACGCCATGTCGTAGTTAAGGGCGGACACCGAGAGGATGAGCCGATTGATATCTACTTCGATGGAAGTTCTCTCCATGAGCTGCGGGCAGAGCGGTTGGAGACACGCCATACACATGGGACAGGCTGCACCTTCTCGGCGGCGATCACAGCCCTACTTGCAAAAAATTATCCGGTGCCAGAAGCTATTGCCGAAGCGAAAAACTATATTACAGAAGCTATCCGTCATGCCCCCGGTATCGGACATGGGCACGGTCCGGTAGAACACTTCTGGCAATGGCAAAAAGAGTAAAAAGAGCGACAGGGCGCAAAGGTTTAAAGGCTATAAGAATAGGCGATTGAGATGATGGAAAGGAACAAAAAATCATGAGCACAGAAACAGCATTTAGTAGCGGAACATTTCTCAAACGGATTCGAGAACAGAAGCCCCTTATCCACCACATCACAAACATGGTCGTGATGAACGATACAGCAAACATCACCCTGGGAATCGGTGCGTTGCCGGTCATGGCACATGCAATTGAAGAGGTAGAAGAGATGGTTGGACTGGCCGGGGCGCTGGTGCTAAACATCGGCACGCTCTATCCAGCACAGATTGAAGCGATGTTTTTAGCGGGGAAGCGGGCCAATGAGCGCGGCATCCCGATTGTCCTGGACCCCGTTGGTGCTGGAGCAACCAGGTTGAGAACAGAGACCGCTTATCGGCTGGCGACGGAGCTACGCATCGCAGTGATACGCGGAAATGCTTCAGAGATCGCCGCCCTGGTTGGTATCGAGAGCGAGACACGTGGCGTCGAATCGATCTCAGTGGCAGAAACGCCAGAGCATATTGTACGCCGGGCTGCGCGTGAATTAGGGACAACAGTTGCAATTACCGGTGTACAGGATCTCATTGCTGACAGCAGTAGACTGGCCCGTGTTGCTAATGGACATCCTCTCCTGGCAAGCATCACTGGTAGCGGCTGTATGGCGACCAGTCTGATTGGCGCTTTTCTGGCCGTAGAAGCTGACGCGCTGCAAGCAGCGACAGCGGCATTGGCAGCAATGGGTCTGGCAGGCGAAAAAGCGGCGAAAAAAGCTGAAGGGCCGGGGACATTCCGTTCGCATCTGCTGGATGCGGCGGCGGCATTGGACGAGCAGGGGCTGACAGCAGGACAAAAAGTGAGTTTTGCATGAATGGGCAAAGCGAGAGAGACAGGCTCAAGCAACGCCTGATCCTACATGTGCTCACAGATCGAGATTGGTCGCGTGGACGAACAATGCAAGAAGTGGCACAAAAGGCCATTGCAGGTGGGGCGACGGTTATTCAATTAAGAGACAAGACGGCCAGCACACGTCAGCTTATAGAAGAGGGGCGTATGCTACGGGAGATAACAAGAGAGCAGGGGGTCCTGCTGATTGTGAATGATCGGATTGATGTCGCGCAGGCAATTGACGCGGATGGCGCACATGTAGGACAAGACGATATGCCAGGAAAGATGGCCCGGCAGCTTCTTGGGCCAGGGCGAATCCTGGGAATCTCGGCGGCAAGCTTGCGTGAGGCAGAGCAAGCAGTGGAAGATGGAGCGGATTATCTGGGCGTAGGACCAGTATATGCAACGAGTACAAAGGCAGATGCAGGGCAAGCGGTTGGAGTCGAACTATTGCGAGAAATTGCAGATCGATGGGCGATACCACAAGTTGCAATAGGTGGGATTACGGCGGCGAGGACGCGGGAGGTAATAGAGGCTGGAGCGTGTGGAATTGCAGTGATTACGGCGGTAGTAGCGGCTGAGGATATTACGGCAGCAACCAGAGAGTTAGTGCATGCATTGAAAAAGTAGTGAATTAAGAATCAGCAGAATGGGGAAGTCGGCAAATACACCGGTCTCCCCATTCTGCTAGCTCGTAGCGGCTAGTTTTGTTGAGCAATCTCATAGGTGCTCCTAAGCTGAAAACCTCTTTTCGTAAGAATTTAAAATTCAGAGGGTGTTTGCGTCTATACTAAGGTAGAGAGAAATATAGCTATATGTTATTATTATCTCAGGACAGAAAATAGCAAAACAGTATCAATAAAAACGAAAACATCGATTACCTTATTGAGGAGAAACCATTGTGGGATTGGTCGTTGAAAAAATTAATAAATCATTTACCGGATTTCAGGCCGTAAAAGATCTATCGATGGAAGTTAGAGAAGGGACGATCTTTGGCTTTCTAGGAGCTAACGGAGCAGGCAAGACGACAACGATGCGCATGATTCTTGATATTCTCCGGCCCGACAGTGGACACATTAGTTGGAATGGCCAGGATGTACGTGAGGTAGCGCGGCGGAATTGGGGCTATCTACCCGAAGAGCGTGGCCTCTATCCAAAGATGGCTGTAGAAGAGCAGCTCTTGTTTCTGGCGCGTTTAAACGGTCTTAGCAAGCAAAATGCTCAAAAAGAACTGGATGAATGGTTAGAGCGTTTTCAGATCACAAGCAACCGCAAGAAGAAGATTGAAGAGCTCTCAAAGGGCAATCAGCAGAAAGTCCAATTTCTGGCCACCATTCTCCATGATCCAGCAATTCTGGTAATGGACGAGCCATTTAGCGGGTTGGACCCGGTCAATGCCACCGTACTCAAAGAGGCTTTTCAGGAGATGCATCGACGAGGGAAGACCATTATCTTCTCCACTCATCAGCTCGAACAGGTTGAAGAGTTGTGCGAGGATATCGTGATCATCAATAAAGGTGAAAGCGTTATCCAGGGAAGCATACGCGAAGTGAAGCGTCAGCATGGGCGCAATGTGATTCGGCTCAAGTTAGATAATGATCCTGAAGCCAGGTGGTTGGATAGCCTGGCGGGCGTGCAGGTCAGCAAGCGGCGTCAAGATTACATAGAGATGCAAATTCAGGCAGACCTTAATCCAAACCTGATCGTAGAAGCAGCCTTGAGTCACGGCGGAATCATTACACGTTTTGAGCTGGCAGAGCCATCATTGACCGATATCTTCATCGACTCCGTAGGAAAAATTGCCCTTCCCGATGCGCCAGCGGCAGTATCCGCTTAAGAGAAAAAAGGACGAAGAAAAAGCATGTCGAAGAATACTGTGATCATCCCCAAAAACGAGTCAGTGCCTCAGAGAGAAAGTACCGTCGCAGTTAGCCGGAATGAGGCGGCTCGTCAACAAACATTGCGCAATATAGGTTTAATCATTGGTCGTGAATATAAGAATCGCATGACACAGCGAGCATTTATCATTAGTACCAGTATCATTGCGGTCCTGTTGCTCGTCGGTACCTGCGTTCCTACCGTTATTCAATACTTCGCCTCGCGCTCATCCAGCCAGGTCAAAGTGACCATCATCAACAAGGCAGGCACGATTGGTACGTTGAATACTACCGAGCTGACACAATACATTACCACAAGCCTGAATGGCAGTAGTAATCAGACAGGTTCACAGAGTCAGGAACATTTTGTGGTCAACACAGCTACAACGGATGCAGCAACAAGCCTGCAAAATGCAGTAAAAAATGACAAGCTAGACACACTCCTGATTCTGGATAGGACGGCAGACAAAAATCTGCACTTCACCACCTATACAAATAGTCAGCGCGACAGATAGCAGTACAAATAGCGATCTTTTACAGGTTCAGAGTCTGGCAAAACAATTGAATGTGCTGGACCAGTCGACGCGCCTGGGACTGACGCCGGCTCAGACACAGAGCTTGTTCGCCCAGCCAGATTACCAGCTTATCAGCACCCAGCAAGATACAAACAAACGTTCCGAGGGGGAGCAGGTGGCGGGCTACTTCCTGGCCTATATTGGGGTTATTCTGATCTTTATGGCAATCTTTATGTACGGAATAGGAGTGGCAACCGGGGTAGCGGAGGAGAAGGGGACGCGGATTATGGAGATTCTGGTCAATGCCGCGACTCCTTTCCAATTGATGGCAGGAAAAATTCTCGGCATTGGAGCGGCGGGTCTGACACAGATGACTTTTTTTGTCATTGTCGGTATTGCGGGTTTCTTAGCACAACCAGTCTTGAAAACGCTGCTGAGGATACCTACCGGAGGGGCGGCGATAAGCTTTGACATTACAGGAACCTCAATCACCATGCTGCTCCTGGTCCTGCTCTACTTTATCCTGGGCTTTCTGCTGTACTCAACGCTATTTGCGGCGGTGGGGGCATTAGTGAAGCGTCAGGACGAGGTACAGAGCGCGGCCCAACCCTTAACGTGGCTGTTTATGGTTGGCTACTTTGCCAGTTTTGCCGGAGCATCAACACCAAATGCATTATGGATACGCATCATCTCCTATGTGCCCTTCTGGACACCTACCGCGATGTTGACGCGCATAGGAACAGGAACAGTGGCTCCCTGGGAGATTGGTCTCACAATTGTGCTTATGATAGTAGCCATTTTCATCTGTGCGATCATTTCTTCGCGCATCTACCGTTCAGGCATTTTGATGTATGGGCAGAAGCCGACCTTAAGACAGTTGATCCGGTTGGCACGATCAAAGTAAGTCACTTCAAGATAAGTCGAGCGGAGGTTACAGGGACGGGCAGAGATCTTGACGGTCGCTCGCTGGGCTTTTACCAGGGCGGGTGAAACGCTGGGCAAGACCACATTTCGCGCCGGTTCTGCGGGGCACGTTGGGTGGTAGGCGAGACGGTCAGAGATCAACAGCCGACCCTACGCGCGTCTTTGGAGAGGCGAGATCAACAGCCGACCCTACGCGCGTCTTTGGAGAGGCGAGATCAACAGCCGACCCTACGCGCTTTGGAGAGAGCTTTGAGAGCGCTAGGCTTTCTCGGAGAAGTGGCAGGCGGCGTAGTGTTCGCGGCCCTGCTTGCGCTCGAAGGCTGGCTCTTGCTCATGGCAGATGGGCTGAGCGATGGGACAGCGCGTGTGGAAGCGGCAACCAGACGGAATCTTCAGGGGGCTGGGAAGGTCACCAGTCAGGATAATGCGCTTGCGGTGCTTCTCGACCTGGGGATCAGGGATGGGCACGGCTGAGAGCAGGGAGCGGGTGTAGGGGTGCTGAGGATTGGCATAGAGCTCATCGCGATCAGAAAGCTCGACGATTTTACCGAGGTACATAACAGCGATACGGTCAGCAACGTGGCGTACCACGCTTAAATCATGCGAGACAAATAGATAGGTGAGCGAGAACTGGCGCTGAAGCTGTTGGAGCAGATTGAGCACCTGAGCTCTCACAGAGACATCCAGGGCTGAGACCGGTTCATCGGCGATGACTAATTCAGGATTGATAGAGAGCGCACGCGCAACGGCGATACGTTGGCGCTGACCGCCGCTAAATTCGTGAGGATAGCGATCACTGTATTCTGGACGCAGACCAACCACGCGCAAGAGATCAAGTACACGCTCCTGAATCTCCTGCTTTGAGCCAGTCCCATAAATACGCATCGGCTCGGCAATCAGTGAGCCAATAGTGAAGCGAGGATTAAGCGAGGCATAAGGGTCCTGAAAAATCATCTGGATGCGCCGACGCACATTGCGCAGAGGCTCTCCCTGAAGAGTAGAGAGGTCCTGGCCGGAGAAAAACATGGAGCCCTCAGTAGGTTGATAGAGGCGTACAAGAGTGCGAGCAATCGTCGTCTTACCCGAACCGCTCTCCCCCACCAGACCAAGCGTCTGACCACGCTGAATCTGAAAACTAATATCGTCCACAGCACGCACATGGCCGACAACACGTTGGAAGACCAGGCCACGTGTCACGGGAAAGTACATTTTCAGATTGTGCACGTCGAGCAAGGTCTGTTGCTCAAGCAAAGTCTCTGCCATCATGCTACTCCTATCTTAAAGTGAGCTTGCGCTTTTTAGCGCAATCTGCTGAGCTTCCTGTAAACGCTCCAGGCGAGCCTGGCGGCGCTGTGCGGCCAGATCCTGCTCTTTTGGATCAGAGATATCAACCCAGCAGGCTTTGTGATGACTCACCTGGCCAGGAATGGATTCAAGCGGCGGCATCGTGCGGCAGACGGCGCGAGCATGGAGGCAGCGAGGCATAAAGGGGCAGCCGGATGGAGGATTGAGCAGATCGGGTGGCGCACCCTCAATTGTTTTCAGCTCACTCTGGCGGGCTTCATCCAGGCGTGGAACCGAAGCTAGCAGGCCAACAGTGTAGGGATGGCGAGGATTGGCAAATAGTTCTTCGGTAGGAGCCTCCTCAACAACCTTGCCAGCGTACATCACCACTACGCGGTCTGTCATACCGGCGACAACGCCAAGATCATGCGTAATCAGCATCAAAGCCGTGCCAAGTTCCTGACACACACCGTTAATCAGCTCAAGAATCTGGGCCTGAACGGTTACATCGAGGGCCGTTGTCGGCTCATCGGCGATCAAGAGACGAGGATTGCACGCCAGGGCTATCGCAATCATCACGCGCTGGCGCATCCCGCCGCTGAACTGGTGAGGGAAAGCATTGATACGCTCGGCGGCGGCAGGGATACCAACCTGCTCCAGCAGAGCAAGAGCACGTTTGAGAGATTCAGTCTTGCTGAGCTTTAGATGAATACGTAAGCCTTCGGCAATCTGCTTGCCCACCGTCATCGTTGGATTAAGACAGGTCATGGGATCTTGAAAAATCATGCCGATCTTGCCACCCCGTATTCTGCGGAGTCTGCCTTCAGAGAGAGTCAGCAGATCTTCATTCTCAAAAAATATCGTGCCACCGGCATACTCGCCTGGAGGTTGAGGAAGCAGGCGCATAATTGAGAGAGCAGTCACGCTCTTACCACAGCCACTCTCACCAACAATCGCCACCTTCTCGCCCGGTCTCATCACAAAACTCACGCCATCCACAGCACGCACATATCCATGTTTGACCTTAAAATAGGTCTTAAGATCCTGCACTTCAAGCAGATAGTCGTCGCTCACAGACAGCTCCTTTTTTCAGCGCTCAGCAGAGAAGAATTTAGCGTTCGGTCATACGAGGATCAAGAGCATCACGCAGGCCATCCCCGACCAGATTACAGCTTAACACCGTGAGAAAGATCAACGCACCGGGGATAAAGACCAGCTTGGGATCAACATCCAGAGAGCCCTGACCATCGTTAATCAGCGTCCCCCAACTGGGAAAAGGGACCTTGATACCAAAGCCGAAATAGCTCAAAACCGACTCCTGAATAATATTGCGTCCGACGAGCAGCGTAGCATTCACGACGATTGGTCCCAGAGCATTGGGCAGGATATGATAAAACATCAGACGCAAGTTTTTCGCGCCTATTGTTCGTGCAGCCATGACAAATTCACGCTCTTTAAGAGCCAGAAACTCACCGCGCACCAGGCGTGCGGAAGTGGTCCAACCGAAGAAAGCAATCAGGGCCACAATCGAGAAAGTCGATGCAATATCCGTTGCATTGCTCACAAAAGAAGCCGAGAGCACAAAAAGCAAGAGATAGGTCGGCACAGCAAGAAAGACATCGGTCACACGCATAAGAATATTATCGATGAGGCCGCCATAGTAACCAGCAAACGCGCCAATGGCTGTCCCAAGAGTAATCGCAACCAGCATAGAGGCCAGACCAACGAGCAGAGAGACGCGGCCACCAATAGCGGCGCGAGCCAGCAGATCACGTCCCAGATCGTCAGCGCCAAAGGGATACTGAAGCGAGGGGCCAGCAGAGGGAGTAAGCAGATCCGGCTGATCGGGATTATTATGTCCAGAGATCAAGGGACCAATGAAGCAGAAGAGAAAAAGCAGGATCAAAAAAACGGCCCCAACAGTCGCTGAACGGTTGCGCAGGAAGCGTTCAAAAATAATCCGACCCTGGCTGCGGCGCTCCTGAGAGAGAGCAGGAGTTACTTCTAGCAGAGGCTCAAGCTCCTCGTCCGGCAGAGTCTCTATGTGTTCAGAGGCGTCCATAATAACAGTCACTCCTCGCTTCAAAAATCAGGAATAACGGATACGTGGGTCCATAACAGCGTAGAGAATATCGGCCAACAGATTAAAGAAAATCACAAAGACCGCGCTCAAGACCAGAATTGCCAGCAAGACCGGATAATCACGCACATCCAGAGAGCGGAGAAAAAGTTGCCCCATACCAGGCCAGGCAAAAACGCCTTCAGTAATCGCCGCCCCGCCAGCAACCGAGCCGAAATCGATAGCCACAACAGTAATCAAAGGAATCAAGGCATTACGCAGGGCATGATGAAGCAAAAGAGGCACAGGAGCAACACCTTTAGCTCGGCCAGTGCGCATATAATCCTGTTTCGTCACCTCAATCATACTAGAGCGCATATAGCGGCTCCAATTGGCAATAAACGTAATCGCCAGGACCAGCATCGGCATCAGCAGATGGAGAAAATTATCCAGAGCCGCATTAAATAGATCAAAAGAGACACCAGCAGTCGAAATACCCGAAGGCGGAAACCATTGCAGATCGCGAGAAAAGATCTCCTGCATAAAGAGTCCCAGCAGAAAGATGGGCATCGAGATACCAAAATAGGCTACCGTCGTCAGCACATAATCGGTAAGTTTGCCCTGACGTACAGCGGAGACCGTCCCAATCGTAATCGCAACGAGCAGCGCCAGCAACAGCGCCAGGGTAAATAGTTCCAGGGTAGCGGGGAAATGATCAAGAATGACTTTAGAGACGGGTTCACTGGTAGCAAAGGAGGAGCCAAAGTCGCCATGCAGAGCATTACCGACCCATTTCAGATACTGGATAGGCAAAGGATCATTCAGACCAAAGCTGGCGCGAAGAGCGGCCTGTCCAGCAGCATCGAGATTAGGATTATTCAGCACCGCTTCAGGGCCGCCGGGGAGGAGATGGATCAATAGAAACATAAAGATAGTGAGCAAAAAAAGCAGCGGGATAGCTTGTAAGAGACGACGGATCACATATCTTCCCATACAGGTCCCTCATTTCTAGAGCACTAGAGATAACGAACGAAGCAGCCTTCTCTCTTATCTCATCGGAAAAGAGGAGAAGCCAGAAAATCATAGATAGAGACAGTGCCCATTTATTTTCTTTACTTACAAGGAGGAGCCTGCCCATTTTTCAGGGCAGGTCCTGTCTCAATTCTATGAGTTGCTCAGCTCCTACACATGAGGACATTTTCCGTTATCGCACCACCATTCATTGACATTCACCGTCTCGGATGCGCCAAAGGGACCGGGTTTATAGTTATGCGTCCCCTTCTTCGCAATTTCAACATCGAGCAGATTGTAAAGCACAACCACCGGGAAATCCGTCAGGAAGATCTGGTGGATCTTATTAAAGATCTGCTGACGAGCGGTTGGATCAGCGGTTGCAACCTCCTGCGAAAGGAGCTGATCGAGCTGAGGATTACAATAAAAGTTAATATTGCCACCGTGAGGAGGAATCTGCGAACAGGCAAAGTTTACCGCATTATCAGGATCATAGGTATACGAGCTGGCGTACTCAGCCATATCGTATTTCCCAGGCTGCCCACCTTTCGTGAAAGGACCAAAGAAGGTACTGGCGGGATAATTATTGATAACGAGCTTCACGCCAATTTTTGCCAGGTCGGCCTGGATCAGCGCTTCATCCTTCTCACGCCAGCGATTGTTCGCAGTCGTGGAATACTGGAACACCAGTTGTTGACTTCCCTTCTGACGAACGCCCCCCTTCATCACCCAGCCATCCTGATCAAGCAACTGATTAGCGGCGGCAGTATCAAACTTCGGACAGGGGGCATCAGGCTGATAGCCGGGATGGTAAGCCGGGCCGTGATCGATACAAGAGGCCTGCGCCTGATTCAGACGGGCCACTGAGATCAGCTCATTCTGGTTGATTGCCATCGCGATGGCCTGTTTCACTTTAGCATCCTTAAAAATAGCATTATTCCCATCAAAGTGAATAGCCTCATAGCTAGCAGAAGGGTTGGTCACAATGGTATAGTCACTAAGCGCCTGATAGGACTGCATCTTCGTCACATCCAGGAACCAGGCCGAATCGGCAATGCCAGCTTGCAGATCCTTCAGAATAGTATTCTGGTCGGGCACCACGCGAAAGACAATTTTATCCAGATAGGGGAGGCCCTGAGAGCTCAGATAATAGTCAGGATTGCGCACAACAGTATAGTGGTCGCCAGGTTTGCTCTCCGACATCATAAAGGGGCCACTCACCACCTGAGGATTAAGATTCTCAGCCTTTTTAATTGCGCCGGGGTCCATTGTCCCATAATGATGTTTCGGCATCGGAGCACGTCGCCCATCGGTCCAGGCAGCAACAAAGGGAGAATAGGGGGCACTCAAATGGAACGTAATAGAGAGCTTGTCGCTGGAGACAGTCGAAGAAGTAATCAGACGAAAGGCGACGGTATCGGCGGCTGCAAAGGCAGGATTGGTCCAGAGCCGCCAGGTATAATCGATATCATCCGCAGTCAGAGGCTGGCCATCCGACCACTTGAGATTAGGGCGCAGTTTAAAGACCCAGGTTTTTAGATCAGCGCTGATACCACCATTCTGGGCCGTAGGCAATTCAGAGACCAGGCCAGGCTGGATCTGACCATTAGAATCACCAGTAAAAAGCGGAGCGTAGATCGTCTGATCCACCATATAGGCAAAGGTTTGTACAGAGGCATCGGGGATTAAAGAGTCCGGTTCATTAAAAAGATCATCAACCCAGGTGCCACCCTTCTGAGCGGTGCTAGAGCTAGTACCAGTCGTTTTAGTTGGAGTCGTGGGAGTGCCCTGAGCAGAGCAGGAACTAAATACGAGAGTCAGAAGCGCAAGCAGCGAGCTTGCAGTGAGCCAGAAACGCACGCGAAAGCGATTGCTCATCCAAACCTCCTCAAAGAAAGCGCGAATACACCAGGAGACAGAAGAATGATAAAGCCATATGAGCTACATCTGATGGGCGACCCCATCCTTCCCTACCGCATCATGCTTGTAGCACATATACAAGCTACCAGTGCAAAAATTTTCAGAGTTTTCTATATAAGCGCAACAATTGCGCTAGATACTGAAAAAATAATCTCTCCAATACTACGCCCAATTTCTTAAAAAAATCACCCATTTTCCTTATTGTATAGAATTTCTTTTAGCAGGCTTCTTCCGCTACCCTCCAGGAGAGAAAGCAAAAGGCTTCTATTCTATCCCTGTAAAAGACGCAAGAAAGGAGTTATTTTTAATCTGCATAAAGGGGAAACGCTATCTGTCACCACTTCTCAAGGCTGGCACGTATAGAAAGTATGCATGGGTTAAAACATGTATCTACACGATAAAACGCGGAAGAAGGGAAGAGGACCGATGAAAATAGCCCAGATTGCGCCCCCGTGGATCAGCATACCGCCGAAAAATTATGGGGGAACGGAACAGGTCATCAGCGCGTTGACTGAAGAACAGGTAAAACAGGGACACGATGTCACGCTTTTCGCCACAGGGGATGCCCAGACATCGGCAAAACTTATCTCCTATTTTCCTAAAGCACTCACGACGCAGAAAGTACCCTGGGCAGCCCATCTCAAACCGTATTACCATCTCACCTCAGCTCTAGAGCATGCAAAAGAATTTGACATTATTCACACTCATCTCTCGTCCAGTTCTGACCTTTACCTCTTCCCGCTCACCGCAGCATTGCAAACGGCCCATATCACTACCGTCCATAGCCATTTTCCCTTTGATCGCGTGCAGACCTGGACAGGGGATGCCGACGGCTATTTTCTGCAAAAATGGGGAGAGAATGTGCCATGCGTGACCATCAGCAAACAGGAGCGGAGCAATGCCCCGAAACATTTACAGGTGATAGGAGTTGTCTACAACGGACTGGCAATGCAAAATTATCCATTTAAAGAGAGAAAACGCGAGAATATGCTGGTCTGGTTAGGGCGATTTATCCCTGATAAAGGAGTACACCTGGCTATTGAGGCCGCCAAACGGGCCCATATGCCTATCGTGCTGGCCGGAACCATAGACCGCGCCCAACAAGACTCGCTTCGCTATTTTCACGAGCAGATTGAGCCTCATATAGATAATAAGCAGGTAAAATATATTGGTCCAGTGAATAATCAACAGAAAAGTCGTCTCCTGAGCCGGGCATCTGGATTTCTCAACCCGATTCAATGGGAAGAGCCATTTGGCATGGTCATGATTGAGGCAATGGCGATGGGTTGTCCTGTGATCTCGTTTAAGCGAGGAGCGGCCCCAGAATTGATTCGGGAAGGTGAGACCGGATTTCTGGTTGAAACTCTCGACGAAATGGTGGAAGCAATTCCAAAGCTTGGAGAGATTGAGCAGAAACGAACCCATCAGCATGTTGAAGAGCATTTTTCAGCACGCGCAATGGCACAGAACTATGAGAAGATTTACCAGCAAGTCAGAGCAACGAACCCCGTGTGAAGCCAGCCAGCACCTGTATGATTTTGGTATCGGGAATAGAATTGACGACCTGATTGTTATTTACTGTATAAAAAATCAGCCTGTTCTTTACTATTCGCTTCTGTACAACGTCTTTACTGATAGATATTCTTCTCACCAGGGCTTATCATCCTGCTCAAGGAGGTTTCATTTATGACGACGGAGCCAACAACAAACGCATCTTTCACACAGACCGAGAAAGACTATTATACAACGTTATATCAGACGGCCCTTATTATTTCGTCCAGCCTCGAACTTGAACAGGTATTGCAGGGGATCGTAAAAAGCGTTACCGAAGCTATGAAAGTCAAAGCCTCAGCCTTGAGGTTGCTGGACCCCAACACGGGACAACTGCATATGAGCGCAACGTACGGACTCAGCACGGGCTACCTGGGCAAAGGACCTGTCGACGTAAAGCACAGTCTACTGGATACAGAGACGCTCTGCAACCAGGTCGTCTATGTGCCAGATGTACGGACAGATCCACGTTTTCAGTATCAAGAGGCAGCGCGAACAGAAGGGCTTGTCTCTGTCCTCTGTGTTCCTCTGGAGGTACATGGAAAAGCCATAGGCGTTATGCGCGTCTATAGCGATGAGCCAACAACCTTCCACGAAGATGACATCAAATTCCTCTCTGTGCTTGCCAGCCTGGCGGCCCAAGCGATAGAAAATGCCCAGCTCTACGAGGCCCTACGCAATTCGTACAGCGGTATAGTCAGTGCTTTCTGGGGCGCTGAAATCGTTCACTAGTGTTTCAATCCTTAATAGGTTATAGGGAATTGCGGCAAAGCTCATCCAGTTCTGAGCAGATTTGTGTTAGGATACAACACACTGCATAAGAATGCAACACAGGACCTTTTCCAGGCAGGTCGTGTGTTTATGCACGAATAAATCCGGCAAGAGGGCGCTTCTTTGCGCCCTCAGCAAACAGATAAAAATCTTGCTCAAAGCCCGCGCTCAAGGGACATCTCCTGTTGCAGAAGCTGCATGGCAGTAAAAGTTAAACAGACATTCATAACACGGCGATCCATAAGATCTTTTTTGCGCAAGACCATACCACGCCTCTCTAGACGATCAACATTTTTTGTAGCAGCGGCAGAACTCACTCCCAAAGTAGAAGCGATCTCCCCAATTGTCCACTCTTTTTTCTGAGAGAGGATTTGGATAATCTCTACCTGACGGGTGGTCATGCGGATACCTTTTTTTTGTTTATACACGCGAACAGATTCTCCAGCTTCTCTTAGTTCTCTTAAAATGACCATTTGCTTTTGTGCGGACCTTTCCATGTACATCAGGAATAAGACGTTATAGAAAACATTAGTGGGTCATTTCTTGCATTGCAGGTCTTTTTTTTCTGTCAGGAGAAGAGGGATGCATTCGCGTGTTTATTTGAGGTGGGCAAAGAATGCAAAAGAAGAGAAGCGTCATTGCTCCCAACAAGCTAAAAATTGGTATAGGTAATGGTCCAGACGGCATGGGTGCTTAAAGCCTGTTCAGGGCGTTCAAAAAGCTGTTCTTGAGAGGCGTCAAAAAAGCGAGGAAGCATAAAGAAGATTGTACTGTGATTCTGGGGAAAATGTTGCATCTCCAGATGACCACCGTGGCGCTCAACAATTTTACGTGAAACGTAGAGGCCGGAGCCAAGATCGGGCTGTGTTTCCAGATCACGTAAGGTAATAAGCACCTCATGGCCTGTCTGCTGCACCGTCAGGCTGAGGGGCATAGCAGCGGGAGTACACTTACTAGCGCACGAAAGCAGCGTTAAAATTACATGATGAATCTGTTCCACATCCATTTCCACTTCCACAGAAAGACCGATATACTCACAGGTCAACTCCGCCTTGTTGTTAGCGGTATGTTCTTCGAGAGAACGCTGGCAGAGCTCCAGCAAATTCATAGGCTGGCGATGAAGAATAAACATACGAGGCTCGATATTTGAGGCAGTCAGCAATTCGTGGAGCAGATTATCGATACGCGCAACAGATTGTTCAATCTCCGGAAAGCCTTGCTGCACCACCGCAGGAGAATCAGTCCCTTCAAGTTTTTGATGCAGAAACTGCGCCATATCTTTGAGGCGTTGTAAGGGCTGCTTCAGCTCCTGCGTCACCAGACCAATCACCTTATCTTTGGTAGTATTCGCTTCAACCAGTTCATGCGTACGCTGCTGCACCAGGCGTTCCAGGGTACGAGCATGTTGCTCAAGAATGCGGCGTTGCTCTTCTACCTGGCGGCGCAACTGACAGGTCTGAACGGCCCGTTGAAGAGCAGCAACAAAGGCATCGCGTTCGATAGGTTTCTGAATATAATCGTAAGCACCACCACGCAGAGCCTGGATAGCAATATCGTGATCACCATGACCCGTAATCAGCATTGTAGGGGTAGCAGGTTGCAACTCTTGAATCTGTGCCAGCAGTCCCAGACCATCCATGCCCGGCATCTTAATATCACTCACAATCGCATCATAGTGCTGCGTATGAATCTGAGAAAGGGCATCATGAGCCGAGAGAGCCGTATCAACGTGGAGACCAGGAAGGCGCAGATCGAGAGTGCGGACAAGGGCTTGAAGCAGAGAAGGATCATCATCCACCAGGAGAATATGAGAAGCCGCAACCTGCTCAGCGGGCAGAGTAAATGCGCCAGAGGGATGTGACTCACAAAAGCGAGCGGGCATGCCGGTATGGAGACGAATACCCACGTGATCCAGAGTAAAAAGATACCAACCACCAGGATCTACCGCAATCTGACCAGGAATCCAGGAACCAAAGACACGAATCTCAATATTCTCGCCACAGGACAAGGCATAGCCATCCAATTCCAGGCAATTACACTCACTATTATAGATCAACATTCCCAAAGCCGCGGGAGTATCTTTCCCTTCAAGCATGGTTACACTCCGCCTTATTTTTTCAGCTAAGAACAGGCCCGGCAGGCAGCCACAATCAACAAAACTGAGCCTATCAATATGTCTAGTACGAGAGAAACTAGAGGCTAGTTTCAGTCCAGACCCAGAAAAAGTCAGTAGGAGTAAAAAAAGAGCTAGCGGCTGGCCCAGAGCATCCCACGTCTGAAGATCTCACGTGCTTCAGGAACATTGAAATCGCTAGCGACATGGCCTAGAGAAGAATAAAAGACGCGACCCTGGCCCCAATACTTTTTCCAGACCACAGGCATCACCGTACCAGCGATCCAGGGATCATACTGGTCGCTAAAAGTCGTAGTAGCCAGAACCTCATTAGCAGGATCAATATGCATATAATACTGTTCAGAATGCATTGAAAAATCCTGGAGACCGGCGACAATCGGGTCACGCTGTTTCACAATATTGACCCTATAATCAATGATATTGCCAGGGTGAGCGACCCACTGGCCGCCGACCATATATTGGTACTGCGTATTATTGCGGAACGAATCGCCCATGCAGCCATGCCAGCCAGCAATTCCAACGCCCTGCCGCACAGCAGTAAGCAAGCCACGTTCCTGAGCATCAGTAATCGTCCCCATCGTCCAGACCGGAACGATCAAGTTGAGTGAGTTCAGTTTCTCCTGATCTAGATAAGCATCAAGTGTATCGCTAATTTCCACTGTATAGCCCTGTTCCTCTAAAAGAGGGGCAAAAATCTCTACGCCCTGCCTGGGTTGATGGCCTTCCCAGCCGCCCCAAACAAACAATGCTGACTTCATACTATACATTCTCCTTACCCTGTTATAGAATGCTCTGACACAGTATTGGAGACTTCCTTTCCTGGCGTCTCTCCTTGCGATGAAGTATGGCAGAGCATAGCTTATTTTTCTTCCTTAAGTAGTTTAAGTAGTTTCATGATACTCAAGCCATTTACTGATGTCAACACGAAAACTGGAGGAAGGAGCCTTCTGCTGTCCCACACTGAAGAAACGGGAGGCAGCAGAAGATCCCTTCTTTCATAGCTAGCACGCGATATACCCTTGCACAGAAGAGAGTTTTGCCATGCGCTTATAGGCCCAATAGAGCAGAGCCGTATGCTGGCTACGCGCCTTAAATGTATCAGGAATAAGCTGCTGATAGTCGCGCAGATCGATACCAAGGGCAAGAAATGCCTGCTGCAAAGGCGAGACCTGCTCCTCAAAACACATCGTATTGGCCAGTTCTACCAGCAGAGCACGGCGCTGTTTTGTCGGAAATTGCACCACCTCGCGGGCCAGAAGCGAGAAGAGCGCATCCAGAAATACCAGCTCAATGGCATCATCCGAGCAATCGTGCTGAGAACGAACAGTATCGAGGTAGCGGTCCTCGAACTCGACGATAGAAGCCGGGAAATGAATGACACGCCGATCATGGCGGCGCAAGTCTCGACAGCAGTTATAGGCAATCACCGCCGCCATACGTTCAAACTGGAAGACAGGAGAAGCCTCACCGCGCTCAGCCTTGTGCATACGTTCGAGCAGGCGCAAAAGGGTTTCTTGCACGATATCCTCAACAATATCAGCCTCCTGTCCATACCAGAGAGAGATACGCAGCGTATAGACCGCACGCGTCACAACACCAGGAAGAAGTTTATACAACATCGCCCAATCGACATCTGGACAAACGGATGGCTGTAGAGAGAGAGACAGAGGGGACAGTTGTCAGCATCTTGCGCTCCTTTAATAAAACTGATAGGTCTAAAAATCAGGAATTTATAAATTGATACATCTGAAAATTTTGCAGAGAACGCCGTCAGCGGGCCTTGCCAGGTGTCAAACCCAGAGAGCAAAGCGCTGGGAACGTATAAAAACAGTTCACGTTCGCTGGCTCCAGAACCTTGCTCGCTGATACATTAAAGATAGCAGCGAACAGCGGACAGATGAAGCCCTTTTAGGGGTCACTTACCTATCTTTTATCGGTCATTGGGGGATCATTGGGGGGGTCATTGGGAGGACATTCCGGACATGGGCATAGAATGTCCAGAATGTCCCTTTTGCCGGGACAAAGCGGACAGGAGATTTAGACTATATGCAATTGTAAGAACAAGATAACAGTGAGACAAGATTTGGGACAAGCGTCTCATTTTTCATAAGTAATAGGAGAAAAATGAGAAGAAAGAACGTTTATTATACTTCACACTTTTGTTCATCATATCTAAGACGAATAGCAGGGATAAAACATAAAAACTTCTGGCAAGTTTTCGCAACATTCCTGTTTTTTCTGGCAGCATAAGACGAAAGTTCGCTTTTTGCTCTATTGTAGATTCCTGTGGTATTTTATAGGATTAGAGTGTGAGTAGAAGCGAGTATGGTCCAGAAAATATTGAACAGAGAAGGCGCGACAAAAATGGAATATTGTGATGTCTGTATCCTTTGTGCCCTGGATGAAGAGGCCAAAGCATTCAAGCAAGTACTTAAAGAGCATGGAATACCGTATTGTAAAAAAATATAGTCCACAAATAAAAAGAGACTTATTTTGATAGCACTATCCAGAATAATGCAGAAGAAACACTAAGTGTCATTATAAGCTGGTTGCCAAATATGGGTCTCGATGGATACCATAGTGATTTTAGCAACCTCTTACAACAGTTTCCAGCTGCGATTTGCAGCCATGACTGGTATTTGTGCCGGCAATAAAGAGAAAGTTAGACAAGGAGACTATTATAGTTGCGGAAAAAACTTTTTTCTCTGATGGCGGAAGCATGGTTCCAATAAAGAGGGCAAACTGAACAAAAATTTGATATCAAAGACAATTCAATATGCCCATTGACATCTTACAATTCGCAAAAGGATTTTGAAGATTGGCAGAAAGAAGGCTTACAACATTCCTCGTCCAGCCTCGAAGCATCAGCAAAGAGACTGGTTGATTAACACCACTACTAGAGAAAAACACGATCCAGGCCATATAAGAAAGAAGAACTTAGCAACAAACGTACCCGATGTGAGAAAGTTGTATCAAGAATTACAAGAGGGAAAAGAACCATCTTTCTCAGTCAAGCTTACGGTTAATAGATGAACAAAAGGTGGACGTAACTTCGCTATGGTTTAGAAGTTTCCCTATATCGGATCCACCAGCCCGAAGTGCTATATAGGTCCAATGGCTTCGGGCAACGCTGTGCATAAAGATAGCCCATTTCCAATTATTAGTTTACCAGGTGGAAAGTAAAACTTCTGGCGCTAGATATGGAAAGCATGGCATTCTACTACACACTGCAAGAACGGAAAAACATTCGTTCACTCGTAGTCAAGGGAGTCTGCTGATTACGCCGATGGCGATAAAGATGACAGTTATCACAACTATGCTGCAATGCTTTCAGCTATCTACGCTATTCGTTTATTCAACATTTTGTCACTGAAGAGCGTATGCCCTCACCTGAAAGAAAAATGTCACAATCGCAATAGTGAAAAGCAACCCGATGCAACAAGTAACTACTTCAGCAACACAGGCAACGCAAGAGGAGAAAGGAATGGGAAGTAACGAGACGGGGAAACCAGGAGGAGAAACAGGGAAAAAGCCTGTAAAAGTTTTTTTTTCTTACTCAGAATCTGAAAAAGATGAAAAGCTACTTAAAGAAGTATACAAACATTTGCAATTCAAAAGCGAAACAAACTAATTGAGATTTGGGACCGACGCGATTTACGTGCAGGAGGATAGAGAAGAAACACTCAAGAAAAAGCTAGATGAAGCTCAAATAGTTATTTTACTCATTACTCCTGATTACGTTAGTTCCGCTATTTACGAACAAGAGTATGATTTGATATTAAAGCGCTCTGAGAAAGGGGCTATCGTTATCCCTATACTATTAAGGACTGTATCGGAGGATGATTGGAAAGAAGAGTTTTATGGCAAATTTCAGGCATTACCTCGCAATAGAAAAGCAGTAGATTCAAGGAACGACCAGGATCGCATCCTGGCAGAAATAGCGACTGAGATCAAGAAAATTGTGAAATACTATCTGAAAAGGCATAAAAATGCTCCTTCTTTTAAAATGTAGAAGGAGTTTAACAGGAAAAAAGCATAACTCATTCAAAAGCGCCAAGTGCTTTCAGGGTGGCCTTCTGAGCGTCGGTAAGGCCCTGAGCGGCGGTAATCTGCATATGTTCGTAGGGGCGCTCGCTGGCGAGGATGTTGAGGCAGGCACCGGTCTGGGGATGCCAGAGGCGGATCGAGCCATCGTCGCTGCTGCTGGCGAAGAGGTCACCTAGCGGGCTAAAGGCGACGCTACGCACACGATCACTATGACCAGAGAGCGCGTGCAGGCGAGTACCCGTTTGCACATCCCAGACGCAGACGGTCTGGTCTTCGCCACCGCTCACGAGTTGTGAGCTATCAGGGCTGAAAGCGACTGCACGTATCCAGCCCTCGTGGCCGGAGAGGACGCGACAACTCCAGGTCGCCACATCTCTAAGACAAATAGTCCGATCTTCGCCCGCACTGGCCAGCCAGGCACCATCGGGACTAAAGGCCACCGAGCGCACCTGACTGGTATGTCCATCCAGAATGGTGAGGCAGTTGCCAGAGGAAGTCTGCCAGAGGCGCACCGTTTTATCGTCCCCACAACTTGCGATAGTCTGACCATCAGGGCTAAAGGCCAGGGCGCGTATCCAGCTTGTGTGGCCCAGGAGCCGCTTGATAAGACGCCCATTCCCCGTTTCCCAAAGAAAAATGGCGTGATCTTCACTGCCACTGGCTAAGAGCGAGCCATCTGCGCTAAAAGCAATCGCACGTATCCAGTTAGTGTGACCAGACAAGGTCTTAATACTGGTAGAAGAGGTCATCTGCCAGAAGCGAATCGTGCGGTCTTCTCCGCCAGAGGCGAAGAGATCACCGGTGGGACTGAAGTCTACACAGCGCACCCCATGCTCACAGCCAGAGATAACACGGAGAGACGCCCCTGTCTGCACCTGCCACAAACGCATTTTCTGATCTTCGCCAGCACTTAGCAGCGTCTGCCCATCAGGGCTAAAAGCCAGATCCCAGAGGCGCGGCGTATAGCCTTGCAGCGTCTTCAGACTACGAGCATTTACCACATCCCAGAGGCGCGTCGTCTGATCGTCTGCGCCACTGGCCAGCACCGTTCCTGATGGATTGAAGGCCACCGAGCGCACACCATGCGTATGGCCACGCAACACATTCAGGCAGGCCCCCGTCTCTACATCCCAGAGACGCAGCGTACGATCTTCACTGGCGCTGGCGAGAAGAGAGCCATCGGGGTGAAAGGAGAGAGAACGCACACGAGCAGCATGACCGTGTAGCACCTTACTTACCGTAAAAGAAGCCAGGTCCCAGAGCCGGATCGTCTGATCGTCACCGCTGCTCGCCAGCAGCGTGCCATCGGGACTGAACGAGACAGATAAAACCCAGCCTTGATGGCCGACCAGAATCGTCTGGCAGATTCCTGAAGCCACATCCCAAAGACAGACGGTCTGGTCTGTACTCGCAGTTGCTAGCTGGCGGCCATCAGAGCTAAAGGCCACCGACCAGATCCGTCCGGTATGGCCCCGGAGAATATGGAGAGATTCGCCAGAAGTTACCGACCAGATACGGGCCGTGAAATCATCACTTCCGCTCGCTAACAAGCGGCTATCGGGACTAAAGGCCACCGACTTAATACGATTGGTATGGCCCAGAAACTGCCTCTCGGAGCGCTGAGCCTGAATATCTTTTTGCATATGCCATAAGATAATCGTCTGATCGTCACTGCTCGTGGCAAGAAACCGTCCATTGGGACTAAAGACCACCGACCAGACACCATCTTTATGATCGCGATAGGTAAACAAAGGAGTGCCACCTGCGGACTCACAGAGCCAGACCTCATTGGTAGCCGTGCCGATAGCAAGCAGGTTATGCTGAGGACTAAAGGAAGTTGAGAGCACATTGCCCGATGTATTTATAAACGTCGATGCAATAAACGTCGCACGTGAGAAATTTGTAGAGGGTAAAAGGGCAACCTGGAGGTGAGCCTGCCAGATGACCAGATCAGAACAATCCAGGCCGCGCATATCAGCCTGAATATAAGCCAGCAGATTCAGCACATTTGCGGCGAGATAATTGCTCTGATTGGGGCGGAAACGGCGCTCAGTCTCTAGAGCTAACTGAAAAATGCGCACAAGGTCTTGCTTTGTACGTCGTTCTAGCAGACGTTGGGCCACAGGAGCCATGAGGAAGCGGGTCTGGCTCTCACGCACATAATCGTGAGCCTGAGCTTGTGTCAGTGCATAATCGGTCCAGGGAGAGGTAAGTTCTGAAGAGAAAGATTCGACAAAGCGTTCTACCAATGTAGCCGTGACATATTCTAGAATTACAGGTTGGAGCGTAAAGAGAGTAGGAGAAGGTTGCTCAATAAGCGAGCGGCGACAGAGAGACGTAAGATCCTCTAGCAACACTCTGCGCGAAAAGGACTGCATCATATTCTCGCGTAGTTGCTCAAGAGAGACCGGTTCGCGCTCGATAGCCAGCCAGCATAACAATGCATATTCACGCTCAGGGAGGCGACGCAATTGCTGAGCGAGGAGATCGTCGAGGTCGCCAAAGAACATCTCACCCTCATGCAAAAAGCGCGAGATACTCCCCCCGAACAGAGCGTGAATCGGCTCAGCAATCAGGTGCAAAGCCAGAGGATTGCCCGAATAGCGTTTCACCAGCGTCGCCATAGCGGCCTCTGAGTCTGAGAGACCCTTCTTGTGGAGAAGATCCCGACCAGTCGGCAGATTAAGACCCTGGAGTTGCAGCGAACGTACAGGGGCCATTGGACCTTCCAGTAGAGCGACTTCAGCCGGTTTTTCTCGGCTGGTCAGGAGTAAACAACTCTTATGCTGACTCTCCCCGAAGCGGCGAATCAAGGTACCATACTGCTCATAGCCCTCCCGGAAGATCCCTGAAGTGCGGCCAACCTGCAAGATCGACTCCATATTGTCTAGAACAAGCAGGCAACGCTGCTGACAGAGATAATGAATCAGAAAAGAGATCTGCTCCTCAACCTGAGTTGGCAGGTTGGCATAGGCGCGACCAGAGAGAACCTGAATACACTGAGACAACAGCTGGTCCAGGGGGAGAGCATTTTTCAGCGTAGACCAGAACACATGGGCGAAGGAAGGGCGCACATTTTCCGCCAGGGTAGCAGCGAGAGTAGTTTTACCAACCCCACCAATGCCCAGCACAGCAACAACGTGAGAGGAATCCGTGAGCATCCACTGCCGTAGAGTTGAAAGCTCATCATTGCGGCCAGTCAGAGAGGAGACACGAGGAATCTCGTGATAGAGTTGTGGGGGAACAAGCGTATGGAGCGGTTCCTGCTCCATCTGTCCTTCAGTGAGCTCTTCCAGGGCCTGATTTAGCAGCAGCGAGGAAGACAGGGAGGCAGAGAACGAAGGAGATTTTGCAGAACGTAGGGCTTGCATCTCAAGCAATCCAAGCTCTACAGGAGTCATACTTAACACATCACAGAGATTTTGCAGATTTTGTGAGCGAGGAATACGCTCACCCTTCTCCCAGCGTCCCACCGTTTTCGGCTCCACTTTAGCCTTCTCAGCGAGATAGTCTAACGACCAACCACGTTTTATGCGTTCCAGATGTAAGCGCTGATGAAATGCTAATCGTTCCATGCGATAACCTCATGCATCCCTGGCAAATACAAAGCAGCAATCATACAAGCTTTAGTAATCATTGTAGCGCAGAAACAGTATAGCTGTATAGAGGAGACATAACAAGCAAGGACTCTTCTTTAAACAGGGGAGAAATGTGGAAGAAAGAGAAACCATCCTCATAACATTTTAATCTCATTAGTATACGCTAGCGCAAGCGTCTCTCCTCTGCCCTGAGACACAACTCAAAATGCATAAAAGCAGAGGAGAGGCACTTTGCTTTAAGAGAAAAAGGCCTGGCAAGTCCTTAGCTCTTTTGCAGGCGGCGACGACTAACGACATCAGCAATCTTTTTTCCCCAGAAGAACAGAGCACTCAAGCCAAGAAACCCAGCAACGATGATAATAAGATAATCACGAAGATTCAACTTATTCACCGTAGGATTTGGAACCACAATCATACTCTGAGCCAGGGTGGCAAATTGCGCCTTAGATGCTACAACCGTCGAAAAGGTCGTCTTATAGCTCAAAACATGATTATGTCCATAGTTCAAGAGCAAAATTGCAGTATATTTTTTGCCGAGAGGAAGGACTTTGTTTTGAATATAGACAGGATAGTTAATAGACGTCAGAGGTAAAAATGTTCTGAGATTCAAAGTCAGATTTTGCACGAGCTGCCCTTGATCATCTTTCACCTGCAAATATCCTGAGGGAGACAAGAGTTGCGTCCCCATATTCATAAGTGAGATCAGCAGCCGTTGATACTGGCTTTTCGTATCATAGCTGATTCCGCCTGCAATCATCTGCTCTGATGTAAGTCCAGGCAGATTGACAAGAACCCCTAGAGCCGTCAAAGACTGTAGATTAAGACGAATAATATTTGAGCGTGAATGCGGTAAGGCAAGCAGTTGATTCGCATTTTCGGCAACAATACCACCGCCATGCTGGCCAGCACGTTCACTCTTGGGAACAATCAGCGTAAAAGGAACATCTTTGCTCTGCCCAGGCTTCAGGGTAAGCGCAGTACTACTTAACGTAATCCAAGCACCAACATCATGGCGAGTAGCAGTACGAGACAAAAAAGTCGTACCACTTGTCTGTGCAGTAGCCGCATCAGTGGCATACAAGCTTACAGTGCCAGTGGCAGTCCCATCATTTGTCACATGGATACTATCGGAAATCCGAGAGCCAAGCGTGCTATCATAAATGAAATAGGCCCTGGGGGCCTTATTATAGGGAGGAGCAAATGTTGGCATAAGGCTAAAGTGGGCCGTACCGCTGTCGGCATGAGAGACCCCTCCCCCGGTTCCCAATGCGATAGTAAGCATGGAGAGGACAAATAGCGAACGTAGCAGCCTCCACCGGGAAGAAGTAGACAAAGAAGCAATCATTACGCACCTTCCTATTTCCTCAAGAAGGGAGAGGACAATATATTGCTCCTCTCCCTTGCCCTATAGATCACACCTTCCGAAACGAAGAATATGTTCCAGGGGACCTAAGAACCCTCTTTGCAGACATATCCTAGAAGGAATTTGAAAGAGTAACGGTAATCGTACCAGCATAGCTTCCAGATGGTGAACCGGCAGGAATAGTAAATGTCCCATCGGTTTTATTCGTGTAATCGCCATCGATGAGCGTGCCATGCGCAGTATGCAAAAAGGTGGCAGCAGTTGTAGTCAAAGGCGAAACAGCAACAAAGGTAGTGGCAGGGCAGGTACCATTCGTACAACTAGAGGCAGCATCGGCAGCCGTAAGATTTATGGGTATAGTCACCGACCCATTGACCAGGCCCGCAGAAGCCGCCGCGAGTGCCCAACCTGATGTACTTCCCCTATGATCTTTTACAACGCTAGTAAACGTGAATGTTCCCGCAATATTGGCTCCTGAAAGGGTGAATGGACTTCCAGCCACCGTAGCAGAGGCATCATTACTCAGAGTCAAGAGACCAGGATTGACTTGAGCAGTAATAGACATATCGCAGCTTTGCGCCGCACTCGTAGCATCGAGTGCAGCACCGCCAGGATTACATGCGGCTGCAAAGAGTGGAGTACTGGAGAGGAAAAGCGCAGACATTGCCAGCATACCCGCTATCACAGAACCCGCCATCCATCTTGAAATGCATCCTCTTAGATAACGATTCATGAAATAACATCCTTTCTTTCCGTCTCATATTAGAGACAACTTGCTGTACGCTCGTTTTCTGAGAAACTAGAATGAAATGCGTCACAGGGAAAAGGCACTACTGACAAGCAGAGGTGCGCTCATACGCCCGTCCTACAACTCCTTTTTTCGTTAATCGCTCTCAAGTACAATGGACAACTGCCAGACGAGAAAAAGAAACTGCTACGTAGAGATTCCTACATGCAACCTCTTTACTACTATACACATCGCTACAAATGATGTTACCTATTTATTATGACCTTCACAGGTATACAATAAAAGAAATAAAAGACCAGAAAAGGTTTTTTTAAGCTAAAAAGAGCATGATATAAACCATTCTATTCCATTTGAAACAGCGTAGTTCTTTTTGGTTATACTATACCCTTGCTTTTTCCTATTTCATGACCTATAGTAAAAGTGTTAGACAAGAAAAACATTTCAGCTACTTTAGAATTGGAAATACACGATGGCAAAATCATATGCAATAGATCTCAATTCCCCGAAATTCAAGGCAGATCCCTATCCCGTTTTTGCGCAGGTGCGTGCAGAAGATCCAGTTCATGAGGCAGACTTCCCTGGCAATCGCAAGGGCTGGCTCATTACGCGCTATGAGGATGCAGAAAAAGTGTTGCGAGATTCACGCTTTGTGAAAGATCCGCAACATGCAATGACGCGTGAAGAGCTTCAGCAATTCTTTCCTGCGCAACGCCAGCAAGAGCAGGAGCCGGGGCATAACCAGGCGGCATTTGCATTTAGCCGCAACATGTTGGGAGCTGATCCACCAGATCATACACGGCTACGCTCCCTGGTCGGCCTTTCGTTCACACCGCGTTTGATAGAGCAGTGGCGAGGACGTATTCAAGAGATCGCCAACGATTTATTGGACAAGATCCAGGACAAAGAAGAGGTGGATCTTGTCGATGCCTTTGCCTTCCCATTGCCGATTATTGTTATCACAGAGATGCTGGGTATACCACCGGAAGACCAGATGAAGTTTCGCGCCTGGTCAAATAACGTCATTGAAGCTTCAGGTGATCCAGAGGAATTCAAAAGTCGCAGAGAGCAGATCAATGAATTCCGCAACTACCTCGATTTTCTGATTAACGAAAAGCGCAAGAATCTCGCGGATGATCTGCTGAGTCTGCTCATTCGCAGTGAAGAGGCGGGAGATAACCTTTCGGGGGACGAGTTAATCGCAATGGTCTTCTTGCTGCTCGTTGCCGGACACGAGACCACAGTCAATCTGATCAGCAATGGTATGCTAGCCCTCATGACTCATCCAGCACAGATGACGGAGCTACAAGAGCATCCCGACCTGATCAAGTCTGCAATAGAAGAATTTCTGCGTTTTCATGGTCCATTAATGACAGCGACACAGCGCTGGGCAGCCGAAGATGTAGAACTCGATGGGAAACTGATTCGACGGGGGGAATATCTCCTCGTTCTTTTAGCCTCAGCCAATCATGATGCCGAAGCTTTCTCTGATCCTGATGAGT
Source organism: uncultured Chloroflexia bacterium (assembly GCA_963777355.1). Taxonomy (GTDB): domain Bacteria; phylum Chloroflexota; class Ktedonobacteria; order Ktedonobacterales; family Ktedonobacteraceae; genus DATJHM01. The sequence goes on from CAVZQK010000022.1 coordinate 1,110,312, forward strand.
TAGATATCACGCGGAAAAATAATGCTCACCTCGCCTTTGGCAAAGGGATTCACTACTGTCTTGGAGCGCCACTGGCCCGCCTGGAAGGTCAGATTGCGATTGGAACGTTGCTTCAACGGATGCCGAAAATACACCTGGCAGTCGAGGAAAAAGATCTTATCTGGAGACCTGGGACACTGATCATGGGCCTACGTTCATTACCAGTAAAACTCTAGATCAGTAAATTCCAGAAAGAGCAAAACAGCTTAAACACCTTCCACATCTCGGTATCTTACCCAGTCTGTAGAAGGTGTTTAAAACAAGCAACCATGATCTAATCGTCTCTCCCCCGACGGAATCCTCTGCGATCTGCAATATTCACTTTTACCTGCTCAAAGGTATATTGCTTGCCACAGAGATAAGAAAAAGCAGCAAGAATCTTTGTAGCATCTTCTTCCCGAACCGACCCACCGATCTCCATGAGATACTCTACTCCTGGCGAGACACCAGCGGCATCCGCTACCTCGCGCAGAGTAATTGTTTTATAAGTACGCCGTATCTGTTGAAGCGTGGGAACGATCTGTTTTTCCCTGCTCTGAAATACACTTTCCTTTTGCATTCATCACTCCTGCTTCTATTATTTCCCTATGGAAATACATATAAATATATCTTCTATACATAGACTAAGAGAAACTGTTTACTAACAGGCAGTCCTCTTTTCCTACTGAAAAAACACTCAAACGAATTCAGGATTATGCAGCTCCTGGTATTTTCCCAGCCGATACACCTGAGGCAGATAGCGCTGGAGCCAGAGTTCTACATACCCTATAGATATTGGTCGCAACCAGGGTAAAAAGAAATCGGAAAGCACTGCTCGCAGCTCTGCTTCCGTATGCTTTACTTCCTGCTCTTCTTCGCAGAAAGACTCTAACTCAAGGAAATTTCCCAGCGCGTCAACCTGATCGAGAAAGAGAAAAATATGTTTATAGCTATATTGCCTTCTCTGTTTCGAGATGCGAGCAAATTCCACCAGTCCATTTCTAGCCAGTGCCTCTTGCACGGAGCCAGCATTTTGCCATCCCGGAATAAAACGAGCACAAAGATCATTCAAAGCAGCCACCTGAGTTGGCTCTGCCAGCAATGGGAAGACCTGCTCGCTAGCGTGCGTATGTAGAGGGTCAGCGAACTCATGATATTTGATCTCTAGCTGCGTCTGATTCCTCACGCGCAGGAACACCGCCTGCTGCAAGCAAGTGAAATTGGTTGTATCATAATAGTGATCCACCTGCTCGGTAGAGCTTATCAAGCGTACTGAAGGTAGAAAATCCACCTGCTCACGCAGGTGCTTTTGCACTTGAGGGGGAAGCTGAAACTTCAACTCGACTTCGATCACGCCACATACTCCTTTTGTTGGACCAGAGAGACCGCATCCGCAGAGGAGACAAAAGAACGCCCACCCTTCTGCTCAATCATTTCCAGAAAGCGTTGCAGGCGTGTAGTATCCTCGTAGCGTGTCCAGGTAGGAGCATGAGCGGACCAGGGCACCTTCTTCGTCTGTCCAGGAACATCGGCAAGGGCAGCCGAAGGAACAAAACGCGCAAACTTGCCTTTTGCATCATCATAGAGTGGTCCTAAAATAAAACCTTCACAGCCCGCGTAGATGCCTTCATCCACAATACGTTCATATTCACTATCGGGTACATGGGGCAAGATTGGACGTACCGAAATGAAGACGGGAATAGAGATGCGCTTTAAATCAATAGCGGTCATAATTCTAGCGGCAGGGGAAGGAGTATGTGGTTCTACAAAAGGTGCAAATTCCCAGCAACTGAGGGAGACAAGAGCGCTCAACGTTGTACCAAGAGTATCCATAAAAGTTTGAATATCAGCCAAACCGGCAAGAGTAGTACTATCAAGGGCAGCTTTTGTACTAAAGTTCACATGCTTATGCAACTTAGCCAACTGCTTTAACATACGCAAGCCGCGTTCGGGGCGAGCAAAGGGATCGCTATCATAACCAAATTGAATGGTCTCAAAAGCAGTAGTGTGGGCAAACTGATGAAAAGGGACAAGAATATCCTCTACATTGAGATGCGAAACACCGACTTCACCTCCCCGCGTATAACAATACCGGCACCCAAAAGGGCAAGGTTCACCAACGGGTACCAGAACCCGTTGTTTTTCTACCGTAAAGCGAGGTGAGTTTCTCATACAAATTTTCCTTCTTCATCGTGAAATCTTTCGCGCAGAACATCAGTGCTTCTACATATCCAGATTTCGTTTAGCCCGGATCGATTCGCCGTACAAATTTCTGCTCTGAGATAAGTATAACAGAACAAACGTCAAATTCAATACATTTTCTCAAAATTGGTAGAATTATAGCATTTTCTCCAGATGTTTCATTTTTCAGTAGTGGCATACTTTTTCTCAATATTTTGTTTTCTGTCTACGGCTGCTACATTTTTTGCATATCGAACATTCATGGCTATTTTTTTACACAATGTTTATGTTTCGCAAATTTTTTCCATATTCTCATCTTGTTTTAAAAAAACAGCGTGTTGTTCCTGGTCTATAAAAGAGCAAAGGACAATTTTTTGATTCTATTTATTCATCTTTATTCATTTTCCAGGGAAAACTCATGTAAAGATCTTGTCGTTTAGCGCAATATACGGTATGCTAGTACAGGCAGAACCTATGATAGCTAAAATAGGAAGAGTGTACAGAGAGACAGATTTTTAGACAGTATGCTTTTTTTCTTAGCCAGGTAGAAGTGTTGTAAAAGGAGAAGATTCGACGTGCCAGAAAATAGCCAGGGAAGTAATAGCGAAGCAAGGCTGCTAACTGATGACCGCTTCTTACGCAAAATCTCCTATATGTATTATGAAGATGGGCATTCACAAGAGACCATTGCAGAGATGGAGTTTTGCTCCCGACAGACGGTCAGCAAAGCGCTTCAGAAAGCCAAAGATCGAAACATTGTGCGTATATCAATTGTACCTGATTTACGTACCGGGTATCTGCGCAATCTCTCCCGAGAAGTCAGGATGCAACTCGGCCTTGAGGATCTTATTTTAGTTGCGGGACGCAATATGAATATGTACACGGGCAATGATCTGCTGGATGATGTAGTAAAAGAAATTGCCGGTGCTGCGGCTGATTATCTTGACCAGATGCTAACCGATTCCGATATCCTTGCAGTTTCTGGTGGAAGAACATTCATGCGCAACCTTGTGCGTTATTTAAAGCCGACCAAAGTGCTCCCCCATATGCAAGTAGTCGCCACCATAGGATTTGTGGAATCGCACACCAGCATAGGAGATGCGAATCTCATCGCATATGATATTGCTGCGGCCTATGGAGCAAACCACCTCTGGTTCCCCTGTCCTGCATTCTTTCCTAATCAGAGACTCTTACAAGAGACGCGTCAATTGCCTATTATCAGAGAGGCCTATGAGATGATGCTCCGAGCCAACGTACTGGTAACAGGAATCTGGACGCCCCATACCAACGACGAGATGGTCAAAAGCGGCACCCTCTCATGGGACCAACTAAACGTCATAGATGCCTATCATCCAGTAGTAGACATCAACCACTGGGTATTTAACGAAGAAGGAGAATGCATCAATGAAATGGTTGATCCCTTTCCTTACACCCTCTCAGGCCTGGAGATTCCCCGTTTAAAAGAGAGGATTCGGCAGAACAACACGAAAGTTATTCTTATTGCCGGTGGGAGCCCATCCTATATACCTGCAATCCGGGCGGCCCTCAAAGCTGGAATCGCGAACATCCTTGTTACCGATCATATTACGGCGCAATTCCTCTTAATGAACGAGGCTTGAACAAAAAGATACTCCTCGTGCTCTGTTTCAGCTTCATTTCAGGTATGCATATTACATTTCTATTAAAGAGTCTATAGAAATAGAGAAATGCCTTAAAAAAGAAGCATCCGGCATCAGTATGAGGAGGTTCTTATGCACAAGGGTTCAAACCGACAATCTTTCCATATACGTTTCTTATTGCTCAGTTCTATACTTATCTGTGTACTCATCGCCTGTGGTCAAGCGTTCAAGCAACCTCTTTCCTCACCCGCTCCAGCCAATCATTCTGTGATAACTAGAACAATTCCAACGCCTATCACAAGAAGCGCTATTTCTGGAGTGCCGGGTAATACCGTTAATAGTATCGTTAGTAATGGCGTAATCTACGCTGGCACTATAAATCAGGGCATCTATGCCCTTCGTGCCAACAATGGCTCCCTTCTCTGGCATACGAGAGTGGAAGGTGCAATCGAAGAATTACCACTGGTCGAACAGGGCATTGTCTATGTCAGCTCCTATGTTGGTCAAAACGGACCAGCCTATCTTTCTGCCCTCCGTATCAGTGATGGAATACAGATCTGGCGCTATCGCAGTAACAGTTATATCTATCAACCAATAGTCGGCAGCAATCAGGTCTATATAGCAGCACAAGAAGACGGCCTTACAGCGCTACAAACCGGGAATGGTACAACGATATGGCATATTACAGGAACGACTAATCAAAAACCGTTCCTCGTCAATACTATCCTCTACTTAAGTATGAATATTGGCAATCAGCCTATCAACGTTTATGCCTTACGAGCAGACAATGGTTCTGTCGTCTGGAATCATCCAGGCGGTACAACCGATACGTTTCTGCTGCAAGGAGGCGTGCTCTATATCTGTTGCTCACAGGGAACACTCTCGGCTTTACGCATGAGAGACGGTCATGCGATCTGGAATCAGAAGATTGCGACAAATATATCCCTACAGCCGCTACAAATTACTGATGGGATTCTTTATCTTATGGCAACACAAATCTCTCTCGGAACGCCAACGGCTAGCAAGCCTGGACATTTTCCTCTAGCGCTTGCCATGAACGCCTTCATAAGCAGCGCAACTCAGCATGCAAAGCTTCCACAAAAAGTAGGGAAACCCTCTCTGTACGTAATACGTACCAGCGATGGCGCAGTCCTATGGCAGAAGAGCCTGCTAGCAGGAAATAATAGCTTTGCCAGTTGGTTTCAAGTCTCGCAGGGAGTTATCTATGCCAGTATTCTCTCTATAGCAGATCAAAATAACACAGTTCTTATGGCGCTACAAAGCGGCAACGGACAAACACTCTGGCAAAATACAATTCAGGGAAATCCGGTTAGCTCACTATTAAACTCAGGCATTCTCTATAGCATTGGTGCAGCAGAGCAAAGTGCTGTTTACGCATTAAACATGGGAGATGGTAGATTGCTCTGGAGTAGCTCTATCAATGGCAATGTTTTCAATCCACCGACGCTCAGCAAACAACTGCTTTCAATAAGTACTGATACTGGTATCATCTATACATTGAGTATTGACAATGGTACGATTCTATGGCACTACCAGACAAGTCCTGGCTCCTGAATACGGTGCAGAAAGAAAAGCCATGAATGCTTTCATTCTTATTGTCGATGATGACATTCGTCTCACAAGCGCCTTGCGACGGACGCTGACCTATGAGGGATATAAGGTCTCAACAGCAGCGAACGCGGAAGAAGCGCTCTCGCAGGTCCAGAACAAGCCACCTGACCTGGTGATTCTGGATCGTCTCTTGCCACAGATGGATGGTCTTGAAGCCTGTACGCGACTGCGTACTATGCATCGAAATATTGCCATCTTGATGCTTACAGCACGAGATACTATTGCAGACCGCGTGCAGGGGCTGGAGACGGGAGCGGACGACTACTTAATTAAACCTTTTGCTTTAGCAGAATTGTTAGCACGAATCAAAACATTGCTGCGCCGCTATCATTCACTTAATGATATTCCACGCGAAATATTGCATTTTGCAGATCTGGAACTGGATAGTGCCACACGGCAAGCCAGACGTGGAGATCGCCTCATTGATCTCAGCACCACTGAATACGAACTACTCTCGCTTTTCTTGCGCAATCCCCGCATCGTGCTCACGCGCGGCCTCCTGCTAGATCGCATCTGGGGCCAGGATTTCGAGGGGGGACCAAATGTTCTGGAAGTCTATATCGCGCATCTGCGCTCTAAGCTGGAACAAGAGGGAGAAGCCCGTCTCCTCCAGACAATACGAGGCGCGGGATATGTTCTTCGTCTCAGCAGCTAAGCCAGGAGAAAAGCCTATGCATCTCTACATTCCACTACAAGTACGACTCACCTGTTTCTACGTTCTGCTCCTGGCACTGGCGCTGTGGTGTTTTGGGAGCATAGTCCTCTTTCAGGAGAAACAGCAGGCGTATCAAAATCTGGATAGCACATTAAGGAGCCGTGCAGCAAGTGTAAAATTGGGGAAATATATTCTGGGGCAGAACATGCTTCCTACTCTTCTCCCAGGCATTACGGATAGAGGTATGGAAGGGGTCGCAATAGAAGTTTTTGATAGTCAGATGCACCTGCTAGCGACAACCGATAGCAATACGCAAGGGTCCTTCCAGACCTCAGTTGCCACAACATATTCCAGCCCTGTACCCTGGGACAAAAACGCGGCATATAGTCTCTTAAAGAGAGCGGCGGCCAAACCTGAAGCGCATGACGGCATCTATAGTATCATCACCTATCAAGGTCAGCAAACCCGCGTCTACACGCTTACAAATGATGTAATGGGAGAACTTCATATTATCCAGACTGCACATTCTGAGCAGGATATCGCTCATTCGTTGAACGAGGTCAAACAGATTCTGCTCAATGGCAGTATAGTGATACTTCTCCTCGCGGCTTTAGGCGGCTGGCTGATTACCAGAGGAGTACTGCTACGAGTACAACAGATGACTCAGATCGCGCAAAACATCAGCCAGGAACGCCAGTCTGGTCGGCGCATTCCTCATCAGACGGAGAAAAGATACGATGAACTTTCACACCTAGCAAAAACCTTTAATACTATGTTAGATCATCTTGAACAGCTCTATGCCTATCAACAGCGCTTTGTTGCGGACGCTTCGCACGAGCTTCGGGCACCGATTACCTCTATCTGCTGTAACCTGGATCTGCTTACAAAAGCCTCAGATCTTCCTCCAGAAGAGGTCCAGGAAGCTCTTGCTGATACAAAAGTTGAAGCGGACCGCATGCGCAGGCTTATAAATGATCTTCTGACACTGGCCCATTCCGATGCCACAAAACAGGACGATCCGCGCAAGAGACACGCACGTATGCAGATAATCGACCTGGACAGTCTTCTGCTAGAGATATTTCGCCAGTATCAGCCCTCAAAAGTGCAGAGCGAAGAAGGAGAGGGCAAACGACAACCACGCTTGTTGTTACAAAATATTACGCCTGTTCAAGTACTTGGAGACCTTGATCTGCTCAAGCAGGCTCTCATAGCAGTAATAGATAATGCGTTGAAATATACGCCACCAGAAGGAACAGTCTCACTGCTGCTTAGCATAAATGAACAATGGGCGCTTATCACGATTAAAGATACCGGCATTGGTATTGCCGCCGAGGATATGCCACATATCTTTGAGCGTTTTTACCGATCTGCCCGCACACGAGAACAGCATGGAAGTGGACTTGGCCTGGCGATTGCTCAGACTATTCTTCTGGAGCATCAAGGTACTATCGAAATAAGCAGCAGCTCCGGTCTGGGCAGCGCATTTATACTCAGTATCCCCTTACTCAAGCAAGCAGAACCATTCAACATAAATTGAGAGATTTATCTTTCCACCAGTTTTGCACTATTTGCAATGAAAAGAAAAAAGAGCCATCATTAGGGAATAAGGGATCGAGAGTGTGTGTTAATATAAGTGTATGAGATCACAAATATTGATGGCAACGCTTCTGTGAGAAACGGTTTCTTCGAGCGTGACATGAATTGTGAACACAGGAGCATTGCAAACGATGAGACTTTATGTTGGGGGACTCCCCTACCAAACAAACGAACAGGATCTGACCAGCCTCTTTGAGCAGGTGGGACCCGTAACTTCTGCAACCGTGATTACTGATCGTGAGACCGGGCGCAGCAAAGGCTTCGGCTTCGTCGATATGGGCGATAACGAAGATGGGCAGCGGGCCATTTCCCAGTTAAATGGGACCCTGCTGGGGAACAGAACCATCACAGTCAACGAGGCACGTGAGCGCCAGTCAAACGGTGGAAATGGTGGCTTTCAGAGACGTTCCGGTGGAAACGGCGGATATAACGACCGCTACTAATTCACCCGATTTTCGATAGCAGAACTTCTTCCGCAATTGCGGAAGAAGTGAGCGAAAAAAGTCCTTCTGATCTATACTGGAAAAAATAGCTACCAGCAAGATCGGGAGGACTTTTTTTATAACAGGTACAAGTTGTCGCATCTTTAGAGAGCAACTTCACGCAGGAAATCTGCCAGGGGTGGCGGAAACAACCGCACTTATTTTACTATCCAGTTTTTGTACCACCAGGCCATCAGTATGCCAGCTTTGCTTTACCGTATCAAGATGCGTAATCATTATAATATGCTCAAAAATGCCGCGTTGTAACACATCTGCAAAGATGCGCTTCACCGCCTCACTGCGTTCTTCGTCCAAAGAAGAAAGCACCTCATCCAGGACCAGAAATTTGACGCGGCCCATTTTAGCAATGGTCTGCGCCTGTTCAGCTAAAGCGATGCGTAGACAGAGGCCGACCAGGGCTTTTTCGCCACTGGACAGGCGAGCGATAGAATAGGCAGTATGCCTGGCATCAAGATATTGAAACTCGTCTTTATCAAATTTCACCCCCAGAATGGACTGATCTGTAATCGCATACATAAGCAATTCAGTGGTACGTCTCATTACATCTGCGGTATTCGCCTGAAAAAAATGCTTCTTGAAATTCCTCCAGATGCTCATAGAGAGATTCTTCTCTAAAACATTCACGAAGACAGGCATTAAAGCGGCTATAATTTTCTTGTATTGCCTTTACTTGTGCCTCCTCATATGACTTCAGAGATTGAGCATCCTTTAATACGTTGCCAGCTTCATAGACTTGTTCAAGTAGTTCTCTTTCTCGTTCACGCAATTGCTCCAGAGTATCCTGCGCCACCTGAAAAGCTGCCTCATCAAAACCCAAAGTACGTTGCTGGGCAAGAAAGGTTTGTTTTTCAAGAACAAGTCTCTCTTGTTCTTTTTGCTTCTCACTGAGATTTTTTTGATAAAGAGGCAGCAGGGCATACGTATCTGCCTGCCCTTTAAGCGCTTCCGATTGAACTACTAAATTCGCAAGTATCTGTTGCAAACTTGCTTCTTCTTGAGTGTTCGGTATCCCTTCTGCAAGAGTAAGCCATATATTTTGCTTTTCTAGCAGGTGAGTATGAGCACTCTTGCGCTG